>CAWHGU010000006.1:0-281812 GCA_963829005.1 Vulcanimicrobiota bacterium | reverse complement strand
TGGACCTTAGCGTGCATACCAAGCATCTTGACACCGCTGGCGCACGTCGCAGCTACGGCGTCGACGCCGATGAACGCTGGAGGCGGATTCCGCGCTCTGCCGACGGAGTATTCGTCTCGGAGCTACGGAAGCGACATGAACGATCAGAGCAATGCGCTCGCGGAGGCCGTGGCAGAGGTCCGCCCTCTATACGATCGTGCTCATCAAGCGCTAGCGAATGCGAAATACGATCTCGCGGCGATCCTTAATTTTCAGAGCGGACAAGTCGGCTCGTGAAAGGGGCTTGATGGTGTGTGGTCGGGATTTTACGTCGCTCTCGCTTGGGCACTTAAACGCCGCACCGCAAGACGCTATCCCGGAGGCTCTAACGGCGAACCAAGTCCGAGCCGAGATTCGCCAGCCCTAGAAAACAAGAAGAGGAAAACAGCATGAGTGACGACGCGGTGATCTTGAGGGACGGAAAAACCTATATTGAACGCCTCACGCCCGCCGTGCGTCGTGTGATTCGGGCGGCACACGCCTGCGCCGAAGCGCGGCAGAAGGAAGCAAAAACGTGAAAGGCCGTAGGCAATCTCGTCGCGCGAATGGCGATGGCTGCAGCATATATTGGTCGATGAATCGGTATGTCGCACAGGTCACGCTTGGAGTCGTAGACGGGAGACTCAAACGCAAGAAACTCTACGGGCGGCTCGGCGACAACAGCCGGGCTGCCAAGGTCGCGGTCGAGGAACGCGCTGCGAAGTATGTCGGCCGGCGCGGAAAGAGTGACGGCTCAGCTCGCCTCAAAGAATTCATCGACCTTTGGATCGAGCGGGCGTTCGTGGCCGGCGAGATACGTGCAAAAACGAAGGGCTTCTACGAGTGGGCATCACGGAAGCACCTCGGTAAGATCGGTTCCGTCCCTCTGATCGACTTAGAATCTCACGACGTAAAGGCCCATCTTGGAACGCTCGACTCCATGCCGCGCACGAAGCGGGCCGTCTACGGGCTCATTCACCGCGTTCTTCAGTATGCGGTCGAGGAGGAGGTTTTAGGTCAGAACGTCGCGGCAAACGTTCGCCGTCCGAAGGTGGCGCGCAGCGAGCAGCGTGCGCTCTCGCCGGTCGAGGTTTCCTACTTGCTCAAAGCCGCCAAAGGCGATCGGCTCGAAGCCGTCGTCGTCCTATCGCTTACGAGCACGATGGGACCCGGCGAAATGTTCGGCCTGCGTCGCTGCGACGTTCACTTGTCCGAGCGATACCTGACCGTGAGCCATGATCTCGTCGAGGCGAAGGCGCACGGCTATCGACCGACGCTGGAAGCGCCAAAGAATCCGAAGCGTCGTCGTCGGATCGACCTGCCGCAAATCACCGTCGAGGCCCTTCGCGAGCGTCTAAAACTCTGTCTCGCCGAAGGCAGCGGCGAGCTCGTCTTCACGTCACCGGATGGCGCGCCCATCCGGCTTTCAAACCTCTGCCGCCGCTGGTGGAAGCCGCTACTCCTCAAAGCCGCCGTGCTCGCCAAAGACGCCCGCGAAGCTGGCGATACAGACTACCGTTTCCCGACCGGTCTTCGCATGTACGCCCTGCGGCATACGGCAGCGTCGCTGATGGGGCACGTCGGCGTGCCGATAGAGGTCGCCCGTGAGCGCATGGGACACTCGAGTATTCGCACAACCGTCGACGTGTACGGACATTGCTATGAGGGGACGGGGCGGTCGGTTGCCGACAAGCTGGACGACTTCTTTCGGGCGAATGAGGGCCGGATAATGATTTCTGGCCGGACTTCGGACCGAAATGGCCGAACACCTGTTCGATTCCGTAGGAGGGAACTAGAGGTGCTCAGGGGGCTCTTTTCTCGGGGAGGCAAAATCAGCCGCCATGGTGCCTCGGTGACTGCTGCCGCCGACGTCGATGATTTCTTTGGGATGGGGCTTTACTCGGTTTACGAGGCGAGCCAAATATTAACGGCTGCCCTGTCCCTCAAGATAAGCGGCAAGCAACTGCGAAGGTGGCGGCATGGACGCAAGGACGCCATAAGGGGTTACACCTCTGTTATCCAACCGCACGACCTTAGAATCGCCGACAAGGACACGATCCGGTTTCTTGAGTTGGTCGAGTTGATGACGGTCGGCGCGATGCGTCGGAAGGCGTAAAAATGCGCGACGTTCGCGACGCCTATATTCACGCTCGCGAGGAATACGGCGACTACCCATTCGCCTCTAAGAAATGGAGCGTTTACGGGGGGGAGGCATTCATTAGAGCTCGGCCGCCCACGATGGGTTAGTGGCGATGGGAACCCTGAATCGAGCGTTCAAGAGTATCGTGCGGCCTCTTCTTCGCGACATAATCGTCTACGACGGCGAGTCGCCGACGGAGTAACTCCGCTTGGCAAAGACCGCTCCGTCGTGCTAGACCCAGAGCGTTCTTTTGGGTCTCCGATCGATCGCGAGACCGGAGTGCCAACCTATGCTCTTTATGGCATGTACAAGTCTGGAGAGGACGCTAAGAAGATCGCATCCTGGTATCGGGTGCCCGTGGCCGGCGTGGGATGCGATCGAATACGAAGAGCGGCTCGCCCGGCCGCTTGACATTCTTCCTCGATGTATGCCTCTCGCAAAACTTTGCGGCGTCGCTGCAGCTTTTTGGCGAGGACGTCATCTATTTGACCGACCTTTATAGTGCTGACACGAAAGACAGGGTGTGGATACCGCGGGTCTGTCGCGAAGGATTTATAGTTCTGACGGCCGACAAGGCGCAAGTCAAGGTCCGAGGAAAGACGCACGTTGAGTGCGCGCTGTATCAGCGCCACAAAGGTCGCGCATTTTTCTTCCCCAACGGTTTTTCGGAGTGGCGCATTTTAAGGCAGATACCGTGCTTCTTCCGTGCATGGCCCAACATTGTAAAGGAGGCTGCGGAGATGCCCAAGGGCTCCTTTTTCGACGTCCTTGAGAACGGCGGCATAAAGCCGAAGCATATCCGTAAACTCAACTAGGGAAACCCTTTTGCCCTACGGCCTGCCCTACGCCCCCGTCGAAGCAACCGGTAAGAATAAGGAAAGCCCCGATTTATCAGGGCTTTCAAATGGCTCCGGATGTTGGACTCGAACCAACGACCCGCTGATTAACAGTCAGCTGCTCTACCAACTGAGCTAATCCGGAACGGCTCGGCAGCTCGCGGCCGGCGGTCCCTGGTTCCACGGCCAGGAACGCCACCCTGCCTTGCGGGTATATGCCCGGATGGCCGAGCGTCCCAGGCGCGAGCGCGATGCCGTGGCGATTCCGAGCGACGTCGACGATGCGACGCTTGACGTCGACGGGCGCCGCGTCGCGCTGACGAACCTGCGGAAGATCTACTTTCCAAAGCTCAAGCTCACCAAGGGCGACCTGCTGCGCTACTACCTGCGCATCTCCGACGCGCTGATCCCGCATGTCGCGGACCGCCCGATGGTAATGAAGCGCTATCCGCACGGCGTCACCGGCGACTTCTTCTATATGAAACGCACGCCGTCGCCGCGGCCGCCGTGGATCCGGACCTGTTCGATCGAACACAGCTCCGGCAACGTCATCGACTTTCCCCTCGTCGACGGCCGCGCGGCGCTGCTCTGGCTGATCAATCTGGGATGCATCGATCTCAATCCCTGGTACTCGCTCTGCGAGGATCCGGATCGGCCGCTCTACTTGCACTTCGACCTGGATCCGACGCCGGGCGCGACCTTCGCGGTCGTGCGCGAGGCCGCGCTGATCGTTCGCGACGTACTCGACGGTCTTGGCATGACGCCGTTCGCCAAGACGTCGGGCAGCAAAGGCGCGCACATTTACGTCGCGATTCGCCGCGACCTCACGCAGCACGAGGTCTGGGCCGTCGCCAAGCAGATCGGCCATCACATGGCCAAGGCGCACCCCGACGTCCTGACCGCGATCTATCGCGTCGCAAACCGGCCGCCGAATCACGTTCTCGTGGACTACAACCAGAACGCGTTCGGCAAGACCCTCGCCTCGATCTATTCCGTGCGGCCCAACGAAGCGGCCACCGTCTCCACGCCGGTCACGTGGGAAGAAATCGAGGCCGGCTGCGAGACGGGCGACTTCACGATCTTCAACGTCCCCGAGCGCCTCGCTAAAATCGGCGACCTGTGGCAGCCTCTGTTGCGCGCCAGCGGGCGCTTCAATCTCGCGAAGTTTGCCGACACGGGCGCTCGTGCCGCGGTTTGAATCGCTGCTGCTTCGCCCGCCGATCGAGCCGATGGAGACTCGCGCGGTCGCGCGCATTCCGGAAGGCGACGGCTGGAGCTACGAGCCCAAGTGGGACGGCTTTCGCTGCATCGCCTTCCGCGACGGCGGCGACGTCGAGGTGCAATCGAAATCCGGCGAAACGCTGACGCGCTACTTCCCCGAGATCGTCGAGGCGCTGCTCAGAGCCGGCGCGCGGCAGTTCGTCCTCGACGGCGAGCTGCTCGTGGCGACGGACGACGGCTCGGATTTCGACGCCCTGCTCCAGCGCATCCATCCCGCCGCGAGCCGCGTGCGCCGGCTCGCGCAGGAGACTCCGGCATCCTACGTGGTCTTCGACCTGCTCGTCGAGGGCCGCAGCGCGTTCTACCAGCGCGCCCTGCACGAGCGCCGCGAACGCCTCGAGCTTTTCGTGACCCGAAACTTCGCGGAGGATCGGACTGTCCGGCTTTCACCCGCCACGCAAGACGTCACGCTCGCCAAGCTCTGGCTCGGCGGCAGTCTTGCGCGGCTCGACGGCGTCATCGCCAAACGCGACGTCGCCTATGCTTTCGGCAGCCGGGACGCGGCCGTCAAGATCAAGCGCAATTACACGGCGGACTGCGTCGTGGGCGGCTTTCGCGCCGGGAGCGGCGGCGCCGTCGCGTCGCTGCTGCTCGGGCTCTACGACGACGAAGGAAAGCTCCACCACGTCGGCTTCGTCGGATCGATGAGCGCCACGGAACGCAAACGCGCTGCCGAACTGCTGCGTCCGATCGTCGAGCCGCCCGGGTTCACGGGTACGGCGCCGGGCGGACCGAGCCGCTGGCGGCGCGGCGAGGCCTCAGAGTGGTTTCCCGTTCGGCCACAGATCGTGGTCGAGGTGGCGTTCGATCACGTCACCGGACATCGCTTTCGCCACGCGGCGCGGCTGCTGCGTTGGCGACCGGAAAAGGCGCCGCGCCTTTGCACGATGGACCAGTTGCTACACCCTAAGGGATAGTTAGGTTTTCGGCGAGCTCGACGGTTACCAACGTGCCCGCGTTGACGACGATCGGTTCGTTCGCCTTCGTGCCGTAGACGTATCCACCCAGCGTCCCCGATTGCTCGCGCTTGACGGTCGAAGGCCCGCTGCCGAGGCGCATCTGCCACGCTATCGGCCCCGGCGTGACGGTGCCGTACGGAACGCCGGTCATCGGCGAAAGTTGCTGGCGCTGCTTGTACTGCGCCGTGGGATTGATCTGCACGACGCCCTTGTTGACGACGTACGCGGTGATGCTCTTCTTCTTTCCGTTGGGAAGATGGATGGTCGTCAGAAAGAAGCCGACGCGAGCTCGGTCGGATCCCGTCGGCGGCCGAACGTCGGTGATCCAGCCGACGATGTATCCTCCGTGCAGCGCCGGCAACGACGTATCCACGATGAGCAGCCTAAACTTGTCGCCGTAGGCCAGCTTCGAAGAGTCGAGATGTTCCTCTAGCGAGGTCTGGATGCGCGTTCCCGCCTTGAACGTCTGCGACGGCACAAACGTGGTCGCTTGCGCGAGCGCGGCGCACGCCGCGAACGCGGTAGCAACGGCGGCGAGTCTAACCGGCAAAGTTCGGTACACGAAGCTCTTCTCCATTAAAAGCCGTTGCTTTGCGCAACGCGTCGATCCGGTCCAGCCGCTCCCAAGGCAGATCCAGATCCGGACGGCCGAAGTGTCCATAAGAGGCCGTTTGTCTGTAGATCGGGCGGCGCAACTGCAGATGATGGATGATCGCCGCCGGCCGAAGATCGAACACCGACGTGACGGCGGTCGCGATGCGCTCTTCGGGAAGCCGGCCGGTGCCGAACGTCTCGATCGAGACGCTCATCGGATGTGCGACGCCGATCGCGTAGGCCACCTGCACCTCGCAACGGTCGGCGAGACCCGCGCCCACGACGTTCTTCGCGACCCAGCGGGCCGCGTAGGCGCCCGAGCGGTCGACCTTGGTGGGATCCTTGCCGGAAAACGCGCCGCCGCCGTGGCGCGCCATGCCGCCGTAGGTGTCGGCGATGATCTTCCTGCCGGTCAGGCCCGCGTCGCCCTTCGGACCGCCGATCACGAAGCGACCCGTCGGATTGACGTAGACGCGCGTGCGGTCGTCGTGCATCGCGACCGGAATCACGTGGTCGATCACTTTCTCGGTGATCTCGCGACGGATCTCTTCCAGCGGAATCTCGGGATCGTGCTGCGTCGAGACGACGACGGCTTCGACGCGCCGCGGGCGGTCGCCGTCGTATTCCACGGTCACCTGCGACTTGCCGTCGGGGCGCAAGTAGGGAACGTCGCCGTTCTTGCGCACCGCGGCCAGGTGACGCGTGAGGTTGTGCGCCAGCACGATCGGCAGCGGCATGAGCTCCTCGGTCTCGCGGCACGCGTAACCGAACATCATGCCCTGGTCGCCCGCGCCGACGAGCTCGAACTCGTCGTCGTCGCCCGCGCGCGCCTCGAGCGATCGATCGACGCCCAGCGCGATGTCCGGCGACTGCTCGTCGATCGAAACGCTGACGCCGCACGTCTCGGCGTCGAAGCCGATCGCCGAGCGCGTATAGCCGACGTCGCGGACGATCTCGCGCGCGAGCTTCGGGATGTCCACATAGGTTTTGGTCGTCACCTCGCCCGCGATGTGAATCTGGCCGGTGATCGCGAACGTCTCGACCGCAACGCGAGAATACGGATCGTCGCGGAGCAGTGCGTCGAGCACGGCATCCGAGATCTGATCGGCGAGCTTGTCGGGATGGCCCTCGGTCACCGACTCGCTGGTGAAGAGCCGCGTGTACGCCACCTACGTCCCCTCGCTCCAGGACGAAATGTACTTCACCTGCTCCGGCGTGAGTGTGTCGATCTCGATGCCCATCGACGAGAGCTTGAGGCGCGCGACCTCCTCGTCGATCTCGACCGGCACGTCGTAGACCTTCTTCTCCAGCGCCTCGTGGTGCGACACGAGATACGCCGTCGACAGCGCCTGATTGGCGAATGACATGTCCATCACCGCGGCGGGATGTCCCTCGGCGGCGGCGAGGTTGACCAGGCGCCCGTCGGCGAGGATGCAGATCTTGCGGCCGTCGTGCAGCACGTACTGCTCCACGAACGCCCGCGGCTCCGTCCTACCGCGCGCCATGCGCGCGATCGATTCGAGGTCCAGCTCGTCGTTGAAGTGGCCCGAGTTGGCGACGATCGCTCCGTCCTTCATCAATTTGAAGTGCTCCTCGCGCACCACGTGATAGTTACCCGTGACGGTGACGAAGATGTCGCCGATCTTCGCGGCGTCACTCATCGGCATCACGCGGTATCCGTCCATCGTGGCCTCGATCGCCTTGCGGGGGTCGACCTCGGTCACGACCACGTGCGCACCCATTCCCGCGGCCCGCGCGGCGATGCCGCGTCCGCACCACCCGTAGCCGACCACGACGAGCGTGCGGCCGGCGAGCAGCACGTTCGTGGCGCGGATGATTCCATCCAGCGTCGACTGTCCGGTGCCGTAGCGATTGTCGAACATGTGCTTGGTCAGCGCGTTGTTCACGGCGATCACCGGATAGGGCAACACGCCCTCGCGCTGCATTGCGCGCAGGCGGATCACACCCGTCGTCGTTTCCTCGCAGCCCCCGATCATTTTGGCCAGCTGGCCCGGGTGCTTGGTGAAGAGCGTCGTCACGAGATCGCAGCCGTCGTCCAGGGAGATCTGCGGGTGCGTCGCGATCACGGATTCGATATGCGAGTAATAGGTCGCGTGATCTTCACCCTTGATGGAATAGGTCGCGACGCCGTAGTCGCACAGCGCCGCCGCTACGTCGTCCTGGGTCGAGAGCGGGTTGCTGGCGCAGAGCGCGAGCTGGGCCCCGCCGGCCTGCAGCGCGAGCATGAGGTTGGCGGTTTCCGTTGTGACGTGCAGGCACGCGCCGATGCGCACGCCGCGCAACGGCTTGTCGATCTCGAAGCGGTCGCGAAGCTGGGCGAGGACGGGCATGTACGCGGCCGACCAGGCGATGCGGGAACGGCCCGCATCGGCAAGGCTACGGTCCTTGACGTCGCCTTGGACTGGATCCAAAACTGGCAAGATGAACTCCTAGGGCTTGGGGTAAATGGCACGCCGCCCTTTCGCCGCAGGCTCACCGAACCCATCCGCCAACTCTGCCGGGCGTGGAAACGCTGGACGACTACCTGCGGCGGCTCGCCTCGCGAGATCCCGTTCCGGGCGGCGGTAGCGCCGCCGCGCTGATCGGCGCCATCGCCACGGCTCTGGTCGCGATGGTCGGCAGAATCGCATCGGTGCCGCTCGAGGACCTCGTCGCCGAGGCCGACCGGCTCCGCGAGGAGCTGGCGGCGGCGCGCCGGCGCGACGAGGCCGCGTTTGCGGCCGTCGTGGCGGCGCAGGCCCTGCCCAAGGACGACGAAGCGCAGGTGCAGGCGCGCCGGGAGGCCCTCGAAGCGGCGCTGCAGCGGGCCGCCGAGGAACCGCTGCACGCGGCCGGCCTTGCACTGCGCGTGCTCCAGCTCGCGCAGCGCCTGAGCGAAGCGAAGACGAACGCGCTCGCGAGCGACGTCGGCTGCGCCGCGGAGTTCGCGCACGCCGCGCTGGCCGGATGCGCGTACAACGTGCGCGTCAACCACAAGTACATGTGCAACGCCGAGTTGATCGCGAGTCAGGCCGAGATGCTAGCATCCTACGAAAGCGCGGCGTCGAACATCCTAGAGCTGGTGCGCGCGACGGTCAACGCTGCGCTCGCGAAGCGCTAGCCGAGCTTACAGGCTCTCGTAGGTCGCCGCGGCCATGGCGCCGAGAATCTCGCCGGCGACGTGGCCCGTATCTTCGTCGTGCGGGCCGTTCATCGCCCCGCTGTAGAACGCGAACGCGACGTGCCGCCCGGAGCGCGTCGTCGTGTAGCCGGCGAGGCCCTTTTCATAAACGCCGCCGTTATTGATATAGTTGTCGCTGTCGTCGGTGCCGGTCTTCGCAAAGATCTTGCCGCGCGCGGAAGACGAGCGCTGGATGTCGGCCAGCGTCCCGTCGACGCCGAGGATCGGCAGGCCGCGCAGCAGCTGCGCATACCACGTCTGCGCGCGAGCCCAAGCAAGGTAATGCACCATGAAGTCGGGCGTGAAATAGGCGCTGCTGCCCTCGCCGTCTTGCTGCGCTGCCTGACCGACGGTGAGGCCCGCGCCGGACAGGAGCTTCGCCTCGAGCGCAAAGCCGTTCTTGAGGTAGTCACCCGTCGCATGCGCCAGATAGGTAGCCCACATGTATGGCATCAGCACGGCGTGCAGATTATCACTGACCTTCAGCGTGATGTAGACGTCTTCCGAGAGCGGTGGCGAGACGTGTTTCGCCACCAGATCCTCCGCCGCATAGCTATGCTGGGCGCCGCCGGGCATGCCGGCTACGGCTACGCCGGCGCCTTCGAGCGCCACGGTGAACGCCGCTTGTGCGAAGAGCTTCGGCTCGGGAACGCGATAGGCGTAGAGCACGCTCGGACCGGCCGGCTGCGAGCCGGTGATGGTGACGAAGTGGTTCCCGCCTGCGTCCCGCGCATCGGCGCTCATGTCGATCGTCGCGTCGCTCTTGGCCATCCCGGTCGTTGCTCTATTGTGAAACTGCACGTATGGCGTCTGCGGCGAAACGTTGATGCTGGCCGGGTCGCCGGGATGTGCACCCGGCGTCACGGTGACGTCGACGATGTTGTCGTTCACGACGATCGGCGACACGATCACGCCCGTGCCGCCTTCGGCACCCTGATCCGGGAAAAGCGAGGTATCGACGACGACGCCTCCCTCGACGCGCTTAATGCCGGCCTTCGCGACCTGCGCGGCAAGGTCGCGGAGCACGGCGAGCGGATCGCCGGGCACGGCCTTCGTTTCGGCCGAGCCGTCATAGGCATGGTCCTCGTTCTCGAACGTGAGCGTCCCGTCGGGTTGGATGCGCTGCGAGAGGTTTGGATCGCCGCTGGCCACGAGCACGAGGTCGCCGTGCAGCACACCCTGCGCGTCCACCTGACCGGTGCGGTAAACGGGCGTCGTCCAGCGGAAGTTTGGACCCAGCAGCGCAAGGCTGGTACCCGCCGTCAACAACTTCGTCGTCGACGCCGCGACCATGAGCAGGTTGGCGTTACGCGCGTAGAGCACGCGATGCGAGTCGAGGTCGTAAACCTCGCCCGCGACGACGGTGTGGGCGAGCCGCGGCGTGCGCGTCGGCGCGTTGATCGCGGCCGCCAGCGCCGCTGCGCTTAACATTTCGTGCCGCTAAGCAAAGACTTCGACGAGCTCGAGGAACGGCGCGATGTCCGCCGCGTCCACCTCCATGCCGACGCCCGCCGTGTGATAGCGGATGTCGTGGAAGTCCATGCCGCCGGTCATCACCAAGCCGTGCTTCTTTGCCGTCGCTCGAAACTCGGCCGTATCGGCCGCCTCGTGCAGCGGATAGAACACCTCGAGTCCGCGCAGGCCGTGGCCGGCGAGCTCGTCGATCAGCACGCGGTCTCTCAGCCGGCCGGGATGCGCGAGCACGGGGATGCCGCCGGCCTCCGCGATCTTGTCGATGGCGTGCTCGGGCGTCGTGTAGTGCTGCGGCACATAGCCCGGCCGGCCGCGCCCCAGCGCCTGTTTAAACGCGGCGTCGACGCTGTCGACGATGCCCAGCCGCACGAGCGCCTTCGCTACGTGCGGACGGCCGATCGCGAGCGCGTCGCCGGACTCCCGCAGCACGTCCTCCAGCGTGATGGCGTAGCCGGCCTGGCGAAGCCGTTGCACCATCGTCTCCGCGCGCAGGCGGCGTTGGGTCTGATTGTATTCCAGGAGCTCGTTGATCGGCGACGGCCCGAGAGGCACCCCGTAGCCGAGCACGTGGACCTCGTTCTCGCGCCACGTCGTGTTGATCTCGATGCTCGTGATCACGCGCGCTCCCTGGGGAGGCTCGAACATCCCGTACGCGGCCAGCGTGTCGTGGTCGGAAATTGAAAAGAGCTCGACGCCGCGCTCCCCCATGAAGTCGGACAGCTCTTGCGGCGACAGCGTGCCGTCGCTCATCCGCGTGTGCGAATGCAGGTCAATCTTCAACTTTCGAAACCTTCTCTTCTAATTTACGGCGTTCGACCAGCAGCGAGATCGCGGTTCGCTCGCTCTCGCCGATGGCGACGACGACGAACGAAGGCGTGCAGACCGCGTCGAACGGGGCGCCCTTCAAATAGCTGCGCGCGATCGCTACTGCCTTGATGGCTTGATTGATCGCACCCGCGCCGACCGCCTGCAGCTCGACGCTGTCGCGCTCTCGCAGCGCTGCCGCCAGTGCGCCGGCCACCGCGTTGGGATTGCTCTTCGCCGAGACCTTCAGGGTAACGCCCGAGTTCATGCGATACCCTTGAGAAAAATGCGCTTAATTTCGCTCGCCTTTCCCGCGATTGGATCGATTGTGACGACCGCGCCGCAAAACTGGCGCATTCCATTGCGCTGCACGCTGAAGCGCTCCGAGAGACCGGTCAGAAACCGGTCCAGTACGGCCTTGGCTTCCATTCCGATTATGCCCTCCGTCGGCCCGGTCATACCCAGGTCGCTGATGAAGGCCGTCCCTCCCGGGAGAATTTGCTCGTCGGCCGTCTGAACGTGCGTGTGCGTGCCGAACACGCACGAGACTCGGCCGTCCAGGTAGCGCCCCAAAGCGATCTTCTCGGAGGTCGCCTCGGCGTGGACGTCCACAATGACGACCGCAGTTCGGGACCGCAGCTCGGGTAGGCACGCGTCAGCGCAGCGGAACGGGTCGTCCGAGGGCGGCATGAAGGTCCGCCCCATCAGGTTCAGGACGGCGATCGTGACGCCGTTGGCGGTGAACGTTCCGGCACCTCGGCCGGGCGCCGAGGGCGGGTAGTTGGCAGGACGGATGACACGGTCGCTCGTTTCGAGGTACTCCGCGAAGTCGCGCTTGTCGAAGATGTGATTGCCGCCGGTGATGAAGTCCACCCCGCTGTCAAACATCTCTTGGGCGGTCTGCGCGGTCAGGCCGAAGCCGCCCGCGGCGTTCTCGCCGTTCGCTACGCAGGCGTCGATGTGGTACTGTTCCCGCAGCAGCGCGACGCAGCGCTTCAACGCATCGCGGCCGGGAGATCCGACCACGTCCCCCACGAGGAGTACCTTGAGGGCGGCGCGTTCTATCGGCGAGCCGACGCCTTGGCTTTCTTCTGCGACTTCAAGAAGTAGACGAGCACGCGCTTTTCCTCTCTAAAGCCGACCAAACTCTTGGACTGCGCGGGATCGCGCAGCGCCTCGACCGCATAGAGCGCGGCTTCGTCGTCGGCGGCCGGGTCGGCCTCGAGGTGATCGTCCGGATGCGGGTTGCGCACGAGCGCCTCCCCCCAACGGTCGTTGAAGAACCCGACTTGCAACTCGAGCTCTTCCTTCGTGAAGGTTTCCAAGTCGCGCGTCACGTGCACGAAGGTCATCGTCCGGTCGCCTTCGCACTCGACGCGCAGCACCGTCGCCTCTTCCTTCGCCAACGCCAAGAAGCTACGCACGTGGTCCTCGAGGACCCCGCTCAACCCCGTCTGCGCGGCTCGGTCCAGCCGCTGGCGCACCGCGAACGTCAGTCGCACCGTGCGCTCCGTCGGGCCGGAGCGGATCGACGCCAGCTCCGGAAAGCGCACCAGCAGCGCGCAAACCAGACTAACGGTATCGGCGTTCTCGACGATTCGCGTGCTCATGACTGTAAAAGGTTACTTCCCCGCTCCATTCCCACTGGGCCAGCGTCGCGCCAAGGGGCAGGGTCAGTACGACGCGGCCCCAAGGTCTCCCCTTGCCCCGGCCTAGAAATGACCCGGGTGATCCCGCGGAAGGTTCCAGGCGCGCTCGCCCTGGGCTCGCTCGCCTCGCTAGGCGCCCACGCGGCGCTCTATGGCAACGAGCACGCCATGGGTGGCGGCTATCACGCCGCGTTCGTCCAGGTCGCGATCGCGGCCGTTCTGGGCCTGCTCCTCGCCGCGAGCGCGATCGCGTGGAGCTCCGCCGGCCGCACGCCGGACGGCAGCGTCTTGGCGGCGCGTTTGAGCGATCGCATTCCCAGCCTGGCTGCTCTCGGCGCGGCGACGGCGCTGTGGTTCGGCATCGCCGAGGCCATCGAGCCGCATCACGCCGGCGCCCCGCCGCTTGCAATTCTGCTGGCCCTCGCCCTCGCCGCCGCGATCGTCCGGCAGATCGCCGTTCTTGCCGTCGCGTGGCTCGCGCGCGTAGTCTTCGCAATCGCACGACTCACCTTCGCACCGCGGACGCCGTGCTGGTCGCGGCGTCCCGAAACCCCGGCGCCACTTCGCCGCATCCTGTGCGGACGGCGCCGCTTCGCACGCCCTCCTCCGATCATTTTGGCGCTCTGCGCGTAGTCGCGCGCTAATCGCACTCTCTCCGATCGGAGGATCTCATGTCCCGTGTTCTTGCGGCGTTCGTCGCCGCGTTCTTGACGTTTTCATACGCAGCCCCAACCCTCGCGGCCGTGACCGGATTGGTCCGCGGAACCGTCACGCTCGACGGTAAGCCCACGCCCCGCGTCACCGTGACGCTCGAAGGCGAGGGTTCGAAGTTCACCGCCGTCAGCGCGGCCAACGGCGAGTTCGTCTTCTCGCAGGTGCCCTTCGGCACGTATCACGTCGTGGCGTCCGTTAAAGGCGCCGCCACGCTCGACGTCCTGGTGACGGTGACGAGCGGGGGCGTCGCGAGGGTCGACATGCCCCTGTCGACGCTCAAGCAGATCGCGCAAACGACCGTCACAGCTCACGCCGGCGCCCAGGCCAACCCACCTTCGGTCAACCAGCTCAGCCGCAGCACGATTCAGTCATCGCCGGTCAACAACAGCCTCGATCGTCTCATCGAAACGCTGCCGGGCGTCGTGCAGTTCTCGTACAACGAGCCGGTGATCAACGGCTTCCACGGGGTCACTTACAACATCGATGGCGCGCCGCTGCCACTCGCGACGACCTCAAACTTCGCGGAAATCGTCGACCCCAAGCTCATCAACTCGCTCGAATTGCTGACGGGCGCGATTCCTGCCGAATACGGCGGCGACCGGATGGGCGGCGTCGTCAACATCATCAGCAACCGGCCAACCGACATTCCCGAGGGAACGTACGGCTTGGTAACCGGCGGCATCGGCAATCAAGGTCAGGGCCTAGGCACGTTCGACCTCGAGTCACGCTTCGGGTCGAGCGAGGTCTTCTTGAGCGCAAACAACTCCGTGACGAATCGCGGACTCGATGCACCGACCTACGTGCCGATCAACGATGCGAGCTCGAGCAGCGATCAATTCCTTCGCGCGGTCACCCAGCTCGGATCGCGCGATACGTTGGCCTTCGACTATTCAAACCAGTTCTCGCAGTACCAAATCCCGATCAACACGGATCCGACCAATGGGTTCGACCCGGTCGTGAGCGTACCCGGCACGCTGGACACGCAGCTGGAATACGACCGCTTTTCGAATCTCAATTGGACCCGGACTTCTGAAGACGGCAACGGAGTCTTCCAAGTCATCCCGTGGTGGCGTTCGACGCGCATCGATTACTTCGGCGATCTTCCCCTCGACGTGTTGGCGGTCGAGCCGAATTTTAGTATCTGTCCGCCGACCTGCGATAAGACCGTCCACGCGATTGGTTTGAATCAGAACCAATACGCCAGCTACCTTGGTTTGCGCGCCTCCGACTTTCGTGCCACGCAAAACCATGCGTGGAAGATCGGCATCGACGTCGATCGCGAGTTCGCGACCGGTTCGCAGCAGTTTGCGTGTTACTACGTGAAATGCGCGTCGAGCGGCACCGTCGCGGTACCGTACTACTCCACATTTGCGGTGCCCCAGGGCCAAGCCGGATCGCAAATCGGAATCTACGGCGAGGACAAGTGGCAGATGTCGCCCTATGTCGTTTGGAACTACGGATTGCGTTACGATCATTCTACCGGTTACGTTGGTGGGTGGCAGCTTAGCCCGCGCATCGGCGTCAGCATCTGGGACGGCGGGAAGAACGTTGCGCATCTGTTTTACGGCCGGTTCTACGCGGCGCCGTTTCTGGAAGACGTTCGCCAAGCTTGCGTGGCGCTTTCGGCGCAGTCGCCTTGCACGACGACGCATCCTGTTTACGACCTCAAACCGGAGAGCGACGCTTATTATGAAACGGGCGTCACGCACTCGTTTAATCCGCGCTTTACCGGTTCTCTCAACATCTTCGCAAAAAGCGTCGTCAACGTACTCGATACGTCGCAGCTGTTGAACACGCCGATCTTCGCCGTCTACAACAACTCGATCGGCATCAATCACGGGGCGGAGGTACGCCTGCAGGAACAGGAGCTCGGCGGCGACCAGTGGTTTCTGACCGGAACGGTCTCCGCATCGTACGCGGCCTGCATCTCGGGTTCGGAGTTTCTCTTTCCGCCGAATCCAACCGGCATATCATGCCAGGCGCAGCTCTCGCTCGAGGATCACAGTCAGACGGTCGACGCGACTGCCGGGTACACGCATCGCTTCGGGCCGGCACCAAAGCTCTGGTACGCCACACTGCAAGGAAACTACGGCAGCGGTTTTCCGGTCGCGTTTCAAGACGCCAATGTGAGTCTACACGGAACGCTCCCGGCGCACACGACGCTCGACTTCTCGCTCGGGCGAACCCTCACGCCGGGCCGTACCGGAGAAGATCAGGGCCTCGGGCTGAGCCTGCAAGTCCTCAACGTGCTCAACCACCAATACGCCATCAAAGTCGCCAACGGCTTCAACACGACGCAGATTGCGAACGGCCGTAACTTCCTGCTTCGCCTGTCCGCGCCGTTTTAGCGAAGCCGTGCTTCGCTAGCGCGCGCAGGCGGCGCAGACTCCGTAGAGCGTGACCGCGTGTCCGTTCAGCTTGAACTTAGGCGGCAGGAGCCGCCGCAGGTTGTCCAGGCATCCGGTGATGTCGAACACGCGGTCGCAGCGCTCGCGCTCAGCATAGGCGTGCGGTTTAGGCAATAGGTCGCCTCGACGGGGTTTCAGGAAGGACTCGACCTCTGATCCGCGGGATTATCGTGCGTTGGAGCAATGCACGACTTAGAACGCGGGAGAATCGTCGTTACGGGCGGCGCCGGCCTCGTCGGCAGCGCCGTTATATGGGCGCTCAATCGGCGAGGAGTCGACGACATCCTCGTCGTCGACCGCTTGGACCGCTCCGAGAAGTGGAAGCATCTCGTTCCCCTGCGCTTCGCGGACTACCTCGACGCCGACGATTTCGAGGACAGGCGCTCGCAGGGCGCCACGTTCGGCGACGTCCAGACGGTCTTCCATTTGGGGGCCTGCTCTTCGACGACCGAAAACGACGCCGACTACCTGCTGCGCAATAATTACGAATACACGAAGAACCTGGCGCATTGGACCGTCAATCAGGAGGCCCGGCTCGTCTACGCGTCCTCGGCGGCGACGTACGGCGCCCTTGAGGCCGATCTCTCCGACGAGATCGACCTGCACGAGCTCCGTCCGCTCAACGCATACGCATACTCGAAGCAGCTCTTCGACCTGTACTCCGCCCGCACGGGGCTCGATCAACGGGTCTGCGGCCTCAAATACTTCAACGTGTTCGGACCAAACGAAGACCACAAGGGCGAGATGCGCAGCATCGTGCAGAAGGCATACGAACAAATCCACGAGTCCGGAGGCGTGCGGCTGTTCAAGAGCTACCGGCCGGAGTATCGCGACGGCGAGCAGCAGCGCGATTTCATCTACGTGAAGGACGCCGTGGAGATGACCCTGCACCTCGCGCAGTCCGGCGCCGCAGGCCTGTTCAACGTCGGCTCGGGGACGCCGCACACGTGGCTCGAGCTGGTGCGTCCGATCTTCCACGCCCTCGAGATGCCAGACCGCATCGAGTTCATCGAGATGCCGCTGCATCTGCGCGGCAAGTACCAGTACTACACCTGCGCGCGCATGGACCGGCTGCGGGCGACCGGTTACGACCGCCCGGTGACGCCGCTCGCCGACGCCGTAACCGATTACGTCACAAACTACTTGGTGCCCGGGCGCCCGCTCGACCTCTCCGACCCGCCGGTCGCCGCACCGCTGCGGGCCATGCCTCACTAGAAGGAATCCATGTCACAACCCAGTCGTGCCGAACGCCGCCGCCAAGCCCGCGGAGGCGCCGCCCCGCCGCCGCGCCGCGACCCGATGCGCGCCGTGTACATCGGCATCGGCATCGCGATCGTCGCGCTGATCGTCATCTTCGCCGGCCTCAACTGGTGGCAGAACCGCAAGGTCCAGCAGGCCTATGCCACGCCGACGCCCGGCCCGAACGCATCGGCCAAGCCGATACAGCTCACCGACGGTCAGTCGCTCGGCGCGAAGTTCTTCAAGGGCAAGTATCCGGACACGGCGCAGGGCGGTCGCGGCCAGGCCGTGGACGGCATCGGTTGCGGCGCGCAGGAGTATGCGACGCTACACGTTCACAGCCACCTCGCGATCTTCAATAACGGCAAACAGATTCAGGTGCCGCAGTATATCGGCTTCGCTCCGAGCCTCGCCGGCGGCTGTCTGTACTGGATCCACACCCACGACTCCAGCGGCCTCATCCACCTCGAGGCGCCGGACATCGCTCCGCCGCAGGGCGGAAGCTACACTCTCGGCATGCTCTTCGACATCTGGGGGCAGCCGTTGCAACGCGAGGACGTCGCCGGAATCGTCGGCCCCGTCACCGCGTACGTCAACGGCACCAAATACGACGGCGAGCTGAGCGCGATACCGCTCGGCGCGCATCAACAGATCGTCTTGATGATCGGCAACCCCGTTCCGCCGCCGAACTACGCGTTTCCGCCTAACGACTAGCGCGCTAGCGCAGCAGTTTTTGCACCGCGGCGTCGAGGTCACCGAAAGAGATCTCGCCGCTGTTGAGGTAGGCGACCTTCTTGTCTTTACCGATAAGCGCGAAGGTCGGGAACCCGCCTTGGAGATAGAGGTTGGCCACGTTCAGCAGCGGATCGTATGCGACCGGATATTGTACGTTGAAGCGCTTCGCCCAGTCTAAGACGTCGAGCTCCGACGAGGCCGACGTGCCGTCCATCGCGGTGTCGCTGCCCGAAACGGCGACGAACGAGACGCGCGAACGATACTTCTTGTAGAGCCTGTCCACGACGACCGTCTCGCGCTGACAGTGCGGACACCATGTCGCGAACACCTCGAGGAACACGGGCTTGGTAACGGTCGCGAGATCGAACAGGCCGCCGGTCGTCGATACCTCGAACTCGGGTGCCGTCTGACCGACCTGCGCCTTACCGACGATCGGCGACTCCGACGCCGTCTGAACGCGGTGATGTCCGGGACCGACGTAATAGAAGACCACGGCCGCGATCGCGATGAGCGCTACGATGGCGAGCGTCGCGAAGGCCCACGTGCGGCTCGTCACGCGCTGCGCAGCCGTCGATCGAAGGCCAGCGCTCCGGGAGCTCCGCACGCGACGAAAAGGCTCGCGGCCGCCAACAGCAGATCGAAGGCCACGTGGGGCCAGTCCGCAACGGTCGCGTCGCCCGGGCCGAAGCATCCGCAGTTGGCGGCGATGTGGCGCAGCACCGCGGAGGCGATCGCGGCGCTGTAGAGCACGAACTGCACCGCGGCGATCGCGGCGACGACGCGGGTGAACAGGCCCGCGACCAAATACAACCCCAGCAAGAGCTCGAAGTACGGCAGCGCGAGCGCGAGCGGGCCCGTGATGGCGGCCGGAAGCAACCGAAAGCCGGCGATGCTCGCCGCGAGTTCCGGAGCGTGCCCGACCTTGAGCGCCCCCGCGGCCAAGAGCAGCGCACCCAACAGCACGCGGACGATGAAGACCGCAGCGTTCATGCTGCGTTCGTTGCCCTAGTGCCCGCCGAACCCCTGGCGTACAATAAGTCCGTGCCGAACCGACTTGGCGGATTGGTCGTGCTCGCTTGCATCGCGTGCATCGCGGGCTGCAGCCGCGGCAGCATCGCGCCGGACTTCACGCTGCGGGACGACGCGGGCCACCCGTGGAGCCTCGCCGCGCAGCGCGGAAAGGTCGTGCTGCTGACGTTCGGATTCACGCACTGCGCCGACACCTGTCCGGCGACGCTCGGCAAGCTGTCGAATCTGACGCGCGCGCTGGGGGTGCGAGCTCGCGATGCCGAGGTCGCGTTCGTGACCGTCGATCCGGCGCGCGATACGCCTTCGGCGCTGCATCGTTTTTTCGCTCGATTCGAGCCGGGCTCGAGCCGGCTCGTCGGGTTGACCGGCACGCCCAACGAGATCGCTGCCGTGGAAGACGCGTATCACGTGTGGTCGCAACGGATGCCACACGATGAATACGCGCATAGCTCGGTGATCTTTCTGATCGATCGGCAGGGCCGGATTCGAGCGCTGCGCGACCAGAGCGACTCCGAGGCGTCCATCGCGCGCATCGTCGCCGAGATGCTCGCGTGATCGCGACGCTGGCGCTCGCCGCGGTCTCGCTCATCCCGGTTCATGGCGTCGTGCTCGACACGCTGCGCGATGGATCGGCGATCGTTCGCACCGAGCCCGTCACGCAGATGCTCCCCGAGCGCATACGGCGCTACGTCCTGCGGCCGAGCGCCGCATTCGAGCCCGGCACGAACCTCGACGCGTTCCTGGACGCGGCGCGCCCGCCGGCGTTGCTCTATCCCGTCGCGGCGGCACCGTTCGCGCCCGGCCTTCCGGACTCAGGGAAAGCCGCTCCCGTCGTGCTCGGCGGCACGCTCCCGCCGGCCCTGCTGGTCGACCAGAGCGCTCGACCGGTTCAGCTCGATCGCGCCTTTCGGAGCAAGACGTTGCTGCTGTCGTTCGTCTTCACGCGCTGCCCAGACCGGACGCTCTGCCCGGCGATCAGCGCGAAGTTCGCATACCTTCAGGCCCACCTCGATCCCGCGCGTTTCGCGCTCGCTGAGATCACGCTCGATCCGCAGTACGATTCGCCCGTTGTGCTGCGGCGCTACGCGGACGCGTACGGCGCCAGGCGCGGGAGCTGGGCGCTCCTCACCTCGACCGGATCCACCATCCAGCGGCTGCTGAATGCATTCGAGATAAGCTCGATGCGCGTCAGCACGAGCAACTTTCTCCACGACGACAAGCTGTTCGTGGTCGCGCCCACCGGGCGCGTCGCCTATGTCGTGAAAACGGCCGACTGGGATCCGAGCGCCGTGATCTCGGAGGCGAGGGCCGTCTCGGGCGCCGCCGCTAGTCCGTTCGAGCGTTTCAAGCTCGCGCTAATCGCCGACGTCGTCGCGATCTGCGGAGGCAACCAGTTCGCTGGGGTCGCCCTGCTCGAGTTGTCGTTGTTCGTGATCCTCATGGCGATCGCGCTGGCGGGCCTGTGGGTCGTCGCACGCGTGCTCTGGCCACCCGTCTCATCCTAGGGACCTTCGAGGGCGCAGGCGCTTGAAGGAAGGCAAGGAAGCGTAGTGGCTGGGCTATGGAGCAGAGGGCGTTCTTAGAGCATGCCATGGAACGATATGGCAAGCCGACCTACAACTTCGCCTACCGCCTAACTCGCAACGAAACCGATGCGAGCGATCTGACCCAGGAAGCGTTCATCCGCGTCTTTCGCGCGTGGCGCAGCTTTAAACCAGGGACCTCCTTCCTTTCCTGGATCTATCGGATCGTCACAAACCTCCATCGGGACGAACTTCGGCGCCGTAAAGGACGTTATCAGGAAGAGATCCCGGAAGCGAATGAGCCCCAGCAATTCGGCAGCGGCCGCCCGCTCGCGGTTCAACCCATCGAGGAATATATGGACGGCTATCTCAGCGAACCGGTCTCGAAAGCGCTTTCCGAACTGGCGGCGGAACAGCGCGAGATCGTGCTGCTCGCCGACGTGGAGGATTTTAGCTACCAAGAAATCGGCGAGATCATCGGTTGCTCCGTCGGAACCGTTCGCTCGCGCCTGCACCGCGCCCGGGGGCAACTTCGCAAACTCGTCACCCGTCATATGAAATCGTCACCATGAATCCAACGCATCCGACGCCGGAACAACTCGTCGATTACCTTCACGGTGAGCTGCCGCCGGCGCAGGATGCCGCCGTTCACGCGCATCTCGCGGAGTGCTCGCCGTGCGCTCAGGCGTATGAGGCCGAGACCTCGCTCAGCGAACTGCTCCGCGCGCACGCGCGTCCGGAGGAGCGCGAGCTTCCCTACCGGGTCGTCTTAGCGATTCGCGACGCCGTCGCGGACGCGACGGCGCCCTCGGCGTGGGACAGGCTACGCGCGCTGGTCCGCCCCGTCGTCCTCATTCCGGCCGCGGCCGCGCTGGCCGTAGCGCTGTACTTCGGAATGAGCGGACACCATGCGGGCGGCGCCACGCCGATCAACGCCGCGTACTACGTCAACAATCACGCCGCGCTCACGGCGACGACGCCCTTTTCGGAAGACGCACCGATACCGGCCATGCTGACGTCGGATGATCAGACGCGGTAGCGCGATCGCGGGCCTCGCCGTGCTGGCGGGCAGCGTCGCGCTCTCGGCGGCGGGTTCCGTGCGTCCCGGTCCGGACGCGCTGCTCTTCGCGGCGATCGCCGCGCCGTCGAGCGTTTCGTATGCGGGCGTGGTCGAGGTCGTGCGGTTCGGCAGCCACGCGGCGGAGGCATCGGTCTACCGCATCGAACACCGCGCACCGGATCTCACGCTCCGCGTGTACAGCGCGCCCTCGGCCCTCTCGGGCGACTCGGTGATTTCGAAGGGCGACCTGAGCTTCTCAGTAGATGCGCGGCGGCATCGCATCGTCGAGACGCGCAACGCCGCGCTCGACGACCGCATCGCGATCAACGACAACTCCGCGCTGCTGCGCAAGAACTATCAGTTCGCTCGCAAGGACGACGAGACGTTCGACGGGCGCAGCGTGGTCGCGATCGTTTTGATCAATAAGTACAACCGTCAGCCGGCGATGCTCGTGCGGATCGATCGAGAGACGAAGATCGTTTTAGACAAACAAGAGTTCGCGCTCAACGGCTCGCTGGTCGGCGAGGTCCGCTTTCAGAGCGTGCGCTACACGGCGGCGATCTCGACCGCGGACTTCGCGCTCCCGAAGCAATATCAGCTCGTGCAGGGACCGACGTTCGGAGAACCGCCCCAGAGCCCCGGCAGCGTCGTCCGCAGCGCCGGCTTCCCCGCCCGCGCGCCAAAGGCGCTGCCCGAGGGCTTCGCGCCGGTCGAGGGGAGCCTCGTCGAGCTCAAGGGCGTGCGCACCGTTCACGTACTGTATTCCGACGGCATACGGACGTTTTCTCTGTTCGAAAACGCGTCGGCCTCGACTCTGGACATGGCGGGGCTGCAGACGGAGCAAACGCAGGTCGGCGGACGCACCGCGCAATACGCCGAGGACGGCGCCATGGCGCTGCTCGCGTGGAGCGACGCGACGCTCCACTACGCGCTCGTTGGCGAGCTCGGGCGCAGCGAGCTTCAAAAGATCGCCGCGTCGATCGCACCGTAGTTGCGACCGACGCGGCTGTGGATTCCAGAACCCTAGCTAGATCTTGACGTTTGCCGTGAAGTAGAACTGGATGGGCGTCTTATACGAACCGTTCAAGGCCGTGATGATGGCCGGTCCCAGCTGCGGCTCGTAGGGGAATCTACGGAACGGCTGGATTTGCGAGCCCGAAAATCCGGGCGGGTTGACGATCGCGCCCGGCGTTCCGTACGGCGCGACGGGGTAGACCGTTCCCTCCAGATTATTGTACGAGCAAATGTTGCCGTCGGCGAACGTCCACGGCTCCTTCGTACCGCCCCAGCAGTAGTTCACGATGTTGGTGAGCTGTCCGACGAGCTGAATTCGCGGGCTCACGTCGTACGAGAGCTGCAAGTTCGCGATCAGCTCGTTGGGTTCGGTGAAGGCGCCGATCGGGATCGAACGCCCCGGTGAACGGATTCGGAATGTCCACCACGCCCGGACAGGTCGACGCGTTGTAGCGATCGCCGAAGAGCGGCTTGCCGCAACCGCTGGCCGGATCGATGCCGGCCGAGGTGATCGGGATGCCGTACTTGCCGCCGCCCTGGAACTGCAACGACGGCGTGATCGCGAACCGCTGGTGCTTATAGTTGAGCAGCAACGTCCCGACGTACGGTGAGCCGAAGCCCTGCGCGGCCAAGCCGAGCGAACCCGGGAACGTGTCGTACGTCGGGAAGTTCTGCGCCGTGTTGACCAGCGCTTGCGGCGCCGCGAGCCAGTACGGATTGGCGATGTCGCCCTTCGGACATGCGCCCCCCGGCAACCCCGCGACCGGCGTGCCGGTCGCCGTATAGCACGCGTTCGCCGTGATGCCGTTCGACGGGCTGCCGCCGCACATCGTGTTCAGCCCGCCTGGATGCGTCGCGCAGAACTTCGTGTAGGCGTTGTACTGCGCGATCGAGTTGTTGATCGGCGCGAGCACGGTCGATCCCGAGGAGCCGGCGGCGATCGGTCCATAGTGGACGTACGAGTTCGTGTAGGCGAACGAGAGCAAGCCCGAGATGCCGTCGCGTGAGAAGTCGCCCTTCTGCAACTGGAACTCGAGGCCTTCGCTGCGCTGGCTGCCGACGTTGAGGCCGGAGACGAACCCGTTTTGCGGGATCAGGAAGAACTGCTGGATCTGGTCTTGCGTCTGCCGCAAGAAGGGCGTCAGCTTGAACGACCAGTCAGTGTTCTTGAGCCGGTGCTCCCAGGAGATGTCGTAGTTGATCGAGGTCGGCGGCTGGATCGGATATCCGGGACTGTTGCGGCCGAACTGCAGGAAGTGCGACCCGATGTAATCCGCCAGGTCCTCCTGGCGTGTGTTGTACTGCTCGAACGCGGTGTTCGGCGCCTCCGTGTAGCGGCCGTAGGAGAACCGGAACACGTCATTCGGACTCGCCGTATACGTTCCCGCGATGCGCGGCTGCCAGATATTGTAGGTGAAGTTCGCCGGAACGTTCTGCACGTTGGCGATGTGGGAACCCGTCGGGCACGCGCTTTCCTGGAGCCGGATTCGCGAACGGCGCCCCGGTCAGTGTGTTGATGCAGTTGTCGAGGTTGTAGGCGTTGAACCAGAACGCTCGCGCCTGCGCACTGCCGCCGAGGGGCGGAACCAGCGTGTTCTGACCGACGAAGCCGAAGCTGTCGAGCCGCACGCCGACGTTGAGCAGCCACCGATCGGTCGGGCGGTATTGATCCGTAATGGAGGCTCCGTAGAAGTTCGGGACCATGCCGCTGTACGTTCCGTTGAGGCCGTTCTCCGAAACCATGTAGGTGCACGTGCTGCCATCTTGCGGCTTGCCCGGGATCGGGCACGAATTGCCGACCGACGGGACGCTGTAACCCGGCCCTAACGGTGTCTCGTTGCCGTGACAGTTGACGACCGTCGTCCCGCTAACGCTCGGATTGTAGCAATACCCGCTATACGGAGCGGCTGCGTTGACGACGTTGGCAAAGTTGCCCTCGCCGCCGAGGTTGTAAAATCCGTTGTTATCGCGAACGATCCGGGCCGACGTGTACGAGCCCGCGATGCTGAGCAGGTTTTGCTCGTTGAGCTGATCCTGGAACTCCAGGCTGAGACCGCGCGTGTGCGTGCTGAGCTCGTAATCGGGTGCGAGATTACAGAAGAAATAGCAGAAACTGATGTTGTAGGGGGCATTGAGGAACCAGTTGCTGTAAAACGTAAAGCCGTAGAGGCGAAGGAAGGCCGACGATCCGAAGTTCTTCGTGTACTGCACCTTCGTAATCGCCGTGTCGTTATACGAAGTGTCGGGCGCGCCTGGCGGTATCACCGACGGATTCGTGGGCGAGCCGACGTTCACCCCGTTCGGAAAGCCGTACGACTTGACGCATCCGGCGAGACCGTTGAGAGCGGTGGAGCTAAACGTCTTGCCGATGGTCGGACTGCAGCCCCACGTGTAGGTGTTCGTAAACGTCACGGGGACGGACGTACCGAACGGGACGCCGCCACCGGTCAGCGTGGAGAGCGTCTCGCCGTTGACGAGATACATGCACGCGGGTCCGGACATTGCGGCCTGGCCCGTGCAGAAGGGCGAGGCGAAGGTGCCGGCGTTGTAGTACTCCTGGTTTTTCAGAGCTTCGTCGTCGTAAAGCAGCTGAATATCGTCGCGGCCCGCGTCGTTATGATGAGGGATGCCGATGTGGAAGTTGATGACCGTATTGCGGCCGTAGATCGTTGCCAATCCGACTTGAGCGTCGTTGTTCGGCCAGTTGATCGGTCCGAGCGGAAAGTACGAGTCGCCCGTGCCGCCGTAGAACAGCGACCAACCGGGAGCAAAGGGCTTCCCATAGGGACCGCTGACGATGCCTGCCACGGGGCCGAGCCAATTATCGTACTCCGAGCCGTTGTTGTTGTTGATGTAGCTGAAGGATTGATTCAAACCGGCGACGCCGAGGTAGTACGAGAACATGCGATCCGGCGTCGCGCCGCCGACCTCCACCGCCGCGCGGTGGTAGAAGGCCGGCGTTCCGATCCCGAGCGAGCCGGTCGCGTAACCCGGGAACGTTCCGCTCTTGATGACCTGATTGATGAAGCCCGAGAGGCCTTGGCCTTCGGACGTCGCGGGGTTCGCGCCGGTGTACACCTGGACTTCCGCGTTGCCCAGCGATGATGCCGAGCTCGACGCGTAGTTGTCGAACGACCGGTTTACCGGGACGCCGTCGAACTCATAGCCGACCTGGTCGTAGTCGCCGCCGCGGATGTTGATCGTGGCATAGTAACCCGTTTGGTTGGGGATCACGTAGGCGCCCGGAACGGTCGAGATCGCCGAATACGCCTGATTGATCAAGCCACCGCCGCCTAGCGCGGCCGTGCTCGCCTGCGCGGCAGCGTTGATCGAATAGACGTCGGCCGTCGTGCCCGACTTGACGAGCGCGCCGGGCGCCGCGGCCGCGACGCGTGCGATCGTCTTGAGCGCCCTGGGCATCCTGACCGTCACGGTCTGCACCGTGTCGGCGAAGACGACCTGACCCGGCACGCTGGTAGGTTGATAACCTGACTTCGATACGGTGACCGTGTACGTGTCCGGCCCGAGGGTCAGAAACGAAAAGTGCCCCGCCGCGTCGGTCGTGACGGTGACCGATTGCGAGGGGCTGCTTGCGGTGACTTGCGCTCCCGCAATGGGAGCAGCGTTTTCGGCATCCAGCACGGTACCGGTCAGACCACCCGTCACGCTCGCCAGTGTCCATGTTGCCTGGCCGAAGAATGCGACGAGCAGTATCAGCGCGGTGCCGAGGTGCCGGAGCGATCTCCGGATCATGTCGGGACCTCCTGAAAAGTACAAGTTCTAACCAGGCTAGTTCGTAGTTCCTTAAGCGCCTCCTTGAGCTATCTTCGATAGTAACTGAACGTGCTCTCGGAGCTCGCGTGACGGCGCATTCGGATCGGCGGCCGCGTCCGGCGCACGCGGCGCGTCATTCGTAGCCGCGATGGAAGCGATCGAGCGCGTCAGCGCATCGAGGTCGTATCCGCCTTCCAGAACGTATGCGACGCATCCGTCGCAGTATTGCTCGGCCGCGCGGCGGATCGCGGCCGCGATCGGCGCCGCCGCCTCGACGCCGACGCCGAGGTCGCCGACCACGTCGCCGGCGACATAGTCGAAGCCGGCACTCACGACGAGCAAGCCTGGACGAACGGCTCGCGCCGCCAGCGGCAGCAGCCGCTCCCACAGCGCGACGAAGGCTTCCGTGGAGATCCCACCGACCGGCAGCGGCACGTTGAGCACCAGGTCGTTTCCGCGACGGTAGCTGCGCGCCCCGGTGCCGGGATAGGCTGGATACGCGTGGGTGGAGACGTACGAAAGGCCCTCGCCGGCAACGGCCTCGGTTCCGTTGCCGTGGTGATAATCGAAGTCCACGATAAGCACGCGCGGCCCGTCTTCGGCCGAAGCCTGATAGGCGCGCGCCGCGATCGCAACGTTGTTGAAGAGGCAAAACCCCATGCCGCGGTCGGGCTCGGCGTGATGACCCGGCGGGCGCACGAGCGCGAAGGCGCCGCCGCGCTGCGCGACGGCGGCCTCGACGGCAACGATCGCGCCGCCGGCGGCGCGCCGAGCCGCGCGATACGACGTCGCATCGACGACCGTGTCGCCTGTCGAGAGGTAGTGCGGGCCGTCCGCCGACGCGACTTCACGCTCGACGAGCTCCATGTAGCGTCGGGTGTGCACGCGCTCGATCTCCGCCTCAGTCGCGTCCCGTGCTTGCACGCGATCCGCGAGGACGCCGCTTGCCGCGAGCCGAGCCCCGACGACTTCGACGCGATCGGGCCGCTCGGGATGGCCTACGCCGCGAAGGTGCTGCGCGTAGAGCGGGTCGGTGACGAGCCTCAGCCGCTCTAGCCTGAGTGCTTCGCCGAGTGGCAGGTGTTGGACGCGCCGTCGCGGACGGTGTTGTAGTCCTTCGTGCCCTTCTTCATCATCGGCAGCAACCGTTTGTACGCTTGCGTCGCCTTCGAGCACTGATTCGATCCCGCGTACGACTTAGCCGCGATGTAGAGCAGCGTCGGGTTGTTGTCCAGGAAGCCCTTCGCGACCTTATCGAGCGCATCGAATATTTGCGCTGCTTCCTTGTAGTTGCGCAACTCGAAGTCGGCGCCGGCGACGCATCCCAGCGTTTCGGGTCTCCGCTGAATTTCGAAGCTCTTCCCGCACGCGTCGCGCGCTCCCGAGTAGTCGTGGGCGCGCGAATAGGCCTGTCCCAAGAGCGCGAAACCCTGCGCGTCCGGCGAGACCTGCGTGTAGCGCTTCAGGTAGTTGATGCTGTCGGTGAGACGCCCCGCCTGCATCGCCATCTCGCCCATGCCGAGCAGCGCTCCCGAATTGTTGGGATCGAGCGCCAGCGCCGCTTGCCACTGCGTGACCGCCTGGGAGTACTGGCGCTGCGACGCCAGATAGTCGCCGTAGGCCACGAAGCCCGCCGGCACCTTTGGGAATTGCGTCACCATCTGCTGGAGGATCGCGACGCCCTGCGCGTCCTTCTTCTGCTGCACGAAATATTCGGCCTTACGCGACATGATCGCGACTTTCTCGTCGTCCGTTGGAGCGGCGACCACGGCGTCGTCGTACGCCTCGGTGGTGTGCGCGTCGTCGTGTTGCTTTGCGTAGAGGTCGGCCTTGAACACGAGAGCCTGAATGTTGCGGGGGTCGATGGCCAAGGCGCGCGCGATCGTCTGCAGCGCCATCGGAATGTTGTTCTGCTGCCCGTATGTCGTCGCGATCTGGAACAGCGCCGTCGTGTCCTTCTTGTTCATGTCGTAGGCGATCTCGAACTGCGCGCGCGCGTCGTCAAAGTGCCCTTCAGCGGCGTAGACGCTGCCCAGCGTCATGTACGCCTGCGGCTCCGTCTTATTGAACGTCACCGCGCGCTTCGCGATGCGCTCCGCGTCGTTGGGGCGATTGGTGCGGATGTACACGTCGGCGAGCTGGGCGAGGATGCCGAAATTGGTCGGGTCGAGATTCGACGCTTGCTCCAGGTCGTACGTGGCGGCCGCCGCGTTGCCGAGCTGTTCCTCGGCGAAGCCATCATAGTAATAGACCTGCGCCGTCTTGTCGCCCATCTGCAGCAGGTGCTGGGTGTACTGCAGCGTGATGTCGGGCCGATTCACCTGGAGATACTCCGAGGCAAGTTGCGCCATCGCGAGCTGGTCGGTGGGGTTGGCCTTGAGCTTGGCCATCAAGCGCGGGATCGCGACGCTCGGCGGCTCGGGGCTGGCCGTCGGCAAGGCGGAGGGCGACGGCGAGGGGCTGGGCGTCGCCTTCTTCCCGCCCCCGAAGAGCCCAGCTTGCGCGCTGGGGGTGGTCGCCGCGACGCCGACGGCGCACCCTATGGCAATCAGTGCGATGAGTCCAAATTGTTTCAAGAGACGTGTCCTTTAGCAGTTTCTATCATTTTCGTCAGTTCGGGGACGATGCGAAACGCATCGCCCACGACAAGCAGGTCCGAGAACTCGGCGATCGGCGCGGCCCCGTCTTTGTTGATCGCGACGATCGTTCCGGACGCGCGCATGCCGACCTTGTGCTGAATCGCACCGGAGATGCCGACCGCGATGTACAGGTCCGGAGTTACCGTCTTACCGGTCTGCCCGATCTGCAGATTGTACGGCACCCAACCCGCGTCGGCCGCCGCGCGCGAAGCACCCACCGCTCCGCCCAGCGCCCGGGCTAGTGGCTTCAACAGGGTATCGAACGGTTCCGGGCCGCCGAGCCCACGCCCGCCGGCTACCACGACCGGCGCCTCCTCGAGAGCCAACTCGCCGGCGCCCTCCTCGACGTCGCTCTCGACGGCGGCAGTGTAGCTGCCGGAGGGCTTCGCGAGCCGCTCGATCTGCGCGCCGCTTCCGCCGGGGGCGGCCGCGAACGCGTTGGGCCGGACGGTCACGATGCCGTAGTCGGCCGGGAGCAACGCGCAGTGCGTGACGATGGCGCCGCCGAGCTTCGGCGAGACGCAGACGACGGCGTCGCCTTCGACCTGCAGATCGACGACGTCGGCGACGATGCCGGCGTGGAGTCGCACCAGGAGCTTGCCGGCGATGTCGCGACCCGAGAGCGTGTTCGGGATGAGCACCAGCGACGGACCGATCTTCTTCGCGACGGCCTCGAGGTGGTCGACGACGGGATCGAGCAAGAAGGCGTCGACATCCGGGTCCTCGTCGACGAAGATCGTGTCGACTGGATACGCCTTCAATTGTTCTCCGAGCTGCGCGGCGCCCGAGCCGAGCGCGACGACGTAGGCCTTCCCCCCGAGCGCGTCGGCGATCCGCCGCGCCTCGCTGGCGAGTTCCAAGGTCACCTTGCGGGTCTGTCCCTGTCGGTGCTCCGCGTATGCGATGACGTGCTTCACGGCTACACGAGCTTCTTCTCGCGGAGAAACTCGAAGATCGCGGTCGCGCCGGCAGCGCCGTCGGCGACCTCGATCGTTCTGCCCTTTCCGCGCGCGGGCGGCGGCGCGAAGCTGCGGAGCTCGGTTTTCGATCCGCTCGTGCCGACGGGTGAGTCCAGCGCGAGGTCTGGGACGCCGATCGTGGCGATCGTCTTTTTCTTCGCGCCCATGATGCCTTTGAGCGACGCGTAGCGCGGCTCGCCGAACGTCAATGCGGTCGTGATCAGCGCGGGCAATGGTGCGCGAACGATCTGATAGCCCACGTCGGTCTCGCGCTCGACTTCGAGCTTCCCGTCGCTGATATCGATTTTGCGTGCGTTCGTGATGCAGGGCAGGCCCAGATGCTCCGCCAGCGCGCCGGGCACGGCGCCGGTGCTGCTGTCGTCGGTGAGGCCGCCCACGACGAGCAGATCGAACTCGAGCGTGCGCAGGGCTTTGGCCATGGCGTACGCGGTGACCCACACGTCGCTGCCCTCCAGCGCCGCGTCGCTGAGCACCAGCGCGTCGTCGGCGCCCATCGCGAGCGCGCGGCGCAGGGTCTCCTTGAGCGTTACGGGCCCCATCGAGAAGATCGTGACGCGCGAGTCGCCGCCCGCGCGCTCTTTCAACTGCAAGCCGGCCTCGAGCGCATATTCGTCGTACGGGTTGAGGACCGTCTCGACGCCGGTGCGCACGAGCCGCTTCGTCGCGGGGTCGATCTTCTTTTCGGCGTTAGGCTCCGGAACGAGTTTAACCGTCACCACGATCTTCACGTGGTCGCTTGACCTCCGTCAGAAAACGGGGGGTGAAAAAATCTCCCTGCTTTTGGTTGTTTGCTGCCCATTGACCTGCCGTGCGGTTGGGGCAGGGTGGCCCATTGCCGGCCCCAGAACCGCTGGAAGATGCGTCGACTGAGCGTACCCCTGATTTGCTTCGCGCTGCTCGCGCCCTGTGCCGCCTCGGGCAGCGGTTTCATCGCGCAGCCTTCGCTGGCGACGCAGCAGCGGCCCGCAACGCTCGTCGTCGATGCGTCGCACGCGGCCGATGGAATCTTGCGGGTACACGAACGCATCCCCGCGGCCGCCGGATCGTTCACGCTGGTGTACCCGAAGTGGATCCCCGGCGAACACGAGCCGAGCGGGCCGCTCAGCAACCTCGCCGCCTTGCGCATTTCGGCCAACGGCGCGCCGTTGGACTGGCGCCGCGACCCCATCGACATGTACGCCTTTCATGTCAACGTTCCGACGAGCACGCAAGAGCTGGACGTGGACTTCGACGTTCTCATGAACGCTCCGGAGGACGTCACCGCGACGCATTCGCTCGCCATCCTGCAGTGGAACCGGGTTCTGCTTTATCAGGACGGCATCGATTCGCATCGCTACTTCGTGCGGTCCTCGATCGTGCTGCCGAGCGGCTGGGACTTTGCGACCGCGCTGCGCGAGTCGGGACGCGACGGCAATCGGATCGACTTTGCCCTTACGCCGCTCAACATGCTGGTGGACTCGCCGCTCGACATGGGGCGCTACGTCAAAAAATGGAACCTTTGGCAAGGCGGCGCGGCCTTCGTGCAGCTCGACGCGTTCGCGGATTACCCGCAAGATCTCGACATCGGCTCCGAGCTGCTGCACGCCTATCAGCGCATGCCGGCGGAGGCCTTTGCGATGTACGGCTCGCGCCACTTCGCCGACTACCGCGCGCTGCTCACGCTGAGTGAGTCGGTCGGAGTTCAGGGGATCGAGCATCACCAGTCGAGCGACAATCGCGCGGGCGACAATTTCTTGACGGATCCCGACCAGTCGCTCTCCAACGGCGACCTGATCCCGCACGAGTTCTCGCACTCGTGGAACGGCAAGTATCGCCGGCCGGCCGACCTGACGACGCCGAACTTCCAGGTGCCCCAGCTCACCGATCTGCTCTGGGTCTACGAAGGCATGAATCAATATCTCGGCGACGTGCTGTCGTTCCGCTGCGGAATCCGCGAGCCGAAGATGTATCCGGAATATCTCGCCACGGTCTATGCGTCGATGGACTACGAGACCGGCCGCGCCACGACGCCGTTGATCGATCTCACCACCGGCGCTCCCCACTACTACGAGGCGCGCGGGGATTATGCGGCGATACGCCGTAACGCCAACGACTTCTACACCGAGGGCGAGCTGGTCTGGCTCGACGTGGACACGATCGTCCGCGGGCGCTCGCACGGCGCGCGCTCGCTCGACACGTTCCTGCATCGCTTCACCGAGCCGGCGGTCACGGGACCGATCGTCGTGACGTACACGCGCGCACAGGTCGAGAGCCTCCTGAACGAGGTCGAGCCGTACGACTGGCACGACTTCTTCGAGCGTTATGTTTACCACCCGAGCCCGCATCCGCCGAACGACGAGCTCGCTCGGGCCGGCTGGCGCCTCGTCTACACCTCAAAGCCCAACGAGTTCATCACCGCGGAGCAGGCCGACGACCACGGGATCACGGGCTGGTACGCGTACGGAGCGGATCTCAACGCTGAAGGCCGCGTGCGCGACGTGCGCGAGAACTCGGCGGCCTGGCGCGCCGGGCTCGCACCCGGCATGCACATCCTCGCGGTCGACGGCCAGCAGTTCTCGGCCGAGGTGCTGGCCTACGCGCTACGCCGCGCGCAGCACTCCAACGCCCCGATCTCGCTGATCACGACGCAGAACGGCTGGTATCAAACCCTCTCGCTCGACTACCACGCGGGGATCCGCTACCCGCATCTGGAGCGCGTCGCCGGGACGCCCGACATGCTGGCCGAGATCGTCGCCCCCCACGCAAAGTAGCCGGGCGAACGGCCGTCGAACGGTAGCGCGCACGGAGGTATTCCCAATGCTTCTTACTCGATCGATTTTTGCATCACTCGCGTTCGCGGTCGCGCTCACCGTGGCCGGGGCGGCCTCGACGCCGATCATCGTGACGCCCGACACCGCGAAGTGGCAGCCGGTACCGCAGTTCAAGGGATGGGAGATGGCTATGGTGGTCGGCAATCCCGCGAAAGCGGACGCCTACTATGCGTACCTGCTCAAAGCGCCGTCCGGCGGCGTGGCACCGCCGCACTTTCACGGCATGACGGAGAACGTCACGATCCTGAGCGGCGAACTCATGGTCGGGCTCGGCGACAAGATGGACACTTCCAAGATGAAGCCGCTTGGGCCAGGCAGCGTCGTTTCGATCCCCGCCGGCGTACACCACTACGCGATGGCGAAGGGCGAGACGGTGCTGGAGATCAGCGGCATCGGTCCCGACACGACAACGCTGCTCCACCACTAGCGGCGTGCGGCGAGCCGCGTTTATCGCCGCAAGCGTTGCGCTGAGCGGTTGTGTTGGCGTTTCTTCGGCGGTCCCGCCGCCGTCGAGCGGTGGTTCCGTCGCAGCCGTTCCGACGCGTTTGCAGGATCACGCGATCATCGGGTTCAGCGTCGATACGCCCGATCGCGCTGCCACCGCGGCGGCCGAGGGCGTCACGACGACGATTCTCTACAACGGATCGCCCGCGCCGCGCACGTCGCTCGCGCGGGCGCTGAAGGCGCACGGCATCGCGGTCGTAGACGGCAGCGTATCCGGTCTGATGTTCTACTGGGAATGCCATCGCACGCACACGGTCAAGCCGCCGCCCAAGAGCTACGGCTACAACCCGTATTGCCGCACCGACGAAGACCCACACTACGGAACGGAGGGCGCCGTGTTGCGTCGTTTGACAGAGATTCTCGAGCGCGACGCGGCGCGGCCGTACGTCGTGGGCTACTGGGTGCTCGACGACTGGGCGTGGTGGGATCCGGGCAGCGGCCGGCGCCTGCTGCAGAAGGTCCACGCGCTCATCGCCGCGCGCACGCCCGGACGTCCAGCCATCTGCGGGTTCGGCGCCGGCGTCGGCAAGCCGGGCCAGGTCGAGTGGAATCCCGGGACCGCCGAGAATTATTCGAACGCGGGTTGCGACGTGGTCGGGTGGTACAACTACTCGGCGTTCGGGCGGCATCATCCGTCGCTGGGTAAAGAGCTCGACTGGAGGATGAAGGCGTTGCTCCCCGCGATGCGCCGCAGCCTAGAGAAGTACGGCTGGCGCATCGAGCGGACGCCGCTGTACGGAATCGGGCAAGGCTGGGGAGGCTCCTACGAAAACCGCTTCTATCAGCCCGGCCTGACGCAATCGGAGGTCGTCGATCAAGCCTCGGCGTTCTGCGCGTTCGGCGCGCGCTACGTCGGATGGTACGCGTGGGACGACAGCGGCTTCGAGTCGCGCACGCACACGCCGAACAACTCGGATGCGATCGGCGATGGGATGATCGCCGGCGCCGCGGCGTGCCGCGCGATCTGGAACGCGCGTTAGCGATGAAAAGCCGGCAGCGCCGGCTTGAGGATCATGAGAACGAACGCGACGATCGGAAACGCGAGCGCGATAAATCCCCACAGGTCCCAGGACTTCGAGAGCCGCTCGTACTCTTCGAGATCGCCGGCGTGCGCCGCCACGGAGAGCTTCCGCTGCGTCCGCGATAGCGGCCCGAAGGCTAAGCCGGACAAGATAAACGCGATCAGTCCCCACAGGAGCCAGCCGGTTCCGAGGATCGGGATGCCGCCGACGAAGGCCGCTCCTATGCCGCCGGCGAGCAAGATGACGATGCCCGGGATCGTGAAGATGCGATCCGCCGCGATGATGGCGTCGATCGTAAACGCCATGATGCCCGCGTTTCCGCTGCGATCCGAGATGCGCTTCCAGAAGACGCCGACGGTGATGTTTCCAAGAAACAGCACGACGCCCGCGACGTGAATCAGCTTCAGGACCAGATACACTCTAGAATCCCCTTTTTAGCGCGGGTCTAATGCGGCAGTGATCTGATCCGGACCTATGCTGACCGACGCGTTGCAGGTTCGTCAGCATCGCGCCGACACGAGGGTCGGGCGTCAGCCAAAGCAGCATCGTAGTCAGGCGGGCCTTCGCCAAAGGCCGTCATCAGCCTATCCTGGAAGACGGCTCCGTACTAAGCTATGGTTCCAGCGTGGCTCAACGCGCTCGCTGTCGTGTCGCTGATCGTAGCGGCACTATGCGCGGCCCTCGTCGTGATCGACCTCGTGCGCTTCCCGCAGTCTATGGCGATCATGAACTGGGTTTGGCCGATCACCGCGCTCTACGGAGGCCCGGTCGCGCTGTGGATCTACGTGCGCCTCGGTAGGATCTCTGCGCGAGAGAAGCCCTTCTACGGCCGCGTCGCCATCGGCGTTTCACACTGCGGCGCCGGTTGCGTCCTCGGCGACGTCATCGCGGAGTTCGCCATCTTCTTCACCGGTCTCACGCTGTTCGGCTCGATGCTTCTGACCGAGTTCATCGGCGACTACATCTTAGCGTACGCCTTCGGCATCGCGTTTCAGTACTTCGCGATCGCCCCGATGCGGCGTCTCTCGCTCGCCGACGGCCTGCGCGCGGCGATCAAGGCCGACACGCTGTCGCTGACGGCGTTCGAGATCGGTCTGTTCGGGTGGATGGCCGTGTCGTACTTCGTGCTGTTTCGCCCACACCTGATGCCAACGCAGCCCACCTTCTGGTTCATGATGCAGATCGGAATGATCCTCGGTTTTATCACCTCCTATCCGGCGAACTGGCTTCTGATCCGAACCGGGATCAAAGAGGTGATGTAGGGCCGCGTACGTTTTTGTGCGTCCCCTCCTGTACCATCGGGAAACACCGATTCGTACGGGAGAACAGCAATGCCGGCTGCCACGATTTTCCGGACGCATTGCCCTGCGACGAGCACGAGCCAAGCCGCCCGCGGAGTGTGATGCCTACGGATCCCGAAAGCTAGAGGCCCCCGGGGAACGGCTTGCTCGTCAGCGGTGCGAAGCGCGCTTGCGTTCCGTTCTGCACGCGCTGCTGCGCGATCGCGCTCTTCTGACGCGGTAGGTGACCGGCCAGCTGTCCCAACCCGGAGTTGAGCTGCGCGTTGATGCGCTGCCACTGGTGCTTCGGCACGAAGGCGACGCCGGGGTATGCTCGTTGCACGTCCGGAACGGACGTGTTTTCGCTTTGCACCCGGCGAATGACCGAGACCAGCGAGTCGATGTCACCAAAGGCGTAGCCGTTTATGCTGGGTCCCGTCACGGCAAAAAATGCATCCTGCGCGTGGTACAGCTCGAACCCCGGATCGCCCATGCCGCCGAGCTTCTTCTGGTCGACCAACATTGCGAAAAGGCGACCCTTATACTGCGCGGTGTAAAACCAATAGGTCGCCTCGTTGCGATAGCCCAGATCGTAGAGACGAATCGCGGCAACATAGGTTTCCGCGAAGTCGAGGCTCTTTAGTCGCTGCTTCATCCGGAGAATCGTGGCGACAAACTCGCTCGAGCTCTTTGACGCCAGACCCGCGCTGTACGCGCCGACCTTGATGACCGGGCCTGCCGAGTCGTAATAGGGCGTGACGTATCCGTCGACGCGGCCTGGATCTCCGGCGAGCGCCGGCGCTGCGAACAGCCGGCCGGCGACGATCAACCACGCTATGCGGGCCGTGCGTTTCCGTACGGCCGGTCGGCTAACATGCCACATCATCATCCCAAAACCTGACAGGAGAAAACACATGTTCGCATCCACGTGCCAGCGCGTGCTGGCGGCCCTCGCCCTTGCCGCCGGCGTCGCCGGCTGCGCGGGCGGCCAATCCGCAGTCGGTCTCGTTCCGGCTGTCGTCGCCCCTGCGGGGCTATCCCAGACCGAGTCGCAGGGTGCCCCGCCGCTCCTCCACACGCCCCTCATGTTCACCGCGAACCGCGATGGCGGGCCGAGCGGGAGCGGAGGCCTCTTAGCGTTCGAGCTTCGAGCCAGCGGCGACATCGAACCCATTAGAAACAAATCCGGATACAAGACGACGTTGGGCAATCCTGACTCGCTCGCCTTCGATGAGAGCGGCAACATCTACACCGCCGACGACACTGGGACGCAGGTCGACGTCTTCGGCCTAAGGCGAACGGCGATGTCGCGCCGACGCGCATCATCGGCGGCTCGAGAACGAGAATTGGCGGCACGGAAGGCCTTTTCGTGGACCCCTTCGGCCACCTCTGGGTCAGCAGCTACAGAAAGAACGAGATCACCGAGTACGCACCCGGCGCGAAGGGCAACGTCGCCCCGATCGATGAGATTCGCGGCAGCAAGACAAAGTTGAACGGCCCCTGCGGTATGGCCGTGGATGCCGACGGCGACCTCTTCGTCGCGAACGTCTACGGCAACTCGATCACCGTGTACGCCAAGAACGCTAGAGGGGACGCCGCGCCGATCGGCGTCATCGAAGGCAGTAACACGAACCTCTCGTGGCCGTTTGCCCTCGCGTTCGATCCCAACGGCCGGCTCCTCGTGGCCGAAGAGAATCCGGACGTGTTGGTCTTCGCCGACGCTGCGATGGGCGACGTCGCGCCCGTGCAGGACATCACCTCGATCAAGTCAGCCGGCGGCGTGATGGCCGACAACAGCGGTCACATCTACATCGCCGACACCACCGGCAACTCGATCAAAGAGTTTGCCGGCGACGCCAACGGCGAGGCGAAGCCACTTCGCACGATCGCGGGACCGAAGACCGGGCTAAAGACCCCGCTCTACCTCGGCCTGCAGTAGTCGCTGCACACCACGGGACTCGCGTCGCCGCTCGCGTGCGTTCGGAGGCTCGGCCCGGCGATGTTTTGGTTTCGAGCACCGCTCGCGACCTCGTTGCCGGGTCGGGCATCGATGCCGTTCAGGCCTGGGAGCATCTCGCGCCATATTTGGCAATACTTCGACGCAGTGCAGGCGACGTGCTTTGGGAGAAGTTCGAATACCTTACGGTATTGGCGCAAGATTGGATCGCCACGCATCCCAAGGGTACCTATCCCGCTCGAATGCGCCGCATCGACGTCCAGGACGAGTGGCTCGAAGCAGACCAGCAATACGCAGCCTCGCTTGCATCCGCATAAGACACGACCATAACGTTGCGCGAAAATGGTTCAACGTAAATGGCGGGGCCAGTCTGGCCGCCGTGCCGGGTTTCTCGGAGAGAAACGCCGAAAAACCTTTGGGATGGCCGGGAGTCGAACCCCCGCCCAGGGATTCCAGCCGATACCGCCCGGTACCGAAAAGTGTTATTCTGTTACCTTATCCCGCCGCGCTGGTTCCCCGATCGTCTCTCCTAATCGCGACCGTTTCCGACCCGTCCGTGACAAAATGTGACATCGTCCCGTTACGCTGTACTCTGTTGCGCTAAGCGGCAGGCAGCAACAGCCTCGTGAGTTAAGCACACTCGCGATGGACGTGCCCGTTACGCGTTATGCAAAGAGCGGCGAGGTCAATATTGCGTACCAAGTCACAGGGGCCGGTCCTCTCGATCTGATCTACGTCCCGGGGTGGGTTTCTAACGTCGAGTATACGTGGGAAGAGCCGTCGTACGCGCGGTTTCTTCGGAGGCTCGCCTCGTTTAGCCGGCTGATCTTATTCGACAAGCGCGGCACTGGTCTCTCAGACCGCGTTCCAACGAACGAACTGCCCACACTGGAGCAGCGCATGGATGATTTGCGAGCCGTGCTGGATGCGGCCGGTTCAGAACGTGCAGCCATCTTCAGCATGAGCGAAGGTGCCGGCTTGAGCATTCTCTTCGCCGCAACTTATCCGCAGCGCACGTCCGCCTTAGCGTTGTTCGGAAGCTTCGCGAACCGCCTCTGGTCGCCGGATTATCCCTGGGCTCCCACCCCGGAACGTCGCGCGGCCTGGATCGAAGGCATCGCGCAAGGCTGGGGAGGAGTCACGGACCTCGCGACCCTCGCCCCGAGTCAGGCGAACGATGCAAACTTCGCCCGCTGGTGGTCGGCTTTTCTTCGACAGAGCGCAAGCCCGGGCGCGGCGATCGCACTCGCGCAAATGAACGCGCGGATTGACGTTCGCGATTTGCTCCCCACCGTCCACGTGCCAACGCTGGTCATGCACCGAACGGGTGACCTCGACGCAAATGTCGCCGAAGGCCGTTACATAGCGAATCACATTCCGGACGCGAAGTTCGTGGAGCTGCCCGGAACCGACCACTTGGTCTTTGCGGGCGATTTTGACGCGGTTGTCGATGAGCTCCAGGAATTCCTGACGGGCGTTCGCCGGCCGACCGAATTGGATCGAGTCCTTGCAACCCTTCTTCTGACAGACATCGCCCGCTCGACCCAGATTGCCGCTGAGCTGGGGGACGTTAAATGGCGTGACATCCTCCAGCGTCACAACGCGCTCGTGCGTCGCGAGCTGGCACGTTTTCGCGGAAACGAGATCAAAAGTACCGGCGACGGATTTCTCGCGATCTTTGACGGACCGGCGAGGGCAATCCGGTGTGCGTTGTCGCTACGTTCGTCTCTTCGGCAGATCGGCATCGAGATTCGCGCCGGTCTCCACACCGGCGAGTGTGAGATCTTGGGCTCCGACATCGGCGGAATCGCCGTGCACATTGCAGCTCGCGTGCTCTCGGAGGCCCAGCCCGGCGACGTTTTGGTTTCAAGCACGGTTCGCGACCTCGTTGCCGGATCGGGCATCGACTTCACGAGCCGTGGCCGGCGCGCGCTCCGCGGCGTGCCTGGTGAGTGGGAACTCCTCGCCGTCGACGCATAGACTCTGAGCGCCATTCGATACAACCACGACATGTTTCCGAAGAGGAGCGATTTTCTTGGGATGGCCGGGAGTCGAACCCACGCTCGGGATTCCAGCCGCTCCCGCCCGTTACCGAAAAGTGTTATCCCATCAGGCTTTTCCGCCGCACTGGTTCCCCTCCGTTCCCTCGGGATCCCGACCGTTTCCGACCCGTCCGTGACAAAATGTGACACGCGCATGGCCGCGCTTCGATCCTGGGGACCATCGTGATCAGAATCGCGCAAAACTCCAATGAGAACATTTGCGCTGAGTAGAGCGCAAATCGCGATGCGTTTATATCTCTGAGAAGGGAACCGGCGATAGTTACGACTTCCGCGCTGGAAGGGAGGCAGGCAGCCGCCCACCGAAATGCTCGCCGCTGGTGAATGTCGGCTGAAAAACGTATCGCTAAAGGAGAACGACGCATGGTGGATCCTCGTTTTCGGACACTGAGCGTGAGCGTCGTCCTGACGTTGCTGACGGCGTGCGGTGGATCACTGCAGGAGGGTGGCCAATCAGGCGTTCTTGCGCTGCAAGCGCCGTCCCCACTACACGGGAGTTCGTGGACCGATCCGGCGGCGCGGGGCGAAGATCTCCTCTATGCATCGAGCATCTACAATTGCAACGTGTACGTCTTCACCTACCCTCGCGGAAAGCTCTTCCAGACGCTAAACGCCTGCGGACTTGGATTTGGTCCGGCCTTCGGGCTTTGTACCGACAAAAACGGCGACGTGTTCATGGCAATGGGCGAGGGGTTTTCCATCTTTGAGTTCGTACACGGCGGAACCGAGCCGATTTCCCAACTCCAGGACGATTCGCTTCTGCCGCTCGGCTGTTCTGTTGATCCAAAGACTGGAAGTCTCGGCGTGGCCAGTGCCACCGGCAACGTGGCGATCTACAAGGACGCGTCGGGTCCTCCACAAATCTATTCGTTAGGCGATATTTCCGAATACTTCTTCTGCACGTTCGACGGTCACGGCAACCTCTTTGTGGACGGTGAACACAGCGACGGCAGTTTCGCGCTGGCCGAACTGCCCAAGGGCGGAACCGCGCTACGCGAAATTACGGTTGTTGGGACAGTCGAACCAGGGTTTGCGCTTCAATGGGACGGACGCCATGTTGCCATCGGAGGCACGCAAGCATCGAACGGGTTCACCCTCGACCGCATCCGCGTTTCCGGCTCGATCGCGAAAATTGTTGGCACCACGAAACTCACCGCAGCGCCCAACACATCAACACCGTTTCAGTTCTGGATTCAGGGCGACGCGATCGTGCAGCCCGAAAACGGAAACGCTGAAATCGGTTTTTGGACCTATCCGCTCGGAGGTGAGCAGTCCAAAGGCATTCAAATCAAGGGGTCCAGTTTGGTCGGCGTTACCGTGAGCATTGCCCCGCGCCGCTAAGACCGATATCGGCATGGGTCCGCCGAACTCGCCACGCTCCGGTTTCATGGCTGGCAAGGATCGTCCGCGACAATACTTTTTGGGATGGCCGGGAGTCGAACCCGGACGCCCTTTCGGGCTGCAGATTTTCGCACCACTATGGCTTTCGCCACCGCGCGTTCGCGTTTGTGGCCCGGACTGTGCCTTGACCGTATGAGCTCGACGCTCACGTAGGCCGCGCCCGTCCAGTCTCTACACCTTCTCCGCTGCGGAGCTTGGCTCGGCGTCGTCACGTCGCGCAATCGACAGAGAGTTCACCGAATTTGAGCGCATCCCGCAGGCGGTTTCCCGGGCCTGCGGCTCAACCGGGTCTGGTCAAGTCTGCTGTGTCTGCCTATTCCACCACCATCCCGAGTCAGCGACCTTGGACAATCGTTAATCGCTCTTCGAGCCGGTCGAAGCGAAGGTAAACCTTCGTTTCGAAGGTCGTCAGCCGGGTCTCGACTGCCGCGAATCTCGACTCCAAGCCATTGAATCTTGACTCCAAGCCTCCGAACCCCGACTCCAAACCGTCGAACCGGGCAACAAGCCTATCGTAATTCGACTCCGTCGCGGCGCGGAACTCACGGAGCTCAGCCTGCACGTCGTCGATTCGCGCGTCTAAGCGGTCGATCCGCACGCCAAGGCTGTTCACCTGCGTGCCCAGGCTGTTCACCCGCGCGCCCAGGCTGTTCACCTGCGTGCCCAGGCTGCTCACCTGCGTGCCCAGGCTGTTCACCTGCGTGCCCAGGCTGCTCAGCTGCGTGCCCAGGCCGTCGATGCGTGTACCTTGGCCATCGATTCGCGCGTCCAGGCCGTCGAGTCGCGCATCGAGCGCGTCGAAGCGCTTGTCCGACCGGGCATCGGATGCGTGAAGCAGCTCGGCGAAGCGATTGAACAGGTTGTCGGCGGTACGATCCATGGCCGTCATCGTACGCTACGCTTGTTGCCGGAACGTTTCCTGGAGCCGCTACTGGCGGTAGTGCTCGACGATCTCTTCGTTGCGCATCTGCGCGATACCGGGATCTTGGCCGGCGTGGCGCCGGGCGCGGCGCTGGCGTAACAGGTCCCAGTACTGGTCGAGTCTGACCGTGATTTCGTCGAGGCGCTTGAGATCCTCGGACGTGAGCTTTCCGCCCTCGCCGTGCTCGAGCAGCCGGTGCTCCTCGGCGACGAGCTCTTCAATGTGCTCGCGTATCTGCGTGTCGTCCATCAATTCATCCCCTTCGCGACTCTCGAACCGGTGGGAGCGCGCTGGGGTTGCCCCGTTGCATCCCACTGCTGTAACAAGAAGCCGAGCAGCAGATCGGAGGTCGTCGCGAGAGCCTCGTCGCGCCCAAGCGCCTCGAGCGCCGCATCGAGCGCGACGATCCCCGCCGGCAGAATGTCCGCGCGCTGCGCTCTCATGCCTGCCACCTTCTTACGCTCGTCAAGGCTCATGCCGCACAGGCGCTCCAGTGTGCGCAGCAGATCCGCGCGCGTCAGCCGGTACGAAGCGATCGGCGCCGCACGTCCGCGCACGATCGCGGCCGTGGTCGTCGCGCTGCCGCCGACGAGCGCCACGCGCTCTACCGGGGCGCACTCCGCGAGCGGACGCAGCGCCTCGCGGGCGAGGTCACCGGCGCGCGACAGCTCGCCGGCCGCCACCCGCCCGTCGCGCCCCGCAAGCGTGGGCACGGCCTCCGTCAGACGCACCGCCCCGACCTCGCACGAGATCACCTTCTCGGGCGTGACCGCATCGCCGACCGCGTACTCGGTGCTACCGCCGCCGACGTCGATCACGCCGACTCGTTCGCCCCGCCGGCCGTCGAACGCCGTCAGCGCGCCCCGATACGAGGCCTCCGCTTCCTCCTCCCCGGACAGGATGCGCAACGGCACGCCGAGCAGCTCGTGTACGCGCTCCATGAACTCTTCGCCGTTGTCGGCTCGGCGCACGGCGCTCGTGGCGATCGCGAACATCCGAACGTAGTGCCCGCGCATCGTCCGCGCGAGGTGCGCGACGGCATCGAGGGTGCGCTGCATGGGCTCGTCGCCGAGGCGGCCTCGCTCGCCCTGCCCCTCACCGATGCGCGTCCCGATCGAGCGAGCGAACTCGACGCGCGGCGTCTCAGGCTCGAGGTCCGCGATCAGGGCGCGAGTCGAGTTGGTGCCGATCGATACGATCGCGTATCGCCTGCTCAAGGCCGCGATTCCTCAGTGCTTCGCTTCGAACAGCGCGGCCCGGCGCTTCTTGCGCAGGAAGTGCCGTTCGGCCGCCGGGAGCCCTTCGGGCGGCTCCCACTCCTCGGTGCTCTTGAGATACGCCGCGATTTGCTCCTCGAGCTCGTCATCGCGGATCTGCGGTGCCAGCGAGACCGCGCAGCGCCGCCCCTCGCGCCGCACCTCGAAGGCCAGCCGCTTGCGCCGCGCGAGCGAGCGTTGATACTGTTCGCGATGCGACTCCACGTCCGCCGCGCTGGCGGTGGCCAGGTCGCCGTCGTCCAGCCGGACCGTCGCACCGTACACATTCAGGTTGATCACGATCCCGCCGAGCGTGTCGTTCACGGGTTCGACGGCGTTGCAGCAGGTTGGGGGGACACGAAGATGAGCGCCTCGTTAGGCCGCACGAGACGCAGGCGATCGTGGATTTCAGGAATCGCGCCCTGTGGATCTCGCAGCCGGCGCAGCTCGCGCTGCTGCTCGTCACGGCGCCTCTGAAGCCCCGCAATATCCGCGTGAATCGTCGACAGCTGTCGTACGGCGGCGACGTTTTCGCCGATCGCCCGCGCAAACTGAACGGCAACCAATCCGACGACGAGGAGCGCGATCACGGCGGCGGTGATTCGGCCGGCGAGGCGAAGCACCGGGCGCATGCGCGACCTCAGTGCGGCTCTCCTATCGGTTTTAGACTCTCTGCCTGCCATTCGCCCAACAGCCGGTACTTTCGATAACGCTCCTCTAGGAGTCTTTCCACACTGAGCGCCGCTAAACGCGAAAGGGCCGCGTCGACGGCTTGTAGCGTACGCGCCACGACTTCGGCGGCGTTCCGGTGGGCGCCGCCCAGCGGTTCGGGTATCATCTCGTCCACGATGCCGAAGCGGCGCAAGTCATCGGCGGTCAACTTCAACCGGGCCGCGGCTTCTTCCGCCTTACCCGCATCGGACCAGAGGATCGCGGCGCAGCCTTCCGGCGACGCGACCGAATACGTGCTGTGCTCCAGCATCAGCACGTGATCGGCGATAGCGAGCGCCAGCGCGCCTCCGGATCCGCCCTCGCCGACGATCGCCGCTACGATGGGAACGCGCGCGGTGGCGAAGACCTGCAAGCACGTCGCGATCGCCTCGGACTGCGCGTGTTCCTCGGAGCTGATGCCGGGATCGGCGCCCTTGGTGTCCACGAACGTGACGATCGGAAGCCCGAGACGCGCCGCGAGACGCGCCAGCCGGCTCGCCTTGCGATAACCTTCGGGCGTCGGCATCCCGAAGTTACGGCGCAGATTCTCCTTGGTGTCGCGGCCGCGCTGCTGGCCGAGAACGACGACCGGACGCGCCTGGAGCAGCGCGAATCCGCCGACGATCGAGGGATCGTCGCGAAAGTGGCGGTCGCCGTGCAGCTCGTCGAAACGATCGAAGCGCGAGATGTAGTCCAGCGACGTCGGGCGCGCCGGGTGGCGCGCCATGTGCACCTTCTCCCACGGCGAGAGCGTCCCGAAAAGCTCCTGGAGGATCTCGCGATACTTCTGTTCGAGCGCGGCAACCTCGCTCGACATGTCCAGCGGCTGCGCGGCCGAAGCCGCGCGCAGCTCCGCGATCCGCCGCTCCAGCTCGGCCATTCCCTTTTCGCGCTCGACGATGATGTTGTTGCTCATCGCGCCTTAGCGTATTCGAGAAGCCGCACCAGCGTCTCTTTGAGATTTCGCCGGTCGACGACCATGTCGACCGCGCCCTTCTCGAGCAGAAACTCGGCCGTTTGGAATTGGTCAGGCAGCCGCTGACGAATCGTCTGCTCGATGACGCGGCGCCCCGCGAAGCCGATCATCGCCTTCGGTTCGGCAACGATGACGTCTGCCTGGAACGCGAACGACGCCGACACGCCGCCGGTCGTCGGGTCGGTGAGCACCGTCACGAAGAAATTGCCCGCCGCCATGAAGCGCGCCACGGCGGCGGTCGTCTTTGCCAGCTGCATGAGCGCCACCATCCCCTCTTCCATGCGGGCCCCGCCGGAGGCGGCGAAGATGATGCACGGCACCTTCCTGCGCTGCGCCTCTTCGAGCAGCAGCGTGATGCGCTCGCCGGCCACGCGTCCCATCGTGCCGCCGCGGAAGTGAAAGTCCATGACGCCAAGAGCGACCGGAAACCCGCCGATCGTCGCGAAGCCGCAGAGGACGGACTCGGAGACGCCGCTGCGCTCGCGATCCGCGCTGAGCTTCGCGGGATACGGCCTTCTGTCCGACCACCCGAGCGGATCGCTCGACACGACCTCCTGTCCGATCTCGGTAAACTCGCCGTCCGCGATCGATTTGATCCGATCGTAGGCGCTCATGCGAAAGTGATAGCCGCAGCGGGTGCAGACGTCGAGATTTGCGGCCAGGTCCCGGCGGTAGAGCACCTCGCCGCACTTCGGGCACTTGGTCCACAGCGCCGCATCGCTACGCCCGTCTTTCTCGCGCCGACCCTCGGCCGATCCGCCGATGACGCGCCGCCACTCGCGCATCAGGCTTTGCGCTCCTTGACGGGCGGCAGCAGCCACGCAGCATACAGCCGGCCTAGTTGTTTGAGGTAGTTGAAGATCTCGCGCTGGTTGAGCTTGGATTCGCCGGCTACGCGATCGGTGAATACGTACGGCACCTCGATCGCCTTTCCGTACTTCGCCTTGGCGATTACCTCCAAGCCGATCTTGAAGCCGATCGGGTCGAGCGTCACGCCCTCGATCGCGTCGCGCCGTACGAGAAAGTACCCGCTCGTCACGTCCCGCACGCGCGTTAGCGGACGCGCCAGCCAGCACGCGACGAGCGAGGTCACGACGCGCCGTTTTGGCCAGTTTGCAATTCCGCCGCCGGGGACGTAGCGGCTACCGACCGCGAGCCCGTACTCGCCCGATTCCAACGCCTGCACCATCTTCGGCAGTGCGTTGATGTCGTGGCTAAAGTCCGCATCCATCGCACCGAGCACGAGCGACTCGGGACGGGCGACTTTCCAGCCTTCGATGACGGCGCTGGATAATCCGAGCTTGCCGCTGCGGTGCAGGCAGCGCACGGGAAGTTGCGCCGAAAGCTGCTCGACGACCTCGCCGGTGCCGTCCGGCGAGTTATCGTCTACCACGATCATCTCCCCATCGAGCTGGTTCGTCTCGAATGCCGCGGAGAGGTCCCGCAGCAGCTTGCCGATGCCGGAAGCTTCGTTGTACGTGGGAATGACGATCGAAAAAGGAAGCGGCATGCCGAATCGCTGCTTCTACGACGTTAGGGCGTCAATCACCGCCAACACTACCATCGCGGCCGTATCCGTCCGCAGGATGCGCGCGCCGAGCCACACGAGTGCCGCCCCGTCGCGTTCGGCAAGCTCGGCTTCGGCGTGCGTGAAACCGCCCTCGGGCCCGATGACGACCAGCACGCGCCCCGCAGCCGGCAATGCTGACGGCAGCCGCTCGCGCAGCGGCACGGGCGGTGCCGTCTCCCACGCGAAAAGTACCGCCGCATATTCGCCGAAGCGTTCCGCCAGATCGGCGAACTCGACCGGTGCCGCGATCTGTGGAACGTCGCGCCTTCCGCACTGCTGCGCGGCAGTGCGAGCCAGCCGGCGCCAGCGCGCAAGCTTCTCGGCTCCGACGGCCCGGCCCACGCTGCGCTCACAATAGAATGGGAGAAACGCCGCCGCACCCAGCTCGGTGCACTTCTCGATCACGAAGTCCATGCGTCGTCCCTTGGGGACCGCCTGCGCCACCTCGACGTTGCACGAGCGCGCTGCACCTTCGGCGACGCGTTCGACGAGGGTCGCGCGCACCGCCGGCTCGACGGAGTCGATCGCCGCTACGAACGCTCGCGCGGTGGAGTCGATGATTTCGAGGCGATCGCCCGTGCGCAGGCGCAGCACGTGCGCGATCTTGTGCGCGTCACCACCCACGATCTCGACGCTGCCGCCAATCTCGCCACGACCCTCCACGAAGAATCGGCGAGCCGCGCTCACTATTCGGGGCGAAACGCGTCCTTTACGCGCTCGAAGAACGTCCGCTCTTCGACTGCGTCGCCACCCGCGCGCGCGTACTCCTCTAGAATGTCTCGCTGCCGTTGGCTGAGCTTCGTGGGAACTGCGACGTGAACCGTCACGTGATGATCGCCGCGCTGCGTGCCGCGCACGCTCGGCATGCCGTAGCCGCGCAGCCGCAGCCGTGTGCCGGACTGCGTTCCCGGCGCCAGCGTGACCTCGACGTCGCCCCCGAGCGACGGCACGGCGATCGTGGTGCCGAGCGCCGCCTGCGGGAAACTGACCGGCACGTCCACGAACGTGTCGCGCCCGTCGCGCTGAAAGAGCGGATGCGCGCGGATGCTCAAGTAGGCGTAGAGATCGCCGGGCGGGCCGCCGCGGCTTCCCGTCTCCCCGTTACCGGCGATGCGAATGCGCGATCCATCGTCGACCCCGGCCGGGACCTTAACGGTCAGCCGGGTCTCAATCGCGCGCCGGCCGCGCCCGCCGCACGCATCGCAGGGATGCGGGATCACGTGTCCCTCTCCGGCGCAGCGAGCGCAAGCGGACTGGGTGACGATCTGCCCTAGCGGCGTGTGGCGCACCGTCTGCGCCATACCGCTGCCTCCGCAGCGCTCGCACGCTACGACGACGGTCCCCGGCCGAGCGCCGCTGCCGCTGCAGACGTCGCACTGCGCGAGCCGGTCGAAGACGATGTCACGGCTCGTTCCGGCGTACGCCTCTTCGAGCGAAATCTCGATGTCGTAGCGAAGGTCCGCGCCGCGCTCGGGCCCCGCGCGCCGCGCCGTCGCGCCGCGCATGTTGCCGAAGAACATATCGAAGATGTCGCCGAACGCGCCCGCGCCGAATCCGAAGCCGCCGGGACCGCTCGCGCCGTTGCCGACGACCCCGAAACGATCGTACTGCGCGCGTTTGTTGGGATCGGAGAGAACCTCGTAGGCCTCGTTGATCTCTTTGAAACGATGCTCGGCCTTCGACTTGTCGTGCGCGACGTCGGGATGATGCTGGCGCGCCAACTTGCGATAAGCTCGCTTGATCTCGTCCCCCGATGCGTCAGCGGCGACGCCGAGGATCTCGTAGTAATTCGTCGTGGGCACGCTAGCTCTCGGGGATGAACTCCACGTCGGAGAGCCGCTGGCTCAAGCTCTCGGCGGTACCGCTGGCCAGCGCCAACAGACGCCCGTACGGCATCCGCCGCGGTCCCAGGATCGACAGCATGCCCAAGGCGTGCGCGCCGAACCGGTAGGGCACGGTCACGACCGAGAGATCCGCCAGCTCTTCGCTTCCAAGCTCGTGGCCGATCTTGACGCTCGCGGCATCGGAGTTCATCGCGTCCGCCACGATCTGATAGAGCGTCTTCTGCTCCTCGACGATGCGCAGGATCGAACGGAGCTTGCGCAGGTCCTGAAATTCGGGCTGATCCAGGAGGTTCTGCGCGCCGGCCGCGGCGATGGTCGGCTGTTCACTCGAGCGCGCAGTTACGAAGGCCCCGACGACGGCGCCGCGCAGGTCGTCGGAGACGCCCGCTTCGCGCGCCGCCTGCGCGATCTCCGCCTCGGTGACGTCGCGCAGCGGATGGTTGGCGAGACGTGCGTTGAGCGCGTTCGAAAAACGCGTGAGATCGTCGGGCTGCACCTCGGCTCCCAGTTCGAACAGGCTCTGGGCGGCGACGCCGAGCGACGTCACGACGACGGCCACGCCGGTGTGCGGCGACAGCCAGATCAGTTGGATGTGCTTGAAGCGCTGCGCCTCTTGCTGCGGCTTCGTCACGAAGGCCAGGTTGTTCGAGAGACGCCCGAGCAGCCGCGTCGTGCTGTCGATGATGTCGTCCAGCTCGCGGGTCGCATCGCAGAGCTCGTCGTGAATCCGCCGGCGCTCGATCTCGGTCAGCTCCTCGGGCTGCATGAGCTCATCGACGTAGGTGCGGTATCCGGCATCGGATGGGACGCGCCCGGCCGAGGTGTGCGGCTGCATGAGGTAGCCCCCCGCTTCCAACTCGGCCATCTCGTTGCGAACCGTCGCGGAACTCACGCCCAGGTTGTATTTTTGTGTGAGCGCGTGCGAGCCGACCGGCTCGGCGGTGGCAATGTACTCGTAGACGACGGTGGCGAGGATGTAGGCTCTGCGCTTGCCTAGCCCGGTGCTATCTATCACCGCCCTACTGTAGCACTCCCGCCTCGGGAGTGCTAGCCGGGGTGGTAGCTTCCGCTCGCTCGATTGCATCCGATAGTTCCTGCCAGCTCAGGCCTCCGACGGAGACGAAGCTGACGTCGCCGGAGGGGTCGAGCACGAGCGTGATCGGCCACTTGGAGACGGAGTAGACGCGGGAGATCGCGCCTCCGCTGTCCTCAACGAGAGGCAGCGCGATGTCGCGCTCGTGGAGATATCCGGCCGCGACGTTGGGCATCTCCTCCGAGATCGTTACGATGGCGATCCGGTCGCCAAACGTCTGCTGCGCGCGCACGAAGTAATCGAGTTCCTCGGTACACGCGTGGCACCACGTGGCCCAAAAATTTATGACGACCACTCTCCCGCGAAGGTCCGACAGGTATTTCGTGCCGTGCGCGCCCGGAATCGCGAAGTTCGGCGGCGGTGCGTCGTAGCGGATCGTGGCGAGCCCCGTTGCAGGCGTGGTCGACGCAGCGAGAAGCAGTGCGGCTAACATCTTTTCCAGTCGCCCGAAATCTTCGGCAGGCATGACTGCGCGGCCTAGGTAACTCGGTCGAATGAGTACGCCCGCGATCGAAGCGCTGTTCGAAGAGAGACGACGCTTCCCGCCGCCCCCCGAGTTTGCCGTCCAGGCAAACGCGACGCCGGAGATCTACGCCGAAGCCGAGCGCGACCCCGAGGCCTTCTGGGCGGCTTGGGCGCGCCGCCTCGACTGGATCACACCGTTCACCACGACGCTCGAATGGAACGAGCCTTTCGCGCGCTGGTTCGGCGACGGCGAGCTCAACGTGTCGGTCAACTGCTTGGATCGACACGTCCGCGATGGACGCGGCGAAAAGATCGCCTACTACTACGAGGGCGAGCCGGGCGATCGCCGCACGATCACGTACCGCGAGCTGCTCGACGACGTCAACAAGTTCGCCAACGGGCTGCGCGGACTCGGCATCGGTAAGGGCGACCGCGTCGCGATTTACATGCCGATGATTCCGGAGCTGCCCGTTGCGATGCTCGCCTGCGCGCGCATCGGCGCCGCGCACTCGGTGATCTTCGGCGGCTTCTCCCCGGAGTCGATCGTCGACCGCGTCAACGACGCCCAATGCGTAGCCCTGATCACGGCCGATTTCGGATGGCGCCGCGGCGGGAAGGTGCCGCTGAAACGCAACTGCGACGTCGCGATGGAGAGGACGCCCTCGATCAAACACTGCGTCGTCGCCCGGCGAGTCGGCGACGACGTCTTCATGCGTGAGGGCCGCGACCACTGGTGGAGCGAGGTCGTCGCCGGGCAGTCCGCGGTGTGCGCGCCCACGGCGATGAACGCCGAGGATCTCCTCTTTCTCCTGTACACGAGCGGCACGACGGCGAAGCCCAAGGGTATCAAACACACGACCGCCGGATACCTGACGCACGTCACGATGACGCATAAGCTCGTGTTCGATCTCAAGGAAGAGCGCGACATCTATTGGTGCACCGCCGACATCGGATGGGTCACGGGTCACTCCTACATCGTCTACGGCCCGCTCGCGAACTGCGCAACGAGCGTGCTGTACGAAGGCACGCCCGATTTCCCCGACAAGGACCGGTTCTGGGAGATCGTCGAGCGCTATCGCGTGACGATTCTTTACACCGCGCCGACCGCGATACGCACCTTCATGAAGTGGGGGACGGAGTATCCCGCCCGCCACGACCTCTCGTCGCTGCGGCTGCTCGGGACAGTCGGCGAGCCGATCAACCCCGAGGCGTGGATCTGGTACCGCGAATGGATCGGCGGCAATCGCGTTCCCGTCGTCGACACGTGGTGGCAGACGGAAACCGGCGGCATCATGATCTCGCCGCTGCCCGGAATCACGACGCTGCTGCCCGGCAGCGCGACGCGGCCTTTACCCGGGATCGGCGCCGACGTCGTCAACGATCGCGGAGAATCCGTTCCGCCGGGCGGCGGCGGATACGTCGTGCTGACGCGACCGTGGCCGGGCATGCTGCGCGGCATCTGGGGTGACGACGAACGCTACGTTCAGACCTACTGGTCGAAGTTCCCGCACGTGTATTTCGCCGGCGACGGCGCGCGCCGCGATGCGTCCGGCAACTATTGGTTCATGGGCCGCATCGACGACGTGATGAACGTCAGCGGTCACCGTATCTCGACGACCGAGGTCGAGAGCGCGCTGGTCGATCATCCCGCCGTCGCCGAGGCGGCCGTCTGCGGGAAGCTCGACGACATGACCGGCCAGGCCATCTACGCGTTCGTGTCGCTCAAGGGCGACCGCACGGACTCGCCCGAGCTCGCCGACGAGTTGCGCGACCACGTCGCGGCGCGCCTAGGCAAGTTCACGCGTCCGAGGTACATCACGTTCACGCAGGAGCTGCCCAAGACGCGCAGCGGCAAGATCATGCGCCGCCTGCTGCGCGACATCGCCGAGGGACGCACGCTCGGCGACACGACAACGCTGGCCGACTCCTCGATCGTCAAGGAACTGCAAGCGCGCGCGAAGAGCGAGGTCACGCAGGAAGACTAACGGCCGAAGAACGGCTCCAAGTCGTCGAGGTGGTCGATCCGTGTGGCGGGCGGCAACGTCGCGAGGATCGTGGCGCCGTAGCGCGTCGAGGCGGCGCGACCGTCGAGGAGCGCGACGAGCCCGCGATCGCCGCGGCTGCGGATGAGCCGCCCGAAGCCCTGCTTGAGACGCACCGTCGCCGCGGGGATCATGTAGTGCTCGAAGCCGTCCAGCCCGCGCGCCTCGAGCGCGCGCACGCGCGCCATCACGAGCGGATCGCTCGGCGAGGGAAACGGCAGCCGGTCGATGATGACGCACGACAGCGCGTCGCCGACGACGTCGATGCCCTCCCAGAACGTCGCGGTGGCGAACAGCACGGCGCCGGGCGTCTGTCGGAACCACTCGAGCAGATAGAGCCGCGGCATCTCGCCCTGCAGCCGCACGGGATAGGCGAGGCGCTCCCGTACGAGCGCGTACACCTCGCGCAAGCGCGCGTGCGAGGTGAACAGCACGAAGGCGCGTCCGCCGCTGCGATCGAGGCACTCCTCGACGAGCGGCGCCGCCCGCCGCGCGAACTCGGATGACTTCGGATTTACCTCCACCGGCGCTATGAAGAGCCGCGCCTGGCTCGCATAGTCAAACGGCGACGGCGCGATCAGCTCTTGCGCGTCCTCGAGCCCGAGCGTGCGCCGGGTGAAGCCGAACGACTCGTCGGTCGAGAGCGTCGCGCTGGTGAGGACGACGCTATGCGTGCGCGCGAAGAGGGCCGCGCTCAAGAAATCGGCGACCTCGTGTGGCGCGCACTTCACGCAGTAGCCGCCCTCGGGGTCGGCGCGCTCGACCCACGCGATCGTCTCGGGAGCGCCGGCCTCGACGCGATCGATCACCGCCTGGTGCGCGAGCACCGCTCGCAACGCCAGGTCGCGCCGTCGCTCGGCCTCGGCGTCGTTTTCGACGCGCCGTTTGAGCGCGCCATGCCAATTCGCGTGGAGCCAATTTCTAAACGGTACAACGCGTCGCGAAGCGCCTCTAATGCGGGCCAGGCCGCCTCGTTGGCCGCGATCGGATAGCGGTCGCCGGGCACGCGCGCCAGTGCCGATACCAGGCCACGGACGCCCGCATCAAACTCCGCATCAAAGGTAGACGGTAGGTCGTAGAAGCGGTGCAGCTTGCGCAGCATCCGGCCGATCGTCGCCGCCGACACGACCGCCGTGAGTGCTTCGGTCGCCCAGCGTTCGCACTGGTGCGCCTCGTCCAGCACCGCGACGTCGTACGCCGGCAGCAGCCCACCGCCGCCCGCGAGGTCCAAAAAAAAGAGCGCGTGGTTGACGACGACGAGATCCGCATACCTCGCCTCGTCGCGCTTCGCAAAGAAGAAGCAGTCGCGAAAGTGCCGGCAAAACTCGCCAACGCATTCATCCGCGTCTGCATCGAGCTGCTCCCACTCGTTCGCGGGGGGCTGGAAGCGCAGCTCGGCGCGGTCGCCGCTTTCCGTGCGCGCCCCCCATTCCCACATTCGCTGCATCGATCGCGATGGGGCGATCAATCGGTCCGAGCGCATCAGCTCGAGTTTCTGCCGGCACAGGTAGTGGCTGCGTCCCTTGAGCAGGGTGACGCGCACCGGCGTGCCCAGTGCGGCCTCCACGAGCGGGATGTCCTTGTGGACGAGCTGCTCCTGCAGCGCGATCGTGCCGGTCGAGAGCACGACCTTCTTGCCGCTGCGAATCGCCGGCACGAGATAGGCGAGCGATTTTCCGACACCCGTGCCGGCCTCGACGATCGTGTGCATTCCCTCGAGGATGCCGCGCTCGACGAGCTGCGCCATCTGCAGCTGTCCGGAGCGCGGCTCGTAGCCGGACAGCATTCGCGCGAACGGACCGTCCGCGCCGAAGACCTGCTCGAGTGACGCGGTCACGGCAGCGGGCCGTGCGGGCCGCCGGGCGTTTCGTATTCCGACTCGAGCTCGCGCCCCGTCCGCGCGTCGACGACGACCGGCACCACGCGGCGCGGCGGGAAATAGATCGCGTATGTCAGCACGAATCCCGCCAACAGGCCGGCGACGTGCGCCTGCCACGCGATGGCCGGCACGGTGAACGTGATGATCAGGTTGAGGACGAGGATACCGATGTTGGCGCGCACCAGATCCATGCCGGGTTTGCCGAGTTTGAACCCGATCGCGAAGAGCGCTCCGAAGAGGCCGAAGATGGCGCCGCTCGCGCCGACGACCGGAACGTCCGGCGCGCCGAGGTAGACGACACCGAGTCCCGACGCAATCAGCGAGACCATGTAGACGAGGAGCATGCGCCACGATCCGAGCGCGTACTCGATGAAGCGGCCGAGGAAGTAGAGCGACATCATGTTGACGCCGATGTGGATCAGGCCACCGTGCAGGAACGCGCCGGTGAAGATGCGCCACCACTGGCCGTCTTGCAAAACGAGCGCCGGATACAGGGCCCCATCGGTGAGCACGCGCTGCATTCCGGCGCCGTTTCCGAAGCCGGAGATCATCCCGGGCCCGCCGAGCGAGATCTCCCAGAGGTACGCGATCACGTTGCAGACGATCAGGAAGCGAGTGATCACGCGATCATCACCGTGCGGGCGAGCTCGAGGGAGATGGCGTGGCGCTCGCCGCCGACATCAATCGTGACCGGCCCTCCGAGCGGCGCCTTCTCGACGACCTCGAGACGCGCGCCGGGACGCAATCCCACCTCGCCGAGGTAGCGCAAGATCTCGGGCATCTGTTCGGTCACGCCGGACACCGTCACGCGCGTGCCCGGCTCGACCTGTGCGAGCGGAATTCCCCCGCGCACCGGTTCGGTCAGATCCTTGGGTGGGATCGGATGGCCGTGCGGGCACGTCTGCGGGTCGCCGAGCGCCGCGACGAGCCGCTCCTCAACGCGATCCGTGATCGCGTGCTCGAGGATGCAAGCCTCCGCATAAACCTCGTCCCACGGCATGCCCAAAACGTCGGTCAACAGCCGCTCCGCGAGACGGTTGCGGCGCACGACGCCGACGGCGACCTCGAGCCCCTTGCGCGTCAGCCGGATGTCGCCGCGAACTTCATGCTCGACATACCCCTCGGTGACGAGCTTCTTCAACATGCCGGAGACCGACGCGGGCGCAACGCCCAGCTCGGTGGCCAGCGCGGAAGTCGTGACGCCCGGGCCCTCGCGCTCGAGACGATAGACCGCCTTCATGTACATCTCGAAGGACTCGGCGAAGTGCGAATGCGAGTGTCCCGGCATCTTTCGTTCTAACTTCGCGGACGGGCGTGGAGTTCCGCAACGGCCGCGGCCAGCCGCGCCCGCATGGCCCGCTTCTCGCCTTCCCCGGCGAAGCTGGCTTCGATCGCGTTGCGGACCCAGCGCTCCAGTGTTTGCGGCCCGGCGGCCTGCTCGACAAGCGTATACTCTTGTTGCAGCGTCGTGCGAAAGATCGCGGGGTCGTCGCAGTCGATCGTCACGACGCAGCCGAGGTCATCGAACTCGACGTAGGGATGCGGGTGGCCGGCGAGCTCCGTGCCGGTCAGGCGATTCGACGTAGGGCAGATCTCGAGCGGGATGCGGCGGGTTGCAAGCATCTCGACAGTGGCTGGATCTTCGAGCGCCCGAATTCCATGGCCGATGCGCTCGGCGCGCAGCAGCTCGACGGCATCGCGCACGCTCGCCGGCCCGTCAGCCTCGCCGGCGTGCGCCACGCAACGCAATCCCTGCGCACGCGCGTAGGCGAAGGCGTCTTTGAAGAGGCTTGCCGGAAACCGAGCTTCGTCGCCGCCGAGCGCGATGCCGATCACGTCGAGGTCGGCCATGGCGGCCATCGCTCGTGCCGTCGCCATCCCGCTGTCGGCCCCGAAATTACGCGTCACGTCGGCGAGCAGCTTGAACGTCGCGCGAGGGCGCGCCTTGCGCAGCTCGGTCACGATCGCTTCCACGGTCGCGCGGACGTCGAGCTGCGGGTTGAAGAACGTCCAGACCGACGGCGACACGAAGAGCTCGCCGTAGATCACGTTCTGGGCGAGCGTGTCCTCGACGAACTCGCGCGCTAGCCGAGCGTAGTCCTCCGGGTCGTGCAGCGCACGACTTACCGCTGCAAAGAGCAGCAAAAACTCCTCGAGCCCCGCAAACGCATAGGGATCTCTCCCAGTGTCACCCTGAGCCGAGAGCTTGTCCTGAGCGGAGTCGAAGGAAAGGGTGACTTCGCCATCACGCCGATAGCGCAGCGGCACACCGTGCTTCGCCGCCAATTCCAGGAACGTGGGCGCGCGCAAACAGCCTTCCAGGTGGCAGTGAAGGTGGATCTTGGGAATGCGCTCCGCGAGCGTTCCAGGGGCCATGCGGGCTGCCTTCGGCGCCGGGCCATCAAGCACCGCGCAGACTGTGATGGGCAGGGGCGCAACCCAAGCCGTCGTAAACTAGTCGTTCTTATCGCGGGGTGGAGCAGTCCGGTAGCTCGTCGGGCTCATAACCCGAAGGACGGTGGTTCAAATCCACCCCCCGCAACCAAGTCCAGGTCCAACAAGTGATCTTGTTGGACCTAGTTTTTCTTTCGAGAACGTAGCGTTTGACTTCGCTCCGGATGGCATTGTCTAACGTATCGATGCCGATTCGAGCGTCGAACTCTTTTCGCGAAGCTCGAGCTGGTCAAAGCGCGTCGAGATGCGGCTGAACAACTCGCTCGTCGTGCCTTGCGGTTGCGTCCTTCCGAGATCGGTGGCGCGGCCATCGCGGATCCCGTAAACCTCGTATCGTCTGCTTCCGGTTACGATCACGTAGTACCACGAGCGGTCACGCGCGTAGATGACCTTGGCCGGCGGTCCCGTTCCGCTGAACTGCGCATGCGAAAAGTGGCTGCCGATCATGGCGAGCGTTGCGACGTTGGATCGCGGCGCCCCGTGGGGAACGACAAACCCCAGGATGAACGCGGCGGCGGCCGCGACGGCCAGCCACCATGCCGCCACGCCGCGCGGTCGCATCGGCAGAACGCTCGCACTTCGACGCGCAGGCTCCGCCATGCTGACGAGTTCCAGAGCGAGGACCGTCTCCTCGGCCTCGCCCAGGCGACGCAAGCAGTCGGGGCACTCCGCGACGTGCGCGTCGACCTCGGCTTGCTCGCGCTCGTCGAGCGCGCCAACGGCGTAGAGCTCGGCGGACTCGCCGATGTGGAACTCACGCTCCATCGGCGCCCTCCACGACGAGTTCGCGGCGTAGCGCGCGCAACGCCGCGCTGAGCCGGCCCTTCACCGTCCCAATCGGAATCGCTAGGTCTGCAGCGACTTCGGCCAACGTCATGCCGCGAAAGTAGGCGCGCCGCACGACGTCGGCTTGTCCGACCGTCAGCCGTGCGAGCGCGCGTCTCACGCGCTCGCGCTCGATCGGGTCTTCTTCCATCGTATACTCGTCAGGCTCGTCGGCTCGGTGTGCCGTTTCTCTCACGCGGTTCTCGCCCCGTACGCGCGTCAGCGCGCGGTTCCGCGTGCACACGACGAGAAAGGCCTCGAGGCTTCCGCGTTCCGCGGAGTACGCCGACCCGCGCCCCCAGAGATGGAGAAAAACGTCCTGAACGCATTCGCGCGCGGCCTCGGGATCGTGGAGCACCCGCATTGCGGTCACCTGCATGCGCGATCCAAAGTTGCGATACGCCGCCTCGTATGCGGAAGCATCGCGACGGGCAAACGCCTCTTCGAGCGGCGCATCGCGCACGGCAACCGTTACAGGCTACCCGAACGCGCGATCCTGAAGCCGAAGCTGGCCCTCGTCGATCTCGACCGTCCGATAGCCGATCGCCCGCAGCAGGTCCCCGTGTGGCAGCGTCACCGGTCCCGGCTTCGGCGCGGTCCCCGGTTTTGGCTGCGGGTATGCCGTCGCGTCGGCGCTGGCGAAGCGGATATTGCCCTCCTGATGGGTCACGATCTGGTGGATGTGGCCGTTGAGGACGGTCACGCTGTCAAATCGCTGTAGCAGCGCGAGCGCCTTGGTGCCGTCCTCGGTCGTCCATCCCCATTGCGGAAAGAGCGCATACAGCGGGACATGGGTGAATACGACGACCGGGGTCGTGATCGAAACCCCGGCGAGGTCTTTCTCCAGCCAGCTGAGCTGGTCGCTGCCGAGCAATCCCATCTTCTCAAAGTTGAAGACGTTCAGCAGTACGACGTAGTGCACGCCGTTGCCGTTCCACGATGCCCAGCCCCCCGCGGTCGAGCGCGGGATCCTGAAGTTGGCAAGATAGGTGTTGAAGTCGTTGCCTACGACGTCGTGCTCGCCGGGCAACGCGATAAGCGGAGCGCGCAGTTTCGACAGGATCGCTCGAGCGTCGTCGAACTGCTGCGCCGTCGAGAGGTGGGTGATGTCGCCCGTGTGGACGACAAATGCGGGCTGCGCCGGCATCGCGTTGATCGCATCCACCGCCATCTGCAGTGTTCCCGTGACGTCGGGGTTCGCCGGTTGATGAAAGCCGATGTGACTGTCGCTAATCTGCACGAACTCGACCGCGCCGTCGGCGCCGGCGGCCACGGCGCGTCCGGTTAGCAGGCCCCCGGCGCTGAGCGCGTACGCGATGCCTGCACCCGTCCAGGCGACATGTTCGAGGAACGAGCCGCGCCTCATGAGCCCGCCGCCTTGACGACGATGGTGGCCTTCATGAACGGGTGCAGCTCGCAGAAGTACGCGTAGGTGCCCGATTTCGCAAACGCGTGGCGCCAGGTGCCACCGGTGTCCAGACCCTTCGAATCAAAGCTGCCGTCGGCGGCCGTGACCGTGTGCGCGTCGTCATCGTCGTTGACGAACGTCACGGTCTGTCCCGCGACGATCGTCAGCGTCTTGGGTGTAAAGGCATCATCTTTGATATGAATTGCCGGCGCCGACGGTGTGGCCGCTGCCGGCGCGGTCAGCAGCGCGGCGAGCAGCGCGAGCGGTAAAAATCGTTTCATGCCGGAGGTATGCCGCCCGGCGCGATTCGGTTGGGGGCGCGTGCTCGCCGTCTTCGATCGACGCCCACGCCGGGTGGTTCGGTGGTGGGCTCGGTCGCGCCGCGAGTTGCGGCGATAGCTCGGCAGCCTCCGCCCGATACATCGCCGCGTCCGTGAGGCGTCCGTCGGTAAAGGCCACGCGGCTCATCCACGTGAGCGTCGCGACGGAGAGCGGATCGAGTCGCGCGGAGAGGCTGAGCTGCGCCCAGCTCTCGCGGAGGTAGCCTTGCCGCGCGAGTGCGATGCCGTACCACCCGTGCGCGGGCGCGTATTGCGGATCCGCCCCAATGGCGCGCCGGAACTCCGCCGCCGCCGCCGTCGTCCGCCCGGCATGGAGCTGGACGAGGGCTAGCGCGGCGTGCGCGGGCGCCGAGTCCGGATCGAGCGAGAGCGCCTCGACGGCGTACACGCGCGCTCGCGCGAAGTACACGCTCGGCCGGTGCGAGCCGTAGCAATAATCGCCCATGCTCTCGTTGGCGTCGGCCAATCCCACGTAGCCCAGCGGGCTCGACGGGTCGAGGTCGATCACGCGCGCGAAGTAGCGCATGCTGCTCTCCACGCCCGCGGCGCTTCGCAGGTTCCAGTAGTAACGGCCGATGGCATAAAGCCGGGCCCCTTCCGCGGAAAGCGGCGCAGGCTTCGGCGCACCCGCCGATCCGGCGTAAAGCGCAAAAGCGAGTCCCAGCGCCGCAACCACAGCGGTCGAAGCGATACGCGGCCAAGCGACGCGTGGACGGCGGGGCTCAATCGCGAAGGCGGTAGGCGCACCAGTGGCGCGGCGGACGTGGGCGCGGAGCCGGTAGCCGTATTCGGGAACCGTCTCGATTGACGTTTCATCGCCGTAAAGTCGAAAGATCTTGCGCAGCACGTAGACGTTTTGTGCGAGGTTGCTCTCCTCGACGAAGCGGTCCGGCCAGAGGCGCTTCATGAGCGCCTCCTTCGAAACCGCGCTTCCCGACGACTCGACGAGCGCGATCAGCGTCTCCACGACCTTCGCCCCCGCCACGATGGACTTCCCCGAATGCGTCAGCGTACGCCGCTCGACGCAGAGCCGGAAGGAGCCGACTTCATAAACGATCATCGCGGTCTCCATCAAAGGTTTTTGATGACGGTTTTCAAGACGCGCCGGGCGCCGTGGCGCACGATAAGACTATGGTGAAGAGGACCGTTTTACTCCTGGTAGGCGTCGCACTTTTAGGCGTCTCGCCGACGCAAAGCGGCGAGATCGCGTCGCGGAGATTTCTCGTTGGCACCTGGCACTGCAGCTTCACCGTTGGCGACGAGAGCGGCACTTACTCGACGACCTGGTCGACGGTTCTCGGCGGCCTATGGCTGCGACAGACCTACGACCAACCCAAGCAACCCAAAGCGTCCGCCTTCGAGGCCGACTATCTCGTCGGCTACGATCCGGACCGGGGCGGATGGGTACGTTTCGGCGCGATGACGACCGGTCAATACTTCACGATACGGATGGTCGACGCGGGTAACGGCGGATGGGGCTGGACGTACGTCAGCCTCTTCGGCGGCCGGCGATCATCCCCGCCGCCGGGCTACGATGCCCAGTTCGTCCGCAAGAGCGATACGCTGTACACGATCGACGGCCCGACATACGAAAACGCGCGCAACGTGACCGTGACCGAGCATCACGTGTGTCACAAGATCGTCATTCTGCCCCGGCCGATCTCGTAGTCGGCCATTCCATAGTAGATGTCGAACTCGTGCTCGCCGCGACGATCGATGCCGGTCGGGAACACGACGTGACCGACCGTTCCGTGCAGCTCGGCGGGCCGCTCGGGAACGAAGAGCGGATCGGGCGATCGAAAGACGATCCGGTCCAAGTGCTGCAGGTCGTGAACGAGCACTCCGGCGCAGTATCGCAACAACTCCGTTCCGCGCCGATGCGCGAGCTCGTCGACCCCGTGAATAACGGAGAGCCAGCCGTCGGCGACGCGCACCGGCGGCGTTCCGGCGCCGACCTTGACGCTGCCCCAGTTCGCGGGCGGCATCGTGAGCCGATGCGTCTCGGTGACGGTGCAGAGCGCGCCCAGGTCGGAACGAACCGCCTCGAGCGGAATGTAGCCGACCGCGATGCCCTCGCGCTCGCTCGGCGGCAGCGATTCGATCACCTCAAGCGCGGTCTCGCTGGATGTGTTGAGCAGCTGCAGCGTCGGGCGATGGTAGAACGCGAGCGAAACCACGCCGCTCGGCGAGGTCACAGGTGCGGGAAAGAACGCCGCGTCCTTGTCGGCCAGGGGCGCGGTGCTGTCCGCGAACTGCATCAGGCCGAGTCGCTCCCACGTCAATCCGTCCTCTGAGGCGGCGGCGGCGACCTCGGGCCCGCGCGGACCGTAGGCGACGTACGCCATCACGTACCGGTCGAGCGGCTCGACGAACGTCACGCGCGGATCTTCACACCCGTAGCCTCCCGGCGCGTCCCTGAATTTCGTATGGCGCCTGCGGCTCGAGCGCGTAGCCGTGGAAGTCGACGTCTAACACGCCGTTGGCGCGCTCGCTCGCGCGAAAGCAGCCGATGCGCGAGATGTTGCCGGGCGCGACCATGCGCGGATAGAGCACGAGCGAGCCGTCTCGCAGCCGAGCGCAGGCCGGATTGAGAACGCCCAGGCGCTCGGAGGGCATGTCGTCGGGATCGGGTTTGAGCGGAATCCCGATTCGGCGGAAGGTCAGGTTATCGAACGGCACTTTTGAGCAGGCCCGTCTCCTTACCAACGTTTTCGAACGCGCGCAGCGCGCGGTCCATTTCGTCCTGCGTCAGCGCCGCGCTGATCTGCACGCGGATCCGGGCCGTCCCCTCGGGCACGACCGGATAGCCGAATCCGGTGACGAACACGCCGGCCTTCAGCAGTTTGTCGCTGATCGCGATCGCGAACGCCGTCTCGCCGACGATGATCGGCACGATCGCGCTTTCGCTCTCGAGCGGCGTGTAGCCGATCCGCTTGAGCCCGTCGCGAAAATAGCGCGTCTTCTCGCGCAAACTCCGCACGAGCTCGGGGTGATCGTCCAGATAGTCGATCGCGGCCATGGAGCTACACGCCACAGTCGCGGGAAGCGCGTTCGAGAACAACTGCGGGCGCGATCGCTGGATCAGCGTGTCGATCAGCGCGGCGCTGCCGGCCACGAAGCCGCCCGCCGCCCCGCCGAGCGCTTTGCCAAGCGTTCCAGTGATTACGTCGATCTCGCCGGTCAAGCCGTAGTGCTCGACGGTGCCGCGCCCGGTCTCGCCCATCACGCCGGTGCCGTGCGAGTCGTCCACGACGCTGATCGCGCCGTACTTCTTGGCGAGTGCGGCGATCTCGGGCAGTTTAGCGAGGTCGCCCTCCATCGAGAAGACGCCGTCCGTCACGATGACGATGGGGAAGCAGCCCTGCACGCTCTTCAGCTTCTCCTCCAACGCGCCCATGTCGCCGTGCTTGAAGCGCTCGCGACGCGCCTTCGACGCGAGCCGAACGCCGTCGATGATCGAGGCGTGATTGAGCTCGTCGGATACGATCGCCGAGCCTTCGTCACAGATAGTCGGGAAGAGTCCGGTGTTGGCGTTCCAGCACGAGACGTACGTGAGGGCCGCCTCGAGCCCTAAGAATTTGGCGATGCGGTCCTCGAGTACACGATGGACGTCGAACGTTCCGCAGATGAAGCGCACCGACGCCGTACCCGCGCCGTACTTGTCGAGCCCGAACTTCCCGGCCTCGACGACCTCCGGCTGATCGGCAAGCCCGAGGTAGTTGTTGCTGGAGAGCACGATCACGTCGCCGGCCTCCTCCATGTGCACCTCGGACGCCATCGGGGTCGTCAAGTGACGCAAATGCTTGTAGGTTCCGGCCTTGCGGAGCGCATCGAGGTCCTCTCGCAACCTCGCTTCGAACGCCTGGTTCATGACTTTGCAACGTCTCCTTTGAAATCGAGTACGATCTTCGCCGCCTCGCCCTTGCTCATCAGGTCGAACGCGCGCTGAAATTGGTCATACGGCAGCACGTGGGTGATGATCGCTCGTGGATCCACTCGCCCGCTCTTGACGAGCGCTTCCGTCTGATACCATGTCTCGAACATGCGCCGGCCGTTGATGCCGAGCACGGTAAGCCCCTTGAAGATAATGCGCTCCGCGAGGTCGATGCTCACGCGGTCCGACGGAATCCCGAGCAGCGCGGCCGTTCCGCCGTTACGCAGCAGCCGGAGACCCTGATCGATTGCGGCGCCGCTGCCCGACATTTCGAGCAGGACGTCCACGCCGTCGCCGCGAGTCCGGTCGCGAATCGCTGTGACGACGTCGGGCTGGGTCGCCAAGAACGTCGCGTCCGCACCGAGCTTTTGCGCGAGCTCGAGTTTGGCCGGGTTGACGTCGACCGCGTACACCGCCGTCGCACCCGCCGCTCGGGCCACCGCGACGGCCATCAGCCCGATCGAGCCCACGCCGGTGATCGCCACGCTCTTGACGCTGACGCCCGCGGCCATCACCGTGTGCACGGCGTTGCCAAGGGGATCGAAGATCGCCGCGTACACGTCCGGGATCGCCGGGATCGAGCCGCCACACGTTATACTCGGGATCGCGACGTATTCCGCGAACGCGCCGTCGCGGTCCACGCCGATGATCTGGACATGCTCGCAGATGTGGGCCTGGCCCGTGCGGCAGAGCAGACACGTCAGATCCACGATGTGGCCTTCGGCCGAGACGCGCTCGCCGACGCGAACTGCGCGAACGGCATCGCCGACCGCGGCGACCGTTCCCATGAACTCGTGCCCGACCACGAGCGGCGGTTTGATCCGCTGCTGCGCCCAGCTGTCCCAGTCGTAGATGTGGAGATCGGTCCCGCAGAGTCCCGCCTTCTCGACCCGAATCAAGACGTCGGTCGGCCCGATCGACGGTACCGGCGCTTCGGTCAGAAGAAAGCCGGGCTCGGGGCCCGGCTTGACCAGCGCCCGCATCGAAGAAGCCATGAGGGCGCGGTATTTCACGCGCGCGAAGGGAAACCCCCGCGCGCTAGACCGCCTGCTGGTCCGTCTCGAAGACGGCGAGATCCCTAGGAATGATGAAGACTTCTTCGCCGTTGCGCAACGCGAGCTCGCGGAAGCGTTCCGGCGCCATCTCGACGCGCACCGGCGCACCCCATTCCGTTATCGCCTCGATCTTCACGAGCGGCCCCGCCGCGTTGATGTGCTTCGTTGTTGCGCGGAAAAAATTCGTGCCGTGCGGCTGGCGCGCGACGTCCAACGCGTGCGGCCGGACGAAGACGAGGTGGCCGGTCGCATCCGGATTGATGTGCGGCGTTCCGTTGTCGATACGCCCGTGGAAGAGATTGACGTTGCCGAGGAAGTTGTACACGAACGAGCTCGCCGGACGGTGATAGACCTCGTCCGGGCTGCCGACCTGCTCGATCTTTCCGCCGTTCATCACGGCGATCTGGTCGGCGACCTCTAGGGCTTCCTCTTGGTCGTGCGTCACGAACACGCTGGTGACGCCGACGTCGTCGTGGAGCTGACGCAGCCACCTGCGCAGCTCCAGCCGAACCTTCGCATCGAGCGCGCCGAATGGCTCGTCCAGCAGCAACACGCTCGGCTCGACAGCGAGCGCGCGCGCGAGCGCGACGCGTTGACGCTGCCCCCCGGAGAGCTGCGACGGATAGCGCCCGGCCTGATTCTGCAGCGCGATCAGCTCCAGCAGCTCCGAGACCCGCGCTCGAATGCGGGTCGCGTTCGGACGCGTACGACGCGGTCGAACGCGCAGTCCGAAGGCGATATTCTCGAAGACGGTCATGTGCCGAAAGAGCGCGTAATGCTGAAACACGAAGCCGACGCGACGCTCGCGCGCGGTGCGATTGCTGAAGTCCTCACCGTCGAAGCGCACGAGGCCGGAATCGGCGATCTCCAATCCCGCGACGATCCGCAGCAAGGTCGTCTTTCCGGAACCCGACGGACCGAGGAGCGCCACCAGCCGCCCGCTCGGGATGTCGAGATCGACGCAGTCGAGGGCGGTGAAGCCACCAAAGCGCTTGGTGATATTGTGTACGCTGATGCTCATGCTGGTGCTCCGCGCGGTCCGGCTCGCCACTCGACGAAGCTCTTGACGATCAGCGTGGCGAGCGCTAAGAGAGTCAACAGCGAAGCGACGGCGAACGCCGGGACGAATTGATAGTCGTTGTACAGGACCTCGATCTGCAGCGGCATCGTGTTGGTCAGGCCGCGAATGTGGCCCGAGACCACGCTGACCGCTCCGAACTCGCCCATGGCCCGAGCGTTGCAGAGGATCACGCCGTAAAGCAGCGCCCACTTCACATTGGGAAGCGTCACCTTGAGGAACGTCTGCCACCCGTTGGCACCGAGCGTCAGCGCCGCTTCTTCCTCGTCGTTGCCCTGCGCGGCCATGAGCGGCAGCAGCTCGCGCGCGATAAATGGAAACGTCACGAACATGGTCGCCAACACGATGCCGGGCACCGCGAAAATGATGTGGATGTCGTGCGCGGTCAGCCACGGACCTAAAACACCCCGCGCACCAAAGAGCAGCACGTAGATCAGTCCGGCCACTACCGGCGAGACCGAAAACGGCAAGTCGATGAGCGCGATCAGCAAGGTCTTTCCGAAGAACTCGAACTTGCCGATCGCCCAGGCGGCGCAGACGCCGAAGACGAGGTTCGCCGGAACGGCGATCGCCGCCGCGAGCAGGGTTAAGCGGATCGCGGCGACGCTATCGGGATCGCGGAAGCTCGCGAAGTAGGCGGCGATTCCCTGGCCGAACGCCGTGGCGAAGACGATCGCGAGCGGCGCCAACAGGAAGACGCCCAGAAAGGCCACCGTCGCGACGATGAGCGCCCGTCGCACCAGCGCCGATTCCCCGACGGCGGCGTTTCGCTGCAGCGCAATCGCGCCGACCATTGCTAGGGTACCTCGATCGCAGGTCGCAGCGGCGGCGCCTCGGCCGCGTAGCTCCCTTCGCGTCGCGTGCTCCAGCGCTGGAGGACGTTGATTCCAAGCAAAAACGCGAAGGAAACGATCAGCATGACGACGGCGATCGCGGTCGCGCCGCGGTAATCGTACTCCTCGAGCTTAGTCACGATGAGGAGCGGCGCGATCTCGGTTCGCATCGGCATGTTGCCGGCGATGAAGATGACCGAGCCGTACTCGCCGACGCCGCGGGCGAAGGCGAGCGCGAAGCCTGTGAACGCCGCGGGAAAAATCGCGGGATAGAGCACGCGCAAGAACGTCTGAAGCCGGCCCGCACCGAGGCTCGCGGCGGCTTCTTCCAGCTCCTTGTCGAGATCGTCCAGGACCGGCTGAACGGTGCGAACCACGAAGGGTAGACCGACGAACGTCAGCGCGACGACGATCCCCAGACGCGTAAACGCAACGTGAACGCCGGCCGCCGCGAGCGGCGCGCCGAACCAGCCGTGGGGCGCGTAAAGCGTGGTCAGCGCGATTCCCGCAACGGCCGTGGGGAGCGCGAACGGCAGATCGACGAGTGCGTCGAGGATGCGCTTGAACGGGAAATCGTAGCGCACCAGCACCCACGCGATCAGCGTACCGAACACGAAGTTGAGCGTCGCGCCGATCAGAGCGGCTCCGAAGCTCAAGCCGTACGCCGCCAACGCGCGCGGGGTCAGGGCGACCCGCCAGAAGTCGTGCCAGCCGATTTTCGACGTCTCGAAGAACGTTGCGGAGAGCGGAATCAACACGACCAGCGACAGGTAGAATATGGTGAAGCCTAGCGTCAGCCCGAAGCCGGGAATGATGCTCTGCCGGCGTCCCATCAACGACCGCAGCATCGCTAGTGCGGCTGGTAGATCTGATCGAACACGGCGCCGTCCGCAAAGAACGTTTCCTGCGCCCTCTTCCATCCTCCGAAGCGGTCGATGGTCACCATTCTCATCGAAGGAAACTCCGCGGCGTAGTGGCGCGCGACGGAGGGCAGCCGAGGACGGAAGTAATGCCGCGCGATGATCTCTTGACCGGCAGGCGAATACAGGTAACGTAAGTATGCCTCGGCGATCGGACGCGTGCCGCGCTTAGCGACGACTCCGTCGACCACGGCGACGGGCGGCTCGGCGAGGATGCTCAGCGACGGGCGCACGATCTCGAAGTTGCCGCGTCCCAGCTTGTTGACCGCGAGAAGGGCATCGTTCTCCCACGCGATCAAGACGTCGCCGACGCCGCGCTCCACGAACGTGGTGGTCGAGCCGCGCGCGCCCGAGTCCAGGACCGGCACGTTCTGATAGAGCTTGGCCACGAACGCCTTAGCGGAGGCGTCCGTTCCACCGCGCTGCGCCAGCGCGTACGCCCAGGCGGCCAGGAAGTTCCACCGGGCGCCGCCCGACGTCTTCGGATTGGGCGTGATCACCGAAACGCCGGGCCGTACGAGATCGTTCCAATCGCGGATGCGTTTCGGATTGCCTTGGCGCACGAGGAAGACGATCGTCGAGGTATACGGCGTGCTATTGTCGGGCAGGCGCGTTTGCCAGTTTGGCGCCAGCAGCTTCGCCTTGTCGGCGATCGCATCGATGTCGTAAGCCAGCGCCAGCGTCACCACGTCCGCCTGCAGGCCGTCGATGACCGCGCGAGCCTGCTTTCCGGATCCGCCGTTGCTCTGCTGCACGGTCAGGGTCTGGCCGGTCTTCGCCTTCCAATAGCGCGCGAAGACGGCGTTGTAGTCGTCGTACAGCTCGCGCGTCGGATCGTACGAGACATTCAGGATCGTGGTCGGGCGGCGAGGCGGCGCCCGCAAATGCGACGCTGCCGAAGACCAGGACCACAAGCGCAATCCACGCGGAAATCCTCATAGCTAAAAGGGGACCCCTCTTTCCAGTGCGATAAAAGTGAACTCAAGTCACTTTCGCCGCTGGAGCTTTAGTGACCTCGGTCAACAAAATGAAAGAACCGCCCGGCGCTCAGAGCCGGGCGGTTCGCCCTTCTGGGGCTTAGGGGGACTTAGAAGTCGTACTCGACCTGCGCGCGGTTGTACTTAAAGAGCGGTAGGCCGCCGAACTCGGATTGCCCGATCGGCGCACCCGGCGCGCAGCTCGTCGTGCCCGCCGCACCGCAGAACGTATTGCTGAGCGAACGCTGGATGTAGCGATAGCGCAGCACCAACCCGTGATACGGGCCCTTGCCGGAATAGTGGCTGAAGCGATAGCGTCCGTCGAGCACCCAGATGTTGGTGTTCTCCGGCGCGAGCGCGTTGCCGTAGTTGTACCACGCGTCGGTCGCGATGAAGACCCACTTCTTGTTGGTGGAGGTGTACTGCGCCCCGACCTTCCAGGAAGTGCCCGGCGCGCGCCGGTCGACCATGCCCTGCGAGACGCTCGTCGTAAAGAGCGGATCGCTGTCGTAGTTGTCGGTATACGGACTGGCCCAACCGCCGTAGTAGATCTTGGTCAACCCGGTGGATGCGTTCGTGAAGCACTGCGCCGCGTTGAGCGGCAGGAAGTAGGCCAGCGTGGCTTTCGCCGAGATCTGGTAGTTCGAGTTGTTACAGGTCACGTCGGTCGGAAGATTGATGGTGTCGGTTTTCCAAGGAATCGCATCGTAACCGGCGGTCAGCTGGAAGTTCTTCGCCACGGTGACGCCGATCTGCGCGCCATAGGCTTGGCTGTTGATCTTGCCGATGTACGACTGGCCGGCGTTCTGCTCGGTTCCGCCCTGCACCGCGATGAACGGCGCCCAGCTTCCGGGGAACGTGTACTGGGCGTCGCCCCACCACGTGTTGACGAGATCGCTCATGCCGTAGAAGTATCCGTCGGCCGCGAATCCGGTTCCCGAAGGATTGGCATAGCCGAGCTTGCCCATCGCGAAACCGTTGGTGAAGATCCCCGTGCCACCCGGGACGATGATATTGTTGGCGAGGCCGTTATTGCCGGCCGGATAGCTCGTCAGCAACGTTTGACGGCCGAACGACGAGCTGGTGCGGTTCTCGTACGCCAACATGTCCGCGCCCTGAACCGTAATCCCGCCCGGCGTCGTGTAGCCGAGGTAACCGCCTTCGAACGCGGCCGGTTTCAAGCGCGAATCCGCCGGGTTCGCCCACGGCGAGGTGAACGTGATGTTGCCCATCGCGCCGTCCCACCCGTGTGCCTTGTACTTTAAGTAGGCCTCGTAAAAACTACTCAGCGTGAAACCCGGCAGCGTGTCGTCGGGATTGGTGTTGGGCGGCACCTGCGTCACGCAGACGGCGCCTTTGAGGTGATTGGCCGGAACGACGCACGGGCCGTTGATCGGATTGGCGTAGAGGTACGTGCCGCCGATCCCCCAGCCGCTGCCGGGGAAATCGTACTCGCCACCCAGCGCAACCGCGCTATTCCAGCTCGCCTGATTCACGCCGGCCGTGCTGTATTTGGCGCCGGGCGTGAAGTTGAACTGGGCTCCCGGATTGTTCGACGCGTTTTGGCGCGTAAAGTAGAACGAACGCACGAAGCCGTGAATCGACAACGGGTTGGGCGTCGGCGGCGGGGGCGGAGGCGGCGCGACCGTGGCCGGCGGCGGGGGAGGCGCCGGCGCCTCGGTCGGCGGCGGCGTCGCGGGAATGTAGCGCACGACCACGAGCCGGCGATCCGGCACCCACTGCACGTAGGCACCCATGCCTTCGGAAATCACGCGCACCGGCACGAGCACGTCGCCCTGATAGAGAATCGGCGGCACGTCGAGCGGGCGCGACTCGCCGTTGATGATGACCTCCGGCTTGCCGACGGTCACGCGCACCTCGGCGCCGGACTTCGAAACCACGGCCGTCTTGCTGGCCGGATCGTACGATACCGTCGCGCCCATCTGCTCGAACATCGAGCGCAGCGGAATCAGGATCGTCCCGCCGCGCACCAGCGCCGCCAAGACGCGCCCCTGCTTGAGGACGTCGGGCCGCGAGTAGACGTGACGGTCGTTGTAGAGAATCGGAATCTGCCCCGAGGGCGGAGCGCCAAAGTTCGCCGGCGGAGCCGAGCCGGCTTGAGCCACCGGCGTCGTTGCACTTTGCGCCGGCAGCGCGATGGCAACCGCCCCGATCACGGCCGCCATGAGCGCCGCGCGAGCACAAGCAGTCTTCATAACCAGAAGGAGCCTCCTGTTCAGGGAAGTAACTTGCGTCAACTTCTGTGGTTCGGCGGCACTAACCTGGGTCATTATTTTGAGCGAGCCCGGCCTTAGCCGGCAGGAAAATCGCCCGGCCTTATGGCCGGGCGATTTTGCAGTCGACGCACCGCTAAGGGGTCTAGAAGTCGTACTCCAGCTGGGCGCGGTTGTATTTAAACAGCGGGAGGCCGCCGAGCTCCGTCGAGCCCGCCGGGGAGCCGGGAGCGCAGATCGTGGTTCCGGCCGCACCGCAGAACGTGTTGGACAGCGAGCGCTGAGCATACCGGTAGCGTAGCAGCAGCCCGCGATACGGCCCCTTCTTTACCGCGCTGAAGTGATATTGCCCGTCGAGGTTCCACTCGTTGGTGTTCTCCGGCGCAAGCGCGTTGCCGTAGTTGTACCAGGCGTCGCTCGCGATGAAAACCCACTTCTTGTTCGTCGAGGTGAACGTCACGCCGACTTTCCACGACGTGCCGGGGGCGCGCCGATCGGCCATGCCTTGCGAGATTTGCGTCGTGAAGAACGGATCGCGTGGCGTAGTTATCGGTGTACGGGCTCGCCCAGCCGCCGTAGTAGATCTGCGCCGGGCCGTTGGTATGCGCCTGGAAGCACTGCGCCGCGTTGAGCGGCAGGAAGTACCCCAACGTCGCCTTAGCGGAGACTTGGAAGTTCGAGTTGTTGCACGTTACGCCAGTGGGCAGATTGATCGTGTCGTTGTGCCACGGTATCGCGTCGTAGCTGCCCGCGACCTGTGATGTTCTTCGTGATGTTCGCGCCGATCTGAACGCCGATAGTCTTGGCTGTCGATCTTTCCGATGATAGGACTTTCCGGCGTTGTTCTCCCAGCCGCCCTGTAGCGCGATGTACGGTGCCCAGCTTCCCGGCAACGTATACTTGCCGTCGAACCACCACATGTTCACGAGATCGCTGACGCCGTAGAAGTAGCCGTCGGCCGAGATCCCCGCGGGATTCGAAATATCCGAGCCTTGACCCATGGCGACGCCGTTCGTATCGATGCCGTTGCCGCCCGGAACGATGATGTTGGAGGCCAGACCGCCGCCGCCCGCCGGATAGCTCGTCAGCAGCGTCTGCCGGCTGAAGCTCGAGCTCGTGCGGTTCTCGAAGGTCAGCATGTCCGCGCCCTCGACGATCAGCCCGCCGGGACTCGTGTAGCTGAGGTCGCCGCCTTGGAACGCCGCCGGCTTTAAACGCGAGTCCGACGGGTTCGCCCACGGCGTGTTGAACAGGATGTTGCCCATCTGGCCGTTCCAGCCGTAGGCGTTGTACTTCACGTAGGCCTCGTAAAACGTGCTCAGCGTGAAGCCGGGAAGCGTGTCGTCCGGATTGGTGTTCGGCGGAGCCTGCGAGACGCAACGGCATGCCCTTGAGCGTGATTGGCCGGAACGACGCACGGGCCGTTGATCGGATTGGCGTAGAGGTACGTGCCGCCGACGTGCCAGCCGCCGCCCGGGAAGTTGTAGTCGCCGTGCACCGCGACGGCACTGTTCCAACTGGCCTGGTTCACGCCGGTCGAACTGTATTTGGCACCCGGCGTGAAGTTGAACTGAGCTCCCGGATTGTTCGACGCGTTCTGACGGGTGAAGTAGTAGGAGCGCACGTAGCCGCCTAGCGTCAACGGATTCGGCTGAGGCGGAGGCGGCGGCGGCGCGAGCCGCGGGCGGCGGCGGCGGCGCCGGAGGCGGTGGCGCCTCGGTCGGCGGCGGCGTCGCCGGAATGTACCGCACGACTACCAGCCGGCGATCCGGCACCCACTGCACGTACGCACCCATGCCTTCGGAAATCACGCGCACCGGCACCAGCACGTCGCCCTGATAAAGAATCGGCGGCACGTCGAGCGGACGCGACTCGCCGTTGATGGTCACCTCCGGCTTGCCGACGGTTACGCGAACCTCGGCGCCGGACTTCGAAACCACCGCCGTCTTGCTGGACGGATCGTACGACACCGTCGCGCCCATCTGCTCGAACATCGAGCGCAGCGGAATCAGGATCGTCCCGCCGCGCACCAGCGCGGCCAAGACGCGGCCCTGCTTGAGCACATCGGGCCGCGCGTACACGTGGCGGTCGTTGTACAAGAATCGGAATCTGCCCCGAGGGCGGAGAGCCAAAATTCGAGGCGGTGTGTTCGTCTGCGCGACCGGGCTTGCCGATGTTCCCGCCAGCGCGGCAGACGTGCCGATAATGACGATTGCCACCGCGGTCAGGCAGACGCGAGCGATCGAAAATGACACGTTGAAGCAGGCTCCTTGATGACTGTCAGGGAGAGGGGACCCGCAAACTAGTCTAGCGCTCGCTGATTAAGGCGCTCTTAACGAACGCTTAACGGAGTGGTGGTAGCAACTCCTATTGGCTAGCCGTAGCGACCCGTGATGTAGTCTTCGGTGCGTTTGTCTTTGGGCTTGGTGAAGATCGTCGCAGCCTTGTCGGTCTCGACCAGCTCGCCGAGCAAAAAGAATGCCGTATTGTCGCTGATGCGCGCCGCCTGCTGCATCGAGTGCGTCACGATAACGACCGTGTAGTCTTTTTTGAGGTCGCCGATGAGGTCTTCGATCTTGCTCGTCGCAATCGGATCCAGCGCCGAGGCCGGCTCGTCCATCAAAATCACCTCGGGATCGATTGCCAGGCACCGCGCAATGCACAGCCGCTGCTGCTGTCCGCCGGACAGCGCCATAGCGGAACGGTCGAGCCGATCCTTGACCTCGTTCCAGAGCGCGGCCTGGCGCAGGCTGCGCTCGCAGATGTTCCGCAGCGTGGCGGGATCGCGTTCGCCGTGGATACGCGGGCCATACACGACGTTGTCGAAGATGGTCTTCGGAAACGGGTTGGGACGCTGAAACACCATGCCGACGCGGTAGCGAATCGTCACGGGGTCGATATCCGGTGCGTAGATGTCCTGATCGTCCAGCAAGACGCGCCCTTCCACGCGAGCTCCCGGCGTGAGGTCGTGCATTCGATTCAGCGCGCGGATGAACGTGGATTTTCCGCAGCCCGAGGGCCCGATCAGGGCCATCACTTGATTCGCGGGCACATGGAGCGATGCGTTACGAATCGCGTGGTAAGCGCCGTAATACACGTTGAGATTTTCAACTCTGATCTTTGGCTCGATTGAAACCGAAACCACGTCCTCCGTGCTCACGAACATGCGCCGCCGGTATTCGTCATCCGCTTGGAAATGTCCGTCGCAACGTTAAGGCCGTTTAATGCGCATGATGGGGAGCCGGATGGTAAACGACGTGCCCCTTCCCAGCATCGATTCCGCCGAGATCGCGCCCCCGTGCGCGTCGACGATGCCCTTGACGATCGCGAGCCCGAGGCCCGCGCCGCTGCTTCCCCGAGTGCGCGAACGATCGACGACGTAGAATCGCTCGAAGATGTGAGGCACGTCGCGGTACGGGATGCCCTCGCCCGTATCGCGGATGCGCAGCACCGCGTCGCTGTCGCGGGCATCGAGCTCGACGCGGATGCGCCCGCCGCCCGAAGTGTGGCGCAGCGCGTTGTCGATCAAATTGACGAAGACTTGCGACAGCCGATCGGGATCGGCTTCCACGCGCACCGGCCGCAGCGCCGTGAGCTCGAGCGAAATGCCTTTGTTGAACGCCTGCTGCTCGAACGATGTGACGATCGGGCGAGCAACTTCTTCAAGATCGATGTCACGCAGATCCAGCTTGAGCTGCCCCGACTCCGCGCGCGCCTGTTCGAGCAGTTGTCCGACCAGTGCGGTCAACCGGTCCACCTGCGCGAGCGCCTGCGGAACGAAGAGATCACGCGCCTCCTCTTCGGGCGCCTCCAGCACCGTCTCGAGCATGAGCTTGATCGACGAAAGCGGCGTGCGCAGCTCGTGTGAGACGTTGGAAAGAAACTCTTTGCGCGCCCGGTCGAGGCGCACGAGCCCGGTCTGATCGTCGGAGAAGATGACGACCCGGGGCAGATTCCCGTTCTCGTCGGCGAGCGGCGACACCGAGATCCGGTAGGTTCGCTGCCCCTGCGCTCCGGTGAGGATCAGTGGCGCCACCGAAGCCTCGCCGCCCAACGCGTCGGCGATGCGGTGCTCCAACTCGACGTTATGAATGGCTTCGATGATGTGCAGGCTCGTCGCGCGGCCCGAGTCGAAGCCGAACGTCGTCCCCGCCGCCGCGTTGGCAAACTCGACGCGCCGCTCGCGATTGACCAAGATGACGCCGATCGGCAGCGCGCCGACGAGGCGCGCGAATCCGCTGTCGGGCGAAAGCGAGGCTGGCTCCGCGGGAGGGGGCGTGGGCTCCTCACTCGATTCGCTTTCCGTGGAGGTCGCCGGGCGGCGGGGAATGCGTCCGAGGGCGAGTCCCGCGGCGAGCCCGGCTATCAGCGCGAAAAGCGACCACTCGAGAGGGGTCAAGCCTTGAACATGTAGCCGCGGCTACGAACCGTGAGAATGTGCCGCGGCGATCGCGAGTCTTCTTCTATCTTCTCGCGCAGCCAGCGAATGTGCACGCTGACCGTCTGCTGTTCGCCTTCGAAGTCGTATCCCCAGACCTTGTCGAGCAGGGTCTGGCGCGTCACGACGCGCCCCTGGTTCTCCATCAGCACGCGGAGCAGCCCGAACTCCTTGGGCGCGAGGGAAACCTCGGCACCGCGAACCGTAAGCTGCTGCCGCGACGGATCGAGGACGATCTCGCCAAGGGCGATGGCTTCGTCGTGCCCCGACGGCAGCGAGCTCTGGCGGCGCAACCGAGCCTTGACGCGCGCGAGAAACTCGTGCAGGGCGAACGGCTTGGTCACGTAGTCGTCGGCCCCCAGTTCGAGCGCGAGGACCTTGTCGATCTCCTGATCCTTGGCGGTCAGCATGATGATCGGCACCGGGCTGAACTTGCGGATCTCCTTGCAGGCCTCGACTCCGTCGAGAACCGGCAACATGATGTCGAGCACGACCAGATCCGGCTGCTCGCGTTGCGCCATCGCGATCGCGCTGCGGCCGTCTCCCGCCGTCACGACGGCGTAACCGCTGCGCTCGAGATTAAAACGCAGGGTTTGGAGGATCGCGGACTCGTCGTCCACGATGAGGATCTTCTTATTGACGTCCGGACTCTTGATGGCCGTCACGCGCGGCAGTCGTATCTCCGACGTTCCATTCATACGCTTTTGCGATGGCGCTGTAGTCCAGCGCACCGTCCCCTTCCGCGGAGCGAGTGGTATAGAGTTGGTAAGCCAGCCCCGTCGCCGGCATAGGAAGGCTCGTGGCGCGAGCCGCGTCGAGAGCTGCCGCGAGGTCCTTGCGGAGCAGATCCAAGGCGAACCCGCTACTGAAGGTCCCGCCCAGCCATGTCTTGGGCAACCATTCCGTGAGGAGATAGTTCGAAGCCGTCGCCGACGCTAGGACTTCGCAAACGATGCCGAGATCAGCGCCGGCGCGCCGTGCGAACGAGAGGCCTTCCACGTTGGCGATCATGACGTTCGCGATGATGATCTGATTGACCAGCTTGACCGTCTCGCCCATGCCGACCGGCCCGAGGTGATGCGGAGTTCCCATCGCGCGCAGAACCGGTTCGGCGCGCGAAAACGCCGCGGGCGACGCGCCCACCATGATCGTCAGCGTGCCGTCCCGGGCGCGCGCCGGACCACCGCTGACAGGGGCGTCCACGAATTCGATGCCGCGCTCGGTCAGGCGCTCCGCGAAGCGGCGCGACGCGACGGGCGAGATCGTGGACGTGTCGATCACCAACAACCCGGCCTTCGCGCCCGCCGCGACGCCGCGCACAGCGAACAGCACGTCCTCGACGTCGGGTGCATCCGGCACGGAGATCACGACGGCATCGGCCTCGCGCGCGAGGCTGGCGGGATCCGCGGCTTCGCGAACGCCGTCGGCGCGCAACCGCTCCAGCGCGTCGCGATGCCGGTGCACGCTCGCGGCCACATCGAACCCTGCTTTGCGCAACGACCGGGCCATCGCCTCACCCATCGCGCCCAACCCGACGAACCCGATCCGGGCAATCACGAGCCGCCCCTTTGGGCGCAGCCTCAGGATAACCTTCGGAGCCCGGCGAAGGCGCCCGCATGACGACCGCCACCGCAACTCCTCCGATCGTGCGCCCCACCTTCGACGAGATGAACCTCTCGCTCGGGAAGCGGACGCGACTGCACCGGTTGCTGTACGAGCACGGCCCCGCCAACGGCACGCTGATGATGCTGCCCATCGATCAGGGCTTGGAGCACGGTCCGGTCGACTTCTTCGACAACCCCGCGGCGATCGACACCGATTGGATCTACCGCCTCGCAGTCGAAGGGAATTTCTCGGGCGTGGCGCTGCACATCGGCCTCGCCGAGAAGTACCAGCAGCGCTACGCCGGGCGAGTTCCGCTGCTGCTGAAGGTCAACGGTAAGACCAACATTCCGCCCGACGACGAGGCGTTCAGCCCGATGACGTCGTCGGTCGAGGACGCCGTTCGGCTCGGCGCCGACGCCGTGGGTTACACGCTGTATGTCGGCAGCCCGTCGCAAGAGCTCGACATCGCGCAATGCAACGACGTCCGCCGGGAGTGCGAGCGCTACGGAATGCCGCTGGTCGTGTGGGCCTACCCGCGCGGCTCCGCCGTGAAGGCGAAGGGAGGCATCGATTCGCTGTATGCGGTCGACTACGCCGCGCGTGTTGCGTGCGAGATCGGCGCGGACGTGATCAAGCTCAACGAGCCCGTCTGGAAGCCCGAAGACGCCGCGAAGCTGCCGAAACCGTACGACACGCTCGCGTTCGATGACGTCGAAGGCTTACGCAAGGTCGTCAAGTCGGCGGGCCGCTGCCTCGTTCTCGTCTCCGGCGGGAGTAAGATGGGCGACGACGCGACCGTTCACAAGGCGCACGTCGCGATGGCGGCCGGTTGCGTGGGATTGATCTTCGGTCGGAACATGTGGCAGCGCAAGTGGGACCAGGCGCTCTCGATGGCGTCGCGCATCCACGACGTTCTCGCGGACTACGGCCAGCAGCAGTGAGCTAGGCGCGCTGCACGGCCTGCTGTGCGGCGCAGTCGTCGCAATACCATCCGACGGCACCGCCATGATCCTGCGGTACCATCTGCTCGCGCGGGCCGCGGCGACCGCAGCCGGCGCACGCGTACGTTTGGCCGACGGCCGCGGGGCGTGCCGCGCTCTCGTGGCGCTTCGCGACGTAGAAGGCGAGATAGATCACCGCGCCGATGACCCACGGCGACCACGCGAAGAACGCGTCGAACGCGCTGCCGGAGATCTCCGCAATCACTTCTTGAAGTATTCGGCGTTAATTTCCGTGTAGTTCTGCCACTTTTCGGGAACGTCGGAGTCGGCGAAGATCGCCTCCACCGGGCACGCCGAAACGCAGGCGCCGCAGTCGATGCAGACTTCCGGATCGATGTACAGCATCTCGTCTTCGTCCTTGCCGTGGATGCAATCGACCGGACACACGTCGACGCACGACTTGTCTTTGGTTCCGATGCACGGCTCGGTGATGATGTAGGCCATGACGTTTCAGCTTCCTCGGGCGAGAGTCGTGCCCTTCAGGCGGCCGGCCTCCCGCGTATCGCGCGCAGCAACCACAACAGCACGATCGCGCCGATCAAGGCGCAGAGCATGCTTGGTAGATTGAAGCCGGTGACGCCCGCGTGACCGAAAAACCCGTAGAGCCATCCGCCGATGAGAGCGCCGACGATGCCGACGATGATGTCGGCGATGATGCCGCCGGGCGCTTCCCCGGGGACGATCCAGCGGGCGACCAGACCCACGATCAGACCGAAAATGATCCAGGCAAGAATCCCCAACGTCTTTCCTCCTTCGACTGTCGCCGCACAGGGAGTTGGCTCTCCCGCGGTGGACGATACGACATTATGAAGCGTACTTTCCTTTGCCTCCTTGGCGCGCTTGCGTTCGCGACGTCGGCGGCGCCTGCCGCGCCGCTCGCCGGCACCGAGATTACTGCCGGCGGAACGGGCAGCGTTTCGATGCCGCCCAACGTCGCGACGGTTACCGCTGCGGTGGAAACGAACGCCCAGAATGCCGACGACGCGATTTCGCAAAACAACACGACGTATAATCGGGTCGTCGCCGCACTCGAGAAGTCCGGCGTAGCTCGCGGGGACATCTCGCTGGCGTATTATAACGTGAGCTACAGTCCGCCGCCGCAAGTGATGCCGCCGAATCCGACGGGCGAGCGTTACGGCTACACGGTCGCGCGCAACTTTTCCGTCAAGGTGCGCCAAATCGGCAACGCGGGACGGGTCAGCGATGCGTGCATGAGCTCCGGAGCCACGGCGATCAACGGCGTGAGCTTCGGTCTCTCGGACCCCGCCGCCGCTCGCGAGCAGGCCACGGCAAAGGCGGTCGCGGCAGCGCGTACAAACGCCGACGCGATCGCGCGGGCGGCCGCGCTGAGAATCGTCGGGATCAAGAGCATCGAGCTCACCGGTGAGCCATCAGGCCCGGTGCCGCTCATGCGAGCCGCCGCGATGCCCGCGGTGCCGACACAACTCGACCAATCCAGCGTCAACGTCACCGTCTCGGTGAGCGTCGTGTTCGTTGCCACGCCGTGACGGCCGCGCGGCGAAACCTCGCGCGGCGAAGCTCGGTAGGATAGGCGATGACGTTTGAGTGTGAAGCGTGCGCCGCGCGTCCCGCGGTCACGTCGTACGGCGGGCGCCGCCTCTGCAATCTCTGCGCCCAAAAGCGGGCGGCGACGAGCGCTCTGCCTTTTGTGGGGGCCGCGCTAGCGGCGGCCGGGCTGATCGCCGGCAGCGCTATACTCGCCGAAAAAATGCAGGGCGGCGGTGCCGCCTCGCCGCTGGACGAGCTCGGCAAGCGCTTCCGCGGCGGCACGCCGACGCTGGCGGCGTTTTCACGCGACCTGACCGACCTCGCGCGCAACGGCAAGCTCGATCCCGTCATCGGGAGGGATCGCGAGATCGATCGCGTGGTCTCTATCCTCGCGCGGCGCAGCAAAAACAATCCGTGTCTCGTGGGCGAGCCGGGCGTCGGCAAGACGGCGATCGTCGAAGGTCTCGCCGCGCGCATCGTTGCCGGCAACGCGCCGGCTACGCTGCGCGGGAAGCGCGTTCTCGCCCTCTCCCTCGGCCCGCTGGTCGCGGGCACGAAATATCGCGGCGAATTCGAGGGCCGCGTCAAGCGCATCCTCGACGAAGTCAAACGCAGCGCGCGCGACATCGTGCTCTTTATCGACGAACTGCACACGCTCGTGGGGGCCGGCGCCGCTGAGGGCGCGCCGCTCGATCTGAGCACGATGATCAAGCCCGAGCTGGCGCGCGGCGATCTGCAATGTATTGGCGCCACGACCTTCGACGAATACCGCAAATACGTCGAATCCGATGCCGCGCTCGAGCGCCGGTTCCAGCCCGTCATGGTCGAAGAGCCGAGCATCAGCGAGACGATCGAAATCCTAAGCGGTTTGCGCGACCGCTACGCGCGTCACCACAACGTCGTAATCGGCGAAGATGCGATCGAGGCGGCCGCGCACCTCTCGGCTCGCTTTATCGCCGATCGCTTCTTGCCCGACAAGGCGATCGACCTCGTCGACGAGGCCGCGGCTTCCGTCGCGCTGGCGAACAAAGGCACGGTCCAACAGCCTCGGGTCGGCCGCGACGACGTCGCGGCCGTAGTGACGCGGTGGACGGGCATTCCGCAGGATTCGCTCACCGAATCGCAGGCCAACCGGCTTCTCGACCTCGAGCGCCTTCTATCCAAGCGCGTCATCGGCCAAGACCGCGCCATCGCCGCCGTGTCGGACGCTATCCGGCGCGCGCGGACGGGGCTGCACGATCCGCGCAAACCGCTGGGTAGCTTTCTCTTCCGCGGCCCGAGCGGCGTCGGCAAGACGGAGCTCGCGAAGACACTGGCCGAGGTCCTTTTTGGGAGCGAGGCCGCCTTGGTGCGGATCGACCTCGCGGAGTTTACTGAGCCGCATACCGTGTCGCGGCTGCTCGGCGCACCGCCGGGCTACGCCGGTCACGAGGAGCCGGGGCAGCTCACGGAACCCGTGCGGCGCCGCCCGTATTGCGTCGTGCTGTTCGACGAGCTCGAGAAGGCTCACCCCGACGTTGCGTCGATCCTGCTCCAAATTCTCGACGACGGGCGCGTCACCGATTCCAAGGGGCGCGCGATCGATTTCCGGCACACGCTGATCATTCTCACGACGAACCTGCGGGACGACGATCTCGCCATAGCGCTGCGCTCGGAGCTGCTCGACAGAATCGACGAGGTGGTGCCGTTCGAAGAGCTCGGGCTGTCGCAGATCGAGGCGATCGTTACGATTCACGTCGAGGCCCTGGCGAAGCGACTCGGCGCGCGCAACGTGTCGCTCAATCTTTCCGAGGAGGCAAAACTCTACCTCGCCAGAGTATCGATGGGGGCCGGAAGCGGGGCCCGCTACGTGCAGCGCACCGTGTCGCACTACGTCTCGACGCCGCTCTCGACGGCGCTGCTCCGCGGCGAATTGCGTGACGGCTCCGGAGCCAACGTCACGCTCGAGGGCGACGTCCTGCGGGTCCGCGCTGCGTAAGCTTTAAAAGATCCGGCTTAGGGCACGAGGGCGGTAGCGGTGCTGGTGGCCGGCGCGAGCGCGAGCGCGAGCGGCGCGCTGATACCAGTGGCGACGGTCGTCCAAGCTGCGCCCGCGTACGGCGGTGGATACTCCGTCACCGTGTTGTTCCCGTAGTTAGCGACGTAGAGATTTCCGAGCATGTCGATCGCGAGGGCGATCGGCTCGCTCTGGCCGCCGACGATCGTCGCCGGCGGGCTCGTATAGGGCACCACGTATTCGGTCACCGTGTTCGCACCCTGGTTGGGCACGAAGAGATTCGCCGACGCGCTCAGGCCGATGGTGCCCTGCTCGTTGACGCCGTTGCTAATCGTCGCTACCGGCACGCTCGAGCTGGAGAACGGAGGCGAGTATTCCACGACGGAGTTCGGTGTCGAATTGAGGTTCGCGACGAAGAGGTTGCCGCGCGAGTCGAGTGCGAGTGAATTCGGAGTGTTGAGGCCTTTCGAAATGATCGTCGGAGCACCCCCGTAGGGTGGTGCGTACGCGCCGACGGTGTTTGCGGCGGAGTTGAGCACGAACAGGTTGCCGCTTCCATCGAGCGCCAGGCTCACGGGATCGTCCACATTCGCGGTGATGACCTGCGACGGGCCGCCCAAGTACGGCGGCGAGTACATCGTCACCGTGTTGCTTCCGTTGCCGTTCGCCACGAAGAGATCTCCACGGCTGTCGAGGGCGAGTGCCTGCGGATGGTTAACGCCGTTGCTAATCGTGTTCGGCGCCTGATTGTAGGGCGGCGCGTATTCGGTGATGCTGCCGGGCTGATCGGCGACGAAGAGGTCTCCGGCCGCGTCGAAGATCAGCGCCTGTGGAATGCTCACGCCGCTCGATATCGTCGCGAGCGGCGTGGTCTGGCCGTAGGCGTACAGCGTCACGGTGTTGATGTTGGAGTTCGCGACACCCAGCAACTGACGCACGTCCACGCGCGCCGTGCCGCTGCACTCCGCCCGAGATTGCAAACAGGGATTGCCCGCACCCTGATAGACGACGCTCGCGCGCAGGATGCTCGAGCTCGCGTTGACCGATGCCGGACCGGAGACGTAAAACTCGTTCGGCGCAAGTGCGCCCGTCTGGGTGACGGCAAGCGGGAGCGAACCGCCCGCCTGACTGAGCGTGAAGCTCGCGCCGGAGTTTCCGACGATGACGTTTTGATTGGCGTCGAGCATCTCGACGAGCAACGCGTGCTTCCCGGCGCCGTAAAGATCGACGCCGCCTTGTGCGTTCGTAGCGCTCATGGACGAGGCCGGAACGATCTGCAGCTGCGCGGGCACGCCGCTCAGCGTGAGGTTGACCGAGTTGGTCGCGCTCGAGGCGACGTTGAACGCCACCGCGGCGCTTCCGATCGTTCCCATGTAGGTGCCGGCGGGGATCGTCAGCGCGAGCTGGCAGCTCGTTCCGCCGGGCGCCGGCGAGCAACCGGTCGCGCTGGGTCCGACCGTCACGCTCTGGCTGATGCTGGTCGGACCGCTTACGTTGATCGCGAGGATCTGCGCACCGTTGGCTGCGGCGCCGCTTATCGTGGGAGGCGGCGGTGCCGTCGTAACCGGAACGGCGCCGCCCAAGGGCTGCGGCGCAGCGGGCGACGGCAGAGACGGCAGAGACGGAACCTTGGAGAGCGCGGGATTGATCGAGCTCCCCGCCGGGACGAAGATGCGCACGACGGTGTTTCCAGCGCCTGCGCTGAATGAAGCGCCCGCGGGCATCAGCGCACCGCCCTGACCGCCGCCGCCGGCGCACCCCACAGCGCACGCCGCCGCGGTCAGAGCCGCGGCGGCACGCCATACAACCGTCTTGGCTATCACCGGACTACCGCAAGAGCCGCTCGACGTTGCTGCGCATGTCCGCCGGCGCGAGCTCTCCAACGACGATTTTACGGACGACTCCACCGCGATCGATGAACACGTGCACCGGCAATCCGTTGACGTTGTACTGATCGCGCAGCGTGCCCGCGTCGATCACGACGGGATAGCTGAGATGGTGCTCGCTTCGAAAGAAGGATGCCTTGCGCGCATTCTCGAGGACGTCCACGCCGACGACCTGCAAGCCGCGCCCGCCGTATTCGCGCTGCAGCGCGTCGAGCGCCGGGGCCTCTTGGTTGCACGGTGGACACCAGGTTGCAAAGAAGTTCAGATAGATCGCCTTGCCATGCAGCGAAGCAAGCGCGAGGGATGGACCGGGAAGGCTCGCCTCGTTCCAGTTCGGCGCGGCGCGGCCGACCCGTGCCGGGCCCGAGGCGTCGGCCGGCGACGCCGTATTTCCGCCGCGGCCGCAGCCGGCCAAGGCGAGCGATGCAAGTGCGGCCATGGCCACCACCCATCTAGCCATAGCTCGGATATCCGATCGCGCGACGGTCCTGCAGCATCTGTTCGATGAGTTCGCCGACTCCCGCGAAAAGCCGCTGCTCGCGCACATAGCGCAGCTCGCGCAGCGCGAGCTCGCGGCCGTAAATCGTGTGCTGGAAGTCACGCAGCCACGCCTCGACCGTGCGCGTCGTCCCGCCGAACTGCGGGTTCGTCCCGATCGAGACGAGCGCAGCATAGTCGCGGCCGTCGTAGCGTGCCACGGCCGAATACACCCCGTCCTTGGGCAGCAGCTTGAGCGGAACGCGGACGTTCGCGGTCGGGAACCCGAGCGCGTGCCCGCGACCGGCTCCCACGTCGACGACGCCGCGGATCTCGTAGCCGGTACCGCCCAACAGGCGATCGGCTTGCTCGAGGTCACCATCCGCGATAAGCGCGCGAATGCGCGTGCTCGTAATCCGCTCGCCGCCGTCGTCAACGTGCGCGACGGGAACGCAGCCGACGCTCCGCCGCGCAAAGTATTCATCCATCATCTTGACGTCGCCGCTGCGCTTGTGCCCGAATCGAAACGTCGATCCGACGACGACACCGCGAACGCCCAGCCGCTCGACGAGCAGGTCGAGAAACTCCTCGGGTCGCAGCGTGGCGATGCGATCATCGAACGTCACGAAGAAACATTCTTCGAAACGAGCGGATGCCAAAAGCGCGAGCCGCTCTTCGGGCGTGGAGATCAGCGCCGGCTCCGTGCCGGGACGCAGATGCGTGGCCGGATGGTTCGAAAACGTCAGTACTCCGGACCGCCAGCCGGGCCGGCGCAGGCGCAGGGTCTGGCGCGCGATCTCACGGTGGCCGCGATGAAACCCGTCGAAGAACCCGATCGCGAGCGCGAGTGGACGGACCGTGTTGCGCGCGAGCTCGTGACGGACCTTCAAAGGAAGACCTTGCGCGGCGCGAGCAGAGTTCCGAGCGCCTCGCCGACGCCGACCAGCGCGCGCGACTCATCCCGCACGAACACGTGCGTTCCGGTCGCGCCCTCCGGCAACGGAACGACGCGCCCCGCGCGAAAATCGGCCGACCCGCGCAAATCCAGCACGATCGTCGGGAAAGGAATGATGTGTTCCGGCGCGATCAGCGCGCGCTCGGGAGCGCGAGCAATCTCGTCGAGCGTGCGCGCCTCGTAGAGGACAAACGGACCGGAGGCCTCGCGCACGAGCGCGCCCATGTGAGCGGGCGTCCCGAGCGCGGCTCCGAGATCGTGGCACAGCGTTCGCACGTAGGTGCCCTCGCTGCACGCCACGCGCAATCGCGCGACCGTCGGTTCCACTCCGAGCATCGTCAGCCCGTAGATCGTGACGGCGCGCGCCCGCCGCTCGACGCTCTTACCTTCGCGGGCGAGCTCGTACAGCCGCCGCCCCTGATGCCGCGCGGCCGAATACATCGGCGGCGTCTGCATGACTCGCCCGACGAATCGCGGCAGCAACGGCTCGAGACGCTCGGGCCAATCTTTAGGAGGGGTCGCGCTGTCGATCGTATCGCCGTGCGCGTCTTGCGTCGTCGTGGAGCGGCCGAGCACGATCGTGCAGACATAGCTCTTGCGCTGGTCGGCAAGCAGCGGGATGAGTCGCGTTGCCTTGCCGATCGCTACCGGCAGCACGCCGGCGGCCTGCGGATCGAGCGTGCCCAGATGCCCGGCGGCGAGCTTACGATCGCCGGCGTAGAGCGCGTAGATTCGGCGCACGCGCGATACCGACTGAGCCGAGCTCGGGCCGGCGGGCTTGAACAGATTGATGAAGCCGATCAAGGGCCGGGCCTAGATGCTCAACGTAAAGCGCTACAAACCTTCGGCGACGAGCGCCGCTTCCACCGCAGCAAACGCCTCCGGCAGCGAACCGTGAAACGTCAGGCCGGAGGCGCGGAAATGCCCGCCGCCGCCGAGACGCCCTGCCGCCGCCTGAACGTTGATGCGTCCACCCGAACGCAAGCTCACGCGGATCTCGCCCTCGATCGCTTTGAACAGCGCCGCGACGTCGACCCCGTCTTGCCCCAGCAGCGTGTTGACGATGTCCTCCGCGTCTTCGCCGTCGGCTCCGGTCTGCGCGAGCATCGCGTCGTCCACGTACGAGCGGCAGTATCGGCCGCCGTGCTCGAAGCGCATCTCCTCGATGATGCGACCGAGGAGCTTCGTCGCCGCGACGCGTTTGCGCAGAAATATCTCTTCGGTGATGTGCTCCTTGTCGGCACCCAACCGCATGAGCTCCGCTGAGAGCTCGAGCGCCTCCGGCGTCGTGTTCGAGTGCATGAAGCCGCCGGTATCGGTCATGATCGTAACGAGAATGCACGTCGCGATCCGCGAGTCCAGCGGCGCGCCCAGCCCGCGCAGGATGTGCATCACGACGCTGCCGGTCGAGCACTCATCCTCCAGAACGAGGTTGAGCTTGCCGAAGAGCGAGTTGCCGAGATGATGATCGATGTCGAGCATGTTCGCGCGATCGACCCGCGGCAGAAACTCGCCGGCACGACGCCAGTCGCTCATGTCGCAGAAAACGAACAGCGTGTCCGCAGGCAGATCCGCCGGCAGCTCACGCGAGACGAGCTCCGCGTCTGGCAAAAAACGGAGGTTGCGCGGCACGCTGTCCTGCTGAAAGTATGCCACGCGCTTGCCTAGGCGCTTGAGCGCCAGCCCGAGCGCCAGCCCCGCGCCGAGCGTATCGCCGTCGGGCTTTACGTGGCTCACCATCACGAACGAGCTGCGCCGGCGCAACTCCTCAACAACTTCGTGCGTCGACGCGATCCCGGGCGTGCTTTCGATCATTCGCTCTCTTCCGCCGCAGAGTGCGCCGCCGCCTCGCGAAGCGTCTTCGCGAGCTCAATGGCCCGTTCGGCGGAACGGTCCTCCACAAAAACGAGTTCCGGAATGTGCCGCAAGTCGATCTTGCGCCCCAACTCGCCGCGCAGAAACCGGCCGGCGTGCTTCAGCGCGTCTAGCGACTGGCCCGCCTGATGCCGGTCGCCGATCACCGACACGAACACCTTGCAGTGCCGCAGGTCGTCGCTCACCTCGACGTGCGTGACGGTAACGAACGCGAGCCGCGGGTCCTGCAACTCCTGCGAAATCAGCGTCCCCAGAATGCGCTGAATCTCATGATCAATCTTCGCCAACCTCTGCGCCTTCACGGCCGTACTCGCTCAACGATCGCAAGGAAGCCAAACCTGCTGCCCGCGGAACCGCTCGTCGTCGCACGTCGTGTGCTCCTCCTGCTGCCGCGCTCGCGCGGACGAGCAAGCTCGGAACGAAGTGCGCATCCTGCGCTGGTCCGGGCTTTTCTCGCGATCTCAAGCGAGTGCGCGATGGGAGCACGAGCGCGGCGACGTGTCGCGCAGGCGGCGTGTGAATGCGCCGCGGAGCCACGGATGGCGGGAGCGGCGCAGAGGCCGAGCGACGCCGAGCGCCGGATGCGCGAGGCGAGCGGCCGACGGCGCGATATGTCGCCGTCGAGCGCTCCTATCGCGCGACGAGCGCGAAGCAGGGTCGGCTCGATTTGCAATCTCATGCTCTAACGAGTTCGGCTGCTACGCGTTCGAGGGCGTAGGCTTCGATCACGTCGCCTTCTTTGAGGTCCTGGAACCTCGCGACCTGGATGCCGCACTCGAAGCCTTCTGCGACCTCGCGGACGTCGTCCTTGAAACGGCGCAGGCTCTCTATCTCGCCGTCGAAGACGACGGCTGCGTCGCGAATCACGCGCACCTTGGCATTTCGGGTGATTTTGCCGCTCTGCACGTAGCATCCGACGATCGTGCCCACGCGGCTTACCTTGAAGACCTGCCGCACCTCGGCGCGGCCGAGGACGACCTCGCGCTCGACAGGCGAGAGCATCCCGCGCATCGCCTTCTTCAGATCGTCTTCGATCTCGTAGATGACTTGATAGAAGCGCAGGTCGACGCCCTCGTTCTCGGCGAGCCGGCGTGCGGTCTCGTCGGGCCGGATGTTGAATCCGATCAGGACGCCGTTCGAAGCGCTGGCGAGGTTGACGTCGTTGGGCGAGATCGCTCCTACACCGCCGTGGATGACGCGGATCTCGACATCGTCGGTCGAGAGCGATTCCATGCGGGCGCGCAGCGCTTCGAGCGAGCCTTGGCCGTCGGCCTTGAGGATCAGATTCAGCACCTTCTTGCCCTCCGCGGGCATCGCCATGAAGGTCTCGAGCGAGACGCGCTGCGACCCAGTCGCCGCCATGCGCACGTCGCGGCGGCGCGTCGCGCGCTTCTCCGCGGTCTCGCGGGCCACGCGCTCGTCGCTCACGACCGAGAGCGTGTCGCCCGCGGCGGGAACGTCCGAAAGTCCCATCACCTCGACGGGAATCGAGGGGCCGGCCTTCTTCACTTGCTTGCCCTTGTCGTCGATTAGCGCGCGCACTTTTCCGAACGTGCCGCCCGCCACGACGATGTCGCCGACGCGCAACGTGCCGTTTTGCACGAGCACCGTAGCGACCGCGCCGCGGCCACGGTGCAGCGCCGATTCGATCACGACGCCGCTGGCACGCCGGTTCTTGTTCGCGCGGAGCTCGCGGATGTCAGCCTCGAGCAGAACCGTGTCGAGAAGGCTGTCGATGCCGTCGCCGGTCTTCGCGGAGACGGGGACCATCTCGACGGTGCCGGCCCAGTCGACCGGCTGCAGACCTTCCTCGATGAGCTGCTGCTTGACGCGATCCGGTTGCGCGTCGGGACGGTCCATCTTGTTGATCGCAACGACGATCGGAACGTTCGCAGCCTTGACGTGGGCGATCGCCTCCTTCGTCTGCGGCATGACGCCGTCGTCCGCAGCAACGACGAGGATCGCAACGTCCGTGACCTTCGCGCCGCGAGCACGCATCGCCGTGAAGGCTTCGTGGCCCGGCGTATCCACGAACGTGATCTTGCGGTCGTTTCGCTCGACGGTGTACGCGCCGATCTTCTGCGTGATGCCGCCCGCCTCGCCGGCCGCGACGTTGGACTGCCGAATCTTGTCGAGCAAGGACGTCTTGCCGTGGTCGACATGACCGAGCACGGTGACGACCGGAGGGCGAGGCGTCAGCATCTCAGGCTTGTCCTCTTCCTGCTCGACCGTCACTTCTTCGCCGGCTTCCTTCACTACGGCGTTGAAACCGAAGCGCTTCGCGATTTGGATTGCAACGTCGCTCGAAATGTTCTGGTTGATCGTCGCCATCGTCCCGATCTTGATCAACTCGGTGATGACGTCTCGCACGGGCACGATCATCGACGTTGCGAGCTCCTGGACGGTAAGCAGGTCCGGGATCTCGATCGTTTCGAGCGTGCGTGCAGGCGGGGCGACGGCCGGCTCGCCCTTCTTCTTGCGCTGTCGCTCCTTCTCGAGGAGCAGTTCCTTCTCGCGATCTTTCTTGGCGGCGGCCTTGTCCTCGTGCGTGCGGATGCGGTCACCTGGGCGGCCGCCCGTCGACGGCGCCGGCATCTCTCCGGGTGCACCCGGGCGCCCCGGAGCAGGGCGCGTGCCGGGCGATATCGGTCGGAATGGACCGTTGCCGGCCGGGCGGCGCTGCTGCGGCGGGACCGCGCGGGCGGGTGCGATGAGACGGCCCGGCACCGGGCCTCCCTTGCCCCCCTGTCCGGGCATCGCCTCACCCGGCCGCGGCGCCACCCCGGGCCGGCCGGGTAGACCGGTCTGCGGGCCGGGTGAGGCCGACGCGGCAGTGGTCGGCGGCGGGGCCGCGCGCCGAGTCACGGACGGCTGCCCGGACGGAACTCGGCGCAGTTGCGGAATCGCCTCGGCCGCCGGCCGGGCGTGCTTGGGTTCGGGCGGTGTCGCCGTTACGGCCGGCGTCGACGGCGCGGATGGCGGCGTTGAGCGTCCCGCTCCTACGACAGGACGAAGGCGTTGAACCGGAGGCGGTGGGGCCGGCTTGGGGGTAGCCGCCTTGGGGGGCGCTTGGGGCGGCTTTGCAGCGGCCGCCGGTGCCGCCTTGGGGGCTGGCGGTGCCTCGGTGGGTTTCAGCAGCACGCTGCGGACCAGATCGGCGATCTGATCCGGGACCACGCTGAGCTGATTCTTAGCCTCGAAGATCCCGCCCAGGCGCTCGTTGAAGAGCGTGGTGAGCTCCTTCGAGGTGAGTCCGAGCTCTTTCGCGAGCTCGAAGATCCTTACTTTTCCGGCCAAATTCTCTCTCGAGCGCGGCGGCGCTCGAGTCCCATCAGTTGGTGCGCGGAGCCCCAACCGACGGCTTTGGCTCCGCTAGGTAATCAAAGGACCGCCCTCATCGGAGGGGACGGTCGTCACGAGACTTCATGAGTTCATTTCTTGCATGGGCTCTCTAATTATTAAACCATATTCGGCCGCCGCCGCGCCAAGCCCCGGGTACCGCTTGTTTTTGCGCGCGCGCTCCGCACATTCAAGCGAGCAGAGGTAGGCGCCGCGGCCCGCTTGTTTGCGCCGCGCTGCCGGCCCATCGGAGCGCCATCCGTCTGGGGCGCGCACGAACCGCGTGAGCTCGTCCTGCATGAAGCGCCGGCGGCAGCCGACGCAACTGCGGACCGGCTTACGCGCCGTCCGTCCCCAAACGCTCGCGGCGAAACTCCTCGAGCTTTCGGATCAGCTCCACATCGATCTCTTCGCCGGTCGGCTCGGGCGCCTCCGCAGCCTCGGTCGTCCCGGTGGAAACGCGCTCCGCGCGCTCGGCGAGATAGCGCTCGCGCGCTTGCGCCGCTTCGCTCTCGCTGGCGATGTCCAGCCGCCAACCAGTCAGCCGCGCGGCGAGGCGCACGTTCTGGCCGTCGCGCCCGATCGCGAGCGACAACTGATAATCGGGAACGACAACGAGCGCGACGCCGTCGTCCTCGAAGAGTTCAACGCCGATCACCTTCGCCGGCGCGAGCGCGTTCATGATAAAGGTTGCAGGCGTCGGATCGTAGCGAATAATGTCGACCTTTTCACCGCGCAGGTTGTCGGTGACGTTTGCGATTCGACTCGACTTCGGGCCGAGGCACGCTCCGATCGGATCCACCTCGGCGCGATTGCTGCGCACTGCGACCTTGGACCGGCTACCCGGGTCGCGCGCGATCGCCATGATCTCGACCGTTCCGTCCGCGATCTCGGGTACCTCGAGCTCGAGCAGGCGCTGCACCAAGCCCTCGGCGGCACGCGACAGGATCACCTGCGGTCCCTTCGGCGACTTTTTGACGTCGAGCACGTAGGCGCGAATGAAGTCGTTGATGCGGTAGGCCTCGCCCGGGACTTGCTCGTCCAGGTACATGACCGCCTCGTCGCGCCCCTCCAGCGTGATGTACATGTTGCGCTGCTCGTAGCGTTGCACGGTACCGGTGACCAAGTCGTTGAGTTTGCGCACGTACTTGTTGTAGACCGTGTCGCGCTCCGCTTCCCGGATGCGCTGCACGATGACCTGTTTGGCCGTCTGCGCCGCGATCCGGCCGAAGTCTTTCGGTGTCACCTCTTCGTCGTAGAAGTCGCCGGCCTGATATGGCGCGCCGGCCTTCTTTGCCGAAATCTCGAGTTTCGGATCCTGCACTTCGTCCACGACGATGCGGCGGTGGAACACACGATAGCCGCCGCTCTGGCGATCGACGGTGACAATCGCGTTCGACTCGGTGCCGAAGTGGCGCTTATAAGCCGTAAGCAATGCCGCTTCGAGCGCCTCTAGCAGCATCTCGAACGAGATGTTTCGCTCCTTAGCGATGGAGTGGAGGACGTCGATTAGTTTGTCTTCAGTTGCCGTGTTTTCTGCTGTTGCCATGCATTCGTTTCCGTTGTAGTTTATCGCGTTGGAAGTCTCGGCGCGGGTCGTATTCCAAGCGGGCCGACTTGATCGCTGCGAGCGGCAGCAGGAGCTCGCCGTTCTCCGTTTCCACGACGACTGCTTCGCCGCGCAGGCCGCGTATGACGCCGCGATGAGTCTTGGCCCCGTTGATCGTTAGGGTCGTCAGGATCCGCGCTCGCTGCCCGGCGAAGCGCTCGTAATCGGTCTCCCGATACAGCGGGCGATCGAGCCCGGCGGATTCGATCTCGAGACTGTACGCGCCGTCTTCCGCGCCGAGGCTCGCATTGATATACGCGGCGACGCGCTCGCACAGTGCCAAGTCGACTCCTCCGGGACGGTCGATCGTCACCCTCAGCTCGAGCGCACCGCGAACCGGACGCGCGTGATGCTGCACGATCTCGAGACCGTCGAACTGCCGATCGTGCACGATCGCGTCGAGCTGTTGCTCGAACGTCTCGGCGATTCTCGGCGCACCCCTGCTCATGATGACCTGTGTCGTTCCTTCGTAGCAGGCCTCTAGAAGCAGCGAAGCGCGGGACGACACCCACGCTCCTCTCATAAGACCCACTTTAGAATACCGAAAAGTGCGACGGGCCGCAACCCTTGTGTGGGCGCGACCCCTCGCTCTGTTCTCCTATCTTGCGATCGGCGCGCCGCCGGAAAATCGTCCGGCTGCCGTGGGCGCGCATAGGGCGCCCTTACTCGGCGCGTACATCGCGGGCCCGATGGCCCGGCGGATTTTGCGGTTCCAACCGCCCTCCTTCGTGACTGACGAAGTATGCCGGCCTGTCCGGCACATCAAAATTTTCAGTGCGACTAACGTCCAAATTCAAGCGGGAAACAGCTACGCTCATGGCGACGAGACGGGCGACGGTGCGTACGGCACCAGCAGGCGGCCGTCGCACGGCTGCGAGACCATGCCGTCGACGATCGGCGCGAGCCCGGCAGCGAACGGGCTGAGCGGTGCGCGGCTCGCCGAACCCCCGCCCCCAATCGTGATCTGTGTGCCGTTGGCGGGACCTCCGTGCACGTCGCTGTGCACGATCGACGAGTCGGGGCCCGCCGCATCCGCATATCCGCCGCGGAGCGCCTGTGGATAACGCACCAGCCAACCGGTGCAGATCGTCGTCAGGCCGGCCTTGCGTGCGGCAATGACCCACATCTTGACGCGCGCTTCGTTGCCCGTGTTCTTGACCTCATAAATGTACTTCGTCTTCGCCAGCACGTCGGGCGGCGGCGTCGGCTCCAGCCGGCCGGCCAGCGAGTATGACGGCGCGTAGCTCTTGCTGGTGGGATGGACCGGGTTGTTCGGCAAGAGCGAACGCAGCTTGGCGTTGATGTTCGGCGCGGTGTGCGTCTTGGGCGCCGCCGTAGCGCGGGGTCCCGGCGGCGGCGTCGGCGGCACGGCGATCGGCCGCGCGGGCGCCGGCTGCGCCTTCGGCCCGGCCCCCGTGCGCGGACCGGGCGACGCGCCGCCGCTGGGACCGGGGCTCGGCGCGCTCCCGGCCGTTTTCGCGACCGCGGTGGCACTCGTCGGACTCGGACTCGGCACGCCGGCGCGCTCCGCCGGCAACGCGGAGGCCCGAATCGCCGGTGCGGCGCTCGGCGCGGGGCTCGCGCGAGCGATCGCCGCGGCCGTCGGTGAGGCGCGCGGCAGAGCGGGCGCCGGCGTCGCGGCGCGGGCCGTCGCGCTGACCAGCGGTGCCGCCTTCGGAGACGGACGCGCCGACGGCGCGCTCGTCGGCACGGGTGAAGGTGCGGCCGTCGGCGGAGGCTTCAGCGTCACCGCGACGGGCGCGACGGTCGGAACGCTGACCGGCGCAGCCGGCAGCTCGTTGCGGGGCTGCGTCTCGAAGATGTTCTGGGTCGGCTGCGGATTGGGTTGTGGCGTCTGCTGGGGGATCGGACGCGGGTTCGGCGGCGCCGTCGGCGCGATCTTCGCCAGCTCGTGGCGATTGACGGGCTGGCGCTGCGACTGTACTTGCGCGATCGGCGCGTGCTGCAGCGGTGCCACGACGCGGACGTGTGGAACCGGCGCGACGGCGTGAACCGCCGCCGGCTGATTCGCTACGGCGATCGGAGAGGTGCGGGCGATCGTGATCACTTCGCCGCCCTGCACGCTCTCGGTCGCGCCCTGCTGCGACGAGCTGACGAGTACCGTAAAGAGCAGCGCGGCGAGGAGCGCATGAATAATCAGCGAGGCTAAGAAGCTCCCCGCGAGTCGCTCCGGATAGCGCCGGTCCCGCGGATCGCGCTCGAACGTCACGGCGAGGGGTTAAGTGCGCTTAATCGGGCGCAGGAGCCTGCCGGCCTAGTCGCACACCCAACGCCCTTCATGGAATCGGTTTTGCAGAAACGCACGAAGATCGTCGCGACGGTAGGCCCTGCCTCGCGCGACCCCGCAATCCTGCGTTCACTCTTTGTCTCGGGAGCCAACGTGCTGCGCCTGAACTTCTCGCACGGAACGCCGGAGGAGCATGGCCAGGTGATCGAGAGCGCGCGCGCCATCTCCGACGAGCTCGGACTAGACACGGCACTGTTGCAAGACCTTCCGGGCCCGAAAGTGCGCACCGGACCGCTGGCAGACGGCGCGCGATCAGTTCGGCTGGAGCGCGGCGCTCGGTTCGTCATCACGTCCGAGCCGGTGGAGGGAACGCAGGAGCGCGTCAGCACCACCTATCGCGACCTGCCGGCCGACGTGGCCATCGGCAAACACCTCTATCTGCAAGACGGCCAGATCACGTTGCTCATCGTCGGCAAGAACGCGAACGAGATCGAGACAACCGTTGAGTTCGGCGGAGACCTCCGGGCGGCGCAAGGCATCAACTATTCCGACGGCTCCCTCAACATCACGTCGGTAACCAAACGCGATCTCGAGTTCCTGGAGTTTGGTCTGCAGCGCGGCGTCGACTTCGTCGCGGTCTCGTTCGTGCGATCGGCTGAGGACGTCGAGCGCGTCCAGGCCTTCATCGCCGAGCGCGGCCGGCGCGTGCCGGTGATCGCGAAGATCGAGAAGCACGAGGCGTTGACCCATCTCGACGAGATCATCGCTGTCGCCGACGGGATCATGGTCGCGCGCGGCGATTTAGGGATAGAGATCCCCATCGAGACGGTGCCGATCGTCCAGAAAGAGATCATCGCGAAATGCAATCGCGCGAGCAAGCCTGTCGTCACCGCGACGCAGATGCTCGAGTCGATGATCGCGTCGCCGCGACCGACGCGCGCGGAGGCGACCGACGTGGCCAACGCCATCCTCGACGGAACCGACGCCGTGATGCTCTCGGGTGAGACCGCGCTGGGCGCGTATCCGACCGAGGCGGTGCGTACGATGGCCCAGATTGCGCGCGAGGTGGAACAGCACTATCCGCACGCCTTGCTGCGCGACCGCCGCCTGGAGAACTTCGAACCCACGATCGCCTCGTCGATTGCGGAAGCCGCAACGCGCGCGAGCGCCGAGCTCAAGATCCCGTACATCGTCACGGGAACCACGACGGGAAACACGGCGCACCACATCGCGGCGTTCCGGCCGCAGGCACGCATCGTCGCGCTCACGCCCGACCACCGCGTGGCGCGGAGGCTGGCCCTATTGTGGGGCACCGAGGCGCTGCTGATCGATACCTACGCCTCGTTCGACGTCTTGCTCTACTTGACCGAGCGGCGGATGGTCCACGAGGGACTCGTGCGACCCGGCGATCTGATCGCGTTCACGACCGGGATGCCCGTCGGGTCGGGCGGCACGAACGTCCTGAAGATCCACCAGATACCGTGAGGACGACGGGCCCGCGAGGCGCAGGGCTCATCGCCTTTGCCGCGCTGGTTTCTACGCTCGTCACACCGGCCGGCACGAACGCGCGAGCCCAAACGGCAGCGAAAATTCTCGGCGGACTCGAGAGTAAGTATTATATCGCTGGGGCGCCGCGCGTTGGGTACGCTTTGGCCGAGCGCACGCGGTACTATCGCGTTCCGGCGGTGAGCATCGCCGTGATCGACCATTATCGCGTCGCGTGGACCTATGCGGCCGGGCTGCGCGACGTGACGTCGAACGCGGCCGCCTCGACGGCGACGCTCTTTCAGGCGGCCTCCATGAGCAAGCCGGTCGCCGCCGCCGGAATTCTCGAGCTGTTCGAGGCGAAACAGCTCAACTTGGACGCAGACGTCAACACGATGCTCACATCCTGGCACGTCCCCCCTCCACCCGGCAACTCGCCCGAACGTGTAACGATGCGGCGTCTGTTGAGCCACTCGGCCGGCATCAACGTCCATGGATTCGTTGGTTACGATCGCGACGCGCCGCTGCCGAGCCTCGTGCAAGTGCTCGACGGAGCGCCTCCGGCGAACAGCGAACCGATCCGCGTGACGATGGTCCCGGGCGCCGCGACGCAATACTCCGGCGGGGGCACGTCGATCGCGCAGCAGCTCGCGGTCGACTCAAGCGGCGAACCGTTCCCGGACTTCATGCGGCAAACGCTGCTCTCTCCTTTGGGAATGACGAGCAGCACGTTCGATCAGCCGCTGCCCGAAACGCTCGCGGCACGCGCCGCGCACGGCTATTACGCCGACGGCAAGCCGGTGCATCGCGGGTGGCACGTCTATCCGACGATGGCCGCGGCCGGACTATGGACGACGCCGTCGGATCTCGCCGCCTTCGTGGTCGCAATTCAAAACGCGCTGCGCGGCAGGGCCAAGCCTCCGATCGACGCGACCGTAGCTCGCGAGATGACGACGCGAGCATCGGACGGGTTCGGATTGGGTCCGGAAGTTCTGCCGGGCTATTTCGCGCACAATGGCGCGAACGAGGGGTTTCAAGGAGTCTTCATCGGCTTGGACGAGGGCGGTGAGGGCATCGTCGTGATGACCAATTCGGACAACGGCCTTCTGCTCGCCGACGAGATCGTGCATTCCGTAGCGAAAGCGTACGACTGGCCGATCCTACAGCCGCAGGCGAAGGCGGCGGTTCCGCTGACTTTCGCGGCGCTGGACGCCTTTGCCGGAAGGTATGCGGCAACGATCGGCGGCGAACGCGTGACGCTCGCAATAACGATCCGCTCGAGCAGCGGCGCCCCCGCGCTTTTCCTGCGCAGCTCGCAGAGCGCGTTCGAGTCGCGGCTCTACGCCGAAGGGTCGATGAAGTTCTTTACCCTGAGCGGCACTTCGCTTTCGTTCGTGCGCGGCGCGCGCGCGAGGGTTACTGCCGTCCTGGCCGACGGGACGAGGTTCGAGCGGCTTCCCTAAGCGGAGACTGCAATAGTGTACGGGCGTGCCGGAGCGCGACGTCGTGCGTCTCGCCGGAGAGCATGCGCGCGATCTCGGCTTCACGTTCTTTTGCGCCGTCTAACTCGCGCACGCCGATCGTGGTGGCTCCCGCGCGCTCCGTTTTGTCGAGCACGTAGTGACGCTCGGCACACTTGGCGAGCTGTGCGAGGTGCGTGACGCAGACGACCTGTTCGAGCCGCGCGAGCTGGTCGATCCGCGCCCCCACGGCCGCCGCGGTGGCGCCCCCGATCGCGGTGTCGATCTCGTCGAAGACCAGCGCGCTCCCCGTCTCCCGAGTATCGGAAAGCACGACGACGAGCGCGAGCAGGACACGTGAGAGCTCGCCGCCCGAAGCGATGCGCGCCAACGGGCGAGCCGGCTCGCCCGCATTGGCGGCGAAGAGAAACTCCACGCGTTCGGCGCCTTGCGTACCGGCGTGCTCGAGCGGCTCGAACGCAACCTCGAAGGAGCCCGATCCTAGCGCGATGTCGGCAAACTCCGCGAGGACCCGCTTGCGCAGCCCTGTCGCGGCCGTCTTGCGAAGCCGTGTAAGCGTGGTCGCGGCAGCGTCGAGCTCGCGCCCCGCGGCTTCTGCCTGCGCTCGATGCTCCGCGATCGAGCGATCGCGACTCTCATACTCGTCTATTGTTCGCAGCTGCCGTTGCGCGAGCTCGAGGAGCTCGTCGACGCCGCAGTCGTGTTTGCGCTTTAACCGGTCGAGCAGCGCGAGCCGCGCGTTGATCGCCTCGAGCTCGGCCGGATCGAACTCGGTCTCTTCGAGCGTACGAGCGAGCTCCATGGACAGATCACCGGCGTCGGCCTGCAGCGCTGCGCCGCGCTGCGCCATCTCGCGCAGCGCCGAATCGTAGCGTTCGACGCTCCCGAGCGCGACGGCGGCCGCGCCCAGCGCCTCGAGAGCGCCCTCGTCGCCCGCTAGCGCCTGCCGTGCCGCCTCCAGCGCCGTCGCGATGCGTTCGACGTTGTCGAGATAACGGCGGCGCTCGTCGAGCCGCGCCTCCTCACCGGGCTGCAGTCGCGCCTCGTCGATCTCGCGCACGGTGAAGCAGGCGTTGTCGTAGCGCTCCCGCGCGCGGCGCTCGTCCTGCGTGAGAGCGGCGAGCGCTTGCGTCGCCGCTGCAAGCGCGGCGTGCGCGCCCGCAACGGCTCCGCGCGCCTTGCTCGCGGCAGTGCCGGCGAAGCGATCGAGCAACTCGAGGTGATACGCCGGCGAAAGCAGCCGCTGCGCTTCGTGCTGGCCGACGATCTCGGCGATGTCCTCGCCGATCTCGCGCACGTACGCGGCCGTCGCGAGCCGCCCGTTGATGCGCACGCTCGAGCGTCCGGTTTCGGTCAGCTCGCGGGTGATGCTGCCCTCTTCGCCCCGGTCGAGCTCGAAGCCGTCGGCATCGAGCCGCGCGCGCAGCGACTCGTCGGGATCGAACGCGAGCGCGACGACGGCTTTGCGCTCGCCGCGCCGAACCGCGTCGGCGCCTGCCCGCGCGCCCAGCACGAAATCCAGAGCGCCGAGCAGCATTGTCTTGCCGGACCCGGTCTCGCCGGTGAAGATCGTCGCGCCCTCTGCGAACTCCACATCGGCGCGAGCGATCAGACCATAGTTCTCGATCTGCAGTCGCCGAAGCACAGCGGGAGCCTCCCTTGCCCCGTTACCGACGCGGGTCTTTGATAGAAACGCCCCACAGCATCTTCGCCTCGAGCCGCTCGAGGAAATGCAGCGGCATCGTTCGAGCGAAGTGGACGCGTTTGGGGTGGCAGCGGATGACGACGCTCGAACTCGGCTCGACCTCCGACAACACGTCGCCGTCGCATTCGAGGTGTGCCTGCGCGCTCTCCGCGTCGGAGGTGATCTCGATGCGGGACGTGATCGGGACGATCAGCGGCCGAGAGAACAGCGTGTGCGGAAGGAGCGGGACGACGCCGAAAGCCTCGACGCTCGGAGCGATCAGCGATCCGCCGGCGGACAGAAAATACGCGGTCGATCCGGTCGGCGTCGCGACGCAGATTCCATCTGCGGCGATGCGCGTAATCGCGCCGGCGTCGAACCGCAGGCCGAACGGCACGATCCGCGAGACCTCGCCTTTGCGCACGACGACGTCGTTTAATGCGAAGAATCGGCGGCCGCCGTACTCGGCTTGGAGCGCGGTACGCTCGTCCATGAAGAGCCCGCGCTCGACGAGCGCCGGGAGATCGGACAGGCGCGGATCGTCCTCGTCGAGCTCCGTGAGGAAGCCGAGGCGACCCGTGTTGATGCCCAGTAGCGGAACGTCGCTGTCTACCGCGATGCGAGCCGCGCGCAGCAGCGTCCCGTCGCCGCCGACCGTGATCAGGAGCGACACGGCCGTCGCGGGCGTTCCCTCGATGACCTCGAATCCGCTGTCGCGAAAGTCCGTCGCGACGCGACTCGCGATGGAGCGAGCGTGCTCCCGCGCCGTATCGACGTAGAGGCCGACGACCTTCTCTTTGATGGCCAGCAGCGTCGTCATCGCGGACTATCTTCGTCGAGCACGGCCTCGATTCGTGCGTCGTCAAACGGCGTGCCCGCGCGGCGCAGCTCGATCAAGAACTCGCGGTTACCGGCAGGCCCGAGGAGCGGCGACGCGGCCAGGCTGACCGGTCGCAGGCCCAGGGTGGCCGCGGCCGCGCACAGCTCGCGCAGCACGGCGGCGTGCGTCGAGCGGTCGCGTACGACGCCGCCCGAGCCAACCCGTTCCCGCCCGGCCTCAAATTGCGGCTTCACCAGTGCGACGATGGCTCCGCTTTCGCGAAGGTAGGCTACGGCGCGCGCCAAGATCGTTCGCAGCGAGATGAACGACGCATCGATCGCGATCACGTCGAATCCGGCCGGAAAAGCGTCGTCGCTGAGCCGCCGGAAGTTCGTGCGCTCCATGACGCGAACGCGCGGGTCGTTGCGCAGGCGCCAGTCCAGCTGCCCGTATCCGACGTCGACGGCGGTCACGCTCTTGGCGCCGCGCCGCAGCAGACAATCGGTGAAGCCTCCCGTAGAGGCGCCGACGTCGAGCGCATCGGCGCCGCCGACGTCGATGCAAAACGCCAGCAGCGCACGCTCGAGCTTCTCTCCGCCTCGGCTGACGAAGCGGCGGGGCTGCGCGACGACAATTTGTGCGCCCGACGCGACGTTCTGCCCCGCCTTCGTCGCGACGACGCCGTCGACGCTGACGCGGCCTTCCATGATAAGGCTGCGCGCCTGCGAGCGGCTGATGCTAGTGCGGTCGGCGACCGCCGCATCGAGGCGGACCCTTTTGGAGGTCTGCTGCCGGCAGCTAGAAGGGGAGCTCGTCGGAAAGCTCTTGCGCGCCGTCGCGCTGCTCGCTCGGCTTTGAATCTGACGTCGCCTCTTCGATCTGCTGCTGCGCGCTCCGCAGCAACGCTTCGCAGTCGCGCGCCAGCACTTTGCCTTCCTTGAACAGCTCGGTCGCGCGCTGCAGCTCGACTGTGCCGCCCTCGAGCTCCTTGACGATCGCGTCGATGCGAGCGAGCTTTTCTTCGAACGTGCTCGGCAAACGGCTGCTCATTCTGCGTGCACCGATTCCACGCGAGCTCCAAACGTCCCGCGCTCCAGGCGTGCGCTCACGGCGTCGCCCGGCGCGAGCGCAGCCGCATCGCGCACCGCGACGCCGTCCTTGCTGACGATCGCAAAACCGCGCGCGAGCGCCCGAGTCGGATCCTCGGCGTCGAGCGCGGCGCGCGCGAGCTCCAGCCGGCCGGCATAACGATCCAAACCGCGCGAAGCCCAACCTGAAAGCCTCGTGTTCGCCCGGACGAGGCCGACCTGCCACTGCGCGACGCGCGCGGCCGGGCTCTGCCGATCGAGCCGCCGTTCGAGTGCGCGGAGGCGCTCGGTCCGGCGACCGATGCACGTCGCCGCGGCGTGATCGAGAGCGACCTCCGAGAAGCGCATGGCCTGGTTCTTTCCCGCGACGATCGACCGATAGCCGCGTTCGAGCGCAGCTCGCAGCGTACGCATGCGCTCGAACGCGCGCCGCCACTCTTGCGCAAGGTGCACGGCCGCCGCCGTCGGCGTGGCCAGCGAAAGATCGGCCACCTCATCGGCGAGATGCCGATCCTTGAGATGACCGACAGCCGTAATGACCGGATGGGCGCAGCGAAGAATCGCCCTAACTACCGCTTCCCGATTAAATGTCAGCCGATCGTCGCTGGAACCGCCCCCGCGCGTGATAACGACGACGTCCACCTTCGCCCGCGAGGCTCGATCGACCGCCTCCGCAATCTCGATTTCGGCACCCTTGCCCTGCACACGCGTCTGGAAAAACCGGACCTCGACTAACGGCGCGTCAGCGCGTATGCGTCCTTCGAAGTCCGCGCGCGCGTCGTCGTTGCTCGTTACCAGCGCAACTCGGCCAGGAAACCGAGGGATTTCGCGTTTCCTGGAGGCGTCGAAGAGGCCTTCGGCGCGCAAGCGCACGCGCAGCTCCTCGATCTCCGCGGCGAGCTTCCCTTCACCGACGAGCGATAACGCTACCGCGCGCAGCTGGTAGAGCGCGCGCGTCGGCCGGATCTCGACGCTGCCCTCCGCACGGACCATGAGGCCCTCGCGGATCTTTGGAAAGCGTCGCACCTCGCTGGCGAACGAGAAGCAACCGAGGATCGCCTCACCTTCCTTCAGGGTAAGGTTGAGGTTGCCGTCGGGCCAGCGCTTGATGTCGGTGACCTCGCCGATGACCGCAATGCGCTGCAGCTGGCTATGGCGCGCCACCCAGGTTGCAAATCGTCGCGAAAATTCTCCGACGGAGACTTCGAGGACGTTGTTATTCACGCGCGCTCAAGGGACGGGCGTTGGCGACGTCGAGGCCGAGGGTGCCGGCGACTCGGTCGGCGGCGGCGCGAGCGTGGGTAACTCGGCCGGGGGCGTCGCATTGTCGGGCGGCATTGTCGGCGTCGGCATCTGCGGTCCCGCATACGCGCTGGTCGCGGCATTGCCGGCGGCGTCGTAGCTCTGCGCATAGCCGCGGCACGACGACTCCGTTCCCTTCAGGTAGTACTCGCCGCCACTGCCGCACCCGCTGGCCTTGACGACTTCGTCGGCCGGGAACGGGAACTCGTGCGGCGGAGTCCCGGCGAGCGCGCCCTTCATGAAGCGCGCCCAGATGCGCGCGGGGATGTTGCCGCCGTAGGATTCGTTCATCGGCGTGTAGTCGTCGTTGCCGATCCAAACCGCGGCGACAAGGTCCGGCGTGTAGCCGACGAACCACGCGTCGCGGAAATCCGACGTCGTCCCCGTCTTTCCGGCCGCCGGGCGCCCGATGATCGCGTTGGGATAACCCGTGCCGTGCTGGATGACGTCTTCGAAGATCGACGTCATGATGTACGCCGTTCCCGCGCTAACGACGTCGTTGGCTTGGGGAAAGCGATCGTCAAGAGCGATGCTTCCGAGAGAATCCTCGACGAGGCGAAACGGCGTCGGATCCACGTGGAGTCCTTGATTGGCCAGCGTGGAATAGCCGCTGGCCTGATCGAGCACCGTCAGCACGGAGGAACCCAGCGCGAGGGACAGGTTGGCCTCCAGCGGCGACGTGACTCCCATCCGGTGCGCGTAGTCGATCACCCGGTCCAGTCCCACGCGGTCGGCGAGCTTGACGGCCACGATGTTGCGCGACATGACCAGCGCCTCACGCAGCGTTATGGCGCCCATGTAACTGTTATCGTCGTCCAGCGGAGACCACTGCGTCCCGTCGCCCATAGGGTAGCTCACGGGGGAGTCGCCGATAACCGTCGAGGCTGGGAGCCCTGAGTCGATCGCCGCCGTATAATCGTAGATTTTGAAAGATGAGCCCGGTTGGCGGCGCGCCTGCCACGCGCGGTTGAACTGGTTGCGCAGCGAGAATCCGGTGCCGCCGATCATGGCGACGATCTCGCCCGTGGAGGGCCGCAGCGCGACGAGCGCTGCCTGATGCGCGCCGATGCCTTCGGCGACCGCCTGGTGCACGCCCCAGTCAACCGCCTCCTGGCCGATCCGCTGTATCCGCGGATCGAGCGTCGTGTACACCTGCAGCCCGCCCTCGTTCACGACGCTCTTGCCGAAGAGCCGCTCAAGCTGCGCGATCGCGTAGGTCGTGAAGTAAGGATAGCGGTATCCCTGCAAGCCGGCCGGCCGCTCTGCGATCAGCCCGAGCGGCGCGGAGTAGGCCGCGGCGGCCTGCGCGGCGGTGATGTAGCCGCTTTCGACCATGCGGTCGAGCACGTGGCGCTCCCGATCGGTCGCGAGCGCGAGATTCGAAAACGGCGAGTATATGGACGGCGCGGCCACCACGCCGGCCAGCATGGCGGCCTGTGCGAGCGTCAGTTTGTCGACGCTGCGTCCGAAATAGGTGTGCGCAGCCGCGTCGACACCGTACGCGCCCGCGCCGAGGTAGATGATGTTGAGATATCGCTCGAGGATCTCGTCCTTCGTGTAATAGCGCTCGATCTCGATCGCGAGCAGCGCCTCCTGCACCTTGCGTGCGATGGAGACCTGGTCGGTGAGGAACAGCCGACGAGCAAGCTGCTGCGTGATCGTGGAGGCGCCCTGGAGCTGCTGATGGGTGAGGTCCGCAAACGTCGCGCGCGCGATCCCGCCGAAGTCTACGCCGTGATGGTAGTAGAAGTTGTGATCCTCGTTGGCGATGAACGCATCGCGCACCATGACCGGGATGCGAGAGATCGGAACCCAGACGCGATTCTCCTTATAGACCGAAGCGAGCTGAGACCCGTCGCGCGCGTAGATGCGCGTGGTGCTCGCGGGCTGGTAGTCGGCCATGCGGCTGATATCGGGCAGGTTGCGCGCGTACGCCGCCACCATCCCGGCGATCGCGCCGATCGCGAACAGCACGAGGAGCAGCGCGGTCACGCCGATCCCCGCCCAGACGCGGCGGCCGCGCCGGTTTCTACGTTTCCTTGGCATTGGCGACAGCGCTCAGGACGCCGTTGACGAAACGCCCGGAGTCCTCCGTGGAGAAGCGTTTGGCGAGGGCGACCGCCTCGTTGATCGCCACCGCGGTCGGCGTTTCGGGGCGGCAGCGCAGTTCGTATGTAGCCATCTCTAAGAGCAATCGGTCGATCGTCGGCAGGCGTTCGATCGCCCAGCCTTCCAAGAGCGGGCTAACGATGCGATCCGCTTGCGAAGCGTATTCGAGCGTGCCCAGCGCAAGTTCCTCGACAAACGCCCGCTCCTGACCCTCCGCGCCGTCTCCGACGACGTCGCGCAGCGCGTCGCCGGGCTCGCGATCTCCGACGACGACGGAATAGAGCACCTTGAGCGCCTGCTCGCGCGCGACCCGGCGCGATGTCATCGATGCGTCGGCTCCTTGAGCAAGAGCTCGATGTCGTAGCGCCCCTCGCGGAAATCGTCGGTCGAAAGGACCTCGAGGCACAAATCGATCGTCGTGCTCACGCCTTCGATCAAGGTCTCGCGCAGCGCGCGCTCCATCCGCGCGATCGCGACTTCGCGCGTATCGCCAAACGCGACGACCTTGGCGATCATCGAATCGTAGTACGGGGGAATCGTGGCGCCCGCATATAGGTGCGTGTCGACGCGGATGCCGGGGCCGCCCGGAAAGACCAGCTTCGAAACCGTCCCCGCGGCCGGAGCGAAGTTATTCTGTGGATCTTCGGCGTTGATCCGGCACTCGATGGCGTGACCTCGCGCGGCCAGGTCGCCCTGCACGTATCCCAGCGGCTCTCCCGCTGCGATCCGAATCTGCTCCTTGACGAGATCGATATTGTAGACCATCTCCGTGACCGGGTGCTCGACCTGAATGCGCGTGTTCATCTCCATGAAGTAAACGTCGTCACCGGTGACGAGGAACTCCAGCGTCCCCGCGTTGCTATATCCCACGTACCGCGAGGCGCGCAACGCCATGTCATGCAGCGCACCGCGCACGCGCCCGGCCAGGTTCGGCGCGGGCGTCTCCTCGATCACTTTTTGGTGCGACGGCTTCTGCACGGAGCAGTCGCGCTCGCCGAGATGAACCATGCTGCCGAATTCGTCGCCCAGCACTTGCACCTCGATGTGTCGCGGAGCGGCGATCATTTTTTCGATGTATACGCGTCCGTCTTTGAAACTCGCCTCGGCCTCGGCCGTCGCGCCCGCAAACGCGCGCGGCATCTCGGAGGCGTTGCGAACCACGCGCATCCCTCGGCCGCCGCCTCCCGCGGTGGCCTTGAGCAGGACGGGATAGCCGATGGAGGCAGCCATGGCCTGCGCCTCCTCGGGAGAGGTGAGCACGTCGCTGCCCGGTGTCGTCGCGACGCCCGCCCCGCTCACGACGCGTTTTGCGGTCGCCTTGTCGCCCATCAGCGCGATGACGCTCGGCTTCGGCCCGATGAATGTCAGGCCGTGATCGCCGCAGATCTCCGCGAAGCGCGCGTTCTCCGCGAGGAATCCATATCCCGGATGGAGCGCGTCGCAGCGCGTGATCAGAGCGGTCGAGATGATATTTGGAATGTTCAGGTAGGAGCGTCCCGCGGGACCAGGCCCGACGCAGAACGCCTCGTCCGCCTGCCGGACGTGCAGCGAATCGCGATCGGCCTCCGAGAAGATCGCTACGGTGGCGACGCCTAGTTCTTGGCAAGCGCGGTTGATCCGCAGCGCGATCTCGCCGCGATTGGCGATCAGAACCTTACGAAACACGCGTTGACGCCTAGGCTCGCGCGATCGCGAAGAGCGGCTGGCCGTATTCAACCGGCGCTCCGTCCATGGTCGAGATCGAAACGAGCCGGCCGGGGCCCATGCTGTGAACGGGCGTGCGGATCCCGAGTGCTTCGATGTAGCCGAGCTCGCGATCGCCCTCGAGCACCGCGCCCTCGGCGGGGACCGGACGGCTTACGTGAAAGATTCCGACGAGATCGGCCTTGATCGTGTCGATTCGCGGTGGAACCGTCGCGGCCGGCGCGTGTGCCGACGGGTGCTCCGCCGCACGCGCTTCGGGAGCCCATCGCGTGACTTCGATTTCGTCGTCCGGACGCGCAATTCGCACTCGCACGGCGTCGCCGCCGGCGAGGAATCGCGCGAGCGCACGCACGCGCTCCGCGAGCGAATGGGTTCCTTGACCGGGCATGTCGGCGACGCTTTCGCCCAAAGGAGCAACGGACCTGGCTTCGGCCTGCGGCAACGCGTCGCGCATCGCGGCAAAACGCGCGTCGATTTCCGCGAGCGGAATCAGAACGAAAGCGCGTTCGCGCATGCTCGGATGCGGAATCCGCAGATCCTCCTCGTCTATGTCGACTTCGTCGAAGAGTAGCAGATCGAGGTCGATGACGCGCGCTCCCCAGCGCACGCCGGGCGTGCGCCCAAGCTCCCGCTCCGCGGCCTTTAACGCGTCCAGGAGCTCGCGCGGCGCCAGCTGTGTCTGCAGCAGGACGACTGCGTTGGCAAACCACGGCTGATCCGTTTTGCCCCATGCCGCGGAGCGATAGATCGACGATTTCGCGGCCAGCGTTCCCAGCGCGGCAAGCGCCGCGAAGGCGCGCTCAACGTTCGCGACGCGTTCTCCCAGGTTGCTGCCGATGCCGATATACGCCCGATGCGTCGTCACCGCGATCGGCTCAACGTTACAGAGGGCGTCGCGCCATCGAGCACGCCGGGCTTCGCGATCGTTACTTGAGCGCGCGCGATCCGCCCGTTTTCGAACACCGCGGCGAGCAGATCCGCGGCGAGCCGCTCGAGCAGCGAATACGACGTATTTGCCACGATCCGCACGACTCGCGCGTGCAGCGCGGCATAATCCATCGTGCAGCCCAGGTCGTCGCTCGCCGCCGCGTCCCGCAGGTCGAGCTCCGCGGATATCGTGATGTCGAAGGGCTGCACGCGCTCGCGCTCGGCGGCAACCGCGCCGTGCTTGCCGTACGCGCGTATGCCGTCCAGCGTTATCCGGTCCATCCCGCCGGCCTCCAATCGCGAACCACCGCATCCGCGACGGCAAGCGCATCGCGTGCGGCGGCGACGTCGTGCACGCGCACGATGTCGATGCCGGCTTGCACGGCCAGCGCCGTGGCAGCGACCGTTCCGTACACGCGATCGGCCGGCTCGCGTCCCGTCAGCTTGCCGATCGTCGACTTGCGCGACGCCCCGAGCATCGTCGGGAAGCCCAGCGCGACGAGCCGGGCCAACGCGCGCAGGACGGCGAGATTTTGGTCGGCGGTCTTACCGAATCCGATGCCCGGGTCCAAGACGATCGCCTCGCGCGCGATCCCGCGCGCAACGGCTCTTCGGGCGCATTGGTCGAGATAGCGCAGCACCGCGTCGACGACGCCGCCCTCGTAAGCGGTCCCCGTCTGGTTGTGCATCGTGACGATCGGCATGCGAAGCTCGGAGGCGACGTCCAGCAGCGCGTCGGGCGCGCCCCAGACCGAGTTCAGGATGTCGGCTCCCGCGGCGTGCGCGGCCCGCGCCACTGCCGGCTTGTAGGTATCGACCGAGATGGGGACGTCCGGAAAACGCTCGCGCAGCGCTTCAATGACGGGAATGACGCGCGCGATTTCGACGTTTTCCTCGATCGGTTGGTGCCCCGGCCGCGTCGATTCGCCGCCGACGTCCAGCAGGTCGGCTCCGGCGTCCCACTGTATGGCGGCACGCTCGATCGCGGCGTCCGGATCCTGGAGACCGTCGCCCGAAAACGAATCGGGCGTTACGTTGACGATGCCCATGACGTACGTCCGATCCCCCCACCGGATGACTCGACCGCGTACGCTTAGGGAACCGCGGGCGCCACGTACCATTCACGTAATCCCGCTACGACGAACGTAGATCCCGTCACGACGACGACGTCGTCGATCGCCGCCATCCGGCGAGCAACCGTCAGCGCTTCTACCGGATCCGTTATCGCGCGGCCCCATCCCCCGAGCGACTCCGCGAGTGTCGCAAGCCGCTGCGGGCGAATCGCCGTGCGGCCGCTCGTGGTGAACGACGTGAACGTAAACGTCGAGTTGATCGTTCCGAGAATCTCGATGATTCGCCGCGCGTCCTTGCTCTCGGCGATCGCGACCACGTAGTGAACCCGCCGATTGGGAAACCACTCGCGCAGCGAGGCCACGAGAGAGCCGGCCTTCTCCGCATTGTGAGCGACGTCGAAGACCACGGTGGGACTCGCCCAGACGAGCTCCATCCGGCCGGGAATCGCGACGTCGCGGAGCGCCGCTACGATCTCCTCCGGCCGCGGGCGCAGCCCGTCGGCTAGCTGCTCGAGCACGGCTATTGCCGTGGCCGCGTTCGTGCGCTGAAACGCGCCTGCGACGGCCAGGCGGAGCCGGTACGACCCGCGCGGCGTGACGACGGACAGCAACTGCGCTCCGCGCTCCTCGGTTCGCTCGCGTTCTACGCGCACGACCTGCGACACGTGCACGATCCGCGCGCCGACCTCGGAAGCGTAGCGTTCGATCACCGCCAGTGCGTCCGGAGGCAAAGGCGCGACCACGAGCGGGACGCCCGGCTTCGCGATGCCCGCTTTTTCCAGGGCAATCGCTTCGAGCGTCGCCCCCAGCACCTCGGTGTGGTCGTAACCCACCGACGTGATCGCCGCAACCACGGGCAGGATCACGTTGGTGCCGTCGAGCCTCCCGCCTAGGCCGACCTCGATCACCGCCACGTCCACACGCTCGTCGGCGAAGTATTTGAACGCCAGCGCCAGCAGCGTCTCGTAATACGTCGGCCGCCCATGCTGCGCCGCGGTGCGCTCGATCACAGGCAGCATCTCGTCGAGCAACGCGGCGAGCCGCTCGGGCCAGATGGGTGCGCCGTCGATGCGGGCGCGCTCCGTCATCGCGTGAAGGTGTGGCTTCGTGTGGAGCCCGGTTCGTTTTCCCGCCGTCTGCAAGGCGCCGGCAATCATCGTCGCGGTCGAACCCTTGCCGCTGGTCCCTCCGACGTGGATCGTCGGATACGCGCGGTGCGGATCGCCGAGCTCGCGCAGGAGGGCGCGGATTCGGTCGAGCTTGTAGGACGTGCGGGGTGACACCGTCTCGTCGATCGTACCCAGCAGGTACGCTTCGGCTTCGGCGTAGCTCGCGATGCGCCTCATTCGTCCGGCGACCGATCCGCCAAGAGCTCGAGCGCGTGCGGGAGCACCGGCAGCACGACGTCCAGCGTCTCCGCCACGGCCTTGGGGCTGCCGGGGAGATTGATGACGAGCGTCCGATCGCGAACGCCCGCGATCGCGCGCGAGAGCATCGCCGTGCGCGTGTACTGCAGCGAGGCGGCGCGAATCGTCTCTCCGATGCCCGGGATCTCGTAGTCGAGAACGGCCGCCGTCGCCTGGGGCGTGCGGTCACGCGGCGAGAGCCCCGTTCCGCCGCTCGTCAGCACGAGGTCTGCTGCGTGCGAATCGGCGATGTCGATGAGGTGAGCCTGCAGCGACGCCGGGTCGTCGGAGATGATGCTTTCGCGGACGACCGCGTACGCCGCGCCGAGCCGCTCGCGCATGACCGGCATGCATTCGTCGGCGCGCTCCCCCGACGCGGCCCGGTCGGAGAGCACGATCAGTGCGGCCTTAAACCTCATAGTTGCCGGACTTGCCGCCGCTCTTGCGCAGCAACCGCAGCGAGTCGATCGTGATGCCCTTGTCGAGTGCCTTCGCCATGTCGTAGATGGTCAGCGCCGCGACCGAGGCCGCGACCAGCGCTTCGAGCTCGACGCCGGTGCGCGCCGAGGTGCGGGCCTCCGTCTCCACGCGGAGCGTCCCGTCGTCTCGCCACTCGAAGCGCACCTCGATCTTGTCCAGCGGCAAGGGGTGGGCCAGGGGAATCAGCGTGGCGGTGCGTTTCGCGGCCATGATTCCCGCGATCTGAGCCGCAACCAGCGCGTCGCCCTTGCGCAGCGTCGCCTCACGCAGCGCGGTTCGCGCCGCGGCGTTCATGCGAACCACCGCTTCCGCGCGCGCGAATCGCGACGTGACGTCCTTCGCCGAGACGTCGACCATCTCGACGCTCGCGTCCGCCGCGACGTGCGAAAGCTTCACCGCGGCGCGCCCTGGAAGCGTGCCCAAATCAGGCAGAGCAGCGCCAGCACCCAGAGTATCACGAGGTGCGTGATGTGGTGCGCGTGTTGCGGGCCGGACTGAGTGAAGAGATTGATCTTCCCCATGCCGTAGAGAATCCCCAGGACGAAGAAGATGATCGCCAAGGCGATCGCGATGACTCTCATGTGATGATTCCCCCGCGGGCGAGAACGAGGCAGATCAGGCCCACGACGACGCAGTACCAGCCGAACGGGCGCAGGTCGTTCGACCGAAAGTAGCGCGTCAAGAAGGCCACCGAAAGATATGCGGCGACCCCGGCCGCAATTCCGCCGAGGACCGCCTGGACGAGCACGACGTGCGCCGCCGGAACGAACAGCTTCGGTATCTCGAGCAACGCCGCCGCCAAGATGACCGGCGTCGCCAACAGGAACGAGAAGCGCGCCGCGTCCTCGTGGTCGAGGTCGCAGAGCAATCCCGCAACCATCGAAATTCCCGACCGCGAGATGCCGGGCAGGAGCGCGAGCGCCTGCGCGGCGCCGACGGAGAGGCTGCCCGCATAGCTCAGCCGTTCGATCGGCTTGTCGGTCCGCCCGGGATTTCGCCGTTGCTGCCGGCGGAGCGCCTCCCCCGCGAACATCACGAGCCCGTTGAGAATGAGGAAGAACGCCGCCGGCGCCGGCGATCCGAACAGCCGCCGGACCGGAACCTCGAAGATGAAGCCCAGGATGCCGACCGGAATCGTGGCGACGACGAGCCGCCAACCGATGCGTTCGTCGCGATCGTCGCTCAGGCGACCGCGAACGATGCTCGTCACGAGCGCGCGCACGATCGCATACCATTGCGCGCGGTAGAAGACGATCAGCGCCAGCGCCGTGCCCAAGTGCAGCACGACGACAAACGCCAGAAACGACGGGCTGGAGCGATCCACGTTGTGCCAGCCGAGCACGGCGGGGACCAAAATCGTGTGGCCGAGGCTCGAAACCGGAAACAGCTCGCTCACGCCCTGGAGAACCGCCAAAAGGAGGGCCTGGAAGAACGTCACGCGGCTCGAGCGGCCTCTACCACGCGACGAACTTTACGCTGAACGTGTAGTCTCCCGCAACCTGCTTGCAATTGCGCAGGGCGGGACTATACCGCGCATCGCGCGCCATCGCGACGGCGACCACGTCAAGTGAAGAATTGCCGGTACTTTGCACGATGCCCGTGCCCGTGACTTGACCGCTCGGATCGAGCTGCACGCGCACCAGCGCGACGCCGCTGGTGCCTTCCGCCCGCGCCCCGGGAGCGATGTCGGGCGGCGGCGGCGAGGCCGCGATTGCAGCCCCGGCATTGGGCTGCGCGCATCCGACGCCGCTGGTCGCAGCAGGCGCCGGCGTCGGCGTGGCGGGAGCCGGCGTAGGCGCGGGCGGCGTGCCGTACGCCGTGCCCGCAGGCCCTTCGAGTCCGGTCGGCCTGCGCGGAGGCGCCGAGGTGACGGTGCGCGGCGCCGGCGTGTGTTGGGGCGGCGCCGGCGGAGGCGTCCGCATCTTCGTCACGGCGATAGTCGCGGGCCGATGCTCGATCGAGACGACCTCAGCCGGGCCCTGCGGCGTGGGCGTGGGCGGCCGCATGATCAGCGCGACGATTAGGTGCACGAGCAGCGAGAGCGCGAACGCAATCACCAGCAAACGCGGGATGCGTTTCATGGCTCATGACGCGCGAGTCGGCTAGTCGGGTTGAAAATCCGCGCGGAAGAGATAATCACCCGTCGTCGGCGAGCAGTTTATGAGCTTCGGCGAGTAGGTTGACTGCCGGGCCGCGCGCAACGCCGCCTGATCGATCGACATGTTGCCCGAGCTCTTGTAGACCTTGGCCGAGACCAAGTTGCCGCTCGGGCCGACGGTCACTTCCACGTTGACCGTCACCGCGCCGAGGCCGAGATCGAGCGCGGATTGCGGATAATCCGGCTGCACCGGATTCGTTACCGTGGCTTCCACGTTGGGATTCGCGCAGGCGGGCTTGGGCGTTCCGGCCGCCGCGGTGCCGGCCGGCTGCGGCGGCCCGGTCCCCACGCCCTGCGGCGCACCGTTCTCGCTCCCGTTCTTGGGCTGCGCGACGGTGTTCTCGGTCGATCCCGAGGCCGATTTACTCGTCGTTTTCTGGAGGTTGACTTTGAGCTTCGGCTGCGGCAGCTGCTGCTGTTTGGGCGGCGGCGTCGCCTGCGGCGGCGGTGTCGGAGTCGGCGGCGGGGTCGGCGTCGGCGGCGGCGGCGTGTGCACGATCACCTTGTGGATCTTCGAAACGGTCATCTCTTCGGTCTTATTTTCTTCGCCGTGCTTGAGGATGTTCGGAAAGACCGAGCCGATCACGGTGTGGATTACGAACGAAATGACGAAGGCTAGCGCAAGGTAATTGCGGGTGCGCTCGCCGGTGGTAATGAAGCCGCCGCGCTTGGCCATCGCCTACTGCGTCGCCCCCTGGGGGGTGCCCTGGACGTGATTCGCAAGACCGAAGTTGGTGAGATCGACGGACTTCGCGGCGTCCATCACCTGCAGTATGACGCCGTAGCTGGTCTTGGGATCCGCCTTGATGATCACGCTCTTGAAGCGATGGCCGGTGGCGTCCTGCAGCTGGCCGAACGCCGCCTTCATGTCCAGTATCGACACCTGGTTGGAGCCGATCTGAACGTGATCATGTTCGTCGATGATCACGACGATCTGCGACGGCTGAACCTTGTCCTTGTTATAGGCTTCGGGCAGCCTCGGCTCTTTCGTGACCGACGCCAAAATGATGAAGATAATGAGCAACACCAACAGCACGTCCGTAAACGGCGTGATGTTGATCGTCGACATTACCTCATCTTCGCCTGCACCCGTGGAAACGGCCACGTTCTAACCACCTCCCTCTATGACGTAACGAAGCCGACGTCTTCGAGTCCGGCGTTCTTGGCGGCGTCCAAAATCCGAATGATGACGCCGTACGGCGCCTTGGCATCGGCGATGATGGCGACGTGGTGGTGCGGCTTCTTCTTCGACGCGTCGTACATGATGCGGTAGATGCCCGCCTGATCGGTCTTCGTACCGTCGACGAAGATGACGCCCTTATTGTTGACGTCGACCTCGATGTCGTTCTTGTTCTTGTTCTGGGTGGACGGATTGTTATTCTTGTTGGGCAGCTCTTTTTCGAAGCCGGGCGGCGCGACGAGCGCGGCGAGGATCATGAAGATGATGAGCAGCACGAGCAAAACGTCGGTGAACGGCGTGATGTTGATCTCCGCCATTACTTCTTGCTCTTGTTGTGCCGAGAGCAGTCCCATGGTCGTGCCTTACCGGCTTACTTGGCGGACGCTTTTGTCGGTTGATAGAGGTCCGTCGGAATCGGCGCGCCGGTGTTATGGAAGTGGAGCATCTCGGCGAGCTGGTTGGCGGCGACGATCATTTCCTGGTTGTAATTCTTGATCCGCGACTTGAAGAAGTTGAAGAAAACCACGGCGATGACGGCGATGATGAGGCCACTCGCCGTCGTGATGAGCGCTTCCGAGACGCCGGCCGCGACGACGGCGGGCGTCGAGTTACCCTTGAGCGCGATGTCTTGGAACGCGCGGATGATGCCCAAGACCGTTCCGAAGAGTCCGACGAACGGCGCGATGACGGCGATCGTTCCGATGATCGCCAGGTTCCGCTCTAGCGAATTGAGGTGCTCCATCAGCGCGATCGAAAGCGCATCGGTAATGTCCGTGCGGTTCTTTTCGCCGCGGCGCAAACCGAACTCGAGGATCCTCGGAAGCATTCCGCGGTTCTTCTTGCAGAGCGCGATCGCCCCGTCGAGATCGTCTTCCGAGACCTTGGTGCCGATCTGGCGGAGCAGCCCCTTGGCGTCGGAGTGTTGCATCCCGAAAAAGACCAGGCGTTCGATCACGACGGCGAGACCGACGATCGAAATGAGCAGCAGCAGCCACATATCCCAGCCGCCCTGCTGCATGAGACCCATAAATCCCGAAAACACGGCTTTACGACTCCTCCACTAAACATGCTCTCCGCGGCGGCCTTCCGCCCCGTGAGGAGCGCGACATTGGCCTACCCCGGCCTAAAGTCCTGGTAACCTTAACTACCGCTTCCCGACTGACCGGCGGGTGCCGCGTTGAGGTTCTTTTTTGCGAACGATTCGATCTGCAGGGAGAGCGCTTCGTTGCCCTCGGCCTTCGCTTGCTGGTCGGCCTTGTCGAGGGCATCGGCGGCCTTCTTCTTCGTACCGTCGTCATGGCTGGACGCCCATTGGCCCGTCAACGCTATGCCTTCGGCGAAATTCGCCGCCGCATCGTTGGGCTTGAGCGCGAGGGCCTTGTCGGCGTACGCCTGCATCCGCTTGTAGTCCGGCTTATCCATCTTCGCCACCAAGAACGCCGCCTGCGTATAGGCTGTGACGGCGACCTCCGGATCGCCCCCGGCGGCAGCCTGATCGAAGTCCTTGAAGGCTTCGTTGTAGTTATTCGCGTTGGCCGCGGCGACGCCCGAGTTCAACAGCCCGCTCCCCAGGACGCGCCCCGGCAGCGTGCTGCTCGGATCGAGCCGCTTCACTTCGGCCGCCATCGCCTGCATGTCTTGCGTGTCGTTGGTCTGCAGGTAGGCGTTCATCAGCGCCGTGTCGATCGCGACCTTGGCGTTGGTGGGCGTCTTAGGGTCTGCGAAGGCGGCGGCGCGAACTTGCTTGAGCGTCGCGATTGCGTCCGTGTACTGTTTGTTGGCCAGCTGCGCCTGGCCGAGAGCGTACTTCGAGTTCGTGCTCGGATCGAGCGCGACGGCCTTCTGCGCATAGCCCAATGCCTTGCTGGGATCGCTGGCCGCGACGTCGACGGCGGCCCTGGCAAAGCTCTGGGCGGCGATTGGCTTGAACTGCTGGCCGATCGTCGCGACCTTGTCGAAGGCGGAGGCGGCCGTGGCGAAGTCGCCGCTGTCAAACGCCGCGACGCCGAGCATCTGCCGCAGCGACTCGTCGCCGGGCGACGACAGGAGCTCCATCTGGGCCTTCGACTTGGCTGCGGCGTACTGCTTGGCGCGAATCAGCGACGCTACTTGACTCGCGGCGCCGCTCAGCGAGCCGCCCGCCGGTACTGCCGGGCCCGACTCCGAGCCTTCGCTGGACGCGTTCGCCACTGACCTACCGTTGAATTGCAAAGTGAAGTCGTAGAACGCGGTGACCGGAGTCGAGCCGCGATGCGCCGGACGATACGTGGAATTCTGCGCGATCTCCATCGCGGCGGCGTTGTCGCCCGAGTTCGTCGAGCTGATGACCTTGATCGCGCGGTGCGAACCGTCCGCGTGCACCTCGACCTGGACGACGACCTTGCCGTTGCCCACGATCGGCTTCGTAGTGGTTCCCTGGTGAAGCAGCTTCGCCGGAACGAATTCGCTCGAATACTGTGCGAGTGCCGGGATCGCGGCGAACATGGCGAGCGCGGCTGCGGCCGGGGCGACGATTCTGCTGAAGCGTTTCATGGCGCACCTCACGCGAAGGAGGTACGAGGCCGTCACGCCGGCGGCCTGCGGTGCCGCTCGAGTGCGGCGCGCTCGCTGGGCGTCAGCTCCCGGAACCGACCGGGCGGCAGCGTGCCGAGTCGCAGGGGACCGAAGTGCGTCCGCGTTAACGCGAGAACGCGATGCCCGAGCGCCTCGAACATCCGGCGCACCTGGCGATTGCGCCCTTCGTGGATCGTCACGTCAACGACGCTACCGTCCCGGCGCGCCGAGACGACGCGCACTTTCGCAGCCGCCGCGCGAAACTCGGCCAGCGTCACGCCGTGGACCAACTTATGAACGTCTTCCGCCGAGAGGCATCCGGCGACGGAGGCGCGGTAGGTCTTCTCCACGCCGAAGCGTGGATGGAGCAGGCTATGAGCGAGCTCGCCGTCGTCCGTCAGCAGAAGCGCACCCGCAGTAGCATAGTCCAATCGTCCCACTGGAAAAACTCCCCTATGCGCCACGAAATCTGCGACACTGGAACGCCCCTGCGGATCGCTCATCGTCGTCACGACGCCCACCGGCTTGTTCAAAAGAAGATATGTATGCTCACGAGGAAGTTCGACGACTTCGCCATCCACCTCAACCCGATCGCCGTCCTCAACCAACACACCCAACTCGGTGACGCGTTTTCCATTGACGCGCACTCGCCCACTCTCGATGAGCTCATCGGCATGCCTGCGCGATGCTACACCGGCCCGCGCTAAAAATTTATTTAACCGCGTCCCCTTCCCCACAAAATATTAGGGTGAGGAAACGCGGCGAAAGGGGTCGACGTCCCGTGCCGGCGGCGTGTGAATGCGCCGCGGAGCCACGGATGGCGAGAGCGGCGCAGAGGCCGAGCGAAGCCGAGCACAGGACGTGCGCGGCGAGCGGCCGCAGGAGCGGGATGTCGACCCCTGAAGCCGCGTTACTAAAAGCCTAGTATTTACCGTTGTCTTCGTAACCGCGCGACATCGACATCGCCTCTTTGGTGACCGATTGCAAGAACTCTTCGTTCGTGCGCGTCTGCACCATCTTGTCGAGGATGATCTCGGTGATGTCGCCGGTGTTGAGGACCGCGGTCGCACGCCGCAGCATCCAGATCTTGCGCATCTCCTCGGGCGAGAGCAGCAGCTCTTCGCGCCGCGTTCCCGACCGCTTGATGTCGATCGCCGGGAAGACGCGCGACTCGGCCAGCTTGCGCGTGAGGTTGAGCTCCATGTTGCCGGTGCCCTTGAACTCCTCGAAGATCACGTCGTCCATCTTCGATCCCGTCTCGATCAGGGCGGTTCCCACGATCGTCAGCGATCCGCCGTTCTCGATCTTGCGCGCCGCGCCGAAGAAGCGCTTCGGCTTGTGCAGCGAGGCCGTGTCGAGGCCGCCCGAGAGCGTGCGCCCCGAGCTCGCGACGACTTGGTTGTAGGCGCGGGCAAGGCGGGTGATCGAGTCTAACAAGATCACGACGTCCTTGCCGAGCTCGACGAGACGCTTGGCGCGCTCCATCGTTAGCTCCGCGACGGTCGTGTGGTTCTCGGGATGCTCGTCGAAGGTAGAGGCGACGACTTCGCCGTCGATCGTGCGCTGCATGTCGGTGACTTCTTCGGGACGCTCGTCCACGAGCAGCGCGATGATGTGGGCGTCGGGATGGTTGATGGCGATGCCCTGAGCGATGTTCTTGAGAAGCGTCGTCTTGCCGGCCTTCGGCGGCGAGACGATCAGCGCACGCTGGCCCTTGCCGATCGGAGAGAAAAGATCGATGACGCGCGTAGAGAGCTGCGTCGAGCGGTTTTCCAGCTTGAACCGCTCTTCGGGGAAGATCGGCGTTCCTTTTTCGAACACCGGCCGTCCCTTGATGGCCTCCGGGTCGAGTCCGTTGACCTTGTCGACGCGGATGAGCCCGTAATACTTCTCGCTTTCCTTCGGCCGGCGAGCCTGGCCTTCGACCATATCGCCGCGACGAAGCTCGAAGCGTCGTATTTGCGACTGACTGACGTAGATGTCGTCGTTGCCGATGTAGTAGCCCGCGCGGCGCAAGAACCCGTATCCCTCCGGCAGGATGTCAAGGATTCCACTCGCCACCTCGATCCCGGAACGGGCGATTTGCGCCTGCACGAGCAGGGTGACGATCTCGTCCTTCTTGACTTTGGCAGGGGTCGGAATCTCGACTTCGAGCTCCTTGGCGATGTCGAGCAGCTCGCTCTTCGTTTTCTCACCGAGCTGAGCCGCGGTGAGCATCGGCGGCATTTCGACCTGCGGGAGCTGGTCGTGATGCGCCGCCGGATGTTGCCCAAACTGGTGGCGGCGCCGCGGACGCCGGCGGCGTCCGCCTGCGCCTTGCTGGCGCATATCGTTATTGAAGCGTTGTTCGGTGTTGGGGCGATGTTCGGTTTGCAGAAGAGTATCTCGCTGTTAGAGCCGCACACGTCAAGCTCGCAGGTCGAGGACGAGGCGAGGCTGCCTGCGCGATCAGACCGGTGACGTGGGCGAAGGGGATGTCAAAGCTTGTCGCACCGTCGGCAAAAAGCGACGCGGCGACGACCACACTATATCACAGGGACAGCAAGCCTTCAAGCCGGGCTCAAGCGAGCGGGGCCGCTGACATAGGGATTTCCAGCCTCGTAGAAGCGCAGCCGTCTCCGCGCGGCCTTGGCTACGCCGATACGCGGGCTGCGCCTCACGCGCGTACGACCGCCCGCCGTCCCCGCAAGCCAGAGCTGGGGATGCGTCGACAAGTCGAGGCCGTCAAACGAGCGATCGATCGCGAGGGCGCGGCACAGCCGCCCGGGACCGCGGCAGAGATCGCGGACTCGCGTTACCGCGCGTCGCGCCTGCATCAGTCCGAGACCGTCGATTGGTTCCAACGCGCGCACGAGCACGCCCGCGCCTTCCCCAGCCGGTTCGCTCGATAGGTTGAAACAGTACGAGGTTCCGTAGATTTGATAAACGTACGCGCGGTGCGGCGGTCCGAAGAGCGTTGCGTTGCGCGGGCTTTTGCCGCGATACGCGTGACACGCGGGATCACCAGGCAGATAGGCTTCGGTCTCTACGATTCTTCCGGCAGTCACGCCGTCGCTGCTTTCGCGTACGAGCACGCAGCCCAGCAGCGCCTTTGCAAGTGCTTCGGTTTCGACGGGTAGACACGCCGGCGGGAGCCGGGTGAAAGTCATGCCGCCAGGTTCAGCGCTACTTCGGCTCGTGCCCTTTGCGTCAGATCGTCGGTCGCCCCGGCGGCGATGCTGAACTCAGAAAGCGAGTTCAGAACGCAACGCAGACGGACGTACGGGAGCGCCAGCGTCGGCGCCGGCTCGCGCCGCTTTGCGATCTCCTCTACGAGTTCCGCATCGTTCAGGACGAAACGTAGGTTGTCGAAACCGCGGTCCCGCAGCGCGCGGGCGACGGCGGTCACCGCCGCATACCCGCCGGCTCGATCGGACCGCGCCCACGAAGCCGTGCTAAACGTCGATCGCAGCAGCTTGCGTGTGCCCGAACCGGTCAGGCGCGCGTAGGCGAGGCCAAGCCCACGCGGCCCGACCGCGTAGCCGATTGCCGCTTCCACCCCTGGACTCGAGCCTCGCATTTCATCAGCCTCATACCCAGTCTATAGCGAACATATGTTCGGAGTCAAGCGATTTGTGCGGGTTTCAGGAGGCTGCGGTAGAGCGCCAAGGTCCGATCCGCCTGCGTGTCGAGCGAGAACCGCCCGGCGGCGCGACGGGCCACCTCGGAGACGGCCCGGTCCGGCTGTCCGGGGACCTCGCGCAAGGCCCGCGTGAACCCGGCCGGGCTGGGTTCGACGATGATGCCGGCGCCGCCCAGCACGTCACGGCTCTGGGCCGAGTCAGACGCGATGACGCGAGCGCCGGCCGCGAGCGCCTCGGCCAGGACGAGACCCTGAGTCTCAGTGGTGCTGGGCATCACGAACGCGTCGGCGCTGGCATAGAGATCGGGTAGGGCGTCGCGCGGGATTGCTCCGAGGAACCGGGTGCGCTCGCTCACGCCGATGGCCCGCGCGAGGTGCTCCAGCTCGGAGCGCATCGGGCCGTCTCCGGCGATAGCAAGGCGCAGCGAGGGATCGCGCGCGCCGGCGAGGCCGCGGAGCAGCAGCTCGACGTTCTTCTCCTTCGCGAGCCGCCCCACGGAGAGCAACAGGCGCTCGCCCGGGCGAGCGCCGAGTTTTGCCCGCAGCGGCTCGTTGCGGCGCCCCGCACCGAACCGAGCGACGTCGATGCCGCTCGGCACGATCTCGACACGCGCCCGCACGCCCACCTCGACCAAGCGTTGCGCCATCGCGCGCGTCGGCACGATCACGGCATCGGTCATGTTCGCAAAGGCGCGCGTCAACTGTGTCGCCGCAAACCGCGTCGCGTTGGGTTCGAACGGAACGTAGTGCGCGTAAGCTTCCAGCTGCGTGTGATACGTGTACACAAGCGGCATGCCGTAACGACGCGAGTAGCGCAGGCCCATCCAACCGGTAACGAACGGCGAGTGGACATGCACGACGGACAGCCGTTTGATGATGCCGTTGAGATTGCGACGGCTCACGAAGGGGAGCGTCAGCCGGTAGGGTGTTTTGGTCGGCAGCGGCAGGGACGGCATTCTAAAGACGGGACCGTCGGCCTCGTCGTATCCCGGCATGCGGGGCGCGAAGCAGTAGACAGAGTGTCCTTGGGCGCGCAGGCCCTCGGCGAGGCCCTCCACCGAGGCGACGACGCCGTTGACCACCGGCCGGTAAATCTCGGTGAAAAAGCCGACGCGCAGCGACTCCATCGCGAGCCTCTTTCGCGCCGGGGCGCGCGAGCGCCCGGCGAGAAGGGCCTCCCTTGCAGGCTAAGACTTAGGGCATATCGCCGCTTCGAGCGGGGTGTGATATAGTGCCCGGGTCAGATTGAGCCTGCCAAAAAGGACAGCAGGCAGGCTCCCGAGTGTCTTGGCGTTTCCGTAGGATCCATCACCCAGCGGCCGCCTTGCGCCGCTTCCAAACAAACGCGACTCACCGCTTATCGTACGCTCTCTGCGTGGTGTGCAGAGCAAACCTTAGCGACGAGCCGAAACGAAAGGAATACAGGGTTGATCGGACGCGTACTCTGCGCCACCACCGCTGCTGCCGTGCTCTGCGGCTTTCCGGCTTACGCGGCCACGCCGCTTGCCGGCACGGCGCCCACGAAGGTCACTTGGCATAAGGACGGCGTTCTTACGTGGGAACGTCTCGAGCGCCGCGCTATTCCACCGCAGACCGTCCATCGCCTGACGCCCGCCCTGTACCCCGGAGTCTCGAAGGTCGTCGCCAACGGCACTCCCGGCCTCCTCGAAGTACAAGCCCGCTACGCCCAGCGCGACGGCGGCCCGGTTCATCGCCTCGTCCTTTGGTCCAGGATCGTTCGCGCCGGGCGTCCGCGCGTCGTCGCCGACGGAATCGGTTACTCGCCGCTTGCGGCGTTCGAGGCGCGCGGCGTCGCGCGCATGGCCTTCTTCGCGCGAGACGCGATGGTGATGATGGCGACCGCCTACACCGCGAGCTGCGGCGGCTGCGACGGGATGACCGCGATCGGTCAGCGCGCCGGCCACGGAATCGTCGCGGTCGATCCGCGCGTGATTCCCCTCGGAACGCGCCTCTACATCCCCGGGTATGGCCCGGCGATTGCCGGCGACACCGGCGGCGCGATCGTCGGGCATCGCATCGACTTGGGATTCGACTCGCAGCGTGACGCGATGCTGTTCGGACGGCGCGACGTTAAAGTCTATCGCCTCAAGTAGCGTACAATGACGGGGTGCTCAGCCCCCGTAAGCTCCTCGGCAGGGGCAAACATCCGGCCGCGCAAGCGATACGGACAAAACTTTCTCGTCAACGCTTCTGCCGCGCGCCACGTCGCCCGGCTGAGCCTCACCGGCGAGTCCCCTGGAACGCGAATTCTCGAGATCGGCGCCGGTACCGGTGCGCTCACGCTCGCGCTACTGGAAGAAGACGCCGACGTCACCGCGCTCGAGATCGATCCCAAGCTCGTCGCGCTGCTGCGTTCTCGTCCGGAGTTCAACGCAGCGAACATCGTTGAAGCGGACGCGCTGACCTTCGACTACAGCGCGTGGTCGCATGGCCACGCGTGGCGCGTCGCCGGAAACCTGCCCTACAATATCGCGACGCCGTTGATCCTGCGGCTCGTCGAAATGGAAGACGGTCCGGAAGCGCTTACGGTCATGCTGCAAAAAGACGTTGCGGAACGGCTGATCGCTTCGCCGGGAACGCGGGCCTATGGCAGCCTCTCATTGGCCATCCAGTATGCAATGACGGCGGAGCTCGCGTTCACGCTCGCGCCGCGCTCGTTCTTCCCGCCTCCCAAGGTGCAATCGAGCGTCGTACGGCTCCTGCGGCGCGCGCAGCCGGCAGCGCGCGTGCGCGATCCCGCGATGTTCTGGAAGGTCGTCCGGGGCGCGTTCGCGTACCGGCGCAAAACGCTCGTCAACAGTCTCGCGCTTTCGCTCGATCGCGATCGCGCGGCGATCCTGCGGGCGCTCCAGCTCAGCACAATCTCTCCGGAGCAACGCGGTGAACGACTCGACCTCAGCGATTTCGCGCGACTGGCCGACGCGCTGGCCGAAGGATAGTTTCAGCAGCGTCTGGACCTGGCTTCTCGCCGGGTTCATCGCGTTTCTCTTCGTCGCCGCCTTCATCGCCGGGCTGAAGAGCACGCGTGTGCCGGCGGTCAGCCCGCTCGAATTCGACGCGCTGCTCCTGCTCCAGTTCGTCGTGGAAGGCGCCCTGGTGGTAGTTCTGCTGGCCGCGCTTCCGGCGCTCTCTAAGTTCAGTCTGCGCGAGCTCGGCTTTCGCATGCCGAGCGCGGCGAACGTAGGAACGGCGCTGCTCGGAGCCGTCGGCATGGTGATCGTCGCCAACGGCGGCGCGTCGCTCGTCGACTATCTGCTGCACAGCCAGCATCAGCAAGACATCGTGCAGATCTTTCGGGAGCTACACGACCCGACGACGATCGTCATATTTGGCGTGTTCGCCGTCGTTTTTGCGCCGTTCGCCGAGGAGACGTTCTTCCGCGTCTTTTTCTTCAACCTGGGCCTTCGGTACGCCGGCTTCTGGGGAGGCGCCGTACTCAGCGGCGTGCTGTTCGGAATCGCGCACGGCGACGCATATGCCGCTGTGCCGCTCGCGCTGGGCGGCATCGTGCTGTGCGCCGTCTACTATCGCACGCGCAACGCCTGGGCTTCGATGATCTCTCACGCCCTGTTCAACTCGCTATCCATCGTCGCGCTGCTCTTCGTGCCGAAGATCACGCAATGAGCTCCCGGGCCGCCTCCGCGACGGCCTCGGCTCCGATCGAGCGCGTCTCAACGTAGCGGAGCCGATGCGCGAGCGACGGCGGCTTCGTCGTCGTCGCCGGCCGGCGATCGAACCCGCGCTCGCGAACGTAGTGCCCGATGAGCTGGATCGCATTCGGGTTCGGCTCGTCGTACCAATCGGGATGGTGCGCTAGCCAAAGCCCGATCGTCGGAACGTCGCCGCGCGCCATCGTCAGGTGCAGCGGCCCCGCTGGAATGCCGACGAAGAGATCGGTCCGGGCCGCGAGGGCTTTGTAGAGCCGCGCGAACGGCTCGGCGACGCCGGCGAATAACTCGCGAAATCCCGCTACGCCCTCGCCGAGCGATTCGTCATCCATCGATACGATGCGCCAACGCGGCGACATAGCGCGCAGCAGCGCCACGAATTCGCGAGCCTCCGAGCCGTCGCCCCAGTTCTTGCGCGATGCCGTCGCGCCCGTCCGCGAGATGACGCACAGCCCCGCACCGGGCGGCGCGAGCTCCGCCAGGCGTTCGTCAACCAACCGGCGCGTTGACGTTGCGGCGTTGAAATCAATCGAGTTCGCAAGTGGGGCCGACAGATCGAACGCGGCCAGCCGCTCCGGACGCACGAGCAGGCGCGCCAGGTTGCGCGCCTTGGTGTGAAACGGATATGCCGTCCTGCCCTCCGTCTCAGGATAATCCGTCCAGAGCACGACGCTCGGCGCGAAGTCCGTCACGCCTGCGTCGAGCGGCGCGGGAAGCTCGAGCGTCGCGACGCGGCCGTCGCAGCGCTTCAAAGTCAGTCCGAGATGAGGCGCTCCGAGTTCGCCGCCGTCGCTGGGAGCACGCGTGCCGCTGAGCAGTGTCCGCACCCGCGCGTTGCCTTCCATCACGCTCACGTAGTCGTCGCCAAACCGAGCGATCGCATATGCATTGGACGGCTCCAGCAGCGGCAGGACCGCACCCAGATGGACCCAGTCGCCCAAGCCGTGCGGCCAGTAGATCAGAACGCGTGCGTCGCGCAGCGCGGCGAAGCGACCGCGATCCTCGCGCACCGCGCGCACGCGCAGCGTCGTGCTCATTGTCGCAGGGGCACGCCGCCGCACAGATGCGCCGGCATGCGCCCGGCAAGGCTGCCGAAAAACGCCGCCGCGTTGGTGTCGTAGGCCGGGCAGTGCGGAAAGCGCGCGTCGGGGCGCGGATCGAGCCGGACGTTGGGGTTGCCCGCCGCCACGGCCCACACGCCTTCGTCGCCACGCCGCAACAGCACGGCCCGACCGCCGTCGCGAATCGCCACAGCGCGCGCATATGCGTTCCAGTCGACGACGTAGGGCCAACGTCCCGGACGCAACACCGTGTCGTTGAACAGGAGCACCACCACGACCGCCGACGCGATCATATACCGCGCGAAGCGAGGATAGCGCCGCGCGCCGAGGGCCGCCGCGACCGCCGTCGCCGCGAGCAGCGCCGCGGTGTAGTGCGAGCCGACGCGGCTCGCTTCGTAATTCCACGGCCGCATCAAGACGATCTCGGCAAGCAGCGGTGCTCCCAGCAGCAACCACCATCCGATGCCGACGGGCGCGAACGCGAACGGCGCGAGCAGCAGAAACACCATCGACACTTTGCTGGCCGGATCGAACACCGCGAACGAGTACTGCGGCAAGTTGGGCGCCGTCGCCAAGGCACGCTCGAGCAGCCAGAAGCCAAAGCCATTGCACACAGCCAGCGCTGCGAGTGCGATGCCAATGCGGCGATCCCACCAGATCGCGCACGCGACCGCGAACCATAGCACAAACAGAATCTGATCTTCTTTCAATCCCAGCAACAGCTGCGCGGCGATGAGAGCGGGTACGAGCGCGCGGCGGCGAACGAACAGAGCGGCCCCGAACGCAAACAATGGGACAAAGACGTTCTCCGAGAAGTTGTCGTAGCTGAGTCCCTGAGCCGACGGCGTTAGCAGATACGCGATGCCGAGCGCGTTAGCGGCACGCGCGTCGAGTCCGATCTCGCGCGCGAACAGCGCCAGCGGGATCGCCGCCAACGCCACCGCCAGCACCTGCACGATAATCAGCGTCTCCGCGCGCGGAAAGAGCGCGACGAGTGGAACGAGCGCGGCAAGTACCCACGAGTCGTGCACCGCAAAATGCGGCCGCCACTCGCCGTAGTTCCACGATGAGCCGTGGCGCAGATTCACGAGCGTCTGCAGGTACGTCCCGAGATCGGCGCCATACCGCAGCGCATGCAGCTTGTTCAAATCCAGGCCGATGTACACGACCGCGAATACGCCCACGGCAATGGATACCGGTCTCATCTAAGTATTCGGCTTCTCTCGATATACTCGCTCGACGATCGCCCGCAGGCGTTCGATAAATTGCGCGGGCGCGAACTTTTCGGCGTGCGCGCGCAAGCGCCATGGATCGAAGCGCGATGGGTCGAAATCGCGCAGCACGCCTGCGAGCGATTCCGGAGTCGGCTCGTCGAAGAACGCCCCGGTCTCGTTTTCCACGATAGTCTCGAGCGCTCCGCCGCCGCGGAAGGCGATCGTCGGGCGTCCGGTGGCGGCCGCCTCGAGCGGGACGAGCCCGAAGTCCTCTTCACCGGGAACGATCACGGCGCGCGCATCGCCGAGTAACGCGGCGAGCTGCGCGTCGGGAACGTAGCCGAGCATGGTCGTCGTCGTGCCGTGGGCGAGCTCGCGCAGCGCGTTCTCCGCCGGCCCCGTGCCGGCGACGAACAACTTGACGCCGGCGAGTGCGGCCGCGCGGATCGCGAGATCGATGCGCTTGTAGGACAACAGGCGGGCGGCGGCGATGAAGTAGTCGCCGCCGCCGCTGCCGATGTTGAAGCGATCGACGTCCACCGGGCAGTGCAGCACGTCGCTTTCGCGCCCATAGTATTTCGCGATCCTTTGCGCGACGTTCTGTGAGTTCGCGACGAAACGGGTGGGGCGCGTCGCGGCCTCGCGATCCCAGGCGATCAGGCGATCGATCAAGGGGCGCGCGAGGCGCGTGCGCACGTACTCGTCGTAGGCGAACGCGAAGCGGCTGACAGTGTTGATGTAACAGACGTGGACGGCGCCGGGCGGGACAACGACGCCTTTCGCCCAAGCGGTCGTCGAGCTCACGATGGTATCGAAGCCCGCGAAATCGAAGGCCTCGAAGGCGCGTGGATAGAGCGGGGCGAGGGCGCGAAAGTAGCGGTTCGCAAGCGGAAGCCGGGCGAGGTATGAGCGGCGGACTCGCGCCGCCGGGAAGATATCCCCGACGGCATGCTCGTCGTACAGCGCGGTATAGATCGGTGCGTCGGGCCACGCCCGCGCGATCCAAGCGAAGACTCGCTCCGCGCCGCCACGCTGGTTCAAGTAATCATGAACGAGCGCAACCTTCATACTGCAACAAGGCCTTTATTGCGCAATAAAGGCCTTGTTAGTTCTGTACGTTCGTGCCGCGAGGGAGAACGAGCGCGATCGTCGGGTTGCCCAGGTAGGAACGCGCGACGCGCTGCACGTCGTCCGGCGTCGTCGACGAGATCGCCTCCAGTGCACGATTGATGAAATCCGGTGAGGCGCTGCCGGTCGAGAAGACCGCCGCCAGCCACGTGCGCGTTTCCAGCGTGGTCGCGTCGTTGGCGAAATCGCCGGCCGCTTCGGCCTTGAACTCCTCGATCGAGCCCTGGAGGCGCGACGCGGCAAGCACGCTGACGACCGAGAGGGCCGTCGCGAAGGCTCGGCTCGGGTTGCCGATCAGACCGCCGTTTACGTACAGCACCAGCGTCGCGGGCGCGCGATCGTACGCGTAGACGGTGCCGACTGAGCGCGATGCGAAGGTCGGAGAAACGACCCCCGGCACCTGTGCGATGTCCGACAGCGTTCGGCGGACGAACGCCGCCAGCACGAGCATCGGCCCGAAGTCACGGCTGTTGACGCTGGGAGCGGGATACTGCGCGATCAGCCAGGGCGAGGCGATGTCGCGATGCGCGACGATCTCGTGCGTCGCTCCATTGAGCTGGGGAACACGCACCGGAACGGGCGAGGTCGTTCCGGCGGGCAGCGCGCCGGCGAGGGCGGCGAGCGACTGCGGTGCCAGCGCGTCGAGCCGCCCGGCGGCGCTGACCACGGCTCCGCCGCGGCGATAGTACGCGCGATAAAACGAGCGCGCGTCCTCGGAGAAGAATTGCGCGAGCGATGCGGGCGTGCCGAGCTCCGGCAGACCTGCGTTGGCCTGCCGCGACGACGCAGCGTTGAGCATGTCGATTCCGACCTGGAGCGCGACCTGTTGAACCTGCGCGATCTGCCGCACGAGCACGGCGCGAGCATCGCGAATCGTCGCCGGCGAGAAGTCCGGCGCCGCGAGTGCCGTGCGGAACAGGTCGAGAACCACCGGAGCGTCTTGGGCGAGCGCCTCGACGTACAAGCGCACGTCGCCCGGATCGATGGTGAAGCGCACGGATCCGCCGCGCGCGGCGATCGCGTCTTCCAGGGCAACCCCGTTGACCGGCGTACGCACGATCGTTTCGGCGACGAGCGCTGCCAGGCCGTTCTGCCGCATGCTTTGGCGATCGAGTCCCGCCCGGACGATGAGCGTGACCCCGACGAGCGATGCGGCGCCGTCGGACTGGCGCACGATCACCGTTCCGCCGATATTTTCCACGCTTGGGGCGGGAATCGCGACGGCCGCGGCGCGCGCGGCCGTAGGCAGCGCGATCGCCAGCGCCGCGGCGAGGCAGGGCGCGAACGGAGGTCTCACCGGGACGGCTCCTTCTGGGGCGTGGTCGCGACGAGGTCGACGATCACGGGGTTGCGTAGGTAGCGGCGAACGACGTCGGCGACATATTGGGGATCGAGAGCACGAGCCGACTCCTCGTAGGCTCCGTCGGCGATGCCGGGCGCGTAGTCGAGGGCGCCTTCGGTGGAGTACCAGCCGAGGTTGTCCGCGCGCTGTTGGGGCGTCTGCGTGTCGGTCGCAACATGATAGAGAAACGCCTCGCGCGCGGCGTTAAACGTCTGAGCGTCCAGCGGCCGCTGCAGCGCCCCCAGCGCCTCGAGCACGCTCTTCTCCGTCTGTTTTTCGTTACTGCCGCCGATCGTGACGACCATCACGCCCGGGTCGTGCAGCGTGATGAACTGGCCCACGACGAGGGCGTCGCTATCCGCGCGATCGAGCACACGCGACACGACGCCCGTCTGTTCCCGGAACAGATAGTCCGCAACGAAATCCAGCGCCGTCGCCGCTTTCTGGTCCGCGATCGGCGGGCCGATCCAGGCGAGCCCAACGCCGTCGACGGCGCCTGCCGTAGTCGTCGATGCGGGCGTTCCCTCCAGCTTCGAGTCGAAGGGGGTATCCATCGAGCCGGGACCGCTTCCGTCCGTCACCGCTGAGATGCTCGATGTGTCGACGTTCCCCGTGAGCGCGAGGACAGAGTTCTGTGCGCGGAACGCGCGCCTCGCAAACGCGTCGACCTGGGCCGTCGTGATGCTCGTGAGCTGCGACACCGACGTCGGCAGCGGCGGATAGTGAGCCGGGCCCGTCGAGAAGATCTGCTTGAACAGTAGGTCGTGCAGCATAGTATCGGATTCGTAACGCTGCTGCACGCCGAGAACGGCGGCGTTGGCGCGCGCCGTCTTTACGGCAGCGTCGTCGACTGAGGGTGCAAAGTAAGCGGCCGTCATCGCCGCGACGATCCGGCGTGACGCGTACGCGGGAACGACGACGCCGATGCCGATGATGTCCGGATACACCTCGATGTTGAGTTCGCCCCCAACGGTGTGCACGAGCGCGTACAGCGACTTGCCGCTCGCGAGCGGCGCGACCGCCGCGGCCGTCGCCGCGAGATTGGCAACGCCGGGCGTGGCGTCGTCGTATCCCGCCGCGGGCGCGCGAAACCAAAGGCCGATCGCCGCGGTGCCGACCGTCGGATCGGGATACAGCACGTAGGATCCGCCGCGGGGTAGTGCGCCGGTCTGCCGCGCGATAGCGGCATCGGCAGGAACGGCGACCGACGACGATGCCAAGACCAGCATCGCGACGGCGCACGCGGTTCGCGCGGTCATGCCGGTTCCGGGAAAATTTTCGGCGGGATGCGCGACGGCTTTTCGGCGCGCTTCGGCTCCTCCGCGGGACGCTCCGCAGGCGCATCGCTGCCCTCGGCGACTTCAGTCCCCTTGCTACGGGAGTACGGACGGCCGTCCAGGATGGCGCGCACTTCCTCTGCCTCGACCGTCTCGTATTCGAGAAGCGACGCCACCATGCGCTCGACCCTGTCCCAGTTGTCCTTGAGGAGCTGCTTGCCGGTTTCGTACGACGACTCGATGATCTTGCGCACCTCGCCATCGATCTTGCTCGCGACTTCCTCGGAGTAGTTGCGTTCCTCGCTGATGTCGCGGCCGAGGAAGACCTGATGGGCGCCCCGTCCGTACTGAATGGGGCCTAGGTCGCTCATGCCGTACTGCGTCACCATCCGACGCGCCAGCTCGGTCGCCTGTTCGAAATCGTTGCTCGCTCCCGTCGTGACGTCGCCGAACTTGATTTCTTCGGCCAGCCGTCCGCCCATGGCGCGCGTGATCATCGCGAGCAGTTCTTCCTTCGACCGATTGTGACGATCGTCTTCGGGCAATGACCAAGTAATGCCGAGTGCCATGCCGCGAGGTATGATCGTCACCTTGTGGACCGGATCGGACTTCTCGAGCATACCGCCGATGACCGCATGACCGGACTCGTGATATGCCGTCGTCTCCTTTTCTTTCTGCGACATCACGACCGACTTGCGCTCCGGACCGACCATCACGCGGTCGATCGCCTCGTCGCAATCGATCATCTCGATCACGTTCTTGTTTCGCCTCGCCGCCAGCAGCGCCGCCTCGTTCAATAGGTTCTCCAGGTCGGCCCCGGAGAAGCCCGGTGTGCGCTTGGCGAGCGTTTCGAGAGAGACTTCTTTACCCAGCGGCTTGTTGCGCGCATGCACCTCGAGGATCTTCTCGCGCCCCTTGTAGTCCGCGCGCCCCACCACGATCTGGCGGTCGAAGCGCCCCGGGCGCAGCAGCGCCGGGTCGAGCACGTCCGCGCGATTCGTCGCCGCGATTAGGATCACGCCCGTGTTTTGATCGAAGCCGTCCATCTCGACGAGAAGCTGGTTGAGGGTCTGTTCGCGCTCGTCGTGCCCGCCGCCCAAACCGGCGCCGCGCTGGCGTCCGACCGCGTCGATCTCGTCGATGAAGACGATGCACGGCGCCGACTTCTTCGCCTGATCGAATAGGTCGCGGACGCGTGAAGCGCCGACGCCTACGAACATCTCCACGAAGTCGGAACCGGAGATCGAGAGGAACGGCACGCCCGCCTCACCCGCGATGGCTCGTGCGAGCAGCGTCTTGCCGGTGCCCGGCGGTCCGAGCAGCAGCACCCCCTTGGGGATGCGCGCGCCGAGCGACTGATATTTCTTCGGATACTTGAGAAAGTCGACGATCTCCGCGAGCTCTTCCTTGGCTTCGTCCACGCCGGCGACGTCCGCAAACGTCACCTTGGGCCGGTTCTCGGAGAGCATCTTCGCACGCGAGCGTCCGAACGACAGCGCCTGACTGCCGCCGCTCTGTGCCTGACGCAGGATGAAAAAGAGCAGCAGAACGGTGATCGCGAGCGGACCGAGCGTCATCAGGCTGGACAGCAGTCCGGTGTTCGACTGCTGATCGAAGCTGATCGCACCGCTCTTGACTTTCCGGTAGACTTCGTCCACGAAGGTCTGATCCACGTTCGGAACCGCGACCGTATACTTTGTTCCATTGGAGAGGTCTCCGAGCGCATTGAGACCCGTCGCGTGGAACGACTGCACCTGTCCGGCCTCGAGCTTCTGGTAAAAGGCGCCGTAATCGAGCCGAGTCTCGCCTTCGCTGGGCTGAACGAATCGTTCGACGATGATGAAGAGGGCCACTACGGCCAGGATGATCAGGATGATCGATTTGAGGTGCTTGCTCACGTTGTGCTTAGACCGGTTGATCCTCTCGAAGCTCGGCTAGGTATGGAAGATTGCGGTACCATTCCTTATAGTCCAAACCGTAACCTATAGCGAAGGTGTCCGGGACGGCGAGCCCCAGGTATTCTACGGGTGCGTCCGCCTCTCGGCGCGCCGCCTTATCGAACAGCACACAACTGCGCAGCGTCGCCGGCCGGCGCTCTTCTAGTAACGCTCGCAGGTACTCCAGCGTGAGGCCCTTGTCCACGATACCGTCCACGATCAGCAAATTCGTGCCCCCCAGCCGCAGGCTGGCGTCCGCCTCGAGCCGCGGCCCGGCCCCGGATGCCCCCGCGGCGCCGTAGCGTTGAACGAAGACGTAATCGACCAGGATCTCGCTGGGCCCATCGGCTCTTCGGGCCAGCGCCCGCGCGAGGTCGGCGGTAAGACACAGCGCTCCTTTCAACACGCCGAGCAGCACGAGCGGTTGCCCCCGATAGTCGGGGGCGATCTGCTCGGCGAGGCGCTCGACCGCAGCCGCGATCGCCTCCGCAGCGAAGATGCGGCGTCCGACGCCCGCCGCGAGATCCACGGCGGTCATTTGCGTTTGATGCCCCGAATCGCGCCGCGCTCGATTCTCAGCGCGATCCCAGGCTTCATGTGAAACGTGCCGGTGCCGCCCCGCTCGAGGGCGAGCACCGCCGCCTCGACGTGCGAAAAGTCGACGTCGCGCAAACCATCCTCCGCAGCCAGTCGCTCGCGGATCGAACGGCGTAGACTGGAGCGCGGCGTCGCGTCGCGCTCGTCCGCGACCAGCTCGGCGGCTCGCGCCACGGCTCGATCGAGTTCCGGAAAGAGCGGCCGCAGCGTCGCCAAGGCCTCGCGCACGGCGTTGCGTCGCAGACTCAGTTGCGAGTTCGTCGGATCGACCGCGTACGGCAAGGCCTTCGCGTGACAGTACGCGCGCAGCGTTTCCGACGAGACTCCGATCAGCGGGCGCACGAGGTCGATGTTCGGCGCGATGCGCCGCCGGAGCGGCATGCCGCGCAGGCCGTCCGGTCCGGTTCCGCGCAGCAGCGCGAGCACGACGGTTTCGCTCTGGTCCTCCGCGTGATGCGCAGTCGCGACGACCCCACACGATCGCCGCCTCGCCGCGGCGCACAGCGCGCGGTAGCGGGCGGCGCGCAGGCGCTGTTCGTCGACGGCGGACGCTGCAAGCGCGATCGTCTCGAGCGGAATCTCGAAGCGCGCCGTGAGCTCCAGCGCGACGCATTCGTCCTGCCACGCCGATTCGCGTGAGCCGTGATTGACGAACGCTGCGAACAGCGTGAGCCGCAGCCGCTTCGCGAGCGCGTGCAGCGCGGCGGCGAGCGCCACGGAGTCGGGGCCACCGCTGCAGGCGATCAGCACCCGCTCTGCGCGCAGCAGGGCGCCGTTGCGCTCGATCGCGCGCTCCACCTCGCGGTCGGGGCGGGCGCCTCTCACGACCGGCGCACGTGCGCGGCGATCTCTCGCTCGACATCGCGCTTCGCGACGGCCGCGCGCTTGTCCCAGAACTTCTTGCCGCGAGCGAGCCCGAGCTGTACCTTCGCCATGCCGCGGGTGAAGTAGAGCCGCAACGGCACGACGGTCAATCCCTTCTCGGCGACGCGGCTCTGCAGGCGCAGAATCTCCGCTTTATGCAGAAGCAGCTTGCGCGGCCGCGTCGGCTCGGCGTTGGAAAAGCTGCCCTGCTTGTAGGGGGCGACGTGCATGCCCATCAGCCACGCCTCGCCGTCGCGAAAGCGCGCGTACGCCTCGCTCAGGCTCGCGCCGCCCTCGCGCACCGACTTCACCTCGGTGCCGGTCAAGACCAAGCCGGCTTCGACCGATTCGAGGATGTGGTACTCGTAGCGCGCGCGACGATTGTCGATCGCGGCGTTGGTCTTGCTCATCGTCGTAGGTGGTCTTCGACGGCTTCGAGCCGGCCGCGCGAAACGAAGCTGCCCTCCGCGTGCGCCAGCACGTCGCCGGCCTCGTCGAGGACGGTGGCGTCGACGCCCAGCACGTTACGCCGCTGCCACATGACGCGCCCGCGCACCTGGATCGGCCGCTCGAGCGGGACCGGTTTGCGGAAGCGCACGCTGACTGCCGCGGTCACGCCGCGATGACCCGCGAAACCGGCGGCGTGAGCCATGGCCTCGTCCAGCAGCGCCATGACGATGCCGCCGTGGGCGATGCCGCGCCAACCCTGGTACTGCGACGCCAGCTCGAGTCGCGCGTACACGCCGTCGGAGTCCGTGGCACGATCGAAGTGCACGTGCATGCCGATCGGGTTGGTCGGCCCGCACGCGAAGCAGTTGCCGTCGTCGAACGGGATTTCGCTCATCGGCCCACGCTCAGGCGATCGACAAGGTACGGCGGCAGTTGCGCCGTACGCATCTTGCGCTGCACCTCGTCGATCGGATAATCGTAACGAATCCACTCGACCCGGCGGCGCTCCGGCTCGTAGAACACGAAGGAAGCCGCAGGATTCAGATCGCGCGGCTGCCCGACGCTGCCGACGTCGATGATGTAGCGCTTCCCCTCCTCGACGTTCAGCTCGCCGCCGTGCTGCATGTGCCGATGCCCGATGGCTCCCTCTCCATCGCGCACCCAGTATTCCGCGATGTGTGTGTGCCCGATGAACACGATCGGCGCGTCTGTGCGTTCGAAGGCGCGCGCGGCGCCGTCCTTGTCGAGTATGTATTCGAAGTAGCTCACAGGAGCGCCGTGAACGAGGAGAAAGTCGGGAAAGCGCAGCTCGTATGGAAGCAGGTTCAGCCACGCGCGACTCGCGTCGTCGAGAACGCCTTGCGTCCAGCCGATCGCGGCTCGAGCCGCGTGGTTGAAGCTCTCTACGCCGAAGTTCTCCACCGCCGCCAGATCGTGATTGCCGAGGACGGCGTGCCGCGCGCGCTCGCGCAGCAGGGCGATGCACTCGTTCGGATTCGGCCCGTAGCCGACGACGTCGCCGAGCGAGACGACGACGTCGTCGGCCGCGGCGATCGAGAGCGCACGCTCGAGCGACTCGAGGTTTCCGTGAACGTCCGACAGGATCGCGTACCGCACCGTCAGAGCAGGGCCTCCGCCAGCACGGCGCGCAGCGCGGCTTCGAAGGCGCGGCGCATCGGCTCGGTGCCGGCGCTCACTCGCACGTAGCCATCGAGCGGCGGCGCGCCCGGTTTACGGATCCAAACGCCGCGCGCGAGCAGCTCGTTCATGACTCGCGTCGCGCGCTCGGCCGCGTCGAAGTCGATGCAGACGAAGTTCGTGCGCGACTCGATAGAGCGCCGGCCGAGAGAACGAGCGATGCGGTAGTAGTCGTCGCGAGCTCGCGCGGTCTCGGTGACGACGTAACGCCGAAACTCGTCGTCTTGGAGGGAGGCCAGCGCGCCGACCTGGGCGTTGCGGTTGATGCCGTAGTGGAGCCGGATCTTCTGAAACGTCGCGACGTTGCTCTCGGTAGCCAGCGCGTAGCCGATGCGCGCGCCGGCCATCCCGTACGCCTTCGAGAAGGTGCGCAAGCGGATCAGGCGGTCCTCGAAGGCGTGCGGAAGCAGCTCGTCCTCGTCGACGAAATCGGCGTACGCCTCGTCGAGCAGCAAGAGCGTATCGTGAGGAAGCGCCTCGTAGAAGCGCTCCATGTCGGCACGCGAGATGAATCGCCCGCTCGGGTTGTCGGGATTCGCGAGGTAGAGGATCCGCGGCGCCTCGCGGCGCGCGACCAACACCAGCTCGTCGCAATCCGGCGTTCCGTCGTCGAGGTACGCGACAGTTATCGGGCGTCCTCCGTAGCCGACGACGTGATAGTTGAACGTGGGATAGGTCCCGCGCGTACTCAGCGCCACTTCTCCGGGGGCGACAAACGCGCGCACGGCCAGACCCATCAGGTCGTCGATGCCCGATCCAACCACGATCTGCTCGGGCCGGCACCGATGCTTCGCCGCGAGCGCATCGCGCAGATCGAGAGATTCCGGATCGCCGTACCACGAGAGCCGCGGCAGCTCGCGGCTCATCGCCTCGACGGCGCGCAGCGACGGGCCGAACGCGCTCTCGTTCGCGCCGAGACGCACGAGCTCGCGCCGGCCGGTCTCGCGCATCAACTGCTCGGGGCCGATGAAGGGCGTCGTCACGGGAATCGCTTCGACCGCGCGCGTCGGACGAATCACAAGAGTTTCTTTATGCTCCTAAAAAGCGGTGGACGGTGACCGGCGTGCCGGCGGGCCACTCTTCATCCAGCTCTTCCATGATGATGAAGCCGTCGGCGCGCGCGGTAACGCTCACAGAAAACGAGCGCAGCTCAAGTGGATGCGCCAAAGGACGCCCTCCATCATCCTGCAGACGCACCGGGACGTACCACGTCCATCCGCGCCGGCTCCGAGCCGGCGTGGCGAGGTGCGCCGCGACGCGCGCCGCTTCGACCGGAGCACCCACGAGCGCGGCGACGATCGGCGCGGCGACTGCTTCCAACATGATCAGCGCAGACGCCGGGTTGCCGGGGAGCCCGAGGATCGGCTTGCCGGCGTCGGCGCCGAACAGCGTCGGCTTACCCGGCTTCACGCGCAGCCCGTGAATCACGACACCGGGCCGCGCGATCGCTGCAACCGCATGCGGCAAACGATCGCGATCGCCGACAGACGAACCGCCGCTCACGACGACCGCATCGCACTCGTCGATCGCGCGAAGCAAGGCGGACTCGAACTCGTTCGTTTCGTCGCGCAGTGTCGGATAGTGTCGCGCCTGCGCGCCCATCGCGCGCAGAGATGCCGCGATCGCGTAGCGATTCGAATCGCGAATCTCACCGGGCGCGGGCCGTGCAGCGGGGTCGACGAGCTCGTCGCCGCTCGAAAGCACCGCGACGACGGGGCGCCGATAGACCGGGACCTCCGTGACGCCTAGCGTCGCGAGGACGCCGATCTCGGGCGCGCGGATGCGCCGCCGCGCAGACAGAACCGTTTCGCCGCGCCGCATATCCGCGCCACGCTCCGCGACGTTGTCGCCGGGGTTCACCCGCGCTTCAATTATAACGACGCGGTTTTCGAGGCGAACGCCTTCGAACGGGACGACGGCATCCGCCCCGGCCGGCAGAACGCCGCCCGTCGGAATCCGCACGGCCGAGGCGGGCGCCGCGGAGCCGTGCGGGGCCGCGCCCATGCGCACCTCACCCGCGACCTCGAGGGCGCCGGGTGTGGCGCGCGCGAGTACCGCAAAGCCGTCCATTAGCGAACGCGGCGCGTTCGGATAATCTTCGTCGGCGACGATCGGCTCCGCCAGAACGCGTCCGAGCGCGTCGTCCAGCGGCGCGCGCTCGACCCGCGGCGGCGCGAGCGTGACGCGGGTGAAGAAAGCCACGATCGCTTGGCGCGGCGGGAGCAGCGCCTCGGGCGTAAATGCCCGCGCCGGTAGGACTGGATTTACGGACTGCATAATGGCGCGCTCTCCATGCTCGACATCGCTCTCATTCGGCGCGATCCCGACCGCGTACGACGCGCTCTCGTTCGTCGCGGGCTGGACGCCTCGGTGATCGACGAGCTTCTGCGTTTCGACGAGGAGTACCGCTCCGCGCTCACGACGGTCGAACGGCTGCTGGCGACGAAGAATCGGCTGTCGGCCACGATAGGAAAGGCCGCCGATAAAGCGGCGGCGGCTCGCGAGCTCCAACCGCAGATCGCCGAGCTGTCGAAGAACATCGTCGAACACGAAGAGCGCGCCCGGGCGCTCTCACCGACCGACGAAGGCTCGCCGTTGCGCGCGCTGCTCGACAACCTGCCGAATCTGCTTGACGATTCCGTGCCCGACGGCGCCGGCGAGGAGGACAACGTCGAGGTCCGGCGCTGGGGCGAGCCGCGCCGATTCGACTTCGCGCCGAAGCCCCATTGGGAGCTCGGCGAACGGCTCGGAATCCTGGACTTCGCGCGTGCCGCAAAGCTCTCGGGGAGTCGCTTCGCGGTACTGACGGGCGCGGGAGCGAGCCTGGCGCGCGGGCTGACGGCATTCTTTCTCGATCGGGCGGGCGCGCGAGGCTATGCCGAGGTCGCGCCGCCGCTGCTGGTTTCGCGCGAAACGATGTGGTCGACCGGTCAGCTCAGCAAGTTCGCGGATGCGATGTTTACGGACGAGCAGGCCGGGCTATTCCTCATTCCGACGGCCGAAGTACCGTTGACCGCGCTGCGCGGCGGCGAGATTCTCGAGCCCGGCGAGTTGCCGTGCAAGTACGCCGCCGCAACGCCGTGCTTTCGCAAGGAAGCCGGCGCCGCCGGGAAGGACACGCGCGGCCTGATGCGCCAGCACCAGTTCGACAAGGTAGAGCTGGTCTGGCTCAGCCGTCCCGAAAACTCTTTCGATGCGCTGGAGACGCTGACGGAGGACGCGCGATCGCTGCTGGAAGAGCTCGAGCTTCCCCATCGCGTCGTAACCCTGTGCGCGGGCGACACGGGCTTCAGTCCTGCGAAGACCTACGACATCGAGGTCTGGATTCCAAGCAGCGACGCCTATCGTGAGATCAGCTCGTGTTCGAACTGCACGGATTTCCAAGCGCGCCGGGCGGCCATCCGTTTCAGGCGCGAGGCCACGGGCAAGCCCGAGCTCGTGCATACGCTCAACGGCTCCGGGCTCGCGATCGGGCGTACGCTCATCGCGCTGCTCGAGAACCACCAGCAGGCCGACGGATCGATCCTACTGCCGAAGGCACTCGAACCGTACGTGGCTACGATACGTCTTGGATGAGCTCCAACAATACTTCGCGGTCGAGATAACGAATGTGGCCGTGTTCGCGGCGCAGCGCTTTGCGCGACTCCAGCTCGGCGATGGCGCGCGCGGCGACCTCCTTGACGGTGCCCCCGGCGGCGGCGATCTGCGACTGCGTGATCGTCGACAGTGATGCCGAAGCCGCCGCCAGCCCGCGTTCGGGCATCGCATACGGTAGCAACACGCGCGCGATCCGGCCGAGGATCGGGAGCGATCCCTGAACGCTCAGCGCGTCGGCGAGGATGCGGACTCGCTGCGCCATCACGATCCCTAGCGTGGTCGTCAGCTCGGGATAGCGCGCCGCAACGCGCGAAACAACGTCCCACGGCACCTTGAGGACGCGCGCGGTCTTCGAGAACACCGCGATGCGCGCCATCTTGAAGCCGCGATCGAAATACTCTGCAACGCCGAAGAGTTCATATGGAAAAACTTCGTACAGAATCCGCTCGCGCTCGCGGCCTCCGCCGTTTGCGCGCGCGACGACGCCTTCGGTTACCATCCCGATGAAGGGCCAATCGACGTTCTCCGCAACGAGCGTCTGCCCGCGCCGTCCGGTCTGCCACACGGCGGCCGCCGCGAGCTCCTCGCGTACGCCGACGTCGAGCTGGGCAAACGCCGGGCAACGCCCGAGATGCTGCGCCGATGACGTACGCTCGCTGGCCTCGCCGGGACGATGCGTCAACCGCAGCTGCCAGACGCGGCTCGCGACTCGTCGCGTCTCGACTACGAAGCGGTCCGGCCGGTCCTGCGTCACGCGGGACGAGAGCGCTCGCGGCTCTTGCTCGGTAATGAGGGTGAGGGAAGCGCCGGATGGAAGACGCTCGAGGGCTTTGCGGATCAGATCCGGACGCTCCCACACGGGAAGACCCCGCAGATCGATTTCGGCAGGTTGTACCACGTCGGTCACGTTCTCGCAAGGCCAAGCGCTCTACTCCCTTAGAAAGGTCAATCGAGAGGAGTCAGCATGGTAAAGTCTCTGGTTTCGCGCTTCGTCAGCAGTACTGCGCTCGTATGCCTGGCAGCGGCGGCGCTGACGAGCACGGCCTCGGCCCAGACGACGACGACGGATATGCATTTCACGACGGCGATAACCCAGGTCTACGGATCGCAGTATCCGATCACGGGTAGGCTCGACATTCAGATCTTCCCGGCCGGGAATTTGCGCGGCTATTACCACACGTCGTACTACAAGCTCTACATCCCGGTGGTCGGCGGCCGCGACGGCAACTACATCTGGTTCGATATCGGGCCGTCGACCGTCGATCTCGGGCTCGGCGCCGGTCCCGACGGCAAGCTGCACGTCGTCGGGACGCTTGGCACCGACGGTTCTTTCAGGGGCCAGGTCTATCCGGAAACCGCGGCGGTCCTCTCGGGTCCTTCGATGCAAAACCAGTTCCCCAACCCGACCGCGACGTCTAACCAGCAGTACATCTTCGCCGCGACGCCCACGAACGAGCCGACGCCGACGATGAGCGGCCCCCCATAGATTACGGTCCAGGCATCTCGCTCCTCACGGCCTTCCAGACGCGCTGCGGCGCCGGCGGAAGGCCGTTCATGTGTTTGAGGAAGAGCGTCACCTGCCAGATCTGCTCCTCGCGCAGAGTCTTGACGAACGACGGCATTCCAGTAAAGCGGATGCCATGATCGATCTTCCAAAAGATCACGCTCTCCGGGTCGTCTTCGACGCCTTTCTTGGCGAGTTGCGGGGGACGCTGATAGAGCCCTCGCGCGATGGCTGACGGTTCGCCGTCCGAGGCGCCGTGGCACACCGCGCAGTCAGCCGCGTAGAGCCGAATCCCCGCAATCAGATTCGCGTCGTCGCCCGCAATCGGCGGCGCCGTCGGCGGCGCTTCGCGCGCGAGCGTCGCGCGCAGCGACGTGCGTGCCGCCCAGCGTTCGAGTCTCGACGGCTTCGCATCCGCGTTAGCGGGCATTATCCCGGCCTCGATTCCGATATAGAGGACGAGCCCGAGCACGACGAGTGCCGAGATCGCTCCCAAAACGACTCCACGCATCATGAGCGGCGTCCTTCGACGCTAATCCGGGCTTAACCGGCGGACGCGGGTCTCTCCACCGATTGTCAGGCGCATTCGCTACCGTGGAGAAGCCATGTCAACGATTACGATTCCTCAATCGAAGGGTCTCGGCGGGATTGTCGCCGCCATCGCTCGCCTGCCGCGCCTGCTCTGGCTCGGCGCGGCTCTGTTCCTGGCGGCTCTGCTGACTTGGGCGTTGCTGCAAGCACGCGCGCGCGATCAACTGATCACGGCGCCGGTCGTCGCGCAGACGCTCGTACAGTCGGTCACAGCGTCGGGCACTGTCAACCCCCAGAATCTCGTCTCGGTCGGCACGCAAGTTTCCGGAACGATCGCGTCGATTTACGTCGATTACAACAGCAAGGTGCGGCGCGGCCAGGTGCTGGCGCGGCTGGATCCCAGCACGCTCGACGCACAACTGCAGCAGGCGCGCGCGGCGCTGGCGCAGGCTCAGGCACAGGTCGCGCAGGCGGCCGCGAGTGCGAATGGCGCGTCATCCGGCGTGAGCGTCGCAAGTGCGACCGATGCGGCCGACGCCGCCGCCGTCGCTTCGGCAAAGGCCAATGTCGGCAAGACTCAGGCGGCTCTCGGTCCTCGCGCAGAAGACGCAAGGCGCGTGACGCCGCGCTGCTCGCGCAGGGATACGTCGCGCAGAGCACCGTCGACACGGACCGCTCCACGGTGGCGCAGGATGCGGCCGATGTCGCAGCGGCGCAAGCCGCGGTAGCGCAGACGCAGGCGCAAGATCTCGCCGGCGCCGCAACCGTCAATCAACAGTCGTCCACCGCGAGCAGCCAGGCCGCCGCGACTCAGGCGGCCGAGGCCAACGTCGCTGCCGCGCAGGCCATCGTGCAGCAAGACGAGCTCAATCTCGAGCACGCCGTGATCACATCGCCTGTCGACGGCACCGTCGTCGCCCGCGACGTCTCGGTGGGCCAGACCGTCGCCGCGTCGCTGCAGACGCCGACACTTTTCTCGATCGCACAGAACCTATCGAAGATGGAAGTCGACATCAACGTCGGCGAGCCGGACATCGGCAACGTCAAGCCAAGCGATTCGGTGTCGTTCTCGGTGCTCGCGCACCCGAACGCGACGTTTCGCGGCACGGTCGCGCAGGTTCGCATCAATCCGCAGACGTTGAACAACGTCGTGACGTATGACGTGGTGGTCTACGCCGCGAACGCCGGCGGACAGCTTCTGCCCGGCATGACGGCGAACGCTACGATCGACGTCGCGAGCGCTCCGAACGCTCTGACGGTTCCGGTCGCGGCGCTGCACACGTCGGCCGCGGCCGGCGCGACGCCGTGGGGAACCGCGAGCGGTGCGGATGCCGGAGGCGCAATCGCAGCAGGCTCCGCGGCGCGGCTCTTGGTCGATCGCAGCGGCAAGGCCGTACCGGTTCCGGTGCGCGTGAGGCTGACCCAAGGGAATCTCGCCGCAGTCGAGCCGGTCGAAGCCGGCGCTTTGGCGGCGGGCGACCTGGTCGTCACGGGATCTCCTGCGCGTCAGCACAAGACCAGCGCGTCGCCGATGAGCGGGTCGCCGATGGGCGCGGCGTCCATGGGCGCGATGCGGGGAATCCACTGATGTCACGGGTCGTCGAGGTCTCCGGCCTGCGCAAGACCTACGCGTTGGGTGAGGAGCAAGTGCAGGCGCTGCGCGGCGCCGATCTCGTGCTCGATGCGGGCGAGTTCGTCGCGGTCATGGGGCCGTCGGGATCGGGAAAGTCGACGTTCATGCACCTTGTCGGGCTCCTCGACACGCCGACCGCTGGAACGTACCGCTTCGAAGGCGCCGACGTCTCGTCGTTGACCGCCGACGAGCGGGCGGACATCCGCGGGCGCCGTTTGGGCTTCGTCTTCCAGGCGTACAATCTGCTTCCGCGCACGAGCGCGGTGGAGAACGTCGAGCTGCCGATGGTGTACGCCGGCGTGTCCGAGGCCGAACGCCGGAGGATCGCGCTCGCCAAGCTCGACCTCATCGGAATATCGCATCTGGCGAATCATCACCCTAACCAAATGTCGGGCGGGCAGCAACAACGTGTCGCGATCGCGCGCGCGCTCGTCAACGATCCCGGCCTGATCCTCGCGGACGAACCGACCGGCGCCCTCGACACGCAGACCTCGAAGGACATCATGAGCCTCTTCGCCCGGCTCAACGAAGAACAGGGAATTACGATCATGCTCGTCACGCACGAACCCGACGTCGCCGCCTACGCGCGCCGCATCGTCACGTTCCGCGACGGCCTGATCACGAGCCAAGCTCGTAACGAAAGGCGTGCGGCATGACCGTGAAAGCCACGCTGGCCCTGGCGCTCGCGGCGCTCGTTCGCAACAAGGCGCGCTCGCTGCTCACGATGCTCGGCATCGTCATCGGCGTAGCGGCGGTGATCGTCACGGTGGCGATCGGAGTAGGTGCGCGCACATCGGTGCAGCAGAGCATCAACAGCTTGGGTTCGAACCTCATCGTCGTGCAGCCCGGAAGCGTCACGCAGGCCGGCGCGCGCAGCGGATTCGGCGGGGCCTCGACGCTGACGCCCGACGATGGTCTCGCGATCGCGAAGCTCCCGGGCGTCGCCGCCGTCTCGCCGTTGGTCTCGGTGCGCACGCAGGTCGTCGCCGGCGATAACAATTGGCAGACGACGATCGGCGGAGTGGCGCCGACCTACACGTTCATCCGTTCGTGGCCGCTCGCAAGCGGACGCTTCGTGAACGAAAACGACGTCGCATCGGCCGCCAAAGTCGCCGTTCTGGGCCAAACCGTCGTCGCGCAGCTCTTCCCGAACGGAGAATCGCCGTTGGGCCAGACGGTGATCGTCAAGGGCGCGCCGTTCACCGTGATCGGCACGCTAACTACGCTGGGGCAGAGCAGCCTCGGCCAAGACCAGGACGACACAGTGCTGATTCCCTATACCTCGGCGATGGAGCGGCTCACCGGCCTGACCACCGTTAACGCGCTGATGGTCTCGGCAGCGGAACAGCAGCAGATCGACCCGGTGCAGCAGAGCGTGACGCAGCTGCTCGAGCAGCGCCACCGCATCGTGCCGCCCGAGATGGACGATTTTCAAGTGCGCAACCTGCAGTCGATCGCGCAGGCAGCTTCGCAGACGGGAACCGTGATGGAGTTGCTCCTCGCCGGCGTCGCAGCCGTCTCCCTCATCGTCGGCGGGATCGGAATCATGAACATCATGCTCGTCTCCGTCACCGAGCGCACGCGCGAGATCGGCCTGCGTATGTCTGTCGGCGCACGCGCAGCGACCATCCTGCGCCAGTTTCTGGCCGAGGCGATCGTGCTCGCCACGATCGGCGGCTTGATCGGCGTCGTCGCCGGCGGGATCGGCACGCTCGCGATCGGCCTGGCGACGCACTGGCCGATGGCGATCCCGCCGGAGTGGATCCTCGCCTCGGTCGCCTTCTCCGCGATGGTCGGCATCTTCTTCGGCTACTACCCCGCGCGCCAGGCCGCGGCGCTCAACCCAATCGAGGCGCTGCGATTCGAGTGACCCTGCGTGTTGCCGTGATTGACGACGAGCCCAACATCCGCGACCTGCTCTCGCTCGCGCTAAAGCATCGCGGATTCGCCGTGCGCTGCGCGGCCGACGGTGCGTCCGGGCTCGCGCTGGTCCGCGAGTGGTCGCCCGATCTGATCGTGCTCGACGTCATGATGCCCAAGGTGAGCGGCATCGAGCTGCTTCCCGCCTTGCGGCGCGTCACCGACGCGCCGATCGTGATGCTCAGCGCCCGCGGCGAGGTCGAGGACCGCGTCGAGGGCCTCGTCGCGGGTGCCGACGACTATTTGAGCAAGCCGTTCGAGATCTCGGAGCTGCTCGCGCACGTCGATGCGAAGCTGCGCCGGCCGCATCTCGAGACGCGCTCGACGCTGGAGTACGAAGGTTTGACCGTAGATCTCGACGAGCACGTGGTCGAACGCGACGGACGCCGGCTCGACCTGTCGCCTCTCGAATACGACCTGCTCGTGACGCTGATGCGCAGGCCGCGGCGCGTCTTCACCCGTGAGGAGCTGCTCGATCAGGTCTGGGGCGACGCCGACGTCGGCACCGGAGCCGTCGAGCGATACGTCTCGTACCTGCGAGGCAAGGTCGACGAGGGCTTCGATCGTCCGCTGATACAGACCGTCCGCGGGGCTGGCTACACGCTGCGTGTCTGAGCCGTTTTCGCCGTTCGCCGCGCGCCTCACGCGCGGATACGTTCTGCTCGCCGTCGCGCTCATCGTGCTCGTCGTCGCGACGACGAGTGTGCTAGCGTTTCTGCTGTACGTCGGCGCGCTCAACGAAGCGATTGGCACGTATGCGCAGCGTGCGGCGGAGCGTGCCGCGGCGTACGAGCGCGCCGGCGAGTCGCTGAGCGCCTACGCGCCAAAGATCGCGAACGAGATCGCCGGGGCGCGCATTCGCGTGTCCGTCTACGACCGCGCGCATCGTCTGCTCGCGCAGAGCGCGCGCCGCAATGCGCTCGCGGCCGACCGCGTCACGCGTGCCGCGGCGGCGTTCCTGGGCCTGCATCCAGCGGCCGTGAGCGTCTCGGGGGGAACCATCGTGGTCGCCCCCGATCTCGCCGGATTCGCCCGGCTGCTCGAGCGCTACCTGACGTTCGTGCTCCCGATCGGCGCGTTGGCGGTGCTCGCGGCGTGGTTGATCGGCCGAGCGATCACGCGGCGCGCCACGGCTCCGCTGCAAGACGTGTCGGCCGCGCTGCGCCGCATCGCGGCCGGCGACTTCGCCCCCGAGCCGCTCCCCTCGCATGACAGTGATCTGCGCGATCTCACCGCCGCGTACAACGGCGTCGCACATCGCCTGACGACGGCGACCGCCGAGCGGGACCGCAATGAGGCGCAGATGCGCCGGTTCATCGCCGACGCCGGCCACGAGCTGCGGACGCCGCTGACGATCGTGATGGGCTATCTCGACGTGCTCGACCAGGGCGTCGTCGCGGACCCCGACGGCGTCGCGCGCATCTATACGACGATGCTGGCCGAGAGCCGGCGCATGCGGGTGTCGATCGACAAGCTCATCCTGCTCGCCCGTCTCGAGCGTCCAGCCCTGCCGCGACCGGAGCGGATCGACGCGGGCGCGATCGCGCGCCGAGCGACCGACGCGCTCGAACCGCTGGCCGGCCCGCAGCGTATCGCGCTGCGCGTGGCGGACGCCCCCGTGCTGATCGATGCCGACGAGAGCGAGCTGTACGAAGCCATCAAGAACGTCGTCGAGAACGCGGTACGCTACGCCCCCGCCTCGGGCGTCACGGTGAACGTCGACTCGGACGGCGCACACGTCACGGTCGAGGTCGCCGATCGCGGCCCCGGAATGACGCCGCAGGACGTCGATCACGCGTTCGACCCTTTCTATCGCGGGACGTCGCGTCCTAACGGCGAGGGATCCGGGCTCGGTCTCGCGATCGCCAAGCGCGCGGTCGAACGGGCCGGCGGAGCCATCGCGCTCGAGAGCCGGCCCGCCGACGGCACGCGCGTCACCATGTCGTTCCCGAGCGCGCCGCAACCAATCCCGCGCGGCACCGGGTAGAGACCGGCATGAGCGTCAAGGTATACGGCATCAATCACATCGCCATCGAGGTCAGCGACGTCGCGAAGGCGGTCGCGTTCTATCAGGACGTCTTCAACCTAGAGAAGCTCGACGAAGGCGAGGGCGACGCGTTTTTCAAGGTCGGCGAGCATCAATTCCTCGCCATGTTCGAAGCCGGCGACGGCCACCCGAATCGCACCCGGCACTTCGGCTTGATCGTGCGCGACAAGGAGCAGCTGGCCGAGGTGCGCGAGAAGCTCACCAGCAAGTACGGCATTAAACTGATACCGCCGTTTCGCTGTGACTTCGTCGACCCGTTCGGCAATCGCGTTCAGGTGGTGGATCTGCACGACGAGTCGCTGGTCTGGCTGCTACCGTATCGAGAGGTCCAGCAGACCGGCATCGTCTTCAAGTAGCGACGTGTTCCGGACGGAAGCCGATCCCCACGAGCCGCGCCGGTATGCGCGGCAAAAACGGTAACCAGCGCAGCAGGGCGGGAAGCCGCTGCAGGACCGGCGCGCGCCCGCTCGCGAGCACGTTGCCGATGATCTTGCTCTGGATGAACAGCTGCAGCGCTTGGGTGAGCCGAGCGGCCCCCTCGCGGCGGCGCTGCACCGCACGAAGGTCGCGCACGGTGACGTCGCCGCGAACGAGTTTGGCGGCGAGCATGTTCGCCGCCGCGACCGCGTCTTGAATCGCGAGGTTGATGCCTACGCCTCCGATCGGCGACATCGCGTGGGCGGCATCCCCGATGCAGAGAAAGCCCGGCCGATACCACTCGCGTAGGCGGTTCACCCGCACGGTCAACAGTTTGACGTCGTCCCAGCTGTGGATCTCGCCCACGCGGTCGGCCAGAAACGGGACGATCGTGCTCACGTTCCGGCGAAACACCTCCAACCCGGCGCCCTGAAGCTCGCTGAGCGATCCCTTCGGAATGACGTAGGCGCACTGCCAATAAACTCCGCGGTCGATGAGCGCCATGATGCGGCCATCGCGGATGTACCCGAAGGTTTGATGTGGATCGTCAGCGCGTTTGGTGAGGCGCAGCCAGAGCACGTCCATCGGCGCGCCGAGCTCGACCGGATCGAGCCCCGCGCGCTGCCGCAACACGGATTCGCGTCCGTCCGCAGCGATCACCAGCCGGGCCCGGATCTCGACGGCGCCGTCGGGCGACTGCGCGCTCACGCCGGCGACTCGGCCGTTCTCCCACAGCAGATCGTCGGCACGCGTCCGCATGCGCACATCGAAGGCCGGAAAGTGCCGTGCCTCCTCCGCCAAGAAGTCGAGAAAGTCCCACTGCGGCATGAACGCGAGGAACTTGCATCGTGTGGGCAGATGCGTGAAATCGGCGACTGTAACGAGCGTGTCGCCGAGATTGCCGGCCAGCGTCGTTACCTCTTGGTGCGGCCGCTGCAGAAACGATTCGAGGAGCCCGAGCTCCGCCATGACCTCGAGCGTCGACGGATGGATCGTGTCGCCGCGAAAATCACGCAGAAAGTCGCCGTGCTTTTCCAATAGGATGGTGGAGACGCCGGCCCGAGCCATAAGCAGGCCGGCCATCATGCCGGCCGGCCCGCCCCCGACGACGCAGCAGTCCGCCTCGGTTCGGCTCATCGCAGATTGTGAGCGAAGAAACGATAGCGTGCAAACTCTGCTTCGCGGGCGTCCACGCGCGCCTGGGTCGCCGCCGCGATCTCGTCGATGAAGTTTTCGAGCGAGCGCTGCGCGAGATTTGGCGCAAGCGCCTTGTCGAGGAACGAGCCGAAGATCTGCATCGGCAGATCGTAACCGCCCTGCAGCAAGAGCCTGCACTCGCCGAGTCCGGCCGGTTCGACAGCGAAGGTGCCGTTAAACGTCGGAAACGCGGCGGGGAGGTTCGCCGACCTAAACGTGACGTCGAACGCATGCGCGTTGTCCTCGCGCTTGCGCACTTGCAGGCTGATCGGGACCGCCACGTATCCGACGTCGGGAAAATGGAGTTCCCCGAAGCCGATGTGCAGTGCGAAACCGCGCCACGGACCTTCCTGGTCGGCAATAGCCTGCAGTAGCTCGCCGAGCGCGACGGCGCCGGGATCCGCCGGAACCCGCAGCGTGCGCTCGAGCCGTATCTGGGGCACGTCGTCCTCCTCCGGAGGCAACCCTTACGCGTCCGCGATGCGTCGCCTTTTTAGAAACTGCTACTCGTCGTCGACGACGTCGAAGGATTTTTGGTGCGGACCCGGCGTCACATGTGTCGCCGCGCGATAAGTACGAAGATGACGATGAGTATTCCGGCGACCACGATCAGCAGCGGAAAGGGATTAATGGAGACCGTGTGGCCGGGCACCCCGTCATTATACCCCTGCCCGGTTGCTTTGCCCGGTTTTTGTGCAGGCCCGGCATTAGGTGCAAAGCCATAAGCGGATAAGCGGGGCGGGAGAAAGGCGCGCCTAGCCAAAATATTAGGCATACCTAAAATGTCGCATCTGCGTCTTCGGCGATGGCGCGCCCTGCTTGTCTTCGCGCTGGTCGCCGCAGCCGCGCCGGCCGTTGCCTTGGCCGACGCCGATCAGGCCGCTACCGCGAACACGACGTCGCTTGGCCTGCAGCCGCTCAGCGGCCCGATCCCGCGGGCGACGCCGGCGCCCGGCGAGTCCGCGATCTTCCGCCGCGCCGACGGGGCGTATCAGGCCATTCCATCGCGGCAGGCCGAGTCGAGACCTTTCACATCGTCGAGCGGGCAGCGCCGTGGACGCTCAAACCCGGTCTAACCGTGATGGCGAACACCTACAACGGCGCCGTTCCCGGACCAGCGCTCGTCGTTCGGCAGGGCGATACGCTGGTGCTCGATTACACGAACGACGGCACGACGCCGGACTCGATCCACATGCACGGCGTGCACGATATCCCGGTGACGATGGACGGGGTCGGCGGACTCTCGCAGAAGCTCGTGCCGCCGGGCGGGCATTTCGTGTATCGCTTCGTCGCCGATCAGCCCGGGACGTTCATCTATCACACGCATGACGACGAGGCGATGCTGGATTCCGGGCTGTACGGGGCGATCATCGTCGAGCCCGCGGTGCCGCGCCCAGCCGAGCGCGGCCTCGCGCACGACTTTCTCGAGATGATCTCGTCGTGGCAGATCCAGAGCGGCGCTGAAAACCATTTCACCCTCAACGGCAAGGAATATCCGAGCACGCGCGCGCTCGAGGTGCGTTCCGGCGAGCGTTTTCGCATTCGATGGATCAACATCTCGGGCGAAGAGTTCCACACGATGCACACGCACGGTCACTATCAGCAGATCGTTGCGCGCGATGCATCTCCCGTCGACTACCGCGACGTCGAGGACACGGTGCTGGTGGCGCCTGGTCAGCGCGTCGACGTTGTAGTGGACGCCGACGCGAAGCCCGGTACGTGGCTGATTCACTGTCACGTCATGGACCACATCGAAGATGCCAGCGGCATGCCGGCGGGCCTCATCACGGCGATTCACTACGCGGGCACTCCCAACACGCTGACCGCGATGTACCGGGCGATGGCGCCTGCGGCCGGGGCGATGAGTCGCGCGTTGAGCTTCGGCATGACGGTGCTGCTTGGCGCGATCGCGGGCTTCACGATCTTCCTCGGCCTGCCGATCGCACGAGCGCGGCGGCTCTCGCCGCAGACAATCGCATTGCTCAACGCGCTGGCCATCGGCATCCTTCTTTACCTTGTCGTCGAGATTGCGCAGAACGCCATTCTGCCGATTTCGCAGGCGCTCGGCGCGTGGCACGCCTCGGCGGGTGCGTTCCCCGCGGGCCTCATCGCGGTCTTCGTCGCCGGCTTGGTGATCGGTTTGGTCGGTCTCGGGAGCGCGGCGACGCATTTCACGCGGCAGGCGGCGGCGCACGCCGACAACCCGATCGTGCTGGCCGCCATCATCGCGATCGGCATCGGCGCGCACAATTTCGGCGAGGGTCTCGCGATCGGCGCCTCCGCCGCGGCCGGCGCGACGGCGGTCGCTCTGGCACTGATCGTCGGCTTCGGCCTGCACAATGCGACCGAGGGCTTCGGCGTCGCCGCGCCGCTCGTCGGGCGCGTCGTCCCGACGTGGGCTCAGATCGGCCTAGCCGGCCTCATCGCCGGCGGCCCGACATTCGTCGGCACGATCGTCGGCTACAGCTTCTACTCGCCGACGCTCTCCGTGCTATTCCTCGCGATCGCGGTCGGCGCGCTCGTCTTTGTGATCGGCGAGCTATGGAGCGTGTTGCGGCGAACGGGCCTCACCGCGTACGTAACGGCGACGATGTGCGCCGGCTTCTTGATCGCGCTCGCCACCGAGCTCTTTCTCGACATGAACGGAGGATAGCGGGCATGACGTTCGCGGAGTTTTATCCGGAGTATCTCGCGGCCCATCACGACCGCCGCACGAAGCTCGTGCACGCGGCGGGATTGCTCAGCGGCCTCACGGTCGGCCTGGCGGGCATCGCGTTGCGGCGTCCCGCGCTCGTGTTCGGCGGTCTCACGCTCGGCTATCTGCCGGCGTTTGTATCACACTGGATCTTCGAGAAGAATCAGCCGAAGACGCTGGAGCACCCGGCCCTGTCGTTCTGCGGCGACTTCGTCATGGTCTATCAGCTCCTGACAGGTAAATTCGAGCAAGCCGGCGACTAGTTCGTCGCAAGTGATCGCGGCAATACTCGTGCTCGCGGCGGCCTTTAGCGTTGCCGCGGGCTCAGCCGTAGCCTGGCATGGCGTCACGCTCGGAGCGCCGGCGTCGTCGCTGCGTCCGTTGCTCGGCGATCCGTTGCGAATCGTGCCCCTCAACGGCCGGCGCGTTGCGCGCTACTGGCTGCCTGGCGCCAACTCGACGTACCTGCTTGTCGTCGAAGAGAGCGGCTACATCTCCAGCTTCGAGGCGTTCACCGATGTCACGCCGACGGCCGTGATGGACAACGTTGCGCCCGATCCTTCGGGCGTACGCCTCGGGGACACACTCGAAGCGGTAAAATCGGCGCATCCCGACTACCACTCCGCGATCGACCAGGACGACCGGCCGCTACTCGTCGTGCACGTCTCGTCGACGACGAATGCCGGCTACGTTTTTCAGGACGGCCGGATGCGAAGCTTCCAATGGACGACGCAGCTCGCGGCGCAACCGGCGCTTCCGCCGCTGGGCGCGCCGAACGGCGACTCGCCCTTTGCCGCGATCCTCGATAAGCAGGCCAACGAAACCGACGGCGTCGCGTGGGAGTATCGCTACCTCGCGTTCCACCCGTGTTCGGGCGACACGCGCTGGCAGATCAAGAACCAGTCGTTGATGCACGCGGCCGGCCGCGCGTACGACCGCCTCCGCGTCGTCTGCCCGGCGACCAACTCCGAGCGCGACTTTTATTTCGACATTACCAGTTATTTCGGGAAGCTGTAGCCATTGTAGCGATTCGCTGAAATGCGAAGCTAGGGGAGAACGCTAAAGGCCGTCCCCCAGCCTCCGTTGACTCCGCCGCCCTGCGTCGTGCCGTAGAGCTTTCCTCCGAGTTCAGTGAGTCGCCCGAACGGATACGCGCCGTCGTGACCGGCCTTAAAGCTGTACAGCACGTGCTCGGCGCCGCCGGTGGTTACTCGAAACACGGTTCCCCAGTTCGCCCGGTTGCCCTCGACCGTTGTGCCGTACAGGACGCCGTTGACCGCAGTGAGCCTAGCGTACGGATACCCGCCATCGGCTCCGCTCTTGAACGAGTGCACGAGATGCTCCTGACGCGCGGTGTCAACGACGAAAACGGTGCCCCAGCCGGCGGAGCCGCCCTCCTTCGTGGTGCCGTAGAACTTATGGTTAAGATAGGTGAGGCCGTCGAAGGGATAAGCGCCGTCTTTCGTACCCGCCTTGAAGCTGTAGAGGACGCGCTCGCTGCCCGTCAGGCTCGACGAGAACACGGTGCCCCAGCCCGTGCTGCCGCCCTCTTTCGTCGTGCCATAGAGCGTATTGTTGACCAACGCCAGATCGCCGTACGGATAGCCGCCGTCCTTGCCGGCTTTGAAACTGTAGAGCACGCGCTCGTGGCCCGCCGCCTCCGTTTCGAAGATCGTGCCCCATCCCTTGGTGCCGCCCTCAACGGTCGTGCCGTAAAACTTTCCCTTGAGGTAGAGCACACCCGCGTAGGGCGCGGCGCCGTCGTTGTTGGCCTTGAAGCTGTACACGACGCGCTCGCTGCCGGACGGGTCGACCTGGAAGACGGTACCCCAACCGTGCGCGCCGCCGGCCTGCGTGGTGCCGTAAAACTTACCGTTGACGGCGGTGAGTCCGGAACACGGATACGCGCCGTGGGTGTTGTCGAAGTTATACACCACGTGCTCTTGACCGGTCGTGCTGAGCTCGAAGACCGTCCCGTAGCCGGACTTGCCGCCTTGATCGGTCGTACCGTAGAACTTGCCGTTGCTCGCGATGAGATCGCCGTACGGATACCCGCCGTCGTTGCCGGCCTTAAACTTGTAGAGCGACTTGTAACCGGAACCGACCTCCGGCTCCGACTCGAGCGCGGGCTCCAGCGACGGCGGCTGACCGCATAGCCACGCTCCCTGCTGCGGCCGCATCGCGGAGGCGCCGCTGGAAAGCGGCGGAGAAAATGGTACGCCAAAGCCGGAATGCGAACAGTTGACAAGCAGTAGAGCGCAAGCAAGTACAGCAATCAATCTCATGATGCCGCCGTACATACGATGACGCGGCGACATCTTCCCTCGACGCGTTAGCCCGTGGACGCGGCCGTGATGCTCGCGATCTACGCCGATGCACCGCACGGCGTCGTCTTCGTCGAGCGAGCCGGGCATCTGCGGCGCAACCCCGGGCAAATCGGACTGCCGGGAGGCATGACCGATCCGATGGATGGCGCGGATCCCGCGACGACCGCCGTGCGCGAACTCTACGAGGAGCTCGGCGTGCAGCCGGGGGCGATCCGCGTGATCGGCCGGCTCGATGAGCAGCGTCAATTTTCGAGCGGCCTAGCAGTCACGCCGATCGTCGGCGTGCTCGCGCCGCGTACGCCGCTCTGCGTCGACCGAACCGAGACGATCGGAGTCTTTACGGTTCCCCTCGCGACGATCGTCACCCCCGGCGCGATACACGACGACCCGTTACTGAGCACCCACGATAGAACGTTATTCGCCCTCGACTACCAAGGCCGGCATATCTGGGGCCTGACGGCGAGAATTCTCAAAGCGTTTGCCGACGAGTGGCACGCAGGCGGATCCGCGCTTCGCGCGAGGGTCGAGGCGGCGCTGCGCCCCTAATTACGTCGAATACGGCAAGGTCGTTGCCATACACCCGGGGCAGCGAATGACGATGTGATTTTCGCCCGGCTCCAGATCGAACGTGACGACCTCACCGGCGCGCCCGGCGGGGATCGCATTCAGCTGATTTATTCCTAGCGTTTCCGGTGATGCCCAGAGCGCGATACCAAAATGCAACCGGATCGTCGACATTATCTCAAGCACCAAGCGTTGCTTGGAAACGGCGGCCTTCTCGAGTTTCGGGTAGTCCGCCCTGGGAAGAGATACCAGCGGCACGTCATACCTTGATACCGGATCGTCCGCATAGCGAAAAGCGCGCGTCGGCAAGGTGTGGCCGGCGAGAAAACTCATGCCGATTTTCGTGTCGTGATAATCGATGGTTGCCGGGTAAACGGTCTGCCCGTTAACGATCGGCGATGGAACGGCCGTACCGCCGGGAATAAATGGAAACGCCACGGCTCGCGGCGCCGCCGAAAACGCTTCGGCATCGCTCGCAACTTCCGCCAGCGTCTCGGTCTTCATGCCGTCGAGCTTGGCTTGATTGTACAACGCCGCCAAGACTTCGGCATCGCCGGGAACCACATTGTTGAAATTGCTCTCCTGCTGCGACATCATCACGATCGGCTGCGTCTCACCGGCCGCCGCGTACGCATCCGCCAACTCGCGAATGTACAGCTCCGCATCAGCCGTTGAGAATCCGGCGCGTTGCTGCAAATCGTCGGGATCGGTGGAGAAATAGTCTTCATACCCGCTCAAATACGCACGGGTCAAGTCTCTTGCCGTCCACTCCAGTGCCAGCAGCGAACATCGACCGTCTGGCTGCGGCCGCTTATACGAAGTCGGATCGGCACAGTAGCTGCCCCACGGCGCTCCGTAATCATACGTGCCATCGGTTCCATGGCTATTCCAAGTGATTCCCCAAAAGGCGTGTTCGCCTAGAGCCAACAATCCATGGATGTTGCGTTCGTGTCCGGCGCCCTCGACACTCACCGTGGGAACGTACCAAGGAAAGTGGTCTTTCAGGTACTGAATGACCGGACGGTAACTGATGCCTTCAATATCGTCGCCATTTTCTCGATGGTATTGGTTGTAGAGATCGCCGACGGCGGTAACGTAGCTTAGCGCTATCGCCATCCACGACACCGACAACTTATTCTGCCGGGCATCCGCCTCGATACTCTGCATTCCGCCGGGCACATAGTGGAGTTGCTGTAAAGACGTCGCTACGAATCGTGTCTGCGTCTGCCCGCGTGGAATCGCCCAGCTTGGGCGCGGCGGTGTGTTGATCGTCGAAAGACCGTTCGAACAGCGTGCATGTCTGATGTCAATAGGCGAAAACTGCCCAGCGGGCACCTGATACCAAATAACCCCGTCGTATGAGACGCTGCACGACGACGTACTCTGATCGTACACCGTTGCTCCCGGCGTCGTCCCGCCGGGAACGCCCGGCGCAGGCGGAAGACCCGCCCCAGCGCAGCCATAAAAACTACAGATTAGCGCAAAACCTAAAACGTCGGCCGGCTTTATGGACACCGTCTTCTTCATGTACGCGCCCTCACTTTGCAAGAGGGCGGGCACAAGCCTGCATGCAGCCGTGTACGCGCAAGGAACGAGCGAATCGCGTAGTCAAGGCACGTGTAGGGGTCGCCCGCCAGCGCCCCGATCGCCGTAAGGCGCACTCGATCACCATAAAGGATGGGCTATGTTCATTTCGGTCATTCATAGGATCAGCGATCCCGATGCGTTTTGGGCCACCGCGGCTAGCGCGGCGAAAGACATCCCCGCCGACATCAAGCTGCATCAAACCGCGACGAGCAACGACCGCTCGACGGCGATCTGCTTATGGGAAGCGGAGTCGGTCGACGGCGTTAGGGACCTTCTCGAGCCGCTCTTCGGGCGCGTCTGCAAAAACGAATACATTCCGATCGATCCTTCAAGCTCGATGGGACTCCCTACGGCGGCAAGCGCGACTGCCTGAGTCGATCCTTCAGTCACGAAGGGATCCCGCGCCGAAGCCAGGTCTCTTCGGTTCTTGCAACCTGTGGAGCATAGATCTGGAAAGGGAGCTAAACAGCCCTACATATTTTCTCACGAGCGCGCCGGCGTGCTCGACGATCCTGAACGAGAGGGCTGGCTTCCGACCGCCGCGATCGTAGAGCTGCTCGACGTTCCCTCGGGCTCGCAGGTTCTCGATTTTGGTACCGGCACGGGGCGTTACGGAGTTGCATTTGCTCAGGCTCGCCCGGACCTCTGCGTCGTCGCCTATGACGTGCAGCCCGAAATGCTCGACATCGTTCGCCGCCGGACTGCGGACTTAGGCCTCGAAAACGTCGTCGCCGCAAGTTGGGAAGAGACGCAGGCGAGAGCACCGTACGACCGCATCTTCGCGCTCAACGTGCTCCACGAAATCGACGACGCTACGCTTCGTTCCCTCGCTCCCCTGCTGGCCCGGCGAGGCGACGTCCTGATCTTCGACTGGGATGCAACCGTCGATCGCCCAACGGGCCCGCCGGCCGAACACGCCCACAGTCCCGCTGAAGGATGGGACCGCATCGCTCGCAGCGGCCTGCGATGCGTCGAGCGTATCCGCGACCCGCGTTTTCCCTACCACTTCATCGTGAGAGCCGCGCGCCGAACGTAAACGCGCCACGAGCTGCACCACGGTCTCACGTTCGAAAGCGAACCAAGGAGAGGGTGGCTTTATGCAAACAGTCGGTCGACCATGGCGACAGAGCCGCCCACGCGGGCCCTTCCGGGTTGCGAGCCTACTGTTCGGCGCCGCGCTGCTGGGCACAGGCGCGACGAGCGCGAATCCGTCCACGCCGATGGCGTCAACCTCGACTGCGACGCTCAAGCCGATCAGCCAGGTTGCACTGCAAACGATGGTGGGCGCGACGGCTCGCGAGCTCCTGATTCCCGGCACCGTGGTGCTCCTGCTCACACCCCAAGGCGAGTTCACGGCCACCTACGGCACCACGAAGCTCGGCACGATGAGTCGGCCGACAACCGACACCTACTTCCGAATCGCCTCGAACACCAAGACGATGACGGCCGCGGTGATCGTGCAACTGGCCCAGGAAGGCAAGCTCAAGTTCAGCGACCCCGTTTCAGATTACGTCGCGGGCGTTCCCAACGGCGACCACATCACCATTGCCGAGCTGCTGGAAATGCGCAGCGGCCTCTATAACTACCTTGATGCCCCGGAGATCGCGGCGACCGCCGACCGCGATATGAGCAAAGTTTGGACTCCGGCCGAGTTGCTGGCGATAGCCTTTGCGCACAAACCCAACTTTGCGCCGGGCGCGGGCTACGAATACTGCAACACCAACTACATCCTGCTCGGCCTCATCATCGAAAAGATTGAAGGCAAGACGTTGGCCGAGGCAATGCGGGTCCGATTGTTCGAGCCGCTCGGCTTACGGCACACCGCGTTGCCTCCAAGCAATGTGACCGCACTGCCAAAACCGTGCTCCCACGGCTACATGTACGGTAGTTCCTCGGTCGCCTTCACTGGGACGCCGCCATATTCGCCCGCGGTCAAGGCTGCGGCCCGCGCGGGCACCCTTTTGCCCACGGACTACACGAACCTGAACACGACCTTTGGTGGAGCGGCCGGGGGCGCAGTCTCCAACGCGAGCGATCTCGCAACTTGGATCAGAGCGTTGGTCTCCGGGCGCGTGTTCGACGCGCGGTATCAACGACGTTGGATCAACAGCCTACGGCCCGAGGACCCGAAGAAGCCCTATGGGCAACAGTACGGGTACGGCATCACGCTCCTGCGTTGGGGAAAGAACTCGATGTACTATCACGGCGGCGAGACAGCCGGCTACAATTCGTTTATGGGCTACGATCCCGCCAATAAAGTGACGTTGGTGGTGTGGACTAACTTGACCGTGTCGCTCGACGAAATCCCGACCGCCAACGCCCTAATGTTAAAGGTGCTCGATCAAATCTACGTCGTGTCACCGCTAACCCACCCCCTCGTCGAGTTCCCGAACCGCGTAGCGCCGGGCTTGATGGAGGAGAGGGAGGGATTCGAACCCTCGAAACGCTCATCACGTTTTGCGGTTTTCAAGACCGCCGCATTCAACCGCTCTGCCACCTCTCCGTTTCTGGCTGACCTTATGCTATATAGTTTTTACCGACTGACGCTTCGGGAACGGCTCATTTCTCACCGACCGCCCGCGGAGCCTCGATGCGCCGCAGGCCTTACCCCATGCGGTATCCATCTCTCTTCGGGGCGTTCGGAAAGCCGCGCGCTACGCGCGGATTGGCAGTCTCAGGCCGCTCCGGGCGCCGAGACTCTTTCGCCGTACCGCATCGGACTTGCTGTTGGTTTTTCGCGCGTACCTGATTGTTGGGTCATCTTCGAACACACCCCCATGGGCCATGAGCTGAAGCCCCGCGACAATTTCGGCGGCGAGCTCTCGAGACGAACACGCGCGCGAGGAGAGCCACGCCTCGATCATGCCGAGCTGACCCGCCGCGAGAAAGTGTGCGACCAATGCCGGCGAGCTTCGCGGTTCGGGGCGCGGGCGCTGGAGCCGCCCTTCGATCAAAGACGCGAGGTGATCGCGCAGCATCCTCCCGGTCGACCCGGCGATCAGCTTGCGCGCGAACCGCGGGTAGTCGGTGCAATGCTCCAGCAACATCGTGACGTGTTTCATGTTGCCGTTGAACGTGGCGGCATCCGCGAGGACGGAAAGCAGCGGCGTCGCGCTCGTCCGAAGCAGGTCGTCTTTGCACTCGAAGTGCTCGTAGAATGTCGAGCGTCCGACTCCGGCGCGCCGAACGATCTCTCCCACCGTGACGCGATCGTAACCTTGCCGAAAGAAAATCTCGCGAAAGGCAGTTAACAGCGCCGATTGCGTTCGATCCACGCGACGATCTCGGACAATCGCCGTAGGATTGTCCGGTATCTCGCCGTTTCGGCGATGAGATGCGAGGTGATTGCCGGTAGACCGTCTAGAGTACGTCCGCATGGCGACCTTTCATCCAAACGAAATGCGGTTGCGAGCGACCGGTCGGGCGATTGTGGTCGCCGCTTTCATAACACTCTTCGCGATCTTCCTTCATCCAAGCCTTGGCGGAGGAAATCTGGCTGGCTCCATGACTCAACTCGTCACGATAGGGCCGATGGACCGCATCGTGCACGGCGCCGTCATCGGTGCCGAGATCGTGCTGCTCGCAGCGTTCGCGATCGTGTCCGCGCACTTGGGGTTGGGGCGCCTCTCGGTTGCAGGGGCACTTGCCGCTTATGCCGTCGGGGTCGGATTGACTGTCGCGGCCTCGGTGATCGACGGATTCATCACGCCTGACGTCGCGGCGCATTACGCCGGCGGGTCGCCGGCCGCGATCGACGCCGGCGTCTCGCTCTTGACCTACGGCAGCATCGCTCTGCAAGATCTCACAAAGGTCGGAATCGCAACGATGTCAGCCGCGATCGTCGTGTGGTCGCTCATGCTGTTCGAGCTGCCTTGGCGTGGCGCGCGGCCGCTCGCCGTCTTTGGAATCGCATCATCAGTCTTTGCCGTCGCGGTGCTTGCAAGTGCGTCGCGCGTCTCGCCCCATGTGCTGCTCCTGGCCATAGCGGCTCAAACACTGTGGTACGCCGGCGCCGGTATCGCCGTTGCGAATTTACCAACGTAGCATCCGGTAGGGTGCGTCTAAGGTACCTGCCGCTCCAAGGTGAGCCGTACAAGTTCGGTAGCTAGATACTCCAGGGCGTCCGGCGGCGGCCGCTCTTGCGTCCCGCTGGTTTGGTCTCGGTCATGAAAGGGTCCGCTTTCACGGAAACTTCACTTCGACAGATTTTTCATCGCACGCTATAAATGAAATCACTGCGCCAGGAACTTCCAAAAACGCGAGCGTCTCGCCTATCCTTGCTAACCTGACCGGCGATACCGTCGGCTTTGCCGTGCCTTTGCGCCTTCGCTGCTACTTTAGTCTGAACCATAGTTACTCAACTTTCAATCGAAGCCGTGTTCGTCCAACTGTTGCAAACCTAAGGGCTTGTTAAAAGTTGCCCGATGATCGATACGAACGAGATACATCTACGACGCCCAATTGTTTCAAGAATCCAACACACGACTCCATGCTGCGCGCTTTGTCGAACGTATCGCTGGTTCTTGCTGCGAATTTTTGAACGACTGAGGATTCCGAAACGAGCTGTTAGCCGCCAATCAATTGCGTGCGCGAGCCGCTGCGCCCGGCTTCGTGGAGTCGCTGCATCGATTTGCTCGGGAGCTTGATTCGATCGGCAAGCCGCAGAAAGGCGAGCATCCTAACGTGCCACCACGTCATATCGATCTCAAACCAGCGCAGGCCGTGGCGCGCCGAAAATGGAAAGGCGTGATGATTGTTGTGCCAGCCTTCACCCCACGAGATGACCGCTACCCACCAACAGTTAGTTGATTGATCGGCAGTCTGGTACGTGCGATAGCCGAGCATATGGGACGCGCTGTTGACGAGCCACGTCGAATGATAACTGATCACCAGCCGGACGAAAATACCCCAAATCACCCACGGCCAACCGCCGAGCGCAAAGAGCCCGGCCGCTAGTGCGATCTGAAGCGGAATGTTGAGGTATTGAAGGACGCGATAGAATGGCTCGGCATGGAGGTCGGGTGCGAAGTGAAGGATTTCCTCGTCCGAGGGGAGCGCGATGTTGTGCCGGTAGATCCAGTCCATATGCGCCCACCTGAACCCGCGATGGATGTTGTGGGGATCACCCTCTTGATCGGCACGCGCGTGATGCTTTCGGTGCACCGCCACCCATCGGATCGGATCACCTTGCAGCGCGAGTGTTCCGAAAATCGCCAGCAGATATTCGAGCGGTTTAAAGAGTCGCAAACTGCGGTGCGTCAGGGTGCGGTGGAAGCACAGCGCAATGCCTAGAGCTACAGTGGTATACGATACGACAGCTGCGGCTGCCAGAGCCGGCCACTGAACGAAGCCCGGCAAGAAGACCGCAAGCGCGCCGATGTGAATTCCGAGTAGCCCGAACCCTTTAACGGAACCGTAGAACCTATCCATGCGCCTCAACGTTTCAAGCTTTGCAGACGCGTATTTCGCTTGGCCGCTCCGCCATTCCCACCAAACGCATAGTGAACTATGGGCGCGAACCTCTGCGGCCCCGTTGCGTCATCGAGGCATTTCACGATTTGCGACGTCAAGGGTTCTCCGTTCGGACCGGTGGGAGTGAGCGTGCCTCATCCGGTCGCTTGTTTGGATCTCTTAGTGTAGCGCCGAAAAGAAGGACCGCGCTATCGTGAAAAGTGCCCGATCTGCCCCGTGCTCTCCCAGCCTAGGACGCGAGCGATCAGCTCAGTGCGGTTCCGGCTCTTGGTCTTGTCAACCATGCTCCTAATGTGGTGCTGAACCGTCGACGTGGCGATGTGCAGCCTTTGGCCGATCGCCTCGAGCCTCTCTCCATCAAGCAACATAGCCAGCACCTGCAACTCACGCGGCGAGATATGAAAGTGTGCAGCCGGCCCTCTCAGCGATTTCGGCGGCTTTAAGCGATCGATACGGACGCCGATGAAGAGTCCCGCCGGGCCCGACATTGGCTGCGTCCGGACGACTAAGAATGGGACCGGATGCGCTATGCCCGTCTTTTGCGTACCGGAGTCCGCACGCCAGTCGGCTATCAGGCCCCGGACAGCTTCCTCGAGCACCCCGGGCAGACGGTCGGCTATCCTAGTACGCAGCCCCGTCAGTGCGACGCGGCGTTGCTGTTCGGCGGTCCATGCGAGTACGATCTGAAGGTCGCGGTCCAGCACGTAAAATGATTCGCCCGAAGCCTCCGATGCTTCGCTTGCGTGCTCCGCGTCGCCAGGCCGATCGTCGATGTCTGGACGAGACTGACGTCCGGTCTTAAATGAGTCTAGGCGCAGCGCGGAGAGGCGCTCCGACGTAGCGTCGAGGGACAATGCCAAAACGCTGATTTCGCTCGACGTAAACGGTCCCAGCTCGCTCGTGCGGAGGAGGGTGAGGATCCCGAAGCTGGCATTGCGGTCGGCGAACAACAGAGTAATTCCGCTTTCGAAATCGCCGAGCGGACCGAGCGTCGCAGCAATGCGAGGGCCCCTTTTCGCTTTCTCGCGTTGGCGCTCGAACTCGTCCTCGAGCCGCGAGAGCTCGCCTCCGTTGCCCTGGGAGTCAATCAAGAGACCGGCTAATTGCCCGTCGGGCATCAGACGCGCAAAGGACCAGCGCGAGGCCGGCACGACGCGTAGGATCGCCTTGATGATGGGATACGCAGGATCCGACTCTGGAACGAAATCCACCGGAACCGTCAACTTACTCTCAGACGACGATACGGGACTTTTTCACGATGGTCAGTCTCTATCCCTCACTGATATAATAAAAATACTTCTTCTTCTGCGTGGCGACGTACTGCATCGCCCGCCTGAAAGCGCAAAAATATGGCCCGCATATGCTGTTTGGCCGCAGTCGACCCAAAGGACATCCCGCTACTCAGCGCTGCACTCAAAGGCGCAGGCGAGCCGGGCCTTACGGTGGCGGCACATCTCGATGTGGCAGAGTTAGCGAAACTCGCGCCAGACCTTCTCATTGCCGACGTCGACAGACAAGCAGTGGACCCGCTCGAATTGTTGCGCCAACTGCGTTTCGTCTTACCGGAGTGCGTTATTGTGGTCTACACCGGCGCCGTAAAGCGTTCTTGGGGCCGCGCATGTCATCTAGCAGGCGCCAGCTGCGTGCTCTCCAAAGAATCGCGCAAGCCACTGCTTGTATCCGGCTTGCAGCACGCAATACAAAGTGGCTGCTTCACCGACCCACGCGTTTCTGCGCAGGCCCGATGACCCATCAGTACCAGTGCATCCACTCACGCCCTTTTAGGGTATAGCTGTAGCCATGATATGCGCTTCCTTGCCAATTGCCACGCTCGCCATTACAGGTGCCGTGGGGGGGCTGAGCTGTGCGGAGCGTTCCGAACCGGTCTATGGAGGCTACGCTAACGGACGCGGTGACATCGTTTTGTTTGCGAAAGACCTCGCCTATCGTGTTAACCTCAAGAACCAGATCTTGAAGGAGCGACCGCCGCTGAATTCTGGTGCGCAGGAACGTTACGATGCGACTGAAGCCGGCGAAGAATTTGTATACGGCAGTAAGACCTTCCGCCGGCTAAGCGCTGAACAGATCGCGGACATTTGCAGCGGCAGCAGTTTTAGAGTCGGCTCAAGATACTAAGACGCCAGCGATTTGCGACTGGAACGCCGCACCGCTAGTGCAACTCTGTTCCATCTATCACGTTCACCAATAGTAGGACAAGAAGCTAATATGAAAGTTGAACTATTTATTATGGCGGACCTAACCAAGGCCACGCCGCGTAGCGTCAGCTCGATGATGCTAGGCATCGTGCAGCTCGCCCGGACGACCGATAAGGCAAAGGCATTAGTGCACGGTAACATTGCTGACTACAATTACGATTGCCCGATGGACCATGGCCTCTTCGAGTATCTAGGCATGGAGCCGGAGGCGTTCCTCAACGTCGTGAGAGGGGCGAAGAACGATTCCGAGATCGAAACTTATGCGAAGACGTTCGTCGCCAAGAAAGATCCTCGTAATATCGAAGCCTTCAATAAAAAGTGGTTGTCTGCAGTGCCGACCGGGGAGTCGTTAGAGCACTTCGAGGAACTGCGCAGCAAAATCGCTCCGAGCCGGACCGACGTCGTTTCTTGGTCCGACCTGCTCGATCTGGAAGAGGGTCGGACTGTTCAGCATCGTGGGGGCCGTTCGGGCGCAGTAGAGGTCAGGGAAACGTAGATAGAGGCTTTTCGCATCAGCGCACGCAACTGCACCTAGCTCCCCCAAACTAAATCCACGAAAGGCCCTAATGAAACTCAAGGAGGCGATAGCGGAAATAATGCGCTGTCGCATAGTAGACCCTACTCGCGCCGCCATGCTCGAAGCACAGGTTTTAAAGCGTGGCTCGAGCGTCAACATCGACGCTCCCGACGGTTCCGAACCGGAAGCGGCTCGCAAAATGCTGGGCTTGCATAGCGGATCAAAACTTTAGAGAGACGCTTAGCTTGTAGACGGCCGCCGAGACGAGCCAGCTCGCGAGGAAGAGTCCCACGATGACGAATCCGAGCGCGCCGAAATTGTCGTTGACGGTCCTCACCGCGTCCCAGACGCCGCCGTAGAGGCGGAGCTGATCGGCGATGACTCCGGCGGCTTCGAGCCCGCCGACGACGAGTGCGACGAGCACGGAGACCAGCGTGATGACCGCGTTATAGTACAGCTTGCGCATCGGCTTGACGAAGGCCCAGCCGTACGCGCCTAACATCAAGATGCCGTCGGTCGTGTCGATCAGCGACATCCCCGCTGTGAAGAGCAGAGGAAACAGTAGGATGCCGGCAACGGGAAGACCCTTTCCGGCCTCGATCGCGGCAAGCCCGAGCAGCGCGACCTCGGTGGCGGTGTCGAAGCCGAGCCCGAAGAGCAGCCCGATCGGATACATTTTCCAGCTCTCGTCGACGATCCGCAGGAGCGGCGCGAAGAAGCGCCCCATCAGGCCGCGCCGGCTCAGCATCGCGTCGAGGCCCGCGTCGTCGTACGCCTCGCCGCGCCGCGCCCGCGCGAACGCGCCGAAAATATCGAACAAGACCATCAGGTTGATCGTCGCGATCAAAAGCAAGAAAACGGCGGAGACCGACGTGCCGACCAGCGTGCCGGCGTGTTGCAATGCCGGGAGCCGGCTCTTGACGACCGCCGCGCCGATCGCCACGGCGAGGGTCAGCACGACGACGACGGTCGAATGCCCCAGCGAGAAGAACAGGCCGATGCCCAGCGGCCGTTTGCGTTCCTGCATCAGCTTGCGCGTGACGTTGTCGATTGCGGAGATGTGATCGGCGTCGACCGCGTGGCGCAAACCGAACGTATACGCCAGGAGCGCGGTTCCGAGCAGAACCGGACGCGACCAAAAGGCCCACAAGGTCAGCGCCCACGCACCTACGTTGAGCGCGATCAAAAGCCCGTAGAGCCGAACGACGCTCGCGCGCGTGGTCATTCGCCGATCGCCTCGAGCAGGCGCCGAGCGTCGTCGGCATAAATCGGATGAAACTGCGGATCCGCGTCCAGCGCGGCCCGGAGTCGCCGCTGCGCTTCGCTTCGATGACCCGTATGCCAAGCGATGACGGCGGCGTGATACTCGAGCTCGGGATCCGCCGTGTCGTATCGCGTTGCCCGGAGCGCGTAGACGCGCGCTGCGTTCCAGCGTGCCACTGCGGCGAGCACCCAGGCCATCGTGTCATCTGCATAGATCTCGTTGCCGCGCTTGGCCACGTCGGATCGCGCCGCGCGGAGCGCGTCGGCCAAGCGCTCGCGGTGTTCCGCATAGTACATCGCGAGAAGACGATCGTTGACGCCCTGCGCGTTGAAGAGCCGCTCTTCTGCGCGGATCAGCGCGTCGGTGCGGCTCGCCGCCACGAGGTTGCCGAGCGCGCGCTGTGCGTCCGCCTGATAGCCGAGCGCTTGCGGCAGCGGATAGAGCTCGGCGCTTCGCGTCGCGGCGTCCAGCGCGCGATGCCAATCGCGGCACGCTCGGAAGAGCTTGGATTCGAGGAGCAGCGCCATCGCGTTGTCGGGGAAGATGCGCAGCGCCTCGTCGAACTGCTGCGCAGCGCTCGCGGCGTCGCCGGCCTCGAACGCGAGCTGCGCCGCGCGCGTGTGGTACCACGACCGCGTGTACGCCGGAATCACGATGATACGGTCGACGATCGCGGTAGCTGCGGCCATCTGCACACGCGCACCCGCCAGGTTACCAGTGAGCTCGTCGTATCGGGCCCGTATCGACATCCAGGTCGGATTCGGATCGCCGTGCACGGGGCGGGCGAGGATTCGGCCGGCCCGCTCATAGCGCCCCATCTCCATCAGGATCGATGCCGTCTCTGCCCGCGCGTTGTCGTCGAACGGCGCAGCATATACGGCCGACTCTTCCGCGGCGAGCGCCGCGGCGAAGCGATGGAAGGCCACGTCGCACGAGGCGATGACGCCGAGGGCCTGGACGTTGCCCTGCGGCTGCAAGCGCAGCGAGTCGTTCGCGACGGCGAGCGCGCGGGTCACGTCGTTGAGGTCGCCCGTCTCGCGAAAGCGTTGCAGATACTCGCCGCCCAGCACGCGCCGCGTGATTTGGTCGGCGGAATCGCGCCTAGCTTGCCGTTCGTAGAATGCGATCAGCGCGTTACGCCGGAGGTAGTCGGTCTGGATCGGAGCGGGTGGCGGTGAGCTCGCCTGAGCGCGGTGCGCCGCGAACCAGGGCCATGCCGATCCGATGGCGATTGCCGCCGCGAGGGCGACAATCGCCTTTGGTGCTGTCACGTTAGAGAGGTGCCTGAATATACGGGAACGTGTCGGTGTTCGACTTGTCGTACGCGATGTTGTCGGTCGTCAGGCAGGGCGCTTCCTTGTGATCGTCGCGAATGAGGCCGAGCGCCGAGAGCGTGTTACCGAAGATCGCGCCAAGCGAGATGTCGATGATGTCGTCGCCGAGGGCGCGGCCGCCGTACTTGCTGCCGGTCGCTCCGCCCGTCTCGTAGCCGAGATATGCGGCCTTCGTCGTGTCCTGCGAAAGGTCGACCTTCATCACGTTCGGGTACAAGACGGCCTGCAGCGTCTCGGCGTTCTTCCTGCTGCGAAAATCCAGCGTGAACGCCTTGATCTGGCTCCGCAAGACCGGATCGGCGTAAGGCTCCGAAACGTTGGTCTTGCTGTGATCTCTGAACAGCTCGAAGGCTTCTTTCACGGCGGGCCGCGAGAGCAGCTCGATCTGTCGGTATACCGTCTTCGAATTGCCGGCTAGGCTAGTCCCGGCGCGTAACGCGGGGGTCAATGCCGAGTTAGAGGCGCAGCCGCCGATCGCGGCGCCGGCTATGGCTAGAGCCAGTAGCGAGAGTTTATAGCGTATCGTCATGTTCTAGAAGCCTCCTATTCCGCTTGGCCGTCGGACGTGCCGGCGGCCGCCCAAAGCGCGATAAGTCCCGGTGGTCCGCTTGCCGGAGCGAGCAGGGCCTTCGGCATCTCGACGACGACCGAGATGACGTCGTAGTCGGCGAGATAGTCTCGCGGTTTGGCGATCTTGCACTTGTTGGAGCCCGCCGTGCCGTAATCGACACCGTTCAGGATGATCCGCTGCTTGCGTGACGCGAAGCGGAACGAATCGGCCGTCGCCGGCGGCACGTGCGGATGATTCATGTAGTTGCGGTCGGGTATGATCTTGAAAAACTGTGCGAGATCGAAGAAGAACGGGTCGCGCCTCGGCCCGACAAATACTTTGATCCCGTGCTTGAGCGAGGCGACCTTGCCAAAGTCGAACGTGCCGGTCATGGCGACGGTCGTATTGGATGTTCCTACCTCGTTGGGAGCGGCCGGCCCGTAGAGAGTGACTCTCTGCGACGAGCCGGTTGTGTCGGCTGTGAACTGCAGGACGGTATTCTCATGGAATGAGTTCGACCCGACTCCCGTATTGGCGATCTTGAACTGGTACAGGACGTTGGGGTCCAACCCAATGCCGCCGTACATGCCGGCCGGAATCAGCGGCCGGATGTCCATCACCAACGCGACGCGCGAGGCGTCGTGCGGGTTCGGGAAAGCGAACACGTCAGTGATATCCGCGAGCGGGTTGGCGACGACTGCAGGCGAGTCTTGGTGATCGGATCCGCGTGCCGCTCTGAACGAGTAGAGCGAGATCGAGAATGCGAGCACGAAGACCGCCGTCATCGTCCCAACGGAACGAACGATTCTCATGTGGTCTCCTTTATGGCGAGAGCGTGGTGTGTCAAGCGTGTCGAGAGAAAGCCGTAGAGAATGGCGAGGGCCGCGACGCCGCCCAGAACGAGCGCGAGGAGCGCCGGCGCGGAGGCGCGCACGCCCTGCTCGATCAGCCCTTGCGCGAGCATGCCGGCACCGATGATCGTGATGATGCCGGCTGTGACGAGGGGCGCGAAGCGCGACGCGCGCTCGAAGACGGAGCGCCGGGATAGCCATGCAGCGCCGCGGACGACGGCCATCCCCAACCCCGTGAGGATCGAGGCGAGACCGAGGCTGAAGATGACGATGAGCGCCAGGCCGTAGCCGACGCGGTGCAGGTGCAGCGCGGTAAGGAGCACGACGATCGCCGCGGGGCACGGGGCGATCCCTCCGCTCATCGCGGCGACGACGGCGCTCGGGAAATGCAGCGGCGCCGATCCCGGTACCGCGTGCGAGTGATCGGCGGCGTGGTGTGCGTGTACGTGGCCGTGGGCGTGTTGGTAGCGATGCAAAAGCGTGACCGTCAAGCTGCGCGTTCCGATCGCTGTTACGGCGACGCCCGAAACCAGAGTGATCCACGTGAAGAGGGTCTCCGTCGCGAAGCCGGCAGCGACGAAGAGCAGCAGGCCGAGGAGCAGCACGGCGATCGTGTGCGCGAAGGTCAAGGCGCCCGCTAAAATCGCCGCCTGTTTGAAGGTCGCGCGCGAGCCGACCAGCGTGAACGCGAGCAGCGCCTTCCCATGTCCGGGCTCGAGGCCGTGCAGCGCGCCGAGGCCGAACGCCGCGAGGACCGTCAACAGGATCCACGCCGGCGTTTGACCGCCGCGAGCGACGAGATCCGACAGCGCCGAGGAACGCACGATCGGCGCGCCCCATGCCGGCGACGAGTCGCCGCTGACTCTAACGTCGGAGATGCGCCGGCCCGCGACGTTGAAGGTCGCTTCGTCGTTTTGTCGCGGCGATCCAATTAGCGCGCTCGGATACGAGCGCAGCTCGTTAGTGGGATCCGCTATACCGGGAAGGATGATATCTTTCCAGCCGATGCGCCGATCCGCGTAAACGAGATCGCGGACTATGATCGCCGCGTGGGCTGGAAGCGGAGCCCAGTAATCTCCAGTCCAGTAAAGGATGGGCAGACCACCTGCGCCCGGGCGCGTTCGAGCCGAGGTGCGTTCCAAACGCAGCGCCAGCGGAGCACTATTGGTCTGCACGAGGAGGTCCTGCGCCACAAGGCTGGCCTCGCCGTTTTGCCAATCGCGCGCGCGTGCCGGCGCCCACCCGGCGGCGTGCATAATTTGAAAGGTCGGAATCTCGGCGATGTCGAGCACGTAGTGGATGCGGAGCCGATCGCCACGGACGTCAATGCGCGTGAGGTGATTTATCGTGAAGTTGCCGAGGGGATGTGCGGAGGCATTTCGCATCGTCGCGAGCGATAAACACGCAATCCACAGCGCCAATGCGGCCACCCTGAACGGCTCCAAAGCTCACCTCCAATGACACCCCAACGTTCTCGTGGCGAGGCTGGATTGCGGGCGATCGGAAATTTTTCCGAGGGTAAATCCAACTCGATGCGCCCGACGTTCAAACGGTTACGGCAACTCGCGGTCTCGGCTCCATACTCGAATGGGATAACCAATCGATTATCGATGGCAACCTAGTCAATGGCATAGAGCGTGCCTTCGGTCGAGCCGATGAACAGCGTGCCGCCTTCAATCGCCGGTGACCCGACGAGCGAGCCCAACTCATAGAGCCTACTCAAAGCGACGATCGTACCATCCAAGGTCGGATGCGCGGCCGTGCTATCGCCCCCATAAAAGGTGCCAAGATCGACGTCACCGGAGGCGCTTAAATGTGCCGCAAGTTCGCGCGAAGCTGCGTCGGTTGTGAATTGCGCCACGACTTTGCCCGAAATTGACGTCAACGCCATACAGCTGCCCGTCAAAGGAACCGAAATATGCGACGTTCCCGGCGATGGACGGCGAAGAATAAGCGAACGTTCGATATCCGACCCTAAAACGCGCGTTTCCAGTCTTTGCATCAATCGCATAGAACTTCTGTTCGTCCGAGGTCGTGTAGTAGACTGAGCCTGAGGCGATCGCGGGTGATGCGATGACCCAGCTTCCGTGATGGTTGCGTTTCCAGATCAGAGCACCCGTGCGCGCGTTCAGCGCATAGAAATGGCTGTCGCGGCAACCAAAATAGACGATGCCGTCAGCTACGGCCGCCGAGCCGGCAATTCCGACTTGATTGTAGATATCGCGGTCATCGCCGGTCAAAAACTTCCAAAGAAGCGCTCCGGTCCGTGCATTCAGCGCGTAAAAATATCGATCCCAGCTCCCGATGAACACCACGCCGCCGTCAACGGCCGGTGATGCGTGCACTACGTTTCCAGTCCTGAATTTCCATCGAACTGCGCCCGTGCGCGCGTCGAGGGCGTACACGTTGTGGTCGCCGCTTCCCACATACACGACGCCATTCGAGATGACCGGCGACGACAAGAAGAGGTCGTACGGGTCGGGCATCAGCTCGGTTCGCGGTGCGATACCGTGTATCCCAGGCGCGCTAAAGCGGCGCTCGCCTCCGGTGCGGAAATGCCATTTCTCTTTCCCGCCAGCTTCATCGAGTGCGTAAATATTGCCATCCGCACTCGAAAAAAAGACCGAGCCATATGCAACCGCCGCCGAGGAACGCACCGGACCTTTGGTCGCAAACTTCCAAATCTGGCCGCCGTCTGACTCGCGGACCGCATATTCATCGTCGTCCGAGCTCCCAATGAAAACGGCGCCGCCGTGGACAGTCGGTGAGGAAAAAATCCATCCCTTGGTGTGGAAGCGCCATTTCACGGTATGCAGTGGCGGCGCAAGCGATTGATAGATACCACGATGCGCGGGATCGCCCCGAAACATCGCGCTGGAGTCCTCCTCGGCAGCCGCCCCGATAGCGAGCAGGGTGAACGCGCCCATCATGATCGAAATAGCCGTAGTCCTCATGAGATTATCTTAGCCGATCGAGTATCGGCGGCCATAAAATTGTGGTCAAAAGGTGCAAATCGGCGCCGGAACGTCGTCCCATCGGAGGGTGGAGGCGATGCTCGAAACAATCTCTCGGGCTCGTCCGTAGGTGCGATAATCAATGGTACTTTGGCGGCTTTGTCTATGAAATCGGCGGTTGTCGCCACGAGTTCTTTACTGCTCGCTATTTCAACCTCAGCGAACACGCTCAATCTCCCTTCGGCGGTAGCGGCCGCGGCCAGACAGGCGATGACTGAGAAGCATGCCCCGGGTGTAGTCGTCGCCGTGGCCGTAGACGGCCAGCCGGTGCTAATCCGGGGTTATGGGGTTCGCGATTTAGCGACGGGCGAACCGGTCACGGGCAACACCCATTTTGAGATCGGATCGGTCACAAAGCAGTTTACCGCGGCGGCAATTATGCAACTTCTGCAGCAACGTAAACTTTCTCTTGATGATCCGCTGCATAAATATGTTCCCGAGTATGCGAGAGGCGCGTCGGTTACGCTCCATCAGTTGCTGTGGCAAACGTCGGGAATCCCTAACTATGTCGAGGTTTCCGACATCGTCAAATTAGCTACGACCGAACAACCTAGCCTTGGCCGCATCGTAGGTCTCATTGCAAACAGACCGCTGCTGTTTACGCCCGGATCGAGATGGGCCTATAGCAACACAAACTATTTCCTTTTGGCCCGCGTGATCGAGGTCGCGTCCGGTCAATCCTACGAGCAATATTTGCGACAACATATCTTTGCGCCGGCAGGGATGCGAGATAGCGGATTTGTCTCCGACGAGTGGCACTTTTCCGATATGGCGCGAGGCTACATGATGAGGGAGGGGAAAATCGTCTCGTCGCCCGAGTTTATCAGCGGTTGGGCTGCGGGGGCTGGCGACATTGTATCGACGGCCCCCGACATCGTGAAATGGGATGATGCCTTGCTGGCCGGCAAAGTCGTTCCGCTCTCATATGTCTCGATGATGCGAACGTCCGGGTCCTTAGCATCCGGCAAGCCTACCGGCTATGGCATGGGCTGGTATATCGACAAGGTTGCAGCTAACACGACGTTGATTTGGCACAACGGCGGCACCTTCGGCTATAGCGCCGATAACAATACGTATCCAACTCAGAACGAGATCATTGTCGTGATGGACAATAACATTGCCGCTGATGCAGAGGACGTGGCCAAAGCGATCTTCTCGGCAACCCATTGATGCCTTTTCGGGCAGGCTCAGGGGATCCATACGACCGCGTGCCACGTACCCGTGCTCGTCAATGCGGAGCCGACGATGTCGCCCGCCGTGTCGATGGCATACGCCTCGGAACTTGAGAACGTGTTCGGCAAGTACTGCTGAAGGTCGACCGCGGTCTTCGCGCTGCCCGTCCAGAGCAACGCGTGCAGCGCCCTCGATGAGGTGAAGTGTCCGTATCCCACTTGCACCTTTCCCTGAGCAGCGCGAGCGCACGAATCGGTGAATCCCGAGGAGGGTTGGAGATCGATCATCTTCGCCGCAGAGCCATGCCACAGGAGCGCGTGGCTCACGGTCATCCCAGAGGGCGTGCCGCAGCCGACCTCCGTCTTGGACCCCAACCCGGTGGCATAGGCAGACGACAAAGTCGACGGCGTCAGGTCGACCGCACTCGCGGCGGTGCCGTGCCAAAGAATGGCGTGAAAGGATTTCGTTGTGCTCGAGTACGCGTAGCCGACCTGCGTGGTACCTCGTACCGCGTAGGCTTCGGAGTACGCAAAGCCGCCCGGATTCAGGTCGACGGGCTTGTTCAGCTGCCCGAGCTTCCAGAGGAGCGCGTGTTCCGGCGATCCGCCGGACCCGGCGATAAACGTTCCGTCGGTGTTGTACGCATTCGATCCCGGCTGACAACTTCCGCAACTGCCGTACGGGTTGAGGTCGGTGAAGGTATGCGAAGAACCCTGCCACAACGCGGCGTGCGGAAATCCGAAGTAGCCGCCGTCATTCGTGATGAGGGTCCCGACGATCAGCGAGCCGCCGGCGCCGTACGCCCATCCCTCAACATAGAAATTGGGCAAGAGGACGACCGGTGTACCGGATCCCGGCCACGCAACTGGGTAATAGACCGGGGCCGAACAATCTTTGCCGCACGAGATGGTGTGATCCAAGTACGTCCCGGTGTCCGCACTGGGGCTCTCACCGTAACCGTACGCATTTTTGCCGTTTGGTCCGGGGCCGAGATCTACGTACGTGTAGGTTGTCGTCGGCGAGGTCGCGCCGTCCGGCTTGGTGCTCGGAGTCAGACTCGATTGAGGCACGCCGGAACAGCCGGCAAGAATGACGACCGCGAAGCTGACGGCCGCTACGCCTATGCGCGAGTTCATGTTTTCTCCTTTACCGACGCACCCCGGGGATGACACTGCTATTCGGGCCGGCGCCGGTCGATCCCGGTATCTCTCTTGTCCGCAAGAAACAGCGCGGTGTCGCAGAAGCTGGAGGCGATGCGCCAGGCTCTCTCGCGCGGACTCCTCATCCTCGTGACGCTCGCGGTCGTGACCCTGTACTACCTGCCCTTGGGGCACGTTGACTTCGCAGAGGACTGGGGAGAAGGTACCTTCGGCGTCACCCTCCCGCCTCGAATGGCGATTGTCGTCGGCGTCGACCGCGGCTCGGTTGCGGATCGGGCCGGTATACGAGTCGGCGACCGCCTCGTGGATCGCGGAGACTACGAAATCGCATCGCGCGTGCGCTCGCCGTATCCCGGGGAGCGCGAACGTCTCGAGTTCCGGCGCGGCACCGTCGTGTATTGGGTGACCTTGACGGCGGCGCCTAAACCAAGCTTCGGCATCTGGCAGCGCATTGGTGGAATCCTGGCGTACATTCCGCCGACGGTATTCTTGATCGTCGCCTTCTTGCTCGTCTTCTTGCGGCCATCGATAATGTCGTGGGCGTTTTACGTCTTTGCCGTGGGTTATTTCGGCACGAGCCCTGTCTTCATGTATTGGTCGCACGTGCTCTCTCCATCGGGCTACCGCGCGCTCACCTTCGTGCTGAGCACCGTCTTCGGTCCGTGGAGCGTCCTGCCGCTGCTTCCGTTCATCTTGCGCTTTCCTAACGGAAACGCGCTCGGATGGAGGAGCAAGCTCGACCCGTGGGTGTGGGCCTTCCTGGGGGGCTCGTATGCCGTGTACGTCGTCGAGTGGCGGAGCTATTATTCAGCCGGATTGGTTCCCGCCTGGGACACGATCGTCAGCGCGGTCATACCGCTGGTCACATTCGCAATCGCCGGATTGATCCTCGCGAAGAATCTGGTGGAGGCGACGCCGACCGATCGACAGCGATGGGGCTTCCTGGCGATCGGAACGCTCGCATCGTTCGTCGCGTACGCGGTCTACTTCGTCCCCGGCGTGCCCTTCGCGGTCGGACAAGTGGTCGGCTTCGCCGTCGTGCTGATGCCGATCTGCATCGCGTACGCCGTCTTCCGGCTACGCGTGCTCGACGTAAATTTCGTCCTCAATCGCGCGCTTGTCTATGGACTGCTTTCGCTGGGCGTCGTCGCGTTCGTCTCGCTCTTAGACTGGTTCTTCTCGCGTGTCTTGGCCGTCGGGCGGCTCGCGCTCGGGCTCGAGCTCGCCGCGACGATAGCGGTCGGCTTTTTGCTCGACCGCATCAATCGCGTTACGGAAGCCTTCGTCGAGGCCGTCTTCTTTCGTAGGCGCCGGCTCGCCGAGAGGCACCTACGCCGCGCGGCCGCGGCCCTTCCGTATGCGACCGACGAAGCCGCGATCGTCGACGGTTTGGTGCAGGTGCCCGTCGACGCGATGGAATTAGCAGCCGCTGCGCTGTACCGGCGCTCCGAGGGCGGAAAGCGGTTCGAAGGCGTAGCGACGTCGAGCCAAACTCAGGTCGCTCCCGCCGGCTTCAACGCCAACGATCTCCTGGTGCGCATACTGCTCGCCGACGAGAGCATCGTCTGGCTCGACGACGTCCGCTCGCATCTCGACGCGGAGAACGCCGCGATCTACACGCTCGCCGTGCCCGTAACGGTGCGCCACGAGCTCGTCAGCTTCACGCTTTACGGCGCACATGCCAACGGCGCGCAACTCGACCCCGATGAGGTCGAGATGCTCCGGGAGCTCGCGCGAGAAGCCGCCAGAGCGTACGACCACGTCGAGGCCGAGCGCACCCGCGAACGGTACGCGCAGCGTGCGCAACTCGGGGTCTCGTAAGGACGTTCTTGCTGGTATGGATCGCGCGCTCTTTCGTTCGACGCTCGTAACGCCCGTAGGCGACGTTCAACTCGCGGTGAACGACACGGGGACCGTCGTCGAGATACTGCTGCCGAACCGCAGGCCGAAAGCGTCGGCCTCGGGCTCGCTTCCGCCGGCGGCCGCGCGCGGGATGCTAGCCGCCCGAGAACAGTTGAGCGAATACTTCCGGCGCGAGCGTCGCGTCTTTGACTTACCACTTGAGCCTCACGGTTCACCGTTCGAGCAACAAGTGTGGATGAAGCTCTTGAGCGTGCCATACGGAGTCACTACGTCGTACGGCGCGATTGCGCTAGAACTCGGACTGATCCACGGCGCGCGCGCAGTCGGACGCGCGAATGGATCGAATCAAATCCCGATCGTGATACCCTGTCACCGCGTCATCGGATCCGACGGCAGTCTGACCGGTTACGGCGGAGGTTTGCCGTTGAAGCGCGCGCTACTCGAGTTAGAGGGTGCCATCCGGCCACCCGAACCGCGCTTGTTGTAGTTAGCTCTTACTGCACGGAACGAATGTACGTTACGGCCGAATGCCCGTTGGTATCTTTGACTTGGATCTGTTCCGTATCCAGATGGGCGCAGGTGCTCCCCTGTGGGATGACGACCCAGGCTCCGCTTGTCATGATCGGCGCCTGAACCACCCAACACGTTCCGACGATCGTCTGTGCGCTGAACACGCCGGTGTAACCGTCCTCGACCGCGATGAGCTCAAACGACTTCGCGATCGACTGATCGGCGGGCTTGGACGACGTGCCGTGGGGCGTGAGCTGGATAACGTTCGGCATGTAGTTAGTGTGTGTGCACGCGGCCAACCCGCTCGCCGCGGCGAGGGTCAGAAAGACGCGTTGCGCCCCTTTCATGCGGCGCTTGGTTGTCACAGGCTGGGACGTAGCAAACCGAAAAGTCATCGCTCTCGTTGCCGTGGACTTCGACGCACCCTCCCTAGAATCCGGCGGGACTAGACGCGGCGGACCACTCGGCGCGCGAGATACCGTAAACGTAGATCGGCTTGGCGAAGCGATTGTGCTCGAGGCGCTTCAGCCGCCGCATGGCGTTGCGGCGCGCCACGGCGATCGACGCGCGATTCTGAGTCACGATGAACGACACGACGCGGTCGACGGGCAGATGCGCGAATGCCCAGTCGCGGCAGGCGCGGGCCGCTTCCGTAGCATAGCCCGCGCCCCAGTACTCCGGCAGCAGCATGTACGCCACTTCCACATCCTCACGCGCGTCCACGTCATCCCAATGGAGCAATCCCACCTGGCCGACGAAGGCGTCGTCCGACTTGCGTTCCACGGCCAGCAGGGAGTAGCCGAGCCGTTCATACGAGCCGCGCACGCTCTCGAGCGCGCGCTCGGCCCGGGCACGATCGTAGACCGCGGGGTAGAAGCGCATCACGCGAGGGTCGCCCATCAGCAGGAGCAACAGGTGCGCCTCGTGGGATCCGAATCGGCGCAAACGGAGGCGCTCCGTCTCGATCGCGTCGAGGATCGGTGTCAGCGTCGCTACTTCCGGCTCGCGAAGAAACCGTTCGTATGGCCGGCGGAATCCACGTAGTATCCGACGATGTCGTCGCTCTGGTTGATTCCGGTGACGACCGTCGTTCCCACGGCGCCCGGCTCGTCGATCTGCTGCCACGCTATGGATACCTTCAGCGGATTGGTCAGTAGGAAACCATGCGTTGCGCCGGAGCTGCCCGAGTACAATCCGACGATTTGATCGTAAACGGTGACGCCCAGGAACTTCGTGTCGGTCGCGCCGGGATAGGAGAACTCCGTGTACGCTCCTCGACGCAGCAGGAAGCCGACGGAGTGCCCCTGCTTCTGCAGATAGCCGACGATGTCACCGCGGCCGGAGATGCTCGTCGCGACCGCGTTGTCACCGCCGGGCGGAGAGAGCGGCCGGTAATGGCCCGTAAGGATGTCCAGCGTGAAGGCCTCGTTGACGCCCGACGAGTCGGTGTAGAACCCGACGGCGATGTCGGAGTTGTTGACGCCCAGCAGCTCGGTAACCGACTTGCCCTTGGGCATGCCGTGGGGATGCTTATAGTTGGTCCAGATTCCGCCGACCAGCACGAGCCCGCGGACGTCGTTTTGCGAATCGCGATAAAAGCCCACGAACGTCCGCTTGTCGTTGAGGCCGGTGAGCTCGGTGTCCAAGGCACCGGGATAACTCTCGGGTCGGAAGTTGTTCTGGCCGTAGGGAGCGACGACGATGTACCCCACGCTCGAGTCGCTCGATGAGCCGCTGCCGTAAAATCCCGTCAGCTTCGCTCCATCATTGATCCCTAAAACCTCGTTGAACGAATCAGCTTGATCGTCGACCGTCGTGAATGTGAATCCCGACGATGCGCCGGGCGGGCGCGCCAGCGAGGCCGTCGCAGGCGGTGCGCTCGGGGAACCGGCGCCCGAGCACGCCGCCAGGGTGGCGAGCAGTGCTAGTGTGACTGTAGCAAACGGGCGTTCGGTTAGCATGGAGGTGTGCTTCCCGGCCCGCCGCGCCAGCAACTGTTAACTTAAGTTGCCGCTCGGTCGGGCTGTATAAGGAGTAGCGTCGTTACGTACAATCATCGCACCAATTGTGTCATGAATCAATGCGTTAACGCGTCAACGCGGCCCTACGCGGGGCTCAAATTTTTCAGCACCTGCGCGTGAAGGCGTAGCCTCCGCCGCGCATGTGCTTGCCGTCGGAAGAGAGCGTCAGCGTGTGCTCACCGTAGTAGGTGAGGACCACGGTCGTGCTTTTGATGATCCAGTTGCCCGAGACGCCGTCGCTGTCGGTAAAGTTGCCGTTGAGGTCCACAGTGAGCGTCAGTCCGGGCTTGTCGTCCGCAACCCACGTGCCGACCAGATTGACGATGCTGCAGCCGGTCGGCACGGGCGTGGGCGTCGGCATCGGCGCGAGCGCCGTAATCGCGCCGCCGTAAAATTTGTGGGCGACGTCCAAGCAGAGCGCGTCCGCGCCGAATGGATTTTCGGGGAGCTGCACCGCGCAGGTGAATGTCACGACGTAGCCTTTCGAGAGTGGATAGCAACGCACCGTCGCAGCAGCCGTCAGGGCACCCGCCTGCGGATTCTGTGCGGTGGCGATCCATTCGCCGCTGCCCGGGCTCGACTCGGTCGCGCCCTGGAGGAAGGCACTCAGTGCGGCTTTCGCCTTCGCCCCGCACTCCTCTGCCGAGCCGTCCGGGCTCACGTGCCGGATGCCCACGGAAATGTCTACGGCCGCCGGCGCGGGCACACCCAACGAGAAGGCGCAGAACAACGCGGCCGCCGCGAGCGCCGCTCGCCGCCCGCCGCCGCGCGTCACGGCCCGCCTCCGAATGCCGTCGCGAGTTTCGTGCACAACGCGCTCGCGGTGTCGGTGCTGGGCGGCGTCTGCACCGCGCACGTAAACGTCACGACGTAGCCGTCGTCGAGCGGATAGCAGTGGACTGCCGCGCCGGCCGATGAATGGCCGCTCGCATCCGCCGGCGCGTAGGCCCTCCACTCACCGGTGTCGCCCGTGCCGACTTCGCTAGCATCTTGAAGCACCGAGTTAAGCGCACTCTTGGCGGCGGCGTTGCAGCTGCTCACCGGCTGGCTCTTGACGATTTTGCGCGCGCCGACTGCCATGTCCAGCGCCGCCCGAGCCGGCAGCGTGGCCGCGCCGAGCGCGACGACGCAGCCTGCCGCGAGAAACGCTGCGCGCATCTTCAACACGTTGTCGCGCGTGTTCAGCGTCAGCGATTCCGCTCCTTCGAGAGCTCGGCGGCGACGCCTCGATAGAGCGATCGGGTAGCGCGGGCAACCAACTCCGCAACCCGGAACAGGCCGTCGCCCGAGATCGTTATGCCTTGCCAATCCACCGCCTCGTGACGATGGACCAGGGCGTACGTATCCTTTCCGACGTCGAAGATCGCAAACTCGCTCGACTCGGCGACGAGCCGCCCGCGCTCGAGCATGTTCCGATCGATGCTCTCAACTAACTTCATAATAAGCACTCCCGTAAACGCGACAATTGCGGAGCGAGCGAGCCCCTGCGAGAGTGATGACCTGCCCGGATTGGGAAAGAGCGGACCATGAGGCGCAGGCGAGGCCACTTTTGGTGGGGCGCGGCAATTGCGATTCTTTGTATCATAGGGCTTGCTTTCTGGCAATGGCAGAACCTCGCGCGGGTCGGCATCCTCGCGGCCGCCGACGCCTTCACCGGAACGCTCATCTCGGTTGACCGCATGACGCTCGGCGCAAACCGCGCGGTCTTCGAGGACGTGCGCGTCGCGTCGACGCGTGACGAACCCATTGCCGCGATTCGGCGCCTCACCGTCGAATACAATATCCGCGAATTGCTTCCCGGAGGCAAACGGCTCTTGGGCCTGCGAGCCGTCGACGCTGACTCGCCGCACGTCACGATCATCCGCCGCGCCGACGGAACCTACAACGTCCCGATTTCGCAGCTGCAGGCGAATCGCCCCGCCGGCGGCAGGCCGTTGATACTGACGGCGCGCGTTCGCAACGGTTCGCTCGACGCGGTCGATCTGCGGCCTGGGTTCAACGACGAACGTGGCTTCTACGTGCGCGGCCTCAACGTCGACGCCGACATCTCGAGCGCGGCACGTTCGCGTTACACCGCGAGCTTGCGCTACGGCGAAAGGACGGACCGGCTCTTTCCCGTCGCCGGGCGCGGCGACATCGATCCGCCGGACGGATACGTGGACCAGCGCTGGACGGCGCGCGAGCTCCCGGTGGCCGCCGCGATCGACTTCGTTGCGGGGTCGCAGTCGATGCGCTTCCTGCGCGGTACGCTGCGCGACGTAGACGCGCGCTACTTCGGCCTCGCGGACGCTCGCGGCGGCCTGCGCTGCCGGCTATCTGCGAGCGCGTCGCTCTCGGGGGCGCGCATCGCCATCGCCGGACTCTCCAAGCCCGTAGACGACGTTCGCGGTCCCGTGGACGTTTACGATGACGGGCTTTTGACGCCGCGATTCGACGCGACCTTGGCGGGGACGCCCGTAACGATCGGCGGCGGCATCTACGGGCTACGCAGCCCCCGATTGCGAATGACGGTACGCGGGGGCGCCAATTCGGCGGTGTTGCGCTCCGCGTTCACGCAGGCGGCGCGCTTGCCGATGCGCGGCCCGTTGCACTTCGCGCTGCTCGTCGAGGGCACGACCGCCAAGCCCGTCACCTGGATCGCGCTAGAGTCGCCTGCGCTGAACTATTCCGGTCAATCTGTCGAGGCCATCCAGGGACTCGTTGCGTTCGACGGGCGCGAAGCGGACGTTTTGGGGATGCGCGGGGCGTACGAAGGAGTCGATCTGAGCGCGCGCGGTCGCATAGCGCTCGAACGGCGGCCGCGCGCCGTCGAAATGCTGCTCGGCATACACGCGCCTCCGGGCGGAATTCCGTACGTCGGATCCTTCGTGACGGGCATGCCGGTGCAAGCGCTGGCGCTTGCGACGGCCGAAGACCCGAAGGCGATTGCGCTGCGCGGGGCTTTGTGGGGTGCGAGCGCGTCGCAACGACTCGATGCCTTCTTCAACGTTGACCAGCGTGGAGTGGGGACGGTAGGTCCGCTGTATTACGACGGCAAGAGCGGCTCGCTCTACGCGCGCGTCGCGCTCGACCGCCCGCATAGCTTCAGCCTCGGCATCGGCGAGGCGCGGGGCCTGGTGATTCCGGCGGCCCGGGCGACGTTCGACGGCACGCTCTTCGGCGGACAGGCAGGCACCCGAATCGGCATGGGTCTGGCGGGGCGGCTGAGCACGCCGCTCGGAACGGCGAATGCACGCGCGGATCTCGCTCTTGCGAACGGCCGGCTGCGCGGCGCCGTGTTCGGTGATGTGGGTGCCGCGGCGAGTTTTGGGGCGGCGCTGGGCGGAACGCCACAGTCGCCGCGCGTTATGGGAACGGTGGTCGTCGCCGGGGAGCGCTATCGCGACTTCACCGTCAACGGTAACGCCGGGCTTGCCTACGCGGACGGAACGCTGCGCGTCCACGACGCCGCGGTCGCCGTGGGGCCGCTGTTCGCAGGAGTCGCCGGAACGATAGCCGGGCTCACTCTCGGCGGCGGCGCGAGCGCAGCGCGCTACGATCTCGCGACGCAACTGCACTCCTCTGACGTGAGCGCACTGCTCGCCAGCGTCTATCCGCGCGCGCCCTGGCCGGTTCAGGGAAGCGTCGACGCCGACGTGCGGGTGCACGGTGTCGGGGCGGCGCCGTCGTTTTCCGGGGCGATCGCGGCGCCGGAAGGCTCGGTCAACGGTTTGGCGTTTCGCGACCTGCGCGGCGGCGTGAGCGGCAAGAGAGGCGCGCTGGCGCTGACCGGCGGCCGCGTCGTCGTCGGATCGACGGCGCTCGCCCTGCAGGGCGACGGGACGCCAAGCAGCGCAAACGTCGCCGTCGACGCGCCCCACACCAACCTGGCGGACTTCAACGACTTCTTCGACGCCGGCGACACATTCGCGGGAACGGGAAGTCTCGCGCTGCGCGCAACGCTTGCCGAAACGCGCGTGGTCGCGAGCAGCGGAGTCGCGCGCTTTAGCAACGCGCATTTTCGGCGCCTCGCTCTGGGCAACGTCGCGGCGCATTGGTCGACGAATCGCGGGACGATCGACAGCGCGATGCGGTTCGGCGGCCCGACGGGTCAGGTTGACCTCGCCGGCACCGTGACGCCGGCGACGATGGCCGTCAACCTGCGCGCGGGCGCGCGCGACGTCGATCTCTCCACCTGGCTGCCAATGCTGGGATTGAATGCGCCCATCACGGGACGCCTAGACGCGCAGACAGCGGTGTCGGGCCGCTATCCCGACGTCGCGCTGAGCCTACACGCCGCGGTGTTCGGCGGTACCGTAGGACGCATGCCCCTCTCGCTCTTCGACGTGACCGCGTCGGCGTCGCACGGCCGCGGGACGATTCGATCCGCTCGCGTCGACCTGCCATCGCTGAGAACGACCGCGTCGGGCGCGTTCGGCCTGCGGCAGGGTGATCCGCTCTCGCTGGATGTGCACAGCACTAGCCCGGATTTTGGCGCCTTTGTTTTCGCCGCGACCGGCAAGAAGGTGCCGGTCACCGGTGCGCTCGACTCCGCGCTGCGCATCGAGGGGACGCGCGCGGCTCCGCGGATTCGCGACGCGCTCGCGCTGCAGTCGGTCAAGTATCGGGATCTCACGATACCGCGAATCGCGGCCGAGATCGACGCCGACCGGCACGCCGTTGCGATACGAACCGCCGAGGTCGATCTGGAGCGCGGCAGAGTGCTTGCGTCCGCGACGCTTCCGATCCGTGTCGCGCCGCCGCGCGTGAGCCCCGGAAGCGGACCCATCGCCGGTTTCGCGCGCGCCGAAGACGTCGAGCTATCGAACTTCGTCGCCCTTCTCCCCAAGGGCTCGAAGGCGAGCGGGCGCGTCGACGGCGAGGTGCTCGCGCGCGGTACCGTCGACGCGCCGCAGCTGAACGGAACGCTGTCGCTGCGCGAAGGGACGTTTAGCGGGCCGATGGAGCGCTCGCCGATCACCGGCATCGTTTCGGACCTGTCGTTCACCGGAAGCCGAGCGCAACTTACATCGCACGCGAAGGTGGGCGGCGGCACCGTGAGTGCGCAGGCTGCCGCGGCGCTGGCGAGCCTGCGGCGCGCGAGCGACGCGATCGTCGACGCTCGTCTGACGGCGACCAACGCGCGTCTCGACATGCCCGACTACTTCCAAGGAATCCTCGACGCGGACGTTTCGCTGACGCGCACCGCTTCGGCAAATCCGGCGGCGACCGGCACCGTTACCGTTTCGAACGCGCGTATTCCGCTCGATGCGTTTTTGAAGCAGCAAACCGGCGGACAGGGGCCGGGTCTGCCCAACCTCGCCTTCAGCAACGTGCGGATCGCCGCGGGACCCAACGTGCGGGTGCAGAGCAAAAACGTCGACATCGGAACGAGAGGCGACATCACGCTAACGGGTTCGCTGAGCGCGCCGAAGCTGGCCGGAGGATTCCGCTCCACGGGCGGCTCCCTGAACTTCTATCGCAACTTCAATCTGGAGAGCGGCCTCGTGCAGTTCGATCCGGATAGCGGCCTGATTCCCGACGTCGACGCGGTCGCCACAACGTTCGTCTCGGATCCCGCGACGACGATTCGCCTGCACGTCACCGGCCCGGTGACGAACATGAACCTCGCGCTCGCCTCCGAGCCATCCTACAGCCGCCAGCAGATCCTCGGGATACTCGTCGGAGCGCAGCAATTCGGCGCGGTGCGAGGCGTGCGATCGAGCGGAGGGAGCTTCTCAGCGACCTCTGTCGCGACGAACGTTGCGCTGGGGCAGCTTAACACGGTGTTCACGCGCACAATGCTCGAGCCGCTGAACGCCTCGCTCGCCGGGACGCTCGGCTTCAGCGAGGTGCGCATAACGACCGATATCCAGACGGGCGTCGGCGTCAGCGCGGTCAAGGCGTTCGGGAAGTACGTCAACGCCATCTTCGCGCAGACCTTCGGTTATCCGAGGACGCAGAGCATCACGCTCGAGGCGCATCCGAATCCCGCCGCCGGACTGCGCCTAACGGCGTTCACCGCACAGGGGCCGACGCTCTTGGCGCTGCAGCAGCCTGCGCCGATCGGCATGGACGTGATGAATCTCAATCCGCTGACGCAGCTCCCGCCGCTCACCGGCACGAACGGCGTCACCTTCTCCTATCAGGTGAAGTTCCCATGAGGCGCGCCGCGCAAGTTTGCACCCTCGCACTCGCCACCTGTTTGGGCGTCGCCGCAGGCCACGCGGCGCCGACCGGTTTCGCCGACCTTCCGCGGCTGATCGCCGTCCATCCGCTGCACAAGGTTCTCGACGCGTACGACCGGGAGATCGCGGCGCTGCGCGCCACGCGCGCCGCTCCGGGACTTGGCGACCCGGCCGCGCGCGCCGGCGACTCGGCGACGGTCGTGCGGCGTGACGTCGCAGAAGCGCAGGGCCAAGTCCAGCGCATCGCATCCGCGGGCAACGCGCGATACCGCGCTCTCGAAGCCCACGCGCTGTCCGCCGTCGCCGCGTCGCGCTACGGCGGCAAGGCCGCCCTGGAGGCGTACGCCGTCGCGTTGGCCCGTGAGACCGGGGCAAGCGTAAGCGGCTACGCGGCGGCGAGCGCGCAGAGTGCCGCGCGCGCCTTCGCGGCGCGGCAACAGCAGCTCCGCGAAAAGGAACTGGCGCTCGCGTACGACCTCGCACAGCGCGACGCCGGCGCCCGGCTCATGCTGCGGGCGAAGCTGGCCGACGTGCGCCTCGTTCGCGCGAAGCGCGCCGCGCTCGAGGCGCAGCTGGCGGCGCTGAGCGAGCGCGAGTCCGCGGCGGTCGCCGCGCTGCACGCGCAAGACGGCGCAGTGCTGGCGCGCTACCGAGGGCAGCTGGACCGACAGGCGGCGGCCGCCAGCGCGCAGATGACCTCGCAGCTGCGCGCCAAGGCCGACGCGAACCTAGCGGTGCGGCTGAACGTGCTGCACGCGGCTGCATCGGCGCAAGTCGTTCCCGACTTGCCGGCTCGCCTCAAAGGGTTCGGTTCGAGCTACCAGCTCGACTCCGACGCCGCGGCGATCCGCAGCGGCCTGACCGGCGCGGCAACCGACCTTCCCCAGCGCTTTGCGCAACTCGCCGATACGGATCGCGCGTCGCGGGCCGAGATCTCGGCGCAACTCACAAACCTACTGCGCGATCGCGCCGAAGTCTATCGCGCGATGGTCGCGCAGATCGCGCGCGACGCGCAACGTCTCGCGCGGGAACGCGGGCTAAGCGGCGTCGTCGTGTCGGCGTCGCGCCGGCGCGGCAGCGTCGATCTGACAGCTGCGCTCGCGCGCGAGGAGTCGGCCTTCTAGCGCAGCGGCGCCTGCGCGAGGCCCGATGCTTTGCGGATCTCGTCCACGTCCTTGACGAGCGCGTCGCCCGCCGAAGTCTTCGGCGGACACTCGAGATCCGGCGAGACCCAGCCCTGCCACTTGACGTGCATCGAACTGCCGAATGAGGCGCTCTTCATGCACGGCACGGTCACGGCTTTGGTGCTTTTCGCAACGGCGATATCGGCGAAGAAACGCGCAGCCGTCGCCTGCGGAACCGAGAAAGGCTTCGCGGCACCGGTCGAGTTGCCGTCGCGATTCTGCGTCGTCAGCGACGCCTGTCCGTCGGACCAGACCGTAATCGAGTAGCCCATCGTGTTGGTCGAGCCGGAATTGACGATCACGGCGCTATCGCGCGGCGCGGCAGCCACCAGACTAGCAATCGCGAGGGCGCAGAGCAGAGTTGCACGGGGACGCATGACTTACGTACCTCCCATCTTCGGCGGCTTGCGGCCGTGACGCCAGAGCCACGCCGCCGCGTTCGCGCGCACCGGGCTCGGCTCCAGCGCAAACAACGCGGCCACGAGGGGCGCAGCCACGCCGGTGCCGCCGGCCAATTGCCATCCCCCTCCCGCGGACTCGTAAAACGCGACTCCGGTGCTCGGGTCGGCAACGGCCGACACGTCCGCGACGCTGCGCATCGCGCAGCCGCGCCCGCGCTGCCACGACGGCTTGGCGACATATGCGCTGCACGCGCTTCCGCCGGAGCGCCAGGCGCGCTCGCTCCAGCCGCGCCCGGATGCGGCGGTCAGCGTCGTCCCGCCGACACAGACGACTCCGGCGTAGGTGCACGGCTGATTCGCTGCGCCGTCACCGGCACTCGCGGTGATCGCGCGGCCGGCGTGCGCGTACGCCGCGTCAGCGGCGTTGGTTTCGTCGCTGCCATAGGAATTGCTGATCGCGGCGGCGCCGAGCGCGGCCGCGGCGTTGACGCTCGCGGCGAGGTCGGCGCTTTTATTGCTGTTCGCCTGGACGAGCAGAAGCTTGCAGTTGGGACACAGCGCCGAGACCATCTGCACGTCGACGGCTTCTTCGGCACGCCAGTCGTCGTTCGGGTCGGCGTTCGGCTTTGGCAAGGGGCTCGTCCGCCCGCTCTGGTTCACGACCTTCAGGCATCCGCCGGACGGCGAGCACGCGGAGAGGCCCATGCTTCTCCGATAGACAGCGAGGTCGCTCGCCGCACTCGGATAGCCGTACGCGTCGACGATCGCCACGATCACGCCTCGACCGCGCGCGCGTGCCGCCTGCGCCACGCCGTACACCGCCTGCAGCTCGGATGCGCAATACGGCGCGGTCTTCGAGCAACCGCGGCGCGCCTGAACGCGTACGAGCGAATCGCACTCGCGCCGGCCAGGCGCCGCGGCCTGCGGACAGACGTTATGGAAGGCCGGCCGGACCGGCGGACGCGGCGACGGCGAATGCGCGGATGACGTCGAGCCGGCCGGCCGCGACTCGCCCGGGCGCGACGAGGTGACCGGCGGCCCGTCCGGCTGATCGTCGGAGTTGTCGCTCGTTTCGGGGGCCGAGCTGGAAGCCGGCGCCTGGGCGGCGGGCTGCGACCCGATGCCGGGCAGGGGCGTCTGCTGCAGCCCGCTGTTGCACGCGACGCACGCCAGCGCGGCGACCGCCGCGACGGCGCTCAGAATGATGGCTCGCATCGTTTCCTTAGAATGCGCCAAGACCCTTAGGAGATCCCCAACCCGTGGGGCCGTCGAAACCCGGTCGGGCGTAGCAGATGTAGTGGATCGTCGAAGCGCAGGTAACGCCGAGCCCCGGAGCGACGTTATTGCCGACCGTCACGTCGTTCATGTGTCCGGTGTGGCGTTTCCAGATGCTTTGCGCGCCCGCTTGCGTCGCCGCGTTGCCGGCCAGCGCGTAGACGCCGGCGATGATCGGCGTGGACACGCTCGTACCGCCGAAGAGGAACCAGCAGTAGTAGGGGCAGGGCAAGCCGTTGCTCTCCTCCGAGTTGTAGACCGCCACCGCATTGCGCAGCGAGGCGGTCGCCGAGACGTCGGATTCGGAACGCATGTGGCACTGCGTATCGGACTGCCACGCCGGCTTTCCGATCTTTCGGCTGCACCCGCTGCCGGTTGCGCCGCACGGCGAGCTACCGGCGGATCCGCAGCGGTCGTACGTAAGGTCGTTCCAGACCGACTCGCTCCACCCGCGTCCATTGTGCGCGGGCACGAGACGCGTTCCGCCGGCGCAGACCACGTAGGTGTAGGAGCACGGCTCCTGCGGGCCGCCGTGATACCGCCCGCCGCCGCCGTTGTCGCCGGCGGCCGCGACGATCACGACGCCGTGCTGGTGGAAGATCGGATTGTCACCGCCGTTCTCCGGACCGCCCCACGACGCGCTGACGTACTTGGCGCCGAGTCTGCCCGCGGTCTTCACGCCGGTGTACAGGCTGCTCGTGTAGTTGTTATTGGTCTGGACGAGCACGATCTTGCAGTTCGGACAGATCGCCGAGACCATGTCGAGGTCGAGCGACTCCTCGCCCTTCCAGTCGTCGCTCGGACCCGACTCGGGAGGCAGCGGCGAGGGATTGCCGTTTTGGTTGACGATGCGCAGACACTTCGTCGCGGTGTTGCATGCCTTCAGGCCCATCGCCTTGCGGTAATACGCGAGGTCGCCCGCCGCGTGGTGATAGCCCCACGCGTCGACGATCGCGACGAGTCTGCCGGCGCCCTTGCTCAGCGACGGCAACGCATATGCCGCCTGCAAGTCGACGGGGCAGTAGGCGTTCGTAAAGATGCACGTCGTGGCCGCGTCCTCGAGGTCGGCGCCGACTCGCACCGTCGGCGCGACGTCGGTGCGCGCCATCGCGAGGCATTCCATCAACGCGGGATCATCGGAGGTCGCGCAGAGACGACGGACGGGATTCAGCCCGACGAACGGAGCCTCTCGGCTCTCCGGTCCGGTCAGCGCGTCGGGCGGCGTGTCGGCGTTTTGCTCGAGCGCCGCCGGATTCGACGGAATCAGCGGCGGATTGCCCGAGCCGCCCGAACACGCGGCGAGCACGAGAATGGCCGACAGCGGTAGGGCTCGAACGATTCCGCTCACTTCAGGACCTCCAAGAATTTTAGGTTGGTTCAATTCAAGAACGTCGCGCCCGTCGCGGTCGTTCCGGCCTTCGGCCCGAGGACTTGCATGTCGCACCTTCGAGCACCTATGGAGCACCGCGTCCCGACGCCGCTCGGGCGCGATTTGTTGATCGTAAGCACCGGTTCCAGCATCGTCGCGAGCGACTTCGTGGCGCCGGCGCGGGCGACGGCGACGAAAGCGGCCGACGCGCTGCTCGTAGAGGCAAGCGCGCAAATCCGAGCATACTTTCGGCGGCGGCTGCGCCGCTTCGACCTGCCCCTGGCGCTCGACGGCACCGCGTTTCGCGTCGCCGTGTGGCGCGCGGTCGCCGCCCTCGCGTTCGGCGAGTTCGTGTCGTATGCCGACGTCGCCCGGGCGGTAGGGCGCCCACTGGCGCACCGCGGCGTCGCAACGGCGATGGCTCTGGCTCCGCTCGACTTGCTCGTACCGGCGCATCGCGTCATCGGCGCTGACGGCAAGATCAAAGGCGCGCGGCCGCGCTCGATGCGCGTGCGCCTGGCGGCGTTCGAGCGCGCGAAGGTTTAGGGAACCTCGCGGTAGGGTTCCGCCAGCGCGGCGTTTGCGAGCGTCTCTTCCAAAAAGCGCGCCTGGTACGCGACGATGTCTTCGACGAACGGGAATTGCGGATGCCGCCGACGCGGCGCGACGCGATAGCGATCGCCGTCGCGCTGCAGTATCTTCCACTCGACCATACGCGATAGCGCCGCGCGCACCAGGCGCGCGGGGTGGCGCCGCAGCTCCGGATCGACGAACAGCGCGGGCGGCAGCCCCGAAAGCGCGTTCGCGACCGCGGCGCACGCTTCGCCTGCGTTGAACTCCGGCGCCGACTCGAGCCAGGCGCCCAGCACTTGGCTCGCGACGACCGGGCGTATCGCCGCGAGCGTCCCCACCAGCAGCGGCATGCCGCCTTCGTCGAGCCGCCCGTAACAAACGATGCGATAGAGCATCGACAGCTTCGTCGACACGAACGGATCGTAGCTCACGCCGACGAGATAGATCGTCGCGAGCGGTGCCAGCCGCTCGATCGTGCCGCGCATCGGGCCGATGCGACCGTCGGTCGAATACTTCCCCTCCGGCGTCAGATAGAACGTGCCGCCTCGCCGGACGACGTCTTGCATCAGCGCGAGGTCACCCTCGATGTTCGCGCGCGTCTCGTCGAGGATCTCGCGCCGGTATGGCTCGCGCAACGCCGCAACCTTTACGACCGTGCGCGCTTGCGCGAAGCAGCGCGCGCTGCGAACGTCGGACGTCTTCGCGTCCGGCGGCAAGAGCGCCGCGACGCGCTCGTCGAAAACCTCGCGAATGAGCAGCGGACCGTGGCGCCGCTGCACCGACCAGGCAAGCGCACTCAGCGCGCGCGATCCCAGCTCGTTCTCGATCGGCAGCATGCCGAGCGTGACGAAGAGCGGCCCTGCGTTGACGCGGCGCAGCAGCGCGCGGAGCCACTGAAGGCGTTCCGCCAAGAAGCCGGGTTCGTACATGCGGCGGGAACTCGCCGTGAAGACAGGATGCCGCCACGGCCCGAAGCGCACCGTCGTCGCCGTCACGATTACCATCGACTCGAGATCGTGCTGATGGTTCGCGACGATCAGCGTCGGACCGCGACGGCGCGGAATCCTTCCCCACCCGCGCACGCGATATGCGAAGTGATCCCACGCGAAGTTCGTCACGACCGCCACGAAGCGTAGCGGCCAGCCCCAGAGGGAGGAGATCGGCCGGCGCCCGACGCGCAGCACCGTCAACGACGCGAGCGCAAAGCTGAACCCCGAGAGGCCGAAGACGGCTTGATAGCCGGCGCGCGTTCCGTGAAAGAGCCCGATGAGCCAACCGCCGACCAAAGGCGCGACGACATTGGGAAGCAGTGTCGCGACGCCCCAAAGCCCGAGGTCGCGCGCGACGTCGCGAAGCTTCGGGATCGAATCCATGGCGAGCGCCCAGCCGCTCGAGATGACCCCACCGAATCCAATGCCGAAAAGCACCGCAAACGGCAGGATCCAGCTCAATCCGGGGGCGAGCGCGAAGCCGATCGTCGCGACCGCCATCGCCGCGCCGGCGAGCGCCGTCACGACCTTGCGTGGAACGCGATCCGAGAGCAGCCCGAGATAGAGGCTCGACGCCACCGCGCCCGCGATGGTCGCGAACGCGTAGAGCGCGGTTCCCGCGGAGGGATCGCCGACCTTCTGCACGTCGCGGAAGAAATAGAGCACGAACGTCTGGAGCATGATCAGTCCGAAGAACACGAGTGTCCGCGCCGCGAACACGACGAAGAAATCGTGCCAGTCGCGCACGTGTGCGTGCTCCTCGCCGTCGTAGACGCCTTCGCCGACGCCGAGCAGCGAAAGGCCGCCGATCGCCATGATCGCGGCCGCGGCTAGGAACGTCAGGCTCGGATCGGGCATCGCTCCGGCGATCGCGAATCCGAGCACCGTTCCCGCGAGCGTCGCTGCGCCGCGGACACCCGACACGGCGCCCCAGTGCCGCCGCGGAATCGACTCGGGTAAGAGCGCCTGATACGCGCAGAGCGCAACGTTGGCGCCCGCGGTAGCCAGCACGAGTAACAATCCGAACCACACGAGCGAGTGCGCATACGCGAGAGCGATCAGCGCGCCGACGTCGATCAGGATGCCGGCGGCGACGAACGTGCGGCGCGAACCGCCGCGCCTGCGCAGCGCGTCCGAGAGCCAGCCCCCCAGCGGCGGGACGACCATCGCCGCCAGTGCGGCGACGCTGGCCAGCACGGAGAGGACGAAGACATGATTGGCGGGCGCCAAGTACACGGTCGCGGCGGGAACCGCGATCGTCATGAGCGCCGTGTCCTGAAACGTCAGCGGCAGCCACAGCGCGTTGAGCATGACCCAACCGCCGATCTCTCTCGCGCGGCTCGAGGCGATGTTCAAAACTGGGGAACCTGGATCAGTGTTTGACCGCGTCGATCAGCACGATGCCGCGGCCGCCGAAGTCGCGGAGCTGGCCGAGCGCCGCGACGGCCGCGCCGAGCGGAGTGTCCGGGTTCGTCGCCTCGCTGATCGAAAATCCCATCTGGCGTTTCGCCTGCGCGTCGATCGGATCGCGCAGCGTGCGCGGCATGAGTTTGAATTTGCCGATCAGCCCGAGCATCGGGCCGGCCTTCTCGTCCAGCGTTTGCGGATCGACGGCCATGACGACGACGCCGTGGCGCGGTCCGTTGCCGGTTTCTTCGAAGGCGACGAAGTCCACGCCCAGATCGCGCGTGTGCTCGCGCACCGCTTCGACGCCGTTTCCGCGGATCGCGACGGCATAGCCGTCGGGAGGATGCGCGAGCAGATCGCCCAGCCACGCCTCGAGCGCCGGCATCATTGCCTGCGTTCCTGCGACGACGTCGTGCCCATCATAGGTGCCGGCGCCCTGCGAGAAGACGGCGCTGTCCGCGAGGCCGGGCCGAGCGGTGACGCGGGTGTGCCACGCGTGCGCCGACAGCACGCTTGCCCCTGCGAAGAGCGGAAACTCGATCGGATCGGTCGGCGACGGCGAGGGCCTACCCGCGCCGCCGCGGCTTCCGTTCGCGCAGCTCGCGAGCAGGCACACCGCGGCGAGCGCAGCGAGACGAGACTGCTTCACAACGGCGTCGCATTCGAGGAGAACGTGCGCGCCCCCCGTAAGCGGAGCTTGTGGCGTTATCGTATGGATCGTACCTTAGGCTGGATGAGCTGCTGCGGCTGCAGCGGCCGCTCTCGGCGCCGCCGCACCACGACGAGATGCTCTTCATCGTCATCCATCAGGTCTACGAACTGTGGTTCAAGCAGCTCTTGCACGAGCTCGACGCCACGGCGGCAGCGCTCGACCGCGACGACCTGCGGCGCGCGGCGAAGCAGTTTCGGCGCATCCACACCATTCAGCGGCTCCTAGAGCAACAAGTGGACATCTTGGAGACGATGACGCCGCAGGAGTTCAATCAATTTCGCGACCACCTCAACCCCGCGAGCGGCTTTCAGTCGGTGCAGTTTCGGGAGCTCGAGTTCGCGTGCGGTTTGCGGCGTACGGACGTGCTGCAGTGGGTCGAGCTCGACGACGAGCAGAGGGCCCGGCTGGAGCGCCGCCGCGCCGATCCTTCCCTGTACGACCGGGTGAAGGGGCTGTTGCGCCGGCGCGGCTTCGCCGTCGACTCGAGCGAGTCGCTGGTCGAGAGTTACCGGCAAATCTATTCCGACGAAGCCGCGCACTACGACCTGTTTCTGCTGCTCGAAAATCTCATCGAGTTCGACGAGCGGTTCTTGCTCTGGCGCGGCCGGCACGTCCGCATGGTCGAGCGAATGATCGGGCAAAAACAGGGAACGGGCGGATCGCCCGGCGCGAAATACCTCGAGGGCACGCTGGCGCATCGCTTCTTCCCCGAGCTGTGGACGGTGCGGACCTATCTAGGCGAGGGAACCTACGCATGAGCGACACCGCAACGCAGGCCGGAGCGGCACAGGAGTACCGCTCGCGGTTTCCGATCCTCGCGGACTCCACGTATCTCGTCAGCCACTCCATGGGCGCGGCGCCGCTCGGCGCGCGAGACGCGCTGGAAGCCTATTGGGATGAGTGGGCGTCGCAGGGTCCCGAGGCGTGGGAACGCTGGTTGCCGAGGATCGCCGCGATTGCCGACGGCATCGGCGCGCTCATTGGTGCGGCTCCGGGCTCGGTCTTCTTGGGTCCGAACGTGTCCGTGCTGCAGGCCGCGATCGCGACCTGCATCGATTTTCGCAGCGAACGAAACGAGGTCGTCTACGAGTCGCTGCAGTTTCCGTCGCTGACCTACGTCTGGCGCGAGTGGCAACGGTACGGCGCCGCGGTCCGCATCGTTGAGTCGCCGGACGGCCGAACGGTGCCTACCGAGCGAGTCGTCGCGGCGATCACCGAAAAGACCGCGATCGCGGTGATCTCGCACGCCTACTACGTTTCCGGCGCGCTGGCGGATGTCGGTGCGATCGCCGCGCACTGCCGCGCCGTCGGCGCCTTGCTCTGCGTCGACGCGTACCAGACCACGGGAGTGTATCCGTACGACGTCACCGCACTCGATCTCGACCTCGCCACCGGCGGCTCCCACAAGTGGCTTTGCGGCGGTCCCGGCTGCGGTTGGATCTACGTCAAGCCGTCGCTGCGCGAAAGGTTTCGGCCGGCGATCACCGGATGGATGGCGCACGAGCGGCCGTTCGCATTCGAACCGGCGCCGATCGTGCACGCGGCGTCGATGTACCGCTTCGGCCACGGCACCCCTACGATTCCGGGATACGTCGTGGCGGCGCCGGGGCATGCCATGATCGGCGAGATCGGCGTCGCGCGGATCCGCGCGCACAACGTCCGCTTGACCGACAAGATCGTCGCGATGGCGCTCGAACGCGGGGTGCGCATCAGTTCACCCGTGCGGGCCGAGCAGCGCACTGGTTGGATCGGAATCGACTTCGAGGATTCCGAACGCGCCTGCCGCCGCTTGATCCAGGAGCGCGTCTTCGTCGACTATCGCCCCGGCTGCGGCATTCGCGTCGGACCGCATTTCTACACCACGGACGACGAAGTCGACGCCTTCTTCCGCATACTGGAGCGCGTCCGGTAACGCCGGTGGACTCCTCGTCGATGATCGTCGACCACACCCGAGAGGGCGCCGCTTTCCGGCGCCTTTCGCTTCCGGTCGCGGTGCAGATGCTCGGCGACCAGCTGCTCGGCACTGCCGATACGATCGCCATCGGGAGCATCGGCACGGTCGCGCTCGCCGGCGCGACGGCGGCGAACACGCTCTTTCTCGCGATCGTCTTCGCGGTCTCGGGCTTCCTGAGCGGTACGTCGATCGTTGCGGCGCAGCGCATCGGCGCGCGCGACGTCGACGGCTTCGGCCGGACCGTCCGCGCCGGCATCGTCGTCCCCATGATCACCGGGCTGGTCTGCTTCGCGTTGAGTCTGGCCGGCTCGGGCCGCGCGATCCACTGGATGATCGGCGATCTCGCGAGCGCCCATGCCAGCGCGGTCTACCTCGTGTTGCGCTGCGCGTCAATTGTCCCGATCGTGATCTCCGGCACGCTGATCGTCGGGCTGGCGGCCGCCGGAAACCGGCAGCTCGGCGTGCTCGTGCTGCTCGTCGCCAACGCGATCCACATCCCGTTGCTGCTGATGCTCGGCCTCGGCTGGTGGACGCATCATCCTTTCGGAATCGTGGGCGCCGGCGTCTCGTCGCTGCTCTCGGAAACGATCGCGGCGACGTACGCGATCGCCTACGTCGCGCGCCGACCACATTACCGCGTGTTCGCGGATCGCTCGGTGCCGTGGGCCCTGGCGCGGCGCTGCGCGGTGCTCGGCCTGCCGGAAGCCATCTTCCTGCTCGGCGTACTCGCGCCGGACATCTTCATCGTCGCGATGCTCGCCCCGCTGGGGGCCATCGCCGTCGCCGCCTTCCGCGCGCTCAACGTCGTCTCGGACCTGACGTTCGTCGTCCCCGGCCCGCTGCAGTATGCCACGCAGATCGTGATCGGCCAGCGCCTCGGCGCCGGCGATCCCGCCGGCGCGCGCGGCTTCTTCGAGCGGGCCCGCAAGTTCTCGTTCGTCGCCACGACGATTACCGGCGTCGTCACCGCGCTGCTGGCGTGGCCGCTGGCATACGTGTTCACGCTGGACGCGAGCGTCGCGACCATCGCCGCGCTGCCGCTGGCGCTGCACATGGTCACGCTGCCGCTCAAGGGCTGGGCCATGATCTCGCTCGCGCCGATCCGCGCGTCGGGCGACACGAAGTTTTCGATGACCGTCGGCATCGCGTGCAGCGCGCTGGTCATTCCGCTGGCCTGGATCGGGATCGAGCGGCTGCACCTCGGGCTGTATAGCGTCGCGGTCGGCTGGATCGCCGCCTGGACCGTGCGCGCGCTCCTGACGCAGTGGAAGCTGCGTGACGGAGCCTGGATGCGGCGCACGCCGCTCGCGGCCTAGAGAACCTCTATTCCTGACGGATTTTTCGGGGGGGCTGCCTAACGGCGCGGTATGGCGTTTACGGAGGGGTTCATCTCGGAACTGGTAGGGCGCCACGCGACGATCGACGACGCTCCGATCGGCAAGGTCGCCGATTTCGTCGTCCGCAAACCGGACGCCGTGTTTCCGCAGGTGGACGGCCTCGTCATCAAGACCGCCGCGGGCCTGCGCTTCGCGCCGATCGATACGGTCGCCGACGTCGACCGCAACGGTAACGTCGCGCTGACGATCGCCCCGACGCAGCCCGCGCCGCCGGAACACGAGGAGCTCTATCTCGTCGCGGACCTCCTCGACAAGCAGATCGTGGACGTCGATGGCCGCAAGGTGGTTCGCATCAACGACATCGAGGTCGCCAATGCGGGCGGACGCCTGCGCGTCGTCGCCGCCGACGTGGGCTTCGCGGGACTGCTGCGCCGCCTCGGCCTGCGCTCCTTCGGCAAGCGCTGGATGTCGCGCATCGGCAACGTCCCGCGCTCGATGATCGCCTGGGACTCGGTCGCGCCGATTCGCGACGTGAATCCGTCGCAAGTACAGCTCTCGGTGAAAGAGAGCCGGCTGGCGCGCATCCACCCCTCGGACCTGGCGGAGATCATCGGCGACCTGTCCGCGCGCGAGGCGGCGGCCGTCGTGGGGCAGCTCGACGACGAGACGGCGGCGGACGCCTTCGAGCATCTCGATACGGAGACACGCAAGAACCTCATCGAAGACATCGGAACCGAACGCGCCGCCGACATCATCGAGGAGATGGACGCGGACGACGCGGCGGATCTACTCGGCGAGTTGCCCGAAGAGCAGCAGACGCAGCTGCTAGCGGAAATGGATGCGTACACCGCCGGCGAGCTGCGCGAGCTCGTCAAGTATCCGGAGGACACGGCGGGCGGGATGATGACGACCGACTACGTCTGGATCTATCCGCACCGCACCACCGAGGCGACGATCCGCAAGATACGCGAGATCGCGCCGGCCTCGGAGTTCATCTATTATCTCTACGTGGTCGACAGGGACGATCATCTGCTCGGCACGCTGTCACTACGCACGCTCCTGCTCGAGCTTCCGACCGCCTTCATCGACCGCATTATGGAGAGCGATCTCGTGACGGTCGCGCCCGACACTCCGGCCGTCGACGTCGCCTCCGCCATCGCGAAGTACGATCTGCTCGCCGTTCCGGTCGTCGACGGTCGCGGCAAGATGCTTGGCATCGTCACGGTGGACGACGCCATCGACGCGATCATGCCCGACGAGATCGCCAAGAAGCTGCCGCACCTGCGCGCGCGGCACCATTCGCACCACGGCGTGACGTGACGCCGCAGGCGATCGTCGAGTTCACCGAGGCGCTCGCGCGCATCGCCGCATCGGGCGGAGGCCCCAAAGCACTGACGGCGCACTTGGCGCAAGCCGTCGGATGCGGCGTTCTGCTGGAAGACGCGCGCTGGCGCCATCTCACGGCCGCGGGCGCGGGGCCGATCCCCGCAAGCGCGCGCGCGACCGTCGAAGCGGGCGCGCCCGGCCGGGCCGCGCGCGTGACCGCCGGCGCGAAACACATAGGCTGGCTCAGCATCTTCGGAGCACACTCCGGCACGGAGGCGGATCTCCTTCTGCGCCTGACCGCGGCCGCGATCGGCGTCGAGCTCGCGCGCGAAGCCGCGAGCCAGCGCGGGCGCACAGAAGACTTTTGGGACGCGCTGCTGTCCGAGGCATTTCATGATTCAGCCGCAGCGCGCGAGGACGCCGCGGCCGCGGGCATCGCGCCGGCCGCGTCCTATTTGGCCGTCGCGCTCGAAACCGAGTCGGGCGATGCGCGCGAGCTCCGATCGCTCGTCGCCGAGTCGTTTCGCAGCGCCGACGGTGAGCTCGGGATCGCGCAGCGCGGCGTCGCGCTCCTCGTGTTCGTTCCCGCGCCGCGCGCCGTCGACGCGAGCAATGCGAAGACAGCGGCGAGCCTGCTGCCGAAGGCGGTCGCGCGGCGCAACCCGAGCGCACGGATCTCCGGAGGCGTTGGTACGGTCGAGCCCCTGCTGGGCCTGCCCCGCACCGCGGCGGCCGCGCAGGCGGCTCTCGCGATCGGACGGCGCGTGTACGGCGCGGGACACGTCGCGTCGTACGATGAGCTGGGCGCGTACCCGCTGATCTACGAGGGCGCCGGCGTCGAGCGCCTGCGCGCGTTCGCCTCCGAGGCGCTTGCACCGCTGCGCCGGTACGACGAGAAACATCAGACCGAGCTGGAGCGAACGCTCAAGCTGTACTTCAGGCTGGGACAAAACGTGAAGACTGCGGCCTCGGCCTTAAACGTCCATCGCCACACCGTGTTTTACCGGCTGCGGCAGATCGGGGAAATCACAGCGCGGTCGCTGGAAAGCCCGCACGATCAACTCACCCTTCGTTTGGCGGTAGCAATCGATGAACTCCACGACTCGACCTGAGCACCGGCGGCCGTCCGCCAAGCGCGACGTCGTCAAGCTAGCACGCGACGGATCTGTGCGTTTCGTCCGGCTCGTCTTCGCCGACATCTTCGGCGTGAGCAAGAACGTTTCGATTCCGATCGACCAGCTCGAGTCCGCGCTCGACGGGCACGTCACGTTCGACGGTGGATCCATTGACGGCTTCGTGCGCGGCGAGGAACTCGACATGCTGCTGAAGCCGGACCCGTCGACCTTCGCGATCTATCCCTGGCGCGCCGCGAACGAGGCCGCCGAGGCGCGCCTGATCTGCGACATCGCGATGCCCGACGGCTCGCCGTTCGAGGGCTGTCCACGCACGACGCTGCGCCGCGCGATCGAGAGCGCGACGGCACTGACCGGCCAGCTCATCGGACTCGAGATCGAGTTCTATCTCTTCGAACAGAAAGGCGGCGACGGCTCGTCGACGGCGACGTCGGACGTCGGGTCGTACTTCGACTTTTCGGCAAACGACCGCGGAGAGGACGCGCGCAACGCGATCGTGGCCGCGCTTCGCGCGATGGGCGTGCCGATCTCTTCGGCGCATCACGAGCACGGCGCCGGGCAGCACGAGATCGACGTCGCGCACGACGATCCCTTGGCGGCCGCCGACCACACGCTCACCCTGCGCACCATCGCGAAGCACGTCGCGGCGGATTTTGGGCTCGACGCCACGTTCATGCCCAAGCCGGTGGAGGGCCGCGCCGGCAGCGGACTCCACGTTGATTTCCGCCTGCCCGCGGCCGCCGAGGACGAGACCGCGCTCTACATGGTGGGCGGGCTAATCGCGCACGCGGCGGCGACGACGGCGATCTGCAACCCGACCGTCAACTCGTATAAGCGCCTTGTCGCGGCATGGGATGCGCCGATCTACACGGTCTGGTCCGAGCGCAGTGCAAACGCGCTCGTCCGCGTTCCCCCCGGTCAGGCGCCGCCGCGCATCGAGATGCGCAGCCCCGATCCGGCATGCAACCCGTATCTCGCGCTCGCCGTGCTGATCGGCGCCGCGGCGGACGGCGTGACGCAGCGCACGCTGCCGGGGCCGGCACTCGTCGGATCGACCTACGATCTCACCGAGATCGAGCGGCGCGAGCGCGGGATCGGCACGCTGCCGAAGTCGCTGCGCCAGGCGATCGCCGAGCTCGACGGCGACGCCGTCGTGCGCGCCGCGCTGGGCGATCACCTCTATCACGCGTTCCGCGACGCGAAGCTCGAGGAGTACGAGCGCTATCGCCGCGCGGTGCATCCGTGGGAACGCGAACAGTACCTGCGCTTATGCTGAAGCTTCGCGCCTGAGTAGGCGCCAGGCGTGCTCGACGTCGGAGCGCGTGGTGCGCAGGTTGCCGATCGCGAGCCGGATCGCGTAGCGGCCGGCGATCTTGGTGTGCGAGATGAACACCTCGCCCGTCGCGTTGACGGCCTCCACGATGGCAGCGTTGAGTGCCTCGAGCCGCGATTCGTCCAATCCGCGCGGAACGTAGCGAAAGCACACGACCGACAGCGGATGCGGGGCCAGGATCTCCCAGTTCGGCTCGTCGCGGATCCATCGTGCCAGCTCCTGCGCGAGCGCGATATGCGCGCGGAGCCGTTCGCGAATACCTTCGGCGCCGAGACTGCGCAACACGAACCAGAGCTTGAGCGCGCGGAAGCGGCGGCCGAGCTGCAGGCCGTAGTCCATGTAGTTGATCGCGTCGGACTCGGGGGTCGTCAGAACGTATTCGGGTACGATGCTGAACGCGCGGCGAACGACCGCTTCATCCTTCAGAAAGAGCACGGAGCAGTCCATCGGGACGAACAGCCACTTGTGCGGATTGACGACGAGCGAGTCGGCCCGCTCGACGCCGTCGAGCAATCCGCGAAACTCGGGGACGATCGCGGCGATTCCCGCGTAGGCCGCGTCGACGTGCAGCCAGACGCCATGCCGTCGCGCGATCTCGGCGATCTCGGGCAGCGGATCGACCGACGTCGTCGACGTCGTCCCTACCGTCGCGACGATCGCGAGCGGCCGCATTCCGGCCTCGACGTCCGCTTCGATGCGGGCGGCTAGCGCGTCGGGCCGCATGCGAAACGCGTTGTCGCACGCGACGCGCACGACGTTGCGGCGTCCGATGCCCAGCGCGATCGCCGCCTTCTCCACGTGCGAGTGCGTCTCGCCGGTGACGTAGACGCGCAGGCGCGGGAGCTCCCGGCCGGTCATGCCTTCGTCCCGGATTCCCAGGCCGAGCGTCTCGCGCGCCGCGGCCAATGCCGTAAAGCCCGCGACCGAGGCCGTATCGTAGATCAGCCCCATCCAGTCGCGCGGAAGACCGAGGAGCTGCCCCAGCCAGCGCATCGTCACTTCCTCCAGCTCGGTCGCCGCCGGTGACGTGCGCCAGAGCATCGCCTTGACGTCGAGCGTCGCGGCCAACGCCTCCGCTGCGACCGCCGCGGGCGCGGCGCTGGTGGCGAAGTATGCGAAGAAGCGCGGATGGTTCCAGTGCGTCGTCGCCGGCACAACGATCCGCTCGAAGTCGTCGAGGATGCGGTCGAGCGACTCGGCGGATTCCGGCGCCTCGGCGGGCAGCACCGCGACGACGTCGCCCGGTTTAACGTCGGGCAGCACGCGATACTCCTCGGGGTGCTCGTAGTAGCGTCCGATCCATTCCGCGACGCGATTCAGATCGTCGCGCAGCACGTCGCCTGCGTCCATGCCTTGGAGTGTTGGCGCCGCGAGCGGAGAAGGCCCCTACTATGAAGTACCGGACGTACCCGAACAGCGACGTGACCGTCAGCGAGATCGGCTTCGGCCTCTGGACGACCTCGACCGGTTGGTGGGGCGACAAGAGCGACGACGAAGCCGTCGCGATGCTGCGCGCCGCCTACGACCGCGGCATCACGCTGTACGACGCCGCGGACACGTATGGAAACGGTCGCAGCGAGGAGCAGCTGGCCGCCGCGTTCGGCGACCGCCGCGACCGCGTCGTGTACGCGACGAAGTTCGGCTACGACTTCTCCGGCAGCGATGCCGCTCGGCGCGGACAGTCGGAGCTGCCGCACGACTTCTCGCCGGCTTTCGTCCGGAGAGCCCTCGAGGCGTCGCTGCGGCGCCTACGTACCGACTACGTCGACATCTATCAGATGCACAACGCGCGCATGGCGCAGATCGAGGACGACGCGCTCTGGAGCCTCCTCGAGTCGTTGCGGCGCGAGGGGAAGATTCGCATGTACGGCGTCGCGCTCGGCCCCGCGATCGGCTGGCTGTACGAGGGCGTCGACGCGGTGCGGCAACGCAACGTCGCGAGCCTGCAGATCATCTGGAACATCCTCGAGCAGTATCCCGGCGACGAGCAGATCGCGGCCGCGAGAGAATCCGGCGCCGACACCGGCTATATGATTCGCGTCCCGCACTCGAGCGGAATGCTCGAGGGCCACTACACCGCCGACACCACGTTTCCGAAGGGCGACCACCGGCGGCACCGGCCGCGCGAGTGGCTCGTCAACGGCATCGAAAAGGTCGCGCAGCTGCGCTTTCTCGAACGGCCCGGCCGAACGCTGGGACAGGCCGCGATCGCGTGGCTCCTCGCCGAGCCGCGCGTGATGAGCGTGCTGCCGAATATCTACGATCGCGAGCAGCTCGAAGAGTTTGCCGCAGCGCCGGACGCGCCGCCGCTGGAACCGGAGGAGCTCGCTCGCATCGACGCGCTCTACAAAAGGAACTTCGGCATCGAGGAGCCTCCGATGGCGTTTAAGGGGACGATGACGCGAGAGGCGGCGCTACGATGAAAATGGAGCATGTATCCACGCCGCACGCGCCCGAGCCGATCGGGGCGTACAGCCAGGCGATCGTGGTCGGCAACGAGCTCTATTGCAGCGGTCAAATTCCGCTCGACCCGCAGACCGGCGAGCTGGTCGACGGCGACATGGCCGCGCAAACGGAACGCGTCCTCGAAAATCTCTGCTCGATCCTGTGCGCCGCGGGCTACGAGTGCGCCAACGTCGTAAAGACCACGATCTACCTCGTCGACATGCGCGACTTCCACGCGGTCAACACGGTCTACGAGCGCTACTTCGGGTTGACCAAGCCCGCGCGCTCGACGGTCGCCGTCGCCGCGCTGCCGCGCGGCGCGCGCGTCGAAATCGACTGTATCGCGCGAGATTAAGAGCGCGGCCGCGGCGCGTTGGTCAAGCCGGCGAAATCGAAGTGATGCGTCAGCCGCTCGGAGAGGGCAGCGTCACGATGGATAAGAGCTAAGGGCTTTCAAAACGAGGCCCTCGCCGGGCGCGGGCTGCGAGGCGAATCGAAGCTGTGAGGCCGATGCGAAACGCGGTCCGGTCGTAAGTCTATTGCGCGGGAGCCATGACCGTGCCAAGCTTATTCATGTCAGGCGCAGGCGGCAGGCGATCGTTGTCGGCATCGAGAGGATGCGCGACGATGCGATAATCGAATTCCAAGCTCGAATGTCCCCGTTCGACTTCTCGCACTTGGAACGCCGTCGTAGTCTTCCTGCTCACGTACAAGCCGCGCGTATCGCCAAGAGGTGTGAGGAATACGTAGTACCACTTGTGATCCATCACTGACGCGAAGGCCGGATCGATCTGCACGTTTGCGACACCGCCGATCATCCGCGCAGTACCGACGTCTTCGACCGTTGCCGTCGCGGACTGCGCGGCGTAGGTCAACACGTGCTGGCCGCCAGTATTCCGATGGCGCTCGCGCACGTTTGCAGCACCGATCTTCCCAGTGCACGTAAGATTCGCGTCTGCGTCGATCACGCATGAGCCCGAGGTTCCTGCGTTATAGGCATCAAAGAGAGCCGTCTTTGAGTTGTCCCCGAAGGCCGCAAGGGCGAAGCCGTGTTTGGCGTAGTTGCTGTTGGCTTCGGCAAAAACACCGACATAGGAATCGCTCTTGCCGTAGACTCCATAGCTTCCAATAGTGGCTGACTCGCCGTAGACGCCGACAGATCCAGACCCCGTAGACTCGCCCTCAACGCCGTAGCCGTTCGAGGACTTACCGAAGATGCCGTGGCCCGACCCGGTCTTGCCTGTACTGATGCCCGCGACGGCGGAGTTCCCATTGGTCGAATTCGTAAGCCCGTGCACGCCGTCGGCGCTTTTGGATGCACCGTAGACACCCCAGGTCTTGCTACCGGTAGAGTTACCCTCGATGCACGCTGCGCCGCTGCTGCAGTCGTACGACACGCTATTGGCTGGGTGAGCGCGCTCAGCGCGCACAACGCTAAGCGCGGAGATCGCAATGGGCATGCCCACCGCGATCACCCCCACGAACCAAATCCGGTTTAGTCGATTTGCGAAATGGTGCATCATTGAGTTCCTTTCGGATTTCACTCCGTTCGACTGACCCACATCGGGATATGTAAAATGCCGAAGACTGGAACTCTATCTTACCACCGAACTCCCTGTTTCCGAAGCCGGCTCGGCCCACGGCTCCGCGGCCACCTCGCCAATTGGCGGCCCCTCGTCGGTGTTCACTCAGCGTTGATTTTGAATCGTTGCGTGGCAGCTAAGGGCTTTCAAAACGAGCAACTGTATCGGAAATTTAGGTGCAGCCGCGCCAGGCTTCCCCTGAGCGGGCCATGCTATTGAGGATGGTCAAGAGCTTGCGCATGCAGGCCACGATCGCCACTTTAGGTTTTTTCCCGGCAGCTCTCAAGCGTTTATAGAATGCCGCGATAATCGGGTTGCACTTGGTGGATGCGACTACCGCCATATAGAGCGCTTTCCGGACGGCAGCCCGACCACCCCAGATGACGCGTCGTCCCCGCATTCTGCCACTATCCCAGTTCAATGGCGCTACACCAACAAGGGCCGCGATTTTTCTGCGGTCGAGGGTACCCAGTTCGGGGAGATGGGCCAAGAGCGTGTGCGAAACAACTGTGCCGACACCTGGCACGCTTTGAAAGAGCTCATCGCGCTCACGCCAGAGCGCCGCCTGCTTCACTCGTTTTCCAAGATCCTCGTCAATTTTGCGAAGTCGCTTCTCGAGCCAGGCGATATGCGATTTAATATCTTTGGCCATCTCAGAGTTCGGTACCGACGACAGCCGGGTCTTCTCAGAAACGATCATATCGATGATTTGCACGCGCCGAGTCATGATCGCAGCCAGTGCACGATGGTCGTCGCCCCGCAGCGCTTGAGCCGCCGGTCGAATGGCGGCCCCGAATTGCGCTAAGATGGCCGCATCCAGGCGATCGGTCTTTGCGAGGCGCCCGGAGGCCTTGGCAAAGTCGCGCACCTGGCGCGGATTTACGATCGCAATGGGGATGCCGGCACAGCCCAGCGATGCGGCAACCGGAATTTCTAAGCCGCCGGTGGACTCCATAACCGCCAGCGTGATCCGCTGATGGGCAAGGAGCTTATGCAGCTCATCGAAGCCTTTTTTCTCGTTAGGGAACGTTCGGTAGATATCCGCGGGCTGCAGGCAAACGTCGATCTGGTCCTTTGCGACGTCGATGCCGACGAAGATACATTCGTCCACCTTCCAACTCCAATCTTGTCAATGCGGGCTCGAAACCCGAGCAACTGTTCGGAATGGATGGAACACCGCGTGAGGTGACCAAAAACTCGTTTACGGGTTATCAACCCCAGGCCCCATCGGTCTACCTCACGCGTGGATCATAGCATCTCCCGCCTATACAAGGCCCCCCTCCGCCGGCGCGGGGCGCCGAGGTTTTAAGCTGCCGCAATACTACGCGATCGCAACGCAACCTAAGCTACAGAAGCAACACGGCCTCGCCTTCGCGAAACCGTGTGCTGTTCTTACCGTAAGCCGAGGCGAGCTCGTTGGTCTGATTTGAGCGTGATGAACCAAGCCTAGTTCTTCATCGCGCTGACGGAAATGCCGTAACCCGCCACTACGGGGGCGATGCTGACGGGGAGGCTTCGTTTCGCAGCGCCGCCCGCCGTGTAGTTGTAGTAATTGACGTTGCCGGCGCAATCGATGTTTCCAAAAACGGCTGCGTTCATGGCACGCGTCGTACCACCGACGAAGATCTGGAGCGCGTCGGCGGTTGGGGCGGTGGTGGCACAGTTGCCGTTGTATGTGGCCGAGCTGATCTCGGTTCCGGTCGAACCCGAGACGGAGATTCGAAACGCACCCATGATGTCCGTCGGAGTGGTATTGTTGGTCGTGCCAAAGTTCTGATCACCGGCCTCGAGGTACGTGCCGTCCCATTGGACGGAGTCCGGGAAGCAGAACGGATTTCCGCACGCCTGATTCGGCAGCGAGATGACGAGCCAGGTGTTGCTGCCGGCAGGGAGTTCCTCGAGCTCGATCGAGGTGAACTGTGTTTGCTCCGATTCGACGAAGAGGTTGCCGCTAGGATCGTAGCCGGGACTCCACATATAGGGCTCCAGCGCTGTGCTGAGCAGTTGCGTTCCACTGAAGCCACCTTGGAAGATGTTCATCGTAGAGTTGCCAAAGTTCGAAACCGCGATATTCCCGGTTGTCGGATCGACCGAACAGCCGAGCGGCATCATCGCGCTGGTAATCGCCACCGACGTGCCACTCGTTGAGCCATGCGGGAACTGCCAGAGAAGACCCGAGCCGGCGTCTACGATGTAAACGTTGCCCGCAGTGTCTTCACACGAACCCGTTGGCATAGTGAAGCCAAACGAGCCCGGGTGAAGCGTTCCGAATTGATGACCCGCCTGCGACTTGTAATTGTAAATGTCGTAGTTGCCGCTGCCGCCGGTGTCAGCGACGTACAGGAGATACTGCGTATGCTTCGCCATGGGGCTGACCCATGACTTCGCGCGATGGCGGCTTCGTATCGCTACAAAACCTCTGGCATTCGTCATCGCTATGAGACGTCTATCGGGGAAAATGTAATGGCGACTGGGTGCGCTGCGCTGCGGCAGCCCGACGGCATTTGTTGCCGACGATGGCGACCCGCCGCCACACGCAGCAAGCATCATCACGGCCGTTGCTACACCGAGGGCGTATCCGGCAAAACTCGAAATTTTCATCGCTCCAATTCTCCTTTCACCTAACTCTATCGTAGCACTCACGCCGCGATCTCGGAAGCCTCCTCGGCCAACGGCTCCGCGGTCGCCGCGCCGACTCGGCGGCCCCTCGTCGCTGCACAGCCGGCTCCGGAAGCCCGCAGCCGTGCTCCATCGTTCAGCTCACCCGAAAGTGCCCGCTGCCAGTTGACGATCCATCCTGTCCCATTTTCTCGCCGTTCTGAGCACCTGACCCCAGCCGTGAAGCACGCCTGCGGGCTACCGGAGCCGGCTGTGCAGGCGACGAGGGGCCGCCGAGTCGGCGCGGCGACCGCGGAGCCGTTGGCCGAGGAGGCTTCCGAGATCGCGGCGGCGGCGCTATGATGCAGCCAAGCGGCATTGGAAACTCCGAGCCGCTGACGCATCTGCAAAAGGAGCAAAGCAGATGAAGAGTTTGAATTCAAGCCGCTGTGCGCTATGTGTTTGCGCAGCGGCTATATTGCTCGCAGGGTGTGGCGGATCGCAGGGTCTAACCGGCCAGTCAGCCACCGCCAAACAAGATGGCTACGGGCGGGCTTCTTCCGAGCTCTCTGGCTCAGAGGTCCTAACTGCGTCGCAGGTTAGGATTCATACAATAGAGTGCGGTAGTGTTGGCGATGTCTCGTTCAGAACCCAAGGGAAGGCCGAGGGGCTGCTTCCGGGCTCCTTTACCGCTAAGGGAAGGTGGGACTATCGTATTTTCCTCGGTTGGGGCTTCCGCGAGTTATTCACCATAACGTCAGGCTCATCACAGGTCTTAGGCAAGGTCTCGATTTTTTCTGAGGGGACCAGCCCACCCATGAGTTGCGGTCACGGCGCGTACTTCGGACCCGGCACCTTATATTACAAGATTCACGGCGAACACAAGGACCAAGTTCTGGTCAACATCATCAAGCGAAATGACTTTAGCGAAACCCTATCGGATTTCCGCGAATAGCGTCAGCCGCCTCGGGGGCCCGGCGGAGGAGCCCGTTTTGAAAGCGCTCGGCTCATAGCTGACGCAGTCTGCGAAAGGAGCGGAGCAGATGAATTGTTTGAATCTAAGCCGCTATGCGCTGACTATTTGCGTGACGGCTATCCTGCCTAACGCGTAGCGAGCCGAAATTGAAATGCGCATACGTTTCAACCCACTTTCCGAAGGTACCCCGAACGCGGGATTGCAGCAAGTCTGGCCGCGACATGACGGGCCCCCTCAAGGCCAAAGGTGCGCCTTCTTGCTGGCTTTGTCAATGGTTGGAAAATTATCATGAAAAACTCGAACGTAAAGGCGAAGCGGACAACGCTCCGATGAGGCTCGATGCCGCTAAGCCGGTCTCGCCGATCGGCAATTGATTCCGACACCGTCTACTGCCAAGCCGGGTCCCGTAGCGTCAAGGTGCGGAATTGCTTACGAGCGGTCATCGCTTATGATCGTGCACGCGGCGGGCCTGGTGTCTGGGATAGAATCGAGACGCTAGCTAATGGAACCGTGCAGTACTACCGGCAAATGAATCCGAACTTTCCGGACCCCCACCAATCTGAAGCTCGCATTGATACAGTCTAATAGCCGCTCTGAGTTTAGCCAGCGTATCGTCGGCGAGTTATTGTATAAGGCGCTTGGGTCTGGCTAAAAGCTTCGACGTGATTAGAGGCCTTTCAAAAACGAGGCTCCCCGCTAGGCGCTTGGCTGCGAGGCCACAAAGCGAAAAGCAACACGGCCTCGCGCGCGCGAAGCCGTGGGCGGGCGGCGGTGCACTTTCACAGCGCTGCGTAACCACGCGCTGCCACACGGATTTCAGAGGTTAGAACCTCGCCCGGGGACGCGAACTGGAGGCGTCGCAAACGAAGCCTCCAATCGCAGTTTTACCGCGCGTTAGCCGCTAGACGCAACGCCTCGTTTTGCCATCGCCTTATTTCATGGCTCAGTTATCGCTGTTGGCCATCAAGGCGATACCTTGAAAATGATCCCGTAGCCTTGTCGGAGACCTCCGCCGAAGGTCGTACCGTCCAGCGCACCAGCGGCGTCGGCGACCAGGCCTCCACGTGGATCACTACCGTCGCTGCGCCTCCCGCCTTTAAAGCTGTAGAGGACCTTTTCCGTGCCCGAAAGAGTCAGCTTGAACACCGTTCCACAGAAGCATTTAGCCGTACCACCAGCTGCCGTCGTGCCGAAAAGGCAGCGAGCATTTCGCGAACTTTGGCATCTGCCGAAGTAGAGGCCGTTCTCGTCGAACGGAAAGTAGCCGTCCGTACCATTGAACGAGTGGAGCACGCTTTCGGTATATCCGAATCCCTTAGTTGTAAGTTTGTACACGGTGCCTGCGCCACTTGCGCCGCCGTGCACAGTCACGCCGTAGAGCGTGGCGCTATTGGATGCCGTCCCGAAGAGCAGCGCCGACCGCGGCAGCCAGCCGTCGGCCGTTCCGCCTTGAAAGCGGTACAGCACCGTTTCGGTATAGCCCAAGCCCGAAGGCGTCAACTTGAACACGGTCCCACAACCGAGGTTGCCGGAACCACTTGTGCACGCGCTCACGCCACCGCCGTACTCGGTCGTGCCGTAGAGCGCGCCGTGGGCATCAGCGATCAGCGTACCGACGGGGCTGATGCCGTCGGTCCCGGCTTGAAAGCTGTAGAGAACGGATTCGGTGTAGCCCGAGCCCGCAGGCGTCAACTTAAAGACGGTTCCGCAACCGGTGACGCCCGAGCCATTTGTGCATGCGGTGCTCCCACCGCCATGTTCGGTCGTACCGTAGAGGGCGCCGTTCTGATCGATCATGAGACTTCCCACGGCACTCGCGCCGTCGCTGCCGCCCTGAAACGCGTAGATTACACGCTCGCTATAACCAGAGCCCGAAGGAGTTAACTCAAACACGGTGCCGCAGCCACTAGGGCATAGTGTTGCGCCTCCGCCGTAGACGGTGTTACCAAAGAGCACGCCGCCGCTACCGGCGATCAGGCCCGCCTGCGGATACCCAGCGTCATTGCCGGCTTGGAAGTTGTAGAGGACGGTTTTGGCGCCCGACGACGACACCTTGAACACGGTGCCCGCGCCGCCGCTTGGGCCTGTGCCGCCCTGAAACGTCGTACCGTAGAACTCGCCGTTCTCGGCAAGCAAGCCCGCATAGGGATTCGCGCCATCCGTACCGCCCTGGAACGTATGGAGGATCCGATACCCAGCTAACGGCGTCACGTTTGCCGTCGCCCCCTGGGTCGGCCCCAATGGGGCGAGCGGTAACGACCCACTGCTGCTGCAAGCCGCGAGTATCCCAACGACTGCGCAAACGCCTAACGCGTAGCCAGCCGAACTCGAAATTCGCATTGTTTCCAACCTACTCTCTCCGAAGTGGTCTCGGGATAAATCAATGCGCCTGCAAGGCATCTTCTAAAAGTGAAACGGTCGCGTCATCGAAGCCTGAGCTGCGATCGCAGGACTGACGTGAAGGGGGACCGGCGCTGCTAGAAACAGATAGATGCGACGAGCCAAAGCGCGACGCACTAGTACCCCTTACCGACACGGTGCGCTTTCTTGCTGGCTTTGTCAACGAGTGTGAGGCGTTATGAACTCAACTCCCGTACCAGCCAGGTGCGCGGCGCTGCGGTGACGCGCCAAGACGCCAAGCCGACCTTGCCGATCGGCGGCCCCTCGTCGCTGTGCCACCGGCTCCGGTCGAAGCCGCAGGCGGGCTCCGTGCCTTGCCAGGTGGCCTTGCCGCCCGGAAATTGGACGCGGCGGATTGGCGATCAGCGGCTGGCCGCTGTACGATAAGGCGGAAGCCCGGAGCTTGGGGGCCCCGGGGGATTGTACCTCTCTCGAATTCTGCGGCCTTAAATCTGATACAGTGTTTGCGCGACCCTTGATGTCGTGAACGTTTCGCCAGAAGGAGGTCTCTTTGATGCGACGCGTGTTCTTCTTCGTAGCCACCATGATCTTCGTTGCCTCGGGCGCGAATGCGGCCGGAGCCACGACTCTGTCGATCCGGTTGTGCAATCACTATCGCCAGGTCGCCTTCTTCGCGCTCGCCTATCAGGAAAACGGCTCGTGGACGTCGATGGGATGGTGGCGCGTTCCAACGGGCGGATGCTCGACGGCTCCGGCGGTGGTTCCGGCTGATTCCGTCTATCTGTCCTACGTCTTTCCGGCGACACAAACAGGGCTCACGCATACCAAGCATCGGTTCGCCGTGAACACGAACGTCGACCATAGCTTCCGCATCCAGAAGGCCGATCAGCCGCATCCGGGGACGGCGATGTTCTCTTTCATCGCCTCACCGACGTACGTCGGAGGCTCAACGTTTCACCTCACGTTCACGATGCTCGACAACGGCTCGAGCATACAGTGGTAATGGGAAGGAGCCCGGGCACGTGCCGTTGCCTCCAACGGAACGCGAATAACGCCAACGAGGCGCTCTCCCTTTATACAACTTTCCGGACCAAGGTAACGTCAAACTCTTCATTTTGTATCCTCCTTAACCAGAAAGCGCAACGGTTAGAGCCGCTCTGGGGCGCAGCCGAGGCCCCTCACGGTCAGTTACAACCGTAGCACCGAAACCGCGAGCCCCAGAAGCCGTCTCAGTGATCTCATCTTAGAAGTGGACCGTTCCCGAAGCGTTCCGCGGACCCGAAAACGCTACGTGTCGCAAAGCCGCTTCAGCCCGCGGCTCTGCGGTTACCTCGGCGATCGGCGTCGCCTCGTCGCAATTTAAACTCCGAGCGCAGTCAGCGCGTAGAGCTCACGCCATCCTATTTCGTGCCGACGCTGACGGTCACGCCGAGTGGGTGGTCGGGACCTGCGATCAAGTGCGTGGCCAAGCCGCCCTTTGGATAGTCCCAAAAGCCAATATCACCGAAGTAGAACCGCGAAAATAAAAACTGCGCTGCAACGATATGCGTAGCTTGCGGATTACCCCTCCCGAACCTCGGTATCCAGAACGAGCGAACCTCGCCTTCCCCGCCATCAAGGTCCGTTTCACCTTGAAGCGTGCCGGTCGATCCGGTTATTTCAAATTGGTCCGCCGTGTTGCTGTTCGCATCGCCGATCGCCATATATTTACCATCCCACTGGACCGAGATGGGTTCTAAAGGGATGAAATTTAACGGCTCTAGCTTGATATCCGTCCAGGACTTGCTGTCCTTACGGAGTTCGGCGAGTACGGTTCGCTCTGAAGGATCCTTCCCATCGACAAAGAGGTCGCCCGCCCCGTCGTAGCCGCAGAATGCGTATGTTTTGAAGTTGGCGATATACTCGCGCGTTGGGTTGCCGGAGGCCTTTTGATAAATCGCGATACCACCGCCCTTGACATCATGGTCAACGACGGCAAGGTCTCCGGTAACAGCGTCGGAGAAGCATGCGGTCGGCGAATGGTCAAAGTCGTTTAAGATCGCGATGGGGCTTGTGCCGCCGTGTGCATATTCAAAGATCTGCGACGCGCCGGCGTCGGGGATAAACACGTTTCCGGCTTTGTCGGCGCACAAGTATTGCGGCGAATTGAACCCCATCAGCCGTCCAACCAAGGTGCGCTGCCCCCAGGTGTAGACTTCAACGTCGGGGACTCCCTGGAATGGGAAAGTGGAGACGTACAGGAGTCTCTTTGTTTTGGCCGCTGGGTCCATCCATGAGCGCGACGGGCTCGTGAGGGCGCTGCCGTTCGGAATTACGCTCGGCGATTGCGTCGCGACGCCGTTGCCGCATCCAACCAATACTACAACCGCGCCGGCAAAAGAGAACAGCACCGCGGCCGGTGCGAAGCATCGAAGCATAACACACTCCTCTAGCCCAACGAGCCAGGGCTCTATTCTATAACGCGGTGCCGCCGATCGACAATACGCTAAACCGTCGGCGGTGTCGCGGTACGGCATCCGCTACAATAACGGTTCAGTAAGGCGCCGCCGATCGGCGAGGCGGCCGGGGCGCCGGTGGGGGCGAGGTGTTTGATTCTGCGAGCTCGGTTGCGCCGGAACGGAGCGCCGAGGGCCGAACGTTATTGACGGCTGATCCGATTTATCGGACGAGGAGCAAGGCAGATGATGGGTTCGGATCTTAGTTGCTACGCGCTAAGCGGCTGCGTGGCCGCGGCAATGCTGACGGGCTGCGGCGGATCGCAGCCGCCGACCGGACCGCTTGGAGTGCAGAACTTCACTCTGACCGGCGAAACGTTTTCATCCGACAAGGCACACTCTTTCTGCAATGAGGGCAGAGTCGTGTCCACCTTCTATATTACCGTCGATTTCAAAGCAAGCGGCAACGCGCGCGGACCGTTTCCAGGGGAGTTTACCGCAAGGGGCTTTGCTCAAATAACCGTTCCCCGTAATCCCAAGAAAACGGCATATGTGTTTCATGAGACGTTTAAGGTAACGTCGGGCTCGAAGGAATTTTCTGGGCTCGGGGGTATCGGTAAGGGCACCAAATTCGCCCTAACCTGTCGACATAGCGACCATAATAGGTTCAGCGTGAGCGGGATTCACTATAAAGTAGATAAAATGGGCGGAACGGCGCGGGTGATCCTAAACGAGCGCTCATTCACTGAATCGTTTAAGTAAGCATCGAATCGGCGCGCAAACCTTTCGGTTCGTGCCTCCACACCCCGCCCCCGCCTCCAGCCCGCTCGTCCGCGCTTGTATAGCCATGTCGATCTCGCAGCACATTTGCAGCATCACGCTGCGCGGTTACGGCTGAGCTCGTGTCTCCCCGTGGCGCAGTATTGGAAGCCAGGACTATCCGGTAGAGAGACCAACGCCGGGGAAACGACCGCACATTGTCGAAAGGCTCGGCCGCCTGGAAACTGGGCAAGCTGCGGAGCCGTTCCGGCTCGCGCGAAAGGTGGGATTTCCTTGAGAAAAACTCTGGCTCTATTGGCTTTGGCCGTTGGATTCGCCGCACCGGCTAATGCACAGCCGATGACAGGGATGGCGGCCTTGCAGTATTACGTCGGCACGTGGTCTTGTATGGCCGGGCCGATCGGGAGTCCCCCAAGCACAGCGACGGCTACCTATACCATCGATTCCGGCGTCATGCGCGAATGGGTCGTCGTGCCGGCGCAGGGCAAGATGACGAGCCCATACGTTTTGAGCATTGCAACCACTTACGACGCGAAGAACGGTCGCTACGTCGAAACGTTTCTCGACAACACGGCGGGCTGGTCGGTCTCGTTCGCACAGCCATGGACTGGAAATACCGAGCAATGGACGGATCAGTCGACATCCAACGGCAAGTTAGGTCACGGTCAAACCATCCGGACTGACCAGAACAGCTTCACCTTTACCGGGTATCCCACGGTGACTAGCACGCAGCCGGACTTTAAGGGGACGTGCAACCGCTCTTCGTAGGTTGGTCGATCACCTGAGCAAGACCTCAGCCTGCGCGAGGCCCGCCCACGACTTCGCGATCGCGAGCGCCGCTCTTGCATCGCAATGCGAGCGAGGCCGCAAAGCGACAACCGCCTTGCGAGCGCGACAATTCCCGGCTCCTAGCGGCGCATCGTAAAGTCGCACTCGACGCGCGAGGTGTCCTCACCAAAAAGCGCTCAAAAGCGTGCCGCGCAAGCCGCCGTCGTGGTAAGAACTGAGCTTAGAGCCTTTTGCCGCGTCATCTAATGCCGCTTATGCGGCAAATGCTGCCTAGGCGATCTCGACGAGGTCTGTCCCGTCCAGATTGCACCGGAATAGGTTGGTTTGCGGGTACGTTCCGCTAATGATGGCGGCCTGATGTCCACCCCGGTCCCAGCGTACGAAGAAGCCGGCTTTGAGCGGAAGTCTGCTCACCGCGCCTGTCTCGAGGCTCACGGCATCAATGCTGTCGGCCGGGCTGTCCGCACTTGCACTTGAGCTGAAGGTTAAGACGTCGTTCGTTCTCCAAGCGGGAAAGATGCAGAAGCGCTCCGGTCCGGAAATGACGAGCTTGCTGTTACCATCGGGAGTGATGACGTAAATCGCGTCACGTCCTCCGCGGTTCGATTGAAACGCGATGAGTAGACCGTCCGGCGAATAGATGGGGTTTTCGTTGCTCCAAGCGTTATTAGTAATCTGCACCGGCGTCTTGCCGGGGGCGATCTCAAAGATTTGCCACGTGCCCGTGCGCTTTGAATTAAAGGCAATCGACCCGGTCGGGGACCATGACGGAAACGTATTGGGCGCTCCACCGAACGTTAGGCGTTGAATATCGGTGCCATTGGGCTGCATGAGGTAGAGCTCACTCGCGCCGTCTCGATTCGAGCGGAATGCGATGCGGGTACCGTCCGGCGACCAGGCGCCGAACATGTTGATGGATGCACCTGTCGTGAGCTGCCGTAGAGCCGACCCATCGCTGTGGATGAGAAACAGATGCATCGGGCCTCGTACGTCGCCCTTCGAGAATAGGAGCTGCGTGCCGTCGGGCGACCAAGCCACGTCCTGAATAAACGCGCCCTCGCCGTGCGCCGTTTTCGGCCATGCCGCCATCGCACTGCCGGCAGCAAGCACGACAAATCGTCTACGTGAAAGTACGGCACTCATGACAGCCGCCCTTTCGCTCGCGCGCCTTAGCCACTCCTTTAACGTAATCGCGTCTCGCGCGCCAAACGAATCGCCCGAAGTTGACAAAATTTGATAACGCGCTGCCGGCGCTCAGCTGAGCGCGTGGAATGGACTAAGGGCTGGTTTTGGTGAAGCCTCGCGCCTCAAGCCAGCCGATCATGACTTGCGCGTAGCCGGGCACGCGGCGGCGCGGCACGCTCCTTTGATCTGAGAAACCGGTTTGCGAAACGAAGAGTGAATGTCCGGCGTGCGGGTAGATGTGGAGCGTGAAATCGCTCATGCCGGCCTTCTTGAAGGCCCTTTGTAGTGCCGGTGCGTCGTGCGCCGTATCGACCGGTCGAGCGCGCCGTAAAGTGCCAACGTAGGCACGGTCACGCGCGAGAGCGTCTGCGCGGGATCGTAGATATCCGCCCTGCGAAGCGCATCGATGCGCTGCTGCGACGGCGGTATCTTCATCGTGCGCGAAAGGTTCAGTGCGGCCAGCCAGGGCTGATTGCGCGCCGCGTCGTACAGCTGGGCTGCCTTCTCCCAGGAGCCGGTTCCCGCTACGGCGTCGAGCAGAGCGCGCACCGTTGTCACCGCCTGGTCCGTCGTTGCCAAATCGACACCCATGTGTGGCCCTTGCTGGCGAATTTCGTAATAGATGTTATCCGCAACGCTCGATGCCGGCGCACCCACGAGTATCATGAACGCCACCGGCCGCTGCAGCGAAACGATCGGCGCAGTCCAGCCGCCGTTGCTAAACGCCCACGAGCCGATGCGCTTGACGTCGACGAGCGGCTCGGGCTGCAACGCGTCGTAAATAGCGTCTACGTCGGCCGCGCGCTGCACGGGCCCGTTGTCGCGCCAGGATCCGGCCGATTCACCGGTACCACGCTGGTCGTACGTGACGACGTTGACGCCGTTGAGCGCAAACAGCGGTGTGAGATAGCCCATGTCGCGCGTCTGCGGATCGTTGCCGTGAATGAGGATAACCGTCGCACGGCGTTCGCGATCGGCATAGTACAGGGAAGCGCCCAGGCGCCCTTCCTGTGCGTTAACGATACAACGTTTCTCGTAGACCCGTCGTTGCAGTCGCCACGTCTTGGGAAGGGCGGGAAGCACGCCGTCGTGCTGGTTAACGGGATCGATCCAGTTAACGACAGGCACATCTTCGACGTCCAGCGCCGCGTAAAGCGAACGCCCGTTCTGATCGTGATAGAGGCCCGGGATCATCGAGATGGCCAGGAGCAAAGCAGGCGCCAAGAGATGCATAACCGATCTAGTTCTCGCCGAGCCGTTTGTTTCAGTTAAGGCGGCATGGCTTCAAGTATCGCAGCGATTCGACGTCCAGCCCGGCGTAGTTCGGCTGCTCGGCGGCCATCTCGCCGATAGCCACAAGCAACGCGCATGGAGAAACCTTTCGCAGATGCATCAGCGGCTCGGAGTTTCCGACGCCGCTCGGCTCAACCTTAGCACCAAGCCGCGATCTCGGAAGCCGCCTCGGTCCACGGCTCCGCGCCTACCTCGCTGATTCGGCGGCGGCCCCTCGGCACTCGCGATATAGGGAGGCTCCTACATACAGAGAAGCATGCCGACGTATTTTGATCGCGGAGGACCTAGAACCATGACTTTAGCACGACTCTGTACGATCGCACTTTCGGCTGCCGTCGCGATTTTCGCGTTTATCTCGCCGATGCCCGTAATCGCGGCATATTGCGGCTCAGTCGTCGATACAAACTCGCTCGAAAACTTGGCTCTTGCACATGGTGCGTCCGATGTCTCGAGAATCATGGACATCGTTGTAGTGCAAGATTTCGCCCGCGTGGACATACAGTCAAAAGGGCGACTCACTGAGTACTACGTGAAGGATTGTGGAAGGTGGCGATTTAGCGGATATGCCGTCCCCGGGGAAGCACCCAGCGCCGTCGCCGCGCAGCTGAGCACCTTCGTTACCCGCGATAAGGGCGGAACGCAATGCCTGAACTCGAGCTTCGTGAACCACCCGAGCGGACCGTAATCAAATCGTAGATTCGCGTCTCGCGCGCGTGAGGCGCTACTGCGGGGCTGTTGAGGCCGCGCCGGTGAGGCGCGCGGTCTCCTCTTTGGCGATCTCGGCGACGTCTGGATCGAGCGACGCTTGCGCCGCCTTGAGCTGCGCGAGCGCGAGCGCCTTCTGTCCCTGCGCGGCATAGGCGCGCGCGAGCAGGTAGCGGACGCGGCCGTCCCACGGCGCGGCGGCGACGCCCTTGATGAGCGCGGCCTGCGCGAGCGCGTAGAGGCCGTTGTGTTCGTAGTCGATCCCGAGGTTGATGTACGATTCCGGAACGTATGGATTGACCGCGATTGCCTGAACGTAGTACGTGACCGCGCGCTTCCAGTCGCCCTCGAGGTCGGCGAGATATCCGAAGTTGACGATGGCTTCCGGACGCTCGGGCTCGAGCCGATGCGCGCGTTTGAACTGGTTGAGCGCGTCGCCGTTGGCACCCGCCTGGATGTAGGCAACGCCGAGGTTATCTAGGCAGGCGTAGTTGAGCGGATCGACGTTGAGGCAGTCGTTGACGTAGCGCGTCGCCGACGCGTGATCGTGCACGTCGAGGTATGCCATCGCGAGTCCGTTGAGCGCCGCAATCGATCGAGGGTCGGTGTCGAGAGAACGGCGGAAGTACAGGATCGCGTCGAACGGACGATGCAGCGCTGCATAAATCTCGCCCATCTCCTCTTGCACGTCGGCGTCCGTCGGGTTGTTATTGGCGGCGCGGACCATGTCAGCTTCGTAGCGCGGCAGGTCCCCTTTGCGCAGATGCATGAGCACGAGGTCGCGAATCGAGTCCGTTCCCGGCAACGCGTCTTCGAACTGCGCTATCGCATCGTCGATGCGGTTCTGCGTCGCGTAGACGACGCCGAGGCGATTGTGCGTCTCCTTGTCCTTAGGATGCTCGGCGAGGAGCGCCCGGTACACGGCTTCCGCGCGATCGAACTGTCCCTCGCGGTAGTACAGGTCGCCGAGGAAGCGCGACGCGTCCGTGGCCGTCGGATGGGTCGCTACGAAGGCCGAGAGCTGCGTTATCGCAACGTCCATGTGCCCGGAGGCGATCAGCTCGCGCGCATACGTAATGGCGGCTTGCTGATCGACGCTCGAATGGGCCTCGACGGGGACGATGACGGTCTCGTCGATGTCGGCTCGCGCCGGGCCGGCCAGCGTCGCCGCGAGCGGCAGGGCCAGCAACGCGCCAAAAAGCAAGGATCGAGTCATTGGGAGGCACCTCACCCTTACTATAGCGCACCGTGGCGCTCGCCGTGACGGTCGGGCCGGAGAGCTACTGCACGAGCGGCAGCACGTTGCTGGGGGTGAGCGGATAGAAGGCCATGGCGATGACGGCCGCTGCGCAGATGCCGGCACTGAGCCAGGCCAGCGGAACGAAGGGCCGCAGGTCGGCCGGCTCGCCGCCCTCGGGTCGCTCGTACATGAGACGGATCACCTTGGCGTACGCATAGAGCGAGATGGCGGTTCCGACAACGAGCAGGGCGGCCAGCCACGGATAGCCGTTCTCCACGCTGGTCGCGAGAATTAAGATCTTCCCGAGAAAGCCTGCCGTCGGCGGCAGCCCCGCCAGGGCGAGCAGGAAGACGGTCATGGCGGCCGCGAGCCAGGGCCGGCGGCGGCCCAGACCTCGGTAGTTGCTCAGATGCGCGCCCTCCTCCGCTTCGCCCGAAAGCGCGGCCGCAACCGCAAAGGCGCCGAGGTTCATGAACGCATACGCTGTCAGATAGTAGAGCGCGTAGCGCAGCCCGAGCGGCGTGCTTCCGGCTAGCGCGACGAGGATGTAGCCGATCTGCGCGATGCCGGAGTATCCGAGCAGGCGCTTCAGATCGGTCTGCGCGAGCATGCCGACGTTTCCGACGATCATCGAGACGCCTGCGACGATCCAAACCGGTAGCAGAACGCTCTGCGCGATGGTCGTCGGCAGCGCCGCGTAGATGAAGCGCGCGAAGACCGCGAGGGTGCCCGCCTTCGTCGCGACGCTCATGAACGCGGTGACCGGGAGCGGCGCGCCTTCGAAGACATCGGGCGTCCATGTGTGGAACGGCACGAGGCTCAGCTTGAAGACGAGTCCAATCAGAAACATGCCGGTGCCGGTCCAGAAAAGCGGATTGAACGCGAGCGAGGGGCTGACGAAATCCGCGAGCCTCACGCTACCGGTCGCGCCAAAGAGCAGGGCGGCGCCGAACAGCAAGAAGCCGGTCGCGGTCGAGCTCAAGATCAAATACTTCAGCGCAGACTCGCGTGCGGTCTTGCGATCGGACGCAGCGCACAACGCGTAGAGGCCGAGCGAGAGCAGCTCCAGACCGAGGAAGATCATCAAGAGATTCGCCGCACCGGCCATGAGCATGGCGCCGCACGCGCTCCACAACATGATCGCCGTCGTCCCGGCGACGCCTTGCGCCGCCCCCAACGACGCGTAGAGGATCAGCGAGCCCGCCGCGGCGAGCAAGATGATCTCCTCGAATACCGTTGCGAACCCTCCGGTGATGAATCCACCGAAGAACGCGTCGTGATTGTGGCCGAACTGGCGCGCCGCCAGGTAGGCCGCCGCGGCGACGCCCAACAACGCAATGCCGATCGAGACGTCGCGCTGCTCGCGCCGCCCGGAAAAGAGGTCCGCGACGAGGACGAGCAGTGCCGCCGCCGCCAGAACGCCGACCGGAAGGATTGCCGACCAGTCGGCGGCGGTGAACGGCACCGTCATGGATGCAGCAGCGGCGCCGGATAGACGCCGACGAGCAGCAGCGCGACCAGCAACGGCGCGACCGCGAGCCCCTCGATCCAGCCGAGATCGAGGCGGTCCGGCAAATCGGGCACCGGCGGTCCGTTCATTATGTCTTGATATAGGCGCAACATATACGCCGAGGCGAGCACGATCGCGACCAGCGCCACGATGACGGGCCAGACGTATCCGCCCTCATAGACGCCGATCAGGATGACGAGTTCACCCACGAATCCCGCGAGGCCCGGAAGCCCCAACGCCGCTAGCGCCGCGATGCAGAGTGCTCCGGCCAGCCGTGGATTTTTCCAACCGAGGCCGCCCAGGAGCGCGAGCGAGCGCGTATCCTCGCGCTCTTCGACGAAGCCCAGTAGCAGAAACAACGCTGCGGAGAACAGCCCGTGCGCGACGATATAAACGAGCGCTCCTTCGAGCGCGAGGCGATTCCCCGACCCGACCGCGAGCACGATCAGCCCGAGATGCGACAGCGACGAATACGCGACGACGCGCTTCGCATCGGTTTGCACCAGCGCGATCACGGCGCCATAGATCAGCGAGATCGCGCCGAGGATCATCAGCGGCAGCGCGTACGCGTGGACGTACTCAGGCATCAGCGCGAGCGCGATGGCGAGGAATCCGTAGAGGCCGGCTTTCGATTGCACCGCGGAGACGACGGCGACCATCGGTGCCGGGAGGCCGCTGTACGTCGGCGGCATCCAAGTGTGGAGCGGCCATACCGGAGTCTTGACCAAGAACGCAAAGGCGAAGCCCGCGTAGATCCAGCCCGCCCAGCCGCCCGCCAGATGCGCGCCGGCGCGCCCGATGACGTCGGTCGAGCCGTAGATCACGCCGAACGCCGCCGTTGCGAGCAGCAGCGTCAGGCCGCCGGCAAAGTTGTAGATGAAGTATCGCCACGCCGTGGCGGGATGTTCGCCCCAGCCGATCAGCACGAAGAAGACCGGGATCAGCATCAGGTCCCAGAACAGCGCGAAAACAAGCAGGTCGCGCGCCAAAAAGAGCCCGAGCATCGTCCCTTCGAGCATCAGCACGAGCGCCACGAAGTCGCGCGTGCGTGGGACGCGCGTGGCCGCGATCGCGCACGCCGTGCAGACTGCCAGCAGCAGCGCCAGCCAGAACGAGACCGGCGTCGCCCCGAAGTGGAACGCCGCCGTGAACGGGCGCGAGAGCCACCGAAAGCTCCATTCGCCGGTTCCCGCGGCCAATAGCATGGCGAAGGTCACCGCGGCGACGGCCGTGCCGGCGACTCGCGACAGCGCACGATCATCGCGCGGCAGCAAGAATAGCAGTCCGCCGGCGGCGATCGGGAGCAGGATCGTCGCGAGAACGAGCGGCATCAGCGTGCCGCTCCGGCGATGGCGTAATACACGATGAAGCAGGCCGCGCCGAACACGAGGATCAGTGCGTACGTTCGCACGAGCCCCGTCTGGAAGGATCGAACCAGCGCGCCGAGCCAGCGTGCCCAGAAGACGACGTCGCGCACCGCTCCGTCGAGCACGCGCGGGTCGAGGACGCGCCCCGCGGCAGCGCCCAGCAACTGCGCCGGGCGAACGAAGATCAAATTGATTGCGTCGTCAAAGTAGAAGAGGTTCGTGAGTATCGCGGGCATCCGGCTCGTCTCGCGCTGCAGCCGCTGCGTCGCGTCGGTCTGCGCGCTCGGGGTGGCATAACGCAGCCAGGCGACGGCGAAGCCCGCCAAGACCAGCACGAAGACGAGCGCGGAGGTGGCCGTCTCGGAGATCGCCGGCGTGCCGGCGATCGCGACCGAGCCGAAGAGCGGCGCGAAGAATTTCGACCACGGCGAGCTCTCTCCGCCGGCCATCAACGCGCCGCCGATCGCGACGCTCGGGATCACCAGCACGGCGACCGGTGCGTTCATGATCCACGCCGGGGCGTGCGCGTGATGCGCGTCGGGATCGAAGTCGCCACGATAATCGCCCAAGAACGCGATGAAGAGCAGCCGGAACATATAGTAGGCGGTGATGCCCGCGGTTATCACCCCGACCGCGTAGAGCCACGGATGCCCGTGCTGCAGCACGCCGAAGATGATCGCATCCTTCGAGAAGAAGCCGCTGAAGCCCGGAACGCCGCAGATCGCCAGCACGCCCGTGAGCATCACCCAGAACGCAAAGGGCATGCGCCGCCACAGGCCGCCCATTTTGCGGACGTCTTGTTCCGCTCCGAGCGCGTGAATGACGAGGCCCGCCCCCAAGAAGAGCTGGGCCTTGAAGAACGCGTGCGTGAAGAAGTGCGCGATGCCACCCTCGTATGCGCCGACGCCGACGCCCATGATCATGTAACCGATCTGTGACATCGTCGAGTACGCGAGGATCCGCTTGATGTCCCATTGCGCCGTGCCGAGGATCGCGCCCAGCAGCGCCGTGAGCCCGCCGATCGTTCCCACGAGCATCTGCGCGCTCGCACTCCCATGCCACAGCGGCGCACAGCGCGCGACGAGATAGACGCCCGCCGTGACCATCGTCGCGGCGTGGATCAGCGCCGACACCGGCGTCGGACCCTCCATCGCATCCGGCAGCCATGTCTGGAGCGGAACCTGCGCCGATTTGGCGGCGGCGCCGATGAACAGCGCCAGGCAGATCGCAAACAGCAGCGCCGGCCCGTAACTCCCTGCGGCCGCAAACGCATCGCCGAGGCCGATCGAATGCACGTTCGCAAATATCAGGAAGATCGCGAACATCACGCCGACGTCGCCGACGACGTTCATCACGAACGCCTTGCGCGCCGCGGCCACGGCGCTCGGGCGCTCGAACCAAAAGCCAATCAAGAAGTACGACGCGAGGCCGACCAGCCCCCAACCCACGAGCAGGCCGACGAAGTTGTCCGAGAGCACGAGCGTGAGCATCGCGAACACGAAGAAACTCATGTAGGCGAAGAAGCGCGCGAACGCGACGTCGCCATCCATATATCCGATCGAATAGAAGATTATCAACACTCCGACGCCGGTGATGATGAACGTCCAGAGCAGCGACAGCGGATCGAGCAACAGCCCGAAATCGAAACCCGGCATCCACGTGCCCAGCGGCTGATGCGCGCCGACCGCGCCGCCGGTGCTTTGCGTCGCGGCGCCCCACGAGAGCACGGCCAGCACGAACGACGCGCCGACGAGCGCCGAGACCAGCCATCCCGCCTGCGTGCGCAGTTGCGGCCCGAACGCCCAGCAGATCACGGCGCCCGCCAGCGGCAGCAGCCACAGCACGACAATCAGGGGATAGGAACCGGTCACGCCGAGCACGTGATGCATCATCCGTGGAGCGTCCTGATGTCGTCGACGTCCACGTACTTCTGCGGCCGGAACGTCGTGACGATGATCGCGAGACCGATCGCGGCCTCGGCGGCGGCCACGGTAATGACGAGGAAGGCGAAGATCTGGCCGACGTTCTGCAGCCACGAGCGCGCGAAGGCGATGAGCAGCAGGTTGGCGGCGTTGAACATTAGCTCGATGCTCATCAGCATGATCAGCGGATTGCGCCGGACGATCACGCCGATGACGCCGATAAAGAACATGACGGCGCCGAGCGCGACGTAATCCCCGATCGGGATCGCCATCATCCCTTGCCCTCGCGCAGGATCGCCTCGCGCATCGTGCGCTCGACCTTGCGTTCGTCCGTGGGAGCGGTCTCGCGCATCTGTTCCCCACCCAGCGTGATGACGCCGATCACGGCGACCATCAGGATCAGGGCCGTGACCTCGAACGGCAGCAGCTGCACGGTGAAGAGCGCCTTGCCGAAGTCGGCGATGCTGCCGAACACGCCGGCGGCGCCCACGGAGCCGGCGGCGGGCGCGATGGTGCGCGGCGCGTGCGTTGTCGCGAAGGCGACGAAGGCGAATGCGGCCGCAACGACGATTCCTCCCGGCACCCAGATCTTCGGTACGCGGTTCGGCCCGGGTGAGAACGGCGTAACGCCGCTGCTCAGCAGCGCGATGACGAAGACGAACAGGATCAAGATCGCCCCGGAGTAGACGATGATTTGGATCACGGCGAGGAACTCTGCCGAGAGCGTGAGATACAGCACGGCCAGCACCGCGAAGTTGAGCAGCAGGGCGACGACGCTATAGACGGGCTTGCTCGCCGAGATCGTCCAGACGGCGCTCGCGACGAGGATCGCGGCCAGCAGCCAAAACGCCGCCGTCATTGTTTTGGCACGCGCAGCAGCGTCAGGCCCTTGCGCTGGGTCTTCAGGATCTCGCCGCGCCACGTCGCGTCGTAGCCGCGCTCGACGTCCGTGGTCGCCTTGACCTCGGCGACGCGGCCGAGGTCGCCGGGGATTCCGCCCGGGCGCTCGTCCGGCGACTGGCCGGCGCCGGCGTCCTGCGGAACGAGCAGCCGATCCTTCGCGTAGATGAACGAGCCGCGACGATAGTCGGCCATCTCGAAGCGCGGCGTCAATACGATCGCATCGGTCGGACACGCTTCCTCGCACATGCCGCAGAAGATGCAGCGGAGCTCGTCGATCTCGTAGCGGGCCGCATAGCGCTCGCCGGGCGAGCGGCGATCGTCGGGAGCGTTCTCTGCGCCGATGACCGTGATGGCGTTGGCCGGGCACACGCTCGAGCACAGCTCGCAGCCGATGCAGCGTTCCTTACCGTCGCCGTACCGGCGCAGCTCGTGAAGGCCGTGGAAGCGCGGCGCATGCTGCTTCTTGCGCGAAGGATACGGGATCGTCGGGCGCCTGCGGAACATGAAACCGAACGTGATCGACAGCCCCTTTAGGATGGCGCCGACGTTATATAGTCGTTTTTTGGATGCCATGCGAACCGCTTACCCCTTGTAGGCCACGACGACGGCGGTGACGATGAGGTTGAGCGTTGCCACGGGCAACAGCACCTTCCAGCCGAACGCCATCAGGCGGTCGTAACGCAGCCGCGGGAGCGTCGCGCGCAACCACATGTAGAAGAACATGAAGCACGCGACCTTGATGACGAACCAGACGACGCTCGGGACGGCGGTCAGGCCCAACGGCGCATTCCAACCTCCGAAGAAGAGCAGCGTCGCGATGCACGAGACGGTCAGCATGTTAACGTACTCGGCGATGAAGAACAGTCCGAAGCGCAGGCCCGAGTACTCGGTGTGAAAACCGGCCACCAGCTCCGTCTCTGCCTCTACCAGATCGAACGGCGCGCGGTTTGTCTCGGCAACGGCGGTAATGATGTAGATGACGAAGCCGACGAACTGCGGCAGCACGAACCACCAGCGAATCTGCGCGTGCACGATGCCGTCGAGCGACGTCGTGCCGGCGAGGATCAGCACGCCGATGAACGACAGCGCCATCGCGAGCTCGTAACTAATCATCTGCGCCGTCGAGCGTACGCTGCCCAGCAGCGGATACTTCGATCCCGAGGCCCAGCCTCCGAGACAGATCCCGTATACTCCCAGCGACGTGATCGCGAGAATCAAGAGTATGCCGGCGTTGACGTTGCCGATCGCCCACGTCCCGCTCGACGACGAGCCGAACGGAATCACCGCGTAGACGGAAAACGCCGCGACGAGCGAGATGAACGGCGCGAGCTTATAGAGCAGGCGATCCGCCGTGTCCGGCGTCAAGTCTTCCTTGAGCAGCAGCTTCGCCGCGTCGGCGGCCGGTTGCAGCAGCCCCCACGGCCCGACTCGATTCGGCCCCGGCCGCAACTGCATCCAGCCCAGTACCTTGCGCTCCACGAGCATCGCGTATGCGAACGAAGTCACGACCACGAACAGCAGCAGCACCGACTTGATCAACACGACGATCCCCGTCGGCATCTATGACACCTCTTCGCGCATGCGGGCGAGCCAGGGATCGTGCAGCCACGTGCCGCCACCGGAGAGGATCTTGCTCGCTCTTCTCACGTTTGAGCCTGTGCTGAGCGGAGTCGAAGCAGCGAAGCGGTCATCTCCGAGCGTGAAATCCTTCGGCGGCTTCGCCACGTTGGCGATCACCGCGCTCTCGATCTCCCCGGTCGACGGCAGCGCCACGCCGAGCTGCTCCGCCAGCGCGCTCAGCATCTCAAGGTCGGAGAGCGCGAAATCCGGGGCTTGCAGGGAAGCGTTCACGGGCAGCAGGTCGCCGGCGAGATTCGTCGTCGTTCCATACTTTTCGAAGGCGCCTTTCGCGGGCAGGACCAGCGTCGCGCGCGCGGCGGTGTCGGTCATGAAGAGCTCGCTGACGACGACGAACGGTACGCGCTCGAGCGCGCGCGCGACGGTCTCCGCGCCGGCGCCGTTGCGGACCGGATTCGCGCCGAGTATCGCGAGCATTGCCATCTCGCCGGCGCGGGCCGCATCGAGCATGGCGCTCGTGTCGCGCCCTGCCGCAACCGGTACGTAGCCGGGGCCGCTGTGCGGCAGCATGCCCATCGCCTCCGCCCCCCGAGCGTTGCTCTGCTCGCCGGTGATGAACGTCGCGAGCTCCGGCACGCCGGACAGCGCCTGCACGTAGGCGCTGCCGACCGCCGGATCGACGCCGTCCCAGATCAGCGCGGCGCGCGGCGCGCCCCGGACGGCTTCGCGCGCCGCTTCCGCGTTGCGCGCGTGAACGATCCGCGCCCCGTTGCGCAGCGCAGCCTTCCGCAGGCGCAGCCAGAACACGGGAGCGCGCTCGGCGGGCGACTCGCCGGCGATGACGATCACTTCGGCTCCGTCTACGGCGGACAGCGGGGCGCCGTGAGCGCCGGGCGTCGCCTGGCGTTGCAGGCCCGCACGCCAGTCGAGATTGGTGACGCCGAGCGCGCGAAAGACGTGCTGCAGCGCGAAGGCCTCTTCGTTGGTCAGCCTCCCGCCTCCGATCGCCCCGACGCTTGCGGGACCTCGCGCGGCGATCGCATGGCGCAGCGCTTCGGCCCATAAGATGATGGCATCGTCCCAGCCGATCTGGGTGAAGCTTCCGCCCTTACGGTAGAGCGGCTGCGTCAGGCGGTCCGGAGATTCGTAGAAACCGACGTTGTAACGCCCGCGATCGCACAGCCAACCGTCGGAGATCGGATCTTCTTCCACCAGCATCGTCCGCAGAAGATTTCCGTAGCGCACGTCCGCGAACAGCTGACACCCGACCGAGCACTGCGTGCAGCTCGTCTTCGTGCGATTCAGGTCCCACGGCCGCGACTTGAAGCGGTAGGTCCGCGAGGTCAGCGCACCGACCGGACACAGCTCCGTCACGTTTCCCGTGAAGTTATGGCGGTACGGGCGACCGCTCGCGGTCGCGATGATGTCGTGCGCCCCGCGCTCCTTGACGACCAGCTGCTGTTCGTCGGCGATGATGTCGTCGAACCGCACGCAGCGCTGACAGACGATACAGCGCTCCTCGTCCAGAACGATGGTCGGCCCGAGCTCGACGGCCTTCGGCTTGGAAAGCTTCGGGTCCGCGACGTCGGACGTCCCGCGCGCGTACGCCATCGCGTAGTCCTGCAGATCGCATTCGCCGCCTTTGTCGCAGATCGGACAGTCCAGCGGATGGTTGACGAGGAACAGCTCCAGCACGACGGCGCGCGCCTCCTCGACGCGCTCCCCGCGCGTGTGCACGACCATGCCGTCCGCGGCCGCAGTGTTGCACGCGATCTGCAGCTTGGGCATGCCCTCGATCTCGACCACGCAGATGCGGCAGAGCCCGGCCGGCCCCAGCTTTGTATGGTAACAGTAGATCGGAATCTCTTGGTTGACGGTCTTGGCGGCCTCGACCAGCAGCGTCCCCTTCGGGACCGTCACGGGCACCCCGTCGATCGTGAGGTTGATCATCCCGCCACCGATTCGGCGATCCGCGACGTGAACGCGCCGGGGAACCGCAGCATCACCGACTTCAGGAACGGCTCGATCGAGTCGCCGAGCGCGCACAGGTTCAAGCCGGTAATCGAGCGCGAGACGCGTAGCAGCATCTCGTAGTCGCCGGAAATGCCGCGATGGTGCACGAGCCGCTCGAGAACGCGTTCCATCCAGCTCCCGCCCTCGCGGCACGGCGTGCACTGCCCGCACGACTCGTGCGCGAAGAAGCGCACGAGGTTGTAGGCTGCGTTGACGAAGTCGGTCGTGTCGTCGAAGACCACGAACGCGCCGGAGCCGAGCATGGATCCGGCTTTTGTCATGCTCTCATAGTCGTACGGCCAGTCGAGATGCTCCTCGAAGATGCACGCGGACGAACCGCCCCCCGGCTGCACGGCCATGAACGTGCGTCCCGGACGCAGGCCTCCGGCGAGTTCCATGATCTCGCGCACGGTCGTGCCCAACGGGACTTCGTAGTTGCCGGGGTTGCGGACGTGGCCGGAGACCGAAACGATCTTGTAGCCCTTGCTGCGCTCCGTCCCGACGGACGAAAACCATTCCGCTCCGCGCTCCAGGATCGGCACGAGATAGGCCAGCGTCTCGACGTTGTTGACGACCGTGGGCATGCCGTAGAGTCCCTCGACCGCCGGAAACGGCGGCTTGAGGCGCGGCTCGCCGCGCTTGCCCTCGAGCGAGTTGATCAGGCCGGTCTCCTCGCCGCAGATGTAGGCGCCCGCGCCGCGCTGCACGGTGATCTCGAGATCGTAGTCGGTGCCGAAGATCCTCTGGCCGAGCAGACCGGCGCGCCGCGCCTCGTCGAGCGCCGCCGAAAAGATCTCGTAGCCGCGCTTGAATTCGCCCCGAATATAAATGTACGCATGATGGCACGCGATGCCGTAGGCACCGAGCAGCATGCCCTCGAGCACCAAGTGCGGCGTCTCCTCCAGCAGCATGTGGTCTTTGAACGTGCCGGGCTCGGCCTCGTCGCAGTTGCAGATCAGGTACCGTGGGTACTTGTCCGCCGGCAGAAACGACCACTTCTTCCCCGTCGGGAAGGCGGCGCCGCCCCGTCCGCGCAGGCCCGACTTCTCGGCGAGATCGAGCACGTCGCTCGGCCGCAGCTCGCGCACCGCGCGCTCCCACTGCTTGTAGCCGCCGCGCTCCCGATAAACGGCGATGTCGCGCAGATCGGCCTCGCCGATGCCGGCCGTCAAAACCTTAGTGACCGGCACGATCCGTCCGTTCGTCGATGGTCTGCATGACGGCGCGCGAATCCACGACGGCGCGTTCCGTCGTGTGACCAAACAGGTACACGTCGCCGTTGATGAGATGGTCGAGCATGATCGTGCCGCTGGCGTCCCCGAGCCCGCCCGGGTTGTCCGGATTTTCGACCGCGACGGCCCCCGGAGACTTCCGGCCCTTGGCGATCTCCGCGTCCGCGAGGGTTTTCCAGGTCTGCCCGGGTGTCTGCGTCTGCGCCATCGGCTCCACCGGATACGAGCCCGCGCGTATCGCCGCGAGCATCTCGTCGATCTTCTGCGGAGTCAGATCGTACACGAACTCGAGGTTGACCTCCATGCACGTCGCGCGGTCGCACGCGGCCAGACACTCAACCTCTTCGTACGAGAAGACGCCATCCGGCGTCGTCTGTAAGTGCCCCACGCCCAGCTTCTCGCGGAAGTAGGCCATGATGTCCTCCGCGCCGTTGATCGTGCACGCGAGGCCGCGGCACACCTGCAGCATGTACTTCCCCACGGGGCGGCGATACAACAGCGTGTAGAACGATACGACCGCCTCCACCTCCGCCGGCGTCATCTCTAGCATCTGCGCCGTCGCGTTCATCGCATCGAGGCTAATGAATCCCTGGTGCTTTTGAAAGACGTGCATGATCGGCAGCAGCGCCGAGCGCTTGTGCTCGTACTGCGCGATCAGCGCTTCGAACTCGGGCCGCAGCCGCTCGAGCAACGCCGCAAAATCCTCAGCCATTCCTCGATACCTTCGGCTTCGACGCGCGACATGACGCCTCGGAACCGCTCGTCGCTCCGCCATCCGGGCTCCGCTCCTGCTGCCCGGCCGCCTCGCTCCCGCCCTCCATGGCTCCGCTCGGCGATCCGAGCTTCCTCGGCATCATGTCACGCATCTCGCCGAAGCTTCGGAGCACTTTAATATCGGGATTTTGCGGCGTTGCTCTCGCTAAAGAGAATGCAAAACCCTCACCAACGATCGATGACTCGGGAGCGAGGTCGAGCGCGGGACGTGTTGCTGCGGCGGCGTGTGAATCGGCCGCGGAGCCACGGATGGCGAGAGCGGCCGAGAGGTCGAGCGAAGCCGAGCGCCGGATGCGCGAGGCGAGCGGCCGCCGGAGCGACATGTCCCAAGCGAAGACCGAGCGGCAGAGAGTCATCGGTCGACCTCTCCGAAGACCGGGTCGAGTGAGCCGATCATGACGACGAGGTCGGCGATGAGGTTTCCCGGCGCGATTCCCTTGAGCGCTTGCAAGTTATAGAGGCTCGGTGGGCGGGTGCGGACGCGGTATGGGCGGTTTTCGCCGTCGCTGACGATGTAGTAGCCGAGCTCGCCACGCGGCGACTCGACGCTCTGATAGACGTCGCCGGGCGGCACGCGAAACCCCTCGCTGATCAGCTTGAAGTGATGGATTAGCGCCTCCATCGAGAGCGCGATGGTCTCCTTCGGCGGCAGTGCAACTTTGGGATCGTCGATCATCACGGGTCCCGGAGTGTCGAGCCGCTTGCGCGCCTGCTGGACGATGCGCATGGATTCCTCCATCTCGTCGAGGCGCACGAGGAAGCGCGCGTAGGCGTCGCCTTCGGTGCGTGTCGGCACGTCGAAATCGTACGTGTCGTAGCCGGTGTACGGATACGCCTTGCGCACGTCGTACGCGATCCCGCTGGCGCGCAGGCTCGGCCCGGTCGCGCTCCACTGCAGCGCCTCCTCGGGCGTGAGGATACCGACGTCGATCGTACGATCTTGGAAGATCGGATTGGCTTGGAGCAGGCCGCGCAGCTCGCGCATGCGGCCAGGGAACTTTTCGACCAGCGCGTCGAGTTGAGCCAGGTAGCCCTGGGGAAGATCGCCGTTGCAGCCGCCGACGCGCATGTAGTTCGGGTGCATGCGCGCCCCGCCGTTGGCCTCTTGGAGGTCGAGGATGTTCTCGCGCAGGTCGAAGCAGTAAAAGAACACCGAAATCGCTCCGAGGTCGATGCCGTGGGTCCCAAGCCACACGCAATGCGATGCGATCCTCGTAAGCTCCATGTCCATGACGCGAATCGTCTGCGCTCGCGCCGGAATTCGATCGGTGATATCGAGGAGCTTTTCGACTGCGAGCGAGTAGCACAGCGCGTTGGAGGAGGGCGCCAAATAGTCCATGCGCTCGATGACCGTCTGCGCCTGAGTCCAGAACAGTCCCTCGGCGGTCTTCTCGATGCCGGTGTGCAGATAGCCGATCTCCGGGTCGGCCTTCACGACGTTCTCGCCGTCGATCTCGAGGACGATCTGCAGCACGCCGTGCGTCGACGGGTGCTGCGGACCCATCGACAGCACCATCGTGTTGTCGCCCTGGCTGACGATCTCCGGCGAGAGCGGCTTGGCGTAGACGGTCACGACTCGCGGGCTCGTTTCACTTGCTCTTGCAGTGCCTCGAGCGTGCGACCCGCCGGCGGCGTGCCCGCGACGACGTTGCTCTTATTGGCAAACGCCGGGCGCGGGGCGCGCTCGCGCGCGGGTCCGCGCATCGGATAATCCTTGCGCAGCGGATGGCCTTCCCAGTCGTGCGGCATCTGGATCCGCCGGAGATCGGAATGCCCGTCGAAGGCGATCCCGAACAGGTCGTAGACCTCGCGCTCGGCCCAGTCGGCCGACTTCCACAGATCCATTACCGTCGGCAGGTGCTCGTTCAACTCGACGCCGCACAGCACGCGCATCCGCGCGGGCGTCCCGACCTCCGCCACGCCGGCTCTTTGGGGCGCCAGCTTGAGCAGGTGATACACGACGTCGAAGCGCGGCGTGCGACGCAGGTAATCGACGGCGCCGAGATCCAGCAACACGGCATAGCCGTCGCGCCGCAGCGCTTCCAATCGCTCGCGAACCTGCGACGGCTCGACGCGTTCGATCGTGGCGTCGTCGATCGGCGGACGAAGGCTGGGCGGGTCGATCGCTGCGCCGGCGATCGGCGGATTCTGTGTGCTCGGCATGGCGGATTCTACGACTGCGGGTCAGGAGAGGGCCAGGATGCCGCCGCGGCCGCCTTCGCGGATCTGCTGCTGAATGAGGTTGACGGCATACAGCAGCCCGTCGGGCGTGGGCGGACAACCGGGCACGTACACGTCGACCGGAATAATGGTGTCGATGCCCTGAATGACGGCGTAGTTATCGAAGATGCCGCCCGAGCTCGCGCACGCGCCCATCGAGATGACCCACTTCGGGTCGGCCATTTGATCGTAGAGACGCTGCACGACGGCGCCCATCTTCTGCGAGACCCGGCCGGAGACGATCATGAGATCCGCCTGGCGCGGTGAGCTGCGGAAAACCTCCGACCCGAGACGCGCAATGTCGTACTCCGACGACGTCGCCGTCATCATCTCGATCGCGCAGCACGCCAGCCCCATCGTCAGCGGCCAGACCGACGAGCTCTGGGCCCAGCGGGCTACGTCGTCGACGCGGGCCAGCATGAACTGCCCCGGGCCTACCGCCATACGAAGCCGCCCTTCTTCCACACGTATGCGTAGCCGATCGCCAGTACGACGATGAAGACGATCATCTCGAGCAGGCCGAAGACCCGCAGCGCGTGCATCTGCACGGCCCAAGGATAGAACGACGCCGCCTCGACGTCGAAAACGACGAAGAGCATCGCGACGAGGTAAAAGCGTACCGGGAATCGCCCGGCCACGGGCGACGTGGGCTCGACGCCGCACTCATACGCTTCCCGCTTGTGTGCGTTCGGCTTGGCGCGCGCCAGCAGACCGGGCACGACGGTGAAGAGCAGCGCGGCCGCGACCGCCACGCCGAGGAAGATTGCGACCGGACCGTACGGACTCATGGCTCGTTAGAAAGTTGTGACAAACCGTTGGTCTTACCTGTTGGGCTAGGGGGACGTCGCGCCGTCCGGACCGTACACTCGGGCATGCGGTACGCCGTTTTAGGAATGCTTCTGCTCTTCGCCCTGGGCGACGGCTGCTCGCCTCCGCCAAATGTCGTAGGCGTGCAAGACTATGGGAGCGTCACCGGCCGCGTCCTAGACGCGATGACCAACCGGCCGATTCCAAATGCGCTCGTTTCGGTCGGCTCGCTGTACACGAGCCGCGCCGACGTGAACGGCGCCTTCACCCTGCGCACCGTCGCCGGCGATCAGACGGTGACCGCGCGCGCCGCGGGCTACTCCACGGCCAACGCCGACACGACGATCAATAAGGACGAGACGGTGTCAATCGGCTACATCCGCCTGGTTCCGCTCACCGCGCCGCAAGGCCAGCCGACGCTCGCGCCGCCCGCGACGCCGACGCCGCGCGCATCGGCCGTCCCAACGGTTGCGGCCCCGACGTCCAGCGCGCCTGCCGCGCCGGCTGCGCCGAGCGCCTCGCCGAGCGCCGGCCCGAGCCCGGCCCCAACCTAACTCAGACGTAGCGTGGCGAGATCCAGGTCGTACTCGATCGAGCGGTAGATGTCGTCGGGAATCTCGCCGGCGCGGCGCATCGCGACGATCGCCTCACGCTCGGCCGCAAGCGCCTCGTTCTGGACCTTGCGATCGATGCGGCTCTCGCGTTCCTCGATCTGCCCGTCCTGATCCGACTTTCCGCGGAGCACGTCGATGCGCTGCCGGTACTCTTCGAGAACGTGATCGGCGATTTCGCGCTCGAGGGCACTCCGGTGCTGCGCCCTATCGTCCTGTAGCCGCGCGATCCCGGCCTCCAGCGCGCGGATGCGTAACCCGGTCTCGCGGCGGTGACTGCGGCTGTTCTCCGTGACGCCGAGCCATTCGATCAGCGGTCCCAGCGTAAGCCCCTGGAACACGAGCGTGACGAAGACCACGCACACTGTGAGGAAGATCATGACGCTGCGCGCCGCGAAGGGCCGGTCGCCGAGCGTGTACGGCAGCGACAGCGCAATCGCGAGCGACACGATGCCGCGCATGCCGGACCATCCCAGCACGGCAACGGGCTGCCACGCCGGCAGCGGATCGCGCTCGCGCAGCCGCGGGTTCAGCAAGCGTGTCAGGAACGTCGCCGGAAAGACCCAGGCGATGCGCACGAGGATCACGGTCACGCTGACCAGCAGCCCGTAGAGCGCGTAGTCGCGGACGTGCGGCTCGAGCGCCTCGAGAATCGTCGGCAACTCGAGGCCTATCAACAAAAATGCGAACGCATTGAGCACGAACGTCAACAGGCGCCACACCGACGTCCCGAGCACGCGCGTCTCCGGATCGATGAAGCTCGCCGATCGGCGGCTGAGCAGGATGCCCGCGGAAACGGCGGCCAGGACGCCGGAGACGTGCAGCTCCTCCGCCGGCAGGTACGCGGCGAACGGCGCCAGCAGGAACACGACGCTCGCGATCATCGCGTCGCCGAATCCCAGTCGCCCGATCTGGCGCAAGATCCCCTCGAGCAGCAACGCGGCAGCGATCCCCACGAGGATTCCTCCCGCCGCTACGACGACGAACGCGACGCTCGCGCGCGCCAGCGAAAACGCCCCCGACACGGCCGCGGCGATCGCAAAGCGGTAGAGCACGAGTGCGGTAGCGTCGTTCATCAGGCACTCGCCGCTGATGATCGCAGCCAGACGGTTGGGTATGGCGAGCCGCTCGAAGATGGCCTCTGCCGCGACGGCGTCCGGCGGCGAGACGATCGCACCGAGTGTGAAGGCCAGCGGCCACGTGAAATCGGGCAGCGTCGCGTGCACGACGACGGCGACAACGAGCATCGTGCAGATCACGAGTCCGACGGCGAGCAGCGCGATCGGGCGCGCGTTGCGCCGCAGCGCGACCCAATCCGTCTGCCAGGCCGCGCTGTACAGCAGCGGCGGCACGACGAGCAACATGATCGTGTCCGGCTCGACGTGCGGCCGCGGCAGATGGCGCGTGAACGCGAGCACAATCCCGCCGATCGTAAACGAAATCGGGTAAGGAATGCGCAGTCGCTTCGCGAGCACGGCGAGCACCACGACCAAGGCCAGGAACGTGACGAGTACCGACGCTTGCGCCATCGCGCCGTTTAAGATTCGGCGTCGATGGGCTCGCCCGCGGCGCGCAGGTCCAGCGCGTATCCCGCGACGACGAGGTACACGCGCTGCGCGCTCTTGGCGAGGCGCTGCACCATCCGGCCCATCGCGTCCCTAAAGAGCCGCGCGGACGCGGCCACCGGGACGACGTCCCACCCGATTTGCTCGCTGACCACGACGACGTACGCGGGCGAGGCCAGCATCGCATCCACGAACTGCGCCGCCTCTTCGTCGAGCTGGGACGCGAGCACCGAGTAGTCGATCTCGAGCGGGTCGATTCTGGCCGCGATTCGCGCGGCCAGCCACGTGCCGAGCGCGTCGACCAGCAGGCACGCGTCCGGCGACGCCTCGCGGAACAGCGCAAGCTGCGCGTCGTGCGACATGCCAGCGGTCTCGACGGTGCGCCACGACGCGGGCCGCTCGAGCACGTGGCGCGTCAATCGCGCCCACCACTCCGCGTCCTCGGGCTCTCCGGCGGCCGTCGCGATGTAGGTCACCTCGCGTCCGCTCGTCGCGGCGAGCCGGACCCCGAACGCGCTCTTGCCCGAACGCACCGGGCCGGTGATGAAGACAACGGCCATCACAAGCTTGCTTCGACTCTAGGCGGCTTGCCGCCCCGTTTCGCCGAATCTGTACCGTTAGCTCATGCTCAGCGTCTTAGCCATCGCATTCGGCAGCGTCGTTATCCTAGTCACGCTCAACGACGCCTTTCAAACCGTGGTCGTGCCGCGCGCCACCGGCAGGCGGTTTCGGATCAGCTTCTATTACTGGCGCCAGATGTGGCGCCTCTGGCCTAAGTTGGCGTGGCGTTTTTACGCTGCCAACGGAGACCGGCGGGAAGACTTCCTCGCGGTCTTCGCGCCGTTCATGCTTGTCTCGGTGCTGGCGATGTGGGTCGCGCTGCTGATCTTCGGCTTCGCGCTCATCTTCTGGGGAATGCGGAGCGGAATCTCGCCGCCACATCAGACGTTCGGTACCATGCTCTACTTTGCCGGCACGTCGCTGCTCACGATCGGCTTCGGAGATGTTGTCGGGCGATCCGGCGCGCCGCGGCTCATTTCACTTCTCGCGGGCCTCGCCGGCCTCTCGTTTCTCTCCATCATGACCGCGTTTCTGTTCGCGACGTTCGGCGCGTTCCAGCAGCGCGAGACGTTCGTAGTGACCGTCGGCGCGCGAGCCGGCACGCCGCCGAGCGGCGTGAACCTGTTGGCCATCGCGGGCTATTCGCGAACGCACGAAGACCTGCCGCAGCTCATGCTCGACGCGCAGCGCTGGGCCGCCGCCGTCATGGAGAGCCACCTAGCATATCCGATGCTCGCGTTCTTTCGTTCGAGTCACGACGACCAGTCGTGGATCGGGACTCTCGGAACGCTGCTGGACGCTGCGACGGTGCTCATGACGACGGTCGACGGCGTACGCGACGGCCAAGCCCGTATATTCTACAACGTCGGCCGGCATGCCACCGTCGACCTCTCGCGATACTTCCGCCTCGGCACCACCGAGGCGTCCGCCGGGATCGAGCGTGAAGAGTTCGAGCACGCGTGCGACCGGCTCGTCGCCGCCGGTTTCAAACTCTACGACCGCGACGAGGCCTGGCAGCACTTCGCCAACATGCGCTCGTCTTACGCGCCGCAGCTCAGCGCGATGGCGGCGTTCTTCGAGATCCCGCCGCTACAGTGGATCGGGGATCGCTCTGCGATCACTGTCTCGGCGCACGGGCTACCCCTGAAATGAAACCCGGCAAAGCCTTTCGGGAGAAGGTGCCGCATGCGTCGCACGGCAAGCTCGAGCTGTCATCACACCGCGATCCACTGGGAATCTTGCGCGAATCCGATTCCGACCGGCTTTCCGACCTCGTTCCAATTCGCTACGGACGCATGATGCAGTCGCCGTTCGCATTCTTTCGCGGGTCGGCAGCGGTCATGGCGGCGGACCTTTTCAATACGCCGGCGAGCGGCCTGCAGGTTCAGGCCTGCGGCGATTGCCATCTCAAGAACTTCGGCGGCTTCGCGACACCGGAACGCCATATTGTTTTCGACATCAACGATTTCGACGAAACGCTGACCGCTCCGTGGGAGTGGGACGTCAAGCGCCTGGCGACCTCATTCGTGCTCGCCATCCGCGAAAACGGCGTCTCGGCAGCCGTCGGGCGCGACGTGGCTGCATCGTGCGTGCGCGCGTACCGGAAGGGCGTCCGCTTTTTCTCGAAGCTCGACCCGCTAGCCGTTTGGTACACCAAGCTAGCTGCGGAAGAGTTTGTTCAGATGCTTTCCGGTAACGCGCGCGGCCAGGTTTCAAGACGGATCGACAAGGCGCGCGCAAAGCGCGGCTCCGACATTGACTATCCGAGGCTTACCGAGATCGTTCACGGCGAGATACGCATCAAAGAGACTCCACCGCTCATCTTTCATCCCGACGTTGCTCGAACGCCGGAATTCGAGTCGGGCGTCGATCGAGTCCTGCGAGAGTACCGGGACACGCTCGCCGACGATCGTCGAATCCTCTTCGATCGCTATCGCTTCATCGATGCGGCAATCAAAGTTGTCGGCATAGGAAGCGTGGGAACCCGCTGCTGGATTGCCCTCCTGATGTCGTCTGCTAACGAGCCGCTCTTTCTGCAGTTGAAACAGGCCAACCCGTCGGTTTTGGAACCCTATGCTGGCAAGAGTCCCTACGCGCACAACGGCCAGCGTGTGGTGATGGGTCAACGTCTGATGCAGGCGGCATCCGATATCTTTCTGGGATGGACGACCGGACCCGCCGGCGATTTCTACGTCCGCCAGCTGCGCGACGCGAAGATCGGTCCGAACGTCGAAATGTTTGACGAACAAATGTTTCGTGTGTATGCGAAGGCCTGCGGATCGAACTTGGCTCGCGCACACGCGAAATCGGGCGATTCCTCGGTTCTATCCGGCTACCTCGGCAAAGGCGACGAGTTCGACGAAGCGGTCGCGCGCTTCGCGGTGGCCTACGCCGACCAGACCGAGCGCGACCACGCCGCGCTTAAGGAGGCGGTCGAGTCCGGCAAAATCGAAGCCTATATCGAGTAGAGTGGGAGTTACACGTGTGAAGGAACGCGTCGCGTCGCGCTATGGAGCGGTCTTGGTCGCCGTGGCCATCGTCGCGCTGATTACGCTGCTTCCAGAGCGCTACCACATCATGCCGACCTGGCTCGGCTATCTGGCGACGGCCGTTATGGTCGCGCCGCTGCTTGTCGTCTCGCTGACAAAAAGGACGGGCACTTGGGAGAGGTTCGCGGAGTTCGTTGCGGCGGGCGGCGCGCTGACCTTCAACCTAAGCAATCTGCTCATCGTCTCGTACGATCTCGTCGAGAACCCGAACAAACTTCAGCCCGTTCCGTTATTTTATACATCGGTGGCTATTTGGTGCGGAAACGTTCTCATCTTCACGCTGATCTACTGGCTCGTCGATCGCGGCGGTCCGGACGCGCGGCTGGCCGGGGAGGCTGAGTAGCCGGACTTCGACTTTCCGGCGATGGACGACGATCGGCACGCCCCGCCCGACTGGCAGCCTGGCATGATCGACTACCTGTTCTTGGGCTTTACGACCTCGACGGCATTCAGCCCGACCGAAGCGATGCCGCTGACCCCGCGCGCAAAGCTGCTGATGATCGTTCAGAGCATGATCGCGCTGATCACGATCGCCGTCGTCGTCGCCCGCACGATCAATATTTTGAAGTAAGTTATACTGGTCACCCTTTCTCAAGCCGGTTAAGGCGTTCAACCTCAACCGTATCGCGCGTCTGATAGCCGAGCGTTTCAGGCAGCCACAACCGCACGACGCCGATGTACTTGTCAGCCATGCCGTAGTACACGTCCAACGTACCGTTTCCTCGGTCGTCGATACCGGTGGGAAAGACCACGTTATCCACGGTTCCGAACCTCTCGTCTGCGGCCTCGGGCACCAAAATCGGGGACGAGGAACGATACTGCAGCAGCTTGTCATTCTCGCGACGCAGGACTAGCACTCCAGCCACGTACTGCACTCGATTCGGCTCGCCCGGAACTCGCGCGATTTCGCCGCTGACGCCGTGGTAGACCATAAGATAGCCGAGCGGGGTGCGAACGGGCGTCGTACCCACTCCGATGCGCAGCTGTTCCCAGGGGTGTTCGGGATCGATCAAAAGCGCGTGCTTCCGCATGACGCGGAGGTTGCGGATATCGCGCAGTGCCCATTCGAGCTCACATCCGGAAATCCAAATGCTCGGAAGCGGATCAGTGACCCCCTTCGGTGCGACGTCGGAATTATCGTAAAATGGACGATGCAACATTCCTAAGACCATCGTACCGTCACGCAGCGGGATCGCTTCTGGAAAGAAAGCCGCATCCTTGTTGTGATAGTTATTGAATATCACACCGTATTGCGCTTCAACGTCCGGCTGAAAGTCGACGACTCCTAGGCGTTCCCAAGCGAGAAGATTTTCGGAGACGGCAAGTGCGATGCGCGGTCCCGCACGGCCCCAAGCGACGTACGCCATGACGTAGAGGCCCAGCGGTTCGACGAACGTTACGCGTGGATCTTCGCATCCTCCGGTTCCTTCATCTGAGCGCAACTCGTATGGTTCCTCGGGTTCCAGGGCGTAGCCGATCCGTTCGACGCCCAATGGATCGCCCTCGTTATCGAATAGCACGCGAGCGATCCCGATGCGTGAATAATTGTGTGGCCCGACCAGTCGCGGAAAAAGGTACAACTCGCCATCTGGTCCGCGAGCCGCGCCGGGATTGAGCACGCCTTCAACCTCGCTTTCGCGGGATGGGTCGGGACGCATGGCGATGCCCAGTCGCTCAACTTTGAAGGGAGAGTCGACTACGTTCATCGGCAATCGCGCGCTACGTCTGCAGCTCCGAGAGCCATCGAAGCGCGCTTAGGCTAGGCATGAAGGCGTACTCACCGCCCCGAGTGACCACGAAGCGCGGCAGGCCGGTCAGCTGCCGCCGGATGGGGCGCCGCGGAAACGAAAAGCTTTCAGTTCCGTCGCTGGCACCCGTGATCGGATCGCGCTCCGTCGTTCCTCCGAAGAAGGTGCTGCTGTTAATCCACTCGGATTGAACGAATTCGAACTGGCGGCCTAAGTTCGCTCCGACGAATGCGAACATCAGCCCGCGGTCGGCGCCGTCGTCCTCCAGAACGCCGTCGGGGAGCGGCGGCCCATAGGCCGTCCCGCGGCGAATCATGCGGTGGATCCGGGTCACCCCGGCGATGTCGGCATCGCGCGCGTTCACGCGTCGGATGTGGGAGCCCAGGGGCGTCCTATATCCGATCGCGTCGTCGGACTTGAAGAGAAAGTCGTTGTTGCGTTTGGCATCGATGCCCAGCGCGGGATCGTCGGCGTCGGGAGAAAGCGCGAGCGGAGCTCCGCTTCGCCAGCGCCCCATCATCTTGGCCGCCAAGAGCTCTTCGTCTTCAGGCGACGAGGCATGGGCCTTTAGGTACCGACGAAAATCGGCGACGCGCTGGTACAGCTTGCGAAAGGCCACGTAGCTGCCGTTGCGGCCCAACGCATCGGGCCGAGGAATCAGCGGCGCGTCGCTCATCTCGTCGGGATATCCCAAGACGAACTCGCCAGGTTTGAGCGGGACTTCGTGCGGATTGGTTCCGGGAATGCCGCTGCCCTCGATCGCCGGATGGCTGATGCCGTCTTTGAAGCCGAATGGCTCGGTCTCGTTTGGCAAGACGTGGCAGTCTTGCCGCCAGATCGGACAGATTCCGGGGAGATCCGCGAGTGCCGCCTTCGCTCGTCCGAGCGCCGATTCGAGCTGCGGCATCTCCTTTGCGATGGCCGTGATGACGACTTGAACGTCCCTCGATCCGAGCGGCTTCTCCCAGCGTTCGGGAGCGCTCTCGCCTACGTCGCCGAGCAGATGCGCGCGCGCCGCCATTCCTTGCTGAAATTGTGGAGAAAAACTCTCGAGCGACTCCGCAGGGACCCCCAGCGTTTTCAACCCCGCAAACGTCAGGGACGCGCTCACCCACGTATCGCCGGCCGGACTCTCGGGGTGCGCGGCCGACGAAACGACGCCGCTAAGGCGCCGCATGAGCTCTCGCCCGGCGCCGCGATCGTCGATGCGCACGACGATGTATGCCGCGTGGAAGGGCGTTGGACGTGGCCGTAAGGTACCGCTTTGAATATCGTCGAGCTCTAGAGTCGCCATGCTTTTATTTCGTAGCGAGGTTCTTCCAGAAGCGCTCGAGGCTTTCGTCGCCGCCGAAGAGCGTCGTAAAGATCGTGGAGTCGGCGAACAGTATATCGCCCGCGCGTTTTCCGGAGGGCGGCATCCACAGGAACATATTGAACTCGCGGTTTCCCGCTTCGCTGAATGGATGAGGCCGCGACATGTCGATCGGTTGCCGAGCTAGGACGTAAATGGCCTTAGGATCGTCGGTGGTCACGGCGTAGTGAGGCAGGTGCATGTGGAAGACGAACGTCTTCACTCCCTCGAGCCAACCCCGAGAATCTAGGTCGGTCGCTTTTCGAGAGTGGCACCGTCTTCGTCGTGCCGGGCAACGTCGCAGGGCGAAGGCCCCAGTGGTTTTCAACCGGCGTCCCAAGCCCCTTCATCAACGATCGCGTATACTTTCCGAAACGCTGCTGCCGGGGAACGAGCGCGTCGCCGTGGTGATGGTACTCGACGTCGCGCTGCTTCATATCTGCGGTCGCTCCGACGTCGTGGTGCGGAGCGAGGATGAGGCACGTGCCCTCGCGGCGCAGAAAATTCTCGATCGCAGCGACCTCTTCCGGTGATGCTTCTTGTTCGGTCACCAGGTGGTCGAGCCCGAAGACCATCAACGTGTCGGTGTCGTCGAGGATTCGCTCGTCGATCGGCAGACCTTGACCGGCCTGATCGACGCGCTGGTAGACCGCGACGGGCTGACCCGTCGCTTCACCGACGGCCTTTTGAAAGTTTACGAGCGAGAGGTGAAAGAGCTCGAGCGTTCCCTCAATGCCCTGTAAAAACATCCGATCGGAATATGCCTCCGTTTCGTACGCCGGCCACCCTACCCGCCGAACCTCGGTCATCGTAGAAAAGCGATTGTCGAGCTCCCTGAGGTCGCGATTCGCTTCCCACGGATAGCTCCACGTCCAGTAGACGCTAAAGCGGCGTTGACCAGGTGAGTACTTTCGGCGGGAGTGAAGCTGGTTATAAGTTCGTCCTGTTGCGCTCATACTCTCGTTCTCCATAAACCTTGCGATCGCTACTGCATTTGGTCGAGCATCTCTCCCAGCGCTTTTTTGGCTTTGAGCGCCTTCTTGATCTCGTCAGCCGAGACAAACGGATACTCGCCGTACTCCAGGAAACTCGGCCGATGGTGATCCCGGACGAATTTGATGAAGGCGGGAACGTTCGTCTTCCAGTCCTCGGGGAAGCCCTCGAGGTTTTCGAACGACGTGCTTATGCCGCCCTTCGTGAAGAGTGCCACGGCGTCGTCGGTGTACTTGTCGAAGTCGGTGTCAAAGATGCCCTGATACATGAAATACGTCTCTTTGCCGATGTCGAAGAGCACCCACTTCAGGTAATGCAGTTTGAGTGGCGCGAGGAACGACGGATCGGCTTCGATGGCCTTTTCGATCGTACCGCCGTAGGCGCGCATCGCCGCCTCGCGCCCCGGCTTTAACTTCGCGATGATTGTGAATCCGTAACAGGCCGGAGTCCTCGGAAAGACTGGCCCGTAGTTGCCCTGCCGGAGCTCGACGTAACCCTCCTTCGGAATCGCCATCGCCGATGGTTTACTCCAGTCGTCTTGCTGCGTGGCCATAGCATTTCTCCTTGCGTTTTTGGGACGGTTGTATTTCGCGGGCCAATGGGTCCGCCCTAGCACAAGAACAGACTTTAGCCTGCTTCCTTGATACGTTCTGCACTTTCAGGATAGACGCGTTTGACCTCAGGTTATATGCTTGATAAAGGCGTCCCCGGCGCTGGTTTTGCATGCCTTTTCGTCGGAGTCGATCCGCCTCGATCGCGCCGCCGAACGCCTTTGGGTCGAGAAAGGTGCACCGACAATGCCATCGGAAAACCTAGGACCGCCGACCGAAGTCCTGACCCTAATCGAAAATCACGTTAAGGCCTTCAACACCCAGGACCTCGGCCTCTTTCTCAGCGTCTTCGGCGACACGGCAATCGTTATCGACGGAATCGCACCCTATCGGTGGCTGAACCCGAACGCTCCCGCCAAGTGGCTGGCCGACGTAGAAAAGTGGCGCGCGCAATTCGGCGTAACGCAGGAACATTTGTCGTACGAGATGGGATTCTGGAATGTGGAAGGCTCGTACGCATACGCGGTTATTTTGGGGACTCTCACGGTCAGTATTAAGGAGCAGTCCGTCGCACGAACTGGCACGCTCGCGTACACGTTTGCAAAGCACGGAGAAACGTGGAAGATCGAGGCCCAAGCCTGGGGCCGTACGTCCTAGCGCTGACTGTCTGCGGCGTCGCAATCACTCTGAGCTGCGGCGGAAAAGCCATCGCGCAAGCGGCCCCGTCCGCAACGCCCTCGCCGGCGGCGTCGCGACAACTCTCTGACGCGTGTGGCGGCTCGCAAGAGCTGCTCAAGAAATACTTATCGGCTTCACCGTGTGTCTTCGTCGCAGGACAGGCCAGCATTCAGGCGACCTACTCGGGAACAAACGTGCCGACCGTCATTTCGCTCACCGTAAAGGGCCACACGAGCACCGTCACGTTATCGAGCCACGCGTTCGGCTATCCGGGCGCTCTTCTGAACATCGGCGTCTCGCCGACGTCGCAGGTGACCATCGTCCTGCCGTCTTTCTCGCAAATCAGCAGCACGCAGAGCGGGACCGTTGCGGGGAGCGCCGATACCGAGTACCGCTACAAACAGCTCGTTTATTCAGACCCAAAACGCGGGATCTTGGCCGGCGTGCTTGCCACGTATCAGGCGCCGACAGGCTCACCCGCACTGACCGCACCCGGGCCTTCGTACGAGATTAATCCATTGCTGAACATCGCATTGAACAGCGCGCGTTCGATCGGAGAAAACCTGTCCTTTCCAGTCAAGAACACCCCTCCCGCCGGCCCGGGGGGAGCGCGCGCGTGGAGCTTCGCGCCGCAAGCGGTGACTTTTTGGCGCTCGCCGGGAGGCACGCTGCTCGCCGCGATCTTCCAGTACGGATTCTCAACAAACACGCTCTACTTCACGATCAACACGGCACAGCTTCTCACGCGCAACTTTCAGCTGCAGGCAACGTACGGAGGCAATAGCGCGCCGGTCGACTACGTGAATCCAGTCGAAGGCATCCACGGAACGGGCACCGCGTACAGCCGGTCATTTACGATCGGCGTGAACTATATGATCGGCCATAGCGAGCTTCCGCCGCAATGATCCTTCGACAGGCTCAGGATGACAAGTCGTTCGACGTCATCGTGGTCGGCGCCGGGCCGGCCGGCACTGCGGCCGCGCTGCGGGCCGCCGACCTTGGCTCAAGAACCGCACTGATCACTCGCGGAGCCTTTGGAGGAATGGCCGCCAACGAGGGGCCGATCCCCGTTCGCACGCTTGCCCACGCGGCGCGGCTCGTGCGCGAGGCAAAACAGTTGTCGCGTTACGGTATCACGATAGGCGCGCCGTCGCTCGATTACGCGCAACTCACCACGCGCGCCGCCGAAGTCGTCAACGAGGCGCGGAATCACTCCACGCTTCTGGAGCAAATAGGCAGAGCAGGCGTTACCCTTTTCGAACACGCGGGAAACGTGCGGTTCGCCGATGCGCATCGCATATCGAGCGCCGATGGCTCGGTCCTCGCGGGCGAGCGAATCGTCATCTGCACCGGCGGCGTGAGCCGGACGATGGACGTTCCGGGTACGGCGCTGACCGTCACGCCTGCAGCAGCGTTCACCTTGAAAGCAGTGCCGAAGTCGCTGGTGGTGATAGGCGCGGGCGCCACAGGCGCGCAGGTGGCATCGATTTTCAACGCCTTCGGATCCTCGATCACGCTCTGTCAGGGCGCTTCGCGGATCGTTCCAACGGAGGACGCGGACGTATCGGCGGAGGTGGCTCGCGCGTTTCGCGAAGACGGAATGGACGTACGCGAAGGTTGCAGGATCGTTGGACTCGAGAAAACGCCGGCCGGTGTGCTTGTTAAATTAGCCGGTGGTGATGCAATCGAGGCAGAGTTTGCCGTGTGCGCGATCGGGTGGATGGCCGATGCCGGTGCCTTGAATCTAGCGGCGGCCGGCGTGCATACCGATCGACGAGGATTCATCGAAGTCGACGAGTTCCGGCGCACGAGCAAGGCTCATGTCTACGCCGCCGGGGATATCCTCGGCCGATCGATGCTCGTTCCGCAGGCCGTACGCGACGGCTTCGTTGCGGGAAACAATGCGGCATCCACCGATGCGGTCAGCGTTCCCGCGGACGCCGAGCCGATAGGCAGCTTTACCGACCCCGAGTACGCGAAGGTCGGCTTCACGGAGGAGGAGGCCCGAGCGACGCACGACGTGCTGATTGCGCGCGCCTCCTATGCCGAGACGACGCGACCGATCGTGGACGGCCGAACCCGCGGATTCTGCAAGCTCGTCGTCGATCGCGATTCGAGCGAGATTCTCGGCTGTCACATCGTCGGAGAGCGCGCCGTCGAGGTGGCGCAGATGGCTGCGATCGCGATGTCGGTCAACATGAAGGTCGGCGATCTTGCCCGCATTCCGCTTTCATTTCCAACCTACGCAAACGTCTTCGGTCGCGCGGCGCTGCGCGCAGTGCGTCTGCTGGGAAATCGAACCGTCGTCGAACCGTATGCTTAGCGAGTTCAAAATCCGTGACCGGCGTCCGAGCGATGCAGAAACTTCTTGAGGTCGGCGACGGGCAGCGCGAAGCCGATGCTGGGCTCGTCGTCGAAGCGCGACTCCGCGAGTCCGATCACTTCTCCGCTATCCGCGAGAAAAACCGGCCCACCGCTCTCTCCCGGCACCACCGGGAGCGTCACCTCGAGCGCATCCTTTCGAATGGAGGATAAGCGCCCGGCGCCGAGCGAGGTCGCCAGGCCTAGCCCCTCGTCGTCAAACTCGTCCGGAACGGGATAACCCACTAGCCCGACCTCGCGGCCCACGTCGTCCTGCACGTCGGAGGGACCGCCCAGCGCGATCACCGGGAGATTGCGGCGCGTCGTCCGCAGCAGCGCGACGTCGAGATCGGCGTTCGACGCGACGACGCGCACGGCGGCCGACCAGCGGTTGGAGACCGTAATACGCAGATCCCACGCGCCGTCAATTGCGTGCTGCGCCGTCAGCAGATCGCTGCCCCACCCTCCCGACGCGACGACGAACGCGGTGGCATACGCGTCGTCGTAGCGATCTTTTTTGTGTTCCGGCGGCACCTTCATCGAGAGCAACACGACCGCGGGGCGTAGCCGTCGCGCCGCCGCAACGAACCCGTCGTCCCTGTGCCCGCCGCAGCCGAACGCAACGAGCGCGAGCACCTGGGCGACGAGCGCGGCGCGGCGCGTCATCGGTGCGCCTCCACGAGGGGCCGCGCAAGCGCTGCGCGCAGTTGCGGCAGCCCCGCTCCCGTGAGTGCGCTGACGTACAGCGCATCGGGTTCGCCGGCGGCCTCCGGGACGAGGCGGTCCGTCTTGTTGAAGACCGTCAGCCGCCTCGTGCCGTCCAGGCGCAGTTCGCGCAGGATCGCATCCACCGCGCGGCGCTGACGAAGCCACTGCGGATTGCTTGCGTCGAGCACGTGCACGAGCAGCTCCGCCTCCTCGAGCTCTTCCAGCGTAGCCCGAAACGCGTTGATCAAGTCCTTGGGTAGGTCCGTGATGAACCCGACGGTGTCCGCGAGACGGACGTACTCGCCCGGCGCGAGATAAGCGCGCCGAATCGTCGGATCGAGCGTCGCGAACGGCTGATCGGCAACGTGCGCGTTGCTGCGCGTCAGCGCATTGAGCAACGACGACTTGCCGACGTTCGTGTAGCCGACGAGCGCGACGAGCCGCTCGCCGCGCGAAGACGAGCGCCGCACCGCGCGCTGTCGCCGGACGCCGCCGAGCAGCCGCTGCAAAACGGCGATGCGCGCCGCGATGCGGCGCCGGTCGATCTCAAGCTTCGTCTCGCCGGGCCCGCGAGTGCCGATGCCGCCCCCCAGCCGCGAGAGGTCGGCATGGGCGCCGATGAGATTCGACTGCCGGTAGCGCAGCTGCGCGAGCTCGACTTGCAGCTTTCCCTCGCGGCTGCGCGCGTGGCGCGCGAACACGTCGAGGATCAGCATGGTGCGATCGACGATCGGCAGCGGAACGATCTTTTCGAGGTTGTTGCGCTGACGCGGACGGAGCTCGTTGAGGACCAGCAGCAGATCCGCGCGAACGTCATGCGCGCGGCTCGCGATCTCGCGCGCCTTGCCGCTGCCGACGAGGGTCGCGGGATCGATTCGATCGCGGCGCTGGACGATACGCTCCAATATCTGCGCCCCGGCGGCACGGGCCAGCGCCTCGAACTCGTCGAGCTCCGGTTCGACGGGACGGCCGTCAACGCGGGAGTCCACGGCGACGACGATCGCGCGCTGCCTCATGGCTGGGCGAGCGGAGCGATGCGTTGTAGGAGCCGGCGAATGCCCTCGTTATAATTCGGTCCCGGCCGTTCGAGTACGTCGGGATCGATTGCGTACACGCGATGCAGCCGCACGGCCCGGAGGCTGCGCCACGGTTCGCGGTCGGCGAGCGCCTCGACGTGCGTTGCCGGATCGGTGACGAGCAGATCGGGCTGGTCCCGCAGGAGCGCCTCGGCGCTGTACTCTCCATAGGCGGCACCCAAGTCGCCGGCCGCGTTGCGTCCCCCCGCGAGAGCGATCAGCTTGGTGATGTACGAGCCGGCGCCCGCCGTCCAGATCGGGCCACTGCCGAGCACGACGAAAACGCTCGGATGGCGCGCGAAGCCGCGGGTGCGATCCACCAACGCCGCGGTCTCGCGCTGGAGGCGATCGACCTCGGCGGCGGCCTCGCGCCGATGTCCGGTGAGCGCGCCGGCCACCCGCAGGTTCGAGAAGATCGAATCGTACGTGTCGTCTGCGAGCAGGTAGACGGGAACGTGCGCGCGCCGCAGCGGCTCCACGAATCGGGACTGCGCCGGAATTCCGATGACGACGCTTGGACGCAGAACCACGATCGCCTCGGCGTCGACGCTGCTCGCGTCCGCCACGCGCGGCAAGTGTTGCGCCGGAGGCGCGTCCGTATAGGCGGAAACGGCCACCAGCTGTCCGCCGGCGCCGATGACGTAGAGGTCGTCGGCAAACGACGGCATCAGCGTGACGACTCGCCCCGCGGTGCGGGGGGCCCGCGCGTCGTCCGCGCCATGGGCGCCGCAGCCGCACAGCAGCAGGGTCAACGGTACGATCGCGATCCACGGACGCATGAAGAGGCGTAACGAGTACGAAGCCGCGCGGGCGGCGACCTCTGAAGGAGGCTGCGCGGTCTTTCCGCAAGTGCGTCGATACGTTTGCGCGGGAAGCCGGTGTGAGGCCGGCACGGTCGCGCCACTGTATGCGGGGAGCCGCCCGTACGCCACTTTCCGGGAAACCGGATGGGAAGGCGCGGGCACCGGCGATGAGCCGCGAGTCAGGATACCGTCGCAGACGCTTTCGTAGCATAATCCGCCTCGCGCTAAGGAGAGGATTGCGATGGTTCCGATACTCGCCGCGATACTCGCGGCCTCCCCAACGCCGTCGGCATCGCCGACGGCCGTACCAGAGATCGCACACGTAGTGACCAGCGACCGCGGCACCGAATCCGCCGCGCGCACGGCCCGCACGACGTACGTCGTCACGGCCGCGCAGATCGCCCGCGAGGGCGACGTCACCGTCGCCGACGCGCTCGCGCGCGTTCCCGGCGTCAACGTCGTCCCATACGGCGCTTTCGGCTCGGTGGTCTCCGTCGGCGTCCGCGGCAGCTCCTCGCAGCAAGTCCTCGTATTGATGGACGGCCTGCCGGTCGCCGGCGCGCAGATCGACGACGTCAACCTCGAAGACGTTTCGATCAGCGGCGTCGACCGCATCGAGGTCGTCGAAGGCGGCGGCTCGACGCTCTACGGCTCGGGATCGATCGGGGGCGTCATCAACATCATCACCGCGGCGCAGCCGCCGCGCAGCACGGCGCTCGCGTCCACCGGATCATTCGCTCAGCAGACATACGCGCTAACGACGCCCTTTCTCTCGTTTTCGCGCACGTACGCCGCCAACGACTACTCCGTGATCGGCGCACCGAATCGGCAGAACGCCCAGGCGGGCTTGACCACTGTCGGCGCGCGCTACGGCCACGCGATCGGCGCGCTGGATCTCATGCTGACCGGCAGCCTCGGCAGTGCGCAGGCCGGCGCGCCCGGCCAGCTCGGCTTCGTTTCGCAAACGAGCGAAACCAACAACGTCGATCGCAACCTGCGGCTCCTCGCGCAGCACAAGGGCGCGCGCTCGACGACGTCGCTCGAGCTCGGCGACTCGTCGGAAGACCTCTCATTCACGTGCAATACGCCCGTCGATCCAAACTGCCCGAACTCGTCGTTTCCGACGCCGGGTCCCGGCATGACGTCGAACCCGCCCTACGCGCAGGTTCTCTACGACCAGCGCTGGATGGCGAGCCTGCGTAATGTCGTGGGCGACGAACGCTCGCGGCTCGTCTACGGCGTCGATCTGATGCGAGGCATCGCCCGAGTCGACCCGGGCACCGGCGGCGGATCGCCGCTAGCGGCCGATGACTCTCCGATTTTCGACGCGTACGCACAGACCGCGGCGTACGTTCAATCGCAGTGGTTTGCGACCAACGGCAACGAGGTATACGCGGGGCTGCGAGCAGAACGCGACGGCGGGGTCGGCGGTGCCTACTCGCCGTCGGTCGGCGGCATTCTCCGCCTGCTCCCCGCGCTCACGCTGCGTCTTAACGCCGCCACGGCGTTTCGCGCGCCGACCGCGGAGGAGCTGTACTACCCCGGATTTTCCAACCCGAATCTCCAGCCCGAGCGGACGCGCGTCGGCGACGCGACCTTCGTGGCGCCGGCGCCGTGGGGCGACCTCGAGTTCGGCTGGTTTACGACGAGCGGAACGAACCTCATCGTGTCGCCGCCGCCGACGTTCGTGCCGCAGAACGTCGGGCGCGCCTCGATCCAGGGCCTGGATCTCGTAGCGAAGGCGCGCACGTTCTACGGATGCGTCGCGAGTCTCAGCATCACGAATTTGTACCGCGCGCAAGACCTCATCACGTCGACGCGACTGCCGGGAAGGGGCCCCGTCTTCGCGGTCGCGCTCGCGCTGCGATACGAAGCTCCCGCCAACCGACGCTTCGACGGCTTCGCGATCGAAGCGTTGACGCAGGGACCTCAGGAGCAGCCGGACCCGTTTCTAGCGCCGGCGTATGCCGCATATCAGCCGGCCACGTTCACGAACGTCGAGGCCTACGTCGGCTACCGGTTGACGCCGGCGCTGATCCTCGCGCTGCGCGGCTACAACCTGGGCAACGATCGCTACGCGCTCTACGCCGGATATCCGATGCCTGGACGATCGCTGCGCGTGGAGCTGCGCAGTAAATAAGTGAAAGCGCTCGCGCTGCTTGCGATTCTGCTGGCGGCTACGGCGGCGGGCATGCTCGTGGGCGGCACGCCGCTGCCGCCCACGCAGATCCTCTGGGCGCTCGCGCACCCGCACGCATCCGACGCGGTCGGCGCGATCGTGTGGCAGTTGCGCCTTCCGCGCGTGTGCATCGCGGCGACGGTGGGGGCATCCCTCGCGCTCTGCGGCGCGATGTTGCAAGGCATGCTCCGCAACCCACTGGTCGATCCATATCTCACCGGCGTCAGCGCAGGTGCGGCGGCGGCGATCGCCATCGCGATCCTCGCCGGCGCGTCGCCCGCCGCAACGCCCGCCGTCGGCTTCATCGCCGGACTCGGCGCCGCACTGCTCGTGGCGGCGCTGGCGCGCCGCGGCGGCGGAATCGACGCCAACCGGCTGATTCTCTCGGGCGTTTCGCTATCGACGCTCTTCGCCGCGATCGTCACGCTCGCGGTCATTCACGCGCAATCCGGCAACTACGCCAGCACGATCGTGGCGTGGCTCGCCGGATCGATGGCGGGCCGCGGTTGGCGTGAGCTCGAGACCGTTGCGCCCTATGTGTCGGCCGGCGCGCTTTTGGCACTCTGGGTCGCCGCGCCGCTCAATGCGTTGCGCATCGGAGAGCTGCGAGCTCGCTCCGTCGGCGTCGGCGTCGATCGGGCACAGTGGATCATTCTTGCTGCGTCGTCGCTGCTGGCCGCGAGCAGCGTCGTCCTTGCGGGGCTCGTCGGCTTCATCGGATTGATCGTGCCGCACCTCGCACGACGCCTCGTCGGATCCGATGCGCGCGTTCTGCTGCCGGCATGCGCCGCCATCGGGGCCACGCTCTGCATCGTCGCCGACGCGGTCTGCCGCCGCATCGTAGCACCATCGGAGCTGCCCATCGGAGTACTGCTCGCGTTCATCGGCGTGCCCACGTTCTTGTATCTGTATCTGCGCCCCGTGGTCCGCTCCAACTTCGGGGTGCGCGGTTGATCGAGCTGCGCGGCGTCGGCCTCTGCGTCGGCGACCGCGACCTTCTCGACGGCATCGATGCGCGCGTACAAAGCGGCGAGCTGGTCGCCGTGCTCGGGGCCAACGGCGTGGGGAAGACGACGCTACTGCGCGCGATTGCCGGGCTGCATCCCGCCGCACGCGGCTCGATCCTTCTCGACGGCCGATCAAACTCACGGATCGGAGCGCTCGACCGCGCCAGGCTCATCGCGCTGGTTACGAGCGACGAAGTCTTACTCGACGCGCTCCTCGTTCGCGACGTCGTCTCGATCGGCAGGTTTCCGTATCACCGCTGGTGGGAGTGGCGCGAGCGATCCAGCGACGAGGCGGCGGTAGCGCGCGCGCTCTCGGCCGTGCGAATAGACCAGTTCGCCGAGCGTCTCTTTTCGACGCTCAGCGCGGGCGAGCGCCAGCGCGTCTGGATCGCGCTCGGCCTCGCCCAGGACACGCCGATCGTGTTGCTCGACGAGCCGACGAGCCACCTCGACGTGCGCGTGGCTCATGAAATCCTAGCGCTGCTTCGCGGGCTGGCGCGGGCGGGCAAGAGCGTCGTGTGCGCGCTGCACGACGTCAACGAGGCGGCCGCGTACGCCGACCGGATCGCGTTGCTGGGAGAGGGAACGCTGCTCGCGATCGCTCCGCCGGAGGAACTTCTTACCGGCTCGCTCCTCGAGCGCGCCTACGGCATCGCGATGGAGCACGTCCGCCTACCCGACGGTCGGCTTCGCGTCTTCGCGCGCGAGCGCGTCAGTGCGTCAACAGGCGCACGTCGGAGCCCAGCACCCAACGCGTGAGCCCGTGCTGCGGTCCGGTCGAAATGACGACGCCGATCGCGTCGTCGGGCGAGTGGAAGACCGGCGACTCCACGTAGCCGACGACGCACGCAACCACGACGGCGCGCGTTCCGGGCGACACGAGGAGCGCGTGCGGCAGCATCGCCTGCGCCTCGTCGAACGACGCCGCGTGATATTCGCGCAGACGCTCGCGGGAGTCCCAGATCAACACCGACGGATCGTCCGTCGTGCTATAGAGGACGACATGCGCGCCGTGGTGCAGCCGGCAGTCGGCCGACGCGGACGCGAGCGTTGCGGCCAAGAGCAGCAAGAGCGCGAGCGCTGCCTTACGCATCTGCCCGCTCCACGCTCACGACGCGGATCGCCAGCACGGCCAAGTCGTCGCGCAGCCGATTGCCGGCCCGAGCCCGCACCTGCGCGACCAGCTCGTCGGCCAGTGCCTGCGCGTGCACACTCGCGCGCTCGATCAGATCCAATGCCCCGCGCTCCGTGAGTTGGGCGCCCGAGCGGTCACGCACCTCGGTGAGACCGTCCGTCGTGAGCACCAGCGTGTCGCCGGAGCGCAGGTCGATCGACTCGCCTCCGAACGGCTCGTCCATCACGCCGAGCACCGGGCCGGTGATGGCAAGCGGCGCGACGCCGGCATCGCTGCGTACGTACGCGCAATCGTGCCCGGCGCTGCCGTACTCCAAGTGAAACGTGCTCGTGTCGAGCACGCCGACGAACATCGAAACGAAGAGGTACGGATTACCGACGGCTTTGGAGAACGCCGCGTTGAACTCGTCCAGGATCGCCGCAGGATCGCTCTTACGCAGGGCGATTGCGCGGATCATGAATTTGATGAACGCGGTCAGGACGGCCGCATCCACGCCCTTGCCGCTGATGTCCGCGATCAGCACGAGCGCCCGGTTCTCGGACAGGCGGTAGACGTCGAATATGTCGCCGCCGACGGCCATGTGACTCGTTGCCGAGAGATACGCGCTCCCGACCTCGCAGTGCGGGAGCGGTACGGACTCGCTGCGGAACGCGCGCTGCAAGATCTTGCTGACCGCACGCTCCTCTTCGAGCTCGCGGTTGAGCCGCGTACGATACGTGTTGAAGAGAATGGCCAAGAGGCCGAACGCGCTCACCCAGAACGCACGCACCCAAGACGACCGGTCAAGCTGCTCCTGCGTGCTGTGCACGAGGGCCGCGTCCGTGTTGGCAAGCGCCTGGCGTATTGCGGCGACCGTCCCGGTCTCGTAGTCCGAGAACAGCTTGTTGCGCTTGTCCAGCTCGTCGAGGCGCTCGCCGGGATTGCGCAGCAGCGGCGCGGCGACTTCCCTGCGCCACTCGGATTGGAGATGGCCGTACGTGCCGAGCAATTGCTCCGCGGCGCTAAGGTGCTGCTCGCGGAGCGTCTGCCGAATCGCGCTCTCGGTGGCATCGTATCCCGCGGCGGCCTGCCGATATTGGCTTACGTAGAACGGGTCTCGCGTGAGAGAGTATCCGCGCAGCGAATTTTCCTCGTCGATCTGCAATCGCAGCAGCTCTTCCAGATCGATCTGAGCCTGCTGGATCTGCGACTGACGAGCGAACGTGCTCGCGATCTGGCCGCGCGTCTCGAAGCTTCCCTGTACCGCGAAGACGAGCGTCAAGACCAGGAATACCGTCAATAACAGCGTCCCCGTGACGCTCGCGAGCGGCGCGTTTTTCATAAAGGCGTCACCCGGACCCGGTCGAAGAACGGCAAGCCGTGCGCAGTCCAGTCGAGGCCACGATATTCAAGTCCTACGACATTCGCGGCGTTTATCCGTCCCAACTGAACGAATGCAGGCGCTCATGGAGCAACATCGCGACGAGGCTCTCGCGCTGATCCGCCGAATGTCCCTTTAACGATGTCCGGACTGATTCTTGGACCAGCTTTCATCGCGATCGGCGATGGAACGTCGACGTTCGGACGATTAGAAATCGTAGATGGCAGGATCGCGGGAGTGCTCGCCGCCGATGGACCGGCGGACTGCGCGCTGCCGACCGGCACCAGCATCGCTCCGGGTTTGATCGATCTCCACACCAACGGGGCGAGCGAATATTTGTTCAACCGCGATCAAGGCAACGCCGTGGGCGTCGCGGGTGCCGAGTACGCTCGAATGGGGGCGACCGGCTTCGTGGCCGCCGTGATGACGGCGCCCTGGGAGTCTATGCTGCACGCCGCATCGGAAATCGTCGAGGCGGCCAACCAGCTGGAGGAGGACGTCCCACAGGGCGCGCGCTGCCTCGGCGTGCACTTCGAGGGACCTTTTCTCAATCCGAAGTTTCGCCGCATTCACAATCACGGGTGGCTCCTCGGTGGAAACGCGCAGCGCGCCTGGGAGATGGTGGACGCGTGCAAGGGCGCGTGCCTTCTCGTCACGATGGCGCCCGAGGTCGAGGGCGCGAGCGACGCGCTGCGCGTCTTCGTGGAAAACGGCGTCGTCTGCTCGGCGGGCCACACCGCGGCGCGCTACCGCGAGGGAATGCTGGCGATCGGGTTGGGCTTTCGCTCGCTGACCCACGCCTTCAACGGAATGCCGCCGCTCGACCATCGCGATCCGTCGATCCTGGCCGCCTTCATCCAGGATCGCCGCACGCTGGTGCAGGTCATCTGCGACGGGATTCACGTGTCGCCCGTGATGATCGACATCCTGCACCGCACGCTCGGCGACCGCGTGGTTCTCGTGACGGACCACATGCCCGCCGCGGACCCCGGCTACCACATCGAGGGCGGCGTGATGCGCACCGCCGACGGCACGATCGCCGGCAGCGCGCTGCGCATGGACGATGCCTTGCGCAACTACATGTCCTACGCGCAGATCCCATTCGCGCAGGCGATCGTCGCCGCAACGTACGCGCCGGCTCGCCTGATCCGGCACGAGGCCGAGCTGGGGCGCGTGACGCGCGGAGCACGGGCTGATCTATCGTTCTGGGACCGCGACTACCAGGTCATCGGCACGATGGTCGGCGGCCGGTTCGTTTACAACACGCTGGAGGTCGCGGTTTAGCCGAGCGATTCGGCGGGGATTTCCTCCCTGGCCATCGCGGCCTTCGCCTCGTGCGCGGCCGACCGCAGCATCGTGATGGAGGCGTAGAGCACGACGACGACGACGAGCCAGCGCACCCACACGAGCGGCAGCGATTTCACTAAGTAGGCTGCGATCAGTACCCCGGGTACGCCCCCGAGCGTCAGCCCGAGTGCGGCCCGCATCGAAAACGCGTTGAACTTGATGAATCGGAGGCTCGCTACCGGCATCAGGAAGGCGCAGGATCCCATCATGATCGGAAACGCCGCGATCGGGTTCATGCCGAGCAGACTCACCATGATCATACACGGCGCATACAGGCCGATGCCGATCGTCATGAGCGCTCCTAGGCAGAGGCTTATGAATATTCCGATCCCGAGACGCACGCCTTCTAGACCCAGCGCCGTCCCGCTCAGGCCGAACTGACTACCCTTCAGATTACTCAAGATGAACAGCACCGCCGCGGCGATGAGGGCTGTGCCCATCCCGATTTGCACGTAGCGGCGCGACAGACGAGCGACGAAACCGGCGCCCAGCCATGCGCCGACGATTGAAGCCATGATGAGCAGCAGCAGCGTCGGCGGCTCGACGGCGACGATCACGATGAATATCGCGGCCTCGGCGATCGTCGGAAGCGCGTGTCCCACGTTGAGCGTCCCCGGAATCTTTTCATCCGGAACGAAACGCAGAAACTTATAGAGTGACGTCGTCGTGGCGAACGAGCCGATGCCGAGCGTATCGAAGAAGTTCGTAACGAAACCGATCGCGATTGAGATCGCGGCCGAAAGAGGGCTGGGGAGCGCCACGCGCTGCCGCGGCAGGGCGAGGATCAACGCGACGATCATCACCATCGCCAGGATGACTAGGCCGACATACAGGACCGCCCGCTCCGTCATGGCGTCAGACGGTACGCCCACAAGCGCCCGCGGCCTGCAACGAAGAGCGTATCGCCGTCGAGCGCGAGCCCCCGGCCATAGAGCTCGGATGGGACGGAGAGGCACCGCGTGGATTGCCGTACGTTTCGTCGGGGTTCGCTCCCAGCGACGCGCGCCAGCGCACGCGTCCTCGCGTTCGTCGAGCGCAAGCACGTCGCCCACGTCGTCCCCTCGTAGACGATGCCGCCCGCAGTCGGCGGAATGCCGAGAAACCAGCCGCGCTCCGCGGGCGTCCAGAGATGCAGGAACGCGACGGCGAGCAGCGCGAGCAACGCTTTGGTTTCGGTCTAGGAGGCGGCGAGTTCCCGCGTCGCCGCCGCGTTGAAGTAGGCGGCCCGCGGATGATGCATGACGATGGCCGCGGTGGACTGCTCGGGCACGATTTGATACGCCTCGGTCAGCGTGACGCCGATGCTCGCCTCGGCGTCGAGTAGGGCGAAGACGATCTCGTGCTGGCGCAGGTCGGGGCACGCGCCGTAGCCCCATGAGTAACGCTTGCCGCGATCGTTTTCGAGCCCTAGCTCGCGCCGGATGCGGCGATGCGTGTACTCGGCGAGCGCTTCGGCCGACTGCACGGAGAATCCGTGCAGGAAATACGACTCGCTGTAGTCGCCCGCGGCCTGCAGCTCAGCGGTTCGTCCCGTCGCGTTGCTTCCGACGGTGACGATCTGTAGCGCCACGACATCCGTTGCTCCGCGCTCCCCGGGGTCGCGCAGATAGTCCGCGAGGCTGAGGTGCTCGCCGCCGATTTGTCGCGGGAACGTCATCCGCGCAATCTCGCGGCTCGGATCGCTCGGATCGAACAGGATCACGTCGTCGCCGAGGCCCGCGGCCCGGAAATAGCCGTACGCGACGCGCGGCTGCAGCAAGCCGTTTTTGGGCGCCTCGGCCTGGTAGCGAAGCAGACGAGGCGCGAACTCTTCCGCGACGATTCGTTCGAACGCGGCGCCCTTGACGTTCGAGGCGCCCCACGACAAACGATAGAGGCTGCGCAGATCGAAGCACGGCCACACGTCGGCCAGGTCGATGGAATCGAGCGTGCGCGTTCCCCAGAAGGGCGGCTGCGGCACGTCGGCGCGTTCGCCTTTGACGAGAGATAGCGGCGTCGCCACCGCCGGCGTTGCGGCGACGCGCCGGCTCGCCTGCGCGGCGACGGCCTCGCGTTTGGTGCGTTCGAAGAGCTCCGCCCGTCGCGCGGCGTCACCGGTGAGCCTGTCGACGAGATCCAGCCCCTCGAAGGCGTCGCGCGCGTAAAATAGTCCGGGCTCGAAGAAGCGCTTACCGGCGTCGAGCAGCGCGATGCGCCGGCCGAAGTCGCGATTGATTGCAGCGCCGCCGACGATCACCGGAAAACGCAGCCCGCGCGAATCTTGCTCCTCCACGCAGATCGGCATCTGCTTGCTGGTCGAGACGAGGAGCGCCGAGAGCCCGATCGCGTCCGCGCCGACCTCTACGGCCTTCTCCAGAATCACGTTCATGGGAACCTGCTTGCCGAGATCCACCACCGTGTAGCCGTTGTTGGCCAAGATCGTGTGCACGAGATTCTTGCCGATGTCGTGAACGTCACCAAAGACGGTCGCGAGAACGACCGTGCCTTTCGTCGCACCCTCGCGGCGCTCGAGGAATTGCTCGAGATGTGCGACGGCCTTCTTCATCACCTCGGCGGACTGCAGAACGAACGGCAGGATCAGCTCGCCGCGCCCGAACCGGTCGCCGACATCCTTCATCGCGGGCAGGAGTATCTCGTTGAGGACGTCGACCGGCGTGCGCTCCCGCAGTGCCTCGTCGATCTTCGCCTCGATGCCGTCCTTGCGCCGGCGCAAGATCGCCTGATGGATGCGCTCCTCGATCGGTCCCGCCGGCTCCTCCGCCTGCGCCTGGTTTGACGCGCTCGCGCCGGTCGCGTTGGCCTCGAAGTGTTCGATCAGGCGTGTCAGCGCGTCGGGCCGGCGGTTGAAGACGAGGTCGTCACAGAGCTCTCGGACGCCGGCGTCGATCTCGAAGTACGGCGTGATCTCCTTAGGATGCACGAGCGCGCAGTCGAGTCCGGCCTCGACGCAGTGGTGCAGAAAGACCGAGTTCAGCGCCGCGCGCGCGTCGGGCGTCAAGCCGAACGAGACGTTCGAAATGCCGAGCGACGTCAGCACGCCGGGCAACGCGCGTTTGATGCCGCGAATGCCCTCGATCGTCTCGATCGCCGAGTCGCGGAACTCGGCTTCGCCGGTCGCGAGCGTGAACGTTAGGTCATCGAAGATCAACGCGCCCGGCGGCATCGCGTATTCGCCCACGGCGATATCGTAGATGCGGCGCGCCACCTCGACCTTGCGCTGTGCGGTCTTGGCCATTCCGTTCTCGTCGATCGTCAAAGCCACCAGGGCGGCGCCATGTTCGCGCGCGAGCGGTACCACGGCGTCCATCTTCGCGCGACCGGACTCGAGGTGGACCGAGTTGATGACGGCGCGCCCGGGGTAGTTTTGCAGCGCGACCTCCAGCACTCTGGGCTCGGTCGAGTCGATGACCAGCGGCGCTTCGATCGACTGCGCGAGCCGTCGCACGATCTCGCGCATCTGAGCGTCTTCGTCCGGGCGCTCGGTCAGCGCACAGCAGACGTCGAGCAGATGGGCTCCGCCCTCGACCTGTTCGCGCGCGACCAGAACGATGTCGTCGTAGCGATCCGCGAGTAACAGGCGCTTGATCCTGCGCGAGCCCTGTGAGTTGATGCGCTCGCCGACGAGGAGCGGGCGCGGCTGCTGCTCCAGGGAGACCGCCGTGATCGCGGAGGCCGCCTCTTGCGGCCGCTCGACGGCGGGGCGGCGCTTGCGCTCCACGGACGCTACGGCGTCGCAGAGCGCGGCGATATGTTCGGGTGTCGTTCCGCAGCATCCGCCGACCGCGTTGACGCCGAAGTCGCGCACGAACGCGGCCAGCTCTTCGGCGAGCTCCCGCGGGCCTTCGGGATAGATCGTCTCGCCCTGCGGCCCCATCAGCGGCAAGCCGGCGTTGGGAACGACGCTGACGAAGCAGCGCGCGTTTTCGGAGAGATAGCGCATCGAGTCGCGCATCTGCGCGGGCCCGGTCGAGCAATTAAGTCCGACGACATCGACGTTCAGAGCGTCGAGCGTCGCGCAGATCGCCCGGATGTCCGTGCCCAGCAGCATGCGCCCCTCGGTGATGAGCGTGGGCTGCGCCTGAATCGGGACACGGCGAAGGCCGCGGTCGAACTCGAGCCGGATTCCCGCGATCGCCGCCTTGAGTTCCAACAGATCCTGCATCGTCTCGAGCAGCAGCAGGTCGACGCCGCCGTCCACGAGCGCGCGCGCTTGCTCCGCATAGAGATCGCGCAGCTGCTCGTAAGTTATCTTCGACAGCGAGGGATCCGACGAGGATACGAGCATCCCGGTCGGACCCATCGAGCCGGCGACAAAGCGCGGCCGCCGCGCCGTCGCGACGCTATCGCAGGCCTCGCGCGCAAGCGTTGCCGCGCGTAGGTTGATGTCGCGCGTGCGCTCGCCCAGCCCGTACTCGTCGAGCTTGAGTCGCGATCCCGTGAACGAATCGGTCTCCACCACATCCGCGCCGGCCGCCAGATAGGACTCGTGTATGGCGCGGACGACGTCGGGCCGCGTGAGGACGAGCGCCTCATTGCATCCGCGATACTTCGCGCCGCCGAAGTCTTCGTCGGACAGATCGAGCGCCATGAGCTGCGTGCCCATCGCACCGTCGAAGATCAACACGCGCTCACCTAGCCGGCGCAGATACTCAAAACTCAATAGATACTCGCTCTTTCCACGGCGCCCGCGGATACTCGAAGCTGGCCCACGACGCGCCCGGCCCGATTATACACGCTGGGCGCGCCAAAGCGTGCCAGGGCGGCAGCCTGCCGGCCATCCAGCACGCCCAGGCCGAGCAGAGCGGCGACGGTCGACGGGCCTCGCGCACGCGACGCGCCGTCGAGTACTTTGGAGACGTAGCCGAACTCCGGCGCGATCGCCGCGACGCCGTGCACGCCTTCGGCGCCGGCCTTCGCGGCGACGTTCCCCCCCGCCGCGAGCATGAGCTCGGTGTCGAACTGACCCGTGCCGGCCACGTATTCGGGATGCGCGATCATCGCCTCGCGCACGGCACGTAACGCCGCCGCGGCGCGCTCGCCGATGCCGCGGAGCGACGCAAAGCGCGCAAACGAGAGCGCCGCCTTCTTCAGGCTCGTCGCGTAGACCGGAATGCCGCAGCCGTCGATTCCGATCGGCCACGTGGCGGCGTCGTCGTCCGAGAGGCGCGCGCAGAACTCCAAGATCCGCCGCTGCGCCGGGTTATCGGCGCGCAGGTACGTCGCCGGGTCGGCGCCGACGACCTCGCACAGCGCCAGGATGCCGGCATGCTTCCCGGAGCAGTTGTTGTGAAGCACCGTCGGCTCTTGACCCGCGCGGCGCAGCGCGCTCGCCGTCGCCTCGTCGTAGGGCCAATGTACGCCGCACTGCAGCGCCGACGGTTCCATGCCGATCTTGCGCAGGATCGAGCGCACGGCGTCGACGTGAAACGGCTGGCCGGCATGCGAGCCGCTCATCACCGCGATCTCGCGCGCGTCGAAGCCGAATCGGTCGGCGGCGCCGGCCTCGACCACTGCCGCGGCGATGAACGGCTTCGCGGCCGAACGCAAATAGACCGGCACATCAACGTCGCCCGCCTCGTAGAGCGTCGCTCCGCGCGCATCGACGGCGCACGCGGCGACGCGGTGTACCGACTCGACCAAATCGCCGCGCGTTACTTCGACGACCAGCGGCGGATTCAAACCAGCGCCGGTTCGACGATCGTCGCCTCCTGCTCGGAAAATACCGGATTGCTGAGGTAGCGTTCGCCGGTATCGCAACCGATGGTCACGATCGTCTTGCCTTTGGAGTCCGGACGCGCGGCCACTTGCAGCGCGGCCCACACGTTCGCGCCGGTCGAGATGCCGACCAGCATGCCTTCTTCGCGCGCCAGGCGCCGCGTCGTCGCGATCGCGTCGGCGTCCGTGACGCGAATCACTTCTGCATAGACGTCCGTGTTGAGCACCTTCGGCACGAAGCCCGCGCCGGTTCCCTGGATCTTGTGCGGCCCGGGTTTTCCGCCGGAGAGCACGGGAGAAGCGTCGGGTTCGACGGCGATCATCTTTACGCCGGGCTTGCGCGATTTGAGCACCTCGCCGACGCCGGTGATCGTTCCGCCAGTCCCAACCGCAGACACGACGACGTCAACGGCGCCATCCGTGTCGCGCCAAATCTCCTCGGCCGTGGTCCGCCGGTGGATCTCCGGGTTGGCCGGATTCTCGAACTGCTGCGGCATGAAATACTTGCCGGGAGCGCTCGCGAGAATCTCGTTGGCGCGCCGCAGCGCGCCGGGCATTCCCTCGGCCCCCGGCGTGAGCACGACTTGGGCGCCGTACGCCTTGAGCAGATTGCGACGCTCGATCGTCATGGTGTCCGGCATGACCAGGATCAACGGATAGCCCTTCGCCGCGGCGACGAAGGCCAGCGCGATCCCGGTGTTTCCGCTCGTAGGCTCGAGGATCGTCATTCCCGGAAGGAGCCGGCCTTCGCGCTCGGCCGCCTCGATCATCGCGACCCCGATGCGATCCTTCACCGAACCGGCGGGATTGAACGATTCCATCTTGACCAGCACCGTCGCCGGAAGGCCCTGCGCCATCCGCGGAATCTTGACGAGCGGCGTGTTGCCGAACGTGTCGGCTAAATTCTCATAGATGCGTGCCATAGTACCTGCTTAACCCCCGCGAGAAAAGGGGCGTTTCAGCGCGGGAGGCTTTCGGAACCTCTTTCTTTTACTTCACCGACCATGCGCCGGACTGTCCTAGCCGCTCCCGTGCTATGCGCGATGGTCGCGACCACGCTGCTTCCGGTGGCCGCCCAGAGCGCGCGCAGCGGGCCGACGCTCTCGGCCGCGCTCGCCGCGATCGCCGCCTACGCGCCGGCTGCGATGCGCAATCAGGGCACCCCCGGCCTCGCCGTCGCGATCACGGATCGCGCTAAAACGCTGCGCGTCATCACGCTGGGCTATGCGAACGTCGACGCGCGAGCCCCGGTCGCGGCGCGGATGCGCTTCCCGATCGGCTCGATCACGAAGTCGATGACCGCACTTGCGCTCCTCGAACAGCACGACGCGGGCCAAATCGACTTGAACGAATCAGTGCAGCGGTATCTTCCGTGGTTTTCGATCGACTCCGGAGGGACGCCGATCCTCGTTCACCAGCTCCTGTCGCACACGTCCGGACTGCCCGACGACTATGCTGCCGAGATGGGATACGTTTACGACATCGTCGCGCTACGCGCGGCGAAGACGCTCTTCGTGCCGGGCACGTCGTGGTCGTACTCCAACGACGGCTACGCGGTCGCCGGCGAGGTCGTGGCGCGAGTGGACGGACGCTCGTGGCCCGACGCGCTGCGCGATCGCGTCCTGCAGCCGATCGGACTGACGCACAGCGTGCCCGTGTTCACGCCGGAATTCATGGCGAACGCGGCGGTCGGTTATCAGTTCCGCGACAACGACCGGCCGCCGCCGCTGCGCCCCGTGCTCGTCGCGGCGCAACCGATGGACCTCGTGGACCCGGCGGGCTCGGTGCTCTCGACGCCCGAGGACATGACCGCCTACATGCGCTTCTTTCTCAACGGCGGCCGGACGAGCAGCGGAACGCAGCTCATTGCTCCCGCGACATTCGCGGCGATGACGTCGCCCGACACATTCCGCAACGGAAAGCCTGCCGGCGCGCCGGGAGTCGTACTGGCGGAGGCGCCGGAGTTTTACAAGCAATACGGGTACGGGCTCGCCATCTTCGACGAGGGAGGCGATCGGGTCGTCGGCCATACCGGCGGGATCTCCGGCTATACCGCGTGCATGCAAATGAACCTCACGCGCGGCTTCGGCGTCATCGCATTCGCGAATCTCGTCGAGGCGCCGCTGCATCCATGCGCGATCGTGCTCTACGCGATGCAAGCGCTGCGCGCGCAGAGCCTCGGGCAGCCGATTCCCACCCCTCCGGTCGCGCCCGACCCGGCGCACGTTAAGCGGCCGAGCGATTACGCGGGAGCGTACACCTCCGCCGGGGGAATGTTGCTGCAGGTCGTCGCTGCGCGCGACCGCCTTCTTCTGATCGACGGCAGCAAACGGATCGCGCTGTATCCGCGCGGGGACGACAGCTTCTGGGCAGACGACCCCAAGTACGCCATGTTCTTGCTCGCGTTCGGGCGCGATCGAAGCGGAAGCGTCGTCGAGATGAACTATGGCTCGCAGTGGTTCGCCAACGAGCGCTATCGCGGACCACGCACGTTCAACTCCCCGGCCGAATGGCCGGCGCTGGCTGGGAGGTACGAGAACGTGTTCTTCGGCGCGCCGGATATTACGCGCGTCGTCATCGTCAAGAATCGGCTGACGCTCGACGGTGTCGATGAGCTCAAGCCGCTGGGCAACGACGAGTTCGCGCTGGGCGCGTCGGTCGTTCGCTTCGAAGATTACGACGGAAATCAGCCGCAGCGCCTATCCATCGACGAGACGAACTATTATCGCGTAGAACTACCCTAAGAAATCCCTAGCTTCCAATGTCCCAGAGCAGGCCGAGGTCCTTCTTCGAGAACGAGCGGAACGCGATGAGCGTCTCGGTCCCGATGATGCCGTCGAGCGCGGCGACGTGCTCGGTGACGAGGTCGTTCAGCTCCTCGTGCTGTCGGACGCGCGCCACCGCGACCAGGTCGTAGGGTCCGGCAACGGAGTAGACCTCGGCGATCCCCGGGATCGCGAGCAGGTCCTCGGCGATCGTGCGAAGCCGCGGGCGCTCCACCTCCATCAAGATGAACGCGGTGACCATCACGCGGAACCCGCGCGGGCTACCAAGGCGCCGCCGCAGTTCGGGCAGCGCTCGTTCATCGCCGAGGAGCACTCCGTGCAGAACGTGCAATCGTACGAACAGGCTCGGGCGTCGTTTTCGTCTCGCAGCGCTCGGCCGCAGCGCTCGCAGGAGTCTTTCATGGACAGAATATTACGGTGTCGCCGAGGGCACCCCTTCGCCGTTTCGACTCGCACGCTAAAACGCCAAGCGACAAACGGAGCCGAAAGTCGAGGAAACTCGTGGCGCAGCGACGCGAAGCGAAAATCGTTTAGCCAGGCGATCTGCGTATTGAGCGAGTGATGCGTCTCCGCGATTTCGAGAGTACGAATGGCGGTTTCGTCATCATCGACCGCCACATACGCAGCGGCAAGCGGCTCCGGATCCGAGGTCGAGGCTCGTCGTTGAAGGGCGGCGTTGGCGGCAGCCATGGGCGTATCGCGACGGCCGAAGTAAGCGATATGAGCGATGATGAGTTAGACGAGCTAGAATGCTCACACTAAATAAGAAGGCAACTTACTCGGGGACGATTACGGTTCGGCGCGTGTCGTTTGCCGGCGCGGTCCAGGCTTCGGAGATCGATGAGAGCGGATACGTTCGTGTTGGAACTTCTACCTTATGATCAGCGATGAGTTGTATGTAAACCGGGATTTGGGCCATGACGTCGGTGATCGACGCGGAGCCAGCGCCGCTTCCGGAGATACGAATGTGCCGGCTTCGTAAAAGTGCCGCAGGCACAGCTGCTTCGGGACCGGCCATAGCGCCGATTTGCACGTAGGCAATGTTTGCGGTGTCTTCCTCGAGGCCGCGCCTGCCCAAGGCTGTGAATGCAGTTTCGGCGGCGGCCGCCCAGAGAAAGTCGAGGACGATGCTTGGTGCGGCACCGTCGAGTGCATCGACGAGTGCCAGAGCGTCGGCATCTCGTTCTCCCGTGAGCGCGACGGTTTTTGCCCCGAGTTTTGCGGCCTGCTGGAGACGTGCCGGACTTCGCCCGAGGCCGACGACCTGGGCCGCGCCGAGTATTCGTGCATGTTGAACGGCAAGTGACCCCGCCATTCCGGTCACGCCGAGGATGAGCACGGTGCCGAGTTCGCCGATCTCTGCAGCGCGTGCGTTCAGCGGCAACCAGGACGAGAGACCGGGGTTCAGTCCGCCCGCGACGTGCACCGGGTCCACGCCGGAGGGCAGAGGACTGCGCATTGTAATTGGCGCCGCCATTCGCTCTGCGAACGTACCGTACGGTGGATGGATAAACCCCGTATAGATAAAATCACCGGCGGGGGTGCGCGCTACAGCGTCGACGCCGGGGATTTGCGGCCACTTGCCGGTGCTGCCGTAGTGACGCCCGGCCGCAAGTGAGCGCACGACATTATGAATTCCCGCCGCCACCAACTCGACGAGTTCGTCGCCTTCATCAACTATCGGTTCGGCGAAGTCGCCATATTCGGGGACAGCGTTTGGGGCCTTTACGATAGCGGCTTTCACAGCATCACACTCTATAGCGGCGGCAAGTACCCCGGTGACGGGTGTCGTTTCCTCGTTGTTGGTACTACCCGAGCGCTACATCGAGCCGACCGTATTCGCGGACTTGAGGGTCCCGAACGAGGACTCCCGGGCCGCATTCGGAGGGGCGTCCAGCTCCGCGGAATTGGCGAGCGGCCCGCGATCGGTCGTTAAGCATCCGGCGGTACGGAAGACTTCCTCTACCTTAGTCATGGCGTCAGCGTCGTCGCCGCAATATAAAATGTTTGCGCCCGCCTGCGGCGCCACGATCAGCGCGCGAACGACCCGGCGCGTATCGAGTTTGCGAGCCAGCAGTTCTGGGCCGTTTTCGCTCCCAGGCAACGTGCCCTCCATGGCATCGACGACGATCGTTTGGGGCGAAATGCAGCCTGCCACCGCGAGCAGGTCGTCCACCTGCTCCCGGGAGCCCGCAAAGACCAGCATGTCACAGACGGCCGCATCATTGTATGGGGTGTCCGCTACGGCGCCCGCACGCTCGGCGGCCGCCTCGGCCGGCTTCCCCTCCGCATCGCCGAAGCAGACGCGATATCCCGCGTCGACCAGCAGGCGCCCGATGGCTTCCGCGCGTCGGTCCGAGCCAAAAATCGCAATCTTCATGAGAGCCTTGTACCCGAATCAGAGGACAAGACTCTCGCCGTTTCCAGAAGTCGTGACGGCGAAATCATGCACCCAATATCGCATCCCAACTACTGATACTCTTTTGGGCGCTTGTAGCTCGTCGGAACCTTCCTTATGCGGACCGTCGCGCTACTTGTTTTTGAATCGGGCGACGCGCTTTTCGTTGTACGCGGCGAGGCCTTCTTTGGCGTCCTCGCTCTTGAAGAGCAATGACTGCAGCTCGCGCTCGAGGGCAAGCGCGTCTTGCAGGGGGAGCTCCGCGCCGGTCTGCACGCTGCGCTTTATGTGGCCGACTGCCATCGGCGCCTTGTTCGGCGAGCAGAACTGCCTCGCGTAATCGGTGATCTGTTCGCGGAACTCTTGCGCGCTGCCCTCGAAGATGTCCGTGATCATGCCCCACTCGAGTGCCTGTTCGTAGCTCACCGTCTTGCCCGTCGTCATCATCTCGATCGCGCGCGACTTGCCGACGAGGCGCGCGAGCCGCTGCGTGCCGCCCGTTCCGGGGAGGACGCCCAGCGCGACCTCGGGCAGGCCGATTTTGCCGGCATCTTTGCGCGCGAAGCGCAGGTCGGCCGCCATTGCGATCTCCAGGCCGCCACCGACGCAGTGCCCGTTGAGCGCGGCGATCACGAGCTTCGGCGTTTGTTCGAGGCGCGCCAACGTCTCGTTGGCGTGCAGGCAGAACATGTACTTGAACTCCGGCGTCACCTGGTTGAGCATCCCGATATTCGCACCGGCGGAGAAGAACTTCTCGCCCTTGCCCGTGAGGACGATGACTTCGACGTCGGAATCGAATCGCGCGTCGAGGATCGCGTCGTCGAGTTGCCGCATCATCTCGTGCGTGTACGTGTTGGCCGGCGGATCGTCCATCTCGATGAATGCGACGTGGCCGTCCTTCCAATAGTTGATGACGCGCTTGCCGTCGAACGAACGCTTTTCGCGCCCAAACGGCGTCTGCTGCGTCTTTCCGTCGACCGTTGTACTCATGATAGTTTTCCTTTAGGCGCGATCCAGTTGGGATCTTGGAAGTATTCTTTGAGCTTGGCTTCGTCCGCCTCTGTCGGGAGGACGGTCGGGGCATATGCCTCCCACTCTGCTTCGGTGAGCGTACGGCCGTCGACGCCGTAACGCTGCCCGGCAAAGTCGCCGATCTTGCGGTTGAACTTCATGTCGGGCAGGTAGAACTTCGTCTCGCTCGGATTGACTTCGTTGACGCGGGCCACGGTCGCCAAGGCCTCGTCGTAGAACTGCTTGCGGGCGCGCTCGTTGAGGTGCTCCTTATCGGCCTGCTCGCCCACCTTGTCCTCATCGACGCGTCCCTTGATGCCCCACGCGTAGGCCCATTGCGCCGAGCCCGAGTGATCGGTTCCGAAGAGGTCGAGCGAGCCCGAGAACCATTTGTTGTAGTACTTCTGCTGGATCTCGACGGGGATGACGCCGGCGTTGGCGATGCGCCGCAGCCCGGTGATGCCGGTGCCCATGTGAAACGACTCCTCGCGCAGCATCGGTCCCATCGACGCGGCAAGCGGAGCGAAGCTCGAATGCGAGAGCATCGTGAGCTGAAATTTCCCGTCGCGGTCCATGAAGTTCGTGTAGGCGAAGAAGTCGAGCCAGTGCGTCACGTCGTCATTGAACGCGTTGAGCAGGCGGTTCTTCTTGCCGAAGGCGCGCCGCTCGAGCATCTTCTGCGCCTCGATCTTACCTTCGCTGCCGAAGTGCTCGACCATCAAGTGGCACATCTGGTAGCCGTGGCGCGTCTCCTCGACCATGATTCGTACGAGTGAGGCGAGGTCGTACTCGGTCGGCGCGTTGTTGACGAGAAAGCGCTGCTGCTCGTTGGACGCAAACTCGGTGTCGCCTTGATACACGACCATGTTCAGCACCGCGTCGCGCATCCGCTGATCGGGGATCTCGCGGACCTTCTCCCAGCGCCGTTCGCCGCGGAAGTCGCCGAAATAGATCTCGGGCGTGGGCAACTCGCCGTACTTCGCCTCGAAGCGATACCCCGGCATGAAGCGATTCACGAGTTCGCGGTCGAGACCGATGTCCCGCCGCCAGTCGTCGAGCATGGCGATCCAGTCGTCGAACGTCGCTATTCGATTCATCCTGCGCCTTCCAATATAACGGTTTTTTATCGAGCGGAGAGAATATCGTTATACTAAGTTGGAACCCGGCGTGTCAAGGCCGATCGCGCGGCCGAATTCCTTTATCTTCACCCTGTACGGCGACATGGTACATCGGCTGGCCGACGACGGATCGCTGTGGATCGGGGCGCTCATACGCTTGATGGCCTCGTTCGACGTCTCCGCGCCGGCCGTACGCCAGGCCGTTTCTCGGATGTCGCGGCAAGGCTGGCTGGCGGCTCGCCGTCAAGACGGCCGAGCGTGCTACGTCGTGACGGAACGCGGCCGGCGCCGCATCGAAGAGCTCAGCCCGCGCATCTACGGCCCGGTGATCGAGTGGGACGGCCGGTGGCGCCTCCTGACCTATGCGATCGGCGAGCGTCACCGCCGGCGCCGGGAGCGGCTGCGCAAGGAGCTCGCGGCTCTGGGCTGGGCAACCCTGTCGCCCTCCACGTGGATCTCGCCGTCCGACACGCTGGCCGCCGCGCGCGAGGCGGCCCGATCGACGCAGACCCTGGAAGCCGCCCATCTCTTCACCAGCGAGTACCGCGGGCCGCTGAGCGATCGCGAGCTGCTGGAGCGTTGCTGGGACGTCCCCGAAATTGCCTCGGCCTACCGCCAGTTCATCGACCGCTACTCACCACGCTTGACGCGCGAGCGCGAGCGCGAGGACCTCACCGACGAGGCCGCGCTGGTCGAACGTCTTTGGCTCGTGCACGACTACCGCAAGTTCGCCTATCTCGATCCCGGATTGCCGAGCGAACTGCTCCCGGCGCACTGGACCGGAACCGCGGCCGCCGCGCTGTTTCGCGAGTACTACGCGACGATCGACCGCAAATCACAACGATACTTTCATCTCTGCGCGCGCGGCGCGAACGGGGCTGGGCCCTGACGCGTCGAAGCGACCCGCCCATGCCCAAAAGCCTGATGATCGTTTTGACCGGGGCCGCGCTCGTGCTGGCAATTGCCGCCTGTCACAGCAGCAGCTCCGTGACGCCGCAGCCGTCGGGGTCAGTCTCGCCCGTTCCGAATCCGTCGGTCACGCGGGCCAACGTCCTTGTCACGATCCTCGGCTCACCGGCCGCGCGGATTCCGGTCCAGGAATCGACGCCCAAGAACACCGCAAGCCCGCGCCCCGGAACGCCCTTCCAGACGAAGCACACTGATTCCAAGGGCAAAACCTTCTTCGGCCATCTCAAACCCAGCAAGACTTACTGCTGGGTGGCGATCCTCGGGCCCGGCCACACCTCGTCGGAATGCGCGGGCTGGGCCATCTGGCAGACGTCAATCATCACGCTCGGCACTTAAAGTTTAATCGTCGTCGTGGAGGTGCAGATGGGAGCCGTCGTCGGCCTCTGAAAGCACGTCGCGCGCTTCCGCCAGTACCGCGTTGGAGAGCGGCTGGCGCGGCGGTTCGATCGAACCCTCTGCGGCGAGAAAGTCGACCTCGTGCCAGTCCTCCCAGGTCTCCAGCGGCTCGCCGTCGAGCGTCGCCGGAAATCGAACGCAGAAGCCCTGATCTAGGTGAAGGCCGACGACGCTCACCTCGGTGCCGCGCGGAAAGTAGGTCCCGTCCTTCCAGAGCGTGCCGTAGGTCGTGCTGTACAGGCCGCCGATCTTCAAGGCTTCTCGCATACTCCGCCTATACCCCGAATGGGTTCATGGGTTTTTCGCCGACGTACGTCAAGACGCTCTTGGTTTCGGTATAGAGTCGCATCGTCTCCATGCCGAGCTCCCGACCATATCCCGACTGCTTGTACCCGCCGAACGGTACGCCGGGAAAGACGGCGTACGGCGTGTTGATCGCCACGGAGCCGGCGCGAATTCCGCGCGCTGCGCGATTCGCGCGCCCGACGTTACTCGACCAGACGCTGGCGGCGAGGCCGTACTCGCTCGCGTTGGCCAGTGCGATCGCCTCCGCTTCGTCGTCGAATCGAATGAACGTCGCGACCGGGCCGAAGATCTCTTCGCGCGCGATGCGGTGCGCGCTCTGCGCCTCGAATGCCGTCGGACTCCAGAAATTTCCCGAGGCAAATGCGGCGCCCACCTCCGCCGGCGCCCCGCCGAACAGCGCCTTCGCACCCTCTGCGGCGCCGATCTCGCAGTACGCTTTGATCTTGTCGTACTGATCGCGGTTCGTGATCGCACCGATCTGCGTCTGCGGGTCCTCTGGATCCCCGAGCCGCAAGCGCTGCGCTTTTTCGGCGAAACCGCTCACGAAGCGATCGTAGATTCCGCTCTGCACGAGGATCCGCGTCCGCGCCTCGCAGCATTGCCCCGCGTTGTAGTAGACGCCATACAGCGCCCCTGCGATGGCCGCATCGACGTCCGCGTCGTCGAACACGACCGACGGCGATTTGCCGCCGAGCTCCAGCGTGACGCGCTTGAGCGTCCGCGCGGCCGTTGCGGCGACCGTTCGCCCCGTTGCGGTAGACCCAGTGAAGGCGATCTTGTCGACGTCCGGGTGCTCGACCAGCCACGCGCCGATCTCGCGCGTCGCGCCGGTGACCACGTTGAGCACGCCCTCGGGTACGCCCGCCTCGAGCGCGATCTTGCCGAGCTCGATCGCGGTGAGCGGCGTCACCGACGAGGGCTTGAGGACAATGGTGCATCCAGCCGCCAACGCGGGTGCGACCTTCCACGATGCGAGCAGCAGCGGAAAGTTCCACGGAACGATCGCGCCGACGACGCCGACCGGCTCGCGCACCGTCGCGGCCAAATAGGTCGGAAGCGGCGGCGGCAGCGTTTCGCCGTAGTTTTTCGTTGCAGCGCCAGCATAGAATTCGAATGTGTCCACGATCGCGCCGAGCTCGCCCTTGGCCGTACCGATTGTCTTGCCGTTGTCGCGCACCTCGAGCAGCGCGAGCTCCCCGCTACGCTCGGCGAGGAGTTGCGCGAGCTTATAGACGACCTTGGCACGTCGCGACGCCGCCATCGTCGCCCACTTGCCTGCGTCGAACGCGCGCCGCGCGGCGGCGACCGCGGCGTCGAGATCGTCGCGCGTCGCATCCGCTACGTCGGCGATCGGAGCGCCCGTAGCGGGATTCGCATCCCGATACGTTCCCTGATCCGAGGCGTCGCGCCAAGCGCCACCGATGAGCAGCTGGGTTTTCGGCAACGTGGAGGTCGTGGTCATCGCGCTGCCTTCTCGTCGACGCGTTCGAATACCGTTGCAATGCCCTGCCCGACGCCGACGCACATCGTTGCCAAGCCGTAGCGCCCCGAGCGTCGCTGCAGCTCATGCAGCAGCGTCGTGACGAGGCGCGCGCCGCTCGCGCCGAGGGGGTGGCCGAGCGCGATCGCGCCGCCGTTGACGTTCGTTCGGGCCGGATCGAGCCCGAGATCGCGCGCGCACGCGATCGCTTGCGCGGCAAACGCCTCGTTGATCTCGACGAGATCGAGGTCGGCGACGTCGAGTTGTGCGCGAGCCAGCGCCTTGCGCGTCGCCGGGATTGGGCCCAGGCCCATCACGTCGGGCGCCACGCCGGCCGACGCGCAGGCGACGAATCGCGCGAGCGGGCTCAGCCTCAGACGCCGGGCCGCCTCGGCCGCGCACAGGAGCACGGCGGCCGCGCCGTCGTTGATCCCGGACGAGTTTCCCGCCGTCACGCTGCCGCCGTCTCTAAAGGATGGTTTGAGCGAGCGCAGCGCCTCCAGGCTCGTCTCCGGCCGCGGATGCTCGTCGCGGCTCACGACGGTCCGCTGCCCGCGCGCTGCGAGGACCGGCACCTCGCAGATCTCGTCGTCGAAGGCCCCGCGCTCCATCGCCGCAGCGCACCTCCTCTGCGACTCGAGGGAGAAACGATCTTGCTCCTCGCGGCTAATGCCGTAACGCTCCGCGACGATCTCGGCCGTCTCACCCAGCGAGATCGTCCACTGCGGGGGCATCTTCGGATTGACCATTCGCCAGCCCAGGACCGTGTCGAACAGCTGCTGCCGGCGGCCGAACGCGGCGTCGCTTTTCGCGAGAACGTAGGGCGCGCGCGTCATTGATTCCACGCCGCCCGCGATCATGACGTCGCCCTCGCCGAAGGCGATCGCCTGCGCCGCCGAGTTGATCGCCTGAAGGCTCGAGCCGCAGAGCCGGTTGACCGTGGCTCCCGGAATCTCGATCGGCAGGTTCGCCAGGAGCACCGCCATGCGCGCGACGTTGCGGTTGTCCTCGCCGCTCTGATTGGCCGCGCCCAAATAGACATCGTCGATCGCCGACGGCGCGACGCCCGTGCGCTCGACGACGGCCCGCAGCGCGACAGCGGCTAGGTCGTCGGGGCGCACGCTCGCGAGCCGGCCGCCGGCGCGGCCGATCGGCGTTCGCACGGCGTCGATCACCCAAACCTCGCGGCTCACTGCCCGGCCTCCACGGGTTCCGGCTCGACGTCGAGCACCCACAGCGAGCGGTGCGGAGCAAACGCCTCGCCTTCGGCCTGCGCGAGACGCTGCAATATGCGGGACAGGCGCGCGCCGCCGATTTCGCGGCCCCAGGCGATGGGCCCGTGCGGATAGTTCGCGCCGAGCAGCAGTGCCGTGTCGACGTCTTCGGGTGACGCCACGTGCTCGTGCACGGCGATCATGGCCTCGTTGACGATCGAGCCGACGGTGCGACCGAGGAACAGCCCGGGCGCATCTTCTACTAAAACCGCGGCTTTGCCCAGGTTCGCGAACAGTTCTTGCGCGAGCTCGAGCGCGTCGTCGGACGCGTCCTCCGAGTCGACGATCTCGACCGCGCTCTGCCCCGCAAGCGATCCGAGTATGCCGTATCCGATCAGCCGCTCGGGGTGCCGCAGCCGGCGCGCGCAGGCCGCGAGATCGGTGGCATAGGCGTCGACGAGAAGGATCGTCTCGGGCTCGAGCATCGCGTCGAGCGGCGCGATCGCGTCGCCGCGATCGCTCGCGCCGTCGCCGACGTCGATGACCATCGTCGCGTCTTGCTGCAGCTCGCCGAGAAGCTCGTCCATCTCGATGCGGGCGGTCCGCTCGTAGCGCCGCGCGACGGCGTCGGCGACGTCGTCGGCGAGTCCGCCGAAGCCCACGACCACGACGCACTCGTCTCGATCGCGGTCGCCGTCTTCCGGCTGTGCCGACGGCTCGAATCGCGCGTGTCTCCCGTCGCGATACTCGTAGAAGCCCGCGCCGGTCTTGCGTCCGAGCCGTCCCTCAGCAACCATGCGTCGCTGCAGGTCGACGGGAGCGAGGCGCTGCTCCTGCGTGCGCGCATACACCGACTCGGTCGTCGCGAGATTCACGTCGAGGCCGATGAGATCCATGAATTCAAAGGGACCCATGCGAAAGCCGGCGGCGCGCGCCAGCGCGTCGAGCTCGTCGACCGACGCAACACCGCGCTCCAGCGCGCGCAAAGACTGCAGATAGTAGGGGCGCGCGACGCGATTGACGATGAAACCCGGCGTGTCCGCCGCCAAGACGGGATGCTTACCGAGTCGCGTGGCGATCTCGAAGCCCCGCTCGATCGTCTCATCGCTCGTGAGCGGCGCGCCCACGACTTCGATCAACTGCATGCGCTGCGGCGGGTTGAAGAAGTGCAGGCCCAGCACGCGCTCGGGATTGGGCACGACGTCCGCGAGGTCGGCCACGGCGAGGGACGAGGTGTTCGTGGCGATCAACGCGTCCGGCGCGAGGGAGCGCGCGAGCGCGATAAAGACGTCGCGCTTGAGCTCGAATCGTTCCGGCACGGCTTCGATCGCCAGCACGGCATCGCCGCTCGACGGTATCGCGTCGGTCCAGCGAATTCGTCGCTCGACCTCGGCGTCGCCCGCACGCTGTGCCTCGCGCTGCACGAGCGCGAGTCCCCGTTCGCGCGAAGCTGCCTGCGGCTCGACGACTTCGACATCGTAACCCGACCGCGCCGCGACGAAGGCGATGCCGGATCCCATCGTCCCGCCGCCCACGATCAGCACACCGTCTCCCATTTTACGTTCGGTTCGTGAGAGGAGCCGTAAACGCTTCGTCGGTAGTCATGACGCGTGGAGAAGCCGGTCTGGCGCGTGCGCTCGTCGAGTTACGTCGTCGACTCGCCGTACATGCGGCTGCGCGTCGACGAGGTCATTCTACCCGACGGTTCGATCGTCCCCAACTATTACGTGCGGGAATCGTGCGGTTTCGTGACGGTGCTGGCACTCACGCACGGCGAGGACGTCGTCCTCGTCCGACAGTACCGATACGGATCCGATTCGATCCATCTCGAGCTGCCCTCCGGCATGCTGCTCGAAGGCGAGGACCCGCGTGAGTGTGCCCTCCGCGAACTCGCCGAGGAAACGGGTTACGACGTCGAGCGCTGCGATCTCGTTGCCGAGTACTTTCCCGAGGCGGTGCGCTCGGCCGCACGCGCCTACGTCTTCATGGCGTCGGGCGCCGTCAAAGCGCGCGAGCCGCAGCTCGACGCGACCGAGCACCTAGAAGTGGAGCTGGCGACGCTCGCGCGCTTCCGGACGATGCTCCGGGACGGGACGATCGACGCGGGCGGCTCGATCGCGGCCGGCTACCGCGTTCTCGACTACCTAGGGAGTCTCTGACCTCTGGCCCCGTGAAACTTGACGGAGCACCTTCCGGTAGATAACGGCGCTATGCGTACTCCGACCCGACCCGGCATGCCCCCGATGGTCGCGCTGTTCCTCAAGCTCACGGCGCTGGTCGCCATCGTGATCGTGGTGTTCGTGGTTACCGGCTACCTTTTGAAGGTCCTGATCGTCGCCGCCGTCATCGCGGCGCTCCTGCTTGGCGGATACTGGATCTACAACGCGTTCCGGCGCCGCTCGAACCAGCCCGTCATTCGTTAGCGGCTAACCAATCCACGAGGGCGTCGCTCACCCGATCCGGCTCTTCGAGCATCGGCAGGTGCGCGCTCTCGCTGCACTCCACGATTTCGCCGCAGGTAAAGCGGCACGCGACGTCCCGCGATTCTCCGATCGGCACGAGCTCGTCGCGCTGGCCCGCAATCACGAGTACCGGAAGCTCGAGGTCCTCTGCGATGTCGTCCGAAGGAGCGCGCAGCGCCATTCCGCGCAGGGTGGCCGCCGCGCCGGACGGATTGGTCTGCCGCGCGATGTCGTAGGCGCGCTCGACGACCGGGGTGCGATTCTCGCGCGTTATCGGCGAAAAAAGCCGCGGCAGATAGGCCTGGACGACCGGCTCGATCGCGCCGGCTCGCTCCGTCCGATCGGCTAGCTCGCGCCGCGTAGCCGCCTGTTCCGGCGTATCCGCGGCCAACCGGCTCGCAACGAGCGCGAGATGCGAGACGCGCTCCGTAAACATGCGCGCAAACGCCAGCGCGACGTACCCGCCCATCGAGTGACCGACCAGCGCCGCGCGCTCGATTCCGAGCGCGTCGAGCAGTGCTGCGACGTCTGCGGCCAACCTTTCCATGAGATACGGGCCCTCGGGAACGCTGGACGTTCCGGCCCCGCGCAAGTCGAGACGAACGACGCGCGCGACTGCAGCGAGCGCTTCGCTTTGCGCATCCCAGATCGAACGCGCGAACGGAAATCCGTGGATAAGAACGACGGCGCGCGACGTTGCGCTTCCATCCACGCACGCGTCGATGCGCGCGCCGTCGTCCGTCAAAACTTGCATTGGCGCTCGTAATACTGTATAAGTTAGGCAACACCCCTGGTCGATTGCCGGCCAGAGAAAGGATGACTCCACAACCAATGGCAGTCAAACGTAGAAAGAAGAAGGCGACAGCGAAGGCTGCAGCGCCGAAGCGTAAGGCGACGCGCAAGAAGGCCGCGCGTAAGGTCGGACGCAAGGTACGCAAAGCCGCACGTAAGGGCGCGCGCAAGGCACGCAAGGCCGTACGTAAGGGCGCGCGCAAGGCGCGCAAGGCCGTACGCAAGGGTGCGCGCAAAGTGCGCAAAGCCGCACGTAAGGGCGCGCGCAAGGCGCGCAAGAAGGCCGCCTAACCTCAGACGCATCGAAGCTCCGTCGGTATAGCCGGCGGAGTATTAGCGAGTCGCCTCCGGCGACTCGCTTTTTTTATACTTTGCGGACCGCCGGCGCCACGAGCCAGATCGCGAGGAACATCGCGACGCAGATTGCTCCCGCGAGCGCGAAGGTTGGGCGCAGGCCGATCGCCGCGGCGATCGCACCGTCGACGAGCGCACCGAGCGGAACGACGCCGATCGCGATCATCGTGTAGACGGAAAGGGCGCGCCCGCGCACGTCGTCGGGAGAGAGCACTTGGATCAGCGTGTTCGTAACGCCGAGCGTTGCGAGCGTGCCGACCCCGATCGCGAAGAGGACCGGGAGCGCGGTTGCGAGCGTAGGAACGAACGCGAGGACGACCACGCCGGCCGACATCAACAATCCGGATTGCAGCCAGAGTTGCGAGCGACGCTCGCGCTGCGCGAAGTACGCGGTGACCAGCGCGCCCCCGAATCCGCCGATGCCGGCCGCCGAGACGGCCCAACCGAGGCCGCGCGCTCCCGCGTGCAGCACGTTCACGGCTAGCGCAGGAGCGAGTTGGCTGTACGGTCGAGTGAAGATCGCGGTAACCAGTTGCGCGAGTAAGATCCAGCGCAGCGCCGGATGCCGAACGATGAACGCCACGCCGTAACGCATGGCGGCCGCCATGGGCTCGCGGCGCGTCGCGGACGGTGGCGACGGACGCATCATGATGACCGCCACGACGACCGCCAGCGTCGCCGCGGCGTTGAAATAAAACGCTCCGGCGACGCCGAACCACACGATGAGCAGACCGGCGAACGCGGGGCCGATGACCGCCGGCGCATTGAACGCGATCGAATTGAGGCCCACGGCGTTGCCGACGTATTGACGATCGACGAGCAACGGCACCCAGCTCTGGCGCACCGGCGAATCGAATCCGTTTGCGGCCGAGTTGACGGCCGAAAGGACGACGAGGCCGAGGAGGTCGAGCCGGTGCTCCGTCGCGAGCACGGCCAGGAGGAGCGCCGCTAGCGCCATGGTGCCGTTGGTGACGAACAAGACGCGCCGGCGCGGCCAATGATCCGCCACCACGCCGGCGAGCGGCGAGAGCAGAAGCACCGGTGCGGCGCGAGCGGCGCCGAGGATGCCGAGCTCGAGCGCCGCGCGGTGCGGCGAGCCGGCCATGCGCGCCACGAAGAAGCCCATCGCGGTGAACTGCATCCACGTGCCGAGGTTCGAGATGAGCAGGCCGAGCCAGAGCAGACGGAAATCGCGAAAGCGCAGCGCGGCGAAGATCGAGGCGCGGCGGCCGGCGGCCTCTTCGATCACGCGTGCCGGGCGCGGACGGCTGCGACGATGAGCGCCGTGCTCTGCGCGGGGTCGAGCCGCGACGTGTCGACGCAGAGATCGTAGGCACGGGCGTCGCCGAACGTCACGCCGTACCAGTCGTGGATGTACGCCGCGCGGGCACGATCGACGCGATCCACCTCCGCTTCGGCGGCCTCCGGCCGGATGCCGGTCGCCTCGACGATGCGCGCGATTCGCCACGACCGCGGTGCGTGCAAGAATACGCGCAGCACGTCGGGGCGAGCGCCGAGGATCGCGAACGCACCGCGCCCGACGATCACCGCGTCGCCGCGCGCGGCATAGTCCCGCACCGCGTCCTGCACCGCGTGCAGGAGCGACTCGTCGAAGGGCGGCTCCGCCGAGGCCTGCGCCAACTCCGGCGTCGCGCGCTCGAGACTCGTGAGGAGGCGCTCCCCCAGCGAACGCTGCGCGTCTTCGTTGGCGTCCACGTCCTGGGGCGTGATGCGCAGGCGCTTGGCGACCACGACGGGGAGCTGCTGATCCACGTATGCGTAACCGAGCTCTCCGGCCACGCGCGCCGCGATCGCTAGGGCTCCCGATCCATACTCGTTGGAGACGGTTATGATCACCGGAAAAGGAGTACGCAGGGCCGAATGTGCGTGTCCTGCCGATCGTAGAAACGCGCGACCTGCGCAAAGTCTTTCGCACCCCCAAGCGCACGCCCGGGGCCCTGGGCGCCCTGCGCTCTCTCTTCTCGCGCGAATACGAGGAGCGGATCGCGGTCGACGCCGTGACGTTCTCCTTGGAGCCCGGCGAGCTCGTCGGCTACATCGGACCGAACGGAGCCGGCAAGTCCACGACGATCAAGATGCTCACCGGTATCCTCGTACCGACGTCGGGGCAGGTCACCGTGGCCGGGCTCGTGCCTTGGAAACAACGCAAGGAGAACGGCCGGAACATCGGCGTCGTGTTCGGACAGCGCAGCCAGCTCTATTGGGACCTTCCGCTCGTGGAATCGTTCGAGCTGCTGCGCGCGATCTATGGCATTCCGGCACAGGATTATCACCGCAACGTCGCTGAGTTCGTCGACATCCTCGAGATGGGCGATTTTATGAGGACGCCCGTGCGTCAGCTCTCGCTGGGGCAGCGGATGCGCGGCGATTTCGCCGCGGCGCTGTTGCACAGCCCCAGGATAGTCTATTTGGACGAGCCGACGATCGGGCTCGACGTCGTCGCGAAGGAGGCCATCCGCGAATTCATCGCGCGCATCAACGCGGAGCGCGGGACTACGATCGTTCTCACGACGCACGACCTCGCCGACGTGGAGCGCTTGTGCCGGCGGATCATCCTGATCGATCGGGGAACGCTGATCTATGACGGCGACATCGAACGCATCAAGAGCGAGTATGGGCGCTTTCGTACGCTCGTCGTCCGTTTTAGCGATCCGGTAGATCGGCCCGAGCTGGACGGTGCGCAGCTCGTCGGCAGCGAGGACTCTACGGCGCGCTTTCGATTCGATCGCAACGCGGAGCGCGCGGATCTGCTCGTACGGCAAGCGAGTGAGCGTTACTGCGTCGAAGACGTTAGCTTGGAGGAGCCTGACCTCGAATCCATTATCCGCCGCATCTACGTCGAGGGGTACGAGCGGCAACCGGAGGAAGACGCGTCATGATCCTTTCCAGCGGCGCCAAGCGGCCGAAGATCCATTCCAGCGCATACGTCGCTCCCAGCGCGATCGTCAGCGGCGAGGTCACGATCGGCGCCGGTTGCGCCGTGCTCCACGGCGCCGTCATCACGGCCGAGGGTGCGCCGCTTCGCATCGGCGATCAGAGCGTCGTCATGGAGAACGCCGTACTGCGGTCGAGCGGCGGAAGCGCGCTCGCTTTTCCGCTGAGCGTCGGCGCTCGCTGCATCGTCGGCCCGCATGCCTACGTCGTGGGAGCGACGATCGGCGACGGCTGTTTCATCGCCGGCGGCGCGAAGGTCTTCAACGGCGCGACCCTAGAAGCGGGCAGCGGCGTCGCGCTCGGCGGGATCGTCCACGTCAACTCACGCCTGGACGCCGGCGCGAGCGTGCCGATGCAGCACATCGCGTTCGGGGATCCCGCGACGATCTATCCGCCGGAGAAAGCGCCGGAAGTTCACGCCAAGATGAACTTCTTCCCCGACGTCTTCAACCTCGAGGCCGGCAACGACGTGCGCGCGCGTGCTGCGGAAACGTACTCCAAGTTTCTGCGCAAGGCTCACGCCCAGGACTCGGCGCTCGAGGAGCATCGCAACGTCAAGCCGCCGCCGCGGCGATCGGGCGAGGAGCCGCCCCAAACGCAGGCGACCGAGGTCGACAAGGTCGTCGACGTCATGATGCTCGAGCTCGAGGAGATGGAGCATCGCCGCCAGGAGGCCATCAGGCGACAGAAGGGCCGCTGATTCACTTGCAGCCCTACCTCGAGTTCGCGCGCAAGGCATTCGCGCGTGAGGCCACCTACCGCATGGAGGTCCTCACCGAGATCGGGTCCCTGGTGTTGCGCGTCTACATCCTGCGGTCGCTGTGGACCGCGCTGTACGCGCAGAATGCCGCGCCGATCAACCTGCCCCTGCACAGCATGATCACGTATGCCACGATCGCGATGCTGATGTCGCTGATCCTCGAGGTGGACGGCACGCGGCTGATTCGAGAAAAGGTGCGCGAAGGAACGATCGCCACCGATTTGATGAAGCCGATCAGCTTGCCGCTATATTTCTTCAGCGACGGGCTCGGCCAGACGCTCCTGCATGCCGTGCTCGTGATCCCGTCGCTGTTGTTCGCTCTGCTCTTGGTGCGCATCGACGTGCCGCCGCCGGCGACGTTCGCGGCCTTTCTGTTGGCCTTCGCGATCGGCTACGGTGTAAATTTCTTCCTGAACTTCCTCATGAATAGCATCGCCTTCTGGACGCTGGAAACGTTCGCGGCCCAGCTGATCGTGCGCTGGGCGTCCGATCTCTTGTCGGGCCAGATTATCCCGCTCACGCTCTTTCCGGGAATATTCGGCCGGATCGTCTTTGCGCTGCCCTTCGCGGCGATCTACTCGACGCCGCTGTTGATCTACGTCGGCGTGATCCCGCCGGCGCAGTGGGCGGTCAGCATCGCGGCGCAGGCCGGGTGGTTGGCGCTGTTTGCCGTCGCAGCGTCCGCCGTGTGGCGTGCGGCCTCGAACCGCGTCGTCATTCAGGGCGGCTGACGCCGGGCAAGTCCCAAAGGACCACCTCGCCGGCGCCCCCGACCTCCAGTCGCGCAACGTCGTGGAGCCGCACCGAATCGCCCGCTCCGAGCGCGGTGCCGTTGGCGTCGAGCGCACCGCTCGCCACGAAGAGAAATCCGTAACGCTTCGGCGCAAAATCTACGGCGAGGGTAGCGCCTTCGGCTCGCGCGACGCGCAGAGTCGCCCGCTGCGTGATGCGGATCGGCGCCTCGACGCCGGGCTCGCCGCTGACGACGGTCAGCCAACGACCGCGGCGATCGTCCGCGGCGAACGCCATCTGTCCGTACGACGGCGGCGTGCCCAGTTCTCCCGGGAGCACCCACATCTGCACGAGGTGTAACGAATCCACCGCGCTATCGTTGTACTCGCTGTGCGAGACGCCCGTGCCGGCACTCATGAACTGAATGCCTCCGGGCCCGACGACACCTTGATTTCCCATGCTGTCGCGATGCGCGAGCCCGCCCGAGAGGACGTAGGTGACGATCTCCATGTCGCGATGGGGATGCGTCGGGAAGCCGGTCCCGCCTGCGATCGTGTCGTCGTTGAAGACGCGCAGCGCGCCCCAGCTGATATTGCTCGGATCGAAGTAGTCCGCGAAACTGAACGAATAATACGTGTCGAGCCAGCCGTGATTGGCGTGAGCGCGCTCGCCGGATCGAACGACGGCAAAGACCGGTGCGGCCGCGGTTTCCATGCTGCTTTGACCCGTTCAGCGAGGAACCAGGTTGCGCAGGCGCCCGAGCAAGAGATGATAGTAGAGCATGCCGCGCACCGGGCCGAGGCGTTCGAGCAGCGCGGTCTGATCGATCGCGGCGTCCCCGGACAGCAGCGCAAGACTACGCGCCACGCCCGAATCGCGCAGCGGAAAGACGTCGAGACGCCCGAGGCCGCGCAAAAGCACGACCGCAGCGCTCCACGGTCCGATGCCGCGAATGCCGCACAATCGCTGCGCGGCCTCGGGCGTCGCGAGCGTCTCTAGGGCGGGCTCCCCCATGCTTCCGTCAACGAACGCCGCCGCCGCCGAGCGGAGGTGCCCGATCTTATTTTGCGATAGCCCGGCGCCGGCAAGGATCGCGTCATCGGCGGCCAGCCAGCGGCCGGCCGGCGGAAAGGCGACGCAGCGGACGCCGCCGGCGCTCGCCCCGTCGCCGAGTGTTTCGACTGCGCGCCGCATGATCGACGCCGCCGCGTGGATCGAAATCTGTTGGAAGACGATGGCGTGCGCGCACGCCTCCCAGAGGCTCGGATAGCGCGGGGACTTCAGTCCGCGCAGCGCCGCGGCGATCGGCCGTAGCCACGCGATGCGGGCGCTGCGCCGATACCACTCCGTCAGGTCGACGGCCGTGCCGAGCAGACGCTCGACGACCGGGATCCAGCGCTCGGGATCGCGCCTCGTCACCCGGAGCTCGATCGCGCCGCTCGATGCGGCGCCGATCGCGAGCAGCTCGGTCGAGGCGCCATCGCTTACCGCACGATAATACGTTCCGTGCTCGTCAACGACGTCAACGACGTTGCTCGCCAGCCTGCGCAAGGCATCGACCGTCAGGTCGAGGCGAAAGGGCTCACGAACGGGGAGGACCAGCGGAGCACCGAAGCGCTTTTTCAGAGGACACAATGTTTCAGGCGTACTTGCAATATTGGCGCATCAATTTCCTCACGCTTCTCGAGTATCGCGCGAACTTCGTGATGTGGTTCGTTTTCACCATCGCCTACCACGGGGTGGCGCTGGGAGCCCTATACGTGACCATGCGCCAGTTCCCGTCGATGAACGGATGGAGCTTTCGCGAGGTCTTCTTCCTCTACGCGCTTTGGATGAGCGGCCACGAGCTGCACAACACGCTGTTTTTCACAGTAGTCAGCGTCCCCGATTACGTGCGCGAAGGCCGTTTCGACCGCTTCCTGGTGCGTCCGCTCGACACGCTCTTTCAGGTGCTTACGGTGCCGCAGCAAATCGTGCCGGACGGCTTGGTTCTCGCGATCGCGACGCTCGCCGTCGCCACGGGCGCCGCGGGAGTGCGCATCGACTGGGTCTTTATCATCTTCGTGCCGCTCGTCGTACTCGGCGGCGCGTTGATCGATCTGGGCATCTCGCTTGCCGTCGCTACGGCGTCTTTTTGGTTCGTTCGCGTCGACACGCTGCGCTGGGTCGTGATGTCGCTCGAGCAAGACTTTACTCGCTATCCGATCAGCATTTACACCCGCGGCGTGCGCATCGTCCTGGCGTTCGTCTTGCCGTTTGCGTTCATGAACTACTTCCCGGCCACGTATTTTCTCCAAAAGGCGGATACCGGGCTGCATCTGAATGCGGCGGTCGGCCTGCTGACGCCCGCGATCGGGTTGGCGTGGCTCGCGGCCTCCTACGCGTTTTGGCTCGTCGGGCTGCGCCACTATCAGGGAACGGGATCCTGAATCGCGGCGGATTCGTGGCGTCGCTCGGCGCGCTGCTGGTGACCGGCCGCGCGGTCGCCGCCGAATCGCTGAGCGCGCGCGTCCGCGCGATCGCCCGGAGGCTTCCGGGTCGCCTGGGCGTGTACGCGCGCACGATGGCCCCGGGACCGCCGCTCGTCGCCTACGGCGCTTCCGAGCACTTTCCGACCGCTTCGACGATCAAGGTGCTGATCATGGCGGCGGCCTTCGCTCGTGAGGAGGCCGAACCCGAGGCGCTTCAGGATCACATCACCTTCTATCGCAGCGAGCTCATCGGAGGCTCCGATTTCATGACGGACGTCGACGACGGTCACGTCTTCACGGTGCGCGAGCTGATCCCGCCGATGATTCAAGTGAGCGACAACACGGCCGCGAATCTCCTCATCGGCTACCTGGGCGTCGCCGCGATCAACGCGATGGGTCGCAGGGCCGGAATGGAGCACACGCATCTCGCGCGGAAGTTCATGGACTTTGCCGCAATCGAGCACCATAACGACAACCTGTCCACGCCCGCCGATATGGGGCGCCTGTTGTACGTCGTCGAGCGCGGCGCGCGGGAGCGCACCCGGACGATTCTCTCCCCGCAGCATTGCCGGGCGATGGTCGCGATCATGCTCGGCCAGACCGATCGCGACGGCATTCCGGCCGCGCTGCCGCTCGGCACGTCCGTGGCCAACAAGACCGGCGAAATCGAAGGAACGCGCAACGACGTTGCGATCGTCGAACCGTTCGGCGATTCGCCCTTCGTCCTCGCGATCATGACGCGCGATGCCTACGATTACGCGGCGGCATACGCCGCGATCCACGCCGTGACGCGCCTCACGTATACCGCCGCCGCTCGGACCTTTGAGTAGGGTCGCGTCCGTCTAGGCGGCGGTAGATGCGGCAGCCGTAGGCCTCTTCGCCGCGGAGCACCGCCAGCTTCTCCGCGCGGCGTAGACGCTTGAAGCGCGCCTCGTGCGACTTCGCGGCCGCGAAGGTCGGCGGGTGCCAGCACGCGACCAAGCTGACCGGCAGGCGGCCGCGCGTGTACTTCGCGCCGCCCCGGCGGTGCGCGGTGAGGCGGCGCGGCAGGTCGAGCGTGGCGCCCGTGTACAGCGATCCGTCCTTGCATGCCAGTACGTATACCGTGGGTTTAGAGTCCGCCGCCTGCGGAAGAATACTTTCAGTCGACACCTCAATGGACGTTCTCCGGCTGAGTATCCCACCGCTGCCCCGCTACGCCGGCGCCGCGCGTACGGCGCTGTGCAATTTCGCCGGCGTGCACGCCCTCGGCTCGATGGACCTGGAAAACCTGATCTTCGCGCTCGGCGAGGCGCTCGCCAACGCGATCCAGCACGCGGAGACGGTCGAAGCGATCGAGATCACGGCGCACGTCAGCGGGGACTCTATCGTCGTCAGGGTCGCCGACCGCGGGCGCGGCATCGCCGCTCCCCCGCGGGGCACAGTCTCGTTCCCGAGCGTGTTTGCCGAACACGGGCGAGGCTTCGCCATCATGCAGCGATGCACGGATTTTCTCGAGGTCGACAGCGAGCCGGGAAACGGAACCGTCGTCACGCTGGGTCGCTATCGCCGCCCCGGTCAGGAGCTGGGCACCGCATCGTAAAACGTTGGGAGGATGAATCTCAACGTTGCGGGCACCGCGCTTTTAGCGGCGGCGCTGGGAGCCGACCAGGCGATGCCGGCGCTTCCTCCCTGCGCGCCCATATCCGCCATGGTCGAGGCCGTGCAGGCCGCGCGCCTGAAGAGCACGGTCGAGCGGCTCGTGGCGTTCGGAACGCGCAACGACTTCTCGGAGACGACCTCGACGCCCGGCCACGGCGTCTTCGGAGCTCGGGACTGGATCGTGCAGCAGTTCGCCGCGATCGCCGCGACCGCCGGCGGACGCATGAGCGTCACGCTCGACACGTACCGTCAGGCGAAGACGCCCAAGACCCCGCGATCGGTGCTGGAGTCGAGCGTCGTCGCGACGCTGCGCGGGACGATGCCGGGTCGCGTCTACGTCATGTCGAGTCACTACGACGACTGCGACGGACGCTGCACCGACGGCGTCGGCACCGCCCCAGGAGCCGACGACAACGGCTCGAGCGTCGCGGCGGTGCTCGAGGCGGCGCGCGTCATGGCGCCGACGCGGTTTCGGGGCACGATTCTCTTCATATGCTTTGACGGCGAAGAGCTGGGCCTGTGGGGCTCGGATCATTACGCCCACGAGCTCGCCGCGCGTCGAGCTCCGGTTCTCGCCGTGCTCAACAACGACATCATCGGCAACTCCGTCGGCGGCGACGGAGCGTCGGAACCCAACGTCATCCGAGTGTTCAGCGAAGGGCTTCCCGCCGGCGCGGATCTCGCGCGAACCAACCTCGTCGGGTCGGAGAACGACTCCCCGTCGCGCGAGCTGTCACGATTCATCGCCGAAGTCGTTCCCGTGTACGTGCCGAGCCTGAGCGTGCGTCAGATTTTTCGCGCCGATCGCTTCATGCGCGGCGGCGACCAGGAGTCGTTTCAAGCCGTCGGATACTCTGCCGCCGTTCGTTTCGTAGAATCCCACGAAAACTTCACGCATCAGCACCAGGACGTGCGCGTCGAAAACGGCGTGCAGTACGGCGATCTTCCGCAGTACATCGACGCGGAATACCTGCGGCGCGCCACGCAGGCCAACGTCGCGGCGCTCGCCACGCTTGCCCTCGGCCCCGCCGCGCCGACCGGCGTGCAGATGGAGTTGCGGCGGCTCGGTTACGACTCGGCGCTCCGCTGGAAGCCCGTAGCCGGCGCGGTCTCCTACGAGATCGTCTGGCGGCGGACCGACGCGCCGCAGTGGGAGAGCGCG
>CAWHGU010000005.1:0-1191891 GCA_963829005.1 Vulcanimicrobiota bacterium | reverse complement strand
CTGTTAATCAGCGGGTCGTTGGTTCGAGTCCAACATCCGGAGCCATTAGCGAAAGGCCCGCTTCATGGAGCGGGCCTTTGGCTTTGCGCACCCACGTGCTGCCTGAATCGGCTATGCCGGCTCAGGCCGCTGTCGGTCGGAGGTCAAAAATGCGGTCGAGCGCGGTTACCGAAAGCGTGCGAAGCACGTCGGCCCGAGTCGAACGAAGTGCGAGGTCGCCGCCGCTGGAACGCGCGCTCCGCAACAGCTTGATCAACTCTCGCAGCGCGGCCGAATCGAGGCTGGCGACGGAGTCGAGGTCGAGAACGACCCGCTCCGCGCCGTCGCGCAGTGCCTCAAGAATTGCGCCTTCGATGGCGGGAAAGGTCTGAGGGCGATACTCTATCGTGACGGACTCCATGCGAGGCTGTGACACCTTCCGGCCACGTTGGGATGCGATCATCGGCAATCTCCTCTGAGGGTCGCGGGTAATAGGATACTCATCGTAGCGAAGGAGGCGTACCGAAACGCACGGGGGCGGTGCCCCGGAGAACGCTGCGGCCGGGGTAAGGTTTGAGGATGAACCCGCCCCGACTTGGGAGAACGCCGAGCCGATGATGGGTTTGCGCTTCGGCCGCTACGCGTTGGGCGTCTGTACGGCAGTGTCCATGCTTACGGCGTGCCAAGGGCCGCAGCCGATCGGCGCCGCTCCGCAACCGGCGTACCGCGGCGCGTGGATGGCGCCCAGCGCCGGAAAGCGCGCGCTGTTGTACGTCACTGGCGGGTGCGCTGGCACGTGTGTTCTCTCCTACCCGGGGGGCAGACTCGTGGGTCACCTCGGCGTTGCCGGCGCGGGCCTGTGCTCGGACGAGCGTGGCAACATCTTCGTTCCCACCGCGACCAGCAGCGGACAGGCCGTGGTTTATGAATACGCGCACGGCGGCACGACGCCCATTGCCACATTGAACGTGCCCGGCCTTCTCGCCGAAGGCTGTTCGGTAGATCCGGCGACTGGGAATCTCGCCGTCACATATCTGTGTAAGAACTGCGATTATGGACCCGTCGCGATCTTCCAAAACGCGCAGGGCTCTCCGACCTCCTACGAGCAGGCCGGCGTGTTCCTGTCGTACTGCGGCTACGACAAGAAGGGGAATCTTTTCGCAGACGGCTCGAATGGCAGCCAGGTCGCGCTGGTGGAGCTGCCTAACGCGGGGACCAGTCTCGAGCCGATAACGCTCAACCAGCATATCAGTGTGGCCGGCCAGGTCCAATGGGACGGCACGAATCTCGCCATCGAAGACTTATCGAATCCGGTGATCTATCAGTTTAAAGTTTCGGGTTCGGCGGCGAACCGCGTCGGCACCACGCACCTTACGGGCACCGGGAGCATGGGCGCGCAGTCATGGATACAAGCGGGAACCGTCGTCGTACCATTCGGAGCGAATACGCATAGTCCCAACGAGGTGGGCCTGTGGAACTACCCCGCCGGCGGGGCACCCACGAAGGTCATCAAGAGGCACCTGAGCACAAGCCTCTTGGCGGGCGCGACCGTTAGCGAACCTTAACAGCGCGGAGCGCGTCGACGACAGCTAGACGCGCGTGGCCCGAAGATCACGTTACCTGACCCGTTTCCATGCACGCGTGTTTGTCCGGCATTGCCTTTAACGAGGTGATCTGCAGCTGATTGGCCGTGCAAGCCGCGAGTATCGCGGCGACGAGGCCGCACAGAGCCGCGGGTGCTAACGAAGTTGAAGCGGGGCTTTCGATCCGAACGACGAAGGAAGCAAGCATCAGCTCTCTAGGAGGCTTATTATGAGGAGCTTTCTCTGCGTAATCGGCGTGATGTTGGCGCTCGTCGCCCCGATGGCAGTTCGCGCGCAGACGATGTCGTCCGCGATGTACGGCGCGGGGCCGCACGGCTACGACTGGGAGATCGGAACGTGGTCGTGCACGAACACGATTCCGTCGCCAATGGGCGGCCCGACTCACACGACGTTGACCGTCAGCAGGGCCAACAACGGCGCCGTTTTCTACCGCAGCACCGGAACGAACTTCGATAACGTCTGGTACAACGTGTACGTCCCGGCCAAGAAGATGTGGACCAGCCCGTTCATCCTCGCGGACGGGAGTTATGGCACCGAGTCGACGTCGCAAACCGGAAAAAAGATCGTATGGGTCGGCACCGCCTATCTCGGCGACTCCGGTAAGGCGATGCCGATTCGCGACACCAACTCGATCGGTCCGAACAAGTACACGGATCTCGGCGAGTACCGCTCCGGCGGAGTCTGGAAGGCGCAGTACAACGTGAGCTGCACACGGACTTAGTCACAAGAATCCAGCAAAGGAGATTCTCGAGATGCGAAATCGCCTCGCGTTAGTAGTCATGGCGCTAGCGGTCATGGCACCAGCGGCCGCAGTCGCGGCCTCCCCGATGTCGCCGGGCGGCATCGGCGTCGGTCCGCACGGCTACGACTTTCTGGTCGGCACGTGGACGTGCAAGAACAGCATCCCATCGGCGATGGGAGGCCCCGCGCAGACGACGCTGGTTATCGCACACTCGGTGAACGGTGCGCTCTCGGTGCGCGTTACAGGTTCCAGCTTCGAAGCTGTGGGCTTCGTCGTCTACGCTCCGAAGACGAAGACCTGGTGGAATCCCGCGTCGCTGGCCAGCGGCGGATACGGCACCGAGTCGACGCAGCAAACCGGAAAGACGACGACATGGTCCGGCCCCTTCACCGATCCTTCGTCCGGCAAGACGATGCAGGTTCGCGACACCTACACGTTCACGGGCCCCACGACGTACACCGATCTGTATCAGGTCGATATGAACGGCACGTGGAAGACCGAAGGCAACAGCACATGCACGAAGAGCTAACCGGGAGCGCCCCGACCGCTACGAGCCGCTGACGATGCGAGCGCTCTTGATGTAGTCCAGGCGCGGAAACGCGCGCTGCAGATAGGCATTACCTTGCGCCCCGATCTGAGCCTGACTCGGCTGCTCGCCGTAGCCGCTGTAGATGTGTTCGACGGCCTGCATCCCGCTGCTCACCTGGCCGATCGGGGCGAAGCCCATCGCGTCGAGTCGTGCGTTGTCGGCCAGGTTGATGAACAGATGCGTCGTGCGGCTGTTGGGCTGGCCGGTCGCGGCGAACGTAACGGTCCCGCGCTTCATTCGATCCCTTGACCGGATCGTCGGGGATGGTTATGTCCCACTTCTTGGTCACCGCAGGGTCCGCGGCCGCGCCCCACTGTACTACGAAGCCCGGCACCACGCGGTAGAAGCGGGCCCCGTCGAAATACCCCGCCTTGACTAGGTCGTAAAAGCGCTGCGCACCGTTGGGCGCGAGATTCCGGTCCACGACGATGACGACGGGCCCCTTCGTCGTGTCGAGCTCGACGCGATACGTGGAGGCGGGCGAGCCCTGCGATGCCGCCTGCTTCGAGCCGCCGCCGCAGCCGGCTGCCGCGAGCGCGACGAGGCTAAAGATAGTAAACTTCCTCATGTATGACTCCATCTTCGCGCACGTTCGTCAGCAAGCCGCTCGTGCCCGCCGGCGAGGGTTTTGTCACGCCCGCGAGCGGGAGCGAGCCGCCGGTTCCGCGTGCGTTCCTCTGGGATGACCGCACGCTGACGATAACCGCGGTCGTGCGGACGTGGCGCGCGACGAAGAGCGATCGGGGCGACGCGTATCTCAAGCGCCACTGGTTCGAGCTCGAGACCGCGTGCGGCCTCAAGATCGAAGTCTACTACGATCGCGAAGCGCGTGGTAAGGCGGCGCGCTGGTGGCTCTACACGATTCAAGGATGATGGGGCGGCCCTTGTCGTAAAACGCGCCAGGGGGTAACACATTATGACTCCAATGCGGCGGCTCCGCGTGCCCGGACTTCTTGCTTTAGGTCTCGCGATCGGTGCCACTCCGGCGCCGCCTTCGGCCTCGCTCGACGCCGCGACGATCTTGCAGCGCAGCGAGGCCAAATGGCAGGGCCTGAGCTCGTATCAGGTGCCGGTCACGGTCGCCGGCAGCGTCCGCGTGGCGTTCATCTCGGTGCCGGTTCACATGACCGGCACGCAGTACTATGAGGCACCGGACCGCCAAGCCCTTCACCTTAACAATCCGCCGAGCTACGCACGCGGCCTCGGCGACACGCTCTCGACGATGGGCACGCCGCAGACGTGGCTGCGCGACTATGCGATCGCCGCGCCGGCCTCACAGCCGCACGGGCACCATACCGCCTACGTCTTGACCGGTACCCCGAAAAAGTCGGGAAGCCGCGTGAAGAGCATGACGATGTCGGTCAGCGCCACGACGTACGTCATCGAGTCGATCACGTTCGCCTATAACAATGGGGCATCGCTCGTCGTCACGTTCATCCACCACGCCGGCATCTCGCAATACCGCCTGGCGCGCAGCGCGACGGTGGTCGCGCACTTCCCGTCCTATAGCGGCAACGCGACGATCACCTACGGAAGCTATCAGCTGAATCAGCCGATTCCGGCGTCCGTGTTCCAGACGCACTGATCGTAACGGCGAAACCCGCGCTCGCGCATGCTCCATTGCTTCGATTTCCCTCAAGGCACTTGCAGAAGGCTTAACTCTGTGATACAAAGTAAGTGGCTTTGCTCCGCAAAGTAGCCGGCCCGACGCCCGAAAGGTATCGCATGCTCAAGCGCCTGATCGCCATTGTCTTCATCTTTTGCTCGGCCGGCGTGGCCTGGATGATCCTGGGTGGCACGCTCGTTGCGCGCACGGCATCGTCTGACCAGAGCCAGCGGGAGAAGCTCACGGCGCAATGGGGAAGCGCGCAGTCGCAGATGGCGCCCCAGGTCAACGCCCGCGTCGCGGTGGACACCTACAACGAGGACAAGAAGCGCGTGGAACGGGGCTACCAAGACGTCGCGGTGCCGCTAAGCCGCAGCCGAATCACGGTCAACTTGCATCTCGAGCAGCGCCGCGACGGCCTGCTCTGGTATAATCTCTATGACGTCGCCTTCGTCGCGCACTATCGCGTCCGCAACGCCACGAACAGCCGGCAGCTCTCCGTGCACTTCCCTTTCCCATCCAGCGACGGCACCTATGCGAACTTTACCTGTTCGATTGGTGGACAGCGCGTGGCCGACCCGACCGCTCTCGACAAGGGCTATGCCGGCTTCGACCTCCCACCGGGGCACAAAACGTCTATCGACATCGCATACATGTCGCGCGGCATGGGCACGTGGACCTATCGCTTCGGCAGCGACGTCGAGTCGGTTCGGGACTTCGCGCTGACGATGAAGACGGATTTCGACGCGATCGACTTTCCCCCGCAGACGCTGCTACCGGTCGTCGAGCAGAGGTTTCCCAAGGGCTGGCGTCTCGACTGGCGCTATGGGACGCTCGTGACCGGCAACGGCATCGGCATGGCGTTTCCTTATCCGCTGCAGCCCGGTCCGCTGGCTCAGCGCATCACCTTCTGGGCGCCCGTCGCGCTGTTTTTCTACTTCTTCGTCATGCTCGTGATCACGACGCTGCGCAAGATCGACCTCCACCCGATCAACTACTTCTTTCTGGCGGCCTCGTTCTTTTCGTTCCACCTGCTTTTCGCGTATCTCGTGGACCGAATTCCGATCGAGGCCGCGTTCGTCATCTGCGCCGCGGTCACGCTCTTCCTGACGATCTCGTACCTGCGCCTCGCCGTCGGCTGGCGGTTTGCCGCGATCGAGAGCGGGCTCGCGCAGTTAATCTACCTCGTCCTGTTCTCGTACGCGCTGTTCAACGAGGGCTGGAGCGGCCTCACGATCACGATCGGCGCGATCGTCACGCTGTTCGTGGTCATGCAGCTGACCGGCCGTATCCGCTGGAGCGAACGCCTCGCGGTAACCACCAGCTAGAGCCGGTAGCGCAGCCGAATCTGCTCTGCGCTAGGACGGAGCGGCGATGGCAGTCGCTGAACGTCCCAAAGTGTGCCGTCATTTGAGATTCGCGTGGTGGACCCGTGCGACGCCGAAGCGCTCGCGCCGCTCCTGGATCAGCTTGGCTATCCGGCGGCGGTCGAGGAGATCCGCGCGCGTCTAGCAGCATTGAATGGCGACTCTCAAGTTCTCGTCGCCGCGGGCGAGCTCGGCCTCTCCGGATTTGTCGCCGTGGCGGTCACGCGTGACTTCATTGTCGGAACGCGTGGAATGATCCTCGGGCTCGTCGTCGCAGACGGATCACGCAGTGCGGGCGTGGGCGCGGAGCTCCTCGCTGCAGCGGAGGATTGGGTGTTCGAACGTGGCGCCGCAGTCGTCGGGGTGCGCTCGAACGTGATCCGCGAGCGCGCACATAGATTCTACCAACGCAACGGCTACCGGCGTGTCAAGAGCCAGCACATTTTTGAGAAGCGCCGACCGTAGGCTGATGCGGTTGCTCCTCGCGGCAATCGTGACGGCGGGCGCATTGATGCGAATCCCGGGCCTGCTGCATGATGGCCTCTGGCGAGACGAGGCGTACGTCTATGTCGACTCGATCGCTCCGACGTTTCGAGCGTTTCTCCAGCGCGTCATCGAAACGGAGTATCATCCGCCGCTCTACTTCGTGATCAGCTATGGATGGCTGCGGATCGCGGGCACCAGCGAGCTCGCGCTCAAGGCCATCCCCTTTCTGTGCAGCGTTTTAACGATTCCCGCAGTCTACCGCCTCGGCGCGATCGCCGGCCCGACCGCCGTCGGGCTCTTGGCCGCGGCGATGTACGCCGTGAGCCCGATGGCGATCTTGGAGTCGGGCGACTATCTCTATCCGCTCATGGCCTTGCTTTGCACCGTCTTGGCGGCGCTCGTCATGGCGGCACGCCGTGAAGTGCTGAGGCCGGCGCGGATCGTTGCTATCGCGGTCGTAACGACGCTGGCGATGTACACGCATTACGCGGCGCTATTCTACGTGCCGATGCTCGTCATCTGGGCGCTTTGGTCTCCCCGCGGAGTGCGGCACGGCGCCGCGATCGCCGGTGCTCTGGTGCTGGGCGCGCTGCCGTTTCTCTTCTGGCTGCCGGTGCTCGCGCATCAGCCCGACCCCTACCTCGTAAAGTCGGCGCTGGGTCCCGGAAATCCATTGTTCGAACCGCCGCCGAATGCGCTCGCGAAGCTCGGCTTCTTCGCGTGGACGATCGTGCGCTCGATGCCGCTCTGGCCGGAGAAGCTCGCGATCGTCCTCTGCGCCTTTCTCGCCGTCGCGTTGGCGAGACTGGTAATGTCGCGTCAGCTCAACGCCGACGCGATCGCAATGGGAGCGATGTACGCGGTAGCGCTGACGCTGATCTCTGGAGCGGGCCGGCTGAACGTCAGATACGCCGTCCTCTTCGAAGGCCTCTTGTGCGTCTTCCTCGCGTGGCTCGTCGCGGCATGGTTCGAACGAATCGCGCGTGAATATCCGTCGCAGTGGGCGCGCTGGGGAGCCGTATTAACGGCGGTCGTTTGCCTCTTCATCGTCACGGAGGACGTGATCTTTGCCGCGCACACCGCCGGCATGCCCAAGTCCGGCATTCGAACGTTCGTGGGGTCGCGGCCGCTCGATGCCGATACGCTTTACGTGATCGTACCGGATTATCTGACGGCGACCTTCGCCTTCTATGCGCGCGACGCCCACGTCGCATACGCCGCGTTCCCGCAAAGCGATCACCCCGAGATATTCAAGTTCGGAAACGATGCGAGCCCTTACGCACCGGGCGCTGTTGCAAATGCCGTCAATAGGGTCAGTAGCCGGGCGCGCGGAGACGACTACATCGATGTGATCGTCGACGATACGGCCGACCTGGAAAAGGTGTCGAACGGCCGGGTCTACCGCTCGCCCACGCGCGAGTTTCTGGATTCAATGAAAGCCCGCTTTCCTCTCGTCGCCCGGACGCGATATCCCGGCCGGATGGAGTCGGTGACGGTGTATCGCCTTCGGGCCGGTCGCTTGCAATGAGCAGGCGCCGGCGAGGCGCGGCGGCGTAAGGTAACGGACGTGCTGAACGGACAGAAAGTCGTCGTCGTCATGCCCGCCTACAACGCCGCGCAGACGTTACAACAGACCTACGCGGAGTTGCCCAAGCAGATCGTCGACGCGGTCGTCGTGGTCGACGACGCCAGCGACGACGAGACCGTCTCGTTGGCGCGACGGCTCGGCGCGCACGTCGTCACCCATGAGCGCAATCTCGGCTATGGCGGGAATCAAAAGACGTGCTATCGCGCGGCGCTCGAGCTCGGAGCCGACGTGGTCGTGATGCTTCACCCCGATTATCAGTACTCGCCGCGCCTGGTCACCGCCCTTGCAGCGATGGTCGCCTACGGCGAATACGACGTTGCGTTGGGATCGCGCATCCTCTGCGGCGGCGCGCGTGCCGGAGGCATGCCGCTCTATAAGTATGTGGCCAACCGGGCGCTGACGGCGTTCGAGAACTTGCTGCTCGGGGCTCGGTTATCGGAGTATCATACCGGTCTGCGTGCATACTCTCGCCGCGTGTTGGAAATGCTTCCGCTCGCGGTCAACTCCGACGACTTCGTCTTCGACAACCAAGTCCTCGCGCAGGCAATCTACTTCGGTTTGCGGATCGGTGAGATCTCCTGTCCGACCCGCTATTTCCCCGAGGCGTCCTCGATCAGCTTCACTCGCAGCGTGCGCTACGGGCTAGACGTCGTGGCGACGGCGCTCGCCTTTCGGCTGCAACGCTGGCGGATCGCCAGGTTCGAGATCTTCGACCCCACGGCCGCGAAAGTTAGCGCCGTCGGGCTCCAAAGCGTTTGATTTTGGCGCGACGCGGTTAGAAGCCAACCGGTATGGACGCTCAAGCCGCTGCTCGCGATGCCGGGCTGCGATACGTCGACGACCGGATCCCGGGGATCCGGCGGCGCCGGCGGGGTCGCTCGTACGCGTACTTTTATGCGGACGGCAAGCCGGTGCGCGAGGAGGCCGAGCTGCGGCGCATTCGCGCCCTGGCGGTTCCGCCGGCATATACCGATGTCTGGATCTCCCCGACCCCCAACGGCCACATGCAGGCGACGGGCCGCGACGCGCGCGGGCGCAAACAGTACCGCTACCACAAACGCTGGAATGAGGTACGTGATGAGGCGAAATATCACCGGCTGGCCGCATTCGGCCGTGCGCTGCCGAAGATCCGCGCCGCCGTCGCGAAGGATTTGCAGGGCACTGGGCTGACGCGCCGCAAGGTGCTCGCCGCCGTGGTCGCGCTGCTCGACGTCACCGGCGTTCGCGTCGGCAACGAGGAGTACGCGCAGGCCAACGGCTCGTTCGGGCTGACCACGCTGCGCAGGCGCCATGTGCAGCTCAAGGGCTCCGAGGTTCGGCTGAACTTCCGCGGCAAGACCGGGCGCCGGCATCTCATCCGGCTCGACGACGCGCGCCTCGCACGAATCATCAAGCGCTGCCGCGATCTCCCCGGCGAGGAGCTCTTCACGTACCTCGACGAGGCGGGAGCCGTAGCGAGCGTGAGCTCCGACGACGTCAACGCCTACATCCGCGAGATCGCCGGCGACGACTTCTCCGCGAAAGACTTCCGCACGTGGATCGGCACGGTGGAGTGCATTGCGGCGCTGACGGATGCGCCGCAGCACCTGGCCGAGGCGAAGAGCAACGTGGCGGCGGCGCTGGAGCGCGTCGCCGCGCGCCTCGGCAACACTCCCGCCGTGTGTCGCAAGGCGTACGTGCACCCGGCGGTCATCGAGACCTACACGCGCCTGCGACGTCTGCCGGGACGTTCTTCGAGTCGCGAACGCTTCGCGCTGCGCTTCGTCGAACGCTGGGAGAAGCGTCAGGCGAGCGCGGCGTCCAGCTCGGCCAGATATTGACGGCGGAGCGCCTCGTCGATAAACGACGCCTGGAACGAGTTGCGTGCAAGCGTCACGAGTTCTCGATCCGTGAGTGACAGCGCGGTCGCCGTTTGCACGAAATTGTCGCCGACGTATCCACCGAAGTAGGCCGGGTCGTCGGAGTTGCACGTGCACATCAAACCCGCATCCATCATGCGCTTGAGCGGATGGGCCGCGAGGTTAGGGACGACGCGCAGCCGCACGTTGGAAAGCGGGCAGACGGTGAGCGGCACGCGCTGCTCGACCAAGAGGGCGACGAGCTTCGGATCGTCCAGGCTGCGCACGCCATGGTCGACGCGCGACACCTTGAGCAGGTTGAGCGCTTCCCAGACATAGTCCGGGCCGGCCTCCTCGCCGGCGTGGGCGACGGTGAGAAATCCCTCGGCGCGCGCCCGGTCGAAGACGGTGGTAAACTTCGACGGCGGGTTGCCGACCTCGGCCGAGTCGAGCCCCACGCCGATGATCTTTTCTTTGTACGGCAGCGCGCTCTCCAGCGTCGTCATCGCCGATTCGGCGCTCATGTCGCGCAAGAAGCACATGATCAGGCGCGACGTGATGCCGAAGTTCTTCGGGCCGTCGGCGAGCGCGCTCGAGATGCCTTCGACGACTACGGCGAACGGCACCCCGCGTTTCGTGTGCGCCTGCGGATCGAAGAAGATTTCCGCGTGGCGCACGCCCTGCGCGTGAACGCGCTTCAAATACGCGGTGGTGAGGTCGTAGTAGTCCTGCTCCACGCGCAGCGCCTCCATGCCGTGGTAGTAGACGTTCAAGAACGACTGCAAGTCGGTGAAGTTGTAGGCCTCGCGCAGGGCCTCGACGTTGGCGTAGTTGAGTTTGACGCCGTTGCGCTCGGCGATCGTGAAGATCAGCTCGGGCTCGAAGGTACCCTCGATATGAAGGTGCAGTTCGGCCTTCGGCATCTTGAGCGCGTCGAACGTTTTTGCGGGTTGGGGCGAGGGCGCGGTCGTGGCCGCGGCGGCGACCGGGGCGCCAACCATCGCGGCGAGCGACGTGAGGAAGTAGCCACGGTCCATGAGTCGTACCTCCGTCATAGGATCAGCGCATCGCACTTTGCGGCGAAGATGAAGTCGCTCTCCGTCAGTCCGCCGATCTTATGCGTCCACACTTCGACGCCAAGGCGCCCCCACGCTACCTGCAGATCGGGATGGTGCTGCTGCTCCTCGGCCATGGCCCCGATGCGCTGCGCCGCCTGCATCGCCTCGTTGAAGTTCGCGAAGACGTACGTGCGGGCGAGCAGCTTTATCGTGCCGTACTTTTTGTCGGCTCGCTCGGCTACGTGCCAGGCCGGGTCCAGCTGCGCCACGAGCGGCGCGATCCGCTCGTCGGTCAGCGGCGGCACGCCCCCGCGGCATGGCACGCACTGGCGCTGCGCGAGTTCATTCATGTCGATCACCATCCTTCGAAAGCGTGGCCACGAAGTCGCGGATGCGAGTCGCGACCGTCTCGGGCTTCTCGAGAATTGCGTAGTGCGCGGCGTCGGGCACGACGACGAAGCTCGCGTTGGACAGGTGCGCGGCGACCTTGCTGTGGGCGGCCTCCGGCGCGTCGAACGACGACGCGATCACGACCGCGGGCGCGGCGACTCCCTGCGCCTTTTCCGTGAGATCCGCGTGCATCCAGGACTGGAGACTCTCGAGCACCGCCTCCGAGCGGCTCTTCGCGGCGACGGCGCACAGCCGATCGAGCGTAGCTTCGTCGGGCGGGTCGGCGATCGTCTTGGCGAGCCACGCGCGAAGACGAACCGGATCGCCGGCGGTCGCCCGCAGATACGCCTCGCCCTTTTCCGAGAAGCCTGCGGGACCGATGGGAACCGGCGCGACGAGTGCGAGCCCTCGCACCATCTCGGGCGCCGCGATGGCGAGGCGTAGCGCGACCTTCGCGCCCATCGAGTGGCCAACCGCGATTACCGGACCCGTCGCGAGCGATTCGAGCAGCGCGCGAAGCGCGTCGGCAAAACGGTCGAGGTCGTATGGTCCCGCGAGCGTGTTCGAGCCACCGAACCCGGGCAGGTCCACGGCGATCGTCCGCACGCCGGGGCCGAGCCGAGGCACGACGCCGTCCCACACCGACCGATCGCCCTGCCAGCCATGGACGAGCAGCAGGGTGACGTCGCCGCTCCCGCGATCCTCGTACGCGATCAGGTTAGCACATCTTCAAGCCGCCGGCGTTCGGGCGCACGTCTTTGGAGCCGGCGGGCTTGTAAATGCACTGGTGCTTCAGCCGGTAGGTGCCGTTCGTGCTCGAGGAGCATCCGTGTACCGGCTTGAAGTTTCCCCGTAATACGTGCGTCGTCGGATCGTACGTTGCCGTGGTTGCGAACACACACGGCCCCGCTGGGGCGACGATCGTTCCCCCGAGTTTGTTCCCGTTGAGCGTCCACACCGCGTCGTCAACTGTCGGCGGTTTGAGGAACTCGATCGTCAGATTTCCACCGACTGCCGCCCGATACTGGCCGACGTCCAGCGTGGCTTTGACGTTCGGTGCCTGACTGGTGCTGACTGTCCCCGTATATTGACCGCTCAAATTCAATGCGGCCGCATCGCCGCTTCCGGACGATCCGTCGGCCTGCGGCGCGCCGCCATTTGCCGGGACGCTGCCTCCACCGGCCGCGCACGCACTCAAGAGCGCGACGACGACGGCCACGCCGACGACCTTTCGTAAAAAGACGCTTTGCATTCTAACCTCCGATCTTTAGTGGCTTAGGATATTACTCCGCTCCTTCGGGGACGCCTTCGCTCAGCAGCAATACCTGCTCGATCGTGTCGTATTCGAAGAGTTCCGAGTAGCGGCCCCAGTCGACGGCGGTTGCGAGCTGTCGCCGCGCCTCCTCGGGTGGAAAATATTCGTCCCATAGGTCGAGAAAGAAGTCGGCGCGCATCACGCCGTTGCTGGCGCCGAGGGTGCGCATGATCGTATCGAAGATGGGAACGCGCTCGAGCAATTGATCGCGGAAGATCTCCTTGCTTTGCAATATCGTGGCCGTCGCGAACTCGCGCCCCGTCGGCGTGAGCAGCACCGCGCCGCCGCTGGTGCGTGTGAAATCGAGCAGCGCGGTCGCCTCGAGGATCGCGAGCAAGTCGTCGGGCGTGACGGCCAGCCCATCGGCGAGCGCGGCGATCTCTCTGCGCCCGTCGGGGATATCGGCGAGAATATCAAGCAAACCGCTGATGCCGCCCAGGCGCACGTGCGGAAGCGGCCTTGCGAACGGAGAGAGCGCCGCGGGGGCGGCAGCCTCGCGCGAGACGTCGGCTTCGGGATTCGTCATCACCTGATAGAGGTAGTCGACGAGGTCCTTATAACGCGGCGCCGTCCGATCGTGCGGTCGCGGCAGATCGATTCGCACCTCGCCGCGCAAGTGCCCGGGGTTCGAGCCGAGCACGAGCACGCGGTCCGCGAGCTGCACGGCCTCCTCGATGTTGTGCGTCACGAGCAGGATGCTCTGCGAGGGGAAGCTTCCGGCGTTCCACAGCGAGTCGACCTCGCCGCGCAGGTTCTCGGCGGTCAGCACGTCGAGCGCGCTGAACGGCTCGTCCATGAAGAGCACCTTCGGCTCGACGGCGAGCGCGCGCGCGTAACCGACGCGCTGCTTCATGCCGCCCGACAGCTCTTTTGGATAGGCGCTCTCAAACCCGTCGAGTCCGACGACGTCGATCACGTGCAGGGCGCGCTCGCGGCGCTGCGCCTCCCGCATGCCGCGCGCCTCGAGCCCGAGCTCGACGTTCTGCAGCACCGTTAGCCACGGCAGCAACGCGAAGCTCTGGAAGACCATCGCGACGTCCGGATTCGGCCCATGCACCGGACGCCCGCTGCTCGTTACGACGCCGTCGCTCGCCGGGATCAGCCCGGCCATGATGCGCAGCAGCGTGCTCTTGCCGCTTCCGCTGCGCCCGAGGAGTGCGAGCAGCTCGCCCCCCACGACGCGCAGCGAGATGTCGCTCAGCGCGGTGAACTCGCCCTTGCCGCCCGGCAGCGGAAAGCGTTTCGTCACGTTGTCGCAGACGATGAGAGCGTCGTTCACAGCGAGAACCTCGTCTGCGCGTACGCGTACAGCCGGCGCCAGAACAATCGATTGATCGTCACCACGAACAGGCTCATAACGCAGATGCCCAGCGCCTCGCGTGCCCCGTTGCCTTTGGAGGTGGCGTCGGTGATGTAGGCGCCCAAACCAGTGGCGGTGAGCGTCGTGCCGCCCCAGGTGACGACTTCGGAGACGATGCTCGCATTCCAGGCGCCGCCGCTGGCCGTGATCGCACCGGTCACCCACGACGAGAACACGCCGGGAATGATGAGGCGTCGCCAGCGCAGCCGGCCGCCCACCCGCAGATCAGACGCCATCTCGCGCAGCTCGGTCGGCACGCTCTGGGCGCCGGCGATCGTGTTGAACAACACGTACCACTGCGCTCCGAGCGCCATCAGCAGGATGCACCCGTAGTTGATCGGCACGCGATACGTGATGAACGCGAGCGTCGCGAACGGAAAGACGATGTTGGCTGGAAACGACGCGAGGAACTGCGCGACCGGCTGCAGCACGCGGGCCAGGCGGGGATGGAAGCCGATCGCGACGCCGGCCGGCACCCAGACCAGCGTCGAGAGGGCGATCAAAACAGCGACGCGCAGCATCGTCGCCACGCCGAGCGCGAGGCTGTGTCCGATCTCGCGCAACCCTAGCGACATCAGCATGAAGCGGGCGACGTAGAAAGCCAGAAGCACGAGCGCCACGATGAGGATCGCGTTGAAAACGCGATCGCCGCGCACGTGACGGTCACCAGTGCTCAGGCGCTCGCGGGCCGGCGTCATTCGCGACAGCGCGCGATTGACGGCCTCGCCGGTGGGCGCGAACGCGCGGTTAACGAGCCTCGGAATACGGGCCGAACGCAGTACGTCGTAGACCCAGGACGCCGGCGCGCTGGCCGCCGCGCTCTGCTCGAAGCGGAACTTGTCGGCCCATGCGACAACCGGGCGCCAGAAGAGCTGGTCGACGATCACGATCACGATCGCGATCGTGAGCGCCGCCCACACGAGCGCCGGCACGTCCTTTTGCACCACTGCCGCCGCGACGTATGACCCGACCCCGGGCAGCGTGTAGTTGGTGTTGGCGACGCTGATCGCTTCGCTCGCGGCCAAGAAGAACCACCCGCCGCCGAAACTCATCATCGAGTTCCACACGAGCCCCACCATCCCGAACGGCGCCTCGATCTTCGCGAAGCGTTCCCACAGGGATAGGCGATAGGCCGAGGCCGTCTCCTCGAGTTCCTTCGGGATCGAACGCACCGATTGGTAGAAGGAGAAGGTCATGTTCCAGACCTGGGCGGTGAAGATCGCGAAGATCGACGCAAACTCCAGTCCGAGCAGGCTGCCGGGGAAGAGCGCGATGAATCCCGTGACCGTGATCGTTAGGAATCCCAGCACAGGCACCGACTGCAAGATGTCGAGCAGCGGAATCAGCACGCGTTCGGCCCGGCGGCTGTGCGCGGCCGCATATCCGTATGCGAACGTGAAGAGGAGCGACCAGATCAGCGCGACGAACATGCGCAGCGTCGAGCGCGCCGCGTAGTACGGAAGCATCCGCGGAGCCAGATCGACGTGCGGAACGAGGTGCTTCTGGGGCACGAACGCCACGAGGGTTCCCGAACCGACGCGCGCCAACGCGATGAGCAGCGTTAGCGCGCCCAAAATTACGACGAGGTCGGGCAAGCCTAACGGCGGCCGACGCAGGGCCTCCGCGGAAGGGAACGTCGGAAACCCGCTCGGCATACGCAAGCGCCGCTACTGTTCTCCCAGTGTCACCCTGAGCCTGTCGAGCCGTATGTCGACGACGTCGGGCTGCTGCATGCGGCATTACCGCGGAAACGCATCCTGATCACCGAGCTCGGTTACGACCGCGGCACCGGATGGGGGTGGGGATCGCGCGATGCGATCGCTCCGCGCGGCCCGCTAATACGCGGGGTGGTCTTGGCAGCGCTCTACCGAGGGTTCGTCGCTCGGAAAGACCGCGAACATCGCCCCGCGCGGCACCACGATATTCTTGCCCTTGCGGAAGTAATTGAAGAGGCCGACCGCGGCGCCGACGCCGGGAATCGGGATCGCGCCGAGGTAGCCGGGTATCCCGTCGTTCGGGCCGGCCTTGTCGAGCGCGTCCGTGTTGTGATCGAGCACGACGCCGAGCCGTCGGCCGTCCGGCAGCATCAGAAACCGCGGCTCCAGGACGAGTACGCCCGGGCGCGCGTCGTGGTGGCCCGCCGGCGCCGCGACGGCGACCACGCCGTAACCCATCGTCCGCTGCGGAATCACCACCTGCGCGCCGCTGGTCACTGCGTTAACGGTTTCGAAACGGAAGAAGTCGCCTGGGCGCGCATCCGCGGAGTCGACGGTGTCCATCATCTGCGCGGCGACGACCGTGCAGCGATCCAGCGCCATCGCGTGCACGCCGTTCGTGCCGGCGGAGAGGGAGATGATGAAGACGGCGTATCCGCGGAGGCGGCGAAGCGCGGACGCCGTCACTGTCTAACCTCGCCTCGGTACGAGGCGCAGCTGGCTCGCGCCGTAGTCGAGTTGGACGAGGAACTGGTCCAGAAAGGCGGCTCCGAGGTGGCCGAACGCTGTGCCCGTCAACGTCTGCGTGGTTCCGATGCGCTGCGGACCCGTGCGGTAGTCGCCGATTCGCACCTCCGGTATTTCGCCGATCATCTCGATGCTACTGCCGCCGATTCCACCGACGGAGCGGCGCTGGGTGACGCTGAACAGTCCCGGGTGCTTGGCATAAAAGTCGTACGCAAGATTGACATTCGACTCGTCGCCGGTATCTACTGCAAGCTGCGCCTGAATTTCGCCGAGTCCGACCGTCACGATCGGAACGAAGTGTTCGAACGTCAGCGGCACCGTGATCGCGTTTCGCAGCGGAGGAGCCTGCAGTCGCACGACGTGCGCGGCGTTGTCGATCTCGATCCCCGAAGCGCTGAAAAAATCGGCACCTAGCACGGCGTCGTATCCGTAGCGGCGTAGATCGCTGAGCACGATGTAATACGCCTCCGGATAGGCGGCGTTGCCGATGCGCAGCGGCCCGGCTCGCACCACCTGGGTCGAGTAACCGCCCAGTCCCCGCACCTGATACGTTCCCACCACCGGAGCGCCGAGGCGGCTCGCGAGCTCGGAGCTCATCGAGAGACCGGAGTTGCCCGTGTCCACCAGGCAGCGAACGGCGATGCCGCCGATGCTGCAGGCGACGATCGGCGTTACCGCCCTGGGATCGGTCGGAATGGCATCGGGCGAGCCGCTGAATGAGGGCACAAGCCCGCGCGGTGGATGGAAGGCCGAAGATACCGCGGCGCGGTTGTCGTAGCGCTCGAAGACGCGGCCGTTGTGGAGCACCTCGAAGGCGAGCACGAATGCGCCCACGCGCCGGTAGCTGCGATACTCGAACGTGTCGCGCCCATCAAGCGAGCGCGCAAATCGCACCAGACCGCTCTGCGGATCGACGAACAGCCGCAGCGGCACCGAGCTCGAGTCGCCGATCACGAACGTACGATATGGCTTCCCATTGACGGTCGCGCCGGCGGCGGCGCCGACTCGGCCGCCGCGCGTGATGAACGACGGCGTCAGAAAATCGAGCGAGGCGACGATACGAAGCGAGCGCAGGAAGGGCTCGAGCTCTTGAGAGTCAGCTACCATCGTTCCGTTCATGTTGAACGAGTAGATCCGCTGACCGTCGAAGTACGTGCCGTCGCAGACTTCGCCGATGCAATGGCGCACCGACACGCGCAGACCCTCGCTCTCGGTCGAGACGACCGCCGCCTCTCCGTTGAAATTCAACGCAGCCACGGAGACGATGTGCGCCTGCCAGATCGGGCCGCTCGCGCCGCGCATCTGCTCGAGCAGGCGGACGACGCCGTTTCCGTTCGGGCTCGCCCCAAGCGTCGCCGCTAGCAGCGCGAAGAGCAAAACCGTCCGAGCGGCGAACCCCATGCCGATGGAGTTCGAGTCGCTCGACGGCTATCTTCTCGACGGTTCGCCGTCGAAAGCGGAGGTCGTGCGTGAGCTGCTCCGGCGCCGGCCGGACGCACCCGGTGCGGCGCCGTTCTATGAAGGGATCCAGCGGCTCGGCGCGCGCACGCCCGACCTGTCGCTGATCGCCCTGCGGCTGGTCCTCGCCGGGAAGAAGGCGGACGACGCTGCGGTCGTGCGGCTGCGCGACGTCATCGCTCGCGCGCGCTCCGGAGACGCGGCGGCGCGCGCGGAGTACGCCGCGCTCGATCGCGAGTAGCGTCGATGCAGCTGGCCACTCGGGAGCTGGTCGTCTGCTATGCGGGGCACGGCGCGCTCGCGCTGGACCGCGTCTCCATCGGCGTGGCCGCCGGCAAGACGCTCGCGGTCGTCGGCCCATCGGGCGCCGGCAAGACGACGCTGCTGCGCGCGATCGCGGGGCTTGCTCCGGTGCGCAGCGGTGAGGTGCGGCTGGGAGACGCGCGGGTCACGGCGCTGCCGCCGCAAGAGCGCCGCATCGCGCTGGTCTTTCAGGACGACGCGCTCTTCGCAAACATGACCGTGCGTCAGAACCTGCGCTTTGCACAGCGCGGCGGCGCGAACGCCGATGCCGTCGCGGCGACCGCCACCGCGCTACACGTGGACAATCACCTCGATCGGCGGCCGCGGCAGCTCTCCGGGGGCGAGCGCCAGCGCGCGTCGATCGCGCGCGCGTTGCTCTCCGATCCGTTTGCGCTGCTGCTGGACGAGCCACTCGCGCACCTCGATCCTTCGCTGCGGCGCTCGGTCCGCGACGAGGTGATCGGCGTTCGGCAGCGCTTCACGGGACCGATCCTGTATGTCACGCACGATCACGTCGAGGCGATGAGCGTCGGCGACGCGCTCGCGGTGCTCGTCGAGGGGCGCATCGAGGACGTCGGCGAACCGCAGCGCGTCTATGACTCTCCCCGCACCCTCGCCGTCGCGCGATTTCTCGGCGAGCGCCCGATGAATCTGTTGTCCGACGGCGGCACCATCGTCGGCATCCGTCCCGAGCTCGTCGAGCTTGCGGCGGACGGCGCCCTGCGCGGCCGGATCGCGCGGCGCGAAACGACCGGGGCCGACGCGTATCTCGATGTCGAGACGCCGCGCGGAACCGTCGTCGTGCGCGTTGCGGCGTCGCGCGACGCGCAATGCGGCGAGCTCGTCGGCCTCGAACTTCGTGCGCAGCACGTGCGCCGTTTCGACCCCGAGACCGGGACCGCGATCGCGTGACGGCTACGCAAGATTTGGCGCGCGGCGTCGTTGCCGCCGGCATCGCCGGCGCACGCCTTGACGGCGACCTGCCGCGCTTCGGCGGCTACCTGCTATTCGCACGCGACGCGACGCTCGCGCAGGTTCGCGCGCTCACCGACGAGCTGCGGAAGCGCGAAGGTGAGCCGCTGATCGCGATCGATCAGGAAGGCGGCCGCGTCATGCGATTACACGACGGCGTCGAGCCGATGCCGCCGATGATGGCGCTCGGCGCGGCGAACGATCTCGAGCTCGCGCGCCGCGCGGGCGAACAGACGGCGTTCGACCTGCGCCGCGCCGGCTGCACGCTGAATTTCGCGCCGGTGCTCGATCTGGCGCTCGATCCGCGCAACACGGTGATCGGCACGCGCTCGTTCGGCGCCGATCCGCAGCGAGTCACGGAGCTCGGCGCGGCGTTCGGCCGCGGACTGCGCGACGGGGGGATTCTTCCTTGCTACAAACACTTTCCGGGCCACGGTGCGACGGAGATCGATTCGCACGAGGCCCTGCCGGTGATTGAGGCAGCCGAAGCGACGCTGCGCGAGCGCGACCTCGTTCCATTCGCGGCGGTCGCGCCCAAGGCACCGGCGATGATGAGCGCGCACGTCGTAGCGCGCGGGTTCGACGCGCAGTTTCCCGCAACGCTATCGCGGCGCGTTGCGACCGCGCTGCTGCGCGAGGAGCTCGGGTTTCGCGGAGCGTTCGTGACCGATTGCTTGGAGATGAATGCGGTCGCGCCGCGCGGCACGGCGGCGAACGCCGTCGATGCGCTAGCGGCCGGCGCGGACCTCTTGGTGTTCAGCCACGATGTCGTTGCCGCGACCGGAGCCGTCGACGCGATCGCCACGGCGATCGACTCGGGTCGCCTGACGCCGGCACGATTGGAAGAAGCCTACACGCGCGTGCAAACGCTGCGGCAGGCCGGGGCTAAGCCGCTGCCGCTCGACACGTTCCCGCCGCACCCCGGTGTGGGTCGCGAGATCGCGCGCCGCGCGGTTACGTTGCTGCGCGGCATCGCACACGCCGATCCGCTCGCGTCGATCGTCGTCTCGTTCGGTGGAACCGCGGCGACGCTGGATCGCGAGGCGCCGGCGATGGAGATGCTCGACGCGCCGATCGCGCCGAGCGAGGCCGACGTCCGCGTGATACTCGAAGCGGTCGCGCGCTCGGAGCGACGTCCCATCCTCCTCGCCCGGCGCGCGCATCTCTATCCGGAGCAGGTTACGGCGATCGGAGCTATCCTGGAGCGCGATCCCGACGCGCTGGTCGTCTCGGTGCTCGAGCCGTTCGACGTGGGGCTGTTCCCGAGCGCACGTCACCTCGTTGCGGCATACGGCGACGACGAGGCCTCTATCGGCGGCCTCGCTGACGTGCTCTTCGGCGCCAGCCTCGCCGCCGGCACCCTTCCAATTTAACGAGGTTCAAAGTCGGCGCGGAACAAATACGTCGCGCTCACGGGGAGGCAGTACGACGTGGCCCCGGTGTATCTCGATCGTCGCGCAGCTTTGAGGGCTGCATCGTCCATCGGCGGATAGCCGGAACTGGCCCAAACCCATGCGTCAACGAGTTTCCCATGCCCATCGCGAGCAATGGCGATTACCGAGATGGAGACGCCGCCGCCGCGTTCCGGTACCCCGCAGGTCTCGTTTCGCCGGTCGCCGATAATTCGCGCGATGGCTGTGTGGCTGCCCTGAGCCTGTCAGAGAGCGTCGATAAGATCCTGCGCGACGCGTGCGGTGTCGAATTCACGGGTGCCGTGGCGCGCGTCGAACATCGCGGAAACGTGGTCCTCGAGCGCGCGTACGGCATCACACGCGCGGATGAGCTCGGCCGGCCCGTGTATGCCGATACGCTCTTCGACCTCGCCTCGCTCACCAAGCTGTTCGTCGCGACGCTCGCGCTGCAGGCAGTCGCCGCCCGAATGCTCGAGCTCGACGAACCGCTGTCGCGCATCATTCCCGAGTGGGGCACGCGCCCGCACGCGGCGATCACCTTGCGCATGCTGCTCGCGCACACCTCCGGCATGAACTCCGGCGCGGATTATCGCGCGATCCTCGACCAAAACGTCGAAGCGTTCGCGCTCAACTCCGACCTGATCGCGAAGCCTGGCGAGCGCGTGATCTATAGCGACCTCGGATTCATCGCGCTCGGCGTCGTGCTCGAGAGAACGTATAGTCGATCCCTCGCGGCGCTGGCGCGTGCGTCGTTCGCCCCGACGCCGGTCTTTCGCCCCCGGGCATCGCTGCGGTTGGATATCCCGGCGACGGAGGATGATGGTTGGCGCGGGCGCGTCCAGGGCTTCGTCCACGACGAGAAGGCCTACCTCATGGGCGGCGTCGCCGGCCACGCGGGACTCTTTGGCACGGCGGCCGACGTCGCCGCGCTGACCGAAAGCTATCTTGGGCCGCTGCGCGGGCGCCGCGCGACGCTGCTGCCGCGTGAGCTCGCGCGCGAGGCGACGAGGCTGCAGGCCGAGGATCCCGTGTTGCGCCGTGGCCTCGGCTGGGCGCTGAAGACGACCGACGAAAACTCGTGCGGCCGCAGGATGGATTTCTCGTCGTTCGGCCACACCGGTTTCGTCGGTACGTGCGTGTGGGCCGACCCGCTGCGTGATCTGCAGGGCGTGCTGCTCACCAACGGCGTCTACTTCGGCCGCGCCGACACTCGCGATCTCCGTGCCTCGTTCTACGAAGCGATCGTACAATGCGTGCAATCGGATTGATGAGCGGAACGTCGCTCGACGGCGTCGACGCGGCGCTCGTGAGCGTCGCGCCGAAGGGCGCGGGCTATTGCACAAGCCTGCAGCGATTCGAAAGCTATCCCTTCGAGCCGAGGCTGCGCGACGAGCTTCTCGACGTTCTGCCGCCGAATGCCGGCAGTGCCGCGGCGATAGCGCGTCTGCATCGCACGCTCGGCGACGCCTACGCATGCGCGGCGCGATCGATCGCGGGATCGGAGGCGATCGATTACGTCGCCTCGCACGGACAGACGATCTGGCACGATGGACCGGCGCGCGTCACCCTGCAGGTGGGCGATGCGTTCGCGATCCGGGAGGCCGTCGGCGCCACGGTCGCCTACGACTTCCGCAGCGCGGACTGCGCGGCCGGCGGCCAAGGCGCGCCGCTAGTCGCGCACGTCGACGCACTGCTGCTCTCGAGCGCAGAGGAAGATCGCGTCGTGCTGAACCTCGGCGGCATCGCCAACGTGACCTTGCTGCGCAAGGGCGGGGCGCCGGACGATGTTGTCGCGTTCGACACCGGTCCGGCCAACATGCTGCTCGACGCGTTCGTGTGGGAACGCACCAATGGCGCGCAATCCTACGATCGCGACGGCGCGCTCGCAGCGGCCGGCCGCGTCGACAGCGCACTCCTGACCGGCATGCTCGCCGACGAATACTTCGCCGTGCCGCCGCCCAAGACGAGCGGGCGCGAGCGCTTTGGCGCTCAGTTTCTCGTGCGCCACCGGGACGCTCTCGTAAAGCTATCGATCGAAGACGGCGCCGCAACGCTCGCCGAGCTCACCGCAACTACGGTCGCGGCGGCGATCGAGTGCCAAGGCTTCGCGGGCGCTCGCGTTATTGTCGGCGGCGGCGGCGCGAACAATCCGGCGCTGCTCGCGCGCCTGGCTGCACGGCTGAAGGGGGCGCGCGTGGAACGTTCGGACGCGATGGGAATCCCCGCCGAGGCAAAAGAGGCGATCGCGTTCGCCGTGCTCGGCTATGAGACGCTGCGTGGGCGCGCGTCCAACGTGCCGGCGGCGACCGGCGCGCGCCGCGCGGTCGTGCTGGGAGCTATTGCGCCCTGCGGGCTGATTGAGCTCCTGGCGCGCATCGAAGCGGAGTGCCACGCGAGCTGATGGCATGAGCGCAGATCTGCCGCCGACCGAGGCGACGAACCCCGAGACTGCCGGGCTCGATCAACTCGACACGCGCGTGCTCGTCGAGACGCTCGTCGCGGAGCAGCGCACGGCGGTCGACGCGGTGCTCGCGCAATCCGCCGCGCTCGCGCGCGCGGTCGATGCGATCGCAGATCGCCTCGCGCGTGGCGGGCGGCTACACTATGTCGGCGCGGGCAGCAGCGGGCGCATCGCGACGCTCGACGCGTCCGAGATGCCACCGACGTTCGGCACAGCGGCGCAGCTCGTGCAAGCGCACGTCGCGGGCGGCGCGCCCGCGCTCGTCAAAGCGATCGAGGGCGCCGAAGACGACACGGGTGCCGGCGACACGCTCGCGCGCAAACGCTTTGCTCCCGCAGACGCCGTGGTCGGCCTGTCAGCGAGCGGCGGCGCCGCGTTCGTCGTCGCGGCGCTAAAACGCGCTCGCGCGATAGGCGCGCTGACGGTCGCGCTTACGAGCGTCGCCGATTCGGCCCTCGCGCGCGGCGCGGAGATCCGCGTCGCGTTCGACACAGGTGCCGAGGCGCTGGCGGGCTCCACGCGGCTCAAGGCCGGAACCGCGCAGAAGATCGCGCTCAACGCGCTTTCGACCGCGGTGATGGTGCGCCTCGGCAAGGTGCACGCGAACCTGATGGTCGACGTCGTAGCGAGCAACCAAAAGCTGCGCCGCCGCGCGCTACGGCTCGTGCGCGAAGTCGCCGGCGTCGGCGAGGAGCGCGCGCGCGAGCTGCTCGATGCGTCCGGCGGCCGCGTGAAGGTCGCGATAGTGATGGAGCGGCGCAACGTGGACGCGCAAAAAGCCCAGGACCTGCTCGAAGGCTGCGGCGGCGTTTTGCGCGAGCTGCTCTAATGCCCGTCCTCGCGCTGCTCCTAGCGGCGATCGCGTTCGTGCCGATCGACGATCGGCCGGTAACCGCGCAACTCCCGGTGATGCTCGGACGCATCGCCGGCGTGACGGTCGACGCACCGCCGCGCGACCTGCAGGGCCGCTTCCTCACGGCGGGCCGCTCCGACGCCATCATCGCGTGGCTCAATCACGAAGCCGAGAGACGTGAGACCAACGCCTTCGTCATCTCGACCGACATGCTGGCCTACGGCGGATTGACCGCCTCGCGCATCCCGGGCCCAACCTATGCCGACGCGGAGTTCCGCCTGCGCGAGCTTTCGCATCTGCGCGCGCAGCGGCCGCCCGCGTGGATCGGCGCGTTCGGCACGATCATGCGCCTCGCGCCGACGGGGATCCCCGCGGACACGCCATTCTTCGCGCCGTATCCGGTGTGGTCGTACTTGCAGGACTACGCAAATCTGCACGATCCGCCGCTGCCGAGCGAGACCGTGCGCGCGCAGCATCTGCGCGAGCTCATCGGCGAGCCGACCTTCGACGAGTACATGGCGACGCGCGGGCGCAATCTCGCCGTCGATCGCCTGCTGCTGAAACTCACGGCGAATGGAACGATCGACCGGCTCGTGCTCGGCCAGGACGACGCCGGCCCGGTCGGGCTGCATGTGCGCGACGTACAGCTGCTCCAGCAGGACCTCGCGTCAGAAGGGCTCACTGGCCGAGCGTCGATCGAGCCGGGCGCGGACGAGCTGGGCTCTGCGCTGGTTGCCAACGCGATCGCGCGCGCCGCGAACTGGACGCCGCATATCACCGTGCGCTACTCGACGCCCGACGGCGCGTCGTATCAGGATCCCATCGAGTACGCGCCGATCTCGACCGCCATCGGCGCTTTGATCGGTGTGTGCGGCGGCGTTCGCGACGACGATCGCCCCGACATCGTGCTCTACGTGCGCGTACCGGGAACGAGCGCGGCCCAGGACGCGCAGCTCGTGAGCGACATGGCCGCTACGATCGCGCAGGGGCGCTCCGTGGCGGTCGCCGACTTAACCTACCTGAAGTCATACCGCGATCAGGCGGCGTTCGCGCAGCTGCTGCTGGCGTCGGAGGTGTCGCGCGAGCTCGATGCCTACTCGTCCTGGAATACCAACGCGAACACGGTCGGTACGGCGCTGGCCGAGGCGATCGCCGCCGGCGCGGGGCGGCGCATGCACACCTACGACGATCTGGCGCATCGCACGTACACCTTCACGATGTTCCTCGACGACTACGCGTATCACGACTTCGTGCGTCCCGATCTCAACGCGACACTCGCGGCGCAAGGCATCACGGATCACACGCTCCTCACGCCCGACGTCGCCGCCGCCATGTCGCAGCGCGACCGCGCGCTCCTCTGGGGATACGCGGTCAAAATTCTCGCGCGGCTCGACCCCGGCTACCACATCGCCGCGATGCAACTCGGCCTGCCGTGGAGCCGCACCTTCGAATCCTCGATCGACGTCGGCCTCGCGCCTAACCTTTAAGAACGACTAACGCAGCCCGCACATCAAATGGCAACGGCGTCGCGCCGTCCGCAATGCACTCGAGATTACCGCCCCACTCGGGCAGCGTCTCCGAGCCGGCGGGCGGCGTGACGGCAAAGCGCGGACGCGCCAGCTCGCGCGCGAACTCCATCGTGTGCATGGCGCCGCCACCGATTTCGCTGCACACGAGCACCACCGCGCGCGAATACTCCGCTTGTAGACGGTCGCGCTCGATCAACGCTTCGTCCGAAACCGGCGTTCCGGGCGGAAGAAGCGTCGCGATCGCGCCACGGCTGCGGATGATCGCCTCTTCGAGCGCGGCGTTCTCGGGCGGATAGGTGCACCCGAACCCGTAGCCGACGAACGCGACGGTAGGAACGCCCGCAGCGAGAGCGCCGCGGTGCGCGGCGGCGTCGATGCCGAGCGCGAGCCCGGCGACGACCGGCTCGCCCAACCCAAACGCGAGCTCGTGGGCAAACGCCGCGGCTTCGGGCGGCGGCGTGCGGCTCCCGACGATCGCGACGCCGCCCTCCGGCAGCGTGCCGCGCACGAACACGCTAGAGCTCTACGTACGAGCGATCGAGCGCGGTGACGTCGAGGCAGCCTAACAGGCGCAGCGTGCGAACGATGTCGCTACGCAGGATCTCGATTGCGCGCGCGACGCCGACCCCGCCGGCCGCGCCGAGGCCGTACGCATAGGCCCGCCCGATTAGCACCGCGCGCGCGCCCAAGCACAGCGCTTTCACGACGTCGCTCCCGCGGCGGACGCCGCCGTCGAGCAGCACCTCTGCGTCCCCGCCGACGGCCTCGACCACCTCCGGCAGCGCGCGCAGCGTCGACGACACATAGTCGAGCTGACGTCCGCCGTGATTCGACACGACGATCGCCTCCGCGCCCACCGCGAGCGAACGCCGCGCGTCCTCGGCGCTCAGCACGCCCTTGATCACGATCGGGCCCCGCCACGCGTCGCGGATCCAGCCCATGTCGTCCCACGAGACGGTCGAGCGCTCCAGCGCGGCGCCGATGTCCTCGTACGCCATCACGCCCTCACCAGGAACGACGACGTTGGGGAACTTCATCAGGCCGCCGTCGCGCAAGAAGCCGAGCAGCCAGCGAGGGCGCGCGAATAGCTGCGGCAGGTGCGGCAGCATGCGCCAAAGATTGCCGCTGACCAGCTCGGAGCCGCCGTTGCGCAGATCGCGCTCGCGCTGCCCGGCGACGGCGGTGTCGATGGTCACGACGAGCGCGCGATAACCCGCGGCGCGGGCGCGCGCGATTGCGCCTATGGCGGCCTCGCGTCCGCCGAGCAGGTAGAGCTGATACCATACGGGCCCGGTCGCCGCGGCCTTCACGTCTTCGAGCCTGCAGCCCGACAGCGTCGACAGCGTGTAGATGGTTCCGGCCTTGCCCGCCTCTGCGGCCGCGACGCACTCGCCGCGCGGGAAGAACATCCGGCTACTGCCGACCGGCGCGAATAGAAAGGGCAGCTCGAGCGGCGTTCCCAGCACGGTGGTCTGCAGGCGGCAGTCCGTGCGCGCGACGGCGTTACGCGCGCGGAGCGTCACGCTCTCGAAGACGCGGCCGTTCTCGCGCATCGTAAACTCGGCGCCGCTTCCACCGTCGATGTAGTCGAACACGACCCGCGGTAATCGGCGCTTCGCGAGCCGGCGCAAATCCTCGATGTTTACGGCCCGAGCGATGGAATTCACGGGCCGAAGATTTGACTCGCCGGGCGAGCCCGCCTCCCTCGTATTGACTAGTTAACTAGTTTATGATATTCACCGAAGGTGAAGACGGTGACGGCCTTCGAGGCAAAGGCGCGTTTCTCGGAGCTCTTAGCGGAGGCTTCGCGTGGTGAGACTATCGTGGTAACCCGCCGGGGCGAGCCGGTGGCGCAGCTCGGGCCGCTCCAGGATGCGAAAGATGAGGCGCGCGACGCGATGCGCTTCCTGCTATCCCAAAAAATCAAGATCGGCATGCCTGCGCGCAAGGCCGTCGAGAGCGGGCGGCGCCGGTGAACCTCGTACTCGATGCCTCGGCGGCCATGTCGTGGATGCTGGAGGACGAGCGCGACGACGCCGCGCTTGCCATGGCCGCGGCCGTATTGACGCATGGCGCGTACGCCCCGCCGCTGTTTACGAGCGAGATCCATAACGTGCTTTCGGCCGCAGTCAGGCGAAAACGGACGACGCTCACCAAGGCGCGCGAACTCCTTGCGGCGTTGAACCGGCTTCCCTTGAGATTGGAAACGCAGGGAATCGAGCTAGGATCGATTCGCGTCGTGGAGACGGCGGAGCGTTGGCGCATCTCGGCATACGATGCCACTTACGTGACGCTGGCGCAGGAACTGGGGGCGCAGCTGATGACGCGCGACCGGCGAATTCGCTCGGTCGCGGAATCGCTGGCGCTGCTGTGGGCTCCGTCGCCGGCTGACGGAAAATAGGCGCGTCGCACCATGGATTTCCGCTTCATCGCCACCGCGTTCGCGACCGCGTTCACGATCATCGATCCGATCGGCATGATCCCGATGACGCTTGGCTCGACCGCGCGCATGTCGCCGCAGCGGCGCAATCAAGTCATCGACCAGGCCGTCATCGTTGCGGCGGGCGTGATCCTGTTCATGGGCGTCGTCGGCCGCATCATTCTCGACTACCTCGGCATCACGCTTCCGGCGTTTACGATCGCGGGCGGGATCTTGCTGTTCCTGATTGCGATCGACATGCTCTTTGCGCGCCCGACCGGCGCGAAGCGCACGGACGCCGAGGAGCGCGAGGCCGCCGAAGTCGAGAACCCCGCGGTCTTTCCGCTCGCCGTTCCGATGATCGCCGGCCCGGGAACGATCGCCACGGTGCTGCTGCTGGTCAACCTCTCGCACGGCGACCGCGCTGATCTGCTCGTCGTCGTCGCAGCCTACGTGGTCGCGCTCGCGGTCACGTGGCTGTGCATGCGCGGCTCCTCGCTGCTGCTGCGGGTGATCGGCAAGACCGGCATCCACGTGATCAGCCGCATCCTCGGCATCATCCTCGCGGCGCTCGCCGTGCAGTTCGTGCTCAACGGAATCGCGCAGACTCCGCTGCTACGGCATTGACGGCGCGCCCGTCTCGCTCGCCCACTGCCGGTACACGGACTTCTCGATCGGCGGCATCGGCTCGTCCGACGTTAGCTTCCATCCCGGTGCGGGCAGCGGGAAGGGAATCGGGTGCGGCGGCTCCTTAAACGGATCGGAGCCGGGATCGAAGCAGAACGGCCACACGATGTCGCCGCTCTCCATCGCACCATCCGGATATGTGAACTCGTACCTTCCGTAGTAACAGTCGCGGCCGTTTTCGCGCCACGCTCGAGTCGGCGTAATGATGCCGTTGCCCTCATCCGAGCCGCGCAGCGACGAGGGAGCGTTGAAGGCATAGCTCTTCGTCGTCGACCCGCGCGCACCGGGATCGATCGTGGGGATTGCGTGCGGATCGTCGAGCGCGTTGAGCTTGGCGACCTCCTTGGCGTAGCCCGCCGTGTCGCGCTCGATGTTAGACGGAACGGTCGGCCGTTGCGGAGGCTCCGGCGAGGCCGGGGTAGTGACGACGCGCGCCAACTCGTGCGGCTCCACTTTCGCCGGCGCCGACTCCTGGCGGCGGGTCGTCCGATGTGGGCGCGGCGTCACCGCCGCCCTTCTGGGATGGAGGAGCTGTTCTATCGATGTCACGTTGGTCTGCGAGACGGTCTCCTTCGAGCCGCGGCTGATCAAGATCCGCGACGCGGCGTAGAAGAGCAGCGTCAACACGATGAGATGGATGGTCGCCGACGCGAGCGTCGACCAGAACAACGCGCGCCGGCGCCGATCGAGTGTTCCCGAAATCAAGCAGTCGTTAGGCTTTCCCGCTTAGGGGTGGGTACGGACCGGATGCGGCTGACAGAGTTCGATGAGCACGCCCGCGGTGGCCTTCGGATGCAGAAACGCGATCATGCTGCCGTTGGCACCTTTGCGCGGGCGCTCGTCGATCAGTCGAATGCCCTTCGCCTTGAGCTCCTCGAGCACTTTCGCGATGTCGGCCACGCGATACGCCGCGTGATGCAGCTTCGTCTCGGCATCGCCGCGATAGCGCGCAATCGCCGATTTCTCGTCTAAGGGAAGCAGCAGCTCCACGTGCGACTCTCCTGCCTCCAGTCCGACCGCCTCAACGCCCTGATCGTAGATGACCTCGCGATAGATCTCCTTGAAGCCGAGCGTCCGCGTGTACAAGCGCAGCGTCGCCTCGAGATCCCTGACGACGATCGCTATGTGATCGATCTCCACTTCAGGCGACTACCTCTTTGGAGCGATACGTTCCGAACACGTCGCGCAGCACGTCGCATAAGTCGCCGAGCGTCGCACCGGCGGCGACGGCGTCGACGAAGCGAGGCATGAGATTCTGGCTCCCGGCGGCGGCCGCACGCACCGCGGCGAGGCTCCCTTCGACCGCGACGGGATCGCGCAGCGCGCGGAAGGCTTTTAGCCGCTCCACCTGCTCGCGCTCGACCCGCTCGTCGACGCGCTGTAGCGGCATCGCCGCTCCATCGGACGCCTCGGCGAAGCGGTTGACGCCCACGACCACCTGCTCGCCGCGCTCGATCGCTTGCTGTGCGCGATAGGCGGATTCCGCGATGCGCCGTTGCATCCAGCCGCTCTCGATCGCCGCGATGCTTCCGCCCATCGCGTCGACCTCACCGATCAGGTGCGCCGCCCGCTCGATCAGCTCGTTGGTCAGCGTCTCGAGATAGTACGACCCCGCCATCGGATCGACCACGTCGGCCACGCCGGACTCGTACGCGATGATCTGCTGGGTGCGTAGCGCGGTCTTGGCGCTGTCGGCGGTCGGCAGTGCGAGCGCTTCGTCCTTGCCGTTGGTGTGCAGCGACTGCGCGCCCCCGAGTACCGCCGCGAGTGCCTGCAGCGCGACGCGCACGACGTTGTTTTCCGGCTCCTGTGCGGTCAGCGTCGAACCGCCGGTCTGCGCGTGGAAGCGCAGCATGTGCGAGCGCGGGTCGCGGCAGCCGAACTCGTCGCGCGCTATGTGCGCCCAGAGATAGCGTGCCGCGCGAAACTTGGCAATCTCTTCGAAGAAATCGTTGTGCGCGTTCCAGAAGAAGGACATTCGCGGCGCCACCTCATCGAGTGCGATGCCCGCGTCGCGCGCTGCGCTCAAGTACGCCTTCGCGTTGGCGAGCGTGAACGCGATCTCTTCTACGGCCGTCGAGCCCGCCTCGCGGATGTGGTAGCCGGACACGGAGATCGTGTTCCACTGCGGCACCTCGCGCGCGCAGTACGCCATCACATCGGTCACCAGGCGCATCGACGGCCCCGGTGGATAGATGTAGGTGCCGCGCGCCGCGTACTCCTTGAGCACGTCGTTCTGCACCGTGCCGCCCAGCTTGTCGAACGCGATGCCGCGCCGGCGCGCGACCGCTAAGAACAGCGCTAGCAAGATCGCCGCGGGCGCGTTGATCGTCATCGACACCGTCACCTTATCGAGCGGCACGCCGGCGAGGAGCGTCTCCATGTCTTCGATCGAGTCGATCGCGACGCCGACCTTGCCGACTTCGCCGCGCGCGAGCGGTGCGTCGGAGTCGAGCCCGAGCTGCGTGGGGAGGTCGAACGCCACCGAGAGACCGGTCTGTCCGCGCTCGAGCAGATAGCGGTACCGCGCGTTCGACTCCGCCGCCGTGCCGAAGCCGGCGTACTGGCGCATCGTCCACAGGCGTCCGCGATACATGTCGGGGCGGACGCCCCGGCCGTACGGAAACGAGCCGGGCTCGCCGAGCTCGTGCGGCTTGCCTTCGACCTCGTCGTAGATCGGCTCGAGAGGAATGCCCGAGGCGTTTACGTCGCGCGCCATCGTGGGCGTAGTACGCCACGCTCGGGCAGGGCGCCCGCCGCCGCGGCGCCAAGGCGCACGCATGCTTGCATTTGTCGCGCCGCTTCTGGCGGCGCTCTCGCTGCAGGCCGCGCTCGGCGCGCGCGCCGCGGCCGTGCCCGGCACCGGCATCGCCGTCGGCGTCATCGATCACGGCGTCACGCGCGTCTACGTCGCCGGCAGCGCCGGGAACGGCCGCGCCGTCGACGCGCACACGCTCTTCGAGATCGGCTCGGTGACCAAGACGTTCACCGCGACGACGCTCGCCGCGATGGTGTTGCGCAAACAGGTCCACCTGAACGACCCGATCTCGGAATTTCTGCCCGCGGGCGTTCGCGCGCCAAGCAAAGACGGTAAGGCGATCACGCTGCTCGATCTGGCGGAGCAGCGCTCCGGGTTACCGCGCTTGCCGACGAACATGAACGACGTAGCCGGCGACGACCCCTACGCGGACTACACCGTCGCCGACATGTACGCGTTTCTCAACGGCTATGCGCTGACGCGCGATCCCGGCGCCAAATACGAGTATTCCAACTATGGAATCGGCCTGCTCGGGCAGCTGCTCGCGAACCGCGCGGAGATGCCCTACACGACGCTCGTGCGTGACACCGTGCTCGACCCGCTCGGCATGAGCGAGACGACGTTCGCAGTGTGGCCTATGCAGGATCCGCCGCTGCTCGCCGCAGGCCACGCCGTCGGCGGCGACGCCGTGCCGACGTGGCACTTCCAATCGGTCCTCCCAGCCGGCGGAATTATCTCCAGCGTGACGGACATGCTGAAATACCTGCGCTGCAACATGGGACAGGGACCGCTTGCGCGCGTCTGCCTGTTTGCGCAGCGGCCACGGGCTCAAGGCGGGACGGGCCACGCGATCGGCCTCGTGTGGAACGTCAATAGGGCGACCGGCGTGATCAGTCACAACGGCGATACGCTCGGCTTTCACGCCGACTTCTCCATCTCGCGCGACCGCCAGACGGGCGTGGTCGTCCTCAGCAACGGCCCCGCGGTGACCGACATCGCGGCGCACGTGTTGGTGCCGAGCTATCCGATCGCGGTGTGTCCGTCCTCGGTGCCCGCGTCGGAGAGGGATCCGAAATCGTACGGCGGCATCTACTGCAACCCGAGCGGCGGCTTCACGTTCCGGGTCGTGACGACCGGGAAGCCGAGCGAATTGGCCATCGCGGTACTGCCGCAGCTCGGCGCGGCCTATCAACAAGTAGCTCCGGACACGTACTACTCGCAGGCGGTCGATGCGACGTTCAAATTCTTGCGCGCCGGCGACGCGATCGTGGGCTTGCGCTTGATCCAGGCGGGGCAGACGATCCCGGGGGTGCGCCTCGACGCGCAGGGAAAGCCGGTCGTCGCGCAGCTGCCGCCTGCGTTTCCGCCCGCGGTTGCGCTCGATCGCGCGATCCTGCAACAATACGTCGGCACGTATCCCCTCGACGGCGTGACGTTCACCGTAACCTTGCGCGGCGACGCTCTCTACGTCGAGCTCACCGGCCAGCCCGCGGTACAAGTCTACGCCTCGGCAAAGGACGAGTTCTATCTCAAGGTCGTCGAGGCGCGCATCACGTTTGGTCGAAGCGCATCCGGCGCGGTCAACGGTCTGACGCTCTACCAAAACGGCCAAACCATCCACGCCGTCAAACAGTAGCTGTTACGATAGTGTAATCAGCGGGGTGCCGCTCTCGACGCTCGAGCCAGGACCGGCGTGGATCGCGGTCACGGTCCCGGCGCGGTGGGCGCGGATCTCGTTCATCATCTTCATCGCCTCAATGACGGCGACCAGCTGACCCTCGACGATCGCGTCGCCGACGCCGACGTCGAGGTCGACGATGATTCCGTGCATCGGCGAGATCACGTCGTTGCCGCTGGCCGAGGCGCTGCGCTTGCGGATCGTGCCCAGGCGCGGCGCGAGCCGGCGCGCGGCGGGCCGAGCCGGGACGGACGCCACGCTGCGCTTGCGCGCGGAGGGGGCGAGTCCGTTGGCGACGGCCTCGCGCCATGTCTCCGCGTACGCCTCGAGCGTCGCCGTGCCGTATGTCGCGTCGGCCACCGGCGCGTAGTCGCATAAAGCGCGCAGCAGCGGCAGCGTGGTCGGCATGCCTTCGATCACGTACTCGTCGATGGCCCGGCGCAGCCGCGCGATCGCCTCGTCGCGATCCGGCGCCCAAACGACGAGCTTGGCGATGAGCGAATCGTACTGCTCGGGGATCGTCCAGCCCGGATAGGCCGCGGAATCGACGCGAACGCCGAGGCCGCCCGGCTCGCGGTATGCGGTGATGGTCCCGGGCGCGGGCCGGAAGTTCTGCGCGGGATCCTCGGCATTGATGCGAGCTTCGATCGCGAAGCCGCGAAATCGCACGTCGCTCTGGCCGTAGCCGAGCCGCTCTCCGGCCGCGACGCGAATCTGCTCACGGACGAGGTCGAGGCCGGAGATCATCTCGCTGACGGTGTGCTCCACCTGGATTCGCGTGTTCATTTCCAAGAAGTAGAACGCGTCGCCCGAGACGAGGCACTCGATCGTGCCGACGGAATCGTAGCCGATCGCCTTCGCTGCGCGCACGCCTGAGTCACGCATCGCCTCGCGTACCTTATCGGACACGTGGGCAGGCGTTTCTTCCCAGAGCTTTTGATGGCGCCGCTGCAGCGAGCAGTCGCGCTCGCCGACGTGCACGACGTTACCGTGCTTGTCGGCCAGGATTTGCAGTTCGACGTGCTTGGGATTCTCGAGATAGCGCTCGGCGTAGATCGTGCCGTTCTTGAAGTACGCCTCGGCCTCGCGGCGCGCGGTCTCAAACGCCGGCTCGATCTCGTCGATCGAACGCGCGATCTTCAGCCCCTTGCCGCCGCCGCCGCTCGCGGCCTTGAGCGCGAGGGGCAATCCGTACGCCTCCGCCGCAGCGCGCGCGGCGCGTACGTCGGGGACGCTCTCGGTCGCGCCCGGCACGATCGGCACGTGCGCCTTGTGCATGAGATGGCGTGCGCGCAGTTTGTCCCCCATCGCGTCGATCGCGTCGGCGTGCGGCCCGATCCACGTGAGGCCGGCCTCGACGACGCTGCGGGCGAACGCGGCGTTCTCCGCCAGAAAGCCGTAGCCCGGATGGATCGCCTCCGCGCCGGACCGGCGCGCGCAGTCGATCAGCTTCTCGACGTTGAGATAGCTCTGCGACGGCGCGGCGGCGCCGAGCGCGCACGCCTCGTCCGCGAGCTCGACGTGCAAAGCGCCGCGATCGACGTCGGAATACACCGCGACCGTCTCGATGCCCATCTCACGCGCGGTCCGGATGATCCGCACCGCGATCTCACCGCGGTTGGCGATGAGGATCTTGCCGAACATTAAAGGGCGAAGAGGCCCATTGCGTGATAGCCGGCGTCGACGAAGTGCACGTCGGCCGTCACGGCGCTCGAGAGGTCGGAGGCGAGGAAGACGGCCATGTTCCCGACGTCCTCGGGCGTGACGTTGCGGTGCAGCGGCGCGACTTTGGGCACGACGTCGAGGATGCGCGAGAACCCGCCGACCTGCCGCGAGCTCGCCGTCTTGATCGGGCCGGCGGAGATCGCGTTGACGCGGATTCCGCGGTCGCCGAGGTCGAAGGCGAGGTAGCGCATCGCGGCCTCGAGCGCGGCCTTGGCGATCCCCATCAGGTTGTAGTTGGGAACGATCTGGGTCGCGCCGAGATACGTGAGAGCCATGATCGATGCGTTGTCGTTGAGCGTCTCGCGCAGCGCCCGGACCAGCGCGATGAGGGAGTAGGAAGAGACGTCGAGCGCAAGCGAGAAGCCGCCGCGCGACGTTTCGAACACCTTGCCGACGAGGTCTTCCTTGTTGGCGTAGGCGATCGAGTGGACGAGCGCGTCGATCTTGCCGAACCGCTTGAGCAGCGCCTCGCACATCGCGGCGAGCGACTCGTCGTCCGAGACGTCACACTGCAAGGCGGGAGCGCCGCCGAGCTCGGTGCCGAGCTTCTCGACCTCTTCTTTGACCCGCTCGCCTTGGTAGGCGAGCGCGATCTGCGCGCCGTTCTCGTGCAGCTTGCGCGCAATGCCGGTCGCGATGGACCATCGATTGGCGACGCCCGTGACGAGCGCGCGCTTACCTTCGAGCAGTTTCACAACATGAAGCCCCTCATAAAGAAGATGATCCCCACCACGCCTGCCACCAGGCTGACGTACCATGCCGGTTTCGAGCGCGCGAGCGCTCCTACCGCGCCCAAGGCGATCGCCACCTGCAGCAGCGCGACCGCGTACTCGAACGCGTGGTGGCGCTCGATCTGCGCGACCGATTCTTCCTCTAACCTGCGGGCCTCGGTCTGGAGCGGCTTTTCCTTCGAGACCTCGTTCGCGACCTCGCCGCGGTAGGAGCGTAGGCGAACCGAGCTCTTCGACCCACTGTCCGTCAGGTTGTCGATTGCGATCGTGTACAGGTGCTCTTTCGAGCGCGCCGCTTGGTACTCGGCCCACGTATCTGAAGCCCTGATCTGATTGATCGTCGCCTCGTTGATCAGGTCGCCGGCGCGTAGCGCCGACACCGCGGCCACCACCGCGAAGATCGCCGCGCCCAGGCCCACGTAGCGCAGCCAGGCCGTGCCGCGCTCGCCGGCCGCCTCTTCGCGCGCGTCCTCCACCTGCTCTTGCAGCTTGTCGGTCTCGACCTCGATGTCGTCGGGCATCGCAATCTCCTCGCTTCCGCTTATAGGGGAATGTTGCCGTGCTTGCGCTCCGGCCGCGGCACGCGCTTGTCGCGCAGCATCTCGAGTGCCGTCGTCAGCGCGCCGCGCGTCCGGCTGGCCTCGATCACGTCGTCGACATAGCCGCGCTGCGCGGCGACGTACGGGTTGGCGAAGCGCTCCGTGTACTCGTCGACGAGCTCCTGCATCTTCGCGTCCTTGTCGCTCGCCGCGGCGAGCTCGCGCCGGAAGATCGTCTTGACCGCGCCCTCCGCGCCCATCACCGCGATCTCCGCGGTCGGCCACGCGAGATTGACGTCGGCGCGGATGTGCTTGCTGGCCATGACGTCGTACGCTCCGCCATACGCTTTGCGCGTGATGACGGTGATCTTCGGAACGGTCGCCTCCGCGTATGCGTAGAGCAGCTTCGCTCCGTGCAGGATGATGCCGCCGTACTCCTGGTCGGTGCCCGGCAAGAAGCCCGGCACGTCCACGAACGTGACGAGCGGGACGTTGAACGCGTCGCAGAAGCGCACGAAGCGCGCTGCCTTTACCGACGAGCGTGTGTCCAGCACACCGGCTAGCACGTTGGGCTGATTGCCCACGATCCCCACCGTCTCGCCGTTGATGCGTCCGAACCCACAGATGATGTTCTGCGCGTACAGCGGCGCGATCTCCAAGAAGTCGCCGTAATCCACCACGCCCTCGACTACCTCGTGCATGTCGTAGGGCTTGTTGGGCGAGTCGGGCACGACGTCGTCGAGCTCGTTCGCGACACGCCGCGGATCGTCGTCGCAGTCGAAGCGCGGCGGCTTCTCGCGGTTGTTCTGCGGCAAGAAGGAGAAGAGCGCGTGCGTCAGCTCGCCGAGATGATCCTCGTCGGTGGCGATCAGATGCGCGACGCCGCTGCGCGTAGCGTGGGTCATCGCGCCGCCGAGCTCCTCGAACGACACTTCCTCGCCCGTGACCGTCTTGATGACCTCGGGCCCGGTGATGAACATCTGCGAGATCTTTTCCGTCATCAGGATGAAGTCGGTGATTGCGGGCGAGTAGACGGCGCCGCCGGCGCACGGCCCGGCGATCAGGCTGATCTGCGGGATCACGCCGCTAGCCTGCACGTTGCGCCAGAAGATTTCAGCGTACCCGCCGAGGGAGACGACGCCCTCCTGAATGCGCGCGCCGCCCGAGTCGTTGATGCCGATCAGGGGCGATCCCGTGCGCAGCGCCAGGTCCATCACCTTGCAGATCTTCTCGGCGAACGCCTCGCCGAGCGAGCCGCCGAGTACGGTGAAGTCTTGCGAGAAGAGGAAGATCTGACGCCCGTCGAGCGTGGCCCGTCCCGTGATCACGCCGTCGCCGAGAAACTCCTTTTCGTCCAGACCGAACGCGTTGGTCCGGTGGACGACGAAACGGTCCAGCTCGTCGAACGATCCCTCGTCGACCAAGGCCTCCACGCGCTCGCGCGCGGAGCGTTTGCCGCGCTCGTGCTGCTTCTCGACAGCCTCGCGCCCGGCGGGGAATGCCGCTTGTTCGGTCTTCGCGCGCAGCTCGGCGTATTTTTCGGCGCGGTTCTTCACGCGCTCACCTTGCACGCCGCTTCAGCATTGTCATCCTGAGCGGAGTCGACGGATGAAAGGGCACGGCGAACCGCGCCAAAAAATACGGCCCCATGTTGCGTTGCGTTCTTTTCGTTTTTGTCTTCGCCCTCGGGCTCGCCGCGGCCGGCGCACTGCACGCCCCTGCCCCGGCGGCCCAGACGTTCCCGACCCCGCCGCCCGTCCCGCCGACGCGGCCGGTGGCCGAGACGACGTACGGCACGTCAGTCACCGACCCGTACCGCTACTTCGAAAACATGAAGGACCCGGTGGTCGTCGACTTCTTCAAGGAGCAGAACGCATACGCGCGGGCAGTGCTCGGCCGGCTCGGCCCTGCGCGCCAGGAGCTCTTCGATCGCATCAAGGTGCTCGACAATGCGGGCGCCAGCGTCTCAAGCGTGACGATCGACGGGCCGTACTACTTCTACGAAAAACTCAATCCCGGCGACAACTCGTCCAAGCTGTACGTTCGCAACATCGCGGGCGGCGCCGAACGCGTGCTGGTCGATCCCCAGGCGCTGGCGACCGCGGGTAAGCACTACACCATCAACTACTTCCTCCCGTCGCTCGACGGCAGCCGCGTTGCCTACGGCATTTCGGAGGGCGGCTCCGAGGCGGCGGTCATCCACGTCGTGGACACCGCGACGGGCCAAGTGCTACCCGATGCGATCGATCGCGCGTACTACTTCGGCGTCACCAGCTGGCTGCCCGATAACAAGTCGTTCTACTACATACGATTTCCACAGCTGAGGCCGGGCGAGTCGGAGAACGACAAGGAGACGCGTGCCGTCGCGTATCTCCACGTGCTCGGCAGCGATCCCGACAGCGACCCTCCCGTGTTCGGATATGGCGTGAATCCGAAGATACCGTTCGGGCTCACGGATTTTCCCATCATGGTCTACTCGCCCGTTTCGGACTACACGCTCGCGGTGATCGGGCACGGCGTGCAGAACGAGCTGACGATGTACGCGTCGCATTCGACTACGGTAGATGCAGGCACCGCGTGGGAACCGGTCGTCACGACGGATGACGACGTCACCGGTTACGACCTCAAGGGTTCGACGATCTATCTGCAGACACATAAGAACTCACCCGGGTTCAAGGTCGTCGCGACGTCGCTTGCTGCTCCGAACCTCGCCGCGGCGCAGGTCGTCGTCCGCGCGAGCCGCTCCGTCGTCGAGCAGCTCGGCGTCGCCTCGGACGGATTGTACGTCTTATCCCGCGACGGCGGATTCGGACGCATTACGCGCGTGTCGCTGGCCACCGACGGCACACCGGGGGCCTTGACGAACGTTACCCTGCCGTTCCAAGGATCGATCAATGCGATATCGACCGATCCGCGCGTCGCCGGCGCAGTCTTCGGGCTCACCGGCTGGACACATTCGCTGCTATACTACATCGTCGACGCGCAGGGCACCGTGACGGACACGCATCTCAAGGAGATCGCCAACGTCGACACGTCGCCGTACACATCGTCGGAGGTCCGGGCGCGCAGCGCGGATGGGACGATGGTTCCGCTATCTATCGTGTACCGTAGGGGCCTCAAGCTCGATGGCAAGCATCCCACCTATCTCGAAGGCTACGGCGCGTACGGAATCGAGCTCAACCCAGGGTTCAGCGCCACGCGCATCGCGTGGCTCGAGCGCGGCGGCGTGTTCGCGGTGTGCCATCCGCGCGGCGGCGGATGGTACGGCGAGGCGTGGCACCAGGCCGGCATGATTACCACGAAGCCGCACACCTGGGAGGACTTCATGGCGTGCGGCCGCTGGCTGATCGCGCACAAGTACACGTCGTCGGCACATCTCGCCGGCGAGGGCACGAGCGCGGGAGGCATCACGATCGGGCGCGCGATCACGACGGACCCGCACCTCTTCGCCGCCGCGCTCGACGTCGTCGGCGCGAGCAACGCGCTGCGTCAGGAATTCTCTCCCAACGGCCCGCCGAACATCCCCGAGTTCGGCACGGTCCGGAACGAGGTCGGCTTCAAGGCGCTCTACGCAATGGACGCGTACGAGCACATCGTGCCCGGCACTCCTTATCCGGCCGTCATGCTGATCACGGGTTACAACGATCCGCGCGTGTCGTCGTGGGAGCTCGCGAAGATGACTGCTCGTCTGCAGACGTCGACGACCAGCGGGCGTCCGATCCTGTTACGCGTGGACTATGATGCGGGCCACGGATTCCTCGCGGCCTCGCGTACGCAAAGCGAACAGCTCCTCACCGATGAGTACGCGTTCCTGCTCTGGCAGTGCGGCGATCCGGCATTCCGCGGCATCCCAACCCGCATCTTCCCGCGCCCGAAATCGTAGGCTCCGTCGAAGGCTCAGAGTTACCAAATGCCCAGGAGCGCTTTGACGTCGTCGGACGCCATCGTGTGCGGGTCCCACGGCGGGTTGAAGGTGATCTCGACGTTGGCGGTCTTTACGCCGTCGATCGCGAGCACGTGATCCTTCACCGATTGCATGAACATTGGGCCCACCGGACACATCGGCGAGGTGAGCGTCATCATAACGGTGATGTCCTCTCCGTTTGCTCCCTCGGTCGTAATGTCGTAGACTAACCCGAGATCGAGGATGCCGAGGTTGAGCTCGGGATCTTTGACGTCGACGAGCGCTTCGCGAACCTGTTCGACGGTGGGCATGGCTGCGAGGTTCCGCGGGTCGCGCGGCAAACCTCCGCTCCAACGGGGCCCAAGCCCCCCGTCACGAAACTGCTCTGGGGCGGGTAGAGTCTATAAGAAAGGAAAGGAAGAGCCAGAGCGATGTCGATGTGGGAGCCCTTCACCGAGCGAGCGCGGCGCAGCATCGTGCTCGCTCAGGAAGAAGCGCAGCGCCTAGGCAACAATTACATCGGAACCGAGCACATTCTGCTCGGGATCATCTCCGAGGGCGAGAGCCTCGCCGCTAAGGTGCTGGAGTCGCTCGGCGTCAACCTCTCCAAGGTCCGTCAAGAAGTCGAGGCCATCGTCGGACGCGGCGGGCAGACCGTGCAGCAAGAGATGGTCTTCACGCCGCGCGCCAAGCGCGTGATCGAGCTCGCATTCGAAGAGGCGCGCCAGCTCAATCACAACTACATTGGGACCGAGCACTTGCTCCTTGGGTTGATCCGCGAGGGCGAAGGCGTCGCCGCCCGGGTCCTGACCAACCTCGGCGTCGATCCCGCCAAAGTGCGCGTGCAGACGACGTCGCTGCTCGGAGCCGAGGGCCAGCCCGCCGCTCCCAAGGGCAAGAGCAAGACACCGACGCTCGACGCATACGGCCGCGATCTCACCGCGCTGGCGCGCGACAACAAGCTCGACCCGGTCATTGGCCGAAACAGCGAGATCGAGCGCGTCATTCAGATTCTGTCGCGCCGCACGAAGAACAACCCGGCGCTGATCGGTGAGCCCGGCGTCGGCAAGACTGCCATCGCCGAAGGCCTCGCGCAACGCGTCGTCAAGGGCGACATCTCGGAACCGCTGCGCGACCGCCGCGTCATCACGCTCGACCTGGCGGGCCTCGTCGCCGGCACGAAGTACCGCGGCGAGTTCGAGGAGCGCATGAAGCGCGTGATGGACGAGATCCGCGGCGCGGCGGGAGAGATCATCCTCTTCATCGACGAGCTGCACACGCTCGTCGGCGCCGGCGCGGCGGAGGGCGCGATCGACGCCAGCAACATCATCAAGCCCGCGCTGGCGCGCGGCGAGCTGCAGTGCATCGGCGCGACGACCCTCAACGAGTTTCGCAAGCACATCGAGAAGGACTCCGCGCTCGAGCGCCGCTTCCAGCCCGTGATGGTCGGCGAGCCGACCGTCGAGGAAACGATCGAGATCCTGAAGGGTTTGCGCGATCGCTACGAGGCGCACCACAAGGTCCAGATCACCGACGAGGCGCTGTCCAGCGCGGCGCGGCTCGGTGACCGCTACATCACCGACCGCTTCCTGCCCGACAAGGCCGTCGACCTCATCGATGAGGCGTCGTCGCGCGTCCGCCTGCAGGCGACGTTGCCGCCGCCCGCGATTCGCGAGGCCGACGCGCAGCTGCGCAAGCTGATCGCCGAAAAAGAGGCAGTCGTCAAGAATCAAGAGTTCGACAAGGCGGCCTCGATCCGCGATAAAGAAGAGAAGCTGCGCCTGGAGAAGGCTAACCTCGAGCAAGAGTGGCACGATCGCAAGGGGCAAGGCGACCGGATTCTCCGCGTGACCGCCGAGAACATCGCAGAGATCGTCGCGTCGTGGACCAGGATTCCCGTGCACCGTCTGGCGCAAGCCGAGACGGAGAAACTGCTCAAGATGGGCGAGCTGCTCCACCAGCGCGTCGTCGGACAAGAAGAGGCGATCGAAGTGCTCACGCGCGCGATTCGGCGTTCGCGCGCGGGTTTGAAGAATCCGAACCGCCCGATCGGCTCGTTCATCTTCCTCGGGCCGACTGGCGTCGGGAAGACGGAGGTCGCCCGCAGCGTCGCGGCGTTCTTGTTCGACGACGAAGAGTCCATGATCCGGATCGACATGTCGGAATACATGGAGAAGTACTCCGTCAGCCGGCTCGTCGGCGCGCCTCCCGGATACGTCGGCTACGAAGAAGGCGGTCAGCTCACTGAAGCGGTGCGGAGGCGCCCGTATTCCGTCGTCTTGCTCGACGAGATCGAGAAAGCGCATCCGGACGTCTTCAATCTGCTGCTGCAGGTTCTCGAGGACGGCCGCCTGACGGATTCTCAGGGGCGCCAAGTCGACTTCAAGAACTCGGTTATCATCATGACGAGCAACGTCGGCGCGACCGGCATGACGACGACCACCGACATCGGCTTCCGCCCGCAGAAGCTCTCGACCGAAGACGAAGCCAAAGCGTACGAGCGGATGAAGAACCGCGTGCTGGAGGAAGTGAAGCAGACGTTCCGTCCGGAGTTCCTTAATCGCGTCGATGAAGTGTTGGTCTTCCATCAGCTCACGCGCGAGCAGATCGAACAGATCGTGACGCTCGAGCTCGAGAAGGTCATCCGCGAGGTCCGGGCTCAGGAGATGCAGCTCAAGGTCACCGAAGCCGCCAAATCGCTGCTGGCGCGAAAGGGCTGGGACCCCCAGTTCGGCGCGCGTCCGCTGCGCCGCGCGATTCAGCGCATGGTCGAGGACGAGATCGCGGAGGAGATGCTCAAGGGCATCTTCAGCTCTGGCGACCATATCCTTGCCGACGTCGATCCCGACGATCCGGACAAGCTGAAATACGCCAAGATTCCGTCGGTAGAGCCGCCTGCTGCGCCTCCGCCCCCGGAACCCGCTGTAACGTAAGAATCCCGACCGCCTCCGAGCGTTGACGTGCACGCGCTGCTTCTAGGAGTCGTCCTGGCGCAGCTCACGCCCGGTCCCGCGCTGAGCGTCTCAGCAACGAGCGTCAATCTCAATCCCGCGCAGCAGCGGGTCGTCACCGTGACGGGCGCCGCCGCGCCGCTGCAGGCGACCCTCGATCGACGCCTCGTCAACGCGAGCGTCAGCTCCGACGGCACCAGCGTCACGATTACCGCGACGCAGGCCACGGGCAGCGACGTGCTGCACCTCGTCGACGCCAACGACGCGCAGGCCACCATCGCGATTCGAGTCGCGTTCAACGCCGGCACGATTGTGCCGCAGACGACGCTCAGCGTTACCGGCAATCCGTTAGACCCCGACTGGCTGAGCGCCGAGGTCGGGCGTTGGGTCACCGGCATCACGCACGCCCAGCCCGGCGCGCGGGTGACCGTCGGAGCGCCAAGCCCCGCGCCCACCGCGCTCGCGCCCGGGCAGAGCATTGCGCTCTCCGTGCCGGTGCAGATCACGGGCAACGGCGAGTCCTTCGATCAGACCGGCACGACGGTCGTTACCGTGCAGGCCGTCGCCGAAGCGCCGTTCCAGCCCGGCGTACTCTTCTACGACGACGATCCGGAGCACGTCGGACAAGACGGCGTCCTTTTCCGCGGAACGATTTCTACGACTCCGACACGGCTCTACTACTACCATGACGACGTCGCCGACCCGCGGCGCTTACTCGTCGTACTGACCACGGATGCGTCCGATCCGGCTTTGGTGCAGCTCGTCGAGGCGACCGCGGGACCGAATATGGACGTGATGCACGTCGGTCAGACCCTGACGAAGAATTTCATGCTGACCAAGGCGCGGGGTGAGGGCATCGTCGTCACGCTCCCGCAGGCCCAGCCGTACGTCTTGACCGACGTGCCGATGGCGGCGCAGCAACTCGTCTCGGGAACCGTCGACTTGCGGGTGCTCTCGGGCGGCCCCGTCACCGTAACCGTACTGGCCGTCTCGTCGGGCATCGATCCGCGATCGCTGCTCGGCGGGCCCGTGCTATCCGGAGATGGGCATCACCGCACCGGCGTCTTCGCGATCGGCGGCTTCGGAAGGCAGAATCTGAGCTATGTCGCGGGCGGCGCCGACACCACCGTGGTGATCGGCGACACCGACCCGACCCCACCGAGCGTGGAGGACGGCGCGACCGGGCACGACTACGGCGACTACGGCGTCTCGCACACGATCAACCTGACGATGACCAACCCCGGCACCTCGAGCGCCTCCGCGTATCTGTATTTCAAGCCGCTCGCGGGCCCCGCGCGCAGTGCCTTCATCGTCGACAACAATCTCGTCGAACTCGGCTGTGTGCGCGAGTCGGCGCCGTACCAGATCTCGGCGTTTGAGCTAGCGCCCGGGCAGACCTATCACTCGGTGGTACAGACGATGACCGACGGCGGCTCGTTCTATCCGGCGGAGATCGGCCTCACGGCAACGCCGCCACGGCCCGGCGCACCGCCGATCAACGCTCCCGACGGCTGTTTCCCGAAGCCCGCGGCCGACACGCAGTCGCAATGACCAGCGAGGGCGAGTCGAAAGTCGTCCTGCTCGTGCGCTTGCTTAACGCGATCGATCAGGGACGGCACTCATTCGAAGACCTCAAGGACCGCGTCGCTGAAGGCGGCAAAAGGCCGAGCACGCGCAGCCTGCGCCGCTACCTCGCGATCCTAACCGACGCGGGATTCCCACTGTATTTCGACCGCGCCGCGAACGCCTATCGCTTCGCGGACGGCTACAGCCTCAAACGACTCGACCTGTCCAGCGGCGAGCTCTTCGGGCTCGTCGCGCTGCGCTCGCTTGGCGCGAGCATCGGCGGAACGATCGGCGCGTCCATCGACGACGTGGCGGAGAAGCTCGTCGGTAGCGCGAGCAGCGGGGCGCGCGCGCGGGTCGAGGCCGGCTCTCCCGTCGCCTTTCGGCTCTCGGAGATTCGGCTCGACAAACGCGGCGAGCGCGCCTTCGCGCTGCTGTCGTCAGCCGAGCGCAGCTCACGCAGCGTGCGCTTCCGGTATCGCGACAAGGACGGCAACGCGACCACGCGTACGGCCGACCCCTACGGATTCATCATCAACGCCGGCCGCGTCTACTGTGTCGCGTACGATCACAAGCGCCGCGACAAGCGGACCTTCGCGGTCGACAGCGTCAGCGAGCCGGTCGTGCTCGCACGCACGTTCGCTCGGCCCGCCGACTTCAGCATCGAGGCGTACGCGGCGGCCTCCATCAGCGGCGTGCTGCACGCCGACCAGACGACGACGGTGCGCGTACGGTTCGCGCCGCGCGTCGCCAAGGCCGCGGCGGCGGCGCGGATCGTCGCGGAGCGCGAAGTCGAGCAACGTTCCGACGGATCGGTTGAGATCGTCTACCGCGTCGCCGACGTCGACGAGCTCGTGCGCTGGACGCTCGGTTGGGGGGCGCAGGCCGAAATCCTCGATCCGCCGGAGGCCCGCACCCGCATCGCCACGCTGACCCGGGAAATCACCACCAAATACAAACAGGACTGACCGCAAGCCGACCAACATCCGCAGATATTTAGGGCGCGGCTCGAGCAGGATGCTGAGAAACCTCGAGCTATTCGGCAGATGGTAGGCGCGACGAGCGTCCGAGCCCTCGCGCCTACCATTCTGCCGAAAAATAATAACGAAACCCGTCGATCGCTCGACGGGTCCCGACGTATTCACTCACCTTGCCTCGCCTGTTTGGCTCCTCGTTAGAGGGCCCCACCGACGCCGGCCGGCGGTTTGACCGTTGCTGCGGAACGCCGCTCATCACGGCGTGTCACGCATTTTGCATTGGTCGCGAACGATACATGCGTCGCACTTCGATTGAACCTCGAAGCTCGTGCATCGTAACACGGTGACGACGCCTTCGACAAGGCGCCGTGCGGCGAATTCACAAGCTGTCCACAAGTTTTTTTCGTTATGCACACGAAGCAACGTCCATGCAGTTTTTGGTCGCGCCCCTGATGATCGCGCAGAGTTTTTTTGGAGGCCTGCCGATAGACGGCGTTCACTGCGATCGCCAAGAAGGTGCGGCCGAGCATATTCATACCTACTTGGCGCTTTTCGATCGGGGACGACCGCTCACGATACCGGCCGGGATCGGGATACCGCAAGGGGCGGGCTGCCTCTATTGGCTGCACACGCACAACACGGACGGGTTCATCCACATCGAGTCGCCGGTGCGCCGCAGCTTCAACCTCGGTCAGTTCTTCGATATCTGGGGCCCAGAGCTGAGTTGGACTCAGGCCGGACCGCTGACGGCCCCGCACGGGCACCGCTTGACGATCTGGGTCGACGGAAAACGCTGGCAGGGGAGCGATCCGCGCGCGATCCGGCTGCACGATCACGAGACGATCGTGATTCAGAACGGTCCACCCTTCGCGCCGATGCCGCATCCGAACTGGGCGAACCTGTGACGGTCGAGCTCGACGGCCACCGCCTGACGCTGGAAGCGCTCGAGGCGGCCGCGATGGGCGCGCCGGTCGAGATCGCTGCCGCTGCGCGGGCCCGCGTCGTTCGCGCCCGCGAGTTCGTCGATGCGCAGTTCGCGAGCGGCGAGGCGATCTACGGCGTAACCACCGGCTTCGGGCGGCTGGCCAACATCTCGATCGATCCGACCGATGCGGTCGAGCTGCAGCTCAACCTGGTGCGCAGCCATGCGGCGGGGACGGGTGAGCCGCTCGCGATTCCGCTGGTGCGCGCCGCGGGCGTCCTGCGCGCGAACTCGCTCTCGGCCGGTCACTCCGGCGTCAAGCCGGAAACGCTCGACACGATCGTTGCGATGCTCAACCGCGGCGTCACGCCGGTGGTGCCGTGCCAGGGCTCCGTCGGCGCGAGTGGCGACCTGGCGCCGCTCGCGCACATGACGCTCGTGCTGATCGGCGAGGGGGAGGCGTTCTATCGCGGCAAGCGGATGTCCGGCGCCGCCGCGCTCGAGCGCGCCGGCCTGAAGCCGATCGAGCTCGGCGCGAAGGAAGGTCTGGCGCTCATCAACGGAACGCAGGTGATTACCGGCATCGCCGCCCTGGGCGTCTTGCGCGCCGAACGCCTCGCGGCTGCGGCCGACGTCATCGGCGCGCTGTCGCTGGAGGCTTACCTCGGCAGCGACCGCGTCTTCGACCGGCGCATCAACGACTTGCGGCCCCACCCGGGGCAGGAGCGCGTGGCCGGCTACCTGCGCGCGCTGCTCGCCGGCTCGGAGATCGTGCAGTCGCACGCGGAGTGCGAGCGCGTCCAGGATCCATACTCGTTTCGCTGCATCCCGGTCGTGCACGGCGCGGTGCGCGATTCGATCGCGCACGTGCGCCGCGTCACCGAGATCGAGGCCAACTCGGTCACCGACAATCCGCTCGTCTTTCCGGAGGACCGCGAGTTTCTGTCGGGAGGCAACTTCCACGGCGAGCCGGTCGCGCTGGCGATAGACTTCCTCAAGTTCGCCGTCAGCGAGCTCGCGTCGATCGGCGAGCGGCGGCTCTATCTCCTACTCAACGCCGAGGATCGCGGGTTGCCGCTCTTCCTCACGCCGCGCCTGGGCCTGCAATCCGGGCTGATGCTCGTGCAGTACACGGCGGCCGCGCTCGTCAACGACAACAAGGGCCTGGCGTGGCCGTCGAGCGTCGACTCCATCCCGACCTCAGCGGGACAGGAGGACCATGTCAGCATGGGCATGACCTCGGCCAACAATCTGCCGCGCGTGCTCGACAACGTCGAGGGCGCGCTGGCCTGCGAGCTCCTCGGCGCGTGCGCGGCCACGGATTTTCGCCGGCCGCTGCGCTCCGGCGCCGGGACGCAGGCCGCCTACGCCGCCGTCCGCGAGCGGATTGCGCCGTGGACCGACGATCGCTCGCCGGCGCCCGATATCGCCGCCGCACGCGAGCTGATCGCGTCCGGGCGACTGACCGGCGCCGCGGAGGCGGCGATCGGCCACCGACTCACAACGTGATGTTGAACTGCAGGTACGCGTTGAACGGGTTCGGCAGCACGAACGCGTTCGTATCGGCGTACGACGGAATGAACGGCTGCTTGAACGCCGCGTTGAGCGGCACGCCGTTGGCCCCGCGGTCGTTTGGCGACGTCCCGTTGTAGAAGTTCGAGACGTAGTAGAAGTTTGACTGATAGCCGCACGTGTAGCTGTTCGGCGGGAACTGCTTCGTCCAAGGCTCGGACGAGCCGCCGAAGCATGCGTTGACGAGATTGGCGAGGAGCGCGTTGACCTTGACCCGCGGCGTCAACTGATATCCGAGCTGGACGCTAAAGTTCAGCTGGCTGGGCTGACGGAAGGCACCGAAGCCATCGAACGTGCCCGTTTCCGGATTGGGGATGAAGAACTCGCCGGGCGACGTCCCGTTCTGCGTGGCGGAGAGGAAGCAAGTCGTGTAATCGGCCTGCAGCGGGTTCTTGGTGTGGATCTGCGAGTTGATGAAGCCCGCGGAGTTTCCGGTACAGACGCGCGGATCGATGCCCAAGACGTCGCCCGGGCTGCCGTAGAGCGACCCTTCGTCGAACGTCAGCGCGGGCGTAATGTAGAAGCGATTGTGCCGGTAGTTCACGAGCGCCGTCAGCACGTTGGGCGAGAGATATGCGAAATCCAAGCCGACCGGATACCAGCCGTTGCGATCGAGTAGCGGCTGCGGCGGCATCCCGTAGTACGGATTCGAAATCGGCGGGTTGTAGCCGGGCTTGAGCTGGACGCACTTCGGATCGGGATAGACGTTCCCGACGTGGTCGTTCTCGTAGCAGCGCGAACCGCCACCCGCCTTCGTGAGACCGTTGTAGTTGGCGATGTCCTGGTTGTACGGGTCGATGGGGTTCAGCGTCGTGCCGGGATAGTTCGCCCACCGCTCGGCCGCGTTCGTGTACGTGTAGGAGATCAAGAACGAGAGCCCGTTCTTGTTGAAGTCGCCCTTGGTGAACGCGGTCTCGAAGCCGTCGACGCGCTCGACCCCGGTGTTGAGGCCTCCCGAAAGCCCGAAGGGGAGTCCGATGCTATAGATTTGATTGGTCGCGTAGCGATAGTACGGCGTGATCTTGATCGACATATCGGTTCCCTTGAACCGCCGCTCGTATGACGCGTCGTAGTTGTCGGAGTACTGCACGAGCGGATCGTGCTTGGGCGTCGTGTAGCCGTACTGCCACCACGCCTGGAAGAGATCGTAGGCGAGGTTGTTGTCCTTGGCGTTGTACTGGACCTGGTAGGTCTGCGGCTCTTGCGCGTATCGCCCCGCCGAGAAACGCAGCACCGTGTCCGGATTGAGCGTGTACGTCGCTCCGAGGCTCGGCGTGAACGCGTAATCGGTCAGCGTCGGCGTGTAGCTGTTGCTCAGCAGCAAATGCCCGGCGTGACCGTCGGGATGCACGGTCTGCACCGGATGCGCCGGGACGGACCGGTCGATCGGGCAGTTGAAGCCGATGAACGGCACCGCCGGCTGTCCGCTGGCCGGCGGCTGCGGGATGAAGTACGGAGCGAGCGTCACGGGGTTGTAGCAGAACTCGCGCTGGCCGGCCAGGAACCAGAAGTTTTGGCCGTTGTTCGACGTGTTCGCGAGGTTGTATTCGTAGATTTCGTCGCGCAAACCCAGGTTGACGGTGAGCTTGTCGGTCGGCGTCCAGAGGTCTTGTAACGCGACGGCCGTGAAGTTGGGGACGACGTTGTTGACGAAGCCGGAGTTGCCCGTGTAGGTGACCTGCCACGAGGCGCCGGGCGGCAATTTCGTCAAGCAGTTGTAGTGGTAGTACGCGCAGGTCCCGGCGTCGACAGGATCGCCGAAGCTGCCGTTCGTGAGGGTGCTGTAGCCGTTGCCGAAGTTGCTGTTGCACGGCGCCGGTTGGCCGGCCTTGTATACCTGCCCGCCCGGATACACGCTGCCGGTGTACATCGCGAAACATTCCTTACCGTTGGTGAGGCTGGTCGCGCTGGTGCCCAGGCCGTTGTTGAACATCGTGCTGTTGTAGCGGTTCGTGGTTGCGGTCGTGTAGTTCGTGTCGAACGTGAAGAGATGCTGCGAGCTCGAATTGATCGGCGAACGAGAGCGAAAGGCCTCGCGTGTGCGACTCGAGCTCGTAATCGTAGCTGAGCGCGCCGAAGCCGAAGAACGGCGTGCCGTAGCTGAGCGCGCTGGCCTGCAGCCAGTCCGAGTAGAACGAATAGCCGTAGATCCTGAGGTAGGCGTTCGATCCCATGTTGTGCTGATATTGGATCTTGGCGATCCCGGCGTTGTTCCAGTACGAGTCGCGGTTGTCGGGCGGCACCGCCGACCACGTTCCGCCCGGACACGCGCCGCGGATGACCGGCGCCGTTCCCGGAGTCTGATACGGGTTGACGTTCGCGCAGCGGTTCCCCGGCGAGCTCGGGGCGAAATAGGGGATGGGCGATAGGCCGACGGCGCTCTGTCCGAAGTGCGTGTTGCCGGGCCACGTGACGAAATCCGGCCAGACCTCGGGCACTGGGTAGCAACATGAACTCGGCGAGTTGTTGAACAGCTCGCTCAACTGCGTGATGATATGCGGACCGAGATCGTTCTGTGAACTGTAGAACTGCGTCTGCAGGGAGGTGACGTTGTACAGCACCTGGATGTCGTCGCGTCCTGCGTCGCGGTGGTGGGGTACGCCGATGTGGATGTTGGCGACGCTCTCACGGTCGGCGAGGTTGGAGACGCCGAACGCCGAGTACGCCGGCGTGATCGTCTGATAGCAGCCGGGATCGTTGCCGAGGCCGGTGCTGGCATTCAGTGTGTTGGCGGGCAGCTTCTGGTATCCAAACTGCCCGGGGCTGAGCGTAAACGGATCCCAGATCGGCGATGGGTTGGGGCCGGTGTAATAGTTGTTACCGGTGGGCGGGACGTAGCCGCAGATCGGATAGACGCCGCCGAAGAAGAGGCTCGTCGTGTTGAACGCGATCGCCGGATAGCCCCAGACCAGTCCTAGGTTCGACCCGTTGAACTGGTCGAGGTAGCGGTAATCCTGATTGTAACCGCCGACGCCGAGATAGTACGAGAACATGCGGTTCGGCGTCGCCCCGCCGACCTCGAACTGCAGGTTGTGGTAGTACGTCGTGCTTCCGATCCCGCCGCTAACGGTAGCGTATCCGGGGAAGGTCCCCGTCTTGATGACCTGATTGATAAAACCGGCTAGGCCGGTCGCGCTCTCGCCGGCGGTTCCGCCGCCCGCGTAAACCTGTAACTCTTGCTGGCCCAGCGTTCCGGCCGTGCCGCCCGGATAGTTGTCGAACGAGCGGTTCACCGGCACCCCGTCGAACTCGTAGCCGACCTGGTCAAAGTTGCCGCCGCGGATGTAGACCGTCTGATCCCAACCTTGCTGGTTGGGCGGCACGAAGACGCCGGGGACCGTCGCGATGGCCGAATATGCGTTGTTGAGATTACCACCGCCGCCCACACCGGCCGCAGCCTGCGTCACCGTCGAGTTGACCGAGTAGACGTCCGTCGTCGTTCCCGGCTTGACTAGGTCCATCGTCGAGCGTGCCGTCACCCGGGCAATCGTCTTGAGCGACGGTGCGAGCGTAACCCGGAGCGTTTGAACCTGATCGGCGAACACCGAAACGCCGGTGATCGACGCCGTCTCAAAGCCCTGCTTCCCGGCCGAGATCGAATACGTGTCCGGAGCCAGCGACAGGAACGTAAAGCGCCCCGATGCGTCGGTCGTGACGGTGACCGTCTGCGACGGGCTGGCGGCCGTGACGAGCGCGCCCGCCAAGGGCGCTCCCGAGCTGTTCACTACGATTCCGGCGAGCGTCCCGGTCGTTCCGGCCAGAAGCGGGGCCGAAGCGAAACCAAACCCGCCGGCCACCGCAAGACAGAAAAGAAAATTCCGCAGCGCGCTTCTCATGGACTTTTCTTCGTTGAGTTCAAACTTTGTCATCCTGAGCGCGGCACGGAGTGCCGCGGACGAAGGGCGAAGGGTCGTTCATGAGCACCGTCGTTGGACCTCGCGCCGTACGCGCGCCGCGCGGCACCGAGCTCTCGTGCAAGGGGTGGCCGCAAGAAGCGGCGCTGCGCATGTTGATGAACAACCTCGATCCGCAGGTGGCTGAACGCCCCGACGACCTCGTCGTCTATGGAGGCAACGGCCGCGCGGCTCGGTCGTGGGAAGCGTTCGACGCAATCGTACGCACGCTGAGGCGGCTGTCCAACGACGAGACGCTCGTCGTGCAGAGCGGTAAGCCCGTCGCCGTCTGGAAGACGCACGCGCGGGCTCCGCGCGTGTTGATCGCCAACGCGAACCTCGTGCCGAAGTGGGCGGATTGGAGCGTCTTTCGCGAGCTCGAAGTAAAAGGACTGACGATGTACGGCCAGATGACGGCCGGCTCGTGGATCTACATCGGCACGCAGGGCATCCTCCAGGGAACCTACGAGACGTTTGCCGAGCTGGCTCGCCAGCACTTCGGGGGATCGCTGGAAGGACGCGTGACGCTGACCGCCGGCGTGGGCGGCATGGGCGGCGCGCAGCCGCTCGCCGTGACGATGAACGGCGGCGTGTGCCTCATCGTCGACGTGGATCGCGCCCGCCTGGAGCGGCGCCGCGAACTGCGCTACCTCGATCGTGTCGCGGCATCGCGCGACGAGGCGTTGCGCGAGGTTGAACGCGCGCGCAGCACGCGCGAGGCGCTCTCCGTCGGCTACGAAGGCAACGCGGCGGTCGAGTTCCCGGTGCTGTACGATCTCGGCTTCCGTCCCGACGCCGTCACCGACCAGACGTCCGCGCACGACCTGCTCGACGGCTACGTGCCGGCCGGCCTGACGCTCGACCAGGCGGATTCGCTGCGCAAGCGCGATCCCGACGAGTATCAGCGACGCGCTCTCGAAAGCTGCGGCGCCCACGTCCAGGCGATGGTGCGGTATCTCGATGCGGGCGCCGTCGTGTTCGATTACGGCAACAACATTCGCACGCAGGCGCAGCGCGCCGGCTTCGCCCGCGCGTTCGCGTTCCCCGGCTTCGTGCCGGCATTCATCCGTCCATTGTTCTGCCGCGGCTCAGGTCCGTTTCGCTTCGTCGCGCTCTCCGGAGACGAAGCGGACATCGCTCGTTGCGACGCCAAACTGCTCGAGCTTTTCCCCGACAACGCGTCGCTGGCGCGCTGGATCCGTCTCGCGCGCGAGCGGGTCTCGTTCCAAGGGCTGCCGGCACGGATCTGCTGGCTCGGCTACGGCGATCGCGCCAAAGCGGGGCTCGCGTTCAACGAGCTCGTGCGCAGCCGCGAGATCAAGGCGCCGATCGTGATCGGTCGCGATCACCTCGATACGGGCAGCGTCGCCTCGCCCTACCGCGAGACCGAAGGCATGCGTGACGGCAGCGACGCGATCGCCGACTGGCCGATCCTCAACGCGCTGCTCAACACCGCCGCCGGCGCGCACTGGGTAAGCTTTCATCACGGCGGCGGCGTCGGCATCGGGTACAGCCTGCACGCCGGGATGGTCGTCGTCGCCGACGGCAGTAGCGACGCGCGCGAGCGGCTCGCGTGCGTTCTGACGACGGATCCGGGTATTGGCGTGGTGCGCCACGCCGACGCGGGCTACGAAATCGCGATCGAGACGGCGGACGCGAAAGGCATCGACTGGCGCCTCTGATCGCTACGGACGAATCCCTGTGCAGGTGCGTGACCGTGTAAGCGTACCGACGGCTTCTCGCGGAACTCAACTGAGGTTTGGAGGGCGGGGAGACCGCCGCGGCGGATTGCACGCGCTGTGGCTCAGCCCCACTCTTTAGTCGTCCGCGCGAAGACGGTCATCACCTGCGACACTGACGCAGCGCAATGCGGCGTGACGTTCGAGGCGCTCGGGCGCCTCGACGACGCCGCGATCGTAGTAGAAGAGGGCCGCATCCGCGAGGTCATCCCGTCCTTCGACAGGGGTGCAGCGCGCCGCGCTCAAGATGAGATGATTGACCTGCGCGATTGCGTGGTCGTGCCGGGGCTCGTCGACGCGCACGCGCACCCGCTCTTCGCCGGCGACCGTGAGCCGGACTTTTCCGCGCGCCTGCGCGGCGAGCCGCCGCCGCTCGGCATGGCGTACACGATCGAGCGCACGCGCCGGGCGCTGCTCGATCCGGCTGAATTCTACGAGCGCACGATCGCGCCGCGGCTGCGCACAATCCTGGCGCACGGCACGACGACCCTCGAGACCAAGACGGGTTACGCGCTGCACAAGCCCGGCGAAACGGCGCTACTCGACCTGATCGCGCAGCATCGCGACGATTCGGATGTCCCACGCCTCGTACCGACGTTTCTCGGCGCGCACGCGTTGCCGCCCGAGTTCACGCGCGAAGAGGCGTTCGTGGACTACCTGATCGACCAGGTGGTTCCCGCTGCTGCAGCCCACGGCGCCGTGTACGCCGACGCGTTTTGCGAGCCGGGCTTCTTTTCGCCCGAGCAGACGCGACGCTACCTTGACTCGGCGCGCCTGCACGGGATGCGCCTGCGCGTGCACTGCGACGAGATGGCGTACGGCGGCGCGGCTGAGATGGCCGCGACGCTCGACGTCGATGCCGTCGACCACTGCAACTACATCCGCAAGTACGACGTGGGCGTCCTCACCGAGCGCGGGATCGTGACCGTCGCGTGTCCCGCGACGATCGCGTATCTCGACCTGCCGCGCCATGCGCCTGTCCGCGAGTTGTTGGAGGCGCGCGGCGTGGTCGCGCTTGCGAGCGACTACAATCCGGGAACCTCGCCATGCTTCAACCTGCAGACCGTGGCCTATTACGGGCGCAAGATCTTCGGCCTGAGCGCGGCGGAGGCACTGTACGGCGTGACTCGCGCGGCGGCGCATTCCTTGCGGATCGACGCCGGCCGCATCCGCGCCGGCGATCGTGCCGACTTCGTAGCGCTGAGGATCGGCTCGCCGGATGAGTTCGGCTGGCAGTTCGGCGGCAACCTCGCCGCGCTCGTGGTCAAGGACGGCATCTTCAGTGGTTAGCGAGCTCGTGCGCTGCGCGCGTGCGCTCGTCGGCGGCGAGCTGCGCGAGGACTACGCCTTCGTCGTGCGCGACGGCACGATCGTCGCGGCCGGCGACTTTCTGGCGGTGCGCGACGCAGCACGCGACCTCGATGCCCGCGCGTTTCCGGCCAACCGCCTCGTGGTGCCGGGTTTCATCAACGGCCACAGCCACGCATATCAGATCCTCCTGCGCGGCTGGGCCGACGACTGGCCATTTTCGAAGTGGCGCAGCGACGCGCTCTACCGCGTCGTGCCGCGTCTCGATCCCGACGACGTGTACTGGGTCTTCTTAGCCGCGTTCGGCGAGATGCTCGCTGCGGGCATCACGACGGTCGCGGAGTTCTTCTATCTCAACGGCGAGGGCAACGCGGCCGCCGAGGCCGCGATCCGCGCCGCTCGCGAAACCGGTATCCGGCTCGTGCTTGCGCGCACTTGGATGGACGCCGAATACGCGCCGCGGGAATTTCGTGAGAGCATCGACGTCGCGACGGAGCGGACGCGCGAGCTGATGGATGCTTATCCGGAGGCCAACGTCTGCGTCGCCCCGCATTCCCTCCACGCCGCGTCGCACGACATGATCGGCGCGGCCGCCGAGTTCGCGCGCGAGCGCGACTGCATGCTCCACGTCCACGTCGCGGAGGCTCCCTATGAAGGCGATGCGACTCAAGCCGCGACTGGCCGCAGCCCCGTGCAGCTGCTCGACGAGCTCGGTGCGCTCAACGAGCGCACCGTCGCGATCCACGCGATCTACATCTCGCAAGACGATCGGGAGCGCATCGCGCGCAGCGGGGCGCGCGTGATCCACAACCCGATGACCAACCAATACCTCGGCGACGGCATCTGCGACGTCGCGGCACTGCGGTCGCTTGGCGTCCCGATCGGCTTGGGAACCGACGCCGACGTGCGCCCGTCGCTGATCGACGAGATGCGCGCGGCCGCGCTGCTGCAGAAGATCCTGCACCTCGACGGCGCGGCTTTGGGCGCGCTCCGCGCGTTCGAGCTGGGCACGGCGCAGGGTGCTCGCGCATTGCGCGTTACCGGCGGCGATCTACTCGAGCACCAGCCGGCCGACTACGTCGTGCTCGATGCTTCGAAGGTCGATCCGTGGTCGCCGCCGCTCAATGCGCTCGTGTATCGCGGCGACGATTCGTGGGTGCGGGCGACGTTCACCGGCGGCCGCCGCGTGTACGTCGGCGAACCATCGCCGCTCGTGCGCCGCGCCCGGGACGAGGTCGCCGCAATCGCGAAGCGCATCGTATGAATAGGGGCGTCGTCGCGACATTGTCGCTGATCGTACTCACCGTCGCGTTCATCGCTTGCGGCGGCAATAAATCGAGCGGCGCCGGCAACGCCGCGCGGTCGGGCGCCTCGCCGGCACCGGCGCCGTCCATGAACTGCAACGGCGAGTCGCCGGTCTGGGCGCTGGGCAACCCTAAGGTCTATCTCGTCTCCGGCGAGCGGCTCTACGGGAGGACCAAGCACGGGCGATACCTCTGCCTCTCGGAGGCCCAGGCCGAGGGCTATCAGCCGGCCCGGCATCCCTTTCGGCATCACCGCCACCACCGCCGGGAGCACTGATCCAGACGTAACCAGGCAGGTGCGTGCAAGCACTTGCATTCGACCCCGCCTCGTGCTACGCTGCGCGTGCAAGTACCCACTTGCATTGCGATGATGCATCCACTCAAGCTTAGCGGCGGGCTTGCGCTCGCATTAATGGTGGCCACGAGCAGCGTCGGCGCAGCCGGCACGCCCCCGGCGCCGGAACAACCCTCGAATCCGTGGACGGTCGTCCAGCGGATGACGCAGCGCAACCCTTCGTTGCAGTCGTATCGCGCGCGCGTCCACGTGGACGTGCGTATGCTCAACTTTCCGTTCCTCGCGCCGAAGTTAGACGGCACGGAATATTACAAGCGGCCGGACTTCTACGTCGTCGTCTTCGATCGCATGCCGAGCTACGCGCGCGGCTTCGCGCGGCTCTTCGACGACATCGGCAACCCGCGGGCTTGGGAGAAGAACCAGAACATCACCGTCGACGGCACGAGCTTGCTGAACGGTAGGCCGACGATCGTCCTGCGCCTGACCAAGAAAATTCACAGCGACATCCTCGACCACACGCTCGCGTATGTGGACGTATACACCTACGCACTATTGCAGATGGAGTGGTATTACACGAGCGGCGGCAAGATCACGATGACGGAGTATTATCGCAACGAGGGCCTCTATTCGGTGCTCGCGCAGCAGCACGCCACGATCGATATCCCGCACGTGCACGCTGTAGCGGACGCGTCGTACGGCACGTATCAGACCAACGTTCCGATCGGCGTGACGAGGACCGGCGTGAAATGATCGAGACTCGTCGACTCGCTGAGACCGGACGCTCGGCATCGCCGGAAGAGACCCGTGAGCGCATCTTGACGGCGGCGCGCGACGTAATCGGACGCAAAGGCAAGCGCGGCGCCACGACGCGCGAGATCGCCGACGTCGCCGGCGTCAACGAGGCCACGCTCTTCCGGCACTTCGGCACGAAGGAAGCGCTCCTGGTTGCATGTGCTCAACACTTCTGCGGCTACCTGCAGCTGGCGGACATCGCGGCGCAGCTCACCGGGACGATCGCGGATGACCTGCTCGTGATCGCGCGCACGATGTTCGCGCGTTTCGAGTCGCTGCAGGACATGATTCGCTGGTCGCTCGTGGAGCAGGAGTACGAAAAGGACATCTTCGCCGAGACGACGTGGCGGCCGCAGCTCGCGATCTTGGCCGTGCTCACCGAGTTCATGCGGCGTCGCGTCGACACCGGCGAGCTGGTCGGCGAGCCGCAGAAGCTGGCGGCGGTGTTCCTGGGACTCGTCTTCATGCACGCCCTCGGCCGCAATAAATTTCCGGACTCGCTGCTGCACAGCGGCGACGCCGATACCGCGTTGCGCCTCTACATCGACGTATTTCTCAATGGAGTAAGGAAACGGTAATGGATACCCGCGAGCAAGATCAGCAAAAGACCATCCCACGGCGCGAAGCAAATGGGCCATCGCGGGTCGACCGCCGAGAGCCCGAGCCTCCGGAGCTCGACGAGTCGCGCTCCCGCCCGCGCAAGCGCATCATCTTCGGGATCGTCGCAGTGGTCGTCATCGTCGTCGCGATCATCTGGGGCGTGCCGTGGCTCAACTTCATGCTGTCGCACGAGGGCACCGATGACGCCCACGTCGCGGCGGACGTGGTCGCCGTGACCAGCAAGATCCCCGAGCGCATCGACCAGATCTTGGTCGACACCAACCAGCGCGTGCACCGCGGGCAGCTGTTGATCGTCCTCGACAATAAGGACGAGATCTTGAAGCTGCGGCAGGCACGTGCCCAATACGATCTCGCGCTCGCGAACCAGCACGCCACGACGCAACAGGGACAGGGCGGCGTATCGCAGGCCAGCGGCGAGATCGGCAACGTCCAGGCGCAGGTGCCGATGGCGGAGGCGGGTGTCGCGCAGGCCGAGAGCCAGCTACACGCGGCTCAGGCGCAAGTGCCAGCCGCGGCACAGGCGTACCAAAAAGCGCAGGCGGACCTCTCGCGTGCAACGTCGCTCGTGAGTACCGGTGACGTCGCCTCGCAGACGCTCGACGCGGCGCGCGCGCAGGACGCCGGCGCGGCCGCGCAACTGCGCGGTGCTCAGGATCAGGTCAGCGTCGCGGAAGCCAACGTCGCCGCCGCGCAGAGCCGCGTCACGGCATCGCAGGCGGGCGTGGCCGCGGCATCGGGGGCGCTAACGACCGCGCAGGGAAAGCTCGCGCAGGCGGCCGATCCCAGCCAGGTCGAGGGCGCGCAAGCGCAGCTGTATCTCGCGAAGCAAAATCTCAACTACACGCGGATCTACGCGGCCACGAACGGCTACGTCGGACAAAAGAGCGCCGAAGTCGGGCAGACAATCGGCGCGGGCATTACGCTGCTGACGATCATCCCGAACAAAGTCTACATCACGGCCAACTACAAGGAAACGCAGATGGGCCGGATGCAGGTCGGGCAGCCCGTCGACGTCCACGTCGACGCCTACAAGGGCGTGACGTTCCACGGGCATGTCGCTTCGATCAATCCGGCGTCGGAGAACACGTACGCGCTCGTGCCCGCGCAGAACGCGAGCGGAAACTTCGTCAAGGTGACGCAGCGCATCCCCGTGCGCATCGAGGTCGACGATCAGCGAGCCGACAAGCCGCTCCGGCCAGGGATGAGCGTTGAGACCTACGTCCGCGTGAAGTAGGGCGCAATGTTCGGGGGGACGTTCGAGAGCCCGGTCGTCGAGTACGGCGCGCGCAGGGCGATCATCAGCATTGCGGTCATCACCGCGACGCTGCTGGAAATCATCGACGTAACGATCGTCAACGTCTCGCTGCCGAACATCCAGGGCAACTTCGGCGTCGGCGTCGACCTCGGGGCCTGGGTCGTCACGGCCTACCTGATCGCCAACGTCGTCGTGATTCCGCTCAACCCGTGGTTCGCCGCGCGCTTCGGACGGCGCCAATACTTCTTCGGCTCAATCTGTATATTCACGGCGGCGTCGCTGATGTGCGGGCTCTCGAACAGCCTCGGGCAGCTCGTATTTTGGCGGCTGATCCAGGGCCTCGGCGGCGGCGGGCTAATCGCGACGTCGCAGGCGATCCTACGCGACACGTACGGCATCAAGGAGCAAGGCAAGGCGCAGGGCGTCTTCGCGCTGGGCGTCATCGTCGGACCCGCGCTGGGACCCGTCATCGGTGGGTGGATCACCGACAACTGGAACTGGCACTGGATTTTCTTCATCAACATCCCGATCGGCATCATTGCGGCGACGCTGATCTACAACTTCCTGCGCAATCCACAGGAGGGGCACTACCGCAAGCTCGACTGGACCGGCCTGATCCTCTTGTGCATCGGCTTGGGCTCGATGCAGTTCGTGCTCGAGAACGGCCAGCAGTACGATTGGTGGGACGACGCGCGGATTCGCTGGTTCACGTTCACTTCCATCACCGGACTCGCAGCGTTCGTGTGGTGGACGCTGCGATCCGCGATTCCGGTCGTCGACCTGCGCGTCTTGCGGCTGCGGCAGGTGGCTGCGGGCAGCATCCTCGGCGCGGTCCTCGGCGTCAGCCTGTACGGTTCGATCATCATCCTCCCGCAGTACCTGATCAATTCGCTCGGCTTCACGGCGACGCTCTCCGGAGCGACGGTCATGATCCGCGCGGGCGCCGTCCTCTTCTTCACGCCGCTCACGGCGATCCTGACCCAGCGCGGCCTCGTGGACGCGCGTCTGCAGGCGCTGCTCGGCTTCGTCTTGCTCGCGATCTCCAACTGGTGGCTGGGGAGCATCACGACGCCGGTCTCGGACTTTCATAGCCTGGTGGCGCCGCTGATCCTCAGCGGCATCGGGCTCGCGCAGATCTTCGTGCCGCTCTCCGTTTCGGTTATCGGCAGCGTGCCCGACAAGGAGGTTCCGGCGACCGCCGCCTTCTTCAACTTGTCGCGCCAGATTGGCGGGAGTCTCGCAGCGGCAATTCTCATCACGCTGCTGGTGCGCGGCTTCACGATTCACCAGACGGAGTTGGCCTCGACACAGACGCTCGCGCACCTGCCTACGGCGCAGTTCGTGCTGGGTCAAGGTGGCGTGCAGAACCGGGTGACGATGGAGCGCTTGCGAATCCTCGTGTCGGCGCAGTCGGCCGTCCAATCCTACGCCGACACCTCTCGCTGGGTCGCCGTCATCACGTTGGGCCTCGCGCCGCTCGTCTTTCTGCTGCGCCGGCCGCGCATCGGCGTCGCCATCACGGAATGAAACGGGAAAGAAACCGCGCGCTGCCGGCGCTCGTGGCCGCCGCGGCCATCGCCGCGGCAGTTCTGCCCGCGCATCCGATCGCCGCGCAACCGGACGATGCGCTTCCGAGCCGCGCGGTCATTCCGAGCGCGACGCCTTCGCTGCTGCTCCCCGTCGTGCCGAGCGTCGCGCCGGGTTACGCGGCGCCGCGCGTGACGCCCGGTGCGCCGGCGATAGTCGGCGTCACCGCACAGCCGTTCGTGGGCATCGCGCTGCAGGACGCCATCGCGATGGCACTTCTGCGCAACCCGAACCTGGCGGTCTCCGCGTCGAACGTCAGGGTCGCGCACTACAACGTCGTGCAGAGCAAGGGCGCGTTCGACGTGACGCTGCACCTGCAGCCCTCGTCGAGCTATTCCGACAATCCGCCGGTCAACTTCCTCGAGGCGGGCCCGGGCGTACAGGGCCAGTACGGACCCTCCGCGGCGCCGACGTTCACCACGGGTCCCGGCAACATCATCCAGCATCAGTCGGGATTTCAGTACGGCGTCAACGGTCAAACGGTCAACGGTACCACGTACAACGCCTCGATCACGCAGCAGCGCACGTACAACAACACCGTCTTCAACGCATATAACCCCTACTATCTCGCGGCGCTCAACCTTTCGGTGACGCAGCCGCTGCTCAAGAACTTCGGCATGAACTCGACGAAGCGCCAGCTGAAGCTCGCCTTCATCAATGCCGACGCCGCCACCGCGCAAACGCTGGTCGATGCGTCGACGACGATCTCGCAGGTGGAAAACACCTATTGGGACCTCGTCGCCGCCTGGCGCAACGTCGCGATCCAGGAGGCGGCGTTAAACGAGGCCGTCGCGCAGCAGCAGAGCAACGTGAGGCTCGCGCAGCGCGGCGCCGCGGCGCCGATCGACGCGGTCGAGTCGCAGACGCAGGTTTCCAACTTCCAAGACGCGGTCTACGCGGCGCTGCAGACCGTCGCACAGTTGCAGAACCGCCTGAAGAACCTGATCGCGGCGAACGCGCACGATCCCGTCTGGGATGCGAACCTCGTGCCGTCAACGTCGGTGCAGCAGTTCCCGAAGCCGAGCGATCTTGCAGGCGTGATCGCGCAGGCGCAACAGAATCGTCCCGAAATCCGTCAGGCGGAGGATAGACGGCGCGCCGCGGACATCGACGTCGTGTTCGCCAAGAATCAGTCGCTGCCGCAGGCCGACGTCCAGGCGCAATATGAGAGCAACGGCTTCGCCGGCCTGCTCACGCCCGTGCCCGCGTTTTTATTGGGTTACTGCACCGGGCCTAGATCGAACGGCGACCTCGGCCTCCAGACCTGCCCCACGCCTCCACCCAACACGCAAGGAAAGATGGCCTTTGCCTATCACAACATGTGGGCCGGCTACTTCCCGACGTTCAACATCGCGTTGATCGTCGGTTATCCGCTCCAGGGTCGCGTCGCGCGCGGCTTGCGCGGCGTCGCGAGCGAGGAGACGGCGCAGGCGAATATCCTCATGGCGAGCGTGCGGCAGCGCATCGGCGCGGAGGCCCGCAACGCGCTGCAGAGCTACGAGTCGGCGCTCTCCAAGCTGAGCGCGGCACGGCGCGCGCGCGAGTCCGCCGAGACGGTCTACGCGAGCGAGTTGCGCAAGTTCCGCAACGGCGCTTCGACGACGTTCCTGGTTCTTCAGCGTCAGGTTCAGCTCGCGCAAGCGCGTGGCGCCGAGCTGCAGGCGCAGACTCAACTGAACGAGTCCATCGTCGAGCTCGAACGCGTGCAGGGAACGATCCTCACCAGCAACGGCGTGAACGTGCAAACGCTCGGCACGCACGCGCTGGCGCAGTAGGCCCCGCGCGATCGTGAAACGGCCCGTCGTTCCGGCCCTCGTGGCGATCGCGGTTACCGCGCTCGCGACGCTGCCGACGCAGCCCACGGCGGCCCAGCCTCCCCAGCTGCCGGTGGTGCCGAGCGTGGCCCCCGGCTATCGCGCGCCCGTCATCGCGCCGACCGCAGGCGCAAATCGTAGGCGTGACGCAGCAGCCATTCGTCGGCATCTCGCTGCAAGACGCGATCGCGATGGCGCTGTTGAAAAATCCGGACCTCGCCGTGTCGGCCTCGAACCTGCGCGTCGCGCGCTACACGATCGTCGAAGCCAAGGGCGCGTACGACGTGCAGCTGCAGCTAAAGCCGTCGTCGAGCTTTTCGGTGAATCCGCCGCAGAACGCGTTCGAAGCCGGCCCGGGCGAGCTCGGGAGGTATTCGCCAGGGCCCAACTCGACGCCGGGCGTGATCTTCACGACCGGACCCGGCAACATCATCCAGCACCAATCCGCCTTCCAGTACGGCGCCGGCGGCCAGACCGAAAACGGCATGACCTATCAGGCCGGCATCCAGCAGACCCGGACGTATAACAACACCGTTTTCGATGCCTACAACCCGTACTACATCGCGACGCTGAACCTCGCGGTGACGCAGCCGCTGCTGAAGAACGCGGGTATGAACGCGGCGAAGCGTCAGTTGAAGCTGGCTTTCGTCAACGAGGATGCGAAGGCGGCGCAGGCGCTCATCGACGCGTCGAATACGATCGCTCAGGTCGAGGACGCGTACTGGAAGCTGGTGGCCGCATGGCGCAACGTGGCGATCCAGGAGGAAGCGCTGCGCGAGGCCATCGCCCAGCAGCAGAGCAACGTGCGCCTCGCGCGGCGCGGCGCGGCGGCGTATGTCGACGCCGTCGAGTCAGAGACGCAGGTCGAAACGTTCCGCGACGACGTGTATTCGGCGCTGCAAAACGTCTCCGGGCTGCAGAATCAGCTCAAGAGCCTCGTCGTAACCGACGCCGGCGATCCGATCTGGCGCGCCAACCTGGTTCCCTCGACGTCGGTGCAGCAGTTACCCACGCCGTCGGACCTGACCACGATCGTGGCCGAGGGCCGGCAGCATCGCCCGGAGGTGCTACAGGCCCGGGCCAAGGCGCATCAGGCCGACATCGACCAGGCCTTCGCCAAGAATCAGTCGCTCCCGCAGGCCGACCTCAGGGCGCAGTACCTGAGCAACGGCTTCGCGGGGCTACTGACGCCCGTCCCGGCCTTCTTAACCAACGTGTGCACGAACGCGGAGTTGAGCGCGTGCCCCACGCCGCCGCCCCAGACGCAGGGTACGATGGCGTTTGCCTATCACAACATGTGGGCGGCGTACTTCCCGGCGTTCAACGTCGCGCTCGTCGTCGGCTATCCGCTGCAGGCCAACCTCGCGCGCGGCGAGCGCGGCGTTGCGGCGGAGGAACGGCGACAGGCGACGATCCTCCTGCAGGGCGTCGCCGTGCGCATCGGCGCCGAGGCGCGCGTAGCGCTGCAGGGCTATCAATCGGCGTTGGCGCGTCTCGACGCGGCGCGGCGCTCGCGCGAATCAGCCGAAGCCGTGTATGCGAGCGAGGTGCGGAAATTCCACCGGGGCGCCTCGACGACATTCCTCGTGCTGCAGCGCCAGGTACAGCTCGCGCAGGCGCGTGGTCAGGAGCTCGAGGCGCAGACCGATCTCAATCAAGCCATTGTCGAGCTGCACCGCGTCGATGGTTCGATCCTGAGCGACAACGGCGTCGACTTGCGGACGCTCGGAAGTCAGGCCTTGGCGCGTTAGGCGAGTGAGATACTCCAGAACTCGCGTACCGTCTGCCGCGGTGGCGCTCGCCGCGCTCGTAGCCGGCGCGCTCCCCCTGCAGCCGACCTCTGCGCAGGTGGACGACCATCTACCGGCCCGAGCCGAATTGCCGACGCCGATACCATCGGCGAGCCTGGCTCCGGTACCGAGCGTCGCCCCCGGCTATCGCGCGCCCGCCGCTCAGCCAAGCTCCGCCGCAATCGTCGGCGTCACGCAGGAACCCTTCGTCGGGATCTCGCTGCAAGACGCCGTCGCGATGGCGCTGCTGCAGAATCCCAATCTGGCGATCTCGGCCTCGAACGCCCGCATCGCGCGCTACCGCATCGCGGAGGCGAAATCCGCCTTCGACACGCAGCTCCAGCTCGAGCCGTCGTCGAGTTTTTCGGTCACGCCGCCCGAGAATCTGTTCTTCGCGGGCCCCGGCAACCCCGGACTGTACACGTGCACGAATCCGATTACCGGTCAACCGTTTACGTGCGAGACCGCAGGGCCGGGTAACATCATCCAGCATCAATACAACTTCCAGGGCTCGTTCTCGGGACAGCTGGTCAACGGCATGACGTATACCGCCGGGATAACGCGAACGCGTACCTACAACAACACGCTGATCAACACGTTCAATCCGTACTATCAATCGTCGCTCAACCTCGCGGTGACGCAACCCCTGTTGCGGAACTTCGGGATGAACGAGGCGAAGCGCGCGCTCAAGCTGCAGCTCCTCACGGCCGACTCGCAGGAGGCGCAGGCGCTCGTCGATGCGTCGAGCACGATCGCGCAGGTCGCGGACGCCTACTGGAACCTCGTCGCGGCGTGGCGCAACGTCGCCATCCAGGAGGAGGCGCTGAAGGAGGCGGCGAGGCAGGAGCAGAGCGTCGTCCGAATCGCACGACGCGGCGCGGCGCCCCCAGTGACCGCAGTCGAAGCGCAGAGTCAAGTCGCGAAATTCCAAAGCGACGTGTTCTCGGCGCTCGAGACGGTATCGAAGCTGCAAAATCAGCTGAAGAGCCTAATCGTTTCCGACCCCGACGATCCGATCTGGCGGGCCAACCTCGTGCCGTCGTCGCCGGTGCAGCAGCTTCCCTCGGTCGAGGACCTGTCGGCGATCGTCGCCTTGGCCGCAAAATATCGGCCCGAGGTGCGGCAAGCCCAGGACCAAATTCGGCAGGCCGACGTGGACGAAGCCTACGCGAAGAATCAACTGCTCCCGCAGGCCGACGTTCAGGTGCAGTATCAGAGCAACGGATTCGCCGGGCTGCTGGCGCCGATACCGAGCTTCGAGTCGAATGCATGCAACCTTCCGTTCCCTCCGGGCGGTTGTCCGACGCCGCCGCCGGAAACACAGGGCAAGATGGGTACCGCAACGGCCAACATGTGGGCGTGGCGTTATCCGGCGTTCAACATCTCGTTCAACGTCAGCATTCCGCTGGAGAACAGCTTCGCCCGCGGCCTGAAGCAGGTCGCGAATCAAGAGGAACAGCAGGCCGCGGTTGAAGCGCAAGGTGTGGATCAGCGCATCGGCTCCGAGGCCCGCGACGCGTTGCAGACCTATCAATCCGCGCTCTCGCGGCTCTACGCCGCGAGCCAGTCGCGCCAGTCCGCCGAGGCCGTGTATAACAGCGAGGTGCGAAAGTTCCACGCGGGAACGTCGACAACGTTCTTGGTGTTGCAGCGCCAGGTGCAGCTGGCGGCGGCGCGCGGCCGCGAGCTGCAGGCTCAGACGGACCTAAACAAGGCGGTCATCGAGCTGCAGCGCGTCGAGGGCACGATCCTCGAAGCCAACGGCGTTAACCTAAAGACCCTCGGCTCCAAAGCCCTCCACTGATGAACGTCGATTTCGGTAAAACCGCGGCCGATTATGGGCGATATCGCGCAGGTTTCCCCAATAGGTTTTACGATCGCCTGAACGAACGCGGCGTTGTTTCCCCCGGCTGTGAAGTACTCGACCTAGGTACGGGCACCGGAACGCTCGCGCGCGGCCTCGCTTTGCGCGGTTGCCGCGTAACCGGTCTTGATCCGTCGGCGGAGCTATTGGCCGAAGCGCGACGGATCGACGCCGAAGTGATCGCGACGACGCGCTACGTCGAGGGCCGCGCTGAGGAGCTGCCCTTCGCGGATTCGAGCTTCGACATTGTGACGGCGGGACAGTGCTGGCATTGGTTCGATCGCCCGCGTGCGGCCGCAGAAGCGTACCGCGTGCTACGGAGCGGCGGCCGTATCGTCATCGCACACTTCGATTGGGTTCCGTTGCCGGGAAACGTGGTCGATGCGACCGAGCGGCTCATTATGAAGCATAATCCGAGATGGCGGATGGCCGGCGGCACCGGCATTCACCCAGCCTCGCTCGCCGATGTCGCGATTGCTGGATTCACCGGCATCGAGACGTTTTCGTTCGACGACGGCACGCCGTACACGCACGAGGCGTGGCGCGGACGCATTCGCGCAAGCGCGGGAATCGCCGCGAGCCTGCCGCCCGAAGCGGTCGCGCGCTTCGATGCCGAGCTCGCGCGGCTACTGGCGAGCAAATATCCCGACGATCCGCTGAACGTCCCACACCGGGTGTGGGCCGTCATGGCGCGAAAATAGGCAGCGACTATTATGCGACACACACTTCACGAGCATTCGACGGTGGCCGCCGGCATTGCATCAGTAATCCTGGGCGTGCTCGTCGGCGTGGCGACGCACTGGTCCGCGATAGCGATCGTGTTGACAATGATAGCGGCGTTCTTGGTGCTGCCGCGCATCTTTTTCGGCCTACGGGCAAGTCGCGTGATCGACAAGGAAAAAGGCCAAGAGGATACAGGACCGACGATACTCTCGGGCTTCGACATGGCGGGCTTGGACTCCGAACCACAGCGGCTCGAACGCGCGTACTCACGTGCCACCGATCCAATTGACCCTGATCCAAGCGAGCTTCGCGAGCTCGCCGAGGAAGAGCGATGACGACAACGTTGGCGGATCGGTTTGAAGAGAACCGCGCGCACTTGAGAAACGTCGCCTACCGCATCCTCGGGTCGCTCGACGACGCGGATGACGCCGTGCAGGAGGCGTGGCTGCGGCTAAGCTCGCGAGAGAACGGCATCGACAATATCGGCGGCTGGTTGACGACGGTGGTGGCTCGGATCTGCGTCGACATGTTGCGCGCTCGGCGCGCCAAGGCAGAGGAACCACTGGAGCCCAATATGCCGGACTTCATCGTAACGCGCGAGGAGAGTCCCGAGGACGAAGTCCTGACGGCCGACTCGGTGGGGCTCGCTGCCCTCATCGTCCTCGATAGCCTCGCTCCGTCGGAGCGGATTGCATTCGTCCTCCACGACATGTTCGCGATGCCGTTCGAGGAGGTCGCGCCGATCGTCGACAGGTCGCCCGCCGCCGCCCGGCAGCTGGCGAGTCGTGCGCGCCGGCGCGTGCAAGGAGCCACGCCGCCGGTCACCGGCTTCGCGCAGCGGCGCGCGGTCGTCGATGCATTCGTCGCGGCCGCCCGCGAAGGCGACCTCGCTGCTCTCGTGGCGCTGCTCGATCCCGACGTTCTGCTGCGCGCCGATCGCGAACCGGCCCTAAGGGGAATCCGCGGCGCGCAGGCCGTCGCGTCATCGGCGGCCGGGTTCTCAAAGGTGATTCAAACGACGGAGCCGGTGATCGTCAACGGATCGCCGGGCATCATCTCCTGGCTTCCTAGCGGGGAACCGCTGTCGGTGCTGGGCTTCGTCGTGGCGGGCCAGCAGATACGCGAGATCTACGTGATCTCACGTCCGGAGCGCGTACGCCAACTCCTCGGACTCTAAACGATCCGCACCTGTCACATCCGATCGCCGCAACTCGTCACCCTGTCGAACTCGCCAAGATAGGAGACAAGATGAACGCGGTCAGTCTGGTCGTCTACCCCGCCTCGGATGTGTCGAAGACGAAGGAGTTTTTCGCTACCTTGCTCGGTACCGAGCCCTACGCAGATAGCCCGTACTACGTCGGCTTCAAAGGCGGAGACATGGAGATCGGGATCGTCCCGCAGGCGGCGCAGCCAGGCGCGTCGGGTCAGCTCGCGTTCGTGACGGTCGACGATATCAACGCAGCGCTGGACGCTCTCGTTGCGGCAGGCGCGGAAAAGGTACAGGATCCTAAGGACGTCGCGCAAGGACTGCTCGTTGCGATCATCAAGGATCCGAACGGAACGCCCGTCGGCCTTCGTCAGTTCCCGAAATGAAGAGTCCAGCGCAAAAGAAGCGGCAAAATCCTTACTTAGGGCGTTAAACCGTTCAGGTAGCCGGCCCGGACGATCCGTCGGACCAGTGGGCGACAGGAACGAAGAAGACCGTAAACGGCTCGGGGTTCACGTGATGTAAAGAATCGAAGACCACTGGAGAGCCTCGCCGGTCCGCGCCCCAGCTCTCTCCGTTATTTGCCGCATCTGCCATCGGCGCGTAAACCATCACGTGCGGATACCAGGCCTTGGCATCATCGTTGAGGTACTGCTGCTTCGACATCATATAGGCCATGGAGCCCCGCTCGGCCGAAGGCAGCTGATCGTTCGTGATGGCGGACCGAAGGCGGTCGAGGATCTGACCCTTGCTAACGCCGGCTAATGCCAGTTTGGTCCGAAATATCGTATACTGCAGCACGCTTCGCGAAGCGGGCGCGTTGTAACAGACCGGCCCTCGCTTCTTCCAGTTCCAAAACTCGGTGCTGTCAAACGGATCGCTCCACGAGCGTTCCACCACGCACGTGAAGCCATTGGTACCGCGCTCGGCAGTTTCGTAACCGTGCGGCGTCAGCACGAGGATGGTCGCGGCGTTTGAGATGGACGCGGGCGCCGCGCTGCGCGCAAGCTCGATCTCGGCTTGGCGGTCTGCGCTGAGGTACTGGCTGAGCGGGGCCATCTGCGCGTAGGGCAGGCTTGACGCCGATCCGGGGCCGGCAACAGCGATCAAAGCGGCGGGCACAATCGCGAGTAGGGTGGCGGCGCGCGAGGAGCTCATGGTGGGGCCTCCTATGTCTCTGCAATGCTACTTGTCTTTAACAAGTGAAGACCCGGTTTGTGACGCCGTAGGCGCCTTTAGTGCGGCACGCTGCGCAACGCCGCCAGCAGCTGCGCCGCATTGGACCCCGGCCGGTCCGGGATGAACACGAAGAGATCGCCGTTGGTCGTCGCGGAGCCATGCGCGCCGGTAGCGCGGACCCACTGCAGCACCTCGTCCTTGCCGCCCTCCATCGCCCAGCGCACGGGCGCGCTCCCGAGCCGGCCGCCGTAATCGTAGTAGTCGAAGGGCGCGTAGAACGGCACCCCGGCGACGCGCTCTGCGGTGTCGAAGTTCAAATGATAGACCCAGACATAGTTGCCGTACACCATGCGGATGCCGCGCTGATTCAGCAGCGCGCGGAAGCGCTCGTCGTTGCGCAGCTGGGTCGTGAGATCGTCGCGCAGGGCGCTACCGGGAAGTCCATACAGCAGCAGGTTGGGAATGACGAGCGCCGTCACGGCGGCCATCGCGAGCCACCTGGCGCTGCGCCAGAGTGCGGCGACGCCGATCGCGCAAGCTACCGGCGCCACGACGTACAGCGGCGCGACGTAGCGCACCGTCCAGCCGCGGATCGTCCCCGCGTGCGAGAAGCTGAAAAACAGCACGACCGCCGCGAGCACGAGGAGCAGCAGCTGCCCGAGCTCGCCGGGCGAGTAGGGGCCATCGGATGGCCGTTTCCGCGCGCGTAGCAGCATGACGAATCCAACCGCCACCATGACGTACGCCAGCGCCAGCAGCGCCGGCAGCGACCACCATCCCGCGTAGTCGCGGATAAAGAGCTTGGGCAGCAGGTACGTCGTCAGCCAAACGAAGTTGTCCCACACTTGACCCCAGCTCGAGGCCGGGCGCGAAGCCCAGTTCTGGGTGAGCGACGGGAAGCCGCGCGTGACGTTGCCGAGCAGGTAGGGCAGGAAGCCGAGGACGGCCGCGGGCAACGCCGGGATCGCCTCGCGCAGCGTCGTGCGGCCGCGTTTGAGCGCGATCCATACGATAGCGGGCAGCGCGATCATGAGCGTCTGTATCGAGAACCAAAGCCCCAGCCCGACGCTGAATCCGAACGCGATGCGCTGCCAAAGGACGCCGCCGTTGCGCCACAACGCCGCGAGCCAGAGCGTCGCCGCACACGACGCCATGATCTCGCCGTAGCCCCACGGCGCGTAGGTAACCGTCATGAACTGTTCCGGCGGCACGATCGCAAACACGAAACCGAGGCAGGCCAGCTTGCGCCCGAGCGTGGCGCGCAAGAAAAGCAGGCTGAAGATGAGATACAGCGCGCCCCACGTGAGCCCGGTCAGCGCCAAGCCGACCCTGCCGGTCCCGAAGAGATGGAAGTAGGCAGCCGCGACGTAGCAGCTCGCAGCGCTGATCCGGGTGCCGCCGGGAATGAACGCCGGAAACTGCCCGTCGGCCACGCGAAATGCGCACAGCCCCGCGATCACGGCGTCGGAGTCGAGCTGATACATCGCGAGCGGAAAATACAGGGTAGCCCGCACGAGCATCCCGATCGCGAAGAGCGCGACCGTCAGACACGACCAGCGGTCGAACCTCACGTTACGCTAAAGCGCCGGAGGACCGCGGCATCAGCGATCGATGCGCCGGAGCACGACGACTCCGGCGCCGCTGTAAACTTGCTCGTACGTGCGGCTCCCCGTCAGCCGCCGTATCGTTGGGCGATCCGCTGCGATCCAATACGAAGGGTCGGTGAAGTGGTCGAACACGAGGTATTCCTCGCCTTCGGTCATCGCTACCGTGGCCTGCGGGTTCATCGCGACGTGTGGAAGCACCCACGGACCGCTCCCAAGGCTAGCGTCGCGCGGCAGCGCCACCAACTCGCGCTCGCGTATTCTGTCTGCCGCATTCGGCTGACGGTACAGCGCAAACGCAGGATCGATCGGGCTATGATAGCGCGACGTCCAAACCGACGCCACCATAGCAAACGCGAGCCCACCCTTCGCGGCGACCGGCCAACGCTGATACGCGCTCGACACGCCGTCGACGAACGCGCACAGAAGGTAGCCGCTCCAGGTCGCGGTGTAATGCGCCCCCAGCGACATGGTGACTCCTTCGTGCGAAAGCAGCACCTCGGCCAGCCCGGGCAGCGCGAAGAGCACGTAGCGCGAGAAAAGCGGAAGAAACGCCAGCGGCAGCAGAGCGCCGAAGAGGTACCCGGCGCGCACGGACGACAACGGCCCCACGAACCCCGCAGTCGTTGCCGGGGCACGCCACCACTCGTAAAAGTGCAGCGAGAAGTAGGGAAAGTGCGGATTGATAAGCGGACGCAGCGCACCGAAATATAGAGCCGCCGCGATCGCGCCAATCGACGCGATCCAAAGGCCGCAGCTTCGCATCGCTCGGTCCCTTCCTCCCATCCCGGCGACTACGAGTCCGATAAACGCCAAGCTGACAAACTGATCTTCCTTAACCGTGGCGAGCACGACGGCGGCCGCGATGGCGAAGCGCCACGCCTTGCGATCGACCGCCCAGACCAGCGTGGCGGCAAGCGGCGGCGTAAACGCAAGCTCGTGAAAGTCCCCGACGGCCGCTGCGCTGAGCGGCGGATACGCCGCAGCGACCAGCGTCGTAACGAAGGCCAACCACTTCGGCAAGCGGGACGCCGCCATGGACCATAACGGGAAAATCGTCGCGGCCGTCAGCAGGCACTGCAGGACGATTAACCCGCGCGCGCCGTCGAAGATTTTCACGAAGGGCATTGCTACAGCCAAGATCGGCGAGAAGTGCACGAGAAAATGATTGACTGAACCCTCGATCGTCGACGAGAATCCGGTCAGCAAGCTGTTAGCGACCTGAGTGAATATGCAGTCGTCCACTCCCGCGCGAAATATGTCGTAGCGCCAACTTGCCAGATAGATGTACACGCCGGCAAGCAGAAGGAAGAGAGCGGCCGTCGCGAACGGCCATCCGCCGCGCGCGTCGAGCCGGCCAACGCGGGCGTCGACACTCACGTTACCCTCGGATAGTCTTTTTCGCGCCAGCGCACCGCTCGGCCGAACAGGCTCGCGACCCAAATCGCGAGGCTCAGGAAGTCGCGAGCGGGGATGAGCCAGAGGTCGCCGGATCTGCGTACGCGCAGCGCCCAGCATGCGAGATAGTGCACGGCAATGCGCAGCGCGCCCACCGCAACAAGCAGCGGAATACCCCAGGCGAGATTACGCGACGCCGCCAGGTAGATCAGCGCGAACGGCAGCGCATAGGTCACGAACGAGAAGAGGTAGCCGGCCGGCGCCAGCGCGAGGTTGGTGCGGGCCCAGCGCAGCTCGTGCTGCCAGAGATCGCGCAGCGTCGTTTCGGAAACCGCCGTCCGCACGACGTAGCGACTCAGAACCACCTCTCGGCCGCTCTGTGCGACGAGCTCGCCCAGCCGGTGGTCGTCGGCGAGATGTTGTCCCAGCGCGGCGAGTCCGCCGATCGCTTCGAGCACGCTGCGCCGCACCGCCATCGACGCTCCGAGGCAGAAGCGGAGCTTCCCGATGGCGAGCGCCACCAAGACCGACGGCGCGAATCCGTCCTCGATGTGAAGCGCGCCGAGGCGGGCAATCGAGCCGGAGCCGGGCATCCCGGAGTAGAGACACGTCGCCGCCCCGATGCGCTCCGACGCAAACGACGCCGCGAGCGCGCGCAGGTAGTCGCGCCCGACGCGCACGTCGCTGTCGGAGATCACGACGAGCTCGCCGCGCAGCTCGACTCCGGGCTTTGCCAGGTTCGCGATCTTCGGATTGACCATCCCGGCCGCCTCGCCGATGACGACCGCCGTGCGCGACGGAAAATCGCGCGCGATCCGCTCGGCGACCGCCAGCGCCGGATCCTCGCGCGAGTGCAAGCACAGCACGACCTGATACCACTCGTCGTAATCTTGCGTGCAGAACGACGCGAGGTTCTCGTAGAGCTCCGGCTCGAGTCCCGCGATCGGTTTGAGGATCGTGACGGTCGGGAGGAACTCGGTCGCCGCTTCGAGCGGCCGGCGTGCGAACGCAACGAGGCAGACCGCGGCCGCTGCGAGATACGCGGCGCCGGCGATCGCTATGATGAAGAGGATCAAGCCCGCGCGCCCGCGACCTCGCCGTACGTCGTGCTTACGACGCCGTTGCGCGCGATCGCGTCGCGCACGCGCGGGCTGGTCAGCGCGGCCAGCTCGGCCTCCCACGCGTAGCGTTCGGTGCCGCGGTCGGCGCCGCTAAACGCATGCGTGGCGGGATGGAAGAAGATCTCGGTCACCCCGTCGGGGAGCGCCTCGATTAGCTGCAGGACGCGCCGCTCGGTCAGCGCGCCGGCGTCGGTGACGCCGAACGCGTAGTCGTTGCACGCGACCCCAGCGCGGCGCGCGCGGGCCCGCATGAGCCACAGCCACGGCGCGATGCTGCGCGTCGTCCCGAAGGGTTCGCGCGGGATGCGAATTGCGCGCATTCCGTACTCGCGGCCGATGCGGAGGATAAGGCGGAAGACCGTCGGGTGCACGTGCATGTGGGACTGGGCGTCGACGTGGTCGAGCCCGATCCCGGTCTGAGAGAAACGCTCGAACTGCGCGCGAATCTCCGCGGCCAGCTGCGCGCGCGCACCAGGCCGTAAGAAGAAGCGGAAGCCCGCGCGAACGAGGTCGACGAGGAATTCGCCGCGCTCATCCACCAGATCGGGGACGCGCTCGGGAGGCAGCACCGGGCGGCCGTTGACGAGCACGACGTGCAGCCCGACCGCGAGGCTATGCATTCGCCGCGCGCGCTCGATGGCGTCGCCGGCGGCGGGCGCGCCCACCATGAGGCTGGCGGAGCGCAGCACCCCGTCGCGATGCGCCCGTTCCACCGCCTCGTTGACCTCCGGCGCGGCCCCGAAATCGTCGGCGTTGAGGACGAGACGCTTCAGTGCGTCTTCTTCCGTAGCATACCGGCGGCGAGGTCGTCGACGAACCAGCGCAGTCTTTCCGTCTGCGGCTGCACGATCTGCGCGGGATATTTCACCGGATCGTACGGTCCCTGGTATACATCCGCGAGAATCTGCGCCTTGTCAGAGCCCTGCACGGCAAAGGCGACACTGCGCGATAGGTTGATGACCTTCGGCGTCACTGTCACGCGCCACATCGCGTCCGACTCCGCGTAAACAGCGCGCACCAACGCCTCGTCGTCAGTATCCGGGGCCGCGCCGGGAAAGAGCGACGCCGTGTGTCCGTCCTTGCCGAGGCCGAGCAGCATCAGGTCGAAGTGCGGCGCGTTCCCGAGGTCGGCGCGCAGGATCGAGCCGTACTCGTTGGCCGCCAACCCCGGGTCGATCTCACCGCGAATGCGGTGCACGTTCGCCGGCGGAATGGGCACGTGCTCGAGCAACGCGCGCTGGACCATCCGATAGTTGGACTGCTCGTCGTTCGGCGGCACGCAGCGGTCGTCGCCAAAATAGATGAAGGTATCGCTCCAGGAGACCTCAGGCCGCAGCGGCTCGCGGCCGAGCAGCTCGTAGGTCGCCTGCGGCGTGTGGCCTCCGGAAAGCGCGATGCGAAAAGCACCGCGCTCCGCCATCGCGAGCCCCGCAGTCGCGACGATGAAGTCCGCCAGCGCGCGCGCCAGAGCCGCGGGATCGCGATAGACATGCATCTCGCCACGAGCCGACACGCCTACCTCCTTCCGCATGCGAGAATCTCGCCCGCCGCGTTGAGTGAGTCCGCAAAGACGCGATCGTTCTGACCCCACAGAATCGCTCGTTCGAGCAACGCCGCGATGCCGGGATTGCTGATCGCGCGGTATCGCCTCGGGTGCTCTCTGGAGCCCGTGACGCTGAGCTGGATCGTGTCCGCTTTCTTGTCCACCTCGGCGACGAACTTCGAGCGCGACGAGCTGAGCGCCACGCACGAGATCCTGCGCGGCTCGCCCTCGCGGCGGATCTCGAACTCGATCTCGTTGCCGCGACGCGTGAGCAGAGATCGCTCCGAACACGGCCTCCAGTGCAGCCGGCTCGCCAGCCAGCCTAAGAGGTAGAACCCCTCGGGTTCGGAGCCGCAGGCGATCTCGACGCGTCGCAGATCGAAGAGCTCCTGGACGTCCTTGCCGTCGAAGAAGATGGCGACGCTCTCTTGCCACGGCGCGAGCCGCAGATATGCGATGTCTGCGAGCGGAAGCCGAGGGTGATGCTCCACATAGTCGACCAGCTGGCACAGCGCCTCGTGTCCGCTGTCCACCAGGGAGCTGTTGTAGACGACCGTCTGTACTTGTTCCGAAAGCGTCGCGAAGCGCGGATCGTCGCCGATGCCAGGCGCGATCCACAACAGCACCAGCGGAGCCTCGGGCAGGCGCAGCGCGGCGATTGCCGAGCGCAGCGTGTCGGCGGAGCAGCCCTTCGCACCGAGCTCGATCCAGTCACCGGCCTCGACGCGCGCGGAGCGCGGGTCTTGCGTGCCGTCGAGCACGATCACGCGCGACGGATGCTTCGATGCGAGGGTATGAATGCGATCGCGCGCCAGATCGCCGATCGCGGAGTTCTCGAAGAACACGACCAGCGACATGACGGCGCCGTGCACGTCGCTGCCGCGCTCGCGGGAACGTTCGTCGAGTTGGTCGAGCACCGGGGCGAGATCGATGGAAGCACTCACAGGTGCCGCCAGTCGGGGAAGAGCGCGTGCGCGCTCTCGGGTCCCTGGCTTCCCGCCGCGTAGTTGGGAAAGGAGAAGTCCTTCGTGTTCTGCCAGACCTCCAGGATCGGGGTCACGACCTCCCAGGCGCGCTCGACGGCGTCCCAACGCGTGAACAAGGTCTGGTCGCCGAGCATGACGTCGCCGATCAGCCGCTCGTACGCGGGCGGCGACTGCACGCCGAAGCCGGTGCCGTAGTTGAAGTCCATGTACACGCTGCGCACGTGCTCCTTCGGACCGGGAACCTTGGCCTCGAAGCGCATCGAGATGCCCTCGTCCGGTTCGATCTTGATCACGAGGACGTTCGGCTCGATCCGGTCGGTCGACTCGCCGTAGAAGCGATGCGGAATCGGCTTGAACGTAACCGCGATCTCGGAGACCTTGCGCGGCAATCGCTTCCCGGAGCGCAGATAGAACGGCACCCCGGCCCAGCGCCAATTCTCGATGTAGAGCTTGACCGCCGCGAAGGTCTCGGTGTTGGAGTCGGGTGCAACGTCCGGCTCCTCGCGATAGCCCTTCACGGCGTGCCCGTCGATCGTTCCTGGGCCGTACTGCCCACGCGCCGACGTCGACCACACCGCGGCGTGCGCCGATGGCGTGATCGCGGCGAGCACCTTGTACTTTTCGTCGCGGATGTCGTCGGCGGCCGCCGAGATCGGCGCCTCCATCGCGACCAGCGCGAGCAGGTTGATGTCGTGGTTTTGGATCATGTCGCGCAGCGCGCCGGCGTGATCGTAATACGCTCCGCGCTGCTCGACGCCGAGCGACTCCGCCGACGTGATCTGAACGTTCTGCACGTAGTTCCGGTTCCAGATCGGCTCGAAGATCGTATTGGCGAAGCGCAGCGCGAGGATGTCCTGTACCGGCTCCTTGCCCAAATAGTGGTCGATGCGGTAGATCTCGTTCTCCGGAAAGACCGCCTCGATGGCGCTCTGCAGCGCGCGCGCCGACTCGAGATCGGTTCCGAACGGCTTCTCGACGACCACCCGCGTCCAGCCGTCGTCGCTCTTCTCCAGCCCAGCCCTTTTGAGATGCTTGATGATCTCCGGAAACACCGGCGGCGGCGTCGCCAAGTAGAACAGGTGATTCCCCGCCGTCCCGAACTGCTCGTCGTTTTGCGCGAGCCGCTCCTTGAGCGCTACGAAGTGACGCGTGTCGTTGAAGTCGGCCGGGATATAGCTGATCCGCCGGGCGAAGTCGTCCCAGAGCGCGCCCTGCGGTTTCTGGCCGTCCGGCATGAAGAGCTCGAGCTGCTTGCGGCAGTACTCGCGAAAGCTGTCGTCATCATACGTCGTGCGCGCAAAGCCGACCAGTGCGAAGTCCGTCGGGAGCGTCCCGTTCAACCGCATCGAATAGACCGCGGGCAGTAGCATGCGCTTGAAGAGGTCGCCGCTCGCGCCGAAGAAGACCGCGCTGCACGGGTTCGTGATCCGATCCGCCGCGAGGCCCTCGCGCAACGGATTGACGGCGGCGCCGTCGCCCGTCGCTCGCGCCTGCGTCGCGAGGGCTTCGTCAGGCATGCGCCTCGCTCTTGACGGCATGCCCACCGAACTGATTGCGCAGCGCCGCGACGACCTTCGCGCTGAACGACTCGTCCTGCCGCGACGCCATGCGCGCGAGCAGCGAGAGCGTAATGACCGGCGCGGGCACGTTTTCGTCGATAGCCGCCTCCACCGTCCAGCGGCCCTCGCCCGTGTCGTCGACGTAGCCACGGATATCCTTGAGCCCCGGGTCCTCACGGAACGCCAGCACAAGCAGCTCGAGGATCCACGAGCGCACGACGCTCCCGTGCGTCCATAGCTCCGCGAGCTGTCCGAGGTCGTAGTCGTACTGTGACTCCTTCAGGATCTCGAATCCCTCACCGTAGGCCTGGAGCAGCCCGTACTCGATGCCGTTGTGCACCATCTTGGAGAAGTGTCCGGCGCCGGGCGGCCCGACGTGCGCGTAACCCTTCGGCGGCGCCAGCGTGACGAAGATCGGCTCGCAATGCCGGACCGGGGCGTCGTCGCCGCCGACCATGAGGCAGTAACCTTCCGTCAGTCCCCAGATGCCGCCGCTGGTTCCGGCGTCGATCAGCGAGACACCCTTGGCCTTGCAGTCACCGTAGAGCCGCAGGCCATCTTTATAATTGGTGTTCCCGCCGTCGATGGCGATGCCGCCGGCGCCCATCAGATCGGCAAGAGCATGGATCGTTTCGTCGGTCGGCGCTCCGGCGGGCACCATGACCCACGCGACCTTCGGCGATTCCGTCAGCTTCGCGACCATGTCCGCCAGGCTGTCGGCGCCCGTCGCGCCGTGCGTGACCGTTCTTTGAACGGCTTGTGGATCACGATCGTACGCGACCACCTTGTGGCCGCCCTTGATCAAGCGCTGCGTCATGAAGTCGCCCATCTTGCCGAGCCCGACCATCCCAAGCTGCATGACTATTCCTTTCTCAAGCGCGGACTGCGAGCGCTTCGTCCACCGCGTCGATGAGCGCGCGCAGCGCCGGCTCCACGGGACCCTTCAGGTGTACGCGCACGCCGCGGCGATGCCGCTTGTCCAGCGACATCCAATCGCCCAGCGCCTGCGCCCCCAGGAGCGTGCGAAAGCCGACGTTCATGCCCGGGATCATCGGATCGTCGGGGTCGTCCGCGGTGATTTGCAGCACGACGCAGGTGTCGGGACCGCCTTTATGCAGCTGCCCGGTCGAATGCAAGAAGCGCGGGCCGAAACCAACTGTCGTCGCGATCTTCTGTGCATCGCGAACCTTCACGCGCAGCTCCCGGAGCAGCGTCGAATGCGTCTCATTGCGCGCGACGTAGGCGGTGATGGCGTTGTAGTCATGCGGACGCAGCTGCCCGAAGAGTCCCGCGAGCGCTTGCGTAGGATTCCCTGCGGAAATGGCGCGACTTCCGGACAGATAGGTCACGTCGAACGCCGTCCCCTCGACGTCGGCCTTCGGCTCGTCGAATTTGCCGTTCTTTGCGTACTGCTCGAGCAGCGCCACGGTATGATCCTTCGACTCCTGCACGTTGGGTTGATCGAAAGCGTTGATGCCGAGGACCACGCCGGCGGCTGCTACCGCGATCTCCCATAGGTAGAACTGTTCGCCGAGGTCGTAGCGGTCGTTCATCGCCAGGCGGATCACCGGATGGCCGGCCGATTCGAGGGCCTTGAGCTTTTCGTCGACTCCGGCCTCCGGCGCCGGCAGATTCGCGCCGACGTAGACGAAGACGCGGTCGTCGGAGTAAACCTCGGGCGAGCCGAGCGGCTCGCCGTCGATCGGGACGATCCCTTTTCCGAGCTTGCCGGTCGACTCCGCGATGAGCTGCTCGGCCCACGCGCCGAAAGCCTTGACGTCGCGATGCGACACGATCGTGAGCTTATCGCGGCCGTTGACCGCGAGGCCGCCGATCGCCGCGCCGAACCGCACCCCGGGCGCGCTGCGGGGATCGACGCTCCGGTCGTTGGCGTGCATCGCTCCCAGCGCGCGGTCGAGCAACAGGTTGATGTTATAGCCGGCGATGGCGGCAGGCGCGATCCCGACGAACGACAGCGCAGAGTAGCGGCCGCCGATGTTGGGGTCGTTCTCGAAGTCGGCGCGGAATGACGCCTCCTGCGCCTCCTTGTCCAGTGTGGTTCCGGGGTCCGTGATGGCGACGAAGTTTCGGCCCGCCACGGCCGAGCCAACCTGCTTCGAGACCTTCTCGTGGAAGTAGCAATAAAAGGCGTTCGGCTCGGTCGTCGTACCGCTCTTGCTCGAGATGATGAACATCGTATGCGGGATGTGGATCTTGCCCTCGAGCTCTTTGATCTGTTGCGGACACGTCGAGTCCAGGACGTGCAGCTCGGGGTAGCCGTCGTAGCTGCCGAACGTGTCGGCGAGAATGTCCGGCGCGAGCGAGCTGCCGCCCATGCCGCAGACCACCGCGAAGCCGAAGCTCTCGCGCGTATCGTTGGCAAAGGACTTGAGCCCCGGAACCTCTTCCAGCATGTGCTGCTGGATGTCGAGCCAGCCCAGCGACTTCTTGATGATCGCCGCGGCCTCGGGGTCACTCGACCAGAGCGTGGCGTCGTGCGCCCAAATGCGCTTGAGGAAATCGGCCTCGGCCAGGCGCGCGAGCGCGGAGTCGTACGCGGGCTGCGAGGCGTTCAGCGCAAGCCGCACGCGTTCGGCACCTCCGGACTGGAGGAGTTTTTGTTTGTACACAATCGCGCCGAGCAGGGCCGCGAACGAATCCGAGAAGAGCGTTACGCCTTCGACCTGCAGCTGATGCGTCACGTCGAAGAGCGAGATCTTCGCGTCCTGCAGCGCGCGCATGACGTCGGCGGCACCGCGAAGATCGCTCTCGATCGTGTCGGGAACGACCTTGCCATGATCGATCAGCCCATCGAACGTGGGCGGCGGCATCGTGTTGATGGTGTCGCGGCCCACGACGTTCTCGACATACATGAGGTCGGGATAGTGCGGGTTCTTGGTCGAGGTCGAGGCCCAGAGGGGACGCTGTACGGCCGCGCCCTTGGCCCGCAATGCGGCGAAGTCGTCGCCCAGGAAGATCTCCTTGAACTTTTGATAGGTCAGCTTCAGGCCGGCGATGCCCGTCTTGCCCAACAGGTGCTCGAGCTTTTCGCCCTTGGCGATGCGGTCTTGCAACAGCTTGTCGATCGCGGTGTCGATTCGGCTCACGAAGACGGAGTTGACTGACCGAATCTTGTCGATCGGCTTGCCCTCGGCGACGCGCCGCTCCAATCCCTTGAGGTATGCCCGGGCCGCGCGCTCGTACGTCTCGACCGAGAAGACGAGCGTGACGTTGATGTTGTATCCGCGGTAGATCGACTCTTCGATGGCCGGAAGCCCTTGCTTCGTCCCGGGGATCTTGATCATGACGTTCGGCCGGTTCACCCGCTTCCAGAGCTCCTCGACCATCGCGATCGTGCCCGCCGTGTCGTTGGCGAGCAGCGGGGAGACCTCGAGGCTGACGAATCCGTCGTTGCCTTTCGAGGAGGCGTGGACCGGAGCGAACGCGTCGCAGGCGCTCTGGATATCGGCTACGGCGAGATCCCAGAACAGCGCGTCCGCGTTCTTTTCCGAGCCGATCAGCGTCGAGAGCTGCTCGTCGTAGTCGTTGCCGGCGCCGATCGCCTTCTCGAAGATCGTCGGGTTGCTGGTCATGCCGCGCACGCCCTTGTCGATGAGGCGCGCCAGCTCGCCGGAGGCGAACATGCTGCGCCGCAGGTTATCGATCCACACGCTCTGCCCGGCGTCGAGCAGTTCCTGAACTTGTTTCTCCACAGTGGTCTCCTAATGGGCGGCTAGAGCGAATTTTTGCAGCGCGACGTCGGCGACGTGCTCCGGGGTGAAACCGAACGCCGTCGCGATCGCCGCCGCCGGCGCCGACCGTCCGAACTCGTCGATACCGAACGCGAACCCGCGATCGCCGACGTATTTCGACCAGCCCATGGTCGCGGCCGCCTCGATCGACATCCGCGCGCCGATCGACGGCGGCAGGACCTCGTCTCTGTACGGCTGCGGCTGTTCGTCGAAGAGCCGCCAGCACGGCATCGAGACGACGCGCGTTCGGAAACCCTTGCCGTCGAGGATTTTCTTGGCATCGATCGCGAGCGCGACCTCGGAGCCGGTTGCGATCAGGATGAGATCCGGCCGGCCGCCTTCGGCTTCGGTAATAATGTAGGCGCCCTTGCTCACGGCGGCGTCGCGCTCTCCCAGGAACGGCACCTTCTGGCGCGTCAGCACGAGGGCGTACGGTGCCGTCGTGCTGGCGATCGCGAGCTTCCAGGCCTCGAGCGTTTCAAGCGAGTCGGCGGGGCGCACCGCATAGCAGTTGGGCGTGGCGCGCAGCATCGCGAGCTGTTCGATCGGCTCGTGCGTCGGGCCGTCCTCGCCGAGGAAGACGGAGTCGTGCGTGAACACGTAGATCGACCGAATCCGCGCGAGGCACGCGAGGCGCACCGCGGGTTTGGCGTAGTCCAAGAAGTTGAAGAACGTCGCGGCGAACGGCAGCAGGCCTCCGTGTAGAGAGATGCCGCTCGTCGCGGCCACCATCGCGTGCTCGCGCACGCCGTAGTGAACGTTGCGCCCGGCATAGTTGCCGGGCTCGAAGTCCCCGCAGTTCTTCAAGTAGGTCTTCGTCGACGGATCCAGGTCGGCGGAGCCTCCGACCAGCTCGGGGAGGGCCGTCGCGATCGCGTTCATCACCGTGCCGCCGGCATCGCGCGTCGCCACGTTACCGTTCTCGGCCGTGAACGTGGGCCACGGAAGGTTCGCCGGAACCTCCTCGCGGAGCGCACGCTCCAGGTTGGCGGCGAGATCGGGATTCGCGCGCTTCCACGCGTCGTACGTCGCCTGCCACTGCGCCTCGAGCTGCGCGCCCTTCGCGCCGACCTCGCGATAGAAGCGCAGAACTTCTTCGGGCACGTAAAAGTCCGGTTGCAGCGGCCATCCCAGCTGCTCCTTCGATTTCTTGACGTTTTCGGGGCCGAGCGCCTCGCCATGCGCGAGATAGTTGTCCTGGCGCGGCGAGCCGTATCCGATGTGGGTGCGCACGGCAATGAACGACGGCCGGTCGGTGACGTTCTTGGCGACCGTGATGGCCTGGTCGATCGTTGCAACGTCGCTGCCATGGTCGATGTCGATGAACTGCGTGTGCCAGCCGCTCGCGTCGAAGCGCGCCACTGGGTCGTCGGTCAAAGTGATATCGGTAGGACCCGCGAGCGAAACGAGATTGTCGTCGTAGAAGACGATCAGTTTGCCGAGCTTCAAATGCCCGGCCAGTGACACCGTCTCTTGACTGATCCCTTCCATCAGGTCGCCGTCGCCGCAAATGCAATACGTGAAGTGATCTACGATCGATTGATCGGATCGATTGTAGACCGCGCCCAGATGCGCCTCGGCGATCGCCATGCCGAGCGCGTTGGCGAGTCCCTGGCCGAGAGGGCCGGTTGTCGCCTCGACCCCGGGCGTGCGCTCCGCCTCGGGATGCCCCGGCGTCTTGCTGTCGAGCTGGCGAAAGTTTTTGATGTCGTCGAGCGTCAGATCGTACCCGGTAAGGTAGAGCAGCGCGTAGAGCAGCATCGATCCGTGCCCGGCGGAGAGGACGAAGCGGTCGCGGTTCAGCCAGTGCGGGTCTTTCGGATCGAAGCGCAGGTGGCGCGTCCACAGCGTGTAGGCCAGCGCGGCCGCACCCATCGGCATGCCGGGGTGGCCGGAGTTGGCCTTTTGGACGGCATCGACCGCGAGAAAGCGGATGGCGTTGATTCTTTGTTCGTCGCTCGGCGAGTTCGGCACGGAAACTCCTTTCGCGCTGCAGGGCTAGGATAATGCGCTTCGAGGCGTAGCCGCCCCTGTAGTCACGGCACGGGCGGGGGCGGGCTTACCCGGTGCCGTAGCAGTCGCCCGGTGACGGTAGAAGAGCTGCAATCACAAATCGCTGCGTTAGTGCGCGGGGATGCAGACGTGCGCGGGCGGAGCGGGCGCGCCGTCGACCGGGCGATCGCGCTGCTGGACGAGGGCGCGCTTCGCGTGGCCGAGCCGCGGGATCGTGACTGGGTCACGAACGCATGGCTGAAGTCGGCGATCCTGCTCTATTTCCAGCGCCGGAAGATCGAGTGGATGGGTGACCGGCGCGGAGACGGCCCGGTATTCTACGACAAGCTTCCGCTCAAGCGAAACTACAAGAAACTTGGCGTTCGCTGCGTTCCGCCGGGAGTGGCTCGCTACGGCAGCTTCCTCGGCCGCGGCGTGATCTTGATGCCGGGCTTCGTGAACATCGGCGCCTATGTCGGGGACGACAGCATGATCGACACGTGGGCGACGGTCGGCTCCTGCGCCCAGATCGGCCGCGGCGTACACCTCTCCGGAGGCGTGGGAATCGGCGGGGTGCTCGAGCCGCCGCAGGCGGCGCCGGTGATCGTGGAAGACGGCGCGTTTATCGGCTCGCGCTGCATCGTCGTGGAGGGCGTGCGCGTGGAGCGGGAGGCCGTGCTCGGCGCAGGCGTAGCACTGACCGCGAGCACCCCGATCGTCGACGTGCGCGGGAGTGAGCCGACCGTGACCAAGGGGCGGGTGCCGGCGCGAGCCGTGGTGGTCCCGGGCGTGCTGCCGAAGCGTTTTGCGGCGGGAGAGTATGCCACGCAGTGCGCGCTGATCGTTGGAACGCGCAGCGAAGCTACCGACCTCAAGGTGTCGCTGAATGCCGCACTGCGCGAATACGAGCTCGCCGTATGAACCCGCGCGTCCTCGACATCGACGCCTCGCTGATACGCGAGATCGCTTCGCGCAAACGCGCGACGTCGATCGATCTCGGCCTCGGTGAGCCGTCGCTGCGGCCGCGCGCGGAACATTTGGAGCACGCGGTACGGCACGTCACAGAGCACGGGCTGAAGTACACGCCCAACGCCGGAGATCCGGCGCTGCGCGACGCGATCGCGCGCCACTATCGCTACCCCGGGATGGGGCACGGACGGAACGTTTGCGTCACCGTCGGCTCGCAAGAGGCGATGTACGTCACGCTCAAGACGCTCCTCGATCCGTTGCGGGACGAGCTGCTCATCGTCGAGCCCGCGTTTCCGTCGTACGTCAAGATGGCGTCGCTCGAAGGTGTGACCGCCCGCAGCGTCGCGATGAGTAGCGACGACGACTTTGCGTTCGACGCCGAGCGCATCGCGGCGGCGATCGGGGAGCGGACGCGCGCGATCGTGCTCTGCTCGCCCTGCAACCCGACGGCCCGAGTCGTCGATGCCGCCGCTGCCGAGAGTCTCGTGCGCGCGCTGGAGCGGCGCACCGACCCGGTGTGGATCGTGCACGACGAGATCTACCGCGAGCAGACCTTCGTGCTTAACCCTGGATATTTCGCCAAAATCTATCCGCACACGATCGTGACGAACTCGCTGAGCAAGAGCAACGCGCTCACCGGGCTGCGGCTCGGGTGGATCCTCGGGCCGGCGGATTTCGTCGTGCAGGCAACCAAGGTGCACGCGTGGGCCACCTCCTGCGCGGACACCTTCGCGCAACATGTCGCGCTGCACGTCTTCCATACGCCGGGCGCGATGCAGGAGCACGCGGCGTGGTATCGCGACCGCCGCGAAGAGCTGCTGGCGGCGCTGCGCGCGTCGGGCCTGCGCTTCGTCTCGCCGGATGGAACCTTTTACGTCTGCGTCGAGCTGCCCGGCGGAACGGATTCGCGCAGAGCCGCGGAGGAGCTGATCGAACGCCACGACGTCGTGGCGATCCCCGGCATCGCCTTCGGCCAATCGCTGGAAGGCTGGCTGCGCCTGAGCTGGGTCGCACCCGCAGATCGCGTTCGCACCGGCATCCTCCGCGTCGCCGAATACTGCAACTCCCTCCCCGTGTCAACTTGAGCTCCGGTGTCGTCAGGTCGTTATCGCCTGGTAATCGGAATGAATGCGTCCGGCGTGGCGAAGTACTTACTGGGCCATGCCGTGATCGTTCCGTGTCCATAGTCGTAGATCACGTTGAAACGCTTGAGCACGCCGGTCCCGATGCTGCCGCCGTGGTCGGCGTCCGCGAAAGCTCCGCGCGTCTGCCGCGAGGCTCGCGCCACGACATCGTGTAAGCGCATTCCGAGAACGTCGAGCCGAGGAAGCCGGAATACGTCGGCATAGATCGGCCCGCCGAGCCCGTAGCCGGTGACGATGTTCTCCTGCGAGGGGTAACGCCCGAAAAATCCGTAGCGTTTCGCGAAGGGTCCGAAGAGCGTCAGAGACGACCGGTCCCCGGTGTCAACGAGAACCGTCGTCGAGATGCCCTCTATGTTCGCGCGAACGATCGGAAGGATCCCGGTGAAACGCGTAGTCGTCGCGCCGGACGGAACAGCCGGGAGCTTCTCGTTAAACGAGATCGTCCCGGCGTCGACGTTGACAAATGTGACGTAGCGCCGCAGCAGTGGGTAACCGATGATGCCGTCTAGACGCGCGAAGTGAAATTTTGCTCGGATTTGACCGAGGTCGATCACGCCCGCGGCGACGTTGCGCAGCGTCAGCTCCCCGAACGCTACCGTCGCAAGGGTTGCCGTCGCGTACTTCACCGCGCTGTTGCCTGCTCCGGTCACGGTGCCGGCGTCGCGGGTCGTAACCCCGACCGCTCGCGCGGCCTCCGGCGTTATCGAGATCTCCGGGGAACCCGTGTCGAGGATAACCGAAAACGGACCTTTCCCGTCAATCGTGCACTGGACGACCATCCGGTTGTCGTGATACGTGAACGGAACGACGGTAAGCAGCAGAAGGACGGCGGCAATCATTGATAATGCGACTCTACAACGTCGCGCCGCGCAACGACCATCAAGGAATCGTCAAAATCGAGCCGTCCACGCGGCGGTTTCAACTTATTTCAGACTTTCTTCATGTCGCCGCGCGAAACTGGCGCTCATGCGGACGACGTTGAGAGCTTCAGCCTTCGGTTGTGTCATTGCGCTCGGGGGATGTCTCGGAGGCGGCGCCACCGGCAACGCGCCGATGCCGCCGCTGGTTAAGGCGGCGCATGTTGCGCCGCCGGCGGTTCGAGCGAGGCAGCATCGTTCGAGCGTGCTCTTCATCGCCGACGAGGCGACGAACGTCCTGCTCTACCCGGCAAACATCCACAAGGCTCCCAAGCTGTTGGGCGAGATTACGAGCGGCGTGACGCGATCGGTCGGCGTCGCCACCGATAGCCACGGAACGCTCTACGTCGTCAACTCCGGCGGCAGTCGCGCGAGCATCGCGGAATACAAGCGCGGCGCCAAGGCACCGTTCAAGACGATCACGAGCGGTTTGAACGTGCCCGGGTTCGACGCCGTGGACTCGCTCGGCAACCTGTACGTCGCCGACAAGAGCAGCAGCGGCGGGATCGTGCAGGTCTATTCGCCGGGTGCGAGCTCACCGTCGAAGACCATCGACATTCCGACGACGAGGAACAGTGGAGTCGGCGGCCTCGCGTTCGATCCCAGCGGCGCTCTACTGGTCAACACGTTCGACGTCAAAACCGCCACGTCCATCGTTTACCGCGTACCGCGGGGATCGTCGAATCCACAGAACCTCAACCTCGCGGACCTCCCGGGCGGACTGTCGCTGGGCGCGGACAAAGCCGGATTCATTTATGCGGGCGGCCACGCGGGCGACATCGCGATCTACGCTCCCGGCAGCAAGACCGCATCGCGTTTCATCACGCTAAGCCCCGATGGGTTCTATACGCAGATGCTCGTCACGCCCGACGGCACGATCTATTGGCCTGACTACGACGACGACGAGATGTTCGAGATCGCGCCGGGCGCATCTGTTCCGACGAACGTCTTTGCGACACAGGGTTCGGGGGTCGAACCGGCGGTCGGCCCGCTCTAAGGGCGCACACCTAGCCGGGTTTAGTGCGACGCGCCGATCCAGACGGTTTGAATGTTGACGAACTCGTGGATGCCGAAGGCGGAGAGCTCGCGCCCGTAGCCGCTCTTCTTGACGCCGCCGAACGGTAAACGCGGGTCGCTCGCGACCATGCCGTTGACGAAGACCGCGCCGGCCTCGATGCGCGCGCCGAAGTCTTCGGCCGCCGCGACGTCGCGCGTCCACACGCTCGAGCCGAGGCCGAACGACGAACGGTTGGCCAATGCGAGCGCGTCGTCGCGATCACCGGCACGCACCACGGCCGCCGCCGGTCCGAAGACCTCCTCGTCGAACATCGGCATGCAGGGCACGACGTCCGCGACGACGGTCGGCTCGTAGAAGAAGCCCGGGCCTTTGCGCGGCGTGCCGCCGAGGGCGAGGCGCGCGCCGCGCTCGATCGTCCCCGTCACCTGGTCGTGTACGGTTTCGCGCAGGTCGGCACGAGCGCAGGGCCCGATCTGCACGCGCTCCTCCATGGGATTGCCGACGACTTGCGCGGCGGCGTGCTCGACGAAGCGCGCGAGGAACTCGTCGTAAACGGGTGCCTCCACGATGAAGCGTTTGGCCGCTATGCAGCTCTCGCCGTTGTTTTGGAAGCGCGCCTTGACGGCCGTCGTCGTGGCCGCGTCGAGGTCCGCGTCGGAGAAGACGACAAACGGATCCGAGCCGCCGAGCTCGAGCACGCACTTCTTGAGCGCCTCGCCGGCTGCGCTCGCGACCGCGACGCCCGCGCGCTCGCTGCCGGTCAGCGTAACCGCCGCGATGCGCGGATCGGCGACGAGCTTGTCGATCTCTTCGCCGCGCGCGAGTAGCGCGCCGAAGACGCCCTGCGGGGCGCCGGCGTCGCGAAAGATGCGCTCGATCTCGAGAGCACAGCGCGTCGTGTTGGCGGCGTGCTTGAGCAGCAGTGTGTTCCCCGCCATCAGGGCAGGCGCAGCCGCGCGGAATACTTGCCAGTAGGGGAAGTTCCACGGCATGATCGCGAGCAGCACGCCCAGCGGGCGAAACGCGACGTAGCTGCGCGCTGCGTTCGAGGGCGCGTCCTGCGGCGCGAGCATGGCGGCGGCATGCTCGGCAAAATATTCGAGCGCCCACGCGCACTTCTCGACCTCGGCCCGCGCCTGCACGATCGGCTTACCCATCTCGCGCACCGCGGTTGCGGCGAGCGAATCGGTCTCGTCGCGCAGACGCCGCGCGACGGCACGCAGGAGCTCCGCGCGCGCTTCGAACGATTCCAAGCTCCACGACCGCGCGGCGTGCGCGGCGGCGTCGAGCCGCGCGTCGATCTGCGCCGCATCCATCGGCGGTATCCGCTCGATCACGTCTCCGGTCGTGGGATCGATCGTGACGATCATATCGTGTGATACGCCCACGGACCGGATGGGCCGGCGTAGACTTCGACGAGGCGGCCGGGGCGCAGATACGCGCGCGCGATGCGCTGAACGTCCGTCGCCGTGATCTGCGAGAAGCGCTCGTTGAGCGTGCGGTAGTAGTCCAGCGGGAGCTCATTGACGGCGATGTCGATCAGCTGCTTGGCCTGACCGCTCGAAGACGCCTCATCGAGCAGCGCGTTGCCTGCCAGGCGGGCCTTGGCCTCTTGGAGCTCGATTTGCGAGACCGGCTCGTTCTGGAGACGCTCGAGCTCGCCGCGCACGAGCTCAACGGCCTCGACGACCCGATCGGGTGAGGCGTTGAGCTCGACGCGAAAGTCGCCGCGATCCGCGTCCGCCTCGAGCGAGCTGCTGACGTTATACACGAGCCCACGCTTCTGGCGCAGCTCCTGCCACAGCCGCGACTCGAATGCGCCGGCGCCGCCGAGAATTTGATTGAGCACGAGAAACGTGTCGTAGTCCCGATTCGAACGCGAGACCGCCGGCTGGCCCAGGCGAATGTAAACCTGATTGGCAGCCGTGCCGATGTAGTCGTGACCGGTCGAGGCCGGCGGCAGCGCCATCAGGCGCGGGTCCGGCCGCGGGCCGTTCGCCTGCCACGAACCGAACGCCGATTCGAGGACGCCGCGCACCCGCTGCGGCGTCAGGTTTCCGACGACGGCGATCGTAGTGAGGTCCGGACGCCAGTACCTCTTGGTGTAGGCGAACAGGTCGTCGCGCGTGATCCCCGCGACGGTCGGTGCGGTCGGTTGTCGCAGCGAAGGATCGTCGCTGGCGAACAGCAGCCGGTCGTATGCGCGATCGATCAGTACGCCGGAGATTTGTGCCTCGGATTGCAGACTGTTGGCGAGCTGCGAACGTTCGATCCCGAGCCAGGGATCGGCGAAGGTCGGATGCTCCTCACCGTCCGCGACGATCGCCGCAATCCGCTCGAAGTCGCGCGTCTCCCCCTGCGCGGAAAATTCGCGACCGGTCTCGACCAAGGCGCCCGTCTCGTCGGTCAGCTTTCGCCGCCGCGCGAACGGATAGTTCTCGCTGCCGTAATCGGCGACCGACGAGGCGAGCCGGATGATCCCCTGTTTCCCGTTGGGCTCGAACGCCGGCGATGACGCGATCGCACCGCGCAGCACGAACGTCGGCCGATCCGTCTTCGTTTGCACGATCACCCGAACGCCGTTACCGAGCGTGAACGCTACCGGCTGGAGGACGCTGCGCGCGGTCGTCGGCGTGCGCACGGCCTTGGCGATCCACGCCGGCTGGACGATCGGGCCGTTCGGCACTCGCTTGGAGAAGTCGTCGCTGGCCGCCGCGTTGCTCTTCTCCGAGTTGCCGTGCGGCGGGCTCTCGTTTGGAGTGAGATGTCCCACGACCGTCGGACGGCTGAGATAGGCGCGCATCGCGGCCCGCAGATCGCTGCCGGTCAAGCCCGCGAGCCGCGTGTCTTCGTCGGCGATCTTCTCGCCGACGATGCCGTACGTGTAGCCGGCAAGATCGCCGATGCCGGCGATCGAGTCCGCCGCGTAGAGGCGCTCGGCGAGCGTCAGCCGTTTTGCGGCGACGATGAGGTCTGGATCGAAGCCGTTCTGCAGAATCGAGTTCAGCGTCGACTGAAAGACCGACTGCGCCTCGGCCCCGGTGTGGCCGGGGTTTAGCACGACGAACACGTGGAGCAATCCGCCGCGCAACTGCGTGTCGGCGTTAGCCTCAATCGCGAGCGCGACGTTGCTCTCCACCAGCGCCCGATAGAAGGGCGAGCGCTGATTTTCGATCAGCGTCGCGAGCGTGCTCACCGCGGGCTCGCCCCGCTGCGTATCACCGGGAATCGAGTACGCGAGGTCCAGGATTTCGAACGGGAACGGGAACTGCGCCTCGACCGTTTGCCCGCGCGCTGGCGCCGGATTCGCCTTGGGCCACGCCGGCAGCCGCTTCGAGGGAATCGCTCCAAAGTAGCGTTGCGCCTTTGCGAAGGCCGTCACGTGATTGACGTCGCCGGCGATGACGAGCGCCGCGTTGTTCGGCGCGTACCACTCCTTATAGTAGCGTGCGATGTCGGCGACGGTCGCGCGCGCGACGTCGTCGCGACTGCCGAGCGGCGTCCGTCCGCTGGGCTGATCCGGGAAGGCCGCCGCGCGCACGCGCGCGAGCAGGTTAAAGAACGGCGAGCTGGCATCACCGTCGATCTCGTTGAGCACCGCGTTGCGTTCGATGGCCCAATCCGACGCGCGCAACGCCGCGTGTTGCATGCGATCTGCGTCGAGGTATAGCGCGACATCGAGCTTGTCGGCCGGCATCGTGAAGTAGAACTGTGTGTAGTCGTAGTTGGTCTCGCCGTTCATCTGCGCGCCGAGCCGCGCCACGACGTCGTCGAGCCCGCCCGACGAGACCTCCGGCGTGCCGCGAAACAGCATGTGTTCGAGCGCATGCGCGAGGCCGGTCTTTCCCGGCGTTTCCTGTAGCGATCCGAACCCGTACCAGACCCCCGTCTGAACGACGGGAGCGGCGCGATCCTCGATGACGACGACGCGCAGACCGTTGCGGAGCGTCGTCGTAAAGACGCCCGCGTCGCCCGGTCCATTCTGCGCCCTCGCCGCCTGCGGCACCACGAGCGCAATCGCCAGCGCGATGAACGCTGTCACTTTCGACGGAAGGGTAATCACAGGTTCGAAACTCCCAAATAGTATGCGGCTGACGCCTCGACCGCGGCCCACGGAAGGCATCCGACGAGCTCACAGCCGAGCAGCTCGATGCCGCGATCCGCCGCAAAGCCCCGAATCAACTCGACGACGCGGTAGAGCGGCGTTGCAGCATAGTCCGTCACGTTGAGCGAGACCTGCACGCGCCCTTCTCCGCGAGGGAAGCCAAGCGCACGAAGCGAGCGCAGGCCGCCGTCGCTTTCGCGCACAGTGCGAGCGATCTGCACGGCCGCCTCGAGATCGTCGCTCTTCAACTCAACGTTAAAGGCGATCAAAAGCTCTCGGGCGCCGATCGCGATCGCGCCGGCACTGTGGTGGCGCGGGACGTCGCCTTCGTCCGGCAGCCAATCGGCATTGCGGCGAATGTCCGGCAGCGTCCGCGCGGCCTGTCGCGCGGCGGCCCCGTAGTAAAAAGAAGGAATGCCGTAACGGCTCCAGATCTCGGCACCGGCGCGATGTGCGAGCGCGGCGGCCTCGGGCAGGCCGGCGCCCGCCAGCGGGACGAACGGCAGCACGTCGAGTGCGCCGATGCGCGGATGCGCGCCGCGGTGCGCGCGCAGGTCGATGCGCTCGAGCGCGATGCCCGCCAGCGCTACGGCGGCGTCGAGCACATGCTCTCCGCTGCCTACGATAGTCAGGACGCTGCGGTGATGCACGACGTCGCTGCTGCGGTCGATCAAGCGCGCCCCAGTCCGCCCGATGGCCGCGACCGCCGCATCGATCGTCGCGGCATCGCGTCCCTCCGAGAGGTTCGGGACGATCTCGAACAGCTGCGACGCCTTCATCCCAGCGCCCGCGTGATCGCCTCGCCGATGTCACGCGTATTCTCGGGTGAGATGACGTGACGGTAGCCGTGTTTATGCGCCTCGGCCGCCCGCCGCTCGCCGCCGCTGACGCCGCGCACCTCGCCGGATAGACCGAGCTCGCCGAAGACCGCGGTCGCCGGGGCGATCGCGGCGTTGCGGAACGACGACGCGATCGCGAGAGCGACGCCGAGATCCGCGGCGGGTTCGCTGACGCGCAATCCGCCCGCCACGGACGCGTAAACGTCGTGCGACCCGAGGGCGAATCCGGCGCGGCGCTCCAGGACGGCGAGGATCATCGCGAGGCGCTGCTGGTCCAAGTTGTTAGCCAGCCTGCGCGGCATTCCGTAGCTGGTCTCACCCGCGAGCGCCTGCACCTCGATGAGCACGGGACGCGAGCCGACGATTGAGGCGACGACGCACGAGCCGCTCGGGCGCGGTTCGCGCGCACCGAGGAAGAACTCGGAGGGATTGGGGACCTCGCACAAACCGCGGTCGTGCATCGCGAAGACGCAGATCTCGTCGATCGAGCCGAAGCGGTTCTTATAGGCGCGCAGAATGCGGTGCTCGCCGCTGGTCTCTCCCTCGAAATACAGCACCGTGTCGACAAGATGCTCGAGCAGCCGCGGCCCGGCGATGGCGCCGTCCTTCGTGACGTGACCGACGATAAACGTCGCGCACGAGGTTCGCTTCGCGTATTCCATCAGCGCCTGCGTGCAGTCGCGGATCTGCGTCACGCTTCCCGCGTATGCCTCGGACTCCGGGAGCCATACCGTTTGAATGGAGTCCACGATCAAGGCCAGCGGCGCGCTGCGTTCGAGGTGGTCGAGCACCGCTCGCAGATTGGTCTCGGGGTAGACCCCCAGCCGCGGGGCGGCGCCGCCGGGCAGCGTACGCTCGGCCCGAAGCTTCACTTGCGCCGCGGACTCCTCGCCGCAGACGTAGACGACGTCGCCGCGATCGGCTAGGCGCGCGGCGATCTGCAGCAGCAGCGTCGACTTACCCGCGCCCGGCGGGCCGCCGACCAGCGTCAGGCTGCCGCGCACGACGCCGCCTCCCAGCACCGCGTCAAACTCGGGCATCGCAACCGAAAGACGGTCGACGCCCGCGGACCCGATCTCGTGCAACCCGACGGGTCCGGTCGATCGCGCGATCGCGGGCGTGCGGGGCGCGACTGTCAAGGGTCGTTCGTCGAAAGAGTTCCACGCCTCGCATTGCGGGCAGCGTCCGAGCCAGCGTGTCGATTCAAACCCGCACGCGGAGCAAAAATACGCGCTGCGCGCCTTCGCCATGGTAAGCACAATGGATTCTGTTAGAGGGCAAGGCCATCATTCCGAGGGAACGATGCGCCGTGCAGGTGCAGATCGCGATCGACGGGCCGGCCGCATCGGGAAAGACCACCGTCGCGCGCGCGACCGCGCGGCGTTTGGGCGTGCTGTACCTCGACACGGGCGCGATGTATCGCGCGCTGGCCTATCTGGCGCTGCGCACGGGAACCGACGTCGACAACGGGGCGGCGCTGGCGCGCCTGGCCGCGACGATGCCGATCGAGGTGGAGCTCGACGAAACGGCGCCGCTCGGTTTCAGAGTCTTTGCCGGCGGCGCCGAGCTGGACGAGGCGCCGCTTCAAAGCAACGAGGTGACGGCGATCGTTTCCGCGGTCGCCGCGCACGCCGAGGTGCGTTCCGCGATGGTCGAAGCCCAGCGCCGCATCGCGGGGAAAGGCTCCGTCGTGATGGCGGGCCGCGACATCGGCAGCGTCGTGTTGCCCCATGCCGCGGTCAAGATCTATCTCACCGCTTCGCCCGCGGCGCGCATCGCGCGACGCCGTCAACAGCTCGAGGAGGCCGGCGTGGACGTCGACGCGCATCGTCTGGGTGCCGAGCTCGAGGAGCGCGATCGCATCGACAGCACGCGTGCGGTATCACCGCTGGCGCCCGCGCCCGGCGCGCACGTCATCGACTCGAGCGATATCGACGCCGACGGCGTCGTCGACAAGATCTGCGCGATCGCCCTATCCCTGGAATGAATACTCGGTTCTATGATTTCGCGAAGGTCGCCGTGCGCTGCATCGTGCGCGTCGTGTGGCGCGCACGCGTGCGCGGAACCGAGAACGTGCCGCTCTCGGGCCCGTTGATCGTCGCTTGCAATCACGTCTCCTACCTGGATCCGCCGGCGATGGGCTGCCTCTGTCCCCGGCGCATTAGCTACATGGCGAAGAAGGAGCTCTTCGAGATACCCGTTCTCGGAAGGGCGATCCGGGCGCTCGGCGCGTACGCCGTCGATCGCCGGGGGACCGCCACCGCCGCGATCAAGCGTTCGCTGGAGGTGCTGAAGGGCGGCGGGGCGGTCGGGATCTTCCCGGAGGGCACGCGGAATCGCGGCGGCGACGTGGCGCCGCAAACGGGCGTTGCGTTGCTGGCCGCCCTTGCCGGCGCCCCCGTGGTTCCGGCGAGCATTCGCGGCACCGACCGGCCGCTGCGGCTCGGCCGGATCGACGTCGCGTTCGGGCCGCCGCTCGAGCTGCCGGCTGGGCGGAAAGCAACCCGCGACGATTTGGCGAAGTTCACGCTCGCAATCATGAACGCGATAGAAGCTCTGGCGGAGAAAACGGATGGAAATACGTAAGGCGTCCGTTCAAGGGTTCTGCTTCGGCGTTGCGATCACGGTCAAGAAGGCCGAGGAGGCAATCGCCTCGCGCGGCGACGTGACGACGCTCGGTCACGTCGTGCACAACCCGCAGATGGTCGAATCGCTCGAGTCGCGCGGATTGAAGAACGCCCACAGCGTGGACGAGGTCGACGCGGGCGCGCTCTTCGTGCGAGCTCACGGCCTACCGGTCGAAGTCTTCGACAAGGCCAAGGAGAAGAAGCTCGAGATCATCGATGCGACGTGCCCGATGGTCACCAAGATTCACGTGCAGGCCGAGAAGCTCAAGGCCGACGGGTATAAGATCATCGTCATCGGCGATCCGAATCACCCCGAGGTCAAGGGCACGCTCAGCCACGTCCCCGGCGCGTGGTGCATTCAGACGCCGGCCGACGTCGAAAAGCTGCCGCGCTCGAGCCGCGTCGGCGTCGTCGTCCAGTCGACGTGGTCGGGCGAGGGCTTCACCGACGTCGTGCGCGCGCTCTCCGCGAAGTATTACGAAGTGCGGGCCGTCAACACGATCTGTACGGATACACACAACCGCCAGAACGAGGCGCTGCGGCTGGCGAAGGACGTCGAGGTAATGATCGTCGTCGGCGGCAAGACATCGGCGAACACGAAGCATCTCGCGGATCTGTCCGAGTCTCACGGCGCGTGCGCGTATCATATCGAGGGTCCCGACGAGTTGCAGGCTCGGTGGTTCGACGGCGTCGAGGTCGCGGGACTGATGTCGGGCGCCTCCACTCCGGGGTGGCTCGTCGATCAGGTCGAGGCGCGAATGGAGGAGCTCGCCGCTTCTGCTTAGTCTGGTCAACTTTGCCGAGCGTTTTGAAGACGCCCTCGAGGAACGGATTGCCGGATATCGGGGATCGAAAGAGATCTCCGATATGCTTTTGCGGCACTTCGGCTACCCGCCGTATGGGCCGGCGCGTCGCGGCAAGCGCCTGCGGCCGCAGATGGTCCTGCGCGTCGCGACCAGCGAAGGCGCGCCGATCGATCGCGCGCTCGACGCGGCCGTCGCCGTAGAGATCTTTCACAACTACTCGCTGGTTCACGACGACATCGAGGACCGCGACGAGCTGCGCCACGGCCGCCGCACGCTCTGGAGCACCCACGGGATCCCGCGGGCGATCAATGCCGGCGACGCGATGTGCGCGCTGAGTTTCCTCAGCCTGGAGCAAGCGGCCGCGCACCTGGACGCCGGCCGCGTGCTGCAGATGCTCGCGCTGCTGCACGAGGCGCACGCCGTCATGTGCGAGGGGCAGTCGCTCGATCTGCAATTCGAGTCCGAGCGGTCCGTCGATCTCAGCGGCTATTACCGCATGATTCAGTGCAAGACAGCGCAGCTCTTCGACGCGTCTTGCCGGCTCGGCGCGCACGCTGCCGCCTGCGACGACGCAACGATCGGAGCGTACGGCGACGTGGGGCGTTCCTACGGCATGGCGTTTCAGATTCGCGACGACGTCGCGGGCATTTGGTCGAGTGTCGGCGAGACCGGGAAGACCACCGCGGGCGACATCGCGCGGCGCAAGTGGACCTTTCCCGTGGTGTGGGCGATCGGGCAGCCGCCTTCCGCTGCTCGCAGCGCCATAGCCGATGCATACGCGTCGGGACTCGCGCTCGAACCCTCCGCGATTGCGCGAGTCGTCGACGCGCTCGACGGTCTGGGCGCGAGGGAGGCCGCGCATCGTGCCGCCGCCGAGCATCTGGCGGTCATAGAGCGCTGTCCAAACGCGGATTTTCGCGACTATCTTTTGAACTCGCTCGATCTCGCTCCGGCAGCTTCCAAGGCTTTGCCGTGAACGGAAGCGGTTCGGTCCGGATTGCCGCGCGCCAAGCCACGGCCTCGTGGGCTCTGCCGGCGCTGCTGCTGGCCGGATTCATCGTGCGCCTCGCGTTCGTCGGCAACGAGGGCTTCAAAACCGACATATCGACCTACTCGGCCTGGGCGATCGCGCTGGGCCAGCATGGGTTCGCGACGTTCTATTCGACGATCGGATTCGCGGATTACCCGCCGGGCTATTTCTATATCCTGGCCGCAGTCGGGCACTTCTGGCAACTGTGCTTTGCCGCGCACGATCACTCGTACGCGACGCTGCGCGCGCTCGTCAAGCTACCCGCGATCCTGGCGGACCTATGCGCCGGCGCGCTGCTCTACGCGGTGGTCCGCCGCTTCGCCGGCGTGGGGCTGGCTTTGGGAGCGGCCGCGCTCTACCTGCTCAACCCCGCCACGATCTACATCTCCTCGCTGTGGGGACAGGTCGACTCGATCTCGGGCGCGCTCGCCTTGTTCGCGATCTACGCTCTCCTCCGGAGCGATGGTCCTTCGACTCGCCCTTCGGGCTCGCTCAGGACAAGCTCCTCGAATGCCATCGAGAAGAACTCGCAGTTGGGCTGGATCGTCTTGGCGTGGCTCTCGTTTGGCTATTCGCTGCTGATCAAACCGCAGGCCGCAGTCCTGCTGCCGCTGATGATCGCATTCGCATTCGTCGGCGGGCAGCGGCGAGACCGCCTCGTCGCCTCGGCGATCGGCGCGGCGGCAGCGCTGCTGTTGGCCGTGCTGCTGGCGGAGCCGTTCCACCCGAGCAATCCGGTGGCGGCGTTCGCGTGGCTCTTCGAGCGCTATGCGTACGGCGCCAACGTCTATCCTTACAACAGCGTCAACGCGTTCAACCTATGGGCCGTACGCGGCACGCTGTGGCTGCCCGACAGCCAATACATCTTCGTCTTGCCGCAGTACCTCTGGGGCGTGCTGCTGGTGATTGCGGCGCTTGCGTTGGTCACCTGGCGCTACGTGCAGGAGCGCACGCCGCGCGCGCTGTTGGAAGGATGCGCCGTCGCGACGATCGCCTTCTTCGTTCTCGCGACGCGCATGCACGAACGTTATCTCTTCGACGGCGTGCTGTTTTCCATCGCATGCATTCCATTCGCGCGGCGCTACATGTGGGGCGCCGTCGCTCTCTCCGGCGTGCTGTTCGCGAACCTCGTCTACAGCCTGCAGTATCTGCACGTCGTCACGAGCAGCGTCGCGGGCGTGAACTCGCAGAACCTGTGGGGTCCTTGGACTTCGATCCTGTCCACGGTCGCCGTCGGGGCGTTCTTCTGGCTCGGCTACCAGTATCTCGGCACGGCCGACGCCCAAGCGCTCGCGGGTGCCGGTTCCCGGGAAGGGGCGCGCGCGGCGCCGGAGGAGGCGCCGGCCTGGGCGGCCGCGGTCCGCGACTGGTTCAATCCGCGCGAGGGGCTCGTGGCGATGCGTGCACTCGACTACGCGATCGCGGGGGCGCTCGGCGTCGTCAACTTCATCCTCTCTTTCGTCGGCTACTGGTGGCCCACCGAGAAGGTCTTCGACGAAATCTACTTTGCTCGCGCCGGTGAAGAGTATCTCCAGAACCTGCGCATCTATGAGAACACGCATCCGCCGCTGAGCAAGCTCCTGGTCACGCTCTCGATGATGCTCTTCGGCGGCATGCCCGCCGGCCACGGTCTCGGCGGCTGGACCGGACTGAACGCGATCGTCGGGCACATGGCCAACGGCGACAATTCCTACGGCTGGCGCTTCCTCGACGTCGTCTTCGGCGCGCTCGTCGTGATGCTGCTCTACGTGTTCGCCAAACGCATCACCGGCTCAACAATATTCTCGACGATCGCCGCCCTGCTGCTGACCTTCGACGGCATGCACTTCGTACAATCGCGGATCGCCACGCCGGAAGGCTTCGTCATCTTCTTCGCAACGCTGGCGGTCTATGCGTTCTACCGCTTCTGGATCAGCTCGCAGGTTGGTGACCGGCGCCACGTCGACGTTCCGCGGTGGGGATTTCTCGGCGGCGCCGCCGGTGCGCTCGCCACGGGCGCGGTCATCGGGCAGATCTGCCGGATCGCTTGGGGCTTCGACGCGCCTTCGGCCACGATCGCGACGCTCTACATCGCCTGCATCTGCTACTTGGTCATCCGGTACGTCGCGTTCCCAAGGCGGTTCGGTGACGGGCGCCAGGAGCTCACATTTGCGGAGGGCTCATACGCGCTGCGCGGCGGCGACGGGAGCGCGCTCTTTGCCGCGGACGGCGGCACGATCGACGAACGCGGTAAAATTCAGCGGGGCGCGATCTCGCAAGCCAAGGGCGGTAAGCTAGTCTACGATGACGACCCGCTGCGGATCGAATACGGCCGCGACACGAGCGTCTCGTACGAGACGCCCGAAGGGAGTGTGCGCTACGCCGCCGATGAGATCGTAGCGGGCGCGCCCGCCTCGGTGGAGAGCGGTCGCTCCTCGAAGCTGTGGCTCGTGCTCTTCACCGTCGCGCTGGGGCTGCTGGTCAGCAGCAAGTGGTACGGCGTCATGGGCTTCGGCGTGAGCTTCGTCGTCTTGATTTGGATCGCGGCGTCGGGCCGGTACTTCGGAAACAAGCTGCGGCCCACGCTGTGGGGCAACCCGCGCGGCTTCCGGCTCGATGGCGCTCTCATCACGATTCTGGTCGTGAGCGCGACCGTCTATCTCCTGGCGTGGGTACCGGATTTAGTGCGTCAAGCGCCGGATCCGAACGAAATCCACAACATGAACGACCTCGTCGGCCGGCAAAAGTCGATGTACGACTACCACGACACGCTCAAAGCCACACATCCGTACTCCTCCAAGTGGTGGGAGTGGCCAATCGACTACGTGCCGATCGCGTATTACTACCAAGACCACCGCAAGGATAACAACGACCCCAACGGCTGCTGCGTGTACGAGATCACGTCGCTGCCGAACCCGGTGATCTTGTGGTTCGGACTGCTCTGCGTACCGTGGGTAGCCGTGCTCGCCTGGCGCGAACGCAACAAGGGGTACGCGCTGATCGTGATCACCTACCTGCTGCAATGGCTGCCGTGGATGCGGTCCCCGCGCATCACCTTCGCCTACCATTTTTACGTCGACATCCCCCTGATCTGTCTGTGCAACGTCATCGTACTGCAGCGGCTCTGGCAGTGGTCGCGCCGGCGCGAGAGCTCCCGCTGGCTCGGACCGCTGGGCGTCGGCGCGTACGTCGCCGCGGCGGCGCTGGGCTTCGTCTACTTCTATCCGATACTCGCGGCGCACCCGATTTCGTGGAGCGCCTGGCACCAGCGAATGTGGTTCCCGACCTGGATTATCGGTCCGGGTTAACGAAGGGGGTCCCTCATGTCCGGGCATTCGAAGTGGCACAACATCAAGCTGAAGAAGGGCAAGGTCGATGCGCAGCGCGGCGCGCTCTTCACCAAACTCAGCAAGGAGATCATCCTGGCCGCGAAGGGCGGCTCCCCCGATCCCGAGGCCAACTACCGCCTCAAGATGGCGGTGGAGAAGGCGCGCGAGTTCAACATGCCCGCGGATAACATCAAGCGCGCGATCGCGCGTACCACGGGTCCCAGCGGCGGCGCCGAAATCGAGGAGATTCGCTACGAGGGATACGGTCCGCACGGGTTGGCGGTCGTCGTCGACGCGGCGACCGACAATCGCAACCGCACGGCCGGCGAGCTGCGCTTTTTGTTCAGCCGGCACGAGGGCACGCTCGGTGAGAGCGGGAGCGTCGCGTGGATGTTCGATGCCGTGGGCGTGATCGAGGTCGACCCGGGCGGGAAGAGCGAGGACGCGTTCATCGAGGACCATTTGATCGACGGCGTCGAGGACGTCGAGTTCGACGACGAGCTGGCCGCGATTTACACGCAGCCGGCGCGGCTCGCGGGCGTGCGCGATACGATGCGCTCGCGCGGCGCGAGGATTTCGGACGTGTATCTCGGGATGCGCGCGAAGACCAAGCTCGAGCTGCAAGGTAACGAGCTCCAGGCCGCGCTTGCATTCCTCGAAGCGCTTGAGGAACACGAGGACGTCCAGAGGGTCTTCAACAACCTCGATTTCAGCCGCGTGCCTTTGGAGGCGCTGGCCTGAGGTCGGCACTCCAAGAATATCTCCCGCGCGATTGGGTCTTTCCAATCGTCCTGGTGATCTTCGTGGCCGTTGTCGTTTGGTTCGGGCGCCAGATCTATGACTTTCTCCTGCCCTCGTCGGCGGTCGTCACGCTACCGTCGTTCGTCGGTCAGACGCTCCCCGACGCCAACGCGGAGATCGAGCGCCTCAAGCTCAGCTCCGCGGTGGTCGATCACACGACCAGCGATCGCTATCCGCAGGGCGTCGTCATCATGCAACGTCCCGAATCGGGAGCTCAGGTGCGCCAGGGGAGGCAGGTCTCGTTCGTGATCAGCGACGGGATCGTCGCGCGCCTGATGCCCGACCTGCGCTATCAGTCGATGCGCGAGGTGCAGCTGGATCTCTCGCGGGCGCACCTCCAGCTGGGCAAGGTGACGTACGCTAAGAGCGACCTAATCCCCGAGGGCCACGTCATCACGCAGAATCCCACACCGCTAGTGAGCGTGCACGAGGGCGACGCCGTGTCGCTCGTCGTCAGCCGCGGCGCGCGGCTAAGGATACCCGTGCCCGACTTCGTCGGCCTCAGCATCGATCAGGCGCGCGACCTCGCCGCGAAGGCCGGAATCAAATTGGGCCAAGTCGTTTGGACGCCGCTCGGCAAGGAAGGTCCGCCGCATGGTATCGTGGCGCGCCAGGTTCCCCCGCCGAACGCGAAGATCGCGTCGTTCGATCCGGTGGCGGTGCAGGTCAGCGCGGGGCCCAACGAGTCGGGGTACCTCATTCGGCAGGCGCACGTACTGGTATCCGTTCCGGAGCCGGAAAACGTCCAGAATGGCCAGCAGCTCGACGTGCGGCTCTCCGTCACCGATGCTACGGGCCGCTACGACCTCTTCCACGCCTTCGCGGAGCCCGGACAGAAGCTTGACTTCACCGTGACGACGGTTGGGACGTCGCTGCTCGATATGTACGTCAACGACACGCTCGTGGGAGAAACGCGCCTGGGCACCGAGCCGCCGCGCGTCTACAATGCCAAAGCGTCGCCCACCCCGGGAGCGGCGTTCTGAAATGACGATCATCGCGCCCTCGTTGTTGGCGGCTGACTTCGCGCGCATCGCGACCGAGATCGAGTGTGTGCAAGAGGCCGGGGCCGAGTGGCTGCATCTCGACGTGATGGATGGGCGGTTCGTGCCGAACATCACGTGGGGTCCGAAGATCATCGCCGATCTTCGCAAACTGTCGGCGCGAGTCTTCGACGCGCACCTGATGATCGTGGAGCCGGAGCGCTACGTCGACGATTTTCGCGAGGCGGGCTGCGATCGAATCACGTTCCATCTCGAGGCGACGTGGCATGCGGAGCGATTGCTCGTCCATCTGCGCGACATAGGAGCGAAGGCGGGCGTCGCGCTCTGTCCTCAGACGCCGGTCGAGATGTTGCAGGACGTGATCGAGGATTGCGACACCGTGCTCGTGATGAGCGTCAACCCGGGATTCTCCGGGCAGAAGTTCATACCACGCGCGATCGAAAAGGTCCGCGAGGCTCGGGCGCTCGTCGATCGGCGCAATCCGGCGTGCCTGATCGAGGTAGACGGCGGCGTCGACGCCGGCAACGCTCGCGAGCTCGTAGCGGCCGGCGCGGACGCATTGGTCATGGGCGCGGCGGTATTCGGCGCGGCGGATCCGGCGGCGGAGGTACGCCGCATCCGCACGCTCGTCGCGTGACCGAAGACGAGATCATCGCGGCGCTCCGGCCGCTGACGAAGGGGATCGGCGACGACGCGGCGCTTTGGCAGCCGTCGCGTTCGCATCGCAGCGCTATCTCCAGCGACATGCTCGTGGAAGGCGTTGATTTCACGCGCGACGCGATGACACTCGAGGACGCCGGCTGGCGCGCGATGGCGGCCAACGTGAGTGACCTCGCGGCAATGGGGGCGCGTCCCGTCCTCGCGACGGTCGCGCTCGGACTGCCGCCCGCGTTCGACATGGCCGAAGTTTTGGAATTGTATCGCGGCCTCGCCGCATGCGCCGCGGACGCCAAGCTCTCGATCGTCGGCGGCGACCTCTCGCGATCTGATGCGTTGACGATCGCGATCGCCGTCGTCGGCGAGGTTCGCGCCTCCGACGCGAAGTCGCGGGCCGGCGGGCGGCCCGGCGACGTGATCGCGGTGACCGGCGCGTTAGGCGCGGCGCGCGCCGGGCTCGAGCTGACGCACGGCCGTTGGCAGATCGGCGACGAGTTGGAGGCGGCGGCCCTGCACGCATTTCGGCGGCCGCAGGCGCGCGTCGCCGAGGGTCGCTTTCTGGCCGCGAGCCGCAACGTCGACGCGATGATGGACGTATCGGACGGACTGTCTACCGACCTCGAGCGCCTCTGCGTCGCGAGCGACTGCGGGGCGACGCTGGAACGCGTTCCGGTTGCCGAACCGGCGCGCGCGCTCGCCGCGGCGCGGGGCGAAGACCCGGAGCGATTCGCGCTGGCGGGTGGGGAAGATTTCGGGTTGCTGGTCGCGGTGCGCCCGCGCGCCTTCACGCACTTGGCCGGGCGTTACGCAGCACGCTTCCGATGCAAGCTGGAGCGCGTCGGCGTCCTGCGGCCGGGCTCGGGCCTGGAATGGAACGGAGCGCCTCTCGAGCGCTCCGGTTGGGATCACTTCGGCGGGGAGGCGCCCGCTAGGCTCGGCGGGTAACTCGCTTGGAGCGCAGGCAACCGGTGCAGACGCGCGCCGTGCGGTGCACGCCGTGATCGTCGATTCGCACCGACTGGAGATTAGGCAGCCAGCGCCGCTTCGTCTTGTTCATTGCGTGGCTGACATTGTTGCCGGCCTTGGGTCCTTTTCCACAAATTTCGCAGCGCTTCGCCATAGCCGGCAGATAGTACCATGCGGCGCGACGGTCGAGCAAGCCCGAAATGTTGACGAGAGGCAAGGATTCGCAGGGTGGCTCCCAAAGACCGGCCGCCGTGGAGTTTAACGGGCGCATCGCGGTCGACGCCATGGGAGGGGACCACGCGCCGGAGGAACCCGTCGCCGGCGCGCTGCTGGCCGCGCGGGAGTTCGACGCCCAAATTCTGCTGGTCGGGGACGAAGCGCAGGTTCGCCCGCTTCTGCGCGGACCCGGCGCGGAACGCGTCCGCGTCGTGCACGCGCCCCAGGCGATCGCGATGGACTCGTCGCCCTCCACGGCCGTCCGCTCCTGCGCGGGTACCTCGCTCGGCGTCGCGGTAACTCTCGTCAAGGACGGCGAGGCAGATGCCGTCGTCTCGGCGGGCAACAGCGGCGCGTTTCTCGCCATCGCGCTGATCAAGCTGCGCACGATTGAAGGGATCTCGCGGCCGGCGATCGCGACCGTCTGGCCGGCGCTCAACGGTCCAACCGTTTTATTGGACTCCGGCGCGAACGTCGATTGCCGCCCGGAGTGGCTCGAGCAGTTCGGCATCATGGGCTCGGCGTACGCGAAGTCGGTGTTGAACGTGGCAAAGCCGCGCGTCGCGATCCTATCGGTGGGCGAGGAGCGAAGCAAGGGCAACCAGCTCGTGCTCGAGGCCGCGCGTTTGCTCGAGGCGGCGCCGGTGCACTTCATCGGCAACGTCGAGGGGCGCGACCTCTTCCACAACTTGGCCGACGTTATCGTCGCAGACGGATTCGTCGGCAACGTGGTGCTCAAGACCGGGGAGGGCATGATCGCGGACCTCGCGCGGGTCATGCGCGACGCGCTACTCGGCGGGAACCTGCTGACGAAACTCGGCACCGCGATGCTGGCGCCGGCGCTGAAGCAGCTGCGCAAAAAGTTCGACTACGAAACCTACGGCGGTGCGCCGCTGCTCGGGCTTCGCGGTAACTGCATCTTTACGCACGGACGCGCCAGCCGCAGGGCGATCAAGCATGCGATCAAGGCGGCCGTGCAAGAAGTCGACCACGATGTCGTGGGCAAGATTACGGAAATGATAGCGCCGCATCTCGCGGCGACGTGACCGGGTTCGCAGGCTCGAGATGCTGGGCGTCTACGTCCACCTGCCGTTCTGCCCGTATCTCTGTCCCTACTGCGATTTTCCCAAGTGGCCGCTGCGAACGTCGGCGGCGCAACGCTACCTAGCGGCGCTCGACGCGGAGGTCTCGCGCGAGCCGAGCGTGCCCGCGGGCACGATCTACCTCGGCGGCGGGACGCCCAACGCTTACGATCGCGAAACCATCGTCGCGCTGATCGCGCGGCTGCGAGAACGCTTTCCGGGCGCGCGCGAGATCTCGATCGAAGTTAACCCCGAGCTCGTCTGCGAGGGCGACCTGGCGCGGTACCGCGATGCCGGCGTCACGCGGCTCTCGATCGGCGTGCAGTCCTTCGAAACGGCCGAGATCCGTACGCTCGGCCGGAAACACACGGTGGAACAGATCGAGTCGGTCGTCGCTGCGGCGCGCGTCGCGCGGCTCAACTCCGTTTCGCTCGACCTGATGTTCGCAGTGCCGGGGCAGACGCCGACGAGCTGGCGACGCTCGCTGCGCGCCGCCGTCGCGCTCGGCGTAGATCACGTCTCGGCCTACGGACTCACGGTCGAGGATGGTACGCCCTATGCCGCGTGGCGCGAGCATGAACCCGGCGCCTTCTTCGACGACGCGCGCGAGGCCGAGCTGTACGCGATCGCGATCGAGACGTTGGAACAAGAAGGTTATCGGCAGTACGAGATCAGCAACTTTGCTCGGCCGGGAAGCGAGTGCGCGCACAACCTCAACTATTGGGCCAACGGCGCATATCTGGGGCTGGGGGTAGGCGCAGCATCCTACCGCGACGGCGTGCGGTCGATGCATACGCGTTCGCTCGAGATTTACGTGGCGGCGGCGCTCGCGGGAGAACCCATTCCGGCGCAAACCGAGCGGCTGGAGGGCCGCAGGCGCGCCGGCGAGGCGATGATGCTTGCCCTCCGAACGACGCAAGGGGTTAGCGTCGGCGACTTCAAAAGCCGTTATGGGATCGATGTGATGGAAGAGTATGCTCCCGTCGTCCGTCGCTTTTCGCGGACGGGGCTGCTCGAGCGTGTCGGAGACGCGGTGCGCTTGACGCGGCGTGGGCGATTCTTCGCCAATGATGTTTGCGGAGCGTTTTTGACATTCGAGTAGCACCAGGCAACCTGTCCGAGACCGTACTGCGCGTCGCTTTTATCCTCGTCTTCGGCGTGACGGGCTTCCTTTTGGGACGGGAGGCCTACTTCAGTCTCTTCTCGCCGCACTTCGCAAACGAAGCGCTGCAACTCGCCTTCCTGATCCTCTCGCCCGTGGCCGGCGCGATCATCGGAGCGCTGCTTGCGCCGGCGGCGCAGGCACTGTTCGAGGGGCAGTTGCGGCAGGCCGAGGGAGCGATGGATCGCCTCACGCCCGCCGAGATCGCAGGCGGCGCGGTCGGGCTCATCGTGGGACTGCTGATCGCGTTCCTGATCAAGGGAATCGTCTTCGAGTTTCTCTCGGACGTTGGACGCGCTGGAACCTACATCGCGATCGTTCTGTATCTCATCGTTGCCATCTTCGCCGCATATTTGGGCGCGCGCGTCGGCGCCAAGATCCGGATCGTTCCCGTTCCGCGCGGCGCAGTGGCAAACGCGAGCGGCGGCGTTACGAAAATCATCGATACGTCGTCGATCGTGGACGGGCGCATCGTCGAAATCGTAGAGAGCGGATTCATGGATGGCGTGCTGATCGTCCCACGCTTCGTCTTGCGCGAGCTGCAGGCCATCTCGGACTCCGTCGATCCGCTCAAGCGCACGCGGGGCAGGCGCGGGTTCGACGTGCTGAGCCGCCTGCAAGAGCTTGGCGTATTCGAGCTCAGCGAGCGGGACTACGACGACATGGCACCGGGCAACGTCGACGCGCGGCTGGTTCGGCTCGCGCAAGAGCTGGACGCGAAGCTCGTGACGAACGATTACAATCTCAATCGCATCGCACAAGTCGAGGGCGTGGCGGTGCTGAACGTGAACGAGCTCGCCAACGCCGTGAAGCCCGTCGTGCTCCCCGGCGAGGAACTGCACGTCCAGGTGATACGCGAGGGGAAAGAGTTTCATCAGGGCGTCGGTTATCTCGAGGATGGGACGATGATCGTCGTCGAGCACGGCCGACGCCTGATCGGTGAAGAGACCGACGTGATCGTAACCAGCGTGCTTCAGACCGTCGCGGGCCGTATGATCTTTGCGCGGCCGAAGCGCGAGGGCGTGGCGTCGTGAAGTGGGCTGCGGTCGTCGTCGCGGCCGGTCGCGGCGCGCGCCTCGGCCGGCCGAAACAGTTCCTGGAACTCGCGGGGCTGCCGATGGTCGGGTGGTCGATTCGGCGTTTCGCGGAGATGCCCGAGATCGACGAGCTGGTGATCGCAACGGAAGAGGAGTGCCTCGATCAAATGCGCGCGCTCATCGCACGGCTCGCGCCGGAGGAGGAGGCGCGCGTCGTCCGTGGCGGCGCGTCGCGACAGGGGAGCGTCTACGAAGGGCTGATGGCCGTGTCGCCGGGGATCGACGCTGTGCTCGTGCACGACGGCGCACGTCCGCTGGTCGGCGCGTCCGACGTGCGCGCGGGGATGCGCGAGGTGCGTATGGGCCGGGCCGCGCTGCTCGCGGCGCCTATCGTCGACACCATCAAGGTAGTCGACCCGCAGTCGCGGAGCGTGAAAACGACGCTCGATCGTCGCACGCTCTGGGCAGCGCAGACGCCGCAGTTCGCGCTCGCCGCCGAGCTTCGCGGCGCGCACGAGCGCGCCAAGCGCGACGGCGTCGCGGTTACCGACGATGCCGCGCTGCTGGAACAAAGCGGAATCGAGGTTGTGATCGTGCCGGCGACCGGCGAGAACTTCAAAGTAACGCTACCCGCAGACGTCGCCCGCGCGGAGATAATCCTGCGGGAGCAGCGCCCTTGTCACCCTGAGCTTGTCGAAGGGTGATGCGAGTCGGCCACGGGTTCGACGCGCATCGCCTCGTCGAGGGGCGCGCCTTTATCCTCGGCGGCGTTCGCATCCCGTTCGAGCGCGGCGCGCTCGGTCACTCCGACGGCGATGCGCTTGCGCATGCGATCGCCGACGCCCTGCTCGGAGCCGCGGCGCTCGGGGACCTGGGCTCGCGCTTTCCCGACACCGACGCACGTTGGAAGGACGCCGATTCGATGGGGCTCCTCGCGGAGTGCGCCAAGGTGGTGCGCGACGCCGGCTTCGCCATCGTCAATCTGGACGCGACGATCGTCGTCGAGCGGCCGAAGCTCGCGCCCTTCATCCAGCAGATGCGCGAGAGCGTCGCGGCGTGCCTCGCCGCCGATGCCGGCTGCATCGGCGTAAAGGCAAAGAGCAGCGAGGGCATGGGCTACACCGGTGACGGCACCGGTATCGCAGTCCACGCCATCGCGCTGCTCCGCCCCGTGTCGTCCTAACGACCAACTCGTCCAAATTCGGGCGCCATTCAACCCTCGTTTGACGGGCCGGGTTAAACTGTTCCAGATGGGCAGCTTTTTCGAGGACGTCCTCGCCGATATGAAGGCCCCGCTGGAGCGCGATCCCGCGGCCCGCGGGTGGCTGGACGTCGTACTGTCGTATCCGGGCTTCCACGCGCTCGTCGCGCATCGCCTGATTTATCCGCTCTATCGAGCCGGCATTCCGTTGCTGCCCCGCTTTTTATCGCACGTCGCCCGGTTCTTCACCGGGATCGAGATCCACCCGGGAGTGAAGATCGGCAAGGGCATCTTCATCGACCACGGCATGGGCGTGGTGTTCGGCGAGACCGCCGAGATCGGCGACGGCTGCACGATCTATCAGGGCGTGACTCTCGGCGGCACGAGCCTGTCGCACGGCAAACGCCATCCAACGCTCGGACGCAACGTCGTCGTCGGCGTTAACTCCAGTGTACTGGGCGCGATCGTGCTGGGCGATAACGCCAAGGTTGGCGGAGGCTCAGTCGTCGTGAAGGACGTACCCCCGAACGCGATCGTCGTAGGGGTTCCCGCGCGGGTCGTCGCGCAGGACGGCAAGCCGATTCGCGCCGTGCCCGACCGTCCGCGGGTCGACATGCCGGATCCGACGTCCGACGCGATCTCGCGCGTGCAGCGCCGGCTCGCCGAGCTCGAAAAGCGGCTCGCCGAGCTGGAACAAGGCGAGGCGGCCGAAGAAGAAGCCTGGAGCTGGGTTATCTGACTTCGACGAAGTTTACCCCGAGCGCTTCGACTCCGCTCAGCACAGGCTTCGTCGAGGGGCTCAGGATGACACATAGTGAAGCTATATAATACGCGCACGCGCGGAGTCGAGTCGTTCGCGCCGTTGCGCGACGGCGAAGTGCGCATCTATGTGTGCGGGCTCACGCCGTCGGCGCAGGCGCATCTCGGTCACGCGCGCTCGTTTCTCTTCTTCGACGTGTTGCGTCGCTATCTACGGCACCACGGTTATCGGGTCACGTACGTCCAGAACGTCACCGATATCGACGATCGCAGCATCAACGCTGCGAAAGAAACGGCCGAATATTACCACGCGATCGTCGACCGCTACTATGCCGAGTTCAAGGACTCGATGCGCAAGCTTGGCGTGCTCGAGTATGACGCGGAGCCCTACGCCACGGCGTACGTCGAACCGATCCAGGCGATGATACGCCGGCTCATCGCCGGCGGCCACGCGTATGTCGCGGAAGACGGTATCTACTATCGCGTTTCGACCTTTTCCAATTACGGGCGCCTCGCGAACCGCAAGATCGACGAGCTCGAGGCCGGCGCGCGCATCGAGGTGGGCGAGCACAAGGAAGACCCGCTCGACTTTGCGCTGTGGAAATTCGCCAAGCCGGGCGAGCCACGCTGGGCGTTCGAGCCCTACGGCGATGGGCGCCCCGGGTGGCACATCGAGTGCTCCGCGATGGCACGCGAGCTGCTCGATCCGGAGGGCACCGGCTTCGACATCCACGGCGGCGGCGCAGATCTGATCTTTCCACATCACGAAAACGAAATCGCCCAGAGCGAACCGCTGATGGCGCGGCCGCCGATGGCGAACTTCTGGATACACGGCGGCCTGCTGCTGTTCGACAACCGCAAGATGGCCAAGTCGCTCGGCAACTTCGAGCCATTATCCGCGCTGCTGCAGCGCCACGATCCGCAGGCGATTCGCTGGCTGTTTCTGCAGACCGGCTACCGCAAGGTGATGAACTTTACGGAGGAGTCGATCGCCGCGGCGGCGCTGGGACTGGCACGCATCAAGGCGGCGTACCGTCTACTGGTCCGGGCCAAGCGGGGCGAGCCCGCCGGCAGCGTTGAGATCGACGCCCGCATGGAAGCGGCGCTCGACGACGACATGAACACCGCGGCGGCGCTCGCGGCGCTCTATGAGTTTGCCGGAGACGCGCCGCGTTATACGGAGGATCCCTCGGCCGCAGCGCTTGCGTTCGCTCGGCTCGGTTATTGGCTCGACGTGCTCGGCATCGCGCCGAACGAGTCGTGGCTGGAGGAGCCTCGCGTGGAACTCGCCGTGAACTTCATCGAGCGCTTGGAGGACGCCCTGCGTGAGGCGCGCATCAATGGGGCGCCCAGCAGCCTCGAGGGCGTGACGCCGGAAGAGGCCATCGAACGCATCGTCGTGCTGCGCAACGAGGCGCGCCGCGCCAAGGATTGGGCGGCGTCGGACCGCTTGCGCGACGCGCTACAGAGCTGCGGCATCGAGGTGAAAGACTCGAAAGAAGGCACGACCTGGACCGTCGCCGGAACCCCTCTGTCATCCTGAGCGGAGGCGCGAAGCGCCCTGTCACCCTGAGCCGCGCCCGCAGGGCGCGAGTCGAAGGGCGAAGGGTCGACTTCGACGATCTCGTCTATGGGATGCACGCGGTGGCGGAGGCGCTCGCCGCGGAGGAAGAGCTGCGTTTGATTCGCATCGCCGCAAACCGAACGAAGGACGCGGCGCTGCGCGCTTTGCTCGCGCAGGCCAAGGAGAAGCACGTCCCGGTGCGTTTCGAGCGGCGCGACTTCTTCGATCGGCTGCCTTTCAAGGCGCATCAAGGTGTCGTGGCAACCGCGCCGCCGTTTCCATTCGCCGCGCTCTCCGATCTGCTCGGCCGCAGAAGGCCGGACCAACGCCGCACGCTTGTCGTGCTCGATCATTTGACCGATCCCCACAACGTCGGTGCCATCATCCGCACGGCGGAAGCCGCGGGCGCCGACGGCCTGATTCTGCCCTCTCGGCGCTCCGCCGGCGTAAACGCGACGGTGCGCAAAGCGGCGGCGGGGGCCGCGGCACACTTACCGATCGCGCGCGTGCCCAATATCGCCGATTCAATACGCGCGATGAAGAAGGTCGGCATATGGGTCGTGGGCGCCGACGCCTCTCCGGAGGCGACCGATCTGCTCCAGGTTGACCTGGATCGCGACCTGGCGCTGGTGATCGGGGCGGAGGGCAGCGGCCTCTCGCAGCTGGTTAAGCGAGAGTGCGACTATCTGGTCAAGATACCCATGCGAGGCAGGGTCGCCTCCCTGAACGCCTCGGTAGCTGCCGCTATTCTTATTTACGAAGCCTTAAGGCAACGCGAGTGCTCGCTTCGTCCTTGACGGGGGAGGGGGAACCTCCTATATACTAGCCTGGATGTGCCGCGCCCGACGGGCCGCGGCCTGCGCATGCGGCACGTCTACCCCACGAGGCAAACAAAATTATGGCAGTGACCCATCCAGTGTCGGATGGAGTAGAGTACCAGCAGCGGGTCGACGAGGAGCTGGTAGCCATCGCGAAGACGGGCGACAACCTCGCGATGGAATATCTTCTTAACAAATATAAAAACTTCGTTCGCATTAAGGCCAAGAGCTACTTCTTAATCGGGGCGGACCGCGAGGACATCATCCAGGAAGGTATGATCGGCCTCTACAAAGCCGTGCGCGACTTTAAGGCCGACAAGCTCTCGAGCTTCCGCGCCTTCGCCGAGCTTTGCATCACCCGCCAAATCATCACCGCGATCAAGACGGCCACCCGGCAGAAGCACATTCCCCTCAACCAGTACATCTCGCTCAACAAGCCGATCTACGACGAAGATAGCGAGCGCACGCTTCTCGACGTCATGGCGTCGCAGAAGACGTCGGATCCGGAAGAGCTGGTAGTGACGCAGGAAGTCTCCGACGACATCCGGCAGCGCATCCGGCAGAATCTGTCGGAGCTCGAGTCGCAGGTGCTGGAATCGTATCTGGAAGGCAAGAGCTATCAAGAGATGGCGCGCGACCTGGGACGTCACGTGAAGTCGATCGACAACGCGCTTCAGCGCGTCAAGCGGAAGATCGAAAAGAATCTCGCCGAATTCGAATTCCAGTAGTTTGTCATCCTGACGAAGCATGACCAAGCTATTCACCGCCGCAGTCGTCTTGATTGCGGCGGCTTCGCTCCCGGGCACCTGGACCAGCGGATCTGCGCTGCCGGTCGCGCGCAGCGAGGTTGCAGTCGCAACGATAGTCACGCGATCGGTCGACCGCATGTATGTGATCGGCGGCTACGCCAACGGCAACGTCGATCAGTCGATGGTCGAAGTCTTCACCCCCATCGTAACTAACGGAGAATTGACGGGCGCTTGGCGGGACGTCGCGCCGCTGCCGCGCGGTCTAAACCACATTGGCGCTGTCGGCTTCGAAGGCAAGATCTATACCTTTGGCGGCTTCGCGGCGCAAAACGACTCCGCAGTAGCTGACGCCAACGTTTACGATCCCGCGACCAACCGCTGGACGCCGATCGCGTCGCTGCCGCGTGCGCTGGGGTCGATCTCCGTGGCAGTTCTCGGTAACGAGATTCATCTGGTTGGTGGCCGCGACGCGCACAGTGTCGCCACGCATCTGGTCTACGACGCCGCAACGAACCGCTATTCGTCGCGTGCGCCGCTGCCGGTCGGACGCGACCACATGGGCCTCGTTGCTTATGATGGGCGGCTCTATGCCATTGGCGGTCGCATCGATACCCCTGCGCATAACACCAGCTACGTTGACATCTACGACCCGCGGACGAACGCGTGGACGTCGGGCGCTTCGATGCTGACACCCCGCAGTGGAATGGCTGTTATCGATTACGTGGGCAAGATCTTCGCGATAGGCGGCGAGGCACGCGGCATGTCGAGCGCCTTTACAACCAACGAAGCCTATGATCCCGCGACGAATCGGTGGGCGCAATATGCGCCGCTGCCGGAGGGGCGCCATGGAACGGGGGCTTCAGTGATTGACGCGCGCATTTGGATTCCGGCCGGCGCGCCCGTGCCGGGAGGCAGTCGCCAGAGCAACACGCTGTTGATCTATCTCTTGAGAATGCCGCTTATCACAAGGGTAGTCGACTCAGCGCTGCCGACGCTCGACTCGAGGCGTCTACTCGCCCGCGCCGCTCTCCGCCGCGCCGTCTCGGCCTAAGCCAAGTTTCTCGACGATTAAGCGATAGACTTCCTCTCGGTCGTCGAGGGGATCGACGACGAGGACAGTCGGCTCTCCGTCGTGCGGCTCGATGCAAACGGTAACGCGGCCGCGGGCGCAGACGTCCATGCAGCTCGTGTTGATCGCCCGAATCGCACCCCAGCGGCCCTCCGCTTTGAGCCGCTCCTTGAGCCAGTTGCGCAGGTGGAAATCGCCGAAGCGCGCGGCGACGTCCGGGTCTTCTTCGGGGATCCGTTCCTTGAAGCAGCGCTCGCACACCAGCACGAGGCCACCTGATTTCCACTTTGGATTTACGATTTGCATTTATAGAATGAGAGAGAGCCGACGGTGGGATTCGAACCCACGTGCCCTTTCGGGTCCGCGTTACAAGGGCGGCGCCTTCAACCGCTTGGCTACGTCGGCAACAGTAGTCTCTGTTGTTGTGTCGCCGATTCCCCTGAAACCTCTTGTACGACAGGAGCTCGCTGGCAGGGCGGTGTCGGGTGCTTAATCGGGTTGTCGCGCCCGCCAAGGCGGTAGGCTCTGCCTCGTCCACGATTGAGTCCGCGAAACGTGGGCGTGAGTGCGTGGCAGTTTGGACAGAGCAGGGTTAGGTTGTCCAAGCGATTGTTTTCCCAGTTACCGTCAATGTGCTCGACTTCGATAGGGACCTTTCCCGTCTTCGCGTGTCGTTCATTCCATCCGCAGCGAGCGCATTTTTCGCCCAACCGCCCGATGAGGTACTTGCGCAAAAACTTGTAGCTGCCACGACATTGGTACCGACCCGATTCAATCAGCTTCGATCTGAACTTATAGTCGTGCTGATGTTGGCATGCGAATGAGCAGTACTTCGTTGCACCCGCTTTTATCGCGTTGCCACATCCGTTACGGCACCATCCGCGAAACTTCTTTGGATTCATGCAGCAATGCTAGCGCAGCACTGTGCCATACGCATGGCAGAGAAGAAGTGAAGTTACAAGCTTACAGCGCGTTTGCGTTCCCAGAGCGCGCGTGTATATAACGTGGTGAAGCCACAACGATGGAAGTTGCGCTCCGACGTGCTGCCGGGACGAGCGGTGGCGCGCATAAAACGCGCGCCGGCGTCGCGGGCGCGCGCGATACGGTCTGCGATCAGCGCCATGTGCCAACCTTGGCCGCGGAACGCGAGCAGCGTCGAGGCAGCAAAGAGCGCGGAGCAGCCATCGCGCACGTCCATGGCGCCGGTCGCGACGATGACCCCGTCCTTGATACCCTCCACCGCAATCAGGCCGTCGGACTCCGCGATCGCGAGCGCGAGAAACTCGTCATCGGCGGTGATCGGCTTGCCGTCGAGGAAGCCGGCGGCCGACGCGCGGGCCCACGCGTGCGCATCCGAGGCTTCGCGGACGCGGTCGTCGTGTCGCGCGTATGCTTCGAAGGTATCGCTCGCGAGCACATTCTCGTATTCGGCCGGAGCGTAGCCGGCCGCGGCCAAGTGCGTCCCGAGCGTGGGGTGCGTCAGCGGCGAGACGAAGACGCGCGGCGTGCTGTTGCGCGACGCGTAGAACTCCGTGATCGCTGCGATTTCGGCGGCTGTAACCGACGTACTCGTTCCGACGCCGAATGCTTCCGACAGCGGCGACTCGCGCCCCATGAAGGCGACGAGGCCGCCCGCAACCTCGATGCTCGTGATGCCGGCGTCAGGCCGCAGACGCCGCGCCGTCTCGAGCCCGCTGCGGATGCCTGCAAGCTCCGCGCGCCGGATCGATTCAGCAAGCTCGGACGTTAGAAGCACCGGCGTGCCTTCGAAGAGCGAAGACGGTGAACGCGTCGAAGAATACCGTGTCGGCCAAGCACGTCAAGCTCGCGTCCGCAAAGCGCGTCGCGTGCGCCGCTTCGGATTAACGAGTTACTAGCTACGTACTGACGACGATCCAGTCGGCGACGACGTATTGCGCGCCGCTGCTGGTGACCGTGAGCATGCCCTTCCCCGACGCGTCGGTGCGGAACGTCGCCAGGCGTGTTCTCCCGTTGCGAATGACTCCGTTCACGACGACCGAGTGGCGGCTCGTCGAGCTCGTCACGTCTAGGCTTTCGCCGTTTGCGAACGTGCCGCCGGCCACGCTGAGACTCGCGAACCGGCCGCGGTGAAACGCGATCGAGATTGGGATCGAGAAGGCGTTAGCGGCGTCAGCGCTGTCCGCGCCGTCGAGTAGGAATGCGGGAGCGGTCAGCGGGCAGCTGCTCCCGCCGGCTGCGCGCTTGAGCGAGAGAGCGCCTATAGATCCCTCGACGATCTCGCCGCCGGCGTTTGCAGACCACGTCGCGGATCCGCGATCGTCGGTTGTGCGAGCTCCGCCCGAGAACGCACCGCTCTGCCAGCCGAAGGTCACGTCGAGTGATGGTATACCCGCCGAACTATAGCCGGCGGAGCTCTGACAGAAGTCGGTCACGTTGCCGAAACCGTGCTGAAGGTGGAGATAGGAGCCCGACACGATCCGCCTATCGTCAGCCGTCCAACTCTGCGCCGTTTGGCGGGTGCGCCGTGCGCCGTTCCCGTCGAGCAGGCGTTCCGCGTGGCTGACGTCGCGCACAAACGAACCGACCGCATCGGTCGCGCCGATCGCGGCTCTCGCGTTCTCCGAGGCCGAACTACGATGGGCGTCGAGGGCATCCGCGGCGTCACTAACGGTCTGCACGCCGTCGCCCGCGGCCGTGGGCAGCGAAACTCCGCTCTGCCCAAAACCTCCGCCGGTGCAACCGGCGAGAAGCATTCCTACGAGGGCGGCGACCGCAATGGTCGCTGAGCGACCCATCCTGTCAGTACTCCAAAAGATGTAGGCGAGTTTGCTATAGCTTCCATGGTAAAGGGCCGGCTTGGGGGCCACATGAGAAGACAATGAGGAGAGGTTTTGGCGGGTGACCGGCATCACCTTGCCAGGAACTGTTCTTCCGCTATCGTACCCGTCTCGCGCGGCGCTCAGCGCCGACCGACCGAGCCGGATCGTCAGGGTAGGCCGCCTGGGTCCAGTGGCCGCCCGATCTCTCGACAGGCGCCCGATTTCGCGATTGGCCGCGCATTTTCTCGACAAAGCGGCGTCTTCTGGCCTAGGGGAGCGACCCTACCTCGGCGAAACGCCAGCCAACGGCTTCCAGGTGGTTCCCTGGCCGTCGGGATATCTTGACAGTGGACCTTTCATGAAAGCAAGGAGAGCTATTTCTCATGAGAATCTCAAGGTCGGCCCTCTACGCCCTAGGCGTATCGGCGGCCGTCACCGGGATCGTTGGTTGCAGTAGCGGAGGACCTCAGTCCGGCTTCGCACCACTCGCAACGCAGCAATCCTCCGCAGCGCGGGGCATTGCCTCCAAGGCCAATCCCCTGCTGAGCTTAAAGTTCAATGATCCGCGCTTTGCCGAGTTACTTCGGAAACACCAGCGCAAAGCGTCGCATATTAATCCGGCGGCAAAGAACGGCCAGCTGGCATATGTGTCCGACACATTTGCACCAGGTTTCGGCAACCCGGGCGTTTACATCTACGCTTGGTTCTTGCCACCCTTCAACCGCGGAACGTTGATGGGTTCGCTCGCGGGTCCCCTCGGCGAGCCATTCGGCAGCTGCACGACCAAGAGCGGCAACATCTGGATCACCAACTTCAACCCCTTTACGGGCAATGGTGAGATCTGGCCCTATGCGCACGGTAGTGTCGTGCCGTCGGGGCCACCGCTGATCGATGCCGGTAACATACCGTTCAGCTGCTCCATCGACAGGAAGACCGGCAATATCGCGGTTGCCAACATTGAAACGACCACGGGCGGATCCGGCAGCGTCTACGTCTACCCCGGTGGCGCAGCGCCGCCTGATCAGTTCTTCGGCATCCCCAGCACGGCAGGACCGTTGAACGCGATCAACTTCGTCGGCTATGACCCCAAGGGACATCTCTACGCGGACGGTAGCGTGGGCTTCTGCACAAGCTTCGCCACGTGCGGTGCGCCGTTTGACGCTCACGTCGCCGTGTTAGAGACCTGCTGCTCCGTGGGGAGCACGTTCGTGCCCGTAACGCTGTTCGGCGTTGCTTTGACGACGCTCCAGTGGCCCGGTGCGATTGCCTGGGACGGCAATGGCAAGCTCGACGTCACCGACCGTGAAGCGATCCCGGCGACTTCGGGCGGCGGTTGCTTCAGTCCGGCTGTAGGATGCGGAGCGACATATGGGACGATCGAAGGCGGGTCGCCGACGGCGCCCACGCTGACGCAGAAGACGCTCACGCTCTTCAGTTTCACCGGAAGTGCGACGTCGACAGACAATGGCGACGTAGTCTGGGGCGTGGCGACCTCCGGCGCGAAGAACATCGTGCCGAATACCACGGGCGGCGGCTGTGCGACGCCTTTCCCGCCCTCGGTTGTCTGCACGCAGGTCTACAACTACCCGCTCGGGGTTATGCCGGTCGGAATCGAGTGGGACTTCCCGGCCACCCAGGTCACCCCGGCCTTCGCCACAGTCAGCCAGTAAACTCAAACAGGAGACCAAACGATATGGACCCGCCTTCGGGCGGGTCCATATCGTTTTTAAAAGGCGTTGCGACCTGGCCATCGCGTCTTGCCGAGGGGCGTTTCGTTGCGCTATCCTAACCAGAGTCACGCGCACAGCAGAGACGAGATGCGGGTAGGTGGCCGAGTGGTTAATGGCACCAGACTGTAAATCTGGCGCGCGAGAGCGCTACGCTGGTTCGAATCCAGCCCTGCCCAGTTCCGCGGGCGTTGCATAGTGGTAATGCCCTTGCCTTCCAAGCAAGAGTCGCGGGTTCGATTCCCGCCGCCCGCTCCATGACGCTCGACGGCAACGCGCCACCCGAGCTCGCGCATGTCCGACGACGGCGCGACCTGGAACGAATTCATGATCGTCGAAGCCGACCGCGAATCGGGATAAAAAGAATAAGGGCCCTTTTAGGGCCCTTGACCTTTGGTAAAGGCCAGCCGCTATTTGCCGATCACCACCGCGTTGTTGAACGTCTTGCGGGGGCCTTTGAACGTCACGTGAAAGGTGCCGGTGACCGTCGCCGTGCTCCCGTTGGAGCGCGCGTGGTTAGTCTGGTCGATCACCACGATGCACTTGGCGTCGCACAGCTGGAAGCCCGCGACGGTACCCATCATCGTGCTCGACGTCTGGAAGTTGCTGACCTTACCCGTCACCGTAACGGTCTTCCCGTCGTACGACGACGCCCCGGCGACGAGCGCCGAGGGGCTCAGCGCGGCCGCCGCCGCGGCGATCGGAGCGATCGCGAGGAATATCGCAAAGGCGCGTCTGCGCACTACATCCCTCCCGGTAGCATGTTACAGTTAATCATCTTGTTGAGCAGCGGCGCGGCGACGATGTTGACGAACTGCGTCCGTGCCTCGGTGTTGGCCTTGAGTTTCTGCGACATGGAGCTGGAGCTGCTGCCGCTGCCGGACTTCTGCTTCATTTGAGACATCGTTTGGGCGAAGTCGGCGCAGCTCTCGCCGTCGATCTTGTTGACGAACGCGTTACCGGCGCTCGCGGCGGCCTTGTCGGCCATCTGCTGCCGCATCTGCTGCGCCTGGCCCGGAATCGCGGCCAGCGCGAACGCGCTAATCACAATGGCGCCGAGTCCCGCTCGACGCAGCAAAAGAGAAGAAAGCATTTGAAACGTCCTCCTGGTCGCGGGGCCTTCGGGAGCGAGCGGCGGAACCCTTGGTCGACACCTGGGAGAGACATTTTCCAGGCTAGCTACGACTGGGCGCCACACTGGTGGCACAGTACGACGCAATGCTCATCACCATGAACGGTGCACCGTTTTTTCGCGACATCAAGACCATCGGCGAACTATCAGAGATCATCGTAGCAGCGGAACTCGCAAAGGCCAGGGGCTGAGAACGTCACTGGCGTAAGCCCTCCGGACTCGATGCTGCCGTCGTAGCTTAGTGGTAAAGCACCGCATTGGTAATGCGGAGAGCACGGGTTCAATCCCCGTCGACGGCTCCATCTCCTGATTCGCAAGTTCAACGCCTTCTTGTATTAACGCATCGACTTCGTCGCTCCGCGCGTTTGAAATCGCGGCCATTGCGTTGTGTCCGACCATAGGCGATTGAGTCCACGCGCGATCACCGCATCGCCTTGCGTGAACGGCCCGACGAAGGTGCAAGGAGCTTCCTTGATCTGCTCTAGAGCGAACCCGACGAAACGCAGCGCCAGGAGGTGCTCGAGCCACTCCAGCTCCGCCTCGGCCTCACGAGGCCCGACCGAGATCTTGCGAAGGTGGCCGTCGGCGAGCGTCTGCATCGGGTCGTCTCCCACGAGAGCTCAGGGTCTGACGTAGCGTCGGGGTCAAGCCTGGCGCGAGGCTTTTTGCGCGATTTCTAACGCGGCGGCCGGTGGGCCGGAGTATAATAAACTCGATTATGCGCTTCTCAATCCTGTCTACTGGTTTGAGGCTGGCCGCGGCCCTGTGTGCGGCCACCTCCCTCGCCATCCCGTCGCTGACGGACGCCCAATCGTACCCGAGCTACTCGACCGCTTCGCAGCAGACGGTCAAGGGCTCGATCACCGGCTTCAACGGGCAGTACACGCTCTATCTGCAAGACGATAAGGGCTACGGCGACAACGTCCAGCTGCACGACGGCACGGTCATCAACCCGACCGGCATCAAGCTCCAAGAAGGCATGCGCGTGACCATCTATGGTTACGCCAACGGTTCGGTGTTCTCGGCGTACCGCATCGACGTGGCGGCTCCGGCCTACTATGGCAACTCCGGCTACGGAGGCGGCTACGGCGGCGGCTACGACTACGGCGGCGGCTACGGCTACGGCGGCGGCTACGGATACGGCTCTCCTTATTACGGCTACGGAGGCTACCCAGGCTGGGGGATCGGCATCGGCTTCGGCTGGGGCTGGCCCTGGTGGGGCGGCGGCTACTGGCCGGGCTATTACGGCGGCTACCCGTACTATGGCGGCTATCCGTATCCGGTCTACATCAACCGCGGCGGCGGTGGTCGCTTCGTGCGCGGCGGCGTGGGTGCGCCGGTGACGCATGGCGGCGTCGGTGCGCCCGTAACCCATGGCGGCGTAGGCGCTCCGGTTACCCACGGCGGCATGGGCGCACCGGTCAGCGCCCCGCGTGGAGGCGGGGGCGGCAGGCCGCCGGCGTAATGTTCGAATCCCGGAAGGCTCGCTACCACAGCGAGCCTTCTGCTACCAGCACGTAAAGTATCGGTCCCAGCCCCCAGACGACGCTCACGACGAACCACACGACCTTCTTGACGGTCGCCATGTCGCCGCGCGCGATCAGGTTGATCCACATGAGGATCATGGCGATGGGGTGCAAGAGGATCGAAACCAGTATTTCGAAGAGAAGCTTCATGCCGGGCTATTCGCTGCATCGTTTTGGCGCCTTTGCCCCTTATGGCTTAGCGAAAGCATGAAGCACGACGTCACGCCCGAGATCCAGAAGAACGAGCAGGAGTGGAAGAGTCAGCTCGGCTCCGAGCGCTATCACATCTTGCGCGAGGCGGGGACCGAGGCGCCGTTCACCGGTTCACTCCTGAACGTGAACGACGATGGCACGTATGTTTGCGGCGCATGCGGTCAGCGGCTGTTCGGATCGGAAACTAAGTTCGAGTCGCACTGTGGTTGGCCGAGCTTCACGCGTCCCGAGCAACAGGAGAACGTCCGGCTGCTCGATGACGACAGTCACGGCATGCATCGCATCGAGGTTCGCTGCAAGCGCTGTGACTCACATCTCGGTCACGTCTTCGACGATGGGCCCGGCCCAGAGGGAACGCGCTACTGTATAAACTCGCGCTCGCTGGACTTTACGCCTTCGTCGCAGCCCTGACACCGCCGCCAAGCCCCGAGCCCGCAAGCGTTTCGGTTCTCTACGCGGGCTCGCTCGTGACGGCGATGGAGGGTCCGATCAAGGATGCCCTCCTCGAAGACAACCTCGTCTTCGAAGGCGAGCCCGGCGGCAGCAAGGCGCTCGCGAATCTGATTCTCGCGGGTGTGCGCTCTCCCGACGTCTTCATCAGCGTCGCTCCGCGAATCGTCGCGAGCCTCGGCGCGCGCGTCGCTTCCGCGACGACCTTCGCAGGTACGAGCCTCGGCATCGCTTGGGCGCCTACATCGAAATATGCTAAGCTTTTCGATGCGGTTTCCGATGGGTCGACGCCGCTGCAGCGCGCGCTCGAAACGCCGGGATTGCGAATCGGGCGCACCGATCCCCAGCTCGATCCCAAGGGCGTCTACACGCTGCAGGCCGTGACGATGTGGCTGGGCGGCGCCGGCGAACGCGGTCTGCTCGGCGGCGATGAGAATCCGGCGCAAATCTTCCCCGAACAGGACCTATTGGCGCGGGTCGACACGGGACAAGCCGACGTAGGTTTTTTCTACCGGACAGAGGCGATCGCGCGCGGCTATAAGTTCGTGGCGCTTCCCGGCAAGGCCGCGCTGACCGACCACATCACGTACACGCTGGCCCTCATGCGCGCCGCGCCGCACCCAAAGCAGGCGAGGGCTTTTGCGGATTTCATTCTCACGGGCCGCGGCCGCACGATCTTGGAGCGCGCCGGCCTCACGTATCTCAACTCGCCGCGATAGGGTTGTAAGCGACATGACGGTCAAGGCGCAATTCCCGCACGAGCAAACCGACGACGGGAGCTTCCAACGTCAAGACGATGTCTTTCGCAACTGGGTCAGAGCCGACGCCGATTCCGCCTATCCCGCGGAAACGGGACGCTATCATTTGTATGTGTCGCTGGCATGCCCGTGGGCGCATCGTACGATCATCGCGCGCAAACTTAAGGGTTTGGAAGGCGCGATTGGCATGACCGTCGTCGATCCGATCCGTGACGAACGCGGCTGGCGGTTCACGCCGTCCGAGCCCGATCCGCTCAACGGTTGGGCCTTCCTCAGCGAGGCGTATTTCGCCACCGAGCCGGGATACCGCGCCCGCATTACCGTCCCGGTGCTCTGGGACAAGAAGCTTAGGCGTATCGTCAGCAATTCCGACGACGACATCCTGCGGATCTTCGAAAGCGAGTTCGACGCGTTCGCAACCAATCCACACCTCGATCTCTATCCCCGCGACAAGCGCGCCGAGATCGACGAGCTCAACGATCTCCTATACGAAACGTTCAACAACGGTGTCTATCGCGCCGGATTTGCAACCGCGCAGGCCCCCTACGAGCGCGCCGCGCGCGGCGTCTTCGAGACGCTCGATGCGATGGATGGGCGCCTGGAAAAGCGGCGCTATCTCTTCGGAGCTCGGCCGCTCGAGAGCGACTGGCGCTTCTTCGTGACGCTCGTGCGCTTCGATCCCGTCTACTACAGCCACTTCAAGTGCAACCTGCGCCGGATCGTCGACTACCCGAACCTCTCCGGCTATCTGCGCGACCTCTACCAGGTCGACGGCATCGCCGAGACCGTGAACTTCGACCACATCAAGCGGCACTATTACTTCACGCACGACGACATCAACCCGACGCGCATCGTCCCGATCGGACCGCTGATGGACTTGACCGCGCCGCACGGCCGCGAGCGCCTAGCAAGCCAAGCAACCTAGAGCCCCAAAAACACCGCAACAGCCGCCTTGACAATCGAACACATGTTCGATTAGGATGAATCTCCCATGGCGGCGCTGGCATCCCTTTACGGAGCCTGTCCTGAGCCGAGTCGAAGGGCTCAGGATGACAAGATTAAGGAACGCCGGAGGACCTTCGAGGCCCTCAAAGTGCGCCTGACCGCAGCGGTTCCGCTTCCTTCTTTACCGGCCGACGAGCTCGTCCCGAGCGCCATCCCGGCGCTCGATCGGCTCCTGGGCGGCGGTCTTCCCCGCGGAATCGTGGCGACGCTCGAAGGGTCGAGCGGGCGCTGGAGCCTGGCGGCAGGGCTGATGGCTCGCGCGACCCGCTGCAGCCTGGTCGCGATCCTCGATGACGGCGCGCTCTATCCGCCCGCATTAGCTGAGGCGGGGGTCCGTCTCGAGCGCGTCTTGGTCGTACCCGCCCGCAAGGCGCTCGCAATCGTGCGCGCGGTGGACATCTTGCTGCGCGCGCGCATCTGCCGGCTGGTGCTCATGCCGGCGATCGCCCTGCGCGATTCGGTCTGGACGCGGCTGGCAACGCTGGTGCATCGCAGCGGGGGGATCTTGATCGTGATGGCGCCGCATGCGAGTGCAGCGTTGAGTGCCGCGGCGGGCCTGCGGCTGTACTGCGAGCTCGAGCGCGTTACGATGCACGGCACGCATGGTCTCTGGGGTACGTTCGGCGGCTTCGAGCTTCGCATCGACGTCCGCAAGCACAAACACATGGTTTCCGGGCGTCATGCTGCTCTGCGTTGACGTTGCCGCGAACTGGGTTGCCGGAGAGCCGCAGAGCCTTGCGCTGTGGGAGGAGATGCTCGACGCGCTCGATGCGGTCTCGCCGCTGATCGACGACGCCGGACTCGGTCTGGCATTTCTCGACATGCACGGCGTAGGCGACGGCGCGCCCGCGTGGATGGCGCAGACGCGCGCGGTGCTGGACCGCTTCGGACACGCGTTGCGGCTCGGCGTGGGATCGAATAAGATCGCCGCGCTGGCGGCGGCGCACGTCGGCGACGGCACCGTCTGCGTCCCCGGCGCGGAAAGCGAAATGCTCGCACCGCTGCCGCTCGCACTGCTCGGCATCGAGCAGGAAACGATCGAACGGCTGCGGCTGCTGGGTATCGAGCGGCTGGGTGAGCTGGCGCGCTTGCCGCACGGGCCGTTCGTCCGCCGCTTTGGAGCCCCGGCCGCGGCTTGGCACGAGCTCGCGCGCGGCGTCGATCGCAGGCCCTTCAAGCCGCGCGCTCACGGCGTCGCGATCGAGGCTTCGGTCTTCGGCGAAGGGCGCGCCAGCGACGAGAGCCAGGTGTTCTTTGCCCTGCGCATGCTGCTGGCGCGCATCTGCGCCGATCTCGATTGCTGCGGTAAACGCGCCGGTGCGTTGCGCCTGTCAGTTGAGTTGGAGGACGCCGACGCGTGTGATTTCGACGTGCCGCTCGCGATCCCGACGGCGCACGAGCGCACGATGTTCGACATGCTGCGCGCAAAGCTCGAGGGGGCGACGTTCGCAGCCGCGATCGTCGGCCTGCAATTACAGGCGCTCCAACTCGAGGAAGGAGGAGAAGCGCAAGCGTTCTTCTCCGCCGACGACTTCGATTCACAGCGCGTCGCGGTGACGATCGCCCGGCTCGAGGCGGTGCTCGGCGAAGGGATCGCTCGCGCTAAGACGCGCGCAGCGCACCTGCTCGAAGAACGCTTTACCTACGAACCGTTCACCCCGCCACGCGCAATCGAAACCTGTCATCCTGAGCCCTTCGACAAGCTCAGGACAGGCTCTGTCGAAGGGCGAGGAACCGTGCCGCAGCTGCGATTGCTCCGGGTGCGCGAGGTGCCGGTGCAGCTGCGCGGCGGCGAGCCGGCGATCGTCGATCGCCAGGCGGTGCGGCAATACACCGGACCGTGGCGCATCACCGAACGCCCTCACACGCTTGTCCTGAGCCCTTCGACTTCGCTCAGGACGGCTCCGTCGAAGGGCCTTCTCCGGTAATGCGTGACGAATACGACGTCGTTCTGGAAGACGGAACGTTTGCGCGCATCTACCGCCAAGGCTCGCACTGGTACCTGCGCGGCGTGTATGAGTGACCCATGTATGCGGAGCTACACGCTTGGTCCAATTTCAGCTTCCTACAAGGCGGTTCGCATCCCGAAGAGCTGGTAGAGCGCGCGGCGGAGCTGGGCCTGGTGGCGCTGGCGCTGACCGATCGCGACGGCCTCTATGGAGCTGTGCGCTTCTCGACCTACGCGCGTAAGCGCGGCGTCGCGGCGATCATCGGCAGCGAGCTTACCTTTGAAGACGGCGCTCGGATCGTGCTCTTGGTGGAGGACGAGCGCGGCTATGCGAATCTCTGCCGGCTGATTTCGACGGCGCAGATGCGGGGAAGCAAGGGCGACGCGCGCCTGCGCATGGAGGATCTCGCAGATGGCGCCGCGGGACTGATTGCGCTTTCGGGCGGCCCCTTCGGCCGCGTGGAGCGCGCGCTCGTGCACGGCGGCCGGGAGGCGGCGGCGCGAGAGGCGGGCGTCCTGGACGCGCTGTTCGAGCGGCGCTTTTATCTCGAGCTCCAGCAGCATCTCTCCCCGCAGGACACGCAGCGCAACGTGGAGCTCGTGCAGCTCGCGCGGGAGTGTTGTTTGCCGTACGTCGCGACCAACGGCGTGGTTTATGCCGACAAGGAGGATGCGCTGGTGGCCGACGTGTTCGCTTGCGTGCGCGAGGGCACGACGCTGCAAGCCGCGCGGGCCGCCAATCAGCTGCGTCCCAACGCGGAGTTCCATCTCAAGGCTCCCGCGGCGATGCGCCGGCTCTTCGCCGAGTACCCGGAGGCGATCGAGCGAAGCATCGAGATCGCGCGGCGCTGCAGTTTTCGGCTGGAACGTCAGACCGGACAGTTCCCGCTCTTTCCGGTGCCGGAGGGAAGCTCGCCGCAACGCCACCTTCGCGAGCTCGTCTACGCGGGAGCCGCGCGACGGTACGCGATGCCGCTCGAAACGCGCGTGGAGCGGCAGCTCGAATACGAGCTCGGCTTGATCGCCAAGATGGATCTGGCCGGCTATTTCTTGATCGTCTGGGACATCGTGCGCGAGGCGGCGCGGCTAGGCGTACTCTGTCAGGGGCGCGGCTCGGCGGCGAACTCGGCGGTCTGCTACGCCCTGGGTATCACCGCCGTCGACCCGATCGGGATGAACCTTCTCTTCGAACGGTTCATGTCGGAGGAGCGGCGTGAGATCCCTGACATCGACATCGACTTCGCGCATCAAGATCGCGAGCGCGTGATTCAGTACGTCTACGAGCGCTACGGCCGCACCAACGCCGCGATGGTGGCCGAGGTGATCACGTATCGGACGCGCTCCGCGATCCGCGACGTCGGCAAGGCCCTGGGCTTGAGCCTCGAGCAAGTCGACGCGATCGCGCGCGAATACGACGCGCGCGAGGAGCTTCCCGACGAGGCCGGGCCGGAGCTCCTCTTTGCGATCTGCCGCCGGATCGCGAACTTTCCGCGCCACCTCGGGATCCATTCCGGCGGCATGCTGATCACGCGCGATCCGCTGGTGTGCGTGGCGCCGGTCGAGTGGGCGACGATGCGCGATCGCACCGTCGTTCAGTGGGACAAGGACGATCTCCAAGACCTGGGCCTGATCAAGATCGACCTGCTCGGCCTGGGAATGCTCTCGCTCTTGCGTGAGGCGTTCACGTTATACCGCGGCTGCGTCGAGCGCGGCGACGCCTGGTTGCCGCCTGCAGTGGCGCCGGATCTCGAGCTGCATACGATCCCGGCGGACGATGCAAATACATACGACATGATCGGGCGCGCCGATACGGTCGGCGTCTTTCAGATCGAGTCTCGCGCGCAGCAATCGATGCTGCCGCGCATGAGGCCGGCCTGCTTCTACGACATCGTCATGCAGGTGGCGATCATTCGCCCCGGCCCGATTCAGGGCGAGATGGTCCATCCGTTTCTGCGCCGGCGCTCGGGAGTCGAAGCCGTGACCTATCCGCATCCGAAGTTGAAGCCCGTCTTGGAGCGGACGCTCGGCGTGCCGCTCTTTCAGGAGCAGGGAATGCGCCTGGCCATCGAGGCGGCCGGATTCTCCGGCGGCGAGGCCGACGAGCTGCGTCGCGCGATGGGGCACAAACGCTCGCGCGAACGGATGCAGGCGATGCGCAAGAAGCTCATCGACGGCATGGTCGGCAACGGCATCGACGCGAGCGCGGCCGAGCGGCTCTTCCACATGCTGGAGGGCTTCGCCGACTACGGATTTCCGGAGTCGCACGCCGCGAGCTTCGCGCTCCTGGCATACGCGTCGGCGTATCTCAAGTGTCACCTGCCAGCCGTGTTTGCGGCCGCGATCCTCAACGTGCAGCCGATGGGCTTCTACTCAACGGAGGTGCTGGTCAACGACGCTCGCCGCCACGGTGTTCGAGTCAACCCGATCGAGGTTAACGCCAGCGGCTACTGGTCGCACGTGGAAAGCGACGGCGCGCTGCGGCTGGGATTCCATCTCGTCCGCGGCCTCGGCGAAGCGCAGCGTAAGACCTTGGAAAACGCCATCGCCCAAGGGCCGTTCGCCGGTGTGTTGGCGTTCGCGCAGAGGACTCGGCTCCAGCGCGAGACGCTAGAGAACCTGGCGATCGCGGGAGCCTTCGCGCCGTGGTATGGCTCGCGCCGCGAGGCGATGTGGGCGCTACGCGGGATCGACGAGCGCGAGGCGCGCGGCGAGCTCGGATCGCTGATGGACGTGGACGAGCCGCCGGTCGAGTTCGATCCGGTGGCGCCGAAGCGGCTCGCGGCATTCGACCTCTGGTCCACCGGCGTCACCGCCGCCGGCCAAGTGATGGAGCACTTTCGCGACAAACTCGCCGCGGAAGGAGTCATTCCGGCCGCTCGTCTGCGCGAGCTGCCGCGTAACGCCAAGTGCCGCGTCGGCGGCCTCGTGATCACGCGCCAGCGTCCCGGCACGGCCAAGGGCTTCGTCTTCTTGACGCTGGAAGACGAGACGGGGCTCGTCAACGTCATCGTGCGCCCCGACGTCTACGAAGCGTTTCGCCGTCCGATCCGCTCGTCGCCGACGCTGATCGTCGAGGGGACGCTGCAGAAGGAGAGCGGCTGCATCGACGTCCTCGCCAAGAAGATCTGGAGCTTCAGCGACGAGGGCATCACGCGCACCGTCGGCATCCATAGCTTCCAATAAAAAGCGTGCGCCCCGCGAACGGGGCGCACGCGCCATACTATCGAGCGCAGGTGTCAGAAGACCGCGTTGGGTGATTCGCCGACGCCCTCCGCGCCGTCGATCCCATCGCTCGTCGTGATCGTATGCACGAGTGACATCGACGGATAGCTGTAGACCGTCACCGTGGCCGAGCCGTGGTTGGCGTTGAACAGCAGATTCTCTGCCGAATTGAGCGAGCAGTGGAACGGATCCGAGAGCCCGGTCACGAGCTGCGTCGCCGTGGTGTAGGGCGGCGCGACGAGGTCGATCGAACCGGTCTGATCGTCGGCGATCAGATCGCCCTTGTTGTCGAGGATCAGGCCGGCTGCCGAGCCGATCGTTGCGCCGAGGATCGTCCCTTTGCCGCCGGTGAACTCTTCGAAGTTACCGCCGAACGAAACGAAGACGTCGCCCCTGGCGTCGACCGCTACGCCCTCGGGATTCGAGACGGAGAACGTCGCCTTCACCGTGTTGCTGCACTGCGCGTACTCGCGAACGGCGCCTCCCTCGAAGTCGGTGACGTAGACGTTACCGGCGCTGTCGGTCGTGCCGTTGATCGGGTCGGTCAAGCTCGCCGAGTACGTGCAGATCGGTGACCCCGCGCCTTTCTTATATTCGACCACGTTGCTGACAACGTTCGCGACGTAGACGTTGCCCTTCTTGTCGACCCAGACGCCGTCCGACGCGGTGATGCCGCTGGTGATGTCGCCGACCTTCGCGTACGTCGAGTTCTTGAACACGAACACGTTGCTGCCGGTATCGGATATAAAGAACTCCTTCTCGACGCGCACCCTGTGCCTGTCTGGAACGACTTGCGGCGAGAAGAAGCGCGACGAAAGGCGCGACTCCCCGGCGAAGCGGCTGTCGACGCCCGACGGGAGCATGTATCCGGGGATGCCGCGCGCCGCCGGTGGGATCGCAGACGCTCCGACGTTGGAGCTTTGCGAGCCGCCGGAGCACCCGGCGAAGAGAACAACCGTTGCGACTGCGAAGACAGTCGTCAAAGTGGAGATTTTCACGAGTGTGTCCTCCAAGGTGGCTTGAGTGGGGTGCGACAGGTTCGCACGCCCGCTCGCTCAGCCCTATGAAGGGACCTTAAAAAACCGCGTCGGGCGAAATAGCGACCCCTTCTACGGTTGTAATGCTGCCGCCAGAGACCGTCTCGTGACGAACTCTTCGAATCCGCCGAACGCGCCGTTGTAGTAGGCCACGAACAGGTCGCCGGCCGAATCGACCGCGACGCCTTAGGGGCCGCTTTTGATCGCGTGGCGCGCGATCACTTTGTTATGGCATTGCGCGTACTCGTCGATGTAGCCGGTCGGACGGAAATTGTTGAAGTCGTCGACATAGACGTTGCCTTTGTCGTCGGTCGTGACGTCGATCGGATCGATGAGGCAGCGCGCCAAAGCGGCTCTTGCGTGGACTTCGGCGAACGGTCGCTACGAGGACTGAAACGAGCATGCTGATCGTCAACACGAAAAAGATCGAGCCCATAAAGTGGTCTTCGCCAAAGGGGAGCATGGCGGGCGAGGGGATCGAGGTGTCGGAAGCGTTAGGACGCAAGCCGCGGTCAACGGATCTTCGAGAACGCCATCCCTTTGACGTCGAGATCCTCCGTATCCCTGCCGGCAAGGCGCCCTATCCTTATCATTCGCACAGCGCGCAGTGGGAGTTCTATCACGTCATCTCCGGAAGCGGCACCGTGCGGCACGAGGGCGGAACGGCACGCGTGGTCGAGGGCGACGCGTGCATCTTCGAGCCGGGACAACCCCATCAATTTTTTAACGACGGCGACGAGGAACTGGTTCTGTATGTCGTCGCCGACAATCCGATCGGCGAAGCGTGGTACTATCCCGACAGCGGCAAGTGGGGCGTCCCGATACCCGAGCGCCGCAACATCCGCTCCGAGCCACTCGATTATTTCGACGGCGAGGAGTGACGCAGCGCAAGCGCGGCGGTCCGCGGTCCTGTTACAAAGAAAACGGTGCGCCGAAGGCCGCCTTCGCGACGCATCGCCTGGCGCTTCGCGCCATCCCCCGGACGTCCAAGGGATTGCGGCCGTATCGCTGCGAGCAGCACGGTTGGCATTTGGGGCACTCCTGAATCGCCGGAGGGCCGTCGCGCGAGGGTGAGAAAGAGCGCCTGGCGATGACTCGCCGTCTTCCCATACCGCTGGTCCTAACGCTCGGCTTCTTGGCGCTGTTGGTCGGGCTGCTCGTGGCCGGCGGCGTGCTCGTGCGCTCGATCCTGACGGCGTCGTACGCGGACGCCGAGCACGTTCGGGCGGCGCGCATCGTCACTGCCGAGGCGCTGCGCTCGCAGCTCGACGAGGAGACCGGCGTCCGCGGCTTCTCCGCGGTGCGCGATCCGCTGCTGCTCGAGCCGTACTTTCGCGGCCGAGCCGGCCTTCCGTCGCAACTGCGGCAGCTTCGCTCGGCGGGCGAAGCGCTCGGACTTCGCGATGCCGCGCGGCTCGTGGGGGACGCGGAAGCGACGAATCGGCGCTGGCTGCGGCGGGTCGCGTTTCCGTTGTTGCTCACGAAGAGGCGCAACGCCCACGTCCTCGAGCTGCACGGAAAGATCCTCGCCGATCGCTTTCGCGACGATCTCGAAGCGATCGACGCCGCGTTGGTTCGCCGCGAGCGCCAGGGCGACGCGCGCGCCGAGCGCGCGATCGGCTTAGCAAACGTCTTTGCCATCAGCGCCGTCGTCGCGGTCATCGCGGCCGCCGCGCTCTTCACGATCCAGCAATATCGGCTGGCGGGCCGGCTCGAGCAGGAACGTGCGAAGTCCGAGAAGCAGCGGCGCCGCGCCGCCGAGAGCCGCGCCGCCTACGAGGCCGAGAAGCGCATCGCGGACACGCTCCAGGAGGCGTTCGCGCAGACGGTTCTCCCCGAGCTGCCCGGCGTGCGATTGAGCGCGACCTACGTGCCCGCGACGGAAGAGGCGAAGGTCGGCGGCGACTGGTACGACGCCGTCCAGTTGCCGGACGATCGGGTGCTCCTCGCCATCGGCGACGTCGCCGGTCACGGGATCGAGGCCGCGGTCGCGATGAACAAGACGCGGCAGATGCTGATTTCGAGCGCGCTCGCCGACCCGTCGCCCGGAAGCATTCTCGAGCGCGTCAACGCCGAGTTGATCGCCGCCGACTTCCCGATGATCACGGCCATCGCCGGTCTCGTGGACGCGCGCGCGTACGAGTTTAGCTACGCGGCTGCCGGTCATCCCGCGCCGGTGTTGTTCGAGCCGGGGCGCCGAGCGAGATTCCTCGACGTCGGCGCACTGCCGTTGGGGATCAACCCCGAAGCGAGCTATGCCACGCAGCGCGTCCAAAGCGTGCCAGGCGCGATGCTCGTGCTCTACACCGACGGCGTGATCGAACATTCGCACGACGTGCTCGCAGGAGAGACGCTGTTGCTGGAAGCAGTCGAAGCGGCGGCCCAGAAAGCCGGCGATCCGGCGAAAGCCATACGAGACGAGATTTTCGATCATCATCGCGCTTCCGACGACATCGCGATCCTGACGATCCACTTTCTGGTCCCGGCGGCGGTCGGCGTACCGCATGCAGCCGCACTGCGGAGAACGGCGTGAACCAAAGCGACAGCATCAAGACGATCCGTTTGAGCGGCGAGCTCGAGATCGGCCGCAAGGACGAGATACGCGAGGCCCTGCGCCGCTCGGCCGCCGATCGTGCCGTCCTGGTCGACCTCTCGGACGTGACCTATGCCGACTCGGTCGCCCTGACCGAGCTACTGCGTTTCTGCGTATCCTCTTCGCACGACGCGATACCGGTCGCCCTGGTGGTGCGCACACCACAGTTCGCACGGGTCGTCGAGTACGCCGGATTAGCCGGAGCCTTCAAGATCTTCGGCGATCGCGACGCGGCCCTGGCCTACCTCGAGCAGAGCGGCGCCGAATGAAGCGAGCCTCCGAGCTGCGCCTGCACTGTCCGGCGCAACCGCAATACGTCGCTCCGATCCGGCACGCGCTCACGGCATTTTTGGAGGCTCTGCAATTCGAGCGAGCCGTTCGAGACGACATCACCACCGCGGCGGGCGAGGCGCTGGCCAATGTGGTGGAGCACGCATACGTGCGCAGCTCGAGCAAGAGCGCGCGTGACGTGCAGCTGCTCGCGCGGGTGGACCGTGGCGGACGGCTCTGGGTCGACGTCTTGGACCGCGGCTCGTTCATCCGGCGCGAGCCGCTTCCGGGACGAGGCTTCGGTCTGCGCATCATTCGCGCGATCGCGCAGCAGTTGCGCATCGACACGACGCGGGGGACCTGCGTGAGCATGACCTTCGAGGGAGCCTCATTCGAGGAGAAAAGATGATTGGCGTCATCATCGTTCGGCGTGCAGGCCGTCGCGCTATGGGATTTTCTTTTTAGTCGTCGTAACCGGTAGCAGTTTTACTTTGCTGCAAGGAGCACACGTTTCATGCGATCCATCTCGCTCGCGGGCCGGACTCTCTGCGTCGCGGCTCTCGTGCTCTTCATATCAGCCTGTAGCAACGGCGGCGCCGGCGTTTCGCCCGGCTTACCGTCGGCGAATCGACCAAGCTCGCGTTTAGTGTCCGGCCTGCAGCGCATCCTGCACGGCCCGTCGAGCGGCAAGATCAAGCACATCGTCATCGTCGTCCAAGAGAACCGCAGCTTCAACGACCTATTCAAAGGTTACAAGGGCGCCACGACGGCCAGCTACGGCTACGATTCCTCAGGCCAGAAGATCAAGCTGCTGCCGATTGGGCTGGAGACCGGTTGGGACATCGACCACAGCTCCGGGGCGTTTTTCGAAGCATGCGACGGCACGGGCAGCATACCCGGCACCAACTGCAAGATGGACGGCTTCAATAAGGAATACGTCAGCTGCGGCAACAGCTGTCCGATCCCGCATCCGCAGTACGCCTTCGTGCCGCGCAGCGAGACGAAGCCGTACTTCGACATGGCGAAGGAGTGGGTGCTGGCCGACCAGATGTACGCGTCGAACTTCGATGCGAGCAGCTTCATCTCGCACCAGTACATCATCGCGGGCCAGGCCGAGTCGGCGGTCGACTATCCCAATGGTCGTTGGGGTTGCCCGGGCGGCTCAGGCGACACGATCTCGATGGTCGGCCCGCAACGTCAGATTCCGTACGGTTACGAGGTCGTCTGTTGGGATCCGAACACGCTCGGCGACGAGCTCGACAAGGCCGGCGTGTCGTGGGCGTTCTACGGCGAAATCTACTCGGGCGGCTATCCCTTCATTTGGATGGCGTATCAGGCGATCAAGCACATCTACCATGGCCAGGACTGGAGCAAGGACGACATCAGCCCGCCCCAGCAGATCATCACCGACGTCGCCAACGGCAACCTGCGCTCCGTCAGCTGGGTGACGCCGAGCTGGGGCAACTCGGATCATGCAGGCAGCGGCTCCAACACGGGTCCGTCATGGGTCACGTCGATCGTCAACGCGATCGGTGAGTCGAAGTACTGGGACTCGACGGCGATCTTCGTCTTCTGGGACGACTACGGCGGCTGGTACGATCCCGAGCCGCCCGCCTACGCCGACTACGACGGTCTCGGACTACGGCTGCCGCTGCTGGTCATCTCGCCCTACGCGCTGCAGGGGCGCGTCTCGCACGTGCACTACGAGCATGGCAGCATCCTGAAGTTCGTGGAAGAGACGTTCGGTCTGAGCAATCTGGCGGCCAGCGACAAACGCGCGAACTCTCCGAATCGGTGCTTTAACTTCAAACAGCCGCCGCGAGCGTTCGTGCCGATCCAGGCGCCGTACGATAGGGCATTCTTCCTGAACCAGCCGCCCGACAACCATGTCGTGGACGCGGAGTAGACGAGGAGATATCTCATGCCCTTCAGCCATCGCGCCGGTCGAGCGCTGCCGCTCGCTGCAGTGGCGTGTCTTCTCGCGGCCTGCAACGGCGGCGGCGCCGTCTCGCCCGGGCTGCCGGTCGCTACTGCGCCGAACTCGCAACCAGGGAGCGCGCTACAGCGCGTCGGGCGCGGGCTGTCGAAGGGAAAGATCAAGCATATCGTCATCATCGTTCAAGAGAACCGCAGCTTTAACAATCTCTTTTACGGCTACAAGGGCGCCACGACGGCGAGCTACGGCTACGACTCCAACGGCAACCAGATCAAACTCCTGCCGATCCCGCTTGAGACCAGCTGGGACTTAGAGCACGACTCCTACGGAGACATCGCGGCCTGCAACGGCACGGGCAGCCTCCCGGGGACGAACTGCAAGAACAACGGCTTCAATAATGAATGGGTCGGCTGCGGTACCGGCTGCCCTATCCCTCATCCGCAGTACGCGTACGTGCCGCACACCGAGACCAAGCCGTACTTCGCCATGGCCAAGGAGTGGGTGCTGGCCGATCAGATGTACGCGTCGAACTTCGACGCGAGCAGCTTTATCTCGCATCAGTACATCATCTCCGCTCAAGCGGAAAAAGCGATCAACTATCCCTATAGTGCTTGGGGCTGCCCCGGCGGAAAGTACGACACGATCTCGGAAGTCGACTCCCAGCGCCAGCCGTACGGGTCCGAGGTCGTGTGTTGGGACCCGAACACACTTGGCGACGAGCTCGACCAGGCCAGCATCTCGTGGGCGTTCTACGGCGTGATGTACTCGGGGAACCCGTGGCTCTGGATCGCGTACCAGGCGATCAAGCATATCTACACCGGCCAGGATTGGAGCAAAGACATCATTAGTCCGCCGTCGCAGATCATCACCGACGTCGCCAATGGCAAGCTGCGCTCGGTGAGCTGGGTGACGCCGACCTGGACCAACTCGGATCACGCGGGCAGCGGCTCGAACACCGGGCCGTCGTGGGTAACCTCGGTCGTCAACGCGATCGGCGAGTCGCAGTACTGGGACTCGACGGCGATCTTCGTGTTTTGGGACGACTACGGCGGCTGGTACGATCCCGAGCCGCAGCCCTACGCCGACCTCGACGGCCTCGGCATGCGCTTGCCGATGCTGATCATCTCGCCGTATGCCCGGCACGGGCGCGTTTCGCACGTGCAGTACGAGCACGGCAGCATCCTGAAGTTCGTCGAAGACACGTTCGGCTTGGGTCGCCTGACGACGGTCGACGCGCGCGCCAACTCGCCGGCGAGGGATTGTTTCAACTTCAAACAGCCGCCGCGAGCGTTCGTGCCGATCCAGTCCCCGTACGATAGGGCATTCTTCCTGCACCAACCGCCCGACAACCATGTCGTCGACGCGGAGTAATGCGGCACGCAACATCCGGCGTCGCCGCGGCGCTGCTGCTCGCAGCGTGTCACGGCGTGGGATCGAGCGTGTCGCCCGGCCTGCCGGTCGCGAATCTGCCGAGCTCGCATGTGGCGCCACTCGTTCAGCACGTCGTGCGCGGCGCGTCGAACGGCAAGATCAAACACATCGTGATCATCGTTCAGGAGAATCGTAGCTTCAACAACCTGTTCTACGGCTTTCCCGGCGCGAAGACGGCCAAGTACGGCTACGACAGCTCCGGGAAGAAGGTCAAGCTCCGGCCGGTTGGGCTGGAGACGTATTGGGACATCGACCACAGCTCGTACGCATTCTTTGCCGCCTGCAACGGAACGGGTAGAATCCCGGGAACGCATTGCCGGATGAATGGCTTCAATTTGGAGGGCGCCGGGTGCGGCAACAGCTGCCCGGTCTCCCATCCACAGTACGCCTACGTGCCGTACGGTGAGACGAAGCCGTACTTCGACATCGGCAGGCAGTACGTGCTCGCCGACCGGATGTACGCATCGAACTTCGACGCGAGCAGCTTCGTCTCGCATCAGTACATCATTTCAGGCCAGGCCGAGTCGGCCGTCGACTATCCCGTCAGCGTCTGGGGATGTCCCGGCGGCCCCAGCGACATGGTGTCGATGGTCGGGCCGCAGCGCCAGGTCCCAGACGGCTACGAGGTCGTGTGCTGGGATCCGACGACGCTCGGCGATGAGCTCGATAAGGCCCACGTTTCGTGGGCGTACTACGCGGTCGGGTACTCGAGCGGCAGCCCCGGCATCTGGAGCGCGTACCAGGCGATCAACCATATTTACAACGGTCCCGACTGGAAAAAGGACGTCATCACGCCGCCGTCGCGATTCCTCAAGGACGTTTCGACCGGCAAGCTGCGCTCCGTCAGCTGGGTCACGCCGACGTGGCCAAACTCCGATCACGCCGGCAGCGGCTCGAAGACGGGTCCGTCGTGGGTTGCGTCACTCGTCAACGCAGTCGGCGAATCGAAGTACTGGGACTCGACCGCCATGTTCATCTTCTGGGACGACTATGGCGGATGGTACGACCCGGAGCCGCCGGCATATAAGGACTACGACGGCCTCGGCCTGCGGTTGCCGATGTTGGTCGTGTCCGCGTATGCAAAAAGGGGGCACGTCTCACACGTACACTACGAGCACGGCAGCATCTTGAAGTTCGTGGAGGACACGTTCGGCTTGGGCAGATTGGCCGCCAGCGACAAGCGGGCCGACTCTCCCGCTCGCGACTGCTTCGATTTCAACGCGCCGCCACGAAAGTTCGTGAGAATTGACGCGCCTTACGATCGCGCCTACTTCCTGCATCAGCCGCCCGACTACCACGTCGTAGATGCGGAATGACGCGCGCCAACTCGCCCGCGCGCGTCCCCGCTACGAAGGCTACTTCTTGCTGCCGTTCACGACGGCCGTGAAGCCGTGGCGATTGCCTTGCGAATCCAAATACCATCCGGCGATTGCATGGTAAGCGTTCATGCTGGTGATGACGGTGGTGCCGGCCGCCGCCGGTTCGTCCACCGACTGCCAGAATTGCCCGCTCGGGCTCGTCGGGTTGGTCAGAATGAATCCGTGGGTCGCGCCGCCGCTGTCGACATACGCTCCGACGACCTGCTCTTCGAAGTCTAGTCCGAACGCCTGCGTGCTCGTCGCGTTCGGGTATGAGAACGTCGTGTAGGTGCCGCCGCGTAAGAGCCAACCTTGGACCGTGCCCGCATTGGTCGTCTCAACCCCCGCGATGTCGCCGCGCAGGTTGACGATCGTGGCCTCAGCGCTCTGCGCGTTAGGCGGCGTGAGAGCGGTGTACCTGTTCTGCGTCACGATGAGCTCGAAGGGCTTATCGTTGCCGGAGTTGTCCTCGTAGAAGCCGACAGCGATATCCGAGCCGTTGATGCTGAGCAGCTGGTCGATGAAGCCGGTCTTCTTCGGGGTCTTGAAGTCCTTGTAGAGTGTGAAGATGCCGTGGTTTTGGACGAAGCCCCACGTGTTGTGCTGCTTCGTGTTGTCAAGGAAGTAGCCGGCGCGGAGGTGGTTCGTGCTCATCGCCTGGAGATACGTGTTGATGGCACCCGGGTAGTCGACTTGCCGGAACTTCGTGTAGGGCGGCTGCGTGATCCAGCCGTGGCTCGGATCGCTCTGCGATCCGCTGCCGAAGTTGCCGGAAATCGAGTAAAGCTCGTTGAGGCTGGTGGCCTCGTTGAACTGGGTGCTGCCCGGGTCGTCCACTGTCGTGAACGAGAAGACGTAGGGGGTCGGCGACGGCTTGGTGGCCGGGCCGTACCTCAAATCGGAGGCGCCATGCAGGGGAAGTCCGACGGGTGAGGGGCCGCTACAGGCCGCGATGACCGCGGCGCAGAGCGCGACGAGGACAGTAGCATACTGCCCCTTTCGCGTTTTGAGAAAGGAATAAGACATGTCAAGATCCTCTGAAAATAAATGATAATGACGGGTGGAGCCCCCACGACCAAGGTCGCGTTCGCTTGAGGGAAGCTGAGAGAGGCTCGTGGCCCCTCGCCCTTTGTTCTGATGGCAATTCATGTTCCGCTAGGTTTTCTGGTAGTAGTGCAAAGTTTGCCAAGCGGCCCTATCCTTGGAGGCGTTTTGGTACTAGTATATTCGTACTATCACTTGTGCTTCCTGGCGCCACCTTGGCGTTGAAAGGTAAGACAAATGCGTAAGACGATTGTGGCGCTCTCCCTGGCGATATGCGGGGCCCTTTTGGGCGGATGCGCGGGGGGTGGCATGAGCGGCGGGTCGTTGCTACCAGCAGCGAGCCGGCTCCATTCGCTCGACTCCGTCGGCGGCGGCCTGCCGAAATCGGACCTGAGGATGCACGGGCTCGACTCCGTCGGCGGTGGCCTGCCCAAATCTGACCTGAAGATGCACCACCTCGACTCCGTCGGCGGTGGCCTGCCAAGATAGCTAGCGTGGAGGCTAACTCGGACCCACAATAGAAAAACCCGCCGTCCGGCGGGTTACCCACCGGCGCCCTGGCATTCCGCTCTGACTCAACCACACGGGGACTAATGCTGACAACCGTTAGACAAGATCGTCCGGTCTTGGACCACGACGAATTCAACAGCGCACTGAAGGCTGCGGACTATAACCGCTGCCGTGAGCTCACTTCGGCCGGCGACACGCTGGAAGCTGTGCTGGCGGCAGCCCGGCTTGCAATCCGCGAGCGCCGGTTCGTGGATGTCATCGGGTCACTCTCGGATTTCCCCGCGGCTCCGCCTGCGAAACGCGCGGAGCGCGACGTGCTGCTCGGCGCGGCGCTCGGCTCGACCAGGGACTACGTCGCGGGGCGCAGGCTGATCGACCGCGCGCTCAACGATCTTACGGCAGGCGATCCGCTGTATGAGGAAGCCTTCTACCACAAGGCGGCCATCGCGTGGATGCAGCACGAGCATCGCGAAGCTGAAGACGCCGCGGCCGTGCAGCTCAACTCCAAGGACCCGAACAATCGCGCGCGGGCCCGGATCGTCCTCTCCTGGATCGCCTTGCGTCGCGGCGAGGTGCTCAAGCAGGTGGACGAGCTGCAGAAGGCGCTCGACGAGCTCGACATCGCCTCCGAGCCCGATCAGTACTTCCGAGCCAACGCGCTCTTCACGCTGGCTCTGCTTTGCCGGGAGCTGCCGCTGCGCGACGTCGCCGAACGCGTGCGCAGCATCTTTGATACCATGCCTTGGACGCCCGGGCTGCAATTGGCACACTTTCAGATCACGCGCTTCATCGCCGCGATGGAGGAGCTGGAAGGCAACGAACTGGCCGCGTTCGCCGGCTTCAAGAAGGCGATGCGCCTCGCGCCGTCCGACCACTGGAGCGTCCTCTGCTTTCTCGATCGCGCGCTGCTGGCGAAGAATACCGGCGAGACGGCGTTTGCGGCGGAGCAACTCCAAGAGGCGCACGAGATCGCGCAACGGCTGTCGTGGAACGACGTTACCGGCGAGGAGCGTTCGGCGCTGCTCGTGCTGGGCGAGCTCTTCGCGCATGAAAACGCTGCGATTGCCGAGCAGTACCTCGCGCGCTTCCGCTCGCTAGGCTCGACGGTCATACCGCTGCTCTCGTACGGCACCGACCCGCGCGTCCGCGGCTTCGAAGCCTATTCGCAGGGCGTGGCGTGGCTGCGCCTTGGCGACACGCAAGAGGGCAAGGCAGCGCTGACCGAGGCCTGGGACATCTTCGAAGATTTCAACTACGCGTGGCGCGCCGCGCTGTGCGCGCTCGGACTGTTCGAGGCTACGCGAGATCGGCGCTGGGTTCATCGCGCGGCTCGGAAGATCGATCCCTGGCCGCGCAGCTGGATCGCGCGCCGCATCGCGGAGGCGAGCAGCGCCGCCGTGCCGTTGGAGCGCATTCCGCCCGCGAAACGTGAGGTGTTGGAGCTCGTGCGTGCGGGCCGGCGAAACTCTGAGATCGCGCAAGTGCTCGGACGAAGTCCGCACACCGTGCGCAATCAGCTCGCTCAGCTCTTTCAGACGTTCAACGTGAAGAGCCGCGCGGAGCTGGTGGCAGTCCTTTCCCGGCCCGTCGTCCCGCTGATCCGCCGCAGTAATTAGGCGGCGCTCCGATTCGCGGCCCGCAAACACCGCGATATCGGCTACTACGAGCGAAAGGCCGGCAGCGGCAAGTAACCTTCGACGCGCAGCGGTACCGCGCTAATCGCGCGGAATGTGCGTTCCTCTTCCCACTGTGGCCACCAGCCTTGGACGAGATTATCCATTGGTTGCCAGATCACGACCCAGCCCGCGACGATGAGGCTCTCGGTCGCGAGCGTGCGCAGACCCTCCGGAATGAAGAGGAGCCGCTGCACCAGCGTCGACGCCGCCAAACTAACCGCGAAGAAAGCGAGCCCCATGAGCAGCGTTCGCAGGCCGACCCATCGCAGCGCGGCCAGCTTGCGCCTCGCCTCCGCAATCGTGTGCGCGCAATAACGTTGCAGAGCGTTGCGAAGCTCTGTTTCCGTTTGTGCCGTAAGGACACGCTCGGGAACGAGGACCCGCAAGCGAATCGTCTCGAGCTTGGACGCGAGGTGCGGCAGCTGTGCCATGCGCGCGATGCTGCCGACGTCCTCGACGTTGTCGATGAACGGGTCGAATTCGCGCTCGCGAAAGAGGTCCCTGAGTTCGGTGACCTTGAGTGTGATCTCGTTCGTGCGTTGCGGCGGCATACTCCCTCCTTCCCGGCATGCCCAAGGTAGCGACCGTGCCGTGCGGAATCCTCCTGCAACGAATGCAATGTCACGCGTTTCCTACGGGCACGGTCGTGTTCTTGTTTTCGGACATCGAAGGCAGCACGCGACGCTGGGATGCAGCGGGCGAGGCGATGCGCGACGCGCTGCGACGCCACGATGAGATCCTGCGCGACGAGATCGAGCGGCGCCGCGGATACGTCTTCAAGACGATCGGCGACGCCTTCTGCGCCGCGTTCTGGACGATCGGCGATGCCGTCGAGTCGGCCGTCGAAATCCAGCGGCGGCTGGCGCGCGAGGACTTCGCCGCGGTCGCGGGGCTCGCCGTTCGAATCTCAATTGGGGCCGGCAAGGCCGACGAGCGCTCGGGCGACTACTTCGGCCCCGCGGTCAATCGTACGGCGCGACTGCTCTCGGCGGGAAGCGGCGGTCAAATTCTCCTCGCGGGATTCGCCGCGGATCTCGCGCTCGCGGCGCCGCCCGCGGGGATAACGCTGCGCAATCTCGGGACGCTCCAGCTTCGAGGCCTGCGCGAGGCCGAGCAGGTGTATCAGGCGATCGCTACGGGATTGCGATCCGACTTCAGGCCGCTGCGCGCGCTGCAGACGCCGCCGAACAATCTCCCGCGCCAAGCCACGAGTTTCGTCGGCCGGAGCTACGACGTCGCGCGCGTCGAGGCTCTTCTCGACGCGGGCCCGATCGTGACGATCGTCGGCGCCGGAGGCATCGGCAAAACGCGATGTTCCCTTGAGGTCGCCGCGAACCGCCTCAACGACGAGCCCGATGGCGCGTGGTTCGTCGACCTGTCGGCGGTCAGCGACTCCGCGCTCGCCGTGCCGACGATGCTTTCGGCGCTGGGGGCCCACGCCTCGCCCGGCCGAGAGCCGATCGACAATCTTCTCGATTATCTGGCTAATCGCGAGCTGCTGCTGGTGTTGGACAACTGCGAGCAGCTCGTCGCGGCCGTCGCCGCGATCGTCAGCGACGTGATCGCGCGATGCAAGGGGATTCGGGTGCTCGCCACGAGCCGCGAGCCGCTCGACATCTCGGGCGAGCGCGTCTACGGCCTGTCGTCGCTCGATCTCGCGTCGGCGGTCGAGCTGTTTGCGGATCGGGGGCGCGCGGCGGATCCGAACTTTGATGCCGCAGCGCACGCGGGGACGATCGGGACGATTTGCGCGCGCCTCGACGGCATGGCTCTCGCGATCGAGCTGGCGGCGGCCCGCGTGCGGACGATGTCGCTGCCGGATCTCGCGGAGCGTCTGCAGCTGCGGATGCTCGCGGGCGGGCGGGACCGGCGCCCGAGTCAGCAGACAATGCGGGCGACGATCGACTGGAGCTACGACCTCTTGCCAGCCGACCAGCAGCGCTGCCTAGCCTGCTGCGCGGTTTTCGCCGGCGATTTTTCGCTGGACGTCGCGAGCGCCGTCTGCGATGAGAACGGCGATCCGTGGGCGGTCGCGGACCGCCTTTCGTCGCTGGTCGATAAGTCGCTGGTCGTCCTCGAGCCGCGCGGTCCGGATCGCCGGTATCGGTTGCTGGAACCGATTCGCGAGTACGCGGACGAGAAACTGACGGCGAGCGGAGAGGCCGCGCAGATCGCGCGGCGGCACGCGAGCGCGTTCGCGGCGCTCGCGCGCGCCGCGTATGACGAATGGGACGAAGGGCCGCCGCCTAATTGGCTCGCGCGCCAACAGCAAAATCTGCCCAACTTTCGCGCCGCGCTCGGCTGGACCGTCGAGGAGGGGAACTGCGCCGACACTGGCGCGCGCCTCGTGGCCGACACGACGCCGATGTTCCTGCGCTTGGCGCTGCTGTCGGAGGGATGCGCATGGTGCGAGCGCGTGCTCGCGGCGCCATCGCCGCTCGCCGCTGCGGTCGAGGCGCGCCTTCGTTACGGGCTGTCGATGCTCTACAGCAACATCGGGGCAAATAAGAAAGTGCTCGAGCAGGCGCTGCGCGCCGCGTCACTGTACGGCGAAGCCGGCGACGCGCGCGGGTTGGCCCAAGCGCTCTCGCAGGTCGCGTCGCGTTACGCGCCAATGGGCCGTTACGACGACGCGCGGGCCGCCGCCGAGGAAGCGCTGCGGCTGGCCGCCGAGATCGGCGATCGCCGGCTGCTGGCCGATACGCTGCGCCGCTGCGCGCAGGCGTTCGCCGGCGAGGGCGACGCGGCGGTGCGTGCGCGCTTCGAGCAGAGCGTCGCGCTTTTTCGCACGCTCGGCCGGGACAGCGAGACCGCACGTGCGCTCGTTTGGTGGTCGCAGTGGGAAGCCGAGACCCCCGGCGACTTCCGGGCCGCCACAGACCTGATGCTCGAGGCGAGCCGCCTCGACGATCGCGATGTGGCGAAGATGTTCACTTTGAGCGACCTCGCCGGCTACTGTCTCGCCACCGGCGACTTCGCGCGGGCAGAGCCAATGGCGCGCGAGGCGCTCGCGGCGGCGGCGAAGGCTCACCATCCCGTGCTCACCGCGCTGTCAATCGCGTTTATCGCGGTGATCGAGGGGCGGCGCGATCCGCCGCGCGCGGCTCAGTTGATCGGTTACGCAGAAGAAGCGTTACGGGCCGCGGAATGGCGGCTCTCCCCGTACGAGCGGACATTCGTCGATGAGCTGCTCGAGCTGCTCGCCGGGGCGGTCGAAAAATCCGAGCTCGCGCGGCTGTTCGCGGCGGGCGCCGTGTTGACCGAACAGCAGGCCGTGGCCGAAGCGCTCACCGCCGTTGGAAGGAGCGGCGCGAGCTGACCCGCTAAGAGCGTCTTTGCTCGGCGTTCGGTCTTCGGAGGATGCATGAAATACGCGTTGCTGCTTTGCGCGGCGCTACTGCTGTGGCGCCAGGACGTGGTTGCCGGCACGACAGGATCGCTGACCGGGACCGTCGTGGACGCCGCTACGAAGGCGCCAATCGCCGGCGCGACCGTCACGGCGACGAGCCCCTCGCAGGTGGCACGCGTGACGACCGATTCCGCCGGTCGCTTCACATTTATCTCCCTCGCCCCCGACACGTTTACGATCCAGGCCGAACGCGCCGGATTCGAGATCCTTTCGATCACGGGCATCTCGGTCTTCGCCGACCAGAGCCAGACTATCCCGATCGCGCTGCAGCGCTCGCTCAAGACGATTGCGCGCGTTGCGTCGCGCTCGTCGCTCAGCCCGGTTCGGCCTGGCACGGGCACCGACGTCTACTCCGTTAACCCGGGGCTCACGAGCGCCGCGGCGACGCTCGGAGGCGGCGGCGGGCTGAACAATGCGTACTCGGCGATCGCCGCTATGCCGGGCTCGTACGTCCCACCCAACCAAGTCGGAGTCAATCAGACCGTCTACATCCGCGGCGGCTATTACGATCAAATTGGATACGAATACGACGGCGTGCCGATCAACCGGTCCTTCGATAACTATCCGGGCAACTCCGAGACGACGCTGGGCCAACAAGAGCTGCAGATCTACACCGGCGGCGGCGAGGCCGATGCCAACGCTACCGGTCTCGCCGGCTTCATCAACCAAGTGATCAAGACGGGCACGTTTCCCGGATACGCCATCGGCGGCTTGGCCATCGGCACTCCGACGTTCTATCACGACGCCCGCGTCGAGGGGGGCGGATCGACGCCCGATCGCATGTTTTCGTACTACGTGGGCTTGAGCGGAACAAACCAGAACTTCCGTTACTTCGATCAATACAACGGCGCGAGCCTGACCGACACGATTCCGTATGGCTATTGGCCGGCGCACATCACGACCTTTTTGCCGTTCTACCCGGCCGTCTACCCGACGTGCAGCAACAACTTCACGTACACGAATCCCGCGGTGAAGAAGTACAACATCAGCGATCCGGGCTGCTTCGGTTCCTATCCATCCTACTTTGGGCAGCCTTCGAACATTTCGAGCCGCGACGTCGTGGCCAACTTCCACGTCGGGATTCCCCATCGCCGTGACGCCGGGCGCGATGACGTGCAGCTCCTCTACATGTCGTCGGCGAATTTTCAGCAAGACTACTCAAGCCTCGGCGATGCCGGCGCGCTCGGGCTTGGCATCGTAAACGATGGCCTGAATCCGACGCCGTATCAGTGCTCTCCGCCCGACTTCTACTGCGGCAGCACGAATCAGTGGCCCGACTACTACACCTATTCCGGGAACACGCGTTGGCTCGCACCTGCCTCCACGACGCCGATCCCGTACATGTATCCCGGATCGCCTAGCGCGCGCTGCGCCAACGTCTACCCGCTCGGCTGGACCAACGTCCCGAACACATGTCCGGTCAACGCCAACGGCAATCAGATCCAGGTCCTGATTCCGAGTAATTACCGCGACGGCCGCTGGGATACCGCGAGCATCGGCAAGCTGCAGTATCAAAAGAATTTCGGCTCGTCGGCATATGCGCGTGTGTTCGGATATATCTTCTACTCGAACACGAATCGCGCCACGGGCAACGGCTACGGGAACAACACGTCCCTGGGCGTGATGAACTATCAGTACATGGTCGACGCGCACACCGGAGGCCTCGAGCTGCAACTGGCAGATCAGCTCTCGGGCCAGCACCTGCTCTCGGGCACGGTGTCGTACATCACGTCGAACACGCTGCGCTATTCCAACCACAATTACTTCAACACGAGCTCGCAGCAGGTCAGCAACTTCACGGACGGATTGCAATGCTTCGCGACGTACGCGACGCGCCGCTACAAGGTAGGTTTTCCTGCGCCGTGCAACGCGCTGGTCTCGCAGGGCACCTTCGGCGCGCCGTACGGCAGCTTTACGGCCGGGGACCCCTGCGCCGACGGAGAACTTTCAGCCAGCGCGCCGGCCTGTGAGGCCGACGCGTCGATGCTGCTGACCTATCTCGGGAACTCGGCGGACCTCAACGCCGTCGTCCCCAAGCTGACCAACGCGTCGATCGGCGACCAGTGGCGCCCGAGCGATCGGTGGAACATCAACGCGAGCTTCCGGTTCGAAAACGACACCTACGGGCTCGCGAACACCGACAATCCGGCGACGAACTTTTGGTTCGCGGCCGCGCAGCGCGAGTTCTGCGTCAATCCGGTCACGCGGCAGCCGATCTTCGTCCCGCAGCCGCCGCAGAGCATCTTCCTATTTACGCCGATCGCGACGTTTAAGTGCCCGATCGATCGCTCGACCGGAACGCCGATCCAGACCGTTCATCCCAACGGCACGGACGGCATTCTCCTCACCAACGTGTATCCGTCCTCGTACTCTCAGTCGTACGTCGAACCGCGCTTCTCGGCGACCTACACGGTCAACGCCGACACCGTGCTGCGCGCTTCGGCCGGCCGCTACGCCCAGCAGCCCCAGAACTACGAGATCCAGTACAACACGGTGGAGCCGAATCTCGCGGCGGGCCTGCTCGGGTTCATCCCCTTCGGCTTCGACTCCCCGCTGCACGAGGCGCAGGCGCAATTCTCGAACAACTACGATTTCTCGTACGAGCATCATTTCCGCGGCACCGACCTAGGAATGAAGCTGACGCCGTTCTACCGGTGGGGCACCAACCAGCTCTACGAGTCGGTCAACCTCCCCAGCCTGGGCGTGTCGCCGTCGTTCAACGCGGGGACGCTAAGGGTGGACGGGGTCGAGCTCCAGATCACGAAGGGCGACTTCGAGAAGAACGGACTTTCCGGCGTGCTTTCGTATACGTACACGAACGCCGCCGAGAAGTGGAACAACTATCCCAACAGCACGGTCGGGCCAGTCGACCAGTACAATCAGGATATCCAAGAGTTCAACGCGCTGACGAAGGCCGGCGGCGGGGCGGGGTGCTATCAACCCAATGGGAAGGGCGTTCCCGATCCCTCGTGCGGACCGCGCTCGATCGCCAACCCATATTACGCGATGACGCCGCAGCCGCTGCTGGATCCGCACGGCTGGTACGCGCCGGGCCTCGACTTTCCGTACATTTCGCCGAATACGCTCGCCCTCGTGCTCAACTATCGCCGTGGCAAGCTGGCGGTGACGCCGGCCATGTCGCTCTTAGAGGGCACGACGTACGGCAATGCGTCCGACGTGCAGGGGCTGGATCCGCGGGCCTGCTTCGCCAACCAGATGAGCAGCAAGATCCCGACTAACAACCCGCTGGCGGCCGACTACACCTCGTGTCAGTCGGCGCTGACCAGCGACGGGAGCAGCCCCGGCAACCTGTATATCCCGAATCCGCAAACCGGCACGTTCGATACCTTCGGCGAGTTCCGCCAGCCTTGGCAGTTCAACCTCGGCGTCCAGGCGTCGTACGATTTCACGCCGCGAATCTCCGGACGCATCACCGTGACGAACTTGCTGAACCGCTGCTTCGGCGGCTCATCCGAACCGTGGAGCCGGGCCTATCCGCCGAGCGGCGTGATCTGCGGATACGTCGCCAACACGTTCTACAACGGGGGACACTATTATAACGGCTCGAGCCCGTACGATGTCGCCGCCAACGGCGTTCCGGAGAACCCGTACTTCGCTCAGTCCTTCGCGCCGTCGTACGGCGACGCGAGCTCGTTCAATTATCCGCTCTCGCTCAACCTCTACTTCTCCGTGCAGGTGAAGATGTAACGCCGAAACGATCGTCAGGCCGCTGCTAATCAGGAACGGCTCCGAGGCGGGATCGATGCGGTAGATTCCCGGTGGGAAATACACGATGCCGCCGCCGGCCGAGCGTCGCGATCGTCGTGACGGCTGCGAGGAGCGCGCAGAGTAGGATCGGCAACTTTGCAAGGGGAAGGCGTGGCCGATCTCTCTTTTTCATGCTGAAAGGATACCGCATCATGCGACTTCTCGTAACGGGCTGCGCGCTCGCGATTGCGGCGTCGCTCGCCCTGCCCCTCGCGGCCGGCGCCCAAGCGCTGAGCGGCCAGATGGCGCCGTTCAGCTATCTGCTCGGTTCCGCGTGGAACTGCACCACGAACGTGCCGGCGATGATGGGACAGCCGGCGCATACGGACCAGGGGACCGCGACTTTCGAGGCCGTGCCGGGCAACGTCGTGCACAATCACGTCGCGACGCCGACCTATTCCGGCGACTTCTACTTCGGCTACAGCACGAGGATGAGCTCATTTTGGCAGACCTCCGCCGACAACTTCGGCGGGCACGGGTTTCTGACGTCGACGGACGGTAAGGCCTACACCGGCACGACCTCGATGGGGCCCATGTCCTCGCCGGAAGCCGTCACCTACACAAAGGTGGCGCCGAACAAGGTGACGGTGCACGACGTCGTGAGCGGGCAGGGCCCGCAAGCCGTGATCGACAGCGTCTGCACGCGGTAACCGAACCGCTGAAGGCGCTCCGGGCGCTCCTCGGCCTATTCTTCGCCCTCACCGTCGCCGCGCCGGCTCCGGCGCAGGTTCTGAACGTTCCCGTCGATTCGCGCATTCGGCCGATCGACACCGCCACGCTCTTTCACGAGTTCTTCGCGGACTTCTTTCACGAGAGCGACGGCACGACGTACGTCCAAACCGGCGACATTCCGGCGATGTGGCTGCGCGATTCGGCCGCGCAGACGATGCCGTACATCCGCTTCGTTTCGACGTACCCGCAGCTCCATAGGACGTTCTTCGGCGTCATCCAGCGAGACGCAAAGAACATCCTCGTCGATCCTTACGCAGAGGCATTCAGAGCGAACTATCAGATCTGGGAAGACAAGTGGGAGATCGATTCGCTCGCGTGGCCGGTGCTGCTGGTCTTCGTCTACTATGCCAACACTCGCGACCGGTCGATCTTCACGCCGACGCTGCACGCCGCGCTGCGCAAGCTCGTCGCAACGCTCCGCTGCGAGCAGCGTCACGCCTCGTGCAGCCGCTACCGCTGGCCGCATCCCGTCCCGTCGCACACGGGCTACAACCCCAACACGGGCATGATCTGGGACGCGTTCCGGCCCTCCGACGACCCGGTCGTCTATCACTACAACATTCCGCAGAACGCCATGGCGGTCGTGGCGATGCGCTTGGTCACGGCGTTCGCGCGCGACGCGTTCAAGGACGACCAGCTCGCGCAGAGCGCGACGGTGCTAGCCTCAGGCGTGCAGAGCGGGATCCAGCGGTACGGCCGCGTCTTCAGCCGGCGTTACGGCGGCTGGCTGTACGCGTACGAGACCGACGGCTTCGGCCACTCGAAGCTGATGGACGACGCCAACATCCCGAACCTCACCGCCCTCCCGTATATCGGCTGGTGCGCGACCAACGATCCAGTCTATCTCAGCACGCGGCGCTTCACGCTGAGCGTCGATGACCCATACTACTACACGGGCAGATATGCCACGGGACTTGGAAGCCCGCACACGCCGCGCGGATGGGTGTGGCCGCTCGGCATCGTCGGCGCGGCGCTGACCGCGACGACGCGACAGACCGTTGCAAACGCAATCGCGATGCTGGACGAGAGCGATACACTCAATGGACTGATGCACGAATCGATCAATCCCAACAACCCGCAGCAGTTCACGCGCCCGGAGTTCGGATGGGCCAATGCGTTCTGGGCCGATCTCCTCTTTCGCACGGTCGCCGGGTACCCGGCGACGCCGCTTGGATTGCTCAGTACGATGGTTCCGGACGAGCGGCAGAGTCAAATCCCCACGATCACGCCGGTGTGGACGCAGGCAACGGATCGCTTCAAACTCGTGTACGCGTTAGGCCGCCTGCTCGCGCGGGATCCCGCGCCCTAGGTTTCCTAAAAGTCGTCGTCGGGATTCTGGTCGGCCACGTGCCGGAAGTAATCCCCGGCCAGGCGCGACGGTATCGTCTTGAACGGCCGCGGCCCGCGGGAGAGGTTGAAGCAGTCGTAAAGGTCATCCGCGCGCACGTCGGTGGTTCCCAGCGAGCCGAGGCCAAACGTCGCTTCGACGAACTTCAAGATGCTACCGAACTCGTGCTGCTTGTGGGAGACGTAGCCCGTCTTGGCGTATGGCGAGATGACGATCAGAGGAACGCGAAAGCTCAGTTCGTACGAGTTGTACTGGTGCGGCTTGACGTGGTCGTACCATCCGCCCCAATCGTCCCACACGACGAAGATGGCGGTCGTATTCCAGTACGAGCTCTTACCGATCGTATTGACGATTTCGGAGACCCACGCCGGGCCCGTACCTTTGTTTCCGGGATGGTCAGAGTCCGCCAACGTCGGCGTCACCCAGGCGACGTTCGCGAGGCGGCCGACCTTGATGTCGTTGATGATGGCTGCCGGCGGGATAAGGACGTGGTTGCCGTAGCCGCCTCCGTCGCGGATGTGTTTGATCGCGTCGAAGGCGTTCCAGAGACCGGCCCCGCCCTTCGCCTGGTAATAGGACCACGTCAACGACCGCGCCGCGAGCAGATCGCTCAAGGTGGTCCGGTCGAAACACGGATAGGCTACGTGCGACTCCTTGCCGTTGGGATCGATCAACCACACGAGCGACCCCCGCGGCGAATCGCAACCGCCCGTCCAGTCTCCCGCGGGCGACTTGGGATTCTCCGCCGCGCGCAAGTTCGATCCCTTCGAAATTGTCGACGTCCCGCTCACGATGTACTGATGGGCTGGGAAGCTTGGTCCCTGGTTCGTTTGGAACATCCGATCGGCGAACGCATATTGCTCGGCCATTGAGAAATACGGCTGGACGTTGCTTCGCGGTACGTACGCGTACGCGCGCAAGTCTGGGGGAGGGCACTGCTCGTGCTTCGGGCAGATCGACCGAACCAGATTGAAGCCGTTAAGCTTGCCGTTCGCATATTCGGTTACGTACGCGCTGTGCCGGTGCGAGATATCGTAGCGCGTCGTCAACGATTCCGGCTGCAGCGTTACCTTTTGTCCGAGCGAATTGTAGCCCCAGCTCTGCGTGTCGGCGCCGGGAAGGCCCTGAAAGAGATTGTCGACGGAACGGTTCTCTTGAACGATGATAACGACGTGTTTGATCTTACCGCTTGGGCCGCTGCCCGAGGCGGGCAGAAGAGCCGGTGCCGCGGCCGTGCCGGCCGGTTGCTGCAGCGAGCACCCCGCCAGCGCAATAAGGAAGAAGAGCTCTGCAAGCAGTGCTCGCTTCATGCCGTTAACCTCCGGGAAGAGTACAATGAAGCGGCCTTCGGGGGTGTCGGCGCGCCTCCTCGCCGGTGCCGGCATTGCTTTCCGCCTAGCTCTGTGATACAAAGTTAACGATGGAGCTCCAGCGCGCCCTCTCCGACCTAGCGGAAGTCCGCGATCGCCTCGCACACCTGCAGCGTTTCGAAGGCTACTCCGGTGCGGCCGCTGCTGCGAGCGGTCTCGGCGCGCTCGTTGCTGCGGCCGTTCAGCTGCGGCTCGTGCCGCTGCCGCGCACCGCGGATGCGTTTCATACGTATCTTGCCATTTGGTTGAGCTGCTTAGCCGTCGCACTCGTGCTGAATTACGGCGCCGCGGCGACGTGGTTGCTGAAGCATCGCGCGCCCGGTGAGCGGAGCCGCTTTCGTACGGCCGCGATCTCGATCGCGCCGAGCATCGTGTTGGGTGGCGCGCTGAGCCTCGCGCTGATCGACCACGGCGCATATGTCTTGCTCCCCGGGACGTGGTTCGCTTTTTACGCGATCGGGCTTTTTGCGTCGCGTGGAGCGATACCGGGTTCCACAATGGCGATCACCGTCGGGTTTGGCGCGCTCGCGCTCGTGTTCCTCATTACGCCTATGACGGCGGTGGCGCTCGCATGGTGGGTGATGCCGATAGGCTTCGGAATCGGCCAACTGGGCATCGGCTACCTCATCTGGCGCGAGCGCTCGTAGGCTCCCTAATGTCGAACGCGAATCAGGCGCCGTTCTCGTATCCCGGCCTCGAGCGGATCTTTCACGAGCGCGGACGCCTCGCGATCTGCACGTGCCTGATCGCGCACCCCGACGGCCTGAGCTTCACCGAGCTGCAAGGCGCCTGCGACTTGACCGACGGAAACCTGAACCGGCACCTCCATGCCCTGGCCGAGGTTGGCATCGTTGCCACGGACAAGCAGCGCGGCGCGGGACGACCGCTAACCATCTATCGCATCACCAAGCGCGGGCGTCAGCGGTTCCTCGCGTACGTGGACGAGCTCGAGTCCGTTGTGCGCGATGTCCATGAGCGCTCGTTGGACGCGGCCCCGAAGGCGAAGCTGGCCACGACGTGACGCCGCGGCACATAGCGATTATCATGGACGGCAACCGTCGCTGGGCGCGCGAGCGGAACCTGCCCGTCGCGTGCGGTTACCGGCGCGGTATCACTGCGCTGCGCCGAACGCTGCGCGCCGCGCGCCGCGCTCAGATCTCGATCGTCACGGCCTACGCGTTCTCGGAAGAGAACTGGAACCGGCCGGCGGTCGAGGTCGACCTCCTGATGTCTCTGTGCATTCGCGCGGCGCGTGGCGAGCTGCGCGCGCTCGCGAACGAGGGCGTGCGCGTGCGGTTGTGCGGGCGCGGGGATCGCTTGCCGTCCGCAGCGCGCGTGGCGCTGGCGGAGCTGGTCGCGAGCACGAGGCGCAACACAGCGGTAACGCTCAATCTGGCGATTGACTACGGCGGCCGCCGCGAGATCGGCGACGCGGTGCGCGCCCTGGTCCGCGAGGTCAGCGCGGGGCTGCGCGACGTCGACTCCATCGATGAGGACGCCGTCGGCAGCCGGCTCTATACCGCGGGTCTGCCCGATCCAGACCTCGTCATCCGCACCGGCGGCGAGCTGCGTCTCTCCAACTTTCTGCTGTTTCAAGCCGCGTATGCGGAGTTTTGGGCGACCGAAACGTATTGGCCGGACTTCGGCGAGACCGAACTCCGGGCCGCGCTCGCGGATTTTGCGGCGCGGCAGCGACGCTACGGCACGTAACGGCTTGTTTTTCACTCTCCCGTAGCCGATGGTAAATCGGCGGCGCCGGAGAGTCCCACCGGGAGGCGCACGACGCCGCGCTCCATGTCCGTCCACGCACTCGAGAAACTCGAGCGGAGCGAAGCGAGCGCGTGCGTTCCGTCGGGTTCCGAGTAGAACGTCACCGCGAGTCCGGAATCGCGCAAGAAGATCGCCGTGCCGGTCGGGTACGAGGTCGGAACGATGCCGTCACGCGCGCCGGTGACCACGTAAAATCTGGCGTGCTGCATCTTGCCGACGACACCGGCCGCGCCCGACGCGAGGATCGAGCCGGCGATCGTCATTAGGGCCGACCAGTCCGCCGGATGCATCGGCGCGATCCGAAAGAGGGAGAAGCCGCCCATCGAGTATCCGGCCAGATAGCGCCGGTGCGGATCGACGTTGAACGCCTTAATCGCCGCGTTGAGCGCGTCGTAGACGTCGTTCTCCGCGCCGCGGAAATCGTAGTAGCCGCGGCCGTACGGCGCCACGACGATCGTGTTCGTGCGCTCGGCCAAGTCCACGACGAAGTCCGGTGCGATCAAGTGGGACTCGGGCTGCAGCCGTCCGTGCAAGAACACGACGAGCGGCGCGGGCCGCGCCGGAGAGTAGTTGAGCGGCACGTAAACCGCGACGGGCTGCATCGTGCCGTCGGTCGAGGAGCGCACGAAGGTCTCGGCGAGGCCGCGAATTGCGGATATCGGCGTGAAGGAACGGCGCAGGAGTTGAGTGGCGAGGCTCAGGTCGAGCTGGGCCGCCGCGCCGGTCACGCCTTGGTCGGCGTCGTCGAGGAGCCGCTGGTAGTAATCCATCGTGGTATCGCGCCCCGTGAGGCTCGCGATCTGCGCCGCGCTCGCGTAGTAGACCGCCGCTACGCCGCGCAGCGTATCGGCCGTGCTTCCGGTGGCAGCCGCGAGCAGAAGGACGGCGCCGCTAACCACGAACGCTCTCAGAACCATGGCACTCCGTATAACGCGCCGGCGAGGGCTCGTGTGCCGGCGCATTGAACGACCACCTCTCATCTCTGCGTTGACACAGGAGGGTGTTTCTCTATGCGAACGCTACTTCGGCTGCAATTTCCGGCCCCTGCGGCCAACGACGCCGCTAGGGACGGGCGACTTGGCAAGGTCGTATCCGATGCCATCGAGCGGCTCAAGCCCGAGGCCGCGTACTTCACCGCGACGAACGGCGACCGGGGCGGATTCATCGTCTTCGACCTCAAGGACCCGAGCGACATCCCGGTCATCTGCGAGCCCTTCTTCCTCGAGCTCCAAGCGAAGGTCGAGCTCGCACCGGTCATGACGCTCGACGACGTCAAGGCGGGACTGTCAAAGGCTTTCCCGAGCTGATCGCAGCTAGCGAAAATGTTGCGCGATAAAATCGATCCAGTAGTGATAGACATCGACGGTCCGGACCAGATCGGTCGGAAAGTGTCCCTGGACCGGCCAGACGCGCAGCGTCGCGGGCTTGCCGTTGTCGCGCAGCGCGCGCCAATACATCGAGGTCGTCGCGAACGGGTCGCGATTATCGCCGGTATCGGAGAGCAGCAAGACCGGCGTGGTTACGTCGCGCGCATACCAAATCGCCGAGGCGCGCCGCCACTCCGCCGCGTTGGCGTCGATGAACGGCGATCCGTGGAAGAGGTCGGCGTCGGCGAGGCTGTCGTCGACCAGCCCGACACCGCGATGCGCGATCCGTCGACGATGCCTCGCGCCCGCACGGCCTCGAGCGCGGCCATGATGTCCTTGCCTGGACCCTCCTCGGGATCGTAGAGGATGGCGCGCTGATAGGCGAGGCCGAGATTTGGGCTGCCGCGATAGTTCGGCCTGAGCACGAGCCAGCCGTGCGCCGCCATCACCTGCGCCCAGAAGTCGAACTCCAGCATCGAGGGATCCGACGGACCGCCGTGGATGAACACGACGAGCGGGTACCTTCGTTGCGCTGAAAATTTCGGGCGGCATGTAGAGCACGCCGTCGCCTGCGACGCCCGTCGTGGTGGGAAAGGTTACGCGCTCCGCGGACGACCATGCAACGTCCGCCAGGGCCGCGTTGAAATCCGTCACCTTGACCGTTCCGCCCTTGGGAGAGTAACGGAAGAGCTCCGGCGGCTGCGCCGTCGATGTTGCCACGAAGACGGTCGTCCCGTCGGACGCGATTGCGTTGCTCAGCGCCGGCGCATCCGCGCCGCCGGTGGTCGTGAGCGGAACTCCCGGAGTGATGTCTCCGACGTCGATACGCTGCGGCGCGCCGCGCAGCGGAAGGCGATACAGCGCATTGGTCGTGCGATCGGGGACCGAGACGATCAGGCTCTTGGAATCGGGCGACCAGACGGCATCGCCGATCGGCCGATCGATCGCTGCCGACAGCGGCGAGCCTGCGCCGCCCGCCGGCGTCGTAACGTACAACCGCGTCAGGCTGACCTGCGGGTCGCCGTCGCTGTAGGCATAGGCGATGTGCTTGCCGTCGGGTGAGAAGCGCGGGTCCGCCTCCCAGATCGTGCGTCCGGTCAGCGCGCGAACGCGCCTGCTCGCGACGTCAACCAGCGCGACGTGCGAATAGCTCTGGTCGTTGAGGATCGCGTTGCGGCACGAGGTAAATGCGACGGTCTTTCCGTCCGGCGACCACGAGATCGTCGATCCGTCGGCAACGCTGGACGGTCCGAAGGTCAGCTGCGTCGCGGTTTGCTCGTCGAGCCGCTCGACGAACAGGTGAGCCGGCCGGGAGGCTGAGCGCGCGACGATCGGTTCGGTCGTGAAGACGAAGCTGTTGCGAAATCGATCGGCGCCGCTACGCTGCGGCTCCGGCTCTTCGGCGGCGTAGACGATCGCGAGTCCGTCGGGGCGCCATGCGAACTGTTTGACGCCCGCCTTCGCATGAGTAATCGCCGTCGCCGCTCCCCTCGTCGGCCAAAAAAGCGAGTCGCGTCCCGTCCGGCGCGAATGCAGGATCGGAGAGCCCCGTGCGGCTGGCTACCAGCGTCTGCGCACCGCTTGCCAGATCCACCGCCACGAGCTCGTCGGCGCGCCGGTTCTTGTCCCAGTCGACGCGCGAGATCACGAGGGCCACCGTCTTTCCGTCGGGCGAGATCGCGGGCGCATGCAGCGTCACGAGCAGCCGGTAGTCGTCCTCGCCCACGAGTTGCGCGCCGGCGAGAACGGGCGCGGGGTTCGTCGCGCAAACCAGTGCGATCACGAGCGCCCGAAGTAGCACTAGGGCAGGATTAGCATGCCGTCGGTATTTCCGGCGCCATCGACGTAGAATCCGACCATCTTTTCCTTATCGTCGATACCATTGATCGTCGTCGTTCCTTTGCCCTTGGGATCGTCGATCGATTGCCACTTCGGGTGATGGAGCGGCGACGACAACAGGAAGCCGTGCATCTTGCTCGCGGAATCGAGGTAGTTGCCGACGATCTGGTTGTGAACGTTGATGCCGAAGGGCTCCGTAAACGTCGAGCCGGGATAGGTGAACGTCGAGAAGTGCATGCCTATTTTGAGAAACCCAGCGGGGTAGGATGGAGGACCGTAGATGCCGACGATGTTGCCGAGAGCGTTGATACCGGTAGCGACCACGTTCGTCCCACCCGGCGGCACGACGGGCGTGAACTTGCCGGTGCTGCGATTCAGCTCGTAGCCGTGATTGACGCCCACGCCGTTGGTATAAAAACCGACCGCTATGCCGGAGTCGTTGATGCCGAGCAGCTGATTGACCGTACCCTTTCCGGTCTTTGGGTCACGGTAGCTGGTGAATACGCCGCCTAGTTCGATGAAACCGCGGCTCACGTTCTTCTTGTCGACCCAGAATCCGCAGTTGGCGCCGCTATTGTTGAGGCCGGTTACCTGCGTCTGCACGGAGCCGGGAAAATCCTCATACGTATAATTCTTTTGGCCGTATGGCGGAAGAATGAGATAGCCTTTGTTCGGGTGGCCCTTCGCGCCGCTGCCATAGTAACCCGAGATCTTGCTGAGGTTGTTGATGCCGAGCAGCTGATTGAAGGTCGGATCCTTCACGCTGTTCAGCGTTCGAAACGTAAAGGCCACCGGCGACAGGTTCCGCGTCCAGGACGACGCGTCGACCTTTGGACCTATGCCCGGCGCCATGCCGCCGCACCCGCTCAAAATCGGGGCGGCCAAACCGAGAGCGGCGAAAGCGAGGGCGAACCGAAAGCTTCGCTCAGAAGCGGTATGCATTACGAGCTCCTTTGTAACGGTGGGTTGTGTGTGAGGGCCGTCTTTGATGGTAGCACCGGGTGCGCGGATCATCAAGAAAATGGCCGGTGGAGACGGATGTTGAAGCCGTGATTATGATCGAACGCCGTCGCTTCTTGCAGGCGCTCGGGGCCTGCGGATTTGGGCCGGCGCTGCTCGGCGCAGGTAACGGGACCAGCCCCGCGTTCGAGCCCCTGGAGCGGGCCCTCGTGCTGAGCGGCGGCGGCGCGCGAGGAGCTTACGAGGCGGGAATCGTGGGCGCGCTGGCGGCTCGCGGAAGCGTGCCGGACGGCCAACCGCTGCCGCCCTACGAGATCGTCTGCGGCACGTCGATTGGCGCGCTCAACGGCTGGTTCGTCGCGACCGGCCAGTACGAGAAGCTGCGCGAGCTCTGGTATGGCATCAGCCGCGAGAACCTGATTCAAGCGAAGTCGCGATATGCCGCGCTGCACGATCCGCAGAGCGGCGTCTTGAACCTTGCGGCCTCCGCCTTCAGCTTGACCGGTCTCGTGCGAGATCAGCGCGGGGTCTTGCAGAGCGAGCCCGTCTACGACTGGATCTCTCGCAACGTCGACCCCGCGGTACCCTTGCAGGTGCCGCTCGTCTGGGGCGTCACGAACCTCGCGCAGCAGAGACCCGAGTATTTTTACCTACGACCGGTAGGCAGCAGTGAGGAGCTTCCGCGCAAAGTCGTCAACTCGCTGCACCTCTTGCTCGGTCCGCACACCATCGTGCGGGAGGCCACGCCCGATCTGTTGCATTCGGCGATCTTCGCGTCGGCGGCGATTCCGATCGCCTTCGATCCCGTGATCATGCCCGGTCCAGACGGGGCGCCGACCCCGTACTGCGACGGAGGCGTGGCGACCAATTCGCCGGTCGGCATCGCCCACGCCATCGCCAAATCGGCAGACGTCATCCTGCTCGACCCGCCCTTCGAGGGAGAGTCCGATTACCACGATGCCGTCGAGATCGCATTCGGCGCTTACGGAACGATGCAGCGCAAGATCATCGAGGTCGAGATGCGCAACGCATACTTCCAATCCGTGGGGAAGCGGGCCCTCGAGGGCCTGTCGCCCTCCGAGGTCTCGCGGGCGACCCAAAACAGCGCGCTGCTGGCGACCTTCATGCATTCCGTCACGGCGACGGAGCTGCGTTATATCCGGCCGGAGAAGACTCTGCCGCTGGGCGTCGTCGGATTCAACGACGAAGTGGGTATCGGCAAGGCCTATCGCCAGGGCTGGGAGGACGTCGGCGGCCACGGATTCGTCGACTACGACTGGAGGACGTTCCAGCTATGAAGGCAGCATTCGTGACGATCGCCCTGTGCTTCAGCGCGACGCTCGCGGCCGGCGCGCAAACGCTGATTCATCACGCGGCCTCGAGCAACGCCGCTGCGCAGGCGGCGTTCGATCGCGGCCTGCTCGACTATTACGCCTACAATCCCGAGGCCGCAGAGCACGAGTTCTACACGGCCGCCGATCTCGATACGCACATGGGAATGGCATATTGGGGCATAGCGTTGAGCAACGCGCCGAATCTCAACGTGGATGCGACCGACGACCGCGATGAACAGGCACGGGAGGCCATCCAGCAGGCGAAGGCGCTGGAGAAGTACGCATCCGCCGAGGACCGCGCGCTCATCGATGCCGCTGCCGCGCGCTTCGACGCCAAGCCGAAGGCGTCGCCGGATGCGTCGCTCGCGGATTATCGCGACGCGCTGCGGCGCATCGCGCTTGCCTATCCCGCGGATCCGGACGTTGCCGCGCTCTACGCCGAGGCGGCGCTCTACGTCGCGTTCGGCCATGGGGGCCGGGACATCGCGGCAGCCCAACGCGCTGCGCGGGTTGCCCGCGTCGCCACCCTGCTGCCGCTCTTTCAGGCCGACCTCGCGAAGTTTCCCGAACACGTCGGCCTGCTGCACTTTTACCTTCACGCGGCGCAGATGGCAGGAGAATCGCAGACCGCCGTGACAGCGGCGAGGCGCCTCGCGGCGTTCAGCCTTCCGCCGGAAGACTCCCACCTCACGCACATGCCCGGACATACGTTCTTTGACGTCGGTCTGTACGAAGAGGCGTTAAACACGGGGGAACGCTCAGTCGCGATGGACTTCGCCGCTTTTGCGTGCTGTCATCCGGGCTACTATAGCGCGCCGCGCTACTACCACGAGCACAACGTCGACTTCTTGCTCTACGCGTTGACGGAGACGGGTCACCTATCGGAGGCTGTGGCGGTCGCACGTCGCGAAGACGACCCTGTGTTCATCGCGCGCCAGCTCGTCGCAAATCGGGAGTGGCAGGACGTGTTGGCACTTCCCTACACGAAGGGAACGAGCGGGACGATGCCATTTACGCGCGGACTTGCATACGTCAAGCTCGGCAATGTTGCAATGGCTCGCGAGTCGCTCGGTGAGATTCCCAGGCATCGGGACGATCCGTACGCCGCGGCGCTGTACGACGCGATGCGCGATACGCTCGCGGCCGAGATCGCGATGTCGAGCCACGACGACGCTACGGCTCTGACGCTGCTGACGCGCGCGTCGGCGGCGGCGAATACGACCAAGAGCCTGGGCGAGGAGACGCCGGGACTCTACTACTACTCGCCGCACATGGCGCTCGCGCAGCTCGCGCTGCGGCTCGGCAAGCCGGAGGTCGCGAGAGCAGCGTTGCAGGCGGAGCTGACGGCGAGCCCACGTTCCGCGGCGGCCACTGCCTTGCTGGCGCAGCTCGCCGCATCGCACTAGGTTCGCCTTGGTCTATCTCGACGAAGACGCCGTTCGGGCGCGCCTAAGCTGGGACGCCCTGATCGACGCGATGGAGCGCGCGCTCGCCGATTTTTCGCGCGGCGCGGTCATCCAGCCCGTGCGCACGATCCTGACGCTCGAGGAGCGCGCGCGGTATCTCGGCGTCATGCCGGCCGTCGTCGGCGACGTTATGGGCCTGAAGTTCGTCACGTTCTATCCGGTCAACGCGGGCACCGGAAGGCACACGCACAACGCGACGATCCTGCTCTATGATACGCAGACCGGTCTGCCGCGGGCGGTCATGGACGGCCGCGTCATCACGGAGATGCGCACCGCCGCGGTGTCGGCGGCGATCACGCGGCGGCTCGCGGCGGCCGAGTGCCGCGTGCTGGCGTTGCTCGGGAGCGGCGTACAAGCCCGCGCGCATCTCGAGGCGCTGGGCAGGGTTCGCTCGTTCGCGGAAGTGCGAGTGTGGAGCCGCACCGCGGCGCACGCGGAGCGCTTCGCGCGCGAGCATGGCGCGACGGCCGTCGATCGCCCCGAGTCGGCGGTGCGCGGGGCGGACGTCGTCGTGACGGCCACTGCGGCGCGCGAGCCGATTCTCGAGGGCGCGTGGCTCAAGCCGGGCGCGCACGTGAACGCCGTCGGGTCGTCGCGGCCGGACTGGCGCGAGCTCGACGACGAAGCGATGGCCAACGTCGTCGTCGTCGATTCGCGCGAGGCGGCCGCGGCCGAAGCCGGCGACGTGCTCCTCGCCAACGCGCCGATCTACGCCGAGATCGGAGAGATCTTCGCCGGCGTCAAGACGGTCTCGCCGTCCGCGACGACCGTGTTCAAATCCCTAGGCCTCGCGGTCGAAGACATCGCGGCGGCAAAGCTCGTCGCTCAGGGGTACTTCAATGTGTCGTAATATCAAGATTCTGCACAATTTCGCGCCGCCCGCGACTGACGACGAGATCCACGCGTCGGCGTTGCAGTTCGTCCGCAAGGTGAGCGGCTGCACCCGCCCGTCGAAGGCCAACGAGGCTGCCTTCGAACGCGCGGTGGAGCGCGTCGCAGGTGCCACGCGGGAGCTCCTCGCATCGCTCATCACACATGCCCCGCCGCGCGATCGAGAAGTCGAGGCCGCCAAGGCACGGGAGCGCGGCCGCTTCCGATTCGAAAAGGAGGTACTCTCACGATGAAAGTCTCTCGCTGTTTGCTTGGCTTGCTGACCGTGCTCTGGATGGCCGGCGGCACGGCCACGATGGGCGCGACCGCGAAGGTCGAGGGAACGCCCGTTCCGATGCGTCCGAAGCCCGATCTGTCCTCGATGACGTTCCTGATCGGCACCTGGCAGTGCTCGGATCTGAGCTCGCGCCGGCCGGGCCCGTTCACCGTCACCGAGGTGTGGTCGTTGGATTCGACCGGATACTGGATGGTCCGCGACACCACGACGCACAAGGCATCGTGGATTCCGCGGGAGTTCCACGCGCAGTCGAAATACACGTACGACCCCATAGCCAAACAATGGGTCCGCATAACGATCGGCGATAACGGTGCGTATTCCGTCGCGACGGCGACGATGCCCACGTCCAATCGCAAGATCTATACCTACGTGATCCAGACGAAGGCGCCGGACGTCGCTTCGTACGCGCCGGAGGTCCTCGTGAAGGTGAGCAATACGAAGAAGACGATGACGACGTCCTTCACCGAGACCAGCGGCCGCGTCGTCACCGTCCAGGAGACGTGCACGAAGTCCTAGATGACGTCCCAGGTCTCGGCGTCCACCGGGATCCACAACATGTTGATTCGGTAACCTGACACGCGAGCGCCGACGCCGATCAACCGATCCTCGTAGTAGAGCGGAATGACCGGAACGTCGTCGTGGACGAGGACCTGCATGGCATCGAAGTCGCGGTCGCGCTGGGTTAAGCTCGGGGTGCGCGCCTGATCGTCGAACAGCGCCTCGAAGCCCTTCGAGCAGTAAAATGAGTGATTGTCGCCGCCTTTGATCGCCTGTACGCAGCGTAAGTTGAGCGACTGTTCGGGATCGCTGCCTCCCACCCACGACTCTCCGACGATCGTGGCCTTGCCGTTGCGTAGCAGGCCGTCTGGACTGAACCAGATGCGCGTCGGGATGGCCTTGATCGAAAGCGGCATGCCGACTGCGGCAAGCTGCGCCTGCACGAGCGTCGCGATCCGGACGTTGATCGGGTCCTCGGAGTTGACACCGATGAGGCCGCCGAGCGGGGCGCCGCTCTTGGAGCGGACGCCCGACCGCATCGTCCAACCGGCGGAATCGAGCTCGCGCTCCGCCAGGCCCGGATCGTGCAGATAGGCGGGGATCGCGACGCTCCTCCAGCTCATGATCGGCGGCGGAAGGAACGACGTGGCCGCGCGAAATTCGCTCCGCCACGCGGCTGAGAGCGCGCGGTAGTCGAGGGCGTGCGCGATCGCGCGCCGCACGCGAATGTCCTTGGTCGGAGAGGCCTGTGTCTGAAGGTAGAGCAGGCGCGTGGCGTTCTCCGGGATGCGCAGAACGCGAATTCCCGGCGTGCGCTGCGCTTGTACGACGTTCTCGGCGGTGAGGGTCCCGACGTCTACTGCGCCGGAACGCAGCGCGACGAAGTTCGAGTTGAGATTCGGGACGATCTGCAGCACGATCTGCGCGAGCTTGGGGCGCGGTCGATAGTATGGATTCGGCTCTAAGACGATTCGATCGCCGCGCAGCCACGTCTTGACGCGAAAGGGTCCGGTGCCGAAGGGCGCGTTCTCCCAAGGTGAGCCGACGATCTTGGTGTCGGCGAAGGCGTGCTTCGGCAGAATGCCGTAGGCGAAGTCGGCCTGGGCGAACAGCACGCGGACGGCGGCGTTCCAGGGCCCGCGCAGCTGCATGACCACGGTGTGCGGGTCGGGCGTCCGAAGCGAGACGACGCGGCGATACGGCTCGATCGACGTGGCGCGATTGCGCGGATCGAAGATGGCCCGATACGTGAACGCGACGTCGGCCGACGTGAGCGGGACCCCGTCGGCGAATCGCGCGTCGGGACGCAGGTGATACGTGATTCGCGTGCCGTCCGGAGATACGTCACCGTTGCGTCGCGACGGTATCCGCGTCACGAGGATGGGCACGTCCTGGTTCTCCGACGACAGCCCGACGAGCGTTTGGCAGAAGAGCGTGTCGAGAGCGATGATGTCCTGGTCGATCGCGACGAACGGGACCAGCGACGCGGGGTCGCCGGCGTACGCGATCCGCAGGACGTGCTGCGGTCCACCGGCGCCGCCGGCGCCGCGCGTGCACGCCGCAAGCAGCGCGATTAGGGATGCGGCGGCAAAATTGTAAAACGGACGGCTCATGCGGCCCATCGGGATGTCCTATTCCCGTTCAGACTTTCTTCACCCCGGGCGCCTATCGTGAGGCCAACCGTCGACGCGGAGGGTCGATCGTCCAGATGCGCGGATTCTAGCACTGCGTGGAGAAGGCGCCACGCATGCTGACGTACTTCGGCGCCGCCGCGGTCGGCTTTATGATGCTCTGCTACGCGCTCGAGTCGCGCGGTGCGAAGTATACGTTGCTCTTTGCCTTCGGATGCTTCGCCGCGTCGGCGTACGGCTGGCTCGCCGGGACGTGGCCCTTCGGGGTCGTCGAACTCGTCTGGGGCTTTGTCGCGCTGCGCAAATGGCGGTCGAGACTGGCTCCAGCCTGAGTAGTGCCGACTATGGACTGCTGCTAGGCGCGGCAGTCGGCGGAAGTCCGGCCGCGGGCGGCGGCGAGGGCATGTGAAGCGGCGGCATCGTCTGCTGCGATGATGCCGGGCCCGGCGGCAACGTTGGATACGGCCCCTGGATCGGCTGCGTCGAAGTCTGCAGCAATGCTACGGCACAGAGAATAAAGAGGAACCCTAAGCCGTAGCGCAGCTTCGTCATGGTCAGCGGCAGCCTTTCGGCTTGGGCTTAAGTTACCCTTGCGTATGAATGCGGGGGTGGAACGTCGTACACTAAAGTGTAACAGTGCGTTGGAAAGTTGCGTGGCTTTTGACGGCATGCCTCGGCATGCTGGTGTTCGTGCCGGCGTTTGCGCAGGTCCGAGCGGCGGTGGATTTGCCGGCGACGGCGCAATGGGTCGACACCGGCATCGACGTGCAGAAGGGCGACTCGCTGGGAGTTACGCTCAACGTTCGGCGTGCGCGTGCTCGATCGAAACCTCAGCCCATCCCGTCCGGAGTAGGTACACCGAGCGGTGAGGCGACGCCGATCCCGGCAGCAGCGATGCCGCCACCGACGCTGACTGGCCGAATCGGCGCGATTACGTTTGTCGTGGGTGCGAAGTGCGTCGCCCCGGCGACGGGACGCTTGTTCTTACGAATGAACCCATGGGGCGCCTACTCTGGTAGCGAATCCGCGGCGGCGGTGCGCGTCAGTATATCTCACGTTCCTGGAGCGCTTCCGACGGCGAGCGCCGTGAAAACGATTCTGCCAAACGTCGTGGGGATGAGGTTCCCGGCGGCCGTGCGTTCTCTGAAAAAATATGGCTTGGCGGCGCGCCGGCGAAACGTTTCGTCGAGCCGTCCGGCTGGTGAGGTGCTGGAACAATCGCCGGCGCCGGGCGCCGGAACGGAGACGGCACGGGTCGTTATCCTGACGGTCTCCGACGGTTCACTCGCGGAGAACAATGTCTCGCCGTCCCAACCGCGGACGACACCGCAAACCGTACTCGCGCCGGTGCCGCCGAACCGCGGAGTGCTGCTGCCGCCGGCGGCAACGCTCGCCCCTCCGCTAACATCGGTCGCGCAGACCACTGCGGCGCCTGTGAGAACGACAAGGCCGATCCGCACGGCGGTACCGCCTCGGCCGACGGCTACCGCGGCGCCGGCGCCGACCGCAACCGCAGCACCCGCTACCGCGCAACCTGCGACCGCTAAACCTCCGACCGCGCAACCGCGGAAGCCGGCGTCACCGCGCGCAGCGGCGCCGCCGCGTCCGGCGGCAACGCCTCTGCCGGCAACCTCGGCTGCGGCCGCTGCGATGGTTTCAGTTCCATCGGTCGTCGGTCTTACGCAACAAGATGCGGCGGCGACCGTCGCGCGCGGCAGCCTGCGCGCGGTCTATCGCGGGGATGAGCCCAGTTCTCTCCAGCCAGGCCGAGTCACGCGAACGGATCCTGCGGCCGGCGCGCGTTTAACGCGCGGCGCCCTCGTTGGATATTGGTTGGCGAGCGGCGAGAGCGTCGTACCGAATTCTGGGCGGCGCTGGAAACGCGTGGATCCTGTGGCTGATCGTTGCCGGCGTGGCGGTTGTCGCACTGCTAGGCGGGCTCGCGCTAAACGGCAGAATGCGCCTGGCGAGGACCACGATCCGTTCGCTGACCATCCAGCCGTCGTTAAGCCTGGACGGGCCCACCAGCTTTGCCGGCGGCGTAGCGATGGCGGGGCCGGCGACGCATCTTCGGGTGAGCTTGGAGGACGGCGAGGCTTCATTTTCCGGCGGCGGTGCGCTGATCGAACGAAAGGAACGAGATGGCTGAGGCTAGTGGCATCCAGGTGCGCGACCTTTTACCCGGTGATTTGCAGATGGAGCAAACCATGAAAGAGGCACTCTCCCAAGAGCAAGGCGTCGGAGCGACGCGGCTGGCTTGGGGCGTCATTGGCTCTCAAGCCGCCGATGCGATCAAGAGCGTGCTGAACGTCGATGCGTTGCAGCTGTTGGGCAGCGCCTGGTGTGTGGCAAAGGAGCTGCACGAATACACGGACCGCGCGAAGCATCCCGACGGCGAGAGATCGGTCGTGTATTTAGGGAGCCACAGCTTCAAGAAAACCGTGTATCCCCAACTCGCCGTTACGATCGAGCCCTTCAAACCAATGACGCTGCGCTTCGCGCTCGATCTCATCGCGGATATTCGGTCGATCGCGCTCGCGATTTGCAACGGGCGCATCACGGGTACCGGCGGCGGCGACGGCGCGCTGGGCGCGCAGCTGAGCTACGGCGGTGTCGCGCTAAATAAGCTGCAATCGCGCAAGATGCGTTTCCCGGGAAGCTGTGCGTTCAAGGAGCCGGGCCTAACGATACTTTGAGCAGCGAGCTCTGAGGCGGGCTCTAGCTCGCATTGCCAGGCTTCACGGCAGGCGGTCGCCGCCGGCACCGAGTATCAGGAACGGTAGCTACCTTGAAGTGGGAGGGAGCCCGAATGATTCGCACGATCGCTCTTGCTGCGTTCGTCGCGGCGCAGCTTCCCGGGATAGCTATCGCCGCATCGTGCGGCGGTCCAACGGTGACCGCGGTCATGGTCCAGAGCGTGACCTCGACGCGGTACCTCAACTACTATCACGTGACCGCGACCGTCAAAAATCGCGGCGACGAAGCTCAGGCCGGCAACGTCTTGCAATTCATCGATGTCACCCAATACGGGGACCGGCTCGACGATCGCGGCGTCCCGCCGCTGGCGCCCGGGCATTCGTACACCATCACCTACGTCTGGAAGCGTGCCGTGGACGCCGGAAAGTTGACGACGCCGCTGGATTTTCGCATGCGCCCGATTGCTCCGTCGCCGGCCGGCGACTGCGTAGCCTCGAGCTCCAGCATAACGTTCTAACCGACGTTTAGCCGGTTGGTCGCTTGGGAATGCTGTAACGCCAAAGCGTTCCGACTGGAGATGTATATGCCCGAGCAATCCGTGTCCTTCGCGAGCGATATTCGACCGCTGTTTCGCCGGATCGATGTCGACCATATGCGCCCGCTAAACGTGTTTCTCGACGACTACGAGTATATGTCGAAGAAAGAGAACGCGATATTGGTTCGCGACTTTATAAGCGGCGACAAACAACCGCAAATGCCGCCGGACGCGCCTTGGCCTCAGGACCGGATAGATCTCTTGTCGCGCTGGATCGATAGCGGCTGCGCGGCTTAGCGCGACCCGCTGGCTGGGCGCCGATTCGCGTAGTGGACCTGACGTACGATATTGTTATCGTCGGAGGAAGCTGTGGGGGTTGTGCGGCAGCGCTCGCGGGTTCTACCGGCGGCGACTCAGTGTGTTTAATCGAAGCGAGCAATTGGCTGGGCGGTCAGTACTCGGCGCAAGGCGTTACGAAGCCCGACGAAACGCAATACACGCCGACCGTCGGCAGCACCGCAACCTACCGCGCTTTTCAACATGCGGTACGCTCGTTTTATCGAAACAACCACGTGCTGTCGGCCTCCGGGGCATCGCAGCCGACATTCGACCCGGGAGGCGACTATCCGGGCTTCTCCGGCGAGCCGCTGGTCATCCATCAAATCCTTTTGCAACAGTTGCAGGCCTTGCCGAACGTGCACGTGCGGCTTGGGCTGACCTTAACGGCTGCCGCGGTCGCCGGCGACACGATTCAAAGCATTACCGCCGTCGACGGTAACGGAGTAAGCATTACGATCGGCGGAAAGATGTTTCTCGACGCAAGCGACCTCGGCGATTTGCTTCCGCTTGCCAACGTTGAACACGTCATCGGCGCCGAGGCGCAAAGCGACACGCACGAGCCGAACGCTCCGAGCGTTGCACACCCGGAATGGATTCAGCCGATTACCGTCGTTGTGGCGCTCGAGCGCAGACCCGAAGGTGAAGATCATACGATCTCTCGGCCGGCCAACTACGATAGCCTAAAGAAGGAACAGAGCTATACGATCCTCGACGGCTACATCAAGAGGATGTTTGCCGAACCAGTGGATATGTGGGGATACCGGAGGCACATCCGAAGTTCGAACTTCAACGATCCGGATTTCCCGTGCGACCTGAGCATGCTGAATATGGGAGCCAACGACTACCAGGCGGCAACCATTCCTTCAGGCGATCCGTCGAAGGATGCGCAGATTATCGCGGGAGCTCGGGAGGCGGCACTAGGATACGTATATTGGCTCCAGACCGAGGTGCCTCGCGATGACGGCTCGGGCAATGGCTATCCTAATCTGAAACCGCGACCGGACCAGTTTGGGACGTCGGACGGCACATCGGCCCAACCATACATCCGTGAATCGCGGCGCATCAAGGCACAGTACACGATCGTGCAACAAGATTTGGATGCGAGCTCCAACCCCGGTCCCAGAGCGAAGAACTATCCCGACTCGTGCGGAATCGGCGACTATGGTGCGCTCGACATTCATGGGCTCGTAGCCGTCGGGATGCAGCAGCAGTGGATACCCATCAAACCCTTCGAGATTCCCGTCCGATCGCTCGTTCCTCATCGGGTGCAAAATCTGCTGGCAGCGTGCAAGAACATCGGCACGACGCACATAACCAACGGCGCTTACAGGTTGCATCCGGTCGAATGGAACGTAGGCGAGGCTGCGGGAGCCTTGGCCAGGTTTGCTTTGGCGAAGGGTGCCGCACCGGCCGCGATCACTGCCGACGCGGCGATGCTGCGGCAGTATCAGCGAATATTGCTAGCACGCGGCGTCCCGCTCTTTTGGTGGACCGACGTGCAGCCCGGCGACACATGGTTTGCTGCCGCGCACCTGCTCGGTATCGCCGGAATCATGAGCGGTCCGGGCCCCGCAATGAATTTTTCGCCTCACGCACCGCTCGACGACGCAACGAGGAGCAGCGTCAACGCCAACGTCGGTCGAGATCTAGGTTGGCCGAGCGGCTCCGCATCCTGGACACGAGGGCAAGCCGCGTCATGGATCGTCGCCCAACTCGGGTGGTAGGGAAGCCTGCGCGCCATCGCCTATACCGGGTTATGGCCGTCGCCGCGGGTCTCCCAAGCGGGACCGTCACGTTCTTGTTCACCGATATCGAAGGCAGCACTCAGCGCTGGGAGCGCAATCGCGCTGCCATGCAGGCCGCCGTGCGGCGACACGAGACCCTAGTACGGGCAGCGATTGAGGCGCATGCCGGCCACGTTTTCAAGACGGTAGGGGACGAATTCTGTGCAGCCTTTGTGCTCCCGGCCGATGCGGTCGCGGCGGCGCTCGATGCGCAGCGTGCGCTCTCGGCGGAAGATTTCAGCGATGTCGACGGGCTGCGCGTCCGGATGTCGCTGCACACCGGGAACGCCGAGGAACGCGACGGCGACTACTTCGGTCCGGCGCTCAATCGTGCGGCGCGATTGCTTGCAATAGGTCACGGTGGGCAAGTGCTGCTCTCCGGCGTCGCGGGCGACATCGTGCAGGGGCAGCTGCCGGCGGAAGCGACGCTGCGCGAGATGGGCGCGCACCGGCTGAGGGATCTCGCACGACCCGAAGTGGTTTATCAACTTCTCGCGCCCGGTTTACCCGCCGGCTTTCCGCCGCTTCGTTCGCTTGAAGCGTTGCCGAACAACTTACCGCTGCAGCTCACATCATTCGTTGGTCGTGACAAAGACGTGGCTGACGTCGCCGCGCTGCTGGGCGAGCACCGCCTCGTTACCTTAATCGGCGCGGGCGGCGTGGGGAAAACGCGCGTATCGTTGCAAGTCGGCGCGGATTTGTTGGATGGGATCGCCGGGGGCGTGTGGTTCATCGAGTTCGCGCCGCTGCGCGATCCCGGGTTGATCCCCGGAGCCGTCGCGCAAGCGCTCGGCATGACGCTGCCGCCGGAGGGCGATCCACTCGACAGTTTGGCGACGGAGTTGAAGGGCAGGCACTTGCTCTTGCTTTTTGATAATTGTGAGCATATGGTGGCTGGCGTCGCTGCCGCGGCATCGGCAATCCTGCACGTGTGCCCGAACGTGAAGATCTTGGCTTCGAGCCGGCAGGGCTTGGGCATCCGCGGCGAGTCGACGTATCGCATGCCGTCGTTGGCAATACCGAGCGCCCAGGAGTCGGCAGGGCTCCGCGCATACAACGCAACGTTCTACGGGTCGATCGCATTGTTCGTTGCGCGCGCTGAAGCTGCGAATTCGCGCTTCGTATTTACCGATGACGACGCGCCAATCGTGGCAGATATCTGCCGGCGCCTCGACGGTATTCCTCTCGCGCTGGAGCTAGCAGCGGCGCGCGTAGCCATGCTCAATCCGAAGGAGTTGCGGGTCCGACTCGATCAGCGCTTTCGCGTGCTCACCGGGGGCACTCGCGACGCCTTACCGCGGCAGCAAACGCTGCGCGCGCTTATCGACTGGAGTTACGACCTGCTGGACGAATGCGAGCGAAGGCTTTTCCGGCGGCTCGGCGTTTTCGTCGGCAGTTTCACGCTTGAGGGTGCCGCGGCGGTGGCGAGCGACGAGACGCTCGATGAAATCGAACTGTTCGACACCCTCGCATCACTCGTCGACAAGTCGTTGGTTGTTGCCGAACCCAGCGGCGAGACGACGCGCTATCACCTACTCGAATCGACGCGCGCATATGCCGTTGAAAAACTCGAGCAGGCCGGCGAGAGCGCAGCTCTGGCGCAGCGGCGGTTCACATATCTACACGAGCTCGTCCTTGGTGTTGCCACAGCCTACGAGGCGGCCCCGCACGAAGCCACTGTGATGGCGTTGGCGGTGGAACTCGAAGACCTGCGTGCTGCGCTGGATTGGGCGTTGATGAATGATCCCAAGGGCGGCGTGGAAATGCTCTCGGCAACGCCACTGTTCCATCGGCTCGAGCTATATCGCGAAGGCGGCGAACGTGCGGAAGGATTCGCGACGACGATTGAACGCGACGATGCGGATCTACTCGCACGTCTTTGGATCTTCATCGCATCGTGCAGGCGCGGACTATTCGCGTACGACCGATCGTTCGAAGCCGCCGATCGCGCCCTCTCGTACGCCCGCGCCTCGTCGAATACGGCGACGCTCGCCGACGCCCTCGCGATGTGGGGCCGGGCGGCTTGTGGCGCGGACCGTTTGGCGGATGGCAAGCTCGCACTGCGCGAAGCGGAAACCCTAGGTCCGTGGACGGAGCGCCAACGGCTCGACTTGCTCACGGCGCGCTCGTCGGTACTCGTTGCTGCCGGCGAGGCGTCTTTCGCGATGCAAGCGCTCTCCCAACTTTGTGGGTTGAATCAGTCGCTAGGCAACGATCGCGGCGTCTGGTCGGCGACACTGAATATGGCTGAAATCGAACATCAGAGAGGAGAGACGCAACGCGCGATCACTCTTGCGCGCGAAGCTTTGGCCCTCGCAGTGCGTCTGCGAAAGAGAAGCGCCGAAATACACATCAGGCAGAATTTGACCGGCTATTTAGTCGCGATCGACGATCGGCCCGGTGCTCGCGCGGAAGGGGAGATGGTGCTTCGTTACTGCAGCAAGAGCGACCCCGGCGATCCCCACGTGCCGGTCACTTTGGGGCATCTCGCGCTCGCGTACGCACGCGACGGTGAATTCGACCGTGCCGCTCGGCTCGAAGGCTACGTTGAAAAGCGGTTACGCGAAATCGGCTATGGACGCGAGTTTACCGAGACGGCGACGCAAGAGCCGTTGCTGGCGCTTCTGCGCGAATGCTTCAAGGATGATGAACGCGAAGCGCTTTTCGCTTTAGGCGCGGACTTGAGTGCAGAAGAAGCGATCGCCGAGGGATTGGGCGGCGTTGCCGCAAGCGATCGCTTCGACCTTCCGGCTTGACGGGCGACTATGATCGCCCGTTGCCGCCGCGTTTGAGCGCGAACGATGCCGCGAGGTCGCGGATGCCCGAGACGCCCACGCCAACTGCAAGGGCGCTTAGGATCAGCGACAGCCAGCCGTAGGAAGCCGTCCCGAAGCCGCCGGGCGCACCGAGCCAGGCGATGGCGTTCGGCCAGAGTAGCGCGAGGAAAACTCCATACGTAATCCCCATTAGCGCGTGCATCGTGCGTTCCCCGGCTGGCAGCTTGCGTGTGCGATCTTCAACGATGAAGTCCGAGAGCGTTATCGCGATCTCAACTGCCAACAGCACCGCGAGGAGTAGGACTACCCAGCCGTGCGGCTCCAGCCAGGCTAGCGTAGCAAACAGAACGGCGTACACGAAATCGCGCGACGCATGTAGTTTGAGTTCCCGCCGCGCCACGGGATCATGCGGCAGGCGCGCAACATGTTCGTGGTACACGATGGTATCGAAGGCCCCCATCAATGCCAGCACCACCAGGACGCAGAGCGCCACCGTCATGGCCGCGGCTTCACCGGGCCGCCGTACGTAGCAAGGCGACCCAACATCGGGGCGGAGATGGAGATGAGCACGTGCCAGCCGCGCTCATCGCCGCAAACCACGGTTTCAACGTTCGGCGCAATTGCTCGCGGGAGGGTTCGCCCGAGCAGACGACACGCGGTCTGCGAGAAGCGCAACCCGCGCTCGTCCGCGTCGATGGCAAAGACGAATTGAAAGGGCCACGCCTCCTCGACGAGTTTTCCTCCCTCGATCCACAGGGCCGTACGCAGCGTCTTGCTCGGAAATGTTCGCACCCAGATCTCGCGGTCACCGCGCACCGTCACGACGAGCGTGCCCGGCGCTCGCGTCGCGGGCGCCGGCAAGCGGAGGGCTATCGCAAGCACTTTTCGCAGAAACCCCGGTTCATGCGTTATTTTGAACGCGAACTCTGCGGTACCGCCGGGCTGCGCGAGAAATCGTCGCAGCGCGGGCGGCAGGCGTGCGAAGGCCGCGCCGAGGAGGCGCTCGTGAAGCTGCAAAATGGGGCGACCGCGACTAACCGCGTCAAAGGAAAAAGCGTTCGCGATTTGAGGCGACACTGCCATACGCACTCATCCGCGCTAACGAGCATGTGATCCTCCATCAAAGGTCAATACTGCAAAGGTTTCTCGCCCGCACTCAGCCCTGAGCGATACGCCCGAAGCGGTCCCTCTCGGGAGCCGGAAACGTTCGAGCGGAACAACCTTCCGCTTTATCGGCGGGGCAACTTTGGCCTCATCATTCTCGAAGGAAAGTACGATAGACTGCTAGAATCGAAACTTGCAATTCGCCTCGCGAGAGGCGCGCCTTTCTGAGGAGAGACCTGCGAATTTGAAACGTTGGTTTTCGCTGTTCGCGGCACTCGTTGGCGCGAGTTGCGTCGCAGCAAGCGCGGCCAAAGAGGCGCCCGCGATTGCGGAGTTCGACGAGACGTTTGCCGGTGTCACCGACTACATATGCGTTTTACATTCTCACGAAGTGAAAGGAACGCAGAGACAAGACCGCGTCTATGAATATTCATTCATGAAGCCACACTACCTCAAAACGCTGATCATAGGCGGCGATGGCAAAGGTTCGGGCGCGGTGTGGGTAGGTGGCGACCGGGTGAGTGGTCATGCGGGCGGTATTCTTTCCGGCATCCACGTGAAGATCGACCTACATGATCCGCGCGCCATCTCGCTGCACGGCGTCACGATTCCTGAGGGTCTACTGCCGCGCATCATCGACAACTACGGAACCATTCCCGGAAGACTCACGCAGATGGACGGCGGTAAGGTCGGGGGTGTTGAAACGGATCGCTTGGACCTGAAGGTCGCTTATCCAGCGTCGAACCATGACATTACCGAGCAAATCGTTTACCTTTCGAAGGAGACCCATTGGCCGATCCGGCAAATCATGTATTCGGGCTCACAGATCGTACTCGACGAATCGGTCGACGATTTAAGAACAAACGTAGGCCTGACGCAAAGCGACTTTCCGTTCTAGTGAGCACGCTGCCGGACGGCGGAGTCCGTCCGGCAGCAGCGCGGCCGCCGGTTCGGCCTCCGGAGCCTCACCCCCGTATTAGGATCCAGCGCGCAGAGCCGCGTAGCGGAACTGGCCCGGCTTCCAAGCGCAAACGCTCCCGTCGTTCATGGCAAAAGATTCAAATCCGTCAACCTCGGGGTTGAAGTCTTCGTTGAGCTTCTTGGTCGCCGGCCAGTTCACAGCGGGATCTTGGCGTGCCGCACCACGCGCCTTCAAGTTTGAAAATTGCGGGCCTTTCACGAGCGCGTTGAGCGCGGCGGCCAGCCGTCGGGCATCATCCATTGTACTTGGCCGGGTCCTATGCCGAGAAAGCACTAAGCCTGAACCGATGGGATTCGCATATTCCCACGATTTGTTCATGGCTCAGGCGGCGGAACGTTTTCTTACCGTATACAAAGTGCTCGCCAGCTTCAGTCCCATCATAACATGCCTGCGCGCCAGGATTTAACGGTGGGCGCCGCTGTAAGCTTTGGCCTTTGAAATTGACCCGATAGACGAGTTCTTTGCCGAACAGAAAGATTTCGCCGCGGGGGTTAGCATAGCCACCATAGACCGGTTCCGCGCGGTCGCTCGAGTCTCGGTCGCTCGAGCCGGCTCTTATTACGAGGGACGCGATCGGCAAGGGGACACGTATCACACCAGCGTCAACGACAGAATCGCGGGAAAGGTTGCGCTCGGAAGGGGGTTTATGAGACAATCTGCTGCCGACTCGCAAGCGCTAATTAGGAGTATTTTCAATCGCCACTCGCAATCGAATCCGAAGAACGGGGCCACGCCCGCCCAAAGCCCGCGCGCCCCAAAACCTCAAGGAAGCTCCACTCGAAGTAGCGGGGAGCATTAGACAGGTCTTTCCGAGCGCAACCTTTTCTGTCGAGCTCGACAATGGCCACGTCATCCTGGCCCACATCGCTGGGCGACTGCGCCGGCACCGTATTAGGATTCTCCCTGGCGACCGCGTAGACATCGAACTTTCGCCATACGACTTGACGAAGGGTCGCATCGTGTATCGCTACCGCGCAGGTGAGGAACGCCGCGCGATCTGACATCTTTCTAACGCGCGCCTCAGCCGGGAGAGAGCTAAACGTTTTCAAAAACGAGGCTCCCTGGCTCGATATCCGTCAGTTAGTCGAATCAACTCTCGTGTATAGAACTGGACCGCATCGTCTGGGAATGGGCCATCCTCACTCCAGATGATATTGTTAACGGTATTTTCCGACTCTTGAAGACTCAGCCGAATGCCATGCGCTGCGTTACGCTCCGCGGTCGCCTTGATTCGCCGCCAGACGGCCTCGACGATTGGCTCAGCCATGCGAATTGGTCGTACCCGAATTTCAGGCATATATGGCCCACCGATTGCACGCTTGAGGGAGTTCCACAGTTGCGCCTGTCGGCAACGGCGTCTGAGGCGGCGACCCTAACGACCTGATATACCGTTACGAATCGCAGCTTGGCGCACGTCTCGTTCGGGCATCCGCCCGCGTTACGCCGCCTGCGCGTATCCGAGGGCGAGCGCATCGACCCCATTCTGCGCGCGTGCGGCGCCGCGGACTGCCGGCTTGGCAGCGGCGTTTATTCCAGCTCCTTCAGCGTCTCTCGCGGACGCTCGCGGAGGATCTCGAAATCAAAGCAAACCGTCGAGTCGAGCTTGGAGTCGAGGTGGGCGTCTAACTTTTCCGCTCGTAGGTACTGACGACCGGAAAGCGTTATTTCAGCGTCGAAGGGATCGTCTATCGGGCGATATCGTTAGCGAGCGCTCTGTGAACGAAAGATTTCGATCGGAGATAGGGTGACAACGTGATCTACCAGTTCATTCGCGAACGTAGTCTGAAATGATGAGCAGAGCCTTCGTCGCGGCTTTTGCATGGTTTGAGCGGACGTTCTCGGTGCCGGTCGTTGGTGGACTCTTCGTGCTGGGACTAACGGTGTGGATCTTACTCTCGGTGTGGTCATCGACGGGCCAGCCGCTCGTGCTCTGCGACGGTAAGGGACGCCTCTGGGGTTGCGCTTGGGACTCCGGCGCCTTGTACGGAAACGCGTTCCAAAATCTCTTTCAGGTTTGGGTGCTGCTCGCCACGATGTCTATCGCCTACTCGATTCGCAACACGGCGAGCCATCACCATTCGTTGCTGCACCAGAAAATCGAAGCGCTGCGCCAGGCGGTCGAGGACCTCAGCGCCGAGGACGAAGAGATCGGATAGAGTCGACAAGAGTCGCTTCCCGTCACTGGAAGAATGGCAACCCTTGTGATCTTGAAGATCGTCGCGTTTGTCCTACCACTGGGTCTCGATACATTAGCCATAGCCATCGCTCTCGGCCTTCGCGGCCTTAGCCCGTGGCGACCGGCCTTTATCTTCGCCGTCTTCGAGAGTGTAATGCCGATTGTCGGCATAGTTTTGGCGCGGATCGTAGGCCTACGATTTGGGACTGCCGCGGTGGTGATCGGCGGAATCATACTAATTGGCCTCGGATTCCATGCAATCCGCGAAGCGATGGTGGGTGAGCAAGGGGCCGAAGGCGTTTCATTCAATTCCTTGCGAGCTTCGCTCGTAGCCGGTCTCGCCATATCGACGGACGAGCTTGCAATCGGGTTTCCGCTCGGCGCGTCAGGGCTGCCGATTGCCACGGTGCTGATTGCGATAGCCGTGCAGACATTGCTCGTTACGGCGCTCGGAATCACCATAGGGAATCGCGTTGGTTCGGCTCTTGGACGTCGCGCTTCGCGTTACGCCGGCGTCGCGGCCGGCGTCGCATTCTCAGCTGTGGGCCTCTGGCTGATCCTTGAAGTAGTCCTCGCTAAGTAAGCTCATCGGGTGGTGCGGAGGCACAACAGGGCGGCTGAGTCGAATCGCATCAGCCGCCCTTAGGGTTGTTTCTGGATGTTACGGGGTCGTGATCATCCATTCGATTCCGAAGCGATCGATGACGTCACCGAATCGACCGCCCCAGAATGCGTCGTCTAGCGGCATGCTGACGCGCCCGTCTCGCGCGAGGGCCTTGAATATGCGCTCGCCGGTCGCGCGGTCGCTTACATTGAGCGCCAGAGAAATGTTGCCGGCTTCGGGATCGATCTTCTTCGTTTCTCTCCCGTCGGAGGCGAGGAACGAGATGCCCGCGCCGGTGAAGGAGGCATGCATCACCTTACTGCTCTGACCGGCGGGGGCGTCCTGGATCATCTCGGGGGGCGCCTCACTCATACGTTGCAGCTCGTACACGCCGCCGATCGCATCCTTGTAATACTCGAGCGCCTCCTCGCAGCGTCCGTAGAAGAAGATGTACGGCTGAAGTTGCATTGAGATGGCTGTACTCGTAGCAGTCGCCATGTGGTTCTCTCCTTTTTCGATGTGCTTATGGTGGAGAGTCTAAGCGATACTGCTTAAATCCGGTTGTGAAATTAGGCAACCTAACATGCCGCTGCTGGCGATCCACTTTCATCTAAGTGGAGGGACGAAGATGTTGCGCCCTCGGTGAATGATGGCTCATCGTGCGAGCAGCGTGGTTCGGTCGCAACCTCAGCGGTTAGACCGGCGATGGATCGCTCGAAAGGCTAGTGGGGAATACCGGTCGGACAGCAGGCGCCCGATGGCTTTCATGGGAGTGCTTGCCGTAGAAACTAAAAGGAGGACTGATGCGCGCGCTTTCCGGAAGTCATAAAAAGAAGTCATGGTCAACGGGTATGTGGCCCGTGCCGCAATTTCGATACATGATTGCGCTAATCGGAGTCTGCGCGATCCTCCCGTTACTGGGAGTGATGACAACGCCGAGCGCGACGCCCTCTGCGCCGCCGGCGGCGTGGAGCGCATTCGAGTACGCGTGGGGGAGCATCACGGGATATAGCACGACGATCGCGGTCTTCGAGCAGAAGGGCGCTCAGGTGCAAAACGTGGTGTTCGAATACACTTTTCACAAGCCGTCGAGCGCGACGGTTCAGGTCGTCAAAGGCCCGAACGCAGGCGTGACGCTCGAATGGAACGGCGGCGACACGGTTGTCGCCCACCGCGGCTCAGGTTTGGTCGCGATGTTTAAGAAGACGCTCGCTCTGCACGATCCCCTCGTAACAACGATTCGCGGCTCGTCAATCGACCAGTTGAGCTTCGCCGCGATTCTTTCCCATGGACAAAAGACGCAAGGAACGACGTCCCAGGCGCCCGGCCCAGTGATCGGTGGCGTTCCAACCCACGCCGTAGCAATAGTCCCCGCCTCCGCGTTTGCCGACACCGGATTGACGCTCGAAATCGTCGACCTCTCGTCCACGACGTACATGCCTGTGCGCGTCCTCGGATACGTCGGCTCTACGCTCGTGCGCCAGGTCGATTTCTCCAACACCAAGCTGAATGTCTGACAGAAGGCGCTACGCAAAGCCGTAGTCAGGGTCCCCGATCGGATCTTCGCGGCCCTATCGCTTCACACTGCTGCGCGGAAGCAAGACGCCGGAATCCTTTAGAGGATCAGGCGTTCTCGATCGTGGAGGATGGGAGACTCGAACCCCGACGCCCTTACCTATCGCTGGTCTTCTTTGGCTTAGGTTCCTGCATCATCGGGTTATTAACTTTGCCACGGTGGTTTGCGTCCTCCAACTCGTACCGAATGCCAGAAACCGCGCGGGGAGAGCACATACTGGCCCCTTTCTTTGCATGACAGGAGATAGCGCGTTTTCCCTGATTAGGCCTTGGATTGCTTGCGCGGCGCGCGTTTTGGAAGTTTTTCAGGCATTCGGACCATTTGGCGAGAAGAATGTGCTATACTGTGTTTACAGCAACTCTAGGCGACCATACAAACGCTGCCCACCGTTACTGCCGCACTCTAAGCGGTATCAAGATACGGGGCAGCTTCTTTTTTTTGGCTGATCAATGGGGCTGATGAAATCTAAGGAGTGATATGTTTTCTCGAATCATAACCATGCATCCAAAATCCAACAGCATTTCCCAACTTACGAAGGCAGTTGAAGAGCAAGTGCTGCCCATGCTCCGGAAACAGGAAGGTTTTAAGGATGAAATCTTCTTCGTAAGCCCAGACGGAAAGGACGCGACCGCAATCAGTTTGTGGGATCGGCAAGCTAGCGCCGAGTCTTACAGCCAGAAAGCTTATCCGCAAGTGGCCCAGATACTAACGAACCTTCTTGAGGGAAGTCCGCAAGTCAAGACTTACGAGGTTGCCAGCTCGACCTGGCACAAGATCGCCGCTCAACTCACAGTCTGAGGCGACGGGTCTTTCATCCGGTAAAGGGCGGCCAGGCATAGGCCGCTCCCCGTTTATTCGGAGCAGTACGTGGCACATGGATCAGGGCCGCTCGGCTGTTACCCCAAGCTCGGCATCAAGGCCGAATCTAAAGGTTCACGTGCCGCGGCAAGCTATCTCGTCAAAGCAAAAGGCGCCCGCCTAAAACGAGCGCGTTCGAGGTATGGGGGCAAAGGCGCAACCCTTTCAGGTTCCGGATTCGACGATGCGCCGCGAAGCATATCGACGGCTGCGGCGGCAATCTTTCCGTACCGACCGGGTGCGTAAACTGGGTCTCGATCTCGGGTTCAACCGGGGCGATCACCGGCACGACTCACCTCTTGAATTCGGTAGGCGGCCCGTCGTGTGACGTCGTCCAGGCCGTCCAACGGGACAACAGACTTTTCGGTTCGGATATCGTATTCGGATCCGTTTGCTCCGGGGGGCCGACTGCCACGCACCTATGGCCGTACCCCGGGGGCGGCAATCCGACGCGCAGTAGCACCGCGGCGGAGCAAGAACCGAACGGTGCCGCAATCAGCAGCTTCGGCAGCTGAGGTAAGGCAAGACCTAGTCTCCAGCTCTGGGAAGCAAAATACGGGCCCGCTGCGGCGGGCTCGAACTTTTAACGACCGTTCTCTATCGCTCCATTTAGAAAATGTTAGACGGTCGACGCCGAATCAGCGAGGGGATGACCGCCGGGCGGGGGCCGACCCGTTGCGACGTAGAAAGCGGTGAGACCGGTGGGCAAGTCATGAGTGTGTATCGCGATGAGTTGTTAGACGCCGAGCGGAACGGACTAGCGGCATACGAGGCGATGGAGCAGTGGGTAAGCCGGCCGCCGGAGGCGCATGACGACGTGCCCGGCGCGGTGCTGGAAGGGTACGCGCGAGACTTGCGTGAGAGCCGCGAACGATTGCTAAAGCTGCTGGCCGGTCAAGGTAACCGCGACGACATCGTTGAGGCGCTTGCGAAGAACGAACGCTATCACCGCAGTCTAGGACTATCGATTCGAGATAACCCGGAACCAATTGAACCGGAATGAAAAAAGAACCGCGGTTGCCTCCGCGGGTCAACGCGTAGCCCCAGCGGGATTCGAACCGGGCATTGGTATTAATAGCCCTTAGCGGCTAATCCACGGCGGAACGCTCTTTCGGAGCGTCACGCGTTGCGCAGCTGAGCGCGTTCCAAGAATCGGACGCGCTCCTCAAGCTCGCGGACGCGCAGGGCGTCGAGCGCGTGGCCGACGGCCGCCGCCATGTTCCGCAGCGACTCGATCTCGTCGGGCGCGTAGGCCTCCGCATGCTCCTTATTGCCGCAGACGAGCGCACCGACCAGCTCGCCGCGTACAATCATCGGAAACGCCAGAGCACCAGGCAACGCAGAGCCCAACGCGTGAAGGTCGGCAACGACGCGACGAGCCCGCATCGCGACGAGTGCGGGGTCATTCTCGTCGACCGAAAGGCTCTGCGTAAACGAAGAATTGTGCGGCTCGTAGAGTCCCGGTGGGCCCCGCAGCCAGACCCCCGCCTCGGACGCATGTCCGTGGCGCATCGCCGTCGCCACGCAGCGCTCGAGCAACACGCCGGCATCGGTCACATACTGTGCGTCGTGCGTAAAATCCGTGATCGCGGCTTCGTCGAGGTGGCGCTGCCTGAAGAGCACCCGATCGACGGCTTGCTCGACACGCGCCATGATGAAGCGGGTCGAAAAGCCCAAGACGAGCGCGACGGCGAGCTGCACCGCCATGCTGCCGGCGCGGCTGTGCTGCTCCACAAATCTTGACGTCAGCGTCTCGACGACGACGAAGATCCCGACGATGATGATCGAAACCGCGCCGTAGACGACGGCCCGATTGATTACGAAGCCGACGTCGATGACTCGGTGACGCAGGATGACGTAGGCCAAACCGAACGGAATCGCTCCGATGAGGAGAAGCGTCGCATCGTCGACGACCTCCGAAGCCCCGATGGTGTTCTGTACGGTGATATCGATCGCAACGGCGACCAGGCCGGTGCCGAGCATTAGAAAGACCCACCGCCGTCGTTGCCGTTCCGACGCTGCGCCCTGCATGTAGGCGACTATCAGAATCGCGATCACGAGCAAAGCGCTCACAACAAAGAGCCAAATTATTGCGGTGCGCGCCAGCGCGACGGTGTGCTCCGTCGCGGCGAACGAAGTACCAGCGATTGTGACGCCGGCAGCGACGAGGGTCAAGATCTGCGTGATGCGCGCGAGCACGCGCGGAACCGGCTGGGCGGCGCCGTCGGGAAACTCCGCAGCGAAGGTTGCGGCGGCCGCAGTTCCGACGAGCAATAAGAAAGTGCTCGCGGTTTGCAGCACGAGAACGGAAAGGAGCGGCGTCGGCATCACGGTGTTCGCCAGCCCAATCAGCAAACCGTAGCAGAGCAAGAAGAGCACGAGCGCGCGGGCGGCAGAATCCTCCCAACGGCGCCATGCTAAGAGCGCGGCTACCGCAAGGAAAGCGAGGCGAATGACGAGCGGGACAAGCAGGATCGTAGCGTCTGCCGGCCGCGGCGTGAGCAGCGAGACCGTGCGCGAACCGTTGACCACGACCGAGATGCGCGAACCCGGCGCTGAATAGGAGGCCTCGGCCCGCTCGAGCGGAGTCTTGCCAAACGAGATCGTGTCGCCGACTCGAATGCCGGCCAGCGCGCCGGGCGAGTTCGGCGCGACCGAAATCACGCGTTGGCTCTGCGCGGCACGCATCGTCTGGTTTGCCGTACGCAGGCCGTATTCGGGCGGCACCGGCAGCAGCGTGTCGTAACAAACGAAGACGGCAGCGGCTGCGATGACAAGCAGCGCCACGACGCGCCACGCAGCGGCCTTCATCCCGCGCGGCTTCATCCTCGCGGGCGGCGTTTCCCGCACTTCACCGAAGTATTCTTTCATGTTGACACGGGCTGAGCGGTATGCACGGTAGGCTTGGGCGTCGCTTTGGCGCACCGTCTCCGCGAACGCGTGTTGCGCGTCGCTCTGTGCCTGGTCCTATACGCCGGCGCATCGGCGCTTTGGATCCACGGTTAGCCATTTCATCTTTGGGGAACCAAGAGGCTCATGAGTCGCCTCGTCGTCATTTGCCTCGCGGTGGCGTTGGCTTTGGCCGTCGCTGCCGTGGCTGCGGCGATTTTTTTGAGCTTCGCTCCTTAGGGGAATCAGGGAACAGTGATACAGCTTACAGCTCGCTACCCCGTCGTTGCTACCATCGTGCTGCTGACATTCTCGAATCTGTTTATGACCGTTGCTTGGTACGGCCACCTGAAGAACACGAAGAGTCCGCTGATTCTCGCCATTGTCGCCAGTTGGCTGATCGCGCTTCTCGAATACTGTTTTCAGGTTCCGGCTAATCGAATCGGCTACAGCGTGCTCACACTGACTCAACTCAAGATATTGCAAGAGGTAATAACGTTAGTCGTCTTTACGGCCTTCGCACTCATTGCCTTTGGACAAGTACCCAAGTGGAACCACGGGGTGAGCTATCTCTTGATCGTTGGTGCGGTCTACTTCGCTTTTAGGGGTTAGGCCATGCCTCGGGACCGAGACGCCGACGCGGCGGACGCCTTCGGGAGGCATGTCGGGTGACGAAAATAAGGAGAATTCTAACCCCAGCGGGATTCGAACCACTTCTCGGGGGTTCCGGGAGAGTCCCATCCGCTAGCGATCCGTGTCATTCTGCAAGGCTTTTCGCTCGTTGATGCAAACCACCATCCGATCGACGAGGGAACCGTCGAGTTTATCGTGCCCGCTCATTAAACCGTAACTGCAATTGGAGAGATCAATGGACGACGTACAAGTCGAGCAGAAACGCTATCAGATGCCACCGCACGAAGGGTTTACCGTCGCTCACTTTCTCACAGTAGCCGACCTCGAGCGATCCGCCGAATTCTACAAAACGGTCTTCGGGGGAGAAATAGTGAGCACGGGCGATGGAAACGCACCGCCGTACATCAAAATCGCAAACACGTGGCTCATAATCAACGTTGGGGGCGGTCCGACACCTGACAAACCAACGGTGACGCTCCGCCCCCCTCCCGACCCTAATGAGATCAGTAGCTTCATGAATATCCGTGTAGCAGATATTCAAGCGTGCTACAAGCTATGGAAAAGTCGAGGAGCCGAGTTCCTCACGGAACCGATTCCCAAGTACGGCGAGATTCGCTGCTACATCCGCGATCCCGACGGTTATATTATCGAGGTCGGACAGAGCACCGATCTCAAGTACGGGTAACGCTCGGCCCGCAGGGCACGCGTACCATTCACGCCAACGAAGATACGTGGAGAGTTTTCCGCCACTCTGGTTCCCGGCCTGTCCCGTCCATTCCCGACCGCTCCCCGGCCTTGCGGTGCACCGGCGCAGCGTTGCTAGCAAGCAGAATCATAGGGGACCCTTCCCCAAGCCTCACTTGGCTTGTCAATTCACCTCCTGCGGGCTATAGTGAAAGCACGCCGCCCGGAGGTGACCGATGTCCTCCCGCACATCGCGTGATGAAGTAGATGTAGCCCGTCGCAAGTCGTGCCACTGCCACACATCGGCAATTGCGTGTGCAACGCAACGGGTCAACGCAGATCTTTCACGACGCGGATTCGTCGCCGGAATGACCGCCTCGGTCGCATCGCTCGGGCTTTTCACGAGCGCCAAGGCAGCGCCGGCAGAGTCGCCGCGCCCCATTCTATTTACGAATCTTAGGCTCTTCGACGGCACGTCCAGCAGCTTGCGCGACGGACTATTTCTGCTCGTCGAAGGGAAGCGGATTAAGGCCGTTGGCACTGGTACCCCCGCAGCACCGGATAGCGCTCGCGTGATCCACTGCGGCGGCCGAGTCATCATGCCGGGCCTGATCGACTCGCACTGGCACGCCATGTTCGCGGGTTTGCCGCTCCCGGTATTGTTGCAAGGAGACGCAGGCTTCATCAATCTGGCCGCCGCGGCCGACGCGCATCGCACCTTGATGCGCGGTTTCACTACGATCCGCGACCTCGGCGGCCCTACTTTTGCGTTGAAGCAGGCGATCGACCAAGGTCTAGCCACCGGGCCACGCATTTATCCGTGCGGCGCGATGATTACGAGCAGCGGTGGACATGGCGACATGCGTCCGCTCAGCGAGCTGCCCAGGGCGTCTGGCGGGCCGTTTGGCTCTATACGTGAAGCCGAAGGTGCGATGATCGCCGATGGAACCGACGAGGTCATTTTGCGCGTACGCGAGCAGCTCACCCAGGGTGCGTCGCACATCAAAGTCGTTGCAAGCGGTGGCGTTTCCTCGCCCCGCAGCCCACTCGACGCGGCCACGTTCACCGAAGCCGAACTGCGCGCGGCGGTCGACATCTGTAGGGACTGGAACACTATCGTGACGGTGCATGCCTATATGCCGAGGCCGGTTCAACGAGCGATTGCCGCGGGAGCCAGGTGTATCGAACACGCTCACCTGATGGATGACGCGACAGCAGCGATGATGGCCGAGAAGGGCGTATGGCTCAGTATTCAGCCGTTCCTGACTGAAGAGGACCAGCTCCCTCAAACTGGTGAGAGCCGCGCCAAAATGTTTGAAATCTTCGAGGGTACCAACAACGCATACAAGCTGGCCATAAAGCACGGCATCAAGACGGCGTTCGGCTCGGACTTACTCTTCTCCCAAACGCTGTCAAAGCGGCAGGGCCTCATGCTGACCCATCTGACCCGTTGGTACACAAACGCCGAAATCTTGAAACAGGCGACCGCCGCGAATGGTGAACTGCTGAGTCTAAGCGGCCCGCGCAACCCGTATCCTGGAAAGCTGGGCGTGATTGAAGACGGCGCGCTTGCCGACCTGTTGCTTGTCGATGGCAACCCTCTAGAGGACATCACACTCGTGGCAAATCCGGAAAAGAGCTTTGTCGTGATTATGAAAGATGGAGTGATCTATAAGAATACCCTATAAAGCAGGCTGAATTACTGACCGCATCGTGGACGCATCGTGACTCAACAGCTATTTGTGGTCCTGGGCGAACCTGCCCACTACTGAAACGTCCGATACCTTGAAAATCACGGCCGTTCCGACAAGTCACCACGCCATCGCCCGACGCACTCTGTCAGGCGGTCAACATGCCGAGATGCAGCTCCCATCGTAGGTTCGCCCATGGGACCCGTCCACGCCGCCTGTCGGGGCGACTTTAGGGCGTTGCCGCAGGATCTCCGGAGGCGTCCTCGATGGTTGCGATCTGGTCCCCGCCATGGATGAGTTCCCGCGCGGCGTGCCCGCCCTCGCGGATCGCATCGGAGACGATTGCGTAGTGCCGGTGACCATGCCCCGATTCATCGGAGGCGTGGAGAACGCCAGCGAGCACACGCCGGTCAGCCAGGGTAACGCGCACGGCTTTGCCGAGATAGGGTTTAATCTCTTGATCGGTCATGCTCTCGAAATCGCTTGAGGGTCGCCAGAGGTTGCGATCGGCGTCAGAGCTTTGGCAGCCGTCTCGATGAGCTTCGCCACCTCATCGGGGTGAGAGACCATTGCCACATGGCTCGACGGGACCTCGACGGTAGTCGCGTTCATTCGTTGCGCGAACAATCGCTCGGCATCGGGCGGGATCGCCTGATCCTTACTCGCGACCATGTACCAGGAACGCAATGATTTCCACGCCGGCTTACCCATCACGTCGCCGAGGGCAGACGCGGACAGAGCCTGCTGGACGGCGAACATGACCCTCGCCTTTACCGGATCTACGTCAGCCGCAAAGTGATTCACGAAATCATCTTCTGATAGCCAGGCTGAGCCTTGCGCGTCAACGATCATGTGCGCGAGCGCCGGAGTCACCGGGCCCTGCGACAGCAGCGCGCCGATCGATTCGCCCTCGTCAAGTCCGAAGGCGGCGATGTAGACTAGACCGACGACGTTCGGCGCATCGGTTCCCAGAGAAGTCATGATCTGGCCACCGTAGGAGTGGCCGGCGGCGATCGTCGGGCCGTTCTGCCGGACCAAAACCTGCCGCAGCCGGGCAACATCGTCTCCCAGTGCGGTCATTGGAAACTGCGGTGCCGTGACCTTGTAGCCGTCGGCCTGTAGTCGTTCGATGACGGCACTCCAACTGGAGCCGTCGGCCCACGCGCCGTGAACAAGAACAATGTTTGGAAGAGTGGCCATTTTAGCGGTTCCTTCCTCGGCAGCGGAGGCCGAGAACGTGCGGGGTGCGCCTCGGCGTTGAACCCAGGCGGCGCGAGGCTCCTCCATCGTACTACGACAACGGAAAAGCTGCGAGTAATGCTGCGGATTCTCCCTCGTGTGGGCCAGCCAAACTCCTTTTGCTCGCCGGGCAAACCTGCCGCTTTTGTCTTTTGTGTGCTAGGATGGCTACCCGCACAATTGACGGCGCCATGCGCTGAAAGAGGTTATCATGCCTACTATCAGGACGCGCGACAATACCGAAATTTATTATAAGGATTGGGGCTCCGGACAGCCCGTGGTATTTAGCCACGGCTGGCCACTGGACGCTGATGCATGGGAAGACCAAATGTTCTTTCTTGCATCGAGGGGATATCGCTGTATTGCTCACGACCGGCGCGGAAATGGTCGATCCAGCCAACCTTGGACCGGCAACGATTTGGACACCTACGCTGACGATCTTGCTGCGCTCGTTGAGGCTCTTGACTTGCACGATGCAATCCATGTCGGCCATTCGACCGGAGGAGGTGAGGTTGCTCGCTACATTGGACGACATGGAACGAAACGCGTTGCAGCGGCAGTCCTTGTTAGCGCAATTCCCCCGCTCATGCTAAAGACGCCTGCGAATCCCGAGGGTTTACCGATGGAAGTCTTCGATCAGCTGCGAGAGGGCGTACGCAAGGACCGCTCGCAGTTCTTCAAAGATCTCAGCGGACCGTTTTACGGTGCAAACCGCCCTGGCTCGACCGTGTCACAAGGAGTACGCGACGAATTCTGGCTCCAAGGCATGATCGCCGGTTTACCTGCCTGTTACGACTGCATTAAAGTGTTCTCTGAAACGGATACGACCGAAGATTTGAAGAAATTCAACGTGCCCACGCTCATCATACACGGCGATGACGATCAGATCGTACCGATTGTGGCCGCAGCGCTCAAGTCTTCAAAGATCGTTCCCAACGCACAGTTAAAGATTTACGAAGGCGCCCCACATGGATTACCGACGACTCTAAAGGATCGCCTGAATTCCGACTTGTTAGAGTTCTTCAAGAGCCGAGTCCGCCCGAAGGCATCCGTAAACTAGTCTCCAGGTGAGTGAAGATGCCCCGCAACGGCGGGGCATCTTTATATGGGCGCCGGCGAAGGCGACACGGCGCTCGCGAAGCGATTCCAGGCACCCAGCTTACGCGCGAAGCCGAGAGGGCAAGAAACGGCGCCGAGGCCGCTCAGGCTGTTTGCCAGCGTGATTCCTGACCTCGGACGATCCTGTTGAGCGAGGCATTCAAACAACGCGTGTAACGATGCGCCAGACGTTCCGACCCTTTCCCACCGCTCCGTTAGAAAATGTTACAATCGGGACTTAGCCGCTCCGCTATCGTAATCGCATCCCGTGCGCGAAACGAATCGCTCCGCACTTGATAACATTTGATAGCGATGCGCGGGCTTTCACGCCGCATCGGAAGACAGGTATCCGTTCACGGCACATCGTAGCGAAGCCGCGATGAAGCGATTAGTCAGAATCGTTGCTTACGTTGCGGTTGGGCTTCTCGCAACAATCCTGTTGGTTGCAGCGATCTTCGTCTGGCGCCCGGCGTACACCCCGCCGATCAGCAGCGCGCCGGGTCACGTTAGTATTGCCTTGCTCGAAAAGATCAAACTCGGCGGCGTTGACCAGTACATCCTCATTCGAAGCCGGAGCGTGTCAAATCCAGTAGTACTTTTCTTGCACGGCGGTCCAGGCATGCCCATGATGTATCTCGCCCACAAGTTTCAGCGCCCACTTGAGGAGGCGTTTACCGTTGTCCAATGGGATCGGCGAGGTGCCGGAAAATCGTATGGCCCGACTATTCCGGCGGATACGATCCGGGTTAGCCAGGAAATCTCCGATACGCGAGACCTCGCAGACCTACTCCGCAAGCGGTTCCATCAGCAGAGAATCTACTTGGTCGGCCACTCGTATGGCTCGTACTTGGGGATGCTTGTCATCAAGCGGTACCCAAGTCTCTTCAAGGCATACGTCGGGATCGGGCAAGTGGCGTGTTCTGACACTCGAACTCGGGCTATCCAGGATCGTTGGATACGCGAACAGGCCATTGCGTCTAACAACGCCGAAGCCCTCAGCGAAGTAGACGGTGAAAGGCCATACGATCGCGAGCAATGGTTGTTTCAGTTTGGCGGAGAGTTGCATGGGGCGACCAGCTTCATGCCGCTGATACTGACCGGCCTGGGAGCGCCTGAGTACACATTCACCGATGCAATGAACGTTCGGAAGGGTGTGACGTTTACGCACAAGCACATGAAGTATGACGTCATCAAAGGAGCGCTGATGGACTCCGTAACATCTGTCGACATTCCTGTCTACTTTTTCACAGGCAGATACGACGAAACCGACCCGTACCAATGCACCGTGCGCTACTTTGAGCTGATCCACTCTCCCAGGAAAGCGCTGATCTGGTTTGGTCACTCGGCTCACTTCCCGTTCTTGGAAGAGCCGAACGGCTTCGCGAGCGAGCTGGAAAAGATCGCGAGATAGCCAGCCGACAGGGCGACCACGTTCCCGCAGCCCGCAGACCTTTCCCGTGGCCGGGAAATGTCGGGCGGCACTCGCACGTCGTTAAACGGTGATTCTGTAAGGGTACTGCCTTCCGCTCTCGAGCAGATCGGAAATGCGATTTGGTAGCCCCAGCGGGATTCGAACTGTCGTACGGCGGTCCTGGCCGAACCTGCCCATTACTGAAGAGTCCGATGCTGTAAGGGTTTCCCGGCGCTTCCGCTCCTAGCCGCTACGGTCCGATTCTGGTCTGTCCGGCCCCCTCCGTTGCACGGCTGTTGCACGGCCAACGTCCGGACCACCGATGAGCTGCTGGTCAAGCCGGCAGCGGACGCAGTGCGTGAGTCCGTCATTGGCAGTACCTCTCCGAGGGAGGGACCATTCTGAGCACCTGTGAACTGAACGGGTCCTGTACCACATCGATGGGAGTGATACTATGCGTTCGAAAACAAGCATCCAACGCGGTCGATTCCTTGCGACGAGCGCGGCCGCGATCGGTGCCGCCGCGGCGAGCTACTCCTTTGCAGCTGCGCAAACGGAAGTGGCTGCGACGACGAGCGGCGCGGGCAAGCCGAGCATAGTTTTCTGTCATGGTCTTTGGGCCGACGGCTCCTGCTTTACCAAAGTGATGGGGCCGTTGCAAGCGCAAGGCTACGATTGCATTGCTGCGCAGTACCCCCTCAACACGCCCGAAAACGACGTCACTTTTGCCAAGTGGGCGATGGATGTGGTGAAGGGTCCTATCGTGCTTGTTGGACATTCGTATGGCGGCACGGTGATCACCGCCGCCGGAACCGGCCCGCGCGTGAAAGCGCTCGTTTATATCAACGCGCTTGCCCCCGATACTGCTGCGGGCGAGACATCGCAGAGCATACAGCAGAAGTTCCCCGCGACCGACGTGCTCAAGCACATCAAAGTCGTCGATGGACGTATCTGGCTGACAAAGGAAGGCCTACAGTATTTTTGCGGCGATCTCTCGGCGCCTGAGCAGCAGCTCGTGTGGGCGACGCAGGGCGCGCCGGCTGCCAACATCTTCGCGCACGATGCGCCGGGCGTTGCGTGGAAGACCAAACCGAGTTGGTACATCGTCGGAAAGAAGGATCACACCGTCAACCCGGACCTAGAACGTTTTCTTGCGAAACGCATGAAAGCCAAGACGACCGAACTCGATTCGAGTCACGTGCCGATGCTCTCGCAACCAGATCGCGTGGTCGAAGTAATTCTCAGCGCTGCGCAGTCGGTGTAAAAGTTAGGAAGCACGAGCGCCAGTGGCCGCCATATAAGTCCTTTTTGCTGGAGGTTGACTCATGAAGAGAGTATCTTTATTCCTCGCCCTTGTCGTTACGGTCACCGCAGGGGCCTATGGGCTTCGCGCCGACGCGCAATCTAACGACAATGCCGCAATCGATGCGCTGTACCAACAGTTTGCCGGCGCGTTTCGGCACAAGGACCTCAATGCCATAATGCTACCCTACATCCACGACAATACGCTCTTCGTTTTCGATGTCAGTACGCCGCGCGAGCACGTAGGTTGGGATGACTACCGTGCCGACTGGAAGGGGTTCTTCGCCTCAATCAAGGGTAATCCAACGTTCTCAATCAGCGAGCTATCCGTTACGATTAGTGGCGACGTGGCCTACACGCGCAGCATTCAATCGTTTTCCGGAAACATGGGCAACCTGCACGCGATGGCGGTGCGCGTTACGGACGTTCTGCGAAAGATCAACGGTAAGTGGCTCATCGTGCAAGAGCATGTTTCAGTGCCTATTAACTTCACAACACTCAAGCCGGATTTTATGTCGAGACCCTGAATCCGCGGCGCCGCCCCTGAGGGGCTTGGCCGGCTAAGGCCCTCCAAAACGAAGCCCCTGCGCGAAGGCAGGCGTACCTCTCGAAGTGGTCTCGAACAGGCTCGGCCATGCCTCGATCGGCGTGACCGCTTCCCGTTACGTCCGCGCTTACAGCGAGCGTCACGCCGAGGCGGCAGGCGCGTTTGATAGGCTAGTGGGTAGCGGCTGAATGACAAAAGGCTCCGCTGTTAAAAATCTGTTGAACGGAGCCTCGGAAAACCTTTACGGTGTACGGAGTTTTAAAATAGCCCCAGCGGGATTCGAACTGTCGTACGGCGGTCCTGGCCGATCCTGCCCACTACTGAATAGCCCGATGCTATAAGGGTTTCCCGATACCCGGAGGCCTGGCCGTTCCGGTCCGGTTCTGCCCTTTTCGGACCTCTCCGTTGCACGGCTGTTGCACGGAGCCGGCGCCATGCCGACTGCGTCACGAGGGCAATGCGGGCCTACACTATACGAGTGACGGTATTCTCGCATAGTTGGCGGGGCCCGAGCCCCCGACCCCTTACATGCGAAATAAAGGCCGCTCAAAACTTAGACCGCGTATGAAACGCAAGAAATAGCCCATGCGTCTTGCCGCGTCAGCCTTTTCGATGCCTTTTTTCTTTCGGTAGCGTCTGCGCATTCTGCCGGTTTCCGGCGCGACTTGTCGTAAGATTCTTGCATGCTATTAACCGCCTCCTCGGATCAAGGAGCAGGTCAGCGGACGTGTATACGGCGGGACACGTCGCTTGTTCGCGGATCCGCGCTTGCTCGCAGGTTCCTTCATCGGGGCGAGTGCGCTACGTTCATTGCTCTCGAAAGTGAACGCCCGACCCCAAAGCGAGCCTTGTGATGGCTCGATAAAGGAACAATTATGCTGCGGTTAACGACGCTGCCCTCGCACGATTGCTGCCTCGAAGGGGAGCTTCACGTCTTACCGTATCCTTCATGCCTCTGATCTCCCGGCTACCGAGTCGAGCGACCGCATTTTCTGGAGGCGCACATGGCGAGTTCAAACCGTAAACCACAGTCCTCGAAAGACGTTCAACGTGAAGTGCTCCCCATTCCAGATCAGCCGTATGCTGGTTTCATCGCCTATGACGCAAAAGATCCCGACTCGAAGTTTCCCCCGATCGAGCCATTGCGGCCACCTGGCGGGGCACCAAACATCCTGATCGTCCTGATTGACGACGTCGGATTCGGCGCATCGAGCGCCTTTGGCGGTCCCTGTCAGGCACCGACCGCTGAACGACTCGCAAAGGACGGACTGCGTTTCACGCGTTTTCACACGACGGCGTTGTGTTCTCCGACGCGTGCAGCGTTGCTGGCCGGGCGCAACCACCACACGGTCGGCATGGGCTCTATTACCGAGCTAGCGACCTCCGCGCCAGGCTACAGTTCGATGCGGCCCAACTCGATGGCGCCACTTCCCGAGATTCTTCGGCTCAACGGCTACTCGACCGCACAGTTGGGCAAATGCCACGAGGTCCCGGTGTGGGAAGCGAGCCCCGTTGGCCCGTTCGATCGCTGGCCGACGGGATCGGGCTTCGAATACTTCTATGGTTTCGTCGCTGGTGAGACCAATCAGTGGTACCCGTCTATTCACGAGGGCACGAAGATCGTAGACGCGCCGAAAACGCCAAAAGAAGGCTATCATTTCATGGAGGACATGACTGATCGCGCGATTGCTTGGGTGCGCCAGCAGCGATTGCTCGCCGGCGACAAGCCCTTCTTCATGTATTTTGCGCCGGGCGCGACGCACGCGCCGCACCACGTACCGAAAGAATGGGCAGACAAGTACAAAGGCAAGTTTGATCAAGGCTGGGACAAACTGCGCGAAGAGACTTTTGCACGTCAAAAGAAGCTCGGCGTCATTCCGCAGGATTGCGAACTCACGGCGCGTCCGACGGGGATTCCGTCCTGGGATTCGCAATCGCCTGAGCTCAAACGCGTGCTCGCGCGCCAAATGGAAGTGTATGCAGGCTTCTTGGAATTCACCGACTATCATATCGGACGACTGGTCGACGCGCTCGATCAAATCGAGGCGCTCGACAACACGCTGATCTACTACATCCTCGGCGACAATGGCGCTTCCGCCGAAGGCACGCTCCAAGGCACGTTCAACGAAGTCCTCTCCATCAACGGGCTGGGTGCCTTCGAAACGGTCGACTTTTTGACGCAGCACCTCGACAAGCTGGGCGGACCGGAGTCGTACAACCATTACGCGGTCGGTTGGGCCCATGCCATGGACACGCCGTATCAGTGGACGAAACAGGTCGCCTCGCACTGGGGCGGCACGCGCAACGGCACGATTGTGCACTGGCCCAAGGGCATCAAGTCCAAGGGCGATGTACGGCATCAGTTTCATCACGTCATCGACGTCGCGGCGACCGTTCTCGAAGCCGCCGAACTGCCGCAGCCATACATGGTGAATAGCGTTGCACAGGTTCCGATGCAGGGCGTCAGCATGATCTACAGTTTCGACGACGCCGCGGCGCCGGAACGCCGCGAAACGCAATACTTCGAAATGTTCGGCAATCGCGGAATTTATCACAAGGGTTGGACGGCGGTCACCCGCCATCGTACGCCATGGGTCACAACAGGGGAGACGCCGCCTTTTGACGACGACGTTTGGGAGTTGTACGACACAAACAAGGATTGGTCGCAGGCACACGACCTTTCGAAGGAGATGCCGGATAAACTTCACGAGTTGCAACGCCTTTGGATCATCGAAGCGACGAGAAACGGGGTCTTGCCGATGGATGATCGCGGCGCTGAACGCTTTAACTCGGACCTCGCCGGACGGCCGCTACTCGTACGCGGGCGTTCGCAAGTGCTTGCCAACGGGATGGGCGGACTTAACGAGAACGGCGTCGTCAACGTGAAGAACAAGAGTCACTCGATTACCGCGCAGATCGTTGTTCCCGAAGGAGAGCCGGCGCAGGGGGTCATCTTATCGCAAGGCGGCATCGCCGGCGGTTGGATGTTCTATGTGAAAGACGGGAAGCCGGCCTATCTCTACAATTTCGTCGGGATTCGCAAAACCGTGATTGAGTCGACGGAGGTGGTTGCGCACGGAACACATCAGGTCAGGATGGAGTTTGCGTACGATGGCGGCGGCCTTGCAAAGGGCGGCACCGTCACGCTCTACATCGACGGGAAAGCGGTCGGGAACGGGCGGCTGGAGCAGACCATGCCACTGGTCTTCTCCGCGGACGAAACTACCGACGTAGGGATCAAGCGTGGCTCTCCAATGACGCCGGACATGCCCCCGGAAAAAAGCGCGTTCAACGGAACTGTTAACCTCGTCGCCATCGAGACCAGCGGCGAGAGCACCGACCACCTACTGGATCGAGAACAGGTGCTCAATATGATCATGACGCGGCAGTAGTCGCTTTCCGCGATTCTAACGCTCGAATTGCCGTAACGTTATCGTACGCCTTGGCGGCGGCTCGAGCCTGCCGCCCGGCGACTTTGCCAGGACGGCCTCCTAAGCGCCGTTGATGCACGCGGCTTTCGCCTTAAGCCTCGGATCTAGCTCCGCCGGCTGGCGTGCAAGCTAGGGCATACGTTTCTTGCCACCTATACACTCGTCGGAGCCGCTAGATGAATGGTACCGCCTGCATCGAGGTCGGCCAGCTCGCAGACTTGCCACGGAATTACGGGGCGATCGCTATTTTCGCGTCTACGCAGACCGAGATGTCGATGCGGCGGACGCCTTCGATAGAGTCGTCGGTTAGAAAGGAAAGCGGCTCGCCTGTTGCACATCTGTTGCACGGAGCCTGAAAGTGTCGCAAAAACCCCTGTAAAATAAGGAGAATTCTAGCCCCAGCGGGATTCGAACTGTCGTACGGCGGTCCTGGCCGGTCCTGCCCGCTACTGAATAGTCCGATGCTATCAGGGTTTCCCGATACCCGCCATCCTTACCGTTCCTGTCGAAAACGGCCCGTTTCTAGCCCCTCTGTTGCACGGCGGTTGCACGGCCTGCGCGATCTAAGCTGCTAAACTGCGAGCCAACTGCGAGCTACGCTGCCGCGGTGCGAGGCGCTCCTGCGATGCTTGCGGTGCGGGGGTCTCCGAGGCCGGCGCAAATCCGAACGGGACGCTATTGCGGCGGCCAGCGCAAGCGTTACGAACGATCGCTTAAAACGTTGGTAAACTCCATATCCGGAAGAATGAGAACATCGGCGAGTTTTCCTTTATCGTCCCACTTGTAGACGTACATCAACGTCTTTTGCTTGGCTTTTACCGTAAATACATAGGTCGTCGTGGGTTTGCGCCGATCAATGCTCTCGAGTTCGAACGTGCGGGGACCAAAGCGCGAAAGTAGTCGCAGCGACGCTAAGTGCTCCGGCGTGAGCAGTGCGCGCATGTCTTCGGTAACGTTGGCCATTTGGGGGCGTCCGGCGATGGCATCGTTGAGCCACGCGATCGCTGCCTGCACGCGCTGCGGATCGCCTTTCGGCGCTTCGGGCGGCGGAACCGCGGCCGAACCGTTCGTCGAAGCAGGCTGCGGAACGAGGAGGTTGTAGATTGCCCGAACGGTCGTGTTGTAGCTATAGTATGGTGCGTTGGAGAGCACGATAATCGCGAGGTGGTCGTCGGGAAACCGCGCGTCCTGGCAAGCGGAGCCCGTCGTATTTCCTCCATGCCAGATGAAGCGATGACCGTTGGGCATGGTTCCAAGCCGGATTCCCATGCCGTAACCGGCTCCGCCGGGTCTTGACGAGCCGGGTCCCGGAGCAAACATTTCTGCCAGAGACTTCGCAGAGAGCAGCTTGCCACCATCGAGAGCGGCGTTCCATTTCTCGAGATCCGCAACGTCGCTCACGAGTCCGCCGGCCGCACCGATCCAGCTGTAATCCCAAAACGGCGGCGCTTCCCACGGGCCGAGCGCGAAGCTGCTGTACTCGCCGGCCACGTTGGGCTTGACGTTGCTGGAAAGGCGCAAGTACGTTGCGTGCATGCCGAGCGGTTCGAAAAAGTGCTGCTGCAAAAAATCGTGGAACGGCATGCCGCTCACGCGCTCGACGACCATCTCGATCAGCATATATCCCGTGTTGCTATACTGCCAACGCGTGCCCGGCGGAAAATCTAGCGGGAGGGATTTGACGAGGTTCACCGCGTCCATCGGCGACTGCGCGGGACGGTGCATCGCGCTAAAAAACGTGGGCGCCTCAACGTAATCAGCTATCCCGCTGCTCATCGTGAGCATTTGGCGCAACGTCACTTCGTTGGCATGCGGTACGCCCGGCAGGTACTTCGATAGGCGGTCGTCGACGTTGAGCTTCCCTTCATCCTGCAGCAGCAGAATCGAGGCGGCGGCGAACTGTTTGGTATTCGAGCCGATGTTGTAGGGCGTCGACGGCACCGCCGGCGCGTTCGGACTGACGGTACGATCCCCGAACGCGCGAAGGTAGATCGTCTTCCCGTTGCGTTCGACGGCGATAACGACGCTCGGTGCGAAGCGGCCGGAGACCGAATACGCGCCAATGCGATCGATCGCGGTGGTTTGCGCGGCGCTCAGCTCTCCGGCAGCTTGGCCGGATTGCGTATGTGGTGCGGCGGCAAGTAGGCCCGCTGCGAGAAGGGTGATGCAGATAACTCTTATCGTCATTGCCTTAGTGGTGGCAGATCGTCGTCGGAAGAACCGACGCCGGATCGTTCCAGAATTTCAGCATGAGATCAAAGGAGCACTGCGATCGTACTAAGGTTTGATGTCCGTCGGCGTCGGCGATGACCAACACGGAGCCGGGAATTTGCTGATGTACTGCGAGCGCGTTCGGCAGCGCGGTCGACGTATCGTGCGCGGGGTTGGCGACCATCACGTTGCGGTGCCGGCCGGTATGAAGGACGTGAATCGGATTGGTGGCCGGCCGCTCCCAACCGATGCAGTCGCCGGCGCCGGGTCCCTTGTGCGCTAACGGCGTCCAACTCCAATACCGCCATGCAAACCGCGGCGCTTCGCCCATGACGATCTCTCCCGTTTTCACGAACGCGTCGTAATCGTTGATCGGACCGTAATCCGAGCAGACCACGCCCGCGTAAAGCCCTTCTTCCCCGGCGCTAAGCTGGGCATCCGGCGCCGCGCCGCCACGGGCTTGCTCCGCCGCCTTCGTCAACGCATCGAGCGGCGCCATATCGCCGCGGCTCGCCGCGCCGATCATCGTCGTGATCGCTGGCCAGCCGACATTCGGATCTTGGCCTGCCGCCAGCATCAACGGGACCAAGAGCCGCACGAGCGGCGCTTTGACGATGGCAGCGTCGTACGCGGCTCCGACGCTCTTGCCGTGAAGCGCGCAGCTGGCAGTTCGCGCGCACCATTCGGACATGCGCGCGAATGCCTCGTTCGTTGCCAGAATCGAGCGCGTGATATCCGTCGGCTGATTGACGCTATGGTCGACGACCCCGTCGAGCACCAGAGCTTTGACGTGCGAACCGTAGCGTTCGAGATACATTGCGCCGTAAAGCGTCCCATACGAGCCGCCGTACGCAATCAGGCCTTGGCTCGGGGTCAACGCGCGCCGGATCTGCTCGACATCTGCCGCGGTGTCGACCGCGGAAAGGTGCTCCATGAGAGGTCCGCTCAATGCAAAGCAGGTTTTGAAAAATGCCGATTTGCGCGAGCCAATGTTCTCAAACTCCGTGCGTGTCGGCGGCTGCGAGGAAGGAGCCGGGGCTTTCGGCAGCGCGTTGGGATCGCAGCGAATAGGGTCGCTCGCGCCGATCCCTCTCGGATCGAAAGTCACCACGTCGTAGTAGCGGCGCAACTCGGCGACTTGATGCTCGGCTGCGCCGATCGTCGGCTCGATACCGATGCCGGGGCCGCCCGGAACGATCAGCAGGACGCCGCGCCTGTGTGCTGGATCGGTTGCGCTCAGGCGCGCAAGGCGAAGCTTTAGCGTCGGACCACCTGGTTTGGCGGGATCGATCGGCACGGTCAACGTCGTGCATTGAGCGCCCTTGATCTGGGGACACGCCGCCCAGTTTAGGGAAGGCGCGCCAGCGGTCGGTGCAGCGGCAAGAAGACGAGTTAGCGGCACCAGCGGTGCAATGATTGCTGTGCACAAACAAAGGATAACTGGGCGAGACAAATCACCCTCCATGCGCAAAGAGTTATGTATCGCGAACGATTGTTACACGAAGCCGGCGATCACCCTCGTATAGCGCGATTGAACAAACGACCAGGCGGCCGCTTTTCTAGGGCCTTACCTTCAGCGCGTCGGCACGTGCCCAGGTCAACGAGCTCAGGCATATTGCAATCACGGACCGGCTTGCGTCGTGAAAACCCTTCGATTGGGGGAGACCTTCAAACGAGGGGTGCGATGCGCGCAGTCACGAGTCGTACGCGCGAGTCCACCCAATGCCGCGGCTAAGTAGCCGGGGTGCATGGAAGTGCATCGCTGACGACAGCACGGTGCGTGGCCGACGACGCCAGCGATGAAGCGCGAGGCGGCACGCACGCGATCGATGTCGACACCGGCTTCGATCCCCATCGCATGCATGAGGTAGAGCACTTCGGTACCGACCTTGCCGGTTGCGCCGGGCTCCGCTGTTGCACATTTGTTGCACAAAGCCTGAAAGTGCCGCGAAAACTCTTGTAAAATAAGGAGAATTTTAGCCCCAGCGGGATTCGAAGCTCTAACACAGCGGTCCTGTCCGTTCCCGCCCGATACTAAAAAGTCCGATGCTATCAGGGTTTTCGACGCGCCGCGTTCCTGTCGCATCCTGACGTATTCGGCTCATTTCTGACCGGTCTGTTACACGGGCGTTACACACTCACGGCGCACGACCGCCTACCTGGGCACTGTGGCGGGAACCGGCCCGCTAAGTTGGGCGTTTCCAACCCTAGCGCGGAGAGGTGGCGGAGCGGTTGAATGCGACGGTCTTGAAATCACCTGCGACCGTCTCGATACGCCACCGCAAGCGTCGCTAACCCCTTGGAATCCGAACTATCGTGACTTACGAGGGTCCTCCGGTACGTAATCCGTTACCAAATCAGAGACTTGGTAGCGGCGCCCAATGTCAGGCGTAGCAGATGCCCTAGTGTGGCTTCAGACTGGTGTAAGAATATCTGATTGCCGTCTGGGTCGCGCACGACGGAGATAAAGCACACGGGCGTTTCGAATGGTTCGGTAGGTTCGTGGCCCTTGGTAGTGAGGACCGCGCGCAGCGCCGCGAGGTCCGACACTTCGAGTGCGAACGACTGCGCGCTGCCCGGAGTGCCGATCTGTTCGAAACTCCCGACGCCGAACGTGCTGCCCCCGACGTCGAACTCCACCCAGAAATCCGATTCGAGGCCGGCCTTTGTTAGGCCGAGTGCCTCGCCATAGAAAGCGACAGCGCGCGACACGTCGGTAACGGGATACGCGGTGAATGCAACGCCGGTGATGGCCATGGCTATCGTCCTCATCTTCTATGTAGGTAGTGGTCGAGGTTTTGACGACGGATTGCCGTTTTCCAATGCACCGGCACGCGGCGGCTTGCGATCACCGTGCTTCACGGGTAGGCCGGAGAGCCAGGAATCCGCGTCGATATCTCCTTCACGTGTGTGTAGTGAGCGATGCAGGGACTCCGACATGGTTGTCAAGATATTGATCTTCATCGTCGCACTTCTGGCGCTGGCACTGGCGCTACTAGCTGCGGCGCGACTCGAAGCAATCGCGGCAGTAGACCGGTTTGTCGCCGCTTGGGACGAAGGGCACGAGCGCTTCCTTGCCACACTGGGCGCAGGTTGCCGAATGCATTTGCCGGTCAGGTCGGCTTCCGCCGCCGGCGTAACCGGATCCACCGCGTCCGCTTTGTCCGGATGCTTTGCGCGCCGCACGGCAGTCGGGGCATCGGCTTGGCTTGTTCGTGAAGCCTTTTTGAGCGTAAAATTGCTGTTCGCTACTGGTAAACGTGAAGGCCGTGCTGCAGTCGGTGCAGGTCAGGCTCTCGTCGATATACATGAGTTCCTCCAGGTTGTGGGGCTCATTGAGATCAGCTGGCGACCTGGCAGAAGCATGACCAACGACCATCGCCTATGGCGTCGTGGCGGACCTTGACGCGATTAGTATACTGCGCGCCGCCGATGATCACGCCCTCCGTCGCGGGCAACAATCGGCGTTGCCTCGCGTTGAATCAGCCCGTGACGGGGCCGTTTGGCAAAGACCGGGCGTACGTCGAAAGAGATGTTTTTCTTTTCGCGCAGCCCAATGGTTACCAGATGAGCGAAGGGATGAAGACAAAATCGGCGCTTTTCGCCATAACAAGGTTAAATGGGACGACGCCGAAGCCGCGCAGACATGAGCCAGTCGCGGCCTTTGCGCGTTGCCATGGTTTGCGGCTACCGGCCGACACCAGCCGGCGGTGGCACTGAGAAACATGTCTACGAATTGACGCGGGGCCTGCTCGAGCGAGGCGTTCATGTCGAAATCATCTGTGAGGAGCGACCGTTTTTGCCCGACGCGGAGAACCCACTTGCTGCCTGCATCGTGGGCGTGGCTCCTGAGTCTCTCCGCCGGCGCAGCCGTATCGAGCAGTTCATGGAGAAGTCAGAACGATTCTCGGAACTGATCGATCCGAGCCGATACGATGTCGTTCATTGCCACGGTCAGTATGGTTATCACATCGTTTTGCGCCGGACACAGCTCGTGCGCCGCCCGCTACTGATAGCCGGATTTCACTTGACGGCGCTCGGTCCTATCGAACGTTACAAGCAGCTCGGCCTTGGCGAGCCGCAGGAAGCGCCCATTGACCGCGCCGTGGCGTTTATGGAGCATGCGATGGCGCACCTTTCCGACCACTGCATCGCCGTGTCGCGTGGGGTCGCCAGGGAGGTCGTCGAGTTCTACGGTGTGCCGCCCGAGCGTGTGCACGTCATCGCCAACTGGTACGATCCAAGCGTTTTTCGACAAGTCGATTCCCAAATCGCCAGACGTTTGCTTAACCTAAGAACTCCGGCGCGGTATCTTCTTTACGTTGGACACTTCAATATGTCCCGCGGGAAGATCATGGCCGAAATCCTGCGACGCTTGCCACGCGACATTACCCTTTTGGTGGCTCATCACGAACCGGATGAAGCGATCATTGCGGAGTTTGGCGACCGCGTGCGCTTTACTGGCCACAGCACGCCGCAAACGTTGGCGTTGTATTATTCTGCTGCCGACCTACTCTGCTTCCCATCGCTGTACGGTGGCTTCGGCCTTGTCCTTGTCGAAGCAATGGCCTGCGGATGCCCTCCGGTAGTCTTCGACTATGGAGCCATGAACGAGCTGGTCACGGATGACAGCGGCTATCTCGTCGCAGAGCCGACAGCTGATGCCTACGCTACCGTCGTTGAGCGAGCGTTATCGGACGGCCGGAAAAAGGCGCCAGGGGCTCGTCGCCGCGCTCAAGGATTTCACATGGACGGGCAAATCGAGGCGGTGCTTGATCTGTACCACAGGCTGCTGTGGAGGCTTTCACGCTCGTCCACGTCGGCATCGTAACCGGATTCGTGCGGGTGGTCGGCTATATCCAGCGGGGGAAGTGATGAAGTGTGTATTCGATGTTTCGGCTGCGGTCGCGGAGCTTCTTGGCCGGCACGCCGCCGACAAGCGTGTATGGCTCAACGTCCCGATTAACCAGCGCAGCGGCGGCCACATACGCACCTTCTCCGACCGTCACTCCCGGCAGAATCGTCGCGCGCATAGCGATCCAGGCGTTGTTCTCGATGACAACCTTGCCGAGATGACCTTCAGCCGTCGGAGAATCGACGGAGTGATAGCCACCTATCGTGAGCACTTCGCCTGCAATGTTTACGTTGCGGCCGATCGTAAGCGTTGCGCGTCCGTCAAGCGTGGTAAACGGTCCTATGATGCAGTTCGCTCCGATGTTGATATCGCGCGCTTGAAGCACGAACGCGTACATCATGATGTTGCTGGTTCGATCGGCCTTCATCCCGGCGAACCGGTAAAGCGCCATGCGGAGCTTCGGAAATGGAATCTTGTTGACGAATGTGTTTAGCAGGTAATCGGTGAAGGTCGGATCTCGCCCCACATTAACGACGGTTGAGTACGCGAGCGTGGCCCCTGCGACGAAGCCGGCAAGCCGCATCCAGGTTGGGTCTGGTTTATACTTCATGGCGCATGCAAACGTTCTGACGCGGTTAGATCAATTCATGCTTGGGCGATACATGTGAGCCTATGAACCGTCGATTCTGCCCGCTCGGGCCCGCTTCATTCCGGCAGGCTCTTTCCTCACGATCGCTGTCGTAAGGTGATTGCCGAAAATTACTTCCGGCGTTTTGTTGGCCAGCGATCGATGAGGGCGAACTTCGTTGCTGTTGTGCGGTAACTAACGGAGGAGGTAGCGATCGCGAGCCCGGCCGGCACGTTGCGCGTGCGCGGCGAACCCGTTCCCCCGGCGCGCGCCGCGATCTCCCGCGACTCCGGGGGATGTTCCCCAAGGGGCACGGTCGTCCACGCACGGCGCATTCGAGCGTACGCCGTACGACCGTGCGCCGTAGTAACAACGTCGCCCGTAGTGTGTTAAACTCAAGGTTCAAATGATAGATAAATCGCGGGCTTTGCGCTATGAGTTAGGTGCGCTCTGCGACCGCTATAACGCCATGCTGGCCGACAAAGACACCCTCGACATCCGCTTGGGCTCCGACGAGCCGTACGAAGACGGCTCCATGTCCCCTGGGGGCGCCAAGCGTGCGTATGAAGATGCCTTAGAATCAGCTAGCGCGGATCTGCGTCAGCTGATCGTCCAGATCGTTGAAATCGGACAGCGTATTCGCGTAATCGAATCGTTCTAAGACTCACCCTGGCACTGCTCCCCCCACCCTTCGCTCTAGTTTGCTACGCATCTAGCTTGCTAGGCGTAAACAGTCTCGCCCTGGGGAACCGTGCGCCCTTCCTCTAGATCGAGTAGATCCGACCAAGACTTGACGTCAGTCCGGGTGGGAGCGACGTAGTCCAGTTCGTGCGGGTTTTGGACGAACTGCCTGAGCTGACCGACTGAGGCTTTGCCCTTTTAATGCCGCCTGCCCATAAAAGCGGGCGTTTGCCTATGAAAGGGGCGATCTGCCCAAAAAATCGGGGTGTATAATCGCTGTATGAGCGAGCCCTTTTGGGGCTGCGGGTGCAGCGGAGACAAGCAAGGGGATTACATTTGCGGCCGTTGCGAAGATCATTGCGAATGCCCTCGTGACCCGGTCCATGAAGGCGCTATCAGGTCGCCCGGCAGGGTCCCCGACGAATAACGTCCACCCTACACGCGTAACTTAACCTACGGAGGGATGCTCCATTCCACGTACCTCGGATTTCTACGCCGTTCATGAGATCGACAAGCCGGTGTACAAGCGCGTCTTTCACAACAACAGCTCGTGCCCGTCGGGCTGCGGTATAAAGGCGGCCAAGGAGGATAGGCCGGGCACTAGCGGCTACCAACTCTGCCGGGACTGCGACGAGCGAAACGGCCCAGTAAGGTAATCCATGGCAGGGCATGACAGCGCGCGAAATCAAAAAAGCCGCGTAGCTAGGCGTGGCTTTTTAGTAGGAGGCCCTGGAAGGAGAATTAACCCTCGTTCAGGACCGCTCGCATCGAAACGAGCCTACGAGTTTGCCCCGTGTATGTCCATCCCCATGATAGCACACATGTTCGATCTCGGGTGGCCTGCCGTAAAAATCTACACAAACAGCGACAGCCGTTGGATGGACAAAACGGCTGCCACTGTGCTTGTGAAGCGACTTGGAATGTAATCGTGAGGTTGATGCCCCGGGTGCGTCCATTGGTCAACGGGAGGGATGCAGGCGCAACCGGTGCGCCTGTCATCATACCACAAGGGTCGGAGGCTATCGCATTGCGGCACCGGCAGCCCGCCAGCCGGAACCGGCGGCGCTTCAAGCGAGGCCGTGGAGCGACAACTGTCGTCAGCTCGGTTCATCCTACGCGCTCGTAGAATGGATTCTTGCCCGATGCGTGGTCCGTTGTATCGACGATGTCCACGATCTCCGGCGCGACCCCACGCACCATGACCTCGAACCCCTGCCGTAGAGTCACTTGAGAGGCCGCGCATCCCTGGCACCCACCGCTCATGGCGATGAAGAGGTTGCCATCCTGGACGTCGACGATCGAAATCTGTCCACCGTGGCCGGCGATGGAACGGTTGACTTCCCTGTCCAGCAGTTCTTGAACGACCGCGCGAATCTCAGCGTCGGGTCGCCTGCCCGTGCTTGCGTGGTGAGGAGACTCGAGGATCGCCGGCACGCCAGTCAGCAGTTGCGTTCGGATCGCCGCTCCGATTGCCGCTGTCAGTCCCGACCACGAGGCACTCGGCTCCTTCCCGACTGTCACCACGTTCTCGGTCACGAGCACGTGCGCAACGCCACGAAGCACAAACAGACGTTCGACAAGAGGCGAGCCACCAGCTCGTTCCTTGTTCTCGAAGAAGAACGCGCCACCGGGATGCACGGTCCGGCTCACCGTGAACTTGCACGTGTTTGGGTCGGCGAGCAAGGTTTCGGCGCGGATCGTGATCGTCGGGTCGACAGGAAGGTCAGACATCTTCGACGACCCCAGCTTTGCTGCGCTCACCAAACGCCCGCAGCTGCTCGAACGAGTAGATCCCGGTGCTGTGGCCGTCGTTCCAATTGATCGTGATCGCATAGTTGCCCACGGAGGTGATCGTCCGCGGGCTTACGTCCGGTCGCACGTTCTTTGGATCCAAAGGGGCCGCCCGCTCATCTCTTCCACGCAGAGAGCGCAACGGCACGCCAGCCGGAGATCGCGGACGTCAAAGTCGCTGTGGTGTCCGTCCTCCCAGAGCACGGACAGCGTGCGAGCATCGCGCCGGCGAAAACCGATTGCGATCGTGCGAGAGCCCGACGACTGGACGGCGCGTTCCACCCAGTCTGGCTCACCGTCACTGGTTGCCCAAATCCACGTGAACGGCTGGAGCGCCGCCCTTGGGCGTCCTTCGAGTCGACCAGCGAGGTCGGCGGCGATCGTGCAGTAAGCCCGGGCCGGGAGCGAGCTTGGCTTCTCGAGCACGATCGGACGCCCTGCGTCCCCACCGGCAACGATCTCGGCGTCGAGAGGAATCGTGCCCAGGAACGGAACGCCGAGCTGTCGGCTCATCCGCTCGCCGCCACCATGACCAAAGACGTCCGTACTCTTGCTGCAGTGAGGACAAATAAACGTGCTCATGTTCTCGATGATGCCGAGGATGGGGACGTGCACCGTTTCGAACATCCGCAACCCGCGGCGCGCGATCTTGAGGCTGACCTCCTGCGGCGTCGTCACGATAACCGCGCCGGACAAGGAAAGCTCTGCGCGAGCGTCAGCTGGGTGTCGCCCGTCCCCGGCGGGAGGTCAAGAATCAAGTAATCCAGCTCGCCCCACTGTACGGAATCGATAAACATGCGCAAATACTTACTCACCATCGGTCCGCGTAAGATGGCCGGGTTGTCGTCTCCGATGAGCATGCCCATCGATATCACCTTCAGACCGTGACGATCCGCAGGAATGATCTTGCCCTCCGGGGTCGCCGTGGCGGCTTACCAGTCGGGAGCCCCAGCATGACGGGAATGCTCGGCCCAAGGATGTCCGCATCTACGAGACCGATCCCGCCCCCGACCTGTTGGAGCGCGAGCGCGAGATTCACGCTGACGGTGGATTTCCCGACTCCGCCCTTGCCGCTCGCCACCGCGACAATATGCTTTATTCCGGGCAGCTTCCCAAGACGCGCAGGCTGGGGCGGGGCACTTGGCGTCTGTTCGTGCTGCGGACCGGTGGTCTGCATGCCTCTGGTTCCTTTCCTTAACTTAGCCCCCGGCCTATCCCTGAGGCGGTCCCTATTCTGCGGTCCCTTTCATTGTAATGTAGTCGCGTCTGAATATCGCGTCGCTCAAGCGCCGGGCCTGCACGGGATCGTGTCCCATTGAGTGGTGTATGAACTGGTCGCCGTCCGGCGTAGGTAAGAAGAAGGCACAGCATAAGAACGTCGCAGACTAGCTCACTCGTGACCTTGACGGTGAAGGAGAGGCTGCTGCCGACGCGATCGTGAAGAGGTGAAAGGGCAACCATGACCTTTCGCACCTCTATAAAGCACGTCGAGGCCGAACTTGCCCTTAGTTGTCCCGGGGCAGAAGTGAGAACTATCACGGGCCGCCGCTGCTGGAGACGGCCACCTTATGAGGCCGTGATTACGCTAAGCGGGCCCGCACTCGAAGGCCTGTCGTCGGGGCTTCGTGTGACGCTGAAAGAGTTCGGAGCGAAGGACCGCTACATACCCCTTTCGCTTGGCGAGGCGGGACCCATCAGCAAAAATATCCGAAGCTATCGCGCGCCTGACGAGTACCCATTCACGCTACCGAAGATAGGTGGAGAGTTTTCGTAGTAGTCGCGAACTGGGCTTGCCCCCGTTCGTAGTCCAGCGGGCGCTGTGACTTCCATCGATTAGCTCGCCATTGGGCTTGCCCCCGTTCGTAGTCCAGCGGGCGCTGTGACTTCCATCGATTAGCTCGCCATTGGGCTTGCCCCCGTTCGTAGTCCAGCGGGCGCTGTGACTTCCATCGATTAGCTCGCCATTTTTGCCGCCCTGGCAAAGGCTTCCGGCGTTTTGTTGGCCAGCGATCGATGAGGGCGAACTTCGTTGTATTCGCGTCGCCACGCACGCGTAGCTCGGCGAACCGATTCTAGGGTATCAAACCAGGACGTATTGAGCAACTCCTTGCGAACGCTTGCCGTTAAAGGCTTCGATGAATGCGTTGTCAGTCGGCTTGCCTGGTCGGGAGAAGTCGAGCTTCGATGTGATTGTTGTATGCCCACTGATCGAGCGCTTCGGCAGTAAACTCCGTGCCTTGATCGCAGCGAATTGCGTTAGGCGTTCCCCGTGCCGCGACAAGGCGCCGCGAGGATCTCAACGACTGAGTGTGCTCGGAAGCCGATGGCTGACCTCGAGTGCGAGACATTCCCTAGTGAAGATGCTCGACCACGGTCAGCAGCCGAAACGGTCGACGACGATCATCCATCAAACGATCGTGCATAAAGTCCATACTCCAAACGTGATTGGGCTGAGTTGGAGCGAGCCGCACGCTCCGAGCGGTGCAGCTGCGGCGACGCTTTGGCGCTTTTGCCCGTAGGCTCAAGCCTTCTTGGCGATATAGCCGTGCTACCCGTTTGTGGTTGACCGCCCATCCTTCGCGTTGCAATAGGACATGAATCCGGCGTTGGCCGTAACGCACGCGTGCGGCGGATAGTTCTTTGATGCGCAGGAGCAGGGCTTGGTTGAATCGGATTGCGCTTGGGCTGGTAGCGGATCGATTTGCGATTGAACCTCAAGGTTGTGCAGATGCGCCGCTGGCTCGCGCCGTAGTGATCGTGGAGCTGGCCGGTCAAGACCTCGCTTGCTTGGCCGGGTTTAGAGCTTTTTTGAGAGCACATCCTGCAACATCACCTTGTCGAGCGTCAGATCGGCAACCAGCCGTTTCAGGCGCGTGTTTTCGTCCCTCAGCTCATTGATCTCGCGGATCTCGGCAGTACCGAGCTGGCCGTACTTCTTTTTCCAGAGATGAATCGTGTTTTCGTGAACGCCGGCCTTCCGCGCTAGCTCGGCGATCGGCATGCCGGCTTCTAGCCCGGCGCAGTGACGGCGGCGATTGACTCGGGGGAATGACGTTTGCGGGCCATGGGGACCTCCGTTTATCGAGCCGATTACGCGGCTCGCAATTGTGGTCCCGCTGGAGTAAAAATCGGGGTTCCCACCACCGAGCCTCGGATTCCACATATCTCTGGTGGCATTTAGTGGGTACCCGTCAGTCGAGCGCAAGCAGTTGCGCGACCTACTTCACCAGCGGCTCATAGCTGTCAGGCACGCCGCCACGACATTTAAAGTCGCCGCTCTGGACGAAGAGATCGCGGAACTCATCCTAAAGTCGCTCAGTCTGTCAAAGCGCGAAGCGCCAAGTAAACACTCCTTGGTAGCGGTTGCCTTCGACGTTCTCTACAACTGTGCTGGAAGCCCGAAGGCGACGGACGAGCCGGAACTCATTTGGAAGGGCTGGAGCCACGCCAATATCAAGACCGGTGATTGGCCCGGTTCTCTGAAAGATCGGCTCGGCTTGCTCTGTGGCCCCCTCGACAAAGCCTTAGCTGAAAGACTCGAATCATACAAGGTTCAGCCTGCTGCGTAACCCGATTGAACTCCCAGCATCATTCGTTGAATTCCAAGCATCGTTCAACGAACGCTAAAGCTACATAGAAAGACGCTTTCGTGAACCTAGCACAGTAGTCTCGCGCTGGCCGCGCTCAATACCGGTGGCGCTCCACTCACCAGCGCCCAGCTCGCCCTAGCGATTCGATATCGCTCGTCCCCCGCGGTAGCCAAAGCTGCCGCTTTTCCTCGAACCACAAAGAAAGTTCCGTACTAATGACTAGTTCAGCTGCTCCGCTTTTTGCGGAGCTTCCAGATATTCTTACGCCCAAAGACCTCATGAAGTATCTCCCTATCGGGCGTGACGCAATCTACGAGGCTCTAAAGTCCCAAGCAATCCGAAACGTCCGGGTTGGTCAGAAGTTTATCATTCCGAAAGTGGCCCTGAGGGATTTTCTCGGGGGCGCCATAGAATGAACGAGTCGGCAGGACCCCAGGAGGTAAAACAATGGGGTATCTAAAGCGACTCTCCGACAAGCGTTACCGAATCAAGTACGACGTCGTACCCGAGAACGGGACGGCGCGTCAACTGAAGACCGAAACGCTCGAAGGAGTGACCAAGAAGGAGGCCGAGGCGATCCTCGCCCAGCGCAAAGCAGACGTCACGAAGCAGCGCGAGGCGATCGCCAAAGGCGAGCAAGCCAAGGACGAAGTCAGCCTCTCGACGTTGTTCGAGCTATTCCTAAAGCAGAAGCGAAAGCAGAAGGAAGAAAATACAATCCGCCGCTACGAGACTCTCCTAAAGCTCTATCTGAAGCCGAGGTTCGGCGACATGCAGGCGAAGCAGCTCAGGCCGCATCACCTCATGGCTACGTACTCGGACTGGCTAGAGCATGGGCGCGAGGGTCGCAAAGCCGTTTCGGCTAAAACGATTCGTCACGCTCACGAACTCCTGCGGAACATCCTGAACTGGGGAGTCCGTCGCGAGCTTCTGAGCCGAAACGTCGCGGCGCTCGTTGCCGATGACGACCTTCCCAAAGCAGTACAGCCGAAACCGCTCGCCCTTACGGACGACGAGCTTCGGAAGCTGCTCGGGGAGGCCAAGAATCCAACGAGCCGGTCGAAGAAGCGAGGCTACCTATCCTCGCAGCCATGGTTCTATCCTGCCGTGGCATTTGCAGCCTACACGGGAGCAAGGCGCGGTGAATGCATGGCTCTTAGGTGGCAAGACGTCAACTTCGATGAGAAGTGCGTCACGATTGCCCGATCGCTGACCGAGCGGATGACGTTCAAGGGTCCGAAGAACGACAAATCACGGACGATCGCCATGAGCGATGCACTGTGCGAGATTCTGAGATCGCGCCGAGCCTTGCAGGCGAATGAACGTGAGGCCCTGGAGGACTCGTGCAAGGATCAGGACTTAGTGTTCACCCGCGCTGACGGCTCGCCGATCAACCCTTGGAACTTCGCCAGGGCGGTCCGTGACCTAATCCTAAGATCGGGGGTGACGCCGATCACGCACGGCCTGCGTGACACGCATGCAAGCCTCTGCGCCAAGGCAGGCGTTGCCCTTGAGGTCGTCTCGAACCGGCTCGGCCATGCGTCGATCGAAGTGACGGCTGCACGTTACTTACACGTCTATAGCGAGCGCGATGCCGAGGCGGCAAGCGCGTTCGATAGGCTGGTGGGGTAGCGGCCGCATGAAAGAAACGAGCAACTGTATCGGAAATTTAGGTGCAGCCGCGCCAGGCTTCCCCTGAGCGGGCCATGCTATTGAGGATGGTCAAGAGCTTGCGCATGCAGGCCACGATCGCCACTTTAGGTTTTTTCCCGGCAGCTCTCAAGCGTTTATAGAATGCCGCGATAATCGGGTTGCACTTGGTGGATGCGACTACCGCCATATAGAGCGCTTTCCGGACGGCAGCCCGACCACCCCAGATGACGCGTCGTCCCCGCATTCTGCCACTATCCCAGTTCAATGGCGCTACACCAACAAGGGCCGCGATTTTTCTGCGGTCGAGGGTACCCAGTTCGGGGAGATGGGCCAAGAGCGTGTGCGAAACAACTGTGCCGACACCTGGCACGCTTTGAAAGAGCTCATCGCGCTCACGCCAGAGCGCCGCCTGCTTCACTCGTTTTCCAAGATCCTCGTCAATTTTGCGAAGTCGCTTCTCGAGCCAGGCGATATGCGATTTAATATCTTTGGCCATCTCAGAGTTCGGTACCGACGACAGCCGGGTCTTCTCAGAAACGATCATATCGATGATTTGCACGCGCCGAGTCATGATCGCAGCCAGTGCACGATGGTCGTCGCCCCGCAGCGCTTGAGCCGCCGGTCGAATGGCGGCCCCGAATTGCGCTAAGATGGCCGCATCCAGGCGATCGGTCTTTGCGAGGCGCCCGGAGGCCTTGGCAAAGTCGCGCACCTGGCGCGGATTTACGATCGCAATGGGGATGCCGGCACAGCCCAGCGATGCGGCAACCGGAATTTCTAAGCCGCCGGTGGACTCCATAACCGCCAGCGTGATCCGCTGATGGGCAAGGAGCTTATGCAGCTCATCGAAGCCTTTTTTCTCGTTAGGGAACGTTCGGTAGATATCCGCGGGCTGCAGGCAAACGTCGATCTGGTCCTTTGCGACGTCGATGCCGACGAAGATACATTCGTCCACCTTCCAACTCCAATCTTGTCAATGCGGGCTCGAAACCCGAGCAACTGTTCGGAATGGATGGAACACCGCGTGAGGTGACCAAAAACTCGTTTACGGGTTATCAACCCCAGGCCCCATCGGTCTACCTCACGCGTGGATCATAGCATCTCCCGCCTATACAAGGCCCCGGCGTTACACGAATGTTACACGGAGCCTCGAAGTGTTCGGAAAACCCTTATGGTATAAGGACGAATAAAATAGCCCCAGCGGGATTCGAATCTGAATCTGCCGATGACGACCAGTGACGTTGCGGCGCAAGACAGCTTGTGCTGTAAGAGTTTTAGCCTATCCAGCGTGACGAGCAATATCGTCACAAATGATCCCATGCGTATGCGTTCGGCCCACAACGGGCCCACGCGGGGGCCCCGCTTGGAGCGGAGGAAACGGCGCGCGCTCCTGGACTCCCGGCCCGCACGGGAGACTGCCGCGGAGAGCCCGTTGCGCAGCGAGCCGTGTAATCGAGGGGGGCGAGGGCCCCGCGGACCCGCGCGCGTTTTTGCCAGGTCCCATCGGCGTCCGATGTCCGCAGCGACGGAGTGGTCCAAATACGGATTTATAACGCGCCTCCCTCTTTAACTTTAGTTTGATTCGTCCAGCGACGATGCTGCGTTGGACAGAGACCCGCTGCTCCGACTGGCTCGCCATCTGTGGGCATGCCATCAATTGCACAGCAACGACGCACCAGCTTGATTCAACGCGTCGCAAAGGGCGTCTTCCTCTCGCGTATTCAGATGCTGGGTAAAATAGGCGGATACATCGCCGCCGCCGCGAAGAGGTGCGCATGTCGAACCCATTGCGCGGCCTTCTCATCGTTTCGCTCACCCTCGCCGCACTCGCCCGGATGGACGCGGCCTCCCCGGCCTCGGAGGTCCTCCAGTTCAGCAGCCCATCGCGCGGGATCGGGTGCGTCTATGCAAATTTCGGGACCGCGTCTCTGCGCTGCGACGTGCGCGGTGGCGTCGTCCCGCTACCGGCACGTGACCCCAAATGTTCAACGGAAGTCGATTGGGGGCAAGGCTTCGTCATGGGCGTGACCGGGCGGGCTCAGGTCGTCTGCGCCGGCGATACCGCAATGGGCTCGAATACGATCGTCGCGTACGGAACGACGTGGCGGTACGCCGGCTTCGTCTGCGCCTCCTCGACCGAAGGGATGCGCTGCACGAACAAGAGCGGGCACGGCTTCTTCATCTCGCGCGGCCAAGCGTATCGTTTCTAACGGCGCACTGGGCTCCCGCTGTTCCCAGGTAAAATCGACAGGCGCTTTCGCCGATTTCATGCGCTGGCCACCGCACTTGTGACGCCTAAGGTAACGCTGTTACTGTGACGCGGCAAGCGTTCGCGTGCGATTCTTTCTTGCGCGCAAATGCGATTCGCTTGACGCATCAGAAGGCGGTTCGCAACCGTTTGCCAACCGCATCGAGGAAGGGGGGCGAGGGCCCAGGAGTGCCGCGCGCGCTTTTGCCCGGTTCCATCCGCGTTCGCTTGAGAGCACGACGTATGGCGCTTAGGCCCCTACTGCCGACCGCACAGTCGCGCGCGATCGCGTCGATCGACGAGTGCCTTGAGCGGGCGAGACGGGCATAATGGTAACGGCTCTTGTTGTATGATGTAGCCGTGTTATCGAACGCAAGCCTTGTCTACGGGGTGCTCGCGATCTCCACGGCCGTGGCTGCTGCTTTCGCTCACGTGAACGCGTCGCACCTAAATAGGCAGTTGACCCCGGTTAAAGCCCCGACCGATTACATGCGCTGGGGGAGCAAGAGCATTGACGAGTGGGCACAGTACCATCAGCATTACGGCGAACACTTACGTGCACGCGATCGAGTCGATGCAGCGCAGTCACGCTGACCGGATCGACGCGATGCTTGGCGACACAATTGCAAACGCGATCGGCGGAGCGTCGCAGCCAGCGAGCAGTTCGGGCCCACAACGGGCCCACACGCTGCCGCTTGCGACAAGAAAAGCTCGTGAATATGGGCCGGAAAGTTTAGCCCCAGCGGGATTCGAACCCGCGTTACCGCCGTGAGAGGGCGGCATCCTAGGCCTCTAGATGATGGGGCCCTGGCTCCCGGGCAAGGACTCGAACCTCGAGCATCCACGTCCAGAGCGTGGCGTTCTACCATTGAACTACCCGGGACCGGTAGCGACCGATTATACCACGCCGGTCGCCTCGAATCTTGCTAGCTTGCGGAGCCTGCCCAGCTTCAGGTTACGGCCGCCGTACGTCGGCGTTTGGCTGTGGCAGTTCGGGCAAAGCATCCGAAGATTCTCGATGCGCCAGTCGTCCTTGATCCCGTTTATATGATCGATCTGAAGCACAAGCTTCTTTCCAAGCCATTCTGCTATACCGCATTCGAGGCACTGATATGGGATGAAACCTTCGCGAATAAGCTTTTTCTTCTTAAGCCAACGCGACGACCCGGATGCCAAGACCTGAGCGATAGGCTTCACTGTTGGACGAGGGAAAAGCTCGCGGCGCCGAACTGCCTTCGCCCAAGCCACGGCGCAGAAGCCAAACTTAGCCTGGCATTCCCTATAGGTTGCTCCGGCCCCGTAGTGCGCTCGGACTTCGGACCAATCGTATTTGCGCCGTCGATCGCCGAAGCGAGAATCAGGTACGCGGAGGTCTCCGCGTTTTATCGCTTTGATCCATGCCGTGTGGCAGAATCCAAAACGACGAGAACATTCTACAAGACCGCATCCCTCGTCGTGATACGCTTGAATCGCGTTCCAATCGTAGAGTTTCTTTCGCATGCCATGATGCTATGAAAGAAGCGTGCCAACTGGGTGGCATTTTGCAGACGGCAATGTTGCGCAGTCACCCTTCGACAGGCTCAGGGTGACAATAGAATGCTCAGGATGACAATAGAGTGCCTAGCCCGACAATGGGAGGCGACGCATAACGTGCGCGGCGAAAAGCCCAGATGTGCAGGCGGTTGTTTTGGTTGGCGGCGAGGGAACGAGGTTGCGTCCGCTCACGTATGGCACGCCCAAGCCGATGGTGCCAATCATGAACGTGCCGTTCCTGGCTCGCACGATGGAGCGCCTGTATGCCGCGGAAATTCGCGACGTGATTCTCGCGGCCGGCTATATGCCGCAGGCGATCGTGGACTATTTCGGCGACGGCTCGAGGCTGGGATGAAGATCACCTACGCGATCGAGGAGACTCCGCTCGGCACCGCGGGCGCGATCAAGAACGTCGAGCGTCACATTACGGGGCCGTTCTTCGTGCTCAACGGCGACATCCTCACCAGCCTGGATCTGCGGGCGATGCGCGAGTATCACCACGAGAAGGGCGGCATCGGCGTGCTGCACCTCATCCGCGTCGCGGATCCGTCACCCTTCGGCTGCGTCGTGCACGACGAGACCGGCCGCATCACCGCCTTCGTCGAGAAGCCGCCGAAGGGAACGGAGCCGACCGACGAGATCAACGCGGGCACGTACCTGCTCGAGCGCGACATCCTCGATCTCATCCCGGCCGGCCGCGCCGTGTCGATCGAGCGCGAAACGTTTCCGCAAGCCATCGCAGCGGGCAAGGCACTCTACGCCTACACGACGGCCGACTATTGGCTGGATCTCGGCCGGCCGGAACAATATCTCGCCGCCCACCGCGACGTGCTCAGCGGCGCGATGCCGCTGGCCTTGGAGCCGGGCATCAACGGCGACGGCAAGGATGCATTGCGCGGGCACCCGGGCGTCGTGCCGCCGATCTACGCCGGGGCCGACGCCGTCGTCGACGCCAGCGCGACCATCGGCCCCAACGTCGTGCTCGGGCGCGGCTGCAGCATCGGGCCGTCCGCCGCCGTGCGCGAGTCCGTGCTGTGGGAGCGCGTCAGCGTCGGCGCCGGCGCCATTATAGAAGAAGCGATCCTCGCAAGCGGCGTCACGATCGGCGCCAACGCGCGCATCGCGCGCGGGTGCGTGATCGGCCACGACGTCTCGGTCGAGCCCGGGAGGGTCTTGGAACCCGGAACCCGCCTCGGCTCGCCGCCCGAGAGGATACCAGGCTAGCGAGGGAGCATTCGGTTTATCCCGCATCTGGGCCCGGGTAAACTGTGGTCCTGAAGTGGAGGAGTCACCCGCACACATGCTACCGCCGCGCGCTTTATTCTTGGGGTCGTATCCTCCCCGAGAATGTGGAATCGCGACCTTTACCAAGGATATGGTCGACGCGTACGACCGGGCATTCCATTTAAAAGCTCCCGTGATCGCGGTCGATGAGCCTGGCGCCGAAGTCCGGCGCTACCCGCCCGAAGTCGTCGCGCGCATTGCGGAGCAGGATCGCGGAAGCTATGCGGCCGCGGCCGACTTCGTCAACCGCTATCCGGTCGAGCTCGTCAACATCCAGCACGAGTATGGGCTCTTCGGCGGCGAACGCGGCGAGTGGCTCGTCGACTTCCTGCGGTTGCTCGAAAAGCCCGTCGTGTTGACGCTGCATACCGTCCTGCCCGAGCCGGACGCATCCTATCTGCGCGTGACGCGCGAGCTCTGCAAACACTCGACGCGCGTCGTCGCGCTTTCCGAAACGGGACGCGGGCTGCTCGAGGCGATCTACGGCATCGAGCCGGAGCGCCTGCAGACCATTCATCACGGCGTACCGGATGTGCCGTTCCAAGACACTCATTCCGCGAAGGCCACCTTCGGTATCGGCCAGCGCACGGTGATCTCGACCTTCGGGCTGATCAGCCGGGGTAAGGGCCTCGAGTATGCGATCGAGGCGATGCGCTCGGTCGTCCGGCGCCACCCCGAGACGCTCTATCTGATCCTCGGCGAGACGCACCCGGTCGTGCGCCGCCAGGAAGGCGAATCCTACCGCGAATCGCTGACCGCCAGTGTGCGCGAGTACGGGTTGCACTACAACGTCCAGCTCGTCGACAAGTATCTCGATTTCGATGAAGTGGTCAGCTATCTCGCGGCGACCGACATCTACCTCACGCCGTACCTGAACCCAGCGCAGATCGTCAGCGGCACGCTGGCCTACGCCGTCGGATGCGGGAAGGCCATCGTCTCGACGCCGTATCTTTACGCGCAAGAGCTCTTGGACCATAACCGTGGATTTCTGTGCGACTTCCGCGACGCCGACTCCATCGCTCTGCGGCTGAACATGCTGCTCGACGATCCCGCGCTGCGCCGCGCCACGGAACGACGCGCGTATCGCTTCGGCCGGCAGATGACGTGGCCGCACGTCGCCGCCGAGTACGGGCAACTGTTCACGGAGCTCTGCCCGCGCGATCCCCTCGAGCTGGTGACCTCTGCGTAAGACGAAACCGAACGCCGCGCCGCCGCCGCTCGACCACCTCGTCGTCCTCTCGGACGACGTCGGCGTGATGCAGCACGCGCTCGAGACGGTACCGAACCGAAAGTTCGGGTATTGCACCGATGACGTGGCGCGAGCCTTCATGGTCGCGCTCGCACACTCGCGCCTGGTTCCGTCCGAGCGCGTGAGCCTCCGCCTGGCGTCGATCTACCTGTCGTTCCTGCAGCACGCGCAGCTGGACGACGGACGCTTCCACAATTTCATGGCCTACGATCGGAACTGGACGGACGAGATCGGCACGCACGACAGCTGCGGGCGCGCGTTATGGGGGCTCGGCTACGGTCTCGCGAACGCGCCGAGCGAACCGTGGCGGCGCGTGTGCGAGAGGCTGCTTGCCCGCGCGCTGCCCTCGGTCGAATCGCTCGAGTACATCCGGTCGAGAGCCTACGCGGCGCTCGGGTTCGCACATGCCTACGCCGCCGCGCGCGAGCCGAAACATGCGGCGGCGCTCCGCTACTTGGCCGACGAGATCCTGGCGGCCTACGATGCGACCGCGGATGCAGAGTGGCCGTGGTTCGAGGACATCCTGACGTACGACAACGCGCGGCTTCCGGAGGCCCTGCTGCGCGCCGGCCAGGCGCTCGGCGATGCGCGCTACACCGAAGCCGGCCTGCGGACGCTGAAGTTCTACGAAGCGGTTACGTTGGAGAACGAGGTGCACGTCCCGATCGGAAACAATGGCTGGTACCGGCGCGGGGAGAAGCGCGCGCGCTACGCGCAACAGCCGCTCGAGGCCTGCGCGATGGTCGACGCGGAGCTGGCCGCCTTCGATGCGACCAGTGATGCCGCCCATTTTGCGACCGCAGAGCTTGCGTTGGACTGGTATCACGGCAAGAACTCGCGCGGCATCCCCTTGGCGCATGGCGGCGGCTGCTACGACGGTCTCGGCGAGGACGCCGTCAATTCGAATGAGGGAGCCGAATCCACGCTGGCGTATTTGGCCGCCTCCTGTGCGATGGCGCAACGGCGGGCCCGGGTACTTCGCGCCGTGCGTTGATTGCGGGAAACGTCGCATCTCCGCGCTAATACAAGGCAACGACCAGCTCTCCGTCGAATCGCTATAAATGCTCCTGGAAACCGAAGTACTCAACGACGTGCAATCTGCCGCCGTTCGGCATAGTGATGGCGCGGTCTTGATCTTTGCCGGAGCCGGCAGCGGCAAAACACGCGTTTTGACGCACCGCATCGCCTATCTTCTACGCGAGCTGCGGATCGCCCCCGACCGAATTCTCGCCGTAACGTTTACCAACAAGGCCGCGGGCGAAATGAAGTCGCGCCTGCAAAGCATGGTGGGTCCGGACGCCCGCGACGTTTGGGTCGGCACGTTCCACGCGATGTGCGTTCGGATTCTCCGCCGCGATGGGAAGCGCATTGGGATTGGTTCCAGCTTCGCCGTTATCGACGAGTCGGACCAGCGCCAGCTCGTCAAAGAAATTCTGGACGATCTCGACTACGACGAGCGTCAGCTTTCGGCGGGCGCGTGCCTCGCCGAGATCGACAAAGCGAAGAACGCGTTGATGTGGCCCGAGCAGTACGCCCAGACCCAAACCTCGTTCATCGGCGAGCGCATCGCAAACGTGTACGCGGAGTATCAGCGCCGGTTGAACGAGTCGAACTCGCTCGACTTCGACGATCTGATCGTCCGCACGATCGACCTCCTCGAGCGCGACGCCCCGACGCGTGAGAAATATCAGCATAAGTTCGAGTACATCCTCGTCGACGAGTACCAAGACGTCAACGCCGCGCAGTACCGCCTGATCGCGCTGCTCGCGGCCTACCACGGCAACGTAACGGTCGTCGGCGACGACGACCAGTCGATTTACTCGTGGCGCGGCAGCGACTACCGCATGATCCTGCGCTTCGAGGAAGATTTTCCCGGCGCGAAGACGTTCAAGCTCGAGGAGAACTACCGTAGCACCGGACGCATTCTCGACGCGGCGAACACGCTGGTGGCGAACAATCGCGCGCGGGCGCCCAAGAAGCTGTTCACCTCGCGCGACGAGGGCGAGCCGATCACGCTCTATCCGGCAGCGACCGAGCGCGACGAGGCGCGGTACGTCGTCGAGAAGGTCAAGAGCCTCGTTCGCGACGGCGCGGCCTATCGCGACTTCGTCGTGCTCTATCGCACTAATGCGCAGTCGCGAGTGTACGAAGAGGCGCTGCTGGCAGAGGGAATTCCGTACCGGGTCGTGGGCGGCGTCGGATTCTACGCGCGCACGGAAATCAAGGATATCATCGCCTACCTCCGCTACATCGTCAACTCGTCCGATGCGCTTGCATTCAAGCGCATCGTCAACGTGCCGCGGCGCGGGATCGGGCAGCAGACGCTCGCGGCGCTGGTGCAGGCTGCAAACGCCGCGCGGGTCTCAGTCGGCGAGGCGGTTTTCAGCACCGCGCTGCTGCGCACGGCGGTTCCCAAGAAGCTCAAGGAGCTAGAGCGGTTTGCGGAGCTCGTCCTGGATCTGCGCAAGAGCGCGGAAAGCGTCGGGGTCGCCGACCTGCTGGTGGCCGTGATGGAGCAGTCCGGATACGTGCGCGAGCTGCAGAGCGAGGACACGCACGATGCGCGCTCGCGTCTCGAGAACCTGGCCGAACTCGTCGGCGTCGCGCGCGAGTACGAGGCCGCCGACGACGACGCGTCGCTCGCGGGATTCCTCGGCAACATCGCGCTCGTAAGCGACTTGGACACGCTCGTGGAAGACGCTTCGTACGTCACGCTGATGACGCTGCACAGCGCCAAGGGCCTGGAGTTTCCGAGCGTGTTCCTGACGGGGCTGGAGGAGGGGATTTTTCCGCACAGCCGCGCGCTCACGGAGACCGGCGAGCTGGAGGAAGAGCGCCGGCTCGCATACGTCGGCATCACGCGCGCGATCGACCGGCTTTTCCTCACGTACGCGTCGCGCCGTGCGCTGTTCGGCAATACCTACGCCTATCCAAAGTCGCGGTTCTTGGAAGAGATACCGGGCCTCGAGCTGCTCGAGAGCGACAGTGTCCCGCTGCCGCGTCCGGCCGGCGGCCGCTGGCGGGAGGTGGCGATTCATGAGTCTGCCGGCGCCGGCGTCCATATGGGCCTCAAGGACGGCGATCGCGTGCGGCATCCGAAGTGGGGCGAAGGGCGGATCGAAAGTATCGTCGGCGCCGGAGGCGACGGCCTCGTGACGATCGATTTCCCCAACGTCGGGCAGAAGATGCTGATGCTCAAGTACGCGCCTTTAGAAAAGATCTAAGCTCATGCGCGTTGCCGTTGCGGGGGCGATGGGACGCATGGGCACCGTCGCCCGCGAGGCTTTACAGCGCGCGAACGAATATTGTTGCGGGCTCGCCCGCGTGGCCGATCCGGAACGGGCGATCGTCACGACGCTCGACGAAGTGCTCGCGCGCAAGCCCGACGTTCTGCTCGATCTGACGACGCAGCCGGCCAGCTACGAGATCTCGCTCGCGGCGGTCGCGCACGGTCTCTGCACCGTCGTGGGGTCCAGCGGCTGGAGCGCCGAGCAGCGTACCGCGCTCGCCGAGATGGCGGAGCGTCGCGGCGTGGGGGCGCTGCTGGTGCCGAACTTTTCGGTCGGCGCCACGCTCATGATGCGCTTCGCGGAGCAGGCGGCGCACTTTTTCCCCGATGCCGAGATCGTCGAGCTGCACCACGCGCAGAAGAAGGACAAGCCGTCCGGAACGGCGCGCGAGACGGCCGCGCGAATCGAGGCCGCATCCCATCGTGCGCCGGCAACGCACAGCATTCGGCTGCCCGGGCTGGTCGCGCATCACGAGATCCTCTTCGCCGGACCGGGCGAGCTGTTGACGATCCGTCACGACTCGCTGACGCGCGAGTCGTTCGTTCCCGGCATGTTGGCGGCCGTGCACGCCGTCGTGAACCTGCGCGGTCTGTCGGTCGGCCTGGACTCGGTCCTGGAGGCCATATCGTGAACGTCGCGGTGGTCGGCGCGACGGGCGTCGTCGGCGAGACGATCCTGCGTCTGCTGGAAGAGCGCGGCCTCCCGATCGACGCCCTTGGGCTATTCGCCTCCCGTCCGCGAGCCGATGCCGTGCGTTTCCGGGGCGACTCGCTCGACGTGCGCGAGGCATCGGACGACGCGCTGCGCAGCTTCGACGTCGTGTTCTTCGCGAGCGGCGAGGACGCCAGCGAGCGCTACGCTCCGCGGCTCGTAGAGCGCGGCTGCGTGGTCATCGACAATAGCGCGACGTTCCGCATGCGCGGCGACGTTCCGTTGATCGTCCCCGAGGTCAATGCCGACGCGATGCGCGCGGAGCACCGGCTCTTTGCGGTCGCGAATTGCACGGCGATCGTGCTGTGCACCGCGCTGCGCCCGATTCGCGACGCGGCGGGCCTGCGCTCCGTTCGGGTCGCGACCTATCAGGCCGCGAGCGGCGCGGGCCGCGCGGGCCTAGACGAGTTCCTGGCGCAAGAGCGCGCGGCCGCAACCGGCGGGCCCGAGCCGCGCGCGGAGGTGTTTCCGAGCCGGCTGGCACGCAACGTCGTGCCGCAGATCGGGACGCTCGACGATTTGGGATGGAGCGGGGAGGAGCGCAAGATCCGCGACGAAACGCGCAAGATGCTTGATCTTCCCGAGCTCCACGTCACGGTGACGGCGGTACGCGTTCCGGTCCGCACCGCTCACAGCGAAGCGGTCTTCCTCGAGACGCTGCGGCCGACGAGCGTCGCGGCGCTCGCCGGCGTGCTCGCGAGCGGCCCCGGCATCGTGTTCCACCCCGGCGGCATCGTGACGCCGCGCGACGTCGAGGGCACCGACGACGTGCACGTCGCCCGCCTGCGGCGCGAAGACGACACGCATTTCGCGTTGTGGTGCGTCGGGGATCAGTTGCGCAAAGGCGCCGCCACGAACGCGGTACAGATCCTGGAGCTGTTGCTCGCCAAGGGATACGTCGCGGCATGAACGCGACGCAGCGCATTGCGGTCCTCAAGTTCGGCGGCACGTCGCTCGCGACCAGCGAACAGCGCGCCGTCGCCTATTGCCGCGTGCGCGACGCTCGTGAAGCCGGCTACGCCGTCGTAGCGGTGGTTTCGGCGATGGGGCGGTCTCCGGCGCCCTACGCGACCGATACGCTGCTCGGCCTCATCAACGAGCGCGCAGACACTCCCAACGCCGACCTGCTGCTCGCGGCCGGCGAGCTGATCTCGGCCGCCGTGTTCGCCGACGAGCTGGCGGCTCGCGGCGTCGACGCGGCGGCGCTCTCGGGCGTCCAGGCCGGCATCGTCACCGACGCACGCCACGGCAACGCGACGATCTTGCGCGTCGAGCCGGCCGCCATCTACGCGGTGCTGCAACGCGGCGCTGTGGCGGTGGTCGCCGGCTTTCAGGGCACGACGGAAGACGGCGCCGTTACGACTCTGGGGCGCGGCGGCACGGACCTCTCGGCGATCGCGATTGGGCACGCGCTCGAAGCGCAGCGCGTCGACATTTATACCGACGTCAGCGGCGCCATGACCGCGGACCCGCGGCGCATCCCGGGCGCCCGCACGATCGAGCGCGCGTCGCTCGCGGAGATGACCGAGCTTGCGAACCACGGCGCGAAGGTCATGCACGACAAGGCCGCCGATTACGCGAACCGCACCGGCACGAATTACTCGATCAAGGGACTGCACAGCGATCGCGGCACGCTCGTGGACGAGGGCATCGACCATCATCGCCCGGTCACGGGCGTGACGGCGTCGGGGCGGCTGACGTGGGTGCGCATCATCCGCGGCGACATCGAGTCGCCACGTCGCCGCATGGAGACCGAGCTCGAGATGTTTCGCCGCGTGGCCGATGCCGGGATTTCGATCGATCAGGTGACGATCAATCAGGCGGGCGTGGCGTTCGTCGTAGACGGGGACCGCGGGGGCGAGATCCGGCGGCTGCTCGGCGATTTGAATCTCGCGGTTCGGGTACGCGAGGGGTGCTCGAAGCTCTCCATCGTCGGCACCGGAATGCGCTACGAGCCCGGCGTCGTGCATCACGTCGTGAACGCACTCTCGCGCGCCGACGTGGAGATCATCCACTGCACCGATAGCAACGTCACGATTTCGATACTCGTGCCGGAGTCCGAGGTCACGCGGGCCGAGCGCGCCGTGCACGATCAGTTCGGGCTCGATAGGGAGGATCCGGTGGCATGAGGCGCGAGCTTGGCACGATCCTTACGGCGATGGTTACGCCCTTCGACCAGCGCGGCGACGTCGATCTGGGTGAGGCGGGGCGCCTCGCGCGCTGGCTCGTCGAGCGGGGCAACGACGGCCTCGTCGTCGCCGGTTCGACCGGCGAGGGCCAGACGCTCGACTCCGCGGAGCGCGTCGCGCTCTGGAAGGCCGTCAAAGAGGCCGTCGGGCACGACGCCGGCGTGATCGCGAACGCGGGCACGAACTCGACGCGCGAGTCCGTCGCCGCGGCCGAGGCCGCCGAGTCCGCGGGCGCCGATGCGATTCTCGCCGTCGTGCCTTACTACAACAAGCCGACGCAAAGCGGAATGCTCGCGCACTTCGAAGCAATCGCGCAGGCCACCCGGCTCCCGGTCGTCGTCTACAATATCCCTGGGCGAACGGCGGCCAACATGCTGCCCGACACCCTGTTCGAGCTGGCGCGGCGTCAGGCGAATGTCGCCGGCGTCAAGGAATCCAGCGGCGATCTCAAACAGATCGGCATGGTCCTGGGCGGCCGAAGCGACGGCTTCATTGTCTGGGCGGGCGACGATCATCTCTTCCTGCCGTGCCTGTCGCTGGGCGCCGACGGCGTCGTCGGCGTCGCTTCGCACTTGTGCTCGCCGGAATATCGGCGCATGTTCGACGCGTACCGTGACGGACGCGTCGACGAGGCCGCTCGGATTGCGGCGTCACTCCTCCCTCTGATCGATGCGTTGTTCGCGACGACCAGCCCGATTCCGATCAAGTGGGCGATGCGGCAGTTGGGATTTCGCGTCGGCGAATGCCGACTGCCGCTGGACGGCATGCCGCGAGCCGTCGCCGCGCGGCTGCGTCCCCTCTTGGCGCCGTACGCATCGCATCCGCCGACTCGGAGCCTGTCCTGAACCCCGCTCGTAAACTCCGTCGAAGGGCGGTGACGCCGATTGGAGATTCTGGGGTGCCGCCTCGATGCGATCGATGCGGGTGAGGCGACCGCTCGGATCCTCGCATTAGCGAGCCAATCCGACGAAGCGCAGGTCGTAACGCTCGGCACCGAGATGGTCGTCTACGCGCAACGCGATGCGCGCTTTCGCGCGATCGTCAACGCGTGCGCGCTCTCGCTCTGCGACACGGTCGGGCTGCTCGCAGTGGCCCGTTGGCGCGGCGCGGCGTTGCGCGATCGCGTCACGGGCGTGGAACTGGTCGATCGTCTCTGCGCGGGTGCGGCCTCCGCCGGGCTGCCCGTGTATCTGTTGGGGGGCCGCAGCGGCGTCGCCGCGGACGCTGCGGCGATCTTGCAGGCACGCTTTCCCGGTCTCGTTGTCGCCGGCGCGCGCGACGGGTTTTTCGCCGAGGGCGAGAGCGCGGACATTGCGGCCGCGATCGCCGCTAGCGGCGCGCGGCTGCTCTTCGTGGGCATGGGCTCGCCACGCCAAGAGTATTGGCTGGCCCAGCATTTGCAGCAGACCGGCTGCGGGGTGGGCATCGGCATCGGCGGCTCGTTCGACGTCATCGCGGGTCGCGTCCGCCGCGCGCCCGCGCCGGTTCGCCGCCTCGGCCTGGAGTGGCTCTATCGCCTCATCACGGAGCCGCGGCGCTGGAAACGGCAGCTCGCGCTGCCGCGATTCGTTTGGCTCGTCGCGCTCGACGGACTGGGTGTGCGTAAGAGCGGCGCCGGCTCGTGAAGGCGATGATCCTCGCCGGCGGCCTATCGACCCGGCTCTATCCCCTGACCAAGCGCGTGCCCAAGCCGCTCGTCCCGGTCGCCGGCGCGCCGAACGCCGCTCATCTGCTGCGCTATCTGAAAGCGTACGGCTTCGACGAGATCGCGATGAATCTGCACTATCACGCTGAGGCGATCGTCGCCGCGCTCGGCGACGGTTCCCGGTTCGGCGTCAAGATTCACTACTCGCACGAACCGGAGCTGCTCGGCAGCGCGGGGGCGGTTAAGAACGTGCAGGCGTTTTTCGGTGACGAAACCTTCCTGGTAATCGGCTGCGACGAGCTGACCGATCTGAGACTGAACCACCTTCTGGACTTCCATCGCGCGAGCGACGCCTTGGCCAGCATCGCGCTGATCGAGTGCGACGACGTCGAGCAGTACGGCGTCGTCGTCATAGACGAGCGTGGGAAAGTAGCCGGCTTTCAGGAGAAGCCGCCGCGCGGCAGCGAGCGCAGCAAGCTCGTCAACACCGGCGTCTATGTGTTCGAGCCCCGGATCTTCGAGCACATCCCGGGCGGCGAGTTCTACGACTTCGGCAAACAGGTGTTTCCATCGTTGCAGGCGGCGAACGAGCGCTTCTACGGATTCGACGCGCGCGGCGCGTACTGGGCGGATATCGGCACGCCAAGTGAATATCGCCGCGCGAGCTACGACGTCGTGAGCGGCGTCGTTCGAATTCCGCAGACGAGTCCGAACGGCATCGATCCCTCGGCGACGATCGGCAACGGCGCGCGCATCGAAGGCGCCGTGAGACTCGGTGCCGGCGTCCGGGTCGGCGAGAACGTTTCGATCGAAGGGCCGTGCGTCGTAGACGACCGCGTGCGCATCAAAGCAGGCGCGCGGCTGAAACGTGCGATCGTTTGGCAGGGCGCGACGATCGGCGCGGGCGCGGAGCTGCTCGACGCGATCGTCGGCAACGATACCGTCGTCCCCGACGAAAGCGTGTTGAAAAATACACTGGTTGCGGAGGAATAGATGGGTATAGTAAGGAGGTGCTTCGCTCTCTCCTCGGCACCGTGGCACTCCTCGCCGTTGCGCTGGCGACGGCACGGTCGCCTGCGATAACGCGCGCGGGCACGCTCGAGATCGGAGACTTCGCGCCCGCTTTCGCGCTCGATACGCTCGATGGGAAATCGATCGACGGCGACTTCCACGGGCAGCCGGCATACATCAACGTTTTTGCGACGTGGTGCTCGCCGTGCCGCAGAGAGTTTCCGGCCATTGCGCAGCAGGCGCAGCGCTATCACGATCGCATCACGTTTCTGTTGGTGGACGAACAAGAGGCGGCGAATCGCGTGAAGAGCTTCGCCGTGCAGCTTGGCGTGCCGGCGCCGGTCGCCGTGGACGAAGGTCAATTCGCGGCGACGTTCGACGTGCGCGGGCTCCCGGAGAGCATCTTCATCGACGGCCGCGGAATCGTGCGATACATCTATCGAGGAACGATCCCTGACGGTGTGCTCGCCGGCCAGCTGTCTGCGCTCACGTCGGACGCGCAGACGTCCGTAGCCGCTAGATAATCGCCGCAGTAGTCGTGATCGAGCGGCGTGGCATGGCGCCCGCTGCTCGATCTGCTTTTTCCAGCGCAGTGCGCGAGCTGCAACGCGCTGGGCACCGGGTTGTGCTCGAACTGCGCGCCGAAGGGCGAGACCATTTTTGTCCGGCTGCCCGGACTCACCGTCACCGCGCTGGGACCGTACGAAGGCGGCCTGCGCGCGGCGGTGCTGGCGCTCAAGGATGGGCGTGGCGACGTCGCCGAGGCGTTGGGTGCCGCGGTCGCGCCCCTCGTCACGCCGAGCGCGCTGCTCGTGCCGATTCCGACGACGGCCAGGCGCCGGCGCGTGCGCGGCATGGATGGCGTCGCGCGGGTGGCCGGCCACGCCGCCGCCATCGCGGGCGCCGGCGTGATCTCGGCGCTGGAGCAGCGATCCGGCGACGCGCAGCGCGGGCGCTCACGCGCACACCGGCTTGCCGCCCGTGGCCGCTTCGCTTGCCACGCGGCGAGCGTGGCAGGCAAGCCCGTGACGCTCTTCGACGACGTCTGCACGACCGGTTCGACCCTGCTCGACTGCGCTGCCGCCGTGCGTGAGGCCGGAGGGCTCGTCGAGCATGCGGTGGTCATCGCGGTAGCGAAAAGCCGCGACCCGTGGAGAACCCCCGGTCCCAACTGACGCCGCTCGACGCGCTGTTTCTGCAGCGCGCCTACGAGCTCGCCGCGCGCGCCGTCGGGGAGACCGTGCCGAATCCACCCGTCGGCGCCGTCGTCGTTCGCGACGGGCGGGTAGTCGGCGAGGGCTACCATCATCGCGCGGGCGATGCCCACGCCGAAGTGAACGCCCTGCGCAGCGCGGGTGACCAGGCGCGCGACGCGACGCTCTACGTCTCACTCGAACCGTGCGGGCACGTCGGGCGGACGCCTCCCTGCGCGCAGGCTGTCGCCGGCGCGGGCGTCGCGCGCGTCGTGGCCGGCACGCTCGACCCGACGGGACACGGCGGCGGCGCGCAGCTGCGCAAACGCGGCATCGAGGTTACGGTCGCCGGTGATGCCGCCGCGCAATCGCTGATCGAGGCTTTCGCGCGGTCGAGCATTCTGCGACGCCCGTACGTCGCGGTAAAGATGGCGATGTCGCTCGATGGCGCGGTCGCGCGCGAGCCCGGGCTGCGCGAGCCGCTCGGCTCCGACGGGGAGCAGCGCTACGTGCGCGAGCTGCGCATCGCCCACGATGCGGTGCTGGTCGGGGCGGGAACCGTTCGTGTCGACGATCCGATGCTGACCATTCGTCCGCGGCACGACCGCGGGCGCCCGTACGTTCGCATCGTCGCGTGTGAAAGCGACGCCGTGCCGCCCACCAGCCGCGTTTTCGCCTCGGCCGACGGCTATGGGAAGACGATCGTCCTCGCGCCGGGCGCTCTGCGCCCGCGACTCGAGCGCCTGGCAGACGTGGCCGAGGTGCTGGTTATCGGCGATGCGCGTGCGGGGAGGCTCGACATCGCCGAGGCGATGGAGGCGCTGCGCGAGCGCGACATTTACAGCGTGCTCTGCGAAGGCGGGCCCAAGCTTGCGGCCGCCCTGATCGCCGGCGGTCTCGCCGATCGATTCTACTGGGCCGTGGTGCCGCGCTTCTTGCACGCGGAACGCGCCGTCCCCGTGCTGCGCGGCGTCGACCTCGCGTCGCGCGCCGTGCGCGCGCGCTTCGACGCCGTGGAATGCGTCGGCGGCGACGTCGTGCTCTCCGGCACGTTCGGCGATGTTTAGCGGTTTGATCGCATATCGGGGCGCCATCGTCACGCTCGACGCGCATCCGCGCGGCGGCGCGACGCTGGCCGTCCGCTGCGAGGGCGCACGGGCGGAGCGCGCCGAGCCCAAGGACTCCATCGCGATCGACGGCGTTTGCCTGACCGCTACGGCGATCGATGGCGAGGTCGTTTCGTTCGACGTCGTCCCGGAGACGCTCGCGTGCAGCACGCTGGGCGAACGCATCCCCGGCGAACTCGTCAACGTCGAATACGCGCTGCGCGCCGGCGATCGGCTCGGAGGGCATCTGGTCTACGGCCACGTCGACGCGGCGCCGCGCGTTTTGTTGCGAACTCCCGAGGGCCAAGGAGAGCGGCTGCGGATCGAAACCCCCGCGGCTCTGGCGCCGTTGGTCGCAAACAAGGGGTTCGTCGCGCTGGACGGCGTGAGCGTCACGGTCGCCGCCGTCGGGCCCGATTGGTTCGAAGTCGCGCTCATCCCCGAGACGCTGACGCGAACGACGCTCGGCGCGCGCCTGCCGGGCAGCCGCGTCAACCTCGAGATCGACCCGCTCGCTCGATACGCACGGCTCGCCCGCTATGGAGGGGAAGCGTGACGCGCTTTATAGACCGGCTTCCTCAGGGCGCGCGGGTCTTCGAGAGCCGGCTTCAAGTGCAGTGGGCCGACGTCGACGTCGTCGGCATCATGTATTTCGCGGCCTACTCTCGGTTTGCGGAGTACGCCGAGATGCAACTCTTCGCCGAGCTCGGCTTTCCATACGAGAGCGTGTTCACCGAGTACGGGTTCTGGCTGCCGCGGGTCCGCGTGGAGGCCGACTATCACGCGCCGGCGCTCATGAGCGACTGGCTGCGCATGCGCACGCACATCCAGCACGTTGGAGCATCCAGCGTTCGCTGGCAGACGGTGGTGTTCAACGAACGCACGGCCCAGGCTGGAGCGGCTCTGACGCTCGTCGTCGCTGCCATCGACGCAACGACGAAGAAGAGCCGGCCGCTTCCGCAACCGATTCGTTCGGCGCTGCTTGCGTGCGTCGGGGATACGGTCGCGCCGTGAACGCAACATCGCGCGTAGCCATGCTCGTCGCCCCGAAGCGAATCGAGCTGCGGGCCGAGCCGATGCCGGAGGCGCCGGCAGGCGGGGTCGTGGTGCGAGTCAGGGCGGCACTGACCGACGGCACGGATCTGAAGACGTTCCGCCGCGGGCACCCGAAGATGCCGATGCCGACGCGCTTCGGTCACGAATTCTCGGGCGACGTCGCCGCGGTGGGCTCCGGCGTCACGGCGTTTCGGCCTGGCGACGCCGTCATGTGCGTCCACACCGCGCCGTGCGGCGAGTGTTTCTGGTGCCGGCACGCGCAGGAAGAACTGTGCGAAAGCATCATGGCGGCGATGGTGCTCGGCGCGTACTCCGACTTCATCGCGCTGCCCAAGCGCGTCGTCGATCGAAACTGCTATCAGAAACCGGCCGACGTGAGCTACGCCGAGGGCGCGTTTTTGGAGCCGCTCGCATGCGTCGCGCACTCGCTCGGGCTGCTGGCGCCCGCACCCGGCTCGACCGTCGTGGTCCTCGGCAACGGCGGCTTTGGAATTCTGCACGGGTTGCTGCTGCAGCGCCAGGGCATCGACGTGCTGCTCTTCGGCCGGCGCGCCGAGCGCGTCGCGTTCGCGCGCGCTCTTGGACTCGAGACTTATTATCCCGGGGCGGTGGCGATGCGCGACGTCATCCTCGGGCGCACGCACGGCCGCGGCGCCGACGCGGTGATCGAGTGCACGGGGAGCCCGGAGATGTGGGAGGGTGCGCCGTCGTACGTGCGGCGCGGCGGTACGGTTTCGTTCTTCGCGGGCCTGCCGAGCGAGGTGCGCGTCTCGTTCGCCGCGGAGCGACTGCATTACGACGAGGTACGGCTGCTGGCCCCGTTCCATTTTACGCCGGCCGACGTGCGCGCCGCGTTCGACCAGATCGCCGCGCACGCGTTGCCTCTGCGGCGATTGATCACCCATACGGCGCCGCTGAGCGAGGTCGTAGAGCTCTTCGGACGGCTCGACGAGGGCGAGGGGTTGAAGGCGTTGATCGAGCCGTGAGCCCGCGCAGGATGCGGGCCGCCGTGCTCTACGATTTCGATGACGTGCGCGTCGAAGAGCGACCCGTGCCGGAGCTCGCCGACGGGGAGCTCCTGGTCCGCACGATGGCCAGCGGCATTTGCAGCGGCGACGTCATGCCCTGGTACATCAAGCGTAAGGCTCCGCTCGTGCTCGGTCACGAACCGGCCGGGATCGTCGCAGAGGTCCGCGGCCGCAGCTCGTTCGCCGTCGGCGATCGCGTGTTCGTGCATCACCATGCGCCGTGTTTCGAGTGCCCGGCGTGCCGCCGCGCCGAGTACGTCCAGTGCGCGACGTGGCGCGCCACCAAAATCGAGCCGGGCGGCATCGCGGAATACTTTCGCGTACCGGTGGAAAATCAACGCGACACGCTACGGCTTCCGAGCGGCGTTTCGTTCGCCGATGCCGCGCTGACCGAACCGCTAGCCTGCGTCGTGAAGTCGCTGCGCCGCGGCGGGGCGGCGACCGGCGAGCGCGTGTACGTGATCGGCCTCGGGGTGATGGGGCAGCTGCACGTCCTGGCCGCGCGGCGAATCGGATGCGAGGTGTGCGCGAGCGATTTCATCGCCGCTCGCCGCGGCATCGCCGCGCGCAACGGCGCGGTCGCGTTTCCTCCGGATGAGGCCCGCCGCGCGCTCGGCGCGGGAGCGGCGGTCGTCATCTGCGGACCCGGAACCGCGGAAGCGATGACGCACGCGTTCGAGTCCGTCGCGCCGTCCGGCACCGTCGTGATGTTCACGCCGTTTCCGCCCAACCTGCCGCTCGCGATCCCTTCGGAGCGGTTCTACTTCGGCGATCTCCGCGCCGTCGCGAGCTACTCGGCGGGTCCGGAAGATACGCGCGCGGCGCTCGACCTGATCGAGCAGGGCGTCGTTTCCACGGAAAAGATCGGCGCGACGCTCGTGGACCTCGACGACGTGCCGCGCGCCTATCGTGACTTGGCCGAGGCGCGCATCGTCAAGCCGATCGTGAGCTTCGCTCAGCCCTCGGCGTAGATCGGCGGCCCCGGCTCGACCGGAGGAAGCACGACGTCGTCGGCGCGCGACGTGACTCGCCACGCGATCGCCAGCGAGACGGCGTACAGCGCGGCGGTGGATGCGGAGCCGCCGTTCGTGTTGACGACGGAGACATTATGACTGGCATCCACGGCGACGCCGTAGGGCCCGTTTAGTCCGGTCTTCGACCCTGCGATGGCATGCAGCGGCTTGGCGTTGCCTTTAGCAGTCGGCGCATAAGTTGTCACGGTGGAGCCGTAAAAGTTGGCGACATAAAGTGAGGACTTGGTCGCGCCCGCAACGGCCCCCGGCGAGATCGGCAGACGCCGGGCCGCAGCGGGTTCGACGGCAGGCGGGTTCACCGCACCTCCGCCGCAGGCGGAAAGGCCGAAAGCCCCTGCGATTACGCCTGCGGTTAGGATCTCACGGTTTAGAGCCTCCTTGTGAGGTGGCGTGGCCTCTAGCCTACCGTTTCACAGGCACGAGGCCCAACCTTCCCAAAGGTCTCGCTCATTGGTCTTCGTCGTAGGCCCAAGCGCCGAGGGCGCTCAGCTCGTCAAGCTCATGTTGTTCCTCGCGCCCCAATCGCTCTAAGGCTTTGTCGCGCTTATCCTCGTGGGCTCCGGCCTTACGCAGATTTTTTGGCGGACCCATACGTGGAACGATCTTGGCCCTCTTCCGCTTCGGCATGTGTTCACGACTATGGCGATTATATACTTGACACCACAAGCCATTTCCGATAGCATGGAGGTATGGCAAGCAGCAAGATGGCCCAACACTTCGAGAACGAGGAGGCGGCGCGCCTTTTCCTGGAGCGCATTCGCTGGCCGGAGGGTCCGATCTGCCCCAAGTGCGGCACGGTCAAGAAGCCCTATTCGGTCAAAAACGGGCGCTATCGCTGCTCCGACAAGGACTGCAAGGCGGACTTTACGGTGCGCGTCGGCACGGTGTTCGAGTCCTCGCATATCCCGCTTCACAAGTGGCTAATGGCCGCGTATCTGCTTTGTTCCTCAAAGAAGGGCATCTCGTCGCACCAGATTCACCGCACGATGGGCGTGACGTACAAGACCGCCTGGTTTATGGCGCACCGTATAAGGGAGGCCATGCGCGAGGGTGCGCTTCTGCCCATTGGCGGACCTGGCAAGATCGTGGAAATGGATGAAACCTTTATCGGCCGCAAGCCGGAGCGCAAAAAGGCCAAGGGCATCGGTCACAAGCACCGTGTCCTCTCGCTCGTGGAGCGCGGTGGTCGCGTTCGCTCCTTCCACGTTGAAGAAAGCAAGATGAAGAATATCGTACCGATCGTCAGCCAGAACATTAGCCACGAAAGCCACTTGATGACGGACGAGAACCCCGTCTATGGTCGGCTATCGCGTTCGTTCAAGGGGCACGATACCGTACTGCATCGAGCCGAGGAGTACGCGCGTTACGAGCGCGGCCGGCTCATTTCGACAAACACCATTGAGGGTTTCTTCTCGATCTTCAAGCGCGGAATGACGGGCATCTATCAGCATTGCGGCGAGAACCACCTGCACCGCTACATCGCTGAATTTGACTTCCGCTACAGCGAGCGCGGCGTTTCTGATTCTGAGCGCACGGTTTCCGCGTTGCGCGGGGCTATTGGAAAACGCTTGACGTATCGGCGGACTCGTTAGGAAGAGTCAAACGCCGAGCCGCACAGCTAAGCCTATTTGATGAACAGAAGCCATAGAAGTGACCAAGCAGTTTATTGACCACAATCATACGCTCAAGCTTCATATGCAATCGGAGTTTGCTCAGCACCACGCTTTAACGACGGACATTTTCCTGGTCGCCCATCATTGGAATTGGTTGGAATCGGCGCTCGCCTTTAACTTTGTTTCACTATTAGTCGGGGACGAGGCCAAAGCGCTTTCGATCTATGAAGCTGTCAGGGACCAGGACTTAAGGCACGCGGTTTTTATGGCTGCCGCCAAAGATACGCTCCCTGAAGAATTATGCGGTGAATACGATAAAGTCTACAACAAGCGCGTCCGCAAGAAGCGAAAAGAACGAGTAAGGCTTGTTCATGGCTTGTGGACGGCGGACCATAATAAGCCGGAGTCGTTGTTCCTGTTAAAGGATAAGGCCGAAATTACGACCAAAAGCCACGCTTTTCTTAGGCGTCTTGTGGAAAGCAACATTGAACGTAAGGGCGAGCCGGAACACATGGAATTCCGTCCAAACATTTACGAGGAGTTTGAGCACAATGACTTCGTCAAGCTTATTAGGGAGATTGATGCTCTCACTCACGAGGTTGCGGAGTTTGCAAACGGAATTTTAAAGCATTCTTTGCCGCTAGTGTATCCAAAAGTTCGACGGCAACGCCTCGGAAGTATGCTGGCTGAAATTGCGCGTCAGGAACACCCGGACAATCAAAGTAACCAAAAGAGTCCTTAAGGATTTCCGTCATCGCATCTATAATCATGGGGTCGTACATGGCAAAACCTATCAAAAAGAAGCCTGAAGATCAGGAGACCGTAGACTTCGAGGAGGTGGTGCGGCGCTTACTAGCTGCCCCAGCGCACCACATATCGGCGAAGCCGCCCGCGAACGGAAAGCCGTCAAAGAAGAAGCCAAAGGCCGTGAAGTCGTCACGGAAGCCTCATTGACAGAGCACGTAGACTCTCACTTGTATAAATGATGTCGTCTAGCGAGCGTGGATCCCACCAGCCTCTAGGGTCCGCCTCGAAGAAAGTCTCTTTACCCCATTCATGAGCGTTAAGCCCCTCTCTAAGAGATCGCAGTCGGCGATGAAACCTATTAAAATATAGGTAGCGAGTAAACTCGAAAAAGTCGGCAGCCCGAGCCTTTTCCTCTAGCGTAATGGGGAACTGCCCGCGACGCTCTTTTGCAAATTTGGCAAGCTGCCAAGCTAGCCTCTTTGCTTGACCCTTTAGATGGCCCCCGGCGCGGTGGTAGCCAACAACCCAAGCAAGGATGAGACAGGCGATGGCGAGTCCGCACCACGCGGCAGCAAGCCTCAAAATAAGGCTATTGCAAGGTTGCGTGACCGCCGCAGCGAGGGCGGCTGGGACCGTTAGAACCGCGGCCACGAAAACTCCGATGGGAAAGCCAAAACGGAATACCCGCATACGGACGAGCTGCTTCGCGACAATCGTAAAGTCGTCCTGTGGTGCGAAGTATATAATCGCCCACGACTATATCATCTTGACATTTGTCAAGTAGCCGGTAAGCTGGAGGCCTATGGGTAGCTTTGCGGATGTGCTCAACGACGCGATGGAGGGCGCCGGCCTTTCGGCGGCCCAGCTGGCTGACGAATCGGGCCTGACCGAGTCCGCGATCTCGCTGCTGCGGGCGGGGCGCCGTGAGCCATCGTACCGGACCCTGCAGCGCTTGAGCCAGGTGCTCCCGGAGCTCGCCGAACAGCCATCCGGGCGGCACGGGCCGTTCGACACGATCGCCGATGCGATCGCCGACATTCGCGCGGGAAGGATGGTCGTCGTGCTCGACGACGAGGACCGTGAGAATGAGGGCGACCTCGTGATGGCGGCCCAGATGGTCACGCCCGCCGCCATCAATTTCATGCGCAAACACGCCGGCGGGCTGATCTGCGTGCCGATGGTCGGGGCTCGGCTCGACGAACTGCACATCCCGCAGATGGTTCGCGACAACACCGCCGTTCATGAGACGGCCTTCACGGTCTCGGTCGAGGCGCGCGGGATGACGACTACCGGGATCTCGGCGCACGACCGCGCCGCCACGATTAAGAGATTGCTCGATCCCGAGGCGAAGCCCGGGGACTTCCTGCGGCCCGGCCATACATTTCCGTTACGGGCGCGCGAGGGCGGCGTGCTGGTGCGCGCCGGGCAGACCGAGGCGTCCGTGGACCTCTCGCGGCTCGCCGGATTATATCCGGCCGGCGTGATTTGCGAGATCATGGCCGAGGACGGCACGATGGAACGTCTCGAGGGATTGCGTGCCTATGCCGACCGCCACGGCCTCAAGCTCGTGACGGTCAAGGATCTTATCGCGTATCGCATGCGCACCGAGAAGCTCGTGCGCAGGATTGCCGAGTTCGATCTTCCGACGACGCTCGGCGCCTGGAAGGGCGTGGCGTTCGACACGAGCATCGACGAAAACACGCACGTGGCGCTCCTGATGGGCGAGATCGGCGACGGGAAGGAGATACTCGTTCGGGTGCACTCGGAGTGCATGACGGGTGACGCGCTGCACTCGATACGCTGCGATTGCGCGGCGCAGCGCGACGGAGCCATGCGCGCGATCGCACGCGAGGGCCGCGGCGTCTTTCTCTACCTGCGTCAGGAAGGGCGGGGCATCGGCCTTGCAAACAAGCTGCGAGCGTACGAGCTGCAGGACCGCGGCGCCGACACGGTCGAGGCGAATCTCGCACTTGGGCTGCCGGCCGACAAGCGCGACTACGGCATCGGCTCGCAGATTCTCGTTGATCTTGGCGTGCGCGAGATGCGGCTGATCACGAACAATCCCAAGAAGATCTTCGGCCTCGAGGGGTACGGTCTCAAGATCGTGGGACGGATGCCGCTCCAGACCACGCCGACGGCGCACAACAAGCACTACATCGCGACGAAACGCTCGAAGCTTGGCCACATGCTCGACGAGGAGGCCGCGTCGTGAAGGCAAACGGCGCGCGCAAGCCGCCGGCGCCTGATTGTGCCGGCCGGCGCTTCGCCATCGTCGTCGCGCGCTTCTACCCGGAGATCGCCGATCGGCTCGTCGAGGGCGCCAGGAACGCGCTGCGCGCTTGCAACGTCGTTGCCGACCACATCAGCGTCTACGAGGTCCCCGGCTGCTTCGAGGTGCCGGTGGCCTGCCGGAACCTGATCGAGACCCATCGGTTCGACGCGCTCGTCGCGCTGGGGGCCGTCGTTCGCGGCGAAACCGCGCACTTCGACTTCGTCGCGGGCGAGTGTGCGCGCGGTATCATGGACGTTCAGCTTGCGACCGGCGTACCGATCGGCTTCGGCATCCTCACGACGGAGAACTTGGCGCAGGCGGAGGATCGCGCCGATCCGCGGCGCGGCAATAAGGGCTACGCGGCGGCGCTCGCGGCCGCGGCGCTCCTGAGCGTGAACTCGGATATTCCACGGGCCGGCTTTCGATGACGTCGTTCACGCCGGTCGCCTGGGATGGCGATGCCGTCGTCTATCTCGATCAGCGGCTGCTGCCGCACGAAGTGCGCCACGAGCGAGCGGAAAGCGTCGACGACATTGAGCGCGCGATCAAGAGCCTCGCCGTGCGCGGAGCGCCCTGCATCGGCGTGTTCGGCGCCTACGGCACGGCGCTGCTGCGTCGAACGATCCGCGACGACGAGCTCTTCGAGCAGGCCGCACGGCGCGTGCGGCACGCGCGTCCGACTGCGGCCAATCTGGCATGGGCCGTCGACCGGGTGCTCGCCGCCGCTGATCCGTTGGAAGAAGCGCGGGCGATCCACGAAGAGCAGATAGCGATCGATGCGGCAATCGCCGAGAACGGGCTCGAGCTGATCGGAAAGGGTGCACGCATCTTGACGCATTGCAACACGGGGCCGCTTGCCACGGGCGGCGCCGGCACGGCGCTCGGCGTCATCATCGCGGCGCATCGCGGCGGAAAGAAGCCGCGTGTCTTCGTGGATGAGACGCGTCCGCTGCTGCAAGGCTCGCGCCTAAACTATCTCGAGCTCCGTCAGGCGGGCGTCGAAGCGGTGCTGATGGTGGACGCGGCCGCCGCGATCGCGATGAAACGGCAGCACATCGATCTCGCGATCGTCGGCGCCGACCGCATCGCGCGCAACGGCGACACCGCGAACAAGATCGGAACCTACGCGCTGGCGATCCTCGCCGGGCATCATGGGATTCCATTTTACGTGGCGGCACCGCGGTCGACGTTCGATTTCAGTCTCTTCAGCGGCGACGCGATCCCGATCGAGGAGCGCGAGGCCGAGGAGGTCGCGGCGTTCGCCGGCACGCGCGCCGCACCCGAGGGTGCGATCGTGTACAATCCCGCCTTCGATGTTACGCCGGGCCATCTCGTTACGGCGTTCGTTACGGAGTCGGGCATCGTGCGGCCGCCGTACGCCGAATCCATCGCGGACTTGGAGTTCAGGCCTGAAGTTCTACGACTTTCTCGATAAAGAGCCGCCCATCGGCAGCCTCGTCGTCGTCGAGGGCACGGAACGCCTGCTGGCCGATCTCGCCTTGGAGGCAGTGGTGGATCGCGTCTTGCCGCTCGAGGTGCGCGATCTGAACCTGGCGCGCTTCGCCGCCGAGAGCCTCGCCGAGGCCGCCGCCGTCCGTGAGGCGGTGCAGGCGATGCCGTTTCTGGCCGAGCGGCGCGTCGTCGTCGTCACGGACACGCAAACGATGCGCTCGGCGCCGCGCCAAGAGCTCTGGGACGTCGCGCAAAACGTGCCGGAGGGGAACACGCTCGTGCTGCTCGATCTGCTGTCGCCGCGCGCGCAACGGCCGGCACCGTTCGGCGCGATGGCCGGACGCACGGCGCTGCGCATCGACACGACGGCGGGCGAGGAGACGCGCGAGCGCTTCGTGCGCGAGACGCTCGAACGGCTCGGCGCAAAAGCGGAGGCGCGCGTCGTCGACGAGCTGGCGCGCAGCCAGGCCGACTTAGCCGCCGTGCGCAACGATCTCGAGAAGCTCGGGCTCGCGGGCAAGCGAATCACGATCAAGGATCTCGAACGTGAGGCTCTGGCGATCGAGGATCCGAAGGCCTACAAATACGCGAGCGCGCTGGCCGAGGGCCGGATCGCCGAGGCGCTCGCCATCGCGCACGAATCCTTCTCCGGCGACCCGCGCGGCGCCGCGGTGCCGCTGCTCGCCGCGCTCGCGACGGAATGCAACTATCTCTGGGAGCTCGCGCGGCCGGGCGGCGAGCTGCCCTCACGAGCGCGCTGGCGCGAGCGCTTCCTCCGCCCGGTGGCCCGCCGCGTGGGTGAGCGGCGCGCTCGCATCGCGTACGAGCGGGCCGTGCGCGGCCTCGAAGCGATCGTCACGGGCCGCGCCGGCAGCGACCCCGACGACCACCGCGCGCTGGTCGACCGCATCAGCGTCGAACTGTCGAAACTCTCTCGCTAGATGCTCCACTTCCAGGCGTTCCACGCTTGGTTCGACGGGTTCGGATCGAAGCCGTGGAGATCGACGCTAATCGCGTCCTGACCGCGCTGCCACCAGAAGAAGACGAGCGGGTTATCGGTCGAGAGCAGGCTTTCGACGCGCGAGTACGCGCGCTTGCGCGCGGCGATATCATAGTTCGTTAGCGCTGCGGTCTGCGCGGCGTCCATTGCGGCGCTGCAATAGTGGCTGTCGTTGTAGCCGTGCGGCGGTTGATTATCGCAGGTGAACTGCGATGAATCGTCGGGATCGATTCCGGAGAACCACGGGTAAAGGATTAGGTCGTATTTGCCGCCGTGCATGATGCCGCCCATGCCCTGCGGCGCGTAGAGGATGTCCTGGGGGAAGTACTTGATCTCGACGACGATCCCGATGCGGCGCAGTGCCGCCTGAACCAAGAGGCTCTCGGAGCGATGGAGAGCGGTCTGCGTGTCGGTGACGAGCAGCAGCTCGAGCGGGCGTCCCTGCTTGCGCACGATGCCGTCGGGGCCAGCGATCCAGCCCGCGCGCGCGAGCAGCTTCGCCGCCGCCGCGGGATCGTACGGCACGGCGTGGACCGCGGGATCGAACGCCCACATCCAGTTCGGCAGATCCTCGGTGGCGATCGTGACCTGGCCGTATGCCAGCTGCCGCGTCAGCGATGCCTTGTCAATCGCCGCCCCGATGGCGCGGCGCACGAGCGGATCCGCGAGGACCGGGTGCGCGAGATTGAACATCAGGCCCTCGTAGCCGTTGACGTTCGTCCAGACGATGCGCGTGTCGGGAACCGATCGCAAGGCCGGGTACGTCTGCAGCGACGGCTGGAAGAAGTAGTCGATCGTGTGCGTGCGCAGCAGGTTGATCGCCGTGTCCTCGTTGGGAACGATGTGAATCTCGATGCTGTCGAGTCCGGGCTTGCCTTGGAAAAAGGTGGGATTCGCCCTCAGCACGATGCTGTCGCCGCGCCTCCAAGCGACGAAGCGAAACGGCCCGTCGCTGACCGTGGGAGCGCTGTCGAACGGGACGCGATTGATGTCCGGATAACGCGCGAGAACATGGGCCGGCAGGACATCATACGGCTGGTCGCTCTCCGCAAAGAAGGTGTTTACGAACGGGGCGAAGCGCTTGATCAAATGAACGACGGCGGTGTGCGCGTCGGGCGCATCGATGGAACGGATGTCGTCGTAGCCGTGACGCGACACGACGTCGTTGTTCGGATTCATGATGGCCTGCCAGGAAAAGATGACGTCTCGCGCGGTGACCGCCACCCCATCGCTCCAGCGCGCGCCGGGCCGCAGCGCGTAGCGAATCGTCAGGCCGTCGCGGCTAATGCCGCCGTTGGCCTCAGTCGGCACGGCCGCCGCGAGCATGGGCACGGGATTCCCTCGCCGACCGGCGGAGAGCAGCGGCTCGAACATCAGACGATCGACGAACCCCTCTCCCGTCGTAGCGAACAGCAGCGGGTTGAGATTCTTCGGCTCGAAACTGATTGCGACGCGCAACACGCCCGGTTTCGTCCACGAGTGACGCTCGTTCGTCTCGATCCCGCTCCTCGCGCAGCCTGTAGCAGCAACGAGCATCGCGGCAGCTAACAGACGTGCCGGCGTCAGCTTCATGCGGGTGCAGTACGGTGACGAGGCTGCGGCTTCCCGTGAGGCGAACGCACTAAACGAGTTCATGGACTACAGCACGTACGCCTCACCGTTTTCCTGGAGATATGGCCGTGCGGAGCTGCGCACGCTCTACTCGGAGCAGACGCGGCGACGGCTGTGGCGAGCCGTGTGGGTCGCGCTCGCGGAGGCGCAAGCCGCTCAGGGTCTCATCGAAGAAGCCGAACTCGACGATCTGCGCGCGAACGCCGCCAATATCGACATCGACGCGGCGCTCGAGATCGAGCGCACGATACATCACGACCTCATGGCCGAGATTCGCGTGTTCGCCGGGCAAGCCACGCGCGGCGGCGGGAAGCTGCACCTCGGCGCAACCTCGATGGATATCGAGGACACCGTCGAGACGTATCGGCTGCGCCTCGCGCTCTCGTATATCGGCGAAAACCTGTATGCGCTGCTCGCCGCCTTCGGTGAGACGATTCGCGCCCGTGCCGACCTCGTTTGCATGGCCTTTACGCATCTGCAGCCGGCCGAGCCGACGACGCTCGGCTACCGCCTCGCTTCCTACGCGCAAGATCTCCTCGTCGATGACGAAAACCTGCGCTTCGTCTTCGAGAATCTCACAACGAAGGGACTGCGCGGAGCCGTCGGGACCGCCGCGTCCTACGAACGGCTCTCGGATCAGTCCGGGGGTTCGGCGCAGGTCGAGGCGTATGTGTTGGAGGCGTTCGGCTTGCGCGCGCGCGAGATCAGCACGCAGACCTATCCGCGCAAGCTCGACTACCTCTTGCTGTCGGCGCTGGCCGGGTTGGGCGCGTCGCTCTCGAAGTTCGCAGCGGACGTGCGCCTTCTCAGCAGCCCAGGCTTCGGCGAGCTCGCTGAGCCGTTCGGGCGCTCGCAGGTCGGCAGCTCGGCCATGCCCTTCAAGCGCAATCCGGTTCTGTCGGAACGTATCTGTTCTCTGGCGCGGCTGCTCCCGTCGTATGCGGACGTCGCATGGCATAACGCCGCGACGAACTTTCTGGAGCGCACGCTCGACGACAGCGCCAACCGGCGCATCGTGCTGCCCGAGGCCCTGGTGTGCGCCGACGAGATCGTGACCCTCGCTCGTACCGTGATCGAGGGGCTGCGCGTCGACGAACGTCGCATCGCGGCGAATCTGCGCGCGTACGCGCCGTTTGCCGCAACGGAGGCCGTGATGATGGCGGCCGTGCGATCCGGCGGGGACCGTCAGCGTCTGCACGAAGCCCTGCGCAGTGCATCAATGGAGGCGTGGGCGGCGGTCGGGCGAGGGGAAGATAACCCGCTATCGGCACTTCTTTCCGAGGAGCGCGAGTTGACCGCGTTCGTGGACCCCGCCGAGATTCGGCGGCTGCTCGACCTCAGCGGCTACGTGGGCACGGCGCCGCAACGCGCGCGCCTGCTCGCGGACCGCATCGACAACCTGCAAGCCTTCCCGCGCCAGACCGAGGTACGGCTCACGTGAACAAAGGCATCGAGATCGCGCGCGGCAAGACGAAGGTCCTGTACGAGAATCCCGGCCAGCCACACCAGCTCGTCGTGGCGCAGACCGATCAGATCTCGGCCGGCGACGGCGCGCGCCGGCACTCAATCGGCGGCAAGGGACGGCTTGCGGCGCAGACGACGGCCCGTGTTTTTCGGCTGCTCAATCTCTGCGGACTGCCGACGCACTATCTCAATGGCGGCGAAGACGACGACGACAACGAGATGGTCGTCCGGCGCGCCAACATGATTCCGCTCGAGGTCGTGACGCGCGGGGTCGCCGCGGGCTCGTTCGCCAAGCGCAACCCCGGCGTCGCGCGGGGCACGCTGCTGGTTCCTCGCGTCATCGAGTTCTTCCTCAAGGACGACGCGCGGCACGATCCGATGATCTCCCCCGATGAGATCGTCACCCAAGGCATCGCCTCGCCGCAGGAGATCGGCGTGATGACGGAGCTGGCGCGTCTGACGTTCGACGTCCTTTCGCACGCGTGGCGCAGGCGCGACGTGCTGCTGGTAGACCTCAAGATCGAGTTCGGGCGCCTGGCCGGCGGCGAGAACCAGGGGCAGCTGGTGATCGCCGATGTGATCGACAACGATTCGTGGCGCATCTGGCCGCAGGGCCGCGAAGAGCTTATGCTCGACAAGCAAATCTACCGCAACCTCCAGAGTGTCGACGACGCCGCGCTCGAAAGCGTGAAGCGAGCCTACGAGCGCGTCGCGGATCTCGTCGGGACGTTTCCCGTGATGCGGCCCGGGATGGCCGCGGTGATCGCCGATGCACCCTCGCAGGTCGAGCGCGCGAACGAGATCGTCACCGCACTCGGGCAGCTCGGCGTGCCGACGGTTCGGCACGTGGCCAGCCCGTCGACGACGCCGGGTTACGTGCTGCAGCTGATGCAGCAGCTCGAAGCGAGCTTCGCGCGCTTGATCGTGATCGCCGTAGGCGAGAACGACCTGCTGCGTTCGATGCTGGACGCAAACTCGTCGGCGCCGGTGCTCGACGGCGCCACGGAGACGCAACGCCTGATCACGCAGTGCGCGAAGCTCTTCGGGCTCGAAGACACGGTGCTCTACGGCCGCACGCTCTTGATGCAGGCCAACGCGCGTTCCTCGGTCGTGCACGCGGACGCGTCGTTGCAGCAGCCGCCGCCCGTGCCCGCGGGGGCGACGCTTGGTTAGTTCCGGCGTATCCGGAACGGCGAACGTCGCGCTGCGCGACGACGAACTCGCGCGGATCGAGCAGCGGCTGGGCCGCGAGCCCACCGCGGTCGAGCTTCATGCGTTCGACGCGCAGTGGAGCGAGCATTGCAGCTATAAGTCGAGCCGGCACCATCTCAAGCGGCTCCCGGCCACCGGCGCGGGCGTCGTGTTAGGCCCGGGCGAGGACGCGGGAGTCCTGCATCTCGGCGTCGTGGACGGCGAGCGCTACGGCGTCGTCGTCGCACACGAGTCGCACAACCATCCGTCGCAGGTCGTTCCCTTCGAGGGCGCGGCGACCGGCGTCGGCGGCATCGTGCGCGACGTGCTCTGCATGGGCGCCGAGGTGATCGGGATCGCCGACCCGCTGCGCTTCGGCTCTCCGGACGGCGCGCATCAGGCCTACGTCGCGCAGAGCGCCGTCGACGGCATCGGCGCGTACGGAAACGCGATCGGTGTGCCCAACGTCGCGGGCGACGTCTACTTCGACCCCGGTTTCGACGAGAATTGCCTCGTCAACGTCGTCGCGCTCGGCATCGTGAAAGAGAACGAAATCATTCATTCCTACGCGCCCAAGGACGCCGACGGATGGCAGATCGTTCTCGTCGGGAAGGCGACGGATCCGAGCGGTTTCGGCGGCGCCTCGTTTTCGTCGCTCTCGCTCGACTCCGACGACGCCGAGCTCAACAAGGGCGCGGTCCAAGTCCCGGATCCTTTCCTCGAAAACGTGCTCATGCGCGCGAGCTACCACGTGTTCAAGCTGCTGCGCGAGCTTCGGATCCCCGCGGCGTTCAAGGACCTCGGAGCCGGCGGCATCGTCGGGTGTTCCGCGGAGATCACGGCGCACGGCGGTTTTGGCGCGCAGATCGATCTCGATACGGTGAACGTCGCCGTCGAAGGGATGGCGCCCGAGGTCATCGCCGTGGGCGAGACGCAGGAGAGGCTCTTGTGGGTCGTGCCGCCGGAGATCGCGCCGGAGGTGCTGCGCATCTACAACGAGGTCTTTACACTTCCGGACGTCGCGCGCAACGCGCGCGCGAGCGTGATCGGACGCGTGACCGCGGAGCGCCGTTACGTGATGCGCTATCGCGGCCAGGTCGTGATGGACGTCGAGAGCGAATTTCTGACCGGCGCCATCCGCGACGAGCTGCCCTATACCGAGGTGATTCACCATGCCGGCGCGGTCGAGGAGCTGCCGGCGGTCGACGTCGAGACGCTTTTCCCACAGGTGCTGGCGCATCGCGACGTGTGCTCGCGCGAACCGCTGTACCGGCGCTACGACGCGGTCGTGCGCGGTGCGACCGTGCTCCCGCGCGGCCACGCCGATGCCGGCGTACTCGCGCCGATTCCCGGATCGCGCGTGGGCGTCGCCCTCGCTGTCGCCGGCAACCCGCGCTACGGGCGCGTCGATCCGCGCTACGCCGCGGAGCACGCCGTGCTGGAGGCGATGCGGGGCGTCGTGGCCGTGGGCGCGCAGCCGATCGGGCTCACCGACTGCCTGAATTTCGGCAACCCGCGCAAACCCGAGCAGTACGGCGCGTTCGTGGCGGCGGTCGACGGGCTTGCGCACGCGGCGACGCAGCTCGACCTTCCCTTCGTCTCCGGCAACGTCAGCCTGTACAACGAGTCCGGCGACGGCGCGGCGGTGCCGGCCTCGGCCATCGTCGCGGCGATCGGCGCTTTGGAGAATGTCGGCAACGTCGTAACGCCGGGACTCAAGGCCGCGGGTTCGGCGTTGCTGTGGATCGGCAGCCGCGAGCTCGTCGTCGGCGGTTCCGTGCTCGCGGACGTGTTAGGGATCGAGGGCGCCCTGCCGGGGCTGTCGTACGGCGCAGAGCGGGCAGCCGTCGCGATCGTACACGACGCGATCGCGCGCGGGGTGCTGCGCTCGTGCCGCGCCGTTCGCGACGGCGGAATGCTGACGGCGCTCGCGCGGCTCGCGTTCGATGCGATGCTGCGCGGCCGCAGGTTGGGCGCCGAGATCGACTTCGGCAACCCGCTGTGCGAGGCAGGCGGATTCCTGTGCGAGGTGAGCGACGAAAGCGGCATCGATCTCACCGGCGTGCTGCGCGTCGGCGAAACCAGCGACAAGCCGCAGCTGGTCGTCAATGGCGTGCGCTTCGAAGTTTCGCGCCTGTACGAGATGTGGTCGCGGCCGCTTGCCGAGCTGTATCCGTGACCGCGCGCATCGCCGTTCCGGTCTTTCCCGGAACGAACTCCGAAGACGAGACGGTGCGTCTACTGCGCGACTGCGGCGGCGATGCGGAGCTCGTCCACTGGTCGGAGGCCGACGCGCTGCGCCAATTCGACGCGTTCGTGCTCTCCGGCGGCTTCGCGTACGAGGACCGCATCCGCGCGGGCGCCGTCGCCGCCCACGATCGCATGATGGACTTCGTGATCGCGGCGGCGGACGCAGGAAAGCTCGTGTTTGGAATCTGCAACGGCGCGCAGATCCTCTTGGAGGCGGGCCTCGTGCCGGGCACCGGCCCCGCGCGCCGCCCCACCGCGGCGTTCGCGCGCAACGCGCCGGCAGCGCACTTTGTGTGCCGCCACGTGTATCTCAAGCTCGCCGTCGATCCGGCGCGCTGCCCGATCACGGCGGCGCTGCGGCCCGAATCTCTGATTCCCGCGTGGGCCGCGCACGCCGAGGGCCGCCTCGCGGCCACGCAGCAGCACCTCGAGGAGATCGTCGCGAGCGACCATCTGGCGTTCGTCTACGCGCACGCCGACGGCACGGTCGACGCGAAGGCCGTTCCCAACGGCTCGGCGCTCGGCTGCGCCGGACTCGTCAACCGCGTGGGAAACGTGCTTGCGATCATGCCCCATCCCGAGCGCGACGCATGGAACTACAACCACCTCGACCGGCGCGAGGGAGAGGACGTGCTCGCACCCTCGGGCGGCGCAATCATCTTCCGCAGCTTCGTGCAGGCATTGGCATGAAACGCGCCGTCGCGATCTACCTCAAGATTCCGGACAACACGGCGTACACCGCGCTCGTCGCGCTGCGCCGGCTGGGCGTCGCCGTGGAGCGCGTGGAACGCAGCGAGCTGTACTTCTTCGACGACGAGCGCGACGTGGCGGCGCTCGCGGAGCGCGTCGCCGCGGACGAGACGATCTTCAATCCGAACAAGCATCGGCTGACGGTGCTCGAGCGCGCCGCCCCGGGGCGCGGCGAAGTGTGGATCGAACCCCTGGTCGCGTTGAAGACGGGTCCGGCGGCGATCGCGTGGCGGCTCCTCGACGGCAGCGGTGCTCCCGTCGCGGGCGGCGTGCTCGCGGCGGCGGTCGAGCGGCTCTTGTGCAATCCCGCGATCGATCGCCCGCTGACCGGTGACGGCGAGCCGGACGAACCGGGGACGAGATGAACCGCCCGTACGCCGTCGCCACGCTCGGCTCGCATTCTGCGCTGCAGATTCTCAAAGGTGCCCACGACGAGGGTTTCCGCACGCTCGCGATCTCGAACCGCGATACCGAGCGGCTCTACCGGTCGTTCGCGTTCGTGGACGAGGTCATCGCGCTCAACAATTACTCCGAGTTCATGAGCCTGATCTCGGAGCTTGAGAAGCGAAAGGTCATCATCGTGCCGCACGGCTCGTTCGTTGCCTACCTGTCGCTCGAAGAGCACAAGAAGATGACGATCCCGTACTTCGGAAACAAGGCGGTCCTGGACTGGGAGGCCAGCCGCGAGCTGCAGCGCGAGTGGCTCTCGCGCGCCGGTCTGAAGCTGCCGCGGCAGTTTCGCAGCGGTGGCGAAATCGACCGCCCCGTGATCGTGAAACTCTACGGCGCTCAGGGCGGCAAGGGCTACATGTTCATCCGTGACGCTCACGACTTCGAGGCGCGCGCGGCGCATCTCAAAGAGAAGTACACGATCCAGGAGTACATCATCGGCGTCCCCCTCTACATCCACTACTTCTATTCGCCGCTGCAGAACAAGCTCGAGATCATGTCGATGGACCGACGCTACGAGACCAACGTGGACTCGCTCGGGCGCATCCCGGCGGCGGCGCAGGAAGGCATGGACGTGAGCCCCTCCTACGTCGTGGTCGGGAATCAGCCGGTGTCCCTGCGGGAGTCGATGCTCGCCGAGGCGCTGCGAATGGGCGACGACCTCGTCCGCGTCAGCAAGGAGATCTGTGGGCCGAAGGGACTGTTCGGGGCGTTCTGCATCGAGACGATCATCACGCCGGACATCCAGTTCTACGTCATGGAAATCTCGGCGCGAATCGTTGCCGGAACCAACCTTTTCATCGACGGCTCACCATATTCTTATCTGAATTACTCCGAGCCGATGTCCACCGGGCGCCGGATCGCCAGGGAGCTCAAGAACGCGCTCCTAACCAATAATCTCCGTCTGGTGTTGGATGATTCGAGCGTTCTCTAGGCTGGCGGCCGTGGTGCTCTTCGCGGGCGCGGTGGCGGCCCTACCGGTCGCCGTGCGGGCCACGCTGGAGGTCGACCCGGCCGTGCTCTATCAGCAGATGAAGGGCGCGTATGCCAAGGGCGACGCGGACGGCTGGAACTTTCGCGCGGAGGCGACGTACCTCTCGACGATCTTCAACGCCGGCCGGGCCTACTCGCTGCAGTATCCGGACGCCCCGGCCTATGGCGAGCTCGCGACGTTGACCGTCAGCATCGGCACGGGCCTGCACTACAATCCGCTGATCAATCACGACGCCGCCGTGTGGTGGGTTCGCGAGGCAGCCGACTGGGTGTCCAAGCACTCCGAGGACGTGCAGCTCATCGGCCAGGCGCAGCAACTGCTGCAGCGGGTCAACTCCGAGGACGATCCGGCGCTGCTGGGGCGGCTCGCGGACCAGGACGCGAACGCCAACGTCATGGCGTATCCGGGAGACGTCGACGCGCTGCTCGTTCGCGTCGAGGCCGACTGGCGCGCGTGGCTGCTGACGCGCGACCCGCGGTGGCGCTCGCTCGCGCTCGCGCGCGCGGCCGCGTCGAACTTTCCCGTGGCACACCTCCCGACGGGCTGGGGCAACGAGCTCGTCGCCGCCGCCAATGGAGCCTCGAGCGACAACGGCTACTCGAAGGCGGACGTGCAGAACGCGGAGACGTTCATCGCGCGATTGAAGGCCGTCGATCCGATCCGCGTCATCGCCTCGGTGACCGCGCTTCCGCACGACGTCTACCTCAGCACGCTCGCGCCGGCGGACGAATACTTCGGGCAGATGGGCATGTCGATTCTGGAGATCGAGAACCGCCTCAAGCACATCAACTTCATGCTCGACTACGACTACGGAAACCGGGAGAGCGACCCGGCCAGCAACGTCGTCAACTCGATCGTGGCGATGCAGAAGGTCTACCCGCGCGACCGGGATCTGCCGATGCTGATGTATTGGTGCTACACCACGCTGCAGCGCATGACCGACGAGCAGTCGCGCGAGGGGGCGCGCCGCATCAAGGCGATCCTCACGATCGAGTATCAGGACAGCCCGCAAGCGCGAAAGCTCCTGGGCACATAACGGCTTAGGCGGAAGGGGAGAAGCGATGGATGCCGTTCTGGCCGATCGCCTGCAGTTCGCGTTCACCGTCATGTTCCATTACCTGTTCCCGATCGGAACGATGGGGCTGGCGCCGTTCGTCGTCGCGTATACGTGGAAGGCGGCGTTCAAGCTCGACCAGGAGTCGGCGCGGATCGCGCGGTTTTGGACGAGGATCTTCGCGATCAATTTTGCCGCCGGCGTCGTGACCGGCATTCCGATGGAGTTCCAGTTCGGGACGAACTGGGCGGCGTTCTCGCGGCGCGGCGGCTCGGTGGTCGGCCAGCCCCTGGCGATGGAGAGCATGTTCGCTTTCTTCCTCGAGTCGATCTTCTTGGGCGTGTTGCTGTATCGCCGCGGCGGCCTGCCGACGGCATTCACGGCGTGGTCGGCCGTGTTCGTCTGTGCTGGTTCGTGGCTCTCGGGATACTTCATCGTCGCGACCAACGCGTGGATGCAGCATCCGGTCGGGTACAGCATCGCCCCCGACGGTACCATCCGGCTCGTGAGTATCTGGGCGATGCTATTTTCGCCGTTCTTGGGGTGGCAGTTCGCGCACGTTCTAACCGGCGCGCTGCTCGCGGGCGGCTTCATCGTCGCCGGCATCGGAGCGTACTACCTGCTGTCGCGCCGCGAGGAGGCGATCGGACGCCGCTTCGTGTGCGCCGGCGCGATCGTCGGCCTGATCTTCGCGATCGTTGCGGTATTCCCGACCGGCGACCGAAATAGCGAAGACGAAACCGCATACCAGCCGGTCAAGCTGGCCGCGATGGAAGGGCTGTTCACGACAACGCACGGCGCGCCGCTGGCGATCATCGGCATGCCCGACGTCGCTACGCATCGGCTCATCGATCCGATCTTCGTCCCGGACTTCTTGAGCTTCTTGGCCTACGGAAACTTTAGGGCGAACGTAAAAGGCCTCGACGCGTACGCGCGCGAGTTGTGGCCGCCGGTCGAGATCACCTACTACGCCTATCACGTAATGGTCGGTCTCGGAACGATCTTCTTGGCGGTCATGGCACTCGCCGTGGCGTTGCTCCGGTTCGGCCGTCTCTGGAGGTCGCGCTGGATGCTCTGGCCGCTGATGCTGTTGATGCCGTTTCCATACATCGCTAACGAGGCCGGCTGGACCGTGACCGAGGTCGGCCGGCAGCCCTGGATCATCTATGGCCTGATGCGCACGGCTGAGGCCGGCTCGCCCACGGTCGGCGCGGGCGAGACGATCTTCACGCTGATCGGCTTCGCCGGGATGTACCTTCTCCTCGGCGTGCTGTTCCTGTATCTCGTGCTGCGCGAGATCGGTATCGGCCCTGTTCCCAAGGTCGTCCTGACCCCTGTTGAGGGGTGACGGCGAGGTAACGCATGGCCGTCGCAGGGTTTATCGTCGTTGCGTTCATGCTCACGATGTACGTGCTGCTCGACGGCTACGATCTCGGCGTCGCGACGATCGCGCCCGCGATCGCGCGCGGAGATCGGGAGCGCGCCGCGATGATGGCAAGCATCGGCCCGTTCTGGAATGGCAACGAGGTCTGGCTGGTAGGCGCGGGCGCGGCGCTGTTCGCGCTCTTTCCCGTCGCGTACGCCTCGTCGTTCTCGGGCTTCTATCTTCCGTTCATCGTCGTTCTCTGGCTGCTGATGTTTCGCGGCATCGCGCTGGAGCTCCGCGAGCATCTGTCGTCGGAGCTCTGGCATCAGTTCTGGGACGCGGCCTTCTCGCTCTCGAGCGCGCTACTGATCCTGCTGTTCGGCGTCGCACTCGGGAACCTGCTGCGCGGCGTGCCGCTCGATACCGCCGGGTACTTTCAGGGCACGTTCGCATTTCTGCTCAATCCATACGCGTTACTCGTCGGCGCGTTCGCGCTGTGCACGCTCGCTCAGCATGGCGCGGCGTTTGTGATGCTGCGCGTGGAGGGCGAGCTCGAAGAGCGCGCCCGGCGCCGCCTGCTGCGTCTCTGGTGGGTCGTGCTGATTCTCTACGTAGCAGCGACGGCGTTCACGTTCGCCGTCCGCGCGCCGTCCGCGGCGTCGTGGCTGTCCGTAATGCCGGTGCTCTCGCTGGCCGCGCTCGTCGGCTTGCGCTGGAGCGCGGCGCGGGACCGCGCAGCGTGGGCGTTCGCCATGTCGTCGCTCTTTATCGTCACGCTGCTGACGGCGTCGGCTGGGACGATCTTTCCCTATCTGCTTCCGGCCTTTCCTCAGGGAAGCGGCGGCGTCTCGATCTTCGAGGCGGCGCCTTCGAGCGTTGCCCTGGCCTGCGCGCTCACCGTCACTGTGGCGGGGATCGTGATCGTCGGGATCTACGGGTCCGTCGTGTGGCGGCGCATGGCAGGCAAGGTTCGCGTCGAATGACGCGGCGGTGAGCACGGAGTACGTCGCTCGCGCGCTCGCCGTATACGATCGATCGCGCCTGACGCTTTGTTCAATCGGGAGCCACTCGGCGCTCGAGGTGGCTTATGGCGCGCGCGCCCAGGGGCTGCGCAACCTCGTCGTGACCGCGAAGGGACGCGAGCAAACCTACTCCCGCTACTTCGCCGCGCGGCAGGATCCGGTGCCGCGCGGCTGCGTGGACGAGACACTGCAGCTCGATGCCTTCCCCGACATCCTGCGCGCGGACGTCCAAGAGAAACTGCTCGATCGCAACGTGCTCTTCGTGGCGAACCGGTCGTTCGAGGTCTACCTGCGTCAGCGCTACGGCTACGACGCAATCGAACGCCAGATGCTCGTACCGTTCTTCGGCAATCGCAGCCTGCTCAAAGCTGAGGAACGAGATCAAGCCGAGGTCGATCAATATGCGTTGCTGCAGAAAGCCGGGATTCGGCATCCGCGACGATATGCTTCACCCGACGAGATCGACGGGCTCGTGATGGTAAAGGCGCCGCACGCTCGCGTTAGTTTCGAGCGCGCGTTCTTCCTCGCTGCGTCGCCGCAAGAGTACGGCGCCGCCGCGCGGCGGCTGATCGCGGAGGGCTCGCTGACCGCCGACGCGCTCGCGGCGGCGCGCATCGAGGAGTTCGCGCTGGGACCGTCGGTCAACTTGAACTTCTTCTACTCGCCCGTCTTGGGCGAGCTCGAGCTCTCGGGCACGGACACGCGGCGCCAGACGAACCTCGAGGGCTTTCGGAACGTCCCGCCGAGCGCGCTGGATGCGCTGCGCGGCGTGACGCTGCGCATGGAAGAGGCGGGTCACGTCGCCGCCACGATCCTGGAGTCGATGCTGGAGCCGGCGTTCGAAATGGGCGAGCGTTTCGTTGCCGCGAGCCGCGAGCTGTTCCCGCCGGGAGTCATCGGGCCGTTCGCGCTGCAATGCATCGTGGCCGCGGGACCGCCGAAGGAGCTCGTCTGTTACGACGTATCGCTGCGCATCCCCGGGTCGCCCGGTACGCGCTACACGCCCTATTCGGCGTACCGCTGGGCCCGGGACGTTTCCGTCGGTGAGCGGATCGCCATGGAAGTCGTCATGGCGCGCGACACCGGGCGCCTCGAAGATGTGTTGACATAGCCATCACGTCCGTCTTGTAAGGAGAGAATCATGACCGTCGACAACGTGCAAGAACGCGCCGGCGCCGTAACGTTCAAGGGCCAGCCGATGACGCTGCTGGGGCCGGAGCCGCGCGTAGGCGACCCGGCGCCCGAGTTCTCGCTCACGGCGGGCGACCTCTCGAACGTCACGCGCGAGATCCTGCTCGACGCGGGGCGGCGGGCGGCGCTGCTCATCGCCGTTCCGTCGCTCGACACGTCGGTCTGCTCGCTCGAATCCCAGAAATTCAACCGGCGCCTGGGTGAGATTCCCGGCGACACGCAGGCCGCCGTCGTGAGCATGGACCTGCCGTTCGCTCAGGCACGCTGGTGCACGGCGCAGGGCGACGTGAAGCTGCAGATGCTGTCCGACTATCGCGACCGCAACTTCGGAGTGAACTACGGGCTGTTGATCCGCGAGCTCGGGCTGCTCGCGCGGGCGGTGATCGTCATCGGCAAGGACGGCACGATCTCGTACGTTCAGATCGTCCGCGAGGTCGCCGACGAGCCGGACTATGATGCGGCGCTGCGGGCCGCGGCCGCGGCGTCCTAAAGGAACCGATGACCGAGACGGCGTTCGTCCTCGATTTCGGAGCGCAGTATAGTCAGCTGATCGCGCGGCGCACGCGCGAGCTCGGCGTCTACTGCGAGATCGTGCCGTACGACACGCCGTGGACCGCGCTCGCCGCGCGGCGCCCGGCGGCGCTGATCCTCTCCGGCGGCCCGGAGAGCACGCTCGTCGACGCCGCGCCGGAACTGGATCCGGCGATCCTCGAATCGGGCGTGCCGATCCTCGGGATCTGCTACGGCATGCAGCTGCTGGCGCGCGAGATCGGCGCTGATCTCGTCAAACTCGATCACGCCGAGTACGGACCGGCGACGCTGGTAATCGCGAACCGCGACACGCCGCTGTTCGACGGCGTGCCCGACGACTCGCGCGTGTGGATGTCGCACGGCGATACCGTGGTGAAGCTGCCGGAGGGATATCGCGCGCTGGCGTCGACCGAGCGCTGTCACGTCGCCGCGATGGGCGATCCTGAGAAGAAGATCTACGGCACGCAGTTCCATCCCGAGGTCGCGCACACGCAATACGGGCGCGTCGTCCTCGAGAATTTCCTCGGGGAGATCGCCGGACTGCGGCGGGACTGGAGGATGGAGTCGTTCCTCGAGCAGTCGGTCGAAGAGATTCGCCGCCAAGTCGGCAGCGACAAGGTGATCTGCGCGCTGTCGGGCGGCGTCGACTCGGCGGTGGCGGCTACGCTCGTGTCGCGCGCGATCGGCGAGCAGCTGACATGTATCTTCGTGGATCACGGCCTGCTGCGCCAGGGCGAGGCCGAGCAAGTCGTGGCGGCATTCCGCGAGATCCTGCATCTGAACGTCGTGGCGGTGGACGCGCGCGAGCGTTTTCTCACCAAGCTGCGCGGCATCGAGGATCCCGAGCGCAAGCGCATCGTAATCGGGCATGAGTTCATCGACGTGTTCGAGGCCGAGGCGGCCAAAATTCCGGGCGTCAAGCACCTGGTGCAGGGGACACTCTACCCGGACGTGATCGAGTCCAAGACGCCGCAGAGCAAGGCCGGACACAAGATCAAGTCGCACCACAACGTCGGCGGCCTCCCGGAACACATGGACCTGTCGCTGATCGAGCCGCTGCGCGCGCTGTTCAAGGACGAGGTGCGCGCGGTGGGGCGGGCGCTCGGCCTTCCCGAGGCGATCGTCGAGCGGCAGCCGTTTCCGGGGCCGGGCTTGGCGGTGCGCATCATCGGCGACGTCACGCAGGAGCGGCTCGACATCCTGCGCGGCGCCGATGCGATCGTGCGCGGCGAGATCGACGGCGCGTCGCTCGATCCGCACCCGTGGCAGTATTTCGCGGTGCTCACGCCGGTGAAGAGCGTCGGCGTGATGGGGGACGGACGCACGTACGCCAACCTCGTCGCGATCCGCGCCATCACGAGCGAGGACGGCATGACGGCGGACTGGGCGCGCCTGCCGCACGAGCTGCTGGAACGGATCTCCTCGCGCATCGTCAACGAGGTGCAAGGCGTCAATCGCGTCGCCTACGACATCACGACGAAGCCGCCCGCTACCGTCGAGTGGGAGTGACCGTTCCCTAATGCGCGTTCTCGTCGTCGGTAGCGGCGCGCGCGAAGACGCGCTGTCGTGGCGCATTGCGCAATCGCCGTCGTGCGACGCCGTGCTTGCGGCTCCGGGAAACGCCGGCACGGCGTCGCGCGGCGAGAACTGGGACATCGCCGCAACCGACGGCAAGCGCCTGACGCAGCGCGCCACGGAGGAGCGGATCGATCTCGTCGTGCTCGGGCCGGAAACGGCGATCGCCGCGGGCGTCGGCGACCGCCTGCGCGATGCCGGCCTCGCGGTGTTCGGCCCGAACCGCTCGGGTGGCCGTCTCGAATCCAGCAAGATCTTCGCGAAGCGCTTCATGGAGCGCCACGGGATCCCAACCGCGCGCGCCGCCGTCGTTCACTCGCTGGAAGCGGCGAACAAGGCGCTCGATGAGTGGATGGGCGCGGTCGTGGTCAAAGCCGACGGGCTGGCCGCGGGCAAGGGCGTCGTGCTGGCGGCGGACGCGAACGAGGCGCGCGCACTGCTGGCCGATTGGTACGCGCACAACAAGATCCCGGGTGGCGGTTCCGACGTGCTGCTCGAGGAGCGGCTGGAAGGGCGCGAGGTCAGCCTGTTCGCGCTCTGCGACGGTCGCGCGATCGTGGCGATCGGGACCGCGTGCGACTACAAGCGCGCCGGCGACGCGGATACGGGTCCAAATACCGGCGGCATGGGCGCGTACTCGCCGCCCGCGGGATTCCCCGAAGATCTCGACGATCGCGTGCGTGAAGTGATCCTCGCGCCGCTGTTGCGCGGATTGCTCGCGGAGGGCGAGGAGTACGTCGGCGTGCTCTACTGCGGATTGATGTGGGGAGCCGGCGGACCGCGGGTCATCGAGTTCAACGCGCGCTTCGGCGATCCGGAGACGCAGGTGCTGCTGCCGCGCGTCGGCGGCGACTTCGCCCTGCTGCTCCAATCCGTGGCAAGCGGCGCGATGGATCTTTCGCTCGCCACGCTCTCGCAGCAGCAGTGCGTCGGCGTCGTGCTCGCGACGCAAGACTACCCGCGCAGCAACACCGCGCTCGCGGGACTGAACGCGGACGTGTCGCTGGGCGACGGCTGCCGCGCCTTCTGGGGCGCATCGCGGCGCGAAGACGGCACCGTCTCGACCGGCGGCGGACGCGTGCTTACCGTCACCGCGCTGGGCAACGATCTCGTGCAGGCGCGTGCGCGCGCATATGCGAGCGTGAAAGAGCTGGCGGGACGCCTCGGCACCGGCGCGCTCACCTACCGCACCGACATCGCAAAGCTCGCCTAGCATTGCAACGCTTACCGCGAGCGTTGCTTCCAATTTACGGCACGACGTTGGTCGAGACGCTCGGCTATACGCTGATGATCCCGTTGCTTCCGGCGATCGTCCGGCAGTACCACGCGTCGGACGTGATGGTGGGCGCGCTGCTCAGCGTTCCGGCGTTGTGCTCGATGATCGCGGCGCCGGTGTGGGGCAAGCTCAGCGACCGCCTGGGCCGCAAGACGATCATCTTGATCGCGCAGTTCCTGACGCTGGCGGGATACCTGCTGCAGGCCACGGCGCCCTCGCTGCTCTGGATCTTCATCTCGCGCATCATCTCTGGATGCGGCGGCGGCGCGCTGGGCGCGGTGCAGTCGTACATCGCCGACGTGACGCGCGAGGATCAGCGCGACCTGGCGTACTCGCTGTACGGCGCGGTCTTCGGGATCGCGTTCATCGTGGGGCCGGTGACGTCGGGCTTTTTGATCCGCGCCGGGCTCGCCGTGCCGTTCTTCGTCGCGGCGGGCATCGAGCTCGTCACGATCCTGATGACCGCGCTACTCTTACCCTCGCACATGCAGCGCACGAGTCACACGAGCGTCAAGGCGTCGCTGCGGGCTGCTAACGCGCCGGGAGTGCGGCTCGTGCTGATCCGCCACTTCCTGGCGATCTTCGCGATCGTGTGTTTTCTCGCGAACTTCGCGCTCTATCTCAACCACGTGCTCGGTTCGCCGGTATCGGAGGTCGGCTGGCTTCTGGCGGGCGCGGGCGTGGTCGGCGGGGCGGCCCTGATTTTCGTCGTTTCGCCGCTGGCCACGCGCCTCGGGAACCGGCGCGTCGCGCAGATCGGCCTGCTCGCGAGTTTCCTCGCCTATGGCCTGCTCTCGTTCGTTACCGACCTTTGGGTGTTCGGGATCGTCTTGATCGTCTGGGCCATTGGATCGGCGATGGTCGAGCCGACGCTGACTGCGCTCCTGTCAGTCCGGGCGAAGCGCATCCGAGCGCGGCGCGATCATGGGCGTGAGCGACTCGATCAATGGGCTCGCCATGATCCTGGGGCCGGCGACGGGCTCCGCCATCATCGGCGCCAATCCGAGGTACCTTGGCGTTCTGCCGGCATTTGCGGCGCTGCTGGCCTTTGGGATCGGCCGGGTTCGACGAACCTAGCGAGCGAGGGGGCTTCGGAGAGAAACTCTTTTCCGCTACGGAGGTTAGTAAAGAGCGTCATGGCCTACGGCTTACAACCGCAGAATCGGTTCGGTGGTCCGGTCGCGCCCGCGGTCGCCGACGCACTCGATGCTAGCGCAGGTGCTCGGCATCACGGCGCTCGGTCTGTGCGTCAGCGCGCTCGCCGCATGGCTCTTCCAGGATCTCAGCCCGGGCATCGGCCTGGTGGCGATGATCGTCGGGCTGATCCTGCTCTTCTCGATCTATGCCGTCCGGCGCAACGAGGGGCTCTCGCTGCTGCTGTTCTACGCGTTTACGTTCTGCGAAGGCGTCGGCATCGCGCCGGTGGTCGGGCAGTACGTGCGAGCCTTCGGGCCAGACGTCGTCGTAAACGCCGCGCTGACGACCGGCCTCGGCATGTTCGCGCTCGGTGCGATCGTCTATGCGACCGGCCTCGACCTACGCCGCTTCCAGGGCATCTTCATGATCGCGCTGATGGGCCTCATCGTGGTCGGAATCATCTCGATCTTCGTGCGCTTCATCCATCCGGAGACGTACGCGTGGATCACGCTGGCGATCTTTTCCGGACTGGTGCTCATCGACTTCGCGCGCCTGCGCGCCGGCGGCGACGGCCTCACGCCCGTCCTGATGGCGACGAGCATCTACCTGGATGCGATCAACATCTTCCTCGCTTTGCTGCAGATTTTCGGCGGAAGGCGGGCGAGCGACTAGCCTCCAGGCTCGATATCCGGGCCTGTCTGCTATAATAGCTATACGATGTGCGGGATAACGGGGGTCTTCGCACCGGGACGCGATGCCGCTCGACTCGCGTTTTTCGCACTTTATGCGCTGCAGCACCGTGGACAGGAATCGGCCGGCATCGCGGCAGCCGACGGCGGCACTATCCGTTCACACAAGGAGATGGGCCTGCTCGGCGCCATCTTCGACGAAGACATCCTCGGCCGGCTCAGCGGCCACGTCGCGATCGGTCACACTCGCTACTCGACAACCGGTTCGTCCATCGTCGTGAACGCGCAGCCGCTGCTCGAGCGCTCCGATCTGGGCGACTTCGCCTTCGCGCATAACGGCAACCTCACTAATACCGACGAGCTGCGCGAGCGGCTATCGCCCGACGACGGTCCTGCAGGCCACGTCTGACTCCGAGGTACTGGCCAAGCTCATCGTCGAGGCGAAGGGCTCGATGCTTGACCGCATCAAGTCGGTGCTCGAGTCGGCGCGCGGCGCATACTCGATCGTGCTCTGCACGCAGGGCGAGCTGTATGCGTTCCGCGATCCGTGGGGCGTGCGGCCGCTCTGCCTCGGGCGCCTCGGCGAGAACGGCTACGTCGTGGCGTCGGAGTCGTGCGCTCTCGGGACGGTCGGCGCGCAGTATCTCCGCGAGATCGAGCGCGGCGAGATCGTGCGCATCGACGCAAACGGGCTCGAATCGCATCGGATCGAGGTCGAGGGCGCGCAGCCGGCGCTCTGCATGTTCGAGTACATCTACTTCGCGCGGCCCGATTCGAGGCTCAACGAGCGCTCCGTCTATATGGCGCGTTATGCGATGGGCCGCGAGCTGGCCAAGGAGCATCCCGTCGACGCGGACGTCGTGATGGCGGTGCCCGACTCGGCGGTCGCCGGCGGCATCGGCTACGCGGCGGAGAGCGGCCTACCATACATCGAGGGGCTCATCAAGAACCGCTATATCGGTCGCACCTTCATTAGCCCGGACCAGCGGATGCGATCGCGCGGCGTGCACCTCAAGTTCAACCCGCTCGTCGAGAACCTGCGCGACCAGCGGATTATCGTCGTGGACGACTCGATCGTGCGCGGCACGACCACGCCGCGCATCGTAGCGCTGCTGCGCGAGGCCGGCGCGCGCGAGGTGCACCTGCGCATCACGTCGCCGCCGATCAAGCACCCGTGCTACCTCGGGGTCGACATGGCCACGTACGACGAGCTCATCGCCGCGAACTACACCGTCGAGCAGATTCGCGAGCGCACCGGCGCGGACTCGCTCGGCTACCTCAGCCTGGAAGGTTTGATCGCCTCGGTCGGGCGCAGCCGTGAGGAGATGTGCCTCGGCTGCCTCATCGGCGAATACCCGAACGTCCCTCGCCGCCCACCGTCTGCAGAGGGCGAAGGCTTAGCTCCACCCATCCGGCAAGACCGAATGGTTCAAGGGCCTGCGTCGGCTCTTGCTACAGTCCAGATGCGTGACGCTTGGGAAACGCATCGCCGCGCGGCGCCTCGCTTTAGGGTGGTCGCAAAACGAGCTCGCGCGCCGCGCCGGGGTGAACCATCCGACGCTTTTCAAGATCGAGGCCGATCAGCGGCGCAATCCTTCAATCGGCGTCGTCGTTCTGATTGCGCGCGCGCTCGGCACGACGGCCGAGGCGCTCCTCGGCATCGAACGCGAGGAGACGCGGCTGCTCGTCGAGGCCAATAAGACCGCCATGGTCGTCGCGATTCGGCCGCTTGGGCGCAAGATCACCGACGCGACGCGCAGCCGCGCGCAGAGCATCGTCGCCGGCGCCCTCGAGCGTGCCGGCGCGCGTGTGCGCGAGGCTCCTACCCCGAGCGACGAGGTCGGCGCAGAGGGATCACGTCTGCCCGCCGAGGCGGGTCACTTGGCGGCAGGCGGCCTCGCTCTCGTCGATGCGCTGCAGTCGGTTCGTCGCCGTCTGGATGCGCTCGAGGCGTGGCAGCGCGTCCAAGAAGGACGCGCTCGAAAGCGCGCATCGCGATGATCAACGGGTCCGGCCACTCGTCCTGTTCCAACATGCCCCGACGCTAGCACCGCAGAGTGCCAGCTGGTCGGCACTTTAGTCGGTGCGGGGAAAAACTCGGTCGCGCACGTCCTGCGCGAAGGCTTGCAGCGCCTCCGTCGCGAGGCTGCCGATCTCGGCATAGCGCTTCGCGAAGCTCGGCGAGTGCGGATACATCCCCAGGATGTCGTGCAGCACGAGCACCTGCGAGTCGCAGTGCGGGCCGGACCCGATTCCGATCGTCGGAATCGAGAGCATCTCGGTGATCTCGCGCGAGATCTCGAAATCGACGACCTCGAGCACGATCGCATAGGCGCCGGCCGCCTCGACCGCGCGCGCGTCGTCGATCAGCCGATCGCGATGCGTCCGCATCTTAAAGCCCGGGCCGAGGCCGGCCGTCTGCGGCGTCACGCCGATGTGTCCGACCACGGGGATGCCCGCGCCGGTGATCGCGCGAATGCGCTCGGTTTGATCCCGGCCGCCCTCGAGTTTCACCGAACACGCGCCCCCCTCTTTGACGAAGCGAATCGCGTTGCGCAGCGCTTCTTCGTTGCTGACTTGGTACGACCCGAACGGCATGTCGGCCATGATGTGCGCGCGCGTCGTCCCGCGGACGACGGCCTGCGTGTGATAGATGATGCTCTCGACCGTGACCGGCGTCGTCTCGTCGAAGCCGAGCACGACGTTGCCGACGCTGTCGCCAACGAGGATGACATCGATGCCGGCCTGCTCGACGAACTGGCCGAACGGCGCGTCGTACGCCGTCGCGATCGGGAAGAGCGTCTTGCCCTTACGGCGTTTGATCGCGCCCGCCGTCAGGCGGCGGATCGCTGGATTCTTCTCGGGCTCGTAGGGACGCGCGCTTTCGATCCCGTTGCGCGCCTTCGCAAAATGCGTCTTCACACCGCTAACTCTGTACCTCGGGCTCCGTTGGGATGTGTACCCGTTGGTTTCGGAGACATGGCCTCCGCCAGTGCGACGAAGGCGCGCACGGGCGTGCCCGTCGGCCCCTTCGCCTGCCAGGCAAACTCGTTGTCGAGATAGGCCGTGCCGGCGATGTCGAGGTGGATCCAGGGCGTGTTTTCGACGAACTCCTTGAGGAAGGCGGCGGCGGTCAGCGTCCCGGCCGGGCGCCCGCCGGTGTTCTTGAGGTCGGCGATGTCGCTCTTCATCGCCGTCGTGTAATCCTCGTAGTACGGCATCTGCCAGTACCGTTCGCCGGTCGGCTTGGCCGCGGCCAGGAACTCGGCGACGAACTTGTCGTCGTTCGTGATAGCGGCCGAGCTCGCGTGGCCCAGCGCGATGACGCAGGCGCCGGTGAGCGTCGCCGCGTCGACAATGTGCGTCGCGCCGAGTTTGTTCGCGTAGCACAGCGCGTCGGCGAGGATGAGGCGCCCCTCGGCGTCCGTGTTGATCACCTCGATCGTCTTGCCGTTCATCGCCGTGAAGATATCGCCGGGCTTCGTCGCCTTGCCGCCCGGCATGTTTTCGGTCGCGGGCACGAGGCCGACCACGTTGATCTTCGGCTTCAGGCTGCCGATCGCCGACATCGCCGCGATGACCGCCGCGCCGCCGGACATGTCGTACTTCATTTCCTCCATGCGTTCCGCGGGTTTGATCGAGATGCCGCCGGAGTCGAAGGTTATGCCCTTGCCGACGAGGGCCAACAGCTCTTTGCTCGACGGATCGCCGTTGTAGCGCAGGATGATGAACTTGGGCGGCTGAGCGCTGCCCTGCGCGACGGAGAGAAACGATCCCATGCGCTCTTGACGGGCGCGCGCCTCATCGAAAACCTCGATCTCGAGTCCGGTCTGATTCGCGACATCGGCGGCCGCCTCGGCGAGCCGCGTCGGCGTCATGTCGTTGGCTGGCGTGACGGCCAGCCGTCGCGCGAGATTGACGGCGTCGCCGAGGATCGTGCCGTGCACGATGCCGCGCTCGACCTCGGAAGCATCGAGTCCGAGTGCGACGACGTCGATGGTCGCGGTCGCGACGCGCGCGTCCGGCTTCTCTTGATAGATCGTCGTGTCGAAAGATCCGGTGATCGCGCCCTCCGCGACGAACGACGCCGCCATCGCCTCGTGCCCGCGCGCCGCTTCGGGCAGGGCGATTGCGATCTCGTCGACGTTGCGCCGGCCGAGGTAGCGCACCGCGGTTCCCGCGTATCGCGCGAGGAAGTGGGGCTCGAACTTGGCGTGCTCCCCGAGCGAGACCGCCAGCACCCGGCGGAACGGCTGGCCCTTAGCGTAGACCAACACGTGTTCCCCGAGACGGCCGTGAATTTCGCCCGACGAAAGCGCATCGGCGATGACGCCCCCGAGCGCCGCGTCGACCTCTTTGGCCGTGCCATCGAGCGGAGTGTCGGAGAAGATCGGAACGACGAGCGCTCCGGCGCGGACGTCAAGCGGCGCATCGTGACTAAGACGAACTTGCATGGTGGCCCTTTCGGACGGTGAAGTACTGCCAGCCTATGGCGCAAAGCTGGGAGAATCCTCGTGCCCGAGCCAAAAGACGCGTCCGATAGCTACGCCCGCGCGGGCGTGAGCGTCGCCTCCGGCAGCGAAGCCGTCGCGCGCTATCGCGAGGTGCTGGGACGCTGGCGCCACGCCGATCAGCTTGACGCCATCGGAGGGTTTGCCGGGCTGTTCCGGCTCCCGGGCGACGAGCGCCGCGCCTTGGTCGCCTCGACGGACGGCGTCGGCACGAAGGTCATGATTGCCGCGGAGTTGCGGCGTTACGGCCAGGTCGGCGCTGATCTCGTCAACCACTGCGTGAACGACATCCTCGTCTCCAACGCGACGCCGCTGTTCTTCTTGGATTATCTCGCAGTGGGCCGGCTCGATCCCGAAGTGGCCGCCGAGATCGTGTCGGGCTGCGCCGAGGCGTGCCGCCGTCACGATTGCGCGCTGCTCGGCGGCGAGACCGCCGAGATGCCCGGAGTCTATCGAGCGGACCACTTCGATCTCGCCGGAACGATCGTCGGAGTCGTGGACGTCGACGCGCTTCCGCAGTGGGAGAGCGTCGTTGCCGGAGACGCGGTGATCGGGCTGCCCGCGGTTGGACTGCACACGAACGGCTACTCGCTCGCGCGTGAGTTGATACCGCCGCGAGGAGTGGGGCGCGCCGTTCGACGGCGCGACCTACGCCGACGCGCTGTTGGCCGAACATCCTTCGTACTATCGCGAGGTGCGCGCCGTCCAGGCAGTGGCGAACGTGAAAGCGATGGCGCACATCACCGGCGGCGGATTGCTCGAAAACCTCGCGCGCACGCTTCCCGAGAGCGTGAAGGCGGTCTTCGAGCAGCAGCGTTGGAGTGTGCCGCCGATCCTGCGCGAGCTCGTGCGCCGCGGCGACCTCGGAGAAGAAGAGCGCTATCGCGTCTTCAACATGGGCGTCGGTTACACGCTGATCGTCCCGCTCGACGATGCGCCGGCGGCACTGCGGGCGGTGCCGGGTGCGAAGGTCGTCGGGTGGATCGAGGATCGAGCGCCGGGCGAGCCGCGGGTCGTCGTCCATCCGGCACGCGCTTGATGACGCGCTCGATCGTCACAGAGCTCGCGGCGGCCGTCGATAACGAGGCCTCGCGCGAGGACCGGGCGCAGGCGGCCGCGGCAATCGTCCGTGATGCCGGGGCGTTCGATCACGTGCGGATTTACGACGTGGGCGACGAGCTTCTCACGCTAATCGGATCTGCGGGCGCGGCCGTGGTCGAGGAGCAGCGCTTGCTAGTGACGACAGGCCCAAACGGTGAGGCGGTGAGCACGCGCGATACCGTCGTCGCTACTGCCGAGGTGGTAGTGCCGATCCTCGGCGCGGAGAGCGGCATCGCGATCGGAACGCTCGACGCCGGCGCTGATGGTTCGCGTGGACTCTCGTCCGAGGACGTCGCGTTCTTGGAGGATTGCGCCGCGGTGCTTCGGCCGCTGTACGACTGAGTTGCCCGAGATTCTGAACCTCGTCGTCGACCTTTCGTTGGACCGCGCGACACCGGGGCCGCCGGTGGGTGTCGAGATCGCACCGCCTGCGCGGATCGACGAACGAACGCTGGCGTGGATCGACGAGACGTTCGGCGGTACGTGGAGCTCCGAAGCCTATGCCGGGCGCAGCGTCGTCGCGAGACGGGATGGATCCGCCGGTTGGGTTCGCCACGGTCGATCCGCGTGGCTTGAAGTTTTCTTGGCTCGACGGCCTGGCGCGGGCACCGGGTGTCGGCGTCTTCGGGCCGTTCGGCGTCGCGCCGAAGGAGCGTGGGCGTGGCGTTGGACGTGCATTGCTGGGCCGCGCACTCGGCGCCCTGTGCGAGAGTGGATACGAGCGCGCGATCGTTCCCGCGGTGGGCGACGAGCGGCTCGCGAGATACTACGCAGAGTTTGCCGGTGCTGAAATTGCGGAGCGCTTCGACCGCGCGGCTTTGATGCGACCGCGGCGGCGGACGCTGGTGCTGGCGTCGGGCAATGGGAGCAACTTTCAGGCCGTGATCGACGCTGTTCGCGACGGGGCGCTGCTGCTGGACGTTGTCGGACTTATCGCCAATAACGACAACGCCTACGCGATCGAACGAGCGAAGGCAAGCGGGGTTTCCACGACAGTCGTGAGCTGGAATCGAGACAGTGAATCGCGCGCCGCTTTCGACGCGCGCCTGCTCGCTGCGGCGCAAACGCTAGAGCCGGATCTCGTATTGCTGCTCGGATGGATGCATCTGCTGTCGAGCTCGTTCGTCGCGGACATTTCCGGAGCTGCTGAATCTTCATCCCGCGTTTCTGCCGCTCGATCCGGCGCGCGACGACGTCGTGCTGCCGGACGGTTCAAGCATTCCGGCGTTTCGCGGAGCGCGCGCGGTGCGCGACGCGCTGAGAGCGTCGAGCGCGTGGGTTGGCGCTTCGCTGCACCGCGTGACCGGCGCGACGGATCGCGGAGCGGTGATGGCGCGCAAGCCGCAGCGCGTGAGACCGGGAGAAGTTGAAGCGCAGCTGATGGAGCGCGTTCACGAGATCGAGCGCGGCGTCGTACGAGCGGGTGTGGCGCGCTGGCTCTACGAGCGCGACGCGTAAGCTGCAATGATCGCGGCTTAGGCGCTGAGTAGCTCCCTATCGCATACCTCGTCGCACCAAGCCTCGATCCTCGTGCGTATCTGGTCGCGGACGAGGCGAGTTTTCGCAAGACGTTCCTCGTACGGGCCTTCGAAGGAGCCAGGATCGGCGAAGCTCCAATGCAACCGCTGGGCGCCGCCAGGGAAGATCGGGCAACGCTCTGCGCTGGCTTCGTCACAGACTGTGATTACGTACGAGTAGTCTCGGCCGGCGCTGAAGAGTTCGAACGCACTCTTTGTTGCGTTACGCGATATGTCAACGCCGACTTCGCGCATGACCTCGACCACCAAAGGGTTTAGCGTTCCAGGTTCAAGCCCGGCGCTTTCGGCGAAGAACTCGTCCTGGCAAACCTCGTTGAGGAAGGCTTCAGCCATTTGGCTACGCGCAGAGTTGTGAACGCATACGAACAATACCGACCGTCGCATGTCGTTTGACCTCGGCTCTGGACTGGCCGGCGCAAGCCACGCGAACAGAGCAGTAGCGGCCAAAGCTCCAACGAGCTCGGCTAGTATAAAGCCCGGAACGTCCGCAGGTGCGATTCCAGCGAAGGTATCAGTCAAGGATCGGGCGATCGACACAGCCGGGTTTGCGAATGATGTGGAAGCCGTAAACCAATACGCCGCGACAATGTACGCGCCGACAGCGAATGCCGTGAGGTGGGAGCGGTATCGGGAGCATCCCCATATCACTGCGAGTAGTCCGAAGGTCGCTATGCACTCGCTCAGGATAGCCGGGAAGCCGTGGCGCATTCGATGCGATAGAAAAAACACCGGTTCCGCAAACATGGCATTCGCCAGAGCAACGCCGACGACCGCGCCGACGAGCTGAGCGATAATGTACACAGGAACCTCGGCCCACTTCAAGCCCCCTCGCATGGCGTCGGAGACCGTTACGGCCGGGTTGAAATGCGCGCCAGATATCGGACCGAACGCGAGGATAATCGCAACGAGAATACCGCCGGTCGCAAGAGCATTTGCAAGCAACGCGACAGCGACGTTACCGCCTGCCAACCTCTGCGCCATAATACCGGAGCCGACGATGCCTGCCAATAGGACGGCCGTTCCGACGGCTTCGGAAACTGCCCGCCTAGAGAGAGTGCTATTCTTCATGCCCGCTGGGCCGAAAGGGTTCGCTCCAGTCCAACGGCCTCCTTATCCGTCCGGGAAAGTTGCGAGCGCCCCGACCTGATAAAAGAAAAACGCCCGTAAAAACGAGCGTTCATTGGTGGAGGCAAGGAGACTCGAACTCCTGACCCTTACGCTGCCAGCGTAATGCTCTACCAACTGAGCTATGCCCCCACGGGCCCGGCGCCCGTATTCCGGATGGTACCATACCCGCCCCTTCCGCCCGATGTCGTGCCGAACTCCCTTACGTCATCCTTAGCCGAGAGCTTGTCCTGAGCGAGCGAAGCGAGTCGAAGAGAAGGATGACCGAGCGACGACCTCCCGGTGTTAAGCTGAGCCCTTCGACTTCGCTCAGGACAAGCTCTGTCGAAGCACGAAGTATGACAAGGCTCGATTTGGGGATGTAGCTCAGCTGGTAGAGCACCTGCTTTGCAAGCAGGGGGTCAGGGGTTCGAATCCCCTCATCTCCAAAGAACACCGCCAACCCATGGTTCGAACGTCGTGATCCTCGATGTCGTCGTCAAGCCGGGCTCGAAGCAACCCGGACTAACTCGAGAGAACGGCACGCTCGTCTTGCGCGTACGGGAACGAGCAATGGAAGGTGCGGCAAATGCGGCCTGCGTACGCGCTCTCGCGGAGGCTTACGGAGTCCCACGCAGCGCGGTCGAACTGATCGGCGGGGCACGAAGCCGTCATAAACGCTTTGCAATCGCACTACGGAAAGGCAAAAGGGCGCGATGATTACCGGCATGCATGTCGTCCTTTACAGCCGCCACGCGGAAATAGCGCGCGAGTTGGCAGATCTTGATTGCCCAGGCGCTCTACGCGCTCGGCGCTGCGCTCTGCTTCATCAACACTTAGCGACTTCTGGGCGATTGGAGAAAGCGTAAAGGTTAAAGCAGGCTGTCTCGAGTGGCGCGTCGCATCCGAGGCCGCATGAGCTCCGTACGCGTACTGGTCGGCACGCGCAAGGGCGCGTTCGTCTTGGAGTCGGATGGCAAGCGTAAGGACTGGAAGGTTGCGGGGCCGCACTTCGGGGGCTGGGAGATCTATCACGTAAAAGGCTCGCCGGCCGATCCGAACCGGATCTATGCGTCGCAGTCGTCGAGCTGGTTCGGACAAGTCGTGCAACGCTCCGACGACGGCGGGCGCACGTGGGAGCCGGTCGACAATCGCTTCGTGTACGATGGCACGCCCGGCACGCACCGCTGGTACGACGGCACGCCGCATCCGTGGGAGTTTGCGCGCGTCTGGCACTTCGAACCGTCCCGCACCGACGCCGATACGGTTTATGCCGGCGTCGAAGACGCCGCGCTGTTCCGCTCGACCGACGGCGGAAGGAGCTGGGAAGAGCTCGCGGCGCTGCGGCGCCACCCGTCGGCCGAAGGATGGCAGCCGGGCGCCGGCGGCATGTGCCTGCACACGATCATCCTCGATCCGAACAAGGTCGAGCGCATCTTCACCGCGATCTCCGCCGCCGGCGCGTTTCGCAGCGACGACGCCGGCGCGACTTGGATGCCGATCAATCGCGGCCTGCGCTCGGAGGTGCTTCCGCAGCCGGAGGCCGAGGTCGGTCACTGCGTGCATCGCATCGCGATGCACCCGAGCGATCCGAACGTGTTGTTCATGCAGAAGCACTGGGACGTGATGCGCAGCGACGACGGCGGCGACTCGTGGCGCGAGGTCAGCGGCAACTTGCCGACGGATTTCGGATTTTGCATCGACGTCCACGCGCACGAGCCCGAGACGATCTACGTCGTCCCGATCAAGAGCGACTCGGAGCACTATCCAATCGACGGGCAGCTGCGCGTGTATCGGAGCCGCAGCGGCGGTGACGAGTGGGAGCCGCTAACCAAGGGACTGCCGCAGAAAGATTGCTACGTTAACGTGTTGCGCGACGCGATGGCGGTCGACGCGCTGGACGTGTGCGGTATCTATTTCGGCACGACCGGCGGGCAGGTGTACGCGTCCGCGGACGCGGGCGACACGTGGGCGCCGATCGTACGCGACCTGCCCGCAGTGCTCTCCGTCGAGGTGCAGACGCTGCCGTGATCCGCGTCGTCCTGCCGGCGCATCTGCGCGCTCTGGCGCGCGTGGCAGGCGAGGTCAGCATCGAGGTCGACGGCGACGTCACGCAGCGGTCCGTGCTCGACGCGCTCGAATCGCGCTATCCGGTGCTGCGCGGAACGATCCGCGATCAGGTCACGCACCGGCGCCGCGCCTACGTCCGTTTCTTCGCCTGCGAGCGCGACCTCTCGCACGAGACGCCGGACGCCCCGCTGCCGCAGGACGTCGCGAGCGGCGCGCAGCCGTTTCTCGTCGTCGGCGCGATGTCGGGCGGGTAGAGAGATCCCAGTGATGAGACGAAGCGTCGCCTGGGGAGCCCTCGCCGTTGTCCTGAGCTGCGGCGTTGCGGAGGCGGCCACGCCGACGATGCGCGAGGTTCTAACCGCGTCGTACGCGGTGCGCGAACTCAGCGCGGTGGCGCTCTCGCCGAACGGCGGCGCGGTCGCGTGGCAAGAGGGCTTTCACGATTCGCGGCGGCTGCTGGAGTCGCAGCGCTACGACGCGGTGTACGTCCAGAGCTTGGCGCGCGGCGCGCGGATACACGTGACTGCCGGATCGCTCGCGGGATACTACGACGAGGAGAACCCGGTCTGGTCTGCGGACGGCCGCAGCCTCGCGTTTCTGTCAGACGCGCGTTCGAAGCGGCAGCTCGAAGTTTTCGTTACCGATGCGGAGGGGCGGCGCGTGCGGCAGATCGGGCGCTTGCGCGGCGACGTGCAGCGGCTGACCTGGGCCCCGAACGGGCGCGCGCTGGCGGTGCTCTACATTCCCGGTGCAAGCCGAGAAGCGGGCGCACTCGCTCCCGGAGCGCGCGACGTCGGCATCATCGGCGCGGAGGTCGAAGAGCAGCGCTTGGCCGTCCTCGACGTGTCAACGGGCGCGATACGCTGGCTGACGCCCGGCGACTCGTACGTCTACGAGTACGCGTGGTCTCCCGATGGGCGGCAAATCGCCGTCACCTATGCGAAGGGAAACGGCGACGATAACTGGTGGATCGCGCGGCTTGCTCGCGTCGAGGTCGCGACCGGGGCATTGCACGACGTGCTCGCGCCGCCGTTTCAGATTGCCGATCCGCAATGGTCACCCGACGGCAGCCGGATCGCGATCATCGGCGGAATCATGAGCGATTTCATTGCGACTGGCGGCGACGTCTACGTTGTCGATGCACACACCGGCGAATCGCGGAACGTTACGGACGGCGCGCCAATCTCCGCCCGTTCATTGCGTTGGAACGATGCCGGGAGCATCGATATGGTCGCGCATCTCTCCGGCGAAATGCACCTGATGCGGCTTGACATCGCCGGGGGCACGACATCGCTGACGACGCTGGTCGCCCGACCGGAATCGCTGTACAGCTGGTCGAGCGCGAAGGGCGGCGCTGTCGTCGCGCTCGTGCGCGCCTCATTCACCGAGCCGCCGGAAATTTGGGTGGGAGCGCCATCGGCGCTGCGCCGACTGAGCAACAGCAACGCCGGCGCGAAGCTGCTCAACGGTAAAGCCGTATCGCTAAGGTGGAAGAGCGACCAATACACACCCCAGGGCTGGCTGATCTATCCGCTCGACTACGATCCCAACCGTCGCTATCCGATGGTGACGGTCGTGCACGGCGGTCCATCGTCGGCGTCGGTGCCGTCGTTCGGAAACCGCAACGTCAGCGCGCTGGCCTCTCGAGGCTATTTCGTCTTCATGCCCAATCCGCGCGGAAGTTACGGGTTCGGCGAGGCGTTTACGCGGGGCAACATCAAGGACTTCGGCTACGGCGATTGGCGCGACGACCTCAGCGGCGTCGACGCGGCCATCAGGCTAGCGTCGATCGATCAGAACCGACTGGGGCTGATGGGTTGGAGCTACGGCGGCTACATGGCGATGTGGGCCGAGACGCAGACGGCGCGGTTCAAGGCGATCGTCGCGGGCGCCGGCGTCGTCAACTGGCAGTCGTACTACGGCCAGAACAAGATCGACGAGTGGATGATCCCGTTCTTCGGCGCGTCGGTCTATCAGGACCCGGACGTGTATGCGCGCAGCTCGCCGATCACGTTCATCCTGCGCTCGAAAACGCCGGTTCTCATCCTCCAGGGCGAGCGCGACGAGGAGGTTCCCGCGCCCCAATCGTTCGAGTTCTGGCACGCGATGACGACGCTCGGCGTGCCGACGCGCCTCGTGGTCTATGCCGACGAGGGGCACTCGTTTCAAAAGATCCGCGACCAGATCGACATTCTGACGCAGACCGTTTCCTGGTTCGATCGTTACCTAAAATCGTAGCCCGTCTTTAGCGCGGCGTATTCATCGGCTTCATCGACGGGTCTGGGATGCCGTTGGGGCAGATCGTCGCCTGCACCGCCGGCGAGACGTAATAGGCGTGGATGTCGTAATGCGGGATCGGGTAGCCCTCGTGGCCGTGCGGCTCGAAGCTGACGTCGACGTGATCGATCGTGTAGCCCGGAAGCGCGTGGACGTCTGCGTAGCTGAAGCCTTGCTGCAGTTGTTGCACGGAGACCATGATCTCGGTGAAGACCGGCCTGCCTTGCCACACGCCGTAGATCGGCCCCAGCGGCAGGTTCTTGAGATTCGCCCAATGCTCGCCCATGGTGGCGATGCACGGCGAGACCAGCATGGCATCGGACGGGATTCCCGCGGGACGCGTGGCCGGCTGGGGCGGCAGCGACGGCGCCGCGGCGTCGGCTCCCAGGAGTGCGACCGAACCGGCGACCGCAAAGCCGAACGTCAAGCCCGTGATGAAACGCACCATGGTGTGAAGCTCCTTTCGCGGCTAGCTTTTGGTGCAGAAGCGAGCCATTCCTCGGACGACGCTGCTGCTAGACGATGCCGCCGAGTCTAAGCTCGGCTGATGAGAAAACTTTGACGTTGCGCACAGGTGGCCAAACGAAAAAGCCTTGCGAAAAAAGGCTCCGTGATGGTGGGCCGTCCTGGGATCGAACCAGGGACCTCATGCTTATCAAGCATGCGCTCTAACCAGCTGAGCTAACGGCCCGGCGTGAGGGAGAGTATAGCATGCCTTGCGAGCGCCCCTTCAAATCAGCGCGATCCACTTCTTGGTGATTTCGTCCTCGTTCTTGAGGTGCGCCATCAGCAGCGCCTCGAGTACCTCATGTTCGCGCACGATCTCGGCTCGCTCGGCCGTCTCGTAGTCGAACGCCTGGCGCTGCGCGGCGATTTGGGCCTGCAGCTCAGGATCCGCGGGAGGCTCGGGCGCCTTATCCGCAGCGCCGCGCGGCGCGGCCGGGGAACCGCGCGGCGCGGTCGTACGCTCGGGGCGAACCGGAAGGATCGGCCCGTTCATCACTCGGTGATCGACTGGATGAACTTCTTCGTGATGGAGTCGTCCATTTTGCGTTGCGCCATGTCGACGTTGCGCAACGTGTCCACCTCGCGCATGTTTTCGCTGCGCTCGTCCATCATCTGATCGAACACCTCGGACTGCATCTGCAGCTGCTCCTGATTCTGGATCTCGGACGCGTACATGCCAAGTTGGAAGCTTTCATCTTGGGTGTTGAGCGCGTTCATCGCGGCGTTCTGCGCACCGCCGGCTACGCCGGAGCCGACTGCGCCGCCGATCGCGTTGCCGAGAAGTCCGGACCCGACGCCTTCGAGGATCGGAAGCAAAAATGCCATGACGTCGCTCCTTTGCGATCAGTTGGAATCATCGACGAACTGCGTGTAATCGGTCGACTGCGGCTGGTAGCCGCCTTGTGGCAGCCCCGGCAGCGTCGGCGGGCTGAGCGGCAGATTCTGCGCCTGCGCCGATAGCGAGCCGAGCGAAGAGATCAGCCCGTTCAGCTCGGCGATCGCCGAGCTTTCGGGCGAATCGCCCGCGCCGGAGACGGTCCCGGCTTGGCAGGAAGCGCGTACCGAAGCGCTCGGCGGCACGAGCGGTTTGGCCGCGACGCTGCCTTCGATCGGGGGCAAGGATGACATGGTGATGCTCCTGTTCTACGAGGCTGTCTCGTCGGTATTGTCGTTGAAGAACTGCTGATAATCCGTCGCCTGGTGTTGGTACGCGCGAGGGCGCGGCAGGCTTGCGATGGCGGGCGGCGGCATCGGCGTGAGCTGCGCGTGCGCGTGCAGCGATCCGATCGATGCGGTCGTCGCGCCGGATTCCGCGATTGCCGAAGCCTCCGGCGATTCGTCGGTATCGACCCGCGGCTGGGCGCCGCCGCTCAAGAGCCGGTAATGGCGCAGCACGGAGTCGGCGTAGGAAAGGTCGCTGCCGTCGTCCCAGCGCGTCCTCGTTCCGGTGGCGGTGGGCGAACCCGCGTTGTACGCCGATAGCGCCTCGCGGACGTCGCCGCCGTAGCGCTCGAGCAAGCCGGAGAGCATCCCGGCGGCATAATCGGCGTTCTTCGCGGGGTCCATGGCGGCGGGGGTCGAGGCGAAGGCGTGCCAGCGATCGTCGATCTGGAAGACGCCGTGGCCGTGACCGCCGTCCCCGACGATGTTGGCGCCGGAGTTGCTGCCCGGGCCGCCGGTCTCTTGGGCGGCCACGGCCGCCAGCAGTTCGGGATCGACGGCATGCCGGCGCGCTGCCTCGGCGATCTGCGGCGCGAACGCCACCCCTGAGGCGGCCAGACGAGACGCAATCGGATCCAGGCTCATGGCCGAGCTCTATCCCTCGCGGCAATGCGTTTGACAAGGAATGGAAGGGGGTCTTAGAATGGGCAAAGTCCGTGGCGCCCCGCCCTCGTTGGCGGGGTTTCATACTGCGGCGGCATGGGTTTATGGATCGATCGCACAGGGTGGATATCGGTGGGCTCCTCGCAGGCAGCCGCCAGGTAATGGCGGTGGCGGACGAGGTCCCGATCGAGCCCTTCGAGGGGATCGTCTTCGCGGAGCCGGCCAGCGTCCGCCTCGAGCTGCGCCAGGCCGATCACATGCTCGCCGTCGAGGGCAGCATCGACGCGCGGGTGCGCGGTCAGTGTGACGCCTGCTTGGAAGACGTGGAGATGAAGGTCCACGTCGACGTCGACGAGCGGCTCGATCCCACGCAGGGCAGGGAGTCCGACCCGTTTGGCGAGAGCAACGTTTTGACGGGGGCGCGTCTCGACGTAGCCGACCTGACGCAGCAGAGCGTCGTGAGCGCCTTACCCATGGGATTGCGCTGCAGGCAAGACTGCAGAGGGCTCTGCCCCCTGTGCGGGGCGAACCGCAACGGCAACGATTGTACCTGCAAAGGCGGGGACGAGCTTTGAAACGGAGAGAGACGTGGCTAACTTAAAATGGAAGACGCCCCGCAGCAAGACACGCAGCCGCCGCGCAGCGAATTGGAAATTGGGCAGCGTCACGACGGTGCGGTGCCCACAGTGTCACCAGCCTAAGCGGCCGCATTTTGCATGCCCAAACTGCGGCACGTACAAAGGCAGGCAGGTCGTTAAAGTTCAAGACGAGTCGGCCGGCTAGCGGTACGTGTCTTTGCATGGCGTGAAGATCGTCGGGGTCGGCCACTATGCGCCGGCCCATGTCGTAACGAATCACGACCTCGAGACCTGGTTGGACACATCGGATGAATGGATCACGACGCGCACGGGCATGAAGCGGCGCCACTGGGCGTCGGAAGAAGAAGCAACGAGCGACTTGGCCACCGCCGCCGCCTCCGCGGCGCTCGTCCACGCCGGATTGAGCGCGCAGGAGATCGACTGCGTCATCGTCGCGACCGTGACGCCGGATTATGAGTTTCCCGCGACGGCGTGCCTCGTCGCGTCCAAGCTCGGCGCACTCCAAAAGCCGGCCTTCGACATCGCCATCGCCTGCAGCGGCTTCATCTATGGGCTGACCGTCGCATCGGGACTCATACACTCGGGCGTCTATCGCCGAGTGATGCTCATCGGCGCGGAATCACTCTCGAAGATCCTCGACAAGAACGATCGCTCCACCGCGATCTTGTTCGGGGACGGTGCGGGCGCCGTAATCTTGGAACGCTCGGGCGATGATTCGTTCCTTGCGGCCGAGCTCGGCGCGGACGGCAGCCGCCCCGAGCTGCTCTACGCGCACGGCGGCGGCGCGCGCGAGCCGCTCGATCACGCGGCGCTCGACGCAAAAGTGCACCTCATCCATATGCAGGGCCGCGAGACGTTCAAGCTAGCCGTGACGAAGATGGTCGAATCGGCCGATGCGGTGCTCGCGAAGGCGAACCTGGCAAAAGCCGACATCACGTTCTTGATTCCGCATCAAGCAAACAAACGGATCATCGACGCGATGGCGCGATATCTGGAAGTTCCGGAAGAGAAAGTCGTCGTCAACATCGCGGAATACGGCAACACGTCGGCTGCCTCGATTCCGATGGCGCTCTCCGAGACGGTGCGTGCCGGCATGGTGAAGCCCGGAGACATCATCATCTTTGTTGCCTTCGGAGGAGGACTGTCGTGGGGCGCCGTCGCGTGGCGGTGGTCGGCCTGATGCGCATCGGCGTCGTCTTTCCCGGACAGGGCTCGCAGGGCGTTGGAATGGGATGCGATGTCGCCGCGCACTCGACGCAGGCGCGCGCGACGTTCGAACGCGCGTCCGAGGTGCTCGGCTATGACCTGCTCGCGCTCCAAAAGGACGGACCCGAAGAGAAACTGCGCGAGACCGAGTACAGCCAGCCGGCCATCTTCGCGACGAACATCGCGCTCTACCGCGCCGTCGGCGCGGGCCTTCGTCCCGTCGTCACCGCCGGACATTCGTTCGCCGAGCTCTGCAGTCTGGTCATCGCCGATTCGCTCGAGTTCGACGACGCGCTACGCATCGTGAGCGAACGCGGCAAGGCGATGCAAGAGGCGGCGCAGCTCAGGCGCGGCGGAATGTCGGCGGTGCTCGGGCTCGACGCGGAACGCGTTCGTGAGACGCTGCAGCAAGGCGGCCTGCGCGGCGTGTCGCTGGCTAACTTCAACTCGCCGACGCAAATCGTGATCAGCGGCGAGCTCGAGCAGGTCCAAACGGCCGGCGCCGCCATGCTGGCCGCCGGCGCGAAGCGGGTCGTGCCGCTCAACGTCTCCGGCGCCTGGCACAGCCCGCTGATGGAGCCGGCTGTCGAGCGGCTCGCCGCCGCGGTGGAGGCCGGCCGCTTCCGGCTGCCGCGCTTCGACGTGATATCGAATGTAGATGGGCGCCCCTATCGCGACATCGCGACGATCGAGGAGAACCTGATACGCTCCGTCGTCGACGAGGTGCGCTGGCACGATACTGCGGAGCGGGTGCTATCGTACCGCCTCGACGCGATCGCGGAGTTCGGAGCGAGCGGCGTTTTGACTGCGTTGATGAAGCGCATGCCCGGAGCCCCGCCGGCGACGGTCTTGAGCGATTACGCGAGCATCGAGCGATTCCGCGCGACGATCGCGGGAACGGCCCCGGCGAGCGTATGACGCTGACCGGGAAGACGGCGCTGATCACGGGCGCGAGCCGCGGGATCGGCCGCGCGATTGCCGTCGAGTTCGCGCGGCTCGGCGCCGACGTGGCGCTGATCGGGCGCGACGTGGGCGCGCTGGAAGAGACGGCCGCGGCGAGCGCCAGCGCGCGCGTGGGTGCGACCGCGGAGGTGTTTCCGGGAGACGTGACCGATCGCGCCGCGATGGATGCCATCGTCGCGCGCGTAGCAGAGCGGTTCGGGTCGCTCGACTGCGCGGTCTCGAACGCCGGCCAGAGTATCGATTCGTTGCTGTTGCGATTGAAAGCCGAGACGATCGATCAAATGCTCGACGTGAACCTCAAGGCCGCGTTTTACTTGTGCGGCGCCGTCGCCAAACCGATGATGAAGCAGCGCGCCGGCTCGATCGTCCTGATGTCGAGTATCGTCGGGCTCAGCGGCAATGCGGGACAGGCGGCGTATGCCGCCTCGAAAGCCGCCCTCCTGGGCTTAAGTAAATCGCTGGCAAAGGAGTTGGGTTCGAGGAATATAAGAGTCAACGCCGTCGCGCCGGGATTCATCGAAACCGCCATGACCGAAAAGATGCCCGACGCCGCGAAGGAGTTTTTAGTCAAGCAAGCCGCTCTCGGCCGAGCCGGGAAGCCGGAAGACGTCAGCGGGGTCGTCGCGTTCCTTTGCTCCGACGCCGCCGGATTCATCACCGGACAGACTCTCGTGGTCGACGGCGGCATCTTGATGTAACCCCAGGGCCTGAAAGGAGACTAGAATGCCCACCACCTTCGATAAAGTCAAAAAGATCATCGTCGAGCAGCTTGGCGTCGACGAGTCGGAAGTCACGCCCGAAGCGTCGATCACCGACGATCTCGGCGCCGATTCGCTTGATCAGGTCGAGCTGGTGATGGCGTTCGAGACCGAGTTCAACATCGACATTCCGGACGAGGAAGCCGAGAAGATCAAGACGGTCGGCGATGCGGTAAAACGCATCGACGAGACGACGGCGGGTTCATCGACATCGTAGACGGCTACAGTTGTTCGATCAATTAAGTGATCGCTTAGGCGCGATCTTCGACCGGCTGAGCGGTCGCGGGCGGGTCAGCGAGGCTGAAGTCAGTGACGCGATGCGCGAGATCCGCGTCGCCCTGCTCGAGGCCGATGTTTCGCTCGCGGCGGCCAAGGCGTTCGTCGCGCGCGTCAAGGAACAGGCCGTCGGGGCGAACGTTCTCGAGTCGCTGACGCCGGCGCAGACAATTCTGAAGATCGTCCACGACGAGCTCGTGGCGCTGCTCGGTCCGGCGAGCGGCTCGCCTCAGGCGCGCCTACACTTCTCGGATGCGCCGCCCTCGACGATCATGCTCGTCGGGCTGCAAGGATCCGGCAAGACCACTCAGGCCGGCAAGCTCGCGCTGCGCTTGAAGGAGCAGGGCCGTCGCAGCCTGCTCGTCGCCGCCGACGTGTATCGGCCGGCAGCGATCGACCAGCTCCGCATGCTCGGCAAGCAGATCGATCTCCCGGTCTACGAGTGCGGTTCGGCCGATCCCGTACAGATCGTTCGCGACGGAATCGCCGAGGCAAAGCGGCTCGGCGTATCGACGGTGATCGTCGACACCGCCGGCCGGCTGCAGATCGATGAGGCGTTGATGGAGGAGCTCGAGCGGATCAAGGCCGTCGCCGATCCGTGCGAGATCCTGCTGGTGGCCGACGCGATGACGGGGCAAGAAGCGACGAACGTGGCCAAGGGCTTTCACGACCGCCTCGGGATCACCGGCGTCATCCTCACGAAGATGGACGGCGACACGCGCGGAGGCGCGGCACTCTCCATACATAGCGTGACCGGCGCACCCATCAAACTGATCGGCGTCGGCGAAAAACTCTCCGCGCTCGAGCCGTTCTATCCGGAGCGCTTGGCTTCGCGCATCCTCGGGATGGGCGATGCGCTGACGCTGATCGAGAAGACGCAGAGCCTCTATTCCGAAGATCAGGCCAAGAAGCTCCAGGAGAAGCTGCTCAAATCCAGTTTTACCCTCGACGACTTTCTCGATCAGATGCGTCAGGTGCGCAAGCTCGGCTCCATCGGCGAGTTGTTGAAGATGGTGCCCGGCCTGTCGAAGGTGTTGCCGAAGGACTTCGAGATTCCGGAGCGCGAGTTCGTGAAGGTCGAGGCGATCATCTCGTCGATGACGCGCGGCGAGCGCCGGAATCCAAATCTCCTCGACGGATCGCGTCGCAAACGAATCGCGCGCGGCTCGGGCAGCCAGGTTTCCGACGTGAACCGGCTGGTCAAACGGTTCGAGCAGGCCCGCGAAATGACCAAACAGCTTGGCGGACGCAAACGCGGCGGATTCATGCCGTTTCGTACGCCCTAACAACGAAGGCAAACGCAAAACATGGTACGTATTCGACTGCGCCGAATCGGCGCGAAAAAACAGCCCACCTATCGTTTCGTGGTCTCCGATGCGCGCGCCCCGCGCGACGGACGCTTCATCGAGATCTTGGGGCACTACAACCCGCGGACCGAGCCGCGAACGGTCGTCGTCGACGAGACGAAGGCGCGCGAGTGGTTGGCCAAGGGCGCGCAGCCGTCGGACACGGTCCGCCGGCTGTTCGCGGAAAAGGGCATCATGGAGCGCGGGCCCATCCCGACGACGAAGCGAACCGCGAAGCACGCGGAGGGCAGCGGAGCGTGAGTTCGTTCGATGACGAGTTCGGCCTGTTCGGCGAGACGGTCGTCGACGAAGTAGAACGCCAGCCCACGCGGCGCGAGGAGCCGCCGCCGCGCGAACCGCCGCCGCCGCGCGAACCGCCGCCGCCGCGCGAACCGCCGCCCCCGCGCACGCCGCGCGTGCCGGAGCGCCGGCCGAGGAAGCCGCACGCTGCGGCGAACGATCCGTGGGCCGGCCACCGTCGCGCGACGGAGTTGCTCGGCGTTTTGGCGCGCAAGCTCGTGCAAAAGCCGGAGAGCGTCTCGGTCGAGCTGTTTATCGACGAACATGCGCAGCCGGTGATCGAGCTAATCGTCGATCCCGAGGATCTCGGCAAGGTGATCGGGCGCAGCGGACGCGTCGCGCAGGCGCTGCGCACGGTCGTGCGCGCAACGGCCGAAGGACGCGTGGCGGTGGACATTCTGGACACGGACGAGGCGGCCGAGGGACTCGGCGATGACGCCGACTGACGTCTTAGTTGGGAGAATCGCCGGAGTTTTTGGCGTCCGCGGCGAGTTGAAATGCGACCCGACCAACGCGGGTCGCATTGTCTTTGCAGAGAGCGCGGAGCTCGGCTGCGTGCGCGGCGATACGCGCACGGCGATCCGCCTGGCCGCGGTGCGGCCCCAGGGAAGCCGGCTCTTGATTCGCATCGCGGGCGTCGAGGACGCGACGAGCGCGCAAGGCTATGCCGGCGCGCTGTTATATGCGGGGCGCGACCGCATCCACCTCAGCGAGGGCGAGTATCTCGACGACGACCTCATCGGCTGTGCCGTGGTCGGAAAGGACGGGACGGCGTACGGAACGGTGCAGCGCGTCGAGCACTACCCGGCGAGCGACATGCTGATCGTCGACGGAACCATGGTGCCCATGGTGCCCTCCATCGTCAGCGAAATCGACCCGGTGAAACGGCGGATCGTCATCGATCCGCCATTCGGATTGTTCGAGTAAGTTTAGCTATTGTCGGGATGAGCCGTCGCATACGCGGTGACGGCCGCGTCGACCGCGCCCTTGATCGACGAGCCTTTGCCGACCTCGTGCTCGAGCGGAGCGCCGAAACACGTGTAGACGGCCAGGTTGAAAGTCACGTTTTGCTTGCCGTGGCTTGCGCCGGCGACCTGCAGCGTGCCGCTCGCAATCGTGTTGTTCCGATCCTCTCCGCAGATCTGATCGGCGTAGCGCGCGACGTCGGCCGGGGCGACCGACGACATCTGGGCCGTGTACACTCGATTGAGCGCGAAGTAGAGCTCGTGCGTAGCGTTCGCCAGATCGGCTGCGGCCACGTAACCCGTCGCGCCGACCGGCGCGACGATGACGCCGCGCGACGGCTTCGTCGTCGGCCCGGGAGTGGGCGTGCGACTTCCGTGACCGTGCTTGAAGACCGAGTCCACGATGCTGGCGATGCCGTTGAGCGGCACTTTCGCACCGTTGGTCGAGCTCGGCGCGGGCGTGTTGGTCGATTGCGTCTGCACGTTCTGTGTGCCGCGCCCGACGAACGCGAGTATTTGCGAACGTGCCAGCAGTGACTGCGAGGCCACGTCCGCGACACTCGAGACCTGCGCCGTCTGCGAGAAGAGGATGACGCCGCTCTCGACGCTGACGACCTGCTCCACGACGGCCGCGCTGTCGCCCACCGGCGTCACGTATCCGCTGATGTAAAAGTCGGCGTTCGCGTTGTGCGCATACTGCAGGAAGTCCGCGCGCTTGACGCCCTGCGGGACGGGCGGCACGTTGATGCCGCCGGCGGCGACCATCTCTTGGCCTAGGATCTGCGCGATGGCGATGCCGATCTTCGGGTCGGCCCCGGTCTGGACGTCGAACGGGTACACGATGACCGAGGGATTTTGGCCCGCCAGCGAGGGGCCGGGCGTCGGAGGCGGAGGGGGCGGCGGCGTGGCGGCGGCCAGCCCGATCGACGAACAGAGTAGCGCCGCACCCACGAGGCGGCGCAAGAGTCGTTCAAGCATCAACCGCCGATTGTTCGGGGACCGAGTGTAAATACCCGGTCTCCCACGAGATGCTGTATTCGGCGCCGAACAAGAAGATCGAGCCGATGCAATAAAACCAGAGCAGCAAGACGAGCGGCGCCGAGAGCGCGCCGTAGACGTGTGTGAAGTCCACGTGCGTCAGGTACTGGGCGAACGCGATCTGGACGACCGGCCATGCGACCGCTACGACCGCGGCGCCGCGCAGCGCGAAGCCCCATGAGATGCGGGTGTTCGGCAGGAAGCGGTACAGGACCACCGCGACGATAAAGACGAGCGCTATCGAGACGAGATATGCGAGGATGTGCGTGATACGGCGCGGATCCTCGAATCCAGCGACGTGAAACGTGAGCGACAGCACGATCGGCAAACCGATCGCGACCGCCAGCAAGATGCCCGTCACGGGCAGCATGACGACCGACAACAGCAGGTTGTGGACGAGCGGGCGTCCCTTGGGCACGTTGAGCGCGCGATCGAGCGCGTAGGCCAGGCCCATGAAGAGATTCTTGCCCGACCACACGAGGAACGCGATCGCGATGATGCTCGAGATGCCGCGGCCGTAGATGTACGTCTGGAGGTTGGTGACGATGTAGTCGTGCAGAGTTGGCGCCAGCGTGTCGAAGAAGAGCAGCGTCCGCTGCTGTGCCTCGGGCAGCACCAGCGTGAGGGCGCCCAGCCCCAAGACGGTCAGCGGGAAGAGCGCGAAGAGCGCGTTGTACGCCACCGATTGGGCGTGGAAGGTGCAGCCGTCGCGAGTGAAGCGTACACCGGCTTCGCGAAACGCGGAGATGAGTCGCTTCATCTGAGGCGGTATATCGTGGCGACGTGCCCACATTCCCACCGCCGGCTCCGGTAAGCATCGTCGTCGACGGGCATCCGCTCGCCGCATACGTTCGCGCATATGCGTTTGGGGGTCGGATCTACGCTCCGGTGAGCCCGCTCCTGACGCGTTTCGCCGACCGGGTTTGGTCGCAGGGGGACACGCTCGTGATCCAGCGCGGCGACGTGCGCGTCCGGGTCGTGCTCGCGCCGACGCTTCCCGGGCAACTCGGAGGCGACTTCGTGGCCGTTGGGCCCGTCCTGCGCGCGCTGGGCGCGTCCGTTCGCTACGACCCGGCGGGCCGCCGCCTGATCGTACGCGTTCCGCCGCGCACCACGGTCGCGTCGCCGACGCCGTTCAATTCCAATGCGCCCTCGGCGCCGCCGAGCGCCGTCTTCACGCCGGCCGTGTCACCGACGCCGCGCCCGGTCTGGACCGGCTCGCCTCTGCCGCGCCGGACCCCTCTGCCGGCGCCTCCGCTCTAACGCTGAGCGACGGCCGCGAGATCGAGTCCGCCCAGGCCACGGTCGGATACGTTTCGCAGCAGAGCCGCGACCGCATCGATCACGGGAAGGCGCTCGTGATGCGCCGCCGCTTGCATCAGGACCGCGTCCTTGTGCGCCATGTCGACACTCCACACCGGAGCGTAGTCCTCGCCGGCCATACGTTTGCCGCGTCCCTTGATCTGCCCGCACGGATCGTAGAAGTCAAAGAGCGAGTAGATCTGCTCGCGCGAGAGCCCTTGCTCCTCGCCGATGCGCAGCACGTCGTTGATGCCGCCGACGACGGCCAAGATCATCGCGTTGCCCATCAGCTTGTAGGTCGCCGCGGCGTCGGGCCGCTCGCCCAGATAGCGAAGGTCGCTGCACATCGCCTCGAGCGCGGCGCGCACGCGTTCGACGAGCGTCGCATCGCCCGAGACCATCATGACGCCGGTCGCGTGCAGGGCCATCGGCGGTCCCATGAAGACGGGGGCGTGCAAGAACGAATATCCCGCTTCGCCGAGGCGGCGCGCGCGTTCTAGGACGCCTTGCGGCGTTACCGTCGTGTGATCGACGATCGGACTGCCCGCGGCGATGCCCGGCTGGGCGGCATCGATCACGGCGTCGACGCTGGCGTCGTCGCTTAAGCAGAGATGCACGCGGTCCGCGCCGGACGCCGCTTCCGCGGGATCCGCGAACGCTCGCGCGCCGTCCGCCTCGAGCGCCTCGGCCTTGTGGCGCGAACGACTCCACACGTGCACGGCGACGCCCCGTTCCAGCATCCCACGGATCATCGCGGATCCGAGCATCCCGGCTCCGTAAAAGGCGACGGTTTCCATGCGCGCGCTCACGCCGACGGCGCGGCGCGCCGGCGCGACAACAAGTTGAGCGCGGCCACGATCACAGCCGCGACGAACGCGTACCCGACCTGGACGGGATCGGTGAGGAACCGCATTCCGAGATAACCGTCGACCGAGTACAGCCCGTTGCCGCCGAACGCGAGGGCGACGGCGGCGGCGATGTACGCCGTGTTCAGCTCCCATCCGCCGTTGCTGACGAAAAAGCCCTTGCGGATATGAACGGAGCCGATCGCAACGAGCATGACGATGACGATCAGCACGGGGCCGAGCGCTCCGCCTGCGCCGAGCAGCGTGAGGAACCCGCCGATTGTCTCACCGAAGGCGGCCATTAATGCGAACGTCTTGCCCGGGCGGTAGCCGAGGCCCTCGAAAAAATCGCCGGTTCCGGTGATGCCGCCGCCGCCGAACCAGCCGAAGAGCTTCTGCGTTCCGTGAGCCATGAAGCTCAACCCTAGGATCAGTCGTACGATCAAGAATGCAATGCTCATGCCGGTATGAACACCTGCTCGCTCGCCTTGGTGGCGGCCCGTAGGATATCGGCAGCGGGAGGCTGTAACCACAGCCGCCTATGCAGATAGACGGACGAACGTTTTTGGTGAGCGGCGGCAGCTCCGGCCTTGGGGCCGCCTGCGTCGCGGAGTTCGCTCGCAATGGCGGCAACGTCGTTATTTGCGACGTCAGCGAACGCGGCGCCGAGCTGGCGCGGGAGCTCGGCGAACGAGTCTGCTTCGTGCGCACCGACGTCACCGACGGCGAGCAGGTGCAGAAGGCGGTCGACGAGGCGGCGAAGCGGTTCGGCGGCGTCCACGCTGCGATCAACTGCGCAGGCATCGCGACCGCGGAACGCGTGATCGGGCGCAACGGTCCGCTGCCGCTCGACCACTTCACGAAGGTTATCGCCGTGAACCTGATCGGCACGTTCAACGTCATCCGCCTGGCCGCGGCGAAGATGCTCGAGAGAAGCGTCGAGCCCGGTGAGGATCGCGGCGTGATCGTGTGTACCGCGTCGGTCGCGGCCTACGACGGACAGATCGGGCAAGCCGCATACTCGGCGTCCAAGGGAGGCGTCGTCGGACTGACGCTTCCGATTGCGCGCGAGTTCGCGCAGCATCAGATCCGCGTCGCAAGCATCGCTCCGGGGATCTTCGATACGCCGATGCTGGCGGGATTGCCGGAGCCGGCGCGGGAGTCGCTCGGCAAACAGGTGCCGTTCCCCTCGCGGCTGGGGAGGCCGGCGGAGTATGCGGCGCTCGCGCGGCATATCGTCGAAAATCAAATGCTCAACGGCGAGGTGATTCGTCTCGACGGCGCCATCCGGATGGCGCCGCGCTAGACACAGGAGCCTCTAAGGTCGTCTAGCCAAAAATTAGGCGTGAAGACCACGCTCGGTGCCGCGCTCGTCTTGCTCGGCATACTGATCGTCGCGCAACCATCGCATGCCGCCCCACGTCCGGCTGCGACCGCGACGCCCATCGCGTTGCCCTCGCCGGATAAGCTGCTCTACCAGATTCGGCGGCAGTTTCGCTCGCATCGGCCTCCGCCGCCGTATGTCACCTACACGCTGATCCGCAAGCAGACGCTCGACGACGGCTATCCGGACCTGGTCAACAGCTACACGTATCACATCTGGTGCCGCACGACGGACCGCGCCGCTTTGGGGCGGCGCGTCTATCGCGGTTCCGCGCGCGGGACGCTCGAGTTTCTGCGCCCATCGTTCAACGAGCCCTGGGATCCGGGACCGCCCACTGCCGATCTCTTCGAGCCCGCGCCGGCCCATCCGCACACGAATCCCCGGGAGTTCGTGCCGACGCCCGAGCCTACGGGAAGCCTCCCGCCGGTCATCGCGAGTGTGACGGTGTTGGGCGAGTTCGACTACCGGGTGACGCGAGTCGCCGAGGAGGGCGACTTGACCCATGTGAGCATCCTGCCTCGCCGCGACCCGGACCGCAACCGCCTGCGCGAGCTCTATGTCGATCGCAAGACGCTCGAGCTAAAAGAAGTCGTAGCGACGGACAAGCTGTACGAAGAAGATAGCGGCCATCACGTGTATGCGATGCTCTTCACCGTGACGCTGGGCTGGATGAACAACATGCCGATCGTCACCCACATTCACGGCACACCGACGTACCAGGCCGACGCGGATTACCTCGGCGTCGACGCGACCGTGGACTACGACTTCACGAACATCACGTTCCCGCAGTCGTTGCCGGACTGGTATTTCGAACCGCGCTCCTATGCGGAGAACGTAGCGAACGCCCCGCTCTAAGTCCCGAACGGGGCGTCGCCCTTGACGAGGCCCGGGTACTTTGCGCGCAGTGCCTTCAGCTTCGGCAGGTCGTTGAAGACAATGTACGGGTTCTGCGGGTTGTGCACCGCGTAATCCTGATGATATGCCTCCGCGGGATAGAAGCCGCGCAGCGGCGCCACGATCGTGACGATTCGCGAGGCGTAGACGCGCTGTTGCGCAAGGTGCGCGATGTAGGCGAGCGCCTCGGTGCGCTGCTCGTTTGACGTGTAGAAGATCTCCGAGCGGTACTGCGTCCCCTCGTCCGGACCTTGACGATTGAGCTCGGTCGGATCGTGCGCGACCAGAAAATAGACGTCGAGCAGCTGCTTGAACGAGATCTTCGCGGGCTCGTACGTAATTTCGACCGACTCGGCGTGTCCCGTCGTCCCGGTACTGACCGTCTCGTACTGCGCGGTAGTGGCGCTGCCTCCGGAGTAGCCGGCGACGACACGGTCGACGCCCCGCAGCGATTCGAAGACGAGCTGCATGCCCCAGAAGCAGCCTCCGGCGAGCACGACTCGCGTGGAGGCGGCCTGGGCGGGCGCGGCCGTGCCGAAGGACAGGCTCAAGAGCAGGGCGGTGGCGGCAAGGAGCTTCATGCCACATACAACGCGCTCGCCGACCGATTGGATGAGGGGCCTCATCGCAGATATTCGGCGAGCCAGGCGAGCCAGAGGCGGGTCAGCGCGGCGGCCTGGCGCGGATCGGCCGGGCCGTGCGTCGTTGCGGGAAACACGGCGAAGCGCACCGGGACGTGGTTGTCGGTCAGCGCGTGGTAGAGCGCGTAGGACTGCGTGATGGGCACGACGGGATCGAGCGTCGTGCCCCAGATCAGCGTCGGCGTCGTGATCTGGGCGTAGTACGTGATTGGAGAGTTGTCGCGATAGACGCGCTGGCCATCGTCCGTGTATGGTGACGTCCCTAACGGATAGCGGTCCTGCACGTTCGACGTCGAGAGGTTGTACTCGTCGAATTCGCTGTTGACCGCCGCTCCGGAGACGGCCGTGCGCCAGACGTGGTAGTGACCGATCAGCCACGAGGTGAGCTCGCCGCCGTACGACCAGCCCGAGACGGCGACGCGCGTCGCGTCGACGCCTGTGAGCCGTTCGACCGCCGCCAGGCCGGCCATGATGTCGGTGCTGGGACCGACGACGGTGTTCCGCACGATGGCCGTCATGTACGCGTTGCCCAAGTTGTCGCTTCCGCGATAGTTCGGCTGCAGCACGACGTAGCCGCGCGACGCGATCATCTGCGCGAGCGGCCACTGCTCCCACACGAAGTCGCGCGTGCTCGAAAGGCCGGGTCCGCCGTGAATCAGCAGCACGACGGGATAGTTCGAGTTTGCACGAGCATTCGGCGGAAACGTCACCACGCCGTCTTCCGCGAAGCCGTCGGGGCCGGCCCAGTTCAGCTCGGTCATGCGCCCCGGCGCGATCCGTGAGAGAAAGTCGTTGAAGTGCGTCAGCCGGCGCGGCGCCTTCGCGCCGGCGCGGAGATAGTATAGCTCGCGCGCGCTCGTCGCGCTCGTCGCGAGAAACGCGATCGAGCCGTCGCGAGCGGCGTCCGCGGCGATTCCGGAGTCGAACGTGCTGCTCGAATACGGATCGCAGACGATGTGCAGGTCGCCGAGCGGAAATGGCCGTAGCGTGCCGGCCACGTCGATCGTCCACGCGTTCATTTGCGTGCCGTCGGCCGCGCAAATCAGCAGGCGGTGCCCGTTGGGAAGCCACAGCGAGCCGGCGACGTTGCGGTCGAGGCGCTGCGAGAGCAGGACGTCGCGACCGTTTGAGGCCAGTCGCAGCGTGTTCTCCGAGTTGAAGTCACCGTTCAGCGGATACCAGTACGCGAGCGCGGAGCCGTCCGGCGAGTACGCGGGGCTTAGCTCTAGCTCCGTGTGAGCGGTGAGCTTGCGCAGCGCGCCGCCGGCGGCGTCGACCTGCCAGAGCGTCGAGCGCTCGCTGTCGCCGCTGAACGTGTTCTCCACGCGCGTGACGGTCACGCGTCGTCCGTCGCGCGTCCACGCGATCTGCGGCGAGAAGATGCCGCCGGGATCGGTCGGCGCGATCGTCCACGATCCCGACGTGAGGCGCCGTGCCGGGCCGCCGCCGGCGGGGACGGTCCAGAGGTGGTCCGGGGGCGTCAGCGCGGCCGCCGTGTAGTCGTTGTCGCCGGCGAAGAAATACGTGGCCGGGGCCTGGTAGTCGGCCGCGACGTACGCGATCGTGCGCCCATCCGGGCTCCAGGCCGCATCGATCACCTCGCCCCGCGCGCGCGTCATGCGGCTCGTCGCGCCGCCGAGCGTGCGAACGAAGAGCTGGCGAAACTCTTCGCCTGCCGGGCGAGCCAGGTACGCGATCCGCGAGCCGTCGGGTGACCAGCGCGGAACCGCAACGTCGCGTCCGCGCACCAGCGTGCGGCTGCGGCCGTCGCGCGTGTCGATCGCGACGAGGCTGTCGACATACGCCGCGTGGCGCAGGTCTTGGTCGATCGTGACCAAAGCGACGTGCGTTCCGTCGGGCGATATCGCCGGCTCCTCGAGATCCACGATGCGGGACATGTCGCCTAGCTGCAATACGGGCAGCGCCGTCGCGGGCGCGCCGGTCGCGGCCAGCGCGAACACGGCGAACAGCAGACTTCGCATGCGACGCCGGTTCGGCGTCCATCCCCGGAACCCGCCGCGGCGTGTCGAAGTTAAGGAGGGCAGTGCTCGAAGATTTTCATCCGCTACTGCGCGAGTGGTTCGGTGCGGCGTTCGACGTGCCGACGGAGCCGCAGGTGCGCGGCTGGCCAGCCATTCGCGCGGGGAACGACGTCGTCATCGCGGCGCCGACCGGGTCGGGGAAGACGCTGGCGGCCTTCACACTGGCGCTGGACGATCTCGTCCGGCGCTCCGCGGCCGGCACGCTCGAAGATCACACGCCCGTCGTTTACGTTTCGCCGCTCAAGGCGCTCACGAACGACGTCCGCGAGAATCTCGAGAAGCCGCTCGCGCAGTTGACGGCGCTGGCACGGCGGCGCGACGTCGAGCTCGCTCCGATCCGCACGGCCGTGCGAACCGGCGATACGACGCCCGCGCAGCGGCAGCGCATGCTGCGTAAGCCGCCGCACGTTCTCGTGACGACGCCGGAGTCGCTCTTCATCCTGCTCACGGCGGAACGTTCGCGTAGGCTCTTTTCGAGCGTGAAATGCGTCATCGTGGACGAGATCCACGCGATGGCGGGCAACAAGCGCGGCTCGCATCTGGCGCTGACGCTCGCGCGGCTGGACGATCTGGTCACGCGCGGCGGAGGCACGCGGCCGCAACGGATCGGACTCTCTGCTACGGTGCGGCCGCTCGACGAGGTCGCACGCTTCTTGAGCCCCACGGCGCAGATCGTGGACGTGGGGCACCGGCGCGCGATGGAGCTCTCGATCGAGGTGCCGTCCGACGAGCTCGGCCCGGTCGCGAGCGGCGAGATGTGGGGCGAGATCTATGATCGCGTCGCGGAGCAGATTCGAAACCATCGCACCACGCTGATCTTCGTGGGAACGCGTCGCATGAGCGAGCGCGTCGCGTTCGCGCTCAACGAGCGCCTCGGCGACGGTTTTGTGATGCCGCACCACGGCAGCCTGGCGCGCGAGATGCGCTTCGACGTGGAGCGCAGGCTGCGCAGCGGAGAGTTGCGCGCGGTCGCCGCGACGGCGTCGCTCGAGCTGGGGATCGACATCGGCTCGGTGGATCTGGTCGTGCAGCTCGGGTCGCCGCGCGCGATCGCCGTAGCGCTGCAGCGCATCGGCCGCTCGGGCCACTGGATCGGCGCCTTGCCGAAGGGGATCTTCTACGTCACGACGCGCGACGAGCTCGTCGAATGCGCGGCGCTCGTGCGGGCGATCCGCGCCGGCGCGCTCGACGCGCTGACGATCCCGAACGCTCCGCTCGATATCCTCGCGCAGCAGATCGTCGCTGCGTGCGCCCAGCACGAGTGGGAAACAGACGCGCTGTTCGAGACGATGCGGAGCGCCTACCCCTATCGCGAGCTCGCGCGAAAAGACTTTGAGGCGGTCGTATCGATGCTCGCGGACGGCGTCGCGACGTCGCGCGGACGCAGCGGCACTTTCTTGCACTACGATCGCGTCAACGGCCGGTTACGGGCGCGGCGCGGGGCGCGGCTCGCGGCACTCACGTGCGGCGGCGCGATCCCGGACACCGCGAACTATACGGTGATCGTCGAGCCCGACGGACACGCGATCGGGACGCTCGACGAAGACTTCGCGGTCGAGAGCATGGCGGGCGACATCTTCCTGCTCGGCACGAACTCGTGGCGCATTCGCCGCGTCGAGGCCGGCGTCGTGCGCGTCGAGGACGCGCACGGCGCGCCGCCGTCGATTCCGTTTTGGAACGGCGAGGGGCTGGGACGGACGATCGAGCTGTCGCGCGAGGTGTGCGAGGTGCGCACCGCGATCGACGAGCGCGCCGATAAGGCGGCGTGCGAATGGCTCGCGAGCGAATGCAGCCTGGATCGCGCCGGCGCGGAGCAGGCCGTGGCGTACGTGCGTGCGGGGAAGGCGATCCTGGGGGTCGTTCCCACGCAGCAGGCCATAGTGGCGGAGCGTTTCTTCGACGAGGGTGGCGGGATGCAGTTGATCCTGCACGCGCCATTCGGCGCTCGCATCAACCGCGCATGGGGGCTCGCGCTGCGCAAGCGCTTCTGCCGGTCGTTCAATCTCGAGCTGCAGGCCGCGGCCACGGACAACGGCATCGTTCTGTCGCTCAGCGATCAACATGCGTTTCCGCTCGACGCCGTCTTCGAATTCGTCAAGTCGGCCAGCGCCGAGTACACGTTGACGCAGGCGCTCTTGCCGGCGCCGATGTTCGCGGCGCGTTGGCGCTGGAACGCGGCGCGAGCGCTCGCGATCCTGCGCTTCAGCGGCGGGCGCAAGGTGCCGCCGCAGCTGCTGCGCATGCGCGCCGACGACCTGCTCGCCGCCGTCTTTCCGGACCAGGCGGCATGTCCCGAAAACTTGACGGGACCGATACGCATTCCGGATCACGTGCTGGTCCGCGAGACGGTCAACAACTGCCTGCGCGAGGCGATGGATTTCGATCGGTTCCTGGCCGTGCTGCAGGAGATCGAGGCCGGGCGCGTGCGGACTTTCGCCGTCGACACGCCGGAGCCGTCGGTGTTTTGCCACGAGATCCTCAACGCGAATCCGTTCGCGTACCTCGACGACGCCCCGCTGGAAGAGCGGCGTGCCCGAGCGGTGCAGCTGCGCCGCACGATGCGTGACGACGTGGATGGAGCGGGCGTGCTCGATCCGGCGGCGATCGCGGACGTCGCCGCGGAGTCCTGGCCGGTCGTGCGCGACGCCGACGAGCTCCACGACGCGCTCTCGACGCTGATCGTGTTGCCGCCCGTCGCGCAGTGGCAGGCGTGGTATGAGGAGCTGGCAGCGCAGCGCCGCGCGACTACTATCGGCGGCATGTGGACGTGCGCCGAGCGCTTGGAGCTCGCTCTCACCGCGTATCCCGGAGCCACGATCGCACCCCCGATCGCGGCCGTGACCGGGGAGGCCGTTCCCGAGACGCGCGAGGAGGCGTTCGCGGAAGTGCTGCGCGGTTGGCTCGAGTGCAGCGGGCCGGTAACGGTCGAAGTGGTCGCGCAGCGGCTGTCCGTCGATGCGCGGACTGTGGAGACGGCGCTGATTCGGCTCGAGACGCAGGGTCAAGTATTGCGCGGCCGGTTCACGAAAGCGGCCGAGGAGTGGTGCAACCGGCGCGTGCTCGCGCGGATTCACCGCCTGACTCTGGGCCGGCTCCGGCGCGAGATCGAGCCCGTCACTTCCGCGCAATACGTGGCGTTTCTGCAGCGCTGGCAACATGCGGCGCCGGCATCGCGACTGCACGGCATCGACGGGACGCTGCAAGTCATTCGCCAGCTCGAAGGCTACGAAATTCCGGCGACGGCGTGGGAGGGGCAGGTGCTGCCGGCGCGCATCGCGGGCTACCGTTCCGAATATCTCGATCGTCTGTGCTACGCGGGAGACGTGATGTGGGGCCGGCTGACGCCGCACCCGGCGCTCGATCCGAATCCCGCGACGCAGCGGTCCCGCGTGCGGCCCACGCGGCTCGCGCCGATCGCGCTGTTCTTGCGCGCCAACGCTGAGGAGCTGATCGTGCGCCGCGAGCGCGACGTCGCGGCGCTCTCCCACGCGGCGCGCGAGGTGCTCGAACACATCGAGGAGCTGCACGCGCCGTTCTTCGCGGAGATCCTGCGCAGCACGAAGCGCCTGGCGAGCGAGGTGGAGGAGGCTCTGTGGCAGCTCGTGGCCGCGGGGCTGGTGACTGCGGATGGATTCGACGCGCTGCGTTCGCTCAGCGACGCGAAGCGCCGCCTAGGAGAGAAGGGCCTACGCGCGCGGCCGCGCTCGTCGAGCGGCCGCTGGACCTTACTGTCGGCCGTGACCGAGCGCATCGATCGCGAGTCGTTTGCGCGTCGCCTGCTCGCGCGTTGGGGCGTGGTCTTCCGCGACGTCATCAAGCGCGAGAGCCTCGCGCCGGCGTGGCGCGAGCTTCTGATCGTTCTGCGAACAATGGAAGCGCGCGGTGAGATTCGTGGCGGACGCTTCGTGGCGGGATACGTCGGCGAGCAGTTCGCGCTGCCCGAGGCGATCGACGCGCTGCGCGCGGTCCGGCGCACGGGCATCGAGCCGGAGGCACTCGCGATCGGCGCCTACGATCCGCTCAATCTGGCCGGGATCGTCTTGCCCGCGGAGCCCGGCTCACTGCGTTCCGTCTCCTAAGTCAGCGCTTCGTCAGTCAGCATTTCGTCGACGTCTGTTTGCCGGAATAGATCTCAATCACGCCGCTTGCGGCGACCGGTATCGACTGGCCCTTGAGCAGCGTTCCGATACCTCCGATGACCCCGCCATATTTGCCCTTCGTCGCGACGGAGTAGCACGGGCCGAAGTTGAAAGTGAGGCCCGAGACCTTGGCCTGCCCATACGCCGTGTACGGTTTGCCGGGGACGATCTTCTTGGCGGTCAAACCGCCGCCGGCTTGAACCTTTGCCGCGAAGCTAGTCCCGCCCGACAGCGCCAGCTGAAGGTAGAAGATGGCGGTGCCCTGACCGAGCTGCGGCAGATCGATTGTAGTCTTTCGTGCTGCTGATCAGCTTGAGCTTCACCGACGGACTGGCGCCTGGGTACTTCACCGTACCGCCGAACCCGCCGTAGGCGGGAATGCAGAACGAGCCTCCCTTGGTGGACAGCGTTACGGTGAGCGAGGCGTAGTTTTGCGTCGTCTTCTGATCCTTGCAGGCCGGCGGTCCCGCTTCGGGCAGCACAGAGGCGGGCGGCGCGAACACGGTCGACGGGAGCGGCGCGGCTGGGCGCGCGGAGCAGGCGGCTAAGGCGAAGGCGGGTAACGCGCAGAACGCGATGCGCATCAAAAGGCGGCGTAGCGGCATGCAAAGACCTCCAAGCTGATGGGTGGGATGAGCGGTCATTTCGCGTGGACCGCGCTCTTTCTTCTCGGCTGTTACCACGGGCTCAATCCCGGAATGGGATGGCTGTTTGCGGTGGCGCTTGGGCTGCAGGAGCGGCGCATCGCGGCAGTGCTGCGCGCGATCGTGCCGCTCGCGCTCGGGCACGTCGCGTCCGTCGCGGCGATCGTGCTGCTGGCCGTCGTCGCGGCGGTAGAGCTCCCGCGTCCGATCGTGCACTGGGTCGCCGCAGGCGTGCTCCTCGCGTTCGGCGCCTATCGATTGATTCGACTCCGCCACCCCCGCTGGGTGGGAATGCGCGTCGGTTTCTGGGGCCTGTTGTTGTGGGGATTCTTGATGTCGAGCGCGCACGGCGCCGGTCTGATGCTGGTGCCGTTCGTGACCGCGGCGCCCTCCGGCGCACCCTACGCCGCGGGCGCGGCGATGATGGCCGTACACACCCTGGGTTATCTCGTGACGATGACGGCGATCGCGCTGGTGGTCTACGCGAGGGTCGGGGTGAGCTTCTTGCGCACGGCCTGGCTGAACGTGGACGTCATCTGGGCTCTCGCGCTGATCGTCACGGGGATCATCGCCGCGTTTGTGTAACTAGGGCAGTCCTCCGTAGAGAAAGGTGTGTGCCATGCTGCTGAAGCCCGATCCCACCTTCTACGCCTCGGCCAAGGACGCCATGAAGGCACCACCCGAGACGCTCGCCTACGTCGCGCTGCTGAGCGCGAGCGGCAACGGTAAACCGGACGCCATCGCGGTCGTGGACGCCGATCCATCTTCGGCGAGTTTCGCCGGCGAGATCGGTCGCGTCGAGCTGCCCAATACCGGCGACGAACTCCATCACTTTGGATGGAACGCGTGCAGTGCGGCCCTGTGTCCGTTCGCGCCGCGCCCGCACGTCGAACGGCGCTACCTCATCGTGCCGGGCCTGCGGTCGTCGCGGATTCACATCATCGACACCAAGCCCGATCCGGCGCATCCGCGCATCGCGCGCGTCATCGAGCCCGAAGAGATCGTCGCGCGCGCGGGCTACACGCGACCCCACACCGTGCACTGCGGGCCGGACGCCATCTACGTCAGCGCGCTGGGCAACGCCGAGGGCGACGGTCCGGGCGGAATCTTCATGCTGGATTGCGATACGTTCGACGTCATCGGGCCGTGGGAGGCCGATCGCGGTCCGCAGTACCTGGCGTACGACTTCTGGTGGCATCTCACGCAGGACGCGATGATCACGAGCGAGTGGGGCACGCCGAAGATGATCGAGGGTGGCCTCGACCCGAATCTTTTGCTCGCGGGCAAGTATGGGCACGAGCTGCATTTCTGGGATCTGCGGAATCGGCGTCACGCGCAGAGCGTCGACCTCGGCGCCGAGCAGCAGATGGTGCTCGAGCTGCGGCCGTCGCACGATCCGGCAAACGCCTGGGGCTTCGCCGGCGTCGTCGTGTCGCTCAAGGATCTATCGAGCTCGATCTGGCTATGGCATCGCGGCAACGGCGAGTGGAAGGTTGAGAAGGTGATCGAGATCCCCGCCGAGCCGGCCGATCCCGCACAGCTGCCCGACATGCTCAAGGGCTTCTCCGCCGTGCCGCCGCTGCTGAGCGACATCGATCTCTCGCTCGACGACCGGTACCTGTACGCGTCGTGCTGGGGAACCGGCGAGATGCGTCAGTACGACGTGAGCGATCCGTTTCACCCAAAGCTGGTCGGATCCGTGCACATCGGCGGCATCGCTCGGCGGACGCCCCATCCCAAGGATCCCGCGCGGCCGCTCGCGGGGGGTCCGCAGATGGTCGAGATCAGCCGTGACGGAAAGCGCGTCTACTTCACCAACTCGCTGTACCGCGCATGGGACGACCAGTTCTATCCCGACGGCGTCGGCAGCTGGATGGTGAAGCTTGACGTGGCAGACGACGGCGCGATTGCCTTCGACCCGAAGTTCTTCCTCGAATTCGACGGCGCTCACCGCGCGCACCAAGTCCGCTTGCAGGGCGGAGACGCTTCCTCTGACTCCTACTGCTACTCCTGAGGCGGTGCTGTTAGCGCGACGTCAGGGCCTGTAGGCGTCCTTCACCCGCGGATGCCTCCGCGTCAAGCTCCTTGAAGGTGGCGTATTCGGCCGCCGTCGGGCGCTGATACGCGCCTTCGAGCGAGCCCATCAAGAAGCCGAGCTGCTCGCGCACCTTCGTCTCGTGCAGCAGGTTGGCTTCGCTCGAGTTCATCTGGAGCATCACCACGCTGTCGATCGCCGCGGTGATCTGTGGCCGCTGGCCTGCCGGCGCCTTCGTCCGCGAGCTCATCGCTGCGGCGATCGTTCTATCCAAACGGTCGATCGCACTGAGGATCTGCATCTCGAGCGCCAGCCGAGCCTGCAGGTCGCCGGGCGCGGGATGCAGCCGCAGATCGAGCCGCACCTCGAAGGGTGCGCGCAGCGGCGTCGTGCCGTATTGCAACACCGCCGTGTACTTACCGGGAACGATCGTCGGGCCGTCGCCCGCGTCGGGGAAGTCGTCGGTCTGGGTTATGCGGAAGCCGGGCGCGTCGTACGCCGGCGCGTAGCGCATGTCCCACAGAAAACGATTCATGCCGGGCTCGACCGCCGTCAAGCGATCGATATCGCGCGCCCGCGACTGATTGGCGTCGAGATTGGCCTCCTGCTCGGGCGTGAGCTTCTGCTCGTGCTTGCTCTTCAGATGCAGCGTGAAGCTGCGCACCGTTGCGCCGTTGCCGTCCAAGAACGTCAGCGTCACGGGCGTGCGGCCGTTGTACGACTTCGGCAGATTGAAGAAGACGACCGTGCCGTAGTCGGGATTGTCGCCGAAATTTGGAATCGAGAAGGGCGGCCCACCGTAGGCATTGCTCAACCACGCCGTCTCCGGCGCGAAAAGCTGCGGTGTTGTGACGGAGTAGGACCCCTGCGCGGCGAGCTGTTCCAGCAGGGCGAGATCGTCGAGGATCCAAAACGCGCGGCCGTGCGTGGCGGCGACGAGCTCGCCTTCGCGCGCGTCGATCGCGAGGTCGCGCACCTGGACTCCCGGCAGGTCGAGCGTGAGCGGTTGCCACCGTCCGCCGCCGTCGAGGCTGACGTAGACCGTGCTGCGCGTCCCAGCGAAGAGCAGCCGAGGCTCGCGCGGATCCTGACGCACGACGAAGGCGTATTGATCGGGCGGCAAGCCGTTGGTGAGGGCCATCCAGTGCGCGCCGTAATCGGTGGTCTCATAGACGTAGGGATGGTAGTCGTCCCACATGAAGCGCGAGGCAGTCAGATAGGCCGTCGACTTGCTCGTGTGCGAGGGCTCGATTGAGCTGATCTGCGCCCACTCCGGCAGCTGCGGCGGCGTGACGTCGGTCCAGCGTTCGCCGTGATCGGTCGTCACGTGCACAAGCCCGTCCGCGGACCCGGCCCACAAGACGCCGGCGTCTAAGGGCGAGACCGCGAGCGACGAGATGTCGGGGAACGTTTCCGCGCCGGTTTGATCCAGATCCACCGGCCCGCCCGTCGCCGCTTCGCTGCTGGGATCGTTGCGCGTCAGATCCGGGCTCAGGATCTTCCACGTCTGGCCGTGGTCCGTGCTCGAGAACACGACCTGCGCCGCGACGAGCAGCTCGCGCGGATTGGCCGGCGAGAAGAAGACCGGATGCGTCCATCCGAAGCGATACTTCGTTTCCGCCGACGAGACGCCGGACATGTAGCGCGGCCACGGGCTGACGTTCTTGGCGTCTCCGGTCACGCGATCGAGCCGCACGAACGAACTGTAGTAGCCGCTGCCGTAGGTCGCGTGCGGATCGCCGGGTTCCGGAGCCACGAACGTGCTCTCGCCGAGCGCGACGGTATACCACTCTCCCGGTCCGATGCCCGGGCCCACGGCCGCGCTCGGACCTTCGAACGCGCCTTCGTCTTGTGCCGCGCCGAAGACGTGGAACGGGAACTGGTCGTCGATGGCGACGTGGTAGTACTGTCCGGTCGGCTGATTGTGCTCGTTGCTCCAGGTGTTGCCGCCATCCACCGAGACGGTGCCGCCGCCGTCGTTTCCGACCAGCAAGATCTTCGAATTGCGCGGATTGATCCACACGATGTGGTTGTCGCCGTGCGGAGGCCGCAGGAGCGTGAACGTCTTCCCCCCGTTGCTCGTCTTGTAGACGCCGTCGACTTCGGCCGCATAGGCGACCTGCGGGTTCGTCGGGTCGACGGAGATGGCCATGTAATAGAAGCCGCGCTGGCGCAGCTTCATCTCGGAGTTGACGCGCCGCCACGTCGCCCCGCCGTCGTTCGAGCGGAAGACGCCGCCCTCGTGCGCCTGCACGATCGCGTAGACGATCCGCGGGTCGCCGGCCGCGACTGAGACGCCGATCTTTCCGAGCACGCCGCTCGCGAAGCCGGGATTGCGTGAGATCTTCGCCCAGTGCGCGCCCGCGTCGGTCGTCTTGTAGAGCGCGCTCCCGGGTCCGCCATCGTTAAGCTTCCACGGCACGCGCTGAGCCTGCCACATGGCGGCGTAGAGCGTGTTCGGATTGCGCGGATCGATCGCGAGGTCGACGCCGCCGGTCCGGTCGTCCACGAAGAGCACCTTGCTCCAGCTGCGGCCGCCGTCGGTCGTCTTGTAGATGCCGCGCTCGGGATTGGGCTTGAAAACGTGGCCCATCGAGGCGGCGTAGGCGACGTTGGCGTTGCGCGGATCGACGATGATCCGGGCGATCATGTGCGTGTCGCGCAGGCCGGAGTACGACCACGTCTTCCCGGCATCGGTCGACTTGTACATGCCGTCGCCGGTGTCGAAGTCGCTGCGGATATCCGCCTCGCCGGTCCCGGCGTAGATGATCTTCGAATTCGATTGGGCAACGGCGAGGGCGCCGATCGGATCGGCGACGCCCGGAATCTTACCGTCGCTGATGTTCGTCCAGCTCAACCCGTAGTTGGTACTCTTCCAAATTCCACCCTGGACGCCACCCATGTAGAACAGATCCGGCTGGGTGGGGACGCCCGCGACCGCGACGACGCGACCGCCGATGTACGGCCCGATGCTGCGCCATTTGAGCTTGCTCATCAGCTGCGCGGACGGCGATGAGGCGTTCGCGGCGCCGGCGCCGAGTGGCGCGGTGAGGAGCGTTGCGGCAATGATGGAAGGAAGAAGACGCTTCATTCCGGCGTTATCGCGCGCACGCGTTTAAAAACCCTTGTGGGATGCGACTCAGTTTGGCGCCAGAGCCGACGAAGATACATCGGCTCTTTTGATTTTTTCTGGTGCCTCCGCGGCTCAGCTACAGCCTGACGTCGCTCCGCATGAATCGCATTTCTCGCAGGCGCCGTTGCGGACCAAGGTGAGCTGGCCGCACTCGGAGCACGCGTTGCCGGTGTAGCCCTTGGCCTTCGACGCGTTGATGGCTTGCGTTCTCACCAGTGTCGCCGTCGCCGTCCCGTTGCCGGCGTGGGACACCGGCGGGCGAGACGGCTCGGTTACTCCAGCAGCGCTCGCCATCGGCTGTGATGGTGGCGTCTCATGTCCCGGATGCAAATGCGTGCTGACCGGGTGCAGCTTCTCCGCCACTCCGGCAGGCCGAACGCGAACGTCGCCCTCTTCCTCGGCGACGTACTCCTCTTGCGCCTCGGGTCCCATCGCGTCCATCTGCATCGACGGCTCTACGTGCGCGAGGTCGTAACGGCCGAGATAGCTGACGGCGAGCTCGCGGAAGATATAGTCGAGGATCGACGTCGCCATCTTGATGTGATCGTGCCCGATCACCGGTCCGTTGGGCTCGAAGCGCGTGAACGTGAACGCCTCGACGAACTCCTCGAGCGGCACGCCGTGCTGCAAGCCGAGCGAGATCGCGATCGCGAAGTTGTTCATCAACGAGCGGAAGGCCGCGCCCTCCTTATGCATGTCGATGAAGATCTCTCCGAGCTGGCCGCCCTCGTACTCGCCCGTGCGTAGATAGACCTTATGGCCTGAGATCGTCGCCTTCTGCGTGTAGCCGCTACGGCGCTGGGGCATGGGGCGGCGCTTGGCGATGTAGCGGTAGACGATCTTCTCCGCGATTTGCAGCGGTTGCATGAAGGGCTGCGGCGTGGCCGACGTGGCGGCTTCCTCCTCCCCGGCATCGCCGCCGAAATCGTAGCTCGCGGCGAGCGGCTGCGACAGCTTGGACCCGTCGCGATAGAGCGCGACCGCCTTGATCATGCGCTCCCAGGAATAGCGGTACGCCTCCTTAACGTCGGCGATCGTAGCGGTTTGTGGAAGATTTATTGTCTTCGAGATTGCGCCCGAGACCCACGGCTGAGCGGCCGCCATCATGTCCACGTGCGCGAGCGGACGGATGTACCGCGTGCCGTACCTGCCGCACGGTGTCGCGCAATCGAAGACCGCGAGGTGCTCGTCCTTGAGGTCTGGTGCACCCTCGACCGTCATACGTCCACAGATGTGCGCGGATGCTTCTTCAATCTGGCGCGGGCTGAAGCCGAGGCCGTCGCGCAGGAGTGAGAAGTTCCAGTCGTTCAGCTGCTCGTCCGTGAGACCGAGTTTTTCTTTACAGAAATCCTCGCCCAAGACGAACTTGTTAAAAACGAACGGTAGCTCGAAGGCTGTAGGCAGCGCGGCCTCGACACGCTGGATGGCCTCCTCGTCGAATCCCTTTGCTTTCAGCGTGGCGCGATTAATGTGTGGCGCCTCGTCAAGCGTTCCGGTACCCTTCGCGTACGTTTCAATGGCATCGATCTGTTCTTGCGAGTAGCCGAGCTTATGCAGCGCGGCATCGACGGATTGATTGACAATCTTGAAGTATCCGCCGCCAGCGAGCTTCTTAAATTTGACGAGCGCGAAGTCCGGCTCGATACCGGTCGTATCACAATCCATTACGAGCCCTATCGTACCGGTAGGAGCGGTTACGGACACCTGCGCATTGCGATAGCCGGCCACCTCGCCAATCGAGAGCGCTTCATCCCACATTTTGCGTGCTAGCGCCCACGTTTCTTGAGTAAAGAGCGTTGGCGGATGCGTCACGGGCTTCACGGTGAGTCCTTCGTATTCGCCAGGATCCGCGGCATAAGCAGCGCGACGGTGATTTCGAATGACGCGCAGCATTGGCTCGCGATTTGCCTCGAAGCGCGCGAATGCGCCGAGCTTCTGCGCGATTTCAGCCGAAGTGCGGTACGCCATTCCAGTGAGTAACGCGTTGATCGCTCCGCACCAACCGAAGCTCTCCTCGGAGTCGTAGGGTAATCCCATCCTCATCAACAGCGTGCCGAGATTGGCATAGCCGAGACCTAGTGTGCGATAGCCGTGATTCTTCTCGGCGATGCGCTTGGACGGCATTTGCCCCATCGCGACAGAGATTTCAAGCGTCGTGGTCCACATGCGCACGGCATCAGCGAAGCGGGTCGCGTCAAAATTACCGTCGTTATTGAGGAATTTAACCAGATTGGCGCTTGCTAGGTTGCAAGCGCTATCATCTACGAATACGTATTCTGAACAAGGGTTCGTAGCATTGATGCGCTCGTCGTTAGAGCACGTGTGCCACTCTTGAATCGTGTCGTCGAACTGCAGGCCGGGATCCGCGCACTGCCACGCGGCCAACGCGATCTGCTCCCAGAGGTCGCGCGCCTTGATGCGCTTGACGACGTCGCCCGTGGTGCGCGCCGTCAGCAGCCAATCGTCGTCGCGATCGATGGCGTGGAAAAACGCATTGTCGAGGCGAACGGAGTTGTTGGAATTCTGTCCCGACACCGTCAGGTACGCCTCAGAATCCCACGACGTGTCGTACTGCTCGACTTCCAGGCGAGTGTAGCCCTGGCGCGCATAGTCCAGCGCGTTCTGCGTTGCTCCCGACGGCACGCCGGCGGTTAGTGCATCTCGGATGGCGTGGCGCAACGATGCATTCAGCGCAGGGTCGAGGCGAGCATGCTCTGGTACGCGCGTGTCGTGCGCTGAACTGATAACTGCGTTGAGATGACGCTCGAACACGCGAGCGCCGATAACGAGATCGGCAACCTTACGTTCCTCGCGGACCTTCCAGTTGACGAATTCTTCGATGTCGGGATGGTCGGCGTTGAGTACGACCATCTTGGCGGCTCGGCGCGTCGTTCCGCCGGACTTAATGGCACCGGCCGCACGGTCAAAGACCTTGAGGAACGACATAAGGCCGCTCGACGTTCCGCCGCCCGTCAGCTTCTCGCCCGCCGCGCGCAGCTTCGAGAAGTTAGCGCCGCTGCCGGAGCCGCCCTTAAAGATGCGCGCCTCGCGAATGACGCCGTCAAAAATGCCGCCTTCGTTGACGAGATCGTCTTCGATACCCAATATGAAGCAGTTGTGCACGACGACGTTGCGCGTCAGGAACGTACCACTCTCCGTCTGAATATCGTAGACAGGCAGCGAACCGATCGGCTCGATCGACGTGATGCGAACGAGTCTCTCGCGCGGCGACTCTTTTCCCGGCCTTAGGAAAGTTTCGAGCAGACGGTCGTTCTTCGTTCCGTCCACGAAGCCGATCTGCTCAGCAAAGCGTTGTCTCGCGTGATGCAGGCCGATGATGATTTTGGTAAACGGCTTACGAGTGTCGTCGTAGGGCCCGTACGTGTGTACGGCGTGCGTGATCCCAAGGTTGCGAAGCATCGCCGATATGTCATCCGCAAATAATCGCGATACCGTGCCGAACTCGACCTTGCCCCGCGCCGTTACGCAGCCGTCAGCTTGGAAAAGGGAGCGCAGGTATTCGCACACCGCTTCCCTGCCAAGTCGCATGACGAACTTTGGCACGCGAAGGGAGTCGCTGCGCCGTTGGAGTTCGTACTTTTCGACGAATGGCCTGAGAACTTCGCCGTAATAGCGCCTTCGCGTTACCAGCACGGCGCCAATCGGCGTTTCGTTTGTGGACTCGATATAATGGCATGAGCTTAAGACGAGATCGCTGCTGGCCCGGACGTGCTCGCGCTCCTCATCTGTAACCGCCATTGCTTCGAGTGTCAGGCTCCGGTTCGTACCGTGCTTATACTGACCAACAAAGCCGTCGCCTTGAACCCAACCCGCTAACGACGCCTCCGCCACGTCAGCAAAGGAGGCGGAGCGCTTCAAGATGGTCGTTCGCGACTTTTCGACGACGCGATCGTTTACGGCGAGCTCGTCCACGCGCTTCCAGACGGAACTCTTCATGCGATCGGCTCGCGTAAGAATCAAGTGCTCCGCGGTCGCTTCGATGAAGTTGCCGTTTGAGAGATTGACGCGAAACACCGGTTTGACGCCGTTCGCTTTTGTAGCGACGATACGGGTGATGCCGTGGGCGTCGAAGACGAGCTGCCCCGTCATCTTCCCGTCAACAATATCGCCGATGGGTATCGGACCATCCGGCGTTGATACGAGCGCGTGGTGGGGAAGGCACGCAGAAACTTGCGGGTGAGAGAAGGTGTCCGGCGATGCTGTAGCCGTTCCGTCCGCTGGATCGACGAACCAGTGTCCCTGTGCCGGTCCGGAGATGCCGTACGCCCAATGCAATCCGGTGTTGAACCACTGCGGCGAGTTGGGCGCACCGATCTGACGCGCGAGCATCGCGCACATCTCGTCGTAGTAGATCTGCGCGTCGGCCTCGGAATCGAAGTAGCCGTACTTCCAGCCCCAGTAGGTCCAGCAGCCGGCCATCCGGTTGAAGACCTGTCGGGCATCCCGCTCGGAACCAAACTGCGCGTCGCGCGGCATGGCCTCCAGCGCCGGCCCGTTGGCCGCAGAGCGCTGCAGCCACTCGGGCACCCCATCTTCGGCTACTCGGACCGTGGCCTTGGGCACCCCGGCCTTGCGGCAGTACTTCTGAGCGAGCACGTCCACGGCGACCTGGCTCCAGGTGGTCGGGACCAGTACGTCGTTGGCCTCGAAAATGACCGATCCGTCGGGGTTGACGATCCGGGAAGAGCGCGGCTCGAAGGCGACTCCGGCGTAGGGTTCGCCCGGGCGCGAATAGGTGCGCGTAAACTTCATAGGGAGCTCCTCAATTATATCGAACGAACGTTCGATTTTCAATGGCCGGCGGCAACGGGTCGGGACACCTATAGTGCCGTTCAGTGAAGTTTACCACAATATATTGGGGTCCCTCTGGGAATCCTTGTGGGGATTCTGTGGGTATCTGCTTCACATCGGTGGACGGCGGGCAGGCGGGTGGAGGGCGTGTGGAAAGGTCCGAGGATACCGGGGATAAACGGCGCAAGCCAACCGCAATGTTCGGCCCCGACCGCTTCGCCCCGCGACTGTACGACGTTCCCCACGAGGAGCTCGAGGCGGCCGGGATTCGCGGACTCATCGTCGACCTCGACAACACGCTCTTGGGCTTCCGGGAAACGGAACTGGCGGACGAGCACCTCTCGTGGGTCTCCCGCGCGCATGACCGGGGCTTCCGCATCGTGATGTTGTCGAACAACTTCTCCGAGCGCGTGAACGGTCTCGCCGCGCGGTTGAACGTCGCCTGCATCCCCAACGCGCTGAAGCCCCTGCCGTTCGGTTTCCTACGGGCGAAGCAGTGCTTGGGCATGAGGCGGCGCGAGATCGCGGTGGTGGGCGATCAGCTCTTCACCGACGTTCTGGGCGGCAAGCTCTGCGGGCTGTATACGATCCTCACTGAGCCCATCGAGCCCAAGGACTTTCCCGTGACGCGCGTCTTCCGGTTCGTCGAGCGGCTGATGCTGCGTGGGCGGCGCGGATGAAGCTCGCCCTGATCGGCGACCCGGTCGAGCACAGCGCGAGCCCGCGGCTGCATCGCGGCTTCCTCGACGAGGGCGAGACTGACGGAAGCTACGTCGCGATTCGTGTGGCGCAGGGCGGCGCCGCCGCGGCGATCCGGCGCCTGATGGCTGATGGTTTCGTCGGCTGCAACGTTACCTATCCGCTCAAGGAAGAGGCCGCGCGCGCATGCGACGCACTGACCGACGAGGCGCGGCGCGCCGAGGCCGTCAATACGATCTTCTTCGGTCGCGACGCCGTCGGGACGAACACCGACGGCATCGGCGCCCGCACGGCGATCGAGGCCATGCTGGACGAACCGGTCGCGCTCAAGCGCATCGGAATCCTCGGGTACGGCGCCACCGCGCGCGCGATCCTGGCCGAACTGCACGACAACGACGCATACACGTTCGTCTGGGGGCGCGATGCGCGCCGCCGCGACGTGACCTGCCGGCGCTTCGAGGCGAAACCGTGGCCGAACGCCAATCCGCCGGAGATCGTGCTCAGCACGCTTCCGCCCGGCGTTTCGTTGCCGGAGAGCTTGGTCGCGCAGCTGCGCGCCGCGGACTTGGTGATCGACGCGAACTACGGCGCGCGCGCGAAGCTCAAAGAGCACCTGCGCCGCGACGTCGTTCCTGGCGACGCGATGCTGGAGGCGCAGGCCCGGGCGAGCTTCGATTTCTGGCTGGCGCACCTGGACCGTATCGGCAGCGGTTAAAACGGGGCGCAATACCGGAGAGGTGGCAGAGTGGTCGAATGCACTCGCTTGGAAAGCGAGCAGAGGTGATGAGCCTCTCGAGGGTTCGAATCCCTCCCTCTCCGCCACGTCGCGCGTGCTGCACGTCGCGCTGATCCGCCACGGGCCCACAGAATGGAACGAGACGGGCCGCTTCCAGGGGAACACCGACCTCCCGCTGTCGGAGCGCGGCCGGGCGTACGCGCGGGCGATTGCGGGCGCTCTGCGCGGCGACGGCGTCTGCAAGGTCTACTCGAGCGATCTGCGGCGCACGCGCGAGACAGCGCGCGCGATTGCGGAGGCGTACGGCGTGCCGCACCTCGAGGACCCGCGCCTGCGCGAGTTCGATTTCGGACGCTGGGAGGGGCTGACGTGGGATGAGATCCTCGCGCAGGACCCGGAACTGGCGCGTCGCCCGCGCAGCGCCGCTCGCTACTACCGCCCGGCCGGCGGTGAGTCGTTCGAACTCGTCCGGCGGCGCGTGCGAGCCTTTCTGGACGACCTGATCGCGGGGGGCGAAACGCCGCTCGCGGTCGTGACGCACGCGGGAGCGCTGCATGCGTTTTGCGCGGAGCTGCAGTTGGAGACCACGCGGTTCTCGCCCGGCGGCATCACCCGCGTTGCGATCGACCGCGGCCGAGCGCGGCTTCTGAGCCTCGACGATGTGGCGCATCTCGATGGAGCCTGTCCTGAGCGTAGTCGAAGGGCAGATTAGCCGCTGCGCCATCGCGCTGTCGCTGATCATCGCGCTCGCGGGCGCCGCCTCCGACGCGCAGACGCGCTCCGCTGTTGCCGGGCATTTCAACGTGCCGAACGTGCGGCCGAGTCCCGCTCCCAGCGGCAGCCCGGCCGGGGTGGGTAACGGCGGCTTCGAGTCGGGCAACATCGACGGCGCGTGGTTCCAGTGCGGCGACGTGCCCGCGTACGTCACGCGCGAGCACCCGCACTCCGGCATGTACGACGAATACTCCGGAACGCCGGCCGGCGCGAGCGAACCGCTGGGTAACTCCGGCGTCTGTCAGTCCATTGCGATTCCGCCGGGCGGCGTGTTGACGGCGTACCTGTATCAGCTCTCGAACGAGGCGAACACCAGCTTTGCGTATCAGGAGGCGGATCTGCTCGACGATCACGGCAACGTGGTGGTCAATCTGTACAAGACCGCCAATTACAAGCCGGCGTGGGTGCGCGGCACTTGGAACCTCGGCGCGTATGCGGGCCATACCTACTGGCTCTACTTCGGCGTGCACGGCGACGGTTACGCCAAGCTCACAACCCAGCAGTTCGTGGACGACGTGACGTTGACAGGCGGTGCTTCACCGAAAGGCGAATAAACGCACATGGAGTTCCCGAATCAGACGCCCGAACCGGAACACAGCGAACAGCGGCGCACGGCGCGCACGCTCTTTTGGATTGGCTTCGGCGTCGGCGTGGCCGTCCTCGGCACGGCCCTCGCGTACACGGCGATCCGCATCGCTTCCATCGGCCGACGCGAAGATCCGACGACCCAGCGCATTCAGGAATTGATCGACGAAGCGAACTCCCTGCTCAAGGCGCTCGACGAGCAGCGACACAGCGCTTAAGCACTCACCGGCGCTCCGCGTGGGCGCCCAACTGGAGCTTCTCTTCACGGATCTGCTGGGCAACGGGCAAGGCGTCGCCCGGGCCGATGAAATGGCCGTTTTCTGCTTCGGCCCGTTGCCGCAGGAACGCGCGCGCGTCCGCATCACGGAGGTAAAGCGGCGCTACGCCGTCGGGGATATGATCGAGCGGCTCTCGGATTCGTCGGATCGCGCCGAGCCGTTCTGCCGCGTCTTCGGAGAGTGCGGCGGATGTCAGGTGCAGCACCTTGCCTATCCCGCTCAGCTCGCGTGGAAACGGGAGATCGTGCGCAACGCGCTCGAACGCATCGGCGGATTAAGCGCGGTCATCGGCGAGACGATCGGGATGACCGATCCGCGCGCCTATCGCAACAAGATGGCGCTCGTGGTGGGCCACGCCGGCGCGGAGTCACGGCTCGGGTTTTATCGTCAGCGCTCGCACGATGTCGTGCCGATCGATACCTGTCCCGTCGTCACGCCGCAGCTTGACGCCGCGCTCGGTCGCATCGAGGCGCTGCGCGCAAACGATTCAGTGAAGCGCATGCTCGCCGACGCCCGGCACATCGTCGCGCGCAGCGCGCGCACGACCGGCCAGGTCGTCGTGAGCGTCACGACCGAGCGGCAGTCCGGCGGCGCCGCGCAAGCCGCGCAGCTCCTCATGAAAGATGCGCCGTGGATCGTCGGGGTGACTAACTCGTTCGACTTGAGCAGCGTCAACGCGATCGCAGGCCGCAGCCATCGCGTGTTGCGCGGCACGCCGGAGATCGAGGAGGAGATCGGCGGGGTGCGCTACCGCGTGTCGGCGGGGTCGTTCTTCCAGATCAATGCGGAGATGGTCGGGCTGATTTTCGAGTTCCTGTCGCAGCGGCTCGGCGAACCGGGCGCGCTGGTCGATCTGTATTGCGGAATCGGGACGTTCGCGTTGTTCTTCGCGAAGCGCGGCTGGAACGTCATCGGCGTCGAGGAGAACGCGCAGGCAGTCGCCGAGGCCGTCGCCAACGCGCGTCTCAACGGGCTGGAGTCGCGCGCGGCCTTCGTCGCGGCCCGCGTGGAGCGGGCGCTCGGGGAGCGGCCGCTACGGTCGGCGCTGAGTGCGGGTCCGACGGTGTTTCTGGATCCGCCGCGCAAGGGATGCGACGAGGCGACGCTTGCGGCGCTCGTACGCGCACGGGCGCCCCGGATCTGGTACCTTTCTTGCGATGCCGCGACGCTCGCACGGGATTTGAAGTTCCTCGCATCCAAGGGCTACCGCCTCGAAATCGTGCAACCATTCGACATGTTTCCGCAGACCGGCCACGTCGAGACGCTGGTCCTCCTGGAGTATTCCAACCTTGTCAGCCGATAGCATCGACATTCGTTACGTCGCCAAGCTCGCGCGCATCGCTCTGACCGATGAGGAGGTCGAGCGGTTCGGGCAACAGCTCGGCGACCTGCTGGGCCACGTCAAGGCGCTGGCCGAACTCGACGTCTCCAACGTCGCCGCGACCGCGCAAGTGGTGGAGTCGCGCAACGTGACGCGCGACGACACCCCGCAGCCCTGCCTCGACCGCAAGCGCGTCTTGGCCGAGGCGCCCCAGCGACAGGGGCCGTTTTTCCGCGTTCCGCGGATCATCGCGGAGTAGACGCATGCCGGGCGAGCTGATCGAACGCAGCGGCGCGGAGATCGCGGCCGACGTGCGTTCCGGCAGGGTCAGCGCGGTAGAAGTCGCGGAGACGACGCTGGCGCGCGTGCGCGACGTCGAGGGGCTGTTCGGCAGTTACCTGACGGTGCTCAACGACCTCGCGCTCGCGCAGGCGGCGAGCGTCGACGAACGCGTGCGCCGCGGCGAAAAACTTCCGCTCGCGGGCGTGCCGATCGCCGTCAAAGACAACATGTGTCTCGACGGCACCCGCACGACGGCCGGCAGTAAGATCCTCGAGCATTGGATCGCGCCGTACACCGCGACGGCGGTTGCGCGCATGCTCGCCGCGGGCGCCGTCCCGATCGGCAAGGCGAACTGCGACGAATTCGCGATGGGCAGCTCGTGCGAGAACTCGGCGCTTGGCATCACGCGCAATCCCTACGATCCGTCGCGCGTTCCGGGCGGGTCCAGCGGCGGCTCCGCCGCCGCGGTCGCGGCGTACGAGGCGGCCATCGGCCTCGGCAGCGACACCGGCGGATCGATCCGCGAGCCCGGCGCCTTCTGCAACCTAATCGGATTCAAGCCGACCTACGGGCGCGTCTCGCGCTACGGGCTGATCGCGTTCGCCTCCAGTCTCGATCAGATCGGACCGCTGACGCGCACGGTCGAAGACGCGGCCCTCGCCTACGACGCGATGGCCGGTTTCGATCCGATGGACGCGACCTCGATCGACCGTCCGGTCGAGACGACGGCCGACGCACTCCGCACCGACCTCCGCGGCCTGCGTATCGGCATCGTCAAGGAGTTCGATGCGGCGGCGCTCGGCGACGGCATGGACGCGCTGTATCGCGCCGCGTATCGCGATCTGGAAAACCTCGGCGCGCAGCTCGTCGAGGTATCGCTGCCGACGGCGGACTATGGCGTCGCGACGTACTATCTGATCGCGCCCGCCGAGTGCTCGTCGAACCTGGCGCGCTTCGACGGGGTGCGCTACGGCCTGCGCGTCGACGGCGACGACGTGCGCCAGATGTACGATCGGACGCGAGCCGCCGGCTTCGGACCCGAAGTTAAGCGCCGGATCCTGATCGGGACCTACGCGCTCTCGAGCGGCTACTACGACGCGTACTACCTGCGCGCGCAGAAAGTGCGCACGCTCATCGCGCGCGACTTCGAGCGCGCCTTCGCGGCGTGTGATCTGATCGCATGCCCGGCGACGAGCTGCCCCGCGTTCGAGTTCAACGCCAAGAGCGACCCGTACAGCATGTATCTCATGGACTACTACACGATTCCGATGGCGCTCGCGGGATTGCCCGCGCTGTCGGTTCCGTGCGGATGGACCACGCCCGCGGGCGGAAGCGTGCCGATGCCGATCGGGCTGCAGCTCTCGGGGCCGCTGTTCTCGGAGCGTCTCGTGCTCGGCGCGGCCCACGGATACGAGCAGGCGACGCGCCACGCACTGGAGCGCAAGCCGGCGTCGGGAGTGAGCGCGTGAGCGGCGAGTACGAGGCGGTGATCGGCATCGAGTGCCACGTCGAGCTGAAGACCGACACCAAGATGTTCTGCGGCTGCCGCAACGAGTTCGGGGGCGAGCCGAACACGAAGACCTGCCCCGTGTGTCTGGGCATGCCCGGCGCGCTGCCAGTGCCTAACGCCAAGGCGATCCAGTTGATTCTCAGGACGGGCGTCGCATTCGGAGCAGAGCTACCGGCCTTTTCGAAGTTCGACCGCAAGAACTACTTTTATCCCGACATGCCGAAGAACTATCAAATCTCGCAGTATGACATGCCGCTGGCCGTCGGGGGCGCCGTTAAGTATTGGATGGAGGACGGCACGATGCGCGAGTGCCGCCTCACGCGCATCCATCTGGAAGAGGATACCGGCAAATCGACGCACGCGGGCTCCGGTGACGGCCGGATTGCCGGCAGCGCGTACTCGCTGGTGGATTTCAATCGCGCGGGTGTGCCGTTGATGGAGTGCGTCTCGGAGCCGGAGCTGCACAGCACGGCGGAAGCGATCGCGTATCTCGAGGCGCTGCGGCGGACGCTGCTGGCCCTGGGCGTCAGCGACGTCAAGATGGAAGAAGGCTCGCTGCGCTGCGACGCCAACGTCTCGGTCCGTCCGGCCGGCTCGACCGCTCTCGGCACGAAGACTGAGATCAAGAACATGAACTCGTTCCGTTCGGTCGAGCGCGCGATCGCGAGCGAGATCGAGCGGCAGGTCGCGTCGCTGCGTGCCGGCCAGCGCGTCGTGCAAGAGACGCGCGGCTGGGACGAGATCAACGGCGTGACGCACTCGATGCGCAGCAAGGAAGAGGCGCACGACTACCGCTACTTCCCGGATCCCGATCTCGTGCCGCTGGAGATCGCTCGCGGCGACATCGAGCGCATCGAAGAGAGCCTGCCGGCGCGGCCGTGGCAGCGCTTCGAGCGCTATACCAAATCGTACGGCGTGGGCACGAAGCCGGCGAATCAACTGATCGACAACCTCGCTCTGGCGGATTACTTCGACCGGGTCGTGGAACTCAGCGGCAACCCGCACCAGTCGAGCAACTTCGTCCTCGGCGACCTCTCGCGCCTCGCCAACGAGACCGGCGTGCCCGTGGCGGAGTCGCGCGTCGCGCCCGAGCATCTGGCCGAGTTGATCGAGCTCGTCGATGGCAAGCGCATCAACTCGAAGATCGCCAAGGAGCTCGTCGCGCGCATGTGGGAGGGCGCCGGCGCGCCCGCGGAGATCGTCGAGCGCGAGGCTCTCGCGCAGACGACTGATCGCGCGACGATCGAACGGTTCGTGGACGACGTGCTTGCGGCGAACCCGAGCGTCGTCGCCGACTATCGGGCGGGAAAGACCAGCGTCGCGGGCTTCCTCGTCGGTCAGGTGATGAAGGCCTCGCGCGGCAAGGCGGATCCCGCGCTTGTCAACGAGTTGGTCAGCGCTAAGCTCCGATCCTAAAGCCGGCACGATGAGTCTCGCGGACTCGCGTACCCTCGAGGCGATCGACTTCGCCGGTGTGCGCGAGCGCGTCGTTGGTTTGACGCAAACCGAACGCGGTAAGGCGCTCGCGGTGCGGCTGTCGCCGCTTACCGATTTCGCCGAGGTGCGCCGCGAGCAGCTGCGCACGGAGGCCCTGCGGTCGCTCGTGACCGGCGGCGCCGTGCAGGTGATGCGCGCGGTGGATACGGCACCGTTGACGGCGGTCGCGCAGGTCGGCCGCGCGCTCACCGGGAGCGACCTCCGCGCAATCGGCGACGCCATAGCCGCGGCGGCCTCCGCCCATCGCGCCGTCCGCGAACACGCCGACCTCGCAAACGTCGTGGCGATCTACACGCCGCTGCACGAGCTGCAGCGCTCCATCGTCGACGCGCTCGACGAGCGCGGCGCGGTACTCGACCGCGCGTCGCACGCGCTCGGACGCCTCCGTCGCAGCCTAGCACAGGCGCAGGCCGACGCGCGCGATCGCATGAGTTCTATCCTCAACTCGGCAAAACACGAGAAGGCGATCCAGGACCGCATCGTCACGGTTCGCAACGGGCGCTTCGTGATTCCGATCAAGGCGGAGTTCGCGGGCAGCTTGCAGGGCATCGTCCACGACACGAGCGCGAGCGGTCAGACGCTCTTCGTCGAGCCGCTCGCGGCGCTCGAGACGAACAACCGCATTCGCACGCTGCAAATTGAGGAAGAGCGCGAGGTCCGGCGCATTCTCGAGTCCCTCTCGGCGGAGGTCGGACGTAACGCACCCACGATCGAGGCCAACGTCGAGATGCTTGCCGCGGTCGATCTTTTGGCGGCAAAAGCGGAGCTGGCGCGGCGCACGAACGCGGTCGTGCCCGACCTGACCGACGACGCCGTGCTCGCGATCGAGCGCGGGCGCCATCCGCTGCTCGACGAGCGCGCGGTCCCGCAGTCGCTCGCCGTCGACGATGTGACGCGCCTGCTCGTGATCAGCGGGCCCAACATGGGCGGCAAGACCGTCGCGCTGAAGATGGCCGGCCTCTTCGTCGTCATGACTTGCTGCGGCATGCAGCTGCCCGCGGCTGTCGGCACGCGCATCGGCCGCTTCGAGCGGCTCGTCGTGGACATCGGCGACGAGCAGTCGCTGGTAGCCAACGCCTCGACGTTCTCTGCGCATCTCCAACGGATGCGCGAGATCCTAAGCGGCGCCGGAGCGAGAACGCTCGCGATCGTCGACGAGATCGGCGGCGGAACGGAACCTAGCGCCGGCGCCGCGCTGGCGCGTGCTATGCTGGAGCGGCTGCTCGAATGCGGCGCTCGGGCGCTCGTCTCGACTCACTCGATGGAGCTCAAGCTGTTCGCGCACTCCACGTCGGGAGTCGCGAACGCGAGCGTGCGCTTCGATCCGCAGACGTTTGCGCCGACGTTCGAGCTGGACGTCGGGACGCCGGGCCAGTCGCTGGCCTTTCCGCTCGCCGCGCGCCTCGGGATCGATCCTAAGATCGTGGAGCGCGCCGCGGCGCTGCTCGAACGGCGCGAACGCGACTACGAGGCCGCGTTGGCCGAGCTGGCCGCGCGCAACGCCGAGCTGCGCGAGGCCCGGGCCGGCCTGGAAGCCGAACGCCGCGAAGCATCGAGCGAGCTCGAGCGCTTGCGCGGCGAGCGCGCGGAGCTCGAAACGCAGCGGCGCCGCTTTGCGGCGCGGGCGGAAGAACGGCTGCAGCAGAGCCTGCGCGACTTCGTGCGCGAGCTGCAGCGGCGCGCGGCGGAATCGGGCAGCGACTCCGAGCGCAAGCGCAAGGGTAAGGTGAGCTCGTCGCAGGCCGCTCTGCTCGCCCAGACGATCGAAGCGATGCGCCGCGACCTCGGGATCGTCGCGGACGAGGGCCAAGGTTCGGACGATCGCGCCTTTGCGCCCGGCGAACGCGTTCGCATCGTCTCGCTCAATCAAGAGGGCGTCGTCGCGGAGGATTACGACGACAGGTTGCTCGTTTCGGTCGGTTCAATGAAGATGCTGGTGGAGAAGAGCGACGTTCGGCGCGAGGCCTCTGCCGTTGCGGCCGCCCGGAGCGCCGGCGCCGCGAGCGCGCGTCTGAGCGCCGCCGCGCGCATGTCGGAGGCGCTGGACGTCCGCGGCAAGCGCTATGCGGAGGCGGAGCCGCTCGTCGAGCGCTGGATCGACGACGCGCTCCTCGCCGGCAACTCGCCGCTGCGCCTGATCCACGGGAAGGGGACCGGTATGCTCGGACGCGGCCTGCAAGAGTATCTGCGAGCGCATCCAGGCGTGAGGAGCCTGCGCTACGGCAACGAAGAGGAAGGCTCGACCGGCGTCACGATGATCGAGCTGCGAACGTGAGCGACGCGGCCGACGTTCTGCTGGACGGTTTCGAGCACGTAGAAACGAGCGCGGAGTTCCGCGCGCGCTTGGCGATGGGGCGGCCGCTGCGCGTCAAGCTCGGCATCGATCCGACGAGCGCCGACCTACATCTCGGATTCATGGTCGTGCTGCACCAGCTCGCGCTGTTCGCGGAGGCCGGGCACCGAGTCACGCTGATCATCGGCGACTTCACGGCGCGCATCGGCGATCCGAGCGGTCGGAACGTGACGCGCCCGCACCTGACGCGCGACGAGATCGAGGCGAACATGCGGACTTACCGCGAGCAGGCGGGCAAGGTGCTGGACCTCGAGCGCATCGAGCTGCGCTACAACTCGGAGTGGCTCGACCAGCTTTCGCCGTCGGATTTCGTGAAGCTGCTCGCCAAGACCACGGTCGCACAGATGCTCGAGCGCAACGACTTTCGCGAACGCTACGATGCGGGCGCCGCGATCTCGCTGCACGAGCTGCTCTATCCGGTCGCGCAGGCGTACGACTCGGTCGCGATCGAGGCCGACGTGGAGCTGGGCGGCACCGATCAGCTTTTCAACCTGCTGCTTGGGCGCCAGTACCAGCGCGAGTTCGGACAGCTTCCGCAGATCTGCGCGACGGTGCCGCTGCTCGTGGGTCTGGACGGCGAGAAGAAGATGAGCAAGTCGCTTGGGAATTACGTGGGCGTCACGGAGCCACCGGCGGAGCAGTTCGGCAAGCTCATGAAAATTTCGGACGCGCTGATGCCGATCTACGCGCGGCTGGCGGCGTTTCGCTCGAAGTTCGACAGTGCGAAGCTCGCGACGGATCTCGCCGCCGGGCGCGCGAATCCGATGGACGAAAAGAAGCGGCTTGCGGAGGAGATCGTCGCGCGCTACCATGGTGCCGCGGCCGCGGCCGGCGCGCGCGAGTTCTTCGAGCGGACCGTCCAGCGCAAGGAGATCCCGACCGAATCGTTGCCGGAGATCGATGTGGGCGAGTGCAGGCGCGTCGCCGAGGTCGTCGTGAAGGCGGGCTTCGCGGAGAGCCGCCGCGCGGCGGAACGGCTGATTACGGGCAACGCCGTGAAGATCGACGGGCAACCGGTGAGCGATCCGAACGCGCCGTGGTCCGCCGTCGTTCCCGCGGTCCTCTCGGTGGGCTCGCGCCGGTTCGCGCGGGTTCTGCCGCGGCGCTAGACGCGCGCCACCAGCTCTTCGACCTCTCGGGTCGTGAAGAAGTAGCGCGCCTTACAATACTCGCACGTCGCTTCGGTTCCGTCGCGTTCGCGCGACAGGCGCAAGAGCTCGTCGGCGCCGAGCCCCAAGAGCACCGCTTCGACCTTCGTGCGGTTGCAGCGACAGGCGAATCGCACGGCCATCTCGTGCTGGGAGTGCAGCTTCCAATCGCCCGCGAGCTCGTGCAGCAACGCCGCCGCATCGGCGCCGTGCGCGATCAGCTGCGTTATGGGCGGCATCCACGCGGCGCGCCGTTCCAGCTCGGTTAGCGCACGTTCGTCGGTGCCCGGCAGCGCTCGCGCGAGAACTCCGCCGGCGGCGACGACGCCGCCCGGGTTCGCCAGCACGCCGATCGCGACGACGCTGGGTATTTGCTCCGACTGAGCGAGATACAACGCGAGGTCCTCGGCGATCTCGCCCGAGCGAAGCGGAACGACGCCGACGTACGGCTGCCCGATCTCGCTCGAGCGGGTGACCTGCAGCGACCCGACGCCGACCGCTCCTGCGACGTCGAACTTGCCGCGCGCGTCGATCGGCAGATCCACCCGCGTGTTTTGCGCGTAACCCCGCGCGCCCACGCTGCGGTCGTCCAATAACCATGCGTCGGCCGCGAGCGTCCCAAGCGGACCCTTCGCCGCGATCTGCAGCGAAATGCGCTCGTTGCCTTTCAGCTGGGCGCCAAAGAGCGCTGCTCCCGTGGTCAGGCGCCCCACGGCGGCGGTCGCCGTGGGCCACAGGTCGTGCCGGTCGCGGATTTCGGCGACCAGATCGGTCGTGATTGCGGCGACGAGGGCGACTCCGGCTTCGGGCGCGGACGCGGCCAGCAGCGTATCAGGCATGAGGGGGCGTCTGATTCGGAGGCCCGTGCTTTTCCTTCAAAGAAGCGAGTGCGATGCGCGTTCTCGTGTTGCATGGACCGAACCTCAACCTGCTCGGCGAACGCCAGCCCGAGATCTACGGGACGCAGACGCTCGCCGAGCTGAACGCGACGATCGCGGACGAAGCTAAGGGGCTCGGCCTCGAGGTGCACTGCGAGCAATATAACTCGGAGGGCCAGATCGTCGACGCGCTGCACGCCGCGAGAGCCGCGTACGCGGGCGTCGTCATCAATCCGGGTGCGCTCGCGCACTACTCGTACGCGATCGCGGATGCGATCGCGGCGATTGGGATTCCGGTCATAGAGGTGCATCTATCGAACATTGCGGCGCGCGAGCCGTTCCGTCGGACCAGCGTGACGGCGGCCGCCTGCCGCGGGACCGTCGGCGGTCTGGGCGCGCGCGGCTACACCTTGGCGCTTCGCGCGCTATACGAAATCGTTTCGGCGTGAGGCCGGTGCTCTGGGAGGAGGGCACATTCGGCCTGCGTATATCCCCGGGGCGGAGGAGATCCGACTTGACGAAAGCCGACGTAGTTGATGCCATCGCCGCGGAGGCAGCTCTGTCGAAGCGTCAGGCTGGTCGGATTGTCGATTTGATCCTGAACGAAATTCAAGGAGCGTTGCAGAAGGGCGACCGCGTCGCGCTGAACCCGTTCGGAAGCTTCGTCGTTCGGGCGCGTCAGGCGCGCGAGGGACGCAATCCGAAGACCGGTGAGAAGATGCAGATCGCCGCGCGCAAGGTGCCGGCGTTCGTCGCAGGAAGCTCCTTGAAGAGCGCAGTCGGCGGCCACCGATCGCGTCCAAAGAAAACGAAAAAATCGGACGGGCTGTAGCGAAGCTTGGTTATCGCGCTAGTCTGGGGGACTAGAGATCGCTGGTTCGAATCCAGTCAGCCCGAAATTCCTTCTTCACACTGCTGATGAAAATCGGAACGCTCGAGATGAAGATCGCGCGGGTCGAGGGCTTCCAGGTCCGCATTCGCACCGCCGATGGGCGCAACATCCGCTCGGATCGCGAGGGCATGCCGCCCTGGCCGTACGAGGTCGGGGCGCGCGACCGCTGGTCCGTCGCACGTTGGAAGCAGGAGCGCTTCGTGAGCCTGTATCCCGGCTTCGGCGTCGACGTGCTCGACGGCAACGGCGACATCATCGAGTTCGGACAGACGTTGCTGGAGACCGTGCGCGACAGCTACGACTAACTCACGTCGTCCTGAGCCGAAACCATACCAGAGTTAATTTCTTTCGGTACGCCTCGTTCCTTGCGGGCGAGGTTGCCGTCGCCCCCGTGGCCAAGAACCGGACAGTAATGAACCTACGACCAGCGCCTATCGCCGCGCGCCAGGGCGCCTTTTTATGCGCGCTCCTGGCCGCGATCGCGGCGCTCGTCGCGTGCGGCGGCGGCGTGGGCGGGCGATCTCCGGGCGCGCCGCTGCTTCCCGAAGAAAACGGCAACGCGACGCGCAGCGTCCCGATCAAGCACGTCGTCATCGTCATTCAGGAGAACCGCAGCTTCGATAACCTATTCGCGACGTTTCCCGGAGCGGACGGCGCGACGAAGGGAAAAGCGGCCGCGATGCCTCCCCCGATCCGACGAAGTTGCTCGCCGCCGATCACGAAGCCGACCAGCGTCCCGCTCAAGAAGGTGCCGCTCGCAGCGAGGCTCGACATCGATCACATCTACAGCGGCTATCTCAAGGAGCTCGACCATGGCAAGATGGACGGTTTCGATCTCATCGGCTCCGGAGCGAACGGCAGCGTCGCGCCCGCCTGCTTGTATGCCTATCAGTACGTGAACCCAGCCGACATCGCACCCTACTGGGACATCGCTCGGCAATACGTCCTAGCGGATCACACGTTCCAGACGCAAGGGAGTTCGAGTTTCACCGCGCATCAGGATTTGATTGCCGGCGGCACGGAGATCTCGCCGACGCAGGCAATCATCGACAATCCGACCTATTTCCCTTGGGGCTGCGATGCGAGAAAAAACGTCCGCACGTCCGTCATCGAGAAATACAGCGGAAAGGTCTATATCGACGGACCTTTCCCGTGCCTCGACTACGCAACCATGCGCGATCTGCTCGACGCCAAGAGCGTTTCATGGAAGTTCTACGCGATGCCGGTGATAAAGCTCAGCGGCGGGCCGGGTATTTGGAGCGCCTTCGATGCGATCAAGGCGGTGCGCTACAGCCCGGAGTGGCACACCAACGTAACCCGCAGCAGCATGGAGTTCTTTAAAGACGTCTCGCAGCGGAAGCTGCCGAACGTCGCGTGGATCACGCCGGACGCCGTGAACTCCGATCACCCCGCCGAGGCGAGCGACACGGGACCGTCGTGGGTCGCCTCGATCGTCAATGCGGTCGGCCACAGCGGATACTGGGACTCCACGGCGGTCGTCATTCTCTGGGATGATTGGGGAGGGTTTTACGACCACGTCCTGCCGCCTCGCCCCCGGAACTGGCAGGGAGGTCCGGGATTCCGCGTCCCGATGCTGATCGTTTCGCCCTACAACAAGCCGCACGTCGATCACACGACGTACACGTTTGGAGGCATCCTGCACTTCATCGAGGACGTCTGGAACCTGGGCTCGCTCGGCAACGACGACACGTCGACCAGCATTGGCACGTCGTTCGACTTCAGGCTGCCGGCGCGGAAGTTCAAGACGATCCAGTCGAAGTATTCACTGGATTTTTTCTTGCATCAGAAACCCTCGGGCGCCCCGCCCGACACCGAATAGAACGGGAGGCGACATGAGCCGCCGCGGGTTGCACCTTTGGATCTTCTGCGGATTCATCGCCGGATTCGCACTGAGCGGTTGCGGCGGAGGCTCGTCCTCGCTGCCCGGCGGCGCCGGGCCGCCATCGGGACAAAAATCACCCACTCCGACCCCCGGCGGCTCGCCGATCCAACACGTTGTGTTCGTCGTGCAGGAGAACCGCAGCTTCGACAACCTGTTCGCGGACTTTCCGGGTGCCGACGGCGCGACGCGCGGACGTATGAAAGTTAAGGTCAACGGCCAGCTTCGCGAGCGCTGGGTGACGCTAGAGGCGCACACGCTCGTCACGGGCTTCGACATCCAGCACTGTCACAGGGCGTTCCTCACGGACTACGACGACGGCAAGATGGACGGTTTCGGGGAGGCGAGCAAAGGCGACTGCGGCACGCACGGCCTGCCGGTCGGCACGGGAGCCTACCAATACGTCAAGCCGTCGGACATCGCACCGTATTTGGCGATCGCGAATCATTGGGGCTTGGCCGACCATATGTTTCAGAATCAGGGCAGCGGCAGCTTCATAGCGCACCAAGACCTGATCCGCGGTGACTCGCAAATCAACCACCAGTTCAGCCTCGTCGACAATCCGAACATCGCGCCCTGGGGCTGCGACTCCGGACCGAATAGCAGGACCTCGCTGATCACGAAGAAGGGCGTGTATCTGCCGTACCTGCGGAAAGGCCCGTTCCCATGCACCAACGCGTTCCGATCGCCGACGGAGTACACGGTGATCAGCGACCTGCTCGATGCCAAGCGCGTTACCTGGAGATACTACTCGCCCTGCTTCAAGGGCTATAATCCAGGCAATTGCGACCACGGCTGCCCGGCGGAGTGTTCGGGCGGAATTCTTAACGCATTCGACGTTATCGCGCGGGTTCGCTACAGTCCCGCGCTGGGCACGAACCTCTCGATGCCGGAAACGAACATCTTCACCGACGTCAGGAAGGGGGATCTCGCCTCGGTTTCGTGGGTCATTCCGTCCGACGAAAACTCGGATCACCCGGGAGAGGGATGCGGCTGCGACGATGGGCCATCGTGGGTCGCGAGCATCGTTAACGCAATCGGTCAGAGTGACTACTGGAATTCGAGCCTCATCGTAGTACTCTGGGACGACTGGGGCGGTTTCTACGACCACGTTGCGCCGGACGAGACGCCAGGCTGGGGCGGCCTGGGATTCCGAATTCCGATGTTGCTCCTCTCGCCGTACGTGAAGATTGGCTCGGGACGTCACGGCGGTTACATCTCCTCCACGCGGTACTCGTATGGCAGCCTGCTGCGCTACGTCGAGGATAACTGGAGGCTCGGCCGCCTCGGCACGTCGGACTCGACCGCGAACAGCATCAGCGACATGCTCGACTACACCCAGCAGCAGCGCGGGTTCACGAAGATTCCGTCGCAGCACTCGATCGAGTACTTCGAGCATCAGAGCGCCACGCCCCAAAACGGCGACCCCGAGTAGAGCGAGGCCTATTCGCTGTCGATCGGCTCGTTTGACGGAGGCAGGTGCTCGAAATACGCGCGTGAGAACGATGATGGGATCGGCGTGAACGTGCGCTGCTGCTGCGAGAAGTCGAGCGAGTCGATGATGCTGTTGGCACGGGTGTCGGTAGTGCCCAGGCGCCCGAGGCTCCAGTTGTCCTCGACGAACTTCACGATGCTGCCGAACTCGTATCTGCGTATGGGAGATATAGCCGGGCTTGCTGGGCGTCGCCTCGCGCGCGTAGGCCGAGACGATCATCATCGGAACGCGGAATCCTAGCCCACCCCAGTGATCGAACGGCTGCGGCGGCGGCACGGGATCGTAGAACCCGCCCCAATCATCCCAGGTGATGATGATCGCGGTGGAACCCCAGTAGTTGCTCTCGCCGATCGCGTTAACCACGCTCGCCACCCACGACGGTCCCTGCGACCCAGAGCCGGCGCCGGGATGATCCGAGAACGGCGCCTCCGGAATCACCCATGAGACGGCCGGGAGCGTCCCGTTCTTGATGTCGTCGAAGATCTTCTTCTCCGGCGAGATGATGTTGGTATTCCATTCCGAACCGGTGCGCACCGACCAGATCATGTCGAACGCGTTCCAGAGCGCGCCGGCGCCCCCGAGCGACGGGGTGTAGTACTTCCACGTGACCGACTTCGCGTCGAGCAGATCGGCGAGTGTCTTATAGTAACTGCCCGATCCCGGAAACTTGTTGGTGCACGGGAACGGGGCTTTCTTGGGGCCCTGGATGCCGCTCCCGGTCCAGACTAACATGGACGTGGTCGTGCCGATCGGCGCGTCGCAACCCCAGGGCGCGGCCGTCGGGAAGTCGACCAGCGCGTCGTCGAGTGCGGAATCGAACGTCGTTCCGCCACGGATCAGATCTTGATGGCCCGTAAAACTGCCGCTGCCTTGCGTCTGGAACATCTGATCGGCAAGGACGTACTGGCCGGCGATGTCCCAGTAGGGCGTGAGCTGCGCCGGGTTCACGTATTGATACGGGTTGCGGCCCGCGTGCGGTCCGCACGTGCTGCCCTTGCCGCCGCCCTCGAGGTAGAATCCGTCCATCTTGCCGCCGTCGTAGTCGTTCAAGAACCCGGTGCGCGAATGCCCGAAGTCGCACGGCCAGATGAGATTGACCTGCTTGAGGCGGATCCTCTTCGCGCCCATCTTGCCCTTCGTCGTCCCGACGGCGCCGGGGAACTTCGCGAAGAGATCGTTGAAGCTGCGATTCTCTTGAATCATGATGATGACGTGAGAGATCAGCATCGTACCAGTATTGCTCGAATTCGAACGGCGCTCGAAAGTTCCGGCGCCGCCGGCCCCTCCGGAACAGGAAGTCAGCGCAAACGCTCCTGCGAGAAGCGCAACGTGAAGGCAGGTCGTGCGCAAACGCTTTCCCTATTCGGAGTCGAGGGGAATATTCGAGGGCTTCTCGTGCTCGAAATATTGAAGCGGATACGACGACGGGATCTTTTGGAAGGTGCGCGCCGGCTGCGAGAAGTCGAACGAGTCGACGATGCTGTTGGCGCGGGTGTCAGTCGTTCCGAGCCGCGGCACGCTCCAGTTATCCTCGATGAACCTCAAAATGCTGCCGAACTCGTAGTTCGTGTGCGAGATATAGCCCGGCTTGCTCTTCACGGCCTCGCGTGCGTAGGCCGAGACGATCATGCACGGCACGCGGAATCCCAAGCCGCCCCAGTGATCGAACTGTTGCGACCCGATCGGCGGTGGCGGCACCGCGTCGTAGAAGCCGCCCCAATCGTCCCACAGGATGATCACCGCGGTGGAATCCCAGAGCGGGCTCTGGCCGATCGCGTTGACGACGCTCGCCACCCACGACGGTCCGGTGTCTTTCGAGGCCGATCCGGGATGGTCCGAGTTGGCGCCATCCGGAATCACCCATGAAACCGCGGGCAGCGCGTTATTCGTGATGTCGTCGAAGATTTTCGTTTCCGGCCACACCACGTTCGTACCCCACTCCGAACCGAAGCGCACCTTCGCGATCATGTCGAACGCGTTCCACAGCGAGCCTTGCGCGCTGAGCGAAGGCGTGTAGTACTTCCACTTGATCGACGCCGCGTCAAGCTCGTCGGCCAGCGTCTGATAGTAGCTGCCGGATCCCGGAAACTTGTTGGTGCACGGAAACGGGCCTTTGTTGTGTTCACCGTGGATACCGCTCCCTGTCCAGAGGAGATACGACGTCTTCGTCTTCGGCGGCGCGTCGCAGCCCCACGGCGCGTTGCTCGGAAAGTCCACCAGCGCCTCGTCGAGCGCGCTGTCGAACGTCGTGCCGCCGCGGATCAAGTCTTGATGTGCGGTGAAACTCCCGCTGCCTTGCGTCTGGAACATATGGTCTGCGAGCACGTACTGTCCGGCGATGTCCCAATACGGTCCGATCTGCGCCGGATCCACGTACTGGTACGGCTTGCGCCCCGCCTTGGCGGCGCACTTGCTGCCGGCGCCGCCGCCCTCGAGGTAGAACCCGTCCATCTTGCCGTTGTCATAATCTTCGAGATACCCGTTGCGCGAATGCCCGAGGTCGCACGGCCAGAGGAGAGAGACTTTCTTGAGCCGGATCCGCGTCTGGCCCATCATACCGTGCGTCGTTCCGTCCGCGCCCGGGAACGTAGCGAAGAAATTGTTGAAGCTCCGATTCTCTTGGATCATGATGACGACGTGCTGAATCTTACCGGAGCTGCCATGATGATGCGCATCGGCGAGCGCAGGCGTCACGCCGCCGGCGCTCCCGCGATAACCGCCACCGCACGATCCCAAGACAAACGCCACAGCGAGGGCAGCACAACGGGAACGCTCCATGTCCGCGGGCTTCGGCGCGGCCTCGCGCCTCACCCGTTCGATCCTGCCCGCATGCGCTGCAAAAGCTCGCCGATATAGTCCGGCTCCGCGGCCTCTTGATGACGCTGGTACTGTTTTGCGTCGAACAGCCAGTCCGGCAGCGAGGCGGGCAAGCCGATCTCATCGTTGGTCACGTCGAAGGTGAACGAGACCGGCGCGTCGTCCCAGGTCCACACGGCGCGCGTCACCACCCAGCATCCCAGCACGTTGCGAAAGTTCACCGTCACGTCGGTCGGGCTCACCGGCGCGTCCGGGGTGGGCCGATAGGTGCCGACGAAGTGCGCCCTCCACAAATCGTACGTGTCCACGTCGATCCAGAGATCGCGAAGGTTGTGCAGCTGCAAATCGCTGCGCGGCCGCAGCGCTAAATGATAGGCGCGATGACCGTCGACGTTTTCGACCGGCAGCGTGCCGGAACGCGTGAAGCCGAAGGTGTAGGGCGACTGCGCGATCGCGACGACGGTCGCGATCGTCTTGAGGCCCTCGACGTCGGGCTGCATCATCACGCCGCCGGGCGGGGCGACGCGCACCGAGGAGCGCATCCTCCACGCGAACGGCCCCAAGAATTCGCCTTCGATCGTCGCGGGCGGCAGCTTGCCGCTCGGAATCGCGTCGCTAACGTTCTCCATGCCGTCGGAGAGGCGCACGGCGTAACGATTCGTCTCAATGCTCGTCTTCTCGCCGGTGTAATAGCCCATGGGCCGTTGGCGGATGTTCCAGGTCGCGCTCCACACGGCGTACGGCGGCACGGGGTACGTCTGCAAGCGCCGGAACGCCGCATCGAAAATCTGCTGCGGGGTCGGAGGGCCCGCACCGAGGAGCGCTATCGCGAGGGTCAAAAGACCCCGTTTGATCATGGCGTTATTTACTCGCGGTGATTCACCGCAGTTACAATCGTTCTCTCGAAAGGGCCTGCTGGAGGCGGCGGCCTCGTTCGGCGTGCTCGCGGCGTTGGCGAACGTGTCGGCGACTGCGGCCGAGCCGGCCGGCGTCGTCGGTGCGTGGAGCCTCGTGAGCTTCAACGTCGATGAAGGCAAAGCCACCGAAGAGCCCCGCTTCGGGCCGGAACCGGTCGGCTACCTGATTTACACCGCGCAGGCCCGCATGGCGGCGGTGCTCGGCGGCACGCATCGTCCCGAGCTCCGCTCCCCCGCCGGGACGAGTGCGTCCGAGACCGCGCGCAGCGACGCGCTGCGCAACTTCCTCGCCTACGCCGGCCGCTACGAGATCCGCGGCGACCGCGTGTTTCATCACGTCGAGGTGAGCGTCTTCACGGATCTCGTCGGCGTCACGCTCGAGCGCCAGTTCAAGCTCTCCGGCGACACGCTGACGATTCGCACGCTGCCGCCCGAGATCTGGGGCAGCTCGAACGTGCTCGTGTGGAAACGCGTGTGACGCGCGACTTCGCGGGGGCCATGAGCGCCGCCGAACGGCGAGCATACGATAGCTTGTCGTACACGCATCGTAAAGAATATGTGCTCTGGATCGAAGACGCGAAAAGACCCGAGACGCGGGCGCGGCGAATCCAGAAAGCTCGCGAAAAGCTCCGTGAGAAAGGACGTTCAACCTAGATGCTCGCCAAACTCGTCGTCGCAGTGCTGCTCTGCGGACTGGCGACGAGCGCCGCGGTTCCGGCGCTCGCCCAGCCGGCTCCGCCCACCGCGCCGCCGGCTCCCGAATCGGCGCCGCCGGACAGCGCGATGACGGCGCACTTCACGACCTTTTTCACGCAAGTGCTCGGCGGGCACGTGCCGAGCGGGAACATCTCGCCACAAGTGAAGGCCGGCTTCACGCAGCAGCTATTGGGACAGATAGACGCCGCGTTCGCGGGTCTCGGGAAGTTCCGGCAGCTGCAGTTCGTCCGCGCGGACACGATGCAGCAGTATCAGCGCTACCATTACCTCGCGGTCTTCGAGAACGGATCGCGGGGCATCATGTTCGTCGTCGATTCGAACGGCACGATCGTCGGCTTCTTCCAGGACCAAGCCGCGACCAACCCGCAGTAGCTCCCGTCGTGGAGGCAACCGTTGCCTTTCTTTCTGAGCGAAGCCGCATAGCGGCGAAGTCGAAGGGCGGAATGCGTTCACACCGTGAACGCGGTAGGTGGTAACACCACGTTGCCATCGCGTCCTCGCGGAAGGCGACATGCTCCACTGATTCGCCCGGATGCAGCGCCATATTCAAGCGCAATGTAACTGATCGTGCATCCCTGGAAATGCCAGGGATCGATAGTGAAGTTTATTCCGTAGAGGCGCCCGCCGACGAACTCGACGATGGCGCGACGCGGAAGAGGCGAACCGAGTACGTGGAGACTCGGCGGCTGTGACATGATGTCAAACGAGCCACCGTTTCCGTCAACGCTCGCCTGTGTGCCCGCTCGCCAAGTCACGCCGAAGCGGCGATAATCCCCGGAAAGCACGCACCGAATGCCATTGCTCAGCGAGACCTTGCCGCGGCAGGGAATCCCGCGGACGATGCTCGCGCGAGACAGCGTGCACGTGTCAACTCTTCCATCCTTGAGTAGCACCTCGGCATCCGCAGAGCAAGGGACGCCACCGATCGCCGCATCTCGCGCCAGCGTAACGAACCCGTCCGGCTGCGCTTTGTTGAAGTCGACGTGTCCCTTGAGCGGGATCCCGTAAACAAGGGCCCCTTGCTGAAGATCGAGCGACGCGATTTCGTTCCGCGCTTGCGCGGTCGGATGCGTTACGAGCGTTCCTGCGGGGAGCCCGATGCCGGCGATAGCAGTGGCGTCCTTAAGCGTTTCCTGCCGCGATCGCAGCCGTGCCGCGAACGCGGCTTCGCTACCCACGAGATAGAGATACGGGATGGCTGAGATCACCCAAAGCGCTAGGGCGAGGCCGGCAACGATGCGCGCGGCCAAGATCGAACGCCTGCGCCACCAGAACCACACGGCGATGGCGGCAAAGATCGTAAGCGGCCAGAACGCTCGAACGAGCCAATAAATCGTCAGCATCGCCGCCGCGTTCGGCCACGAAATTGAGATCCAATCGGCGATCAACATGCTCAATAAAGTCCGGGAAGGAGACGCCGCGTGCGCTTGCGGTACGCCTCATACTCCGCGCCGAACTCTGACGCGAGCAGCGTCTCTTCGGAATTCATCCTCGCGATCACCGGCGGGACGAGCAGCACGCTGAGCAGCACGCCCAGGCCCGAGCGAAAGGCGAGGCTCCAACCGAACGCGCTGACGAGCAATCCGAGATAGCTCGGATGGCGGATGCGAGCGTAGAGCCCGGTCGTCACGAGCGAGTGCCCGGGCTGAATCGCCACGAGACCGCTGAAGCGGTTCCCGAGGATGTATACCGGCGCGATCCGCAGCGTCCCGCCGACGGCGAGAAGAAGCACGCCGGCCCAACGCGTCGCTTCGCCGTCGATCGTCCAGAAGCCGAGGCGATCGGTCCACGGTGCGAGAAACGCCGAGACCAACCCGATGACGATGATCGGCAGCAAGACCCAGCGATTGGCGCGATCTTCGCGCACGCCTGGGCTCAAGCTTCCACCCGCGAAAATGGCCGCCAGCGTCAGCACGATGAAGATGATCGCCGTGGCGGTGAGTGCGGGATGCGCGAAAAACGGACCTAAACCGCCCACGGCGACGACAGCGATGCCGAGATAGATGACGGAGCTCGCAAGGGCGACCAGCAGCGTGGATCCTCGCCTCATTACGAATCTATTCCAGGTTTTCAACCGCGCACCCGTGAACGCCCCTCGTCGCCAATCCGCCCACGCAGCAAGGAGCCGGATATGATGCGCTTTAGTCGCGGCCGCTACTCTGCAGGCGCAGTTGTTGCTGCGATACTCCTCGCGGGCTGCGGCGCGGCGGCGCTTTTGGTCGCCACGCTGAGCGTCGCGTCCGGCCAGACCCAGGAGCCGATGCTGCCGGCGGGCGTCACCAGCTGCGCGTTCGACGCGATGCCCAACGATCCGGATCCGAGCGGCCTCAACATTCGCGAGGGCCCGAGCGCGCAATCCCGCGTCTTAGGGCGCCTTCCCAAGGTGGAAAGCCCGCAGCCTGACGTCGGCAGCGTCGCGGCCGAGTTTCACGTCATCGGAACGCGAAATGGCTGGTTTCTGATCGAAGGCGCGCACTATGGTTACGGCTACCGCAAGGCACAGCCGTACGCGCGGCGCGGCTGGGTATCCGGCAAGCTCATCACGACGGGTCTGCGAGAGCCGTACCTCAAGGGCGCTCCGCGGGCGAACGCACCTAACGTCGTGCGCCTTTCCTTCGAAAGTAAGGACTTCGTCGTCGGCCCGGACTCGATTCGTCCAGATGCGATTCTCGACTGTTCCGGAAAATGGTTCCGCGTAGAGATTCCTCTCAAACAGTCGGGCTTTCGGCTCACTCCGTTAATGCCGAGCGGCGCGCCGGCCGGATACGCCCGCGGCTGGACCGACTCGTACTGTACCGAGCAACTGACGACATGCGTCTAGCCGCCGCGTAGCGCGGCGCCTGGAGTATTTCCCTAGTCTTGCGTTAAGCATATGTTTAGGCCCGGGGACGATAGAGTTAAGAAGCGTTAATCCATCTTATCAAAGTCACGTTTCTCCGCGTTGTGAGCCTGACTGCCTTCTGGTAGCTTGAAGTCACGCACGTCACTTCAAAGCTGGAGGGTCGTATCATAATGCGTCGATTAGCTTCGCACCTCGTAGTTTTCACAGCGTCCTGCGCGCTCGCGGCTTGCGGGGGAGTGGGCTCCCTGGGCTCGGCCCTGACACCGCAGGGTGCGCAACTCGGAGAACCGGGATCCGCGGCTCAGCAGCTGGCGGATGCCGCATACCGTGAGAAAATAGCCGGCTTAGCGCGCTCGCGAATCAAGCACGTCTTCGTGCTGGTTCAAGAGAATCACACTTTCGATCAGATCTATGGCCTGTTTCCCGGAGTGAACGGCCAGTACGTCGAGAACCTGGGCTCGTATCTGGCCCGACAGACGGACTGCCAGTACGATCCACAAACTTTCAGCTGTCAGCGCCCGTTCCTGATCTCGGCGAATCAAAACAGCCCCAACTACGTTCCCGATGCTCCCGACATCAACGGCGGCAACAACGGTCGTTTCGATCAAGAGGCATCGATCGACCGGGGCAAGATGGACGATTTCCTCGTCGACGTAGAGGGGGGAGCGCCGCCGCTGGGGCCAACGCCGAGCCCTCAGCAGATCGAGCAGCACAATGAGTCGATCGCTATCGAGGGCGTGTACGATTGCGACACGGTCCCGTACCTCTGGTACTATGCGAAAACCTTCGCGCTGTTCGATCACTACTTCCAAGCGAACACCGGCGACTCGACGCCGAGCAACATCCAGTTGTTCGCGGGTCAAATCGGACAAACGGAAGCCGCTGCAGGCGAAGGGACACTCTCGATGCCGCTCCCGAGCGGGGGAGGCTACACCGACGGCGTGCCGATCTCTAACGACGACAACCCGCCGCCGGCCGAGCTGAAGTTCCCGGTGACCTCGTACACGGGAGACAGCAACACGTTCCAAAGTTATGCGACGATGCCGGTGTTGCTCAATCCGGAAATGGACCGCAAGGCTCAGAACTCGAACGTCGTCGGCTACATCGGCCGCGATATTCGTCGGGAAGGCAAGAGCGGCCGTCAGTCGTTTGACTGGGCGTGGTACGAAGAAGGGCTCTACACGGCCAATGCAGGCTTTTCCGCGCATCACACCGCGCCGCTCTACTTCGACTACATCAACAATCCGCAGTCGGCCTTCGCCAGTAAGAAGACGCTGCGCGACAACGCAAAGAGCAACGGTTTGATTTCAGACATCAAGAGCGGAAAACTGCCGGGATCCGGAGTCTTCTGGGTCAAGGGCGGAAACGCGAATACCTACGGCTTCGTTCCGGCTGACTCGATCTTTACGAACAACCCATCGGGTAAGAAGTATTACGTCGGCGATGATGACCATCCGGGCAGCGGCAGCTCCGATCATCAGGTAGCTGAGGCGTACCTCGCGTCGGTCATCAACGCTATTGCCAAGAGCAAATACTGGAAGGACTCGGTCATCGTTGTAACCTGGGACGACAGCGGGGGCTTCTATGACCACTTGGCGCCGCTGGACTTTGGGCAGACGTGCCCAGAGGATAGGACCGGACCTGAAGAGGGTTACGCGTGCGGCGACGGCGTTCGTTTGCCGGCGTTAGTGATCTCGCCGTTCTCTAAGACGGGCGTCGTGGTCCACGACTATGCGGATCACGGCTCGCTCTCCAAGATGATCGAGGCGATCTTCGGCGTGCCGAAGTTCTCATCGCTGCCGGACGAGGCGAAGGGCGTTTCGGTGGGCCTATCGCCGGCCGACGGCGATACCGCCACCTCGAACCTGTTCGATGCGCTCGACGCGCGCAAGCTCCGGGGTGGCGCCGAGAACCCGCCGTCGCTCGCGGAGATCCACTCGCCGAGTTCTCCGCCGAACATGACCTGTGCCACGCTGGGCATAACGCCGATACAGTCTCCGGCGTCGCTTCCGCCGATGTACGAGACCGCCGGCTATTACTTGCACCAACAGCTCGAGGGGTCGCGTCACGCCGTGATGATTCGGCGCAGAGACGACGACGACTAGAAATTCTCGAGTAGCGCGAAGGGAGCCCGACCCACCGCGCCGGGCTCCCTTCATTTTCTGCGCTTGAGGCCGCTATGAGCCTTCCGGCTCCGTCGCGATGTGGAAGTACAGGTTGAAGTCCTGATTGCTGCTACGGTCGACGAAATCTGCGAGGGCTTCGCCGACTACCTTGTCCCACACACTGCGGCCCCAGGCGTCCTTCGATTCCCATTTTGACAGAACCATAACCCGGGTTCGCTTTTCATTGGTGAAGCAGTCGGTCCCTAACCACCCCGGAACTGCTGGTAAGTGTTTCAAAGTCTGCTTCACGCGCGCCACCATCTCCTGAAGCTGGTCCGGTGTGATGTCAAACGACCATGATGTCACTACTGGTGCGACGCTCATGATTTTGCACTTCATCCTTAGACTCCCATTGTCATCCTGAGCTCGCAATGCCACCCTAAGCTCTGTCATCCTGAGCGCGGCGCAAAGCGCCGCAGTCGAAGGACGAAGGGTGACCATGCGACGTCGTCCAAAGGGCGAAGCGATGGTAAAAGTGACACCAGAGAAGTTCTCCGGCTTCTCGCCGCAGGCGCTCAAGTTTCTCCGCGACCTGAAGAAGAACAACGACCGCGCGTGGTTCACGACGCGCAAGGAAATCTACGAGCGCGAGTGCCTGGCGCCGCTGCGAGCTTTGACGGTCGACCTCGCGCGCGGGTTACGCAAAGCGAGGATCCCGATCGACGCCGATCCGTCGCGCGTTGGATTTCGCATCTATCGTGACGTGCGCTTTTCACGCGACAAGAGCCCCTACAAGACGAACCTCGGAACGTACCTTCCTTATCGCGGAGTTCGAGGTGCACTCGGTGGCCTCTATATCCACGTTGCCCCGAAGGAGTCGTTCGCAGTCGCGGGCTTCTACCAGCTCGACAAGGAGCCGCTGCAGCGCTGGCGCGAGGCGATGGCTTCGGATCCAAAGCGCTTTCAAAACGTGTTGCGTTCGCTCGAACGCAACGGACTCGCGCTTTCCGAGGAGCACGACGCGCTCAAGCGCATGCCGCGCGGCTTCGAAGCGTTAGCGGAGAGCCCGATCGCACGCTATTTCAAGACCGCCACGTTCATCGTGAGCGAGAAACTCTCGGATGCCGACGTCGGCGGCGACGGCTTGATCGACCAAAGTATCGCGCTGATCAAGAAAGCCAAGCCGCTGCTCGAATACGGCTGGGCCGTGCTCGCTTAGAAGAGGCCCCCGAACCTGATCCGGTTCGAGGCCTCGGCATCCGAAACGTATTCTCCAGGTTGTTGATCGACGTGCAGTCGGGGATGTCCGGTATCGTCGAAGAGGGCGACGTCTGTCCGGCGGATCGATGTCGATGAGGCTGGCCGCCGGTCGGATTCGACTGGCTTCGCTCGCTCAGGACAGGCTCCGTCGAAGGGTGACCTAGCGATAACCCGCCGCAGGCGCGTATCTTTTCCCTCGTCCCAATCGTCTTCATGATAGCCGAACCGCCCCGCTTGAACAGGAGATATGCAATGAGCGACCGTCCAGCAAGTGCCCCTCCGATCGTGCAGCCGAAGGAGTGGGAAGCCGCACGCGAAGCGATGCTCGTGAAAGAGAAGGCCATGACCCACGCCCGCGACGCGCTGGCGGCAGAGCGCCGGCGAATGCCGTGGGTAGAAGTGAAGAAGAACTACCAATTCGACGGTCCGAACGGTCGCGTTAGGCTGCTCGACCTGTTCGAAGGCCGCCGCCAGCTCATCGTCTACCGCGCGTTCTTCGAGCCGGGCGTCTTCGGCTGGCCCGACCACGCCTGCCGGGGCTGCTCGTTTGGCGCCGACCAGGTCGCGCATCTCGCGCACCTCAACGCCCGCGATACCACGCTGGCGTACGCTTCGCGCGGATCGCAGGCCGACATCACCCGCCTCAAGACGCGCATGGGCTGGAGAATGCCCTGGTACACGATCACCGACGACTTCGACAAAGACTTCGGCGTCGACGAGTGGCACGGCACGAACGTGTTCTTCCGCGACGGCGACCGCGTGTACCGCACGTATTTCGTCAACAGCCGCGGCGACGAGGCGATGGGCACCACGTGGTCCTATCTCGACATCACCCCGCTCGGGCGCCAAGAGAACTGGGAAGACTCGCCCGCGGGCTACCCGCAAACGCCGCCCTACGAGTGGTGGAACTGGCACGACAACTACAGCGCCGCGCCGGTGGACCCGAAGTGGAAACAGATCAGCGACGCGGCGGTCGCGACGATGCGAAGCGGTGACGGGAGATGATCCTCATCGCACATGTCATGGGACTCCCGCTCGAGGAGATGCTCCTACCTGCCGGCCAAATCGGAGGTGGAATGACCGCCGGAATGCTGCTGACGATCGCCGTCACGCTCGCGCGCCTGCGACGGTGACCACGCAAGACGAAACGCGCGCATTGCTGCCCGCGATGGCGGAGGCGCGCGACCGGTTCATGGAGCTCGTCGACGAGATCCGCCCCGAGCTCCATCGGTACTGCGCCCGCATGACGGGCTCGGTTTTCGATGGTGAAGACATCGTCCAAGAGACGCTGGCAAAAGCCTATTACGCACTGGGCCAGATGAGAGAGCCGCCCAACCTGCGACCCTGGCTCTTCCGGATCGCACACAACACCGCTATGGACTTTCTCAAACGCTACGAACGCAAAAACGTGGAGCTCGTCTCGGACGTTCCCGACCACGCCGCGACCGAGGAGACCGGCGTCGATCCCCAGCTCGTGGAGGCGGCATTGACGGTCTTCGTCGAGCTGGCGCCCGTGCAGCGCAGCGCGATCATCCTGAAGGACGTCCTCGGGCAGTCGCTCGAGGAGGCGGCGACGACGATGGAAACGACGGTCGGTGCCGTCAAGGCAGCGCTCTCGAGGGGACGCGCCAACATCGCTCGAACGCCGCGCGCTCCACGCGCGCAGCCCGGGCGCCAGGCATCGGCGCAGGAGCAGGCGACACTGCGGCGCTATGTGGACCTGTTCAACGACCGCGACTGGGACGCGCTTCGCGCCCTACTAGCCCAGGAAGCCCGACTCGATCAGGTTTCGCTCGTGCAACGCAAAGTAGCCGACGCGGGGTACTTCGATCGCTACGCCGAGGTCCTGCGGACCGAAGACATTCATGCCGAGGCCGGTTATGTCGACGGCGTTCCGGCGATTGCGATGTTCCGCCCGGCGGCGAGCGGCGTGCCGGCATACTTCGTCCTGCTCAGATTGGAAAACCAACAAATCTCCGAGATCCGTGACTTCCGTTACGTGCCCTACATCGCAACCGACGCCCACTTCCAGCCCGCGTCATCGTGAACTCGGCGTACGGCTAGTCTTTGAGCGCTTCATGGACGAGTGAGATCGCGATCGAGCCTTCGCCGACGCCGGACGCGACGCGCTTGACGCTGCCGCTACGCACGTCGCCGACTGCGAACACGCGCGGCAGCGTCGTTTCGAGCAGGAACGGCGCGCGCGCCAGCGGCCAGTTCGCCTGCTGCAGCTCCCGCGGCACGAGCGCGGGACCCGTTTTGATAAAGCCCTTCTCATCGAGGACGACACAGCCGTCGAGCCAGGCCGTATTGGGTGCGCCCCCCGTCATCAAGAAGACGTGACGGACCGGTCGCTCTTCGGTTTCGCCGGTTTGATTGTTGCGCCAGCGCACGCGCTCAAGGTGCTCGTCGCCTTCTAACGCGACGATCTCCGTGTGCGGTCGTACCTCGATGTTCGGCGTCTCCTCGATGCGCGCGACGAGATAACGCGACATCGTCGAGGAAAGGCCATCGCCGCGAATCAGCATGTACACGCGCGGCACGCGCTCAGAGAGGAACACGGCGGCCTGGCCGGCGGAGTTGGCACCTCCCACGACGATGACGTCGTTACCGCTGCAGTAATCGGCCTCGATCTTCGTGGCGGCGTAATAGCAGCCGGCGCCCTCGAAGCCCGGCAGTTCCACGAGCGGCAGCTTGCGATACTGCACGCCGGTGGCAATCACGATGCTGCGGGTCGGAATGCGCCTGCCGTCGTCGGTCTCCACGGTGTAGGGCTGCTCGTCGCAGTGTAAGCGCACGCCGCTGGCCATCAACATCTGCGCCCCGAACTTCTCCGCCTGCACGAAGGCGCGCCCGGCCAGTTCTTGCCCCGAAACGCCGGTGGGAAAGCCGAGGTAGTTTTCGATGCGCGAGCTTGTGCCGGCTTGCCCGCCGGGCGCGGTCGTCTCGATCATGAGTGTGTCGAGGCCTTCCGACGCCGCGTAGACGGCCGCCGCCAAACCCGACGGACCGGCGCCGACGATCACGAGATCGCGCACCTTGGCGGGATCCACACCTTCGTTGAAACCGAGGCATTCGGCGACCTTGCGATTCGACGGGTTGCGGAGCACGTCGCGGCCCTGACAGACGAGCACCGGTATCTCGTCGACGGTGATGTTGAAGGCATCCATCAGGTGCTGAACGTCGTCATGGCCGTCGAGGTCGACGTATTGGTACGGGTGACCGTTGCGCGTGAGGAACTCCTTGAGGCGCAAGGTATCGCGTGAGTGGGCGGAGCCCAGGAGCACGACGTCGCCGAGGTTCGCGCCGACGATCGCCAAGCGACGAGTGATGAAGGCGCGCATGACAATCTCGTTGAGCTCGGCGTCGGCTTGCACGAGTGCCAACATGCTGTGCCGATCGAGCTCGATGACCTCGCCGGCTTTGCTGACACGGATGCGAAAGAGGGCGGCGCGCCCAGAGAGCACGCTGATCTCGCCGGTGAAATGCTTCGGCTTGACGACGGTCACGAGCGCCTCGCCTTCGAAGCTGCGCACGGGAGGGCGGATCGTCTCGAGCTCGCCCGACAGGACGACGAAGAATGGGATAACGCGATCCCCGGCGTCGACGAGAACTTCGCCTTCGCGTACGCTGCGCTTGCGGCCTCGCGCGGCAAAGCGCTCGATCTGCGCCGGCGTTAGAGTGGGAAACGTTCGCTCGTCCTGCGCGAGCAGCGGATTCAACCAGATTCCATTTCGTTGAGTGCGGCCATATCGGCGTCACTCAGCTTCAGCGATGCGGCGCCGAGGTTTTCCTTGAGGTGCTCGACGCTGGACGTGCCCGGAATCGGGAGCATGACCGGGGATTTTGCCAAGAGCCAAGCCAGCGCGACCTGCGACGGCAGGGCCTTGTGGCGCTGCGCGATTTGCGCGAGCGGGCCACCGTGCTTGGCGAGAGCTCCCGTTGCGAGCGGAAACCAAGGAATGAACGCGATGTTCTCGCGCGTGCAATACTCGACGACATCTGCGGACTCGCAGTCGGTGAGATTATAGAGATTTTGCACCGAGACGATTTGCGCCAGTTGGCCTGCGGTTTCGATCTGCTCGACCCCGACGTTGGAGAGGCCGATGTGGCGGATCTTGCCTTCGTGCTGGAGCTGGACCAGGGTGCCGACCTGATCGTGGAACGGCACCTTGGGATCCGGGCGATGCAGTTGCAGAAGGTCGATGCGATCCAAGCGCAAACGCCTGAGGCTGCCCTCGACCGCCTCACGCAGATGCCGCGGCCGGCCGTCGGGCTCCCACATTCCCGGGCCGGGCCGAACGAGGCCGGCCTTTGTAGCGATGACGAGGTCCGCGGGATACGGATAGAGCGCTTCGGCGATCAGCTCTTCGGAAACGTGCGGGCCGTAGGAATCGGCGGTATCGATGATCGTGACGCCGAGTTCCACCGCGGCCCTAAGGACCGCGATCGCCTCGTCGTGGTCGGCCGGCGGTCCCCAGATGCCGTTGCCGGTGATGCGCATGGCGCCGAAGCCGAGGCGATGGACCGGCATGTCCCCGCCGATTTTGAACATGCCGCTTGCGGCCGCCGGACGCGCCGAGGCCGCAGTGGTTTGTGACGTACTCATACGGCCTCGAAGGTACGCAGAACGCGAACGGTTTCAAGCGACCGGAAGCTCAGTTCCAGGCGGCTACGCCGAAGTTGCGACCTTCTCCCTTACATGTCGGTGTCGGGCGGTCCCGAGTACTTGGCGTGCATGAAGTAGTCCTTCGACAGCTGCGAGGGAATCTTGTGGAAGGTGATCGGCGACTGCGAATAGTTGAAGCAGTCGACGATGCTGTTGGCGCGCGAGTCGCTCGTGCCTAACTGACCGAGTTTCCAGTTGTCCTCGATGTATCGCAAGATGCTCCCGAACTCGTAGTTCGTCGCGGAAATGTACCCGGCTTTGGCGTAGGCCGACACGATGATGGCCGGCACGCGGAAACCGAGGCCGCCGTAGTCCATCTGCTTAGGCGGCAGATTGTCGTAGAGCCCTCCCCAATCGTCCCAGACGATGACGATCGCCGTGTGTTGCCAGTAGTTGCTCTGGCCGATCGCGTTGACGATGCTCGCGACCCAAGAGGGCCCGGTGTCCGACAACGTGCCGGGATGGTCGGACTCGTCTTCATCCGGAATCACCCACGACACCTGGGGTAAAGTCCCGTTCGAGATATCATTGAAGATCGCCGTCTGCGGCGTGGCGATGTTCGTCGACCACTCCGGGCCATGGTACACGGGCCATATGACGTTGAAGGCACTCAGGAGCTGCCCGTACGGTTTACTGAAGAGCGGCTGATAGTACTTCCACGTGACGCCCTTCGCGTCCATCAGATCCCGCAGCGTAGGATACTTCAGCTTGAACTTCTTCGAGCACGGGAACGGGCCGAGCTGGTCCTTCAGGTAGACGTTCTGTTTGTTTACGAGGTGCGTGACGGTGCCGGGTGGAGCCTTGCAGCCCCAAAAGCAGTTGCCGCAAGTCGGGAAGTCCACCATCGCCTTGCCGCGCTCGATCTCCGTGCCGCCGCGAATCAGGTCCTGATGGGCGGTAAAGCTGTCGCTGCCCTGCGTCGTGTACATGTGCTCGGCCAAGGCGTATTGTTCCGCCATGTCCCAGTACGGCACGATCTGCGACGGGTCGGTATACTGATATGGAAACGTACACTCCGGAATGCCGTTACCGAAGGGCACCAGGTCGAAGCCGTCCATGTTGCCGCCGTCACGCGCCGTCTGATAGCCGGAATACTTATGAACGAGATCTTTGTGGATATTGAGCGGCGCCTTCGCAAGGGGGATCGTTCCAGCTTGGATCGGCGGGCTGCAGTTGGGATTCGCCTTTACCTTGCCGACCGTCGTCCCATCAGCACCCGAGAACGTCGCGAAAAAGTCGTTGAAGGTGCGGTTCTCCTGAACGATGATGACGACGTGCTGGATCGGCGAGCTCGAGCCGGAATGGCGGCTCGATCCCTGCTGCAGAGCGGGGACCGTTGGCGAGCCGCCGCCGCCGCACGCGGCGATCGCCGCGCCGGCGAGCATCAAAAACGCGATGGTCCGAAAACGCATGGCCGTCTCCTTCGCTGGTGAGGCGGCGCTCTTCTCGTTACTGCGTGCCTATCCTTTGATTAGCATTGGTCAACAAATAGATCTTGTCGGCGTGGCGCATCCCGAGCGCCCGCTGATCGTAGATGATGCCGACATATTGGCCGGCCTTGATGGCACTCATTTGATACGTGGTCTTGCCATTGGCGGAGAAGACTTGGTCGAACTTCGGCACGATGACGAAGCTCAGGACCTGCTTCGTCTTGGGATCCTGAACCTTAATGTTGCTGGACGAAACGTGCACCGTAATGCCGTAAAACGTCGAGTTCTGGGCCGCCGCGACGCTGTGCGGCGCCGCGAGGACCGGCGCGAGTGCGACCGCCAGGGCGGCGGCGCGAACAATGAACGTATGCATCATGCTATGCCGTGTACCCCGCGGGCGGGCGGTCTATGCCTTGGGGCTGCCGAAGGGCCGCCTCCAGTGGAAGCGACGCTCTTTGCCGACGGCGGATCCCGCGGTAACCCAGGTCCTGCTGCGAGCGCCGCGATCCTGATCGCACCCGGGGGGGAGCTGCTCGAGGAGGTGGCCGCCTATCTCGGCGAGGCGACCAACAACGTCGCGGAATGGACCGCGCTCTTGCTCGGTCTGGAGGCGGCGAACAAGCGCGGAATCCGCCGCCTGCACGTGCGTCTGGACTCGGAGCTCGTGGTGAAGCAGCTGCGCGGCGAGTACCGCGTCAAGCACGCCGGACTCCAGCCGCTGCACCGGCAAGCCATGCGCCTGCTGCGGGCGTTCGAGAGCGTCGACGTCGGGCACGTGCCGCGCGAGCAAAACGTCATGGCCGACCGGCTGGTCAACCGGGTGCTCGACCAGGAAGCGAACGCGCCGGTAAAGTAGGGCCGCGGTCATGCGCCGTTTCCCCATCGGACTCTTCATCATCGCCCTATCGGCGGTGATGCTCGTGCTGGGCTGGCGCATCTACGGCCCGGGCGAGATGGGCCGGTTCGCGCCGGCGATTCACGCGCAGCACGCACCAAGCGAGCTGTACGCCTGGATGACGATCAAGTACCCGAAGCCCCCGATCTATCGGGAAGCGTACCGGATGTCCGACGTCGAGGGCGTATCGCGTTTCGAATACGAAATTCGCGGCTTCAACGGTCACGTGATTACGGTCAAGGCGCCGGCGGCGCGGGTGTACGACGTGAGCTTCTTTTTCGGGCTCTTGGGGCAGGACGGTATCTGGCAACTCGTAGACAAGCCGCCGCTCCCCGATCCCGACGCGAACTACACCGTCTATGTCAAGCAGCTCGCGGATTATAAACAAGGCGAGCGGACCGTAACCTTCACGAACCCGCAGTACTGGGCCACAAAAGCCGGCCGCCAATTCAACATCGACCTCTCGAAGGGAGTACCCAAGGACTTGCTGCGACTCGAGAGCTCGCAGGTCGCCGACGCCCGTTACGCGCAGATCGTCAAAGACTTCCGGGACTTCGGACCGGACGAGTTTCGCCGCAACGTGGCGGCGGCGCAGGCTCGGATCCGCGGGCTGCACGGTTAAAACGTGCGGAGGCGATTCGCGCTACGAGCTTCGGTGTGCATCGCGCTGCTTGCGGTGCTGCTCTTCGCCGGGTACGAGGCGGCCGAAAGCCCGGGCAACCAGCTCTTCGGCAAGACGCTCGTGAGCGGTCCGAGGAACCAGCGCGTCGTCGCGCTCACTTTCGACGACGGCCCCAATCCGCCGTACACTGCCGAGATCCTCGACGTGCTGCGCGCCGAGCACGTACATGCGACGTTCTTCGTTGTGGGGCGTGCTGTGCAGGCGTACCCGCAGCTCGTACGCCGCGAAGCCGCGGCGGGGAACGCCGTCGGCAATCACACGTGGAGTCACGGTCACCTCGTACTCTACGACGAGACCGGCCTGCGCCGCACCCTGCAACGCACCGACGCGGCCATCTTTGCGGCGACCGGGCAGCACACGCGGATCATGCGCCCGCCCTTCGGTTCGCGCGACTGGCTCGTGTTGGACGAGGTCCGCAAGCTCGGCTACACGCCCGTGATGTGGTCTGTCCCGCTCGCAAACGACTGGGAGGATCCGCCTCCGCGCATCATTGCGGCGCGCGTGCTGCACTACGCGGGCGACGGCGCGATCATCACGCTGCACGACGGCAACCGTGGCATCGTCTGCCCGCGCATGCGCGCGCGTCTGTGCGATCGAAGCTCGGACGTCGAAGCGACGCGCCTGATCGTCGACACGCTCAAACGCCGCGGCTATCGTTTCATAACGATACCGGAGCTGCTGCGGATGGATTCGGCCCATCCGCGCCGGCAGGTGGCCGATTTCGTATCCCGCAAGTAGCTTGCGTCCAAAAGGAGGCTGCGATGAAGCTACTTCGGGAGCGCGGTGTAGGCCCGTATCTGGCGGGCGTGGCCGTGGGAGTCATATTCGCAGCCGGCTGCTCGAGCGGTGGGTCCGTGCCGAGCGCCGGGCCAGGCCTCGCTCCGTCGGCACGGACGACGGCGGAGTTCGGCGTAACCGGAACGGCGCCGGATGGCTTCGTCCCGGATGGGTGCACGAAACCAAAAATGCTCAAGGTCTGCGTGAAGCCGGGCGGCAGCGTGAAGCTCGGCATCAAGCTGACGTGTCATCGGAACGGGAAGGTGGTGAAGTGCGGCCACGTTCGCTGGTCGACCAAGATGAGCCATTCCGGCCTGAAGGGCACGTTCAAGCCCGACCCGGGAAACCCGACGACCGAAACGGTGACGGCCACGAAGTCAACGCCGAAGGGGCACTATTCCCAGACCATCACTGCACGGTGCACGGGGGTTCCGAGCTGCGTGGTCCACGGCACCGGAGCCGTCTGGGTGATCTAGCGGCGGCGTCGTTTTCGCCTACGCGTAGACCCGGCCGCGTAGGCGGATGAATCCATTCGGATGGCGGTTGCCGGGATCGTGATGCGTCCAGTGGACGACCGGCAGCCGCGCCGGGTCGTGAACCATCTCGCCGCAGACTTCGATGCGATCGCCGGCGCGCACGGGACAGCGCGGCGCGATGCTTACGTTGTCGACCACCTCGAGCCTTCCGGCGCTGCTTTGCACGTCGAAGGCTTCGTGCATGCAATGCGTGCGCAAACCGTAGAAGAATCGCGGCCGCGACGCGACCGTCGCCGTGAAATCGACCCAGGCGGGCGCGCTTCCGGCGTAGGCGGCGGCCAAATCCATCGGTGCTCCGATCACGCGGGGCGGGTAGAACGGCAAGTGATGGAGCGCTGCGGGTGAGGACGATTCGGACGGCGCGCCTGCGCCTGGATCCGGTGACGCCGGCCAACGCCGGCCTGCTGTGGGACGTACTGCAGGAGCCGGACCTGCGCGACTATCAGGATCTCCCCGACCTCAACCGCGCGCAGTTCCTGCGTACGGTCGGCAGCCGTCCGACGCGCTTCGGCCCGGGCGCGACCGGCCGTTTCGAATGGCTCATGCAGATCGGCGACGGGACCGAAACGCTAGGATGGGTCTCGCTTCGCATCTCGGAGTCGAGCCGCGCAACGGCGGAGATCGGCTACAGCGTCGTGCGCGCGCACCGCGGTCAAGGCTTTGCTACCGAGGCCGTAGCGGCGCTCGTCGATGAGGGTTTCCGTCGAACGCGCGTGAAGCAGATCCGCGCCTACTGCTTGCCCGAGAATCTCCCGTCGCGCGCGGTGCTGCGCCGCAACGGTTTCGAAGACGAAGGTATGCTTCCGCGCGGCGCGACCGTCGGGGGTAAACCCGTCGACGTGGTCCTACTCTCGCTCGAGCGCGAGCGCTGGTCCGCCGGCGCTACCGCGAATCGTCAGGCCACTCGATCGTAACGCCCGCGTCGTGATATCCCGCGTAGCGCTGTGGAAACGTGCCGCGCAGATACGCTAGCAGCGGTTCGCGCACGACGCCGACGACGATCCTCTGGGCCAACTCGTCGAGGGGTACCCACTCGACTCCGACGACATGATCGCCCCCTGTAGTGCTATCCTGAGCGAAGCCGCGGAGCGCAGTCGAAGGACGAACGGTGACGTGGAACGTCGCGTTCAAAACGTGAACGTCTCCATCATAGCTTTCACTTACGTACGCGAGCTCCACGACGTCCGCCCGCAGTCCCGTCTCCTCGGCGACCTCGCGTACAATTGTCTCCTCGAGCAGCTCGCCGGGTTGCTGGCGGCCGCCGGGGAGATTCCACAGCGGTTGTGCATGGTTGGGATAGCGCGATGCGACGAGCAACACGCGCCCGTCACGCACCGCCAGCCCGGTTGCGAGATGAATTACACTCACCGGCGACTTGTTCGCGAGGCCTCAAAACTTAAACTGCGAAGCCCTCATGAGAAGGGAGTGCTAACATGAGTGAGCCGGCAACCTATCTTCGGAAACTGCAAGGCATGGCCGCTGCGCTGCTCGCCGGTTGCGCCGGCGTGAGCATCGGCGCGCCGAGCGTAGCGGGCACTCCGGCCAAACTCGCGGCCACTCGCCCCGATGCAGCCGGCCCGCATGCGAATAACGTTGTCGTCGTCATTATGGAAAATCGCGACTACGATTTGATCATCGGCAACTCGCAGGCTGCGTACATCAACAAGACCCTCGTGCCGCAGGCAGCGCTCATGACGAATAGCCATGCAATCGGCCATCCTAGTCAGCCCAACTACCTCGCTTTCTTCTCGGGTTCGACGCAAGGAGTCACCGACGACTCCTGCCCGCACACGTTCTCGACCGAGAACGTTGGGGCGGAGTTGTTTGCCGCCGGACAGGGCTTCAGCGGCTATTCGGAATCAATGCCCCACGACGGCTTCACCGGCTGCTATTCGGGCGAGTACGCGCGCAAGCACAATCCGTGGGTGAACTTTACCAATGTGCCGGCGGCGTCGAACGTCGTGTATCACCGCTTTACCGCATCGCCCCCGATCCTGGCGATCATCGTGCCGAATCTCTGCCACGACATGCACGACTGCAGCACGCAAACGGGCGACACATGGCTCAAGAAAAACGTGCCGGCGATCCTGAAGTATAACAGCGCTCACGGTGGTCTGCTGATCCTCACATGGGACGAAGCCGCTCCAGACAAAAACGGAAAGAACCAGATCGCGACGCTGCTGCTCGGGCCGACGGTGAAACCGGGGTCGTATTCTCAGAACATCGACCACTACTCGGTTCTGCGCACGATCGAGACGATCACGGGCGTAGTCTGCACGGCGCGCGCCTGCACAGCTTCGGACCTGAAGGGCATGTGGAAATAGCGCGGCCGCGCCGGATCTACACCGCCGGATCATGCGCTTAACGTGCCTTCGATCACCCTCAGCGTCCGTTCCGCCGTTTGTTCCCATGTGAATGCCGCCGCGTGAATCGGGCCGCGCCGGCGCAGTTCGGCCGCATAGGCATCGTCGCCGGTGACGCGCAGAATTGCCGCCGCAAGTGCAGCGGGGTCGCCGGGCGGCACATAGCAGGCCGCGTCTCCGCCCGCCTCGGGCAGTGACGACGCGTTGGAGGCGATGACGGGCGCGCCGTAACTCATCGCCTCGATCACGGGCAGGCCGAACCCCTCGTGACGCGACGGTAGGGCGAGCGCCGCGCAGGTCCGATACAGCGCCGCTAGCGTGTCATCGTCGACGTGCCCGAGCTCGATCACGCGCGCGCCACGCGGCATCGGCCAGTTGCCTAGCCAGCTCGTGACGACGAGCCGGAGATCGGATCGCTCGCGCGCGACGAGCGACATCGCCTCGAGCAGCGTATCGAAACCCTTGCGCGCCTCGGGCGCCCCGACGTACAGCACGAACGGCGCCAGCGTTGCGACGTCAAGCGCCACCGGCACCGCCGGCCGCGGCGGCGCGACGCCCAGTGGGATCGGAGTCAAGCGCTCGGGCGGAATCGCGAGCACGCGCGCCAGCTCGCCTTGCGCGAAACGCGAGTCGGTGATCAACGCCCGGGATCGCTGCGCCGCCGCGCGAAAGATCGCTTGCGTCTCGGGCGCGTAGTTCGGCGCGACGAAGTTGGACGCGTCGTGCAGCGTCGCGGTCGCCGGCAGCGTAAAGCTGGTCCAGCTGCAGCCGTTGAATGGAAACCAGAGCGCGTCGAGCCCGGCGCGCGCATGGAAACGCCGCGAGACGACGCGGTACGGCCGTGCGTCGACCTCGCGCAGATACCGCCCTCGCACCGTCCACGTGTGCCACTCGGGGACGATCAGCGTCACGTCGACGCGCGCGCGATCGCCCTTCCACCAGACGCGCAGGATCTCGCGCAGGTATCGCCCGATGCCACGCCGATCACCGGGAAGATTCCACGCGTCGACGCCGAGCCGGATCATCGCGTGACGGATTGAAAGAGCTCGAGATGTTGTCGCGTGCTCTCGTCCCAGCTGAAGAGTTGCGCGCGGCGCAGGCCTTGGGCGCGGAGTCGTTCGCGCAGCGCGTCGTCGTCGACGATGCGCCGCAGCGCCTCAGCCCACGCGAGAGCGTCGTCCGGCGGTGCGTAGAGCGCCGCATCGCCGGCGATCTCGGGCAGCGCGCTCGCGCGCGACGCGATGACTGGGGTCCCGCAGGCCATCGCCTCGAGCATCGGCATGCCGAACGTCTCGTGATAGGAGGCGAGCGCGAGCGCCAGCGCCCCGCGATAACAAGCTCGCAGCTGGTGCCCGCCGCCGCCGGCAGCGACGTCGTCGGCGAGATTTCCGACGTGGACGACCCCGGGAAGCTCCGGCGCGCGCGGTCCCGCGACGACGAGCGCGGGTGCGGCATCTGCCGGCCACGCCCGTCGGTATGCGTCATACAATAGTGCAAAGTTCTTGCGCGGCTCCGCGATCGGATCGCCCACGAAGAGCAAAAAGGTTCGATCCCGCAGTATGCGCGGCAGCCCCACCGCCGGCCCGGGCGAGAATTCCGGGTCCACGCCGTGTTGTATCACGGTTATCTGGTCGAGCGGAATGCCGAGCAGATTGTGCACGTCGAAGCGCCCGAACGCAGAGACGGCAACGATTCGCGCCGCCGTTTGCGCCGAGCGCAAAAACGGTTCCTGCGCGTGGTGCCGGCGTTTCGGATCGGGATCGGGATAGCGGAACGGCACGGCGTCGTGGATCGTGGCGACGCTCGGAAGGTCCGACGCAAAGAACGTCCCGTTAGCGGGGTGCCAGATCAGTTCGCAGTTGCGCGGTGGCCGCGCGCGCACGTCGAACGCGTCGCCGCCGAGAGCGCGCGCGTACGCTGTAGAATAACGCCGCCGGCGACGGAACTCCGCAAGCAGCGTAAGCTCGACGTCGGCGCGGCCGATCAGCCGGCGCAGGATCGCGCGCGCATACCGTCCGATCCCGCGCGTGTCCTCGGCGACGACGCGGGCATCGACGGCGATGCGCAGTGGCATGGCGGCGACTTCGCTTGCCTGCCGGAAACTCCGTTGTCGTACTCGAATGATCCGGCGTGCCCATCGCCGCGCATCTGATCTTGGGTTCGCGCGAGGAACCATTCCTTGCGGCGATGCTGCAGTCGATCTCGTCCAGTGCAAACCTGCTGATCGTCAACGACAACGCGCCGGATCCCTCGCCGCATACGGCGACCCTCGCAGCCAGCCGCTTCGGGCGCGAGAACCGCCTCGTCGTGGAGCGCACGAAGTTCTCGGGCTTCGCGGACGCACGCAACGTGTGCCTGCGGCTACATGCCGAGCACGCTGCGGGCGACTGGGTGGCCTTCATTGACGCCGATGAGGTGCATGGCGAGCGCGTCGCGCGCGTCGCGCAGCGGCTCGATCGCGTCCCGGCGGGCTACGACTTTATCGACGGCTACACGTGGCATTTCTTCGCGTCGTTCGACTATTACACGTCGATCGAGCGGCGCATGATGTTCTTCCGGTTTGCACCCGAGCTGCGCTGGGACGGCGACGTGCACGAGAAGCTGCGCGGCTTGAGCGGAAGAAGGGTTGCCTTACCCTACGTGTACGCGCACTACGGGCATACGCTCCAGCCGCGCCGGCATGCCGAAAAGGCCCGGCAGTATTCTGGACTGGGCGCGCCCGGCAACGTGCTGCGCGAAGACGAGCTGGACGGGTTTGACGTCGCGCGGTACTACGCGCCGGTTTACCCGCGGCTGCTGCGCTTCTCCGGCACGCATCCGTCCATCGGCCGGCAGACCGTCGAACGGCTGCGCCGCGACCTCGAGATCGAGCACGCACTCACTCGGGAGCTCGCCTCGCGCCAGCCGTTCCGGTCCAAGATGCGCAACCTTGCCCGCAAGGTGAACTACGAGCTGCGCTGGCGCTCGCGTGCGTTCGATCCGCTCGCCCGAGCCCTGACCGGCTGGTAATTTCATACCACACTGACATCCCCGCTGCCGGCTCGTGTCCGCGCCGAATATTTCAGGGGGAAAATCCGGCGGAACCCGCGTTTTATGGTTGGATCCCAGCGTAAATTCCGAAAGGAAATTCGGCTCCGACCCAAACGCTCGCTTGGCAATATGTTAAAAAATTGGTATACTTGTACATCAGAGGGGGCAGCTTAGTGACCGCCCCTAAGGAGTCATGACCTCAAGGATGCCGCGGCTTGGTCCGTCGATCATCCGGCGGCCGCATCTAGAAGACTGGCTCGGACGCTTTAGAAGCGTCCCAGTTCGATTTTTAGTCGCCCCCCCCGGCTTCGGCAAAACCATGGCGCTGCTCGGGTATTTGCGCCACTCCGCACCCAACGGATTCTACTGCGTCCTGGCCGCGAATTGCACGGCCGAGCAGATCTGGGCCACGATCGCTCGCGCCCTCGAAGCCGAAACGGAGTTCAGCTCGCACGACGAGGTCGTCAAGGCACTCGCGGCGCGCGCTCCGATGGAGCTGGCGCTGGACTGCGAGCATCAGCCGGATGAGGGCGGCATCGGCGCGATCCTGCGTCTGATCGAAGAGCTCCCCGACGACGTCGGCCTGCTGATCGCGTGCCGCGCTCGCGGGCCGTTCCAGGTCGGGCGCTTGGTCTCGCAGGGAGCGGCGACGCTCTGCGACGCCGAGCGGCTCGCGTTCGATGCGGCCGGAATTCGCTACGTGGCGGAGACCTGCGGCGTGCCGTTCACGCACCCCGACGTGTTGCGAATGCTCGAAGCCACCGACGGATGGCCAACCATCGTGAGCGGCGCGTTGCGCAAGGCCGCCGAGGACAGCTTGACGCTCTCCCAAGCGTTCGACAACTGGCGGACGCGCCACGGGCACCTCTTCAACGAATTCGTCGCCTCTTCGCTTACGCATGTGTCGGAGCGCGACGCGGACCTCGTCCTCAAGCTGATGAGCGGCTCGTATTTAGACGATCGCCAACAGCTGCAGGCGCTGGAAGAGCTGGGACTCTTCGTGATTCACACCGCGGACGGATATCGTCCGCTGCGCGCGCTCTCGCGCAGCCGCCTCTACGATCGCTACGGCCGCCGCGCCCAGCCGGCCCACCCGATGCAGGTGCGGCTCTTCGGCTGGTTCCTGGCCGAGATCGATCGCCAGCCGATCGAGTGGATCCGCCGGCGCGACCGTCAGATCTTCAAATACATCGCGCTGCAGCAGGGCGGCACGGTCTCGCGCGGCGAGCTCGGGCAGGTCTTCTGGCCGGGTGCGGAACGTCACCTGGTCGCGCAGAGCCTGCGGACGGTCTGCTCCAACATCCGTAAGGCGATCGCCCACATCGTCGGATTCAAGCAGGTCGAGGCGTACTTCCGCTCGGGCGAGGACCTCTCGATCGACCTCGACAACGTCATCGTGGACGTCAACCGCTTCGTGTCGCACGCGGACGACGCCGACGAGCAGTATGAGCGCAGCGAGCTGCGCGCCGCATATGCCCACTATCGGAGCGCCGCGCGGGTCTATCGCGGCGACCTGCTGATCGGCGACGCACACGAACCCTGGGTCGCGACGCTCGATGCCATCCTCAAACAGCGGCACGTAACGGTGCTCGAACGAATCGCCCACATCGTCAGCACGATCGACGAGCAGGCGTCCTCCGAACCCGACCTGCGTCTCGCCTCCGGATCTTAACCGCCGTGCGGAAACTCTGGATCAACGCGGCCATCGTCTTGGCGGCGCTGACGGCATTGGGCATTCACGCCGGCGTGGTGACGCGCAGCGGCTTCCTCATGGGCGACTTCCGAGCTTTCTATTGCGCGGCGAGCGTGGCGTCGCACGGCGGCGACCCGTATCACACGGAGCCGCTGCGCACGTGCGAGACCGCGATCGGCCCGAAGGAGTTCTTCGAGAAGAACCCGGGCGTCACGATCCCTGCGCCGCTGCCCGGGTATGTGATCGCGGCGCTGATGCCGCTCGGACTCCTGCCCTTCTGGCCCGCCGCGGCGCTGTGGGGCGCGCTGCTTTTGCTCGCGTGCTTCGCGTGCATCGTGCTCGTCGCACGGCTTGCCGGCACTGAGTGGGGCGTTGCCGTCGGCGTCTTCGCGCTGTCGCTTTGCATGCTTTCGCTGCCGTTTGGCGAGGTGGTGCCGCTGGCGGTCGCCGCGATCTGCCTCTCCGCGTACTCCGCGTGGCGAGGATACCTTGGGGGCGCCGCGATCTTGGCCGCGACCGCGATGATCGAGCCGCATCTCGGCCTGCCGGCATGTGTCGCCCTCGCCGCCTGGCGGCCGGCGACGCGCGTGCCACTGCTGCTCGCCTTCGCGGTGCTCGGGATAATGTCGCTTGCGGCGCTCGGGCCCGCCGGGAACGTCGAGTACTTCACCGCCGTGCTGCCGGCGCATGCGCTCTCGGAGCTCACACGCGACACGCAGTACAGCCTAAGCGCGATCCTCGCCTCAGCGGGGGTACCGGCGGCGGCGGCGCTGGGCGCCGGATCGCTCTGGTACGTCGCGATGCTCGTCGTGGGCGCTATCGTCGCGGGACTGCTCGCGCAGCGGACGGGCAACGACGCGTTCCTGGTTGCGATCCCGCCGGCGTTCGCGGTCTTCGGCGGTACCTTCATCCACGTAACGCAAATCGCGGCGGCGCTGCCGGCCGCGGCGCTGATCGTCGCGTACGCGCCGCGCGAGCGACGCACGCTCGCGGTCCTGGCGCTGCTCGTCCTCGCCGTGCCGTGGGGCTGGTTCGACTCGCCGGCGCTGCTGATCACGCCGCTGTTCCCGATCGCGTACCTCGCGTGGCGCTATTGGCCGGCTAACCTCATCGCGACGTTGCTCGCGGCGATCTCGGCGGCGTTGCTGCTGTTCGGCGTGGATTCGCTGCAGGCAATTGCCGCGCCGCACGTCGTCGCGCACGCGGCTACGCCGGCGATCGACGCGCGGCTGCCCGAGGCGTCGTGGAGCGCGTTTACGCAGAAAAGCTCGACGGGGAGCTTCGCCGCCTGGGCCGTGCGGATCCCGACGTGGGTCGGCCTCGCTCTGCTGCTCGTCCTGGCCGTCGCCGGCGCCGGTCCGCTGCGCGTGCGCGTCAGCCACGCGCTCGCGGTTGCTATCGTCGCCATCGGTACACTCCTGCCGATCGCGGCACAGTCGTACGGCGATCGCCAAACCGGATGGCTGATGGTCGACTTTCGCGCGTACTACTGCGCGGCGCAGGCGCAGCGCGAGGGATTCAGCCCCTACTACGTACAGCCGCTGCACGACTGCGAGCGCAGCACCGCGGCCCCATACTATCGCGCGCCGCCGAAGGTCACGGTTCCCGCGCCGTATCCCCCGTACGCGCTCGCATTCTTCTCTCCGCTGACGCTGTTCTCGTTCGCGACCGCCGCGACGATCTGGTGGACGCTGCTCGCGGCGGCGATGGCGGCCGCGGCGTACGCGCTGGGGCGCGTGGCGCGGCAGCCGATGGTCATCGCGTGGGCCGCGCTTGCGCTCTCGCTGGGCTTGACGTCGTTCGCATCGGGCAACGTCATGCCGGTGGCGGTGGCGGCGCTCGTCGTCGCCGCGCTGCTGGCGGCACGCGGCCGCTTCCGTCTCGCGGCGACCGCAATCGCGCTGGCGGCGGTCGAGCCGCAGATCGCGCTTCCGGCGGCGCTCGGGCTCTTCATCGCGTATTCGTCGATGCGCTTGTCCTTGTGCGTTGCTGCGCTCGCGCTCGCGGCGTTATCGCTCTGGAGCGGCGGCCTCACGCAGAACATCGCGTACGTCACGGCCGTACTCCCGGCGCACGCGCTCGCGGAGGTCTCGCGCGACAATCAGTACAGCCTTTCCACGGTCCTGGCGGCGCTCGGCGTTCGCGACACCTCTGCCGCGTTGGCCGGCAGCATCTCGTACGTCGCGATGACGGCGGTGGGAGTGTTGGTCGCCCTACGCCTCGCGCGGCGCTACGATAACGCGGCCTTCGCGGCGCTGGTGCCGCCGGCATTCTCGCTGATCGGCGGGACGTTCGTGCACACCGAGGCGATCGCGGCGGCCGTCCCCGCGTGTCTGCTCGCGTACTCGTTCGCGCCGGAGCAACGAGCCCGGCTGTTGGCAGCCGTGCTGCTGCTGGCGGTGCCGTGGATGATGACCAGCTCGGCAGCGTTGTTCCTGGCTCCGCTCTTTCCGATCGCGTTCATCGCTTACGCGCTCGGGCGCGAGCGAACGATCGCGCTGGTCGCCGCGGTGGGAGGCCTTGCACTCATCGTCGGACTCTTTATGATCGCGCAGGTGCCGGCGCACGCGCTGGGTCACCCGTACGCATACCCACCGATCGATCCGAAGCTGGCGGAGGCGAGCTGGCGTCAATTCGTGCTCGGCAACGTCACGAACCGCCCGGCGATGTGGCTCCTGCGCCTGCCGACGTGGATCGGTTTAATCGCACTTGCGGTGTCGGCGCTCGCCCTCTCACGGAGGCCGGTGTTCGCTCTGACGCCGGAAACGGCATAAATGGCCAACGTGTGGATCGTCGTCCCGGCATACAAGGAGGCGGCGACGATCGCGGCGGTGGTCGCGTCGTTGCGGGCCGCGGGTTACGATCGCATTTGCGTGGTTAACGATGGTTCTCCGGACGACACGGCGGCGCTGGCGCTTGGAGCGGGTGCGCACGTCTTGAGCCACATCGTCAATCTCGGGCAAGGCGCCGCGCTCCAGACCGGCATCAGCTATGCGCTCTCACAAGGAGCGGACTACATTTGCACCTTCGACGCGGATGGGCAACACGCGGTCGAATCGGTGACCGATCTGCTCCATGCGCTCGATCGCAGCGGGGCGGAGGTTGCGCTAGGTTCGCGCTTTCTTAGAAAGGAGTGCCGCGTGCCGCCGGTGCGCCGGCTGCTCCTGCGGGCCGCGCTCGTGTTCACGCATCTGCATGCCCGCGTCGCCGTGACGGACACGCACAACGGGCTGCGCCTTTTCACGCGGCGAGCCGCCGCGGCGATTCGAATCGAACAAGCCGGAATGGCCCATGCGTCGGAGATCTTGCAGGAGATAGGAGCGCTGCGACTGCGCTTCGTCGAGGTCCCCGTGGAAGTTCGCTACACGGCCTACTCTAAGAAAAAGGGCCAGTCAGGCTTCGATTCGGTCAAGATCTTGCTCGATCTACTCTACCGCTCGATCGCCCTCCGTTCCTAACGCCGGCGCTGGCGCCGGCCGCGGCTCCTGCGCGCGCTCGATCGCGTTCTGACGAGCCAGCGCGATGAGAGCCGCCTCGTGGCGCTTGAAGCGAAAGTAGAAATTCGAGGCGACGAACAAGCCCGCGAGAACGGCGAAATAGAACACGAGATCCGTGCCGCGGCCGACGTGCAAGAAATTCGCGACGCGCGTGGAGAGCGCGGGAAAGATCGCGAGCACGATTCCTGCCACCGCAATAACGACGACCGCGAGGGTCTCGAGCCCCGAAAGCCGCTTTGTCCCCACGTAAACCGCGATGATCACGAGGCTGGCGATGATGACGGATACCATGGCCTAGGTTTCTGCCTCAGGCGACGTCAACTCTGCTCGGCACGGATGGCGATCTTGGTGAACAGGCGATACGTCAAGGCGGGAGGTAGACGCGTCAGCAGCATCAGCGCGAGGTCCACGGTACGCCCCACGAGCGACGGGCGATAGCCGTACTCGGTGTAGGCCGCCTTCTTCGCGGCTAGGGTATCCTGCAGCTGTCGTATCGTTCGCGTTGCCTTCACGGCGTTGCGATGAAGGCGATATGAGACAAGGGGTTCCGGAAGAGTCGCCAATTTGCCGCGCTTCGCGAGCCTGAGGAAGAAGTCGTAGTCTTCGGCAGTGGAAAACCGGGACGTGAACCCCCCCGCCGCCAGCGCATCTTCACGCCGGAACATCGCGGCCGGAGCGCCGAACGGATTATAAAGCAGCATCATTCGGCGAAGGTCCGGGTCTGTGAGCGGATACCTGCGTAGACCCATCATGCGGCCGTCCGCGTCGATGACCTGCAGGTACCCCCCGACGAACACGTGGTCGCGGTTTGTTTCCAGAAAACCCACCTGTTTTTCAAATCGGCCCGGCAATGCGAGGTCGTCGGCGCCGATCAGCGCGACATAGCGGCCTCTGGACTCAGATACTCCGCGCTGGAGCGTAAAGCCGACGCCGTGATTTTCGTGCCGAAAGGTCTGAATGCGGTCGTCGCGGTGTGCGTAGCTCTCCAAAATTTGGGGCGTCGCGTCCTGAGAGCCGTCGTCCAGGATAAGGAACTCGAAGTCGGGGTACGATTGCGAAAGGACGCTTTGAATCGTGCTTTCCAGGTACGCCGCACCGTTGAAGACGGGCAACAACACACTGAGGGTTGGGCGGCGCGCGGGTGGCTGCATCCTAGGCTCTGTTCGGGTCTAGCCCGCCTCGACTATGGATGGATGGAAAGGCTGGGACCACCACGAGCGCGGCTGTCATCGCGAGGATGACGACGCAGAGCAGGTTCCACGACAGCCCAGGGATGGCGAAGATGGATGCCACAGCAATTGCGTAGCCGGCGGTAATAATCCACGTCTTGACCGGATCGCCAACGGCGCGCATCGCGTAAAGGATGGCCGGAAGCATTACCAGCGGTTCGTACTGCCAGGCGTGCGGGCTGAGCGCGACGGCGAGGGCAGACGTAATGCTGAGCGCCGCGACGCCATCGATTCGCGCGAGCCGGGGAAGCGCCACAATAAAAGCGAGCGCCGCGATGGCGAGCGCAGCGGCCGCGGGAATCCCGGAGCGCATGAGCAATCCTGGAAGACTCACCACATTCGCCACGTTCGCATGAAAGTCGGGCGTGTAGTAGGCGCGAAGCGCGCTTGCGTACGGAGTCATCCAGAGCCAATTGCCGCCGGCGGCAGCGACGCTTGCCAAGTACCAGCCGGCAGCGCAGATTCCGACGACCAGTAGGGCGCGCCAGTTGCGCCGCGCAATCAGGAGCACGAGGAATGGCAGCGCGATCGTCGGCTTGTAGAGTAAGAGTCCAACGCAGGCGCCGAGCGGCGCGGGACGTTCGTGTTTGGCGAACATGATTGCCATTGCGATAAGGAACAGCGCGATCGAAGTATTCTGGCCGCCGATCGCCGCGATCTTCACGGGCGCCCACGCGAGCACCGCGACGACGCCGAACCATCGTGGCATTTCGAAGGCGTCGGCCATTACCATTCCCGCATAGGCTGCGATCGCGAGCATAGCGATGCAATTCGCGACGTAGGACGCCAATAACGAGAAGTGTGCCGCGGGCACGTAGAGCCACGCGAAGGCCGGCAGATAGGGCCAGATCGCCGGCCGGATTCCGTGAGCCAGCGCAAACGCGGTGTGCAGGTTCGGATCGAGTAGCGCCCGCGTTCCGGCGATAGCGCCGCCCACCCAAAAGCACGACCAATCGGCGAAGTTGGGGTCGTGCAGCGTATTGCGTACGAGCTGCCATAGGCCGAGCAAAAAGAGCGTGCCGCCGTAAAGAACGATGCGGACGGGAGAGATCCCGATCGGCAGGCTTAGTGATGCGTCAGTTGGCCGAGCATCACGGTCAGGGTCTTGAGCTCGGAGATGTCCCAGACCGTCAGCCGGGCTAGGATGTGCCACTGCGCCTCCGCCAACAGCAGCAGAAAGTTCAGCGCCAGATAGATCCCAGCGCCCCACGCGAACCGTTGGCCTATGCGCTTCGCGGGACGGACCAGCCGCTCCATGATGCTGGCTTGTACCCCTCATGGAGCAAAAAGATGCACACCCTGCGGGCAATCTAGGAGAATTCCGGTACGTCAAAGTCGCCCACCCACCACCGGCGAGACCCGGAATCGAGGTGCACGTGGTCGTCGTAGTAGCCGATCCCGCCCGAGACCTCCCGCGACCAGCAGGCATCGAAGAGGTCGCGCATAGAGACGCCGTCCACATACATATCTACCGCTTTGGCGTACATGTGCTGACTGTTGCGGGCGGCTCCCTCGGTCGCCGCGTTCGTCTGCCACGTGCGAAAGCCGCTCGTGATCACGAGGGGGCGGCGGATTCCGTGGAGCGCCAGCGTCTGTTGCACCTCCCAGAGCGCCTCGATCTCGACGATGTCGAAGCGTACGTAGCCCTGCGAGGCCGGTACTTGAAGATCGCGCATCAGCCAGCAGATCATCCGGTAGCCGGGCTCGTAGACCGTCCGTCCATCGATGCAGAACGGCGCCTCGACGGCGCCGCGGTCGCCGGCGCGCCGCAGCCAGAGAACCCGCTCGACTGCGCTCGGCACGGCCGCGCGCACCGCCGCCGGCGACATGCCGGCGAGCGCGGCGCCGGCGAGCGCGTAGAGGAAGCCGGGACGTTTCATGTACTAGGCCCCTCCAGTTGGCCGAGTGCATCCGTGCACTCGGGCGGCGGACGAGAGAGATATTCGTCGGCGCCATTGCCGCGTGCGACGCTGAAGGCTGCGCGCTCGGCGATTCGCACCGGGCGATCGATCCTGTCCGTAATCGCGTAGGCACTGACGCGATGAAGGCCAACGGCCAGGTCGACCGTCGGGATCTTGGCGGAAAACATACGCGCGTGCTCGTCATAGCGCGCCGGATACGGCCGCCCGTCTACGAGCAGCCAGATTCCGTGGTATGGATCCAGGCGCGACTCTTTTAAGGCCCCGGCGAGCAGCGCCACTGCGCCGACGTCGAACGTCGGGACGCCATGTGCGGTTGATGCAAAGCCCCGGCACGTTCCGACCGTCCGGAGAGTTCCTGGTACTTGGGGCGCGTTCTCGAGGCGTCGCAAGTACGCTGCTGAAAAGCTGCCGTCGCCGCCGGTCAAGAAGAAGAGGCGCGTCGGTGCGACGCGGTCGTAGTGGCGGGCGTCCACCTGCGCGTACGCGGCCACCGTATGCGCACCCTCTGCTAAATGGCGCGTCGGAATCGTCGCGTAAAACGCGCTGTAGCCGTCCCGTATGTCGTGCATCGCTTCGGCGGCCAGATAGATATATTGGCCGGAGAGCACCGGTACCGGTCGACGCGAGTCGACGACCACGGCCACTACTCGCGGCGCGCGGCGGGTCTCCGGCAGGATCGCCGTTCCCGCGACGAGCAGCCGCGAGCTCGTCGCGAACACAAAAGGCAATTCGCGCGCATTCACGTGGTAGGAAGCGCTCACGACGGCGCCGAGCATGCCCGCATTTTGAGAGGCTACGGTCGCGGAGTTGGGATCCGCGGCTACATAGCCCGGCATCGGTGGGCCGTAGTAACGCTGGTGCACGCCCGCCAGCGCGTAGCCGGATGCGAGCAGCACGTACGCAAGGAGAACTCCGGTAAGAGCGGCGGTGACGTTTCGTGAGTACTTTGGCAGTACGCGGGGTGCATACCACACGAAGCAGAGGAAGGCAGGAAAGATGTACGGGTACCACTGGCGCCCCTCGGCACCGAAGCCGTTGTTGGTCAGCACGTAGAGCGCCAACATGATCGCGATGAAACAAATGTAGCTGTTGAGCACGGGATCGGAGCCCACTATGCGCAACGCGACCAGGCCGCGTTTACGGGCGGCGACCACGAGAAGCCGGAACGCGTTGCGCGCTGCGTAGTAGGCGACGGCGGCGAAGGCTAGTATCGTGACCACGCTAATCGTCGCGCGAATCCATAACTCTGCGCTTGGGCTGATAATCACGATCGGCGTATCGACCCAGCCCACCATTTGCCAGAACGTGGCGGCGCATCCGCCCGAAACGAAACAGTTGGAGAGGGCCGCAAGGCTGGTGCCCGTGACGTACGCGACGGCGGGGACGAGTCCTAGCGCTAGCTGCCCGTGCAGGATATTGGAATTGATATCGGCCGGCAGACCTGAGTGAAGTGCGGTGCTGGACCGTTCGACGTACCAGTACTGCACGGCGAACAGAATGGTGCTGGGCGCGGCCAGGAGCGCGAGCAAGCCGAGGCGGTAGACCCCTGTAACCTTGGACCGAGCGACGAGCGCGACGGACAAGAGCGCGATCGCTAGGGCGGCGCTGAGGAAAAACTGATATTTCGTAATCGCGAGCAAACCGAGGCACAGGCCGACGGTGCCGACGACGACTGGTCTCACGCCGCGCCGCACGAGCTGACTCGAGAAATAGAGAGTCGCCGAGACGAGCGCGAAGGCGAGGTTATCCGGCTGAACGTAGGACGAGACGAACGTCGTCAAAGGAAAGAAGCCGATCGCGGCGACGAGCGCGACGCCGGTCCAGCGCGGCAGACCAAGATTGAGCGCGGTGCGATAATTGAAATACAGCCCGAGCATCATCAGGAAAACGCACAGCAGCCTCGCTGCGAAGAAGGTTGCCACGAGTGAGCCGGTCAGAGCTGCAGCGGCGCGCATCCACAGCGCTTCGAGGGCGTAAAATCCGAACGGATAGAGGCGCGCGACATAGCTTATTCTGGCGCCGTGAGTTGGCGTAGCTTGGAGGGGCGGGGCGGCGGCGTCGACTCGGTCGAAGTAGGCGCGGGTCCCATACCCTGCGGGCGCGCGCATCGAAGTGTGCCAGGCAATGCGCTCGAAATCGGACGCTCGCATCAAGTACCGGGTGTAGGGGCTGACGATCCAGTCCGAGGGGCCGTCCGCCCACGTGATCAATCGTCCCGCGCTGTAGATGGAAGCGGCGTAGTCGAAATGTGCCGGCTCGTCGGGTGCTTGGAAGATTGGGACGAGAAAGGCCCAGACCGCGCTGAGTCCGCCGGCCAGCAGGATCACGACGAGCGCGGCAATGTTGGCGCGTCGCGCGTCACTCATTGCGGAATACCACGTAGCTGGGGTCTTCAAAGGAGGGCTTCCACCCGGCATCCGCGCCCAGCGCCGTCGCTAGGCGGCTTCCGCGCGACGCGAGCACGGCGTCGACGCCGTACGTCTTTAAGATATGCTGCCACGGCGGCTCGACCCGCACCACGGCGATGTACGAGCGCCAGACGCTCAACGGAAACGGGTCGGCGCGCCCATCGATAAAGACGTGCAGGCTCGGGTATTGCAGCGCGGCGCTGCAGGCATAGAAATTTTCGCAAAACAATCGCTGTTGCTGCCGATCGGCTCCCAACGAAGCGATCGCGGCCGACGGCGTCCGGGGAGGCTCTTCGCGGATCACCCCGGCGAGCAAGAAACTGGAAGCGACGATCGCGACGCCGATCGAGATGAACGCGAAGCGCTCCATCTCCGCGACGCGGCTGCCGACGATGCGCGAAATCGAAGGAAACACCGCGTCGACGCCGCGCGCCGCAAGCGGGGCCGCGGCAATCGCAAAGAGCGGTATGTTGCGCACCGCTAGCAGCATCGCGACGAAGAGCGCCGCGACCGGGACGAGCTCGCGCCATTCGCGCCGCGACGCGCGCAAGCCGCCCGCCGCGAGCAGCGCCAGCGGCAGGCCACCCAAGAGGAACTCCCCGTCGCTCAGTCCGGCGGGCTGCCATTCCTGGATGTACTGCCGGATCGGGCTCACGGAGAGCGCCGCCGCATACGCCGGCAGATGCCAGCCGAGCGGAGTGCACAGCATCGCCGGCAGCGTCAGCGCGAGGATCGCCATGTCGCGGCTCTTCAACGTGGCGCGCGGTCCGTCGCCGAGCGCCGCACCGGCGAGGCGCAGCGCTAGAAACGCGGGGGCCAGGAGCACGCTCGCGTGCACGTTGGCCCAAATCGCGACGATTGGAACGGCGGCAAAGGCCCAGCGGTCAGGGCGATCGAGGCAAACGAGAAAGGCTGCAAAGCACCCCCAACCGAGCACCTGCGCGCGAATTCCGAACGACGCCACGAGCGCCACGCCGGCGAAGAGCAGGACCGCGGCGATCGCTTCGCGGCTCGCGCGATCGCGCGAGCGGAAGTAGATCGAGACAAGGATCGCGATCGGTACGGCGGCCATGAGCATCGCGAGCGGCACGAGAAGATGGTGCCGCATAGCGAACGCGACCAGGAAGCTGATAAACCACTCCTGCGGAACGTAGGGCGCGCCGGCGGCCGTGAACGTTTCGCTGCCGAGCGTGGTGGGCAGTCGGTGCCACGCAAACGCGTACTCGCCGAGCCACCGTTGCCAGTAGAGATCGGCGTTCTGCGGCGCGCGAAACGGGTCGAGCGCGACGTACAGGCCGCCCCAGAAAAACAGTACGAGCCGAACCGCGCTCACCGCAGGAAGCCGAGCGGCAGCGCGATGCCCGTAGCCGCTGCGATGTACGGAGCGAACGCGATCGGGGCGCGCCCCCCGCGCGTGATGCGGTGCCCTATGACTGCGGCGACGCAGGCGGCGGCGAGCGCAAACACCGCGAGCGGCGCGCCGAGCGCGGCGCCGACGATCGCGACGAGCTTCGCGTCGCCCCAGCCCATGCCGTGGCCGCGCGAGAGCAGCGCGGCCGCGGCGAAGGGCACGAAGACGATGATCGCCGACGCGACGAGCTCCCACTGCCGCTGCGCGATCGCGAAGAGCACGAGTGCCGCGAGCGGGGCGAGTGTGAACACGTCGGGGACCATCCCGCATAAGGTGTCGCTGCACCAGCAGGCGACGAGCGCGAGAACGACAATTGCCGCGACGCCGATCTGCAGCGGCGTTGCGCCGAAGGCGACGAGCGTTCCGCCGATCAACGCGGCGGCCGCAATGAGGATGGCATAAGGCGGCTTTCCCGGCGCGGGCCCGTCCGGCGCGGGCGAGACGCCGGCGCAGACCGCGCGGCTCAACTGCGTTGCGATGAAGGCGATGCAGCCGAAGAAGACGGCCGCAAGCGCGCTCCCGATCATGGCCTTCCGGCGAAGTAGTTGGCGGCGACCGCTCCAAAGATGATGGTGACGATCGCGGGTATCATGAAGAACACCATCGGGAAAACCATCTTCACCGGGAGCTTAGCCGCCATTTCCTCGACCAGCATCAGGCGGTGGTGACGGGCGTCGTCGGCGAGGTCGTTGAGCATCTTGGCGATGTTGGCGCCCAGACGTTCCGCCTGCGTCATGACGCGCAACGCGTTACGCAGCGCGGGATGGTTGGTTCGCTCACCCACGGCCTTAAGCGCATCGGCGCGGGCGCGGCCGAGCCGGATCTCCGAGAGAGCCTCGCGGATCTCGTCGCCGAGCGGACCGGTGATGGCGTCGACCGCGTAACCGAGCGCGGAGTTCAGCGCGAGTCCTGCGGTTACCGTTGACGACACCATGTCCAAGAACTCGGGAAGCGCCTTCTGTATCGCGGCCTTGCGTTTCTCGCACGCCTGATTCAGGATGAAAAACGGCGAGTAGCCCCCGAGAAACGCCAGCATCAGCATCAGCGGCAGCACCCAGCTCGATTCGAGATCGAAGAATTTCCACACGAGCAAGCTGAGGAAGGCGCCCGCTAAGGTTCCCGCGACGACGCGCAGCAAAAATTTTGCCGGCGTCGTCGTGTACCAGCCCGCCTCGACGAGCCGATGCGCGAGCGCGATCTGCCGATCTGTGTCGAACATCCGCTCGAGCACGGGGAGCCGCTTCTCGACCCGCTTGAACGGGTCGCGTATCTTCAGCTCCTCGAGCTGCTCCGAGAGGAGGCTCTTGGACGGCAGCAGCGAGAGCGCGAAGAAGAACGCTGCGAGCCCTGCCAGCAGGGATATGACGTAGCTGAACGCTGCGGCCATCAGGCGTCGATCCTCAGCATGCCCTTGAGGCACACATAGGCCGCGACTTCCATGCCTAGTACGATGAGCAGCACGATGCGACCGAGCGTCGTATACAGGAGAGCGTCGCCCATCGTCGGCTGCGTCGTAACGATGAAGAGTCCTAGGCCGACCGGAATCAGCATGAGCACCCAGGCACTCATGCGACCCTCCGCCGTAAGCGCGGAGCACTTGCGCAGAATTTGCCGTCGATCCTTGATGGTGTCGGCGAGCTGATCGAGAATGCGCGCCAGGTCGCCGCCGGTCTCCGACTGCACGCGGAATACGCGCGCGAGCATCAGCGCCTCGTGACTCGGCATGCGCGTGGCCATCTCGTCCACTGCGTCATAGACGCTCGCGCCGATGTTGGTGAGGCCGATCACGCGGCGGAACTCGTGTCGAGCGGGGTCGGGCAGCTCGTCGATCACGATCGAAAGCGCCTGGCGCACGCCGAGACCGACCCGCATGCCGCCCGCCATGAGCCGCGTGGCCGGCTCGAGCTGGGTGACGAACGCCGCCAAACGCCGCGCCATCTTGAAGCGCACGTAGCTGGCAAATCCAAACCATGCCACCGCGCCGATGCCCGGTAGCAACAGCAATGCGAAGAGGAACGTCGGATGCAAGAAAAAGAGCAGCGCAATCCAGACGATCGCGATTCCGGCCACCGTGCTGAGCACGATCTCCTGCGAGCTCAGGTTGATGCCGGCGCGGTCGAGCTGATCCGCGAGGCTATGAACGCGGTCGGTGGCGCGCTTGTTGAGTACTCCCCACACGGACAGGAAGCCGAGGAAGACCGTCGCAGAGACGCCGGCAAAGACCGCGATCGGGATGAGCGCCGTTACCATAGCGACGGAAGCGCCGACAGTCCGTTCAGCGCGCGCGAATCGTACTCGATTCCGTACTCGGCGAACCGCTTCAGGCACATCGGCTGTACGCCCGTGTAGCAGAACTCGCCCAGGACGCGGTTCTCCTTGTCGACGCCGTGCTGCGCGTAGCGCACGATCTCTTGCATCGTGACGATGTCGCCTTCCATGCCGACGATCTCGCTGACGCCGGTGACCTTGCGCGAGCCGTCGCGCAGACGGGCGGTATGTACGACGAGGTCGAGGGCGCTCGCGATTTGCTCGCGGATCGCGCGGACCGGCAGGTCGAAGCCCGCCATCAGCACCATCGTCTCGATGCGTGAGAGGGCGTCGCGCTGGCCGTTGGCGTGGATCGTCGTGAGCGAGCCGTCGTGGCCGGTATTCATCGCCTGCAGCATGTCGAGCGCTTCGGCGCCGCGGCACTCGCCGATGATGATCCGGTCGGGCCGCATGCGCAGCGCGTTACGGAAGAGGTCGCGGATGCGGATCTCTCCGGTACCCTCCACGTTGGGCGGACGAGACTCCAGGCGCACGACGTGCGGCTGGTTGAGCAGAAGCTCGGCCGCGTCTTCGATCGTCACGATGCGCTCGCGCTCCGGCAAGAACGAGGAGAGCACGTTGAGGAACGTCGTCTTGCCCGAACCGGTGCCGCCGCTCACCACGCAGTTCAGGCGCGCCTGAACCGCGGCGCGCAGAAAATCCATCACGGGGCGCGGCACGGCGCCGATCTCGATCAGGTCGTCGCTTGTCAGCCGGTGCTTGCCGAAGCGGCGGATCGTGAGCGTCGTGCCGTCGATCGCGACGGGCTCGATAATCGCGTTGACACGCGAGCCATCGCTGAGACGCGCGTCCACCATCGGCGAGGATTCGTCGATGCGCCGTCCGAGCGGCGTGATGATGCGTTCGATGACCAGGCGCAGCTGGCGCGCGTCCATGAACCGCTTGGTCGTGCGCTCGATCACGCCATGGCGCTCCAGGTAGATCGTGTCCGGCCCGTTCACCATGATTTCCGTGACGCCCGGATCCTTCATGAGGTCCTCGAGCGGTCCGAGGCCGAGCGCCTCGTCGACGATCTCCTGGCGCAGGGCCGCGAACTCTTCCGCCGACCCCTCGAACCTGGACGCCATCTCGGCGGTGATGCTCTCGACCTTCTCGCGGAGCGAGGCTAGCTTCGCGGCGTCGGTGTGAGCGACGCTCGCGGAGAGGAGATCGAGTTGGCGCATGAGCGCCTGATGCACCTGCTGTTTGAAGCCCTCGCGCTTGGGGTCGATGACGAAGGCCGCGTGACCGTTGTGGCGGACGGGGGCCGTTCGCTCCAGCGGAACACGGGTGTCGCCCAACGGCGCCGCCGCCGATGGGTGCAGATTGGTCAACCCGTCGGCGCTCGGCAGCGACTGGATGTGGCGCTGGAGGGCGGCGATGCTCTTGGCGTAGGCGCGCTGGTTCGCGGGCGGAATCTCCGCGGCGACCTTCGCGCCGAGGCTGCGCTCTATCTCGCCGCGCGAGACGGGCTGGCCCTCCGCGCGCGTGTTGCAAATCAGCGCGATCCGATCTTCGGGGACGCCGAACCGGAGCAGGTCGGCGACGAGCCTCTGCGCGCCGGCGATGCCCAACAGCGTGGGCTCGAGAACGACGAAGACGCGCGTCGCGCGGATGACGAACGGCCGGGACGCCGCGGCAAACGGTTGCGGCGCGTCTACCAGCACCGCCCCGAAGCCGTGCAGCTCGCCGGCGCAGATCTCGACCGCGCCGGGATCCAAAGTGAAGGCCGCGTCGTAGCGGTGCGCGAGCTCCACGACCGTCATACCCTCGTTGCGCACGCGAGAGATGGCCGAGGTCCCGCGGGCTGTATCGAGGCTGCGAAGCGCCTCGCACAGCAGCGCGACGCTGCGGCGCCCGGTGAGGTCGGCATCCACGATGGCGACTCCCTTGTCGCGCATCGCCTTCGCGAGCTCGCAGCAGAGTGTCGTCGTCCCGACGCCGCCCTTGGCGCCGACGAAGAGGAAGACCGGTTCGCCGGTCATTTGTTGGCGGCGGGGCTGCCCCCGTCGACGATCTGATCGCCGATGATCAGCTGCACCGGCGTCGGAAGCCGCCGGGGCGCCGATGCCGGCGCGGGGCCCGTCATCGGCGGCGCTGGAACGGGGGCCGGCGGGCCGAGCGGCGGGATCGGCTCTGTTCCCGGGCCCATGCCGCTTCCGGCCAGGGTCAGCTCCTCGACCGGCTCAGTGCGCGGGGCCTCACGCGGCGAGCGCAGCGCTAGACGGAGCGTCGAGTTGGCATCGGCCCACGCGAGCAGGTCCGCCTGCCCGGGCGTGACCTCGAGTGTTACGGTCGCGGCGTCCTGCTCCGACGGCGAGGGCGTCGCCGATGGATTCTCGAGGGAGGTGCCGACCGAAAGCACCCGGATTGCGCGGAAGATCGTCACTGCTTTCGGCGGCGGACCCTGCGATTTCGCGGGCGGGATGGCGATCACGTCAACCCGGTCTCCGGGCTGGATCAGCCCGGAGACGTCCTTCACCCGGTCAACGGGGATGCTCACCGCGCGCATGCCCGGCTGCAGGCGAACCGGCAGCGCGAAGGCTACGTTCGTGCCGATCTCCGAGGCCGTCAGCTGGGTTCCGGCGGGGATCGTAATGAGCGCGAGCGAGCCGACGGCTTGGCTCGGGTCGGAGATCGCGCCCGGCTCGACCGCGTTCGCGGAGCGTACCTGCTTGGACAGCATCGCGTCCGTGATCCGCTCGCGCGGTGCGATGTCTTGCGCCGCGATCAGCACGGTGCGCTGCTCGCCCGAGGGCGGGCGGAGCGACGAGAGATAGGTGAGGGTTAGCCAGCCGGTGCCTACGGCGAGGATGCTGGCGATGAGGAGCGTTGTGCGCCGGGTATTCACGACAGGTTGATCCTCAGAAATGGAGCGACGCTCTGCGACAGAACGACGAAAATCGCGCCGACCGCAAATGCAAGGGCGTAGGGCAGGGTTTCGCGTCTTGTGGAGATGCTCTGCGGGCCGTGGGCCGCAAGCATGAGGGCCGGCGAGAGCAATGGCCGGGATCCCGGCCAGAAGATCAGGTAGAGCACAGCAAGGGCGCCCCCGGCGACCGCCGTGTAAATCAGAAAGGGTACGAAGAGCGGATAGCTGAGCAGGCCGGATCCTGCGATGGCCAACTTGACGTCACCACCACCGATGCCGCCGCGGGCGTAGACCAGAATGCCCAGGATGGTCATCCCCGCCATGATGCCGAGCGCGATCACCAGAGACTTCCAGTCACCGAGCGCGTGAACGACGACCGCTGCGGCGGCGAGAGCTCCGGTGAGCCAGTTGGGAATGCGCCGTCTCCGCACGTCGGAAAAGGCGGCGGCGCAACAGCCTGCGAGCGTTAACCAGATTGCGACGGACATAGGCGTCGGGTTGCGGGAGGCGCGACCGGACTCGACTAAGTGGCCGCGCTCCGCAACCCTGCGTTTGTTCTCTTAGAGCGTGGTAGCGACGTTGTTGAAGAGGGTGCTGAGACCGGTTCCCAGCGTTTTGACGGCGCCTAGCGCGACCAGTGCGATAAGGGCCACGAGAAGGCCGTATTCGACCATCGTCGCGCCTTCGTCGTCGCGAAGCATCGTTGTGAGGGTGGCTAGCATGATGTCTCCTTGTTGTGGTTTGGTGTCGACTGTCATGAAACAGACGGTAGTGGGTTTTTTGGATCTACAGGCTGGTTGCCGTGTTGTTGAACAGCGTGCTCAGGTTGGTGCCGAGAGTCGTTACGGCTCCCAACGCGACCAGAGCTATCAACGCTACGAGCAATCCGTACTCGACCATAGTCGCGCCGTCTTCGTCGCGAACCATCGAGATGAAGCTATGCAGCATTGGGCCTCCCGTTACCAGATTCCGCCGGGGAATGCTTCCACCGGCACTTGGATTCCGGCGGTGGATGGATGGATCAGGAGCTGCGATTTTGCCGACACGACGCCCGGCAACGATGTCGCCAGTACGTTAATGAATGAGTCGCGCATGTAGTCGGGCGCTATCGGCACGATGGCTTGGAATTTTCCATCTGACCCCACCGTCAGGTCGTGACGGCTGAGCAGCACGTTAGGGACCTCGGAGGAGAGCGTACCGAGCAACGTGATCATCAAGGGGGCGCCGGGGGGCGCCGTTCCGGTAACGAGGAGCGCTTCCGCCCCTTGCAGTTGAGTCACGTTAAGGACGATCGTGCCGCGCATCGGCGCCGCGCCGGCTTGTTGTAACTCTTCGCTCAGCTCATTTGCCTCGTTTACCGCTGCCGCTTGCTGTGCGCTAACGAGTCGTTCGGCTTGCCGTGCGAGTTGGATGATGTGATTGGCAAGCTTGTCTGAAACGTAGATGTCGTTGTTGGTATAGCGCGGGGTAACCGCCGTCACCTCGACACGATCGTCCACCTCGTACAGATTATCGCCGGGGCGAATAACCAGCACGATTCCGGGGCCGCTCAGTTGTACGGCACGCGAAACCGACAGCCACACGTACTGTAAGTGCGAGTTCCGGGCTACGGTTTCGAGCGGTACACCTTGCGCCGATGCGGCCACGACATTAGATGTCGAGGCCAGCAAGCAGAGCGCAAGGAGAACCACCTGTTGAAAAGGCCGCAATGGAAAACCTCCTTGCTCCTGGTGCGCTGTATCATGCCATCCTCGCGGCCCGCTGGCAATAAGACCGGGCACGAATCGCCGCAATTCTAACTCAACGTATTCATCGCGTTGACGCGTTAACGTTCAAATCCGTGGCATAATGCTTTTCGATGAACTGCATTAGTCGTCGCATTCTTTCATTTGTTATGGCGGCAGGCATCGTTGCCTATGCGCTGCCGGTCAATGCCGACCAGGTCACCCTCGTGTCGATCCAGTCGGGACACTCCATCCTTTTAAAGGCCGAGGGATTGACGCGAGTCGCCGTCGGCGACGGCCGGATCGCCGGCGTCGTGCCCGTCGGCACGTCGCAGGTGGTCGTGAACGGCAAGGCCCCCGGCCACACGACGGTCTTCATCTGGGCCAACGGCCGGCGCGAGGCCTACGAAGTGACGGTGACCGCACAGGAGCTCGACGACGTGGCGCAGATGCTGCGCAGCGCGATCTCGGCCCCGACCGTCCAGGTCGTAAGCTTCGACCACTCGATCGTCGTGCGCGGCACCGTCAGCGACGGCGCGCAGTTCCAGCAGATCGCGGACATCCTCAACCGCTTCGAGCCGGTGCTCAAGGCACAAGGTGCCGTGCTCGTCAACGCCGTGACCGTCTCGCAGAACCTCGGCAACCTGCAGCGCGCCATTGCCAACATTTCGGGCGCCACCGACATCCGCGTGGATCCGGACGGCAAGGGCAACGTGATCGTCAGCGGTAACGCGACCGACGCGGTCACGGCGCAAGCGATCCTCGACCGGGCGCGCGGTCTCGCCGGCCCGTACCTCGCCAGCAACGGCCAGCTCATCGACCGGATCAACGCGATGAGCAACAGTCAGATCGACATCAAGGTCTACGTGCTCGAAGTCGATAAGACGGCGCAGTCGAACCTCGGCATCTCACTGCAGTCGGCAACGTTCACGCAAAACGGCTATCAATTGGGGCAGCCGCTCTTCCCAGTTGTGGAGTCGCCGTCGGCGCCCGGCTCCGGCCTCGGCTTTACGATCCAGCCGTTCTTCCGCACGATCACGCTGGCGCCGACGCTCAACCTGCTGATGCAAGAGGGGCACGCGAAGGTGCTGTCGAGCCCGAACCTCGTCACGAGCCCGGGCCAGAAGGCGACGTTCCTGGTCGGCGGGGAGATCCCGGTGGTTACGTCGACGGGCCTCGGCGCGGTCAACGTGCAGTATCAGCCCTACGGCGTGCAGCTCAACGTTACGCCCGAGGTGCTCGGCAACGGCTCGGTGCACGCCACCGTCGCGCCGGAAGTCTCGCGGCTCGACTACGCCAACGCGGTCGTCGTCTCCGGCTTCACGATCCCGGCGCTGATCGTAAGCAAACTCTCGACCGACGTCATCACGCGGCCGGGCGAGAGCATCATCCTCGGCGGGCTCGTCAACCGTCTCGAAATGAAGACCATCTCGAAGATCCCCCTGCTCTCCTCGATCCCGATCCTCGGTAAGCTCTTTACATCTACCAGCTATCAAAACCAGCAGAGTGACGTCGTCTTCGTGATGACGCCGGAGATCGTAACGCGATGAAATCCAACAAAGAAGGAGGTCAAATCCTCCCCCTGATCGCGGTCGCGCTGGCGGTCCTCATGGGATTCGCGGGCATCGCGGTCGATGTCGGATATCTCGAGGAGCGCCAGCAGTCGCAGCAGACCGCGACGGACGCGGCTGCGGCCGGCGGCGCGGAGGCGCTGCTGCACGCGGGTTGCCCGAACCCCGCCGCGGCCAGCGGCGCCGCGTTGTACGACGCGGCGAACAACGGCTACGCCAACGGCGGCAACGTCACGGTGACACCCTACAACCCGCCGCTGAGCGGTCCGTTTTCCAACAACCCCTGCGCCGTATCCGTAACCATCGACTCCAAGCACAACGCGACGTTCTTCTCGCGGCTGTTCGGTTATCCCAACGGCATGGAAGAATCGACGCTCGCGGTCGCAGAGGTATCGTCGACGGGTTCGGGCTGCATCTTCCTTTTGAGCATGACGATCAACCAAAATTTCAACGGGGCGAACGTCAATGCGTCGCAATGCGGGATGCTCATCAACGACACGGCGAACTTCAACGGCGCGAACCTGCACGTGCTGAACATCGGCTACGCGGGGCAGACCCCCAACACGAACGGCGCGACGTTCACCGAAGGCGTGCCTGCGCCGATGCTGCCGGTCTCGGACCCGTGCCCGGAGATCACTGGCTGCGCGTATCTCACCGCCAACCCGCCCTCGACGAGCAACTGCACCAGCTTCAACGGCAACGGCTTTAACGGCGCGCTCCCCTCCGGCTGCTACAGCAACCTAAACCTCAACGGCGCCAATGTCACGATGAGTGGAACGTACGTCTTGACCGGGGGGAGCAACTTCAACGGCGCCAATATCACGGGCAATGGCGTAACGATTTACGTGACGGCTAGCGGCACGGCACCGAACTTCAACGGCGTCGCGGCAGCGACGATGACCCCGCCGACGAGCGGCGGCGCGCAAGGCGTGCTGTACTATCAGGTGCCGAGCAACATCGGAAGCCCGAACTTCAACGGCTCGAACGGCGGCTACAGCGGCCTGATCTACGCGCCTGGCGCGACCTCTGCAAACTTCAACGGCGCGCAGGGCAAGTATCTGGTCCTGGTTTTCGGCGCCGCGAACTTCAACGGCGGCAACGCGCTCGATCTTGCGACGCCGCCCCCTGGCCAGTCGCTCATCAAACAGGCGGTGGTGGCACAATGAAACGTATTGCAGACAGCAGCGGCACGAGTATGGTCGAATTCGCGCTGCTCTCACCGGTGTTCATCTTCATGTTGATTGGCGTGATCGAGGTCAGCCGGTACATGTACTTTGCTATCCTGGCTTCGCACGCGGCGCGCGCCGGGGTACAGTACGCGGCGCAGACGACCGAGACGGCCGCGGATGCGAGCCTGAACGGTCCCGCCACGCGCAACGCGGCGCTGGCGGACGGGCAGAACCTCGCGGCCTGGACCATTCACTCGAGCGTAACGTGTACGCTGGGAGGCCAAACCTCGTTCTGTCCGCAGAATACGGCGAACTCGGTTCCAGCCAATCTGGTGTATTACGTACAGGTACAGGTGTCGGGTACGTTCCACTCGCTGCTCAACTACCCGGGGATTCCGCATTCCTTCCCGATCACGGCGACGGCGATTATGCCGGTCGGCAACCAATGAGGGGCGTGCGTAACGCCGAGCGCGGCGCGAGCCTACCCGAGACCGCGATCGTCATGGGCATCGTCCTGGCGCTGATCTTCGCGATCATCGACTTCGGGCGCGCGATGTACACGTACGCCTTCGTCGCTCAGATAGCGCGCGAGGGCGCACGCTGGGCTATCGTGCGCGGCGCGCAGTGCAGCCAGCTCGATCACTGCAACGCGAGTTCGTCGGATGTTCAGACCTACGTGCGTGGCCTGTCCGAAGGCGCGACCAATCCGAGCAGCATCGCCACAACCGCCACCTGGGGAAGCTGTCCGGTAGGAGTTTCGCCGAACAACCAGCCCAGTTGCACGGTCACGGTGAACGTTCAGTATCCGTTCACCTTCGTCGCGCCATTCGTCTCGAAGCTGACGCTGAACATGTCGAGCACGTCGCAGATGGTGATCTCGCAGTGAGGGCCCGCGCGATTTGAGCACGGCGCTCGCGCTGCCCGCTCCGGCGCGCTCCGGCACGCTGGCGCGCTTCGGTTCCGGCATGGCGTTGCAGACGCTGGCGGGCAGCGTCTCGGCGTTCTTCGCGCTCGAGAGCTTCGATCGTCGGTGCGGCGTCGCAATCTACGCGCTGCGCGTCGTCAACCGGACGGCGGCGGCGCTCGTCTGTCGTACGTGGGTCGTCTCGCGCGACGGCGACGCGATGCTCGCGTACCCGGTCTCCTTCGAGGTAGAGCCGCTCTCGACGAGCGCCACGCAGATCCCCGTCTGGCCGAAAGATTTCCCCTCGTTCGATCGCGCGCTCGCCGAAGTGGCGGGAGACGGTGTGCACTGCATCGTGGAGGCCGCGGTTCCTCCACGCTCGCCGGTGCGCGTCACGCACGCGCGACTGGCCGCGGCGTGCCTCATGACGGGCATGCTCGCGCTCGGCGCCGCGGCGGCGCTGCGCTCCGCGCTGCCGCGGATCGCCGCCTTCGCGGTGCCGCCGCAGACCCTGGCCGGGACCACGGTGAACGCGGACTACGACGCATCCGGGACGGGCAAGTTATTCTACAGCGTGACCGCACCGGACGGCCGTCAGCTGCAGGGCGGCGAGCTTGCCGACCGTTCGGGAACGCTGCGCGTCGCGATTCCGTCTTCGAACGACACGGGCGCGTATACATTGCAGATGGTGCTGGCCGGTCCGCTCGGAACGGCCAAGGAGACGCGTGTGCTCAACACGCTGCCGCCGCCCTCGGCTTCGGCCGAAATTCAGGACGTTACGGTGACGCCGGCGGTCGCGCAGCCCGGGCAGACCATCGACGTCGCATATGCCGCGGCCGGTGACGACGGCTACGTGCGTCTGCTCGGCGCCGACGGCACCATCTGGGCGCAGCAGCCTTTCTCGCATGGCGGCCAGACGCAACTCGTCGTGCCGACCGTGCCGAGCCTGCGCGAGATGCGCGTGCTCGTGCACGTCAACCGCGGCCGCTCGTTCGCACAATCGATGGCCGGACTTGCGGTGGCGGCGCCGGCGGCGCGCGCCGATTCCGGCGTTGCGACCCCCGGCGAGGACGAAACCGGCGCCGGAGCCAACGCCAATGAAAACGGGACCTTCGAGGTGCTAACCCCGACGGCGAAGAGCGGAGGCACGATCCAGGTGCGCATCATCTCGCCGAGAAACGGCATGCGGATCGCGCTGACCGATTCCCAGTCACACGAGGTGACCGCGCTGAATGTGGGTGCGGAGGCAGACGTGGTCACGCTACGCGCACCCGACGTTACGACTCCGACCCGCTATACGGTCGTCGCCACCTTCACCGACGGTTTCGGCGAGGAAAGCGTCGTCCAGCCCGTGACGGTCGCTCCGTAGGACGGCCACCAGAGTCATACTAATCCGCGGCCGCCACAGCCAGCGCCGCGCGCGGCCGCTGCCGGTGGACCAGGAAGATCAGCGGCGTCGACAGCACGAACACGATCGCCGTCACGCGGAAGAGATAGTTGTAGGCGATCATCGCGGACTGCTGCGCGACCATCTGCGTTAGCATCGCCGTCGGGTATCCGTGCGTCTGCGTGACACCCGACGCCAGCACGTTCCACGCGATGGCCGTCTGGTGCGTCAGCAGGGTGGTAAGAATGGCGATGCCGAGGCTGCCGCCGAGCTGCCGCAAGAGCGTGAAGACTCCGGTCGCGCCCGCGAGCTTGGGGACCGGCACGTCGCTGAGCGAGATCGTGGTGAGCGGAACGAACAGGAAGCCGAGCGCGAAGCCTTGCACGATGCGCGGCCAGAACACATCCCAGTATCCGGCCTGCACCGTCAAGCCGCCGAGTAGCCACGTCGACCAGGCGAAGAGCAGCGTTCCGAAGACGACCGACCAGCGGCCGTCGATATAATTGAGGATGCGCCCGATGATGAGCATGGAGATCGCGGTCGCGAGCGCGCCCGGCGCCAGCGCCATGCCGGTGTCGAACGCCGTCATTCCGAGAATCGTCTGAAAGAAGAGCGGCAAGATCAGCGCGGTACCGAAGAGGCCGAACCCCATGATGATGCCCAGGAACGAGCCGATGGAGAACGATCGGAACTTGAAGACGTTCAAGTCGACCAGCGGGTGCTTGTCGCGCAGCGTCTTCATGACGAAGAGCACCAGCGCGACGACGGAGATGACGGTGAAGAGGATGATCGTTTGCGACTGGAACCAGTCGTCGCGCTCGCCCTGCTCGAGCACGAACTGCAGCGAAGCGAGCCCGGCGGTCAGTAGGCTGAGCCCGATCCAGTCGATGCCGCCCTTCGGCCGCGCGATGTACTTCGGATTAGGGATGAACGCGAGCGTCATCAAGAACGCCACGATTCCGATCGGTATATTGATGTAGAAGATCAGCGGCCAGCTGGCGTTGTCGACGATCCAACCGCCGAGCGTCGGGCCGATCGCAGGTCCGACCATCGCGCCCATGCCGAAGATCGCCATCGCGGCACCGCGCCGCTCCGGCGGGAACGTCTCGAAGAGGATCGCCTGCGCCGTCGGCTGGAGCGCTCCGCCGCCGATCCCTTGAATCACGCGGTAGAAGACGAGAACCCAGATCGAGCGCGCGGTGCCGCAGAAGAACGACGCGACCGTGAACAGCGCGATGGACACGGCATAGAAGGTTTTGCGGCCGAGCAGCGCGGTCAGCCAGCCGTTGAGCGGCATCACCACGACGTTGGCAAGAATGTAGCCGGTCGCGACCCAGGCGACCTCGTCCACGGTGGCGCCCAGATTGCCGCCGATCGTGGAGATCGCGACGTTGACGATCGTCGAGTCGATGATCGCCATGATCAGCCCGAGCATCACCGTGATGGTGATCAGCGCCACCGCCCGGGACTCGTGTTGCGAAACGGCGGCGCGCATCTTTACTCGTTGACGAGAGCAGTAGTGGAAACGGTTGCGAAGGCGCGCGGATAGGACTGCGCGCGCTCGTCTGCGAACAGCTTGGGCCTTACTTCCTTGCGACGCCTGCTATTATCCGCCGCGATCTTTGCGCTGATCGACGTCCTCCTGTTCCGCGCCGATTCGTATCGGCGCTTGCTGGACCCGTCGTCGAGCACCGGCGCGTTCGAATCGGCCATCGCGCAGTTCAAGGCGTTTCGCGGCGAGCGGGGGCGCGACGTGCTGGTGCTCGGCGATTCGCGCATCTACTCCGGGTTCGATCCGGCCGCGGCGACCGCGACCGGCGGGGGCCTGCGGTTTCTCAACGGGGGTGTTCCGGGCACGACGCCACGCTGCTGGCCGTTCTTCCTGCGCGCCGTCGACCCGGCGTCGAATCGCTATCGCGCGATCGTCATCGCTGTGGATACGTACGCCGACGACGATAGCGCGATCGGGAGCCTGGACGGCGACGACCGCCCGATGGACCTGCGCTACGTCGTCTTTCAGACGCGCCTGAGCGACCTTCCCAAGCTGGCCGGCTCGTTCTCGGATCCGCGCGAGCGCGTGGAGCATGGCATCGACCTCTTCCTGCGCGGTCCGGAGCTGCGCGACGACTTCCAAGCGTTCGCGGCCGATCCGCTCGGGCGTCTGCGCGCGATCGAGCAAGCGCGCGGCCAATCGACCTACGCTCCGCTCGAGGCGCATCCGCGCAGCGAGAGTCTCGACGGTCTGCTCGTCAACTTCTCGACCCCATCGATCATCTATCCGTTCGGCTTATCGGCCGACGAGCGCGCCGCGATCGCGACGCAGGTGCTGCACGTTCCCAAGCCGAGCCCGTCTTACGCGCGCTATCGCGAGCAGTGGATCGCGCCGATCGTCGCACGCTACGCCGCCGCGCGCGTGCCCACGATCTTCGTGCGCATACCGACGCGGCCCGCGCACCGCTCCAGCTCCGAAGCGCCGAGCGGCTCGCTCGTGGACATCGCGCGCGAATACGGCGCGCGGTTGATTCCGGCGGAGAAGTACATCGCGCTGGAGCGGCCGGACCTGTTCGCGGACGAAGATCATCTCAACCGAGAGGGAAGCCTGCGATTCAGCCGATTGCTCGGCGCCGACGTCACCAGGGCGCTCGCCGATCCGCCGGTACGGACCCCGGCACTGGATCCGGCAGGGCGTCACGCGCTGTCGTGGTTCGCGGCGGCCGTGGGGATCGGCATCCCGCTGCCGTTTACGTCGTACGAGTTCTGGCTCTTCTTCGCGCTAGTGGCGGCGCTGTTCTACTCCGTCCCGCGACGTGCGCGCTGGTACGTCATCCTCGTCGCGAGTTACTACTTTTACGCGCGCTGGAACGCGTGGTACGTCCTGTTCCTGTGGATCCTGACGGCCAGCGACTTTGCGATCGCGATCGCGCTGGAGCGCGCGCGAGATGCCGGGCGCAACGCGCGGCTGCTGCTCGCACTCGGCGTCGCCGCGAACCTCGCATTCCTGGGAAGCTTCAAGTACACGAACTTCGCGAGCGGCACGGTCGCCGCGCTGATCCGCATGCATCACAATCCGTGGCTCGTCAACCTCTTCGTCCCGATCGGCATCAGCTTCCACACCTTTCAGAGCATCTCATACCTCGTGGACGTTTACCGGGGGAAGATCGCGGCGGTGCGCAAGCCGCTGAACTACGCGCTGTATCTGGCGTTCTTTCCGCAGCTGCTCGCGGGGCCGATCGTGCGCGCGGGCCTCTTCTTCGGCGAGTTCGTCGCGTGGCGTCCGCCCGGCCCGGACGACGTCGGCTACGGTCTGGCGCGCGCGGGCTTCGGTCTCGTGAAGAAGATGGCCGTCGCGGATCAATTCGCGTCGGTCGCGAACGGCTACTTCGACGCGGTCGCGGCGCACCCGGGAGCGCCGGCGGCGTGGAGCGCAATGTTCGCGTTCGGGATGCAGATCTATTTCGATTTTTCAGGTTATAGCGACATCGCGATCGGCTGCGCGCGCGTGCTCGGATTCGTGTTTCCGGAGAACTTCAGCATGCCGTACCTAGCGACGAGCATCACGGATTTTTGGCACCGCTGGCACATCACGCTGTCGACGTGGCTCCGCGACTACCTGTACATTCCGCTGGGAGGCAGCCGCTACGGTACGCCGGCCACGCTGCGCAACCTGATGCTGACGATGCTCCTGGGGGGCCTCTGGCACGGCGCACAGTGGACGTTTGTGGCGTGGGGCGGCTTCCACGGCAGCATGCTCTGCTTCGAGCGGCTCGTCGGCATCGGCCAAGAGCGCACGCCGCCCCGCGGCGTCGTTTTGCTCGCACGCGTCGTGGTCACGTTCACGCTCGTCACGCTCGCATGGGTGCTGTTTCGCGCGCAGAGCTTCCACACGGCGGTCGCGGTGTATCGGCAGCTCTTCGCGGGAGGCGCCGGTGCGACTCTGCTGACCGGCTGGCAGGCGGTACTGGCGGCCGGCATCGTGGCATTCGGGGGAGCGCGTCTGCTGATCGATGGCAGGAGGCTCGAGCCGTCGTGGCCGCAGCTGCCCCCGGTCGCGCGGGTTGCGACGCTCGCCGGCTTGCTGCTGGCGCTCGAGCTGCTCACCTGGCCGGGGATTTCGCCGACGTTTATCTACTTCAAATTTTAGGGCCCCATCGGCGCGGGTACACTAACGGGGATGCACGGCGACGCGGATCGGGACATCGTTTTGTCCGACTTCGAGGGGATGCGCGTCGTCTCGCTACTCGGCGAGTGGGACGTCTCGAAGCGCGATCGGCTGCACGAAGCGTTCCTCTCGCTCGGAGCGGACCGGGACGTCTTGATCGACCTGCGGGACGCGAGCTTCTTCGATTCAACGGCGCTGGCCGAGCTGATCGTCCTCTACAAACGCCTCACCGGGGACGGCCGCCGTTTGGAAGCACTGGTCGTCGACAGCAACATGCGACGGCTGCTCGAGCTGACCAGCCTGGATGCGCTGTTCGGCGTCTCAGTGCAGCGCGCGAAATACTTGCGCGAGCATCTCCCTACCCCGACGTCGTAGAACGGCGCTCCGGGCGCCGGAAGGCGGCGCGAATTCGGTCGATCGTCTCGAGAAGCGCGAGCGCGAACCTCCCGAGCGAGGGGATGACGCGCGGCCGCAGCAGACGCATGTCGAACGCCGCCATGTAGCGGTCGTTCTCCTCGACGCAGGCACGCACAAAACTCGCCGGCGTGAGAGTCTTTAGAACGTCGCCGAAGAGATCGAGCGTGTTCTCCTGTTCGCCGCCGCCTTGCATCTCCGCGCCGCCCTTGACGCGGCGCACGATCGCGCTGCCGTAGCTCACCAGAGCCGGGAGCGCCTGCATCAACGGTCCGCGCAACCCGCGGCGGTAACGATCCCACGCGACCCAGTTAACGAAGAAGACGATATGGCGCGCCTCTTCGACGAGCACGCGCACGAACAGCGAGGTGAGCGCCTCCGGGAGAACTCGGGCATCGCGCGCGAGACGGAAAATCCCAAAGCCGGCGAACGAGTCGACACATTCGTTGTAGCCGAAGTCAATGAACGCCGCGCGAGTCGGCTTCTGGTGCGGCACGTTCGGCTGCACCTTCAGGCCGTAGCGATCGATCAAGCACTGCAGGATGCGGCCGTGCCGGTCTTCCTCGTAGCCTTGCAGCTCCAGTGCTTGGCGAACCAGCGGATCGGTTTCGTGCTTGGCAAAGCCCGCGAGCATCACGCCGGCGCCTATCTCGACCTCGAGCGCCAGCGTCCAAATTGGGATGGCGCGCAAGCGCGCGAGCGACAGCTCGTCGAGTTCGGGCCACGGCCAGTCCTGCGGATCGTACGCCTTATGCGAATCGATGAACGAGTGGCAAAAGAGCTCCTTGTGTTCGTTGGAACCGATCTGCACCGGTTAAATCTCCTACGTTCGAGGCACTTTGCAGTAAGGAAGGCAACCGTTCGGGGCGCGGTCAAAGAGCCCGCAATGCCCTCGCCGCCCGGCGCGCTTCCCCTGGACGGACATCGCGCAAACGTCGCACGGTACCTCCGTGGCCTCAACTTTTCGTTCGAGGCGGTCGCCGGGCGAATTATCGCGGAGCGGCTGCCCCCGGACGGTGCCCGCGACCAGGTGCGGCCGTCGCTCGTGCTTTGGGCGTGCGGCGCAAACGCCGCCGATCTGGCCGACGCGCTGCCGGTGGCGGCCGCGTTTGCGCTGTTCGATCGCTTCATGGTGCTCCACGGCGAGCTCGCCGACGGATCGGCTCCCACGGTGGCGCGCTGGGGCCTGGGGCAGAGCCTCAACGCCGGCGATGCGCTCTTTGCGCTCGCGTTCCGCACGCTGGCCAGCGACGTGCGGCACCCGCAGCGGCGCCTACGCGCGGCCCGCTTGGTCGGCGAGGCCGTGCTGGAGGCGATCGAGCTACCGGACGACGATCTCGCGGCGCACGGCGTCCTCACCGGGGCGGCGCTTCAGGCGGGGGCGATCGTCGGCGGCGCGGACGCGCACGTCGCGCAGACATTTGGGCGGGCCGGCAAACTGATCGGGAAGTCCGCCGCCGCCGCCGACCCGGCACTCGCCGTACGGTTCGGCCGACGGGCCGTCGCGGCGCTCCGCCGGCTTGCCGCGCCGGCGGACCTACAGGCCTTCGAAGAGGTTGCCGTTTACGTTGCCCAACGCGCGGCCTGAAGACGCGACGCCTTCGCGCAAGGCGGAGCATCTGCGAATCAATATCGAACGCGACGTGACCGCGAAGGGTGTCGCCAGCGGGTTCGACGCATTGGCGTTCGAGCATCGCGCGCTTCCGGAGATCGACTTCGACGAGGTCGATGCGTCGCGCGAGCTGTTCGGGCGGCGCCTAGAGGCGCCGCTGCTCGTCTCGTGCATGACCGGCGGCACGCCCGCAGCACGCGCGATCAACGCAACGCTGGCGGCGGTCGCGCAGCGTCGCGGGCTCGCCATGGGGCTCGGTTCGGGGCGCGCGCTGATCGAGTCGCCCGGCTCGCTCGCGACGTTCGACGTCCGCGCGGAAGCGCGGGACGTTCTACTCTTCGCAAACCTCGGGGCCGTGCAGCTCAACAAGGGCTACGCAATCGCGCAGTGCCGTCGCCTCGTCGAGTCGTTGCGTGCCGACGCGCTCGTGCTGCACCTCAATCCGCTACAGGAAGCGTTGCAGAGTGAAGGCGACACGTGCTTCCGCGGTCTTTTGCGGCGAATCGGCGACCTGTGCGCCGAAGCGGACTTTCCGATCGTGGTCAAGGAAGTCGGCTGGGGAATCGCGGCGGAGGACGTGCGCCGGCTGTTCGACGCCGGCGTCGCGGCGGTGGACGTCGCCGGCGCGGGCGGAACGTCGTGGAGTGAAGTCGAGCGCCATCGCCTCACGGAGCCCTGGCGCGCGCGCGTCGCCGCGGCATTCGCGAGCTGGGGGATTCCGACCGCGCGCTGCCTGATCGACGCCCGGCGCGTCGCGCCGACGGAGACGCTTTTCGCAAGCGGTGGAATTCGCTCGGGACTCGACGTCGCGAAGGCCGTCGCGCTCGGCGCCGACCTCGCGGGCATCGCTGGGCCATTCCTGCGCGCGGCGGATCGCGGGTTCGACGACGCCGACGCGCTCGCGCGCGAGCTGATCGAAACGCTGCGCATCGCGATGTTCTGCGTTGCAGCCCGCACGCTCATGGAATTGCGCGGAACTGCACTCCGCCAAGTGTCACCCACCGTGTCGTCCTGAGCGAAGGCGCCCTTCGACTATGCTCAGGATAAACTCCGCGCGCGGAGTCGAAGGACGAAAAGCTTGATCCCAGGGACTTAGTCCAGTAGACTAGGATGATGAAAAGCGTGAACGTCCACGAGGCCAAGACCCATTTTTCGGCTTTGCTCAAGAAAGTCGAAGCCGGCGAGGAGATCGTCATAGCGAAGGCCGGGCGGCCGGTGGCGCGCCTCGTGCCGGCGCAAGAGAGATTTGCCGAGCGCCGCCTAGGGCTCGCACGCGATATAGGTCCATTCTGGATCGCCGAAGATTTCGACGACTACATTCCGGAAGAGTGGCGCGAATACGTCGAGTGACCTATCTTCTCGATACGCATGTCTGGCTCTGGATGAATGTTTCGCCGGAACAGCTCGGAGAAAGTAGCCGCACGCTCCTGCGCGACGGGAACAACGCCCTCTTTCTCTCGACCGCAAGCGTTTGGGAAATGGTGGTGAAGAGCGGGCTTAGAAAGCTCGACCTTCCCATGGACGTCCAAAGCTTCGTCCGGCGCTTTTTGACGTTGAGCCAATCGAATTTGCTCGATATCTCGCTCGATCACGTGTTCGCGCTTCTCACGCTCCCTAATCGCCATCGCGATCCGTTCGATCGGATGCTCGTAGCCCAGGCTCGCGTCGAGGGCATGATCCTAGTGACGGCCGATCCGAACCTTTTCGCGTATCCAGTTTCGACTCTCGACGCTCGGCAGTGACGCTTAACCTCGAGGCGGCCGACCTCTACTGCCGCACGCTCACGCGTAAGCATTACGAGAACTTCAGCGTGGCGTCGCGTTTTGTGGATGCGCGTACGCGCCGGGATCTCTCGCGCATATACGCCTACTGCCGAACGACCGACGACCTCGGCGACGAGAGCCGCGATGGGAACGCGGTGCCACGCCTGGAGCGCTGGCGCGCCGAGGTCGACGCGCTCTTCGCCGGTACGCAGCCGGTGCATCCCGTGCTGTTTGCTCTGGCCGATACGATCGAGCGGCACGCGATGCGGGCGCAGCCGTTCCTCGACCTGATCGCCGCTAACGTGCAGGACCAGTTCGTCAAGCGGTATCCGACCTGGGACGACCTGATCGGTTACTGTCGCCTCTCGGCCGCGCCGGTCGGGCGCATGGTCTTGAGCGTGTTTGGTGTACGCGACGGCGAGGCGCAGCGACTCTCCGACGACGTGTGCATCGGGCTGCAGCTGGCCAATCACGCGCAGGACGTCAGCCGCGACGACGCTATCGGCCGGCGCTACCTCGTCGAGAGCGACGTCGCCGCGGGTGGCACGGCCGGGGCGGCGCGGGCGATGGTCGAGCGGGCTCGCGAGCTATTGGCCTCGGGAGAAGCGCTCGAGCTGCAGGCGCCCCGTGCCCTGCGGCTGCAGCTCGCCTTATATAGGATGGGCGGATTGGCGATCTGCGACGCCATCGAGGCGCTGGGGTATAAGACCGAGCACGAGCGGCCGAGCGTGTCGGCCGCCACGAAGGTATCCCTCGTGGTGCGCGCCGCATTACAGACTCTTGCTCCCCGCCCGATTGCTTAGATGATCAACCTGCAACGCGCCCTGCTCGCCAGGGCTATGCCGAGCTCCGAGCGGCATCGCGCGGAGCGTTTCAATCGCGACATGGCCAGGCGAGAGGCCGGAAACTTCTATTGGGGCTTCATCTCGCTGGGCCATCACGAGCGCATGGCCATCTACGCGCTCTACAACTTCGCGCGTCAGGTCGACGACGAAGCGGACTCGGCCGGCATCGAGAACCTCCCGGCCCGCCTCGCGGTCCATCGCGAGCGAATCTCGCGCTGCGTGCGCCGAGACTTCGGCGACGATCCGATCCTGCGGGTCCTCTCGGAGGCCATGGACCGCTATGGGATCCCGGAGGCGGAGCTCCGGATGCTCGTCGACGGCGTCGAGATGGATTTCAGCCGCTCGCGATACGAAACGTTCGAGGAGCTGCGCGCGTACTGCAATTTGGTCGCGTCGGTCGTGGGACGCATGTGCGTGCGGATATTCGGCTTCGACGATCCCGTCGCACTCGAGCGTGCCGACGATCTCGGCCTCGCGCTGCAGCTGACGAACATCTTGCGCGACGTGCGCGAGGACGCCGTCGACATGAAGCGCGTCTATCTGCCGCAGGACGAGCTGGCGCGCTTCGGCATTCGCGAAGAGGCGCTGGCAGAGGGCGAAATTCTTCCGGGCTGGCCCGAATACGTGGCACATCACGTGGCGCGCGCGCGCCGCTATTTCGCGACGGGCTACGAGGTGCTGCAGCACATTCCCAGGCGGCCGGCTGCGTGCGTCGGGACGATGGCCGGCATCTATGAGGAGCTGCTCAAGAAGATCGAACGCGATCCGGGGTTGCCGCTGCGAGCGCGCGTGGCACTTTCCAAGACAGAGAAATTGCGAGTCGTCGTGCGGTCGTGGCTCTCGAGCGCGTAGCCGTCGTCGGGGCCGGGCTCGCGGGCTTAGCTGCGGCGCTGCGGCTCAAGGAGTCCGGCGCGCACGTCGAGCTCTTCGAGCGCGGCCGGCTGCTGGGCGGACGGGCCACGTCCTTCGAGATCGATGGCGTGGAGGTGGACAACGGGCAACACGTATTTTTGGCGTGTTGCACGGAGTTCGTGCGGTTTGCGCGGTCCGTCGGAATGGAGGACAGGCTGCGATTGCAGGATCGCTTCGACGCGCGAATTCTCTCGCGCAACGGCAAGATCGGACACCTGAGCGCGGCGCCGTTACCGGCGCCGCTTCACCTGCTCCCCTCTTTCGCGACCTACCCACACCTCACACCTCGCGAAAAACTCCGCATCGGTCTTGTCATCCTGAGCGAAGCGAGCGATAGCGAGCGTAGCCGTAGGACGAAAGAGCCACTCACCTTCGAGCAATGGCTGCAGCGCAACAAACAGGGCGCGGGCGAGCGGCGGGCATTCTGGGATCCGTTCTTCATTCCGGCGCTCAATGCGCCGTTCGACAAAGTCAACGCGGATGACGCTCTGTTCGTGCTGAAGACGGCGTTCCTGCGCGACGCATCGGCGGCGCGCTTCGGATTCTCTACGCTGCCGCTCGCGCATCTCGCGCAGGCCGCGGCAGCGCGCCTCGACGCCGTCCACCTCTCCTCTTCCGTTGTCACGGTAAGCGGGTCGGACCGCGGTGTTAACCTGAGCTTGTCGAAGGGTGAGACGAAAGAGTTCGAAGCCGTCGTTCTGGCGGTGCCCCCGCGCCAAGCGCGCAACGTCTTGGGTGAGCAACGCTACGGGATCGCGGGCCTTGACGCGTACGAGCCATATCCGATCATCGACGTGCATCTGTGGCACGATGCAGGAAGCATCGGGTTTGACTTCGCGGCCGCGCTGGACTCGCCGCTGCAGTGGATCTTCGAGAAGGCGCCGGGCTACTGTTGTTGCAGTTTCAGCGCGGCGGAGCGCTACCTGCGCGTTCCGACCGCGGAGCTGGAGGCGTTCGCTTGGGCCGAGGCGCAGACGTTCGTACCGGCGCTTACGCACGCGAAGCTGGTCCGCACTGCGGTCACGCGCAACCCCGAGGCAACCTGGCTGCCGCGCATCGGCGTAAAGCGCACTTCGAACCGAACGTCGCACCCAGCGATCGCGATCGCCGGCTCGTGGACCGACACCGGCTGGCCCGACACGATGGAATCGGCCGTCCGCAGCGGCATCGCCGCAGCGGAAGTGCTCATCGCGCAGGATTGCCGGGGTTCTCCCAGCGAGGGGTCCAACTTTGTCGGGCGCGACAGGATGTCGTCTTCAAAACTTCGTTCTCCCGAAAGAGTGGTGGATCCGGCCCGAAGTGCCCTGAAACGCGCCGTCGAGTGGCTATTGCAGACGCAATCGACCGAAGGCTGGTGGTCGGGCGAGCTGGAGACAAACGTGACGATGACGGCGGAGCACGTGCTGCTCTGCCGGTTTCTGGGTTTACCGCTCGACGATCTGCGCTCGGGAGCGGTCGCGCACATCCTGCGCAATCAGCGCGAGGATGGATCGTGGGCACTGTACTACGACGGGCCAGCGGACCTCAGCACGACGATCGAGGCTTACGTGGCGCTGAAGGTGCTCGGCGTGGACGCGAGCGGCGAGCCGATGCGCAAGGCGCTGGAGGTGGTCCAACGCTTAGGCGGCGCGACGAACGCGCGCGTGTTTACGAAGATCTGGCTCGCGCTGTTCGGCGCGTACCCTTGGTCGGGCGTACCGTCTCTGCCGCCGGAAATCGTGGACTTCCCGCTGTGGATGCCGTTCAATCTTTACGACTTCGCGTGCTGGGCGCGCGGCACGGTGGCGCCGCTAACGATTGTCTTGTCGAAGCGGCCGGTGCGCGAGCTAGGGCTGCATGTGGGCGAGATCTTCGTTCCCGGCACGGAGCGAGGTGCTACGCGCGTGACCGGGCGGCGGCACTGGTTGATGTACGTCGAACGGCTGCAGAAGTTGTACGAGAAGCTGCCACGCCAGCCCCGGCGCGAGCGGGCCCAGGAGCGTGTCGCAAGATGGGTGATCGAGCGGCAAGAAGCCGACGGAAGCTGGGGCGGCATCCAGCCGCCATGGGTGTATTCGCTGATCGCGCTCAACGTGATGGGCTACTCGCTCGATCATCCGGTAATGCGCAAGGGCATCGAGGGGATGCGGCGGTTCATCATCGACGACGCCGAGGGCTGGCGCTTCCAGGCCTGCATGTCGCCGGTATGGGACACCGCGTGGGCGGTGCGCGCATTAACGCTCGCGGGATTCGACGCGTCGCATCCGGCGATGCGCCGCGCGGTGAGCTGGCTCTTGCGCGAGCAGATCCCCGACGATGCGCCCGGCGACTGGCGCATGAAGTGTGCGGAGACCGGAGGCAACGGCTGGGCCTTCGAGTTCGACAATGACGCGTATCCGGACATCGACGACACGACGATCGTCGTGCTGGCGCTGCTCGAAGGCGGCGAACGGGCGGCGGTCGCGGACGCATCCGAGCGCGCGCGGCGCTGGACGCTCGCGATGGACTCGCGCAATGGCGCGTGGGCCGCGTTCGATCGCGACAACACTCGCGAGCTGCTGTATCGGATGCCATTCTCGGACTTCGGCGCGATGATCGACCCGCCGACGGAGGACGTGACGGCGCACGTGCTCGAGATGCTGGCGGCGCTCGGCTACGACCGCAACGATCGCTACGTGATCCGCGGCCTGCAGTACCTGCGACAGACGCAGCGGCCGTGGGGGTCGTGGTACGGGCGCTGGGGCGTCAATCACGTCTACGGCACGTGGTGCGTGATTTCGGCCCTCGCCGCGCTGGATACGGGTGATGACATGGTGGATCGCGCGGTGGCGTGGTTGATTTCCGTGCAGAACCCCGACGGCGGCTGGGGCGAAAGCTGCCACTCGTACGTGGACGAGTCGTTCGCCGGCATCGGGCGGAGCACGCCGTCGCAAACCGCCTGGGCCGTGCTCGCGCTGCAGCTTGGCGGGCGGGCGCCCTTCGACTGCGCTCAGGACAGGCTTCACCCGGCCGTCCAGCGGGGTCTTGCCTACCTGTGCGAACGGCAGCGGCGCGATGGAACGTGGGACGAACCTGAGTGTACCGGCACGGGCTTCCCTGGCGACTTTTACATCAATTACCATCTGTACCGCCACCTCTTTCCGACGATGGCCCTCGCTCAAGCCGCCAAGGACTCCTTTTGTCATCCTGAGCGAAGCGAGGCGCAACCGAGCGCAGTCGAAGGACAAAGGACGAAGGATGACCATGCTACCACCCTAAAGGAAGCAATTCCATGACCATGCCACTCCAGCAAAAGTTCGCCGTGGCGAAGTACGTCGCCGGCAAGAAACTCAAAGGCGAGACGAAGTATCCGCTCGTCTTGGAGCTCGAGCCGTTGCTGCAATGCAACCTCGCGTGTGCCGGCTGCGGCAAGATTCAGCATCCGGACGAGATTTTGCGCCAGAGGCTCAGCGTGGAAGAGTGCATCGCGGCGGTCGAGGAGTGCGGCGCGCCGATGGTATCGATCGCCGGCGGCGAGCCGCTCGTGCACGAGCAGATGCCGCAGATCGTCGAGGAGCTCGTCAAGCGCAAGAAGTTCGTCTTCCTGTGCACCAACGCGTTACTCCTGAAGAAGAAGATCCATCTCTTCAAGCCGTCGGTGTACTTCGTGTGGATGATTCACCTGGACGGGATGCGCGAGCGGCACGATCAGTCGGTCTGCCGCCAGGGCGTCTTCGACAAGGCGATCGACGCGATCAAGGAGGCCAAGGCGCGGGGCTTCCGCGTGTTTACCAACACGACGTTCTTCACGCAGGACGGCCCCGACTCGATCCGCGAGGTGCTCGATTACCTCAACGACGAGCTGAAGGTCGACATGATGCAGATTTCGCCGGCGTACGCCTACGAGAAGGCGCCCGACCAAGAGCACTTCCTCGGCGTCAAGCGGACGCGCGAGATCTTCCAGGCCGCTTTCGCCGGCGGCAAGCGAAAGAAGTGGCGCCTCAATCACAGCCCGCTGTATCTCGACTTCCTCGAGGGCAAGACAGATTTCGAGTGCACGCCGTGGGGCATCCCGTGCTACACGGTCTTCGGCTGGCAGCGCCCGTGCTACCTCATGAGCAAAGAGAGCTACGCGCGCACGTACAAGGAGCTGCTCGAGGAGACGGACTGGTCGAAGTACGGCCGCGGCAAGCACGAGTCGTGTGAAAATTGCATGGCGCATTGCGGATACGAACCGACCGCGGTCATCCGCACCACTGGATCGTTTAAAGAATCGGTCCGCGCCGCCTTCGGCAACTAACCTCAGCACCTTCCTCTGGATCGCGACGATCCTCACCGTTCTCTTCCACCACTGATAGCGCGTACACAGGCCCCGGCATGAGCCGGGCATCTCGCCCCGAACTGCCGTAGGTCATGAATGCCGTCTACTATCTCGGCTGGGCGATCGCAATCGTCCTGGTCATCGTGGGGATCTGGGCGCTGGTATCGCCGCACACGCTGGCGCGAGAGTACGGCGTGCAGGTCGAGGGCCACGAGGCCGCCGGCTTCGTTCGCGCGACCGGCATTCGCGACGTCGCGATCGGCGTCGTGCTGGCCGCGACCGCGTATCTGCACCTCCTGGGGCTGCTCGTGGTCATCGCGGCCGTCGGCATCGCGGTGTCGATCGGCGACCTCTGGGTGGTGTCGCAGCACGGCGGCGCGCGGCGCTTCCACCGCGCCCACGCCATCCACGCCTCGGGGATCGTGGCGTTCATCCTGGTGATCGCTATGGCGCTGTTCGCAATCGGCAGGTAATGACGATCACCCGCGCGACCGTCGCGGACGTCGCCGCGATCGCGCCGCTGTTCGACGCCTATCGCGCGTTCTTCACCAAAGGGAACCGGCTCGACGAGTCCCGCCGCTTCCTCGAAGAGCGCCTGGCGCGCGACGAATCGGTCATCTTCGTCGCGCGCGACGGCGAGGATGCCGCGGGTTTCATTCAGCTCTATCCGCTCTGGTCGTCGTGGTACTGCCGTCGCATCTGGTTTCTCAGCGATCTCTACGTGAAGGAAGACGCGCGCAAGCGCGGCGTGGGACGCCGGCTCGTCGAACGCGTCATCGAATATGCGCACGAAACCAAAGCGGTGAGCGTGATGGTGGAACTACCGCGGCGCGAGCCGCACCTCGAGGAGTTTTATCGCAGGCTCGGCTTCGGGCGCGACGAGGTCTTCGAGCTGGCGCGCTACACGGACGCCTAGCTGCTAGTCGCCGGTCGGGAACGATACCGACCTTTTCACCATGAGCACGACCGAGCGCTGCGGCGAGCGCGGCCGATGCCGTACGTTTTTCGGAACGGTGAATCCCTCGTGCGGTCCGAGCCGCACCGAATCGCCCGACTCGACGTCCAAGAAGATTTCGCCCTCGAGCACGAGGAAGAACTCGTCCTGCTCGGCGTGCTCGTGCCAAGGAAAGTCGCCCTCGAAAACGCCCAGACGGACGACCGCGTCGTTCACGGTCGTCAGCGTCTGATTGAACCACGGCGCGTTGTCACGCGCCTCGGCCGGGATGTCGACGCGACGGAGTTGGCCGTATTTGTCGTTCGCGTTGTTGCGGAAGTTGTTGGGCAGCTGCTCGATCATAACAAACCTGCCGCTACGGCGGCGGCGACCGTGACTCCCGCGGCCGCCAGCCGATTAGGGCGAAGGTTTGAGGGACCAGGCTTCGCGCAGAGCGGTCGTCTGGCCGTTCGCACTGAGCTCGTGAACGACTTGTCCGCTCGCCTTGCCGATCGCGCCGTTCTCGATCGTCTCGTGGACGCTCGCCGTGATCTTGTCGGGAAGCGTAACGTGCGACGGCGTCATCGCGTTCTTGACGCGCTCCATGACGCGGCGCGCGGGAAGGATCCCGTGGATCTTGGCCTTCTCGGGATCGATCGTCGCCGTCGTGGATGTCGTGGCGATTGCCGTCAGTACGGTCGTGCCGTGCGACGACTGCGTCAGCGCAGTAGGCAGCTGGAGCGACGCGGTCGCTCCCGGAGCGAGCACGGGAATGCGGACCTCGACTGGCGAGCTCACGGGGTACGCGCGATGCACTTGGAACATCAATGCGACGCGCTGAAGGATCAGCATAACCTGGGCACGCTGCGGGCTCGGCGTACCCTGCGGCGCCGGCGGCGCGTGGCCGGGCGCGAGCATCACCGTAACGGGCGATTGTCCCGTCACCGTCATGGTGACTTTGGCGCCGTTGGCCTGCGCCTTAACGACGATCGATGCGGCGACGTTCTGCGTCGTGCCGTTGGGCGTTGCGATCGTGTCCTGATAGATGAATCGCGTGCCGCCCGGCGCCGCGGCGAGGCTCGCCAGGAGCAGCGCAACAGGCACGACGGTTACTCTCAATGCAAGAAAGCATCTCATGCCGCAGGCGTTCTTGGCCCGGAGTCGCCTCCCTGTGCGGCGCTAGCCGCTACAGGATCGGCACGTGCGGAGCGGCGTTCCTGCGCGTGATGCCAAGCACGCGCGGATCGTCGTAGATCTCCACTTCCCGTTTAACAGCTTCGAAGCCGGAGCGCTGGTAGAAGGCGAGCGCGTTCGGGTGATCCAGCGTGCACGTGTGCAACCAGAAGCGTTCGATAGGGCGCGACCACGCTATCTCGATCGCGTGGTTCATGAGCCAACGGCCGGCACCGGTGCGTATCAGCGAGCCCGCGACACCGAACAGGCTGAGCTCGCACTCGCGATCGCCGCGGAAGTCGAGCTCCAGCACGCCCTGGTCGCCCGCACCGGTCACCAACAGATATGCCTCCACGCCGGGATCGAGCAGGAAGCGTTCGAGCTCCGCGTCCGGCATGGCGAGCCGGAGGCACCACAGATAGTCGTCGCCGACGCGATGCACCACCTCGCGGTAGCGCGACAGTTCCGGCCGCCCTAGGCGTTCCAGCCGCCACGGGCCGTCCGGCGCCGGCCGCAGAGGCGCCTTTGCACGCATCTCGAGGAACGTCTGAACGTCGGCGAGCTTTCCTCGAGGGATGCCGTGATAGCCGTCACTCAGGCTCATCCGCCGGGATATTTATACCGCATCACTTTTTTCAGGTCGATGCCGCGGATAATGCCGTGAGTGTGATAGGTTAGCCCCCACGAGTCGATCGACGATTCGTCCGGGAAGATGCACGCTTCGAGCGTTTGATCGATGCCGTTCTTCTTGTACCATCCGCCGCCGGCGCCGGTTGTTCCGCCGAACTGGTCGGAGCCGCCGAGCTGCGAGCAGTAGCATGATGCCGGGTTCCCGTTACACGAGCCGCTGGGGGCAGGCTTTAAGATGTACGCCAGCGCCGCCAGCGTAGGCTTCGTCGTGTAGAGCGTGCTCAGCAGGATGTGGATGCGCGAGCCGTTCGTTTTTTTCGTGTATTGGCAGAAGTTGCGCTTCCCGGCGAGAAACAGCAGCGTCGGTCCGTTGCTGCCGTAGACCGCGCGCCGCGTTTCGAGGAGCCCGCCGGTTTGGCGGCAATAGGCTGCCGCGGAAGCGTCCTCGGTGTCGGCGGGTGTGAAGTCGGCCGGAGCGACGCTCAGCGCCGCGTGGCCGCTCGAGGCGGGCGGGGACACGGCGCCGCTTCCGCCGCCGCAGGCCGAAAAGAAAACGGCGGCGGTTGCCGCAATTGCAACGAGTGAAAGTTTCATGGTGATCTCTCTTTCTCGTGGCGACCGCGTCTTCCTCACTGGGGCGAGCGGCTTCGTGGGCGCGCACGTACTTCGGGAGTTGCGCGCGGCGGGGTATGCCGTGCGCGCTCTGGCGCGTGGTAAGCCGCGTCCGGACGAGGGCGTCGAATGGGTCGAGGGTGATCTGCGCAACGTCGGCGGCTTCGCTCGGGCTCTCGATGGCTGCCGCTACGTCGTGCACTGCGCCGCGCTGTATTCGTTCGCGCCGCGCGATCGGGGAGCGATGCACGCCGTCAACGTGCAGGGAACGGCGAGCTTGATGCTCGCGGCGCACCTCGCCGGCGTGGAGCGTGTCGTGCTGACCTCCAGCTCCGCGACGCTCGGACACGCGCGCAGTGGCTACCATCGCTCCAAGCTCGATCAGGAGCGCGCGGCGTTCGCGAGCCGGGCGCCGGTGTTGGCGCTGCTGCCGACCGCGCCGATCGGCCCGGGCGACTGGAAGCCGACGCCGACCGGGAGGCTCGTGCTCGACTTTCTGCGCGGGCGCATCGTGGCGAAAGCGCCGCGCGCCGGAGGCATGAATTTGGTCGCCGTCGAGGACGTCGCGCGCGCGCACGTCGCCGCGCTGACCTCGGGCCGCGTGGGCGAGCGCTACGTCGTGGGCGGCGAAAACCTCAGCATGGACCAGATCTGGGAGATGCTCTCCGACGCTACCGGCAAGCCGATGCCGCGTCGCCGCGCGCCCTACGCGCTCGCCCTCGCCGTCGGTTATGCGGACGAGTTGCGCTGCCGTCTAGATCCGCGCGCGGTGCCGGCCGTTCCGCTAGAGGGCGTGCGCATGTCGCGCGCGCGAATGTACGCCGATTCGGACGAGGCGCGCCGCGATCTCGGGTACGAGCCGACCCCGGTGCGCGACGCGATCGACCGCGCCGTCGCGTGGTACCGCGAGAATGGCTACGTGGGGCCGGCGAAACGGCGCTGATGCACCGAGTCGCTCGCGACGTGCGACATACGAGCGCGCTCCGGACGGGGCTATTGTAAAGAAGGGATCACATTGCATGCCTGGTAGGGGAGAAGGGCGCCGGCATCGCTGCTCGCGACGGCGGCGCTTCGCAATGGCTGCGGGGGCGCAGGTTCCGTTGCTCCCGCCCCGGCTGGGACCATTCCGGCCTCATGGGTGCCGGCCGGTGCGGCGCACGCGAATGTGAAAGCGTTCGGCGTCGGACTCGGTAACGACGCGGGAGCGGAAGGCACCGGTGGTTCCAAGGGCATGTCTTGGTCGTTCGCATGGTGCAACGGCGCGCCTGGGAATGCAAGCGGATGCTACAGCGAGGTGCCCGGCAAACGCAAATTCACCGACAGCGCTTCCGGGACGGCAGAACTATTCTACGGCTCGAAGTCGGTCGGCTTCACGAAAGCGAAAATCGCAGGGACGCAAAAGATCGGCACCGCCAGCTACGTCATGTCCGCCGAGACCGATTCGACTATGAAACTCGGGCACGGCTATTTCGCGCAGGCTCAGACCGTCGCAAGCGACTGGGACGACACGTTATATATCTCCTCCACGACCCTCAAGAAGGGAACGCCGGTCACGATCGGCGTCAAGTGGGTCTTGACCCCGCAGACGCAGATCGGGTGCGACAGCGCGAAAAATTCGTACGGCGTTCTGGAGCTCTATAGTCCGAGTATAACGCCCCCGACCGGCGGCCAATTCTCCATCAGCGGGGCGTGCGCCAACGGGCAGTTCCTATATTATCTCTACAATAACGTGAAAGATCCAGGCACGACGGCCACCGGTACGATCAGCACTACCGTAGGAGCCTCGTACCCGATCTACTTTGCGACGTCGGGACAAGTGATCGCGTGCACGAGTGGCGTTGGCGGTCAGTGCATCGGGGACTACTTCGCCGTTCTTTCCGGCAACGACAAGTTCAAGATCACGTCGATCACGCAGGGCGCGACGTACACGACGGCGAGCGGCGTCACCTACAAATAAGCTCTCCTAGCCGCGCCTGGGTCGGCGCGTTGCGCCCGCGAGCGGGCAGCGCTAGAATTCCGTCGTGGAGCAGAGGCTCTTCGTTCGGGATAATCAGTTCTCGAGGAACGGCTTCCCTTCGTGCGCGACCAGCAGGTCGTGCATGTCGTTGGCGTGGTCTTCCTCTTGCGCCAGGATGCCTTCGAGCATGATCCGCGTCGTCGGGTCCTTGTCGCCGAAGAAGCGGATCAGATCACGGTAGTGCTCGACGGCGATGCGCTCCGCGACGAGGTTTTCCTTGATCATGTCGATCAGCTTCTTGGCGTTGCCGTACTCGGTGGCCGAACGCGTATGCAAACCCGCGGGGTTGAGGTTCGGCGTGCCGCCCAGCTGGTTGATGCGGTTCGCGATCTTCTGCATGTGCTCGTACTCGTCGCGCGCGTGCTCGGCAAACTCTTCCTTCACGCTCTCGCTGTCGATGCCGACGGCCGAAATATTATGCACGGTGTAGCGTAAGACGCAGACCACCTCGGTCGCGAGGGCGGTCTGAAGCAGCTCGATCGTCTGCGCGACGTCGCCCTGATAGTTCTCGGTGACCGCGCCGCGCTGCATCTGCTCCTGGGCGCGGCGGCGCAGCTCTTTGATATCGGAAACGAAAGGTTGGCTCGCGGTACTCATGGCAAGTCCGTACACCGTGAACGAGAGAAACCCTACGTCGGCGTCGGGATCGATCACGATCGTGGCGGCCACGGCGCTCGAGGCCAACGCCGTACGCCGCGAGCGACCGAACGCCGTCGTGGTCGAAGGCGGTATCGCGCTCGGGAAGCTGCACGAACCGGTGCGCGGCACGGTCATCGTCTGCGGCGTCGCGGGCGGACTGCGCACGGATCTGCCCACAGGAACGCTGCTGATCCCGCGCCGAGTGCGGCGCCCCGACGGCAGCGAGCTCGAATGCGACCCCGAACTCGTCGACGCGCTCGGGGCGAGCGCGCGCCGCCTCGGTATCGAGCCGATATTCGACGCGCTGCTGACCGCCGGCACAATCGTCAACGGCGCCGCGCGTCATGACTGGGCGGCCCGCGGCTATGCGGCCGTAGACATGGAGACCGGGCTGATCCGGGCGTCGCGCATCGCGGCCGTTCGCGTCGTGCTCGACACGCCGCAGCACGAGTTGTCCACAGACTGGCTACATCCGATTCGAGCGATGATCAAACCGTCGAACTGGCCGCAGGCGGTTTGGCTGGCGCGCGAGGCCCCGCGCGCGGCTCGGCTCGCCGCCCGCGTGGTGGCGCAGGGCATCGGGCGGCAGCCGCGTATAGCGCGCCAATGGTGATCGAGCGCATCGACTCCCCCGCGGATGTCAAGCGCCTGCGGCGCGACGAAATCGACGTCTTAGCGAGCGAGATTCGAGACCTGCTCGTTCGCACGTGCGCGGTCAACGGCGGGCACCTCGCACCCAACCTGGGCGTCGTCGAGTTGACGCTAGCCCTGCATCGCGTCCTGGATCTCCCGAACGACAAGCTCGTATGGGACGTCAGCCACCAGACCTACGTACACAAAATTCTCACCGGCCGGCGGGAACGCTTCGGCACGATCCGCAAGGGTGGCGGACTCTCCGGCTTCGCGATGCGCAGCGAATCGGCGTACGACCCGTTCGGGGCGGGACATGCCAGCACGGGCGTCGCAGCCGCGCTGGGAATGGCTACGGCGCGCGACCTCGTCGGCGGCGACGAGCGCGTCGTCGCGGTGATCGGCGACGGGGCGCTGACGGGCGGCCTCGCGTACGAGGCGCTCAACAACGCCGGCGGTCGGCGCAGTCAGTTCATGGTGATCCTCAACGACAACGAGATGTCGATCGCGCCCAACGTGGGCTCGATCGCGTCATACCTCTCGGTGCTGCGCAGCAAGCCGTTTGCGAACTTCGTCCGGCGAACCGGTAAGGAGGTGCTGAAGCGAATTCCGCTTGGGGGCGCGGCGAAGAAGGCCATCGAGGGGGCCGAGATCGGCGCGATGCATTTCATCGGTCCGTCGGAAAAAACCGCGGTGATCTTCGAGGAGCTGGGTTTTCGGTACATCGGGCCGATCGACGGTCACAACTACGACGTCGTGCTCGATGCGCTGCAGACCGCCATCGACATCGATCGGCCCGTACTGTTGCACGTGCGCACGGTCAAAGGTAAGGGGTATGAGCCCGCCGAGCGCGACTCGCGCACGTTCCACGGCATCGGTGCGAACGCGTTCGAGCCGAGCAACGGCGCGAAGAAGAGCAGCTCCGGCGCGCGACCGAAGTTTCAGGACGTCTTCGGCGACGCAATGATCGCCGTCGCCGAGAAGGACCCGCGGGTGGTCGGCATCACGGCCGCGATGCCGGACGGCACGGGGCTCGCGAAGTTCGGCAGGCGCTTTCCGGAGCGCTACTTCGACGTGGGAATCGCCGAGGCGCACGCCGTCTGCTTCGCGGCAGGCCTCGCCACCAACGGGCTGAAGCCGGTCTGCGCGATCTACTCGACCTTCCTGCAGCGTGCCTACGATCAGGTCGTGCACGACGTCGTCGTCCAGAGTCTGCCCGTCGTCTTCTGCATGGATCGCGCCGGCTTCGTCGGCGACGACGGCCCGACGCATATGGGGCTGTACGACATCGCCTACCTGCGAACGCTGCCGAACATGACGCTGATGGCGCCGAGCACGGAAGCCGAGTTATTGCCGATGCTCGAGCACGCGTTGTCGCTCAACTCACCGGCGGGTATCCGCTATCCGCGCGGCTCGACGTGCGGCAGGCACGACCGCGTGCCCGCGCCGATCGTGCACGGCAAGGCCGAGGTCCTGCACCGGGGCCGCGACGTTGCGGTCCTTGCCTACGGCACGACCCTCGACATCGCATTGGACGCGAGCGTCGAGGGGATTACGCTAGTCAACGCGCGCTTCGCGAAGCCGCTGGACGAGGCGCTGCTCCTCGACCTCGTTCGCGACCACCGCCACGTCATCACGCTGGAAGAGCACTCGCTGGCCGGCGGCTTCGGGGCTGCGGTGGCCGAGTTCGTGAGCGACCGCGGCCTCAACCTGAGCGTGGAACGCATCGGCGTGTCGAACGTGCTGGTTCAGCACGACTCCCAGGACAAGCAGCGCGCGCTTTTCGGATTGACCGGCGATGCGCTCGCGGCGCGGATCAGACAGATCGTGCCGGCGGCCTCGATCAGTCTGCGCGTCTAATCGAGGCGACGCCGCCCGTCGTGAACTGGGCACTCTGCTTCGCGGCCGCACTGCTGACGACGAACCTCTACGTCGCCGACCGCCTGCTCAAGGCCGTGATTGCGTTCGACGTCCATGGCAAAAAAGTCGCGGAATATGCAGCGAAGACGATCGTGTCGGACGTCGTGACCGACAGCCGTGGACACGTCTACGTGATATATGCCGCGAATGACGGAACGGACGAGGTCAAAGAGCTCTCGCATGACCTGTCGAGCGTGATCGCGACCTATCGGCCGGGCGGCCTCGGCTTCAATCTTGCGATAGACGCAAACGACACTCTCTACGTCGGGCACATAACCCAATCGGGCGTTTCTATTTACGGGTATCCGTATGGATCTACCCGCGTCGCCGTCGTGTATCCGCTGCATCAATCCGGGCGGCGGATACTCGGAATATCGGTGCGAAACGGAATTATTTACGTGCCGGTGGAGGCCCCCCTCGTCACCTACTCACTGTTCGCATGCACGGTCGGCTCGGCGAACAGCTGCGACCTGACCTATGATATAAGCGGCGGGGTGGATTGCGGCTTTACGACAACGGGAAGCGACGCTGACGTCAGCTGGTTCGGGAGCCCATTCACCATCCGGAAGTTCGAATTGTCGCGGTTCCGGCAACGTGGAAAGTTCGACCTGCCTGCCGGCTACGCCCCGGGCTGGAACACGTTCTGCGCGCTGCACAATTACGGGAGCTCCGTCTGGCTGCCGATCGCGAATTCTTCCACGGGCCCACCGCACGCCATCGAGATGGACATGAATAACGGCCACATCCTCGCGAGGATCGGCGCCGGCTCGCTGGCCGGACCGGTCGCCGCATTCTACGGCAACGGCTTTACGCCGTGACTTAGTACGGTTTCCCCGCGGGAGCCGGTGGACTCACCGCGACGCCGGCGTAGCCGCCGCCCGGCACCGTGATTTGCTGCCGCGCCTTTGAATCGGGCCCGGGGTATCTGTAGCTCTGCAGCTGGCCGGCGGTGCCCGCGGTATTCTCGGCCCAGGCGCGCTTCTCGCGCTTGTCGAGCGCGACGCCGAACGCTCCGGGATTCTGCGTCGCGAAACGATTCGTCATCGTCGTCGATCCGGGCGCGAAGTCGCCGCATGCGACGGATTGATCGCAGACCAGGAGGGCCCCGGTCGAGGTCGTCTGGATGCCGCCCGGCGCCTGGAGCATGATTCCGAGGTCAGTCGGCGACCCCGTGCCGCCGAGCCACTCGTCGATGCGACCCTTGCCCGTGGGGCCGTTGAGCTCGAGATACGTGACGTAGAGGTTGCCCCGATCGTCAACGGCGTCGTTGAAGGCGTAGTTCATGTGCGGGTCGGTGAGCGTTCCGGTCGGCGTCGTGCTGCCGCCCGCGTAGACCTCGACCACGCCTTTATTTCCGCTTATGCAGCCCTTTGTGTAGTCGAAGAAGTTGGTCACGTAAACCGTTCCCGATGCGTTGTCGACCGCGACGTCGGAGGCCGAGTCCGGCTGGGTCCGTCAGCGTCTTTATCGGCGTCGTGCCGCCGGGCGCGAATTCGAGCACGCTCGAGAACTGGTTCTTGCAGTCCCCGGCGATCGCGACCCAGAGGTCGCGGTGCTTGTCGACGAACAGGCCCTGCGGGTTCGTTACGCCGGTGATCTGTCCGCAGGGGGTCCCATTGTTGTGCCTCTGATCGTAGACGTAGACCGAGTTGTTATAGGACGTCACGTAAACGATGGACCGGCCACATCCGGTCGCGCCCACGCGCTCCGGGCGTGCGGCCGCCGCCTGGCCGGCCGGCAACTGCGGCTGCGTGGCGGCGGCGCAGCCGGCCGCGAAGGCCAGTAGGATAAGGGCGCAGCTCCTTGACATCGCGGGCACCTCCGAGCACTCCCTGGCTGCGACGAAGGACGGTCCGGCACCTATAGGGCGGCCGCCGGGGCAGCCAAACGAGTGCGAGGAATACCTAAGGCTTCCACCGGGCGCCAAGCAGGTTTCCTTGACGCTGGTGGCGACGGATGCTAAACTCGTGGCCTATGCCCCGGGGCGCATGAGAGCCGCCGAACAGAGTAGGGCGAGACACCTCCATCTTACGGAGCCCGTGTTTCGTCTTTTTGGTGTGCCCGGAAATGCCCGCGTCCCTCACGGCCTTTTACTAAGAGATTCGAACACAGAGAAAGAGAGTAATGGCGAAGACGACAGCTCCGAAGTCCACGCAGAAGAGTTCAGCGGAACCTGTCCCGAGTTCGTCAGTTCCCAGCCCGGCGAGGGCCTCCAAAGGTAGATCCAAGCGGCCCACCGCTTCGACGAGGGCCACGGGCGACGGTAACGGCGCGTCCACGGTCATGGCGTCGACCTTCCCGATGCCGACCGGCGCGTTTACTGTCGAGCAGCGCCCGGAGCCCGGGCCCAAGCGCGAGCGCCATTCGTTCGGAAAGATCCCGCACGTCCTCGAGGTCCCCAACCTCATCGAGCTGCAGAAAGCCAGCTTCGACTGGTTCAAGACCGAGGGGCTGGCCGAAGCCTTCGCGTCGATCTCGCCGATCAAGGACTTCACCGGCAACCTGATTCTGGAGTTCGGCGAGCATTCGCTCGGCGAGCCAAAGTACTCGATCGAGGAGTGCCGCGAGCGCGACATGACCTACAGCGCCCCGCTGCGCGTGCGCGTCCGCTTAATCACGGCGGAGTCGGGCGAGATCAAAGGCATTCCGGACCAAGAGATCTTCATGGGCGACTTCCCGCTCATGACGGACAAGGGCACCTTCATGATCAACGGCGCCGAGCGCGTGATCGTCAGCCAGCTCGTGCGCTCGCCCGGCGTCTACTACAGCCAGGACGTCGACACAAACGCGCGCCCGACGTTCAACGCTACGATCATCCCCAACCGCGGCGCCTGGATCGAGTTCGAGACTGACAACGGCACGAAGAACGACGAGACCGAGGGCACGATCGGCGTCCGGATCGACAAGAACCGCAAGATCTACGTCTCTACCTTCATTCGCGCGCTGTCGCGCCCGGAGCTCGGCTTCGACTGGGAGAGCGACGAGGCGATCCTGAAGCTGTTCGACGACAGCCCGCTGATCCGCAACTCGATCGAAAAAGACAAAGATATCAAGACGCGTGAGGACGCGCTCAAGGAGATCTACAAGAAGCTCCGTCCGGGCGAGCCCGAGAACGCCGAGAACGCCGAGAAGCTGCTCGAGGCGCTGTTTTTCGACGAGAAGCGCTACGATCTGGCCGGCGTCGGCCGCTATAAGCTCAATGGCAAATTCCACTATCGCATCGCGAACCGCGACGTCGACGCGCGCGTCGATCAGCCGTACGTAGTCATCGACGAGTACGCGGACGCTGGCCTCGAGATGCCGGCGATAACTGCGAAGTGCCTGACGCGCGCCGACATGGTTGCTGTGATCCGCCGCCTGATCAAGGTCGCGACCGGCGTCGTCCCCAAGGACGACATCGATCATCTCGGCAACCGCCGCGTCCGTTCGGTAGGCGAGCTGCTGCAGAACCAATTCCGCGTCGGCCTCTTGCGCCTGGAGCGCGTCGTCCGCGAACGCATGACCGTGCAAGACATCGAGACGGTCACGCCGCAGGCGCTGATCAACATTCGGCCGGTCGTCGCCGCAATTAAGGAGTTCTTCGGATCCTCGCAGCTTTCGCAGTTCATGGACCAGACGAACTCGCTGGCCGAGCTGACGCACAAGCGCCGACTCTCGGCGCTCGGGCCGGGTGGTCTGTCGCGCGAACGGGCGGGCTTCGAGGTGCGCGATGTTCATCATTCGCACTACGGGCGCATCTGCCCGATCGAAACGCCGGAGGGACCGAACATCGGTTTGATCGGTTCGCTCGCGACCTACGCGCGCGTCAATAAGTTCGGCTTCATCGAGACGCCGTACCGCGTAGTGCGTGATGGCATCGTGACCGACGAGATCGTTTACCTGACGGCGGACCGCGAAGACGAGTACATCATCGCCCAGGCCAACACGCCGGTGGATTCGGATAGCGGCAAGATCACCGCGGACTCGGTCGTCTGCCGCTACGCCGAGGAGTATATCGAAGAACCGGCCGCGCGTGTGCAGTTGATGGACGTCTCGCCGAAGCAGATCGTCTCGGTCGCGACCGCGCTGATTCCGTTCCTCGAGCACGACGACGCGAACCGAGCGCTGATGGGCGCCAACATGCAGCGTCAGGCGGTGCCGCTGCTCCGCCCAGACGCGCCGATCGTCGGGACCGGCATGGAGTACCGCGCCGCCAAGGACTCAGGTAGCCTGGTCGTGGCGGAGCAGGCCGGCACGGTGATGTCCGTGGACGCCAAAGGCGTCGCGGTGCGCGACGGCGACGGCATCGAGCGGACCTATGAGCTGCTGAAGTTCGTGCGCAGCAACGCCGGCACGTGCATCAATCAGCGCCCGATCGTCAACGTCGGCGACGAGGTCGTCGCCGGTCAGGTCGTCGTCGATGGACCCTCCTCGGATCAGGGTGAGCTCGCGCTGGGACAAAACGTCCTGGTCGCGTTCATGCCGTGGGAAGGCTACAACTACGAAGACGCCATCCTCATCAGCGAACGCATGGTCAAGGAGGACCGCTTCACCTCGATTCACATCGAGGAGTACGAGTGCGAGGCGCGCGACACGAAGCTCGGACCGGAAGAGATCACGCGCGACATTCCCAACGTCGGTGAGGACGCGCTCAAGGACCTCGACGAGCGCGGCATCATCCGCATCGGCGCCGAGGTCCGTCCGGAGGACATCCTGGTCGGCAAGGTGACGCCTAAGGGCGAGACCGAGTTGACCGCCGAGGAGCGTTTGCTCCGCGCGATCTTCGGCGAGAAGTCGCGGGAGGTGCGCGACACGAGCCTCAAGGTTCCGCACGGCGAGAAGGGCAAGATCATCGATGTCAAGGTGTTCTCGCGCGAAAACGGCGACGAGCTCTCACCCGGCGTCAACCACCTGGTGCGCGTCTACGTCGCGCAGAAGCGTAAGATTCTGCAAGGCGACAAGATGGCGGGCCGCCACGGCAACAAGGGCGTGATCGCCAAGGTGCTGCCCGAAGAAGACATGCCATACCTCGAGGACGGCTCGCCGGTCGACATCGTGCTGAATCCGTTGGGTGTTCCGTCGCGCATGAATCTGGGTCAGATCATGGAGACGCACCTAGGCTGGGCCGCGCGCATGCTCGGCATGAGCGTGGCGACGCCGGTATTCGACGGCGCGCATGCCGAGGACATCGCCGAGTGGCTGCAAGACGCCGGTCTTCCGGCCGACGGCAAGACCTGGCTGCGCGACGGCCGCAGCGGCGAGCGTTTCTCGCGCCCGATCACGGTCGGCCTCATCTACATGCTCAAGCTGGCGCACCTCGTGGACGACAAGATCCACGCGCGCTCGACGGGCCCGTACTCGATGATCACCCAGCAGCCGCTGGGCGGAAAGGCGCAGTTCGGCGGACAGCGCTTCGGCGAGATGGAGGTTTGGGCGTTAGAGGCGTACGGAGCCGCATACACGCTGCAGGAGTTGCTGACCGTGAAGTCCGACGACGTCGTGGGCCGCGTGAAGACGTACGAGGCGATCGTCAAGGGCGAGAACGTCATGGAGCCCGGCGTTCCGGAGTCGTTCAAGGTCTTAATCAAGGAACTGCAATCGCTCGCGCTCGACGTCAAGGTTCTCACCGAGAACCGCGAAGAGGTCGAGATCAGGACGCCCGAGGACGAGATGGGCGAATCCGAGCGGCGCGAGTACGGCCTGCTGATGGGCGACGAGCAAACCGCCGTGTCTCAGACCTCCGTAGCGACTCGCGAAGCGGCGGCCGAACCCGTCGTGGAGGACACAGAAGAAGAGGAAGAGGAGATCGACGACACCAAGCCGCTCGACGCGAGCACGGCGATCCCCGTTGCGCCGCCGCCGGCGCCCCGTCCGGCCGAGATCGAGGCCGAGGAGGTCTTCGAGGAAGAAGAGCAGGTGGACGAAGAGGTCGAGGGAGCGCAGGGGTACGAGCTCGAGGAGGAAGACGAAGAGAGCTCTTACGAGGACGAAAAGCCCGCGTACGAGGGCGACGAAGAAGAGGCGCCCTTCACCGAAAACACCCCCGAAGAGGAGTTCTAACCCTTCGACGGAGCCTGTCCTGAGCGTAGTCGAAGGGCTCAGGATGACAACAAAGCTAAGGCCCTGCGAAAGCAGGGCCTCTTTGTTGAATTTAGTGCTTCGTGCACACCCCCGTAACCGCGACCTTGCGTCCGGTCTTCGTTTCGGTAAAGGACGACATCGAGGTCATCTTGGTGTTGCTCACTTTGGTGTTGACGTTGTCCGTCTGGCTCGCGATGTCCGGACCGGGCGCGAACGCAACGTCGTGCCAGCTCATCTTGTCGCCCATCCATCCGTTCGAGAAGGCTAGGCCGTACGCGCCGCCGTCGCCGTAAGTTACGTCCACCCAGCGCTTCGTGTCGGGATCGTACGTGATCTTGTCCCAAAGCGTCAACTTCCGGCTGATCCACGCGGTCGTGTTGGTGGTGGACGCCTCCTCGATCCAATAGCCCGTCGGGTCCATCGTGTATGTCGAAGTCGTGACGTACGCGGCCGGGCGGCGAGCGCTCTTCGTACTGCACGTCCAGGTGCCGATCAGGAACTGCATCGACGAGAAGTTTGGTTTACGTGGCGCCGGGATCGGCGTGCTCTCGACCTGCGCGACGGCGTAGGACGGAATCACGGTCGCCAGCGCGACCGCAAGAAGAATGAAAATGCGTTTCATAGCAATCGTTGTCTCCTCCGGGAGTCCGGCGGAATGCCGGGTTGCCGCAGTTTTTAGCAGCGGGCTCCCGCATGCCTGCTGCGTGCCGGCCCCAGCAAGAATTCGCCGCGAGTTGGGGTAATGCGACCCAACACATGAGCGGGCTTGAAAGAGTCGGCGTTGTCGGTACCGGCCGAATGGGCGCCAACATCGCCAAACGACTGCGCGACGTGGGCTATCCGATCACGGCCCTGTACGACGTTCGGCGCGAATCCGCGGCAGAGACGGCCGCCGACGCCGGCGGCGAGGTCGCCTCGTCGCTGGCGCGCGTCACCGAGCTGTCCGACGTGGTCATCACGGTCGTAACCGACGACGCGGCGATGTATCGCATCTTCGCAACCGAAGGCGACTCGCTGCTGACCGGGGCGCGCGGTAAGGTCTTCGTGAACTGCGCGACGGTCACGCCCAAGGTGCATGTGGACGTCGAACGCATGGCGCGCGCGCAGGGCGCGGACTCGCTCGAGGCGTGCATGGCGAGCTCGATCACGCAGGCTCGTGAGGGCACGCTCTACCTCATGATCGGCGGGCGCCGCGATGCGTTCGAGCGGATCAAACCGCTCCTCGAGAAGATGAGCGTCTCGCTGAAGTACATCGGCGAGGCCGGGAGGGCCGCCCAGGTCAAAGCGTTGGTGAACATGGTGATGAACATCAACACCGCGGGGCTCGCGGAAGGGCTGGGACTCGGCGATGCGCTCGGACTCGACTTGGACATGCTACGCGAAGTCTTTTCGCAGACGGGCGCAAACTCGCGCGTGCTCGAGACCGACGGCGCCGACATGCAGAACCGCGACCACGACGTCTATTTCTCGGCAGCGCACGCGGCGAAGGACAGCGGCATCGCGCTCGGCCTCGCCGCCGGCGTCGATCTCAGCCTGCCGCTCGCGCGTGCGGCCTTCGAACAATACGAGCGCATGAAGGCGTTCGGGCTAGGAGAGCTCGACAAATCGGGCGTATCCGAGCTCACGTTCAAGTCACGCCACGGCCGCTCGGCGGCCGCAAACTCTTAAACATCCGGAGGGAATACACATGGCCACCGAAACCCGAACGAACATCGTGCCCCTGGTCAGTTCCGGGACGGCCGGACCGCTCGGCGCGATCCACGTGCCGCGCCTCTGGCTCAAGCTTTCGCTCGCGTCGATCGGCTCGCTGCCCGACGGCTACGACGAGTGCGGCGCCGGTTTCGATGCGATGACGCTGAACGCGCTCGGCCTCGATCGGCAAAAGACGATCGACTTCGTGCGGCAGAGCAAGCCGACGTATATGGAGTTCGAGCACTGGATCGTCGCCAACGGCAAGACCGATAAGGCGACGATCGAGCGTCACAACGCCGCGATCCGCGGCTACAATCACGCCGACGATCTCGCGCACAGCATGCGCGCGAGCTCGAAGATCGATGACGCGTCCGTGAGGGATGCCGTGACGCTCAACACCGTCGAAGACCTGGACGAAATCTACCACCAGGCCATCCGCGCCTAGCCGCTGCGCATGCCGGCGACCCCTTGGCTTTTGGGGCCGGCGGATGTATGCTTGGCCTACACGCCAGGGAAGGCTCAGCTCCTTCGTGTCCGGCGTGTAGGGAGTTTCATATGCGTTATATCGGTTTGGCGCTCGGCGGCGTTCTGCTGGCGTCGGCCTTCGTCTTGGGGCGGGTCAGCGCTCCGACGGCGGCTGACGCGTCGCTCATAGACGCCGCGAGGACGACCTTCTCGCACTTCGAGTGTTACACGGCGGCATTCGGGCAGGCGCCCAGCGCCGCGGTTCAGCTCACCGACCAATTCCAGTCGTATCAGACCAAGATCGGGGCGCCCGAGCTCTTCTGTACGCCCGTTACCAAGAAGGTTATATCCGGTCCACACTTCAAACCGCCGCCGCCGGCGGATCATCTTACGTGTTACGCGATCTCGGGTCCGCAGATCCAGCAGTCGCGGCCCTACGCCAATCAGTTCCTTAAGCAAGATCAAGTCACGGTAGGCACGCCCAGCCTCCTGTGCGTGCCCACGCATAAGACGGGGTAACCCGGTCGAGATTGTGCTTCCCCTTCCCGCGGGAAGGGGAGCCTCTTGCTGGGGTGTATCATGCGAGGCGATGACCGCAAAGAGCACATTCGTCGACCAACGGATTCAGGAATACATCATCGCCTCCACGGTGCGCGAGCAGCCGCTCTTGCGCGAACTGCGCGAGGAGACGTCGGGGTTACCGCAGGCGCGGATGCAGATCGGGCCGGAGCAGGGGCAGCTCATGGCGCTGCTGGCGCACGCGATCGGCGCCCGACGCTATCTGGAGATCGGCGTCTTCACTGGTTACAGCTCGCTCGCCATGGCACTGGCGCTACCGCGTGACGGCTACATCCTCGCCTGCGACGTCAGCGAAGACTACACGGCTGTGGCACGCCGTTACTGGGAGGCAGCCGGCGTCGCTAGCAAGATCGACCTGCGCGTGGCGCCTGCGCTCGAGACGCTGAAAGCCCTGCGCGCGCAAAACGGCGCGCCGTTCGACATGGCGTTCATCGACGCCGACAAGGCCAACGTGAACGCTTACTATGAGGCGTGCTTGGAACTCGTTCGCCCCAACGGTCTCGTGCTGGTCGACAACGTGCTGTGGAGCGGCGCCGTAGTCGATCCGGCGGATGACGATACCGATACGCAGGCGCTCCGCGAGGTGAGTCAGCGGGCGGGCCGCGACGAGCGCGTAGAAGCCGTGCTGTTACCGATCTGCGACGGACTATTAGTCGCGCGCAAGCGCGAGGCGGTTACGGCGGGCGGAGGTAGTTAAAGCGCGACCACGCGCCCCGCTCGGAAACCGGCGGCGCTCCCGCCGCGGTGACCGAGGAGCTGGCGACGTCGAAGCACATCTTGTGATGCGGGTAGTCGACCGCGATGGCCGCGACGCTTGCGAGATTCGTTTCGATGATGCCGTTGTAGCCGTCGGGGCGCTGCGTTTCGGTGCAGATCGGCATCGAGCTTGCCGCGGCGCCGGCCGCGTAGCGAATCGAGGCGACCGCGCCGCACGCAAATCCCTCGCGCATGGGAGACGCCCGGTAATCGGCATTGGCTACGAGCGGTTCTCGCAGCTGCGAGCGCACGCCGTCCCAGAGCGCGCCGCCGCCCGCCATGCCGGAATCCAGCACGACGTGACTGAGCCAAGTGCCGTTGATCTCGACCGTCGCGAGCGGAACGTGCGGCGCTAGGTTGACGGTCAGGCAGTGCAGCTTCGCGAGCTTGGACTGGCTGGGATAGAGCGTCACTGTCCGATGCGCGCGGTCGATCAGCGTCGGGAAATGCGTGAAGAAATCGTAGCCGCACAGCGCGCTGTAGCCCGTGAGGTTTGACGAAATCAGCGCGGGAACGTCGCGCAGCGCGTGGCCGGCGACGCCGAAGCTCGCGATCTCGGTCTGCCGATCGACATAGGTGCGGCCGTCCGGAGCGACCTCGAAGGTGCCGGCGCGTCCCTGGAGGCGCGCGGCCTGCGCGAGCAGTGGCGAGACCAATATCGCCGAGCTGCCCGTATCGAGCACGCACGTAGCCCGCTGACCCTCGATGGTGACCGGAATAGTGGTGCGCGTCGAGTTGAAGCTGCTCCCGATAGTCGTCGGTGCAGACGCTGCGGCCGGCCGCGCGTCGCGCGCGATCGCGGCGAACCCCGCGCCGAGGCAGAGAACGATGACGAAAGAGCGGAGCGCGGCTGACGGTATCACGGACTCGAGCGCAAGCGTACCACAGACGAGCGGGATTCGTCTGCGCCTCTCATCAAAGTGTAAGCTGGTGGTAAGTCGTTAATGCGCGTTGCGTGTATTGGAGGCGGTCCCGCCGGGCTCTACTTTGGAATTCTGGCGAAGCTGCGCTTTCCGGACTGGACGATCCGCGTTCTGGAGCGCAATCGTCCCCTCGACACCTTCGGCTGGGGCGTCGTGTTCTCAGACGCGACGCTCGAGAACCTGCGCGCCGCCGACGAACCGACGCATCGCGAGATCACGCAGGCGTTCGCGCACTGGGACGACATCGAGGTGCACTTTCGCGGACACACGATACGCTCGGGAGGGCACGGCTTCTGCGGTATCTCGCGCAAGCGTCTGCTGCAAATCCTCCAGGGCCGCGCCGCGGAGCTCGGCGTCGACGTCCGGTTCGAGGCCGACGTGACCGACGTCGATGAGCTGCGACGAGACGGCGATCTGCTCGTCGGCGCGGACGGCGTCAATAGCCGCGTTCGCGCCGCCTACGCCGACGCGTTTCAACCCAGCCTCGATCGTGGACGGTGCCGCTTCGTCTGGTTCGGCACGACGTTGCCGCTCGACGCGTTCACCTTCATTTTCGAGCGAACCGAGCACGGCTGGTTCACGGTGCACGCCTATCGCTTCGACGATGAGCTGAGCACCTTCATCGTCGAGTGCCGCGAGGAGACTTACCTGGCGCACGGGCTCGACTCAGCCGGCACCGAGGAGACGATCGCGTTCTGCGAGCGGCTGTTCGAGCCGTACCTGCGAGAACACCGGCTGATGGCGAATAGCGCGCATTTGCGCGGCCGCGACTGGCTGAACTTTACCAAAGTCAACAACACGCACTGGATTAACGGCAGCGCGGTCTTGATGGGCGATGCCGCCCACACGGCGCACTTCTCGGTGGGTTCGGGAACGAAGCTCGCGATGGAAGACGCGATCGGCCTCGTCGAAGCCCTCGCCTCAGGTGTGAAGATGGCCGCCGCGTTGCAGCAGTACGAGGAAACTCGCCGCGTCGAAGTGTCTGAAGCTGCAGAACGCGGCGCGTAACTCGACGGAGTGGTTCGAGAACGTCGCGCGATATGCGACCCTGCCGCCCGAGCAGTTCGCATATAGCCTGCTGACGCGCAGCCAGCGGATCGGGCACGAGAACCTGCGCCTGCGCGACACGACGTACGTGGACTCGATCGAGCGCTGGTTCGCGGGGCGGGCAGCACCCCCGATGTTCACGCCGTTCCGCCTGCGCGGGCTCGAGCTGCAGAACCGCATCGTCGTATCGCCGATGGACATGTATAGTGCCGTCGACGGCATGCCGAACGACTTCCACCTCGTGCACCTGGGCACGCGCGCGTTGGGCGGAGCCGGGCTCGTGTTCACGGAGATGACCTGTGTGACGCGCGAGGGACGAATCTCGCCTGGGTGCACGGGCATGTACGCGCCGGAACACGCAGGGCGTGGAAACGAATCGTCGATTTCGTGCACGCGTCGTCGCGCGCAAAGATCTGTCTGCAGCTCGGGCACTCGGGCCCCAAGGGCTCGACCAAGCTGATGTGGGAAGGCATGGACGAGCCGCTCGAGCGCGACAACTGGCCGGTCGTTGGACCGTCGGCGATCCCGTACGCGCCGGCGAATCAGGTGCCGCTCGAGCTAACGCGCGAGCAGCTGGAAGAGATTCGCTTGGCGTTCGTGCGCGCAGCCGAGATGGGATTACAGGCCGGCTTCGACATGCTCGAGCTGCACTGTGCCCACGGATACTTGCTCTCGTCGTTCATCACGCCGCTGCGCAACCGGCGCGGCGACGAGTACGGCGGCTCGTTCGAGAATCGGCTGCGCTATCCGCTCGAAGTGTTCGGAGCGATGCGCACCGTCTGGCCGAAGGAGCGCCCGATGTCGGTCCGTATCTCTGCAACAGATTGGGTCGACGGCGGCATCTCCGGCGACGACGCGGTCGAGATCGCGCGGGCGTTTAATGCGGCGGGCGCGGACCTCATCGACGTCTCGACCGGGCAGACATCGCCCGACGCCAAGCCGGTCTATGGGCGCATGTTCCAGACGCCTTACGCGGACAAGATTCGCAACGAGGTCGGTATCGCGACGATGGCGGTGGGCAACATCACCGACGTGGACCAGGTTAACGCGATCCTCGCCGGCGGCCGCGCGGACCTCGTCGCGCTCGGCCGGCCGCACCTCGCCGATCCGTTCTGGACGCTGCATGCCGCCGCGCAGCTGGGCTATCGCGACGCGGCGTGGCCGGTGCAGTATCTCCCCGGCAAGGAGCAGCTCGAGCGGCTCATCGCGCGCGCCGCGCAGGCGCAGTGAGCATCGCCGGAAAGCACGCACTCGTGACCGGAGGTGCTCGCGGAATCGGGCGCGCGACCGCGGAGCTGTTGGCGCGTAACGGCGCGCTGGTCAGCATCGTCAGCCGCTCCGCGGGGGCGCGCGCGGACGTGACCGACGAGGCGCAGGTGCGCGCCGCGTTCTTGCGCTGCCGCGAAGCCAACGGGCCGATCGCGATCCTCGTGAACAACGCGGGCATCGCCGAATCCGCGCCGGTGACGCGCACGGACCGCGCCATGTGGGAGCGAATCATCGGCGTTAACTTGACGGGTACGTTCCTCTGCACGCGGGAGGCTCTGCCGGACATGCTTGCGGCGGGCTGGGGACGCATCGTCAACGTCGCGAGCATCGCCGGCCTCGAGGGCGCGCCGTATATCTCCGCCTACAGCGCGAGCAAACACGGCGTCGTCGGCTTCACCAAGGCCGTCGCCGCCGAATACGCTGCGAAGGGGATCACGGCCAACGCCGTGTGCCCGGGTTACACCGATACGGAGATGCTCGGCCGCACGCTAGGCAACATCGCTGCCAAGACGGGAAGAAGCGAACCTGAAACGCGCGAGCTGCTGGCCCGCGGAAACCCCGCGGGCCGCATCGCCACCGCAGACGAAGTCGCCGAAGCGATCGTCGAACTCATAACCGGCACCCAAACCGGCACCATCGTCGTCGTGCCACGCCCATCGACCTAAGCGCCATACCAGCGGAGGTGTGGCCAAATCACCGGGAGCGGCGCGATGGGGTCGCGACAAAGATAGATCGGCGCGGGGCCTTCGACGATCCACTTGTACGGCTCCGTAGAGGTGCGCACGAGCACGACGCTGCGATAGTAGCGGCGCAGAAGGTCGATGCGCGTCGCGCCGATCGCGATGAGGGAGCGGCCGTCGTAGCCGTGCGTACCCCAGAGGAAGTAGTTGTTTTGGCTGGAGAGCACGGGGGGTAAACCGTAGCGCGGTCCGTAGAAATCGAGCGCGCCGGCGTCGCCGTACGTGTCGGCGTAAACGGCGGTACGCGCGCGCAGATCCGGCGGGAGCGAAAAGTACACCGCGGCGACGTTGCGTGCCAGCCGCTGCCAGCCGAACTCCTCGGCGAAGAGCGGTTGCATAAGGTGCGGCGACGTGCCGTCGCGGCCGGTCATGCTGAGGAGTTTAGTGTAAGCCACGAGGCCGTCGATGGGGAGAACGGGGAGCGAGAGCGGCATCGCCGCAACGCCGACAACGAGGACGAGCGCGAACAAGGCGCCCCGGACGTACGCGGCGGCCCTCTCGATCGCGACCGCGCCGATCGCCAGCAGCGCCGCATAGACGCCGACGATGTAGTAGCCCTTCGCGCCAAACGCAACGGCGATCAGGAACACGACGGCGAAAGCGATGGGAACCAACCGCACCTCACGCAGGCCGGCGAGGCGGAACGGCGCGATCAAGCCCGCGAGCCAGATCGGCACGGCGGCAGGGCTGGTATAGAGCAGCTGCTCGGCCGCAAACGCTGCGAGGTTGGCGCGCCAGGCGCGGTATTCGAGGGCATAGCCCCCGGCCAGCGCGGGGCGGTGAGCCGCGTCGCCGCGGAGGACCTCGATGAACGGCCATCCGTGCGCCGCCTGCCAGGCTATATTGGGCGAGAGCAACAGCGCGGCGAGCCCGCACGCATAAAGGGGAAACGCCGAAAAGAGCACCCGTCGCTGCGGGGTCGCGAGCAGTCCCGCCCCGATGCCGGCGATCGGCAGGAGCATCGAATATTTTGCGTACGCACCGATTGCCGTCACGACGGCGAGCGCGGCCCACAGCGGCGGCGCTTGCGCGCGGGTCGAACGCACAATGCGCACCGCGATGACGATCGCGAGCGTCCAGAAGAAAGGCTCGAACGAACTCGTGGTCAGCGTGTTGCCGAGCAGCAGATAGGCAGGCATCAACATGGTCGCGATGCCGCACAGCCACTGCGCGAAGCGACCGCCGCCGAGCTCGGCCGTGAGCAGGACCGCAACGAAGACCGTCAGCGCCGCGGCGAGAATCGGGAGCGCGCGTAGCGCGAGCAGCGAGTATCCGCCGGGCGCCGCCAGCCATGCCGCGAACGCGACAAACGGCGGCTGGTCGACGTAGCCCCACGCAAGATGCTTCGAACACGCTATGAAGTAGAGCTCGTCGCGGAAGTAGCCATAGCCCCCCGCCGTCGCGCCATGGAGCAAAATGGCGAAGAGCGCCAGGAGGGCGCCGATCACGCGGTGCGGCGCGCGAGAACCAGGAGGCTTAATGCGAAGCCGCAGACCCCTGACCAGATCCACGAGCCCAGAGCGACGTTCCAGTCCCACCAGATGCGCTCGCTCGCAAACGTTCCGAGCACGTAGACGCCGATATACGTCATCGGCACCGCGATCGCGAATATCCGGAAGGGTCGGGTGTAGCCGAACGCCGGATGCGGATCGTAGCGCGCGATGAACGCATCGGCGACGAGGCCCGTGATCAGCGACTGGGCGATCGTCACGGCCAGCAGCGGCGACTGGTTCGTGAACGCCGCAGCGGCGGGAATGTTGCCGATCGGCAAGAGGATGGTCAGCATGCCGAGGCACGGGTGCATGCGCGACACGAGCCACAGGACGAACCCCGTGATGAGCGTGCTCTGGAAGATCACGACCAGCACGCCGGTCGCGATCTTGTAATAACCGATGCCGAGATCGGTGAGATAATTGGGCGTAAAAGGTACGATGGGAGGCGGCGCGTTGATCCGGCCAGCCGCGGGGTCGAACGCGTACGCCGTCCCGAAATGCGCCAAGATCAGCCATGTCGCCAATCCAAGCGCCAGCGGAAGCTGACGCGCGAGCGTCGTCGAGTGCGCTCGATCGGCCAGCACCGAACGGATCGGCCCGCTGGCCAAGAAGAAGATGCCGAGGCCGAGGATCTGATGCGTGGGGGACAGGAGCGCGTCCACGCCCTCCTCGATGCCGAGCGCGCGATGCCAGATCATGTCGCCGATGCCGCCGAGAGCGAAGATCGGGATGCCGAGCAGCGCTAAGCGGTACGGCCGCGGAAAGACGTTTGGCCAGTCGTAGCCCAACGCGCGGTAGCGCAGCCCGAAGGCCGCGATGACCAAAGCCAGGGCCAGCATGCCCGAATAGAACACCGCATGATAGGCGGTGAAAAAGCTTTCGACGGGAACGTGGCCGTGCGCCCACGCGTCCAGGAAGAATCCGCCAGCAATCCATACACCGCAGATGCCAATTGCATAATCGAGCACGAGACTTCGCGGAGCGGCGTGCTGGAGCATGAACAGGGCGTTACGCGGGAACGGGCGGGGCGCCTTCTCGCGAGCAGGTGGCTTCTCGGCGTGCTTCGTACGAGTGCTGATGTGCTGCTTCGCCTGGGAGCGCTCGGTCTCGCGGCGCTCCTCGGAGGATGCGCGTCGCATCCCCCGGATGTCCCCGCCAATGCCGCCGTCGGCCCGATCGTGTTGCCGACGCCGCGCGTCGAGCCGAACGGCGCGCTGCCGCGCATTCTTGCGATGCGTTTCTCGTCGCTGGACGTTCGACGCGGTCAGAGCTGGTCGGGATCGTTCGTCACCGGCACGAATGTGGCCAGCATCGAAGTGCGCACGAACCTCTTCTCGATTAACGTGCCGCATCGCAGGCCCGGGCGCTTCTCATTCTCGCTCGACGTGCTCGATGCTCCCCCCATCTTCATTCGCTCGTACAGCCTGCGCGTGATCGCTCGCAACAGCGCCGGCAACATGTATGAGGAAGACCTCCCGTTCCGGATTCGATGACCCGGGCGCGATACGAGACCGCGGACAACGTCTTGTCCATCACGCTCGATGGACCGGCGCACAAGAACGCCCTGACCTTCGAGCTCTATGCCGAGCTACGCGATCGCTTTCGCGCATTGCATGACGACGCGAACGTTAAGGCCGTCGTGCTGACCGGCGCGGGCGGCGATTTCTGCTCCGGAGGCGACGTCGGCGAGATCATCGGCCCGCTGACGCAGCGCGACCCCAAGGGACTCCAGGAGTTCACGCAGATGACGGGCGACGTCGTCAAGGCCATGACCGCCTGCCCGCAGCCGATCGTGGCCGCCGTGGACGGCGCCTGCGCGGGTGCCGGGGCGATTCTCGCGATGGCGAGCGACCTGCGCTTCGGAACGGAGCGGTCGCGGGTGGCGTTTCTCTTCGTGCGCGTCGGGCTGGCCGGGGCCGACATGGGCGCGTGCGCGATGCTGCCGCGCATCGTGGGGCTGGGCCGGGCCAGTGAGCTGCTCTACACCGGTCGCGGCATGTCCGGCACGCAGGCGTACGAGTGGGGTTTCTACAACGAGCTTTGCTCGCCGAACGAGCTGCATGCTCGCGCAATGGAATTCGTGCGCACGATCGCGCGCGGCCCGACGCTCGCGCACGCGATGACCAAGCGGATGCTGAAATACGAGTGGGCGCTCCCGCTCGACGAAGCCATCGACGCGGAGGCCTGGGCACAGGCGACCTGCATGGAGAGCAACGACTTCCGGCGCGCGTACGAGGCGTTCATGGCCAAACGCACGCCGCGCTTCGAAGGCAACTAAAGGCGAGCGTGCTTTCGGAGCTCGAGTGGCCCTTCTTCGACGAAGAGCATCGTGCGTTCAGCGCCGGCTTGCAGCGCTGGCTGGATCAGGCGGACGTGCTCGACGACGAGCGCAACGCCGATGCGAGCTGCCGCGCCTGGGTCCGCGCGCTCGCGGACGGCGGGTGGCTGCGTGCCTGCGTGCCGGGCGCGTATGGCGGGCTGCGCGCAGACCTCGACTCGCGCACGCTGTGCCTCGCGCGCGAGACGCTCGCGTACCGCTCCGCGCTCGCGGACTTCGCGTTCGCGATGCAAGGCCTGGGGAGCGCACCGATCGCGCTGTTCGGTAACGCGGATCTCGCGCGCCGCTACCTGCCCATGGTCGCGAACGGCCGTTGCGTAACCGGGTTCGCGCTCTCCGAGCGTGAGGCGGGCTCGGACGTCGCGGCGCTCGCAACGCGCGCTCGGCGCGACGGCGACGCGTACGTGCTCGACGGCGAGAAGACGTGGATCTCGAACGCGGGCATTGCCGATCTCTACGTCGTGTTCGCGCGCACCGGCGGCGACGGGGCGAAAGGCCTGACGGCGTTCGCCGTGGACGCCGCGACGCCGGGCTGTTCGTCGGGCAAGCGGATCGAGACGATGTCGCCGCATCCGCTCGGTACGCTGCGGCTCGATCGGGCGCGCATCTCCGTTTCGCGCCGCATCGGCGAGGAAGGCGAGGGCTTCAAGATCGCCATGGCGACGCTGGACGTCTTCCGCAGTACCGTCGGCGCGGCAGCGGTCGGATTCGGGCGCCGCGCGCTCGACGAATCGCTGGCGCACGCGAAATCCCGCAAGCTCTTCGGCGCGCCGCTCGCGGCGCTGCAGTTGACGCAGGCGGCGCTCGCGGCGATGGCGACCGACGTCGATGCGAGCACGCTGCTCGTGCATCGCGCCGCCTGGATGAAGGACTCCGGCCGCGGACGCGTTAGCCGCGAGTCGGCCATGGCGAAGTGGTTCGCGACCGAGGCGGCGGGCCGCGTGTGCGATCGCGCCGTGCAGCTGTTTGGGGGCCGCGGCGTGACGCGCGGCGAGATCGTCGAACGGCTCTACCGCGACGTTCGCGCGCTGCGCATCTACGAGGGCGCGAACGAGATCCAGCAGATCGTCATCGCGAAACAGCTTCTGGAGCAATGAGGGACCGCTTCGCGGAGGACCGGCTGCCGCCGCCGGAGCGAATGCCGGCAGTGCTCCTCGATGGGCTCGACTATCCGGAACGGCTCAACGCCGCCGCCCGTCTACTCGACCGGCAAGTTGCGGCGGTCGGCGCGCGGCGGCCTTGCATTCTCGCACCCGGGGGCGAGCCGTGGAGCTATGGCCGGCTCTTGGAAACCGCCAATCGCATCGCGCGCGCTTTGGTGGACGACCTCGCGCTCGAGCCGGGGAATCGCGTGCTGCTGCGTGCGCCGAACACGCCGCTGCTGGCAGCGTGCTGGTTCGCCGTGCTCAAGGCCGGCGGCGTGGCGGTGACGACGATGCCGCTTTATCGTGCGGGCGAGCTGCGCTTCATGATGGAAAAGGCGCAGGTCAAACACGCGCTCTGCGATTTGCGCTTACGCGACGAGCTGGAGCGCGCGTGCGAACCTCACCGAGGTGTTCGAGTCGCATACTTTGGCGGTGCGACAACGGAAATGACCTCGCTCGAGCGGCTCGCGGCCGGCAAACCCGATGGCTTCGAAAACGTCGAGACGGATGCGGAAGACGTCGCGCTCATCGCGTTCACGTCGGGCACGACCGGCAGGCCCAAGGCGGCGATGCACTACCATCGCGATGTGCTAGCGATCTGCGACACGTACTGCGCGCGCGTGCTCCAGCCAAGCAGCGACGACGTGTTCTGCGGCAGCCCGCCGCTCGGATTCACGTTCGGCCTCGGAGGGCTGTTGCTGTTTCCGCTCTACGCCGGCGCCGCGACGCTGCTGCTCGAGAAGGCGGGACCGAACGAGCTGCTGTCGGCGATCGAAGAGTTCGGAGTCACGACGCTCTTCACGGCGCCGCTCGCCTATCGCGCGATGGCGGCAGCGCTCGGGGGCCGCGACATCTCGACGCTGCGCAGCTGCGTTTCCGCGGGAGAAACGCTGCCCAAGGCCGTCTGGGAGGAGTGGCATGCCAAGACCGGACTGAAGATTCTCGATGGCATCGGCAGCACGGAGATGCTGCACATTTTCGTCGGATCCCCACAGGCCGACGTGTGCGCGGGCTCGACTGGGCGCGCGGTGCCCGGCTACACGGCGGAGGTTCACGACGAAGACGGCCGTCCGGTGCCGGACGGCACCGTCGGGCGCCTCGCGGTACGCGGTCCGACCGGCTGCAAGTATCTGGAAGACGACCGCCAGGAGATCTACGTTCAAGGCGGCTGGAACTACCCGGGCGATGTGTACCGCCGCGATGCCGAGGGTTACTTCTGGTACGTGGCGCGTGTCGACGACATGATCGTCTCGGCCGGCTACAATATCTCGGCCCCGGAAGTGGAACAGGCGCTGATCGCGCATGCGGACGTGAAGGAGGTCGCCGTCGTCGCCAAGCGCGATCCGCAAAAAGAGACGAACGTCGTCAAGGCCTTCGTTGTTCTCGTCGACGGATGCGCTGGCGGCGACGCCAAGGCCGAAGAGCTGCGTGAATTCTGCAAGGCGCAGATCGCGCCGTTCAAGGCGCCGCGCGAGATCGAGTTCGTAACGGCGCTCCCCCGCACCGAAACGGGCAAACTCCAGCGCTACAAACTCAGGGAAGAACGGCCGTTGCCTCGATCTCGACCTTAGCGCCCTCTTCGAGCAGATCAGCGACTTGGACCAAGGCCATCGCGGGGTAGTGCTCGCCGACGATCTCGCGGTAAGATGCACCGAGCTCCTTGAGCGCGGCGCGGTACTCGTTCTTGTCGGTGACGTACCACGTGAGGCGCACGAGGTTCTCGGGCGCGCCGCCGGCGGCGCGAACCACCGCGACGACGTTGCGAAGCGCCTGGCGCGCCTGCCCGAGGAAGTCCTCTGAGACGAGCTCGTTGCGTTCGTTCCAGCCGATCTGACCCGAAATCGCGACGTAGCGTCCCTGCGCGACGATCCCGTTGGAGTATCCGCTTGGGCGCGGCCAGCCCGGGGGATTGACGCCGTCGCTCACGCGAAATCGGCCGCGGTTGTTCGGTCACCGCCGCGGGCGACCCCGGCGGCGCGCAGGGCAAGCGTGCCTCCCACGCTTACGAGCAGGTTAACCAGCAGCGAATAGAAGGCGATGAACCCGGTAAGCGTCCCGCCGAACGCGTGCAGCGTGTAGTTCGACGTAAAGCCGGCGTCGTACGCCATCGCGCATGCGGAAGCCAGGCCGCACGCCCAGCCGGCGAGCAGTGCCTTCGGACTGAACCAGCGCGTCCAGAGTCCCATGACGAACGCCGGAAAGGCCTGCAGCATGAGCGCGCCGCCGAGCAGCTGGAAGTCGATCGCGTACGGTACGGGTACGAAGAAGACGAAGAGCAGCGCGAGCGCGGAAATGACCAGCGTGAGCATCTTCGCCACGATGGTCTCCACGGGGGAGCGCTGCGGGGAGAACTCGCGGAAGACGTTGCTCGCACAGAGATTTGCCGCGCCGATGCTCATGACTGCAGCGGGCACGAGCGCGCCGATGAAGATCGCCGCTCCCGCGACCCCGAAGAACCACTGCGGGAAATAGCGAGCGAATAGCAGCGGCACGATGCTGCTGGTGTCCTTCGCGGTGATGCCCGCGGCGACGGCGCAGTACCCGAGCAGCGCCAATAGGCCGAGCAGTATCGAGTAGATCGGCAATAAGGCGGCGTTGCGCCGCACGACCTCCCGGCTGCGCGCCGAAAGCACGCTCGTGATGGAGTGTGGGTACAGAAAGAGAAACAGCGCCGACCCCAGCACCATCGTCGAGTACGCGAAGTATTGCGACGGGGCGAGGAAGAGCGAGGACGGCCGAGGCCGATTGGCGAGCACGCTCGCCGAAACCGCGAAGATATGCGACCAGCCGCCGAGACGTGCCGGAATCACGACCATGGCCGTAATGACCGTGAGGTAGATCAGCGAGTCTTTGACGAAGGCGATCAGCGCCGGCGCGCGTAGACCGCTGATGTATGTGACGGCGGCGAGCAAAACGAACGCGACGGTCAACGCGGGCAGCGCGCCGGCCGCGCCGAGCACGCCGAATTGCCCGAGCACGGCGCGCATCCCGACAAGCTGGAGAGCCACGTACGGCATCGACGCCACCACTCCGGTGAGCGCGATGGCGATCTCGAGGCCGCGATCGTCGTACCGGTCGCGGATGAAGTCCGCCGCGGTGACGTAGCCGCGGGCTCGCGCGATCGTCCAGAAGCGCGTCAAAACGACGAGCGCGATCGGATAGGCGAGCGTCGCATACGGCACGGCGAAGAAGCCCAAGGCGCCGATGCCGTAGACCAGCGCCGGCACGGCGATGAAGGTATAGGCCGTGTACAAGTCGCCGCCCAGCAAGAACCACGAGACGATCGTGCCGAAACGGCGTCCCCCGAGAGCCCACTGCTCGAGGTCACCGAGGTTCGCGTGGCCCCATCGGGCGGCCACGAAACCGAGGAAGATGACGGCCGCAACGAGGCCGGCCAGAATAGCGCCCGCGCTAGACACGATCGGCTTCCCCGGTGAAAGCGACGACGATGCCGAGGAGGACGGGCGTTACGACGACCCATGCGAGCTGATACCAATAGAAGAAAGGCAGCCCCCCGAGCGCCGGCCGAGGGTGGTTGTAAAGCGGCGGCGCCAGCGTTCCGATAAACGGAAGGATCAGCAGCAGATACCACCCGCGGCGTCGCATCGGGAGTCGTTTCACTCGACATTCGCCGCGGGCCTTTCGCGGGCGAGCGCTCGATAGAGGGTGGACCGCCGCCTAAAGCTAACACCCTCGTGCTCGGAGCACACTCTAAAAGCGAAAGGGTCATGATCATGTCCGTAACCCAACCCCCGAAGGACACTCCGTTCGGACTCGAGCCAAACGTCGCGGCAGGCCTCGCCTATCTGTTCTGTCTGCTCGGCGGCATCATTATGCTCGTCGGAGGCGGGACCAACAAGTTCGTGAAGTGGGCCGCAGCTCAGTCGATTACGATCTGGGTGCTCTACTTCATCCTGTCGTTCGTACTGAGCTTGATTCACCTGTGGCTGCTGATGCCGATCCTCTGGATCCTCGCGCTCGTCGTATGGATCTGGACGACGATCACCGGGTTCCAGGGCAAGGAAGTGCGCGTACCGGGAGTCGACAGCATCACGCAAAGCGTCTTTAAGTCGGCTCTGACGTAACGCGTCCGGAGCTCCGAGCCGGCAACTTCAGGCGCAGCAACGGGCGCTCGAACGCGTACGTCGCCAGGGTCGCGAGCGCGATCGCGAGGGCCGTGGCGTACGCCGTATAGCGCTCTTGCCACGCACGCTCGTAATGCGGATCCCCCGAATACGGCGGGATGTGGTGCGCCAGGAGCTCACGTGCGACCATCTGGTGATACAGGTAGAGATTGTACGAGATCGTCGCCAGGAAACGCAGCGGCGGGTTGTCGAGCACGGCCTGCCAGCTTCGCGGGCTCGACAGCGATCCGAGTGCGATGATCGCGAACGCGGCGCCGAGCAGGGGCCGGTTGTTGATCTGCCACACGCCGGCCCATTGGTCGTGGAAGCTGAAGGCATACAGGCTCTCTAGGAGCTGAATCAGGACATAGCCGCCCGCGATCGCGACGATCGGCGCGAGGTACGTCGCGCGCGAGCTGCGCCAGCGCTCGCCGAACCGCACGAATAGCAGCGCGGCGATCATGCCGAATGCGAAAATGTCGAGATAGCCCGGCAGATTCTCTTCCCACTGCGCGAAGTACGTCTCGTAACAGCACCGCGCCAGCGCGATGCGCCAGATCCACGCGATCGCGATCATCCCGCTCGCCGTCAGCCATGGGCTGCGCTTGAAGCACGCCCAGATGAGCGGGAACACGCAATAGAATTCGACCTCGACCGCCAGCGTCCACAACACGCCGTCAATCGTGCCGTAGCGGTCCGGGAACCAGGTGTGCACGAAGAGCAAGTGCGTGATCAGGTCCGGGAGCGTGGATGCGTTGGGCTGCACTTGCGCGTAGCCGATCGCATACGCCGAGCCGATCGAGAGGACGTACGACGGGACGATCTTGATGAAGCGCCGCCATGCGAACTGTCCCCAAGTCGGCGGTGGCGTCTCGCGGAGCCGCGCCCGGATAAACGGATACGAGATGACGAACCCACTCAGAAAAAAGAAGAGGTGAACGCCGATGAACCCCGTGGCCGGCAGGAACGCGAGCCACGGCGGAGTCGCGAGCCACGAGATCTCCCACACGTGGTACCAAAGCACGAGCAGTACCGCGATGCCGCGCAGGCCGTCGAGCACGCCGAGGCGTGCATCCTCGTGAAGCGTGCCGCTTGCTGCCACTCAGCGAAATACGACCTTGGGCTGTTGTCATCCTGAGCGAAGCGAGGCGCAGCCGAGCGGAGTCGAAGGGCGGGCCGCCCGAATTGGTCCCTGTCGCGGCGGTTAGGCTATGCCGCGCTCGGACCGGTAGCGGCGGGAAGGATTGATACCGTCGAGGGTGAGCCGGACGAGCTCGCGCGCGAGGAACTCGACCGCCGTCTCGGCTGGCGCGTCAATGCACTCTTCCCCGCAGATGTACGCCACGATGCGCCGGGCGTCGGCCATGCTGAGCAGGGCGTTCTCCCTTGCGTGAACCTGGGCTCGGTCGTGGATTCGCGCCCAAACCCGGTCCTCGTCATTCATAGACCCACCTCTGAAAATCTTATTCCCTGAAAGAGGAAGAAACCAGCCCTGCGGATGGCACCGGCGACGCAACCGGGCAAGCGGCGCCCTTCGACGGAGCTTGTCCTGAGTGTCGTCGAAGGGCTCAGCGTGACACCGGCGGCTCGACCATTTGACGCCAAAAAGGCCCCTTGGTATAGTTGAGACTCGGTCCCACCTGCGGGTGAGGCCGTTGTTTCTGTCTGACGCTTTTGGGAGACCGTTTGAGGCTTTGCCAACCATAAATCAGCTCGTCCGGCGCGGGCGCGAGAAGACCGAGCAGAAAGTCAAGACTCGGGCGTTCCGCGTGATCCTCACGGGGCCCAAGCCGGGTCATCCCGACTTGCCCACGCGGACCTTCGAGGTCACCGGAAATCCGCAGCGTCGCGGCGTCTGCACGCAAGTCAAGACGGTCACCCCCAAGAAGCCGAACTCGGCGCTGCGCAAGGTTGCGCGCGTGCGGCTGACCAACGGCGAAGAAGTCACGGCGTACATCCCGGGGATCGGTCACAATCTCCAGGAGCACTCGGTCGTGCTGGTCCGCGGTGGGCGTGTGAAGGATCTGCCGGGCGTTCGCTATCACATCATTCGCGGCACGCTGGACACGGCCGGCACGGCCAATCGCAAGCAAGGCCGCTCGAAGTACGGCGCCAAGCGCGAGAAGAAGAAGTAATGCCGAGAAAAGGCCCCGCCCCGAAACGCCAGATTTTAGCCGACCCGCGCTTCAACTCGAAAGTGCTGGCCCGCTTCATCAACAAGGTGATGCTGCGCGGCAAGAAGTCGACTGCCGAGCACATCACGTACGGCGCCCTGAACATCGTCGCCGAGAAGACCGGCCGCGATCCGATGGAAGTCTTCTCGCAGGCCCTCTCTAACGCGATGCCGCTGGTCGAGGTGCGGCCGCGGCGCGTCGGCGGCGCGACGTATCAGGTGCCGATGGAAGTCCGGCCGGACCGCCGTCAGGCGATGGCGATGCGCTGGCTGATCGGCTTCGCGCGCGCCCGGGGCGGCCGCTCGATGGAAGAAAAACTTGCCGGCGAGCTGATGGATGCATCCAACAACACCGGCGCAACGATCAAGAAGCGTGAAGACACGCACAAGATGGCGGAAGCGAACAAAGCCTTCGCCCATTACCGTTGGTAACTATCTTAAACTAACACCATGGCTGTAAGGGAATATCCGCTCGAGCGCACGAGGAATATCGGCATTGCGGCGCACATCGACGCCGGCAAGACGACCTGTACCGAGCGGATCCTGTTTTTCACCGGACGCGTGCATAAGATGGGCGAGGTCCACGACGGCGCCGCAACGATGGACTGGATGGTCCAGGAGCAGGAGCGCGGCATCACGATCACCTCGGCCGCAACCGCGACGACGTGGCGCGACACGCGGATCAACATCATCGACACGCCCGGACACGTCGACTTCACCGTCGAGGTCGAGCGCTCGCTGCGCGTGCTCGACGGTCTGGTCGCGCTGTTCGATTCGGTGGCCGCCGTCCAGCCGCAGTCCGAGACGGTGTGGCGCCAGGCGAACAAGTATAAGGTCCCGCGTATCGTCTTCGTCAACAAGATGGACCGCGTCGGCGCCGACTTCTTCAACGTTGTCGACAAGATCCACGAGCGCCTCGGGGCGCGGGCCGTGCCGGTTCAGGTGCCGATCGGCGCGGAGGACAAGTTCAAAGGCGTCGTCGACCTGTTCACGATGAAGAAGATCGTCTACACCGACGAGGTGGGCTCGACGACGGCGCATGAAGATGTCGACGGGGAGCTGCGCGATCTCGCACTCGAGTGGCGCCGGCGCCTGGTCGAGGCCATCGCGGAACAGGACGACGCGCTGCTCGAGATGTTCTTCGAGGGCAAAGAGCTGCCGATCGACCGAATGAAGACGGCGCTGCGCAAGGCGACGATCGAAGGCACCGTGCTGCCGATGCTCTGCGGCTCGGCATTCAAGAACAAGGGCATTCAGCCGCTGCTCGACGCGGTCGTGGAGTACATGCCGTCGCCGCTCGAGGCCAAGCAGATCGTCGGCCGCGATCCGAAGACCGGCGATGAGATCGTCCGCAAGCCGGACGACAAGGAGCCGTTCTGCGCACTGGCCTTCAAGATCGCGACGGATCCCTACGGTAACCTGACGTATTTCCGCGTCTACTCCGGCGTCCTCAACAAGGGAAGCTACATACTAAACTCGCGTAGCGGGCGCAAAGAGCGCATCGGTCGGATCCTGCGCATGCACGCAAACCACCGTGAGGACATCGACTCGATCGGTGCGGGCGACATCGCGGCGGCGGTGGGCCTATCCGACACGCGCACGGGGGACACGCTGTGCGACGAGAAAGCGCCCATCGCGTTGGAATCGATCACGTTCCCGGAGCCGGTCATTCATCAGGCGATCGAGCCCAAGAGCAAAGCCGACCAGGACAAGCTCGGTCTGGCCCTCGCGCGCCTCGCGCAGGAAGATCCGACGTTCCGGATGCGGACCGACGAAGAAACACAGCAGACGATCATCGCCGGCATGGGCGAGTTGCATCTGGAGATTATCCTCGACCGCTTGCGCCGCGAGTTCAAAGTGGAGGCCAACGTCGGCAAACCACAGGTCGCGTATAAAGAAGCGATCACGAAGACCGTGGAAAAGGAAGGCCGCTTCGTGCGCCAAACCGGCGGCAAGGGCCAATACGGCGACGTCTGGCTACGCGTCGAGCCGCAACCGCCGGGAACCGGCTTCGTCTTCGAGTGGAAGATCGTCGGCGGCACGATCCCCAAGGAGTACGCGAAGGCGATCCAGGAGGGCGTACGCGAGTCCGCTCAAAGCGGCGTGCTGGCGGGCTTCCCGGTCATGGACTTCAAGGCCGAGGCGTTCGACGGTTCGTACCACGAAGTCGACTCGTCGGAAATGGCGTTTAAGATCGCCGCTTCCATGGCGTGGAAGGAGGCCAACCGCGCGGCCGGCCCGATCCTGCTCGAGCCGATCATGAAGGTCGAGGTGACGACGCCCAAAGAGTACATGGGCGCGATCAACGGCGATCTCAGCCGGCGCCGCGGCGCGATTCACGCCACTGAAGAGGCGCCGGGCGGAGCTCAGGTCATCACGGCCCACGTGCCACTGTCCGAAATGTTCGGCTACGCCACGGATATGCGCTCGGCAACGCAGGGGCGCGCGACGTACACGATGGAGTTCGCGCACTACGAGAAGGCGCCCAAGAGTGTCGAGGAAGAGATCGTCGCCAAGGCGGCCGGCAAGAAGCTGGCGCCAGCGTGAGGCTTCCGTTGACAGGGTTCCCGCGCCCTGATAGTATTCCGTGGTCGCACGCCCTCGGCTGAGGGCGTTTACCGCGTTAGGGCGGCGGAGGCAACCAGAACGCCTGGCCCCGTGTATTAGGAGATAGAATGGCGAAGCAAAAGTTCCAGCGCACCAAGCCGCATGTAAATATCGGGACGACCGGTCATGTCGATCATGGTAAGACGACGCTGACCGCGGCAATCATGCATTGCCTGGCGACCGAGGGGCTGGCGCAAAAAGTCGGGGTCGACCAGATCGACAACGCTCCCGAGGAGAAAGAGCGCGGGATTACCATCGCCATCTCGCATCAAGAGTACGAGACGGCCAAGCGGCACTATGCGCACGTGGACTGCCCCGGTCACGCCGACTACATCAAGAACATGATCACCGGCGCGGCACAGATGGACGGCGCCGTGCTCGTCGTGGCCGCGAGCGACGGCCCGATGCCGCAGACCCGGGAGCACATCCTGCTCATGCGTCAGGTCGGCGTGCCGCGTATCATCGTCTTCCTTAATAAGGTGGACATGGTGGACGACGAGGAGCTGCTCGAGCTGGTCGAAATGGAGATCCGCGAGCTGCTCAACCAGTACGAGTTCCCGGGCGACGACACGCCGATCATTCGCGGGTCGGCGCTGAAGGCGCTCAACTCCACCGGCAAGCGAGACGACGCCGATGCGGAGCCGATATTCAAGCTGATGGACACGATTGACGAGTACATCCCCGAGCCGCAGCGTGAGGTCGACAAGCCGTTCCTGATGCCGGTCGAGGACGTCTTCACGATCACCGGCCGCGGTACCGTCGGTACTGGGCGAGTGGAGCGCGGGCAAGTCAAGGTCGGCGAAGAGGTGGAGATCGTCGGTCTCAAGGACGAAACGAAGAAGACCGTCGTGACGGGCATCGAGATGTTCCGCAAGCTGCTCGACGCGGGCATCGCCGGCGACAACATCGGCGTGCTGCTGCGCGGCGTGGACCGCAACGAGATCGAGCGCGGGCAAGTGCTCGCGAAGCCGGGCTCGGTCAAACCGCACAAGAAGTTCAAGGCCGAGGTGTACGTCCTCTCAAAGGAAGAGGGCGGACGCCACACGCCGTTCTTCGCCAACTATCGTCCGCAGTTTTACTTCCGCACGACCGACGTGACGGGAACGATCAAGCTGCCGGAAGGCGTCGAGATGGTCATGCCCGGCGACAACGTTCAGATGGACGTCGAGCTCATCACGCCGATCGCGTGCGAGGAAGGCCTGCGCTTCGCGATCCGCGAGGGCGGCCGGACGGTGGGCGCGGGCGTCGTAACGGCCGTCGCCGAATAACTGAATCTCAAATAGGAAATAATGGCGAAGCAAATGATTCGCATACGCCTCAAGGCGTATGATCACAAGGTCCTGGATCAGTCGGCGGAGCGCATCGTCGAGACGGCCAAGCGCACCGGCGCCTTCGTCAGCGGCCCCGTGCCGCTTCCGACCGAGATCAATCGCTTCTGCGTGCAGCGCTCGACCAACAACGACAAGAAATCACGCGAGCACTTCGAGATGCGGACGCACAAGCGGCTCATCGACATACTGCAGGCGTCGCCCAAGACGATGGACGCGCTGATGCATCTCGACCTGCCCGCGGGCGTGGACATCGAGCTCAAGGCCTAGCGCCCCCTTTTGTCATCCTGAGCCCTTCGACTCGCTTCGCTCGCTCAGGATAAACTGCGGAAGCGCCGCAGTCGAAGGGCGAGGCGGCAAGCTTTGGGCTTTTTCGTTTTGAATAGAGCCCCATGGAAATTAAACCGACGTATCTCGGCACCATGATCGGGCTCGCGACCGTCGCCTTCGGTCTCATCGCGGCGGGCGCGTGGAACAAGTTCATCTCGGACGCGATCGCCTTGTTTCTAAAACCGGGCAACGGCGTGCTCGCCGAGCTGATCTACGCGATCATCATCACGATCGTCGCGATCCTCGTGATTCAGTCGCTCGCGAAGCTCGCGGAAAAAGAGGCGACATTGGCGGCGAAGCTCCCGTTCGGGAAGAAGCCCCAGGAGTAACGCCGGAGCAGGCTAGAGCGGGATCCGGTAGCGCAGCGCGTCACCGCCGCCGTATGCCGCAACCATGGGGAAGCGCGCGATCAGCACGCCGCCGTTGGCGGCGATCACGCGCTGCGACGCGACGTTGTCGGGGCTCGTTACGACCTCGACGTAGGGTAACCCGACGCCGCGAGCCTCCGGAAGCATCATGCGCAGTGCCCGCGTGGCGTATCCGCGCCCACGCTTCCATTCCACGACGCTGTAACCCACGTGACCGTGGCACCACTCGGGCAGCTCCGGCGTACCGATCTGCCAGCGCAACCCAACGCTGCCCGCGAAGTCGCTGTCCCATATCCAACGCTGAAAACCGGGCAGCCGCGGGGCCTGCGATCCGTCCGGCAGTATGATCGGCGCGCCGCACGCCTCGAGGTCCTCGCACGACGCGATGAACGCATCGGCGTCCGCGGCGATCGCGCGGAGCTCCTCGACGCGCTTCTCGGCGCGGCTCGTGCTGGGGGAATAGCCGCGTCGCAGAGCCGCGACGTACGCCGGCAGATACTCCGCCGCCGGCCGCACGAGAACGAGACTCACTTAGGATTCCGCGATCAGCTCGATGCGGTTGCCGAACGGATCGCTGACGTAGCAGTGCGCGTTTCCTTCAAAGAGATTCTCGTCCCGCTCGATTGCAACGCCGCGCGCCGCGAGACGCGGCAAGAGCGCGTCATAGTCCGCGCAGACGAAGGCGGGGTGCGCCTTGCGGGCCGCGTGAAAGTCCGGATCCGCTCCCAGGTGCAGGTTCGCCGCGCCGGCGCGCAGCCACACTCCGCCGCGGCTCGCGAGCTCGGGCGGTTTCGGAATCTCGTCGAACCCGAGCAGCTCGACGTAAAATGCGCGCGCCCGCTCCTCGCTCCCCCTCGGGATCGCGATTTGCACGTGATCGATGCGGCGGATGGTCAGGAAGGCTGCGGGTCGGCGGGCTTCTTCGGCGGTTTGCCGGCGCGAATCTTGAATGCGAGCTCCGGCCGATGCTGCAGCGGCGGATATACGTGCGCGCGCACCTCGAAGCCTTTCTTGTGGAGGCCAAGCCGCAGCGCGGCCTGTTGGATGCCGTGCAGGATCGCGGCGTTGAGCGTCTCGTCGGCGACGCCCAGGTCCATCAGGCTGTCGACGCCGTCCTTCTTGGAGAGCAGCGTCAGCCGGATTTCGCCCGCGGTGCGCTCCGACTCGTGCTCCTCGTCTTCCGGATCGTGGAAGACGACGATGTGCCGGTCCTCGTACACGACCTCGTTATCGCCCACCGCGTGCTCCCACGCTTTGGGCTCCTTGGTCCAGTTCGGCGCCGTACCCAAGACCTCGGCCGGACTGAGGATATCCCGTTTTCGCGCGGCGCCCATGCCGCGCAGCTTCACCGTTTCCAAGAGGACGCCTGCCTGCGGTGCATGAAGCACCGGTGTAAATGCCTCTCTGGATTTCGGAATTGATCAGCGGCCCGGAGCAGCGCGTCTGGGAGAAGCCCGATCCCGAGCACACGTTCCGCGGCCGGCTCGACGGCACACGCGCCAGGCCCGATGAGGTCGTCTATGAAGACGAGGACGTGTTCGCGTTCCGTCACAACATCGACCAAAGCAAAGAGGAGTGGTGGGAATTCCACGTGGTCATCATTCCGAAGAAATGGGTTCCCACGATTCTCGACCTAGGCCTCGGCGACGCCAAGATATGGCATCGCCTGATTGCCGGGATCCAGCGAGTAGCGTTCGAGTTGGGCCTGTACGATAAGGGCTTCGTGATCCGTCTGGGAGTCCTACCGCCCTATCAGCACACCGAACACGTCCACATCCACATCCTCGCGGGCAAGCACACGTCGCCGATGGTGGACGGCCCGCTCGCCGATGTCTCGTGATGCTCGCCCATCGCTCTCCAGCATTGCGCTGACTTTTGCGGCGATCTCCTCGACGGCGTTCGGCGGAGGTCAAAAGGCGAGCGTACGACAGCAGGTCTTGAAGCGCGGCTGGATGGACCGCGACTGCTTCATGGACGGACTGGAGATCTCGCAGATCCTCCCCGGCCCGAACATCCTGAACCTGGCGCTGTATTGCGGCCAACGCGTGCGCGGCGTCCCCGGCGCGGTTGCGGCGTTCTTGGGCGCGAGCATCCCGCCGTTCATCATCGTGCTGATCGCGGGTGCTCTGTACTTCAAGTTTTCGGCGAACCCGTTCGTGCAAGGAGCGTTGCGCGGGTGCGCCGCGGGCGCGCTCGGGCTGACCATCGGAAACGCGCTGGAGCTGGCGTGGGACGAACGTGGCGATTGGGCGCGCATCGTGCTGCTGGCGTTGACCGCCCTCACCGTGTCGTTCTTGCACATGCCGCTGCTCCTCGTACTGGTGGTCTTCGGCGGCATCGGGATCGTCCACCAATACGTCAAGACGCGCGGGCCGAAGCGATGAACGGCATTTCCGAAAATCTGCTGCACCTGCTGTGGACCTTCGCGCAGCTCTCGGTGCTGGGCTTCGGCGGCGGCAAGGGCATCATCCCGCAAATGCATTACGACGCGGTGACGCGCTTTCAATGGGTGACGTCGCAGCAGTTCACGCAGTTCTACACGATCGGCAAGCTCGTGCCCGGCCCGACGACGATCTTCGCGGCGCTCGTCGGCTACGCGGCCATTCCGGGGCGGCCGTTGCTCGGTGCGGGCGTGGCGACGATCGCGATGTTCGTTCCGTCGAGCGCCATCATGGTGGCCTTCGACGCCCTCTGGGTGCGTTTCCAGAAGTCGCCGTGGCGCACGATCATCTCCCAGGGACTGGCGCCGGCGATCGTCGGACTGGTCTGGTCCAGCGTGTGGACGATCGCGCGCGGCGTTCAGGTGAGCGCCGTGGCATATGTTGTTGCGGCCGTCGTGACGGTCCTGATGCTCCGCAGCAAACTCAGTGCGCCCGTGCTGATCCTCCTGTCGGGCGTCGTAGGGGTCGCCGCCCTTCGCTAAGCGAACGACCGGCCATGCCCATCGAGCTTCACGAACTCCGGTCGCGCTCGTTTCACGGCACGAAACGCCGCATCTACCATCTGCTCGAGGAGATGGGCACCTCGGGCGATCAGATCTGGCCGTTCGCCTCGCAACCCTTCATGCGCTCACCCGGCCCGCTGGTGCCGGGCCGCACGGAGGAGTGGCATCTCGGGATCCACGGCGTACTCGAGGAGGCCGTCCCAGAGGAGCGGATCATCTGGCGCTTTCGCAACGAGGGCTTCGATGGCACCCATGGGTTCCATCTGTCCAGCGAAGGCAAGGAGACGCTGCTAGAGTATCGCGTCGACGCGATGCTGTCCGATACGGACGGGCGGCTGTTGTGGCGGCGTTTCGAGGATCAATTCGAGCGCTCGACCGAGGCGCTTTTCGACAAGCTCGCGCGCGTCCTCAAACGTTAGGCGTGCTGCAGACCACGAAGACGAGCGCGCCCGACGCGATCGACTTCATCGACGTCGCGCACCTGCTGTCGGATGAGGAACGCCTCGTGCGAGATACCGTGCGCGAGTACGTGCGCGAGCGAGTTCTTCCCAACGTTGCCGAGTGGTTCGAAGCGGGGACGCTGCCGCGCGAGCTGGGCCGCGAGCTCGGGCGCCTGGGATTGCTGGGCATGCATCTCCACGGCTTCGGCTGCGCCGGCGCGAGCGCGGTGGCGTACGGCATCGCGTGTCTCGAGCTCGAAGCGGGCGATTCGGGCGTGCGCAGCTTCGCGTCGGTTCAAGGCTCGCTCGCCATGTACGCGATCTATCGCTGGGGCAGCGAAACGCAGAAGGCAGCGTGGCTTCCACGGATGGCGCGCGGCGAGGTCATCGGCTGCTTCGGCCTGACGGAGCCGGACTTCGGCAGCAATCCAGCGGGCATGCGAACGCGCGCGCGGCGCGACGGCGGCGACTGGATTATCGACGGCACGAAGATGTGGATCACCAACGGATCCATCGCCGACCTCGCCATCGTCTGGGCTCAGACCGAAGCAGGGATCCGCGGCTTCATCGTGCCGCGCGATTCCAAGGGATTCGCGGCCTCCGACATCCATCGCAAACTCTCGCTGCGGGCCTCGGTGACCAGCGAGCTCGTCCTATCAGATTGTCGCGTTCCAGCCGAGGCGCTGCTGCCGGAGGCCGAGGGCTTGAGCGGACCGCTGGCCTGCCTGAACGAGGCGCGCTACGGCATCGTCTGGGGCGCAATGGGCGCCGCGCGCACCTGCTACGAGACCGCGCTCGAGTATGCCAAGACGCGCGTGCAGTTCGATCGCCCGATCGGCGCCTACCAGCTGACGCAAGAGAAGCTCGTCAACATGCTGATCGAGCTCAACAAGGGGACGCTGCTGGCGCTGCACCTGGGGCGCGCCAAGGACGCGGGGCGGTTGCAGCCGTCACAGGTGAGCTTGGGCAAGCTCAACAACGTGCGCGAGGCGCTCGCGATTGCCCGCGAGGCGCGGACGGTACTCGGCGCCAACGGCGTGACGTTGGAGTATCCGATCATCCGGCACATGAACAACCTCGAGTCCGTCCTGACCTACGAGGGTACGAGCGAGATGCACGCGCTCATCGTCGGCAAGGAAATCACCGGCCTCTCCGCCTTCACGTAACCGATGACGCTGACGACGCTGTTCGCAGGCGTTCTTATTCAAACGTAGTCCGCCAGCGTGAGGCTAGCGTCGCGCTCGTTGCCGCGCGGCCCGCGGACGTGCAGCCGGATGACTGTGCCGACGGGCCCCGAGAGCAGCGCACGCAGGGCCGCCAGCGACTGATTCGCGGCGGGTGCGCCGTCGACGCTGAGCAGGACATCGCCCTTCGCGAGCTTGGCCGCGGCCGCGGGCGATCCGCCGAGCACGGACAGCACCGTGTAGGCGCCTCCGGAATCGATCAGGAAGAGGCCCGACCGATCGTACGAAAACGGCTGGTCGAAGAGCGTATTCTTGGCGAGCAGCAGCCGCGAATGCGGGTAGTCGAAGGTCAGATCGAAGCGGCGCCAAACGGCGCCGCCGATGTTCGCCGGAGTAAACGGATCGGCGAGCGCGCCTTGAGCCTGCACGCTGAACGATGTAACGACGTTGGACAGTCCATACGGTCCGATCTGTAACGAGGGCACTCGACCGAGCCGGGCGTAGGCGGGTCCGCCGACGCCGAAGCCGGTAACTGCGGGCGCGGTCTTGGCGAGGCCGGCGATGCCCGAATGCGACGCGAGAAACGGCGACAGCAGCTCCAACCCCGCGCGGTTCCCCGTGTCGACCTGTGCCGTCGCCGCGACGCCGTCGATCGTGATCGGGATATTCGGAATCGTCCCGTCGAAAAGGAACGGGATCGCGACGGCCCCGGGCAGCGCGGTCGGCAGCGCCGGCGGCATCGCGAGCGTGAGCTTCGCGCCGGCATAGTCGACCGTCGCGAGGAAGCGGCTTAGGAACTGATAACCGAGCATCCCGTCTATACGCATGCCCTCGGCGACGCCGAACCCCGTCGCGATCGGCAAGACCAGTAGATATTGGTTGCGGATCTGTGCGCCGCCAACCGCAATCGCGTCGACGCGCGTGAAGGCCGCGCCCTCGGTCGCATTGCCGACGCCGGACAGCCTCACGCCGCCGACGCTCCTTGCATGCAGCGCCGCGGCGACGTCCGGCGTCACGATGTAATCGCCGCCGCTGTCGAGGACGAACGTGTAGGGGCCGCGACCGTCGAGCATGACGTTGACGTAGATGTGGTTGTTGACGATTTGGAGTGGAACGCTGGTGCTCGCGCCGCCGGTGATGGAATAATCGTGAACGTTCCTCCCTGGGACGCGCATTCGCTCGGCGACGTCCACGTTGAGTTCGATCGAAGACGCTCGCTCGGAAAAGGAGTTGCCGGTCGACGTCTGCGTCGAGCTGGAAAACGGGTACGTAAGACCGTCAATCCTCCGATAGTTAGAATAGACGGTCGTGATCGAGACCGTGCCCACGGTCGTGGCCACTCGGGAAATGAGGTGCGTCCTCGGATCGATCCAAAGTTGGAGCTCGCTGCCGTCCGGTGGGGTGACGGCGAGCACGTCGTACTGGTTGCCGTCTGCGCTGCGCTGTCCCGCGTACACCACGACCGCGCCGCCCGCGTCGGGGCGCAGGTAGCGGAGGTTGTCGAGATAGGCCTGATCGATCGCCTGGATGCGCCCGCTCGCCCCACCGTCGATGGTCACGAGGCCGGCGTAGTCTTGGCTCCAGGCGACCTTTCCGTCCCAACCCGAGGCTCCGCTCAGCGGACCGGCGTTCTGGTCGACCGTAAAGCGCACGCCGCGCACGTCGTCCCACTCCTGCGCCCGGCCGGAGATGCCCAGGCTCTCCATGCTCCCGACGGCGTGAAGCGACTCAATCGACGACAACGGGCGGGTCAACATCGCCTTGCGCAGCTCGTCCAACACGCTCTTCGATGAGGCCGACGCGGCCGGCGAGGAGACGATAGAGGCGAGGAGACAGGCGCCGAGCAGGGCCGTCAGCGATCTGGTCATCACGACGCTTGATTTTACCGGGCGGCCCTGGTACACTGCCGAAGTTGCGATTCACGCCGGTTCGCGATGCATTTGCGAATCGGCCGAAGTAACTACCAATACGCCTGGGCCAGTGGCTGGGCAAAGCGCGCGAAAGAGAAGCATTGAAGAACATTCTGGGCCGGAAAATCGGGATGACCAGCGTGTTCACCGAGGACGGGCGCTACGTGCCGGTCACGGTGATCGCGGCGGGTCCCTGCACGGTCGTGGAGCGTAAGACCAAAGAGAAGGACGGTTACGACGCCGTCGCTCTGGGCTTCGAGCCGGTCAAGCGCAGCCGCGTTACCCGCGCGCTCGCCGGGCACTTCAAGAAGCAGGGGCTGGAGCCGCTGCGCTTCGTGCGCGAGTTTCGCGACGAAGCCGAGGGCGAGCCCGGGCAGAGCGTGACGGTCACCGGCTTCGAGCCGGGCGACCGCGTCGACGTCGTCGGCGTCTCGAAGGGTCACGGGTTTTCGGGCGGCATCAAACGCCATAACTTCAGCGGCGGCGGCGCGAGCCATGGATCGATGATCCATCGCCAGCCGGCCAGCAACGGCGACACCAACGCTGGCCGCACGACGAAGGGTAGCCGGCGCCCGGGCCACTTCGGCGTCGACCGCACGACGCTGCAGAACCTCGAGGTCGTCCGCGCGGACGGCGAGCGTAATTTACTGCTCGTGCGCGGCGCGGTTCCCGGGGCGAAAAACGCCTTGGTGCTCGTGCGCCAGAGCGTCAAGACGCGCAAGGCTAACATCTAAATGTTGCGCGAGGCGCCGCCGCCGGCTTTCCTTGAGCGCGAGCTCGACGCCAAGCACGACGTCATCTATCGCGCGGTGCATCGCGAGTTCGCGAACGCGCGCGCGGGCACGGCCTCGACCAAGAAGCGCGACGAGGTCGCGGGCGGCGGACGCAAGCCGTGGCGCCAGAAGGGCACCGGCCGCGCGCGCCACGGATCGATTCGCTCGCCGCAATGGCGGCACGGCGGCGTCGTGTTCGGCCCGCAGCCGCGCGACTACGTCGAGTCGCTCAATAAGAAGGAACGCCGGCTCGCATTCACGGCGGCGCTGGCCGACCGCTTCCGCGGCGGCGCAGTCGCGCTCTTGGACGCCGAGAACATCAGCGTGTCGAAGACCGCGGGCTTCGCGGCGCTGCTCTTCGGCAGCGCCAAGGCGGCGAAACGCGGCCCTGCGACGCTGATCGTCTGCAGCCGCGAGGAGAAGAACGCACCCGAGATCCGGCGGGTGAGCCGCAACCTGGCGCGCGTCGCCGTCACGGACGACGGGGCGCTCGACGTCAAGGACCTGTTGCGCTTCGAGCGGATCGTCTTTACCGTGCCGGCTTACGAGGCGCTCGCGCGGCGGCTCGGCGGCGAAAAGGAGCACTCCGATGGACGCGCGTGACGTGATCGTAGCGCCGCGCATCACCGAGAAGGCGATGGCGGACGCGCTCACCCAGCAGTACACGTTCGTCGTGCATCCGCACGCGACCAAGACGCAGATCCGCCACGCGATCGAGGAGATCTTCAAGGTGAACGTGCTGCACGTCAACACTGTAAACGTGCGCGGCAAGCCTCGCAATTTCGCGCGCCGCGGGATGCGCACGACCGGCAGGCAGAATGACTACAAAAAGGCGATCGTCACGATCAAGGCCGGACAGAAGATCGAACTCGGCGGTGTCAACTATTTTGAGCAATAAGCTATGCCTGTAAAGAAATATCGGCCCACGTCGCCGGGCAGGCGGTTCGTCACGACGCTCGACTTTTCGGATCTCACCAAGGTCGCGCCTGAGAGATCGCTGGTCGAGGTCCGCAAGAAGCACTCCGGCCGCAACAATAACGGCCACATCACCGTGCGCCATCGCGGCGGCGGAACGCGCCGGCTGTATCGGATCATCGACTTCAAGCGCGGGAAGGACGGCGTTCCCGCGAAGGTGGCCACGATCGAGTACGATCCGAATCGTTCGTGCCGCATTGCGCTGCTGAACTATCGCGACGGCGAGAAGCGCTATATTCTCGCGCCCCTGGGCTTGCAGGTCGGCGAGCTCGTCGAATCCGGCCCTAACGCCGACATCAAGATCGGTAACGCGCTGCCGATCAAGAACATCCCGGTGGGGACGGTGATCCACAGCATCGAGCTGCGCCCGGGACAGGGCGGCAAGCTCGTGCGCTCTGCCGGCGTCGCAGCGCAGCTCATGGCCAAGGAGGACGAGTACTCGCAGGTCCGGATGCCGTCGGGGGAGGTACGCAAGATTCACATCGCGTGCCGCGCGACGATCGGCCAGCTCGGCAACGTCGAGCACGAGAATCAGGTGATCGGAAAGGCCGGCCGCTCGCGCCATCTCGGCAGGCGCCCGAGCGTGCGCGGCATCGCGATGAATCCGGTGGATCACCCGCACGGCGGCGGCGAGGCCCGTTCGACGTCGGGGCGTCCGCCCACGACGCCGTGGGGTCAGATGACGATGGGTAAGAAGACGCGCCGCAACAAGCGCACGACCAAGATGATCGTTCGCCGCCGGGGTTCGAAGTAGTATGGCGCGGTCGCTCAAGAAAGGTCCCTACGTCGCCGACCACCTTGTCGCGAAGATCGAACGGTTGAACGAGACGCGCGAGCGCCGCGTCATCAAGACGTGGAGCCGCGCCTCGACGGTCCTTCCATCCATGGTCGGGCACACGATCGGCGTTCATAACGGCAAGATGCACATTCCGGTATACATCACCGAAAATATGGTCGGGCACAAACTCGGTGAGTTCGCTCCGACGCGGCACTTCCGCGGCCACGGCGGCGAGAAGGCGACGGTGAAGACGTGACCGCGGGCAGCCAGCAGGCCGTCGCGCATCTGCGCTTCGTTCGGACCGCCCCGCGCAAGCTTCGGCGGGTGGCCGACGCCATTCGCGGCAAGAGCGTACGCGAGGCGTTGGTGTTGCTAAAGTTCGCGCAGGTGTACGCGGCGGGGCCGATCGAGAAGCTCGTTCGGAGCGCCGTTGCCAACGCGGGCAACAACCACGACATGAACGCCGACGACCTATACATCTCGCGCATCAGCGTCGACGGCGGCCCGGGCGGGCGCTTCACGAAGCGGCTCGATCCGCGCGCGCAAGGCCGCGCCGCGTTCAAGCGCAAGCGGCTCTCGCACGTGACGGTGATCGTGAGCGAGAGTCCGCCGGTCAAGCGCCGCAAGAAGGCGGGCGCGTCAGTGCAGGCGATCGAGAAGGTTCGCCGGGCGGCCGCAGCCGCCGCGACGCCGGCGGCCAAGCCGGCCCGCAAGAAGCGATCCGGCCGCAAGCGCGCGAGCAAGGAAGCATAGATGGGACAAAAGATTCACCCTGTCGGCATGCGCCTGGGCATCACGCGCACGTGGGACAGCCGCTGGTTTGAGAAAAAGCACTACGTCGACTGGCTGCACGAAGACGTCGCGATTCGAAAGTCGTTCAATCGCTGGATGCGCTCGGCGTCGATCAGTAAGATCGAGATCGAGCGGCGTGCGAATCAGGCGCGCGTGATCGTTAACACCGCAAAGCCGGGCATTATCATCGGTAAGCGCGGTGTGGGAATCGACGACATCCGCAAGAACCTCGAACAACTTACCGGCAAGAGCGTCGCGGTCAACGTGATGGAGATCTCGCACCCCGAGCTCGACGCGCGGCTCGTAGCGCAGAACATCGTCGACCAGCTCGAGAAGCGCATCGCCTTCCGCCGCGCCATGAAGCAGGCGATCATGCGGACGATGCGCGCGGGCGCGCGCGGCATCAAGGTGCAGGTCTCGGGCCGGCTCGGCGGCGCGGAGATCGCGCGCACCGAGCACAACGCCGACGGCAAGGTACCGCTGCACACGCTGCGTGCCGACATCGATTACGCGCAGGTGGAGGCGTTCACGACGTTCGGACGCATCGGCGTCAAGGTCTGGATCTATCGCGGCGAGGTGCTGCCGGATCAGTCGCGCTCGGACGGCGCACTGCGCGACCGGTCCGACCGCGGACGCGAGCGCCGCGACCGCGGAGGCCGCGGACGCGGACGCGAGCAGCGTATGGCCCCGTCGCCGCGGCCCGCACCATCCGCAGAGCCCGTGTCTGAGCCGGCCGTCGTGCAACCCGCACCGGAGCCGGTGGTCGTGCAGCCCGCGCCGGAGCCGGTGGTGGTGCAAGCCGCGCCGGAGCCGATGGTCGTGCAACCAGCACCGGAGCCGATGGTGGAGACGAGCGAGGTGACGGAATAAGATGCTGACTCCCAAGCGCGTCAAGTGGCGCAAGACGCAGCGCGGCCGCATGTCGGGAGCCGCGACGCGCGGTAATTCGCTGAGCTTCGGTGACTACGGCCTGCAGGCGATGGAGCCGTGCTGGATGACCAATCGCCAGATCGAGGCGGCTCGTATCGCCATGACGCGTCACATCAAACGCGGCGGGAAGGTTTGGATCAAGGTGTTCCCCGACAAACCGGTGACGAAGAAGCCGGCGGAAGTACGCATGGGTTCGGGCAAAGGCAATCCCGAGCTGTGGGTCGCCGTGGTACGCCCCGGCCGCGTGCTCTTCGAGCTGTCGGGCGTTGCGCCGACGACCGCGCGCGAAGCGCTGCAGCGCGCCGCTTCGAAACTGCCGATCAGCACGAAGATCATTTCTCGTGAGGAGGCAGCGTGAAACACAAGGAGCTCGACGGACTGCGCGATCTCACCGTAAAGGAGCTGCAGCAAAAGGCACGCGACGCCAAGGCTGAGCTCTTCAACCTGCGCTTCGCCCTGCGTACCGGACATCTGACTGACTTCAGCAAGATTCGGGCGATGCGCCGCTCCTACGCGCAAATTCAGACGGTCATCTCGGAAAAGCGTCTCGCTGAGGGTGAGCATGGAGCCGCGTAAGGAATCAACTCGTGGCACCCGACGCCTGAAGCAGGGGCGCGTCGCGTCGAACAAGATGGACAAGACGATCGTCGTCGTCTCGGAGACGCGCGTCCCTCATTCGGCTTACGGCAAGATCGTGCGCAAGTCGGCGCGCTTCAAGGCGCACGACGAGCGCAACGAGGCCAACGTCGGAGATCTTGTCCGGATCATGGAGTGCCGTCCGCTCTCGCGCGACAAGCGCTGGCGGCTGGTGGAGATCGTAGAGCGCGCGCGATGATCCAGCAAGAGAGCCGACTCAGGGTGGCCGACAACAGCGGCGCGCGCGAACTGCTCGTCATCCACGTGACGGGCGGCGGCCGCCACGTGTACGCACACGTGGGCGACGTCGTCGTCGGCACGGTGAAGAGCGCGATCCCCGGTGCAGCCGTCAAAAAGGGGCAGGTCGTCAAGGCCGTCGTCGTGCGGACGAGCGCGCCGATCCGGCGCGGCGACGGTTCGGTCGTGCGCTGCGACGACAACGCGTGCGTGATCATCAAGGGCGAGAAGGACAATCTCGATCCTCGCGGCACGCGCGTCTTCGGCCCGGTCATGCGCGAGCTGCGCGAGCGCGGGTTCCTCAAGATCGCCTCGCTCGCTCCGGAGGTTCTGTGAGATGATCGTCAAGGGCGACACGGTAATGGTGCGGCGCGGAAAGGAACGCGGCAAGCGTGGGACGGTCAAGACCGTCCATCCAGGCGCGGGTATGGCGACGCTCGAGGGCGTCAACGTCGTGAAACGCCACACGAAGCAGGGCTCGAAGTCCGGCAACATGGGCGGCGCCATGCAGACGGGCGGCATCATCGAGAAAGAGGCGTCGCTGCCGATCTCCGCGCTGCAATATGTCTGCGAGAAGTGCAAGCTGCCAACGCGCCTGCGCCACGGGCGGACTCCCGACGGGGCCGTGCACCGCATCTGCGCGCGCTGCGGCGAGCCGGCACGCGATTCGGCGAAGGGAGCGTAGGGCCTTGGAACGGCTCAGAGAGATGTACCAGCAGCAGATCCGTCCGCGCCTGCAGGAGCGTTTCGGGTACAAGAACGTCAACCAGATCCCGAAGCTTGAGAAGGTCGTGGTCAACATGAGCGTTGGTGAGGCGATCGTTAATCCGAAAGCGCTTGATGCCGCCGTCAGCGAGTTGTCGGCTGTCACGGGTCAGCGGCCGATCGTCACTAAGGCGAAGAAGTCCATCGCGGCGTTCAAGCTGCGCGCCGGCACGAGCATCGGGGCAAAGGTCACGCTCCGCGGAGACCGGATGTACGTCTTCGTGGACAAGCTGTTTAACGTCGTGCTGCCGCGCATTCGCGACTTCCGCGGCCTGCCCGCGAAGTCGTTCGACGGCCGTGGCAACTATAATTTGGGGTTACGGGAACAGCTCGTGTTTCCGGAGATCAACTTCGACAAGGTCGACAAGACGCGCGGCATGGACATCACGATCGTGACGACCGCGAAGACCGACGAGGAGGCTTCCGAGTTCTTGACGGCGATGGGGCTGCCACTCCAGAAGCCGGCCTCCGGCCAAGGGAAGCAGAGATAAGCTAAATGGCAAAGACGAGCTCGATCATGAAGTCGCGCCGCGCGCCGAAGTTCCAAGTACGTCGGCACAACCGGTGCAGGGTCTGCGGTCGCCCGCGCGGCTATCTGCGAAAGTTCGCGATGTGCCGCATCTGCTTTCGCGAGAACGCGCACGCCGGCGTCGTGCCTGGCGTGACCAAGGCGTCGTGGTGAGGGAGAGCCTATGTCGATAACCGATCCGATTGCCGACATGCTGACGCGCATTCGCAACGCGAACACCGCAAACCACAAGACGGTGGACGTACCGGCGTCGCGTACGAAGCAGGCGATCGCGAAGATTCTCCAAGATGAGGGCTTCATCGAAAGCTTCGAGCGCGTATCGGAGGGCCCGCGGGGGACGATCCGCATTCAGCTGCGCTACGGCCCGGAGAAGGAGAAGATCATCACCGGGCTGCGGCGCATCTCGCGCCCCGGCCTGCGCGTCTACACGCCCAAGACCGAGATTCCCCGCGTGCTCGGCGGCCTGGGATTGGTCATCATGTCCACACCGCAGGGCATCATGTCCGGCAAGAGTGCGCGCAAGCGCGGCGTCGGAGGAGAGGTCCTTGCGTACGTTTGGTAAGGGAGTTCCGCCGTGTCGCGGATAGGAAAGTTGCCGGTGACGGTGCCATCCGGCGTCGACGTGAAGGTCGAGGCGGGCGAGGTTCTGGTCACCGGTCCGAAGGGGCAGCTGCGTCAGCGCATCCTTAGCGACGTCGTCGAAGTTCGGTTGACGGACGGCAAGGTCGTGGTCGATCGCAGGGGCGATGCGAAGCGGCATCGGAGCGCGCACGGCCTCACGCGAACGCTGATCGCGAACATGGTCGAGGGCGTGAGCAAGGGCTTTCGCAAGAGCCTCGACATCACCGGCGTCGGCTACCGCGTCGCCAAGTCGGGCGAGCGGCTCAACCTGAGCCTGGGATTCTCGCATCCCGTGGCGTTCAGCGCGCCCAAGGGCGTGGCGCTAACCGTCGAGGGACAGACCAAGATCCACGTCGACGGGATCGACAAACAGGCCGTCGGTCAGGTGGCTGCGGACATTCGGCGGCTGCGCAAGCCGGAGCCGTATAAAGGCAAGGGCATACGATATGAGGGCGAGCGCATTCGCAAGAAGCTCGGCAAGGCCGGAAAGGCAGTCAAGAAGTAGTGGATAAGGCGCAAGCGCGGCGCGCGCGCCACGTTCGGCTGCGCAAGAAAGTCTCCGGAACGCCGGAACGGCCGCGCCTTTGCGTGCGTCGGTCGCTGCATCACATCTACGCGCTACTCGTGGACGATGCGAAGGGGCACACGCTCGCGGTCGCCTCGACGCGCGACAAGTCGCTCGCGGGCGAGCTGCAGTCGCGCACCAACGTCGCCGCGGCAGCGGCCATCGGCTCGGCGATCGCGGCGAAGGCGCAGGCGGCGGGCATATCGCACGTCGTGTTCGATCGCGGCGGCTATAAGTATCACGGCCGCGTGCGCGCCCTCGCGGATGCTGCGCGCGAAGGAGGGCTGACGTTCTGATGCAGTACCGTGGCCGTGAACGGGATTCGAGCGGGCTGGAAGAGACCGTGGTGCGCGTGAATCGCGTCGCCAAGGTCGTCAAGGGCGGCAAGCGTTTTAGTTTCAGCGCGCTCGTCGTGGTCGGCGATCGCAAGGGTAAGGTCGGCTTTGCGATCGGCAAGGCGGGCGAGGTGCCGGAGGCGATTCGCAAGGCGGTCGAACAGGCGCGCAAGAGTCTGATCAGCGTTGCGATGGTCGAGCGGACGATTCCGCACGAGGTGCGCCACGAGGTCGGCGCCGCGACGGTGCTGCTCAAGCCCGCGGCTCCGGGCACCGGGGTGATCGCGGGCGGATCCATGCGAGCCGTGCTCGAGCTGGCCGGCATCCACGACATCCTCACGAAGTGTCTCGGAACCAATAACCCGATCAACGTCGTGATGGCCACGGTTTCGGCGTTGCGTTCGCTGCGGACGGCCGAACAGGTGGCGGCGATGCGGGGCAAAACGGTCAAGGAACTTTACACCGCTGCGGGCGAGACGGCATAACTATGGCAGAGAAGCGGCTCCTCAAGCTCGGCGATCTCAGACCGGCACCCGGCAGCCGGCCGAAGCGGCAGCGCATCGGACGCGGCCACGGATCGGGTATGGTCAAGACCGGCGGCGAGGGCGGTAAGGGTCAGACCGTGCGCTCCGGCGGCGGCAAGGGGCCCGCGTTCGAAGGGGGTCAGACCTCCTGGTCGCGGCGTCTTCCCCACGGGCGCGGCTATTCGCAGAAGGCCCGCGACACCGGACACTTCAGAACGCGGTTCGCCGTCGTAAACCTGCGCCAGCTAGCGCACTGGGATCCCGCCGTGGAGGTCACGCCCGAGTCGCTGCGGGACCACGGGCTCGTGAAGGTGATCCTCGACGGCGTCAAGATCCTCGGCACCCAGTCCGACGCGGCGCTCCCTACGGGCCTGCGCCTACGCGACGTTTTCTTCTCCAAAAAAGCCCGCGAAGCACTATCGGCCGCGGGCGCCCAGCTCGAAGACTTGTCATCGAACTAACCAATGTTTGACAACCTCCGAGCTGCAGTGCTCGTCCCCGAAATCCGGCAGCGGATCATGTTCGTGTTCTTCGCGTTTGCGTGGTTCGTGTTCATGATCCACGTGCAGCTTCCGAGCGTGAACCAGGAGGCATGGCAGCGCGTGCTGCAGAGCGGCGCGTTCTACAGTCTGCTGGGCTTCCTGTCGGGCGGCGCGCTGCAAAAGCTGTCGATCATCGCTATGGGCATTACGCCGTACATCAACGCGTCGATCATCATGCAGCTGATGACGGTCGTCATGCCGCAGCTCGAGGAGATGGCCAAAAAAGGCGGCGAGGAAGGGCGCAAGAAGATCAGCCAATACACCCGCTGGCTGACGATCGTGCTGGCGACGATTCAGGCGACGTTTATGGCGATCTCCATGGAGCGCTCGGGCGTGTTCTACGACACGTCGATGTGGTACTTGCTCTACGCGATCATCGCGATGGTCGGCGGCACCCTCTTCTTGATGTGGCTCGGCGAGCAGATCAGCGACAAGGGCATCGGCAACGGCGTCTCGCTGATCATCTTCATCGGCATCGTGCTCCGCTATCCGCAGTACGTCAGCCAGACGTACGCGTCCGCCAGCCAGGGTGCGGAATCGCTCCTCAACCTCGTGCTGTACATCGTGATCGCGATCGCCATCATCATCTCGATCGTGTTTCTCTATCAGGGACAGCGTCGGGTGCCCGTACAGCAGGCGCGCCGCGTTGTCGGGCGCAAGATGTTCGCCGGGCGCTCCACGTATATTCCGCTGCGTCTGAACAACGCCGGCGTCATCTCGATCATCTTCGCGATCTCGATCCTGCTCTTGCCGCAGCAGGCGCTCTCGTGGTTCGGCCGGGGCCAGGCGATCACCGGGACCGGAATCTGGGCAGCGATCCAGCACGGGATGCAGAATTTCTCAGCCTGGCTCAACGTCTGGTTCACCCCCAACGGCGTGCTCTACAACGTCGTCTACTTCTTGCTGGTAGTGGTCTTCACGTTCTTCTATAGCTCCGTGGTGCTCAATACGCGTGACGTGGCCGACAACCTCAAGAAGACGGGCGCGTTCGTGCCGGGCATTCGCCCGGGGCAACCGACGGTTGATTACCTCAACAAGATCCTGATCCGGATCACCACCGCGGCTGCCATCTACCTAGGCATTCTGGCCGTCCTGCCGGGCGCGTTTCAGCGCGGCCTGTCGATCACGACGTTCTATCTCGGCTCCACCTCGCTGCTGATCGTCGTCGGTGTGGCGCTGGACACGATCACCCAGATCGAGGCGCGGCTCGCCATGCGCGACTACCGCGGCTTTATCAAACGGTAAGGACCGCGCGCAACATGCGGTTGGTCTTCCTTGGACCGCCCGGCGCCGGAAAAGGAACCCAAGCGCGCCTGCTCGAGCAGCGCTTCGGGCTGCGCCAGATCTCCACGGGCGACATCCTGCGCGCCAATCGGGCGCGCGGCACGAAGCTCGGAAAGCAGGCCGAAGGCTACATGCGGCGCGGGGAGCTCGTTCCCGACGACCTAGTCATTCACATGATCGAGAGCGAGCTCGAGCACACCGGAAGCGGCTTTGTGATGGATGGTTTTCCGCGCACTGTGGCGCAGGCGGAGGCGCTGGACGTGATGCTCGTGCGACGGCGTCAGCCGCTGAGCGCCGCCGTGCTCTTCGCGGGAGATCGCGCCGCCCTGATCGAGCGGCTCGCGTCGCGGTGGACCAACCCGCGCAATGGCCGCACCTATAACGCGATCACCAATCCACCCAAGGTCGCCGGGATCGACGACGAGGACGGCGGCGAGCTGATTCAACGCGAGGACGATCGCGCCGACACAGTCGCGAAACGGCTCGAGGTGTACGACGCGCAGACGAGGCCACTCGCCCAGTACTACCGTAAGAACGGCAAGCTCCTGGAGGTCGATGCCCTCGCGAGCGTCGCTACGGTGGCGGACCGGATCGCCGGCGCAATCGGCGCCGAGCAGCGCGCGTAAGCACATGATCTCGCTGAAATCCTCGCGCGAAATCGAGCTGATGCGACGCAGCGGCAAAATCACATCGACGGTGCTGACCGCGCTGATGAAAGCCGTGCGTCCCGGCATCTCGACAAGCGAGCTCGACCGCATGGCGGAGGAACAGATTCGCAGGGCGGGCGGCGTGCCGACGTTCAAGGGGTATAACGCCTTTCCGGCTTCGATTTGCGCGTCCGTCAACGATGAGGTCGTGCACGGGATTCCCGGATCGCGCGTCTTGCGCGAGGGCGACCTGCTGTCGATCGACATCGGGACGACGCTCGAGGGCTATGTGAGCGACAGCGCCGTGACCGTCGCAGTGGGCAGGATCTCTGCCGAGGCGCAACGCCTGCTCGACGTCACGCAGGAATGTCTGATGGCCGGCATCGCGCAGATGCAGTGCGGCCGGCGGCTCGGCGATATCGGCGCCGCCGTGCAGGCCCACGCGGAGAGGCACGGTTACGGCGTGGTGCGCGAGCTGGTCGGTCACGGCGTGGGGCGCTCGATGCACGAGGAGCCGCAGGTGCCCAACTATGGCGAGGCCGGTACCGGTATGGAGCTGCGCCCCGGCTTGGTCCTGGCCATCGAGCCGATGATCACGCAAGGCGGCCCGCGGATTCGGATCCTAGGCGACGGCTGGACAGTCGTAACGGCAGATGGTAAACTCGCAGCGCATTTCGAGCACACGATCGCGGTGACGGAGAGCGGGCCGAAGATCCTGACGCTGCGCGACTATGCGGAACGCCCTGAGATCGAACGCTTTCGCCCCGCAAGCGAGGCGATCGCCTAGATGGCCCGCCGGCGAGGGGGGCGCCCGGCGCGTGCCAAGGCGTCCGCGGAGAAAGCCGCCCAGACGGCGACGCCCAAGGAAGAGGCGATCGAGGTCGAGGGAACGATCGTCGAACCGCTGCCCAACGCGATGTTCCGCGTCGAGCTAACGAATGGGCACCGCGTCCTGGCGCACGTGTCAGGAAAGATCCGGATGAATTTCATCCGCATTCTGCCGGGGGATCGCGTGCTGGTGGAGCTCTCGCCGTACGACCTAGCCCATGGCCGAATAACCTATCGTTATAAGTAGCTTCCCAACGTCAAGAGTGGAATAAAAATGAAAGTCAGACCGTCAGTAAAGAAAATCTGCGAAAAGTGTAAGATCATTCGGCGCCACGGCCGCGTGAGGGTGATCTGCGAGGTCAATCCGAAACACAAACAGGTCCAAGGATAATGAGGAACCTTCGACAAGCTCAGGACTTTAGAGGAAATTATTAGATGGCTCGTATTGCTGGTATCGATCTGCCGCGCGAGAAGCGCGTCGAAGTAGCGCTCACGTATATCTACGGCATTGGCGCGCCGACGGCACGCAAGCTGCTGCAATTTGCGGGGGTCGACCCGAACCTGCGCGTGAAAGGGATGACCGAAGAGGACGAGAAGAAGCTGCGCGACGCGATCGATTCGCTGCAGCTGCGCGTCGAGGGCGACCTCCGGCGCGAGGTGCAGGGCAACATCAAGCGCCTGATGGACATCGGCTGCTATCGCGGGCTGCGCCACCGGCGCGGCCTGCCCGTGCGCGGCCAGCGGACCAAGACGAACGCGCGGACGCGCAAAGGTCCCAAACGCACCGTAGCCGGGAAGAAAAAGACGATCGCCAAGAAATAACCGCGCGTGAGAGCGGTGATCACCGCCGGCGGCCGGATCGACGGCATGTTCGCGCAGGCGGCAGGAACGCGCGTGAAGGCGTTGGCGCCGGTGCGCGGGCAGACCATGCTGGCGCGCATGATCGCGTCGTTACGTTCGGCGGGCGTGACCCGCATCGCGGTGGTGGGCGGAGAGGAAGTCCGTGTGGCGTGCGGCACTCAGATCGACCGTTTCGTCGACGAAAGCGTCTCGGGAAGCGAAAACCTGCTGCGTGCGCTGCGTGCGTGGCCGGCCGACGGCGAGACGCTGCTCTATGCGACGAGCGATCTACCCTACGTCACGCCGGAGGCAATCGAGACGTTCGCGGCCCGAGTTCCCAGCGGAGCGCTGGCCGTCGCGCTCACGGAGTTCCCCGACTTTCAGCGGCGCTTTCCGGATGCGCCGCGATACGGCATCACGCTCGCGGGCGAACGAGTCGTCAACGGCGGCGTCTTCCTGCTCCCGCAGGGAAGCACGCACCGGGTCGCGGCGCTCGCGACGCTTTTCTTCGACGCGCGCAAGCGGCCGTGGCAGATGGCGAGCCTCGTGAGCCCCGTCGTCCTAATCCGATTTCTGCTGCGCCGGCTGAGCGTGGCGGATCTCGAGGCGATGGCGGTGCGCGTCTTGCAGACGCCGGCGCGTGCGGTTCGGCGCTGCGCGCCGGAGCTCGCTTACGACGTCGATACCTTCACGGAGTTCGAATATGCGTGCGCGCACGGCTAATCCGCTCGCGCTCGCGCTCTTCTGGCTGGGCGTGCAGGCAGTGTGGGGCGCGCTGCTCGGAATCTCGCTGCAGGCGCGTTCGAAGGAGCTCTCGCCCGCCGACGCGTTGATCGCGTACAGCCGGCTCGCGATGATGGGCGCGATCGTGGCGGCCATCACGCAGATCGTGATCGGATTCTGGTCGGACGCGCGCCGCCGCCGTCAGAGTCGACGCGTGGAGTTCTACGTCGTTGGGGCGCTGGGAGGCGCGGCGGCGCTCGCATTCTTCTACGACGCGCGTACGTTCGCGGCACTAACGGTCGCGTTCATCGTTCTGCAGGCCGCGCTCAACGTCGCGATCGGCCCATACCAGGCGATCATTCCCGACTTTGTCGAGCGCGTCCGCGTCGGCGCGGCGTCGTCTTGGATGGCGGCGCTACAGGGTGTCGGTAACGGGGTCGGCGCGCTGCTGGCGGCTTTCACCACAAACGCGCGCGCGCTCAGCGCGTCGCTAGGCGGACTCCTATTGGTAACGTGCGCCGTCACCGCGTCACACGCCGCGCGGCTGCCGCTCCTCGATGCGCCGGGCGAAGCGCGGCGCGCGTTTCGCGTCACGCGGCCGTTCGTCGACCTCTTCATATCGCGTGCGCTCGTCTACGTCGGCTTTTACACGCTCCTCGGCTATTTGCTGTTCTACGTGACCGACGTCCTCGGCGTCGTTGCGCTAAGAGACGCGACCCGCGAGACCGGAATCCTTATCGTAGCCTTCACGATCCTCGGAGCGGTCGGCGCGCGACTGGCGGCACGCCCCAGCGATCGTCTCGACAAGCGGCTCGTCGCCACGTTGGGCGCAGCCGGTTTCATCGCCGGATTGGCCGTGTTCATCGTCACCCACGCGACCGCGGGCGTGGGCGCGGCCACGATGCTGGCGGGTCTAGGCTGGGGGGTATTTCTCGTGGCGGACTGGGCCATCGCGTGCCGCGTGCTCCCGCCCGGCGCGATGGCCGCCGCCATGGGGATCTGGAACCTCGCCGTCGTCCTGCCGCAGATCGTGGCGCCGGGCTTCACGGGGCTCGTCCTGCAGCTGCTGCACCTGACGCACGGCTCGGACGCTCCCCGTGTCGCCTTCGGCTTGGCGCTTGGTGAGACTTTGGTAGGAATCGCCTGGCTGTGGCGTTTATCTCGTTGCACAATAGGGGAATAACGGGTATCGTGTGTTTGTGCGAGCAGCAACGCTTCAAGCGTCAGCTCGTATCGCAGGGCTGGCGAGGAGGCACCTCGCCGGCATTTTGAGTTGTTCCATAAGGAGGCACTCGTGAAACGACTGAGTACCGGACTACTCGCCGCGCTGATCGCAGCGTTGTGCGGGTTGAACGCGGTAGCAGCTCCGTCGGCGACGCAAGGAAACAATGGAAACGGCGTCGCTCAGGCGGGCTCACCGCCGCCGGCAGACTTTGGAAGTCCGCCGTCCGGCCAGATTCCTATCCTCTATAACGATCACCACGTCTATACAAAGCCCGACATTCTCAAGCAGGGTCGTGTCTTGGCGGCACTCGTCAAGGGCGGCACGCTGCTGATTCCATTGCGCTCGATGTTCGAACAGATGGGCGCGACGGTCTCGTGGGATGCCGGCAGCAAGACCGCGACGGTGTCGAAACCCGGCGCCGAGGTCAAGGTCACGGTTGGAAAGCCGGAGGTGGTCATCAACGGTGAGTCGCGTCCGCTGGACGTTCCGCCGATGGTCTATCAAGGCGTAGTACTCGTTCCCGTCCGTGTAATTTCGGAGGGTATGGGCGCGTACGTCCAGTGGGTTCCGGACCGGCATTTGGTCGTCGTACGGTATATCCCGGCGACTCCGCCGCCGAGCCCGGCACCACCCCCGCCTTCCGCGGCTCCGCCACCGCCGCCACCGCCACCGCCGACTCCGCGTCCGCTTCTCGGTGAAGCGTTCGTAGCGGGCGACTACATCTTCTCGCCACAGGTCTACAACGAGTTCAATCCGGGAAGCCACTCCAACGGCGGCAACGGCGGATACGCCGTGCGCGGCGGAGGCGAGTTCAGCCTAGGGAGCATCCCGTTCATGCTCGAGGGCTCCTACGAGCGCTGGCCGTATCCGCATAACTGCACGACGGTAAACGGCGTGTTCCAGCCGAACTGCTACGTCACCAACATCGGTGGCGGAGGCAGCTCGCCGGTTGTGGCCAACAACAACCTGTACGATCAGAACGTCGACGGTCGGTTCGCGGTTCGCGTCCTAAAGCCGCGGATCTACATCGGCGTAGGCTACCTATGGGTCGCGAACAACTACGGCTACCCGAACCTGAACGGCGTGGGCTTCGGCGGCGAAAAGCTGCCGGATCTCAACCAGCCGCTCTCGTTCTTCGGCAGCGTGTGGTACTACCCGAGCGTTTCAGGAACGGCGAACTTCCAGATCGAGAATCCGTTCCCGAGCACCGGGTTCACGACCCACAGCCTGAATCTCGCGTACAGCATCCTCAAGTACCAAGTCGGCGTCGACTACGTGATCGGGGCCAGCCCGATCTTCATCGAGGTCGGCTGGATGGGAGACAACTGGTCGAACAAGAACAACGCCCCGATCAACCGTACCTACAACGGTCCGTTCGCGGGGCTGGGTCTGCGGGTACTCTACCCGTAGGGGCTACGGGAGGGGGAGTCTAGCTAGCTGGGGCTCAGCCGTAAGGCCGAGCCCCTTGTCTTTGCTTCGGCTCCTAAGGTAAGATACTCACTTGGCGCCTCGCGGTGCCCTGTTGCCCTGCGCCCCTCGTATACTGGAAGAGAGATTTTTTTGGCTGCCAAAAAGCAAACCAAGTCGCGCCGCAAGCGCGAGGTGAAGAACGTCCAAGCCGGCGTCGCTCACGTTCACGCATCCTTTAACAACACGATCGTGACGATCAGCGACCCCCACGGCGGCGTCATCTCGTGGGCATCGGCCGGGAACCTCGGCTTCAAAGGCTCGAAGAAGTCCACGCCGTTCGCCGCGCAGATGGCCGCCGAGGCCGCCGCGCGCAAGGCGATGGAGCACGGAATGAAGTCCACCGAGGTTCTTGTCAAGGGCCCGGGAGCCGGGCGCGAAGCCGCGATCCGGTCGCTCCAGGCGGCCGGCCTCGAGATCACGATGATCAAGGACGTCACGCCGATTCCGCACAACGGCTGCCGCCCGCCGAAGCGGCGCCGGGTTTAAGCATGTCGCGTTACACCGGCCCCGTGTGCCGTCTGTGCCGCCGCGAGACGGCCGGGAGCAAGACCGGCGAGAAGATCAAGCTGTTTCTCAAGGGCGATCGCTGCCTATCGCGCAACTGCGCCGTCGAGCGCCGCGGCACCGCGCCGGGGCAAAAAACCGCCGGCAAGTCGCGCACCAAGGTTTCCGAATACGGCCGGCAGCTGCGCGAGAAGCAGAAGATGCGGCGCTATTACGGCGTGCATGAGACGCAGTTCGAGAACTACTTCCGCGAGGCGGCGCGTGTGCCGGGCCAGACCGGACGCACGTTTCTGCAGCTGCTCGAACGCAGGCTCGACAACGTCGTCTACCGCCTGAATCTCGCAACGAGCCGCGCGCAGGCGCGGCAGCTGGTGACGCATCGGCACTTCCGCGTCAACGGGCGAACCGTCAACATCCCGTCGTACGTCGTGCGGCCGGGCGACGTGATCTCCATCGCGCCGGGCAGCCTGAAGTCGACGGTCTTCGAGTCAAACCTCGAGGTCGCGCAGAGCCGCCGGCCACCGGAGTGGCTAGAATGGAACGATCAGGACAGGACCGCTAAGGTGCTGCAGCCGCCGCCGCGCGAGCAGATCGACACACCGGTCGACGAGCAGCTGATCGTCGAGTACTACTCCCGATAAAGAAACACCACAACTCCGCTGCTAGGCGTACGATCGTTCGTCGCAGGGGCGACGAGCGGATAACGTAAGCGGCAATAAAGGACAACGACAACACGTGACCATGTTAGAAGCGCCGGTCGGCGCAAGCATCGAAGTGCGCGAACGGCGCGACAACTACGCCAAGTTCGTGATCGAGCCGCTCGAGCGCGGCTTCGGCATCACGCTCGGCAACGCGCTCCGGCGCGTGCTGCTCAGCTCAATTCCGGGGGCGGCCGTCACCTATATGAAGATCGACGGCGTACTTCACGAGTTCTCGACGATCCCGGGGATGGTCGAGGACACGATCGCGCTGATGCTCAATCTCAAGGGCCTGCCCGTTAAACTCAACAGCGAAGAGCCCAAGGTGCTGACGCTCTCCGTCAGCGGGGCACGCGACGTGACCGCGGCCGACATCGTGCCGGACGCGGACGTAGAGATTCTCGATCCGAGCTATCGGCTGTGCACGCTTTCGTCCAAGGACGCAAAACTGACGATGGAGATCGGCGTCGAGAAGGGACGCGGCTACGTCATGGCCGACCGCCAGCGCAACGTCGAGCATATGATCGGCCTGATACCACTCGATTCGATCTTTTCGCCGATCCGCAAGGTGAACTTCACCGTCGACGACACGCGCGTCGGGCAGAGCGTAGACTACGACCGGCTGACCGTAGAAGTCGAGACGAACGGCTCTATCACGCCCGACGAGGCGCTTTCGATGGGGGCATCGATCATGCAGGAGGAGCTCGACCTTTTCGTGTCGTTCACGAATCGCGCCGAGCCGCTCCCGGAGACGCCGCCTAACGAGTGGGACATACCGGTGGAGACGCTCAACCTTTCGGTCCGGTCGTTCAACTGCCTCAAGCGCGCGGGCATTTCGAAGGTCTCCGAGCTGCTCGATCTCACCGAGGACGAGATCATGAAGATGCGAAACTTTGGCAAGAAGTCGCTCGACGAGATCAAGCAGGTTCTGGCTGAGAGGGGGCTGACGCTGCGCCAGGCGTAGCGTACGAAACTAATGCCGCATTCAATCGCATACAAACGGCTCTCGCGCACCGACGGCCATCGCAAGGCGCTGCTGCGCAACTTGGCCACGTCGCTCTTCAAGCACGACAAGATCGAGACGACGTCGACCAAGGCGAAAGAGATCAGCCGTATCGCGGAAAAGTGCATCACCGCCGCCATCGAAGGCGACCTTGCGGCGCGGCGGCGCTTGGCCGAATTCATCACCGAGCCCGCCGTGGTCAAGAAGCTTGTCGAGCAAATCGCTCCGGCGCTGAAAGGGAGAACCGGCGGCTATACGCGCATCACCAAGACGCGCGTGCGGCCCGGCGACGCCGCCGAACTGTCGCTCATCGAACTCATCACGTAGTTGGCGAATCGGCGTGACGTACGAAGCCGAGTCGCGGGTTCTCGACGGCGAGATTCTCTCGGTGATCGAAGGCTGGCATCGTCGCGGCGAGACGCTGGGCGACGCGGCCTTCGAAGATCTCGCGCTCCGGCTGTTCGCATACCAGCTGCGCTATAACGGGCCGTACGCGCGCTACTGCGCGCATCTGGGCTTCACGCCGGCCTCGCCGCCCAGCTCGTGGGAGGCGATACCGGCGGTTCCCGCTCCCGCGTTCAAGGAGGCGGCGCTGGCGACATTCCCGCCCGAGCAGGCGGCGCTCGCGTTTGAGACGAGCGGCACGACGGGAACGGCGAGTGGGCGCCACTACATGGAGACGTCCGCGCTCTACGATGCGGCGTTGCTGGCCGGCTTCGATCGCCTCGTGCTTTCCGACGGCGCGCGTCTGCGCTATTTCAACCTCGTTCCTGACCCGATCGAACGGCCGACGTCCTCTCTCGGGTACATGATGCGGCGCGTGAGCGAGCGGCTGGGCGACGGGCGCACGGGCTGGTACCTGCGGGATAACGAGCTGCTCTTCGACGGTTTCACGGTCGATCTCCGCGCCGCAATCGACGAGGAGCAGCCCGTATTTCTCGCCGCGACCGCATTCGCACTCGTTCACGTGCTCGATGCGATGGAGAGAGCGCGCGCGCGTTTCGCGCTGCCGCCCGGATCGCGGGTCATGGAGACCGGCGGTTTCAAGGGACGCTCGCGCGTCGTCGACCGCGCCGAGCTCTACGAACGAACCGCCGTCGCTTTCGGACTCGCAGCGAATGCGATCGTCGCCGAATACGGTATGACCGAGCTAACGTCGCAGTATTACGACGACGTCGCGACGAGACAGAAAGTCGGGCCGCCCTGGCTGCGCGCGCGCGTGGTCGGACCCGATCGCAAGACGCTGCCGCAGGGCAGCGCCGGCGCGCTGCTCCACGTGGACTTGGCGAACCGTTCGTCGTGCGTGGCGATTCAAACCGAAGACCTCGGCGTGCAGGGCGACGCGGGGTTCGTGTTGCTCGGCCGCGAGCAGGATGCTGCTCCGCGCGGCTGTTCGCTCGACGCCGAACGGCTTCAGAGTTCCTTCACACCCGCGTTGTAGGCTTCCGGATAGCAAGCAAAACTTTTTACAACTAGGAGCGTAAATGAAGGCATTTTTTTGGCGCGCTGCCGCGGGCTTCGCAATGGCGGGACTGCTTGCGGCTTGCGCGCAATCGGGAACCTCCTCGCTGATGCCGAGCGCGGCGCAGAACCAAGCCCCCGCGGTCAGCCACGCCGCACCAGCGTTACTACGGACCGATCCGGCGGGCCGCGCGGGAGGCCGCGTGCTCTACATCGCGGATATCGACGGACAGCCGGGCCTCGGACAGATCCACGTCTATACGGCGAGTATGACGAACCCGCGGCAGATCCGGCTGATCACCAACGGCGCCGGCCGTCCGTTCGGAATGTGGGTGGACTCGAAGAACGTCCTCTACGTCGCGAATGAGCCCAACCTGGACGCTGCGAGTATCACCGAGTTCAAGCCCGGCGCTTCGGCGCCGTTCTTTACGATCTCGACGTTCAAGGGTTATCCCGGCAGCGTGGCGGTCGACAAGGCCGGCAACGTCTACGTTAACGAAAACGTGCAGGACGAAGGCTGGGTGCAGGTCTACGGCCCGGGCAAGAGCATCCCCGAGCGATCCATCGACACCGGCACCGGCGGCTATGCGTTCGACCCAGGCAGCATGGCGTTCGATCCGCAAGGCGATCTCATCGTGGCGGAGTCCGCCAAGCTCGCTCTGCACCTGGTCAAGATCGCGCCCGGATCCTCGCAGGCGCAACCCATGAATCTAGACCTCACGAACATTTCCGGCCCGGGCATGGGCATCGACAAGGCCGGCAACATCTACGCCGCGAGCAACCAAGGCTCGTCGATCTCCGTGTTCGCGCCGGGACAGACCGAGCCGTCGCGCACGATCTCCAACATCGCGGCGTACGGACTGACCTGGGTCGCGCCAGACGGCGCGGTTTATCAGGCCAGCGGCGAATCCAGCGTTTCGGAGGTGGCGCCGGGTGCAAGCAGCCCGACGGTGACATTCAACTGCCAATGTTCCGCGCAAGGAGTCGCGGTCAGCAGATAGTCCACCCCTTGTCATCCTGAGCGAAGCCGCGCAGCGGCGAAGTCGAAGGACGCGATGCGTGAAGGCACCACGGAGGCTTGTGGTGCCTTCGCCTCTTTTTGAGAAACGCTAGACGACGCGGATGATTCCCATCATGCCGCGGTCTTCGTGGAACAGCATGTGGCAGTGGAACACGAACGTGCCGCGAGGCACGTGGCGGAAATCTAGGATGATCTTCGTGATGCGCGGCTTGACGAGCGGGTAGTTCGGGTCGCGCCGATTCGGCAGGAGCGAACCTACGGGCACGAAGACGGTGTCGGCCATCAGCGGGATCCCCGGCACGCTGCGGCTCTGCACGAACGCCATCTGGTGAATGTGAAACGCATGCGATTCCATCGTCGTGTTTACTAAGTCCCACTCTTCGACCGAGCCGCGCTTTACGACGATATCAGCGTTTGACGGAACGACTGCGCCCCTCGCGTACTGCGGCCAAAACGGGTGCTCGTGGAAGTCCGGATTCGTGATTTCCGTGATGTAGAAGGCTTGATGCGGCGGGATCTTCCCGTTCTTGGGAAGCGAGTATTCGGTAAAGGAGAGTGCCCGGCGCCGAACGAGCGTCGGATGCGCGCGCACGTAGGCGACGAGACGTCCCCCCGGCGTGTCGGCGATCACCGCGGGGCTCGAGTGCAACGTGACCACGGGCGTTTCGGTGACCGTTCCAGCCGCGATCTTCAGAAGGTCATGATGCATCTCGAAGAACGCGTCCTTGCCTTCACAAAAGTGCTCGGAGGACAGCGTCAGCTTCGCGCCGGGATCGGCCGTAAAGAGAATGTCCGCACGCGACATCGACGTCAGCATGAGCTCGTCGGTCGCCACGTATTTCGATAGCGGCTGCTTCGGATCGCTCGAGATCGGCACGCCGTCGAGTGCGACGAGCTGGATCGGCACGACCCGGCCGGACGCGTCGCGCATCTGCAGTCTCGTTCCGGTGTCGGACGTGCCGTTGACGATCCGCAGCAACTGCGGCTCCGCTGCCGGCACGTCGAGCCGGGCTGGGGTGTACGAGCCGTTCAGCGTGACGAGCACCTCCGAGCCGGTCCCGTTGCAGCCGCTCGGGTCGGACGTTACCCCACCGGCCGTCATCGGATACGTCACCGGCCACGGCGGCGGATGGAACGGGTCGTACGGCACCGGCGAACCCGCTGGCCGCGACGCCTCGTACGCGGCGCCGGCGGGCACGAAGGCGCTGCCGTCGGGCGCGAACGGGTTGTCGGCCACGAATGGAATCCGATAGCGCACGACGATCACGTGCTCGGCGGAGCGTCGCAGCTGCGGTGTGTCGGGCTCGACGATCCACACGCCGTCGAGTCCCTCGGCGACCTCGTCGTCCGACGACCCGTGCGCGTGCGGGTGATACAAGTACGTCCCGGGCGGCTGCGTCGCCGGAATCGTGACGTGATATTCGCACGCATGCATCGGGTTGCTCAGCGTCGAGAGGAAGATGTTCTCCTGAAGCTCGGGCCCTTCGTAGCCGTGAAGATGCAAGTTCGTGTCACCCGGCGGTACCGCCATGTAACGGTCGTCGAGCGTGTGATTCAAGTAGCCGACGTAGTGATGTGTCGTCGGCGCGGGCATGGCCATCGGCATGCATTCGGGAATCGCGGTCGACGCGACACGAGCGGCCTGGCTGGCTCCCGCGATTTCGTTCACGATGCGGATCGCGAAATGTTCGCCTCGATGCACGCGAATCGTCGGAGCGACGGTCTGCGCCGCGCCGTTCCATACGTACGTATAGCAGTAGCGCTGCGCGAGGCCGCGGCCGTCCGTGTGGACGGTCAGGATCAGCTCGTGTTCGCGCGCTCGCGTTGCGCGGGAGCTTCGCGACATCGATGTCGGGAGGCTCGACGAGTTCACGTGGGGCGGTGCGCGGCCCGCAAAAGGAGGTCGCGGGCCGGGCCCCCGCCGCCGTGCCGGGCGACAGCGCGCCCAGCCCGATCCAGACTAACAGCGCCGCGAGGCCTGGCCAAACAAGAAGCCGGCTGCCCATATGAGGGCCGCTTTCGCCCACGGACTCCCGCTGTCATCCTGAGCGCGGCGCGAAGCACCGCAGTCGAAGGGCGGAGTGTGACGAGACGATCACGCTCTGCGCGAGGTGATAATGCCGCTGTTGAGACCGCTCATCGAGAGGCCGCCGCAAAACCGCGCATGCTCGACCTTGATGCAGCGGTCCACGATGACGCTCATCCCCGCCTCATCCGCCAGTGCGATCGCCGCGGGGTTCACGACGCCGTACTGGAACCAGACCGCGCGGATGCCGAGCGCGATGGCCTCGCGCACGACGCCGAGCGCCTCGGCCGGCCTACGGAACACGTCCACCACGTCGGGCGCACCGCGCTCGCGCGCGTAGGCCTGGAGCGACGGGAACGCGCGGACCCCGTCGATTTCTTCGATCGTCGGATTGATCGGCGTCACGTCGTAATCTGACCGCGTGCGCAGGTAGGAGAAGACCGTGTAGCTGGGGCGTAGAGGATTGGCCGACGCGCCGACCATCGCGACGGTGTGGATCCGCCGCAGAAGGTCGCGCCGCTGTGACGGCGTCGTCAGGATCACGAGGCGGGCGCTTGCGCAGCGACCGGCGCGGCGGAGCGCAGCGCTTGGTCGAGATCCCAGATCAGGTCGTCGACGTCTTCCAGGCCGACGGAGAGGCGTACGGCCTCGGGCTCGACGCCCGCGTTGCGCAGCTCGTCATCTGAGAGTTGCGAGTGGGTCGTCGAGGCCGGGTGGATCACCAGGCTCTTCGAGTCGCCGACGTTGGCGAGGTGGCTCCACAGCACGAGCGCGTCGATGAAGCGCCGGCCGGCCTCGCGCCCGCCGCGCAGCCCGAACGTGAAGATCGATCCGAGCTGCGGCTCGCGGACCCAGGCCACTTCCGGACGCGGTCGTAAGAATGCCGCTACCGCGCGCGCGTTGGCGACGTGACGCTCGATGCGCACCGCGAGCGTCTCCAGGCCGAGCAGCGCGAGCCACGCATCCATGGGCGACATCTGCGCTCCGACGTCGCGTAACACTTCGGCTCGCGCGCGCATCAAGAACGCGTACTCGCCGAACGTCTCGGTGAAGACCTTCTGATGGTATCCCGGGCTCGGCGTCGAGAGCAGCGGGAAGCGTCCGTTGTCCCACGGGAAGTTGCCCGACTCCACCAAGACGCCGCCGATCGCGGTGCCGTGACCGTTGATGAACTTCGTTGCGGAGTGCACGACGATGTCGGCCCCGTGCTCGATCGGCCGGCACAGGTACGGCGTCGCGAACGTGTTGTCGACGACGAGCGGGATGCCCGCCTCGTGCGCGGTGGCCGCGAACGCGCGCAAATCGGCGACGACGCCCGACGGGTTGCCGACCGTCTCGACGAAGAGCAGCTTCGTGTTCGGGCGGATGGCCGCGCTCACGGCCGCGAGATCCTCGGCCGATACGAAGGTCGTCTCGATTCCCATTCGCTTGATCGTAACGCCGAGCTGCGTGACGGTTCCGCCGTAGACGTTCTGCGTGCACACGAGGTGATCGCCGCTCTGCGCGAGCGACAGCACGGTGCAGAGCTGCGCCGCCAGTCCACTGGAAAAGGCGAGTCCTCCGAGACCACCCTCCAAGCTGGCCATGCGCTCCTCGAACGCGGCGACCGTCGGATTGCTGATCCGGCTGTAGATGTGGCCATAGCTGCGCAGCGCAAAGAGCTCCGCCGCCTGCTCGGTCGAGCCGAAGACGTAGGCCGACGTCTGGTAGATCGGCGCCGCGCGCGCGCCGGTGGCAGGGTCCGGCGGCGTGCCCGCGTGGAGCGCCCGGGTCGAGAAGCCGAAATCGCGCTCGTCTTGCATCATCGGAGGTTCCCGCCCTTATTTCGCCCTATACTGTTCGTATCATGGGCATGACACTCACCGAGAAAATTCTCGCCCGCCACTGCGGCCTGGAACGGGTCGAGCCGGGCCAAATCGTCAACGCTAGGGTCGACCTCGTGTTGGCCAACGAGCTGTCCGCCGCCGTCGCGATCAAGGTGATGCGCGGTATCGCCGGCGCGAAGCGCGTGTTCGATCCGAGCCGCATCGCGCTGGTCGCCGACCACTTCGTTCCCGCGAAGGACGCGCAGTCGGCGTCGCTCGTCAAGCTCATGAAAGACTTCGCCGTCGAGCAGGGGATCGAGCACTTCTTCGACGTCGGGCGCGGCGGCATCGAGCACGTCGTCCTGCCCGAGGAGGGGCTGGTCGCGCCCGGTGAGCTGATCGTCGGCGGTGACTCGCACACGTGCACGTACGGGGCGTTCGGCGCGTTCGCGACAGGCATGGGCTCGACCGACATCGCGGCCGCGTTCGTTCTCGGCGAGGTCTGGCTCAAGGTACCCGCCTCGATCAAGCTCGTCTACGACGGCAAGCCGGGCCCGATGGTGTACGCGAAGGACATCATGCTGCGGACCGTCGGCGAGCTCGGCATCGACGGCGCGACCTACCGTGCGATCGAGTACCATGGGACGACGGTCGACGAGCTCTCCATAACGGGGCGCATCACGATGGCCAACATGGCGATCGAGGCCGGCGCAAAGAACGGAATCTTCCACGCCGATGCCAAGACGATCGCCTACGTCAAGGAACGCACGGATCGGCCGTTCGTGGTGGAACGTGCGGATCCGGACGCCGCGTACGAGCGCGTGATCGAAATCGACATCGGCGAGCTGGAGCCGCAGGTCGCGTGCCCGCACACGCCCGACAACGTGCATCCGATCTCGGAAGTGACTCGTGAGGATCTCCCCGTCGATCAAGTCTTCATCGGCTCGTGCACGAACGGTTACATCGAGGACCTGCGCGTGGTCGCGCAGATCCTCGACGGCAAGCGGATTGCTTCGAACCTCCGCGTGATCGTCAACCCGGGTTCGCAAAAGGTCTGGATGCAGGCCGCGCAGGAAGGCATCCTCACGACGCTCGCCGCCGCGGGATGCGCGGTCAACACGCCGGGCTGCGGTGCGTGCTTCGGCGGCCACATGGGGACGCTCGGCGACGGCGAGCGCGCCATCTCGACGACTAACCGCAACTACGTCGGCCGCATGGGATCGCCCAAGGCCGAGATCTACCTCGCCTCGCCTGCGACGTGCGCAGCCTCGGCGCTGACCGGCCGCATCACCGATCCACGCGTCGTCGAGTACGTGGGAGTGTAAGCATGGAAGCCAAACTGCGCGGACACGCTCACAAGTACGGCAAGAACGTCGACACCGACGTGATCATCCCCGGCAAGTACTGCAACATCATCGATCCGGTCGAGCTCGGAAAGCACGCGCTCGAGGGCCTCGACCCCGAATACACCGGGCGCATGCGCGCGGGCGACATCATCGTCGCCGACACCAACTTCGGCTGCGGTTCGAGCCGCGAGGTCGCGCCGATCGCGATCAAGGGATCCGGGACATCGGCGGTGATCGCCAAGAGTTTCGCGCGAATCTTTTATCGCAACGCTCTGAACATCGGCCTGCCGATCTTCGAGTCGGCCGAGGCGGTCGACGGCATCGAATCCGGCGACGAGATCGAGCTCGAGCCCGAATCGGGCACGATCCGCAACATCACCAAAGGCCAAAGCTACCGCGCGGCCGAGTTTCCGCCGTTCATGCGCTCGCTGATCGACGCCGGCGGACTCGTACCCTACGTCGAAAAACGCCTCGCCGAACAACAAGCAAGTACGTAAGCGGCTTACGGCGGGGTGTAGCCCCCACCGGGTTGGCTAATCCCGCCCGGCGACGGATTGACGTTGTCGATCCACTTTTCTTTGGCGCGATACGACGCGGTGAAGGGCACCTCGCCGCCGGCCATCGTGAGCTCGCCGACCATGTCGGTCGTGCCGTCGAGCCGGCCCTCGAGCAGCAGCGTCGTTCCGTCCGACAGCGTCACGATGAGTCGGACGTCCGAGCCGGCCACCGTCCCCGACATCGGATGACGCTTGCCGCGCGAGTCGAGGTAGGTACCGGTCAGCGCGTCACCCTGTTGCGTGAGCTTGAAGTGGGTGTAGTCCGTGCCGCTCGGATGCTGGATCTGGACCTCCCAGACGCCGTCGAGGCCCTTGCGGGCGTTTGGGGGCGGGCTGGGCGACGGCGCCAGCGTGGCGGCCGGAGCTGAGGGGAGCGGAGCCGCGGGTGCTCCCGAGGAGTTGGGCATGGGCGCCTCCGGCGTCCCGATCGGCGGCGGGGTCGGCGGCGGGGTCGCGGCCACAGCCGCGACGCGGCCCTCGAGCGTGCCGGCCAGCATCAGCGCTGCGATGGCCGAGCCCGCGATAAGAAGGAATGAGAACGGCTTCACGCGGCTGGCTTTTGGGGCCGCCGGTGCGGCTCCTCCGCAAATCGAGCGAGCCCAAACTCGTCAAATTTGCGCGCCCTGATATAATGCAGGGGCTGTGAAGAGCAAGATTCATCCCAAATGGTATCCCGAGGCCCGCGTGCACTGCGCGTGCGGCAACACCTTCGTCACGGGCTCGACCTTGCCCGAGATCTCCGTCGAGATCTGCGCCGCCTGCCATCCGCTGTTCACCGGCCAGCAGAAGCTCGTCGATACAGCCGGACGCGTCGACAAATTCAATCAGCGCTCCGCCGCTGCGCGGCAGAAGCAGCAGGAGGCCGCAGCGCGCAAGGCGACCCGCGAGGCGAAGAAGGCAGCCGCCGGACTTTAGGGAGCGCCGGCCTTGAACGACGCGTTGACGGCGCGTCTCGATTCGATGGCCCGGCGCTTCGACGAAATCGAGGTGCAGCTGGCCAATCTTGGGGGCGCCTTCGATCAGTCCCGTTACACCGCGCTTGTCAAGGAGCGTGCACAGCTCGAAGCCCCCGTAGACACGTATCGCCGTCTCTCGCAGACGCACGCGCAAATAGCCGCTAACAATTCGCTTGCGCGCGAAAGCGATGGCGAGCTGCGTCAGCTCGCGGAAGAAGAGAACGAAGGCTTGCGCGAGCGCGCCGCCGAGCTCGAGGGCGAGCTCACACGTCTGATGATGCCGCGCGATCCGAACGATTCGCAGGACGTGTTCGTGGAAATCCGCGCCGGCACCGGCGGCGACGAGGCCGCGATCTTCGCGGGCGACCTGGCGCGCATGTACATGCGCTTCGCCGAGACAGCCGGCATGAAGACCGAGCTCGTGTCGGAGAGCCCGAGCGAGGCCGGCGGCTACAAGGAGATCGTCTTCGCCGTCAAGGGCAACGAGCCGTACCGCTTCCTTAAGCACGAGTCCGGCGTTCATCGCGTCCAGCGTGTGCCGGCCACCGAGGCGCAGGGACGCATCCACACGAGCACGGCCACCGTGGCGGTGCTTCCGCAGATCGAGGACGACGTCGAGGTCGAGATCAAGCCTTCTGACCTTCAGATCGATACATACAAGGCCTCCGGAGCGGGCGGCCAATACGTTAATAAGACGGAGTCCGCCATTCGCATCACACACGTGCCGACCGGCATCGTCGTTGCATCGCAGCAGGAGCGCTCGCAGCAGCAGAACCGCGAGAAGGCGATGCAGATGCTGCGGGCCACGCTCTACGACCGCAAGCGCCGCGAACAAGAGGACGCGGTCGTCGAGATGCGCCGCTCGCAGGTCGGCAGCGGCGAGCGCTCCGAGAAGATCCGCACCTACAACTTCCCGCAGGATCGCGTCACCGATCACCGCATCAACCGCAGCTTCGGGAACATCCGCGGGATTATGGACGGAGATGTGGGTTCCATTGCCGACGAACTGATCGCCGACGAGCGGGCGCGTCTCATGGCCGGTGAGACGGTTTGAGAACTCGGGCTGACGCTACATCTTCCCCGCGCGGCCGTTTGCTCGGCGCATCCGGCGCCTCGCTGCACTTGGCCTCTGCGCCCCTCCCGCCATCCGTGGCTCCGGGGCGCATTCACACACCGCGCGGGGGAGACGTAGCGCCATCCCTCGCCGCCGCCGGTTCGCCTACCATCAATGAGACGCTGTCGCACGGAATATCAGTTCTTTCGGAATCGAGTGGGTCGGGGCGGGCGGATGCGTTGATCTTGTTGGAACACGTCATCGGGCAGTCGCGGGAATGGATCGTTGCGCATGGCGATGCGCAGCTTTTCGAGGCGGACTTTGCCCGCTTCATTGATGCATGCGAGCGGAGACGCCGCGGCGAGCCGGTGGCGTATATCACCGGATGTACGTGGTTTTACGGTCGCGAGTTTATCGTAGACAAATCGGTTTTGATTCCCAGGCCGGAGACGGAGCATCTCGTGGACGAGGCCGTGCATTTTATTCGCGCGCTTGGTTCTCCGTGTCGAGTGCTCGATATCGGAACCGGAAGCGGAGCGATTGCGTGTGCGATTGCCGCCGAGACGAATGCCGTCGTCGACGCGACCGATGTGTCACCCGCGGCCGTCGCCGTCGCGGCGCGTAACGCGAGGCGTCTCGGAGTGAGCGAGCGCTGCCGTTTCTTGTGCGGCGACCTGGCGGCGCCGGTAAAGGACGAGCGGTACGACGTCGTCGTGGCCAACTTGCCGTACGTTCCGACAACCGATCTGCCGCCGGCGCCCGATTCGACGTCGTTCGAGCCGCGCGCCGCGCTCGACGGCGGCCCCGACGGCCTCGCCGTTTACCGCGCGCTGTTTCGGGGTATTGCAGACCTCGTCACCGCGAAGGCCGTGGTTCTTTTGGAAGCCGCCCCACCCACGATCGACGACTTGATGAAGCTCACGCAAGCCTCGCTCTCAGACTTTACGCTGTCGGTCGGCCGCGATTACGCCGGCCTCACGCGCTACGTGAAAGGAACGCTGTAATGACTGATTCGAGCCTCCTGATGCCCGGCGCCGACGAAGCCTATCGCTCCTCGCGAGAGCGCCTGCGTGCTGCGGAGATTGATCTGCGCGACCGGATCGAGTCCGTGGCTGCAATGCGGCGCGGTCTACCGCCAGGGCCGGTCGTGCCCGACTACACGTTCGTCGAGGATGGCAATCGCGTTCGCTTGTCCGAGCTGTTTGCCGACGACAAACCTTACTTGATCGTCTACCATCTCATGTACTGGGCTGACGAGGACGACTTCTGTCCGATGTGCTCGCTGTGGATCGACGGCTTCAACGGAATCGTGCCGCATGTTACGCAGCGGGTGAACTTCGTCATCGCCTCGCGCGCGCCGTTCCAAACGCTCCGCGCCTGGGGCGACCGCCGCGGCTGGGATCGACTGCGTCTGCTCTCCGACGATGGCCCCGCGTTCGCACGCGACATCGACGCCGAAGACGCAGAAGGCAACCCGGACTCAACGGTCGTCGTCTTCGCGAAGGACGGCGACACGATACGCCACGCCTATACGGCGCACCCCATGCTCGAGGACCGCGAACGCGGGATCGATTTGCTCTCCCCGATTTGGCATCTCTTCGACCTCATGCCATCCGGCCGCGCCGACTGGTACCCAACCAACGCAGCCTTCGAGGCCTCACTCCACTCCCTTGCGCATACGTAGGTCCGGTGCAGCGATGCGCCGAGCAAACGGCCGCCGGAGCCCTATGTAACGCCCGAGAGAGCGAGAGGAGAAGAACGCTCGCCAGGTACACAAACGAGAGAGGGCGAACTACAACGACCCGAGATGGCGAAGTATATCTTCTTCACCGGGGGCGTTGTGAGTTCGCTCGGCAAGGGCATCACGGCGGCCTCCCTCGGGCGGCTCCTCAAGGCGCGCGGCCTGAGCGTGTCGATCCAAAAGCTCGATCCGTACATTAACGTCGATGCCGGGACGATGAACCCGTACCAGCACGGCGAGGTCTTCGTCACGGAGGACGGGGCGGAGACCGACCTGGATCTCGGCCACTACGAGCGCTTCATCGACGAGAATCTCCAGCGCGCCAACAACGTCACGACGGGCCAGATCTACAATTCGGTGATCGAGAAGGAACGGCGCGGCGAATATCTCGGCGCTACGGTCCAGGTGATTCCGCACATCACGAACGAGATCAAGGCGCACATCAAGCGCGTCGCCGAGGCGAGCCACGCCGAGGTCTGCATCGTCGAGGTGGGCGGAACGGTCGGCGACATCGAGTCCCTGCCGTTCCTCGAAGCGATCCGCCAGATGCGCTACGACGTGGGCGACGAGAACGTCATGTACGTGCATCTGACACTCGTGCCGCATCTGGGCGCCGCGGACGAGCTGAAGACGAAGCCGACGCAGCACTCGGTCCGCGAGTTGCGCGGGATCGGAATCTCGCCGGACGCGATCGTGTGCCGCACGCAGTCGGCGCTGCCGATGCCGCTCGAGCTGAAGGAGAAGATAGCGCTCTTCTGCGACGTGCCGCCGAGCGCCGTCGTTCAAAACATCGACGCCCGGACGATCTATCAGGTGCCGCTCAACCTGGAGACCGAGGGACTGGCACAGGCCGCCGTGCGTAAGCTGAACCTCCCGGTGGCCGTCCCCCGGCTGGACGACTGGGTCGGCATCGCGGAGCGCCTGCTGCATCCTCACCGGCACGTGACGATCGCACTGGTCGGCAAGTACGTCGAGCTGAAGGACGCATACATCTCGATCATCGAGGCGCTGCACCACGCTGGGATCTTCCACCACGCGGCGGTGGAGATCAAGCGCGTGGATTCGGAGTGGGTGGAGAACGAGGGGCTCGACGTGCTGCGCGGCGCGCACGGTGTCGTCGTCGCGCCCGGCTTCGGGGCGCGCGGCGTCAAGGGCAAGCTTCGTGCGATCGAGTACGTGCGCGAGCACAAGATACCGTTTTTAGGCATCTGCTACGGGATGCAGCTCGCCTGCGTGGAGTTCGCGCGCAACGTCTGCGAGCTGCCCGAGGCCATGACGAGCGAGGTCGACGAGACGAGCACCGACCCCGTGATCGACTTTATGCCGGACCAGCGTAACCTCGAGATGTACGGCGGGACGATGCGCCTCGGGACGTATGCGTGTACCCTCGAAGAGGGAAGCCAAGCCGCACGAGCCTACGGCACGCTCGAGATCAGCGAACGCCATCGCCATCGTTACGAATTCAACAATCGGTACCGGCCGATCTTCGAGGAGCACGGTATGCGGTTCACTGGACATCATACGATCGGGAAGACGCGCCTCGTCGAGGTCGTCGAGCTCCCGCTGGAGATGCATCCGTGGTTCGTGGCCACGCAAGCGCACCCCGAGTTCAAGTCACGGCCCAACCGGCCCGCGCCGCTCTATCGGGAATTTATCGGCGCGGCCCTCGCCCACGAGGAACGCGTCGACGGCCGCGCGGGGATCGCCGAGGCGTCCTGGACCCAAGCGTAATCACCGCCGTCGTGCTGACGCGCGACGAGGAGCGCAACCTTCCACGCGCGCTCACGAGTCTGCCCCGCGGCGTGAAACTGCTCGTGCTGGACGCTTGCTCCGACGACCATACGGTGCAGTTCGCCCGCGCGGCGGGCGCCGTGGTCGTGCAGCGGGAGTGGACGGATTTCGTCGACGCGCGCCGCTATGCGCTCGCGCAGGTGGAGACGCCGTGGGCGCTGATGCTCGACGCGGACGAGGCGCTGGATGACGTTCTCCGCGACGCGATCGTCGCCGCACCGGCCACGCGCGACGGCTACCGCCTGAAGCGCACAACGTATTTCTGCGGCAAGCCAATGCGTATCTGGCGCGACGAGCCGCTGCTGCGCCTGTTTCGCACCGATCGCGTCGCGCTAAACGCGCACCCCGCGGCGGCCGGCTTCGCCCCGGTGCACGAGGCATGGTCGAGCGACGGCGACGTGGGCGACCTCGCCGGAACGATGCTGCACTACTCCTACCCCGACGTAGCGACATACCGCCGGAAGTACGATCTGTACACCGAGATCGAGGCGCTGAACATCCGCGGTGCCGCGCTCGCGTTCTTGGCCGGCTTGGTGGCCGCCGTCCCGCGCCTGGCCTGGCTACTGGTGGGCCGCGGCGCGCTGCTCGACGGACCGCGCGGCTGGTACGTCGCGTATCGCTCCGCAGTCTACCCGGCCGTCGCCGCCTGGAAAGCGGTGCTGCGATGACGCTCGCGCGCGTCGGACTCGATGCGCGATTGACGCGCCAGATGTCGCTCGGCATGAAGACCTACGTTCGCGAACTCGTCGCGCGCCTGCCACGGGTCGCGCCCGAATACTCGTACGTCTCGTTCTCGCACGGCGGTAACTTCGGATGGGGCGAGCACGTGCGGCTCCCGTCGGAGATCCGGCGCGCGCGGGTGGACCTCGTGCATTTCATGTCGCAGTACGCGCCGCTGATGCTGCCGCCGCGCTTCGTCATCACCATCCATGACTTGATCCATCTGCGTTTTCCGCACTACTTCAAAGCGAAAGTCGGCCCGTATTATCGGACGGTGGTACGGCGGGCGTGTGCGCGCGCCACGCGCGTGATAACGGACGACGCGCGCACGATCGAGGATCTCGTGGAGTTCCTGGGCGTCGACCGCGCGAAGGTTCGCGTGATTCCGCTCGGCGTTGCGGAGTGTTTTCTTGAACCGGTGCAGCCGGTAGTGGGCGCGCGCCCGTTCGTGTTGTACGTCGGGAATCACCGCAAACACAAGGATCTGGCTACGCTGTTCGATGCGTGGTCGGCCCTGGCGGAGCGCCGGAACGTGGATCTCTACGTCACCGGACCCGACGACTTCGGCGGGGAGCTGCAGCGCCGCAGCTCGCCGGCACGGGCGATCGTCGCCCTGGGGGACGTGCCGGCGGAACGCCTCGCGAGCTACTACGGCGGCGCGCGGGCCCTCGTGCAGCCGGCGCTGCGCGAGGGCTTCGGGCTGCCCATGCTGGAGGCGATGGCCGCCGGTTGCCCCGTAATCGCGTGCCGCGACGCTGTGCCGCGGCCCCTGGAGGAGGCCGCACGGACGTTTCCGGCCCGGGACTCCGGCGCGCTGCGGCTAGAGCTGGAAACGCTGCTCTCCGACGAGGGGCTGCGCGCGCGCGCAATCAACTCAGGGCGAGAGGTGGCGCGCCGGCTCAATTGGGACCGTTGCGCGCGCGCTACCGCCGACGTCTACCGCGAGGTTTTGGAGCAACGATGAAATGGATTCTCGCGATTTTGTTGTTGGGTGCAACGCTTGCATCGGCGCCGCAGCCGATCGCGATCGTGATCAACGGAGACGCGTTGTCGCTTCAGCCGCCCCCGCGGTTCGAGCACGGCGTCCTCTTCGTCCCGGTACGCCGAACCCTGGACGCGCTCGGACTCTCGTTCGACCGCTCCGGGAATCGCGTCACGACACAGGTAGGATCGAAAACGGTCGTGCTCGCGCTGGGCAGCCGCGTCGCCCAGGTCGACGGGGGCCGGCTGCAGCTCGAAGCGCCACCAATGGAGGTCGCGAGCGTGCTCTACGCGCCGCTGCGCTTCTTCACCGACGTTCTCGGAGCGCAAGCGCACTTCGACCGCAAGGCCAACGCGGTGATCATCGTCGCGCAGTTGGTGGGCCGTTCGGCCAACGGTTTGATCTCGACATCCAGCGGCTACGAGCGGTCCGGCACCGTCGCGGCAGTCGACGTGCTCTCCGATCCCCCGACTCTTACGCTGGGCTACGGCGGCAGCGTCAAGACGATCCCGATCGGCGCCAATGCGATCGTCGAAGTCGAAGACGTCAACGTCAACGTCACATCGCCGGGTGAGCTCGGCGACGTTCGGCCCGGCGACTTCGCACGCGTGGAGATGCGCAAGGACGGCCGCGTGGAACGCGTGGTCGACGAGTACGGCTCGCGCAACGGTCACATCGTCGCGATTGCCGGAAACGAGTTCGTCTTGGGCGACGGCCAGGTGATTGGGGCGGGCCGCACGACGGAGATCTCGCTCAACGGCAAGGCCGCTTCCATGAGCGACTTGCGGCCCAACGATCAGGTTACCGTTCGCTATAACGTCGAGACAAACGAGATGCGCGAGATCTTGGCAAGTCGCAGCACGGGAGCCGCCTCCGGCAGCGCGAGCAGCGGCGTGGGCATAACGAGCGTGGAGAGCGACGCAAGCCGGCCGCTGCGCGCAGGCGACACGATTCACGTCACCCTGCACGGAACCCCGCACGGCTCCGCGACGTTCGACATCGGCTCGGACGTCGCGAATCAGGCGATGCAGGAACGGATGCCGAGCGTGTACGTCGGAAGCTATACGATTCCGCACGGCGCAAACTTCGACGGCGTCGCCGTAATCGGGCGTCTGTCGGCGGGGAACTCGACCGCGGAGGCCGCGGCGCCCCTCACGGTCTCCGCATCCAGCATTCCGCCGGGGATCGCCGATTTCGCCCCCGAGGCCGGCACGACGGTGAACACCAGCCGGCCCGCGGTCTACGCGAGCTTCGCCGCAGACGCCGTCCGCGTCAACCCCTCGAGCGTCCTGCTCTGGATCAACGGGCGCGACGTGACCTCCGAGTGCGTGCGGACGGTGCAGTTCGTGCAGTACCTTCCGACGTATGCCTATCCCGACGGCGCGATTCACGTAACCGTGCGCGTGGCCGACCAGGCCGGAAACACCACGACGAAGTCGTGGAGCTTCTGGATCCGGACGCATTAATGGCGGAGTGCATCTTTTGCAAGATCGCCGCGGCCGAGTTACCGGCGAAGATCGTTGCGCGCGACGATCAGGTCGTCGCGATCGAAGATCTCAATCCGCAGGCGCCGACGCATCTACTGGTGATGCCGATACAGCATTACCCGAACGTGCAGAAGCTCGCGAGTGTCGATCGCGCGCTGGCAGCGCGGTTGCTCGAGGTCGCTTCGAAGCTCGGTGCGCAGCGCGGCGGCGACTCAGGATTCCGCCTCGTGATCAACACGGGCCGCGACGGCGGACAGACCGTCGACCACGCGCACGTTCACGTGCTGGCCGGGCGTCACCTCGAGTGGCCGCCCGGCTGACGCGTCTGACTACGTGCCCGGCGGCTCGGCGGGCGGCGCGGGCGTCAGGTTCATGTCGTATTGCTGCGTCTGATCCGCGTACACGGAATAGTCCGAAGCGGTGCGCGTGACATACCCGTCCTTTTGTGCCGTTACCGTGTAGGTGTCGGGCTCGAGTGAGAAGACGATGAAGTGACCGTGGGCGTCCGTCGTCGTCGTCACGGATTCCGCCGGAGACGTAACCTGGAGACGTACGCCCGGAATCGGCGCTCCCGTCTTCGCGTCCGTGATGGTGCCGGCGATGCCGCCGCTCGAACCTGCCAGCGCCCAACTTGCCTGGCTCGCAAAAGCGACGAGCAGTCCGAGCAGAACGAAAGTGGGTCGTAAAGACGACGGTAAAGCCGTCGTGATTAGTCTGAACATGAATCCTTAAACTATTGCATGCGCTGCCGAGGTTGCGTTCGCGATTTGACCTCACGCCGCCGCTATGATACTGTATCGAAAGTGGCCCTGTAGGGCCTAATTTTTCGTATTCGCGCCGAAGCCGCGCCGCGCCGAAAGGGGGTGGATTACATGGAAGTTCGCATTGCTCCGGGAGAAACGATCGAGAGCGCATTGCGTCGCTTCAAGAAAGCCACCCAAAAAGCTGGGATTTTAGCCGAGGCTCGCAAACACGAGCACTACGAGAAGCCCAGCGTCCGCCGCAAGAAGAAGTCGGCCGCAGCCCGCAAGCGCCGGGCGTAACCCCTTTTAAAGCCCGTGGGATCGCTCAAAGACCGGATCGCCTCCGATCTCAAGGACGCCATGAGAGCGCGTGACCAGCTGCGTTTGGATACGCTCCGCTCCGCGCTATCCGGCTTCATCTACAAGCGCACCGAGAGCGGCCAGAATCTCTCCGACGCCGACGAGACCGACGTCGTGCGGCGACTCGTCAAGCAGCGCAGCGACTCGGTCGCGGAGTTCGAGAAAGCCGGGCGCGTCGACCTAGCCGCTAAGGAACGCACCGAACGTGAAATTCTGGCGGCGTATCTTCCGCCGCAGCGCTCGGCCGCGGACGTGCGGGCGATCGTGCAGGGCGTCTTGGCGGAGCTGCCGCCGGAGTCGCGCAACGCCGGCGCCGTCATGAAGGTGGTTATGCCGCAGCTGCGCGGCGAGGCCGACGGCAACCTGGTCCGCCAGATCGTCACCGAGGAACTCTCGTCGTAACTTTGGCGGCCGCCGCCAGGTAGCTATTGGCATGAAGGGATTCGGCCGGCGCGCCTGGGTTAGCGCGTTCTTGCTGTTCTGCGGCGTGGCGAGCCTCGCCGCCGGGGCGCAAACGGGGCGCCCGATCGTCATCATCCCAATCAAGGGAACCGTCGACGACGGGATGGCCCATCTCGTGCAGCGATCCGTCGCGGAAGCGAATCAGGACAACGCCCGCGCGATCGTGCTCGAGGTCAACAGCCCCGGAGGTCTGGTGGAGGCGGCGTTTGCGATTCGCGACGCGCTCTTCTCCGCGCAGGAACCGGTAGAGGCGTACGTCGGCGCGCGGGCATACTCAGCCGCAGCGCTGATCTCGCTCTCGGCCGGTCGCATCGTGATGGCGCCGGGCGCCTCGATCGGCGCGGCGGAACCGATCCCAGCCACCGTCAAGCTAGTCTCCGGCCTACGCGGCGAGTTCGAATCTACCGCGGAGCGCAATCATCGCAACCCCAAAGTCGCGGGCGCCATGGTCGACAAGAGCGTGGACCTCCCGCAATACAAACGCGCGGGCGCGATTCTAACGCTGAACACCGAAGACGCCGTGCGCGCCGGCATCGCGGACGGAACGGCCCCGACGCTGGACGCCGCGCTGTCGCAACTGCATTTGGCCGGTGCGCCGAGGCTTACCCAGACGTTCACTTGGGGCGAGCAGATCGCGCGTTTCGCGACCGATCCGGTCGTGAGCGGACTGCTGCTGACGCTGGGCATGCTGGGCCTGCTGATCGAGATGCAGACGCTGCATGGAATCGCCGGTCTGATCGGCATCGGCGCGCTCGGACTCTTCTTCGGAAGCCACATCTACGCCGGCTTCTCCAACGGCTTCGTCGCCGCGCTCGCGGTGCTCGGGCTATTGGGCATCCTATGGGAGCTGCATGTCGTTCCGGGACACGGCGTGCCCGGCATTCTGGGCGGCGTCGCGCTGCTGGTGGCCGTGCTGCTGGCGTTCGGTCTGCCGTTCTTCTTCGTCGGAATCGAGACGATCGCCACGGCCATCGTGCTCACCGTCATCGTGTTCTCGCTCACGGTGCGCGCGATGCCGGAGAACGCCTGGGCGCATCGCCTGGCCCTGGCGGCGGCGCAAGGGCCCGAATACGTCGCCAGCGCCGATCACGGCAGCCTGCGCGGCCGCACCGGTACGGCGGTTAGCTATCTGCGTCCGGCCGGCATCGCGTCGATCGACGGCCGCCGCGTCGACGTCCTCACCGAGGGCGAATTCATCGCACAGGGAACCCCTATCCGAGTCGTGCGCGTCGAAGGCGCGCGCATTTTCGTCGAGCCTAGCGCTTCATAGGAGTTGAGATGGTAGCCGTCAGCGGCGCAATCATAATCATTCTCGTCATCATCGCGTTCTTCGCGTTCCTGTACTACTTCCCGATCGGACTCTGGATTCGCACGATCGCCGCGGGCGTTCCGCTGGGAATCATCGCGCTGGTTCGGATGCGCCTGATCGGCATCCCGCCCAGCGTCATCGTCACCAACTACGTACGGGCGCGCAAGGCCGGCCTCAACCTTACTGTCGATCAGATGCAGTCGCATTATCTCGCCGGCGGCAACGTCGAGAACGTCACGCTCGCGATGATCGCCGCGCAGCGCGCGCAGATTCCGCTCGAGTGGCAACGGGCCGCGGCGATCGACCTCGCCGGACGCAACGTGCTCGAGGCGCTGCAGACGTCGGTCAATCCCAAGGTCATCGAGACGCCGACCTTCCAAGGCGTCGCGCAGAACGGCATTCAGCTCAACGTCAAGGCGCGCATCACCGTGCGCAGCAACCTCGACCGCTACGTCGGCGGCGCGGGCGAGCCGACGATCGTCGCGCGCGTCGGCGAGGGCGTCGTCTCCGCGGTCGGCGCGGCGATCGACCACAAGGAAGTGCTCGAATATCCCGATCGCATCAGCAAGGCGGTGCTGGCGAAAGGGCTCGACGCCGGCACGGCGTTCGAGATCGTCTCGATCGACATCGCCGATGTCGACGTCGGCAAGAACATCGGCGCGGAGCTGCAGACGAGTCAAGCCGAAGCCGACCGCCGGATCGCGCAGGCGAAGGCGGCGGAGCGGCAATACGCGGCGCAGGCGGCCGAGCAAGAGCAGAAGGCGGAAACGCAGGCGATGCGCGCCAAGGTCGTTGAGGCGGAGGCGTCGATTCCGCAGGCGATCGCGGAGGCGTTTCGCAGCGGCAACCTCGGCGTAATGGACTACTACCGCCTGAAGAATATCCAGGCCGATACCGAGATGCGCTGCTCGATCGGAGCCGCGACGGAAAGCTCGAGCGACACGCAGCCGCCGCCGGTTTCGGGGCCGGGTAAGTAGCTCGCGGCCGTGCGCGACGTCGGAACGCTCGTCTGGGTCGTTCTCGTCGTCATCGGCGTCGTCAGCAGCATGGTCTCGACGATCCGCAAGCAGGCGCAGTCAAATCAAGCCCAGGTGCAGCGCCCGCCGCGTCGTCCTTCAGCCGTCGCGTGGCGGCCGGTGGCGCCACAGCCCGCGCCAGCCCCTACCGGTCCGCGCCACCGGTTCCGCCGCCGCCGGCGCCTGCCGCCCGAGCCGGCCGCCGCTGGCCGCGCCGCAGCCGAGTGCCCGCGGCCCATCCGGCCGAGGCGCCGCGTGCCAAGCGGGCACCGTTCTTCGCGGGCAAACGGCAGCTGGTGCGCGCGGTCATCGCAGCGGAGGTGCTTGGAAAGCCCCGCGGCCTGAGCGACGAACAATCTCCTCGTTGACGGCCCAACGCTCGATCGATCTCCACGACCTCCCCGACCGCGTGCGGCTCTTCGGAGAGTACGACCGCAACCTCTCGGCGATCGAATCCTCGCTGGACGTCGCCGTGCATGCCGACGGCGACCGCTTGCTGCTGGCCGGCGAGGCCACGGCCGTCGCGCGCGCCGAGGAGGTCGTGCGGCGCAGTCCTCGAGGCGGCCGTGGGCGGCGCGCACATCACGCCCGACGACGTTGCACTCGCGCTCTCCGACACGCGCGCTCACCCCGCACGTCGCCGCTGCCCACGACGCTGCTGCGCACGCATCGCGGCCGCGAGGTGCGCCCGCGCACCGCGGGCCAGCGGCGCTTCGTGCGATCGATCGAAGAGTCGACGCTGACGTTCGGGATCGGCCCCGCCGGCACGGGAAAGACCTACCTCGCGATCGTGATGGCGGTGCGCGCGCTCAAGCGCCGCGACATCACGCGCGTGATTCTTTCGCGCCCGGCCGTCGAGGCCGGCGAGAGGCTCGGTTTTCTGCCGGGCGATTTGCGCGAAAAGGTCGATCCGTATATGCGGCCGCTCTTCGATGCGCTCGCCGAGCTGCTCGACGACACGGTCGTGAATAGCTACATGGAGCGCGGAACGCTAGAGGTCGCGCCGCTCGCATACATGCGCGGCCGCACGCTCTCCGAGGCCTTCGTCATTCTCGACGAGGCGCAGAACGCGACCGACGATCAGCTCAAGATGTTTCTCACGCGCCTCGGAAGCGGATCGAAGATGGTCGTGACCGGCGACGTCACGCAGATCGATCTGCCCGCCGGTCAGCGCAGCGGACTTCGCGCGGCCGCCGCGAGGCTGACGCGACATCGAGCGACGTCGGCGTGGTCGAGCTCGACGAAACCGACGTCGTCCGCCATCCGCTGGTGGCGAAGATCGTTCGCGCCTATGATCTACTACCGTAACGACGTGCGCCGCAGCGGCGTCGACGGGCGCGCGCTCGTCGCGACGGCCAAGCGTCTGCTGGCTGCCATCGGCGAGGCGGATCCGCGCTCTCGCTCACGCTCGTTGGCGACGACGCGATGCGCGAGCTCAACCGCGACTACCGCGGGAAAGACAGAGCAACGGACGTTCTCAGCTTCCCGCTCGAGACGCGCCGGCAACAGCGTCGGTCGAGCGGCTCTTGGGCGACGTCGTGATCTCGGTCGACACGGCGCGCAGGCAGGCCGCGGAGTACGACGCGCCGCTGCAGCGCGAGCTCTATCGCTTGCTGATTCACGGCCTGCTGCATCTGATAGGGCACGATCACGATGCCGGTCGCCAGAGCGCCGCGTCGATGGAACGCGAGGAACGGCGGCTCGCCGACGCGATCGCGCTGCCGTGGCCCTACTGCAGGAGATGACGCTGATGCACCACCCCGTCGAAGACCGCGGCAAGAAAGAGCCGCACTACCTCCCGATCGACCGCAGCCGCGTTCTTGCGCTCGTTCCATCATGCGTTTGAAGGCATCATCTACGCGACGCGCACGCAGCCCAACATGCGCGTGCATTTTCTCATCGCGGCGCTGGTGCTGCTGGCGACGCTGATCCTGCGGCTCGATCGCTTCTACGTCGTCGCGACGGTCACGCTCGTCGCGCTCGTGCTGAGCCTGGAACTGATGAACACGGCGATCGAATCGATCGTCGATTTGCTGACCGTCGACGCACCATCCGCTGGCCAAGAACGCCAAAGACGCGGCCGCCGGCGCCGTGCTCATCGCGGCGGTCGGCGCGGTGCTCGCCGGCGTATCTGATCTTCTATCAGGGCATCATCAGCGGCGGGCAGCGCGTCTTCGAGGCCGTGCAGTCCGTGCCGGCCAACGTGGCGCTGATCGTGCTGGCCGTCGTCGCGATCGCGACGATCTTCGCCAAGGCCTGGGTCGGCCGCGGGTCGGCCCTGCAAGGTGGCGCCGTCTCGGGACATGCGGCACTGGCGTTTGCCGTCGCAACCATGCTGGCGTTTTTCTACCAGAAGCCGCTGGCGGCGATCCTCGCCTACTTCGTCGCCTTCTTGGTCGCCCAGAGCCGCGTCGAGGCGCGCATCCACCGCCCCTTCGAAGTCTTCTGGGGAGCCGTCCTCGGCACGCTCGTCGCCCTGGCGATCTACGTGCTGGTGCGCCCTCACGTTGTGCTATAATGGCGCCGACTTGAACACCGACCCCGGTCGAAGTAGCCCCGAAGGCCTGCCCGTACCAGATCGCCGCGCTCGTCGTGCTGGTCCTCCTGGCGGCCTTCTTCGCGGCCGCCGAGGCGGCGCTCGTCTCGATCTCGCGATTGCGCGCGCGCGCGATCGCCGAGCGCAAGGTCCGCGGCTCGCGGCAACCTTGTGCCTGCTCGTCGACGACAAGAACCGCTTTCTTGACCTCGATGCTGGTCGGAAATACGATTGCGCTGCTCGCCGGGTCGTCGCTCGCCACGTACGTCGGCGATTCGAGCTCGGGCTGCCCGCGCGCGGCACTGCTCTCGACGATCGTGATGACCGTGGTCTTTTTGCTTTTCGGCGAGATCATCCCGAAGACGATCGCGACCGGCGACAGCGAGCGCTGGGCGCTGCGCCTGGCGCTGCCGACGTTGCTACGTCGCCTACGTGCTGGCGCCGATCGCGCGCTCGTTTCAGGGAATCACGGATCTGCTCCTGCGCCTCTTCCGCATCAAGCACGCGCAGCACACCTACGTCACGGAAGAAGATATTCGCGCGCTGGTCAACGTCGGCGCCGAGCAGAAGCGTGATCGAGGAACAGGAACGCGAGCTGATCCACTCGGTGATGGAGTTCGGCGACACGATCGTGCGCGAGGTGATGAAGCCGCGGCCCGAGATGGTCGCCGTCTCGATCGACGACTCGCCGCGGCGCGTGCTCGACGTCGTCATCGCCGAAGGCTATTCGAAGCTTCCCGTCTACCAGGAGTCCAAGGACGACATCGTCGGCGTGATTCACGATCGCGAGCTCTTGGTCGCGCTGGCCAACGGCTCGCTCGCGCACACCAGCGTTCGGCTCCTGATGCGCCCCGCCGTGCACGTGCCGGAGACGAAGAAGATCGCGGAGCTGCTGCGCGAGATGCAGCGCGATAAGTTCTCGCTGGCGATCGTCGTCGACGAGTACGGCGGCACGGCCGGCCTCGTCACGATGGAAGATCTGCTGGAAGAGATCGTCGGCGAGATTCGCGACGAGCACGACGCCGACGAGCAGGAGCCGATCGCGTTGGTCTCCGATACCGAAGCGGTCGTCGAAGCCGGCACGAACGTCGAGGACGTCAACGCCAAGCTCGGCACGGAGCTGCCCACGGAAGATTTCGAGACGATCGGCGGCTACACGGTCGGACTCTTCGGGCGCCTTCCGAACGAGGGCGAGGAGATCGACGCCGACGACCACACGCGCCTGCGCGTCGATCGGAACGCGCGGCCGGCGCATCTTGGCGGTTCGCATCTACACCAACGGCAGCATCCGCCGGCCGCAGGAATCCGAGGACTCTGACGCAGCCGCGCGCCTATAAGACGCGCGGCGTCGTCCTGCGCGGCCGGCAGCTCGGTGAGGCCGACCGCATCGTGACGCTCTTCACGCGCGAACGTGGGAAGCTCGATGCCGTCGCTAAAGGCGTTCGCCGCACGCGCAGCCACTTCGCGGGACGTCTGGAGTTTGCCAACGAGTGCGACTTCGTGATGCACCGCGGCCGCTCGCTCGACGTCATCGTCTCGGCGGAGATCCTGCGGGCGCCGTGGACGCGATCTGGTCGAACCGGAGCGCTATGCGGTCGCCTCGGTGGTCGCCGAGATGATCGACGCTTTCTGCGAGCCCGAGCTGGCCCTGCCCGACGTCTACGAGCTCCTGGTGGGGGCCATCGCGGCCGTCGCCGCGTCGCCCGCGCCTCAAGAGCTGCTGCCGCGCTTCTCCCTGCGGCTGCTCGAGATGCTCGGCTTGGCGCCCCCGCTTGAGACGTGCGTGCAGTGCGGCTCGCCGCTGGGCGAGGGAGCGGTCTGGCTCGACGCCGCGGCCGGCGGCCTCCTCGACGCGGCCTGCCGCGAGCGCTGGCGCGATCTGCCCGAGCTGGCCGCAGAGCGATCTCGGCAACCTGCGCGCCCTCGCCCGGCCCAAGGGCGGCGCGGAGGCGCCCGCCGTGCGCGCGACGCCGCTTGCGGCCGCGGCGGCCGAGGAGCTGATCGCGCACCACCTCGGGCGGCGCCCGAAGGCGCTGGCGGCGCTGGGCGTCTTCCAACGATGATCATGGCCCTCGACGTCGGCAGCAAACGGATCGGCGTCGCGGTCGCGGACCCAAGCGGAAGCTTCGCGCTGCCGGTCGCGACGATCGAGCGAACGAACCGGCGCGCGGATCTGGATGCCATCAAGAGCTATATCGAGTCGTACGGCATCGACGAGCTCGTCGTCGGCGATCCGCTCACGCTTGCCGGAGAGCGCGGCATCGCCGCGCGGGAGATGGAGTCGTTCGTCGATTGCCTACGGGGGATCTTCGCGGGCGCGATCCATCGCGTCGACGAGCGAATGACGACGGCGCAGGCGACGAAGAGCCTGATCGCGGCAGACGTGCCCGGACGCAAACGCCGGCAGGTCGTCGATCGCGTCGCGGCGGCGCTGATCCTCGAGACGTTTCTCGCGCGGCGCCGGAACGAGCCGCAGTGAAGTTCGTCCGGCGCGTCGCTCTCGCCGCCGCCGCATTCGCGCTCGCGCTGCTCGCGCTCGCAGCCGCATTCGGCTACGCGCTCTATGTCGATCGCTCGCATCCGGCCCTCGCCACGCAAGTCATCGTCGCGCGCGGCTCGACGTTCGACGAGATCGCTCGTCGGCTCGCGGAAGAGGGCGTCATCAGCAACGTCTGGACGTTTCGAGTCCTCGCGCGGCTGCGCAAACAAGACGTCGCCGTACGCGCCGGCGAGTATCGCTTCGGGCCGCACCTGACCCAGGATGGCGTGCTGCGCGCGCTGGTGACCGGCGGTGCGCAGGTCGCGGCTTGGGTCACTATCCCCGAAGGCTTCACCGCGGCGCAGATCGCGAGCCGCCTTGAAGGGGCCGGAATCGGCCCGGCGCGAGCGTACTATCGCGAGTTCATGCACGACACAATAATCGTCGGCGGCTCGCGCACGAAAAACCTGGAGGGCTTTCTCTTCCCGAGCACCTACCTCGTGCCGCTCGGCGCCGCGCCCTCGCAAGCGGCGGGAATGTTGACATCCCAGTTCCTCCGCGAGCTTCCCAGGGATGCCACGAACAGGGCCCGCGCCCTGAGCGTCAGTGTCCCGCAGGCGGTCAGCGTCGCGTCGCTCGTGGAGCGGGAAGCCAAGAGCGAGCAGGACCGCCCGAAGATCGCCGCAGTGATTTACAACCGGTTGAGATTGGGAATGCCCCTGCAGGTCGATGCCACGATTGAATACGCGCTGCCCAAGCATAAGAGCGAACTGTCGTTTGCGGACTTGAAGATCGAGTCGCCGTACAACACCTACGCCCACGCAGGGCTGCCCCCGACGCCGATAGCGAATCCGGGGCTGCCCTCGCTGGAAGCCGCGCTTCGCCCATCGAAGAGCGACGATCTGTACTACGTCTACTGCGGAAACGGGCGCCACGTGTTCGCCAAGACGCTGGCGGAGCACCAGGCCAATGTGGCCCGGTGCCTGCATTAGCGGCGGAAGAAGGAGGCCCAGGAATGGAGCTGAGCGAGGTGCTCCACGTTCAAACGAGCGACGGCGCGTCGTACGATTTTGAAGTGATCGGCATCCTGGAAGATCCCGACGCCGCGGCCTCCTACGCCGTGCTCTGGAGCGGGGGAGCCGGTAACGGCGAGGGGCAGTTTATCGTTACGGATTCCGCGGGCAACATTCTGGAGGACGAGGAACTGGCGCAGCGGGTGCTCGACGAGTTCTTGGATTTCGCCGAAGAAGAGCACGGCGGCGACGAGTCGTCCGGGGAGAAAGGCTAATTCGCGTCCTGTTTTTGTCAGCTAGCGTCGGCGTCGGTCACGTAGCGGCCGCGAACGCCGTGGGCGCCGCGTTGCGCGCTCGCGAGCCCGTCCGCCCAGACGACCGTCGTCGATTCGTACGACTACGCCGCCCTGGTCGTGTCGCGGGTCGTCTCCGACGGCTATCTGCGAATCGTAAAGACGATTCCGCAGATGTATCGCTACATCTACGACCGCGCGGAGCGCGCCACCGAAGTCGGCCGGTTTCGCACGTGGGCGCATCAGTTCACGGCAGCCAACCTGCGTCCGCTGATGTTGCGCGAGCGGCCCCAGGCCGTCGTCTGCACGCACGCGTTTCCGAGCGGCGCAATGGCCGAGTACAAGCGCTCCTACGCCGACGCGCCCCCCGTGGTTGCGATCGTCACGGACTTCGCGGTTCATGGTTTCTGGGTCCATCCGAACATCGACCGGTACGTCGTGGCGAATGAGAGCCTAAGCGACGCGCTGACGACGCGCGGTGTCGCGCGCCACCAGATCAGCGTGACCGGAATTCCGATTCGGCCGGAGTTCGCGCCGGGGTCCGAGCCGCGCGCGGCGCTGCGCGAGCGTCTCGACCTACCGCCCGACCGCAAGGTGGCGCTGCTGATGGGTGGCGGGCTCGGGATCGCCCCGCTCGAGCGCATGCTTGCCGCCCTGAGCTCCGTGCGCGCGCCGCTGGCCGCGGTCGTCGTCGCGGGCCGAAACTCCCGAATTGAACGCCGGCTCATGCGCGCCGCCGAGGCCGTGGCCTATCCGGTGCGCGCTCTACGTTTCGTGGATAACGTCTACGACTACATGCACGCCGCGGACGTGCTGGTCACGAAACCGGGCGGCCTCAGCACGGCGGAGGCGCTGGTGGCGCAGATCCCGATGGTGCTGTGCAAGCCGCTGCCCGGCCAAGAGGAGCGCAACGCGCGCGTGCTGGTGGACGCCGGAGCGGCGCTGCGCGCGCGGCGCATCGATGAGCTGCCCCAGGCGATCGACGCTGTGCTGTCGGACGCGACGCGCCGGTCGAGTCTCGTCGCTGCCGCGCGCCGCCTCGGTCGTCCCAACGCGGCCCACGATGCGGCCGCGATGATCGCGGCCCTGGTGAAAGAACGAAAGGAGATCGTCGCATGAACCTTCCCTCCTCACGCGTCTACGGCGGATGGCTCGCGCTCGTGCGCATCCTCACCGGGCTCTTCTGGCTCATCCACGGCATTCCGAAGTTTGTCAACAGCAGCGCGTTCATGCCGCCGTCCGGCTTTATCGTGAGTTACGTGCAGGAAGGCATCGGCAAGACGGCAGGCCCGTACCACGACTTTCTCGTCGGCGTCGTGCAGCCCAACATCGGGATCTTCGCGGAGCTCGTCCGACTCGGCGAGGTCTGCGTCGGAATATCGCTCGTGCTCGGCCTCTTCACGCGGCTCGGCGGTTTCTTCGGCATCGTGCTCCCGCTCGATTACATGGCGGCGCGCGGCGCGCTCACGACATTCACCGACTGGTCGACCGTCGACGCCAGCATGGCGCTGCTTTCCGCGATCAGCCTCGTTCTGCCGACCGGCCGCATCGCGGGCCTGGACGCGTTCTTCTCGCGCCGTCGCGTCAAGACCGCGGTGGTTCCCGAGGTTGTGCCCGAGCGCCCGCTGGACCGCCCAACCGCGCCCCCGTAGTCGTCGCGCTAGGTTCTCGCTCGGCTAGCGTGGTATAGTTGGACCGCTTTAGGAGAGATGGCCGAGCGGCTGAAGGCGGCGGTTTGCTAAACCGTTATACGATGTAAAGTCGTATCGAGGGTTCGAATCCCTCTCTCTCCGAAGGAACAGAAGAGAAAGGCGAGCGGTCGTAGCTCAATTGGATAGAGCAACAGGCTACGAACTTGTAGGCTGGGGGTTCGAGTCCCTCCGACCGCGATTTCCTCATACGATCGCCATCGCGGGAGTGTTGAGCGCCGGTCTCCTCGTCGCGTGTGCATCGGCGGCGTCGCCGAACGCCGATCCGGCCGCACCGGGTGGCACGCCGCTAGCGGCGGACGCCACGAAGGTCTACCAGCCGCTCGCGGTGGGCGACTACTGGAAGTTCATCTGCAACAACACCTTTACGATCGAGGATCGCGTCACCGGAGCCTACCACGTTCACGGGCGCGTTACGTACGCGCTCTCGCTGCAGATACCGAGCTCACCGAAAAAATCGGTCCACGTCGTGCAACTGCTGGGCAACGACGCCAAGGGCAACACGTGGATCTACGGCTACCTGATCCACGGCAAGATCCTGTCCGTCAAGCCGACGGAGATAGTGGCGGCGAAGCCCGTCCTCAACACGCATTACGACTATCCGAACGCAAACCACGGGAAGATCAGCCGAATCTTTGTCGGCTTTGAGTACACGAACAAGACCCCGCTCGGGGTCTTCTGGGTGGCGCCGTACTTCGAGAGTGGCGGGACGCACAACTACGGCTATTCCCTGGGCCGGGGCGTGATGGAAGAGGACCACGGCCCACACTTTAAATACGACTGCCTGATCGAAAAGTTCGTGCTGCGCTAGGCTAGCCCACGCGGTTATTGACGCGCGGGCTGCAGAAAGAGACGCCCGCGCGGGTAGTCGAAGACGACCGTGAAGTGGCGCAGGAAGTCGAGCCCCACGAGGATCCTGCGTCCGGTCACGAGAGAGTTGTCGAGCTTGCACGCCATCTCGCCGAAGTAGGTGACGGGGCCAACCTGGAGCGTGTCGATGTTCCCACATTCGACGCTGCCCATGCCCGCGCGGACGCCGATGTTGCGCGCCATGCGCAGGTGATACTTGTAGAGAATGTCCGGGCCGAAGACGATCGCGCCGGGATCGCCGGTGTCGAGCATCGCCATCACGGCGATGCTGCGGTTGAGCGTCATCGGGATCGTTGGAACCCAACGCGAGGTGTCGGTGAGGATATTGAGTCCGGCGGGATCGGCCTGTTGCGCGGCCGGATCCACGATGGTCATTGTCTGATCCTGGAAATTGACCGTGACGAGTGCGCCCGCGAAGACGTCGTACCCCAAAAGCCCGTCGTAGTTCTGCCGGTCGAGTCCGCGGTAGTCGGCGGAGTTGAAGTCAGGCGCCTCGACGATGGCGTTCGACAGCACGTTGCCGCTGATCTCGATCGTGTCGGCTCGCCGCGCGTCCGAGGTCTGGGCGCCGTACAGTCCGACGACCGCGCCGCGGGCGTTCAGTTTCGCCACCTTGGCGCGATCGGCGAACGAACGGTTCAGAAAGATCGCGCTCGCCCCGGTATCGAGGATGAAGCGCCCCTTGACGCCGTTGACCTTGGCGTCGACCAGCACGCGCTGCGGCGTCACCGTGACCGGAAACGGCTTGGCGTTTGCGAACGTCCACGTCGCCTTCGCCGGGGGCGGGTGCAGCTCGTCGTCGGTGACCGCGACGTTCGGCTCGATCTTGGTGTAGCGATACGAACCGCGGTCGTCGCCCATGCGAAAAGAGCCAAGCATCTTCTTTCCAGGCGATACGTCCGCATATGAGACGATGTGCACCGTCGTCTCTGCGTCGCCGCCGGGATCGATTACCGCGCGGACATATGCCCCCGAACCGGGATCGACGTCGACCTCGATCGGATCGGCCTGCGGAACTTCGAGGCGCACGCTCTGCAGCTGTTTACCCTCCACGCTCACCGTGCCGCCCATGACGCCTTGCAGCGCCGTCGTGGCTTCGTTAAACAGCAGCGCGTAGCTCAAGCGAAACTTGGCGAGGTCGCCGTAGAGCGGCGTCGTGAAGCCGTTTTGGTTGGTGCTCCAGAACACGCTACCGGTAAAGCCGCTGTCCTCGGTGGTGTCGGCATGCTTGAGAAGGACGTAGTGATTTCGGTACACGATGCCGACGCGGTACTCGGTTGCGCTTTGCGTGACAGCGCCATCGGCATCAACGCGCTCACGCAACAGGCGTAGCGTGCGAAACGACCCGTCCCCGAACTGCCAGCCCACAAAAGCGCGGTGCTTGGCGAGGAGCGCCGCGACGGCAGCGTCGGGCGCCGCGGGCGCGCACAGCGGCGCACCCAGACCCACGCAGGCCAGAAGAAGCACGGCACGGCAAAACCCGCGGTGCGACATATCCCGCCGTAGGTTCCCCACGCCGCCGCCGCCATCATTGCAGCGCTTGTCGCTGGCCGCGGGTCCTGATATACTGCGGTGTCGAAAACGGCGTAAGTGGGCCGCGGCTCGGTAGCTCAGTGGTAGAGCAGGGGACTCATAAGCCCTTGGTCGTAGGTTCAAGTCCTACCCGAGCCAAACGCAAAGGGTTAAGGTGTCATCTCATGTCGACGATTCCGTGCGATTTCTGCCCCCACCCCGTCGATCGGGGACAGATGGAGGAGATCGAGATCTCGCACTATGTGCCGGATAGCTCCGGTGAAGATTTGGCCTACGCGCGGACGTATTTCTTCGGCCATCCCGACTGCGTCCGCAAGTTTTACCGTACGCTCGTGGATCACAAGCTGGATCTCTTCAAGCACATTCCGAGCGCGGGGTCGCCGCCCGACGCGTCTCGCTAACCGCCTCGCCTGCGCCCGTAGCGTAGCTGGATAACGCACAGCCCTCCGAAGGCTGGGATCGGGGGTTCGAATCCCTCCGGGCGCGATTCCTTACGATCGCCAAAGCACCGTCGCCCGTCGCAGGTATTGATCCGCGACCGAATAGTACACGCGGATGATGTCGCCTTCGTGCAACGCGGAGGCGGCGAAGGCGATGTCGGTTTCGTCGTCCTGCGGCGCCGGTGGAACGATCAACGGATCCTCGCACCTCTCCAACACACGTTCGAAGTCGGCATCGAAGCGGATCCATCCGATGCGCCACTTCGCATCGCGCGTGGCGCCGTTGTAGAACATCACCGGCGTCGTGTCGACGGTGACGGCCGGTCCCGTGCTAAGATGCCAGCTGTCCCAGCTCGCCGGCCTGCGCTCGAAGGGCGGCGCGCCGACGCGCCACGGCCCATCCACGCGCTCCGAGGCGGCGAGCCCGACGCAGGAAGCCTCGTCTTTTGCGTACTCAAAGAATAGGCGCCACGTCTTGTCGGCGGTCTGAGCGATTTCGGCTTCTTTCGGGTTGAGGAGATCCGGCCCCGATTGCAGGGCGACGCCGCGCTTGACGAGGTGCGACGCATCCGGGCCGCACGCGAGCATCAGGCAGCCACTGCGTTTCGCCTCATTCCATCCCGTGTAGTAGACGTACGTCGCGCCGGAGGCGAGCGCAACCGTCGGATCTTCGCAGCCATCGCGGTCCTCCGGCCCCGGCCCGGGGGCGATGGCGGGTGCGTCCTCCATGTGGAAGACGAGTCCGTCGTCCGACCTGCCGTGATAGATGCGGGCGATCTTCTGCGCCGAGTCGTCCGAAAACGGTACTGCTCGGAGCATCACCTCGAAGCGGCCGGCCGCGCGCCAGACGAACGGGCTCAGCTGATAGAACGACGCGAGCGGTTCTCCGGCATGCACGTGCACGGTTTCATCCGCGATCACATCGAAACGCAGCGCTTCGCCCATGGTGGCCACGAAGGTTTCGGACGCCCCGCCAAGGTAGCCTGCCGTCATGGCAGAGGGGAAAGTGGTATCGTTCGCGGCGGACATTCGGCCGCTGTTTCGCGAGGTCGACGTCGAGCATATGCGCGACCTCGGCGTGACGCTCGACGATTACGCATACATGTCGCAGCGCGCGAATGCGAACAACGTCTTGGCGTTCTTGAAGGGCGACGCGCAACCGCAGATGCCGCCGGGTGGCCCATACTGGTCGGTGGAGCAGCTCGCGCTGTTCTCCCGGTGGATCGACGCGGGCTGCGCGCCGTAGACGGCGACGAAGCCAACCTTCGCCGCGCGCTCGAGCTCGCCGAAGCGGCCGCGGCCGCGGGCGACGTTCCGATCGGCGCGATACTTGTCTGCGGCGACCTGCGGCTCGAAGCCAAGAACGAAAAAGAGGCGCGGCGCGATCCCACCGCGCACGCCGAAATGTTGCTTCTGCGCGAGGCCGCGCAGCGGCTGGACGCGTGGCGACTCTCGCGCGCAACGATGTACGTGACCAAGGAGCCATGCGTGATGTGTGCGGGCGCGCTGATCGCCGCGCGCATCGAACGGCTCGTCTACGGAGCCGGCGACCCCAAGGGTGGCGCGGACGGCGGCGCCTTCGACATCCTGCGCTCACCGCGTACGAATCATCGCCTCCAAGTCACCGCGGGCGTTCTCGAGACCGAAGCGGCCGAACAGCTGCAGCGCTTCTTCCACGCACGGCGTGCTCGCGCACCCGAAAAAGATATCCGGACCGAGCCCTGAAGCATACCGGCGGAGAGGTGGTCGAGTGGTTGAAGGCACCCGCCTCGAAAGCGGGCGAACGTTAACAGCGTTCCGTGAGTTCGAATCTCACCCTCTCCGCCAGACTCTTACGACACGCGGAGACAGCGCATATGCGCTTCGTCCGCGTGAATGGTCTTATGCGGCGCGAGGCAGGTGGACCGTGAAGCGAGAGCCGCTCGGGCTCGTGTCCAGTGAGATCGTGCCGTTGGCGCGCTCGACGGCGCGCTTGACGATCGCCAGGCCGAGCCCGGAGCCGGACACGTCGCGCTGCGTTCCGCGGTAGAAGCGATCGAAGACGCGAGCGGCGTCGGTCGACGGTATTCCGGGACCCTGATCGGCGACCTCGATGATCGCCTGCGTATCCTCCGCACGCACACGAACCGCGATCTCGCCGACCCCGTATTTGACGGCGTTGTCCGCGAGGTTCGTTACGACGTAGCCAAGCTCGGTCGGATCGATCAGAGCGAGTATGCCCGATTGCGTCGAGATGACGAAGCGGCGGTCCGGATGCGCGTCGGCGATCGGCGTCACCAAATCCGCAACGAGCGTCCCGACGTCGATCGGCACCGCGCGTTCGATCGCCTCGGGGCTCTCCCAGCGCTCGAGCAGAATCAGCTTGTCGATCAACGAGCCCATGATGCGGCTCTGATCGTTCATCGTGTCGAGGATGCGCTCGCGATCCGGTCCGCTCTCGATGCCGCCGCGCCGCAGGATCGCGATGAACCCCTGAACGACGGTCAGCGGCGTGCGTAGCTGATGCCCGGCGTCCGCGATGAACTGCCGCATCGACGTGTTCGCGCGATCGCGTGCCGCAAAGGCGCGTTGCAGCTGATCGATAGCGCCGTTGTATGCTGCGGCCAGCTGCCCCAGCTCGTGGCCCTCGTCGGCGGCGATGGTGTGCGGCGTCAGATCGCCCGACGCGAATCGCTGCAGCGCCGCGGTAACGTCGTCGAGCGGCCGCAGCGCCTGCCGCGTCAGCACGCGGGCGATCAGGAAGCCGCACGCGACGGCGATGGCCAGCGCGATGAGCAACGGAATCATGAAGGAGCTCACCGTCGAGACCAGCACGGCGTCATTGCTGCGCACGATGACGTAGAGGTCGCCGGCACGAGCGAACAGCGGCTGCAGGCCGAACGCGGTAGCCATGCCCAGGATGACCCGGGCCAGCGGCCCGTTCGGGCGCGGATCCCCCGAGAGATCCCCGCGGGCGTGTATTGTTACGGTGGGCCCTGGATCGCTGCGACGCGAGCGGTACACGGTAACGCGGGTGTTCGCATCGAGGAACACGATCTCGCTGCCCGCGCCGAGCAGCAGCGACGCCGCGAACGAGCCGCCCGCTCGCGCGTTGGGAAGCGACGTGCGCGACAGCGCCGCCTGGAGCTGCGTGAGCGTGCCGGTGAGCTCATTCTGTATCGTCCGAATGTAGACGCCGAAGCCGAGAAGCGCACCGACCACGATGACGACGGCGAGCACGAGCGAGATCTCGACCGTCGCGAGCGACTGCAGGCGGCGGGCCAGGCGCGTCTTCACGACGGCGTGGCTCGCAGGGAATATCCGGCGCCGCGCAGCGTCTGGATCAGCTTGACGGGCTCGCCGCTATCGAGCTTCGCGCGCAGGAAGGAGACGTAGGTTTCGACCGTGTTGGGCACGACGTCGCGATCGACGCCCCACACGAGGTCGAGTAATTCCGAGCGCGTCAGCACCTGTTCGGCGTGTTCGGCAAACACGCGCAGCAAGTCGAATTCGCGCGCCGAGAGCTCGATGCGCCGGTTGCCGCGATGCACGGTGCGGCTGGGCGTGTCGATGCTGAGATCGGCGTATTCCAGCGTTTCGCGCCCCTCGATTCGCGGGCGCCGCAGCAGCGTGCGAAGCCGCGCGACGAGCTCCTCGAAATCAAACGGTTTGCCGACGTAGTCGTCGGCGCCAGCGGAGAAGCCCGCGACCTTCTCGGCGATCTCCGTTCGCGCGGTGAGCATCACCACCGGCGCCGTGGTCAGGCGCCGGATCTCGGGAAGCAGCGTGAAGCCGTCCGGACCCGGCAGCATCACGTCCAGCACGAGCACGTCGGGAGCCCAGGTTTCGAGCAGGGGCAGTGCCGCCAGGCCCTCGCTGACGCTGCGCACCTCGAAGCCTGCTCGCTCGAGTCCATACTCGAGGAGCTCTCGTAAACCACGCTCGTCGTCGACGACCAGCACGCGGGGGCGCTCGCCCGCCAAGCTCATTCTCAGATTCACTCCAGGACTCGGAACCGGCGCTTTCGGTACAATCTTGCTAGCCTATGAAACGAAGCGACGGCCCCTTGCGATTGTTCTGTGCGGCTTTCGCAATCCTAGCCGCGATCGGTTGCGGGCGCCGCCAAAGCGCCGGACCGGTCCGGCCGCCTTACGTCCAGACGAGCATCGCGAGCTACGGTACGATCCAGCCGGCGCAGCGCCTCGCCGGTATCATCGCGCCCTACCAGGACGTCGCCATTCAAAGCACGCTCTCGGAGCCGGCCGATGCGGTCTACGTGCGCGAGGGCGACTCGGTGCGCGCCGGACAGATCTTGGCGCAGCTCGACACGTCCGACCTGCAGGCGCAGATGCAGTCGGATCTGGCGACCGCCAACAGCAATCACGCGAACACCACGCACACGGTCTTTCAAGGGTCGCTCTCGATCGCGCAGGGACAGGATACGCTCCAAACCGACGAGGCCGCGGTCCGCCAGGCGCAGCAGACGCTCACCAACGATCAGACCAATTTGGCCCGCGATCAAAACCTGCTCGCGCAAGGCTACATCTCGCAGCAGGCCGTCGACGCGCAGTCCACCCTCGTCCGCAACGATCAACAGACGCTCAACTCGGCCAACGCCAACCTCGCGTCGGCGCGCTCCACGGTCCAGGCCAACGGCACGCTGTCCGGCGAAGGTATGCAAGCGGCAGCCGTGCGTCAGTCGCAAGCGCAGGAAGAGGTGGCGCTCGCGCAAGCGCAGCAGGTCCGCGTGCAGATCGGCAAAGCCACGCTTGTCTCACCCATTGACGGCGTCGTCGTGAACCGCAACCTCAACCCCGGCGAGTATCCCGGATCGCGCGAGCTGTTCACGCTTCAGCAGATCAACCCGATCTACGCGGTGCTGCACGCCTCGAGCGAACAGGTCGCGCGAATCGTCAACGGCGTCTTGGCCACCGTGATGGCCCCCGACGTCCCCGGCGCGCAGCGCTTCAGCGGGCGCGTCGTCGGAGTGCTCAACGAGATCAACCCGGGATCGACCGATTTTCAGGTCAAGGTTCAGCTCGCCAATCCGCTGCGGCACCTACGGCCCGGCATGGTCGTTCAGGGGATCATCGCGACGTCACCGATTCGCGGCATTCGCGTGCCCGCGACGGCCTTCACGGACGACAACCACGACGCGCTGATGACGGTGCAGGCCGACGACAGCGTCAAGACGGTGCGCGTCGCCGAGGTCGGCGACGACGGCACGACGTCGGTCGTCACGGGCGTGTCTCCGGGGACGCGCATCGTGACCAACGGCCAGTCCAGCGTCGGGGACGGCGAAAAGGTTTCGTTCCAGCAGTGAAGTTCAGCCTGACCCGGCTTTTCATCCGGCGCCCGACGCTCGTCTTCGTCATCGTCGCGCTGATGACGTTCGCCGGCGTCTTGTCGACCGCGACGATCGTCAAGGAGCTCTACCCCGACGTCAGCCAGCCGACGGTGACGGTCTCCGTTGCGTACAGCGGCGCATCGGTCACGGAGATGCGCGACAACATCGTCCAGCCGATCGAGCAGAACCTCGCCGGCACTCCCGACCTGCAGACGCTCAACGCGGTCGTCCAACAAGGTCAGGCGCAGATCACCGCGATCTTCAACATCACGTCGGACACCGCGACGGACCTGGCCCTCACGAACAAAGCCATTCAGGCGGCCGAGAAGTATCTGCCGACGAACATCAGCCCGCCCACCGTCAACCTGCGCGATCCCACCCAATCCGTCGTCGTGACCCTAGCGCTGTATTCCAAGAAACTCTCCTTGGCGCGCCTGGCGCTGTACGCCACCAACGTGATCGCGCCGCAAATGGAGCAGGTTCCGGATATTTCGTTCGTTAACGTCGGCGGCGTCGTCACTCCAGCGTACGAGGTGGTCGTCGACCCGGTGCGGCTCGCCGCCGCCAACCTCACGCTCAACGACGTCATCAACACGCTGCAAACCGACAACCAACGCGTCCCCGGCGGCTTCGCCTACGAGCCGAACCGGCAGACGACGATCGACATTCGCGGCGACATTCAGAACCTTGACACGGTGCGCAACCTCGCGATCGTCCCGGCGGGGGGCACCGCGCCGGCGAGCGGGACGAGCCAGACCTCGACCGGCGCGCAGGTCGAGAACTATCGCGGTGGCGTCGGGGCGCTTGCCGGCGTCGTGAACCCGTGGACCGCGACCAATTCGGTGGTCCGCATCGGCGACGTCGCCACGGTATCCGAGGGCTTCGAACCGCGGCTGCAATACGCCCACATCAGCGGGCATCCCGGGCTCTTCATGCAGGTGCAGAAAGCCGCGACCGGCAGCGAGGTCGATGCGTCGAACAACATCATTCGCGCCCTCCCGAACATCGAGCGGCAGTTCCCGGAGATCAGCTTCAGCGTGATCAACGTCCAGTCGAGGTTCACCGGCCAGCAAATCGCGATCGTCACGCGCACGCTGACGGAGGCGATCCTGCTCACCGGCATCGCGATGATTTTCTTCCTGCGGTCCTGGCGCAGCGCGATCGTGGTCTGCGTCTCGATTCCGACGTCGCTCGCCATCGCGGTCACCGTGATGAAGCTGATGCACTTGACGATCGACACGATCTCGCTGCTAGGCATGTCCCTGGTGATCGGGATCCTCGTTGACGACTCGACCGTCGTCCTGGAGAACATCGAGCGCCACTATACCGAGTTAAAGGCCGACCGCGAAGAGGCCGCCGTGCGCGGCCGAGAGGAGATCGGCGCGGCCGCCGTCGTGATCACGCTGGTCGATGTGGTCGTGTTCTTTCCGATCGCGTTCATTCAGGGTCAGGTGGGACGACAGATCGCCGAGTTCGCAATCGTCGTGGTGATCTCGACGCTCACCTCGCTGTTCGTGTCGTTCACGATCACGCCCACTCTGGCCGGCCTTTGGGCGCTGCGCTCGAAGTGGAAGCCGTGGCCCGTCGTAGAGTGGTTCGGGCGGCGCTTCGACGACACGCGTTCGTGGTATACGGAGCGCGCGCTGCCCTGGTGCCTCGCGCACGGCCGTTTCGTGGCGCTGTTCTGCGCGGGCACGTTTGCGCTGGCGTTGGGAATGGTCGGGATCGGCGCGGTCGGCGAGGAGTTCATTCCGCAGGTGGATCGCGGCGAGCTGTACCTGCAGCTGATCTATCCGATCGGCACACCGATCCAGACGGTCGAAAAAGGCACCTTCGCGCTGGAGCGCAAGATGCTCGGCGCGCCCGACGTCTTCGCCAACACCGCGGTGGCCGGCGCCTATGCGGCATCGTTCGGAGGCTTCGTCTCGCAGAGCAACGTGGGCCAGATCCACGTCTGGCTCAAGGACGACCGCGCGCATCCAACGAGCTACTGGGTCACCGAGTTTCGGCGGCTCGCCGATGCGAATCTGCCCGCCGGCGTCCAGGCCGTCGTCGTGCCGGCCACGTCGACGCAGGGCGGCAACGCGCAACCGATCGATTTCCTCGTGACTGACGTGACCGGGGGCGACCCGACCCCGTACGCGCAGCAGGTGTTTCAATTGCTTCAGCGCGTGCCCGGCGCGGTCAGCGTCAACAGCACGGGCACCCAGCTCTCCCCCGAGATCTCGATTCAGTTCGACCGCAACAAGGCGCAGGCGCTGGGCGTAGATCTCGGACAGGCGGCGCAAGCGGCCGGCGCTGCGTTCGGCGGGAATCAGGCGACGCAGTTCGAGACGACGTCGGGCCTGGAGCAGGTCCAGGTGATCTATCCCCAGTCGTATCAGACGAGCCTCGACGTGCTGAAGTCGGTGGCGATCCGCTCTTCGTCCGGCAACATCGTCTATCTCAGCGACATCGCCCGGTTCGTCTCCACGCCGACGTCGCCGCTGATCACGCGGACGGACCGCAGTAACGTGATCCACGTCGGCGCGAACTATGCCCCCAACTCCTCGCTCTCGGCCGTGGAACGCGGCCTGCTCAAGCGCCTGCCCTCGCTGCACCTGCCGCCGAACATCGTCGTGCGGCCCGCGCCGCTGGGTCAGCAGGACTTCATGCATCAGACGCTGGTCGGTATGGGGCTGTCGATGATCGTGTCGGTGATCCTCGTCTATCTGCTGATGGTCGCGCTGTACAACAGCTACGTCTCCCCATTCATCATCATCTTCTCGGTGCCGGTCGCGGCCATCGGGGCGATCGGCGCGCTCTGGCTGACGCACCGCACGCTCAACCTGTTCTCGCTGATCGGGACGATCCTCCTGATCGGAATCGCGACCAAGAACGGGATCCTCTTGGTCGACTATGCCAACACCCTGCGAAGTCGCGGGCTGGACAAGCTGACGGCGATCATGCAGAGCGCGCACACGCGATTTAGACCGATCATCATGACCAGCTTCTCGGTGATGGCCGGCAACTTCGCCCTCGCGCTCGCGCTCGATCCGGGCTCTGCATCGCGGTCGAGCCTCGGCATCGTCGTGATCGGCGGCGTCTTCAGCTCGCTCGTGCTGACGCTGGCGCTGATTCCCAACGTCTACATGTGGCTCGCGCCGCGCGACAAGCCGGCTAGGGAGTGGGCGTCGCCTCCGGCGTGGGAGTTCCCGCCAGCCGGGGGTCAGGAGCCTGTGCCGGGAACGCGATATCGCTGAACGTCACGTCGGCGATTACCTTGAAGGTGAGAAACGCGGCATGTTGAGTCGCGCTGAATCGCCCGTGCACGACGACCCAATGGCCGTCGATCACCGCGTAATCCAGGTCGATGATCTCGTCTCCGCCCACCACGCGCATCTCGATCTTGGTCGGTAGGCGCGTTGCGGCGTCCTCTACGATCTCGGATGGGTAGAAGCCCTGCTGGACGCGCGGCGTCGGGTCGATCAGCAGGTGCAGCGCCGCGTCGGTCGAGTCGGGTGCGTAGCGCGCCGCCCAATAGCTGTTGTACGGGACGACGACGGTGACGCCCGGGTCCGGCTGGGGCAGCGCCAGGAACAATGGCGCGCCGCGCTGCAGCGTGATGTCGACCCGCTTGAGGTTCGCGAAGTAGCTGAACGTAAACGCCGAGAGCGGATCGAAATACGGGACGACCGGGAACGCCTGGCCGGTGCGAAAACCGCCGTTCGGCAGGTCCTGCATGACGGCGTAGTCGTCGGCGACCCGCACCGCGATGGAGCGGTTGATGTCCTGCGTACGTCCCAGGGTCGGCGCCATGACGTGGGTCCGCTCCACGTAGGTCATATAGACCGGCGGGTTGGCGTTGTAGTACGCGCTGGTGCGGTTGATCAGAACCGCGAAGGCGAGATCCGGCGTCATCATCGCGGCGATGTGGCTTCGCCGGAGGGAAGGAAAGTACCGGTGCGTTAACTTCGCCTGCGATGGCGCTAGAGATCGACGAAACGCTGGCCCAGCGCGTCGTGGAGCTGCGGCGGGCGATACATCGGCGCCCCGAGCTCGGCTTCGATGAACACCAAACGGCGGCACTGGTCGAGCGAGAGCTCGACTCTCTGCAGATCCGTCACCGGCGCGTAGCGCAGACCGGCGTAATCGGGTACGTCGAAGGCAGCGCGCCTGGAAAGGTTGTCGCGTTGCGAGCCGACATGGACGCGTTGCCGATCGGCGAGCGCAGCGGTCTGCCGTTCGCATCGGAGGTGGACGGAAAGATGCACGCGTGTGGTCACGACGCGCACACGGCGATGCTGCTCGGCGCGGCCCGCATGCTGGCGTCAATGCGGCCGAAGATGCGCGGAACCGTCGTGCTGCTCTTCCAGCCGGCGGAAGAAGGACCCGGGGGAGCCCTTCCGATGCTCGAGGAGGGGGCGCTCGATGCGCCGCCCGTCGACACGATCGCGATGCTGCACGTCGACACGCGACTCGACGTCGGAACGATCGGCGTCGCGCCCGGACCCGTGAACGCCGCGACCGACGAGCTCTATATCACGGTGCGCGGGCGGGGCGGCCACGGCGGCTATCCACACACGGCCGTCGATGCGCTGCCCGCGTCGGCGGCCATCGTGCTGGCCCTGCAGAACGTCGTCGCGCGCGAGACCGATCCCCTGGCAAGCGCCGTGGTGACGATCGGTACGATCGCGGGCGGCTATCGCAGCAACGTGATCGCGGACGAAATCGCGCTGAGCGGTACGCTGCGTTCGCACGACGAAGCCGTTCGCGAGGCGCTCGTAGACAAGGTCCGGCGCATCGTCGCCGGCATCGGCGCGGCGTATAGCGTCGAGAGCGAGGTGCGCATCGTGCGGGGATATCCGGCAGTGATCAACGATGCAGCCCTCGCCGAGAACTTCACCCGCTACGTTCGCGAGCGAAGCGCGCTGCTCGTCGAGGCGCCGGATCCGACCATGGGCGGCGAGGACTTCGCGTACTTCGCGCAGCGCGTCCCGGGTCTCTTGATACGCCTCGGCGTGCGCAGCGAGTCGGCCGGCGCAGTCCACCCCGGGCACAGCGCGCTCTTTCGCATCGACGAAGCGGCGCTGCCGATGGGCGTCGAGACGCTCGTGCTCTTCGCGCTGTTTGCGCAGGATTCTCGTCGTTTCGACTCGGATTAGAACGGGCGATATGGCAATCGCCGATGACGTATTTGCGCCCGGTCTTCCGACGCATGGCTCCAGCCTCGACGTCGACTGCTCCGCGGAGGACGCATTCGCACTCCTGTGCGCCGTGGAGAAATGGCCCGTCTGGCTATCCTTTCTGCGCAGCGCGCGCCGCGCAAGCTCGGCACCCCTCGATGCCGGCAGCGAGGTCGTCATCCGCTCGTGGCTTCCGGGCAATGAAGAGGAGCTCTACGAGGTCGACGATCTCATCGCCAACTACCGGCTCTCGCTAGTCGGCGCGTATTCCGTACGCAGGCGGATCGATTTTCGGATCGAGCGACGCACGTCGTGCTCGCGCATCCACGTGCGGCTCGCCTACCCCGCGTATCATGGCCGACTGGGGCTGTTGCTCGACCGCTGGCAACGGGGGCGCAGGCTGGCCAGCGCGCTCGACGATTCCCTGATTCACTTCAAGGGTCTGGTCGAATACCGGCGCGACGCGCCCGTTTTGGCCGATTTCTAGCGCGGCGAGCCACCCCCTAGCAGTCATTGACCGAGAGTGCTAAGGGAACTATACTCTGAGCATGCCGCTCTATGAGTATGCGTGCACACGCTGCGGCCGGATCCACGAGGTGCGGCACGGCTTTGACGAGACCCACGAGGCCCCGTGCGCGAGCTGCGGCGCTCGGCTGCGCCGGGTGTTTAACGCCGCCCCCGTGCTCTTCAAGGGCTCGGGATTCTATGTGACCGACTCCCGGGGTTCCGGCTCCTCCAGCCAGCCCGAAAAGGCCGAGAAATCCGAAACATCCGAAAAGCCATCGGCCACCGAGAAGAGCGACAAACCCGCGTCGGCGGCCGCCGAGCCGGCGGCCTAACCAACGTCGCGCAGGCGCTCCAGCGCCGCGGCAAACCCCGGAAAGCTGACGTCCAGGCTCGCATCGCTGTCGATGGCCAGCGGCCCCGCGGCGCAAGCCAGCACGGCCGCCGCCATGGCGATGCGATGATCGTCGTGCGTCGCGACGAGACTCCCGCGCGGCGCCGGCTCGCCGCCCGCGATTACAAGCCCAGGTCGCTCTGAGGCGGCGCGGATGCCGACCGCGTCGAGCAGCCGCTCGATCGCGGCGATGCGATCCGACTCCTTGGTGCGCAAATCCAGGATGCCGTCAATCGTGGTCGTGCCGCGCGCAAATGCCGCGGCAACCGCCAGGAGAGGAATCTCGTCGATGGCGCGGAGGGCGACCTCGGGGCCGATCCGGGCCGCGGACAATGCGCGGTACTCCACCGCCACGTCCGCCACGGGCTCGCCGCAGCGCGCTCGCTGGTTGCGGAACTCGATGCTCGCGCCCATGGCGCGCAGCCCGTCGAGAAGGCCCGTGCGGGTCGGATTGACGCCCACGTCGCCGATCAGGATCGCGCTCCCAGGCGTGATCGCGGCGGCCGTAATGAAGAACGCCGCAGCCGAAAGGTCACCCGCGACTTCCAGGGGGCGGCTCGCGAGATTCGCCCCGTTGAGCGAAACGGTGCGCGCACTCCACTCGATGTCCGCCCCGAGATAGCGCAGGAGTCGCTCGGTGTGATCCCGTGAACCTCGATCCCCGTCGATCCGCACGGGGACGCCGGCAAACAGTCCGGCAAACAGCAGCGCGGACTTGACCTGTGCGGACGGCGCGAAGAGGATGAACCGGCGCGTCTCGACCGCCGGAGTGCCGGACAGCTCGAGCGGGAGACGACCCTCCGACGTCCGGATCTTCGCACCGAAGGCGCGCAGCTGCGCCGCGACCGGCTCCATCGGGCGGCGCCGAAGCGACGCATCGCCGTCGAATCCGGCGGCCACGTTCGCGCCGCTGCAGGCGCCCAGGAGCATCCTGGCGGTCGAACCGGAGTTCATGCAATCGAGCACACCTTCCGGCGATCGCCATAGACCGGGGTGCACGACGACGTCTTCGCCGTCTTCCTCGATGCGGGTGCCGAGCGCGATCAGCGCTTCGAGCGTGGCGCGCACATCGCGGCCGGGGTTGAGATGTGAGACGCGCAACGGCTCGGCGCAGCGGGCCCCCACGATCAACGCCCGGTGCGAAATCGACTTGTCGCCGGGCATGCCGACGTTGCCGCGCAGCGGGCCGGGATGAAAGGTCGCGACCTTGCCAGGCATGAGCGGCTTAGCTTTTCGACAAGGAGTCCATCATCATTTCGTAGCAAGCAGCGCGAAGCGATTTAGCACGATCAGAGCCTGCTTTTTCACACGAAAGGACCCGATGAACAAACTAGATTTGGTGCGCTCGGCGGTCGATCGGCTCGAGCTCTCGCGTAGGGATGCGGTCGCATTGATCGACGGCGTTTTCGACGACATTCAGGCGGCGGTGATTGCAGGCGAGCCGGTCAAGATCCCGGGCTTTGGCCAGTTCAAAGTTCGCGATCGCGCCGCGCGCATGGCTCGCAATCCGGCTACGGGCGAGCAGGTAAAAGTTCCCGCGAAGCGCGTCTTCAAGTTTTTGCCGGCCAAGGCGCTCAAGGAGGCCGTGATGTCGAAGCGCGGCGCCCGCGGCGGCGCGTCTCGCAAGAAGGCCGCATCCAAGGCGCCCGCACGGAAGGCCGCGGCGGCCAAGAAGACCACCGCGCGGAAGAAGCGCTAGAAAACTTTTCCGTTTCGTACGACGTTATCACTACACGCGGCGCTCAAGGCGAAGGGCTTGTAGTTTCCCGCACTACTCTCGACGAGGAGTCATCATGCGACGTTTAGGCATTCTTCTATCCGCGCTCGTACCGGCGATTCTGATCGCCGGATGCAGCGGCAACGCGGGCGCGCCAATCACGAACACGCCCGGCACAGCGGCGGTCCCGTTTGATCGCTCGGCCGGGATAACTGCTGCAGCGCAACTGCTTCACATCCGGCATACGCCGGCGTATCCGCCGCCGTTGCGGCATCGTATCACGAGCGCCGAACGGGCTCGTGCCCTCGCCGGAGGATGGACTCCGGTCACGAGCGTCGCGCCGTGGAGCAATGGTCCGGGCACCGAGATCCTCATGACCAACGGGACCGTGATGGTGTCGGATTACTGCACGTCCAGTTGGTACAGTCTCACGCCCGACAAGACCGGCAGCTACATCAACGGCACGTGGACCAAAATGGGCTCGCTGCCCTCCGGTTACGGCCCGCTCTACTTCGGGTCGGCGGTTCTCCCCGACGGCAAGCTGATCATCAACGGCGGCGAGTACAACTTCTGCAACGGAGCCGAAACGAATCTCGGCGCCATCTACGATCCCTCCACGAACGCGTGGACCTCCGTGACCGGCCCCAGCGGCTGGAGCGAGATCGGCGACGCGTCGAGCGTCGTGCTCGCCGATGGCACCTACATGCTCGGCAACTGCTGTTCGAGCAATCAGGCTCTGCTGAACGAGTCTTCCATGACCTGGACGCAGATCGGAACCGGCAAGCACGACGCCAATAGTGAGGAGGGCTGGACGCTGCTGCGCAACGGCGACGTCCTGACTGCGGACGTTATCAGCGAGCCGAACTCCGAATATTACAACCCCACGAGCAACACGTGGCAGACCGCGGGCAACCTGCCCGTAAACCTCACCCAGTGCACCGAGATCGGCCCGCAAACCATGCGCCCCAACAACACCATCTGGGTCGCGGGAGCGTCGGGCAAGTCGGCGATCTACAACACCCGGACGAACGCCTGGACGCAAGGTCCGTCGTTCCCGAAGACCACTAACAACCTGCAGATCGGCACTTCGGATGCCCCGTCGTCGTTGCTGCCCAACGGACAGGTAATGATCGCGGCGAGCCCCGTGACCTTCGGCTCCGGCTGCTATCAGCCTCCGTCCACGTTCTACCGCTTCACCGGCAGGAAGCTCAAGAGCATCGTGGCGCCGCCGAACGCTCCGAACGACGCGAGCTACAACGTCCGGCTGCTTGTGTTGCCGACGGGCCAAATCATGGAGGACGACGGATCGAAGGACGTGGAGATCTACTCCGGCGGAACGCGCCCGTATCCGGGAATCGCCCCCTCCATCACGTCCGTGCCGTCATCGCTGGCACCGGGGACCTCGTATACCGTCCAGGGTAAGCGCTTCAACGGCTTCTCGCAGGCGAACTTCTACGGAGACGACGTGCAGGAGGCCACGAACTTTCCGCTCGTTCGCGTCGTGAACAACTCGACGGGGCACGTGTTCTACTGCAAGACGCACGGCCACAGCTACATGGGCATCGGCTCGAATAAGACCGTGACGACCATGTTCGACGTGCCGTCCGGCATCGAGACCGGCGCAAGCACGATCTACGTCGTCGTCAACGGCATCCAGTCCGCCGGCGTCAGCGTGACGATCACCTAGCCCAACCCCTGAGCCGGCTATACCGCGGCGGCGCCTATCCGGGCGCCGCCGCTATTTCACCTCGATGTAGATCGCCTCGAAGGCCTGATCGGTGTTGTTCTCGGGGCTGTGCTCCCAGGGCTCGTCGAAGTTCAGGTAGTCGCCTCTCTTCGCCTGAACGCGCTCAGCTCGGCCGTCCGGGAATTTAAACGTGAAGTCGCCGTCCGTCAGGAAGACGCCGACGCCGCGCGCGTGCTGGTGCATGACCGACTTCTCCCGGCCTCCGTAGCGAATGCGCACGATGCGGACCGCCTCCGTATCGGCTTCCACCGTGTAGTGCTTCGGGTCGACCGAGACCGCGTCGCGTTCGAGTTTCGTCGTTGTCGCCATCTCGCAGTCCTTTCCTTACGTTTTACCGCGGTCGTAAGTTCGCCAGCCGTTCGACGCGTGCTTGCGCATGCCTGTTCACTCTAGACGCCCCTGTATCTCGCCATCGGACCGCGGGCTGAGCCCCTAATGGACCGCGCTGTCCCCTGGTTCTAAGGGACTCGGCGCAGCAAGGCGAACGGTAGCTTTCTATGCTCAAAGTAACGTATAACTTTTTCCGCATCATCGGGACGGCCACGCTATTTGCGAGCCTTGCATTTCTCCTCATGCCTGCAAGGCCTGCGCCCGCGCGGATGCTCAGCGTGGGCGCGATGCCATCCGTCGCGCGCAACTCCGACGGCACTCTCGAGCTTTTTGCACGCGGTCCTGACAATGCCTTATGGCACACTCGCCAAGCGACGCCCCAGCCGGCGTCCTGGTCAGCTTGGTCGTCGCTCGGGGGGCATCTCGGCGGCGCTCCGGCCGTGATCGCTGGATCTGGCGGGCAGCTCGAAGTATTTGTGCGCGGTACCGATAACGCGCTGTGGCACACGTCTCAAGACGCGGCGAGCTCTCAGAGTTGGTCAGCACGGACGTCGCTCGGGGGGCGCATCAGTAGCGATCCGGCGGTGGCGGTTAACGCCGATGGCCGCCTGGAAGTCTTCGCGCGCGGGACCGATGATGCGCTCTGGCACAGATCGCAAGATGGGGACAACCCTCAAAACTGGTCCGCGTGGACGTCGCTCGGGGGACGTATCACTAGCGATCCGGCGGTGGCGCTTAATGCCGATGGTCAGCTGGAAGTCTTCGCACGCGGGACCGATAACGCGTTGTGGCACACGCGGCAAGAAGCGGCCAACTCTCAAAGTTGGTCCGCGTGGTCGTCGCTAGGGGGACGCATTACGAGCGATCCAACCGCGACTCGAACTTCCGATCGTAGACTCGAAGTTTTTGCCCGCGGCATAGACAATGCGTTGTGGTGCGTTTCCGAACGAGCAGCGAACTCTCAAACTTGGTTAGACTGGACTTCGCTTGGCGGCAACATCACGAGCGATCCAACGGCCGTGTTGAACGCTGATGGCAGGCCGGAAGTTTTTGCGCGCGGCACCGACAATGCGCTGTGGCACATTTGGGAACAAGCGACGTATTACCGCAAGAAATATGTGATCGTCGCGTCCGTGACTTGGTCCGCGTGGGCTTCGCTAGGCGGTGGGCTCACCAGCGATCCGACGGTTACGTTCAATTCCGATGGAGGGCTCGAAGCCTTCGCTCGAGGCACGGATAACGCTTTCTGGCACGTTCGGCAAGATGCACCGCACTCTCAACGTTGGTCCGCTTGGGCCTCGCTCGGAAGGCCGCGGCCCTGAGCGCGACTAGCACCCACCCTGGACAAACGTTATCCGCGCTGCCGTATGCGCGAGACCTCCTAACTTCGGGTCCGTGCGGGAGCTGTGACCAGTTTGTGGGCAGTTAGGTGTTTAAAGGCTATTTCGTGTTCCGCAGCCCATGGGGAAGGTGGGAGTCGAACCCACATGAGTTGCCTCGGCCGCTTTTGAGGCGGCTGCGTCTGCCATTCCGCCACTTCCCCGTGGAGCTACGGCTGCTTCGCGTCGACTAGACGCTGCGCCTCGGCGACGCCCGCGACATCGTACACGCCAAGACCCATCTCGACCGAGCGGCGCGCGAAGATCAGGGTCACGAGCTCCGCGCCGCGCGTTTCCCGCAAGTCGACGCGGGCCACCTCTCCATGATGCCAGCGCAGCCGCACGAGCCGCGTGCCGTGTAGAATTCCGAGCGCATCGCCGCGCGCACTCGTGACGCTCCGATCTCCAGGCGCAAAGGCGAAGCCGGACACGCTCTCGAGTCGCGCCGCCGTACGCTGATCGCGCGGCTGGAACTCCTCCCCAACGATGAGCTCGCTGCTCCCCCCGCGCAGCGTCAGCGTCCGCTTAAAGGTCGCTCCGCCACTCGGTAGGTCCGGCGCGTCGTACGAACACGCGACGCGAGCGGTTGTCCCGAGGTCGATGCGATCGCAGGCGTATTCACGGTTGAACGTCCCCGCCGGCAGGGGATGCGTGTAGCTCGCGATGTAATCGCGCGCGGACACCGGCATCTGCGGATCGGTCGCGTCGCGTAGCAGGCCGATGCTCGTCGCCGCGTTGCGACCTGCCCGGTCGTCGAGCTCCGCGATTCGCGCGCCCGCAAACGGCGCGAAGACGACGCGCACCTCTCCGTTCGCGATCACGGTGCCCTTGGGATCCGCGAAGGGCGGGGGTGTCCCGCGCGGAGGCGCCGGCCCGAGGTTTGACGCAACGGCCGACGCGCCGACGGCAACGACGCGCGCGCCGCCGGAGGCCACGTGGAAGGCGGCGACCTTTACCCTCCGGCGCGCCAACGCAACGGCACCGATAGCGATCCGCCGCGTCGCTCCGCTCGGATTCACGGCAACGATGAAACCATACGATGAGTCGTCGGCGAGGAGCAGAGTCGTGTTCGGAACCGCACGGCCGCGCGCCAACGCACGGATGCCCGACATGCTCGCGGCAAGACGCCCGCTCTTGCGAAGGTCGCGGAGTCGGGCAACCGCCCAGCGTTGCATACGGCCCTCGCCGATGCCCGTCGGCGTCAACGGAAGAAGAAGTGTCTTCGTTCGCAACGCGCGATCGCTCGTCGTCGCCAAATCCACGAGCGTGCAGCTGAGCCCGCGCGCGTTGCACGCGCGCTGCAGGTCGACCGTCGCGCCGGCGAGCGCGGCGAAGTCGTCGTTGCTCAGGCTCCCCGGCACAAACAGGCTCGCGGGCCAGACGATCGAGACATCCGCGGCGACGTGCGTGCGCGCGAGCAACGTTCCGTACCGCGCAATCAGGTCGCCGAACGCGCGCGTCGGAGCATAGCGCGGCGCGGCGCGAAGATCGACGGTCAGTGCGGCATCCCACGCGTAGGACCAGTTTGCCCAGGGCGCCTCCCAGCCGTGAGGATACGTCGTATCCTGCACGGGGAAGCTTACGACGCCGTGTGCGCCGTTGCGCAGCAGTTCGGCGAGCGCGAGCGCCGTGTTGACGTGGTCGCTCGGACGGGGCGCGGCCTCATCGGCGCCCTGGAACCATCCGGCTTGAAATTCGGACTGCATGACCGGAAAATGCGGCTGCGTCTGGAGCAGCCCCGTCGCGAAGTCCAAGTCCGCGAGATCGTGCGCGCCGATGCGATACGAGCCGCTCTGGTACCAGTTGCCCCACGCCCAGACGGGCGACGCAGCGGTCACCTTCATCTCGTACGTGTTGACGAACAGTGGGACTTTCGTGCCGGCAACCGATTGTACGACCGAACGCAGCCAGCCGATGTAGGCGCGCCAATGCGGCGCCGGCCACGTATCGTTGTCCAGATATGCGCCCTGGTCGTCGTCGAGCGCGATCGCCAGCACGTCGCGAGAATACGGCTCGACGGCGTGCAGCACGTCGCGCAGCCACGCCGCGGCGGCCTGCAGATGCGTGCCGTTGGAGAGCCATTCCGCCGCCGCCGCGTCGGCGTGCGTGTTCTGCAGCGTCGCGGTGGCCGGATAGCGCCCCTCCAGCACGTCGTGCAGCGGCATGTTGTACACCGGGCGCCGGAGCAGCCACGCGGGATAGCCACCGTTGCGCCACTCGTTGCGAATCACTGGCCCGGGGCGAAGGATCAACCTGAACCCGAGCTCGTGGGTCAGTGCCAGCAGCCCCAAGAGATCGCGCCCGCCGTCGGTCGAGCCGCTGAAATCGGCGACCCCCTCGCTGGGCTCGTGCCAATTCCAAATGACGTACAGATCGAGCGTGTTGATGCCGAGCCGCTTGTACGCCAAGAGGGTATCGCGCCAACGCTCGCGGGGAATGCGTTCGTAAAAGAACGCGGCGCCGTAGACGAAGAACGGACGGCCGTCGACGGTGAAGACCGGGTAGCCGTGGTCCGACGTGACGCGCGCCGTGTTCCATGACGACCAGCCCGCGGCCGCCGCATTGGCGCGCGGGACCGCGAGCAGCGCCAGCGCGGCGACGGACGCGAGCGCGAACGGCCACCAGCGCTGCCTGCGCGCCACGACGAGAAACGCGACGGCGCCGGCCGCGAGCCAGCCTACGCCGAGCGCGATGGCGTTGGCTCCGGAGTAGATGAAGGCCACGGTCCAGCCGGCCAGCGCGACGAGGGCGGGCAGCGGGAACAGCGGCATTCGAAACGGCGCTCCTGCCCGCCGCGCGCGCAGCACGCCCAGCGCTACGATCTGCGCGATGCCTTGGATCAGCACGATTCCCGCCGTCAGGAACGCGATCACCTGATCGAGCGTGAACAGGCTCGCGATGAGCGACAATCCGCCCACGACGAGCAGCGCGACGTGCGGGATGTCTTTGCGCGGGTGCAGCCTGCCGAACGCGGGGAGGAACGCGCCGTCCCGCGCGGCGGCGAACGAGATCCGCGAGAACCCGAGGAGGTTGCCGTACAACGACGCAAAGGCGGTGACGAGCACCAGCAGCGTCACCCCGACCGCCGCGACACGCCCCCAGGTCTGCTCGACGACGAACGCGCCGACGTACTGCGCCTGAGCGGTCGGTTGACCGTGCGCATCGAGCAGGGAGCGCCACGGCACAACGCCGAGGACGCCCACCTGCAGCAGCACGTACAGGATCGCCACGACCACGACCGAGATCATGATCGCCGCCGGGATCGTGCGCCGCGGACGGATCACCTCGTCGCCGAGCAACGCCGCGTCCGCATAGCCCGCGTAATCGTACAGCGTGATGACGAGCGCGCTCCCGAAGCCGGCCAGAAACGCCCAGCTGAAGCGAACCGGCGCCGTCAGGGTGAAGGCGCGACTGAAGTCCGCGTGCGACAGCCCGGCCAGCGCCACCAGCGCGACGGTCAGCGCCGCCGCGATCGCGAGCAGGTTTCCGACCGACGCGACCTGCGACGTGCGCCGGTACAGCAGCGCCAGCGTGACCGCGCCGATGCCGACCGACGCCGCATCGTGCGCGAGTACGCTGCTCGCTAGTGGCGGATATAAGTACGCCGCGTAGTTCGCGAAGCCGATGTAGCCGCTGGCCAGCAGGCACGGCGCGTACAAGAGGAACTGCCAGTTGAAGAGGAACGCGAGGGCTTTCCCGAGCCCCTGTGGACCGAAAACCTCGCGCAGATACACGTACGTTCCGCCGGATCCGGGATAGCGCGACGACAGCTCCGCCCAGACCAGGCCGTCGCACAGCGCGACGATCGCGCCGGCGATCCACCCGACGAGCGCGAGCGGGCCGCCGAGCGCGGCAACGACGAGCGGAATCGTCACGAGCGGCCCAATTCCGATCATCGTGATGACGTTGATCGAAATCGCGCTGCGTAAATCGATCGCGCGCTTCAACTCGCTCATCTCGTGCACACTAGGCTCGACCTCTTCGTGCGACGAAGGGAATCGCCATGCAGGAACGTTCCGGCCTCGCGCGGCTGCTGGGCCTCGCGGGGGACGTCGCGATTGCTTTCGTTCGCAGCGATGCGCTCGCGGGGAATCCCTTAGGGGATCCGCCGGAGCGTCCGGTCGTCGTGTATCGGCCGGCCGCGTACGACGCGGAGGGCTCGCGCCGCTACCCGGCGCTATACGTGCTCCACGGCTATACCGGCGACGCCGCGGCGTTGCTATCTACGCGCCCGTGGGAGACGAACGTGCTGCAGTGGGCCGACCGCCTCATCGAGCGGCGCGAAATGCCGCCGGCGCTGGTCGTGCTCGTCGATGGCTTCACGCGTCTGGGCGGCTCGCAGTACGTGGACTCGATTCACAACGGGGGATACGCCACCTACACGGTCCGCGACGTCGTCGGATACGTGGACGAGAACTACCGCACGATTCGCTCCGAAGGCGGCCGCGCGGTGCTCGGAAAATCCTCGGGCGGCTTCGGCGCGATACACCTCGTGCTCGAGCATCCGGGGGTCTTCGGCGCGTTCGCGTCGCACAGCGGCGACTCGTATTTTCAATACGCGCACCCGATCTCGTTCGCGACGGCGCAGCGAGCGCTCGAGGCGCATGCATTTGACGTCTCGGCCTTCGTGACGGATTTCGAACGCAAGCCCAAACGCAGCCCGGCCGAGTACACGACCATGGAGATGCTCGCCTACGCCGCCGCCTACTCGCCGCGTTCTGCGAAGGCGTTCGATCTCGATCTACCCTTCGATAAATCGAGCGGCGAGCTGGTGCCGGAGGTTTTCGCCCGGTGGCTGGCCTTCGACCCGGCCGAGCGCGTGGCCAAGCACAAGGCGGAGCTGAGCCGCCTGCGCCTGCGTTACCTCGACTGCGGGCGTCGCGACGAATACAACCTCGACATCGGCGCGCGAGTCATCGCACGGCGCATCCGCGAGCTCGGGCTGGACGTGCGCCACGAGGAGTTCGACGACGATCATCGCAACGTCGGCTATCGTTACGCGGTGTCGCTCCCCGCGCTCACCGCGGTCTTGGAGAACGAATGAAAGCGCTTTTCGCTGCCGCCGTCATTCTCGCGGTTGCCGCGCGCTCTTCGCGAGCGGCTGGTTCGTCGAGCCGAGCGGGGTGGTCTGGCACGGTGGTACGCTAGCCGGGTATGAGACCGTCAACATGCTGATACGGCCGGCCGGCTACGCGATCGCGCTTCTCGCCAACACCGGGCCGGGGCCACGCTGGAAACCACCCGCTCGACAGCGCCGAGTGCATAACGAGGAATTCGACGACGACCATCGCAAGTCGGATATCGTTACGCGATGAAAGCGCTTCTGATCTTCTTGCTGCCACTCTTCGCCGCTGTCGGCACGGCGTACGCGCAGGATGCGCAACCGTCGCCTGCACCCGACCCGCACGTTTTCAGCGATCCCGCGATGACCTTCACGGCGCCGCCCGAGGCCGTGCTCGTCGGCAAGCAGGAGGGAACGACGCCCGATAAGCTCTCCCAGGACCTGCAGGTCGTGGCGGCATGGGTTCTCGATCCGGGCAGGGAGAACGCGCGCACGATCCAGCTCGCGATGGAGAGCTACCAGGGGGCGCCGTCGCAGTGGGAGGGCCAGTTCGAGAGCCAGACGCACGGTTCGCAAGACGGCATCCTGATCCGCAACAAGACGCCGATGACGCTGCTCAACGGAATGCCGGCCACGTTCGTCGAGATCGCCTTCGGCAGCGGATTCGACGCCCAGAAGGAGTACGCCATCGTGTGGGCTGACGGGCAGCGCGGCGTTGTGCTCTCGGAGACTGCGCGCCTGGGCTATTCGAGTCCGGACGAGGCGCGGCGCGTCCTCAAGCAAGTAACGGCGGTGGCATATCCTTTGTACGCGCCGTAGCATCGAGGGCCGCGCGTAGATCTTCGATCAAGTCCCCAACGTCTTCGATCCCGACCGACAGGCGCAGGAGGCCGTCGCCGATCCCGCGCCGCTCACGATCCGCCGCCGGAATCGAGCCGTGCGTCATTCGGCCGGGATGACAGATCAGCGATTCGACGCCGCCGAGGCTCTCCGCCAGGCTGAAGAGTTTTAGCCTTCCCGCGAACTTCTTGGCCCGCTCGGGGTCGTCGATCAGGCACGTGACCATCCCGCCGAACCCGCTCATCTGGCGCTTGGCCAGTTCGTGCTGCGGATGCGACGGAAGCCCGGGATAGTAGACGCGTGCCACGTCGTCGCGCGACGCGAGAAACTCCGCCACCGCCTGGGCGTTGCGCGCGTGCTCCCGCATCCGCAACGCAAGCGTCTTGGCGCCGCGCATGGTCAGCCACGCGTCGATCGGGCCCGGAACTGCGCCCACGGCGTTCTGCTGGAACTTGATCCGCTCGTGCAGCTCCGGATCGTCGGTGATCGCGACGCCGCCAACGACGTCGCTGTGACCGCCGATGTACTTGGTCGTGGAGTGCACGACGATCTGCGCGCGCAGCGAGAGCGGCTGCTGGAAATACGGCGTAGCGAACGTGTTGTCGACGACGACTAGCTGGTTGCCGTGCCGCAGCGACCCGATGGCCGCGACGTCTACGATTCGCAGCAGCGGATTCGTGGGCGTCTCGACCCAGAAGAGCTTCGTCGCGGGTGTCACCGCAGCGCGCACGGCGGCGAGATCGCTCATGTCCACGTACGTGAATGCGATCCCGTAGCGCTCGAGCACGCGTGCGAACAGGCGGTAGGTGCCGCCATAGAGATCGTCGCTCACGACGGCGTGATCTCCCGCCGAAAGCAGACCCAGCACCGCCGACGTTGCCGCCATGCCGCTCGCGAACGCGCTTGCAAAACGCGCACCCTCGAGCGAGGCGAGTTGCCGCTCCAACGCCAGGCGGGTTGGGTTGATGGTGCGGCTGTAGTCGAAGCCCTTGTGCTCGCCCACCGCCGTCTGCGTGTAGGTGGAGGTCTGATAGATCGGAACGATCGTCGCGCCGGTCGCCGGATCCGGATCCTGGCCGGCGTGGATCGCGCGCGTCGCGAATTTCATCCTGAGCCAGTCGAAGGACGAACGACGTCGGAGCTGGTCGAGAGGAACGTGATGATGTCCTGACGCGTGAGCACGCCTATGGACTCCTCGTCGTCGGTCACGACGATGGCCGGATTGGCGAGCGTCAGGAGCTTGTAGGCCAGTTCGATCTCCTCGGACTGCTCCAGGGCCGGAAACGGACGTCCCATCACCTCGCTGACCGGCTGATGGAGGATGTCGGCGTGGTCGAAGACGCTCTGCATCACCCCCACGTCGTTCACGCTGCCCACCTGTTCGTGCCCGTGCATGACCGGCAGCTGCGAGATCTCGTATTTGCGCAGGAGGTCGAGCGCGGTCTTCACGGTGTCGTCCTTATGCACGGTGATCAGCGGCGGCAGCGGCGCCTTGCTGCGCAACACGTCGCCGACGGTCGCCCGCCGCTTCGAGTCGGCGATAAAGCCGTTGGCGATCATCCAGTCGTCGTTGAAGATCTTCGACATGTAACCGCGGCCGGAGTCGGGGAAGATGACGACGACGATCGCGTCGGCCGGGAGCGTCTTGGCGAGCTTGACCGCCGCGACCGCGGCCGTGCCGGACGAGCCGCCGACGAGCAATCCCTCCTCGCGTGTGATTCGCCGCGCCATCAGAAACGAATCGCGGTCCGAAACTCGTACGATCTCGTCGATCACGCGCAGATCCACCGTCTCGGGAAGATAGCTCATGCCGATTCCCTCGACGGCGTACGAGCGCGGGATGTCGCCGGAGTAGATCGATCCCTCGGGGTCTGCGCCGATGACGTGAACCGCGGGATTTTTCTCCTTGAGGAAGCGTGCCGTTCCGGAGATCGTTCCGCCGGTGCCGATACCGGCGACGAAATGCGTCACTGCACCGTCCGTCTGTTCCCAGATCTCCGGCCCAGTCGTGTGGTAGTGCGCCTCTGGATTGAAGTGGTTGTGAAACTGGTTCGGCTGAAAGGCGCCCGGTATTTCGGAAGCGAGGCGATTGGCGACGCCGTAGTACGACTCCGGGGAGTCCGCGGGCACGTTCGTCGGCGTGATCACGACATCGGCGCCATAGGCGCGCAGCAGGTCGATTTTTTCACGCGACATCTTATCCGGCATCACGAGGATGCAGCGGTATCCGCGGATCGCCGCGGCCATGGCCAACCCGGTTCCCGTGTTGCCGCTGGTTGGCTCGACGATCGTGCCGCCGCGCTTCAGCAGGCCCTGCCGCTCCGCCGCCTCGAGCATCGCGACGGCGGGCCGATCCTTCACGCTGCCGCCCGGGTTGACGTACTCGACCTTGGCGAGCACGAGACACGGTGCACCGTCGATGACCTTGTTCAGCTTGACAAGCGGGGTGCGGCCGATCGCCTCGAGCGCGTTTGCGCAGAACGTTAGGCCGGCCGTATGGGACGACGGGGCGGTGCTTGCCATAGGAGCGGCGGCTTCCGCGCGGCGAAGAACTTCACCTATGAAAACGCTCGCCGGCCGACTCGTCATCGCGACCGCGTTGCTGCTGTCGACGACTACCGCGTGCAACAACGATTCGCTTCCGCCGGCCGCCGGCTATGCGGCCGTCTCGGGGACGATCGTCGACGCCACCACGAACGCCCCGATTTCGGGAGCCGTCATCACGATCGACACCGTCTTGACCGCCACGACCGACGCGGCCGGGAAGTTCTCGATCGACAAGGTGCCGAGCGGCATCGCCGATTACTCCGTGCAGGCCAAGGGCTATCAGACACTTGCGGCGAGCACGAACATCGAGCCGGGCAAGCCGTTCGCGCTAAACCTTACGCTCGCGGCCCAAGCTCACCCGTAACTTTCCTTCTTTTAACCGAACGCCGTCGAACGGCGATACGCGCTGGCCGGCTTTACCAGCGTGGCGCGGTCGGCGACCGTGCGGTCGACGATTCCAAGCACCACCGTGGCGAGCTTGTTGGGATCGTGGCGCACGGTTTCCGTTTCACCGATGACGGATGCGCAGACGGCCTCGAGGCCAAGTGCCGTGATGCGGTCGACGTCCGGCTCGACCGGATCCTGACCTTCCTGCGCGTACGCGGCGAGCAGCCGCGACGGCGGCTGGTCGTTGACGATGACGTAATCGCAGACACGCTCGGCGGCATTGGCGAGCAGCGCCTCGACGTGATCTGCGGCCGTCATGCCGTCGGTCTCTCCCGGCTGCGTCATCACGTTGCAGACGTACATCTTGACGGCGTGTGCGTCGGCGACTTCGCGTGCGATCCGGCTGACCAAGAAGTTCGGCACAACCGAGGTGAAGAGCGAACCGGGCCCGAGCACGATCGCGTCGGCATCGCGGATCGCGTCGATGACCTCGTCCAGCGGCGTCGCCGCGGGCGAGTCGAAGAAGACGCGCTTGATCCGCCGCTTCGCGCTCGATATGTTCGATTCGCCCTCGACGATCGTGCCGTCGTCGAGCTCCGCGCAGAGGCGCACGGCGCCCAGCGTGGCGGGTAAGACGCGTCCGACGACGTTGAGCACCCGGCTCGATTCCTTGATCGCGTGGTCGAAGTTTCCCGTGACGCCGGTCATCGCGGCCAAGAACAGGTTGCCGAAGGAATGTCCGGACAACCCACCGCCCTCGCTGAAGCGATACCGGAAGAGATCCGTCACCAGGGCCTCGTCGTCGGCCAGCGCCACGAGGCAGTTGCGGACGTCGCCGGGCGGCAACACGCCGAGCTCCTTCTGGAGGCGTCCCGAGGACCCGCCGTCGTCACTGACGGTAACGATCGCCGTGAGATTGCTCGTGCGCCGCTTGAGGCCGCGCAACAGTGTCGAGAGGCCGGTGCCGCCGCCGATGGCGACGATCTTGTAGCCCTGCTGCAGGCGCCGTCCCACGAGTGCGTCGCGGACGCCCTTGGGGGTGCGGTCGCGCGCGATGCGCACGACCGAGCGCAGCAACATCCAGGTTCCCGCGACGAGCGCCACGAGCCCGCCGATGCCGAGAATCCACGTGAGGTACGCGGGCGGGAAATAATCGTCGACGATGTCGTCGAGAATTTCGTTGACGTGCACGCCGGTGCCCTCGGCGATGAACCACCGCGTGACGGCATCGACCAGCAGCACCACGCCGAACGCCGCAAGCAGGAGCCAGCGCTTGACGCCGAGGCCGGGCAAGAACCAATGCAGCGAGCCGGTGAATCGTTGCGGCATCACGCCACCCTGGTGTTATCGCGCGCCTCGAAGGTGAGGTCAAACCGGGCATCGCCCGCAAACCGCTGCATCAGCCGGCGCGCGACGTACACGGAGCGGTGGCGACCGCCGGTGCACCCGATCCCGATGGTGAGCTGAGTCTTACCTTCGGCGAGATAGCGCGGCAGCAGGTAGTCGAGCAGGTCACCGACCTTCGCGAGGAAAGGGTCGAGTGCGGGGTCATTTTCAATAAATGCGCCGACCTCGGCGTCCTCCCCCGTCTGATCGGCAAGCGGTTCCTCGTAATTCGGGTTGCGGAGAAAGCGCACGTCGAAGAGCAGATCGAGATCGGTCGGCAGCCCGAATTTGAAGCCGAACGAAACGAACGTGACGGCGAGCCGGACCGGCCCGCCGGTGAGGAATGCCCCGGCAATGCGGTCCTTGAGCGCGCCGTGGGTGAGGCTGGTCGTATCGATGACGACGTCGGCGCGCTCGCGAAGGGTAGCGAGTACGCGCCGGTCGGCCTCGATCGCCTCGCGGACCGATCCCGTCTGCGCGAACGGGTGACGTCGCCTGGTCTCGCTGAAGCGCCGGACGAGCAGCTCGTCCGAGGCATCCAGGAAGAGCACCTTCGCATTATGGGTACGTATGATGCGATCGATCGCGGTGCGCGCGTCGCCAAGGCTTGCTTCGCTCCGCACGTCGAGCGCGATGGCAACGTCGCGTGTCGCCGATTTTTCGAGGGCCGCTACCGCGGCATCGAGCACGACGGGAGGCAGGTGTTCGATGCAGTAGAAGCCCAAATCCTCAAACGACTTAATCGCCTGACTCAGACCCGCACCGGAGAGGCCCGTCACGAAGACGATGCGCAGGGAACCCATATGAAGCTCTTTTCGCCCGAACGCGCCAACGCCCTCATCCCGAAGCTCGAGCCGCTCGTCGAAGAGCTCCTGAGCCGCCGGCGCGCGCTGGCCATCAAACTCTTGGAAGCCGATCCCGCGCTGCATCATCACGCCGCTCCGACGCCGCCGCCGCGCCTCGCCGGCGTACGCTCGCCGCTGCCCGCGCCGCGCTTCGCCGAGCTCAAACACGAAATCGCGCGGCTGATTTATCGGATCGAATCGTATGGCTGCGTCGTCAAGGACATCGATCTGGGGCTCGTCGATTTTCCTTCGATGGTCGATGACGAGCCCGTCTACCTATGCTGGAAGCTGGGGGAACCGCGGGTCGAGTACTGGCACGGAGTCGAAGAGGGCTTCGGATACCGTAAGGAGCTCTGGAAGCAGCTCTAGCCTGCGGCGGCCTGCGGCTCGACCGCGATAAAGTCCTCGGCCAGCCCCTGTAAGCGAACCTCGCCGAAGTCGGCCGTATAGGCGCCGCTTTCCACACCCGTGATCTCTCCAACATCGGGCACGTTGGCGAGCTGCGGAATCTTCGCGCGAATCTCGTCCGGGATGCGCACTCGCGTGCCGATCGCCAGCGGATTCTGGTCGAAGAGCGCGTTCAGGCTGTCAAGCAGCATCGGCAACGGGATGCCGTAATCCACGCTGATCGCGCCGATCGTGTGCGTTTCGCTGATCGCGCAATTCGAGCACCCGCCGAGGTGAAAGCGCGCGAATACCCGGCGGGCGCCGGCATGCATCCTGAACGCCTCATCCACCGTCATCTCGGGGCTAAAATACTGTTCGCTCATTGATAATTCTCTTTCGCTACAACGCCTGTTTCGCCCGCTCGGGTTGCGGAGCACGCCTATAAGCCGGATTCTGTTCCCACGAGTGGGTGATGACCATCTCTCTGGGGCGCGCGTTACCGAGCGCCTCGATGCGACGTAACTCGTTGGACGGGCCGTCCATTCTCTATCGAGCGGTCTTGCTTCGGGTGGGGTTTACCCGAGCCCGCGTCACCGCGGTGCTCCGTGAGCCCTTACCTCACGATTTCACCCTTACCGGACGCGAGCGTCCGGCGGTATGTTTCTGTGGCACTTTCCTTCGAGTCGCCTCGACAGGACGTTATCCTGCACCCTGCCCATATGAAGCCCGGACTTTCCTGACCCTTCGACTCGGCGCTGTGCGCCTCGCTCAGGGCCCGGTCATCCAGCGTACTCCGCCACCGTAGTATACCATTGCGCGATGATCTCCGCGGCCTCCACCAGGCGGGGTCCGGGCCGGCTAAGATACGCGTTGCCATCCATGGCCAGCACACGCCCGGAACGCCGCGCGACCAGCGAACGCCACTGCTCCACGCCGTCCAGCCGCGCGATCGCGCGGTTGGCCTGGTCGAGGTCGAACCCGCATGGCGCCACGATCACCGCGTGCGGGTCGGCCGCCGCGATCGCGTCCCACTCGAGACGTTGCGAGTTCGCGCCGGGATGCGCCAAGATCGGCGCGCCGCCGGCGATCGCGACGAGCTCGGGAATCCAATGCCCCGCGCTCATCGGCGGATCCGTCCACTCCAGGACGAGCGTGCGCATCCGGGCCTTGTCGCGCCGCGCTAACGCCGCGGTCCGCGCTCGAAGGCCCTCGATCAGGCTCCGCGCTCCCTCCGCTCTCTCCGTTACTTCGCCGAGTAACTCGATGTTCGCCAATACGTCTTCCAGCGATGAAGGCTCGAGCGAGATGATGCGCGGATCGGGGCGCAGGCGCACGGCCGCGCGCGCGACGATCTCATAGGAGACGGCGCACACGGGACAGAGCTCCTGTGTGACGATGAGATCCGGCGCGAGGCGATCCAGCAGCGCGGCGTCGAGCGCGTAGAGGCTCGAGCCCGCATGGACCGCGGCGCGCACGTGGCGATCGATCTCTCCCGCGTCGTCCCAATCTGGTCCGGAAGAAGAGGTGACTTTCGGCAGACGCAAGGCTTCGGACGGAAAGTCGCACTCGTGCGTCACGCCGACGACGTCGTCGCCCGCGCCGATCGCAAAGAGAATCTCGGTCGCGCTCGGCAATAGGCTCACGATTCGCACGCGTGCGCCTTCCGCGGTCGGCCCGGCGCCGTCCTTTCCATCGGACGCTGCGACCGGCGGGTTTTCCAATCGTCGGCCAAGAACCGCCCGGCGATGGAGCTTCGTCCCCTAGGCTTCGGCGAAATATTCGACCGGGCGATTACCCTATATATCCGCAACTTCACCCCGTTCGCCGCGATCGTTGGAGTACTGATTATCCCGACCGCCGTAATGGGGTATTTAGTCGATCGCGCACAGCAGCCGGAGTTCGACGCATTCTGGCGCATCCTGCAGCACCCAGGCAGCTCGCCGACCGGGCCGATCCCGACGATATTCAATTCACCGGCGATCTTGATTGCAGTGGTGGCCATGCTGCTTTTCACGTACGCGGTCTGGCCGTTTGCGCTGAACGCCGTGGCCGTCGGCGTCGCGAGCCTCTATCGCAACATGCCGATCGTTTTTCGCGCGTGCTACGCGGTGGCGCTGCGGCGCTGGAGCCAAACGATCGGCATGATCCTCGTCGACCTTCTCGTGTTCGTCGTGTGGTACGTCGCAGCCGTCCTATTGATCGTCGCCGTCGTCTTTATCGCGGCCGCGATGGGAGCCGTCGCGCCGCGGGCGGGGTTCGCGTTCGGCTTAGTGGCCGGGCTGGTTGGGGTTTTGCTGCTTTTGCCCACGCTGGCGCCACTTTTTGTCGCGCTCAACTTCTCGATGTACGCGATCGTGATCGAGGATCGTGGAGTGATGGAATCCCTCTCCCTCGGCTTCCAGCGGGTGTTCAATCGAAGCGAGTTCTGGCGCGCTACTCTATTCGCGATCGCGGCCGGCGCCGCCGTAATCGCGGGGTCGTCGCTGTTCAGCTTCCTGGGCCTGTTCGCCGCGTTTCTCCATCTGCCGAGCCTTGAGGCGATTATCCAGGCGGTCGGGAACCTCGTACTCACGCCATTCGGCGTCGTGCTGATGGCGGTCTACTACTTCGACGTGCGCATTCGCCGGGAGGCGTTCGATCTCGAGGCCACGCTCGAGCGTCTGACCGCCGCGCAGCCGGCGTGATCCTGGCGGCCGCGGTCGCGGTCGCGCTGGCACCGTCGCGAGAGGCGCTGATCGAGCGGTGGCTGCGCGCCAACAAGACGCACGCGGTTGGGTATCTGCACACGGTACCGCGCGCCCGAGAGAACGCTGCGGTGCCCGATCTGAAAATGCTGGCGCAGCGCGAGCTCGCGCCGCCCGGCCGCTATCGCCTCGCGCAGAGCCCCGCGCCGCGCAAGCCGTGGTGGTCGGGCATCTGGGACTGGATCGCCGGCCGCTGGCAGCAGTTTTGGCACACGCTGTTCGGGCACGTTCGCGTTGGTAGCACAACGGCCGCGAGCATCGGCGACGTGCTGCTTGCGATCGTCGCGCTGATTTTGCTGATCACGATCGTGCGACTCGTGCGTAACATCCAGATAACGCGCGCGGCGTCGTCTGGTGCGCGGGCCGAACCGCTTCGCGATGCGCCGCCGGCGGCGGAGCTCTACCGGCAGGCATGCGATGCGGCGAATCGGCGCGACTACGGTGCGGCGGCGCTGTTGCTCTTCGCCGCGACGGTCGCATTGCTCGACGCCCGCGGCGCCGTCGTTGCGAACCGCAGCGCGACGGTGGGCGATTTGCGCCGCCAGCTGCGCGCGAGTGACGCGAATCTCGTGGACCCGTTCGACGCCGTAGCGGCGCCGTTTGTCCAGCGCGCCTATGCGGAACGCGCGGTCGGCGAACCGCAATGGAACCGCGCCCGCTTCGCATACCAAGAATTGGCGGCAGGATGAACAAGGCGCTGCGGCTCGACGTCGTAATCCTCGTCGCGTGCACGCTGGTAGTCGTGCTGCTCGCCTACGAGCGCAGCGTTCATGAGGGCGCGCAGCGCCCGTCGGTGTACTCAACCTACGACACCGGGCCGAACGGCTATGGCGCGCTCTACAACGTGCTGAGCGCGGCGGGGCTGCCGCTGCGGCGGTTCGGGCGTGCGCTGCCGCTGCTCGATCCTTCGGTGCGCACCCTCGTAATCACGGGCTACGAGGAAGACCCGTCAGCGAAGCCGCTCGACGAGCACGACGCGGCGTGGCTGCGCGACTTCGTAACCCGGGGTGGCCGGCTCGTGGCGATCGACTCGGAGTTCGCGGGGCCGCAAGACGTTGCGCCCGGCGTAGGCACCACGCTGCGCAACGGCGGCGGCGTCCTCCCCTTCGACGGAGCCAGTCCTGAGCGAAGTCGAAGGGCTCAGGGCAGGCTGGCTCAGGATGACATAGCCGTCCCGCTGGCCGATAACACCTTTACGGCCGGCGTATCGCGCGTGCGCGGAAGCATCGGCTGGATCTTCCCCTTCAAAGAGCCGCGCGGCATTCCGTTGCTGGCGAACGACCACGGCATGGTGGCGATGTTCTACCGCGTCGGCCGTGGAGAGGTCGTCGCCGTGACGGCGCCCGCGCTGTTCGGTAACGCGCAGCTGCGCAGCGCCGACAACCTCCGCTTCGCGTACGACGCGATAGCGGGTCATGGCGATGCGGCGTTCGACGAGTACGTGCACGGCTACAGCGATGGCACGACGATGTGGCAGGTGCTGCCGGCTGCGGTACACGCCGCTGTGTGGATCGTCGTCGCGCTGATCCTCATCGCGCTGGTCGGGGCCAACGTGCCGTTCGCACCGCCCTATCTTCCGAGCGGGCCCGACGAGCGCGACTCGTCGCACTATATCGCGGCGCTAGCCGAGCTGATGCGCCGCTCGCGCCGGCGCCCCTACGACGACGATGTGTTGTGGCAGGCGACGATCGATTATCGCCGGCGAAAGGAGCACGCGTGAGCTCATCGGTTCAGGAGATCGCCGGGCGGCTGTCGGCCGGGATGGAGCGGGTGCTGGTCGGCGCCGACCGACTGACGCTCGGTCTCGAGATCGCGCTGTTTGCGCACGGGCACGCGCTGATCGAAGGCGTGCCGGGCACGGGCAAGACGCTGGCGGTGCGCGCGCTCGCGCTCCTGCTGGGGCTGGACTTCCGGCGCATCGCGTTCACGCCGGATCTGATGCCCTCGGACGTCGTAGGCACGACGGTCTTCAACCCGCAGACGGCGCAGTTCACGACGCGCTTTGGGCCGCTCGTGGCCAACATCGTGCTGGCCGACGAGGTGAACCGCACGCCGCCGAAAACCCAATCGGCGCTGCTGGAGGCGATGGAAGAGGGACGCGTGACGATCGACGGCGTTCCGTACCTGCTGCCGCAGCCGTTTCTGCTCTGCGCGACGCAGAATCCGATCGAATACGAGGGCACCTATCCGCTGCCCGAGGCGCAGCTCGATCGCTTCACGCTCAAAGTCGAGTCGGGGTATCCACCCGAGGCGCAAGAGCTCGAACTGCTCGCGCGCACGGCCGCCGGCTTCGACGCGCGAGCCTTGGAAGCGTCGGACCTCGCGCCGGTGACGAATGCCGCGGAGGTGCTCGACGCGCAGCGCGCGGTGCGGCAGGTGCATCTCTCCGAGGGCGTCCGCGACTACACGTATCGCGTCGTCGCGGCAACGCGCAATCACCCGCGCCTCACGCTCGGGGCCTCCCCGCGCGCGGGCGTCGCGCTACTGACGGCGGCACAGACCGCGGCGGCCATCGCGGGCCGCGACTTCGCGACACCGGACGACGTGAAGGAGGTTGCCGATCTCGTGATCCCTCACCGTTTGATCGTCGCACCCGATGCCGAGATCGAGGGCATCTCGGCGCACGACATCGTCCGCGAACTGCTCGCCACGCTCCCGGTCCCGCGTTGATGTGGCTTCCCGCGTGGTTCACGGCGCGCTTCCTCTGGACGCTGGCCGCAATCGCGCTGCTGCTCGCCCTCTCTCCGGGCGTATCCCTCTTCGTCCCGTTTGCAATCGTGCTCGCCGCCGCCCTCGCCCTGGCCTTCGTCGTGGACGCACTCATCGGCCCACGCGCCTCTGGCCTGCGCGTCGCGCGCATGGCGCCCGAACACTTCGCTCTCGCCGTCGGCGCCGAGATCGCCTACACGATCGAGAACCGCTCGTCGCGCGAAGTGCGCGTCGGCATCGTCGAGTCGCCGGCCCGCACGCTGCACTATGACACCGACGAGCTGATCGCGACGATCTCGCCGCACAGTCGCTCGAAGGTCGTGCGTCCCGTGATGCCGACCGCCCGCGGAGCGGACGAGCTCGGCACGCTCTACGTGTGGTACGAGAACCAGGTCGGGCTGCTGCGTCGCAGGCTCCGCGTGGAGTCACTCGAGCCGATCCGCGTTTATCCCGATCTCGCCGCCGTCGAACGCTACGGCAAGCTCCATTTGCGTAACCGCATGATCGAGGCGGGGCTACGCAGGATGAAGCTGCGCGGCGCCGGGACCGAGTTCGAATCGCTGCGCGAGTGGAGTGACGGCGACGCCTTCGGATCGGTCGACTGGAAGGCCACGGCGCGCCGGGGTAAGCTGATGGTCGCGCAGCACGAGGTCGAACGCAGCCAGAATGTACTGCTCCTACTGGACTGCGGGCGGCTGATGACGGCGCGCATCGACGGGCGGCGCAAGCTCGACTATGCCGTGCAGGCGGCCCTCTCGCTCGCGACCATCGCCGGACTCGCGAGCGACCGCGTGGGGCTTGTCGCGTTCGCGCGCGACATCCTCGCTGCCACGGCGCCGCGCTCGACCAAGCCCTCGATCCGGCGACTCACCGACGAGCTCTACGACCTCGAGCCGCGCTTCGAGGAGTCCAACTACACGCGTGCCTTCGCCTACCTTCGGCATCATCTGCACAAGCGCTCGTTGATCGTGTTTCTGACCGATGTCATCGACCCGCTCGCACAGGCGACCCTCATTGCCGACGTCGGCTTCCTCGCGCGGCGCAACCTGTTGGTCTGCGTTTTCATGAACGATGCCGCCGTCAACGATGCGCTGTCGGTCGAGCCGCGCGACGTCGGCGAAGCCTACCGCGCGAGCGTGGCGCTCGAGCTGGCGAACGAGCGGCGCACGGCCAAGGCCATTCTCGAGCGCACCGGTGCGCTGGTCATCGACGTCCCGGCTAAAAAGCTGACGACGGCGTTGATCGACGAATACCTGCGCGTCAAGCGCCGCGGTCTTTTATGAGCGAGATCGTCACCTACCGCGGAACCGTTTACCCGTGGCACTACGATCACATGGGCCACATGAACGTCATGTTCTATGTCGGAAAGTTCGATGAAGCGAGCTGGCATTTGATGGCCGCGATCGGCCTCACTCCGGCGCACATGAAAAAGATCCGGACCGGCGTCGCCGGGGTCCAGCAGAACCTCACCTACAAGCGGGAACTGTTCGCCGGCGACATCGTCGAGATTCGTTCGCGGGTCTTGAGCATCGGCGACCGCAAGATGGTGTGGGTGCACGACTTGTACGATGCCGAAACCGGCGAGCTATGCGCGACCTGCGAGTTGACGGGCGTGCACATCGATCGCACGACGCGCCGCGCTACGCCGTTTCCTCCCGAGGTCCGTTCTCGTGCTCGAGCGATGCTCGCCCCGCCCCAGTGAAGTAGAGAACCAAGAGGATCGCCGTGAAGAGCCCGACCGCGATGCGCGTCGATGCCGGCAGCCGCAGTGGGGAGAAGAAGGCCTCGATGGTGCCCGCGACGATCAGCATCGACGCGACGCCGAGAATCAACGTCCCGGCGCGCCGCGCGTTGGCCACGATGAGATCGCGTCGTCGCATTCGGCCGGGATAGACGACCGCGGCGGCGATCAGCAAGCCCGCGGCGCCCGCGATTTGAATAGCTGTCAGCTCGAGGACGCCGTGCGGCGCGATCGTCGCCCAAAAATCAGCGCCGAAGCCCGCGTTGGTGAATAGCGCGCCCATCCCGCCCAGCATCAAGCCGTTGGACGCGATGATGTAGAGCGTCAGCGCGCCGAGGGTGACGGAGCCCGCGAAGGCGATGATCGCGACCTTGACGTTGTTGGCGATGATGAGCGCCGACATCGCCGGCGCGAAGCCGGGGTCAATGGCAAAGTTGGAGTCGTGCAAGCTCTTGCGGATCTGCTCCGACACGAGGAATTTTGGCAGCAGCGCGTAGGCGTCGGCCGGATGCCCGCGCACGAGTACGTACGCGACCACGGCGCAGGCCACGGTCAGCGCGGTACAGATCGCGATGTAAGGCAGCGAGCGGCGAAACTCTTGCGGAAAAGCGCGCGCGTAGAAGTCCGCGATCCGTCGCATTCCGCTCTCCGGAGCCTTGGCATAGACGACAGCGTGCGCGCGGGCGACGCTGCGGTTGAGGTACTCGAGCAGCGCGCGCTCGTAGCCGGCGCCATGCGCGTAGGCGAGGTCGCTCGTCGCGGCGCGGTAGAGACGGCCGAGCTCGAAGATCTCGTCGGGCAAAAGCCGCCGCGTGCCGCGCCGCTCGACGCGCCGCAGAAGCTCGTCGAGGCGTTGCCACGTGCCGGAGCGGCGCTCGACGAAAACGGCTTGCGTCAACGCGCAGGAGTTGGCGGGCCGGCGCCGTCGAACCTGGCCGCTGTGGATCGGACGGTCGAGGTTCGTACGCCCGAGAGCATCGCATTTAACTACGAACTAGCGGGGCTAGGGAGCCGGTTTCTCGCGCTGATCGTCGATCAGGCGATCCAGATTCTCACGCTGGTTGCGATCTTCGGGGGCATCCTTCTGGCGGCGGCGCGTACGGTGGCACACCATCCTTCCCCGCCGCCGCTCACTGACAAGCTCGCCCAAAGCCTCGCAATTGCACTCGTCATTGCGGTCCTTTTCGCCGTGCTGTTCGGCTACTTCATCGCCTTCGAAGCGCTCTGGAACGGACAGACGCCGGGAAAGAAGCTGCTCGGCCTGCGTGTCGTGCGCGACGGCGGGTATCCCATCGACTTCGGCGCGTCGCTGATTCGCAACCTCATCCGCGTTGGCGAGCAGCTCGTCGGCTACTACCTACTCGGCGCCGTCAGCGCGCTGATTTCGCCGGAGAACAAGCGTCTCGGAGACCTCGCAGCAGGCACGATCGTCGTGCGCGATGCGCGCCTCGCGCCGCCGCGCGCGCTCGCCCAACGCGAAGCGGAGCCGGCGTACTCATCGACCGCCTACCTGGACGGTGAGGAGCGCGCGCTCGTCAAGCGCTTCCTCGAGCGGCGCGATGCCCTGTCGCCACGACGCCGGCAGGAGCTCGCGTCGCAGCTGGCATCGCGCGTCCGCGACCGCGTGCCGGCCGAGCTTGCGCGCCTCGACGACGAAGCGCTGCTCGAACGGCTTTAAAAACTCATCGTTACTCGCCTTGCGCGAGCGAGTAGCCGCGCTCGCCGTTGAACGTGTACAGTCCCTCGGTTTTGATCACGTCGAAACCGGCGTGATTGGCGGCCTGCAGCAGCTTGACGACGTGCTCCGCCGCGAATAGCTCGCCATCGGCCTCGAAGCGGCAACACCAGTGGTCGCTCCAGTACGTGTCGGGGTTGCCGTTCGGCCAGACCTTCGTGCCGCGGTTGCTGATCGTCGTCAGCTTCGCGCCGGGCACGTCGAAGCGTTGCATCACGGCCGCGATCTGATCCGGGTTTCCGTCGCGCCGGTCGATGAAGAGGTCGACACCGGCCCGCAGTTTCATGGGAGGCTTCCCCGCCGGACGGATGGCGAGGTTCATCTGCGCCTCCTTGTCGTACTCGACCGCCTTCAGGTGCTGCGGTTTGCGGTCCAGCCGCTCGATGACCGCGTCGGCGAACTCGCGGGTGCCAACCTTCTTGCGCGACGTGCCTTCCTTGAAGATGTCGTACGTATGGATGCCGTCTTCGATCGTCCGCAGCCAGCCGTTGTGCGCGCGCTCGGCGACGTTAGCCTGACCGATGTGCACGAGCATGAGGATCGCGCCGTGCAGCAAGCCGGACGGGTTGGCGAGGTTCTGGCCCGCGCGGCGCGGCGCGGAGCCGTGGATAGCCTCGAACATCGAGCAGTGGTCGCCGATGTTGGCGGAGCCCGCCAGGCCCACCGAGCCCGTGATCTGGGCGGCGACGTCCGAGAGCACGTCCCCGTACAAATTCGGCATCACGATGACGTCGAATGCTTCCGGCGTATCCGCCATCTTGGCGGCGCCGATGTCGACGATCCAGTGCTCGTGTTCGATGTCCGGGTACTCGGCCGCGATCTCGTTGAACGTCCGGTGGAAGAGGCCGTCCGTGATCTTCATGATGTTGTCTTTGGTGAAACACGTGACCTTGTTGCGCTTGTTCGCGTGCGCGTATTCGAACGCGTACCGGATGATGCGCTTGCTGCCGGGGCGCGAGATCAGCTTCAGGCACTGCGCCATCTGGTTCGTCTGGCGGTGCTCGATGCCGCCGTAAACGTCCTCCTCGTTCTCGCGCACGATGACGATGTCCATGAGCGGATGCTTCGTGGCGACGTAGGGGTGGAGCGACATGCAGGGCCGCACGTTGGCGTACATCCCGAGCGTCTTGCGCACCGTCACGTTGAGGCTCTTGAAGCCGCCGCCCTGCGGCGTCGTGATCGGCGCCTTGAGGAAGACCCTCGTGCGGCGCAGCGACTCCCACGACGCGGGCTCGATGCCGTTGCTCAGCCCGCGATTGTAAACGGGCTCGCCGATCTCGATGGGCTCCAGCTCCAGACGGGCGCCGGCCGCTTCGAGAATCCGCAGCGTCGCCGTCATGATCTCGGGCCCGATGCCGTCGCCGTACGCAACGGTAACCGGCACGCTATTGACGGTCATGCTGGCTACCATGCCGCATCTATCGGCGCCACTCCTGGGCGTTCCACGCCTCGCTGATGCCGTTCGGCATAAAGTTTTGTAGGTCGTCGGCATGCGCGTAGCGGAGCGATTGGTAGTAGATGAACGCGGCCGGCGCATCCCGCAGCAAGAGCGCCTGTATCCGTGAGTAGGCCCGCTTGCGCACCGATCGGTCGAATGTCGACAGCGCGAGGCGCTGCGCCGCTTCCATCTCGGGCGCACAGTAGCGCGCGACGTTGTTGCCGCCGGGCGGGATGGCGGCGCAGGTCCACTGCGACGAATCGTCGGGATCGGCGCCCGCGATCCACGCGTACATCGCCATGTCGAACTTGCCCCCGTTGAGGATGCCGCCGCTCTGCGCCGCCGCATAGAGCGTCGCATAGTCGAAGCCCTTCAGTTGGATGTCGACGCCGATCGAGCGGTACATCTGCTGGATCTGCGCCGTTACCGTTCGAACGATTTGGCTGCCGAGCCCGTAGACAAGCAACAGCGACAGTCGCGTGCCGTTGCGCACCCGCACGCCGTCCGCCCCGCGGCGCCAGCCGGCGGCGTCCAAAAGAGTAGCGGCCTGCGCGGGATCGTAGGGCGTCGGCCGGAGCGCCCCATCGAAGGCCCAGTAGAAGGGTGAAAGGTCCGCTACGGCGACGCTCCCGGTGCCGTACGTGTCGTCGCGCGTGATCGCGGCGCGATCCATGCCGAACACGAGCGCTCGGCGGACGCGGACGTCGTCGAGCGGCGGCCGCTGCGTGTTAAACATCACCGCCGTGTATGCGGGCGCGTCCGCCAGCTGCCGCCGTACGCCGGCGGCATCCGCGACGTCGCGATAGACCGCCGCAGGAATCTCGATCCCGAGATCCACCTCGCGTGAACGAAGCTGCGCCGCAATCGTGTTGTCGTCGGGTATGATCGGGAGCGTCAGCTCCCGCAGCGCCGGGGCGCCGCGAAAGTACCGCGGGTTCGCGCGCAACACGATGTGGTCGCCGCGCTGCCAGCGCACCAATTCGTACGGGCCCGTGCCGACGGGAGCGGCGTTGAACGCGACATGGTTCACGTTGCCGTACCCGGCGAGCAGGTGGGCGGGAAGCAAACGGTATGGCGTATCGCTCTCGGCGAAGATGGTGTCGACGGCGGGCGGAAAGCGGCGCTTCATATGCATGACGACAGTGTAATCGTCGGGCGTGTCCATCGAGGCGATCTCGTCGTAGCCGCGGCGCGACACGACGTTGTTGCGCGGGTTCATGATCGCGCGCCATGTGAACTCGACGTCCCGGCTCGTAAACGGCGCACCGTCATGCCACTTGACGCCACGTCGAAGGTGATAGGTGATCGTCAGGCCGTCGCTGCTGATGCCGCCGTTGGCAAGCGACGGAACCGTCGCGGCGAGATCGGGAACTTCACGGTGGTTCTGATCCAGCGTCACGAGCAAGTCGAACATCAAGCCATCGGCGAAGCTCTCGATCGAGTTTTGCGCGAGGATCGGGTCGAGCTGCGTCGGATTGATCTGAAGCGCGATGCGCAGGCGCTCGGGTGCGGCGGCGCTACCACCCGCGCTCTTCGAGCAGCCCGTCAGGGCATACAACGCGAGCGCGGCACCGCAGACAACGCCCGCCCGGCGCATCAGGCAACGCAGCGGAACTTCGCGTACATGTACGGATAGTCGCCGTAGAACCAGTTCCGGAACGAGCGCCGGATCAGCTCCGCCGCCGTCACCGGCGAGGCGCCCTTCATCACGTAGTGCTTGCCGTCGAAGAAGTCGGCGGAGTAGCGTGGGTAGGACGCCATCGGCTCGAACCCAGGGAACGGAGCGAACGGCGTCGAGGTCCACTCCCATCCGTTGCCGACCAGGTCCGCGACGCCCCACGCGCTCGTGCCGCGCGGATGTGCGTCGACGGGCTCGGGATCGAAACGCTCGAAATCGAAGTTGCCGTGCGCCGGCGCGGGGCGCTCGTCGCCCCATGGAAACGGACGCTCCTCACCGCTCGGCGTTCCAAACGCCGCGCGGTGATACTCGGCCTCGCTCGGCAAGCGCGTTCCGGTCCACTTCGCATAGGCCTCGGCCTGCTCGTGCGTCACGTACACCGGCCACGACCGCGGCAGCGCGATCTCCTCGAACGCGCCGCGCAGCAACCACTCGCCGTCGCGTTCCTTCCAGAACTGCGGTATGGGGCCGCCGTCGGCGATGAAACGCAGCCAGTCGCCGTTCGTGACCGGGTATTCGGCGATGTCGAACGCGGTGACCGGCACCTCCGTCCGACGAAACTCGTTATCCCAGCCGAAGGCGATCTCGTCCGGCTCCGTGCCCAGCGTCGCCGTCCCCGCCTCGACCCGTAGGAAGCGCTGCAGTGGAAGCGCGTGGTCTTCGTGACGTCCCTCGATGCGCCGCTTGCGGTCGTAGGCCAGCTGATGCATGATGTACATCAGCGTCTCCTGGTGCATCTGCTCGTGCTCGAGGATCGTGTACGCGGCCTGGCCGCGCCGCAGGCTCGGCACGGCGGGATCGTCGATGCGCGCCGACTCGAGCGCATGCTCGACGTGCTGGTCGCACTGGGCGGCGAACGCCGCCACGGTCGCGCGCGAGGGCCAGTCGGAGCGATCGTGGCGCCGCGCCTCATCCGTTGACGACGGGTCGATGCCGCGCTCGAAAAGCTTCTCCAACGCCGCATCGATCGAGGGCTCCCCGAGCCCGCGGTCGCAGAGCGTGCTGAAGCTGAACGCGGGAATGTGCCCCTCGTAGAACGCGAACGGATGGCGCAGCGGAATCGGCCGGTCGTAGAACGCCTCGTCGTCGATCAGGGCCAACAGCGTCGCCGAGCGCTCGCGGTTGCGCCGGTACCAGTCTGCGAGTTTCGAGCGCATCAGCAACATTAGAGCGTCCCTCTCTTTTCCTGTTCGCGCTCAATCGAGACGAAAAGCGCCTTAAAGTTTCCCTTGCCGAACGAGAGGCTGCCCTTGCGCTGAATGATCTCGAAAAACAGCGTCGGCCTGTCCTGGAGCGGCTTCGTGAATACCTGCAGCATATAACCCATGTCGTCGCGGTCCACGAGGATCCGCAGGTCCCGCAGGGTCTCGAGCGCCTCGTCGATCTTGCCGACGCGCTCCGCGAGCATCTCGTAGTACGAGTCCGGCGTGTCGAGGAACTCGACGCCGTTCTCTTTGAGCGCCCGAATGGTGGTCGCGATGTCGTCGGTACGGATCGCCATGTGCTGGACGCCCGCGCCGCGATAGAAGTCGAGATACTCCTCGATCTGAGATTTCTTCTTGCCCTGCGCCGGCTCGTTGATCGGAAACTTGACGCGGTGCCGCGGGTCGGTCATCACCTTCGAGCGCAGCGCGGTGAATTCGGTCGAGATGTCCTTGTCGTCGAACGAGACCAGCTGCGAGAATCCGAAGACCCGAGCGTAGAAGTCGCCCCACGCATCCATCTCGCCCCAGCCGACGTTGCCGACGCAGTGATCGATGAACTGCAGTCCGGGCTTGACCGCGTGCCGGTTCGTCTTGCGCGCCTCGACGAAGCCCGGCGCGAAGATCCCCGCGTAGCCGTCTCGCTGAATGAACGAGTGCACGGTGTCGCCGTACGTGGCGATCGTCGCCTTGACGATCCGCCCGTTCGCGTCGTCCAGGACTGTCGGGGCCGCGATCACTCGCGCGCCGCCGCGGACCGCCATCTCGAACGCCGCCGTGGCGTCTTCGACCAGGATCGCGACGTCCTTGATGCCGTCGCCATGCAGCATCACGTGCCGTGCGATCTCGTCGTCTGGCACCAGGCTGGACGTCAACACGAAGCGGAGCTTGTTCTGTTCCAGGAGATAGCTCACACGATCCCGCACGCCCGTCTCCGGACCCGCGTATGCGATCTGATCGAAGCCGAACGCCGACATATAGTAGTACGCCGCCTGCTTCGCGTTGCCCACGTAGAACTCGACATAGTCCCAATCGATCTGTGCCAGCGGATCGCGGCGGGCTTCGGCGGCGGTGCTCATCGCGGGCGGACTTGGCGAAGGCCCGGGGGCGGCCCTGTCAAAGCAGCCGTTGATGACCACGTCGACGGTGCTGCGGCCCTCCGTGCGCGCGGCGCTTCACGCGCTGATCGACTACGCAGGCCTTTTCCCTCCGGCACAGCTCTCGGTTTCGGCCGCACAGGCCGAATACGCGGCGGCGCGAGCGAGTCCGCACGCCTGGCTGCTCGGCAGGTTCATCGTTCCCGCGTCGGCCCTGGGGGCGTGGTCGGACGGCGTCCCGCTCTCCGTCGTGTTGGACGGTGGCCTCGAGCAGCTCGACGCGGTGACCACCACGCGCGGCCGCTCAGTCGCTGCGCTCGAAATTCCGCCGAGAATTTGGGCGCAAGGCGAGACGTTCGCGGGCGCAATCGATGGGTTGAGCCGCCGGCTCGCGGGCAGCCGCGCAGCCGGACTCACCGCGTTCGTTGAGATTCCGAGCGCCGCGCATTCGCCCCAGTCGCTTGCGCAAACGATGGCGGCGGTCGCGCGCGCGGGTCTCGGCGCGAAGCTGCGCTGCGGCGGCCTGACCAGCGAGGCGTTCCCTAGCATCGAGGCAGTCGCGGACTTCATTCTCGCGGCAAACCACGCGGGGGTGCCCTTCAAGGCCACCGCCGGACTGCACCACCCGGTGAGACGGTTCGACGCCGCTAGCGGATTCGCGATGCACGGCTTCCTGAATCTGCTATCCGCGGCCGCGCTCGCGCCGCGGGTCGATACGAAGACGCTGCGGCGCATCGTCGCGGAAGAAGATCCCAGGGCGTTTCGTTTCGACGACGACTCGTTCGCGTGGCGCGACGAGCGCATCGGAATCGAAGAGCTCACGCAGGCTCGGCGCGCCGGCTTCGTCGCATACGGCAGCTGCAGTTTCTCCGAGCCGATCGCCGACCTGTCGGCGATCGGAGTCCTGTCCGCGCGATGATTGCGCCGTCGGACACGACGGACGCGCGCCTCGAATCGTGGCTGCCGGTCGCAGCCGGCAGCGATTTCCCGATTCAAAACCTGCCGTTCGGCGTGTTCTCCGCGGCCGGACGGCTGCCGCGAATCGGCGTCGCCATCGGCGATAACCTTCTCGATCTCCATGAGCTGGCCGAAGCGGGCTACGTCGACGACTGCTGCGAGCCGGAGCTGCTGCAGGCACCGTTGCTGAACCCGCTGCTGGCCGCGGGGCGCATGGTATGGACGGCGCTACGCCAGCGCCTTTCGCAGCTGCTGCGCAGCGACGGCGATCCGCGGCTGCGCGAGATGAACGTCGATCGATTCGTCCGGGCCCGCAACGACGTGACGATGCACGTGCCGATGGACGTCGGCGATTACGTCGACTTCTACTCTTCGATCGAACACGCGACGAATCTCGGCCGGATGTTTCGGCCCGATGCCGAGGCGCTGCTGCCCAACTGGAGGTGGGTTCCCGTGGGTTATCACGGCCGCTCCGCGACGATCGTCGTCGACGGGACGCCCGTGCGCCGCCCGCGCGGCCAGCGCAAGCTCGCGCCTGCGCCGGCTCCTGAGTTCGGCGCGAGCCGGCGGCTGGACATCGAGCTCGAGATGGGCTTCGTCACCGGGCCGGGTAATCGGCTCGGCGAGCCGATCACCGTCGCGGACGCGTCCGAGCACATCTTCGGGCTCGTGCTGGTCAATGATTGGAGCGCGCGCGACATTCAGGCGTGGGAGTATCAGCCGCTCGGACCGTTCCTCGGGAAATCGTTCGCGACGACGATCTCGCCGTGGGTCGTCACCCTCGACGCGCTCGAGCCGTTTCGCGTCGAGGGCCCGCGGCAGGATCCGCAGCCGCTCCATTACCTGCGCACCGGCGATGCATGGGCCTACGCGATCACACTCGCGATCGAGTTACAGACGCAACAGATGCGCGAGGGCGGCGTCGGGCCGGAGCGGATCTCGCAGACGACGTTCCGCGACATGTATTGGAACGTCGCGCAGCAGCTCGCTCACGCGACGGCCAACGGCGCGATCACGCGTCCGGGCGATCTCTTCGCCTCCGGGACGATCAGCGGATCGGCTCCCGGCACGCAAGGCAGCCTGATCGAGCTCACCTGGAACGGCGAGCGACCACTGCGCCTCCGCAGCGGCGAGGCGCGCAGCTTCCTGGAAGACGGCGACGAAGTGATCCTGCGCGGATGGTGCGAGAGCGCGGCCGCGCGCCGCATCGGATTCGGCGAAGCGCGCGGCCGCATCGAGCCCGCGATAAACTAATCTATACCGTCGCCGGCCGTTCGATCCAGGAGCGGAAGTACTGCGGATCCTCGCATTCGAGCGCCGCTTCGGCGAGCTGCAACGGCTTGAACGTATCGATCATCACCGCGATCTCGTCGGTCGACGTCTTACCGAGGCTCGACTCCACGGCGCCCGGTTGCGGGCCGTGCGGCGCGCCGGCGGCGTGGAGTGTGATCGAACCCTCGTCGACGCCGCGGCGGCTCATGAAGTCACCGCTCACGTAGTATAGGACTTCGTCGCAATCGACGCTCGAGTGATTATACGGCACGGGAATCGCGAGCGGGTGATAGTCGAAGAGGCGCGGCACGAACGCGCAGAACGCGGCGCCGGGCGCCTCGAACGTCGCGTGCGCCGGCGGCGGCTGATGCAGCTTGCCGGTGATCGGCGCGAACTCCTCGAGATTGAACGCGTACGGATAGCAGTGACCGTCCCATCCGACGACGTCGCACGGGTGATTTTGGACGATGTAGATCGCGTTGCGTCCGCCGTTCGCGACCCGCACCTCGTATTCGCCCCGATCGGCGATCGGAGCTTTGAGGACTGGAACCCTGAAGTCCCGCTCGTAGTACGGCGCGTGCTCCTCGAGCTGCCCGAAATCGTTGCGATACTTGCGCGGGATCGTTACCGCGCCGGCGCATTCGTAAACGAGCATTCGCGTCGGCTTCGACGGCGCGACGCGATAGATCGTCCCGGTTGGAATGACGAGGTAATCGTGGTCGCGATACGCGAGCTCGCCGAACTGCGTCTCGATGACGCCCGAGCCGCGGTGGATGAAGAGCAGCTCGTCTCCCCCCGCGTTGCGGTAGAAATACTCCATCGGCCCCCCCGCCTGCGCGATGGAGATGACGACGTCGTCGTTGCCCAGCAGCGGCGCGCGCGATTCGACCGGATCGTCTCCGGCGAGACGGAGCGACTGCGTCTTGAGATGGCGGTTCCGCAGGGGCTGATTAGCGACGAATCGGCGCTCCGGACGATTCCACGGCCGCACGTCGAGCGTCGCCGTGGGGGGCCGCAAGTGGTAGAGCAGCGAGTACACGCTCTCGAACCCCTTGGTGGAGAAGAGCTCTTCCGCGTACAGGCCGCCGTCGGGGCGGCGAAACTGGATGTGCCGCTTGTGCGGCACGGAGCCCGCGCGAACGTAGGACGGCACTATGTGCCCTCGTTCACGAGCGCCGCGCGCTCGGTGGCGCAAAAGCCGTTCTCGCGATGCGACCCGTCGCAGAACGGTTTGGTGTGCGAGCCGCCGCAGCGGCAGAGCACGACGTTATCGCCCTCGACGGTGTAACGATTCCCGTCGCAGTCCGTGATGGTCACTCTACCGCGCACGAGATACGGGCCGCTCTCGCGGACCTTGATGCTGACCTCTTCCATCTCGTCGGCCAATCTCACAGGCGCGATGCCGTTCCCTGCAAGGTCGCGCGCGCCAAGACGTGGCCGCCGATCGTTCGCCGCAGCTGGGGGCCGTCGAGCGGCGAGTGGCCGGCGATCTGAGCGACATCGAGCGCGTAGAGCGTGAAGTTGTAGTGGTGCGCCGGTCCCGTCGGCGGACAGGGCCCGTAGTATCCGGGCTTTCCGGCCGACGTCACGCCGAGCTCGCTTGCAGGGAGTTTGACGCTGACGGGGAGTCGCCGCATTTCGGCGGGGAGATCGTAGACGACCCAGTGGTAGAAGCCGCCGGGAATCGGAGCGTCCGGATCGTGCATGATCAGCGCGAAGGATTTCGTTCCCCGCGGCACGCCGCTCCACTCCAGCTCGGGCGAACGGCCGTAGCCGCCGCACTCGGACGCCATGAGCGGCTGCGCCAGGCGGCCGCCCGCGGCGAAGTCCCCGCTGCGCAGCTGCATCAGGCCGGATGCCGCCGTAAGCAGGACGCCGGCGATCGTCAGGGCGCGAACCATGAGCGTATGGTATCATGGCGTGGCCATGATGGGAGTTGGGCTTCACGCGGCGTAAACTCGTGAACCCCGCCAGGACCGGAAGGTAGCAACGGTAAGCGAGCACTTACGGGCGCCGTGATCCACCTGACTCTCGTCGTGGTCCGACCTCGTGTCTCGAAGTTTGGAGAGATGCCGACAGTAGCAATCTACGCCGCCGTGGCCGCGTTCATCGGAGCGCTCATCGCGCTCCTCGTCTATCACCTCACCGTCGTGCGCCCCACGATGGCGTGGGCGGCCCACCTGCTCGGGCTGCACGACGGCCTGATCTCCGGCGGGACCGTCGGGGCGGCGGACCGTTTGCGGACCGTCGAGCAAGCTCACGCCTCGACACGCAGTTCGCTACAGACGGCCGTCGGCCGCATCGACACGCTCGAATCGTCGGCGCGGACGGATCTTTCGCGCGCCGGCTTCGTGCGCTACGACGCATTCTCCGATGCGGAGTCCGGGCTTTCGTACGCGCTCGCGCTGCTGAACCGTGAGGGCGACGGCGTCGTGCTCACGAGCATCTACTCGCGCACCGACACGCGCACGTTCGGCAAACCCGTCAGCCGCTTCAAGCCGACCGTGCAGGCGTCGGCGGAGGAACTCGAGGCGATCGAGCAGGCTCGCACGGGATCATGAATCTTCTCACCTGCGACCTCACCAGGCTCCTGTATTGGGCCGTGAACGTCTACACGCTGCTGATGTTCGTCTACGCCGTGATCTCGTGGGTTCCCGACCTGCGGCGGGGCCGGTGGGTCTACGCGCTAGCGTCCATCATCGAGCCCGTCCTCATGCCGATACGCCGGGTCATCCCGCCGGTCGGCGGACTCGACCTTGCCTTCCTGATCGTCCTTCTCGTGCTGCAGCTGCTCGTCCGGCCCGAGTTAGGCAGGCTGGTCTTCAACAGCTGCGTGCCGCTCCTTTAGGGTCGGCCCTTTCGTGGCGCTGAAAACCGAGCGGCCGCACCGGGTCGACGTTGCGAGCAACGTCCGCAATTTCTGCATCATCGCGCACATCGACCACGGGAAGACAACACTCTCCGATCGGCTGCTCGAGATTACGCGAACCGTCGAGTCGCGCGATCTCGAGGAACAAGCGCTCGACGCGATGGACCTCGAGCGCGAGCGCGGCATCACGATCCGCATGCATCCAGTGACGCTCGGCTATCGCTCCAGCGACGGCGAGCTGTATCGCCTCAACCTGATCGACACGCCGGGTCACGTGGATTTCTCGTACGAGGTCTCGCGCTCGCTCGCGGCGTGTGAAGGGGCCGTGCTGATCATCGACGCCGCGCAGGGCATCGAGGCGCAGACGCTCGCGAATTACCATCTCGCGCTCGAGCACGAGCTTGCGATCATCCCGGTGATCAACAAGATCGATCTGCCGGCCGCCGATCCCGAGCGCGTCATGGGTGAGGTCGAAGAACTGCTGGTCATGGAGAAGAGCGAGTGCATCCTCGCCAGCGCGAAGAACGGCGTCGGCATCGAGGACATCCTCGAGGCTATCGTGCAGCGCATACCGCCGCCCAAGGGCCACCGCAACCGGCTTCGCGGCCTCGTCTTTAACGCGCAGTTCGACCCGTATCGCGGCGTGGTCAGCTACGTGCGCGTCGTCGACGGCAAGCTGTCGCCGGGCGACCGCTTCATGTCCATGGCGCACGAGCGCGTGTTCGAATGCACCGAGGTCGGGATCTTCGCGCCGCAGATGCGCGCCACGGGCTCGCTGGAGCTGGGCGACGTGGGTTACGTGATCGCGAACATCAAGTCGCTCGGCGAGATCGACGTGGGCGACACGGTCACGTCCGCGAACGATCCCGCGCACGTCGCGCTGCCGGGCTATCGCAAGGCCGTGCCGATGGTCTATTGCGGCCTCTACCCCAACGAAGGTGAGTACGACGGTCTACGCGACGCGCTGCAGAAGCTCAAACTCAACGACGCCGCGCTCGTCTACGAGCCCGAGACCTCCGTCGCCCTCGGCTTCGGCTTTCGCTGCGGCTTCCTGGGGCTGCTGCACATGGAGATCGTGCAGGAGCGGCTCGAGCGCGACTACGGTCTCGACCTGATCGCAACCTCGCCGTCGGTCGTCTTCCGCGTCGTCCGCGCCGACGGGAGCATCGAGATGATCGACAACCCGTCGAAGCTGCCGCCGCCCAGCGCGATCCGCTCGATCGAGGAGCCGTACGTAAAGGCGACGATCATTTCGCCGCCCGAGTACGTCGGCGCCATCATGGAGGTCACGCAGAACCGGCGCGGGACACTCGGCAACATGGAGTATCTGCACGACGGTCGCGTCATCCTGACGTACGAGATGCCGCTGATTGAGGTGATCGTGGATTTCTTCGACGCCCTGAAGTCGCGCACGAAGGGCTACGCCTCGCTCGATTACGAGGTGATCGGCTATCGCGAGGGGGAGCTGGCGAAGCTCGAGATCCTGCTCAACGGCGAGCCGGTGGACGCGCTGTCCTTCATCGTCGCGCGCGACAAGGCCGTCAGCCGCGGCCGCGCCCTGACGGAGAAGCTCAAGGAGCTCATCCCGCGGCAGATGTTCGAGGTACCCATCCAGGCCGCGATCGGCGGGAAGATCGTCGCACGCGAGACCGTCAGCGCGATGCGCAAGAACGTGTTGTCGAAGTGCTACGGCGGCGACATCACGCGCAAGCGCAAGCTGCTCGAGAAGCAGAAGGCCGGTAAGGAGCGGATGAAGCGCGTCGGCAAGGTCGAGCTGCCGCAAGAGGCCTTCATGGCGGTGCTTCGGCTCGGCAACGAGTGAAGGTCTACGTCGCGACGCGTAACCCGGGCAAGCTCCGCGAGCTCAAGGCGATCTTCGCCGGCTCGCAGCTCGAACTGACGTCGTACCGTAAGTACGCGGCCGTCGCCGAAGACGCGGAGAGCTATGCGGGAAACGCGCTGCTCAAGGCGCGAGCGCTGGCGGCGACGCTGCAAGAAGCGGGGATCTCGGCGGGTGCGCTTGCTGACGACAGCGGGCTCGAGGTGGACGCGCTGCGCGGGCGGCCGGGCGTGCACTCGGCGCGCTACGGGGGAACCCGGATCGGATGGCCCGAGCGGCGCGCAACGCTGCTCGCGGAGCTGCGCGGAGTGCCCCCGTTTCGCCGGACCGCGCGGTTCGTCACCGCCCTCGCCCTGATCGCGCCCGGGCAAGAGCCGCTGCTGGTCAGCGGCGACGTCGGCGGCTACATCTTGGAGGCGGAATCCGGCAGCGGCGGATTCGGCTACGACGCGCTGTTTTTCCACCCGCCGTCGGGACGCAGCTTCGCCGCGTTGAGCGAGAACGAGAAGAACGCGGTCAGCCACCGGCGGCGCGCCGCCGACGCGCTGCTCGCCGCCCTTCACACAGCGTGAGCGAGCTCGTCGCTCGCGCGACCGAAGACGACGTCGCGGAGATAGCGCGGCGGCGCTGGAGCGACTCGGAGACTCGGCGGCTGTACTTCTTCCTTGCCTCGGTAGCGCCGAACGGAGCGTGGGTCGCGCGCGACGAGGGCACCCCGGTTGGCATCGCAGTCGCGCATCAGCTCGAGACGGAGTGGTATCTCAGCGATCTCTTCGTCGAGCCGTCGTTCCGCGGGCGCGGGCTCGGAGAGCGACTGCTGGCGGAAGCCGCTCGCGATGCGGGCGACGTGACGCGCTCGGGTTTTCTCGATCCGGCGGAGCTCGGCGGAATCGCGTTCTTCGCGCGGAGACGCGTCGCTGCGAGAACTCCGGTTCTGCGCTTCGCCGGCCGCATTCCAAAGGAGGAACAGCTCGCGGCGTTGGCCGCCGGGGAGCATCGCTTCGAGACCGAGCCGCTCGACCCGATCCGACACCGCTTCGCGCTGGACGCGCTCGACGTCGAGACCCGCGGAAGCGCGCGCCACACCGATCATCTGTACTTCGCCTCGAACGCGCACGGCAGCGCGTTTTCGACCGGCGGCGAGTTCGTGGGCTACGCCTACGTCTGGCCGGATGGGCGGATCGGACCGCTCGCGTCGTTCTCGCCGTCGTACGTCGTCGCATTCTTCGCGTTCGCCATGATGGCACTCGCGCGCTCGCACGACGCGTCCTGGTGCAGCGCCCTCGTGCCGGCGGTTAACGTCCGCGTCGCGCGCGCCGCCGGTGACGCGGGGCTGAAGATCCAAGGCGTGAGCCTGTTCGCGAGCGATTCGGACGAGATGGACATGTCGCGCTACGTCGGCTATCATAGCTTATTGTTTTGACGAAACTACTTGACATTTGCACTGTGCAATGCTGTTGGCACAGTACCGTGCAACAATCCCTGAATGAAACGCTGTCCAAAGTGCAATCTCTTCCTTCCGACCGAATCGTTTGCGAAATCGGTCGCGCGTCCGAGAGGTGGCAGCTACTGCCCTGTCAGAGTGATTACTGCAAGGCACATTACCGCAGAAACAAGATACTTCATAACCGACGGAGGTTAGCGAACCAAACGCGTTATCGGACCCGCAATCGACAGAGAATCACCGGCTACCTGCTCTCGCACGCATGCATTGACTGCAGTGAGGCAGACGTGAGAGTCCTAGAGTTCGACCATGTCCGTGGGAAGAAGGAGGGAAACATTAGCAATCTGGTGCGAGAAGGCTGGGCTTGGCAGAGGATAGTTTCGGAGATCGCGAAGTGTGACGTGCGCTGCGCGAACTGCCATCGCCGCAGAACTGTCGAACAGTTTGGATGGCCGCATGCGATCGGGGCGTAGCTCAGCTTGGTAGAGCGCCGCGTTTGGGACGCGGAGGATCCGCAGGTTCGAATCCTGTCGCCCCGACCAACCACCGCGCCCGTGGTCTAACGGGATAAGGCACGAGTCTTCTAAACTCGAAGATGGGGGTTCGAGTCCCTCCGGGCGCATGGTATACTCTCGTTTCGCGGTGACTGTAGCTCAACTGGTTAGAGCGCCGGCCTGTGGCGTCGGAGGTTGCGGGTTCGACCCCCGTCAGTCACCCCAAGAAACCACGCCGGAGGACTTCGAGAAGGTATTCAATACAAACAACGAGCGCAGCCGGACGGGCGCCTTTAGCTCAGTCGGTAGAGCAGCGGCCTTTTAAGCCGTTGGTCCCGGGTTCGAGTCCCGGAGGGCGCACACTCCACGCACCGCTAGCTCAATGGTAGAGCAGCTGACTCTTAATCAGTTGGTTCGGGGTTCGAGTCCCTGGCGGTGCAAAATCAAGAAGGCCTTACGAGATTTCGTAAGGCCTTTCGAATTCGAAACATGCTACAGCCGCGGAACTCGGACCAACCAATACTCGGCGCCGTCGATCGTCACGCGCTTACGGCGCCGGCTGATCTGCGGCGAGAACATGGCGCCGTCGTCTTGATAATAGATGCAGAGCCACGCGAGAACACGCGCTCGATCCTCGGGCCGCAGGCGTTTAATCGCCGCCCTGACCGCCTCCGGCTCGCCCCATGACTCTTCATCACGCTGAAACCGCGTCGGCCTGGCCATGCGAACAGGTGTTCGGTGCGCCCGAAGCGGTGCCCTACGTAGCAGCAGCCGGGCCGACCACCGCGGCGATGCGCCGAAACTCCGGATGTTCTTTCAGTTGGTCGAACAGCGTTAGCCGTTGCAGGAAGACCAGCGCGGCCTCACGTTCTCGCGCTCCGCGCGAGAGCTGCTCGAGAGCCTCGTCGTCCCGACCGAGCCCCGTCGCCGCCAGCGCCATGGGCCAGGCCGCGACGCAACGCTTCTCGGCAGAGGCCTGGAGCCCGCGATAGATGAGCTCGGCCGGCCGGCTGTGGCCGGAGTCCCCGTACGCCCGCGCCAACTGGCCGCTCATGTGATCGCCGAGCGCACCTCGGTTGGCCCTGTCCAGCAGAATATGCACGGCACGTTCCGGCTGGGCGCTTGCGGTGTACGCGAAGGCGAGATTTTCGACGGCGACGTCGATCGTCGGATCCAGTTCGAGTACTCGTGAGAGGAGCATGATCGCGTTGCCGTAGTCGGCGCGATGAATGAGAACGCGAGCCAACACGTTGCGATAGAACAACGATGCAGGCTCGAGCTCGAGCGCGGCACGCGCCTCGAACAGCGCCCGGTCGAAGTCGCCTCGCCCGATCGCGAGCCACGTCGCCGCATTATGGACGAACGCCGATTCCGGCTCGAGCTCCAGCGCCGTCTGCATCTCCGCCGCAGCGCCGGCCCAATCCCACTCGCCGAACATCGTGATCTCCGACAGCAGCGCGTGAGTCGCTCCGCTTGGCCTGATCTCCAAGGCTCGCAGCGCAGCCGTCTTGGCTTTCGGGAAGACCTCCATGCTGGGCGCGTAGAGATACGAGCCGAGAAACGCGTACGCCCGCGCAATCCCGAAATAGGCCTGCCAGTGCATCGGATCGTTCTGAACGACCTCGTCGAACCGCGATACGGCGCCCAGCAACGACTCGTGCGTGCGCTTTTCGAGCAGGTAACAGCCTTCGCAGTAGGCGCGGAACGTGTCGAACCGGTCGCCTGCGATCAGGCCTCCGACGGCCGCAGCGACGCCCGGGTTGAAGTGATCGGCGGAGTCGTCGATCACGGCTACCGGGATCGTAAAACGGTATCCGTGCTTCGACTCCGTCTTGATATAGGAACGCTTTCCGCCGAGTTCTACCAGCAGGTTTCGCAGGAGATAGATATGCTGCGTGAGGCTGTTCTCGCCGATGTCTTCGCCGGGCCATAGAGCGTCGATGAGCGCATTGCGGGCGACCAGGGCGCCATTTGACTCCAAGAGATGCATCAGAATGCGAAACGGCCTATCCGGCAGGGAGCAGATCCGCGAACCGGTGATCAGCAGCCGCCGCATCACATCGAGGCGGAACGACCCAAACGCGTACACCCTAACCTTCATCTGACGAAGGCCTAACTACCCCCGGGCGCTTGACACGGCCTGCGCGATACGCTTCCTTAACTCTATGGCAGGCGACGGCGTGCCTCCGATAGCGAACCGGTGGTTGGGGATGCTGGAAGCGAGCAGCCGAGGTCATCTCCGCTCCCTCGTGGAGGCGGTTCCCTTCGAGCCCGGCTCGACGCTGACTCGCACCGGCGAACCGCGGCACGATAACCATCAAAGATCGGCCCAACCCGCATGAGTCTCCCCCCGCTGGGCCGGTTGATCCTGATCGCTGCATTATCCGCCATCGCGCCCCTCACGGCGGGTGCGCAAAACGCCCCGCCGGCCGTGCCCAAATTCTGCACCGGCTGCAACTACGCCGGAGCGAAGCTCGCCGGCTCCGACTTCACGCGTGGCGCATACATCGGCGTGAACTTCGCGGGAGCGGATCTCGCCGGCGCGTCGTTTCGCAACGCCCGGATTCTCGCCGCGAACTTCGAGAACGCCGATCTCCGCGGCGCCGCGTTCGACAGCGCGCAATGCACTGCGTGCAACTTCATCGGCGCGAGGCTCGACGGTGCGACGTTCACCGGCGCGCAGATGATGGCGGCGAACTTCAAGAACTTCGCGGCCTCGGTCACCGACGAGCAGCTCCGCCAGCTGCTCGCCGGCTGCGTTTCGTGCAACTTCACCGGAAGCAAGCTCGCAGGTCGCGACCTATCGGGCATTGCGTTGGTGTCGGTGGATCTCTCCGGAGCTGACCTGCAGGGGACGCGCTTCGACGGCGCGGTCCTGTGCTGGACCGTGATGAACGAAACCCAGCGCCGGCCCACCTGCGACAAGATGGCCGGCGCTCAGACGAGCGCCGCGAGCTTTGCCGGCGTGCTACTCTGCGAGAACCCGCCGGACCGCAGCACCTGCCACTCGGTCGACGCCGAAATGCTGCGTGCGAACACCGGCTCGCCCCTGAGCGGCGCGGCCCTCCCTTAAAGAGGAGGAAAAGCACCCAGCGCGTTCTATCTATCGAGGTCGCCGGGCAAGTGGCGGAACTGGCAGACGCGCTGGACTTAGAATCCAGTGGGGCGACCCGTCAGAGTTCGAGTCTCTGCTTGCCCAAACGCAGCGGAGCAGAATCCCCGGAGGCCCCAAAAAACAATTTAAAATAGTGAGCTATTTTTGGAACTTGGGGCGATGTGGTTCGCGCGGCGTCTGAATCCGCCGCGGAGCCACAAAGGCGGGTTCTTGAGCGAGACGCACGGAGTCGTGCAGTCGAGGAGGCTCTGACCGACGAGCGAAGCCACGGAGGGCGGGGCGAGGAGGCAGCGCAGCAGGAGCGGAGCCCGGACGGCGGAGCGACGAGCGGCTCCGAGACGCACGACTCCGTGCGTTGAGCGGCTTTGTGCGGAAGTAGCTCAGTGGTAGAGCATCGCCTTGCCAAGGCGAGGGTCGCGAGTTCGAATCTCGTCTTCCGCTAATTATTATGACCGGCTCGACGTTGACGCGGCTCGCTCCGACGCAAGTAGCGCTCGAATTCTCGATAACGGGGCAGGAGCTCGCCGCGGCGGAAGAGCGCGCGTTTCGCAAGCTCGTCAAGAGCGTGCGCCTCCCCGGATTCCGCAAGGGCAAGGTGCCGCGCAAGATCTTCGAGCAGAATTACGGTGCCGACGCGCTTACGCGCGAGGCCGTGGACGAAGTCGTGCCGCAGGAGTACGCCAAGGCTCTCGCCGAGCACGACCTCCACCCAGTCGAGCGCCCCAAGCTCGAGATCCTCGAAGAAGACGCCGGCCGGCCAACGCGCGTCAAGGCGACGGTCGAGGTGCGTCCGGCGATCGAGCTGCGCGACTATAAGGGCGTCGCGGTATCGCGCGCGGCAACGCCCGTAACGGATGACGACGTCGAAACCAGCCTGCGATCGCTCGCGAAGGAACGCGCAACACTCGTCCCCGTGCAGCGCGCGGCGCGGCTCGGCGACGTTGCCACGCTGGACTATGCCGGAACCATCGACGGCACGCCGTTCGACGGCGGCAGCGCTTCGGGGCAAGAAATGGAGCTCAGCGAAGGCCGTTTCATACCGGGCTTCGTCGCGGGCATCGTTGGGATGACGCCGGGAGAACGCAGGAGCATCGACGTGCGCTTCCCGGACGATTATCCCGCGCCGGCGCTCGCCGCAAAGCCCGCGCGCTTCGACGTCACGCTACACGATCTCAAAGAGTACGAGCTGCCCGCCCTCGACGACGAGTTTGCGAAAGCCGTCTCGCATCATCAAGCCCTCGACGAGCTGCGCGCCGACGTCAGGGGCCGGCTCGAGGCGGTCGGGGCCGCACGCGCGCGACGCTCGGTCGCGAACGCGGTGATGACGAAAGTCCTCGCGGCGCACGATTTCCCGCTGCCCACTTCGATGGTCGAAACCGAGCTCGATCACCTCGCCGAAGAGGCCACGGCCGCTCGCGGCGAGACTAGTACAAATGACGCAGGCGAGCTGCGAGCATCGCTGCGCGCGGAGGCGGAGTCGCGAGTGAAGGCCTCGCTGCTGATCGAGGCGATCGCCAAGGCCGAGGGGATAACGGCGACGCCCGCGGACGTCGCCGCCGAGCTGGCCGCGCTGGCGCGGCGTTACGGCCAGCCGCCCGAGCGAATTCGCAGGGCGCTGGGAAACAATTTACTGTCCCTAATGGACGGCATCGTGCGGAATAAGACGCTCGACTTCCTCGTCGACAACGCCGTGGTCACGGTGAACGAAGAAACTTCCGGGACCGCGTCGTAGTTACACGTAGCATGGGACATCTCGTACCGATGGTCGTGGAACAGACCGCGCGTGGCGAACGCGCCTACGACATCTATTCGCGTCTGCTCAAGGATCGCATCGTTTTCGTCGGCGGCCCGATCGACGATCATCTCGCCAACTTGGTGATCGCACAGCTGCTGTTTCTCGAAAAGGAAGATCCCGAGAAAGACATCGACATGTACCTCAACTCACCCGGCGGCAGCGTAACTGCCGGCCTGGCGATGTATGACGCCATGCGCTTCATCAAGCCCGACGTCGCGACCATCTGCATGGGATTCGCGGCCTCGATGGGGTCGATTCTGCTCACCGGGGGTGCCCCCGGCAAGCGTTATGCCCTGCCCAACGCCAAGATCGTGATCCACCAGCCCTGGGTCTCGCAGATCGGAGGTCAGGCTACCGACGTGGAGATCGCCGCCCGCGACCTGCTGGCCACCCGCCAGACGGTCGCACGGATCTACGAACAGACGACGAAGAAACCGCTCGACCAGGTGCTCAAGGACATCGAACGGGACTACTATATGACCGCGCAAGAGGCCAAGGATTACGGGATAATCGACCAGATTATCGAAAATCGCCAAGGCCTGCCGATGCCGGCCTAAGGCCTGAAGGAGACCGGGACACGAGATGTTCCGTTTTGGAGACGACAAGGGACAGCTAAAATGCAGCTTCTGCGGAAAATCGCAGGAGCAGGTCCGCAAGCTCATTGCGGGCCCCGGTGTTTATATTTGCGACGAGTGTATCGAGCTCTGCAATGAGATCATCGAGGAGGAGCTCTACAAGAACGTCGACGAGAACCTGCGCCTCCGCAACATTCCCAAACCCAAGGAGATCAATCACATCCTCAACCAGTATGTGATCGGTCAGGAACGCGCCAAGAAGTCGCTCGCGGTCGCGGTCTACAACCACTACAAACGGATCAACGTCGGCGGCACCGCCGACGACGTCGAGCTGCAGAAGTCAAACATCCTGCTCGTCGGACCGACGGGCTCGGGCAAGACCTATCTCGCTCAGACGCTCGCGAAGATCCTCGACGTGCCGCTGGCGATGGCCGACGCGACCTCGCTCACCGAGGCCGGCTACGTCGGGGAAGACGTCGAGAACATCCTTCTCAAGCTGATTCAGGCCGCCGACTACGACGTCAAGCGAGCCGAGAAGGGGATCGTCTACATCGACGAGATCGATAAGATCGCGCGCAAGAGCGAGAACCCCTCGATCACCCGTGACGTCTCGGGCGAGGGCGTGCAGCAGGCGCTGCTCAAGATCCTCGAGGGCACGACCGCCAACGTGCCGCCGCAAGGCGGCCGCAAGCATCCGCATCAGGAATTCATCCAGATCGACACCACGAACGTGCTGTTCATTTGCGGCGGTGCGTTCGACGGTCTCGAGCGCATCATCGAATCGCGCGTCGCGGCCAACAACATGGGTTTCCGTGCGCAGCCGGAAGGCCGCCGCGACGTTCGCGTCGGCAAGCTCCTGCAACAGTTGATGCCCGAGGACCTCCTGCGCTTCGGTCTGATTCCCGAGTTCATCGGACGCCTCCCGATCGTCGTGACGCTGGACGCGCTCGACGAACTCGCGCTGCGCCGCATCCTCACGGAGCCGCGCAACGCGTTGGTGCGGCAGTTCCAGAAGATCCTCAACATGGACGGCGTCGATTTGCAGTTCACCAAAGAGGCGCTCGTCGCGATCGCCAACAAGGCGCAGGGCCGCAAGACCGGCGCCCGCGGCCTGCGTTCGATCCTCGAGGAGACAATGCTCGAGGTTATGTACGACCTGCCCTCACTCCAGGGCGTCAAGAAGTGCGTCGTCAACAAAGACGTCATCGAGAAGAAAGAGTCTCCGACGCTCGTGTATCACGAGCAAAAGAAAGACATGCCCGCCTAGAGCCCATATTTGCCCCAACTCGTTGTCGCCTCGCGCCTCATTTACCGTAGTAAACTTCGGCCGCTCGGCTCCTAGATTTGGGCCAAATCCGCGCCCTAGCAGCAGCGCGGCGGAACGGCCTTCTCAAGCGAAAACTGCGACGAGCCCGGACCAGCGCAGGATGCGCACTTCGTTCCGAGCTTGCTCGTCCGGGCGAGCGCGGTAGCAGGAGGAGCACACGATGTGCGACGACGAGCGGTTTCGCGGAGAAGGCCGTCGCGCCGCGATGCTGATGGGACTCGCAAGCGCGGAGGCCGCACAACGGGGGTTGCTGAACGCAGGGCAACCGATGGACCTGCCCAAGCAGTACGACCCGCAGTCGACCGAGCCGCGTCTCTACGAACGCTGGGAGAGCAACGGGTACTTTCATGAGGAGCCCGACCCGGCGCGGCCGCCGTTCATCATTTGTATGCCGCCGCCCAACGTCACGGCGCGGGCGCACCTGGGTCATGGCTCGACCTACCTGCCGATGGACGTGCTCACTCGCTATCACCGGATGCTCGGTGAGAACGCCGACTGGCTCCCCGGCGTAGACCACGCGGCGATCGCCACCGAGGCCGTCCTGGTCCGCGAGCTGGCCAAGGAGGGGATCGCGCGGGCGGGCCTGGGGCGGGAGCGCTTCGTCGAGCGGGCCTGGGCCTGGTCGCGCACCTACGGCGGCCAGATCGAAGCGCAGTTCCGGCGTCTGGGGTTCGGCCCGGACTGGCAGCGCTCACGCTTTACGATGGACGAGGGGCTGTCGGCCGCCGTGCGCCGCGTCTTCGTCCAGCTCTACCGCCAGGGATTGATCTACCGGGGAACCCGCCTGATCAACTGGGATCCCAAGGTCAAGACGACGGTCTCGGACGCCGAGTTGGAGTACGTGGAGCGCGACGGCCATCTGTGGCGCATCCGCTATCCGTTCGAGCCCGGCGGCGACGAGGGCATCGAGATCGCGACAACGCGCCCCGAGACGATGCTGGCCGATGTCGCCGTGGCCGTGCATCCGCGCGATCCTCGCCACGCCGCTGCGATCGGGCGGCGGGTCTGGGTTCCGCCGCTGCTCGAGCGCTCGATCCCGATTATTGCCGACGACGCGGTCGACCCCGAGTTCGGCACGGGAGCGCTCAAGATCACTCCCGCGCACGACCCGCTCGATTACGAGATCGGCGCGCGCCACGGTTTGCCGAAGCCGTCGGTAATCGACCTCGACGCGCGCGTCACGGGCGCGGATGTCCCAGTCGGTTCGTACGCGGGACTCGATCGCTTCGAGGCGCGCGAGCGCATACTCGCCGATCTGCAGCGAGGCGGCTTCCTGGTCGAAACGCAACCACATCGCCACTCCGTCGCGACCAGCGACCGTAGCGGCGCCGTGGTCGAGCCGCTGCTCTCGCTGCAATGGTTCGTCAAGATGGCCCCGCTCGCCAAGCCCGCGCTGGATGCGTACCGCGACGGACGCGTCCGCTTCTTCCCCGCGCGCCACGGGCGCACCTACGAGCACTGGCTCGAAAACATTCGCGATTGGAACATCTCGCGCCAGATCTGGTGGGGACATCAGCTTCCGGTCTGGTACACGCCCGACGACCGCGAGGTCGTCGCCGAGAGCGAGGCCGAGGCGCTCGACATCGCGCAGCGCCTCCACGGAACGCGCGATCTGCGGCGCGATCCCGACACGCTCGACACGTGGTTCTCGAGCGGAATCTGGCCCTTCTCGATCCTCGGCTGGCCCGAGCAGACGGCCGAGCTGCGCTGCTGGTATCCCTCGCAGGTGCTGCTGACCGGGGGTGAGATCATCTTCCTGTGGGTCGCTCGCATGGTGATGCTGGGCCTGCACTTCATGCACGACGTGCCGTTCTCGGACGTCGTCATCACGCCGACGCTCTTCGACGCGGCGGGACGCAAGATGTCGAAGTCGCTCGGCAACGTCATCGACCCCATGGTGCTTGCCGAACGTTACGGCGCGGACGCGTTCCGCGTCTCGATCCTGCGCCAGATCCGGCTCGAGAGCCAGGAGATCCGGTATCAGGAATCGCGCTGCGAAGAGGCGCGCAACTTCAACAACAAGATCTGGAACGCCACGCGGTACATCCTCGCGCTGCCGGAGGGGCTCCCGGGCGCGATGACGCTGCCCCCCGAGGGCGCGCTGACGCTGGCCGACCGCTGGATTCTCACGCGACTCCGCGAGATCATCGTCGCTATGAGCGACCTGCTGAACCGCTACGACTTCGGCGCCGCGGCAGAAACGATCTACCGTTTTGTTTGGTATGAGTTCTGCGACTGGTATGTGGAGGCAACCAAGGCCGAACCGAATCAAGCGACGCGCGCCGCCGTGCTCTCTTTCGTGTGGAACAACGCCATGCGTCTGCTCCATCCGCTTGCCCCGTTCATCGCCGAAGAGGTCTGGCTGGCGCTGCCGCACGATGGGGAGACGATCGTGACGGCGACCTGGCCGGATCCGCTCGAGGTTCCCGCGTTCGAGGAAGATGCGCGCGGTTTTGCGCTGCTGCAGCGGACCGTCGAACGGGCCCGCAACGCGCGCGCCGAGGTCGGCATGCACCCGCGCGAACGCGCGTTGCTCGACGTTCCCGCGAATGTGCCGGAGCCGATGGCGGCTCTGCTCGCGCTGCTCTTGAGCGCCAGGATCGAACGCGCCGACCCCGCCGGCGACAACCTCGAGGAGGCGCTCGCGGCCGTTTCCGTTCGCGCTCCGCGCGGCGTGCTCGAGGAACGCTACCGCAAGCAGCTCGCGCACCTGCTCGCTGAGATCGATCGCGGGGAACGAAAGCTCGGCAACGAGGCGTTTGTCGCTAAAGCGGCGAGCAGCGTGGTAGCCAAGGAACGCGGGAAGCTCGAGGCCTACCGTAGCGAGCTCGCGCGCGTCGAGGCAGCGTTGCGCGCGTACAAGGAGCCTGCATGACGACGGACGCTCCGCGCCGCGTGCTCGCGCGTCACGACGAGATCGCGCGCATCATCGCCCGCCTCGCGCAGCAGATACTCGAACCCGAGGACGCGCAGCAGGGGCTCGTTCTGTTCGGCATTCGGCGCGGCGGGGAGGCGCTCGCGGCGCGAATCGCGGCCGAGATCGAGCGGATCTCCGGCCGCGCGCCTGCGGTCGGTTTTCTCAACATCAACCTGTATCGCGACGATCGCGTGATGCACGAGCTTCCGGATTCCCAGATTCCGGTAGACGTGTCCGGGAAGGTCGTCGTCATCGTCGACGACGTGCTGTACACCGGGCGCACCATTCGCTCCGCGCTGGACGCCGTCACCGATCTCGGCCGCCCGGCCGTGATTCGCCTCTGCGTGCTCGTCGATCGGGGTCTCCGCGAGCTCCCGATTCAGGCCGACTACGTGGGGCGCATCAGCCCAACGACGCCGGAGGAGCGGGTAAAGGTCGTCCTGTCGGCTCGAGCCGCGGCCTCCGACGAGGTGACAATCCTGGGACACGCCGGTGCGTATACGGCGTAGCCTCATCGACCTGGACGACCTCGGCGCCGAGGAGTTGGACCAGATCTTCGAGCGCACCGCGCAGTTCGAGCGCACGCCGCCCGGACCGCTGCTCGAGGGAACCGGTTGCGTCAATATGTTCTTCGAAGAGAGCACGCGCACGTTTACGTCGTTCAACGTCGCGGAGCTGCGCCTCGGCGCCGACGTCGTGAACCTCGCTCCGCACAAGCTCAGCCTCGCCACCAAGGGCGAGACGCTCGAGGATACTGCGATGACGCTGAGCGCGCTCGGCATCTCCGTCCTCGTCGTCCGCCACCACGAGGCTGGCTTCCCGCAACGCGTCGCGCTCGCGTTCGACGGCCACGTCATCAACGCGGGCGACGGGGTGCACGCGCATCCCACGCAGGCGCTGCTCGACATCTACACGCTCAAGGAAGAGTTCGGCGACCTCACGGACCGCACCATCGCGATCGTCGGCGACGTGCTGCACAGCCGCGTCGCGCATTCCACCATCCGCGGATTGCAGCGGCTCGGGGCCTCCGTCGTCTTAGTCGGCCCCGAGGCGTTCCTGCCCGGCGGTTACGCCGGCAACGGCGTCCGGATCGAGCGCGACTTCGACGCAGTGCTGCCGCACGTCGACGCCGTCGTCCTACTGCGCATTCAGCGCGAGCGCTTCGTCGAGATGCCGATCTCCGATGCCGACTACGTCCAGGCATATCGGCTCGACCAGCGCCGGCTCGGCCTCGTGCGTCAGGACGCGATCGTGATGCATCCGGGCCCGTACAACCGCGGGATGGAGCTCGACGATTCGGTCTTAGAGTTTGCAGGGTGGCGCTACGCGCGGCAGGTTCATCACGGCGTCGGCATACGAATGGCGGTGCTCGACTTTCTCGTCAACGCCCGATCGAAATGACGGCGCTGCTGATCGCGGGCGCGCGAATCGTCGATCCGGCGAACGCGCTGGACGCACTGCGCGATTTGCGCGTGCGTGACGGCACGGTCGTCGACATCGGCGAGCATCTCGCCGCCGCCGCCGGCGAGGTGACGATCGATGCCGCCGGAACGGTCCTGGCGCCCGGTTTCGTCGACATGCATGTGCACCTGCGCGAGCCCGGTCTCGCGCACAAGGAGCGGATCGACACCGGAACCGAGGCCGCGCTGCGCGGGGGCTTCACAAGCGTCGCGTGCATGCCGAACACCGATCCGGCCCTCGACGATCCGGCGATCGTGCGAGCGCTGCTGGACGAGATCGGGCGGCGCGCGCGTTGCCGCGTCTTTCCGATCGGCGCCATCACGCGCGGGCGACGCGGAACGGAGCCGTGCGACTTCGCGTCACTCGTGCGGGCCGGAGCCGTCGCATTCTCCGACGACGGCGACACCGTCGAGGACGCGGGCGTCCTGCGCGAGGCCGCGTGCCGCGCGAGCGCGCTCGCGCAGCCGTTCGTCTCGCACTGCGAGCCGGAGGACGCGACCGTCGCGCGCGATTTGTCGATAGCCGGTGAGACCGGCAAGTCGTGGCACATCGCGCACGTCACAACGCGCGCGGCCTTAGACGCGATCCGCGCGGCGCGCGCCCGCGGCGTCTGCGCCACCTGTGAGGTGACCCCGCATCACTTGAACTGTACGAGCGCGTCGGCGCACGAACTCGGACCGGCGGCGCGGGTGAACCCGCCCCTGCGCGACGACGCCGACGTCGCGGCGCTGCGCGCCGCCGTGCGCGATGGCACGGTCGACGCCTTCGCCAGCGATCACGCCCCACACACCGACGCCGAAAAGTACGCTGCCGAAGGCGCCGCGCCCGGGTTCAGTGGGCTGGAGGTCGCGGTCGGGGCGTACGCGGCGGCGCTGCCGGATCTTCCGCTGCCGCGTTTCGTCGAGCTGATCGCGACCAACCCCGCGCGCATCCTCGGCCTGCGCGCGGGCACGCTCTCGGTCGGCGCGCCGGCCGACGTCACGATCTTCGCCGATCGTCCGTGGACCGTCGATCCGAGCCGTTTCGCTTCGCTCGGAAAGTGCACGCCGTTCGCCGGGGCGACGCTGCCGAGGAAGGTGCTCGCGACGATCGTCGGCGGAGAGCTGCGCTACCGGGCGGAGGACTTCGCAGCGTGACCCAGCCCGCGGCCGCGCTCTTCCTCGCCGACGGCAGCCGCTTCGACGGCCACGGCCTTGGCTTTGAGGGCACGGCCCTGGGAGAAGCGGTCTTTTACACCGGCATGACCGGTTACGAAGAGGCTCTGACCGATCCGTCGTATGCTGGGCAGATTCTCACGTTCACCTATCCGATGATCGGCAACTACGGCATCTCGGGGAGCGCCGCGCAGTATGGACGCGCCTGCGCGGCCGGAACCGTGATCAAGCAGATCTCGTATCACCCCTCGCATCACCTCGCCAGACAAGACCTGCCGTCGTGGCTCGACGAGCAGCGCGTTCCCACCCTAGTCGGAGCGGACACGCGCTCGATCACGATCACGCTGCGCGAGCACGGCACGATCTGGGCGGCACTCGCAGTGGGCGATGCCGCGCTCGCCGAGGCGGAGCTGCGGCTCGCACGGTTTGTGCGCGACGCCAGCACGAAGGCGCTCGTTCCCAGTGTGTCGACGCGCAAGCAGTTCGTGCGGGGCGCGCGCGACGGCCGCCGAGTCGTGCTGATCGACTGCGGCGTGAAGCGCGCGATTCTCGCGCAGCTCGAGGCGCTTGGAGCGCACATCTCGGTCGTGCCGTACAACGCGACCGAAGAAGACGTCCTAGCCAACGATCCGGATGCAGTGTTCATCTCGCCCGGCCCCGGCGATCCGACCGATCTCGCCGAAACGATCGAACTGCTCCGCCGCCTCGCCGGACGCAAGCCGCTCTTCGGCGTGTGTCTGGGTCATCAGCTGCTCGCGCTTGCCTGCGGCGGACGCACGTACAAGTTGCCGTACGGTCATCGGGGCGGGAATCAGCCGGTGATGGACCTGGAGGCCGGAGAGGTCCTCGTGACGGCGCACAACCACGGGTATGCGGTCGACGCTGCGTCGCTGCCCGACGAGCTGGAGCCCACGATGACCAACCTCAACGACGGCACGAACGAAGGCTTCCGGCATCGCGGGCTCCCCATCACGGGCGTGCAGTTCCACCCCGAAGCGTCGCCCGGGCCGTTCGACGCGCGCCGTCTCTTCGCGCAATGGCTCGAGAGTTTCTAAAACGGACCGGCGCAGCGCTAGCGCTGTGCGCGGCGCTCGTCGCGGCGCCCGGCACGACCTGCGCGCAGGCGCTGGCGCGCCTAACCGTGCAATCGTTCGCGCTCTCGAGCGACACGGCTCGGCCACGCCTCGACGAGCCGTTCCATCTCGCCCTGACGCTGCGCGTGCGCGAACGCGTCGCGCAGGTCACGAACCTCAACCTGCCGTTCTTGGCCGACGTCGAACTGCTCGGCGACGAGCGCCAGACGGTGAGCGGTCCGAGCGGTACGCAGTACCGCGAGTCGATTACGGTCGTCGCGCATCATGCGGGGTCGCTCGCGATCGCGCCGGCGACGCTGCAAGCGATCGACGCGCGCGACGGTAAGCCCAAACAGTGGTATAGCAACGGCCTAACCCTCTCCGTCGGCGGCGTCAGCGCGTCGGCGCTACGCCAAGGCGCCGCGCAGCTGCTGAGCGGCGCGGCTGCCGTTGCCCGCGTGCTGCTGTGGGTGCTCGCCGTCGCCATCGTCGTGCTCGCGATCATCGCGCTGCTCCGGCGCCGACGGCGCGTCGCCGTCGCTCCGCCCGCACCGGCGCCCGCGCCGCCTCCGATCGTCACGCGCTCGCGGCACGGATCAGCTCCAAGACGCGCTCGTCGTCCTGCGCGCGGAGCGAACGCGCGCGTCGGCCGTCGCAGTCCGGGGAGCGATATGGCGGATGATCGGCGCCAACGACGGCGCGACGCTCGGCGACGTCCTGCGCCGACGCGAGTCGTCGGTGCCCGAGACGCGCGAGCTCCTCATCGCGATCGAACGCAGCGCTTTCACGTACGACGACGACCTGCAGCCCGCGATCCAGGACGCGTGCTTCGCGCTCGAACGCGCGATGGGTTCGCTCGCATGACCGCGCGGCGTCTAGCGAATCTGCGCGCCGCGCTCGCGCACACGATCGTCGGGCAAGAAGGCGTCCTCGATGCCCTGATCCTCGCGCTGCTCGGCAATGGCCATGTGCTCCTCGAGGGGCCTCCGGGACTCGCCAAGACGCTCGCGTGCCGTTCGCTCGCCGCCGCTCTCGAGGGCGAGTTCAAGCGCATCCAGTTCACGCCCGACCTCCTCCCCAGCGACATCGTGGGCACCCGCATCTTCGATCAGCGCGAGAGCGCATTCGCGACCGTGCTCGGTCCGATCTTTGCCAACGTCGTGCTGGCCGACGAGATCAACCGCGCGCCCGCCAAGGTGCAGTCCGCGCTGCTCGAGGCCATGCAAGAGCGACAGGTGACGATCGGGCCGCAGTCGTACGGGCTGCCCGATCCCTTCGTCGTGATGGCGACGATGAACCCGCTCGACTCGGAGGGCACCTACGCGCTTCCGATCGCGCAGATGGACCGCTTCCTCATGAAGGTCAACGTGGGCTATCCCTCGCGCGACGAGGAGCTGCGGATCCTCGACCGTTTCGCCGTCGCGGACACGCAGCCGGTCCGGGCCGTAGCGACGCTCGACGACGTTCGCTCCTGGCGTGAACAGGCGCACGCGGTCCACATCGACGAGAAACTAAAGCGCTACATCGTCGACCTGGTTACGGTTACGCGAAGCGCCGACGGCGTTACCGTACCGGCGCAGTCGGGCCAAGCGCTGCGCGCGTCGGAGCTGATCGATTACGGCGCGAGCCCGCGCGCAACGCTCGCGCTGGCGTTCCTCGCGCGGGGACGAGCACTGCTCGAGGGACGCGACTTCGCGCTGCCCGACGATGTTCGTGCCGTCGCGCCGCATGCTCTGCGCCATCGCATCGGCTTCAACTACCGGCTCGTCACCGAGGGGGCGAGCGCCGATCGCGTGATCGACGCGATGGTGGCCTCGATTCCCGCGCCGTGACGATTCGTGAGGCGCTCTTGCGCGCGCGCCGCCGCCCGCGTCACCTGGGTGCCGGATCCCCGACGATCTATCGCGGCGATGGCTACGAGTTCGTCGAGCTGCGCGCGTACGTTCCCGGAGACGACGTGCGCCGCATCGACTGGGCCGCGACCGCGCGTTCCGGCGACCTTCAGACACGCGTCGTGCTCGAAGACGTCGCGCTCACTCTCGCTGCCATTGTCGACGCGTCGCCCTCTATGCGGGTCGGGCGCCGTCGCCCACTCCTAGAGGCGGCGCGCGAGGCCGCTCGGGCGTGGTTCGGCGCGGCGTGCGGCGAGGATCGCTGCATCCGCATCGACGCGTCCGGCGTGACCCCGCCGGCTCTGCGACGCGGCCCACATCGCTCGCACTCGGAGTTCGGCGAGGCTGACACGTTCGACGTCACGCGGATGCTGCGCACCGCACGCGGCGCGCTGCCGCGCGGCACGGCACTGCTCGCGATTAGCGACTGGTACGACCTGGACGACGCGCTCGACCGAGATCTCTGTGAGCTCGGCGCGCGCTTCGACTGCACGGCACTGGTCGTGCACGATCCGTGGTACGACGAGCTGCCGCTCGCGGGAATGGTGCGGCTACGAGGCGCCGAAGGCGGCGTCGTACGCGCCTATGTCGGGTCGCGCGAGCGCGCCGCCTACCGCGACGCAGTGCGAGCGCGCGAAGAGACGCTGCTGACGCGGTTTGCCCGCGCGAATTGGCGGACCGGTCTGCTGCGCGAGGAGCACGGCGCGCAGTCGCTCGCCGCCGCCTTCGGAGCGCGCGCCTGTCCCGAGCGGAGCCGAAGGGCGTGAGCATCGACCACCCGACGCGGCTGCTGATCGGAGTGCTCGCGATCGTTGCGTTCGCGCTGCTCTACGATCGCCTGCAGCGCCGCGCGACCGCGCGCGACCTCGCCTATTCGAACGTCGCCTTCTTCGTGCACGCCGCCAAGCCGCGCGCGTGGATACCGCGCGCGCTCCAAGCGCTGTGGCTGGTCGCGCTGGCCGTGGTCGCGGTCGCCGCCGCGCGGCCGCACCTGACGATTCCGGTACCGATACGCGACGGCGACGTCTTCATCTGCATCGACACGTCCGGCTCGATGGCGTCCACCGACGTCGTGCCCACGCGCGGCCAGGCGGCGAAGGCCGCGGCGCGGGCATTCATCGCCGAGAGTCCGCCCGGCATCCGCATCGGGATCATCGCGTTCTCCGGCAACGCGGAGGTCGTCGCGCCACGCAGCGCCGATCATCAACAAGTGGACGCGGCGCTCGAGCAGGTTCCGCTCCCCAACGGCGCAACGGCGATCGGCGACGCGCTGAAGCTCGCGGCGCAGCAGCTTCCCTCCAGCGGCCATCGCGTGATCATCCTCATCACGGACGGCGTCAACAACACCGGGACCGATCCGAACGAGATGGCGCAGTGGCTCGGCGCGCATCACATTCCCGTCTACACCGTCGGAATCGGAACGGTGAGCGGCGGCCTGATTCCCGGGACCAATGAGGAGGCGACCATCGACGAGGAGGCGCTGCGTGGCTACGCGCAGGTCAGCGGCGGCACGTACGCGCGCGTCGAGAACGCCACGGAGCTGCGCGATGCGCTCACGCGGCTCGGACGCATCACCTCGCTGCAGCGCAGACCGGTGGACGCGTCGCTCGGATTCGCGCTGGCCGGCGCGGCCGGAATGCTGTTCGCCTTCGTCCTCGGGTTCGGGCTGGGACGCTATCCGTGAACGATCCGTTCCGGCTGCTCGCGGGCTGGATTGACGACGCCGGCGGCTCGGATTGCGTCGAGGCGATCGCGATGTGCATGGCGACGGCCGACGCACACGCTCGACCCTCCGCGCGCATCGTGCTGCTGCGCGGGCTCGACGACCGCGGCCTGCGATTCTACACCTCCTACGAGAGCCGCAAGGGCAAGGAGCTCCTCGAGAACCCGTACGCCGCGGCCGTGCTCTACTGGCCTGCGCTCCAGCGCCAGGTCCGCGTCGAGGGCCGTGTGTCGCCGCTGTCCGAGATGGAATCCGACGCGTATTTCAGCTCGCGGCCCCGCGGCCATCGGCTGGCGGCCTGGTCCTCGGAGCAGAGCGCGGCCCTCGAGTCGCACGAGATCCTCGAGGAGCGTTTCGCACACTTCGAGCAGCGCTTCGAAGGAGCAGAGGTGCCGCGCCCGCATTCTTGGGGCGGTTATCTCCTGCTCCCGTCACGCTTTGAGTTCTGGACCGGCCGCCCCAATCGAATGCACGAACGCGTGCTGTTTTCGCGCAGCGACGGCGCCTGGCAGACGACGCTGCTCCAACCCTAACCAGGGAGTTCCGTAGGCCGGACCTAAAGCTTCGGCCCGAGGATGCCCCGCCGCAACGTCATGGTCATCGGGTCGGGACCGATCGTGATCGGTCAGGCTGCGGAGTTCGACTATGCAGGGGTTCAGGCGTGCCGCGCGCTTCGCGAGGAAGGCCATCGCGTCGTCCTCGTCAACTCGAACCCCGCCACGATCATGACGGACCCCGAGGTTGCCGACGCCGTCTACCTCGAGCCGCTGACCGTCGCTTCGGTCGCCGAGATCATCGCGCGCGAGCGTCCGGATGCGCTATTGCCGACGCTCGGCGGTCAGACCGGCCTCAACCTGGCGGTCGAACTCGAGGAGGCCGGCGTGTTGGCCGAGCACGGCGTGGAACTGCTCGGAACGCCCATCAAGACGATCCGGCTCGCGGAAGACCGCGAGCGGTTCAAGCTCAAGATGCAAGAGATCGGCGAGCCCGTCGCCGAGAGCGCCGTCGTTACGGCGATCGAACAAGGTGTCGCCTTTGCGGCTCGCGCCGGCTTTCCGCTGGTCGTGCGGCCCGCGTACACGCTCGCCGGCACCGGTGGCGGCGTCGTCTACGACGAGGCCCAGCTGCGCGAGACGCTCGACGGCGGACTCCGTGCCAGCCTGATCGGGCAGGCACTGCTCGAGACTTCACTGCTGGGCTGGAAGGAAATCGAGTACGAAGTGTTGCGCGACGCCGGCGACAACTGCGTCGTCGTCTGCAACATGGAAAACATCGACCCCGTCGGCGTCCACACCGGCGACTCGATCGTCGTCGCGCCGTCGCAGACGCTATCGGATCTCGAATACCAGACGCTGCGCAGCGCGAGCATCAACGTCATCCGCGCGCTCGACGTGCAGGGCGGATGCAACATCCAATTCGCGCTGCATCCCGAGCGCAGCGAATACGCGATCATCGAGGTGAACCCGCGCGTCTCCCGCAGCTCCGCGCTGGCCTCGAAAGCGACCGGATACCCGATCGCCAAGATCTCGACGCGCATCGCGCTCGGCCAGCGCCTCGACGAGATCCCAAATCCGGTGACGGGCGTCACAAAGGCTGCCTACGAGCCGACGCTCGACTACGTCGTCGTCAAGATACCGCGCTGGCCATTCGATAAGTTTCCGATCGCCGACACCGCGATCGGCACGCAGATGAAGTCCACCGGCGAGGCGATGGGGATCGGACGCACGTTCCGCGCCGCGCTGCTCAAGGCGGTCCGCGGACTCGACCTCGATCGCGTCACGCTGACCGGGCCGCTTGCCGAGTGGAGCGACGCCGAGCTCGAAGCGATCGTCGCGCGCCCGACGCACGAGCGCCTCTTCGCGGTCTGCGAGCTGTTACGCCGTGCGGGCGCGGCGCGTCGCGCCGCGACGATCGAGCGCATCCACGAGCTCTCGGCGATCGATCGCTTCTGGCTCGACGAATTCGCCGACCTCGTCGAGCTCGAGGAGCGCATCCGGCGCAGCGGCGCAAACGGCACGCACACCGAGGCGTTGCAGTTCGGCTACTCGACGGCGAGCCTGCGGCGGCTGCAAGGTGACGGGAACTCCAAACGGCGGGCACGCGCGGTGCCGGCGTTCCGCATGGTCGACACGGCCGCCGCCGAGTTTCCGGCGAAGTCGCCCTACTACTATCTCTCGCGCGGCGAACGCGACGAGATGCGCGCGACGCCCGGTCAAGCCGTCGTGGTCGTCGGCAGCGGCCCGATCCGCATCGGCCAGGGCATAGAGTTCGACTACAGCTGCGTCCACGCGGCCTGGGCGCTGCGGGATGCCGGCCGTTCGCCCGTCGTGATCAACAACAATCCCGAGACGGTGTCGACCGACTTCGACATCTCCGACGTGCTCGTCTTCGAGCCGCCCGGCGCCGACGAGGTCGAGGCGGCGTATCGCGCCACGGACGCGCGCGGCGTGCTCTTGGCGTTCGGCGGACAAACCGCGATCAATCTCGCCGGCGAGCTGCATCGGCGCGGCGTGCCGATCGTCGGCACGGATCGCCGCTCCGTCGACATGGCGGAGAATCGCGAGCTGTTCGACGCCGCGCTCGCGCGCCTCGGCGTGGCGCGGCCGCAAGGCAAAGCCGCGCGTAGCTTCCGTGAGGCCCGCGCCATCGCTCGCGAGCTCGGCTTCCCCGTACTCGTGCGCCCGTCGTTCGTGCTGGGAGGCCGCGCGATGGAGATCGTCCACAACGAGGCGCAGCTGGCCGAGTACGCGGGCTCGGCACCCCCGATCCTCGACAACGCCCCGCTCCTGGTCGACAAGTACCTGCGGGGTCTCGAGGTCGAAGTGGACGCCGTTTTCGACGGCGACGACATCCTGATTCCCGGCGTCTTCGAGCACGTGGAACGCGCCGGCATACATTCGGGAGACTCGATCAGCGTGTATCCGGTGCAGACGATCGACGAAAGTGTGGAGCGTCGCATCGCCGACGTCACCCTCGCCATTGCTCGTGAACTCCAGATCCGCGGCCTGATCAACCTGCAGTTCGTCGTGCATAACACGCGGCTCTACATCATCGAGGCAAATCCGCGCGCAAGCCGGACGGTGCCGATCATACAGAAGGCGACGGGCATCAATCTCGTCGCCGCGGCTACGCGCATAGCGCTCGGGGAGAAGCTGCGTGACATGGAGTACGGTATCGGGCTCCGCCCCCACGTGCCTTACGTGGTGGTGAAAGTGCCGGTCTTTTCCTTTTCGAAGATGCGCGGCGTCGAGACCATGCTGGGACCTGAGATGAAATCGACCGGCGAGGTACTCGGCATCGACGAAACGTTTGGAGGCGCGCTGCTCAAGGGCTTCCAGGCCGCAGGCGTTCGTCTTCCGGGCAGCGGCGGCCGAATTCTGGTCTCGATCGCGGATGAAGAGAAGGAGGAGGCCGTCGCAGTGCTTCGTTCGTATGCCGCGCTCGGTCACACCCTCGTCGCGACGCCCGGGACGCGCAGCGTGCTGGAAAGCGCCGGCATCCCGACGGAAGGCATAAACAAGATCGCCGATGGCTCGCCGCACGTGCTCGACCTGATCGCGTCGCGCTCTGTGGACTTGGTGATCAACGATGCGAAGGGACCGCGCGAAATCACCGACGACTACAAGATTCGCCGTACGGCGGTCGAAGCGAGTATTGCGTGTTTGACGAGTTTAGATACGGCGCGGGCACTGGCGGAGGCTCTCGCAAGCAAGGCTGGACCGCCGCGCAGCCTGCAAGACTATCGCCAAGCAACAGCGACGATCGGTTCGTAGGGCCAAAAGACGCCGCCGTTGTGGTCCTGGGCGGCAACGCGACGACGCTGGCCGTCGTCAACCGGTTTCCGCCCGCGAACCCGGGCCAAGCCTCGAGCGGGGAGACGATCACCGCGCGGCTGATTCCGCTTGCCTGGACGCCGCTCGGCATTGCGGTGGGCGAAACGCGGCAAGACGTCGCGGTACCACTCTCCGGACTCTTCGACTGGATGGACCGCACGTTTCCACCGGAGGACGAGCACGCGTTCGTCGCGCCGCTGCGCGACGTGGAGTTGCTCGCGCGGATCGGCTGGAACGCCGAGTTGCCCGAGCGGATCGACGAGTCGAGCGTGATCAACGTCGAGGACCTGCCCGAAGAGATCGTCGATGCGCTCGCGCAGCCGCCCGTGGCACTCGTCCAATGCGCCGCATGCCGGCGGCTCTGCGTGCGCGACGACTTCGTCTGGAAAGAGAAGCAACTGTGCGCCTGGGATTATCACGCTCAGGTCTTCGGCAGGCGCGGGCCGTGGCACGACGGCGTTTATGAGGAGCGCCACTTCGCGACGCTCCCCGCCTGTGCGTATGTCGCGCTGCCGCTGTTGGCCGAGGGACGCGTCGAACCCGTGCTGACGGTCGGCGCCGTCGCCGACTCCGTCGCTGCGACGGTCGTCAACGCGCTCCTCGGCGGAGACGCAGGCCGGCCGCACATGGCCGTGCGCACGCGTGCAGGCATCACCGTCTTGCGAGAGGCATGACCAACCGCGCCATACGGGATCTCTCCCGATTCTTCGTCCTATTGTTCGCCCTGCTGGCAATTCGTCAAATCTACGTCCAGATCGTCGCCGCCCCGCGCATCGCCGCAAGACCCGACAATCCGCGCCACGCGCTACTCGACGCGGGCCGCGGCAGCATCTTGGCTACTGATGGAACCCTCATCGCGCACACCGTCGGCGGCAAGCGGCTCTACCCGCTGGGGCCGGAGCTGGCCCAGACGGCCGGCTACGTCTCCGTCCGATACGGCACGAGCGGCATCGAGCGCGCCTTCGACCCAGCGCTGACGCCGCCGGATCTGGGCGGCGACCCGCTCGCGCAGCTCCAGCAGCTCCTCGCGACGCTGGGCGGAAATCCGGCTCCGGCGCGCGGCGCCGACGTCGTGACGACGATCGTGCCCTCGGTCCAAGCGCAACTGTTCTCGCTGCTCTCACGCTATCCGCGCGGCGCCGGCGTCGTGCTGGATCCGCGCAGCGGCGCCGTGCTCGCGCTCGCCAGCGTGCCGAGCTATGACCCCAACGACTTCGACGACGTGTTTCCGGCGCTGCGTGCCGACCCTGACGCGCCCCTGCTCAATCGCGCCCTCGACGGCCTCTATCCGCCGGGCTCGACGTTCAAGGTCTTCACCGCAGCCTCGGCCCTCGACAGCAACACGGTGACGATGGATTCGCATTTTGAGGATCCTGGGTATCTCGTCATCGGAGACTTCGTCTTGCACGACAACGAAAGCGAAGCAACGGGGTACAGCGACCTGACCGGCGCCTTCGCGCTCTCGAGCAACGTGGACTTCGCCCAGATCGCGCTGAAGATGGGGGTGGATATTTTCTATCAGTACCTGCATCGTTGGGGCATCGGCGAGTCCCTCGACTTCGAGCTCCCCGCTGAGACGGACCGCGTGCCGCCGCAAGCCGGCATCGTGCCCGGCGAACTCGCGCAGATGGGCTTCGGTCAGGGAGCGCTGCTGATGACGCCGCTGCAGATGGCGTTGATCGGCGCGACGATCGCGAACGGCGGCAGCGAGCCCCGTCCGTACATCGTCCGCCAGGTCGTCCGCGACGGCACGCCGGCGAGCGTCTCGAGCGTCTCGGTGCTCGCAAACCCGGTATCGCCCGAGACCGCAGCGAAGGTCACGCAGATGATGATCGCCGTCGTGCAGCGGGGAACGGGCACTCCGGCGCAGCTGCCCCACGTGACCGTCGCCGGCAAGACGGGAACGGCGACCAACCCGCAGGGCCGCTCGCACGCGTGGTTCGTCTGCTTCGCGCCGGCGGATCATCCGCGCGTCGCGGTCTCGATCGTCGTGGAAAACGTCGGCTACGGCGCGACATATGCGGCACCGATCGCCCGCGACGTCGTGCGCACCGCGCTGGAGAGCGCCACCTCTCCAGAGGCTCCCTGAGATGATCGAGGAGCGCATCTTCAACAATCGCTACCGTCTCGACCGCAAGCTCGGCGAGGGCGGCATGGCGACGGTTTACTGCGGCACCGACGTCCTGCTGCGGCGGCGCGTCGCCATCAAGGTACTGCGCGAACAGTATGCCGCGGACGAAGAGTTTGTCCGGCGCTTCTATCAAGAGGCGGAGTCGGCGGCGAAGCTCTCGCACCCGAACATCGTCAACACCTTCGACGTCGGCAGGCAGGACTCGACGTACTTCATCGTCATGGAGCTCGTCGACGGGCCCTCGCTCGCGGAGATCATTGCTGCCGACGGCCGCCTTCCCGAGCCGGTGGCAATCGACTACGCGACGCAGATCGCGAGCGGCCTTGCGTACGCGCATCGCCAGGGCCTCTTGCATCGCGACATCAAGCCGGCGAACATACTCGTGACGAAAGACGACGTCGTGAAGCTCTCCGACTTCGGCATCGCGCGCGCCGTCTCGAAGCAGACGATGGCGCTCACGAAACCGGGGCTCGTGATGGGCAGCGTCTACTACATCTCGCCGGAGCAGGCGCAAGAGCACGAGGTTCACGAGACCGCTGATCTCTACAGCCTGGGCATCGTGCTCTATCAGATGCTCACCGGAACGCTGCCGTACACCGGCGAGTCGCCGGTCACCGTCGCGCTCAGACACATCGGCGACCCCGTGCCCACCATCGACACGTCGGCGACGGGCGTCAGCCCGGCACTCGCCTCGATCGTCAATCGCCTGCTGCAGAAGAAGCCCGAACATCGCTTTCAGTCGGCGAGCGAGCTCGCGACCGCGCTGCGCGAGGCGCGCGAGCGTCCGGCCGTCGCCGGCTATCGCATCTCCGACGACGCGCCTGCGCACCCGCCGATGCGTGGCCAACGACTGCCCCCGCGGCGCTCGCCGATGCCGGATCGCGCGGGGGTCGCCGATGACGCGTGGGAGTTTCCCCGCCGGCGCGGCTGGGCCGTTCCGGCGCTGATCGTCGCCTTGATCGCGGCGACCGGCCTCGGTTACTTCGTGTTCGGCAAGCCGCTCGGCAATCAGACGGTCGTGGCCGATTACACCGGCATGACGATGGCACAGGCGCAACAGGCCGTTGTCAACGCGGGGCTGCGCACGCGCTTCACCAAGAGCGCGAGCGAGACCGTGCCCCCGGACCGCGTGATTCGCCAAGAGCCAGCGGCGGGCGCGAGGGTGGACAAGAATCAGGTGATCGAGCTCGTCATCAGCAACGGAAAGCCCCTGCGCGGATTGGACGACGTGCGCGGCTACAGCGTGAACGACGCACAGCGCACGCTGCAGCACGAGGGCTTCGCGGTGAACATCGTTCGCCGCCATGACAACACCGTCGCGGACAACGTTATCGATCAGCAGCCGAAGCCCGGCACGGGTATCGCCGAGGGCAGCCGCATCACGCTCATCGTTTCGAGCGGCCCACAGCCGATCGTCGTGCCCAACTTCGTGAGCCTCACGCTCGACGCGGCCCGCGCGCTGGCGAACCGGTTAGGAATCACGCTGGACACGACACAGACCATCCCGGGCATGCCGCCCGGCACCATTGCTTCGCAGAGCGTGGCGCAGGGCAGCAAGGTCGACCGCAACAGCATCGTGCGGCTCGTGGTCAACAACGGCATGCCGAACGGACCGGTCGAGTCCCCGGCGGCGAACGGACCGGTCGCGCAGCTGCCGAGCGTCGTCGGCGACGATTACGCGACGGCACGTCAGGCGCTCACGCAGTCCGGCTTCCAGATCGCCGTGCGCTTCGCGCAGCAGAGCACGAACAATGGGACGATCGTCGCGCAGGCGCCGTCCGCCGGACCGCAGGCTCAGGGTTCGACGGTAACGATTACGCTATCGGTGTCGGGAGAAGTGCCGGACACGGTCGGTCTCTCGCCCTTCGACGCGATGAAGCTGCTGCAAGAATACGGCTACTCCGTCTCACACACCGAGTACACGACCACCGTCGGAGCCGGCGGCAAGGTCGTGGGAACGGCGCCGCCCGCCGGGACTAGCCTCGCGCCCGGATCGTCGGTCACGCTTACCGTCAACGGGACGCCGCCGCAGTAGCGTGGCGCATGTGGCGGTGCGCGTTCTCGGGATCGACCCTGCCCTGCGCACGACGGGATACGGCGTAATCGAGCGCCGCAACGGGCGCGTTACTTTGGTCGAGGCCGGCGTGGTCGTGCCGCGCGCCGGCGCCACGCTCGAGCAGAGGTTGAGCGAGCTCCACGCCGGCATCGCCGAGGTCATCGCGCAGACGTCCCCGACGCTCGTCGTCATCGAAGAATTGTACACCACCTATAAAAACCCGCGCGCGGCGCTGCTGATGGGTCACGCGCGCGGCGTGCTCTGCCTCGCGAGCGCGCAGGCCGGCGTCACGGTTCACACGCTCGGCCACGCCCGTGTCAAGCGCGCACTCGTCGGCTCGGGCAGCGCACGCAAGGAACAGGTGAGCGCGATGGTCGCGCGGCTCCTCGGCCTGCGGCAACCGCCCAAGCCGCACGACGTTTCCGACGCGCTCGCGCTGGCGCTCGCGTTCCTCAACGTGCTCGAGCGCAGCGCCGAGCATGTTCGCTAGGATCTCCGGCTCGCTGGTCGAGCGCACCGCCGACGCCGCGATCGTCGAGGCGGGCGGGCTCGGATACGAGATCGTTCTTCCGCCCTGCATCGCAGAGAAGATTCCGGCGACGCCGGGCGCGCACGTCGTGCTGGAGATCTATGCGGTCGTCAATCTCGACGGCAACAGCGGACGCTTCACCTACTACGGGTTCACGAATTCGATCGAGCGCGAGTTCTTTGAGGCGCTGATCACCGTCGCATCGATCGGTCCGCGTTCGGCGGCGCGCGCGTTCTCGGCGCCTATGTCGACGATCGCAGCGGCGATCGACCGCGGCGATTACGGGTTCCTGCGGAGCCTTCCGGGCATCGGGCAACAGAAGGCGCGCGACATCGTGGCCAAGCTCCAAGGCAAGGTCGCGAAGTTTCTGCTCATCCAAGACGCGCCCGCCGCGCGCCCAAGCGCTATTCCGGACTTCGCCGACGAGGCGCTGGCGGTGCTCCTGCAGCTGGGTTATAAGCGCGGCGAGGCGGAGGCGATGATTCGTGAAACGCTCGGGGCGAACTCCGCGATCGACGACGCCGAACGGCTTCTCGCGGAGATATACCGGCGCAGGGCGGCGAAAGAGACCGCATGAGCGAGTCCAAGGCGCGCAAACGCCTGCTGGGACCGGCGGACTCCGACGCTTGTCATCCTGAGCGGAGCCGCGTAGCGGCGGAGTCGAAGGGCGAACGCATCGTCGATCCGCACGACGCCATCGAGGACGAGCTCTACGGCGCGAGCCTGCGTCCGCGCTCGTTCGACGAGTACATTGGGCAAGAACGCATCGTCGAGAACTTGCGCATCGCGATCGACGCCGCGAAACGGCGCAGCGAGCCGCTCGATCACGTCCTCTTTTACGGACCTCCCGGACTCGGTAAGACGACGCTCGCGGGCCTCATCGCGCGCCAGCTCGGCGCAAACTTTCGGCCGACCAGCGGCCCGACGCTGGAGAAGCCGAAGGACCTCGTCGGGATTCTCACCTCGCTGGAAGAGGGCGACGTCTTCTTCGTCGACGAGATTCACCGGCTCGGGCGCATCGTCGAAGAGTTCCTGTATCCGGCGATGGAGGAGTTCCAGATCGACTTCGTGGTCGATCGGGGCGCGTACGCGAAGACGCTGAAACTTCCCCTGAAGCGATTCACGCTGGTTGGCGCGACGACGCGTGCCGGCATGCTGACCGCCCCGTTGCGCGAGCGCTTCGGCATCGTGCAGCATCTCGATTACTATCCGCCGGCGGAGCTCGAACGCATCGTCCGGCGTTCCGCGAGCGTCCTGGGCGTTCCGATCGACGCCGACGCGTCTCAGACGATCGCCGCGCGCAGCCGCGGAACGCCGCGCGTCGCCAACCGCCTGCTGCGACGCGTCCGCGATTTCGCGGAGGTGCGTTCGGACGGCCGAATTACCGAGCCGATCGCTGCCGAGGCGCTGCGCCGCGAAGGCGTCGACGAGTTGGGCCTCGATCGGCTCGACCGCGCGTTCCTGCGCACGATCCTCGAGCAATATCGCGGCGGACCCGCCGGCATCGCCGCAATCGCGGCGACGCTCACCGAGGATGCGGAGACGCTGGAAGACGTCGTGGAACCCTATCTGCTCAAGGAAGGCTTCGTGACGCGCACCGCGAGCGGACGTCGCGCGACCGCATCCGCCTACCGCCATCTCGGCATCGCCATGAGCGCCGGCGCACAAGAACGGCTTCTGTGAAGCGCTCCTCGAGCGCGCTGGTTGCGGCCGCGACGCTGATCGGCACGTCGATCGAATGGTACGACTTCTATATCTACGGATTGGCCTCGGCGCTCGTCTTTCCAGCGCTGTTCTTTCCCAAGTCCGATCCGTTCGTCGGCCAACTGGCGTCGTATGCCGTGTTCGGCGTCGGGTTTCTCGCGCGGCCGCTGGGCGGCGTCGTCTTCGGACACTTCGGCGACAGACTCGGCCGCAAGGGGATGCTCGTCTTGACCCTGTCGATGATGGGCGCCGCGACGTTTCTCGTGGGAGTGTTGCCCACTTACGCTAGCATCGGAGTGTGGGCGCCGGTGCTGCTCGTCGCGCTGCGGCTCTGTCAGGGAATCGCGGTCGGCGGCGAATGGGGTGGCGCGGTGCTGATGGCCTCAGAACACGCGCACGCCCGCTCGAAGGGCTTCGTCGCAAGCTTTCCCCAAATGGGCGTCGCAGTCGGTTTGATGCTCTCAAACCTGAGCTTCGTGGCGATCGGCGGTCGATCTCTGCTCGGCGGCCACGCAAACGCGGCTTTCTTGAGCGTCGGATGGCGAATCCCGTTTCTCTTCAGCGCGCTCTTGGTGGCGCTCGGGCTCATCATCCGCCTCAGTATCGCGGAGACTCCCGCCTTCGAGCGCTTTAAGATCCGTAGAGAGGTCGAAAGGGCCCCGGTCCGTTCGGTGCTCGCCAACAACTTGAGAAGCGTGCTCCTCGCAGGAGGGGCATTCTTTGTCTGCAACGGCGGTTTCTATTTGCTCACGACGCAGCTCATCAGCTATGGGGCCGGACCGCACTCCGTCTTGAAGCTGGACCCGAGCGTCTTTTTCAACGCGAACATCGCCGGAGGCTGCGTCGCGCTCGTCGTCACGCCTCTTGCGGGATGGATCTCGGACCGCATCGGGCGGCGCCCGATTTTCTCGACGGCCGTTGCGGCACTCTTCGTCCTCGCGTTTCCGATCTATGCGCTCGTCGACACCAAAGATCCGCGCCTGATCATTCTCGCACTTTGCCTGTTTGAGCTCGCCACCGCCGCCGCATACGGGCCGCTCGCCGCGATGCTGAGCGAGATGTTCCCCGCGAACGTGCGCTACAGCGGCGTATCGGTCGGATACCAGGGTGCCGCGATCTTTGCGGGCGGGCTCGCGCCGTTCGTTGCGACGCTGCTGCTCAAATACTCCGCCGGCGCCTCGTGGGTACTCGCGCTCTATCTCATGTGCATGGCGGCGATCTCGCTGGTTTCGATATGGCTGATCCCCGAGACGAGCGGCGTCGACCTCATCGAATCGCAACCCCTGCCGGCCTTGGAGTACGCAGGCTGATGCGCCGCCGCACATTCGTCGTGCTTGCCGCCGCGCCGCTCTTTGCCGCTCGCGCGGCGCGCGCGCAGAGCGACGCCGATCCGTCGAGCTGGTCGCGTAAGCCGGAGCTGCGCGTGCTGCTCGGGAATGGCGACGCCACACCGGTCTCGCGGGATCTGTTCGAGTTCGACGAGCGCTCGTATCGCGGAACGTTCACGCGGCTCGAGGACGGGCGCGTCGTTAGCGTCGTCGACCTCGAGGAGTACCTCTACAGCGTGGTCTCGCGCGAGATGTCGGCGCGCTGGCCGCCCGCCGCGCTTGAGGTGCAATCGATCTGTGCGCGCACGTACGTGCTCCAGCGCAGCGATCCTCGGCGGCAGTACGACGTCGTTCCCTCCGAGCTCGATCAACGCTACGACGGCGTCGGCGGAGAAACTCCGGCCGGAACGGCGGCAGTGGCGGCGACGGCTGGGCAAGTGCTGAAGTACGGCGATGCTTTCGCAAAAGTGGCGTATTCCTCGTGCTGCGGTGGGCACACCGAGTCGTCGTCGGACGCCTGGGGCGCCGGGCCGATTCCCTATCTCCAGGGAGTCGCGTGCACGTCGTGCTCGGCGTCACCAAACTATCGCTGGTCCACGATCCTCTCGTTGGATCAGATCCAGAGAAGTCTGTCGACGTACCTCGGCCCGATCGGAGCGCTGCAGGACGTGCGCATTACGGATCGCGATCCCAGCGGCAGAGCGCGCGGCTTCGAGCTCGTCGCCGACGGCGGCAGCAGCGACGGTCGCCGGCGGAACATTCCGCCGCGCGGTCGGGTCGCGCGTGCTGCCGAGCCTGTTGATCGAGCACCTCGAACGTGACGGCAACGGTGCGCAGATTTCGCTCGATGGCGGCGGCCTCGGTCATGGCGTGGGCCTCTGTCAGTGGGGGGCGCGCGGAATGGCGCTTTCCGGGCGCGCGGCGCCCGAGATCGTAACCTATTACTTTCCCGGAGCGATCGTCGCACATCTCTAGCTACGTCGCGCATCCGACGGCGGCTTACGATTACGAGCTGCCGGAAGAGCTGATCGCGCAGCATCCGTCGCCGCGCCGCGACGGCAGTCGTTTGATGGTGCTCGACGACCCGACGATCGCGCACAGGCGCTTCGCGGATCTCCCTGCGCTGCTATCGCGCGACGACGTGCTCGTGCTCAACGAGACGCGCGTGATCGCCGCGCGGCTCGTCGGGCGGCGCGAGGGCGGCGGAGGTGCGGAGCTGTTGCTGCTGCATCCCGCCGGCACGCTGCGCTACGACCCGAGCGCGACGCGCTGGATCGCGCTCGCCCGCCCGGCTCGGCGCTTGCGCGCCGGCCGGCGCGTGCTGTTCGGCGATCTGGGCGAGGCGACGATCCGCGGCGAGCTGGAAGAAGGGATGCGCGAGATCGAGCTGAGCCTCGCGCTCCCACTGGAACGCTTCTTGGACGAGGCCGGGCGGATGCCGCTCCCTCCGTACATTCATACCCATTCGCGCGAGGCGCAGGAGCGGTATCAAACGGTCTTCGCGCGAGTCCCGGGAAGCATCGCGGCGCCGACCGCGTCGCTGCATTTCACGCCCGAGTTGCTGCGCGAGCTCGACGTGCGCGTCGAGCTCGTCCGGATCTCGCTCAACGTCGGGCTCGGGACGTTTCGCCCCATCACCACGGACGCGATCGAAGAGCACGTGATGCACGCAGAAGCCTACACGATCTCGGAGCCCGCCGCAGCGGCGCTGGAACGAGCGCGGCAAGCGGGCCGCCGCGTCGTCGCGTGCGGAACGACCGTCGTCCGCGCTCTGGAGGCCAACATTCGTGATTACGGACGCATCGAGGCTGGCGATCACGCCACCGACCTCTTCATCACGCCGGGCTTTCACTTCCGCATCGTCGACGCGATGATCACGAACTTCCATCTGCCGCGCTCGACTCTGCTGATGCTCGTGAGCGCCTTCGGCGGGTTCGAGCGCATCCGCCGTGCGTACGCCGAGGCAATCGCACAACGGTATCGGTTCTACTCCTTCGGCGATGCCATGCTCATCTCGAAACAGGCGTGAAGTACGTCGCGTTCGACGACCCGGGGCCGCCCGAAGTCTTACGCGTCGCAGAAACGGCGGATCCCGCCGTGGGCCCGGACGATGTGCTGATCGCCGTCGAGGCCGCCGGCGTATCGCATGCCGACGTGATGCAGCGCGCAGGGCGATACCCGCCGCCGCCGGGCGCCTCACCCATCTTGGGACTCGAGGTCGCCGGCACGGTCGCGCGCATTGGCGAACGCGTGACGCAGTGGCACGCCGGCGATAAAGTCTGCGCGCTGACGAACGGCGGCGGTTACGCGGAGTTCGTGGCCGTGCCGCAAGGCCAGGTATTTCCGATACCGCCGGGCTGGAGCGCGGTCGAGGCGGCAACGCTTCCGGAGAACGCCTTCACGATCTACGACAGCATGATCACGCGAGCGCGGCTGAAGGGCGGCGAGACGGTGCTCGCGCACGGCGGAACGAGCGGCATCGGAAGCACGGCGATCATGTTCGCCCGTGCGCTCGGCGCGACCGCGATCGCCACCGCCGGCAGCGACGCGAAGTGCGCGGCGAGCGTCAAGCTGGGCGCCTCGGCCGCGATAAACTATCGAACCCACGATTTTGTGGCGGAGACGCTGCGCCTAACCGGCGGCCGCGGCGTCGACGTCGTCGTGGACATCGTCGGCGGCGACTACGTCCCGCGCGACGTCGAGTGTCTCGCGCTGGATGGTCGCGTCGCGTGCCTCGCGACGCCGGGCGGCAGGATCGCCGAAATCGACCTCGGCCGCCTCTTCGCGAAGCGCGCGGCGATCTTCGGATCGCACCTGCGGCCGCGCAGCGACGCCGAGAAGGCCGCGATCGCCCGCAGACTGCGCGACGAGATCTGGCCGCTGCTGCCCAGGCGCGACCCCATCGCTCCGCTCGTCGACTCGGTCTATCCGTTCGAGCGCGCGGCGGAGGCGCACGCCCGGCTGGAGTCGAGCGCACATATCGGCAAGATCGTGCTCACGCCGTCTTGAGCGTGTTGCTAGTGGTAGATCCCCTGGCTGGGTGACGAGAAGCCGGTCGCCATGAAGAACAGCATCGGGATGGACAGCATCGTATTGACGCGCGAGGCCAAGAACGCCGGGCGACGCGCCTTCGCCTTCTCCTCGTCGGTCGCCGGGACGATCCCGAGCAGCTTCTTTTGATTGGGCCAGATGACGAGCCAGACGTTGAGGAGCATGATCGTTCCGAGCCACGCACCGATGCCGATCGGCGCCATCGCGCCGTGCAGCAGGAACGCGGCGACGAAGCCGTTCTCGCCGGCGCCGCGGTAATTTCCGAGCAGCGCCGCTCCGAATATCCACGTCACGACCGCGCCCCAGCGGAAGAAGAGCAGCGCGCGAGGCATGACGTACTTCGAGATCGGCCCGGCCTCGCCGGCGGCGGTGGCCTCCTTGACGGCCGCCGCGTTGACGAAGTTGAAGAAGTACAGCAGGCCGATCCACATGATGCCGGCCATGATGTGGAACCAGCGAAAGACCCAGTCCAGATTGAGTTCCATGTTACGCGCCCGATCCGAGCGCACTCGAGACGATCCAGCGCGCGATGAACCAAAGAATCGCCGTCAACACGAACCCGCTGATGACGGTCCCCCAAATCGAATCCAAAGGATTCTTCACAGTCAGGCCTCCTCGCGTTCGCGGTATACGGCCTTAGTTGCTCGCTTCAGTAAGGTGTCCTCCCTCGTTTGGCGCGGGCTGGGGCCGGGTATGCCAAAAGGTCATGAAAATTTACACCCCCACGAAGACCTATTCACCGAAGAAGTGGGAGCTTTCCGGCTTGCGAGGCATCTCGGATGCTACGCTCGAGATGCACTTTGGGCTGTACGAAGGTTACGTCAAGAACGTCAACCTGTTGAACGAGCGGCTGGGCGAGATTCGCTCGGCGGGCAAGACCGCAGGGAGCGACCCGGGCTTCGCCGAGCTCGTCCGCCGTCTCGGCTTCGAGTACAACGGCATGCGGCTGCACGAATACTACTTCGACAACATGATCCGGGAGCCGCGCGAGATCGGCAACGGGCGCCTGTACAACGCGCTCGGCGAGAGCTACGGCGGATTCGAGGAATGGAAGCACGACTTCATGGCCGTCGGCGGGATGCGCGGCATCGGTTGGGTGATTGCGTACTGCGACACGACCAACGGTCAGATCACGAATCACTGGATCAGCGATCACGAGAACGGCAACCTCGCCGGCTTCGCGCCGATCGTCGTCATGGACGTCTGGGAGCACGCGTTCATCAAGGACTACAAGCCGGCCGAGAAGAGCAAGTACATCGAAGCCTTCTTTGCCAATCTCGACTGGCAGGCGTGCGAAGCGCGACTACCCTAGGTCGGCTCGCTGCGCGACAGGACCCTCAACGGCGACATATCGCGCCGGCGGGGAGGAGCACACGATGTGCGACGACGAGCGGTTCCGCGCGCAGCAGGTTCGGCTTTCCGGGAGATCGGCGGCTAAGAAAGCGTAGCCTTCGGCTCCACCACGACCGTCTGGGCGTGCGTGTACCACACGAGCCCCGGCGGGGCGGCGCGTTGCTTGCGCACGTGCTTGCGGAGCGTGTAATCGACAGCAACCGTCGACGCTCCCTTCGCCTTCGAATGAAAGGCGGCGAGCGCGGCCGCGGCCCGGACTTCGGCGTCGGACGCTTCTGCGCGGTCGCCGCGCGACAAGATCACGTGCGCCCCGGGAACGCCGCGCGCGTGAAACCATAGATCGTTCGGGCGCGCCAGTCGAAACGTGATCTCGGCGTTTTCCGCCGGCGAGCGGCCCACGACGATGCGCGAGCCGCCGTCCGTGTAGAACTCGAGCGGCGCCCGCCTGCGTCTCGGCGCGGCGGCGCGGCGCGTGGCCTGTGCCTTCGCAAAGAGTCCCGCGACGGCGGACTCGACGTCCCCTAGGTCTTCGCCCCCGGCGCGCTCGGCCTCCCATCGCAGCGCCTCGACGGCGTCCAACGCTCGCGCGATGCTGCGCGCTCGCTGTGCGACGTGTGGAACGCTCTTTCCGAGCTTCTTGTACTCGGCGAACAATTCGGTCGCCCGCTCTTTCGCGCTATCGCGCTCGGCGAGCTCGAGCTCGTGAAGCGTCGCGAAGATGCGGTCGCCCTCGGCGCGCAGCCCTTCGCGCTGCTCCGCGCGCTCGCGCTTGCGCGCGAGCGCCTCGAGCTCCCCGCGCAGCTTGCGCTCGCGCTCGTCCAACCGCTTGACGATGGCACGCCGGCGCTGCTCCAGGCGCCGGCCTCCGGCCGATGCGGTGTGCTGTTCGCGCAGCTCGGCGAAGAGCGCGAGGAGCGACGGCTCGCGCGAGTGCTCGGCGCCCTGCACTCCCTCCAGCGGCGCGACATAGGCCTGCACCAGCCCGCCCTCGCGCCGATAGACGTGCAGCGCCGCATCGCCGTCTTCAGGCGCAGAATCGCCGATAGTCCGCGCGCGGGCCGGCAGCGGCGGAAGCTCGTACGGCGCGCCGGCGCGGACCTCCCGTCGTGCGTTGTCGGCCGGCACGAACTCCTTCAGTGCCGCTACGACGCGCTCGCCTTTGACCAGCACGAGATTCCCAAACCGCGGCACGAGCTCCACGTAGAGATCGAACTCGTCGCCGACTCCGAAACGCGAGCGCGCCGCGAAGCGTATGCGCAGCAGCCGATCGTTGCGGCGCGCGTTGACGGCGCTGAGCGTCATCCCCTGCAGCGACCGCGCGAGCGTGCGGATGAAACCCGGCTCCCGCGCGATCGTCAGCGGCGATCCTGCCGCGGTGACGTCCTCGACGGTCAGCAGCGGCGGCGTCTCGAACGGGTCGACCGCGAGCAGCGAGCGCACGCCCCGGGCGCGCACGAGCAGGCCGGCGCGACCATCATCGAGCATGCCCGCGTCCTCGACGCGCGCGCCGCGCAGACGCTGTTCGAGCTCCCGAGCGAGCCGCGCGATAAGGACCCAATCGGTCAGCATCAAACAGTCTTATTGTGACGACTCGAATAGCCTTGGCCGCCGCCGCGGTCGTCGCGCTGTCTGCGTGCGCCGGCGGCTCTCCGGCGCCGAAGGACTGGCGTCCCATCGCCGGCGAGCGGAACGCTTGGACGAACGCGAGCGGCTCGGAGCAATATCGCTACGACACGGCGGCGTTCAGCGGCAACCTGTCGGACCTCGCGTCGCAAGTGGCGATCGACGCGTTGACGAAAAATCGCGGCGCGAAGCTTCAGAGCAGCAACCCCTTCCCGGCGTGCCCGGGCGCGGCCGGGCTGGCGACCTTCCGTCTCGGCGGGGGCGTGCTGCTGGCCGAGGGGTTCGCCGTTCAAAACGCGCAGGCGGTGCGCGTGCATTATCGGCGCCCGGCGGCGATGCGCGCCGATCCCGACGTCCTCGAAGCGATGCAGAACGTGCTCTGTAAGCTCTCCGTAAGCCTCCGGTCTCAGTAGGGCAAGCGGCCTCACGGCCTGAAGGGAGGGGGCGTTGAGCACCGGGCCGGGTCTGCTGTTCGTCGTATCGGGGCCGTCGGGGGCAGGCAAGGACACGCTCGTCGAGGCATTGCGGGAACGCCGGGCCACGCTGCGGTATTCCGTTTCGGCCACCACTCGGCCGCCACGCTCGGACGAGCGCAACGGAGAGCACTACTTCTTCGTTTCGCCCGAGGAGTTCGAGCTGCTGCGGGGCGGCGGCCGCCTCTTGGAGTGGCGCGAGTACAACGGCAACCTTTACGGGACGCCATGCGATTACGTCGAGGAGAGCCTGACCGAGGGCTACGACGTCGTCATGAAGCCCGAGGTCAACGGCGCGCTCGCGGTCAAGGCGGCGTACCCCGACGCGGTCCTGATCTTCCTGGTCCCGGACCGCTTCTCGCACCTCCGCGAGCGGCTCCTCACTCGTCGCACCGAGACGAACGAGGAGATCGCGCGGCGGCTCGAGATCGCACAACAGGAGATGAAGTTCATCCGGAGCTTCGACTACATAGTCGTCAACGCGCAAGACCATCCGGAGTGGGCGGTGCGCGACCTGGAGGCAATCCTGCAGGCGGAGCGCTTTCGCATCCACCGTTACCCGGACGACTCGATCCGGCGCGTCGAGTTGTCATGACAACCACGAGTCAAGAAGGAGCCCGATCGAAAATCACATGAGCAAGTCTGTATTCGGCGACCTCGACGTTCTGCTGGAGCACGCCGACTCCAAATTCAGCCTCGTCAACATCGTGACGAAGCGGGCCCGCCAGTTGAACAACTGGATTCGCGTGCAGCAGCTTCCGGCCACCGATCGCCGCGAGTACTTCGCGAGCGAACCGCTGGTCGACCCCGAGACCATCAACCCCAACAAGCCCGTCTCGATCGCGCTGGACGAGATCGCCGAAGGCAAGATCGAGTATCGCCGGACGCGCGAAGGGATCAAGTAAGATAGCGTTGCGATGTGTGGGATAGTCGGATATATCGGCGGACGCGATAGCGTCCCGATCATTCTCGATGCTCTGCGCCGCCTCGAGTACCGCGGGTACGACAGCGCGGGCATCGCGGTCATCGATTCGTCGGGCAGCCTCGCCGGCTCGAAGGCCGAGGGCAAGCTGTCGCGGCTGGCCGAGCGCCTCGCCAACGGCAGCCCACTGTCCGGCGCAGTCGGCGTGGGTCACACGCGCTGGGCGACGCACGGCGCCCCGTCCGACGCGAATGCGCATCCGCACATGGATTGCGGCGGCAAGATCGCCGTCGTGCACAACGGCATCATCGAGAACTACGCGTCGCTACGCGCCCGGCTGATCGAACTTGGGCACGTGTTCAGCAGCCAAACCGACACCGAGGTGCTCGCGCACCTGATCGAGCTGCATTACGACGGCAACCTGGAGGAGGCCGTGCGCCGGACCGTCCACGAGGTCCGCGGCGCCTACGCGCTCGGCGTCATCTCGTCGGACGACCCCGAGCACCTCGTCTTCGCGCGTAACGGCGCGAGCCCGCTGGTTCTCGGCATCGGCGACGGGGAGATGTACGTCGCCTCGGACACGCCGGCGATACTGCCTTACACGCGCCGCGAGGTCATCTTGCAGGAGGGCGAGATCGCCGTCGTCGGGCGCGCAGGCTTCCGCCTCACCGACTATGCCGGGGCACGCATCGAGCGCGATCCGATCGCGATCACGTGGGAAGCGGGCTCCGCCGAGAAGACCGGCTTCAAGCACTTCATGCTCAAGGAGATCTTCGAGCAGCCCAACGCGATCAAACAAACGCTGAGCGGCCGCGTCGAGGAAGACGGCCGCGTCGGGTTCGGTGCCGAGCTCGGGGACATCACGCCGGAGCGTCTTCGCAATCTAAGCAAGATCGCGATCACGGGCTGCGGCAGCGCGTATTACGCCGGCATGGTCGGCATGTACTTGCTGCGGTCGCTCGTGCATCTACCCGTCGAGATGGAGCTCGCCAGCGAGTTTCGCTACGGCGATCCCGTCATCGACTCCACGACGCTCGTCATCGCCATGTCGCAGTCGGGAGAGACCGCCGATACGATTGAGGCGGTCCGTATCGCGAAAGAATCCGGCTGCGGCGTCTTGGGAATCTGCAACGTGCTGGGCTCGCACCTGACGCGGCTGGCGGACGGCATGCTCTACACGCGCGGCGGCCCCGAGATTGGCGTCGCAGCCAGCAAGACGTACGTCGCGCAGGCGACAGCCATGACGCTCTTCGCGCTCTACCTGGCGCGGCTGCGCGGCACGACCGACTCCCGCCGGCTGGCGGAGATTGCGGACGGAACGAAGCTCTTGCCGGCAGCCGTGGACGTGGTGCTCAACACGTCGGACGAGATTCGCAAGGTCGCGCGCGAGCTGCGCCGCGCGCAGAGCGTGTTGTTCCTCGGCCGCTACGTCAACTTCCCCACCGCTCTCGAGGGCGCGCTGAAGCTGAAGGAGATCTCGTACATTCACGCCGAGGGCTATCCCGCCGGCGAGATGAAGCACGGCCCGATCGCGCTGCTCGATTCCACGGTGCCCGTGGTCGGCATCGTCACCGAGGATCGCGTACGGGAGAAGATGCTGTCGAATCTGATGGAGTCGCGGGCGCGCGAGGCACCCATCATCGTCGTGGCCAATCGCGACGATGCCGAGGCGAGGAGCGTGGCCGATCACGTGTTCTGGGTACCGAAGGTCGACGAGCTGCTCTCGCCGATCGTCAACGTCATCCCGTTGCAGCTGCTCGCGTACCATATCGCCGACCTCGAAGGCAAGGACGTCGACCAGCCACGCAACCTGGCCAAGACCGTAACCGTCGAGTGATCCGCAGCGACGGCCGGCGCGCGGACGAGCTGCGTCCGGTAACGATAGAGCCGGGCTTTCTGAAGTACGCCGAAGGCAGCGCGTTGATCAACGTGGGCAACACGCGCGTGCTCTGCGCCGCTTCGGTCGAGGATCGCGTGCCGGCGTGGATGAAGGGCCGCGGCGTCGGCTGGGTGACCGCCGAGTACGCGATGCTCCCGCGCGCGACGCAGGAGCGCACACAGCGCGAGTCCTCCAAGGGACGCCTCGGAGGGAGGACGCACGAGATTCAGCGGATCATCGGGCGCGCGCTGCGCGCCGTGACCGACATGACGCGCCTGGGCGAGCGCACGATCTGGCTCGATTGCGACGTGATTCAGGCCGACGGAGGAACCCGCACGGCCGCCGTGACCGGCGCCTGCGTGGCTCTTGCGCTGGCCCTCCGCACGCGATTCGACCCGGCCGATCGCGCGCACTGGCCGCTCGTGTCCATGGTCGCCGCCGTCAGCGTCGGCATCGTAGCCGGACAGCCGCTGCTCGATCTCGCGTACGACGAGGACAGCAAGGCGCTCGTGGATATGAACGTCTTCATGACGGACGCCGGCCGATTCGTCGAGCTGCAGGGTACCGCCGAAGCCGCACCCTTCGATCGGCGCGAGCTCGAGACGCTGCTCGGCCTCGCGGATTTGGGGATTCGCCGGCTGTTTGCGCTGCAGGACGCCGCACTCGGGACAACCTCGCCGGTTCATGCCGGTTGACGCCGGGCTGGCCGAGCTCGTAGCGCGCGTCGGCGCGTTCCACCTTACGGACCGAGCGATGAAGCGCGCGCAGCGCGACATGGAGGCCGCGATCGCGAGCGGATCCGTGGACGATCGCACGCGAGCCTCGTACCTCGCGGCAGCACGCCGGTACTTCGAGGGCTTTAACGGCGAGGCGCGCTCGCATCTGCGCGACGTCGACCGCCGGTTGGAGCACGTCAATCAGGTGCACTTCAATCTTGCGGCCGAGCGCGGCGTGGCCGTAAAGAGGATCGAGGCCACGCAGGCGATCCTGAACGCGCTCGAGGAGCCGGAGCGGTGAAGTTTCTCGACCGTTTCGGTCGCGCGACGATCGACTTCTTCGAATATGCCGGCGGCCTGACGCTGCTTTCGGCCGAGTCTCTCGGCTTCATGGCGCGGCTGCGGATCCGCGTCCAGGAGACGATCTCGCAGGCGGCCCTCCTCGGCGTGCAGTCGCTCGTCATCGTTATGCTGACGTCGCTGTTCACCGGTGCGGTCATTTCCCTCGAATCGGCGCAGCAAGCCGTGGCGTACGGTTTCGCCAACGTGGTCGGCGGCGCGGTGGCCTACGCATCGGTACGCGAGCTCGGCCCAATGCTGACGGCGGTGGTCGTCGCGGGGCGCGTCGGCGCCGCGATCGCCGCGGAGCTCGGCTCGATGGTCGTCACTGAGCAGATCGAGGCGTTACGCTCGATGGGCCTGGAGCCCGCACGCTTCTTGGTGGTGCCGCGGCTCGTCGCGCTCTTGGTAATGCTCCCGCTGCTCACCGTGTTCGCCGACGTCGTCTCGATCGTCGGCGGGATGTGGATCGCCCAAGTCTACGCGCACATCTCCTATGAGTCGTTCATCTCCTCGGTCCGCGAATCGATCGGCATGGCGGACCTCTTCAAGGGCATCCTGAAAGCGTTCGTCTTCGCGACGATCATCGCGATGGTCGGAGCCTATCAGGGCCTCTCGACGCGCGGCGGCGCGGCGGGCGTCGGCCGTTCGACGACGTTCGCCGTCGTCCTCGCGATCATCCTGATCTTCATATCCAACTTCGTCCTGTCGTTCTTCCTCTTCGGTTAGGCGGCATGAGCGAGAACAACCGGAAGATCATCGCGCGCATCGAGGACGCCACGCTGGCGTTCGGCGAGCGCGTGATCCTCAAGAACTGCAACCTGGACATCGTCGACGGCGCGATCACGTGCATCATCGGGCTCTCCGGCGCGGGCAAGTCGACGATACTGCGGCTCCTCGACGGGCTGCTGCTCCCCAGCGCAGGTCACGTCTACGTGCGCGGGAGCGACATCTGCCACATGTCGGAGGAGCAGCTCAACAGGGTCCGGCAGAAGATCAGCCTCTCGTTCCAGTTCTCGGCGCTGCTGGACAGCCTCACGGTGGGGGAGAACGTGGCGCTACCGTTGCGCGAACACACGCGGCTCTCGGAGGCGGAGATCCGCCGCACGGTCATGGACGCGCTAGACAGCGTCGGGCTGACCCGCGCCTACGACAACCTTCCGGCCGAGCTGTCCGGCGGGATGCTCAAACGCGCGGGGTTCGCGCGTGCCATCGTGACGCGTCCCGACCTCGTGCTCTACGACGAGCCGACGACCGGCCTGGACCCCATCGTGACGAACCTCATCACCGATACCATTCTGCGGCTGCGACAGAAGCTCAACGGCAGTGCGGTCGTGATCTCGCACGATCTTCAATCGATCTTCGCAATGGCCGACTACGTCGCGATGCTCTTCGAGGGAGCGATCATCGCGTACGACACCGCCGACGCCATTCGCAACTCGCGCAACCCGATCGTGCAGCAGTTCCTCAGCGGATCGGAGATCGGGCCGATCCCGATCTAGTCTCGAGGGTCGCTCGCGCGCGCATCAGGAACGCCGGCGCAAACAGGCTCCCCGGTCGCGCAGAAAAGCTCCGAGTGCGGGGCCGGTGACCCGCCGGAAGAGCTGACGCAAGGCGATCTCGACGATCGAACTCTCACTCACTCGATGGCGCGTCCCAATGTTACGCAGTTCCGTGCCGATCTCCGCCGAAAGGTTGAGGGTGAAACGCTGAGCGTCCCCTGGGTGCCCGATTTGCTGCGAAACAACGGCTTCGTTGTCGTCGGCGCGCTTAAGTCGCGTCATGTGCGCCACTCCACCTGAGTTCAGTCGGCTCTGCGGTCTCGAGCGGCTGGGCGATAAGCGACAGTCGCCGCATGCGAGGGGCTTCTTTGCCACCCCATTCGTTCGTTATATCTCGGAGGGAATTGCGAATTTCGAGAAGCCGCTCCAGGTTACATATCTGGACGATGCGGCGAATGTCCGCGCTGAGACCCACGAGAACGAGCCTCGCTCCGCGACCGACGACGGCGTGATTGAGGGCCACGATGCATTCGAGCACGGTCGAGTCCAGATAGCGCGTTTTCTTCAAATCGATCACGACGACCGCGGCACTCGTGGCGATCGCGAAAGCGTCGAGCAGTCGAGCCCGCTCGGCGATATCAAAATCACCCTGGAGGCTGATGACAAAGATGTCCAGCTCGAAGGGCTCTTCGCGAATTTCGCTTGCGCTCTGGGTGTCTGTCATGGAACCCCTTTGCAGCGTACTACGATCGCCGCCCCCCATCCTGCTGTTCATAACAGACGACGCCCCCGCTTGGCCGCTTGGCCGCGAGGCACTTTGCCCCCAAGCGCCCAATACGCAAGCCATGACAAGGCAGGCCCAGGTCGGTGCGTTCACGATCGTCGCGCTGCTTTTACTCTTCGGAATCTTCTATGTCATTACGGACTTCGGCACACGGCATACGGGATATCGCGTGGGCGTCCACTTCCAGTCGGCCGCGGGCGTCACGCCCGGCGCGCTGGTCTATTTCAGCGGGGTGGACGTCGGCTCGGTGGACTCGATCGAGCTGCTGCCCGACAATACCGTCGACGTCATCCTGGCGATCAACCGCGACATCGACATTCCGGCCGCATCGCGGTTTTTGATTTCCGCGCCGCTCACCGGCACGCCGTCCGTCGTGATCGTGCCGCCGCGCCAGAAACCGCCTGTCGCGCTTCTGCCGCGCCAAGTCTTGCCAATTGCGCAGCAGCCCCACGGCACGAATACGGCGACGATCGCCGACTTGCTGCAGCAGGGTCAGGGCGAGATCAGGCGCTTCGACCACGTGATGGCGCTGCTCGAGGCGCGCACGCCCAGGCTGCTGAACACGCTGCAGACCACGCTCAACAACGCCAACGACCTCACCGTGAGCACCAAGGCCGACATGGAGCGGCTCTCCGGCGAGTTCTTGGCGCTTGGTGCAAACCTGCAGAGCAGCCTGTCGGTCGCGGGCGCGAACATCGACCAGCTCTCGGCAACGCTCAATACCGCCGCGACGACCGATTCCACCAAGCTCGGCGTGCTGCTCGACCGGTTTAACTCCACGGCGCTCGCGCTCAACCGGTCGATGAGCGCGCTGCAAGGGCTCGCGACGGATCCGCGTCTGAAGGCCAACGTTCTCGCCACGATGCAGAACATCGCGGACACGACGGCGACCATCGCGGCGATGACCAAAGACCTGCGCACCGTCACCGGCGATCCCCAGACCCAGGCCCAGATGCGGAATACCATCGCCAACCTCAACGCTGTGATGCAGAAGGCCAACTCGCTGCTCGGTGAGCTCGGCGGCACGAGTCACGTTTACGGCGTGGACCAGGGCGCGACGCCCGCGCCGGGTGGAAGCGCCGCCCCAGGTGGGAGCGTTCCTCCGGGCGGCACGGGCATCTCGCCCGCCGCGCGCGCAAACCTCCATGTCAAGCTCGCCAATCTCGCGCACGATCTCGTCGCCCTTCAGGTGCGGTTGAGCGGCCTCTCGCCGCAGCACAACCCGGGGCTGAACCCCGTGCTGACGTCGAGCCAGGGTCCACTCGGAGACATCAACCTCGTCCTGCTTCCGCACGCGCAGACCAACGTGATGGTCGGGGCTAACGCCATCGGCAACAACACGACGTGGAACGCCGTGCTCGAGCGGCAGAAGGGCAACTTCCACTTTGGCGCCGGCGTGCTGTACTCGCAGATCGGCGTGCTGGGACAGTACGCGCCGTTGCGCGGCCTGGGGCTCGAAACGCGGATCTATGACCTCACGTATCCGATGGTGGATCTCTACGGCAACCTGCACATCACCCCCGGATTGGAGCTGTTCTTCGGCCAGCGCGACATCACGCACGCCTCGCGGCGCAACACGTTCGGCCTTCAGTACCAGTTTTAGCGTGGACGCCCTGGTAAGTGCCGGATAGGCCGCGCGTCGGGATCATCGGAGCGGGCGCAATGGGCACGCTCTTTGGATTTCATCTCGCCGCGTTCTGCGACGTCACGATGCTCGACGACAACGCGGCGGTTGCCGCCGCGGTCGAGCGGGACGGGCTGCGGGTCAACGACGAGCGCGCACGCAAGGTTGCGGTCGCGCGGCGTCCGCACGACCTGTACGGATCGCAGGTGCTGTTTCTCTTCGTGAAGGCGGTCGACACGCTGCGCGCGCTGCGCGCCTTCGCGGGTGAGCTCGACCCGGCCGCCCCCGTCGTTTCCCTGCAGAACGGCGTCGGCAACGAAGACGCGATCAAGACCGCGCTCGGCGGCGCCGTGCCTGTCATCCTCGGCATCACGACCGAGTCTTCGCAGACCGTCGCGCACGGTCGGGTGCGCAGCTCCGAGCAGGGCAATACGATCATCGGCTCGACGAGCGCGTCCACGACGACGTCGCGCACCGTCACGGACTTGCTGACGCGCAGCGGCCTGCGCGCCTCGGTCGTCTACGACATCCGGCCGCACCTGTGGGGCAAGCTCGTCGCGAACGCGTCGGTCAACGCGCTGTCCGCTTTACTAGACTGCGACGCCGGCGAGATCCCGCGCGATCCCAACGCGGCGCGGCTCGCGGAAGCGCTCGCGGAAGAGACGGCGAGCGTCGCCGCGGCGCTCAAGATCAACCTTCCGTTCGTCAACCCGTGGCAGTACGTCACCGAGGTCATCGCGCTCGGCGCCGACGCCAAGAGCTCGATGGCCTACGATCTCGAATCCGGACATCCGAGCGAAATCGACCACATCAACGGCGCGGTCGTGGCGTTCGGGCGGCGCACCGCGACGCCCACGCCCTACAACGATGCGATGGTGCGCCTCATCAAGGCGCGCGAAGCCCTGCTCGCGCGCTCACGGCTGGGGCTGTAACTTCAGCAGCCGGATCGAGCCGGCCGCCGTCTCGACGTCGACCCGGCGCGCGTCCCCGCCGTTGACGCTGCCGTCGATCGTCTCCGACTGACCCTGCGACGTCCCGCGCAGCGGGAAGTCCGTGAAGAGCGTCCCAGCGCCGGTGTGGAGGTGCGCGTCGAACGCCGCCGTCGCGGGGATGCGCAGCACGACGTCGCCGCGCTGCGTCGAGAAGTGCAGCGTCCCCGGCCAGTCGGTGGATCCGATCGTCGCCGTGATGTTTCCCTGCCCGACCGCCGCCTGGCCGTAGGCCGGCAGCATCATCGTGACGTTGCCGTGCGAGGCGACCACCACCGCGCTGCCGCGGATGTCGGTCACGTTCACGTCCCCCTGCGTCGACTGCACGGCGAGGTTCACCGCATCGGGCACGCGCACGAGCAGCGATTGCAGTGGGCTCGGCGCGTTCACGACGACGCCACGCGGCGTGACGCGCAGACGCGGGGCCGGAGGCGGCGTGGCCTTCGCCCGCGCGGTCGAGGCGACCGTGAAGAGGTTACGGGCCTGACCCCGTTCGGGTTGATAGGCGTCGAGCGTCGCCTGCGTGACGCGCACCTCGAGCGTCGCGCCCGGCCTTAGGATGCCGACGGTCGTCGAGTAGGGCGGCGCGGAGCTGCACGCGGCGAGCGCAACGGCGGGAAGAAGAAGCAGAAGAGGCCTCACGAACTACGCTCTTCGATGGGTGCCCGGGGCCTCTTTCAGCGATTCGTGGCGGCGGCGCTGGCCGGGTTGCTGTGCGCGTGCGGTGGCGTATCCATGGCGGTCGCCCCGACCGCGCCCGGTGTCGCGCGGGACGCCGTTTCCGCTTCGGCCGCGCGCTGGATTCCGACGACCGGGACGTCGTACCAGATCCAATACACCGGCAATCTCGATCTGCACGTCAATGCGCAGATCTACGATCTCGACATGTTCGACACGCCCGCGTCGGTCGTGAAGAAGCTGCACGGCATGGGGCGGCGCGTGATGTGCTACGTCGACGTCGGCACGTGGGAGCGTTGGCGCCCGGATGCGCACGAGTTTCCCAAGAGCGTGCTCGGCAAGCCGGACGGGCACTGGCCCGGCGAACGCTGGCTCGACATTCGCGCGACGAAGATCCTCGAGCCGATCATGAGCAAGCGCCTAGATCTCTGCAAGAGCAAGGGATTCGACGGCGTGGATCCCGACAATCTCGACGGTTATCAAAACCGCACCGGTTTCCCACTCACCTACGCCGAGCAGCTCAAGTACGACGTGTCGGTGGCGACGGCCGCGCACGCGCGCGACCTTACCGCCGACCAGAAAGGCGACAACGGTCAGGTGAAGGACCTCGTCAAGGTCTTCGACTTCGCCGTCGTCGAGCAGTGCTACGCGCAGGGCTGGTGCAAGCAGTTCGACGTCTATACCAACTCAAACCGCCTCGTGGTCGACGTCGAGTACTACCGCAACGAGCAGCGCTTTCTCCGCGACAATTGCCCCGAGGCAGCGAAGAATCACGACACGGCGATACTGAAGAAGCTCCAGCTGACGGCCTGGATCCTCACCTGCCCGCGTTAGCGGCCAAAATCCGGTACCCCGCAGTTTATCGCATTTGCGGGAAGGTCTCTTCTCGCCAATGCGATAAAACTGTTATTATGTCGCATCCAGTAAGAGCGAAGAAGCCACGCCCGCTGGCTGAGGCGGTCCTGCCCGAGGGCCTCGACCCGCTCGTCCGCGACCTGGCCGGTTACCTGCTTACGGAGCGCAAGCGCAGCCCGCTGACCGTCGCGGCCTACGCGCGCGACCTCAAGGAGTTTTCCGAGTTCCTCGGCCGCACGGGCGGCGACGCGTCGCTGCGCGACGTGACGGCCTCGCGGATCCGCCAATACATCGCGCACATGTTCGATACGCACGGCTATGACGCCCGAACGGTTTGCCGCAAGCTCTCGTCGATCCGCGCGCTCTACCGGTTCTTGAAGATCACCGGCATTCTCGAGAGCGACCCCGCCTTCGCGATCCCGGGGCCGTCCGTGGCCAAGCGCAAGCCGGCCCCGCTCAAGGTCGACGAGGTCATGCAACTGCTCCGGACGTCGCTCGCCGGCCGCACCGATGTGGCGCGCCTGCGCGATCGCGCGATTTTGGAGCTCCTCTACGCGAGCGGTATCCGGCGCGCGGAGGTCGCGAGCGTCCGGCTCGCCGACGTCGATCTGGCCGAGCGGACGATCCGCGTAACCGGCAAGGGCAACAAGGAGCGCACCGTCGTGATCAACCGCGCCGCCGCGGCCGCCATCGAGGACTACCTGCGCGTGCGCCCGCGCAGTGCCGACCCGGCCCTCTTTCTCGGCCGCACCGGCACCGGGCTGACGCCGAAGCACGTGTGGCGGATCTTCCACGAGATCTACCGCGTGAGCGGCGTGCAACGCCATGCAAGTCCGCATACGCTGCGCCACTCATTCGCTACCCATCTGGTCGAGAACGGCGTCGACCTGGAGACCGTGCGCGAGCTGCTCGGCCACGAGAGCCTCGCAACGACCGGCGTGTATCTGCAACTGGCCATGGGCCACAAGCGCCGCGCCTACGACGAGGCGCATCCGCGCGACCGCGTGGGCGACCGCTAGACACGCGGCTCTTCTTCTGCTCTTCTCGCTTCGGTGTAAGGACCAAGCAGTTGGCCGTATTCCGAGCCTCGCGACGAGAACGAAACAGCCTAGTAGGGTAAGCGGCACACATGACCATACCGCATCCTGACGATCCCGAAATCGACCCGGACAAGACTGAGGAAAGCCCGCAACCGGATCGCGATAACGACGAGGACGAACACGGAATCGCTGACCGGCAATAGCGTATTTCACGGTCTTCGCCCGCGCCGCTGATCATCGTGGTCGTGGAGATCACCGCGTTCTCCGTTGGCGACCATCAGACGGTGCATTGTGCTGTTGGGCGTCAATTCGGCTCCGCGCAAATCATGCTAGCTGGCGCAGAATTTACGCATGTCTACGCACCCCGCTTCGGAACGTTGCGGCAGTCGGCGATGCGCGAGGAAAACCGATAGTGTGTTTAGACATCGAGAGAGTCGGGTACTCTCGCTCCTAGAGGAGGTTGGGCTACGTGGCAAATCTACTGTGGACGATAATCGTTGTCATATTCGTCTTCTGGCTACTGGGATTCATACTCCACTTCGGCGGTAGCCTGATCCATCTGTTGCTGGTCGTGGTGGTTATTTTGGTCATCTATAACTTGATCACCGGGCGACCCGTATAAATAAGCAGGAAGCACACGCGAGAGCTCGCGAGGCGGTTCAACGTGCGGTCTGCTCGAGAAGAGGATGCTTGGAGGTTCAACAATGAGCGATGAACGCAATCTGATCGTTACGGAAAACTCTACCGGACCCAGCATAGCGGCAATAACTATCGTGGCGATCGTCGTGGCCGCGGTTTTGGTCGTCCTTTTCTACTGGCATCCGTGGAATATGACGTCGACAACGAATACGACCACCAACTCGACAACGGTGACGCAGCCGGGAAATAGCTCTCAGCAAAAGAGCAATTCCAACTCCACAACTGTCACCCAGCCGCAGCCGACCTGAGCAACTAATATCGAGACGCCGGGGTAATGAGATTCGACTTGAAGGGACCTGCTCACGCAAGAAGGCGTTCGCGATGATCGATGAGGTTCACAAGCGCTTCAAGAAGCATAGTTAGTTGAGGGGTTCGCCGCGCCGAGATGGGCGTGTCGGCATAATGGCGCAAAAACTGCTCGCCGAGGCGGTCGGCACGTTTTTCGTCACCGCGACGGCAATCGGCGTGGATATCTTCTACTATAGTGACGGACATGTCGACTTCGTTTCTCGATGGCTAGCGCGCGGATTTATTAGCGCAGCCGCGATCTACGCGTTCGCGGAGACCTCCGGCGCGCACCTCAACCCAGCCGTCACCCTCGGGTTTGCGCTGCGTCGTATATTTCCACTGCCGCTAACCGGGGCGTATGTAGTGGCCCAGTTTGCCGGCAGCTTCCTCGCCGCAGCACTCTTTCTTCCACACTTTGGCTCGGCCGGTCTCGCACTAGGCGCCAGTCATCCTGGCCTCCACATCTCGCAAATCCTGGCGGCGATCTGTGAGATGGTGCTGACCTTTGCACTGGTGCTCGTGATTTTGATGACAGCGCAGGAGCAGGCTACCGTAGGGAAGCAGGCGGCGCTGGCGGTGGGCTTCACCATTGCCGCATGTGGACTAGCAGCTGGATCGATCAGCGGCGCGTCGATGAATCCGGCCCGCACGATCGCTCCGCAGTTGCTGGCTGGTGCGTCGGAGAATGTTTGGATCTACGTTGCTGGGCCACTCGCCGGCTCGGCGCTAGCCGTCGGCGTGCACGCTTTGCTTTCCGGCGCCCCATCAAAAAGCGCGCGCAAAGCCGCCACGGGACAACAGCACCCTAGAGCTTGACGTTGAGCGAGCCGGTGATCTGCATCGGCGCAGTGACGCCCAAGAAGCCCGTATTGTTTCCGTTGAACCAGAACGCATAGGGATACTGCAGTTGCGGCGGCGGATGCGCCGAGTTCGAGTTCGGATAGAAGTTCCCCGACGGATAGAGGAAGTTCGTCGGAAGCGACCCATACACGCAGACCGAGGGGTTGTCCCATGGATACCCGCGCTGGCCGCAGATGTCGAGCAGGTTCGTGAAGTTGATCCGCGCCGTCACGCGCGGGGTCACGTCGTAGCTAAACGCGAGGCCCATCTGCAGCTGCCACGGCTCCTTGAATGCGCCGAGATTGTCGAAGCCGCCGCTGAACTTATCGGGGATAAACATGGGCAATCTGCCGAAGTCGTCGCATGCCGCCGGATCGGCGGCGCTGCCGTGCGCCTTGACCCACGCGCCACTCGGCTGATAGCACGAGGTCGGGTTGTAGCCCGGCCACGCCGTCGGCGAACCGTACTCGGCGCCGGACGAGAAGCTCCACGAATTCGTGACGTTGAAACGGTGGTGACGGTAGTTGAGGATCAGCGCGGCGATGTACGGAACCGCGTAGCCGTTGGCCGCGGCCACCGGTCCGGGGATGACGTCGTACGTCGGGTACCAGGCCGTGTCCGTGAAAATATTCTGATACGGCTGATTGTAGTATGGGTTAGCGACGACCCCGGGCTGCTTGCAGTTGTGGGTTCCCGCGCCCGGGCTGCCGTTCGACTCATAGAAGTAGCACGGGAAGCCGCCGTGCCCGCGCAGGAACGAGTCGTAGTTCAGAATGTAGCCGTTGAGCTGATCGATCACGTTCTGCGACGTGCCGCTGAAGTTTTGATAGCGGATCGCGCTGTGCGTATACGTAAACGCGAGTTGCCCGCTCAGCCCCTCGCGCGAGAAGTCGCCCTTGGCGATCGCGAGCTCGACGCCGCTGCTCTGCTGGCTGCCCACGTTGAGTCCCGACTCGAGGCCCCCCTGCGGGTCGATGAAAAAGTTCTGCAGCTGATCGCGGGTCGCGCGGAAGAACGGCGTGACCTTGAAGCTCCAGTCCGTGCCCTTAAGGTGGCTCTCCCACGAGAGGTCGTAGTTGTACGAGGTATCGGGCCGGATCAGGTGATCCGGTGTGTTGAAGCCAAAACCGTAGAAGTGGTTGCCGAGGAACAGCGGCAGATTCTGCTGCAGCGTGTTATACTGCACCCACGACGAGTTGGGCGGACGCGCGTACACGCCGAACGACGCGCGCAGGACGTTGTCGGGATTGAGCGTGTACGTCACGCCCAGCCGCGGCTGGAAGCGCGCCGTCGTGTACGAGCCGCCGCTTTGGTTGACGAGCGCGCCGTAGGGCGACTGCGCGAGCGCCACGGTCTGCACGCCGTTGACGACCGGGCACGGACCGACGCCGCCGTTCGTGCGGTCGATCGGCTTGTTGTTGTTGACGCCCGGCGCGAAGCAAAACTCGGCGTTGTAGGCGTTGAACCAAAACGCGCGAGCTGGATCGCCCGGGCTCGTGTCGCCGAAGAGATACTGGAAATCCTCGACGCGCAAGCCGATATTGACGTTCAGCCGGTCGTCCGGACGCCACTGATCGGCGATCGAGTAGCCCGTGAACGCGGCGTTGACCTGGTTGAGGTTGCCGTTGAACGTCGTGTTCGTCACGAGCCAGCGCGGGTTGACGCCCGGGGCGCACGCGGGCGGCTTCGGGCTCGAGCTGCACGAGTAGGTCGGCGGTGGCGACGGATTGGTCAGCGTCCCCTGCGTCTGGTCGTAGCACCCGATGTGGGCTCCGCTCGACGGATCGTAGCACTTACCGTTGGTCCCGACGAAGTTCGTGATGTTCCAGTCCGACGGGAAAAAGGTCACGTCCCAGCGCTGCAGCTTCGAGTACGTGTAGTTCCCGGTCATGCTGAGCAGATGCTGCGCGCTCAGCTGGTTCGTATAGTCGAGGTGAAAGCCGTACGTGTGGTCGGGCAGAAAGTACGGCAGCTCCCAGCCGTAAAACGGCTGCGCGGTCGAATTGTACCCGTTGATGTCCCAGTTGGAATACATCGCGAACCCGTAGAGCCGGACGTACGAAGACGGCGTGAACTCGTGTTGGTACTGGAGCTTCTCGACCGCCACGCCGTTGTCGTTGGGGTCGCGAATGTCGAACGGTAGCGGCCCCTGGAACGCGTGCGGCGGGCTCGACGGGAGGAAATATTTCGTCAGCTGCGACTGATTGAACGGCTGCATCGGGGTGCCGTGGTAGAGGTAGCTGTCATCCCATACGAGCGGGCCGAAGAGCGCCTGCAAAGTATTAGCGCCGAAGTCGTTGATCGAGCTGTAGTACTGGTTGAGATTTTCGCTCGTCATCCAGAGGGCCTGGACGTCGTCGCGCAGGCCGTTGCTCTTGTGCGGGATGCCGAAGTGAAGGTCGATGATGCTGTCGCGCAGCGACTGCGTCGCCAACGCGAACCCGAGGCCGCTCGTAAAGAGGACCGGGGACGGCGCGCCCGTGTAGACGTAGCCGTTGGAGTGCGCGAGCGCGGTGCACGACGTCAGCCCGCATGTGTAGCCCGGCACGGCGCTGACGGGATAGAAGAACGAGAACGGGATGCCGGCGCCGTTGGAGTTGTCCACGAAGCGAAAGTCCTGGTTGCTGCCGCCGACGCCGGCGTAGTAGCTGAACAGGCGGTCGGGCGTCGAGCCGCCCGCCTCGATCGACGCCTGATGGTAGAACGCGGGATAGCCGACGGAGAGATCGCCGTCGCCGTAGCCTGGGTAGGTGCCGGTCTTGATGACCTGGTTGACGTAGCCCGAGATGCCTTGCGCGTCAGAGCTCGCCGGCACGCCGCCGGTGTAGACCTGCACCTCCTGGCTGCCCAGGCTCGAGAGCATCGTCTGCGGTGCATTGTCGTAGGCGCGGTTCACCGGAATGCCGTCGAGCTCGTAACCGACCTGATCGATGTCGCCGCCGCGCACCTTCAAGGTCTGCCACCAGCCCTGCTCGTTTGCGTCGAGGGCCACGCCCGGGACCGACGCGATCGCGCCGTACGCGTTGTTCAGGCTCCCGGGGCCGCTCAGTCCCTGTGCGGCCTGCTGGCCTGCCGCGTTCACCGAGTAGACGTCGCTCGTCGTGCCGGGCTTGACGAGGCTCGCCGCGGACTGCGCCAGGACGCGCGCGATGGTTTTCAGCGTGCGGTTGAGCGACGTGTTGTAGGTCTGCACCTGGTCGGCCACCACGGTGAGGCCCGGCTGCGCCAGCGGGTCGTACCCGCTGCGCGAGAACGAGAGCGTGTATGTGTCCGGTACCAGCGTCAGGAAGCGGAAGGTGCCGCTCGCGTCGGTGGTCGACGTCGCCGTCTGCGACGGCGAGGCGGCCGTGACCGTCACGCCGGCGATCGGTACGCGTGTCTGCGCGTCCGTGACGCGGCCCGTGATGCCGCCGGTCGTTCCGGCCACGGCGTGCAAGGGAAAACATACGGCGGCCAAAGCGACCGCCGTAATCCACTTCGAACAACGCATTAACGGGGATTATCGGTTAGGGGGTCGCTTCCTTCGGTGAGCTTCCCTCGTCGAGCCAGTCGCGCGTCAGATAGAGCCAGAAGGCCAGCCCCGCGTACTCTCCGTAGCGCGCGAAGGCGCGCCGTATCGTCGAATCCGCCGCGCGCTTCTTGCCGGCCAGCCGGCAATACTTCGGGCGCGTCCACGAGTCGAGGATCAATCGCCGATGGCGGCCGAGGAGCTGCATCACGTGCGCCGCGCCGTAGGGCCCGATGCCCGGCAGCGCGAGCAGCGCGTCCTCGACCGCGGCGTCGGAGATGCGCTCGTGCAGCAGCGTCTCGAGATCCAGGCCGCCCGACGCCACGTCGCGCGCGATGGACTTCACGTACGGTCCGCGATAACCCATACGCGCGACGTCGCGAAACCACGCCTCGGGCGTCGCCGCGAGCACGGCGGCTTCCGGAAACGCGCCGCCGCCGAGCGCGCTCAGCGCGCGCGTCATGCGGATCGTCGCCGACCACGCGCAGTTTGTCGTACAGATCGTCTTGACGACGTCCTCGAACACGCTCGGACTCGCGAGGATCCGTCCCGCGCCGGCAGCCGCCCACGCGAGCCATGCGTCGCCGGCGATCCTTGCGTAAAACGGCGACAGGTCGGCGTCGAACCGGAACATGCGCCGGATCGCCGCCTCGACTTCGGCGGCCCCGCGCCGCGGCAGCGTCGCCGCAGTCTCGACGACGACCTTGCCGCCGCTGGAGCGCATCGCGACTTCGACGACGCGCCGCCCAGCGCGAAAGGCACGCCGATAGACCAGCGGAGATTCCTCGACGACGGCCGGCGGAAGACGCGCGCAGCCGTGCGAGTGAATCGTGCGCGCGAACGAAATGGGTTCGCCGCCCGCGCCGCGCAGCGGCATCTCGAACAGGATCCGCACGAGGGCGACCTAGGCTACGTAGGAGATGTTGACGGCGACGCCCGCCGCTTCGGCGCGCATCAAGACGCCGTAGACCGCGTCGAGCTCTTCTTCTATCGAAGCGATCTCGCCGGCGCTGACCTGGAACCGCGCCGCGTGCGTCCACAACAGATGGCGCGCTCGCTCCAGCGCGCTGTGCAGGCGGCCAGGCGTTGCTTCGAGCACCGGCCAGTCGAGGTCGCCCTGCGCCGGGACCACGCGCCAGCCCCGTCCGGATACGGAGGAAACATCCTGCTCGGCACCGAGCGCGTGCGGAACGGCCGAGAGCACGTCGACGGCCTCTTGATCCGCGATCGACAGCGGCAAGCCGAGCTCGCCAAGGCGCAGGATATACCGGAAGAACGAGGCGTTGCCTACCGTGTAAGCGCCTGCCGCCGACGCCACGTTGACGTGCACGAGCTCGAGCTCCAAACGATCCCTCTCAGAACCGGACATGTCCGCTACTTCGCGGGTATCAATCCGAGCTCTTCCACCGCCTCGCGCTCCTTGCGCAGTTCCTCGAGCGTCGCAGCGAGCTTGCGCCGGCCGAACTCGTCGTGTTCGATGCCCTCCACGATGCGGGAAACGCCGTTTTCGGTGCGCGACGGAAACGAAAAGATCAGGCCCGGGTCGACGCCGTACTCGCCGTGCGAGCAGCGGCCGACCGAGTAATGCTCGCCGGGCGGCGTGTCGTGGGTCAGGTTGTAGACGCCGACGATCGCTGCGTTGGCGGCCGACGCGGCCGACGAGGCGCCGCGCGCCTTGATGACCTCGGCGCCACGATTCTGCACGGTCGTCATGAACTCGCCCTCGAGCCAACCGCGATTGCCGATAGCCTCCTGCGCGCTGCGGCCTCCGATCTTGGCGTGCGCGAAATCGGGGAACTGCGTAGTCGAATGATTGCCCCACACCACGATCTGCGAGACGGCGGTCGTGTCAGCGCCCGCCTTTTTCGCCAGCTGCGCGCGAGCACGCAGCTCGTCGAGCGTCGTCATCGCGAAGAAGCGATCGTTCGGGACGGTCGGAGCGTTGTTCATGACGATGAGGCAGTTCGTGTTCGCGGGGTTTCCGACAACAAACACCTTCACGTCCTCTGCGGCGTTTTTGTCGATCGCACGGCCTTGTTCGCTAAAGATCCCGCCGTTGATGCGCAGCAGGTCCGAGCGCTCCATGCCTGCCTTACGCGGGACCGCGCCGACCAGCAGCGCCCAATTGACGCCGCGCATCGCCTGGTCGACGTCGGAACCGTAGCGCACCGCCTTCAGGAGCGGAAACGCGCAATCTTCCAGTTCCATGACGATGCCGCCGAGCGCTCCGAGCGCCTGCTCGAGCTCGAGCAGCTGGAGCTCGATTTCGGTCTCGGGCCCGAACATCTGGCCCGAGGCCACGCGAAACAGCAGCGCGTACCCGATTTGTCCGGCGGCGCCGGTTACCGCGACGGTAATACGTTTCTTCACACTTCCTCCAAAAGCCGACGGCGGTTCGCAGGGAGAGCTCTCGCTCACCGGGGGCGAAGCGAGCTACGCCGATGACCCAGCAGGCGATTAAGGGATACAGCGGAGCAGATCAGCCCAGACCCAGCATCTACGACACGTGCATTCGCTGCGGCCTATGCCTGCCGTCCTGTCCGACCTATCTCGAGACTATGACAGAAACGTCGGGGCCTCGCGGCCGGATTAGTCTCATCAAGGCGGTCGGCGAGTCGCGGCTGGACGTCTTGAGCGCCGGTTTCGTCGAGCAGATGTGGCAGTGCCTCGACTGCCGCGCGTGCGAGGCCGTCTGCCCGTCCGGCGTGCGCTACGGTCAGCTCGTGGAGACCGCGCGTACCCAAATCGAGCGAGCGCGCGCAACCCGCGAGCCCGCACGCCGCGACGCGCGGCCGCTGCTGCGCCGCCTTTTCGGCAACGCGAAGCTGCTGCACGGCGTCGCGCGTCTCGTGCGCTTCGCGCAGCGCACGCGACTGATCTCGCTCGCCGGGCTCTTCGGCGCCGCACGCGCTGCGCGACTCGTCCCTGCGCTCCCGAGCGAGTTTTTCGTGGCGCGCGGACAGCTGATCGAGGCCCCGCGGCCGCAAGGCGTGGCCTTCCTGCACGCCGGTTGCATCATGCCGCTGGCCTTCCCGCACGTGCACGAGGCGACGCTGCGGATGCTGGCGCGCGCAGGTTTGTCGGTCACCGTTCCCGCGGACCAGGGTTGTTGCGGTGCGATCGCCGTGCACGCCGGCGACATCGACTTCGCCCGGCAGCTCGCCAAGCGCAACATCGCTGCTTTCGAGCGCAGCGGCGCCGACGTGTACGTCGTCAATGCCGCAGGCTGTGGCAGCGAGCTCAAAGAGTACGGCGAGCTATTCGCGGACGACGACGAGTGGGCCGATCGAGCCGCGCGCTTCGCGCAGCGCGTTCGGGACGTCACCGAGGTGCTCGACGCGATGGATCTCGGCTCGCCGTCGCGCGCGGTCGACGCGACGGTCACCTATCAAGAGGCGTGCCATCTCGTGCACGCGCAGCGCGTGGCGGCCGCGCCGCGACGCCTGCTGGCGCGCGTTCCGGGCCTGCGCCTCGTCGAGATGGAGGAGAGCGCGGTGTGTTGCGGGAGCGCGGGCATCTACAACCTCACGCAACCCGAGATGGCCGAGCGCCTGCAGCGCCGCAAGGTCGCCGCGATCAGCCGCACCGGCGCGACGGTCGTAGCGACCGCCAATCCTGGCTGTGCGATACAGGTGGCTGCGGGACTACGCGAAGCGCGTTACCGAGCTACGGTCCGGCACGTCGTCGAACTGCTCGATGACGCGTTCAACGGTTAGACTGCCGCGCCCAGCCGGCCCCGATCGGCTCGGGCGTCCTCTAGGCTATGATACGCGGCGAAGACGGCGATCAATCCGGTGATGTTCAGCAGGCGCGAGATGGGGCCGTCGCGGACGATCAGGCGCAGCGAGCCGCCGTGTTCCGCCGCGCGCCGATGTGCACCGATCAACACGCCGAGCCCGGTCGAATCCAGAAATTCGAGCTGCGTCAGATCGACGATGATGTGATGGCTGTCGTTGTCGGTCGCGTCGGTCAGAGCGGCTCGCACCGTCGGCGCCGTCGCGAGATCTAGGCTGCCGCGCAGGCGGAAGACGAGCGTGTCGCCGCCATCCTCGGTCTTCAGATCAATGCTCAATTCGTCGTGCGTCATCGTCGCCGTTTGCTTTCGCGGCCAAACCCGGCGTGGCCTGGACGGGCGGATGAGATATTCATAAGAAACGCCCCGAGTCTTCGTCCCAGCGCGTGACGCGTTCCGCTACGAGGTGCACGCCGCCGATCCAGCGATCGATGGGATGCTCGTCGAGCCAATCCGCATCGCCCGCGATCACGCGCCGGCCTAACGCAGTCGGCACGAGCGTTCCCTCCTCGTCTTCGATCACCGCACCGGTGCGCAGGTCGTCGAGCACCTTCAAAAAGGCGCGCTTGCCGAGGAAGAACGCTTCCTCGCGCGCCTGCGCCCGTGAAAACAGCTCGTCCTCACGCGCTGGCCCCTGCGCGACGGCGTAAAGCGCTTGGCGCTGCGTGCGCGACAGGCCGTCGCGTGTCCACGGGTACTCTTCACACAGCCGCTGCAGCGCAGACCGCAAGAACGGCAGCCCGATCGCGTCCTCTCCCGCGGCCGCGTACAGTTCCGCCGGCGATGCCGACGTGAAGCGCTCCCAGTTGCGCAACGCCGACCGGAAGATCGCGGCGGTCGCGGTGCGCCGCTTCGGCAGCAGCGGCAAGATCTCGTCGACCGTCATGCTCGCGAGATAGTGGTCGGTCTGCAAGACGGCGATGCGGCCCGGCTCGAGATTGAGCTCGTCCAGCGCGGTGAGGACCTGGAGCATCTGCAGTTGATCGTAGAGGTCATGCTCGAACCACAGCACGACCTCTTCGAAGTCACCAGCGCTGCGGAGCTGCACATCGCGCCGCGCAAAGTCGTGGATCAGCCGGATCGGGCTCCCGAAGCCGCGCTGCGCGAGGTAGTTGGCGCGGACGGCGCTCGTCTCTTCGAGCGAGAGGCCTGCCGGTACGGGGCCATCGTTGAGCGCGTCGCGCCAGGCGAGATGCGTCCCGAGGATTCCCGCTTTCTTGAGGAGGTAGAGCGCTCCGTCGCCGTTGGTGATGTGCAGCGTCGCCGCAGATCGCGCCATCGTCGCCAGCTAGAATGCCTCGCGCGTCCACCACGTTCCCCCGGGAACGTAGACCGCCGACCCTTCGCCCCAAATGGCGTGGTCCATCCCTCGCGAATCGACCGCGAGCCCGAGGTAATCGCCGAACGGAAAGTCGTATCCCTCGGCGTGCTTGTACCGTGCTCCGGTGCCGCGATCGGACAGGCGCAGCGCCGCACTCCAGGTCGCGCCGCCGTTTTCGCTGCGCGCGTACCACGTGTTCCACGCGCGCGGACCGTTGCGGTTATCCTGCCACACGAGCCGGAAGTCGCCGGCGGCCCGACCGGCGACGACCGCCGGGCTGGTGTTGTTCCCCCGCGCGTTCAGCAGCACCGCCGCAGTCCACGTCGCGCCGCCATCAGCGGAGCGGCTCACATACAGCGAGTTCGGGCCCTGCTTGCGGTCGTTCTTCGCGAAGACGAAGACAAGGTCGCCGCGGCCATCGGCGGCGACGGCGTCCTCGCCTGTAAAGAAGTCGGGATAGCATCGCTTCACGACGCACGGTGCGCCCTCGTGTGTGACGACGAACGGGATTTCCCGCCACGTCGCGCCGCCGTCGGCCGACGTGACGAGTTCGACGTGGCCGGCACCCGTTTGATTTCGCCCGGTCTCGCCGTCCGTCGCGAACCAAACGTCTCCGCCAGGCGCCACAGTACCCCCGTAGGAGTAGTACCAGTAGTGCGAAGCCGTCGCTTTCACGGGCGCGCTCCAACTCCGGCCGTAGTCGTGCGACGAGGTGATGTAGAGCGCGTAACGCGAGTTGTATGCGACGTAAATGTCTTTGCCGTCGCGCGACGCAGCCAGCGTCGGCTTGTCGCTGTACGCCAGCGTGCCGTCGAGCCGGACGGATCGGCTCCAGGTCGCGCCGTGATCGCGCGATCGCGTGAAGACGACGCCGGGCCGGAATCCGTCGAGACAGACCGCGTCGACGATGCCGTCTTGCGCCACGGCGATCTGAGGATCGTATTGAAAGAACACGCGGACGCCGCGGCGGCAGATCCGGCGTCCCTTTTGCCACGTTTGCCCACCATCGCTCGACGCGCGAACGAGCAGATAATCCGGCCGCTGATCCGTCGTCATCTGATAGACCCAGCTCGAACTCGGATCCGCGGCCGTGATCGGCTCCCAGCGATTATCGGTGGCATCGCCCCAGCGACGCTCGCTTTCGAACCGCTCCGTTCTCGTACGTATCGCGTTGCCGGCCGCCTCTGGCAAGACGTTCGCGTTCTTCACCGGCATGCATGAAGCAGCGACGAACACAACAGCCAGCCAGATCGCGCGCCGCACGCTCACTGGTTTGTCACCCTAACTCCCATGGCAGTGCTGGGGTGGCTGGATTCGAACCAACGCATGGCGGAGTCAAAGGCCGCTGCCTCCTTCCCCAAAGCGCTTTGCGCTTCGGGGACCCCTTGTTTTTAAAGATTCCGCTCCGGCGCTTCGCGCCTGCGCTGCGATAAGGCACCGGACCTAGACTCCGCCATGGCAAAGCTGGGGTGGCTGGATTCGAACCAACGCATGGCGGAGTCAAAGTCCGCTGCCTCCTTCCCCAAAGCGCTTTGCGCTTCGGGGACCCCTTGTTTTTAAAGATTCCGCTCCGGCGCTTCGCGCCTGCGCTGCGATAAGGCACCGGACCTAGACTCCGCCATGGCAAAGCTGGGGTGGCTGGATTCGAACCAACGCATGGCGGAGTCAAAGTCCGCTGCCTCCTTCCCCAAAGCGCTTTGCGCTTCGGGGACCCCTTGTTTTTAAAGATTCCGCTCCGGCGCTTCGCGCCTGCGCTGCGATAAGGCACCGGACCTAGACTCCGCCATGGCAAAGCTGGGGTGGCTGGATTCGAACCAACGCATGGCGGAGTCAAAGTCCGCTGCCTTACCGCTTGGCTACACCCCATCGTCCTGGCTATTATGCCAAAAACAACGGGCCAAGCGTTATCGGCAGGCGGACCCGCCCCCTTTAGCGCGTGGCGATGAGGCGCTTCGCTCCCACGAAACGGGCCGCCCAGTACGATTCCGAGAGCTGGCTCACCATCACGCCGTGGCTCGAGCTCGCGTGAACGAACTTGCCGCCGCCGAGATAGATCCCGACATGCGAAACGCCACCGTAGGTATCGAAGAACACGAGGTCGCCGGGGTGTGGGCCTCCCACGGCCCGATGTCCCACGTCGTACTGCGCGTCCGCGGTCCGCGGAAGCGCGATCCCGAGCATCGCGAAGACGTGCTGCACGAAGCCCGAGCAGTCAAATCCCGATGTGGAGGTGCCCCCGAACGCGTACGGCACCCCCAAGAAGCGCAGCGCGCTGCGCGTGAGCACCGCCGCAATCCGCGACGTACGGGCGAGGACGCCGCCGGCAAAGCGGCCGATTCCGAGGCGATGGCGCTGCGGCGCGGAGATGATGAGGTGGGACGTCCATTCGGCGACGTCGGGGCTCAGGACTTGGGCGCTGGCCGGCTGCGCCGAGCCGGTGTAGTCAAGTTGGGGAGTTCCGGGGGAGTCGGCGCGTGCAAAGGCACTCGAAACGCCGATCAATAGGGCAAAGGCCCCTAGGAGTAACGCATGACGCAAGAAACCACTCCTCTTTCATGACACTTGCGGGGTTAGTTGACGGGTTCGGGCGTGAAAGAATCGCCCTAGGGCCGACCGGCCCACTCACCCCTACCGGAGAAATCCCCCGCTCGGGACGCAATGTCCCGACTCAGTGACCTAACTTAGGCATCAGGGTCACCCTTTTGAGCCGTGTAGCTCCTTTGGGAGGCCCCTTGGCCGGGCGCTTCGGCGTGAACCTGGGTCGCCCTTCCGCAGCTTTGTACTCCACGATTCTAAAGCTAGTCTGAAGGCTACCTCGAGCCGGAGCGTTCGGCCTCCTGCTCGATTCGTGCGGCAACCCGGTTGGCCAAATCCGCAACCAGAGCGCGATCGTCACCCTCGGCCATGACACGTATCAACGGCTCCGTTCCGGACGGCCGAATGAGGAGCCGGCCCGAGCCGTCCAGCGCGGCCTCGGCCGCGGCGATCTCCTCTCGAACCGCCGGCGCCTCGAGCACGTCGCGATTGCCGGCGTGCACGTTGACCAGCACCTGTGGGGCGATGACGACCTCGCGAACGAGGTCGTGGAGCCTCGCGTCCTGCCCGGCCATCAGCGCGAGAACCGTCACCGCGGCACGCGGCCCGTCGCCGGTCGTGTTGTAGCGAAAGTCGACGACGTGCCCCGACTGCTCTCCACCCAGCGTATAGTCTCCCTCGCGCATCTGCTCGAGCACGTAGCGATCGCCGACCGGCGTGCGCAGCAGCGTGATGCCGTGCCGCCGCAGCGCGCGTTCGAAGCCGATATTGCTCATCACGGTTCCCACGATCGTGTCACCACGCAGCTCGCCGTGTGCGTGCATCGCGCGTCCCAACGCGAACATGACGTGATCGCCGGTGACGACGGCGCCGGTCTCGTCGACGAACAGCACGCGATCTGCGTCGCCGTCGAAGGCGACGCCGACCGCCTTCCGTCCGCCCTCGTCGTTTTTTGCCGAGACGGCTTCCTGCAACGACTGCAGGTTTGTCGCGCCGCATTGCACGTTGATGCGAGCGCCGTCGTTGTCACAGTTGATCTCGGTGACCTCCGCGCCGAGCTTCCGCAGAGCGTACGGCGCGATCGCGTAGGCGGCGCCGAAACCGCCGTCCACCACGACGCGCAGCCCGCGAAGGTCGGGGCGGCCGTCGTAGAGCTCCGCGTAGTAATGACGAGCGAGATTTTGGGCCACTCGAGCCGCGCCGACCGCGGTTCCCGTCGGGCGCGGCAGCTCGTCCGAGTCCAGCAGCGCCTCGATCTCGTCCTCGAGGCGGTCGGAAAGCTTGAACCCGTCGGACCCGAAGAACTTGATGCCGTTGTCGGCAATCGGATTGTGCGACGCGCTGATAGCGACGCCGGCCGCGGCGTCCTCGGCACGCGTGATGCACGCGATCGCGGGCGTCGGAACGATTCCGACCGACACGGCGTCCCTTCCGACCGACGTGATGCCGGCAACGATCGCCGCCTCCAGCATTGTTCCGGACACTCGCGTATCTCTTCCGACGATCACCGGCCGGCGTTCGCCGTCATCTGGAAGCAGGCTCGCCGCGACGCGCGCGACGCGCATCGCCAGCTCCGGCGTGAGCTCGCGATTGGCGACGCCCCGCACGCCGTCGGTCCCGAAGAGCCGGCTCACTTCATCCGTCCGGTGGCGGAGACGGAGTGGATCTCGACGCGTACCAGATTCGGCGTGACCGAGAGTCCCGAAATCTGGCTGCCTGCCGCGTTCACCGCGACCGCGCGCACCATTTCGTCCACGTCGCCCGGCGCGCTCGGCAGCGCGACCTCGGCCTGAACGGCCGATACCTGGCCGAGCACGGAGGCCGCCGCGCGCACGACCGCCGTCTGCGGCTCCACGCGGGCGTTTGCGACGACGATGCCGCCGGTGTGCGCCCCCACGTACTGCAGCGTGACCGGGTACGGCCGCTGCTCGATCGGCTCGACCGTCAGCGTGATCGAGGCCGGACTCAGGCTCTGTACGACGACGTCGGGTGCGACCAGCTGTACCGGGACGTTATAAATCCCCGTCCCCTTATTCGAGAGATCGAGCACCGCTTTGATCTCCTCGGGCTTCACGGCGGGCTCGCCCCCTTTGGTGGCGACGGTCACGACGGCTTGATGGTCAGCGAAACGCGCCACGTAGCCCAGCGGCAAGTTCACCGCCGCGATCGGAATCGACAGCTGCTGGTAGGCCGCGGCGGTTCCGGTGGGACTGTTCGCGAGCCGAAAGTACGCCCAGCCCACGATCGCGAGTCCCAACGCCAGCAGCTTCAGCGAGAAGTTCTTTTCAATGAACTGCATGCGATTCGCGCTCGCTGCGCCCGGAGCGCAGGCGCATCCGCAGGTTCGAGATTACGTCGTTGGGACGGCGGCGCTCGCGGCGCGACGGCCGCGTCACCGCGAGCAGCATCCTGACGAGCCGCTGTTCGTCATCGATGGGACGCGATAGCTTCCCGCCGCGCGCGATGGTGATCGCGCCGGTCTGTTCCGAAATCACGAGCACGACGGCGTCGGTCTGTTCGCTCAAGCCGAGTGCGGCGCGATGCCGTGTCCCGACTCGAGGGTTCTCGAGCGGCTGCTCCGCCAGCGGCAAGAAGCAACCCGCGGCCTCGATGCGCCCCTCGCGCACGACGACGGCGCCGTCGTGCAGCGGCGACGCCGGGGCGAAGATCGAGAGCAGCAGCTCCTCGGAGATGTCAGCGTGCAACCTCGTCCCGCTCTCGCAGTACTCCTTGAGCCCGCTCTGCTGCTCGATCACGATGAGGGCGCCGCGCCGGTTGCGGCCGAGTAGCGACGCAGTCCGCGCGATCGCTATGATCGCCCGATCCTCCGGACGGCCCCATCCCGGCTCGGTGTCGGCCGACTCCATGCGGAAGAGACCGCCGCGACCGATCTGCTCGAGCACGCGCCGCAACTCGGGCTGAAACACGATCGGGATCGTGACCGCGGCCCCGACCACGATCAAGCGCAGCACCGTTCCGAGCATCGACAGATGCAGCAGATTCGCGATGCCGAGCAGCCCGACGATGACCAGGATACCGATCAGAATCTGAACCGCGCGCGTACCACGAATTAAGAGCAACACGTAGTAGATCAAGACGCTCGTCGCGATGATGTCGATCACGTCCGAGAGGCCGATCTGGCCCAGCGCATTAAGCGTCATCGACCAAAGCCTCCAAGACGCGATCGAGCCGTACCTCGGGCGCTTGCAGACCCTCCGATGCGATCTTGGCAATCGTGGACTTGGGCAGGGGCGCCAGCACCTCCGCGGTGCGGCCGCTGAAGAATCGCCGCAGCTCGAGGTCGATGAGGCCGATAACGAGGTCGGCCCTCGACACGTTTGGATCCCACTCGATCACGGCGCCGCCGGGAAAGGGGTGGCAGGCGAGAACTCCGGCTGGACGCCCTGGACCGCCCAGCGCCTCCCGCAGGCCCGGCAAGGCTTGTGAGACCGCCGGGGAAACTGCCAAGGCGATGATCGCCGACTCGTACGCCCGTGCACCCGAGAGCGCACGGATGGCCTGCGCGTCGACGGCGCCGGCACTCTCGATCAAGGCGTACGAACGGCCGATCTTCGGATGCACGCGCCACGTCGTCCGACCGCCCTGCGCGCGTACCGCTTCGTCGATCGCTTCGCGCTGCCGCTCGTCGGGCGTTCCTCCCATGCTCAAGGTCATATAAGCCACGCTCTATCGCGCGTTCGTCGTCTCAATCGGAAAAAACTCCGCATGGATTTCGATCGACGGCGAGACGACGCCGCGGCTCGCACAGCTGCGCCGCATGAGCGGCAAGCGTTTTATGCCCGTTCCCGGCGACATCGTACAGGTGCGCATACTCGAAGACGGTCGGACCGTCGTCGAGCGTATCGAGCAGCGCGGGTTTACCCTCGAGCGCCGCAGCGCCGTCGGCCGAACGAAAACGATGGCCGCCAACGTCGACCTGCTCGTCACCGTCACCGCGCTCGCCGATCCGTCGCCGCGGCTCGTCACGCTCGACCAGCTGCTCGCGTTCGCGGAGCTCGAGGGCGTCGCGGCCGCGGTCGTTTTGACCAAACCAGACCTCGGCGACGGCGAGCTGAGTGCCGGCTTGACGGCGCTGTATCGGGGACTCGAGTACCCGACGATCCGTGTCAATCCCAAGACCGGCGAGTATCTCGAGGCCTTCCGCGAGCTGATCCGCGACCGTCGCGCGATGCTGGTCGGCAACTCCGGCGTGGGTAAGAGCACGATCTTTAGGGCGCTCGGCGGCGACACGCCGGTCGGGGCGGTTTCCCGCCACGGACTGGGCCGTCAGACCACCACGGCCGGGCGCTTGTACCGCCTCGGCGCCGGCTTCCTCATCGACAGCCCGGGCATCAACGAGTTCGGCCTGGGGACGATCGACGCGCAGACGCTCGCTCCGGCCTTTCGCGAGATGCGGGAGCCCGCCAGCCGCTGCCGGTTCCGCGATTGCACCCACCTGCAAGAGCCGGATTGCGCCGTCCAGGCGGCCGTCGCCGGCGGCCGCATCGCGGCGAGCCGGTACGCCAGCTTTCGCAAGATCGTCCTCGAACCAAGCTAGGGGACCTCTCCCCCGCCCGGTGGACACCGCTTCCGCGCAACTGCTATGATACACGCCGTTGTCGCCACTCTTTCTTTTTAAAGGAACCGTTTTGCCGAACATCAAGGCCGCCGAAAAATGGGTGCTGCAATCCGAGAGACGCGAGACGCGTAACAAGGCCGTAAAGAGCCGCCTGAAGACGCTGTTTAAGGGCGCCGTCGCGTCGGGAGAGCCCGAGGCGGCTCGTCACGTCGAAAGCGCATTCGACAAGGCCGCCGCCAAGGGGATCGTGCACCGGAACAAGGCCGCGCGCAAGAAAGCGCGCCTCGCCAAGGCCGCTGAGCGCGTTACCGCCGCGACGCCGAAGGGCGCTAAGTCCAGATCCGTCCGTCCTAAGAAATAGCGCCGCGATATAGCTCGTTCAAGGGTCGATGGCGATCGCGACGCGAGTCGTGCGATCGGCCTTGGCGCGCGCAAGAATCACTGTACGAATGAGCCCGCGCAGCGCCGCGGGTTTCGTCGTCCGAAGAACGACTCGATAGCGCCATTCGTTGTTAACGCGAACGATCGGATACGGCGCGGGCCCCAAGACCTCCACGAGTTCCGCCTGGCGTAGCAGATCCGCATAAAGCGTTGCGCGCTCCGTGACGCGCCGCCGGTCGCGCCCGACGACGCCCAAGTACGCGAGGCGCCGCGCCGGCGGAAACCCCGCTGCCGTCCGCTCTTGGAGCTCCGCCGCGGCGAAGCCCTCGTAGTCGTGCAGCGCAGCGAACCGCACCGCGGGATGCTCGGGCGCGTACGTCTGCACGATCGCTTCGCCGCGCCGCCCACGGCCGCTGCGCCCGCAGACCTGTGCGATCAGCGCGAAACTGCGTTCTGCCGCACGAAAATCCGGAAGGTGCAGGCCGAGGTCGGCGGCAACGACCGCCGCCAGCGTCACGGTCGGGTAGTCCAGTCCCTTGGCGACCATCTGCGTTCCGACGAGCACGTCCGAGTCGGACTCGAAGGACGCGAGGATGCGCGCGTGGTCGCCGATGCGCGTCGTCGTGTCCGAGTCCATGCGCAGCACGCGAGCTTGGGGAAATAGACGCGCGACCTCTTCGACCACGCGCTCCGTTCCGATCCCGAGCTCCGCGATGCCCTCGAACCCACAGGACAGACACGCGCGCGGAATTCCAGCCTGGTAATCGCAGTAGTGGCAGCGCAGGAGCCGCTCGGACCGATGCACCGAAAGTGCGACGCTGCAGCGCGGGCACTCGGGCGACGTCCCGCAGCGGCGGCAGATCAGCGATGCCGCACTGCCGCGGCGATTCACGAAGAGCAGGCTCTTCTCGCCGCGCTTCAGTCGCTCGCCGAGCGCCTGCACGAGCGCGCTGCCAAAGATCCCGCGATTGCCGGCCTCGAACTCCTTGCGCAAGTCGACGATGCGGACCTCGGGCAACGGCTGCGCCGTCGCGCGCTCGTGCATCTCCAGACGCACGATCTGGCCGCGCTCCGCCGCGGCGTAACTCTCCAGCGAGGGCGTTGCACTCCCCAGCACGAGCAGCCCGCACTCGTACCGCATTCGCTCCCGCGCGACCTCCACCGCGTTGTAACGCGGCACCGTCTCCTGCCGATACGACGGATCGTGAGCCTCGTCTACGACGATCAGCCCGACATCGCGCAACGGAGCGAACACGGCGCTGCGCGCCCCCACGACGACGTCCATCTCGCCGCGCGCACACGCCTGCCACGCATCGAAGCGCTCGCGCTGCGAGAGGGCGGAGTGCAGCACGGCGACGCGGTCGCCGAACGCCGCTTCGAATCGCCGCGCTGCCTGCGGCGTCAGCGAGATCTCGGGCACGAGCACGATCGCGCGGCGCCGCTGGCGCACGACGCGCTCGATCGCCCTGGTGTACACGAACGTCTTGCCGCTGCCGGTCACGCCGTGGAGCAGCACCGCATCGAAGCCGCCTCGGTCGAGCGCCCCGTCGATCCATTGCAGCACGCGCCCCTGTTCCGGCGTCGGCACCGTACTCTGCTCCACGGCCGCGCCCGCTCGCAGACCCAGCGTGGGCCGTTCGTAACGCTCGTGCAGCGCGTGCGCCCGGACCGCGCGCGCGATCACGCTATTGCTAAAGCCGGCGAGCAGCGCGTCCGCGCGAGCCACCTCTCCGTTGGCGCGCACGAACGCGATCAGCGCCTCGGCCTTTTTCCCCGCGATCGTGCCGTCGCCGAGCGAGAGCATCCGGATGCGATACTCCGACGTGCGCGGTTCGACCAGCCGTCGCTCTCGCCGCAGTACGCCCGAGCGCACGAGCGCGCGCACGTGGGCGAGCAGCGCGCCGCGGTCGGCGGCCCGACGCGCCTCCGGGTGGCGCAGCAGCTGTTCGAGCGCGAAGCCGTCGGGAAACTCTTCCCAGATCAGACGAATCAGCCGCGCCGGCACCGACGGAAATCGCCGCGGGTTCGGCCGCGCGCCGAGCGCGAACGAATCGCGCATGCGCGGTACGGCGTCCGCCAGCACGACCGCGCTCAGCGCCTCGCCGAGCGTGCACAAATAGTGCTCGGCGACGAACTTTGCGAGGTGCAGCCCGGTTTCGTCGAATGCCCGCGGAACTTCCAGCCGTTCGCGCACCGCCCGCAGCGCATGTTCGCCCTTGTCCGACTCGCGCACGGGCGAGACGACGAACGCGACGGCATCGCGGCTCCCCAGTGGGACACGCACGACGTCGCCGACCGCCAACTCCAGCGTGCCGGCGTCGTAGGTCAGCGGCAAATCGAAACGCGACGAGCGGATTGCCGGTAGTGTATCAACCGCGCGAATGCTAGGGGACCTCTCCTTTGGTGCCGGGTGGCTTCTGCAGCCTGCGCAGCACGGCGCGTACGCTCGCCGGCGCGCACGCCACGCCGTACTCTACGTCGCCGATCGCGCGCGGCAGGACGAACTGCTGACGGCTTGCGCGCGTCTTCTTGTCGTGGCGCATCGCCGCGAGCACGGCGTCTCCGTCGAGCGACGTATGGAGCGGTAATCCAAATAATGCCAGGAGCGTCAGCACGCGCAGGTGTTCCGCCTCGCTGAACCGGCCGGTCCGCAGCGCGAGCAGGCCGGCCGCACGAAGACCGAGCGCGACCGCCTGGCCGTGGGTGACCCGATAGTTCGATGCGCGCTCGATCGCATGCGCGAAGGTGTGCCCGAGGTTAAGCACTTGCCGCGGGCCGCTCTCGAGACGGTCGTCCGCCACGCTCATGGTCTTGACCTTGACGGCTTCTGCGACGAGCGCGGCCCAGGGCCAGCGTGCGAGCGGATGCGGCGAGAGCTCCTCGAGCCAGTCGAAAAGATCGCCGCCCTCGATGATCGCGGCCTTCACGATCTCGGCCAAGCCCTCGCGCAGCGCCGCCTCGGGCAGCGTGCGCAGCGCGGCGACGCCGCAAAATACGCCCGCGGGATCCCGAAAGCTGCCCGTCAGATTCTTGCCGCCGGGTAGATTGACGCCGGTCTTCCCACCGATCGCGGCGTCGACCATCGCTACGAGCGTCGTCGCGACGTGCGCGTACGCGACGCCGCGCATGTACGTCGCGCACGCGAAACCAAAGACGTCGCTCGCGACTCCGCCGCCCACTCCGATGACAAGGGCATCCCGTTCCGCGCCCGCTGCCAGCATCGCCTCGAGCACGCGCTCGACCGTGCTCAGCCGCTTTCGCCGCTCATTCAGGACGAACGCGAGCGGAGCCGACGCCCCAGCCGCTATCGCGATGCCGCGCGCGATCGCCGCAACGGCGCGGTTCGCGTCGCAGAGCACGACCGTCCGGCGCGCGGCCTTGCGCGCGAACGCCGCCAGGTCGGCGCGCGCGTCCTCGCCGACCACGATGGGATATCCAAGGTCGTCGTTGACCCAGGCGTCGCTCATGAGGCTCCCAACCATATTTGACTGCGCTGCAGCCACTCTACGATGTCGTCGAGCACCTGCCGGCCGCTCAGGCGATCCGCGCGGACGACGTGATCTGCGGCCTCGTAGTGCGGCATCCGCTTGTCGTACAGCGCCTGTATCGTCGCGAGGGTCGGCGTCTCTCCGAGGAGCGGCCGCGCCTCCCTGGCCTTGCGCAATCGCGCAAGCACTTGTTCGGGCGAGACGCGAATGAAGACGCGATGCGCGCGGCTCGCCAGCAGGTTGCGATTCGCCGCGACCGTCAGCGCGCCGCCGCCCAGAGCGAGTACCACGGGCTCAGCGCTCTCGAGAGCGCCGCAGATCGCGGCCTGCTCGTAACGCCGAAACGCCGCCTCGCCTTCCTGCGCGAAGATCACCGGCACCGGACCGTGATCGCGCGCCACCACGACGTCGGTGTCCACAAACGCGCACCCCAACCGCCGCGCGAGCCTTCGTCCTACCGTAGATTTACCGGATCCCATGAAGCCGACCAACGCCACGTGGCGTTTCATCGTTCGCGCGAAAAGAGCCGTCCCGCAGCGTCGCTGCTGCGGCGCACGTTATCCAGCGTCTCCTCCATCGAGTCGCCGCCGTACTTTTCCAGCACCGGCTCCATCAACGCGAGCCGGACCATAGCCTCAGCGACGATCGCGGCTGCGGGGACGACGCACACGTCGCTGCGAACGACCGTCGCCGGCGCGTCGGTGCGTTGGTGAAGATTCACGGAGGGCAACGCCTTCGTGAGCGTCGGGATCGGTTTAACCGAGACGCGAACCACGATCGGTTCCCCATTGCTCATGCCGCCCTCGATCCCGCCCGCACGATTGCTCCGCCGTACGATGTCCTCGCCCTCGAGCGCGAACACGTCGTGGGCGCGTGATCCCGGCGTCGCCGCGACACCCGCGCCCAGCCCGATCTCCACCGCCTTTACCGTCTGCATCCCGACGATGGCCCCCGCCAGGACGCCGTCGAGCCGTTGATTCGGCTGCCGATTGCTTCCCACGCCGACCGGCATCCCGTCGACGCGAATCAGAAACTGTCCGCCGAGGGTGTCCCCGGCTGCCTTTGCCGCATCGATCTCGGCGATCATCCCGCGCGCCGACTCGGCGTGCGGGCAGCGCACGTCGCTCTCCTCAACGTCGGCTTGGTCCCAATCCTCCAGCTCCGGCGACTCGACCGCGCCGATGCGCGCGACGTAGCTGCGCGTGGTGATCCCGAGCGCCGCCAGAAACTGCGCGCAGATGGCACCGAGACAGACTCTCATCGCCGTCTCGCGCGCGCTCGCGCGTTCCAAGACGTTTCGCAGGTCGCGCTGCCGGTACTTGAGCGCGCCCGCATAGTCCGCGTGTCCGGGGCGCGGATTCGTCAAGGCTTCGCCCGCGCCTGTGATCGGGTCCATCAGAGCGCGCACCTTCGGCGTGTCGTAGTCGCGGTTGCGCACAACCACAGCGATCGGCGAGCCAAGCGTCTCGCCGCCCCGCAACCCCGCGAAAAATTCGACGCGATCCTGCTCGATCTTCATCCGCGCACCGCGCCCGTAACCGCCCTGTCGCCGCGCGAGCGTTGCGTCGATCGCCTCGAAGTCCAGACGCAGATGCGCGGGAATGCCGTCGAGTATTCCGACCAGCGCCGGCCCGTGCGACTCGCCCGCCGTAAGATAACGGAACATGAGGCGTTCTTTCGTCGGCGCAATCGGCCGCTACTTCACGAGAGATTTCAGCCGTTCGATCGCGCCGCGATGCAAGCGAGTCACGTGCCGGCGCGAGTATCCAAGCCGTGCCGCGAGCTCCACGACGGTAACGCCGTCCAGGTGAATCGAGCGCACGATCTGACGCTCCACCGGAGAGAGCCCCTCGAGGATCTTTTCCACGGTGAGCCGATCCAGAACGTCCTCGATGCCGTACGGCGCGAGCCCGCGCTCCGCGTCGTGCACCAGCTCCAGGGAGACCACTCGGCTGCTGGCGCGATATGCGCGAATTTCGTGTACCTCGGCCGGCGTCGCGCGCATCATCCGGGCGACGTCGCATTCATGCGGCTCGCGGCCGAGCAGCGTCCAGAGCTCGCGCTCGGCGCTCGCCCAACGCCGTTCCAACTCACGCACCTTGCGCGACGCGCGCAGCACGCGCTCGCCGTCCCGAGCGTAGTGCATTAGCTCGCCGACGATCAGGAGCCACGCGTACGCCTCGAACGGCGCCCTCTGCAGGGAGTCGTAACGATCTACGGCCTTAATCAGGCCGATCGCACCAATCTGCTCGAGATCGGCTCGATCGAGACCCGGACGCATGAAGCGGCGGGCCGCGCGTCGACACAGGTAAAAGTATTCCGCGACGATGCGCTCGCGGCGCAACGGCGTTGCACGAAAGCAAAGAGCCACACCCAAACCTCAGCTTCGTTCGCCAAGAAATCCGTGACCGCGCGGACGCGCCGCCCCGGTTCCCTCGTTATACACCACGCAACCTCAAAGCGCAATGGTTTCCCGTCGCGTTACAAAAGTAGAGATGGATTGAGCGGGATCGTCTTCGTTAAAGAGCGGAACCGTCTGGTTCTCGGCGTGCTCGTGGGCTTGTTGGCTATCGCCACACTACGCGACGTGAGCCGGTTGGATGGCGCGTTGCCGTGGAAAGCTATGGACGAATTCGCCGACTTCTACTGCGCCGGCTCGGCGATCGATCGGCACTCAAGCCCGTACACCTACGAACCGCTGCACGGCTGCGAGCACCTCGTAAACAGCGGCGCATCGCTGCGGGACCAGATCTTCCAAAAGAATCCCGCGCTCGCATTTCCTGCGCCGCAGCCTCCCTACGATTTCGTCCCGTTCATGGCGCTCGCCCGTCTCCCGAGCGGGCCGGCGCGCATCATACATGCCGCCGCGATCGTCGCGGCGGCCGCACTCTGCGCTGTCGCACTCGCGGATCTGGGGTTTCCCATCGTAGTCGTCGCGGCGTCGCTGACCCTGTCGGTCGTCTTCGCCTCGCTCAACACTGCGCAAATCGTCCCATTTGCGCTGCTGGCGTTGGTGAGCTGCGGGTGGCTGCTGCGAGGTCACAGCGATGCGCTCGCCGGAGTCGCGGCGGCGGCGACCGCCATCGAGCCAAGCCTCGCCCTGCCGGTGATGGCGGCGACGCTCCTCTTCGTGCCGCGCGCGCGCGCGACACTTTTGCTCGCGGGCGCAGCGCTGGCGCTCGTTGCAATGAGCCTCGTGAGCGAACGCGGGCTCGTCCAATACGTCACCGGCGTGCTGCCGGCGCATGCGGCGGCGGAGATCCGGTTTCCGTTCCAGTACAGCCTCACGTACGTACTAGCGTTCGCTCACGCGCCCGCGACGCTCGCGCAGCTTCTGGGAGCGCTTTCCTATTTCGTCGTCGTTGCGATTGGGTTGTACGCAGCACCGCGCGCGGCCGCTGCGCTCGACCGCCGAGAGCTCGTGGTTTTTCTCCCGGCGCTTTGCGCAGTCATCGGCGGCGCCTTCGTCCACCAAGAGGAGCTCTGCTTCGCGTTGCCCGCGTTGCTCGTGCTCGCGACGAGCACCCGCGGGCGCGCGCAATCGGCGTTCGCGGCCGCCCTCTGCGTCTTAGCGATTCCGTGGATCCTCGTGTGGGGCGTGAAGCAGCTCTTCTTGGCAAGCTTGTTCGTTTTTGCCGCGATTCTGCTGCCTCTGCGCGTCGAGCGCTGGAGCGCGCTGCTGATCTTCTGCGCGATCGGTGTGGCGCTGTATCTCTTTGAGCTCCACCCGCCGCATCTGCCGGTCCCCGCGGCGATGACCCACTTCTATCCGGCGAGCGCACTCGCCGAGGCCGCCTGGCGCGACTACACCAGCCGGCGCGGCTCTTCGGACATCGTCTGGATTGCGATCAAGATACCGACGTGGGCCGCGCTCGTCGCGGCTGTGGCGCTCGCGTTGAGCCTCCATCCTCGATCGCGCGCTCTGCAGGAGTCGCCGCGACGCGGCCACTAGTGAGCCGGATGAAAGCGTCGCGCGGCATCGTGCTCGTGGCGCTCGCCCTTCTCGCCGCTGCAGCCCTCCGCGATGTCGCGCGACTCGGCGACGCGCTTCCCTGGCGACAACTCTACGACTTCGCCGACTTCTATTGCGCCGGCGCGGCGCTCGACGCGGGCGCCGATCCCTATCGCTACGAGCCTCTCCATCGCTGCGAGCACGCGGTCGACGCCGGAACGATCTATCGGAACGATCCCGCGCGCGTGACGCCCGCGCCGCTCCCGCCGTACGATTTCCCGCCCTTCATGCTGGCGGCGCGCCTGAACTATGCCACGGCGCGGCGGCTCGACGCCGTCGCGATCGCCGCCGCGGTCGTCGCGGCCATCGTCGCGCTGGGCGCGCTGGTCCCGCTCGAAGTCGCCGCGCTCGCGCTGCTCCTTCCCGCGGGCTACGTCTTGCTCAACGCCGGTCAGGTCGTGCCCTTTGCCCTCGTTGCGCTGGCCTTTTGCGGCCTCGCGCTGGCCCGCGGCCGCGGCTCGGTCGCCGGCATCCTCGGTGCGCTCGTCATGATCGAGCCGCATCTCGGCCTGCCGGTCTGCATCGCGCTTCTGCTCTGGGTGCCGTGCAGCCGCGCTCCGCTCGTGGCGACCGCGGCGGTTCTCCTGGCCGCCGGCACGTCGACCGTCGGCGTCGCCGCGACCTTCGAGTACGTTTTTCGCGTACTCCCGGCGCAAGCCGCCGCCGAGGTCGCACATCCCTATCAGTACAGCCTGACCTATCTTCTCCATACGCTCGGCATACCGGCGAGCGGCGCACTCGCGCTCGGTGAAGCATCCTACGCCGCGATGCTCATCGTCGGCGTGTGGCTCGGACGCCGGCTGCGGGATAGCCTCGAGCGTCCGGAGCTGATCGTCTTCATTCCCGCGGCCTGCAGCGTGATCGGCGGCCCATACGTTCACATGGTCGACCTGCCGTTCGCGATTCCCGCCGCGCTCGTTTTGGCATGCACGCTGCGCGGCAACGCGCGTCAAGCGGTCGCGCTCGCCTTGTGTCTTCTCGCCGTGCCGTGGATCCTGGTTTGGATCACGAAGAAGCTCTTCTTGGCCACACTTTTCGTCGTTGCCGCGCTGCTGCTACGCCTGCGCACGAGCACACCCGTATCGGTCGTTACATTCGGCGGCGTCGCCGTTGCCATCTACCTCCTCGAGTTGGCGCCGCCGGCACCGCTAACCGCGACCACACCGGACACCTTCCGCTCAAGCGATCTCGCCGGCGCGGCATGGATCGCCTATGTCGACGCGCTGCCTCGCGCGAGCCTGACCTGGCTCGCGGTCAAGGTGCCGACGTGGGCCGCATTGATCGCTACGATCGGTGCCGCGTGGCTTACGGTGACGCGCACAGGAGCGCCGATCACGCCGGACGCTTCTCGATGAGCAGGTACACGCTCCCGCGGTCTTCCGGCCGGTCGTTGCCTTCGAGCACGTTCCGGCACGAGTCGATCACGCGATAGCCTTCGGCCCGCACCGCGGCGTAGAGGAAATCCGCGCTGAATCGGCTTCCGTGGGTCCAGCCCGGCGCCGGAGTCAAGAAGTAGCCGGGACTCTCGTTCGCCAGCGAGACGACGCTTTGCACGATCAGGTAGCGCCTCGCCATTGCCCACGACTTCCGCAGGATGTCGATTGGATTCGGCACGTGGTAGAGGCCTCCGATGTTGGCTACGACGTCGTACACGTCGCTCTCGTTCAGGTCGTTCACGTCACGCCGCTGGAACTCCACTCGCAGACCGAGGCGGCGCGCGATCTCGGACGCCGGCTGGCTAAATCCGTCCCGGTCGTTGTCGATGCCGACCGCCGGCGATGCTCCCAGCCAGGCCGCCAGCATCGCGTAGTAGGCGTCGGCGCAGAACAGCTCGGCGAACGAGACCTCGTCGTCGACAGATCTCCGACTCTTCCCCAGCGCGAGCGCGATGTAGCCCAATATGATCGGCTCCTTCACACGCTGGTTGACCACGAACTCCGGGCGTTGCTGGTTCTGTACTCCGAAGAGGCGGTAGCTGTGGTAGAGCGGCCCCAGACCGCGCAGGCTGTGCCCTACCAACGTTCGACCCGCTCGTCTATAGCCAAGGGATGTCGATGCAGAATTGTCTCAGCTTTTCTTCCAGCTCGACCCGTTCGCGATTTCGCGCCAGACCGTCTGCGGTCTTCTTGAGAAGCCCTGCGCTCTCTAACTCCGATATTGCCGCCGCTTTGTCCCCCGCACCGAGCAGGCGGACTATTCTTCTCTCCAACCTCGAAAGGTGCGTCGATTCAAGTTCGTAGTCGACGAATGCTTCCCAAGCGAACGGGCACCAAACCGACACGATTTTTTCGCCGATCACAGTTGCGTAGCTGCGTATCTCTTCCTGTGCGTGAATGTCCATGCGCAACGTCAGGAAGTGTAGGAGATTATGCAGATTGATCTTCCAATACGCCTCGGTGTACGTCGAAATCGGCAGGTCCTTTCGAGCTTGCTCGCGCGCTACGCCAGCCGTAATACGCTCCTCGTAAACCTGCCGCGCGAGTTCCTGGAGTTGCCGCTCTCTTTCCGACAGCGTGCTCCCCATGCCGACGTCGATGGCTTCACCGCTGCCTTGCCGATTCACCGCCGCCTGGCGCCGCCATTCGCCTTCCGGTGTCGATTGCGCCGAATCTATAGCAAGGGAGTACCGCGTCGAGTATTCGTTGATGCTTGCCGTTCGGTGTCTAATCCACTGCCGCCAACAATCCATCGGGACCCGAACGTGCAGTTTGATCTCGCACATTTCAAACGGCGTCGTATGCCGATGTCGCATCAGGTAACGAATCAGCCCGCGATCTTCCGAGACGCGCTTCGTTCCCGCCCCGTACGAGACTCGAGCTGCCTGAACGATCGACCTATCGCCGCCCATGTAGTCGACGACGCGCACGAACCCGTCGTCCAAGACGGGTAACGGTACGCCAAGGATCGCGTCCAGCGCCTCCACGCGGACCCTTTCCTGAGCCTCTTGAGCGCTCATGCGTTCCGACAACACGAGGCCATCCCGGAGGAACGCGGAAGCCGCGCGGCTTAGCCGCGATAACGCAGGAACGCCGGCACGTCGATGTCGTCCATCGTTACCGGCGCCACCGCGTCGAGTCTCCCCGTATCGAATGCGTATCCGGATTGTGCCGCGCGGTAGCCGCGTCGCGTGCCGAACCCGGCGGCGAGCACGGTGACCCGGACCTTTCCCGACATCGCCGGATCGATCGATGCGCCGAAGATGATCTGTGCCTCCGAATCCACCGCACGGCTGATCATCTCCGCGGCCTCGTTCACCTCGTACATCGCCATATCCGGGCCGCCGGTGATGTTGAAAATCACGCCGTGCGCACCCTCGACGGTGGTCTCGAGCAGCGGCGAAGCGATGGCCTTCTGGGCGGCGTCGGCCGCGCGGTGCTCACCGCTCCCCTCGCCGATGCCCATCATCGCCGAGCCCGCGTCGGTCATGATCGTCTTGACGTCGGCGAAGTCGAGGTTGATCAGGCCGGGCTGCGTGATGAGGTCGCTGATTCCCGCTATGCCCTGACGCAGCACGTCGTCGGCATACGAGAACGCCTCGTTGAGCGGCGTCTTTTTCTCGATGACCTGGAGGATGCGTTCGTTGGGAATCGTGATCAGCGTGTCGACTTTGGCCTCGAGCTCCGCGATGCCGTTCTCCGCGACTTGCATGCGCTTCTTGCCCTCAAACGCGAACGGCTTGGTGACGACGGCGATCGTGAGCGCTCCCGACTCGCGCGCGAGCTCCGCGATCACCGGAGCCGCTCCGGTGCCCGTCCCACCGCCCATGCCGGCGGTCAGAAACACGAGGTCGGCACCGTCGAGGATTAGTCCCAAATCTTCGCGCGACGCCTCGGCCGCCTCGCGCCCCAGCGTCGGGTTCGCGCCGGCGCCCAGACCGCGCGTCTGGCCGCCTCCGATGTGGACGCGGTTCTCCGTGAGCGCGCCCCGCAAGGCTTGTACGTCGGAATTGACGGCGAAGAAGTCGACTCCGGAAAGTCCGGCCGCGACCATGCGATTGACGGCGTTGCAGCCGCCACCCCCGATGCCGATGACTTTGATGGTCGCCGCGTGTTCCGGCTCCGATACAGAACGTCGTACTTCAGCCATTGCTTGGGGTTCCTCCGTTCGATGAAAGAGATTTAGGTCCACAGGTCCGCCAGCCAGCGCTGGGCTCGCGCCATTATTCCGCCGCGCCGCCGTCCGACGCGCATGGCGTCGTCACGGTCGCCATTCGCCCCGAAGAGAACGAGCCCGATCGCCGAAGCGTATTGGGGCGCGGTCATCGCATCGGTCAGACCCCCGATCGTGTTCGCCGTCCCGATCCGCACCGGCAGACCAAAGACCTCTTCGGCCAAGGGTTCGATGTTCGGCAGCAGCGCACCGCCCCCCGTGATGACAATTTCGCCCAACACGAGATCGCGAGGAACGTTGTCGACGATCTTCTGGCGCGCCATGCGCAGCGTCTCGACCACGCGCGGAACGACGATTTGCCTCAGCTCCGCGGTCGTATGCTCTCGGGTCGAGCGGCCGTCGAGCGTGCGCACGGCGAAGCTTTCGTCGCCCCGCCCGGCACCCAGGCGCTTCTTGACCTCCTCGGCTTCGCCGAGCGTCGTCTTGAGGCCGAGCGAGATGTCGCTCGTGAGCACGTTGCCGCCCACCGGAATCGTCGCCGTGTAGATGGCGCTGCCGAGCGAATAGACGGCGATGTCGGTCGTACCGCCGCCAATGTCGAGCAGCACCACTCCGACCTGCTTCTCTTCCTGCAACAGCGTCGCGGCGGAACTCGCGAGCGGCTCGAACACCACACCCAGCGTCTCCAGACCCGCGCGCTGGACGCACTTGAGCACGTTGGTGATGAAGCTGGTGCTTCCGGTGATGATGTGCGTGTCGACTTCCAGCCTTCCGCCGGCCATCCCGATCGGGTCGCTCACGCCCTCTTGTCCATCCACCGTAAAGTAGCGCGGCAGAGCATGGATGATCTGACGGTCGCTGGGCAAGTTGATGATCTTGCTGGCATCGATCACGCGGCGAACGTCGCCGGTCGTGACCTCGCGGTCCTCGCCCGAGACCGCCACGACGGCCCGATTGTTCGTGCTGCGGATATGGTCGCCGGTGATCCCGACGAAGACCTCGCCGAAGTGGATGCCGGCCATGCGCTCGGCCTTCTCGGTCGCAGCTTCGATCGATTTGATCGTCTCGTCGAGGTCGACGACGACGCCCTTGCGCATTCCCAGGGACGGCGCCTCGCCCACGCCGACGATCTCGAGGCCGGTGGGGCCGGCGACCGCGACGACCGTGCACGTCTTGGTCGTCCCGATATCGAGCCCGCAAACGGTCTCGTGCTTCATTGACCACGACATATTGTGGTTTCCGCCGCCATTTCCTACTATTGATAGCCCGCCCCGGCCCAGCCTGCACTCCTTAGCGAGCACTCGGGCATCTCCTTGGGGACAACCGCGACGGCGTGTGGAGAACGTGTGCATGTCTGGACATCGCTCGTTTGCGATGCAAGGGGCAAATCAAAAAGAGCTCAAAGAACTCCCAATATGGGGCTTCGCCGCCACCCCTAGAACGGTGGGCGAAGTTGCGTTATGATTCGTTTTTGACCGTTCGCTCACAGCGAGGAGCCGTATTCTTGAAAAATATCGTGGTATCGCTTGCCCTCTTGGCCGGATGTGTAGCTCCGCTGTGTGCGCGCGCGGCGATCGTGGACCCTGCGAGCTTCCCCGACGGCACGTATACCGCTACGGTGGAAAAAGTCGTCGACGCGAAGCACGTGCAGGTCGTCATCGACGGCAAGGAGACCACGCTGCCGGCGGGGCGCGCCAGCGTCGATTTTTCGAAAGTCCAAATGCACGATCAGATCAAGCTCTCGCTCATCAACGGCCAAGTCGTCGTCTACGCGGACCTGACCAACCACTAACGAGCGCACCTAACTAACGATACACGATGACGGGCGCAGCCGGCGCGCGCACGTCGATCGCCGCGACGCGACGTTGGCCGCGCACGATCTGGGCGAGGATCGCGTCGACGAGCGTCAGTTTCTGCCCCAGGTCGCTTTCCTGACCGATCAGCACGCGCATTCCGTCGCGTAGCGTTACCACGAGTCCGCCGTAGCGGTCCAGCGCGAGCGACCGCGGCAGGATCCGCCGCGCGGCCATGGCCTCGTACGCATCTCGCAGCTCGACTGCGTCGCGCGTCACGACGAACGCGCCGGGTCGCAGCGCAAGCGCCGGCGGCACGATCAGTACCGGCAGCGTTTCATCGCCGGCCGCCGTTTCAAGCACCCGAAGGTTCCCGTCGACGACGGCGCTCTCCGGATCGCTTTGCACGATCGCAAATGGCACGCGCTCGGTTACCGCGATGTGCAGCGACGCCGGCGGAACCTGATGAATCTGGGCCGTCTCGACGTACGGAATCGACTCGATTCGCCGCGCGATCGCTCTGGTGTTTTGGAGCCAGATGCTGATGTGCGGCGCGATGCCGGCGGCGCGCAGGATCTGCGCGGTCGAGATCCGGTGATTACCCGCAACCTCCACCTTCTTCAGATCGAAACCGGACCACGTCGCCGCGAACCCGCCGGCGGCCACCGCGGCCACGCCGGCCAGTCCGATGGGCATCCAGAACGGACGGAAGCGCGCCGCGGCCGAGCGTTTGCGCCTGCGGGCCGTCACGCGGCCCCCAGCACATAGGCTTCGATCGCCTGCGCCACGCCGTCGTGGGCGAGATCGTCGACGCATGCGTCCGCGATTTCGCGTAGCTCCGGCGGTGCCGAGCCCATCGCGACGCCGAAGCCCGCCGCGTGCAGTAGCGGAGCGTCGTTCCACGAGTCTCCTATCGCAAGCGTATCGTCGGTCGCGATCCCGAGCCGCCGTGCGACGAACCGCAAGGCCGCGCCCTTGTCGACCGCCGGGTCGAGGACCTCGACGAACTCCGGCAGGCTGCGGGTCACGTAGGCGCGGCCGCTCAGGCGCTGCGAGAGCCGCTCCGCATAGCGCTGCGCCTCCGGCGCGTCCGCGACGATCACCGCCTTCGTGGCCGGACTGTACGCGAACGCCTCGCGCAGCGACGGCACGATCACCGGCTCCGTCATCGCCAGCGACGCGTAGAGCTCAGAATAGCGATTGCGCGCCTCGCAGTAGTACTCGTCGTTTCGATATAGTTGCAGGTGCATCCGGTCCGCTTCCGCCGTCGCGATGAGTTCCCGCACGACCTCGTTCGAGAGGGCGACATGATCGAGCACGTCGTCGGTCGCCGGATCGATGATCGCTGCGCCTTGATAGCAGATCACCGGCGCGTCGAAGTGCAGCTCGCGCACGAACGGAAGCGTCGAGCGGTACATCCGCCCCGTGACGAGGCATCCCGCGATGCCGGCATCTCGCATGCGCGCGACCGCGTCCCGAACCCGGGGGGAGATCGTCAAATCGCGACCGACCAGCGTCCCGTCGAGGTCGAATGCGACCAGCCGGGGCGGCCGCCTCAACTACCGCTCCGCAATCGAGCGGTATGCGCGTGATGCGGCAGCCCTTCGGATTCGGCCAGTGCGGCGAGGAGTTCAGCGTCGTTCGTCACGCGATCAGGGCTGTTCTCTACCACGGTGATGCTGTGCGTGAAATCGCCCAGCGAGAGGCTGGACGCGAAGCGCGCAGTGCCCGAGGTGGGAGCGACTCGGCTGCTTCCGGCGAGATACTCGCCGCTGACCAGCGGCGTCATGTCACCCACGAACACCGTGCCCGCGGCGATGACGTGCTCCAGATACGGGCTCGCGTCGCGCACTTGCAGACAGAGGTACGCCGGCGCGAAGCGATTGAGGACGTCGACGAGCTCGGTCCGATCGTTCGCCACGATCAGGCGGCAGTGGTTTGAGATCGTCGCGCTCACGAGCTCGCTGCGTTCGAGCGTGCGCAGGTCGAGCGTATCGATCAACTGCGCGACCGCCTCGAGCAGCGGACGCGACTCGGAGAGCACCGCCAGGCGCGTGACGCTGTGCCGCTCCGCCTGCGCGAGCAGCTCGCCGACGACGTATTCGCTGTTCGCCCCTTCGTCCGCGACGATCAGCACCTCCGCCGGCCCGGCTAGAGAATCGATCCCGCAGCGCCCGAAGGCCTGGCGCTTGGCCTCGGTCGTCCAGACTCCGCCGCGGCCGACGATCTTTTCGACGGAGCGGACGGAATCGGTGCCGTACGCTGCGGCGGCGATCGCCTGGGCTCCGCCGACCGCATAGAGCTCGTCGACGCCGCACAGCGCGCACGCAAACAGCACCGAGGCGAGGAGCGCATCGCCGGCCGGCGGCGTGAGCGCGACGACCCGCGGCACTCCGGCGATCTTCGCCGGCACTGCGCCCATCAGGACCGCGCACGCGGGGCTGCTGCGCTGCGCGTACACCGCGACCGAACGCAGCGGCCGCCGCCGCACCGCGTACCGTGAGCCGTCCTCCTCGACGTACGCGATGTCCGGTTGGCGCTGACGTTCGTGAAAGCGCGCGATCCGCTACTCGCGCGAGCTCGAGCGCTGCGGCGACCTCGGGCGCGACCAGCGCGCGCGCGGTCTCCAGCATCGGAATCGCTACGCGCAATTTCGACGCACCGTAGCCCTCGTCGTCGAAGCGGCGCGTGCAGTCGATAACGGCGGCGTCGCCGCGCTCGCGCACGTCGGCGAGAATCTCCGCTACGTCCGACACGAGCCCAGCGGGAGGGTCCCATGCGGCGTCCAGGATTCCCGCCAGAGCCGCGGAGTCCGACGCCGAGATTACCTTCATCCGTATGCATCCAGCGCGCCTTCGCGGACGCCTTGCGGCGCGAAGATGCGCTCGAGCTCGCCGCGGACGCGCGCGTCATTCGCGATCGCGCGTGCGACTCGCTGGGAACGCCCCTGCGCGTGCATTACCACCGGGACCTCGCCAGGCCACTCGTCGATCAGCCGCGCGAGCCGATCGATCTGCTCCCGATCCGTAACGTCCACATGCCAGCCGCGGGCTCCCTGCGCGACGACGGCGACGGGCGGCGGCACGAACCTCGTGACCTCGTTCGCGGCGACCGACCACTCGATGCGCGGTTCGTCCCCCGGGGTCGCGCCTGGGCGCTCGCGCAGGCGCAGCCGCCCCTTGACGATCAGGATCGCATCGTTTTCGAACAGGTGATGCAGCTGCGGATACGCTTTGGAAAACAGGACCACGTCGCACGCCCCGGTTGTGTCCTCGACCTGCGCGATCAATATCTGCTGCCCGGCTTTGGTTAAGGTGCGGCGCACACTGGCGACGGAGCCCGCGATCGTCACGGCGGCGTCGTCCGAAGCGTTCTGCAGATCCTTGATCGGCATGGCGCCACCCCGCGCCAGAGCGGGCGCGATCTCCGCGAGCGGGTGGCCGGAAACGAAGATGCCGAGCGTCTCGCGCTCCCACGCGAGCATCTCACGCGTCGTAGGCGCCGCGACGTTGGGCAGTTTCGGCGCGAGCGTCGGCCCCTGGTCCTGCGCTTCGCCGAACAGCGACACCTGACCGAGCTCCGCGTCGCGCGTTGTCCGCGCCGCAAGCTCGAGCGCCGTGTCGAGCGCGGCGAGCTTCTGCGCCCGGTTCCCCGGGATTCCATCGAGCGCGCCGCACTTGATCAGGGCCTCGAACACGCGCCGGTTGACCATCTTGGCGTCGGCGCGGCCCGCTAAGTCGAAGAGATCGACGAACCGCCCGTTTGTCTCGCGTGTCTCGATGATGCCGCGCACCGCCGCCTCCCCGATGCCCTTCACGGCGGCCAGCCCAAAACGAATCGCGTTCCCGACGACGGCGAAGTCGACGAGCGATTCGTTCACATCGGGCGGCAAGACATCGATGCCGACCTTCTTCGCCTCGTCGATATATTCGACCAGCTTATCGGTCTTGTCTTTGACCGACGCCATCAGCGCCGCAAAGTATTGCAGGGGATGGTTGGCTTTGAGATAGGCCGTCTGATAGGCGATCAGCGCGTACGCGGCCGCGTGCGACTTGTTGAAGCCGTAGCCGGCAAACGGCTCGATGAAATGGAAGAGCCGTTCCGCCAGCGGCCGATCGATCGCGGACGTCGTCGCCGCGCCGGCCACGAACTTTTCTTGATAGAGCGGGATCTTCTCCTTCTGCTTCTTGCCGATCACCTTGCGCAGCTCGTCGGCCTCGCTCATGCTAAAACCCGCGATATCGCGAGCCATCTGCATCGCCTGCTCCTGATAGACTGGCGTCCCGTAGGTCTCCGCTAAGATCGGCTCCAGCTTGGAATGCAGGTACTTCGGCTGCGAGCGACCATGCTTGTTCGCGATGTACTGAGGGATCCAGTCCATCGGTCCCGGGCGATAGAGCGCGACGAGCGCGATGATGTCCTCGAAGCGCGACGGCCGCAGCTCGCCGCACACGCGTTTCATGCCTTCGGACTCGAGCTGGAACACGCCCATCGTCTCGCCCCGCCCGAGCATTTCGTAGGTCTTCACGTCGTCGAACGCGACCGTGCCGAGATTGAAATCGGCGTCCACGGTCCGGCGAATCTCAGCAACCGCGTTCTGCATGACGGTGAGGTTGCGCAAGCCCAGGAAGTCCATCTTCAGCAGGCCGATGCGCTCGATCCAGTCCATGTCGTACTGCGTGTTGACGCCCCCGTCGCCGAACCGCGCGAGCGGCGTGTAGTCCGTCAACGGGCCCGCCGAGATCACGACCCCGGCGGCATGCGTGCCGGCGTTGCGCGCCAGCCCTTCGATCTCTTTCGCCGTGTCGAGCAGCTTGCGGATCTCAGGCCGCGTCATGTAGAGAGCCTTGACCTCGGCGATCTGCTCGATCGCCCGTGCGATGGGCATTCCGCCCGGTCCGGAGGGGACCAGCTTCGCGATCCGGTCGACATCGGGGAGCGGCACGCCTAACGCGCGCCCGGCGTCGCGGATCGCGGCGCGCGCCGCCATCGTGCCGAACGTGACGATCTGCGCGACGCGATCCTTGCCGTACTTTTCGGTGACGTATTCGATCACTTCGTCGCGCCGTTCCACGCAAAAATCGGTATCGATGTCCGGCATCGAGATGCGCTCCGGGTTGAGAAACCGCTCGAACAGGAGATCGAAGCGCAGCGGGTCGAGGTCGGTTATGCGCAGGCAGTATGCGACGATCGATCCCACGGCGGATCCGCGACCGGGCCCCACCGGAATGCCGCGGTCGCGAGCATACTTCACGAAGTCCCAAACGATCAAGAAGTACGACGAGAACCCCATCGTCGTGATCACATCGAGCTCGTAATCGAGCCGTGCCCGCAGCCCGGGGTCGGCGGCGACGCGCTGCGCCCCGTACCGCTCGAGCAGCCCGGCCTCGCAGATCTCGCGCAGATACTCCGCGTCGCTCTTCTCCGGCTCTGCCGGCGTTTGTGGCACGGGATACTGGGGCAGGTGGAAGATCTTCTCCGGGATTCGAATGTCGACTCGCTCCGCGATCCGCACGGTGTTGTCGCAGGCCTCGGGGAGGTCGCTCCAGAGCCCGCGCATCTCTCGGTCGGATTTCATATAGAACTGGTCGGAGTAAAAGCGCATGCGGTTCGTGTCGGAAACGGTCTTACCCGTGCCGATGCACAGCAGCACGTCATGGGCCGGCGCGTCCTTCTGCTCGAGGTAGTGCGCATCGTTGGTGGCGACGATCGGCAGCTGCAGCTCACGTGCGATTCGGACCAGCCCGTCGTTGATCGTGTCCTGCTCCTTCATGCCGTGGCGCATGACCTCGATGTAGAAGCGGTCGCCGAAAATTTCGACGTAGGTCTTCGCGTTGCGCAGAGCCGTGGCATAGTCGTTTCGCAGCAGCGGTGCCGCGACCAGCCCCGACATGCAGCCGGAGAGCACGATTAAACCGTCGTGATGCTGCGCGAGCAGCTCGAGATCGATCCGCGGCTTGTAGTAGTAGCCTTCGAGGAATGCCTTCGAGACCAGCGCGATCAGGTTGCGGTAACCGATCAAGTCGGCGGCCAGCAGCGTGACGTGCGCTTCTTCGCGAGCCGTGCGATCGAGGCGGCCGCGCGGCGCGAGGTACGCCTCGCAACCCAGGATCGGCGTGAGTCCAAGCTCGCGGGCAGCGTAATAAAACTCCATCGCGCCATACATCACGCCGTGGTCCGTGAGCGCCACGGCCGTCGCTCCTTCTTCGGCCGCCCACCGGCAGAGGCGGTCGATCCGGCACGCTCCGTCGAGAAGCGAATACTCCGAGTGGACGTGCAGATGGACGAACTGACTCACGTGAATGCGTTTTACGGTACGCCGCGAACGATATCTTCTCGCGTGCACGTCGAAGCAGAGCTAGCGCGACTGCGCGCCGGCGCGAAGCGCTGGGCGTCGCTTCCCATCCCCCGGAAGATCGAGCTCCTTGAGGCGTGCCGCGACGCCACCGGACGCGTCGCACGCGCCTGGACCGCTCGGGCCGCGGCGCTCAAGGGAATCACCGGAACGCCCGCGGCGGGCGAAGAGGCGATGACCGGCCCGTGGGCGCTTGCGGCGGCGCTGCGGCGCTATATCGGTACGCTGCGCCGGATCGATCGCTGGGGCGATCCGGGCCTGGATCGCCGGGCGATTCGCCGTCGCCGCGGCGGGCAGATCGTCGTCGGCGTCTTTCCCGAGGACGGTTACGACCGCTTCCTGTTGCCGGGCGTTCGCGCGGAGGTCTGGCTGCGCCCGGAGGCCGAGCCGTCGCTGCTGCGGCCGGATCCGGAGCCGTGCGTCGGCGTCGTGCTGGGCGCCGGCAACATCACGTCCATCGGCCCGCTCGACGCTCTCTACGAGCTCGTTGCGGAGGGCACCGCGTGCATGCTCAAGCTGCATCCGCTGCTGGACGATCTCGGCACAATCGTTCAGCAGGCGCTCGCGCCGCTCGCGACCGAGGGATACCTCGCGGTCGTGCGCGGGGACGCAGCCGTGGGCGCCGACCTGGCCGCGCATCCGCTGGTCGACCGGGTCCACGTCACCGGCAGCTTTGCGACCTACGACCGGGTCGTCGCCGAAGCCGGAAGAGAAAAACGGGTCACGGGCGAGCTCGGCAACGTGACCCCGACGATCGTGGTTCCGGATCGCTGGAGTGACGCCGACATCGCCGGCGCCGCCGCCAATGTCGTGTCCGCCAAGCTGCACAACGCCGGATTCAACTGCGTTTCGCCGCAGGTGCTGATCGTGCCGGCGCAATGGGAGGGGCGAGCGGCGCTGCTCGCGCGCATCGAGCGTCTCCTGCGCGACGCGCCCGACCGTCCCGCGTATTACCCCGGCGCGGCCGAGCGTTTCGATCGTCTGGCCCGGGGGGAGGCATCCCCAATCGTCCACGTCTCGCCGCACGACTCGAGCGAACCGCTGTTTCGTGAGGAAGCGTTTTGCACGCTGCTCGCCGTCGTCGCCCTGCCGGGGGATGAGCGGTCCTATCTCGAACGCGCGGTTGCCTTCGCCAACGAGCGCCTCGCCGGCGATCTGGCGGTCAACCTGATCGCGCGCTCGGGCTCGCGCGCCCCCGGGATCGACGATGCGATCGCGGCGCTCCGCTACGGCTGCGTCAGCCTCAACGCCTGGAGCGGCGTCGGCTTCTTGCTCCCGCAGCTGCCGTGGGGCGCGTACCGCGGCAACGACCGCAAGGAGCTCGTAAGCGGGCGCGGAGTCGTGCATAACAGCCGTCTGCTGGCGGCGACGCAGAAGGCGGTGATCTACGCGCCGTTTGCACCGTTTCCGAAGCCGCCGTGGTACGTCACCAACCGGAATCAGGCCGCGATCGGCGCGGCGCTGTGTGACTTCGAAATCGCGCGTTCGCCCGCGACGCTGGCCAAGATCGCGCTGCTCGGCCTCAGCGGTTAGGGGCCCGGGATCGCGTTTGCCGCCCGGAGCATCTGCATGACGCGATCGACCGGCAACGCATACACCGTAGCCCGTGCGACCGGTCATCGTCTTCGCTTCGAAGAGCGCGTCGTAGATCGCCGCCTGCGCCGCCTCGGCCGTCGCCGTGTAGAGCGCGTCGAGAGCATCATCGTCCTCGAGGATCGGCTGCTTCGGCGCCGCGACGGTAAAGTTAGCGACGCGCTCGAAAACGCGCGATGTCGAAAACGCAACGATCAGGTCGCCGCTGCCGACCGACGACGTGAGGCCGGTGCGCGCCATTCCCATCGCCGCGCGCAGCGCGACCGCACGAAGCTGACGGCTGTCCAGCGGCGCGTCGGTAGCGATCACGATGATGATGCTTCCGCTGCCGAGCCTGCCTTTCAAGCCGGCGTGCTCGCGAAAGACCGGCCGATACTCGTTGCGCAGACGCTCCCCGACGGGGACTCCGAGAATCGTCAGCTGGCGACGGCTGCTTCCGGTATTGTCGTTGACCAGCACGCCGACTCGATAGCCGCCCGCGTCGCTCGGGAGAACGCGCGACGCGGAGCCGATACCGGCGCGAAAACCGAACGCGTTCATGGCGGTTCCCGCGCCGACGCTGCCGCGCGCGAACTGCCCGGGCGCTGCCGCATCGAGCAGCGCGACAACGTCCGACGCCGTTACGGCCCGGGCTTGAATGTCGTTGAGCAGCGCGTCGTCGCATTCCGCCACGACCGGCAGCGGAACGTCGTCGCCGCGGCCGACGGCGGGATGGTGTTCGATTACCCAGCTCACGACGCCATCCGCGGCGCGCCCGACGTCGAGCGTGTCGGTTAGCACCACGGGTTCCTCGAGGTAGCCCGACTCGGCGATCCAGTGCGTGCCAGTCATCTCGCCGTTGCCGTTGAAGGCAAAGAAGGCGGCCGAAACCTTGTGATCCCAGGGATCCGCGTTGGGCAGAACCGCGGTCGCTCCCGTGCGGATGTCGCTGCCTTCGATTTTTGTCACATGTCCGACCCGGACCCCGACCACGTCCGTGATCGCGTCCAGGGGTCCCGGAGCAAAGAATCCAAAGTGAAAGGGCAACACTGCGCTTGCGCGGGCGGCGCTGCCCAGCACGATTGCCGCGAGCGGTACAACGAGAAGCATCGGTCGCATGCACGGTGCATTGGACTCCGTGCGAGGGCAGCCTGCAGGCTAGCCCGTCGGGTGCGGGTAAGGACTCGTGGAAGCGTTGCCGGATTTCAGGAGGGGTCGTCATTCTTTCCGTTCCCGAAAAACTCAAGGTCGTCAAGCTCTGGGAGAATCTCTCGGCGCCGGAGCTGATGGAACACGCCATCGCGCGCGGAGAAGGCGTGCTCGGCGCGGGCGGCCAGCTGATCGTCGACACGCGGCCGCATACCGGCCGTTCGCCCAAGGATAAGTTCTTCGTCCGGGAACCCTCGAGCGAAGGACACATCGACTGGAGCGAGTCGAACCAAGCGATCTCTGCCGAGCGGTTCGACGCCCTATGGGACCGCGTGGCGGCATACCTTTCGGAGCGGGAAGCATATTGTCTCGATTGCTATGTCGGCGCCGACGAGCGCTATCGCGTGCCGCTGCGCGTGTACACGGAGCTCGCATGGCACAACCTCTTCGCGCGCCACCTCTTCATCACGCCGGAGCGGGCCGAAGAGGACTTCGCTCCCGAATTCACGGTCGTCGACGCCGCGCTCTTTGCGGCCGATCCGGAGCGCGACGGAACGCGCTCGGGCACGTTCATCCTAGTTAACTTCGCGCGGCGCATCATTTTGATCGGCGGCACGCGCTACGCGGGTGAGATCAAGAAGTCGGTCTTCACCGTGATGAACTATCTCCTTCCCCTGCGCGACACGCTGCCGATGCACTGCTCGGCAAATGCCGGCAAGGCCGGCGACGTCGCGATCCTGTTCGGTCTTTCCGGAACCGGCAAGACCACGCTCTCGTCCGACTCGCGCCGGCCGTTGATCGGCGACGACGAACACGGCTGGTCGGCCGACGGCGTCTTCAATTTCGAGGGTGGCTGCTACGCCAAGGTCATTCACCTGTCGGCGAGCGCGGAGCCGGAGATCTGGGCCGCGACGAATCACTTCGAGACCGTGCTCGAGAACGTCGTTTACGACGAGCACACACGCGCGCTCGACGTCGATTCCGATGCGAAGACCGAGAACACCCGCTCGGCGTATCCCCTATCGTTCATCCCGAACATCGTGCCGTCGAGTAAGGGCGGTCATCCCAAGACCATCCTCATGCTGACCGCCGATGCGTTCGGCGTGCTGCCGCCCATCTCGAAGCTCTCCCGCGAGCAGGCCATGTATCACTTCCTCTCGGGATATACGGCCAAGGTCGCCGGGACGGAGCGCGGCGTGAGCGAGCCGCAGGCGACGTTCTCGACGTGTTTCGGCGCACCGTTTATGGTGCATCATCCGACCGTCTACGCGCGTCTGCTCGGCCGCAAGATCGACGAGCACGATGCGGCGTGCTGGCTCGTCAACACCGGCTGGACCGGCGGACCCTACGGCGTGGGCCGGCGCATGTCGATCGCCCACACGCGCGCCATGGTGAACGCCGCGATCGAGGGCCGCATTCCCAAGGAATACGAGACCGAGCCGTTCTTCGGTTTGAGGATTCCCAAGACGGTTCCGGACGTGCCGTCCGACGTGCTCAACCCAGCGCAACGCTTGGTCGGATAAGGACGCTTACGACGCGCAGGCGCGCAAGCTGTCGCAGCTCTTCTTCGACAACTTCAAGCGCTTCGAGGATCACGTCTCCACCTCGGTCAACGCGGTCGCAATTCGGCCGCTTGCTAGGTCCTAATCGGGCGTTCAGGCGCGGTTGGGGTTTGACCGGCTAAGATCGTGACTATGAAAATCAACCTCTTGGCGGCGGGTGCTTTCGCTGCAGCGCTCGCCATGCCGCTCGGCGCATATGCCCAGCAAGAACAGTATCCGCAACAGGCTCAGGGACGAGCCATGGAGCCGAGCCATGACCGAATGCAGCATCGTTGGCAGCGGCGACTCTCGCATCTCAATCTCTCGAACGATCAACAGCAGCGCATCCAATCGATGATCGACCAGTATTCGCAGGCGCATCCCGCAGGCAGCGCCGTCGATCCCAATGCTCGGCGCGAGCTGCGTCGCCAGATCATGGGCGTGTTGTCGAGCGATCAGCAGAACCAGTACCAGCAGGAACTGCGCGCGCATCGCGCCGCGATGCAGCAGCGCCAAGGCCAGATGCAGCAGGGACAGCAACAGAACCAAGGTCCGCCGCAGCAGTATCAAGGCCCGCCGCAGCAGTATCAAGGCCCGCCGCAGCAGTATCAAGGTCCTCCGCCGGGTGGACAGCCGCCGGCCGACCAAGGGCCGCCGGCAGCTCCGCCGCAGTAACGCAAGGCACTCTTCGCATCAGCCTCCAAGGGTAGACCTAACCCCCTAAGGAGAGCCGATGCGCCTGGCAGGTTTCAATCCAACCCTTCCACTGTTAGCAGCGCTCGTTGCCTGCGGCGGCGCCGCGAGCTCGCCTCGCAACGCCGCGGCGGTGACGGTTGCTGCCGCTGCGCCCGGCCTCCATGTATCCAAGGGCTTCGCGGTCGAGACGATAGCGCGGATCGACGGCGCTCGAGAACTGGCGCCGCTGCCGAACGGCGACTTGCTAGTGGGAACGGACGGCAGCGACGTCTACATCGTCCCCGATGCCGACGGCCGGCCGGGCACGCCGCAGGTTTTCGCGACGCTCGACGACCAGCGTGCGTCCAGCGTCACATTTTCACCGGAACGCAACGAAATTTACGCCGCGACGGAGCACCACGTGTGGGCAATCCCGTATCACGGAGAGCGCAAGGCGCCGCGGATTCGGCGCATCGGCGACGTGCGCCAGGGTCCCGTCGCGCCGGGGACCGATGGCGACGTCCACCGGACGACGTCGGTCGCCTATACCGGCGGCCGCGTCTACGCTGCCGCGGGATCTTCGTGCAACGCGACGATGGATAACGGCAAGAAGCCTTGCACCGAGGTGGACCCGACGCGCGCCGCGGTCTCCGTGATGAAGCCCGACGGCTCCGCCTTCACGCAGCGCGCCAAGCGGATTCGCAACGCGATCGCGCTGGCCGTCAATCCCGCAACGGGATCCGTCTGGGTCGGCGATGCAGGTCAAGATGATCTCCCGTTCGGGCATCCGTACGAATTCCTCGATGACCTTTCCGCGCATTCCGGCGACGCCGACTACGGCTGGCCGGTTTGCGAGGAGAATCACCACGTCTACTTGCCCGGATACACGTGCACGGGGACAGTCGAACCGCTCGTCGAGCTGCCGGCCTATTCGACAATCATCGGCGCTACGTTCTATCCGGATCGTCAATCGGGGCCGTATGCGTTTCCGCAGCGCTACCGCGGCGGGCTGTTCGTCGCGGTTCACGGCTCGTGGCACGTAAAGGAGGGATGCAGCGCGGAACCGCCGCGCGTCGTCTTCGTCGCCATGAACGGCGACCTGCCCGCGAAGCGCGTGGATTGGAACGATCCGACGACGCAGTGGTCAGACTTCGTCACGGGCTTCCAGAGCGGCTGCACGTCGCGCATCGGGCGCCCGACCGGCATCGCGGTTGGACCCACGGGCGGCCTCTTCATCGGCGACGACGATGCCGGCGTGGTCTACCGCGTGCGTCCCGTGCATGGCTGAGACGCTCGCAATCCTCGTCGGAGGCGGACCCGCGCCCGGAATCAACGGCGTCATCGCGTCGGCGGCGATGGAAGCGTCGAAGTGTGGGTTGCGCGCGATCGGCATCTACGACGGATATCGCAACCTCGCGGCCGGACGCACCCCCAAGACCGTCGAGCTTACCTTCGACCGCGTGTCGCGCATTCACACGAGCGGCGGCTCGATCCTACGTACGTCGCGCACGAATCCGGCAAAAGATGAGGCGACGCTGCAGCGCTGCGTCGACGCGCTCGGGGCACTGGATATTCGCTACCTCGTCTGCATCGGCGGCGACGACACCACGTTCGGCGCCGCCAAGATCGCGGAGCGCACGCGCGGTCGGATCGGCGTCGCTGCGGTGCCGAAGACGATCGACAACGACCTTCCGCTTCCCGACAACGCGCCCACGTTCGGATTCGAGACCGCGCGCTCGGTCGGCGCCGGCATTCTTGAGAGCCTGATGGAAGACGCACGCTCGACGGCGCGCTGGTACGTTGTCGTGTGCATGGGCCGGAAGTCGGGCTCGCTCGCGCTCGGCATGTGCAAGGCCGCCGGCTCCACGCTGGCGGTGCTGCCGGAGGAGTTCCCCGAGCACGCCCGGCTCGCGGCGGTCGCCGACACGATCGTCGGCGCGATCGTCAAGCGCCGTTCGTTCGGTCGCGAGCACGGCGTGGCGGTCGTGGCCGAGGGCGTCGCCGAGCGAATCGACGACGCGGCGCTCGGCGCTACGAACTTCGGCCACGATGCGTTCGGAAACGTGGCCCTCGCTGACGTTCCGCTCGGGATCGTGCTGCGCGACGCAGTGCGCCGGCGGCTGAGCGAGATCGGACTCGACTCCGTCGTTCACGCGAAGGACATCGGCTACGAGCTGCGGTGCGCGAAGCCCCTTCCGTTCGACGTCGACTACACGCGCACGCTTGGATTCGGCGCCGTGCGCTATTTGGTCGACGGAGGGAGCGGCGCGCTGATCGCGCTCTCGGGCGGCCGCCTACACCCGATCACGCTCGAGGGCCTGGTCGATCCGGCGACGGGACGCATTCGAACGCGCCAGGTCGATTTGACGACCGAGGCTTATCGCGTGGCGCGCGACTACATGGTCTATCTCGACCCGGCCGACTTCACCGATCGCAAAAAACTCGAGGCCCTCGCCGCGCAGACGAAGCTCGGCCCCGACGAGTTTCAAGCACAATTCGAGCGAGTCGCGCTTCCCTAGGCGGCTCCGACGATGAAGCGCGCCGCGTGCGGCATCTTCTCCACGACCGCGAGGTCGATGCCGAAGTTGTCCGCGAGCAGCCGCGGCGGGTTCGAAGCCAGCCACGCGGATATCGAGATCTCTTGGTAGTCTGGACTGTTGAACGCGACGAGAATCTGCGTCTCCTCGTTGCCGATCTGCCGGATGTAGTGTCCGAAGCCGCGATTGATGAACGCGACCTGCCCAGGCCCGAACTCGTCCTGCCGGTACTTTCCGTTCGCGCCGAAGATTCCAATCTCGGAGCGCCCCCTGATGTAGTATTGCCACTCGTCCGCATTCGGATGCCAGTGCAGCTCGCGCAGCCCGCCCGGCTTCATCGTCAGCAGCACGCCGGTGATCGTCGAGGAGATCGGAAACTGCTGTTGCGACACGAGCCGCTCGCTCCCGCCGGCAAAGCTCATCAGAGGCGCCGCGCCCAGCCGAAACTTATGACTGAGCTGACTCGGCTCGAGGTTCGCGTTCATCGCCGCGGGCGGCGCCGGCGGTGGCACCTCCCCCTGCACGATGTAGACCTCTTCCTTCGGAAGGCGCGCGATCGCATCCGGCGGCAGGCCGAGATTTTGCGTCAGCACCTCTGGCGGAGTCCGCGCCATCCAGTCGGTGATGCTGAACGTGCCGAACTCGGAGAACCGCCCATCGTCGAAGATCAAGAGGAAGTGACACTCCTCCGCCGCGAGGCCCTGAATCGAATGGCCGTGCCCCTTCGGGAAATACCAGACGTCGCCGGGACCGAAGTCCGAGATCTCGGCGTCGCCTGAGGGCGCAATCACGGTGACCCTGCAACGGCCCGAGATCACGTAGGCCCATTCCGCGGCGATGGCGTGCCAGTGCAGCTCGCGCAGTGCGCCCGGCTGCAGACGCATCGATACGGCGGCAAAGCTCTGCGACACGGGAAACTCGTCGATGGTGTGTTGCCTCGCCGAGCCCGCCGCGCCGCTCCAGCCTTCGGCTTTCTCGAGATCAAACTTAAAGTTCGGAAGGTCGCTCATGAAAATTCTAACTCCGTTTATTGAGTGGCCGGGGTGCTGCTTGCGCCGAGCGAGTCGAGGAGCGCCTGCGCCTTCGCGGCGCCCGATTCGTCGTTGACGATGTGATACCGCCGTAACGCGTCGTTGGCGGAGGTACGGGCCTCTGCCGTGTTTCCGAGCTTCACTTCGATCTGCGCTCGCAAGAGATGGCCGTCGGGATCGTCGACGTTGTTGCTGATGTAGCGATCCGCTTGCGCTAGCGCGGCCGGGTACGCGCCGAGGTTGAGCTGAGCGACGGCGAGCCAATAATACGATCCGGTTTGACTCGAGTCCAGGTGGAGCGTTTTCTCGAAATCGGCAACCGCCGCATTCCATTGACTCTGCGCGATCTCCACGCGGCCGCGCTGAAAGTAAGCGTACTGCTCCGAAGCATCGAGCGCGATCGCGCTGTTGCAGTCGGTCAGAGCTTTCGAATAGCTGCGCATCTCGACAAAGATGCGGCAGCGGACGGCAAGACCAAATGCGTTGTTCGGGGCCAGGCTGACAGACTGATCCGCGTCGGCCAGCGCCGCCTGCGCGTCGCTGCTCACCTTCAGAAGCGCCCGCTCGCGGTAAGCGTAGGCGAGCTTAGGATTCAGGTTGATCGCCGCGTTGCAATCTCGCAGCGCCTCCTGGGACTGATCGATCTCCCGGTACGACTCGCAGCGCGACGCGAGCGCATACGCGTAGTCCGGATTGATCGCGAGCGCGGCGGTGTAATCGGCGATCGCGGACCGCTGGTCGTCGAGCGCCTCGTAGTCGTCGCCGCGGTCGGTCAGCGCGGTGGCGTCGCGCGGATGGTCCCTGAGGTACGCGTTCAAGATCGCAAGGGATTCCTTGAACTTACCGTCCGAGTAGAGCCGCTCAGCCTGGGCAATCTCCGGCGGCGTGGTATCCGCCGCGGCGACGCCGGCCGTCGAAACGAGCAGCGCGCCCAAAGATAGGGCGCAGCATAACGCGCGATGCATGTGAAATTCTCCCGCGATAAAGCAACGAGCCCGCAGCGGTTACAGCGGGCTCATGCTTTCGAAAAAATCTGGCACCGTCCTACTTTCGAGGGGCCCTGCGGCCCGACTATCATCGGCGCTGGCGGGCTTAACTGCCGTGTTCGGGATGGGAACGGGTGGGACCCCGCCGCCATGAGCGCCAGAAACTTGATCCCGCCGCGATGGCGAGCCGGAGCTCAAGCCGATCGCGTCGGGAAGCTTGCAAAGCTGTACAGAGAAGAACTTCCAGGCATCACGAGGAGCGTTTGTTAATCAAAATTTCCGAGCGATTAGTACCGGTCAGCTTCACGCCTTACGACGCTTCCACCTCCGGCCTATCAACGTGGTAGTCTACCACGACTCTTCACCCTTTCGGGATTGAGATCTCATCTTGGAGTCAGTTTCACGCTTATATGCTTTCAGCGTTTATCTGATCCGAACATAGCTACCCGGCTATGCTCCTGGCGGAACAACCGGTTCACCAGCGGTTCGTTCGACCCGGTCCTCTCGTACTAGGGTCCAATCTCCTCAAATCTCCTACGCCCACAGCGGATAGGGACCGAACTGTCTCACGACGTTCTGAACCCAGATCGCGTACCGCTTTAATGGGCGAACAGCCCAACCCTTGGGACCAACTACAGCCCCAGGATGCGACGATCCGACATCGAGGTGCCAAACCTCCCCGTCGATGTGGCGTTCTGCAATCACTTGCAGCGCAGACTATACCTTCATCTCTTTCGAGATGGTGGCGTGTTATGGACGCGATAAAGTTGCGCGTAACGCGCAGCGCGTCCATCTCTCGTGGCAAACGAGAAGTCGTTACAGGGAGAGCTTGTATAGCATACTCGGTATCGTATACCGCTCCACCAAGCTGACCATTCGCGCCATGCTCGCCGCGCTGCAGCGAAGCCGTGGCCGGTTCTTGTCTTGGTTTAGGGTCATTACGATGCCGAATTTAGCTCGTATGAGACGGGTGAGCTCTACGGCCTCATCGGCCGAAAAGCTCTGCGTGTTCAGGCGCAGCTGATTGCCATCCGCCGCGCCGTCATCCATGATCCACACGGCCAGACCGAACTCGGTCAAGCTGCTTTCGAGCAACCTGATCGGCGCGATTTTCCTTTGGCCGGCGTAGAAGTTCTCGCGGAGTTCCGCGAGCTTTGGATGGCTTACTGTCCGAAAATAGTATCCATTTCCGGATATCCTTGGCGCCGTTCGCACGAATTGTGCGAGCTCAGCGTACTTCCAATCCACGAGATCCTGCTGCCGGCGTCCGTGGTGGACTCGGAAACAGTATCCCGACGTGGTCTTCAGTAACGTCGCATCGCCTAGCAACGAGCCGATCATTAGTTCCCATTCACGTGAACTAAACGGCGTTGCTCGCGCACGACGGCCAAATATCGTCTCTACGACTAGCTCTCTTCCCTCGGTGTTGCCCTTTTGACAAGGGTTTCACCGATATGAGCCACTGTTCATCGCTCGATCGCTCGAGCGAGGAGCCCTACTTGACTCTTGGGGGAGATAAGCCTGTTATCCCCGGAGTAGCTTTTATCCGATAAGCGACGGCCCTTCCATTCGGAACCGCCGGATCACTTAGCCCTGCTTTCGCATCTGCTCGACCTGTCCGTCTCGCAGTTAAGCTCCCTTATGCCTATGCACTCTGTACGAACGGTTTCTGACCGTCCTGAGGGAACCTTTGGGCGCCTCCGTTACTCTTTGGGAGGCGACCGCCCCAGTCAAACTGCCCACCTGACCATGTCCTACCACCGGATTACGGCGGCTAGTTAGAATTCCAAGATTATTAGGGTGGTATCCCAACGTTGTCTCCCCGACGACTAGCGCCGCCGGATCATCGACTCCCACCTATCCTGTACGAACAATCTCAGAACCCAAGATCAGGATACAGTAAAGCTTCACGGGGTCTTTCCGTCCTGCTGCGGGTAACCAGCATCTTCACTGGTACTGCAATTTCGCCGGGTTCCCCATTGAGACAGTGCCCAAGTCGTTACTCCATTCGTGCAGGTCGGAACTTACCCGACAAGGAATTTCGCTACCTTAGGACGGTTATAGTTACCGCCGCCGTTTACTGGGGCTTCAGTTTGCCGCTTCGCTTGCGCTGACGACTCCCTTTAACCTTCCAGCACCGGGCAGGAGTCAGCCCCTATACGTCCGCTTTCGCGTTCGCAGAGACCTGTGTTTTTGTTAAACAGTCGCTTGGGCCTATTTTGTGCCGCCTCCCTTAGCTTTCGTGGTAAACACTAGACCAAAGAAGGCACCCCTTCTCCCTAAGTTACGGGGTTAATTTGCCGAGTTCCTTAACAGGGATTCTCCCGTCGCCTTAGCATGCTCTGCCAGTCTACCTGTGTCGGTGTACGGTACGGGCACCTACGATCTACCTAGGGGCTTTTCTTGGCAGCGTGGAGTTGGTCACTTCGGCTCCGAAGAGCCTCGCATTCGCTTCTCGGCGTTACGTGTTGCGGACTTACCTACAACACCGCCTACCGGCTTAGACGCGCGCATCCATCGGCGCGCTGACCTATCCTCCTGCGTCACCCCCTCGGCTCATAGACCTGAGTTAACGATGCCATGACCGCGGGTCTTTTCGCCGATCACTGCGTCGCGCTTCGGTCATGGTCCATAGACCACTCCCTCATCGCTCCTTGTGCTCGAACGAAAACCCCTCGCGGCTTCGCTTGCGAAGGATCATGACACTGTTCACCCAGGTCTAAACGGTCGTCGGTGGTAGCAGAATATGAACTGCTTGTGCATCGCCTACGCTTCTCAGCCTCGGCTTAGCTCCCGACTCACCCTGAGACGATTGACGTTGCTCAGGAAACCTTAGACTTCCGGCGTGCGGGGTTCTCACCCGCATTTATCGCTACTTATACCTGCATTCGCACTTGTGGTTCGTCCACGCGTCCTCGCGGTCGCGCTTCAGCCTACACCACAACGCTCCCCTACCGATTATTTTAGTAATCCCAAAGCTTCGGTTCGATGCTTGAGCCCCGTTGGATTTTCGGCGCCCCATCACTCGACTAGTGAGCTATTACGCACTCTTTCAAGGGTGGCTGCTTCTAAGCCAACCTCCTAGTTGTCTGAGCGACAAGACATCCTTTACCACTGAGCATCGATTAGGGACCTTAGCTGTTGATCTGGGCTGTTTCCCTTTTGACCATGGAGCTTATCCCCCACAGTCTGACTGCTACGCAATTCGCCGCGGTATTCGGAGTTTGATTGGGTTCGGTAGTCCGGTAAGACCCCTAGCCCTGTCAGTGCTCTACCCCCGCGGGTTAACGCGTAACGCTAGTCCTAAAACTATTTCGGGGAGAACCAGCTATCTCCGAGTTCGATTGGCTTTTCACCCCTATCCACAGCTCATCCAATGTTTTTTCAACAACAACAGGTTCGGGCCTCCACGTGAGGTTAATCACGCTTCACCCTGGCCATGGATAGATCACTCGGTTTCGGGTCTACTGCAACGGACGAACGCCCCATTCAGACTCGCTTTCGCTACGGCTCCGGCTCAACACCTTAACCAAGCCCGTTACAAGTAACTCGCAGGTTCATTCTTCAATAGGCACGCGATCAGCCATGCTTGCGCATAGGCCTTTCACGGTTTGTAGGCACGCGGTTTCATGTTCTCTTTCACTCCCCTCCGGGGGTTCTTTTCACCTTTCCCTCACGGTACTAGTACGCTATCGGTTTCCACAGAATATTTAGCCTTGGAAGATGGTCCTCCCAGTTTCGGACCGGGTTTCCCGTGCCCGGCCTTACTCACGAACAGCTCCACGAGATCGATCGCTTTAATCTACGGGACTTTCACCCTCTATGGTGCGGCTTTCCAGCCGGCTTCTACTAACGATCGATTTTTTGACTCGCGCTTGGAGATTCGGCTCCAAGACGGCTGCCGTACAACCCCGCTCATGCAACGCCCGAATGCTTGCACATGAACGGTTTAGGCTGTTCCCTGTTCGCTCGCCACTACTAGGGGAATCTCGGTTGATGTCTTTTCCTCCGGCTACTTAGATGTTTCAGTTCACCGGGTGCGCTCACTCACGACTATTGGATTCATCGTGGTGTCCATGCCCATGACGGCATGGGGGTTGCCCCATTCGGACATCGCCGGATCATCGCTTCTTAGCAGCTCCCCGACGCTTTTCGCAGCTTGGCACGTCCTTCATCGCCTGTGGAACCAAGGTATCCACCTGCATGCCCTTATTAATTTTGACTAACGCAAAATTGCACCCCCTCGCGAACAGCGCGCACGACGACACTGTCATCCTAAGAATAGGATGGCCGTGTCCTCCTGAGCCTGTCGAAGGAGGCCGCTTTTATGTATCGCTCTTCGCGACACATGAAAGTTCTTCTCTATACAGTTTTCAAGGTACATTGAGGGTTCACTCCCTCAAAGCTGAACAGTGCAGACTTTCACGCATTTCGCCATCGCGCCTCCGGCCTTACGATCGAGATGATCTTCAGACTCCTCGGCACGCTGCTAGTCTGTGGTCGCCCTTCGCCTTCGCGCCTCACGGCGCTTCGCTCAGGATGACACAGTCATAGTCTGTGGTCGACTAAAGGATCTAGTACGCCGTTGCGATCGTGCAAGCACGATCCAACGACATGTACTCCTTAGAAAGGAGGTGATCCAGCCGCACCTTCCGATACGGCTACCTTGTTACGACTTCGTCCCCCTTACCTAGCATACCTTAGACGCCTTGCTCCTTGCGGTTGCATGGGCGGCTTCGGGTACACTAAACTCAGGTGACGTGACGGGCGGTGTGTACAAGGCCCGGGAACGTATTCACCGCAGCGTAGCTGATCTACGGTTACTAGCGATTCCGACTTCATGAAGGCGAGTTGCAGCCTTCAATCCGAACTGAGAAAGGGTTTATGAGATTAGCTTGCCCTCGCGGGTTTGCGACTCGTTGTCCCTTCCATTGTAGCACGTGTGTAGCCCGGGACGTAAGGGCCATGCTGACTTGACGTCATCCCCACCTTCCTCCGGCTTGTCACCGGCGGTCCCGCGTGAGAGATCTTGCGACCAACACGCGGCAAGGGTTGCGCTCGTTGCGGGACTTAACCCAACACCTCACGGCACGAGCTGACGACAGCCATGCAGCACCTGTCTCTGCGTCCGGTTGCCCGGAAACCTAGTCTCCTAGGATAGCGCAGGATGTCAAGCCCCGGTAAGGTTCTTCGCGTTGCGTCGAATTAAACCACATGCTCCACCGCTTGTGCGGGCCCCCGTCAATTCCTTTGAGTTTTAACCTTGCGGCCGTACTCCCCAGGCGGGACACTTATTGTGTTAACTGCGGCACAGATGGAGTCGATACCACCTACACCTAGTGTCCATCGTTTACGGCTAGGACTACCGGGGTATCTAATCCCGTTTGCTCCCCTAGCTTTCGCTCCTCAGTGTCAGGTTAGCCCCAGATGATCGCCTTCGCCACTGGTGTTCCTCCCGATATCTACGCATTTCACCGCTACACCGGGAATTCCATCATCCTCTGACTACCTCTAGATCGACAGTTTCTACACGGATTCCCGAGTTGAGCCCGGGGCTTTGCTTGCAGACTTGTCAATCCACCTACGAGCGCTTTACGCCCAATAATTCCGGACAACGCTTGCCCCCTACGTCTTACCGCGGCTGCTGGCACGTAGTTAGCCGGGGCTTCCTCCAAGGGTACCGTCAGTATCTTCCCCTTCGACAGTGGTTTACGACCCGAAGGCCTTCTTCCCACACGCGGCGTCGCTCCGTCAGGCTTGCGCCCATTGCGGAAAATTCCTCACTGCTGCCTCCCGTAGGAGTCTGGACCGTGTCTCAGTTCCAGTGTGGCTGGTCGCTCTCTCAAGCCAGCTACCCATCGCAGTCTTGGTAGGCCGTTACCCCACCAACTAACTAATGGGACGCAGTCCCCTCTCCGTGCGGATTGCTCCTTTCATCGCCTAGGGATGCCCCGGGGCGATCGTATGCGGTATTAGCTAACCTTTCGGCTAGTTATCCCCCACACGGAGGCAGGTTGACCACGTGTTACTCACCCGTCTGCCACTAGGTATTGCTACCTCGTTCGACTTGCATGTGTTAGGCACGCCGCCAGCGTTAGTCCTGAGCCAGGATCAAACTCTCCATAAAAAATTATGGAGCCTTGATGATGGCTCTCAATCTCTATTGTGTTTTGTACGAAATCTCGCGACTCAAAAGACATTGCCATTCGACGTTGTCTTCTAGACGTCGGAGACCCACAGACTTATGCGCTGCTGCACTGTTCAGTTTTCAAGGAGCGAACGAAAGCACCCGACCGACCGGAGCCCCACCCCTCGACTCGAGGTCGGAGAGTAGCGCCGGGGTCAGGGCCGACGGCTATCATATCGCCGCCCTAAAGGGCTGTCAAGGAACGTCAGCCCGGGGGCGATCCCCCTGCCTCGGCCGGGAAAACCGGCCTAGCAAGCGAAGCGTTCGTCCTTAGGGCGCCGCCCGCTGTGCGGTTCCCTCGTTTGCCCCGAATTCCACCAGAGGAAGCACCATGCTGGCTACGCTCACATTCCTCGGTCGAGATGAATCCGCCGCGGCAGCCGTCGAGTACGGCATCCTGATAGCGCTCATTGCCCTCGTGGCCCTCATCGGAATCACCCGCCTGGGCGATCACCTCAGTGCCGTCTACGACCGCGCCGGCGACGTCTTAGAAACGCACTAGCCGGAGTACGGCCCAAACATGCTATTCGATCACGTCGACGCGCGCGTCAAGAGCCTAGATAGGGCCCGCCCTCTCTATGACGCCTTACTCCCCGCGATGGGTTTCAGCCGGATCGCCGAGGACGCCGAGACTATCTGCTACTATCGCCCCGGCGCTGACCAATCGGCGCCCTTCTTCGGGATCGACCTCGACCCGGGGCACCGCCCGAACGCTACGCGGATCGCTCTGCGGGCCGGCAGCCGCGCCGAGGTCGACCGCCTCGCCGCGATCGCCCGCGAGGCCGGCGCGGCGGCGTTCGAAGGCCCGGAGCTCTGCGAGGACTACACCCCGTTCTACTACGCGGCGTTCTTCGAAGACGCCGAAGGCAACAAACTGGAGATCTGTTATAGGGAAGCCCCGATTTAGTCCGGCTAAAGCGCGGCCGCCATCGACGTTATACTTTTCTTGAGATCGACTTGGCCTGCATGAACAGCAGCAGGTAGTCGTGCCCTCCGGCCTTGCTGTCGGTGCCGGACATGTTGAAACCGCCGAATGGATGCACGCCGACCATGGCGCCGGTGCTCTTCCGGTTGAAGTACAGATTGCCGACGAAGAAGTCGTCGCGCGCGCGCCCGATCTTGCCCTCGTCGCTGGTGTAGACGGAACCCGTCAAGCCGAACTCGGTGTTGTTCGCGATCCGCATCGCGTCGTCGAAGTCTTTGGCCTTGATCACGGCTAGGACGGGTCCGAAGATCTCTTCCTGCGCGATCGTCGCGTCGGGAGCGACGTCGGCAATGACGGTCGGCTCCAGAAAGTACCCGTCCCGGCCGACGCGCTTGCCGCCCGAAATGAGCCGGCCCTCCGCGCGTCCCTTGTCGATGTAGCGCTCGATCGATTTGAGCGCGCCCTCGTTGACGACCGGACCCATGTAGTTCGCGGGATCGGCCGGGTCTCCGACGGCGATCTTGCGCACGCGGCGTGCCAGCTTGTCCACGAACTCGTCGTAGATCTTCTCATCCACGATGGCGCGCGAGCACGCCGAACACTTCTGTCCTTGAAAACCGAACGCCGAAACCGCCACGCCCTCGACGGCGGCGTCGACGTCCGCATCGGCCGCCACCACGATCGAGTCCTTGCCGCCCATCTCCGCGATAACGCGCTTGATCCACTTCTGCCCGCGCTGCGGCTTGGCGGCCAACTCGTTGATGCGCAACCCCACTTCCTTGGAACCGGTAAACGAGATGAAGCGGATCTCCGGGCTCGTCACGATGACGTCGCCGATCTCGCTGCCGGATCCGGGCACGAAGTTCACGACGCCGTCGGGTACACCGATCTCCTGCAGCAGATCCACGAACCACGCCGCGGCGACGGCCGCGTCGCTCGACGGTTTGAGCACGACCGTGTTCCCGCTGACGATCGCCGCCGTCGTCATGCCGATCATGATCGCAGCCGCGAAGTTCCACGGCGGGATGACGGCGCCGACGCCCAGCGGGATGTACACGAGCTCGTTGCGCTCGCCCTCGAGCGGCACGACTGGCTGCGGACGCGCGAGGCGCAGCGCCTCGCGCGCGTAGAACTCGATGAAGTCGATTGCCTCGGCGACGTCGCCGTCGGCTTCGCTCCAGCTCTTCCCGACCTCGTAGACCAACAGCGCGTCGTAACGGAAGCGCCGCTCACGGAGCAGCTCTGCCGCTCGAAAGAGAAAGCTCGCGCGCTCCGGCAGCGTCAGACGCTTCCAGGATTCGAACGCGTGTGCCGCCGCTTCGATCGCATCGGTCGCCTGCTCTTTCGAGGCGCTGCTGACTAAGCCGATGACCTCCTTCGGACTTGCCGGATTGATCGACCGGATCTTCTTCGCGGTCTCGATCTTGCGGCCGCCGATCACGAGCGGGTAGGACCGCCCGAAATCCCGTCGCACCGAATCCAGCGCGGCCTTCATCGCCGCGCGGTCCGCCGGTTCGCTGAAGTCGTTAACCCGCTCGTTGGTAAAAGGCAGCACCGTCTCAGGGGCGTGCGTCGTCATCGTCGTCATGCGGCTATACTACCAGAGAACCCGCGCGGCGCCTTTGCGTTACGGGGGCCCGGTTGCTCACCAGCGAAACTTCCGATTCGTGACGCAACTGCGCGCCGTCGCCGTCGCGGCCTTCTTCCTCGGCATCGGGATGGCGGGCCAGCCGTTTGCGTTGCGGCAAGCCCTGCTCGCGCTCGCACTGCTGCTGCTCCTGGCGGTAGCGCTCGAAGCGCGCTCCTCGCCGCTGGTCATCTTCCTCTTCGCGTTTGCGGGGGTGCTTCTGACCTGCTACCTCCAGCACGGCGAGATCTATCCGGGCACCGGCATTGTCGGACTGGGTCTGGGAGGGCTCGCCGCGTCGTCGTTCGGCCGCCGCACCGCGCCCGCGGCGGTCGCGATGCTCGGCACGCTCGTGGGCGCCGGCATCTTCTTCCTCTTATAGGACCGCGTGGCCGGCGGCGCCGCGCCGCAGCGCACCGATCAGCCCCTTCGGGTCGTCTGACTGCATCAGCGCCTCGCCGATCAGGAAGCCGCGTGCGCCGGCCGCGCGTAGCCTGGCGACGTCCGAGGCGTCGCGCATACCGCTCTCGCTGATCGCGAACACACCCGCGGGCACCTTCGGCAAGAGATGCTCGCTCACGGCGAGGTCGGTTTCGAGCGTGCGCAAGTTCCGATTGTTGATGCCCAGCAAGTTTGCGCCCGCCGCGACCGCTCGCCGCAGCTCGAGCTCGTCGTGCACTTCCGCCAGCACGTCGAGACCGTACAGGCGCGCCTCGTCCATGCACTCGCGTAAGACCGCGTCGTCCGCGCCGCCCACGATCAGCAGCACGCAGTCCGCGCCGTAGGCCGCCGACTGCGCGATTTGATAGCGGGTCCACATGAAGTCCTTGCGCAATAGCGGACGCGCGCTGACGGCACGAACCGCGTCCAAGTACGATAGGTCGCCGAGAAAATGGTCGCGCTCGGTCAGCACGCTAATTGCGTCGCTGCCCGCGGCGTCGTAGGCGCGCGCGATGGCGGTGACGTCGAAGCTGCGCGCGATTAGGCCGGCCGACGGCGAGGCGCGCTTAATCTCGGCGACGATCGCGTTGCCCGAGGCGCGCCGGAGCGCCGCGAGAAATCCGCGTCGTTCGTCTGCCCGGGCGAGCGCGCGCAAGCGCAGCGCGTCGTACGATTCCCGCTGCTGCTCCTGCTCGAGCGTCGCCGCCCTGGCGGCGTAGATCTTCTGCAGCGTATCGGCCATCACTAAAGCAGAGGCTATGTCGGCGTCGACGTCGGATTCGGCGATCCCGACGGAGTCGTGGATGGCGTGGGCGTCGGCGCGGGAGCGGGGCCGACGGTGACGGTCGAGCCGACCGCCGAGTGCACGATCTTAATGTTCCTGCCGGCAGCGCCCGATCCGAACGTGATCTGGCGCGGGTACTTTCCGTTTCGGTTCGCGCGCTGCTGGTTAGGGTTCCACGTATCGTCGAGCGCGCTCACGGTCTCGTTCCGGCGCGTGAGGAGGATCTCCGTCGATCGAGCGCCGATGAAATCGTTGCCGCCGGTCGATCCCGCAACGCCGCCGCCGAAGTCGATCCCCCCGCGGATAGTGGTCGGAATGACGGGAGCAAATGCGTCGGCGTATGCATATCCCTGGCGTGCGAACGTCTCGCCGGACACGTTGACGTTGGCGCTGCCGTCGGTCAGGATGTTGACCTGGCTTGCGCTGATAGTGCTATCGCCGCGGCCGCTATGGGTCAGCGTAATCGAAGGAGTTCCAGAGGACGGCGACGCCGTCGGCAGCGGCACAGTCAGCGCCCCGATCGCAAATCCGTTCCCGCGGATCTGACAGGAGTCGCAGGAGAGCGTTCCGCTCGCGACGAGCATGCCGTCGAGGTTGTTGGCTCTCGACACGATCCCAGAGCCGAAGCTCGCCGTCAATCCCGACAGAGTTCCGATGACGTCGACCGAAGCGTAGAGAGCGCGAGAGTTCGGCAATTTGACCTTCGAAGCGCCGACGTACGCGTCTCCGAGGTTGACGCTCGCCGGAGGGACTACCTCGAGCGTCGTGTAGACGCTGTGTGGCGCCGTATGAACGATACGCTCGAAAATCGTGTCCTCGCCGAAGCCGTCGATGAAGGAGCCACCCTTAACGCCCGCGCCGTAGTTCGTTCCGCTGATGGAAACGCTTCTCGGCACAACGATGGGAAACTTCTCGCCGTTGGCGGCGTCGTAGTCTCCGCTTGCCAAGTTGATCGTCACCCCGTTCGGGGACACGGACTTCGCGGCGATCAGGACTGCCACGGCTTTGGTCAGCGACTTATACGGGTTGGTCATGCTGCCGTTGCCATTCGTGTCGCTTCCCGTGTTCGCGCTGACGTAGATCCTGGTGAGCGGAGCAAGCGTCGGCGTGATCGGGCCCGGCTGGCCCCAACGGGTGCAGGCCGTGCCCCCGACGATTCCTACCAGGGCGCTTGCGGCCACCGCCGTGAGAAACAGCCGCGAGAACCAGACTCGGTACATCGCAGGGCCCCTTTGCCGCGCCGCGCCGCAGAACCTCGGGGAGTCGTTCTACACCCCCCGGAAGAGATGAAGCGATGGTTAAGAAGCCGGTGCGTTCCATCGTCGCCGCGATCTCCGCCGCGGCCACTCGCTGGACCGATGCAAGCTTCCCACCGCGCGTTCGCGCGCGCGACGCGGTCGGCACGAGGCTGGGTTACACGCCCGTGACCGTCGAGTACGCATTCGATAGCCTCTTTGGGCCGCTGCGTCGCGACGCGATCGAGGCCGTCATCGCCGACGAACTCGGATGCCTCGACGCGCTCGATCGCTTTGTCGAGCGCGCCGGGCGGCCCCCCGCGTGCGCCTTACCGATCGGACGCGTCTGCGTACTGTCGAGCCAAACGACGATCGGCGTCGCGATCGTCCCCGCGATCTTCGCCTTGTGCGCGAAATGCGACGTTCTCGTCAAGGATCGGGAGGATCATCTCGTTTCGGCGTTCTTCGCGACACTCGCCGACGAGCTGCCGGAGCTAAGCGCATCCGCCGCAGCGATGCCTTGGAACGGCGAACGCTCGGCGCTCGATCTCAGCGGCTTCGCCGCAGTGGTTGCGTTCGCCGCCGACGCAACCCTCGCCGAGATCGGCGCGCAGCTGACGCACTCGACGCACTTTATTCCATACGGATCCAAGGCAAGCGCCGGATACGTGCCGCGCGAGGCGCTAAGAGATTCGACCGCCGCGCGCGAAGCTGCGCGTGGCGCCGCGACCGACCTGCTGCTGTACGAGACCGAGGGCTGCCTTTCGCTGCACGCATTGTTCGTCGAGCGCGGTGGCGGCGTTTCACCGGAGCGATTCGCCCAACTGCTAGCTGATGCCGTTGCGGCAGTCTCGAACCAACTCGGAGTCGGACGCCTCGACCAACGCCGCGTCGCGCGGCTCGCGCTGGCCCGCGACATGGTTGCATTCCGCGCGGGCTCCGGTACGGCAACGCTGAGCGATCCAGAATCGACGTATCTGCTGGTTATGGATCCGCCGTGGGACGAGCCGCCGCCGTTCATCTCGCGGGCGCTTCCCATTCGCTCCGTCGACGAGGCGGCGCAGGCCGCCGAGTACTTCAAACGGCACGGCGTCGCCCTCGAAGCGCTCGCGCTCGGCGCTACGCGCCCCGACCTCATCGACGCGGCGCTGCGCATGGGCGCGGCGCGCGTGGCGCGCCTCGGTGCGCTGCAGGCGCCGGCTCTGGGCGATTTTCACGGCGGCCATCCGCGCATCGCGGAGTTCGTGCGCTGGGTCAGCGACGAGACATGAGCCGCATACCCGGCGCGCGCAGCAAGGCGCTCGCGAGCCTGCTGCAGCGATACGAGTCTCGCAACGTCACGTTTGTGGCCGACGATTTTCCGGTGTTTTGGGACGCTGCGAGCGGTGCGACGGTGACGGACGCCGACGGCAACGAATACATCGACTGCACCGCGGCGTTCGGCGTGGCCAACGCCGGGCATTGCAATCCGCGCGTCGCGGAGGCGATTTCGCAACAGGCGCGCCGGCTGATGCATGGCATGGGCGACGTCCATCCCACGGAGCTGCGTGTGCGGCTGTTCGAGCGTCTCGCCGGCATCCTCCCGGCGCAACTGGAGAAGACCTTTCTCGCGACCACGGGCTCCGAGGCGATCGAGGCCGCGCTGAAGACTGCGATTCTCGCTACCGGTAAGACGCGCTTCGCTGCGTATCGCGGCGCATACCACGGTCTGTCGTTCGGCGCGCTGGCCGTCGGCGGTATCGAGCGCTTTCGCCAGCCCTTTGCGGGCGTGCTGAGCGGCGAGCCGGTGCTGCTCGACTATCCGCGCGAAGCAGCGATTTCGGGCGACGAAGCCGCGGAGAAGGCGCGCGAGCTGCTTGCGCGACACAACGACGTCGCCGCGCTAGTGATCGAGCCGATCCAAGGGCGCTCCGGCTGTGTCGTCCCGCCATCCGGTTATCTCGCGGCGGTGCGCGACGTCTGCGACGAGCTGCGCATCATCATGATCGTCGACGAGATCTTTACCGGCTTCGGCCGTACCGGCGACTGGTTCGCGATCGAGCGCGAGCGCGCGGTTCCCGACGTCGTGTGCGTCGGCAAGGCGATGGCATCGGGGCTGCCGATCAGCGCGGCCGTCGGGCGCGCGGCGGTCATGGACGCGTGGCCGCCGTCCACGGGTGAGGCGCTGCACACGTCGACGTATCTCGGTAATCCGCTCGGCTGCGCGGCCGCGCTGGCCACGATCGACGAGCTCGAGCGCCGCGCGTTGCCCGCTCGCGCGCAGAGACTCGGCGTGCAGCTCGGAGAGCGGCTCGCCCAGCTGCGCTCCCACGCCGCAGTCACGGACGTGCGCGGGCGTGGGCTCTTATGGGGCGTACAGCTCACCGACGCCGCGACCGCGAATGCCGCAATGACGGCATCGCTCGCGCGCGGCGTTATCTTCTTGCAATCGGGGACCGACGGCGACACGATCTCGATCTCGCCACCGCTCGTGATCGGCGAGGAGCAACTGCTGCACGCGATCGACGTTCTCGAAGAAGCTATCGTCGCGAATCGGTGAGATAGCGCCAGAGGATCCCGAGCGCCGAAGTGGTCGCGCGTCTCGCAACCGCATCGCGATCGCCGCGAAGCCGCAGCTGCCACGCGCGCGTCTCCCCGTCGTCGAGCGCGATCCAGACGAGACCGACCGGCTTCTCGGGAGTGCCGCCGTCTGGGCCGGCGATGCCGGTCGTCGACAATCCGAGGCCCGCGCCGAGACGCTCGCGCGCGCCGCGCGCCATCTCGCGCGCCGCCTCTTCGCTCACCGCGCCCGCCGTCGCCAGCGTTTGCGCGTCGACGCCGAGTTGCGCGATCTTCACGGCATTGTCGTACGCGACGACTCCGCCCTTAAAACTCAACGACGCTCCCGCCACGCTCGTCAGAGCGGCAGACAACAGGCCGCCCGTGCACGACTCCGCGACGGCCAGCGTTCGCCCGCGCTCGCGCAGCAGCGCGAGTATCGCGCTCGCGGGGGTCGCGTCGTCACGACCGAAGACGTGGCCCGCCAGCCGCCGCTCGATGTCGTCCTGCAGCGGCGCGATCATGGCCTCGGCGTCCGCCTCCGAAGCGGCCTTCGCCGTGATCTTTACGTCGGCGCGAAAGTCGTGCGCCAGCACGGCCACCTTCGGATTCTCGGAGCGGCGAAACAGGTCTTCGATACGATGATCGATCTCTGACTCGCCGATGCCGATCGTATGCAACAGTCGTGTGTAAATCCGCTCGCGCGCGCCGAATCTCTCGCGCAGAAAGGGCACGACCTGGCCCTCCAGCATCGGCTTCATTTCGCGCGGTACTCCGGGCATGCACGCGACGAAATCGCCCCCGTCGGCGAAGGCGATGAAGCCCGGCGCCGTTCCGTTCGGGTTGTCGAGCGCGCGACTGCCCTTCGGAAGCTCCGCCTGCTTTCGATTGTTCGGCCGCATCGGCCGGCCGTGCGCCGCGAACACCGCCTCCATGTGCGCGAGCGCCGGTTCGTGGAGCTCCACGCCGAGGCGAAGCGCGTCGCACACCGCCTCCTTGGTGAGGTCGTCGATCGTAGGGCCCAGCCCGCCCGTCGTTACGACGCCTTCGGCGCGACCCAGCGCCGACCGGATGGCCGCCGCGATGCGCTCGCGATTGTCGCCGACGGCGTGCGTCGCGTGGACGTCGATGCCGGCCTCGGCGAGGCGCGAAGCGATGAACGCTGTGTTCGTGTCGACGAGCTGCCCGAGCAGGATCTCTGTGCCGACCGCGATGATTTCAACGCTCGGCATCGGCATCGTCGAACCAGGCTGGATACTTGAGCCGCACGTCGGCCTCGAATCCGCGCGCGGCCTCGATCATCGCTCGCCGCCGCACGTCCGATTCTTCCGGCCGCGGATGCGCCGCGTGCGTCCGGCCGCGCAACTCCGCGAGCCGTCCCACGAAACGCGCGAAGCGCGCGTCCATCGCGCGTTGCAACGCGTTCTTGAGGACCTTGCCGACGCGCGGCGCGAGGCCCGCGGTTGAGATCGCCACGCGCACCGGCCCGGCCTTCGCGATCGCCGCCATCGCCACGAAACCATAGCGCGGCTGATCGATGCAACACAGCAGGAAGCGATCGCGGTCGGCGAGTGCGCGCAGGCGCGCCGAGAGCGCCGCGTCTTGGGGCGTCGATATTACGAAGAACGCGCCGATGAGGTCTTCATCGCGCAGCTCGCGTGGATCGTAGACGCGCACGACCTCGGCGCCCACCTCGCGCAGCGCCGCCTCTTTTTCGATCGCCTCGCGATCGTCGGGGCCGCCGATGACCACGCAGCGGCGCCCATCCAAGTTGAGGCCGACGGGAAAAAACGGTTTCCGCATGGCGAGCGATGTCAAAAGTCTACGGGGCGGAGATAGAACTCGTTGATCGCGGTGTTGCTCAGCATCGCTGTCGTCGGAAGGTGCCGCTTCCAGTGCGTCGCGTCGACGCGGCCCCGCACCAGCGCCACCTGCGCCGGCGAGAAGCCGCGCTCGACGAGCTGCACGTCGGAGTAGCCCTGCAGAATCAGGTTCAGGATCGCGTCGGCGTCCCGGTAGCTGATGCCGAGATCGGCCTCGTCCGTCTGGTCGGCCTCGAGATCCGCGGTCGGCGCCTTCTCGATCAGCCGCTGCGGCACGCCGAGATAGCGCGCGAGCTCCCACACCTGACTCTTCAAGAGGTCGCCGATCGGATTGACCGGAGGCGTGTCGTCGGCGTGCCACGTGAAGTATCCGAGCAGCCGCTCCGTCTTGTTTCCCGTGCCGATCGGCAGCGCTTCCAACTTCGCGGACTGGTCGAACAGCACGACCATGCGAGTCCGCGCCATGACGTTACCGCGCCGGCGCGCGTCCGCATCGGGCTCGTATTGGAGGTAGCCGTCGACCGCCGCGCTGATGTCGATCGTCACGCAATGGATCCCGAGCGCGTCGACGACGAGCGCGGCATCGGCCAGGCTGGATGTCTGCGACGTCTTGTACGGCATGCGGATCGCGTAGACGTTCTCCGGTCCGAGCGCCCGGGCGCACAGAAACGCCGTGACGGCGGAATCGACGCCGCCCGAGAGTCCGAGCACCGCCCGGGGAATTTTTCGCCGCACGACGAGCTCGTCGCGCAAAAACGCGACGAGCCACTCTGCGGCAACCGCCGCATCGATGCGCGGAGGTTGGGGAACCGCTACCGGCGGCTCAACGATCGGCAGCACGTCCGCCTCGCGGCAACGGCAGCTCTTCGTCCAAGAGGAGATCCGGCAGCGCCGAGCCCAGATCGCCGAGCAGCGGGAGACTCGCGCGGGCGAGATCGATTTCGAGCAGATCGAGATCGCAGCGCAGGATACAGGGCTCGAACGGGGGCGCTTCCACGAGCACGCTACCCCGAGGATCGATGACGCAGGACGTGCCGCTCATTCCCTTGCCGCCCTCGAACCCGGTCAGTCCGGCGTAGATCACGAAGATGCCGTGCTCGATCGCCGCGAGTCGCAGCATCTCGCGCCACTGGGCGATGCTTCCAAGCTCGCCGTCGTTGTCGACGCCGCGGCCCGGCGACGCGCTCGGCACGATGAGCACGCGGGCGCCCTTGATCGCGGCGATCGTCGACGCGATCGAGTGACACGCGTCCTCGCAGATCAACAGCGCCATGCACCCGAAGCCCGTCTCAAAGACGCCCAGGTTGTGTCCGCGCGACAGGAAGCGCTCCTCGTCGAACACGCCGTACGTCGGCAGGAACATCTTGCGATGCAGGTGCAGGATTCGCTCGCCGTCCGGCGCCACGTGCAGGTAGATCGCGCTGTTGTAGTATGTCCCCGCGTCGTTCTCGTAGAATCCCGCGGCGATGTCCACGGCGCGGCGCGCGCAGGCGCCGCGCCAGGCTTCGGCGAGGTCGCTTGCGAAGCGCGCGGCGGGCAGCGCCAAGTCGTACACCGCGCCCTCGAGGAAGTATCCGGTCAGCGCCGCCTCGGGAAGGACGACGAGGTCGGGCGGATCGTCGGCCAGCTGCGCGAACGCCTCCGCCGCGCTCCGCAGGTTTCGCGCATATTGCCCTTTCGCCGGCTTCGTCTGCAAGATGGCCACACGCAGACGAACTGCAGTCTCGTTCACTTCACCTGCTCGGCCACGACACTCGTCGCCATCTCTACCTGTTCGTCTCCCGGGATCTTCATGCCCAGCTTCGCCGCACAGGCTTCGGCAGGGTACGTCCAGATCTCCGCGAGCGTGGGATGCAGATGCGGGATGCGCATAAACTGGTCAACCGTGGCCCCAAAGCTCATCGCCACGATCACCTCGTGGATCAGCTCGGACGCTTGCGGCCCGATCACGGCGGCGCCCAGGATGCGGCCGCTGCGGCTGTCGGCCATCATCTTCACGAAGCCTTTGGTCTTAGCCAAGACCTGCGCCTTGCCGTGCTCCGCGAAGTAGTATCGGCCGCTGACGTACGCGACGCCCTCGCGCCGCAGGTCCTTCTCGCTCATGCCGACCACGGCGACTTGCGGTTCCGAAAAGACCGTGTGCGCTCCCACGAGGTGATAATCCGCCGGCTCGCCGGCGTTCATGCAGGCGTTGCGAGCGGCGACTTCGCCCTGATAGATCGCGACGTGCACGAGCATATATTCTCCGGTGACGTCGCCTACCGCGTACACGTTGGGATTGGTCGTCCGCAGCGTCGCGTCGACGGCGATGCCGCTTCGCACTCCGTACTCGATCCCGGCCTGCTCCAGGCCGAGCCCCTCGACGTTGGGCACCCGTCCGAGCGCGTAAAAGATCGCCTCGCCCGAGGCTTCGCGCTCCTCGCCGTCGGCGATGTAACGCACGACTTTCTCCACGCCGCGGCGCTGCGCGCTCACCAGCGTCGCGTGCATCTCGACCTCAATACCCTCGTCGCGGAAATAGCCCGTCAGCGCGTCGCCGACGTCGTCGTCGCTCTGGGTCAGGAGGTGACCGCTGCGGATCAGCATCGTCGTGCGGGCGCCCATTCGCGACAAGAATTGGCCGAGCTCGCACGCCGTATAGCCTCCGCCAAGCACCACGGCGGACTTCGGGATCTCCTCGAGCTCCAGCACCGCGTCGCTGTCGAGGTAACCCGTCTCCGCCAGGCCGGGAAGAATCCGCGGGGCAGCGACGCTTCCGGTCGCGACGACGAACTTCGCCGACTCCACAATCGTAGACTCGCCGACGGCAATCCGCGTCGGTGACAGGAATCGAGCCGCGCCGAAGTAGAGCGGGAATGTCTCGATGCCCTCGATGCGATAGTCGGCGAACTCTCGCACAAGCAGGCGCTTGCGCGCCGCGATGAACCCCATCCGCGTGCCGACCTCCTCGACGTCGATTCCGAGGGCGCGCGCGTCGCGCGCATCCTGCAGCGCGTCGCTCGACGCCAGGAGGGTCTTGCTAGGCATGCAGCCGCGCAGAATGCACAGGCCCCCGAGGGGCCCGGAGTCAACCAGCGCCACGTCGCAGCCGACGTCGCGCGCGGTTCGGGCGGCGGCGTATCCCGCCGAGCCCGCACCGATGACGATCAGCTCGTGCCGGCGCGAGCGGCTTTGCATCAACGCCCGGCCGGACGCGCGCCGAGCCGGTGTGTCGATTCGATGAAGCGGACGGTCCCGCTCGAGTGAACCAGGATCGAGTGCGTCCGCGCCTGATTGCCGAAGAAGCGCACGCCGCGAACGAGGTCGCCGTCGGTGATTCCCGTCGCACAGAAGATCACGTCGTTGCTGCGAACGAGGTCGTCGAGCTCGAGCACGCGCTCGAGGTCGCCAAAGCCCATGTCGATCGCGCGTTGCGCCTCTTGCGGATTGCGCGGCTGGAGGCGGCCCATGAAGTTCCCGCCGAGACACTTGATCGCGGCGGCGGCGAGCACGCCTTCCGGCGCCCCGCCGGTTCCCATAGCGACGTGAATGCCCGTCGACTCGATGGCCGTCGCGATGCACGCGTCGACGTCGCCGTCGGATATCAGGCGAATCCGCGCTCCCGCGGCGCGCACGTCGCGGATGAGGTCGGCGTGGCGCGGACGATCGAGGATGATCACGCAGACGTCGTTGATCGGCTTGTCCAACGCATTGGCGACGGCCTCGAGGTTCTCGCGCACCGGCGCGTCGATGTGCACGTACGGCGCCGCCTTGTGCCCCACCGCGAGCTTCCTCATATACGTATCGGGAGCGTGCAGCAGCGTTCCGCGCTCCGCGATGGCCATGACGGCGATCGCGTTCGGGAGCCCGTTTGCCACGAGGTTGGTGCCCTCGACGGGATCGACGGCGATGTCGACCTCCTTGCCGCCGCTGCCGACTTCTTCGCCGATGTACAGCATCGGCGCCTCATCGCGCTCGCCCTCGCCGATAACGATGCGGCCTGAAATCTCCATTTCGCCGAGTGTCTCGCGCATGCGCTCCACGGCAGCAGCGTCCGCGGCGTCGCGTTCGCCGCGACCCATCCAACGCGACGCCGCGAGCGCCGCGCTTTCGGTGACCTTGACGAAATCGAGGGAGTGAACCGGGTGGTCCAGCACCGTCCGCATCATCGACCGTGCCATCGCCCGTCACCTACAAAGGGATGCGGCTCATTTCCTCTTAAACACAGTTACCGCGTGTCCGCCGGTACCCAACTCTCGCCATCGTTCTATTCGCGCCTCTTCCGCCCGAGCGACTTGCTGATCGCGGGCTGGGCGGCGCTCGTCGCGGTCGCGCTCGCTGGGCTCACGCTCGGTTTCTTCGCATGGTATGCGCTCATCGTTCCGAGCCACCATGGCGCCATCGGCGAGCTCGGCCTGCTGGTCGCCACGCTCGGCGGCGTGGCGGTGGCCGTCGCGACCTGGATGGCCTACTCGCGCTACTTTTCTTGGCGGGCCGGCATAACTCTAGAAAGGTCCTTGCGCTACGACGCGTTGACGTGGCCGCCGTTCCTGATTCTGTGGCTCACGTTCTTCGTCGCGCCGCAGCTAACGCACGGCGCGCGTTTGTTCCTGGTGGCCGTCGCGCTGTGCTGCGTCGGCAAGGTGCTCATCGCGGCGCGGTTCAACCAGACCGTTCGCGAGGTCCTGATCGACTTCGCCGCCACGCGGCTCGCGATCATCGTGATCGCGGAGCTCGCGGCGGTCATCATCGCCCAGCGCGTCGGGACGCACGTTCAGGAGTCGTCGCACATCTTGCTCGCCGTCTGGGGTCGCTGGGACGCGGTCCACTACCTTGACATCGCGACCGACGGCTATCAGGGAACGAACATGGCGTTCTTCCCGCTTTACCCCCTCCTGATCCGAATCGTCGGCTCGCTCGCCGGCAATCACCTGATCGCGGGCCTGCTCATTTCGAACGCGTCCTTCTTCTTCGGCCTGCTCTACTTGTACAAGCTCCTCGAGCGCGAATACGACCGCGCGGTCGCGCGACGGGCCATCTTCTACGTTTCGATCTTTCCCACGTCCGTGTACTTCACGGCGGTCTACACGGAATCGCTCTTTTTCATGCTGACCGTCGCGTCGTTCTATTACATGCGCTCGCGGCAGTGGTGGATGGCCGGAATTTTCGGATTCTTCGCCGCGCTGACACGCGTCGAAGGCGTCATTTTGCTCGTGCCGTTCGTCATCGAGTGGATGACTCAGGAGCGGCCGCTGCGTCCCCGCGCCCTCTACGATCTCGCCGCCGGTGTGCCGATCCCGCTCGGCCTTGCGATCTACATGGCCTATCTGTGGGTCCTGCGAGCCGACCCGCTCTATTTCTCGCACGTGCAGATCCACTGGAACCGACACCTCGCGCCGCCGTGGGTCAGCCTCGCCAACGCGTTCGAAAAGCTCACGCACGCGGCGGGCGCGCAGCTCGTCGCCAATCAGTCCCTCGAGATCGCGTTCACGCTCCTGATGATCGGCGTGCTGCTCGCCGGGTGGCACAGCCTGCGTCCCTCGTACATCGCGTACATGGCCCTCTCCATCCTCGTGCCGATGTCGACCTCGAATCTCATGTCGATGCCACGCTTCGCGCTGGTGCTCTTCCCGATGTTCGCGATTTTGGCGCGCTGGGGCGACCGGCCGTGGGTCAACAACATCATGGTGGCCTTCTCGCTCCCGCTGCTCGGCCTGTTCACGGTGCTCTTCGCCGACTGGTACTGGGTTGCGTAGCATGGTCGCGTCGCTCGCCCGGCGCCGCGGCGTCCGCCAGTTCGTCAAGTTCGGTATCGTCGGCGCGTCCGGTTTCATCGTCAATCTCGCGATCTTCACGCTGCTCCAGCGCCTCGTTCCAAACCACGCGCAGCCTCTGCAGTACAGCGTCATCTATACCGTGGCGTTCTTAGCAGGCGGCGTCTCGAACTACTATCTTAACCGCATCTGGACGTTCCGCTCGACCGGCCACGCGATGCGCGAAGGCGCCCAATTCTTGAGCGTGTCCGCCGTCGCCCTGATCGTTGGCCTCGTCGTCTCGGCGTTCGTGAGCCGCTGGCTCGGCCACGGCCACCGCACGTGGTTCGTCGCGACGCTGGCCGGTATCTTCGTGAACTTCTTCCTGAACAAATATTGGACGTTCCGGCACATCGATTAACGACGCTCTATTGGTACGCCGGATTGGTAGCCGTCGTTCTGATAGCGTTGGCCCTGCGCTTGCATGGGATACATAATCCGTTGCTGGATCATCCGGGCTGGCGGCAGGGCGACACCGCCGCGATCGCGCGCAACTTCGCGCGGCTGCAGTTCGACATCATGCGCCCGCAGACGATGTACAACGGGGCGCCACCGAACTACGTGGAGCTCGAGCTGCAGATCGTTCCGTTCATCGCTGCTGCACTCTACAACGTCCTCGGCATTCACGAGATCTTCGGGCGCCTGGTCAGCATCGCGTTCAGCTTGGCGACGGTGGTGACGATCGCGTATTTTGCGCGCTGGCTCTTCGGTAGCGCGATCGCGGGCCTGCTGGCGGCGTTCTTCTATGCCGTCTTTCCCGGCAGCGTCTACTACGGGCGTACCTTCATGCCCGACGCCGCGATGGTGTTCTTTCTCACGGCCGGACTGTACGCGTGCGCGCGCTACTTAGTTGAGGACGAGCGGCTCTCCGGGCGCGGGCTGACCTGGCCTACGGTCTTGCTCACGCTCGCGTATCTCGCCAAGCCCGTTTCGGTGCTGGCGCTTGTCCCGCTCGCGGGAATGATCTGGCAGCGTTTGCGCACGCGACGCTCGCTTCCCATAGTTCCGGCCGCCGTGTTGATCGTGGTTCCGCTGTTGATCCTGTGGCTGTACGACCGGCGCGTCGCATCATACGCGGAGTGGCACTGGACCAGCGGGATCACGCGGCTGCACGTCCTGCCCGCGCTGATGACGGCGTTCGAGCACGCCGGGGCGTTTGCGGCCAAGGGCTCGCAGTTCTCCGCGGCGGTCGGCATGCTGCCGGGCACTATGCTGGGCAAGGTCGCATTCGTAACGTCGATCGCGGCCTTCGCCGCCCTGCCCTGGGTCGCGGCGCGCAGCCGGGCGCTGCTGTGGGGCTGGCTCGCGGGCGGGCTCGCGTACGTCTATATCGTCGTGACGGTCGAGCGAGTCGACTACTACCTTTATCCGTTGCTGCCGCTGTGCGCGCTCGCGGTCGGGGGCGCGCTGGCGCGATATGCGCTGGCCATAAGCCGCGCGGACGCGGCGCCGGCGGCGCGCTATGCCTTGATTGCGCTCGTGCCCGCGGTCGCGATCGCCGTGCTCGTTCAGGGCCGCGCTGCAGTCGCCGCGTACTACCGTTACGACAAGCAGGTGTATCGCAACGCGGCCGCGCTTAACGCGGCGCTGCCGAAGGACGCGATCGTCGTGATCGGCCACTACGGCCCGAACGTGCAATACTACATCGACCGCTTCGGATGGGAGGAAGACCCGGCGCTGTGGACGCCGTTCGACGAGGAGAGCGCGATCCGCAAGGGCGCTCGGTACTTCATCTCGATCGAGGATCGGCGCATGCGCGCCAACCGCGACCTGTGCGTGTGGCTGCAGCGCTTCCCGCTGCGCGCCGCACTCGGACCGTGGCCGGTCTATCAGACGGATCCGGCGCTTGCCTCGCCTGCCGGCGATGCGTTGTGGCGCGCCTTTCGCCGGGCGCAGCGCGCTGGGACGGGTCGGGAATTCCTGGATCGCAAAGGCGTGTGTGGCGTTAGGACCCGATCGCCTTGAACGTCTCGAGCAGCGACCGGAAGGCCTCCGGCTCAACGGCGATGCTACCGCGGTACGGAAAGTCCAGAGCGACCACGAGGAACAGCACGAGCCCGATCATCAGGCTGAGGGTGCCGATCATTAGCTGCTGCATGCTCGCGCGCTCGAAACCGAAGAAATACGTGAAGGCCACGGTCAGGTAGGCGCCGACGATCAGCACCGCCCACAAGATCCCGTTGATCCCGCTGAAATCGATGGTGAGGCGTGTCTGCCGGTCCATCAGGGCGGTGTCCATTGCCGAGAGCATCTGCGCGTGAATGTTTTGCAGCCGCGGCGACGACACGGGGAGCGCGCGTACGTCGCGGTCGACGGCCTCCAACAAGGCGTCGGAGATCGGCGAACGCGCGCCGCGGCTCATGCTCGGCCACTCGTGGTCGATGACCGAGTGAACGTACGCACCGAGCGCGCCACGCAGCCTGGGGGCATTCGGAAACGATCCGGCATCGCGGTAGACGGTCGCGAGCGCACCGGCCTCCTCGTACGTGCGCGCCTCTGCCTCTTGAAACCGCTCCCAGACGCCGATCGCGATGAACGCCAGCAAAACCGCGTAGATCACGCCGATCACCGCCAGGATGAAACCGGCGCGATCGTTGTGCGCCGCACGGATCTCCTGCGAGGTGAACGTCGCCACGAGATAGCCGACGAATAGCGTGGACGCCAGAAAGACGCCGACGACGACGACGCCCGCCCAAAACGTCGGGAGCGATTCGAGCCAGGCGATCATGGGAGCGGCAGCAGCGAGGCGGCGCCGAACGTAGTCGATTCCGTCGGAGTCTCCGGGACGCCCGAGCTTACGAGCTGCCGGTATACGATGAGGCGATTCGTGTCCTTGGACAACTCCAGCTGCATCTCGTAGCTGCCCTTGATGGCCGCGGTCAGCTGGTCGGTGTCGAACGTATAGCCGAATCGCTTAAGATTTCGCAGCAGCACCGCATTCATCGTGTTGAGCTGCGCGTAAGCGCGTTGAATCTCGAGTCCGGCCGTGTGATAGGTGGGATAGTTCGTCAGCACGATCTCGCGCTGTAGCTTCGCCTGCTCGATCGCGGCCTTCAGCGCCGCAAGCGGCGCGCTCTGCGAATCCACTGAGAGCCCGGCCTCCACCGTGGCCAGGGCGTCGTCGAAGCTGCCCTTGCCGTATTGCAGTCGCGCCAGCTCCGCGGCCGCATCGACGTAGCCGGCCCGCGCCCTCGGGTCCCTGGGATCGACGCGAAGCGCGAGGCGATATGCCAGCGCGGCGTCGCGTACGTCGCCGTGCGCCATGGCGACGTCGCCCTGATGGACCCGCGTGTTGACGATCCAACGTTCGATCGAGCCCGCGCAGCCCGCTAGCAGCGCGGCGGCGCACGCGGCCGCGACCAATCTATAAATGAACATGCGCGGCAAATCGAGCCACCATTTCGATAATTACTGCGGCCGGATAGAGAATCACCTGCGACAGCAGCGAACCGAGGACGGCTGTCAGCGACAAGTAGAAGACCATCGACCGCACCTCCTCGATGCTGCGCTTTCCGTGGATCGCTTGATCGCTGATCATGGAAGAGGTGGGGTCCACGAACAGCGTAAACGCGATCGTTCCGATCCCGTTGATCACGCCCGACAGGCCGACCGCGGTCCGTGCGACATTCGCGTCGAGGACCGAAGCCAGGTACGACGCCTGCACGCCGATCGCATACACGCACATCACGACGACGTTAAAGATCAAGAGACGCTTTGGCAGGCTGCGCCAGTCGAAAGCACGGATCTCGGCTAACGAAGGCAGCCGCTGCGAACGCAAGACGTCGGCGATCACCGACGGCGCGAATAGCCGCGCGAGCGAGTGCGGCACCGACCCGCGAGCCTCGAACGAGTGCACCCCCCGCCGAAACAGATACGTGAACATCGGCAGGAGCAAAGCAAAGACGATCATGCCCGCGGTACCGGCGAGCACGATCAGCCGGAGCTGGAGCTCGAAGACGTGCTGCCAGGCCGCGACGTCCACGGTCGCGTTCCCCGCCTCGTCCGAGAGCGGACCCACGAAGAACAGCATGAACAGGTTCGCGAGCCGGCCGGTCGTGACGAATAAATTGAAGAGCGAGATCGACGTCGCGATGCGCTTCGTCTGAACCCCGGCCAGCCGAGCCGCATATGCTCCGATGGTCACACCCTGTACGACGAACGTAATGAGCATCGCCGCGACCAGCTTCCCGGACCATAAATGCGGCGCTACGGCATGCATCGTTATGCTGCGTGGTTCCTCCACGTGATGACCGACTCGTCCACCGGGCCGATGATGCACAGCCCGAGGTTCTCGTCGAGCAGCAGTTCGCGCGAGAGCAGCTGCACGTCGTCGGGCGTGACGGCATCGATCCGGCGCTCGATCTCCTCGGGGCTGACCTGGCGCCCCAGGGCGAATTCGTTGCGGCCGAGGCGGATCATCCGGCTCGACGTCGATTCCAGCGATAGCGTCAGATTGCCCTTGATGTGCTCCTTTGCAAGTGCGAACTCGTCGGCGTCGATCGGAGTATTCCGGACGCGCGCGAATTGCTCGAGGATCACGTCGATGCATGGCTGCACGTTTTCCGGTGAGGTTCCGGCGTAGACCCCGAACAGACCGGCGCGCCGATAGGCCGCCTGAAACGAATAGACGCTGTAGACGAGTCCGCGCTGCTCGCGAATCTCCTGAAAGAGCCGGCTGGACATGCCGCCGCCCAGGACGGTGTCGAGCAAGGAGAGCGCGTAGCGGCGATCGTCACGGACGTCGATGCCGCGCGTTCCCACGATGACGTGCGCCTGTTCGCTATCTTTGTAACGGACATGGGCGCCGGGCGTGGTGGCCGGCCCCTCGGGTTCGGGGAGCGTGCACGAGCCGCCGAAGGCGGCAAACTGCTCGGCGACGAGCTCGACGAATCGGTCGTGCTGGACGTTGCCCGCCGCGGCGACGACTACGGAGTTCGGCGCATAGTGCGCGCGCATGTGCGCGCGCAGGTCGTCGGGCGTCACGCGCACGACGGTATCGGCGAAGCCGATCGTCGGCTCGCCGAGGCTCGACCCGCTCCACATAGTCTGCAGGAAGACGTCGTGAATGAGTTCGTCCGGCGAGTCGTCGTACATCTTAATCTCTTCCAGGATCACCTTCTGCTCTTTGCTCAGCTCCTGTGCGTCGAAGGTCGAGTGCAGGAACATATCGGACAACACGTCCAGCGCGAGCGGCACGTGACGATCGATGATCTTGGCGTAATAGCAGGTCGTCTCTTTATCTGTAAACGCGTTGAGGTTACCCCCGACACCATCCATGGTCTCGGCGATCTGCCGCGCGCTGCGGCGCGACGTCCCTTTAAACAACATGTGCTCCACGAGGTGCGAGATGCCGCGGCGCTCGTGGCTCTCGACGCTGGAACCGACGTCGGCCCAGATGCCGACGGTGGCCGAGCGCACGCCCGGCATCGCCTCGGTGAGCACGCGGACGCCGCTGGACAGCGTCGTCTTCCGATAACTCACGAGGGCTTGAACGCCGTGCGGGTCCACTGCGGATCCCAGAACACGCCGTCGCTCGCGGCGCCGGCGCGGGCGCGCACCTGACCGACCGTCTCCCCGCGGCGAACGGTGAGGCTGAACACGGTACGCGACGTGGGTTTCGCCAAATCGCCGCTGACGACCACGCCTTTCGCGATCGCGATCGGAACGCTCGCCCACACGTCGATCTCCTCGGTCGCCGGCGCGGCGGCGAAGGTGCGTTCCACCAGCGTCACGACCTCGCCGACGAACTCGTCGCGGGTGATCGGGTGGTGGAACTTGACGCCCCACAGGCGGATGCCGACGATCAAGTGCGAGCCCAGTTGGTTGGCCGAGATCTGCGTCACCTGCGCGGACCAGCGCGTGCTGAACACGGCCAGGCCGATGCGCTGCGCCACGTCGCGACGGTTCCCGACCGCACGCGCCGCCGCATCGAGGTCCGCCACGCTCGGCGCGTACCCCGGCGCGGTACCGCTCGCGACTGCGACCGCCAGCGCAAGCGCTGCGATCAGCCTAATAGGATTGCGCAAAATAGGCCCTGACCATGGCCGGTTCCCCGCACGCGGTGCAGACCGAGCCGGGTTCGTCGAGCGCTCGAAGCACGCGGGTCGTGGCGGTGGTCTCGGCTTTTACGTGCGCCTCGCACTCGGGGCGCTCGCACCACGTGATGTCGACCATGCCGGCTCGCTCGTTGCACAGCCGGAAGAACTCCGCGCGATCGTTCGTGACGAACGTGTGCGCGGCGAGATGTGCCTTCGCCTGCGCGTAGAGCGAGGCTTGAATATCCTCGAGCAGGTCGCGGAGCACCACCGGTAGGTCCGCGAGAGCGACGCTCTGGCGTTGACCCGCCTCGTCCTTGCTGCGGTCGCGCCGGGCCAGGACGGCGGTCTGCGCGTCGACGTCGCGCGGTCCAATCTCGATGCGCACCGGCACGCCACGCAGGTCCCACTCGCTGTACTTCCACCCAGGTTGCTGGTCGCGATCGTCGACACGCACGCGGAAGCCGGCCTCTTTTAGGCGCCGCGCCGTTTCTCGGCTCAGCTCGATCCCGCGATCGTCGTTGGAGCGCACGATCGGAATCACGACGGCCTCGATCGGCGCCATCTTGGGCGGAACCCGCAGCCCGCGATCGTCGCCGTGGACCATGATCAGCCCTCCCAGCATGCGCCACGAGACGCCCCACGACGTCGTGTACACGTGCTTGATCGCGCGATCCGCGTCGACGAACTTGATGTCATACGCCTTGGCAAAATTCTGACCGAGATCGTGCGACGTCCCGGATTGCAGCGCCTTGCCGTCGGGCATCAGCGCCTCGATCGCAAACGTCTCTACCGCGCCGGGGAAGCGTTCGCTCGCGCTTTTTCTTCCCGCGTAGACCGGTATCGCGGCAACGTTCTCCGCGAAGTCGCGATAGAGTTCGAGAATTCGCAGCGTCTCCTCGCGCGCCTCGGACGCGGACGCGTGCGCGGTGTGCCCCTCCTGCCACAGAAATTCCATCGTGCGCAGGAACGGGCGCGTCGCCTTCTCCCAGCGCACGACGTTGGCCCACTGATTGATCAGAATCGGCAGGTCGCGATACGACTCGATCCACTGCGCGTACATCACGCCGATGATCGCCTCGGACGTCGGCCGGATCGCGAGACGTTCCGTGAGCTTTTCGCTGCCACCCTGCGTCACCCACGCCACCTCGGGCGCGAAGCCTTCGACGTGCTCGGCCTCGCGCACGAGCAAGCTCTCGGGAATGAAGAGCGGGAAGTAGGCGTTTTCGTGTCCGGTTGCCTTGAACCGTTCGTCCAAGTGCTTCTGCAAGTTCTCCCATAAGCCGAACCCGTAGGGGCGCAGAACGATGCAGCCCCGCACCGGCGAATACGAGACCAGCTCCGCCTTGAGGCAGGCCGCCGTATACCATGCGGAGAGGTCGGCCGCCTTCGGAGGAATCTCCTTGACGACGTTCCGAGCGAGCGCTTCGGACATGACCGGCCCCGCTTCGCCGGGAGATTGCATGAGACCCTCGTAAGCATTAGAGCAATGCCGAAACACACGCGTATCTACACCCGCACCGGAGACGACGGAACGACGGGGTTGATCGGCGGCTCGCGCGTCAAGAAGAACGCGCTCCGCATCGAGACGTATGGCACCGTGGACGAGCTTTCGAGCGCGATCGGCATGGCGCGCGCCGAGCTTCGCTCCGCGGCCTCGACCAGCGCGCGCACGGACCGTCTCGACGCCTGGCTCGCGTGGGCGCAAGACGCGCTGTTCAACCTCGGCACCGAGCTGGCGACACCCGGATCGGAGCGGAACGCATCGTTCCCGCAAATCAACGGATCCGACGTCGAGGCGCTGGAACGCGCCATTGACGAGGCGGAGCGCGACCTTCCGGCGCTGGCGAACTTCATCCATCCCGGCGGGTCGGTCGCGGGGGCCCGGCTTCAATTCGCGCGCACGATCTGCCGCCGAGCGGAGCGGCTCGCCGTCGCGCTGCGCGAGAGCGAGCACGCTCCCAGCGGCGCCGCTCTACGCTTTCTCAATCGCCTCTCCGACGCGCTCTTCGTGTGGTCGCGTTGGATCAACGACGCGCTCGCCGCTCCCGATCATCTCTGGAACCCTTCGAATAAACCGCCCGAAGCGTAGGGCAGACCGGCGCGCGCTGCGAAACGACGCCGGAATGTCGTTTCTGTCCGAGCTGTTCGCTACGACGGACGCTACAAAACTGCGCGAGCTCGGGACGCGCAAGATCCTACGCCGCGCGCTTACGGCGAAGGATCTCGTCTCGATCGGCCTGGGCACGATGATCGGCGGAGGTATCTTCACGACGATCGGCACGGGCGTCAAGGGCGCCGGCCCAGCCGTGATAATCTCCTACCTCCTGGCGGGCCTGACCTCGTTCTTTGCCGCGCTGTGCTACGCCGAGCTCGGCGCGATGGTTCCGGTCGCGGGCAGCGCCTACACGTACGCGTACGCGACGCTCGGAAAGCTGTTCGCGTGGATCATCGGTTTCGCGCTGATCTTCGAATACGGCATCAGCGCCGCGCCGGTCGCGCAGCAATTCTCGGCGGCGATCCAGGACGTCGCCAAGAGCGCCAACCTCTCGTTGCCCGGGTGGGCGTCGCAATCGAACCTGATCGTCCACGGAGCGTGGTGGCTGCCGTCGAGCTGGGACATCCTGCACTCGCAATACGACGTGCTCGCGGCGCTCTTCGTCGTGGGCCTGAGCGTCCTGCTCTCGGTCGGCATCCGCGAATCGGCGACGGCGAACAACGTCTTCGTCGTCCTGAAGATCTCGGCGCTGATCGTCTTCATTATCGCCGGCGCGTTTTTGGTGCACGCGTCGAACCTTCACAACTTCAATCCAGTCGGCTGGGGGTCGCTGCGGCCCTTCGGCGGCCTCGCAGACTATTCGTCGTCCGCGCAGCCCTACGGCATCATTGCGATCGGCGCGTACGTCTTCTTCAGCTACATCGGGTTCGACACCGCCACGACGACCGCGGAAGAGTGCAAGAATCCGCAGTTCGACGTGCCCGTCGGCGTGATCGGCGCGCTCGTCATCGGCACGGTCATCTACTGCGCAACGGCGATCGTGCTCGTGGGCGCCGTCCCGTGGAGCCAAGTGCCGATCAAGAATCCCCTCGTCTATGCGCTCGCGCCGTTGCACGTCCCGGCGCTGAGCTGGGTGATCACGATCGGCGTGCTGGCGGGCACGACGAGCGTCGCACTCGCATCGCTCCTGGGCCAGTCGCGCATCTTCTACGTGATGGCGCGCGACGGCATGCTTCCGCCCGCCGTCGCCAAGGTGCATCCGCGCTTCAAGACCCCCATGACGACGACGCTGCTGACGGGCGCCGTCGTGGCGATCCTGGCGCTGATCGTGCCGCTCAACAACCTGCTCAACCTCGTCAACATCGGAACGCTGATCGCGTTCACGGTAGTCTGCGCGGGAGTGCTCTACCTCCGCAAGCGCCGTCCCGAGCTGCCGCGCAGCTTCCGCGTACCCTTCGTACCCCTCTTTCCGGTGCTCGGAATCGTCTTCTCGCTCTTCCTAGCGATCTTCGGTCTCTCGCGAGCGACCTGGACGTGGTTCGTCATCGCGCTGATCTGCGGGCTGGTCTTCTTCTTCGCATACGGATTCCGCAAATCAAACCCGGCCGATGTCGTCCCGGTCGAAGAACCCGCGGGCCTCAGCGAGATCGCCTAGGAGTCAAAATGTCAGCCTACATCATAGTCAACGTCGACACGAAGCACCCGCAAGAGTACGAGTTAGCCGTTACCGTTAAGGACTATTAAGGGTCTGCTTCGCGACGAAATGCTACAGGGCACCAGCGCGCCGCGACAAAAGACAACAGCTCGGAGGGAAGACATCATGAGGCTGCTGCTCGCTCTCGCCGTCGCTGCGGCGCTTTTGTTGCCCGTCAGCGCACGCGCGGATAAGGTCTACAAGCTCTACTGGGTTACCTATTATGCCGGTGGTGCCGGCGGAGTCACGATCAGTCTGGTCGACCCGAAGCACCCTGGATACCCAACGTTCAACGCGTGCCAGGCCGCGGAGGCTAGTTGGTGGTCACCGGGCGGCATCCGGTCGTGGTCGAACGCCGGCTACTACATGTGCATGTAGCCGCGCTCGAGGGACTATAACGTTTCGCCGATGCCGGGCGTGACGACTTCGATGCGCGCGTTACGCGAGTCGTAGCGGGCACGCACGTTGAGCGCTCGCGCGACCGCGTCGAGCGAGATCATGACGCGACCGCGGATGCGGAAGGGCGCGTGTTTGAAGGTCAGCGGCATGCCGTTGAGCGTCGCGTGCGTGTCGCCCACGCGCAGGCGCAGCGACGTGTTGCCGAGCACCACCGCGATGTTGCCGGTCTTGCCGTCCACCTGCGTCTCGGCACCGAGCGCGTCGGCCAGCGTGCGCAGCGGCACGTAGGCGCGTTTGCTCGCCGTCGTCACGGGCTGCACGTCGCTATCGACCCGCTCGCCGTTAACCAGCATCTCCGTCGGGCGCGAAAACACGAGCGCCGCCGACGCTACGAACGCGACCACTGCGATCAGCAGCAGCCCGCGCCAGCGCAACCGCGAGTAGAGGCTCTTCGTCCGCGCGATCATCCCGCGCGCTCCACCGCTGTGCCGATCTCGCCGGCGAACGCCGGATACTTCTCGGCGATCACTTTCTCGATCTCGAGACGCAGCATGCCCAGCAGCTCGCTCTCGGGATATGTGCCGACGAGCTCGCCGGCGCGATAAATCGCGCCCTTGCCCTTGCCGCCCGCGACGCCGACGTCAGCCATCTTCGATTCGCCTGGGCCGTTCACGACGCACCCCATCACCGCCACTTTGACCGGCGCGCTGTACGACTTGGCGATCGCCTCGACGGCTCGGCCCAGCTCGAGCACCGATATCTCTGCGCGTCCGCACGACGGACACGCGGTGATCTCAAATCCCTTTTCGCGCAATCCGAGAGACTTGAGGATGCTCCAACACACGGGCACCTCTTCGATCGGATCATCCGCGAGTGACACGCGAATCGTGTCGCCAATGCCCTCCCAGAGCAGGATGCCGAGACCGATCGACGACTTGATCGTGCCGTCGCGCAACAATCCGGCCTCCGTGATGCCGAGGTGCAGCGCGTACGGCGTGCCGCGCTCGCGCAGCCGCTGATCCATCAGGCGGTACGCGTGCACGGTGGTCGCGACGTCGTGCGCCTTCAGCGAGATCGCGATGTCGGTGTGCCCGTGCTCCTCCAAGATCTCGACGTGCCGCAGCGCCGAGAGGACCATCGCCTCGGAGGTATGGCCCAGCGACTTCTCGAGGTCGGGCGCGAGCGAGCCCATGTTCACGCCGACGCGAATCGGAATCCCGCGCGCCTTGGCAGCCGTCACGACCTCGACGACCTTCTTGGGATCGCGAATGTTGCCGGGATTCAGCCGCAGCTTGGCGACGCCGGCTTCGATCGCGGCGAGCGCCATCTTGTGGTCGAAATGGATGTCCGCCACGATCGGCACGGGCGAGCGATACACGATCGCGGGCAGCCCCGCCGCGTCGGGCGGATCCTTCACCGTCACGCGGACGACCTCGCAGCCTTCCATCGCGAGGCCGTAGACCTGCTCGAGCGTCTTGTCGGCGTCCGCCGTATCCGTGGTCGTCATGGACTGCACGACGACCGGATGATCGCCCCCGATCCACACGCTCTTCGCGTCGGCTTTGCCCGTCTTGTTCTGAAGGAAGATCGGCTTACTTTTGCGCCTCACACGCAGCACTACATCACTCCCTGTCCGTTGACGATGCGCGCGATGTCGTGGAACGCGACGAGCATGATCAGCGCCATCAGCGCCGCGAACCCGGCGATGTGCACCATCGCCTCCTTTTCCGGATCCACCGGGCGCCCGCGGATCAGCTCCGCGATGATGAACGCGGCGCGGCCGCCGTCGAGCGCGGGAATCGGCAACAGGTTGAACAGCCCGAGGGCGAACGAGATCGTCGCCGCCAGCGAAAAGTACGGCCCCCATCCCCAATCCTGTACCGTCGCCGCGACCTCACCCATCCCGATCGGTCCCGCGATCTGCGGGGCGTACTTTGCGAACTGCGTCACGAGCAAGCCGAGGCCGCCGAACGTCTGATTCGCGATCGCGATGAACTCGCTGCCGCTCTCTCGTATCGCTTGCGTCACGCCGATGCGCTCGTAGGCCGGAACCGGCGAAAACCCAATGCAACCGAGATTCTTGCCGACCTGCGCGGGGCACGGTCGCGGAACGACATAGACTTCTGTGCGCATGCCGTTGCGCTCGTAGACGAGGTCGAGCCGCTTGCCGAGCGCCTGATGGATCGTATCGACCAGCGTTTTTCCGTTTGAAATCGCGACGTTATCGATGGCGACGATGCGATCGCCCGGCGCAATCCCCGCGATCGCCGCCGGCGATCCGGTCAGCACCTCGCCGACGACCGGCTGGGCCTTATCGCTGGCGACGCCGAAAGCGAGCGCTCCCGTCAGCAAGATGAGATAGCAGAGCAGAAAGTTCGCGAACGGCCCCGCCAGGATGATCGCCAGCCGTCGCCACGGGGGCTTGGCCTGGAAATTACTGTCCGAGATCGAGCCCTGCGTCCGATACTCGCGCTGCTGCTCGGCCTCGGAGACGCGATTGTCCTCGCCCTCCATCGCGCAAAAACCGCCGATCGGCAGAATGCGCAACGAGTACAGCGTTCCGCTGCGCGGGCTGGTCCAACTCGCCAGCTTCGGGCCGAACCCGACGGCGAACTCGTTGACCCGTACCCCGTTGCGGCGCGCCAGCACGAAGTGACCGAGCTCATGCAGCACGATCAAGACGGAAAGCATCACGAGGAAGGTAAGGACCTTCTCGAATCCGACCAGGGTGACCACGGCTAACAAACTCACTGACGAGCTGACCCTTCGATGACCCCGACGATCTCTCCGGCGGTCCGGCGCGCCCAGCGATCGGCAGAGCGGATCCCCTGCAGGGTGTCCTCCTCCGGCCGCGCTCGGCCCATCGTGCCGTCGATCACCTCGGGGATGCGTCCGAATCCGATTCTTCCCGCAACGAACGCGTCTACCGCGACTTCGTTTGCGGCCGAGAGCACGGCCGGCAGCGTGCCGCCCCCTGCGAGCGCCTCGTAGGCGAGCCGGATGCACGGAAATCGCTGAGGATCCGGCGACTCGAAATCGTAATGCAGGGCGACGTCTCCCTGCTTGGCGCCCAGCGCCCGCAGCACGTCGCCGGCCTCGCCGCGCAATGGTAGACGTTTAGGATAGCTCAATGCGTAGGCGATCGGCAGGCGCATGTCGGGCGCGGCCAGCTGCGACTTCACGCTGCCGTCGTTGAACACGACGAATCCGTGCGCGACCGATTGCGGGTGCACGACGATCTTGATGCGCTCGCCCGGCATCTCGAACAGCCGGCTCGCCTCGATCACCTCGAGCCCCTTGTTCATCATCGTAGCCGAGTCGATCGTGTTCTTCGTGCCCATCCGCCACGTCGGATGCGCGAGCGCCGACGCGACGTCCGCGCGCTCCATCGCCTCGCGCGACTTGCGCCAGAACGGGCCGCCCGACGCGGTGAGAACGATCGCGGCGACACTCGACGGCTCCTCGCCCACGAGGCATTGAAAGATCGCGCTGTGCTCGCTGTCGACCGGGAGGATCCGCGAGCCGCTCGACCGTCCGCGTGCGACGAGCAGCGCGCCGGCGGACACGATCAGCTCCTTGTTCGCGATGGCGACGTCGATGCCGCGATCGACCGCCGCGAATACCGCCTCGAACGCCACGGAGCCGTCGGTCGCCGCGAGCACGATGTCGGGGTCGCTCTCCACGGCCACGCGCATCAGCCCGGCGGCTCCGTCCTGCGCCGTCGTCGCGATCGCCACGCCGTAGCGCTCGGCCTGCTCGCGCAGCAGCTCGAGGTTGCGCCCCGCGGCCAGCCCGACGACCGTGAACTCGTCGGGATGACGCGCGATCACGTCGAGCGCCTGCGTGCCGATCGAACCCGTCGAACCCAAGATCGCGACGCGCTTGCGCTCGCTCACGTGATCGGCAGAATCCCGAGCAAATGCAGCGTAGCAAAGAACGCCACGCCGCCCAAGAAATAGGAATCGAAACGGTCGAGCACGCCGCCATGCCCCGCGATCGCGGCGCCCGCGTCCTTCACGCCGGCATCCCGCTTGAACGCGGACTCGACGAGATCGCCGGCTTGCGCCGCGATGCTCGTAAAGAGGCCGAGCACGCCGCCCTGCCACCACTGCAGATGCAGCTGCGGGATCCACGTCGCGCCGATCGCGATAAGCACGACGATCACGAGCGATCCGGCCGATCCCTCCACCGTCTTATTCGGCGAGATCTTCGTCAGGCTGTGGCGCCCGAAGCTCGTGCCCACGATCATCCCGAACACATCCGTGAGCGCGATCAGCACGATCACGTAGAACGTGAACCACACGCCCGTCACCGGGATCTGCCGGATGAAGACGAAGTACGTCAGCAGCTTGCCGATGTACAGCACGGCGAGCAGGGTGTAGGCGGTACGCGCGAAGTACCCCTTCTGCTCGCCGTACATGCCGATCCAGAACGCGACGATCACGATGGCCGCGAGCAGTATGCCCTCCCACTTGTGCAGCACGCCGAACACCGCCATCGCGACGTAGGCGCAGACGCCGAGCACCGCGACGGGATACTCGAGCGGTTGTCCCTTGATCGAGCACATGGAGTTGAACTCGTAGATGCTGGCGAGGCCGATCGCCAGCAGCAGCACGTAGAAGGTCCAAGGAACGAATACGCACGAGAGCCCGATCGCCGCCACGATCAGGCCCACGACGATGCGACGCTCGGTCAAGTCCCGCCGAAGCGCCGTTCCCGCCGTTGAAACTCGATCAGCGCCCGTATCAGATCATCCTTCGAGAAATCCGGCCAATAGACATCGGTCATGACGAGCTCGGCATACGCGGCCTGGTAGAGCAGGAAGTTCGAGAGCCGCTGCTCGCCGCCTGGGCGAATCAGGAGATCCAGCTCGGGCAGGTCCGCGGTGTACAGGTAGCGCCCGATCATCGCTTCGTCGACGGCCTCAGGCATGACGGCCCCGCGAGCCACGTCGCCGGCGATGGCGCGCACGGCCCGCTCCAGCTCGGCGCGTGAGCTGTAGTTGACGGCGAGGTTCAGCAGCAGCCCGGTGCTCGCGGCCGTCTGGGCCTGCAGGTCCGCCAGTGCCCGCCGGGGCGCGTCGGGCAGCGATTCCCAGTCGCCGATGACTCGGACTCGAACGTTATTCTTGCGCAGCTCCGCCAGCTCGCCGCGCGCGAAGTGCACGCAGAGCTCGAACAGCAGCGAGACCTCGCGTGCGTCGCGATTCCAATTCTCGGTGGAAAAGCCGTAGACCGTGAGGGCGCCGATGCCCAGGTCGCTCGCGCTGCGCGTGACGCGGCGCAGGGCGATCATCCCGCGGCGGTGTCCCTCGATTGCGGGTACACCATGCTCCCTGGCCCAGCGGCGGTTGCCGTCCATGATGATGGCCACGTGACGCGGCACGGCGTTGCGATCGAGCCCGATCCGCTCGCGGGAGGCCAGCGAGACGCTCATGCGCTTCGATACGACTCGTAACCGACCGTGAGGTCAGCCGAGCCGTTTTCCTCGATTTTCAAGCGCAGCACGCGTAAGGCGCCGCACCCGATCCATGAACCGTAGGGGACCAGCGTGTGCAGACGAATCGGCCGGCTCGCGAGCACGTGCCGCGCCTGCACCTCCCGCATGAGCATCAAGTCGTCGCTCACACCTCCATGATCTCTTTCTCTTTGGCGCCGACGAGCGCGTCGATTTCCTTGACGTACTTGTCGGTCAGCCGCTGTAACGACTCTTGCATGCGCTTGCTGTCGTCTTCGGTGATGTCGTGCGCCTTCAGCTGCGCGCGCAGCTCGTCGTGCGACTTGTGCCGGACGTTGCGCACTGCAATGCGACCGTCTTCCGCCTTCTTTTTGACGAGTTTGACGAGGTCTTTGCGCCGCTCTTCGCTTAGCGGCGGAATGACCAGCCGTATCGCCGAGCCGTCCACCGCAGGGCGTCAGCCCGAGCTCGCTCTTCTCGATGGCTTTTTTGATCGCCGGAACGACGCCTTTGTCCCACGCCGTGATCAGCAGCGTGCGCGAATCCGGCGTGGAGACGCCTGCGACCTGCTTCACCGGCACCGGCTGGCCGTACGCCTCGACGACGAGGCGATCCAGGAGCGCCGGAGCTGCGCGACCGGTGCGAATCGACGCGAACTCGTGGCGCGTCGCCTCGACGCACTTGTACATGCGCGATTCGATCTCTTTGAAGTATGCGTCGGTCATACGTTACGCTTTCGCTCCCACGGGCGCCGGATCGCGACGGCCGACGTACGTGCCGATCGGCTCGCCCCAAATCACGCGCCGGATGTTTCCTGCGACCGCCATGTCGAAGACGATGACCGGCAGCGCATTGTCCATGCAGAGAGCCATCGACGTCGAGTCCATCACCTCGAGGCCGCGCTGCAAAACCTCCATGTACTCCAGGCGCTCGAAGCGCGTCGCCGCGGGATCCTTCTTCGGATCCGCGGAGTAGATGCCGTCGACCTTGGTCGCCTTCAAGATCGCCTCGGCGCTCACTTCGACGGCGCGCAGTGCAGCGGTCGTGTCGGTCGTGAAGTACGGATTGCCCGTTCCCGCGGCGAAGATAACGACGCGCCCCTTTTCGAGATGGCGAATCGCGCGGCGCCGGATGTAGGGCTCTGCGATTTGATGCATCGCGATGGCGGTCTGCACGCGCGAGGCGACGCCCATCCGCTCAAGCGCATCCTGAAGCGCCAGCGCGTTGATGACGGTCGCTAGCATGCCCATGTAATCGGCCGTCGCGCGATCCATGCCGGCCTCTTCGTGCACCTTGCCGCGCCAGATGTTGCCGCCACCGACGACGATGGCGACGGAGACGCCGGCCCGGCTGACCTCGGCGATCTGTTCCGCCATGATGCGCGTCGTGTTAACGTCCACGCCGGTTCCGTCGCCCGCGAAAGCCTCGCCCGAGATCTTCAGGAGGACGCGTGAGAACCGCGGCCGGCTGGCGTCAGATCATTCACCCAGGGCGTACCGCGTAAAGCGCCGCACGCGAATCCGCTCGCCGAGCGCCCCGATCGCGCGGTTCACCACGTCGCCGACCGTCATGGAGTCATCCTTGACGAAGGCCTGATCGAGCAGACAGTGCTCCTCGAACCACTTGTTCAGCTTCCCCTCGACGATCCTTTCGGCGACCTCGGGCGGCTTCCCCGACGGAACGCCGGCGCGGAACTCCGCGCGCAGACCTTCGACGACGTCGCTGGGAACGATCTCGCGGTCCAGGTATTGCGGCGACATCGCAGCGATGTGCATCGCGACGTCCCGCGATAGCTCCGCAAACTTTGGGTTCCGCGCGACGAAATCCGTCTCGCTGTTGAGCTCGACGAGCACGCCGATCTTGCCGCCGGCGTGGATGTAGCTGGTAACCAGACCTTCGTTAGCGGAACGCTCGGCTTTCTTCGCGGCTTGCGCCGCCCCGCGTTCCAGCAACAGCGCCTTCGCGCGTTCGGGATCGCCTCCCGCGTCCAGCAGCGCCTTCCGGCAATCCATCATCGGTGCGCTCGTCTCTTCGCGCAACGCCTTGATCTCTTCGGGCCTCGGTTGGTAGGAAATCAAAGCCCCGCCTCCGCCATGGTCGTGGGGGCCTCTTCCTCGGTGTATGCCTGCGGCGACGCTTCGTAGGCCGGCTGATCGTACGAGCTCTCGCTCTCCGTGCGCCCTTCGATGATCGCGTCGGCGATCTTGCCTACCATCAGCTTGACGGCGCGAATGGCGTCGTCGTTGCCGGGGATCGGATAATCGATCTCATCGGGGTCACAGTTCGTGTCGATCACGGCGATGATCGGAATCTTCAGCTTCCTCGCCTCCAAGACGGCGATGCGCTCCTTCTTCGGATCGACGACGAAGAGCGCGTCGGGCAGGCGGTGCATGTCCTTGATGCCGCCGAGGAAGCGCTCGAGGCGATTCATCTCGTCCTGCAGCTTGGCGACCTCTTTTTTAGGCAGCCGTTCGAAGTCGCCCTGGAGCTTCATGTTCTCGAGCTCGCGCAGGCGCGCGATGCGTTTCTGGATCGTCGCGAAGTTCGTCAGCGTGCCGCCGAGCCAGCGCTGGTTGATGTAAAACGTTCCCGCGCGGTCCGCCTCCTCGCGGACGACGTCTTGCGCCTGCTTCTTCGTGCCGACGAACAGGATGACGCGCCCCTCCCGTGCCAGCTGCTTGACGACCTCGTAGGTCTCGCGCAGACGCTGCACGGTGAGGGCCAAATCGATGATGTAAATGCCGTTGCGCTCTTGAAAGATGAATGGCTTCATCTTCGGGTTCCAGCGGCGCGTCTGATGGCCGAAATGGACGCCCGCCTCCAAGAGCTCCCGCATGGACACGACGGTCATTAAAAGTAGACCTTTCTGGCCCCCGGCCGCCGCCCATCTTGGAATCGCGGCCGTGTCGTGGAGCCATCGGCACCCCGCCTCCGTGCGGGGTGAAGTGATAAGACAGCCGCGCGATTATATCACGCGGCCGTCTACCCTCCAAGGGCGCCCGAGCGAGTAGAGGGGCGGCAGGTTAGGGCCGCGCCTCGTACACGATGTTGAACGGGGTCTCCGCCGCGCGCCGGAAGTGCGACGAAGCCCGCCTGGCGCACGACCTCGCCAATCCGCGCCTCGCCGGCCTGCGCGCCGAGAGCCAACCCCACCTCTTGCGCCAGCGAGGAGGGCGTGCAGAGCATCGTAGAAGCCGCGTAATAGATGCGCCCTACCGGCGTCAGGTTCGCTTCGAGTGCATCACCGGCAAACGGCTCGACGATCATGAGTGTTCCGTTCGGCTTGAGTGCCTGACGCGTTCGCGAGAGAACGCCGACCGGATCGCCCATGTCGTGCACGCAGTCGAAACAGCATACGAGATCGAAAGCGAGATTCGGCGTCGCTTCACCCGATACGATCTCGAAACGCACGCGATCCTCGACGCCGGCCTCGCGAGCCGCTTTTCGTGCCGCCGCGATGGACGGCTCGTGATAATCGTAGCCGACGAACCGCGACATCGGATACGCCTGTGCCATCAGGATCGTCGAGGTACCGTATCCGCAACCGATGTCCGCCACCAGCGCGCCGGTGCGCAGCTTCGACTCGACGCCGTCGAGCGAGGGGATCCAGTCCGAGACCAGATGCGCGGCGTATCCGTTACGGAAGATTCGGTCGGTGTTGGCGTAGAGCCGCGGATCGTGCTCGTGCCAGCCGACACCCTCACCCGTCAAAAACGCCTGCGCGATCTTCGGCTCGTCCGCAAACAGCGGTTGCGCCATGCCGAACAGCCCGCACATGTTGAGCTCGCTCCCGTCGTCCGCCAACAGCGGAACGTGCTCTGCGGGCAGCGCGAATCGCTTGGTCGTCGGATCGTAGCTCACGTATCCGGCCGCCGCCTGGGTCGCGAGCCACTCGCGGACGTATCGTTCGTGCGTCTTGGTTCGCTCGGCGAGCTCTAGCGAAGTCGACGGTCCGTCGCTCGCGAGCGCTTTGTATAGGCCGAGGCGGTCGCCGATCACGACCGACGATGCCGTAAGAACCGCGCCGACATCGCTCAGAAAGCGTCCGACCGCGGCTTCGAGCTTCGCGGGGTCGAAGGGGAGTGCGCTAGTGGTCAAGGTGTCGTCCTCCATAGCAGAAAAGGCTCTGGGGTCACCATAGCAACGCGAGGTACGTCGTGCATCGGGAGCTGTACGGAGGAACGACGCGGACGTCTCGGACCCCGCTGATCGGCCGAGCGGCCCACTTGGAGCTCCTCGAGAGCCTCTACGGGCGCGTCGCCGAAGGCGAGAGCGGCGCGGCCCTCCTATGGGGCGAAGCCGGCGTCGGAAAGACGCGTTTGCTCGACGAGTTCGCGTCGCGGGCCCTCGGCCTTGGGGCCAAGATAGGACGCGCGGCATGTTTTGAGTCGCTGTGTCCGCCCTTCGCGCCGTTGCGCGAGGCCTTCGCGGCGCTCGGCATCTCGGGCGCTTTTGAGGATCGCGGCACAGTCGGCGCCGGTGACCTTTCGGAGACGGCGCGCCATCGCGCGCTCTTGCGGGCGGCCGAGGCCTTCCGCGCCGCTGCCGTCACGCCGATCGTTCTAAGTGTCGACGACCTGCAGTGGGCCGACTATGCGACGCTGGAGTTTCTCACGTACCTCACGGCCGCAGCGTACCGGCAGGTGGCTGTTTCTCGGAGCCGTTCGCTCGGAGCAGCTCGAGCTCGATCACCGGCGGGGCGAAGCGTTGAATCGATTGGAGCGCCAGGGCGCCGCCACGATCCCCGTGCCACCGCTCGACGCGGACGAGATGCGGCGTCTGGTCACGAGCATTTGGCCGGCCCATTCCCCGGATCCGAACCGCGCCATCGCACGCGTCTGCGAGTTGGCCGAGGGCAAGCCGTACTTCGCCGAAGAGCTCGTCAACAGCGCCGTGATCGCGCCCGAAGGTCCGTTCGTTGACGCGCCGCTGAGCATCCGCGCGGGCATACTCGACAGGTTTGAACGGCTCACACGGGAGCAGCGCCGCATCCTGCTCTATGCGTCGGTGATCGGCCGCAGCTTCGACGTGCCGCTTCTCGCGCGGATCGCCGCAGTCTCCAATGCCGACGCGGCGAGCGCGCTCGCTCGCGCGCGCGATCTTCAGCTGGTGCGAGAGACTCGCGAGGCCGCCGGAGTTCTCACCTTCCGCCACGCAATTACGCGGGAGATCCTTTACCACGAGCTCCTCGCATTTCAGACGCAAACCATTCATCGCGAAATAGCGGAATGCTTGGAGCGACAGCGCGACGCCGATCCGATCGACCTTGCTTACCACTGGAACGCCGCCGGCGATCGCGAACGGGCCAGCGCCGCCTACGAGCTCGCCGGCGATAGCGCGCTGTCGCGCAATGCGCACCGCGACGCCGAGGACGCCTATCGCGGCGCCGCGGCAGCGCGACGTTCGGACGACGCCACGTACGCTTCGCTGTGCGAGAAGTTTTCGCGAGCGCTTTCGATCAACGGGGAGGTCGAGGAGGCGTGCGCTGTTGCCGAGCAGGCTGTAAATGCGTACGAAGCGGCCGGCGATGCAGAACACGCAGCCCCTGTAGCCATCCGGCTCGCCCGGCGCATCTACGAGAGTGGTCGGCCGGAGGCCGCCACGGCGACCGCGCAGCGCGCTCTGCGCCTGAGCGGCGGTCGCGGCCCGGTGGCCTATGGCGCCTACGTGACGCTCGCGCACTTCGAAGCGTTGCAAGGCGCGACCGGCACCGTCGCCGCCTACCTCGCCTCGGCCGAAGAGACACCCGGCAACCACTCGGCGCTCGATCGGCGCAACGCGTGCATGGTCCGTGCGCTCGTCGCCGCTACGTCGGGTCAGCTGATGGATGCGTTCGAAGAATACGAGCGCGCCGCCGCGATTGCGCGAGAATCGAGCGATCCCGAGCAGGTCGCATGGAGCCTCGAACAATTACGCGAGCCGCGCGATGGCGACCGGCTGGATGGATCGCGCTTTTGCCGCGTATCGCGAGGCGGCCGGATGCGCGCGCAGCAAGGACTTCGGAAAGGTCGGAGCGACGACCATTCAAGGCCTCGCATTTGCCGAGCTGCTCGCCGGCGACCTCGTTGCCGTGCGCGCACGGCAGCGGGAAGACGCGCAGCTTCCTCCGGGGATCGCGATGACTCAGACTGCGCGCGCCGCGCTCGCCGTTCGGCTCGCATACTACGGTGACGACGACGCGGAGGCCGCTCGATTCGTCACGCCCGCCTCGCTGGAGCTCGCCTTCGGCTCGGGCGAAACACAGAGAATCGGCCTGCTCGCCGGCTGCGTCGCGGCCTACTACGATGCGACCAAACGGCGCAGCGACGCCGCGGCCCTGCGCACGCGCGCGCTCGCGGCGCTGCAATCCGTGGATTTCTCGTTTTGGCTGCTGGATCAGCTCGCCGGCAGCGCGGACGCGCACGAACGCTCACGAGCGCGCGAACTCCTCGCCGAAGCGGCGCGCGACTCGGCCAACCGCGCCGCGCGGGCGTACTTGACGCTCTTCGATGCTCGACTCGCGAGTCGCCGGCGCGCCGCCGGCGCCAAGGCGCTCGCCGGCGAAGCGGCGGCCCAGTTCGAGCAAATCGGATGGCCCTGGGAACGGGCGCAAGCTCTGGAACTTCAGGGGCGTTACGCCGACGCCGTCGAGCTCTATCGCCGCCATGCCTTCCTGCGCAACGCGCGCGAGCTCGCGCGTGCGAGACAGCGGGCGCGCCATCGCGCCGGAAGGCATCAGCTGACTGCGCGCGAGCTGGAGGTGGCGCGGCTCGCGGCGCAAGGCAAGAGTAATCGGGCGATCGCGACCGAGCTTTTCATCGGAGAGCGCACCGTGGAAACCCACATCGCGGCGATCTTCGATCGGTTCGATCTCACGTCGCGGCGGCAGCTCGCCGCGCTCGTGTCCGATTCGCCCGAGCAGGGCGCAGCGAAACCACTTTCGTAGAGCGAGGCAATGCGCTGGCTGGTCACCGGGGGGCTCGGATTCATCGGCTCCCATTTCATCCGGCTCGTCCTGCGCGAGCGTCCAAACGTTGAAATCGTGAATCTCGACGCCGTCACGTACGCGGGCAACCCGGAGAACCTACGCGACGTCGAAGCCGACGATCGATACCGCTTCGCCAAGGGCGACGTCTGTGATGCCGCCGCCGTGCGCGCGGCGCTCACGGGCGGCGCGGACGCGCTCGTCAACTTCGCGGCGGAGACGCACGTCGATCGCTCCATCCTCGAGCCAAAAGAGTTCTTGCGGACGGACGCTCTGGGGACGCTCGTCCTGCTCGAGGCCGCGCGCGAGCTCGGCGTGCCGCGTTTTCTGCAAGTCTCCACCGATGAGGTCTACGGGAATGTCGCGCGCGGCGAATCGCTGGAGACCGACCCGGTGGCGCCGCGCAGTCCGTACGCTGCCAGCAAGGCAGCCGCGGATCTCATGGCGCTCGCCTACCACTCGACGTACGGCGTGCCCGTGCTGATCACGCGCGGCTGCAACACCTATGGCCCGAATCAGTATCCGGAGAAGATCGTCCCGCTGTTCGTCACGAATTTAATTGACGATCGGCCCGTGCCCGTGTATGGCGACGGCCTGCAGATTCGCGACTGGCTGTACGTCGGAGACCACGCGAGGGCGATCCTCCACGTCCTCGAACGCGGCATCCCGGGAAACGTTTACAATGTCGCGGGCGGCGCGCCGCAGACGAACCTCGAGCTGACCCGCGTACTGATGCGCCTGGCGGTCGATCGATGGACACGCACGTCAACCACGTCGCGGATCGCGCGGGTCACGATCGCCGCTACGCCGTCAGCGCGAAGAAGCTCCACAACCTGGGCTGGAAGCCTCAGACTCCATTCTCCGACGGAATCGCTGCAACCGTCGCGTGGTACCGCGCCAACGAATCTTGGTGGCGCCCGCTAAAAGCCGCCTCTGTGCCGTGAAGGGAGTGATATTGGCCGGGGGACTCGGCACGCGGCTGCATCCGCTTACGAAGGTGACGAACAAGCACCTCTTACCGGTCTATGACCGGCCGATGATCTACTATCCACTGCAGACGCTCTGCGCCGCGGGCATTCGCGAGATCATGATCGTTACAGGCGGAAACTCCGCAGGCGATTTTCTTCGCCTGCTCGGCAACGGCGCTGAGTTCGGCCTGCGCGGCATCTATTACGCATACCAACAGGGAGAGGGCGGCATCGCCGACGCGCTGCGCCTGTGCGAGCATTTCGCCGACGGCCGCCGGATCGTCGTCATCTTGGGCGACAACATCTTTCAACGTAGCGTCGAACCCTACGTGCGCCGCTTCGCAGACCAGTCTTCCGGAGCCCGGATCCTCCTCAAGGAGGTCGAGGAGTTGCAGCGCTTCGGCGTGCCGGTCTTCGACGGCGAGCGGATCGTGGCCGTCGAGGAGAAGCCGACGCAGCCGAAGAGCCGCTACGCCGTGACGGGCCTCTACATGTACGACGCTCGCGTCTTCGAGTTCATCCGAACGCTCAGGCCCTCTGCCCGCGGCGAGCTGGAGATCGCCGACGTCAACAACTGCTACATCCGCGACGGCTGCCTCGAGTACGACGTGCTCGAGGGATGGTGGAGCGACGCGGGAACCTTCGAGAGCCTCTTTCGCGCCGGCGAGCTGATCGCTCGCGAGCGGTGAAGCAACCGGCTACGAGTGCGGCAGATGGAGCTTGATCGGGAGTAGGAAGATCGCGACGATGACGAGCACTGCGGCCAGCGCACCGCGGAACCATCGCTCCGGCAGCCTCGTCACGAGGTGCGAGCCCACGAAAACGCCCGGTACCGAGCCGACGAGCAGCATCCCTGCGAGTTTCGACGTTGACGTCGCCGATCGAGAAGTGACCGATGAGCGACGGGATGAGAACGACAATCGCGAACGCTACGTCGGTTCCCACGAGACGGCGCAGCGCGATCGACGGCAAGACGAGCAGCAAGAGCGGGAGGGTCAAGGACCCGGCGCCAATCGACGTGATGCTCACCGTCAGGCCGACGAAAAAGCCGATAGCGCCGATGCGCAGCGTCGGCAGGTTGTGCGCGACGTGCGCGAGATCGGCCGCAAGCCGGCGATTGAAAAAGATCACGGCCGCGGAAAGCAGCAGAGCGGCGGCCACCGCTATGCGCAGCGTATGTTCCAGTTGATGGATATCGAGGACGCGGTGCAAGTGCGCGCTGATTGTGACGCCGACGATTGCTCCGGGCAAACCCCCGAGCGACAAGCGCCAGAGCACGGAAGGCTGGACGTTGCGCCGCTGGACGTGCGCGATCATCGCAACGAGCTTCGTGCCCAACGCGAAGAGCAGATCCGACCCGATCGCGACGTCGGTGCCCACGCCTAAGAAGAGCACCAGGAGGGGCGTTGTCAGCGCGCCTGCGCCGACCCCGCTATACGCGATACACATGCCGACGATGAAGCCGACGAGTACGTATTCCCAGTTCAAAGCAGCGTCAACTCCTCGGCGTAGATAGACCTAGGTTAACATTCGGCGGCCTCTGGAGGCTGCTCCCACCGGGCGTACCGGACGCTCGGTTGCTCCCGTTTAGCGGCCGCGGGCATCACGGGGTTTATCGGCCTCGACGGACTCTTTTCCTACCGGCCTCGCCGTGACCTCGGAACGATGCACGCGCACGCCGCGCGGCGCTTCTATGCCGAGCTTGACGTGATCGCGATCCAGCGCCACGACCAGGATGCGGATGTCGTTGCCGATTGTGATCGACTGATTCGGCTTGCGGCTGAGCACGAGCATTAAGCGCCCTCCCTGGCTGCCTGGTGGCCGTTCGCGGCCACTTGCCCTTCGTCCATCGTTTAGAGGTTGCCTCCTGCGCGCCAATGAAGCCAGCGACGACTTCGGGAGGATTCGCCAATGGTCAAGGACATCGCGTTCGTCGCTTACTCCGTTCGGGACGTCCCGCGCGCACGCGACTTTTATCGCGACACGCTGGGCTTGACGCCGGGTGACGCGTTCGGCGACCACTGGGTTGAGTTCACCGTCGGCAGCACGACGTTTGGAATCGGCAACGGCGAGGGCCTCGGATTCGAGCCCGGCGCGTCGACCGGCGCCGCCTTCGAAGTCGACGACCTGCCCGCGATGCGCGAGCGCTTGCACACCGCCGGCGTCGAAGTCAGCGAGATCTACGAGTTTCCGGCGTGCTCGAGCTGTTTCGCGCGCGACCCCGAGGGCAACCGCTTTGCCCTGCATCAGCGCCGGCCGCCCGCGCACGAAAACGCCGCCTAACGCCTAAGCGGAGGCCGTTTCCCGCGCAGCCTCGATCAAGATCTGCGCGACTTCCGGCCGCGAGAACTCGGGCGGCGGCAGTTGCCCGTCGCGCAACATCTGACGTACCTGAGTACCGCTCAGCGTGACGTGGTTCTCGGGATCGTGGCTGCACGTCTTCCTCGAGCCCATGGACTGACAGCGCCGGCAGTAGAAGCTGTTTTCGAATTTGAGCGGGGTGATGCCCAGCTCTTGGGGCGTGAATTCGTCGAACAGCTTCTGCGCGTCGTAGGTTCCGTAGTAGCTTCCGACGCCAGCGTGATCGCGGCCGACGATGAAATGCGTGCAGCCGTGGTTCTTGCGCATCATGGCGTGGAAGATCGCCTCACGCGGACCGGCATAACGCATCGCCGCGGGCAACGTGCTGAGCAGGACGCGGTCGGCCGGGTAGTAGTTTTCTAACAGCGCACGGTAGCAGCGCATCCGCACCACTGCGGGGATGTCGTCGCTCTTGGTCTCGCCGACGAGTGGGTGCAGGAGCAATCCATCGACGGTTTCGAGCGCGCACTTCTGAATGTATTCGTGCGCCCGATGCACGGGGTTGCGCGTTTGAAAGCCCACGATCGTCTTCCAGCCGCGACGCTCGAACTCCGCGCGGGTCTGAACCGGCGAGAGGCTCTCAGGATCGGCTTGCACCGGAAGCAGTGAGACGGGACCGCCGACCAGCACGTCTTTGCGCGCTAGGACCGCCGCCACACCCGGATGCTGCTCTTCTTCCGTGCGATAAACGTTGCGCGCCTCGTGCAGCTTGTCGTACTCGAAGACGTCCTCGACGTCGATGACGCCGCGCAGCACGCCTTCGGCGTCGTAGAGCGCGGCGCGCGTGCCCGCGACCGGAGCCTCGTCGCGGTCGACGGCCAGAACGACGGGGATGCTCCACGGCAAGCCGTTCTCCAGCCGCATCGACGTGACGACGGGATCGTAGTCCTTGCGCGTCATGAATCCGGTCAGCGGACTCAGGGCGCCGTTGCCGATCAGCCCGAGATCGTTGAGCTCGCGGCCCGTGAGCGTGAGGCCGCGCAGCCCCTTGGCGGTGTCGCGCAATTCGGACTGGGCCTGCGGGGAGTCGAAGATTCGATTGATCAGTTTTCCGCCGTGAGGTGCGATCATAACACCGCCTTCGCGCCGGCGCTCAGGTAGCCGCGCTTCATGAGCTCGGTAAGGACCGTCGATACGCTCTCTTCGACGGACTCGACCTCGCTGTCCACCACGACGTCGGGGTGTTCGGGGGCTTCGTACGGATCCGAAACACCCGTGAAGTGCTGTACCTCTCCGGCGAGCGCTTTCGCATACAGGCCTTTGACGTCACGCCGAACCAGCTCGTCCAGGGAGCAGCGCACGTAGACCTCCACGAAACGCTCGTTTCCAATTCGCTGGCGCGCCTCGGCCCTCGCCTGTGCGTACGGCGAAATCGCCGCCGTGATCACGGCCGCCCCGTGCCGCACGAGCAAGGACGCAACGAACGAGATGCGTCCGATATTGATGTCGCGATCCGCGCGGCTGAATCCCAAACCTTTCGAGAGATGAGTCCGTACTTCGTCGCCGTCGAGCACCTCGACGCTGCAGCCGCGCGCGCTCAGCTCGGGAGCAAGCCGTTCGGCGATCGTGCTCTTACCCGCGCCGGACAGACCGGTAAGCCACACGGTGAATCCCTGGTTCAACTGGAGTTCCTTTCTGGAGGCTGGACTTCAGGGGCACCCATCACTCAAAAGGGGGAACTTCAAGGAGGATGTCCCCTAGATGGGCGGCCTCTTCGCCCTGAGCTCGTCCTTTTCCGGCTTCGCGCAACTTAGGGGGCCTTAAACGAGTACTGCGCGGCGTGGAGCCGCGCGTAGGAACCGCCCTTCGCGAGCAGCTCGTCGTGCGTGCCCATCTCGATCACGCGTCCGGCCTCGATGAACAAAACGCGATGCGCGCGCCGGATCGTGGACAGGCGGTGCGCGATGATCAGCGTCGTACGTCCGGGGAGTAGCCGGTCGAGAGCTTCCTCGATCAGCGCTTCCGAGTGGCTATCCAGCGCGCTCGTGGCTTCATCGAGAATCAAGATGCGGGGATCGCGCAGCACCGCCCGGGCGATCGCGATGCGCTGACGCTGACCTCCCGAGAGGCGAACGCCGCGCTCGCCGACTTCGGTCGCAAAGCCCTCGGGAAACGTCTGCACGTACTCGTCCACGTTCGCGTCGGCGGCGGCTGCTCGAACCTCGGCATCGGTCGCGCCGATCCTGCCGTAGCGAATGTTCTCCAAGATCGACGTCCGGAACAGCTGCACGTCTTGCGGCACGATGGCGATCGCGCCGCGTAGGTCCTCGAGACGCACCGTCGCGATGTCGATGCCATCGAGCGAGAGCCGGCCCTCCTGAGGCTCGTAGAAACGCGGCACGAGGTTCGCCAGCGTCGTCTTGCCCGCACCCGACGGGCCGACGAGAGCCACGATCTCGCCTTCCTCAATCGCCGCGTTGACGTGCCGAAGCGCCGGCGGCTCGGTCGGGCTGTAGCGGAACGTCACGTCGGCGTACTCGATGCGGCCGCGCACCGCCGGTAACGCGATCGCGCCCGGCGCGTCGCGCACCTCGACCGGCAGATCGAGCAACTCGAAGACGCGCCCGGCGCCCACGATCGCCTTGCCGATGTCGCCGAAGAACGCAGCCACGCGATTCATGGGATTCATCAAGTTTACCAGCAGGCCCCAGTACATGAACACCTTGCCGGTGTCGAGCCGGCCCACCAAAACCTCGCGCACCGAGAGCCACATGATCGCCACGACCGCAGCCACCATGATCGTCGAAATAACCAGCGGTTGCGTCTGGATGAACTGCGTGAGCTTCATATACGCGCCAAAAAAATCGTCGTTGCGGGTGCGGAACCGCCGCACCTCGAACTGCTCACGCCCAAAGGATTTTACCACGCGCTGGCCTTGCAGAATCTCGGAAAGGTTTGCGGTGAGGTCCGCGATACGCTGCTGGGCGCGATGCGTGCTGGCTGCGATCAGCCGCTGGAAATTCGACACGGCGTACGAGACGACCGGCGCGACCAGCACGAGCGAGAGCGTCAGCAGCCAGTCGAGATAGATCATCGTCGCAAACGACGAGATGAACGTGGCGAGTGCCACGACGAGCTGTGGAACCGACACGCTCACGGCGTCGATCATGATCTGCAGATCCGTCGCGAAGCGGGCGATCAGCTCGCCCGGCCGCCACTTGTCGAACTCCCCGAGCGGCAGGTTGAGCATGCGCTCGAAAAGCCGTACGCGCAGCCTCGCGACGAGGTGCTGACCGCTCCAGGCGGTCAGATAGGTCTGCCCGTAGATCGCCGAGTTGGCGAGGACCAGCGCGACCGCCGTGAGACCCAGGGCGAGGTAGAGCGCCTTCAGGTCCGGCGCCTGGCCGGGCGGCGGCACGAGCACCTGGTTGATGATGATCCGGAAGGCCAGCGGCGGAACGATCGAGAGCACGCCGGCCAGCACTCCCATTCCCATCGCCAACGCGATGCGCGGATAGTACGGTTGCGCCTCACGCACGAGGCGGTACAAAATCGAGCGGCGTCTCATCCGCCCAACGCTCTTGCCGCCGACCGGCAATGAAACCTGCCCTAGGGCGTTGGGGTACGTGAGGGTGCGGAGGATTGCACGAACCAAAATGGACTGCTACTTTCACTCGAACGTACCGTCGGTAGCGCCGTGCGTAGAATGCGGCAAGCCGACTTGCGCTACGTGCCGCGACGAGCGCGGCGGCTGTCCCAGCTGCCGGCTCGCGGCCAAGGTCGAGGCCGCCACCGCCACCCGCACACAGATTCCGGGAGCGGTGCCGCCCCGCCCCGCGCCCGCCAGCGTGCGCGGAACGGCCACCGTCGCGACGGCGCCCGACTCCGCCGAGAGCCGCGCGCTCGTCGCCCTCGGCTATCCGCTGTGGCCGCTGGCGCTCATCTCACTCCTCGACCGAAATCAGTCGCGCGCCCTGCGCCGCCAAGCCATTCAGGCGCTCGGGTTCAACCTGGGCATCTTCGGCTTCGGGGCGCTGCTCTCGCTCATCGCGCAGATTCCGTTCCTCGGCATTTCGGCGATGGCGCTCGTGCCGCTGCTGGTACCGCTCTTCCTCGTCGCGAGCGTCTACTACGGCATCAAGACATGGAACGGCGACGATGTGCGCGTACCCATCGTGAGCAGCTGGCTCGACGAGCGTTTCCCCCGGGAAACCTCTGATTGATCCGCTGCATCGATCGCAGCGAGCAGTTTCGCCACAGATCGAGGCGCGCCCGAGGAAGCATAGTTGGGCCCTCTGTGACCGAGGGCGCAACAAAGAGATGCGGCGAAACTGCCGCTGCCCGAAGGGTTTGACCGCAAAGCGGTTCAAACGATCGGTACACCGGATCAATCAGAGGTTTCCAAAGGCGATACGAACTCGCGATAGCGCCGTAGAAAGGCCCGTGCCGCGACTGCGTGGTCGACCGCGGGCGGCGGATATTCGCCCTGGGCGAAAAGGGATAGTCGCAGCTGCGGCGAGGATCTCGCCCGCGCCTGCCACGCCTCGAACGGCACGCTCGCAAGCTCGTCAATCCAACGCCGAACGTACAACCCCGCGGGGTCGTAGCGCCGCAGTTGCCGCTCGGGGTTGTAGATCCGCGGATACTGCGCCATGTCCGCGCCAACGCCCGCGATCCACTGCCAGTTTCCCGTCGCAAGCGCCGGGTCGTCTTCAATAAGGAACCGGTCCCATTCCGCGCGGCCCACTCGCCAATCGACGCCGAGATCGAAGCACAGCAGCGAAGCCGCTACCGCGCGCACGTGCGGGTGCATCCATCCCGTCTCGTGCAGCTGCCGGATTCCGGCGTCGACGAACGGATAGCCGGTCGTGCCGGTGCGCCAGGCCTCCAGCGCGGGATGCGATTCCTTCCAGCCGAAGCCGCGCATCTTGGCCTGCAGCGGCGCGTCGTGAGTCTGCGGATTGAACCATGACAGTTGAAGGAAGAAGTCGCGATGCGCGAGCGCGCGCAAAAACAGCCGCAGCGACAGCCGTTGCTCGCTGATCGCAAACGGGTCGGCAAGACGCTCGCGCACCGCCAGCGCGACGGCGCGAGCCGAAATCGTTCCGAACGATAAGTGCGCAGAAAGCCCGGACGTTCCGTCCTCGGATGGAACGTTGGCATCAGTCGCGTACTGCGGCGCACGCTCGCGCACAAAGGTCTGGAAGAGACGCCGCGCGACCGCGGAACCGCCCGCTGCCTGCGCGTCGCCGGCTGCGAACTCGTGCGGCTCGGGCAGCGGCTCGGCGTCGACCTCGCCGCCGGCAAACCGCAACAGCAGCGGGTACTCATGCGAGGTGATCGGCAGCTCCCGCCAGACCTCGAAATACGGCGCAAAGGCGCGATAGCCGGGCCCCTCCGCGCTGCGCGCCTCGGCACTATCCTCCGGCGCGACGGCGGCCGCGTCGTGCACGACCAGTGCACGCAATCCCGCTTCTTCGAGCTCGCGGCGTAACGACCAATCGCACCGCATGCCGGCGTCGTCGTAGGACGCGCTCCAGGCCGCGCCCGCGGCGCCCGCCTCGCGCGCAACCTTCAAGACGGCCTCCTCGGCAGGCGCGCGACGAACGACGAGCCGGCTTCCGCGCTCGCGCAACTCGGCATCCAGCGCGCGCACGGCCGAGCAAAAGAACGCGGCTCTGCGCGGCGACACTCGCATGCGATCGGAGGTCGCCGGATCGATGACGAGCAGCGGCAGCACGGCGCCGTGTCCCGCGGCGGCCGCTAGGCCGGCGTGATCGTCGAGGCGTAAGTCCTTATTGAAGCGGTAGATGAAGGGCCTGTCCGCCATGGCGGGGCCGTTCGGTCGTTCGCCTGCGTTCTCCCTAGGAGTCTAACGTCGCGAGGGGATGGTTCGCAGCGCCGCGCGGCACACCGCTGCGTCGAGCCCGCGGCTGCCGGAGCTCTTGGTGACGATGCAGCGGCTCGAGCCGCCGCGCCCATCCAGCCGCAGCTTGAGCTCCATGGTGCCTGGCGCCGCCGGCGCGAACGCCAGCGACTCCGCCTCGTGCTGGCGCTGCGGCAGCGTCTGAGTATTGAGCGCCGCGACGGCGCGCGTCGCCGCCCGTTCGGTTGGGCCGCTGCTCTGCGCCGCGACCGTGGTGGCCGGGTGTCTTTCCATCGTGCGCAGACCGGCGATCAGCGCCGCCGCGGCGGCCAGCGCGGCGACCCAACGCCACGCGCCATACCGTTCGCGCGGCCGCATGCGCGCGGCCCGCAAATCGGGCTCCCACCGTTCGGCGTCGCGCGCCTCGGTCACGGTCGCCATCGCACGCTCGATCGCACGCTCGCCGCCCAGTTCGGCGCGGCAGCGCCCGCACGTGGCGAGATGCGATCGATACATCTCGCGCTGTGCCTCATCCGCTTCGCCGAGCGAGATTGCGCCGGCGAGCGTTTCGGCGCGTGCGCAATCGCATCGCGTCATCTTTTAGGTCTCCTCATTCATTAGGTTTCTCAACACGCGCATCGCCCGGCAGACGCGCTGCCGTATCGCATCGGACGTCGTCCCCAACAACTCGGCGGCCTCTGCCGAGGAATAGCCGACGTAGCTGGTCAGGAGCAGCGCCGCCGACTGTTGCGTCGGAAGCTGCGCCAGCGCCGTCTGCAGGTCCACGGATGCCGCGCTGCGTTCGTCGACGCGCCATGCGCCGCGATCGACGTCGCGATCGAGCGGAAGCATGCGAAGCACCTTCTTCCGCCGCAAGAACGATATAGCCGCGTTGGTGGCGGCCCGGTAGAGCCATCCCGCGGTCAGCTCGCGCTGTGGATCCGCCTGCAGCATGCGGTAGGCGGATAAGAAGACGTCTTGGCTTAGATCCAGCGCGACCTCGGCGTCGCCCACCATGCGGCGCAGATACCGGGTCAATTTGACCTGATATTCCAGCACCAGCGACTCGGCGCGAGCTCGCGCGACGGCGGCCGGCGCCGCTCCGGGATACACGTCCTCCATCGGCTTGACAACGGGCGGCGGACGCATCTTGTGACCTCGTGTCGCCTAACCGCCGATCTCGGAGAAGGCGCGCATCCGCGAAGCCGTCTCCCCGAGCCGGAGGTGGTGGCGCTCGGGCTTGATCAGCATCGCCGAGCGCAGGATCTCGGCGATCCGATCGATCGTTGCGCCGGCGCGCAGCGGCGCGCGCAGGTCGATGGCATGATCGCCGAAGAGGCAGAGCCGCAGCCGCCCGTCCGCGGTGAGGCGCACGCGATTGCAGCGCTCGCAGTAGTCGTGCGAAAGCGGAGTGATCACCCCGACGGCTCCGGAGGCCCCGGAGAACGCGTAGTAGCGCGCGGGGCCGTTGCCGGACGGGCCCGGCACCGGCCGCAGCTCGCCGATTGCGGCGATCCGCTCCAGGATCTCGTCGGACGAAACGTAGGTGTCGCGCTGCAACCCGACGTTCTCGTGCACCGGCATGACCTCGATGAAGCGCACGAACAGCGGGCGGTCGCGCGTAAGCGCGGCGAAGTCGGCGAGCTCGTCGTCGTTGTACCCGCGCATCACGACGCAATTGAGCTTGAGCGGCGCGAGGCCGGCGGCGATCGCGGCGTCGATCGCGCGCAGCACGCGCTCCAGACCCGGCCGGCGCGCGATCGCCTCGAACCGGTCGGCGCGCAAGGTGTCCAAGGAGAGATTGATTCGGCGGACGCCCGCGGCGACGAGCTCGTCGAGTTGTTCCTCCAAGAGCAGCCCGTTGGTCGACAGCGCGAGATCTTCGATTCCGGGAATTGCCGCGATGGCGCCGGCCAGGCGGCTCAGGTTGCGGCGCACGAGCGGTTCGCCGCCCGTCAGGCGCACGGCGCGCACGCCGACGGAGGCGGCGGCGCGCACGATCGCCGCGATCTCTTCGTAGGTGAGGATCTCGTCGCGGTGCAGCCACGGCAGTCCACCCTCCGGCATGCAATACACGCAGCGCAGGTTGCACTTGTCCGTTACCGAGACGCGCAGATAGGTGATCGGGCGGCTGAAGCCGTCGATCAGCGAACCCTCGATCAGCGAGATGGCGGCCATTACTGCGAAAACACGCTGTCCGGCAAATTTGGGTTGATCGTATAGTTGTCAATCGTCGAGGCGAGGTCGGCGACGTACCCCGGCTCGTTCACATGGCCCGTCTGAGACACGACGAGCACGTAGCCCTGCACGTGGCCGTAGGTGTTCGTCATCTCGGCATATCCGCCGTTGGCATAGCTCCAGCGCATCGACGTCACGGTGGCTCGCCGGTCGTCGACCGTCGCGTCGACGTGTTCGACGTTGCCGTGTTTGAGCGGCGTCAGCTTGAACACCGCCGTCTTGCCGTCGTCGGAAACGAGCGCGACGTCGTAGACGTGCTTCCACCTCGATGGATCCTCGATATGGGCGTACAGATTATCGAACTGCGACGCGACGCCCGGGATGGGAACGCCCTTCGAGAAGGCCACCTTCGTCTTGTCCGGCTCCTTGTAATAGTAGGTGCCGAGCAGCTCCGCCGTCAGAAACGGAAACGTCTTCATCGAGACGTGAGCGTGGAGCGTCGCGGTGAAGGCGTGCAGGTTCGGATTCAGGGCAGTCATCCGCGACAGAAGGTCGCTCGCGGACGCCGCGCGCAGCGGAAGCGCGAGCGTACCGACGAGCGCCAGAGGCGCAAGAACTCTCATCATCACCTCGTTGTAAACGGCTCCAGGGCCAAGCGGATCTCTTCGCGGACCGCCGCATGGCCTTCGACGCCGCGCTGTCCTTGCAATGCCGAGAGCGCAGCCGGCGAGCCGATCCGTCCAAGTGCCCACGCGGCGTGGCCGCGAACCATCGGGTGCGGATCCACGCGCATGCTCTCGATCAGCGTGCCGACGGCGGAGCGATCCAGGGCGTTACCCAGCGCCACGGCCGCGTTGCGGCGCAGCACGGCGGCGCCGCGCCAGCCCATCGCCGTGTTCTTAAAGCGCCGCTTGAAAGCGCCGCTGCTCAGGCGCAGCAGTTCGGGCAGCGACGGCCGCGCGGTCTCGGCGTCGCGCGGCAACCACTGCGACGACGCCGGGCGCGCCGACTGCGTCGGCGGGCACACCAACTGACAGATATCGCATCCCCACACCCAGTCGCCAAGCAGCGGCCGCATGTTCGCCGGAATCGCATCGGTGCGCTGCGTGAGATCCGAGATGCAGCGGTTGGCATCGATCGTGTAATCACCGCGCAGCGCCTGCGTCGGGCACGCGTTCACGCACCGCCGGCACGCGCCGCAGCTCTTGCGCGACGGAGCGTCGGGCGGCAGCTCGAGCGTCGTTACGACCTCACCCAGAAAGACGAAGGAGCCCAGCGACGGCGAGATCAGGTTGGTGTGCTTTCCGATCCATCCGAGCCCGGAGCGCGCCGCCAGGGCGCGCTCCGCCAGCGGACGCGTGTCGCAGACGACGGCCGTCGCGTGCGTTCCCGCCGCCGTGTCGATCTCGCGCGCGACGGCCCCGAGCAGCTCACGCAATCGGCGGTGATAATCCGGCGACCACGCATAGTTGGAAACGCGGCCGCGCAGGCGCGACGGCGTGCTCGGCGCGACGGTCGCGTACGGCACCGCGACGCAGACGACGCTGCGCGCTTCCGGCAGCAGCGTGGCCGGATCGCGTTGCGCGCCGCGCGTACTCGCCGTCGTAGCCCCACGTCGCCAAGTCGCCCCGCCGAAAAGCCGCCTGCATGCGCCGTCTCGACGCGACGTCGGTTCGTGCCGCGACAACGCACACGTCCCCGGCGCCGAGCTCGACGGCTCGACGGACGGCGCGTTGTTTGATGGCGATGAGCTCGTCCGTATTCATGTCACAGCGTTGCGAGCGGCCCGGCGCGGCCGCGCGGAAACGCGGCGTCGATCGCCGCGACGTCCGCCGGCTCGAGCTCGAGCGCTCCCGCAGCGGCGTTTTCTTCTACGTGAGCCATGCTCGCGGCTTTCGGAATCGCGAAGACGTGAGCCTCGCGGGTCAAGAATGCGAGCGCTACCTGGTGGACCGTCGCGCCGTGCTTACGCGCGACGCGCTCGAGCGCTTCTCGCGCCGGCCGGCCCGAGCGCAGGAACTTGCCTCGCCCAAACGGCGTGTAGGCCACGACGGCGATGCCGCGCTCGCGCGCGGCGGGTATGAGCCGGTGTTCGATGCCGCGCTCGTCGAGGTGGTACAGGACCTGATTGCACGCCAGCGGCGCCCGCAGATGGGACTGCGCCTGCAGCATTTCGTCGAGCTCGAAGTTGCTCACGCCCACGAAGCGGACTTCACCCCGTTCGACCAGCTCGTCGAAGGCGCGCATCGTCTCTTCGAGCGGATGCGAGCCGGGCCAGTGCAGGAGCAGCAGATCGAGGTGCCCGCATCCCAGCCGCGCGATGCTGCGCTCCGCCGCCGCGAGCGTGCCACGATAGCTCGCGTTGGCCGGCAGAACCTTGGTCGCGATGAAGTAGCGATCGCGGCGGACGCCGCGCAGCGCGTCGCCGATCAGCTCCTCGACCCGCCCCGATCCGTACATCTCGGCCGTGTCGATGTGGGTCATGCCGAGCTCGAGTCCACGCCGCAGCGCCCGCTGCGCTTCGTGCGCGCGCGGACCGGTTTCCGGCATGTCCCACGTGCCCTGGCCGATCGTCGGCAGATCGATCCCGGTGCGGCCGAACGGACGCGCCTTCAAAAGAACTCGAACTCCGCGTGCCGCGCCGCGTACGCGAGGAGGCCTCCGCGCAGATGCGCCAGACGAGTGAAGCCGGCGTCGCGCAAGCGCCGCACCGCCCACAGCGACTTCGCGCCGACGCGGCATGCGACGACGTAGTGCGCGGCGCTGTCGAGCTCCGACATGCGCGCCTCGAGCTCGGACGCGGGAATGCGCAGCGCGCCGTCGATCGAACCCAGCACCGCCTCGTGCGGCTCGCGGACGTCGAGCAAGATCGCGTCGCGGAGGGTCTCGTCGAGGCGGTCGGCGTCGATCTCCGGGACTAAGATGGGCGGCGACGTCTCTTCGTAGGACTGCGCGTCGGTCGAGACGATCGTCGGACGTTCGCCGCAAAGCGCGCAGCCGGCATCGCGCTCGAAACGAATCTCGCGAACGCGCGCGAGCAGGCTATCCACGAGAACGAGCCGGCCGATCAGCGGATCGCCGATGCCGAGCAGCATCTTTAGCGCCTCGCTAGCCTGCCACGCGCCGACGATGCCCGCCAGCGCGCCGAGCACCCCGCCCTCGGCGCACGTCGGGGTGAGTTCGCGCGGCGGTGCCTCGGGATAGAGGCAGCGGTAACACGGGCCGCCGGGCGCGCCGAAGACGCTCACCTGTCCGTCGAAGCGAAAGATCGAACCATAGACGTCCGCGCGTCCTTCGAGGACGCACGCGTCGTTGACCAAGTAGCGCGTCGGGAAGCGATCCGTGCAGTCCAGCACGACGTCGTAGAGGCGCACCAGCTCGCGCGCGTTACCGGGGGCGAAGCGCAGCGGGATCGGGTCGTACGCGACGAGCGGGTTGAGCCCGCGCAGACGCTCGGCGGCGACTTCGGCCTTGTTGCGCGCGAGGTCGCCGGTCGAAAAGATCGTCTGTCGCTGCAGGTTCGTTTCGTCGACAATGTCGTCGTCGACGATGCCGATGCGGCCGGTTCCCGCGGCCGCCAGATACTGCAGCGCCGGCGATCCCAATCCGCCCGCGCCGATGACGAGCACGCGTGCCGATGCGAGCCGTTCCTGCCCCGCGAGGCCGACCTCCGGAATGAGCAGGTGCCGGCTGTAGCGGCGCAGCGCGCGCGGGCTCAGTGACGCTCGCGAAGCCACTGGAGCACCGTCGCCTTGGCGTTCTCGGCTGCGTAGGTGTGGTCGCTGTCGACGGTCGCGAACGTCTTCGGCTCGGGAGCGCGCTCGTAGAGCTCCTGCACGCTGCGCGGACTGACCATTCCGTCGCGGCCGGCTGCCACGTACAGCGCGGGCCGTCCGGCGAGCCGGGGCAGCAGCTCCGCGTAGCGCGCGTCGACGTTCGCCACCAGCTCCGGCAGCGTGACGCCAACGACGTACGAGGCGCGAAAGTCGGTGGCTCCGACCTTCTGCAGCGCGTCGAGCGACGTGGGACGCCCGTACCCCGTGGCGATCGCCACCGTCCCGAGGATCTGCGCGTCCAGCGCGGCCGTGAATATTGCCGTCATTCCGCCCATGCTGTGACCGAGCGTATAGGCATCATGGTCGCCGCGCTCGCGCGCGAACGCGACGACGCGTTCCATCGCCTCGATGCAATCCTCGACGCCGCGCAGCTCGCCGCCGCTCGCTCCCAGCTTGTGGCCCGGAAAGTCCAGGCTGTACACGCCGTAGCCGTGGCTGGCCAAGAACGAACACAGAAAATCGAGATTCTGTTTGCTCGATGAGTAGCCATGCCCGGCGACGAGCGTAACTCCGCTCGGCCGGCGCGGCTCGTACCAGAGCACGGCGAGAGGATTGCGCTCCGACGAAAGATGGAACAGCTGCACCTTTGCCATCTACGAGACGGGTTCGTTTTCGCGCCAGCGCGCGGATCCGTCGGCATATCGCTCCTTTTTCCAAATCGGCGCGCGGCGCTTGAGCTCGTCGATCGCGTATCGGCACGCGTCGAAGGCGGCACTTCGATGCGCCGCCGACGCCACGACGGCGACGGCGATCTCGCCGACGCCGATCTCTCCGATGCGATGCACGATCGCCAGCGCGACGTCGCCGAATCGCTCGCGCGCCTCGCCTCCGATCCTTTCGAACTCGGCGGTGGCGAGCGGCTCGAATGCCTCGTACGAAAGGCCGCGCACGGCCCGTCCGTCGTCCGCGCGGTCGCGCACGACGCCGAAAAACGTCACCGCGCCGCCGTCGCCGGGACGAATCGCTTCGAACGCTCGCGGATCGATCGGCTCGCGAACCACGGCAAACACCGCGTTGCCCTCAGCCGCCGCCGACCGGCGGCAAAAGCGCGATCTCGTCGCCGTCGTGCAGCGCGTGGTCGAGCGCGACCAGCTTTCCGTTGCACGCGACGCGCGTAGAGGCTCGGTGCTCCTCGAGCGCCGGGCGGCCCTCGGCCAGCGCGGCCCACGCATCGCCTACGCGCGCGTCGGCGTCCAACTCAAGCGCGGTCTCGGCCGCGTTCAAGATTTCGCGCAAGCGGGCGAAGGCGAGCACGCGAATCCTCATCGAGCCCGCCCCTTCGACGGGTACCGAGCCGATGTGTACCGAATTCGCCCGAGAATAGCCAGATGATCGCACGAACGCTGACGATCTTCATCGTCCTGGCGGCCGGCACCGCTCGAGCGGCGGTTTCCGCGCCGTCGTGCAGCCAAGAGACGCTGTTGGTGCGGGGGACGCCCTTGACGATCGGCTACTGCGTTACCGGCGCGTTGCGCGCTGACGGCGCCGCGGAGATCATTGTTCCGGTCACGCTGACGTACTCGGCTCCGGGCGGCTCGGTTCGGCGCTCCACGGAGCTCCATTTTCTGTCGGGCGAGCGCGTCTCGCGAGTGCTGCAGAGCCTCGACCTCACCGGCGTTGGCCTCACCGGCGCGCTGCACCTGACTCTGGATTACTCCCACGGCCTCGTGCAGGTAGAGGGGGCGCTCCTCACCCCGGGAGCCATCACGATCAAGTGACGCTCGACCGCCTTAAGTGCAACCGAATTACCGCGACCCCGGCTCTAGGGGTGGGGAACCTCTGAAGAAGTCCATGTACCGACCGTTTGAGCGCAAAGGTGCCGAGTGCTAGGAGAAGGCGGGGGAGCATACCCGCGGCAGTATGTGACCGAGTTTTCGACAGGGCAGGCGGCGCCTTTGCGCTCAAACCTTTGGGCAGCGGCGGTGCAGCGACTTCTTCAGAGGTTCCCTAGTATGCGACGGCGGTACATCGCCTTCAATAATTCCAAGATCCCCGACGGCTGTCGATAGAGGAGCACGTTCTTCTTTATGCCTTGTACGGCGACGGTTCCCAATCTCACGGCTCGCGAGCAAGCGCACCACCTGTACGAAGCGATACCCCCCGGTCTCTTCCGGGTTCAAGACGAAAACGAGCGTATCGCCTGGCGCGTCAGCCCCGAGCCGTTTACATTGTCCGGCGATCAGGTCGACGCTATCGAGCATCTCGGACCCCGGCTCCTCGCCTTCTACCGCGCACTCAACAACCTGTACAATCGCAGCGCGCGAGGGACCGCGCCGGCCTTCATCGCGGACTATCTCGATCAGGGTAAACCGGAGCAGATCGTCAAGCTGGGAAGACAAAACCGCTTCAAGCAAGAGCTGCCCGGCGTCATCCGTCCCGATCTCATCGTGACGGCCGAAGGCTTCGTCGCGACCGAGCTCGACAGCATTCCGGGCGGCATGGGCTTTGTCGGCGCGATGACGGAGGCGTACTGTCAGCTCGGCATCGAGAGCGTCGGCGGCATCGACGGCATCCCGCTCGGCTTCGCCGCGATGCTTCGCCACGCGACCGGCGTCGATTTTCCGACGGTCGCGATCGTCGTCTCCGAGGAGTCGGCCGACTACCGCGCTGAGATGGCGTGGCTAGCGGCAGCGCTGCGCCGCCTGAACGTCGCCGATGCGTGGCTGCGCCGTCCCCAAGACGTGACGTTCACCGAAGACGGCCTCTTCATCCGGCACGACGATGGACGCGAAACCAAGCTCGACGCGCTCTATCGCAACTTCGAGCTGTTCGATCTCTTCAACGTTCCCAAACAAGAGCTGATGCTCTACGCGGCGCGTCACAACCGCGTCAAGATGACGCCACCTCCCAAGGCCACCATGGAAGAGAAGTCGGCCTTCGCGTTGCTCCACCATCACGCGCTGGAGTCGCTGTGGCGAGGCGAGCTAGGCGGCGAGACGTACGAGCAGCTGCGCAGTTTGTTCCCGCAGACCTGGGTGATCGATCCGCGCTCGATGCCGCCGCAGGGCGTCGTCGCGGGGTTGCAGGCTGCCGGCGCGCCGGTCTCCGACTTCCGGCAGCTCGGCGCACTGCCCAAGAGCGAGCGCGCCTACGTCGTCAAGCCGTCGGGATTCTCCGAGCTGGCGTGGGGCTCGCGCGGCGTGAAAATCGGCGATGACATGACGCGCGAAGAGTGGCAGGCGACGATCGAAATGGCTTTGGCGTCATACGAGCGCACGCCCTGGATCTTGCAGCGCTTCCACAAAGGCAAGCGCGTGCGACAGAGCTACTTCGACCGCGAGCACGACGAGATCCGCGAGTACGACGGACGCGTCAGGCTCTGCCCGTACTACTTCGTCACCGGCGGTGACAGCGTTACGCTCGGCGGCGTGCTCGCGACGATCGCGCCGGTCGACAAAAAACTAATTCACGGAATGACCGAGGCTGTGATGACATCCTCTATTTTATCGACCGATCCGCGTAAAACTCGGCTGCCGTGACGTGCTGACGAGTATTAGCGGACTCGGGTTAGCACCGCGTTTTGCGAGGGGACGGAGATCTCGTCGGGAACGAGCGTCGCGGGATCGTACCAGATCGTGGCGGCGACCGGTTGACCGATCGAAAGCACGGCCTCTTGCGCCGAAAGACCCGCCGGGCGAGGCTCCGAGGAGCTCGGGCTCACCGTAAGCGCCTGCGCTTGCGCGGTCGCGGGCGTAATCCACGTCACCGCCGGATCCTTCCACGCGGCCATCTGCGCCGGCAGCGCAAACACCCCCGCGAGCAAGCCCGGCTCGATCACCACGAAGCGCTGAGTGTTCGCGGCCAGCGTCAGCTGCCGCGGCTGATTGTTCAAGGCGCCGACAACGGTGGCCGTCCTCGGCGTCAGCGCGACGCTCACGCTCGGAGTCTGCGTCGGCATTCGATATTGCCCGCCGTAGCGCAGCGGCGCGAGGTCCGGACCGAGGACGAGCGACGCGGTCGCGGCGAGCTGCATCCCCATGACGTTGGCGTTCGAGGATTCGGTGATGCTCGTCTGCGCGGCGTCTTGCGTGACGCTCACGGACCAGGATCCGACCGGCTGTCCGCTCATCGACGCGGCGTACCGGTACGTGCCCGGCGCGGGGAAGGGCGTGCCGCTCAGCGCGGCCAGGAGGATCGCGGAGAGCACGGCGCTCACGCCCGAGCCGGCGTGCGGATCTGCTGCTGCAGCGCCTCCAGCGCCGCGTCGATTTCTCCCGGTGTGTTGTAGCCATGCGGGGAGATTCGAATGCCGCCGCTGCGATACGTCGTGATGATTCCGTCGTTCTGCAGCGCGCGGCCAACGGCGATGCTGTTGTGTCCGGGAAGCCGGAACGTAACGATACCCGACGAGGCTGCGACGCCCCGAACCGAGCAGCTCTCCGCGCCGAGGCGGCGCAGGCCATCGCAGAGCCGGTCGGTCAAGCCGAGGATGTGCTTCGCAATCGCCTCCGAACCGCTGCGTTCGAAGAGGCTGATGGACGACACCAGCGAGAGCACGCCGATGAGGTTCGGCGTGCCGCCCTCGAAGCGCATCGCGTCACTCGAAAACGGTTGCTCGTAGTTGTGAAAGTCCCACATATCTTGCAGCGAGCGCCATCCCGGCATCGTTAAACGCAATCGTTCCCCAAATTGCCGGCGCACGTACAACAACCCTACGCCGTGCAGCCCCAGCATCCATTTCGCAGCGCCGGCGTACAGCGCATCGACGCCGGCCGCGCGCACGTCGAGCGGAAAGGCGCCGAGCCCTTGCATCGCATCCACGCACAAGAGCGCACCGGCCCCGTGGGCGGCCTCCGCCAATGCGCCGAGGTCGTGCCGGTAGCCGTCGGCATACGAGACCCACGACACGGTGACCAGTTTAGTCCGAGGCGAGAGCGCGCGCAGCAGCGCGTCCGGCGTCAGGCGTTCTCGCTCCGTCGCGAGCTGCCGCACGGTAACGCCGCGGTCGCGCAACGCGATCCAAGGAACCGCGTTGGCTGGAAACTCGTTATCGCACAGCAGCACCTCATCGCCCGGCTGCCAGTCCACGCCCAGCGCGACGATGTTCGCGGCCCAGCTGGTGTTGGGGACGAGCGCGATCTCGCTCCCGACGGCGCCGATGAAACGCCCGATCCTCTCGCGATATTCCGGCAGCGCCGCGTCGTAGGGATACGTGCCGAGCACACCCGCGTTCGCGTGCGTCCGCACGAACGCCTCGATTGCTAGGGTTGAGCTGAGCGGTAAAACGCCGGCGGCGGCGTGGTTGAGGTAAACGTAGCGCTGCGTTATCGCAAATTCGGAACGCGGGAGCGGCGGCGTCACTGCGTGCCGATCATGTCCTTCGTATGCCAAGCGATGTTGCCCGCGCGGTCGCCGACCCGCTCCAGCGACGCGAGTACGAACAGATAGCGGGTGCCCGGGCGCACGATCTCAGGATCCGCTCGCATCTCTTCCTGGAGCAGCTTGATGCTGCGCTTGTATAGCTTGTCCACCTCGTCGTCGCGGTCGATCACCTCGCTCGCCAGCTGGGCGTCGCGCTCGGTGTAGGCACGCATTGCGTCGAGGAGCATCGCGTGGGCGACGGCGGCGATTCGATCGATCTCGACGCGCTGCGGCCGCATCGGCTGGTCCGAAAGTTTGATGGCGTTCTTCGAGATGTCGACCGCGTAGTCGCCGATGCGCTCGAGGTCGGTCGCGATTTCCAGCATGGCGGCGATCTCGCGCAGCTCTCCGGCGACGGGCTGCTGCCGCCAGATCAACTCGATGCAGTGCGCCTCGATTCGGCGGCGGAGGTCGTCGGCCGCGTCGTCGCCGGCCACGACCCGCGCTCCAGCCGCCGCGTCGCGATTGTTGAGCGCATCGACGGCGACGCGAATCGCATCGCCCACGAGCGCGCCGAGCCGAACGACGTCGAGCCTCGTCGCTTCCAGTGCCTCGTGGTACGCCGTCCGAACCGCCACTCTAACCTCCCGCACGTCCTTTGTAGTATAGGCCGCAGGGCACTTCCCCGCAATGCAACGAAAGAACCTTCATCCTTTATCGAATCATTAAAGGTTAACGCATGTCATTTGAAGATATCCTGACCGTCGTCGAAGCGCCGATCGGAATCATTACGCTCAATCGGCCCAACGTCCTCAACGCTTTGCGGAGCCGGCTTCTGCGGGAAGTCTCCGAAGCGCTGCGCGACATGGAGAGCAACGAGAGCGTGCGCGCGATCGTTATGACCGGCGCCGGCGAGAAAGCTTTCGCCGCAGGCGCCGACATCTCAGAGCTCAACGCGTTGGCGACGGCCGGTTCCGGGGCCGAGCAGGCCCGCAACGGACAGGCTCTAACCCGTCAGATCGAGCGCCTGCGCAAACCGGTCATCATGGCGATCAATGGGTTCGCGCTCGGCGGCGGATGCGAGATCGCGATGGCCGGCGACATCCTGATCGCGAGTGAAAACGCGAGGTTCGGTCAGCCCGAGGTCAATCTCGGCCTCATTCCGGGCTACGGCGGCTCGCAGCGCACCACGCGTCTCGCAGGCAAAGCGATGGCGTCGTATCTCTGCCTGACGGGCGAGATGATCGACGCACGCGAGGCGCTGCGCATCGGTTTGGTGGCGCGGGTCGTTCCGCCGTCGGAGCTGATGACCGAGGCGAAGCGAATCGCGAACGTGATCGCTTCGAAAGCGCCGCTCGCCATTGCCGCGTGTAAGCGCGTCATCAACAACGGCGCGCATCTATCCATTGACGACGCGCTCGAGCTCGAGGCGTTGGAGTTCGGAACGCTGGTGGATACCGAGGACATTCGCGAAGGCACCGGCGCGTTTCTCGAAAAGCGCAAGCCGGTCTGGAAGGGGCGCTAGAGCCTTCGTAGGGCGTTGCTCATGGCCGGCGCGATCGCCGGATTGAGGCCCTGCCATTTGGCGCGAATGTAGCCTTCCGGATCGATGACGACGATCGTCGGGAAACCTTCCACGCCAAAGAGCGCGCGCGCGCTCGCGCGCTCATCGAGCGCGACGCCGCGCAATCCGAGCCGGCGGGCGAAGTCGCGCGCGACCGTACGCGGCTCACCCACGTCGATGGGCACGACGACGGCCTCGGGATGCCGTCTCGACCACCCCTCGACCAGCGGCAGCTCGATCTTGCACGGCGCGCACCACGTCGCATAGAAATCTAGGAACACGACGCGGCCGCGCTCGGCCGCCACGCGAAACGTGTCGCCGTCGAGCCGCGCGTAGACCGCGTGCGGCGCCGGGAAGCTGCGCGCTGCCGAGAACGACCTCGGCGCCACGAAGATCTTCCACAGCGCGAACGCCACGACGAGGAGCGCGAAGACGTCCAACAATCGCCCGAACGGCAACGTTCGTCGCGCCGGTTCGCTACTCTGCACTGAAGAGCGCGGCGATCCCCTGACCGCCGCCGATGCAGGCGGAGGCGATGCCGTATCCGCCTCCGCGCTCGCGCAGCTCGTGCAGCGCCGTGATCGCGAGGCGCGCGCCGGACGCTCCGAGCGGGTGCCCAAGCGCGATCGCGCCCCCGTGCGGATTGAGCGGTACGGAAGCCGAAGATTTTCCATCCCCTAACTCGCGCAAACACGCGATGACCTGCGGCGCGAACGCCTCGTTGATCTCGACCACCGCAACGTCGTTCAGCGCCATGTCCGCGCGCTGCAGCGCCTTGGGTATGGAAAATGCGGGACCGATCCCCATGATCGACGGATCGACGCCGACGACGGCGGAAGATACGATCCGACCGATCCAGGTCAGGCCGTCCGCCATCGCGCGCTTGCGCGTGGTGAGCACGACTGCCGCGGCTCCGTCGGTAATGCCGCTCGCGTTGCCGGGCGTCACCACGCCGCCTTGCGCGAAGCGGGCCGGGAGCTTCGCAAGCTTCTCCATCGTGAGGCCTTGGCGCGGCCCCTCGTCTTTGTCGATCCTCACGCTCGTGCCTTTGGGGCCCGGGACGTCGACGGGCACGATCTCTTCCGCGAAGTAGCCGTTGCGTTGCGCGGCGAGTGCGCGTTCCTGACTCGCGAGAGCGAACTCGTCACAATCCTCTCGCGTCACGCTATATTTCTTCGCGAGGTTCTCGGCCGTGATCGCCATCGGCGTATTGCCGTACGAGTCGATCAGCGCGGTCCAGAGCGAATCCTCGAACTTCACGTCTTGGCCGAGGTTAAAGCCCTTGCGCGCGCCGCGTACGACATGCGGCGCCTGACTCATGTTCTCGGTGCCGCCGGCGAGGGCATACGCGGCCGAACCGAGCATGAGCGACTGCGCCGCCGACAGAATCGCTTGCAGGCCCGAGCCGCAAAGCCGGTTCACCGTGAGCGCCGGGACGCCGACCGGCAAACCGGCACGCAGCCCGACGTGCCGCGCGAGATAGATCGCGTCCGCGCTGCTCTGAATGACGTTGCCGAAGACGACTTCATCGATCAGAGCCTTGGGGACGGCGCTGCGTTCGATCGCAGCCTCGGCGGCGAACACCGCGAGATCGGTGGCGGTGAGGCCCGCCAGGGCGCCGCTCAGATTACCAAACGGGGTCCGGGCTCCGGCCAGAATGACGACGTCGTTGTCTGAAATCGAATTGCTCATACACTGCCGAGTATTCCGCACGTGCTCGCGGGCGTCCCCGGCAGGCGCCGTCGCGCGCGGTCACTAAGACCGGCAAGCCATGCCGATCACTCGACCTGCCGCGGTCACGCTCGACGCCCGGTCGCTTCAACCGGCCACGAAGACCGGTCATATTCTGGAAACGTTTGACAAGCTCCAGATCGGCGCGGCACTCGAGATCAACGAAGAGACGGACCCGCGCGCCCTGCGCAACGAGATGACGCAGCTGCGTCCCGGCCGCTTCTCCTGGGACGCGCGTAACCTGGGCGGCAATCGCTGGACCATTCGCCTCGAGCGCATCGACGAGAATGCCGACGGGGAGGCGCTCCTTTCGCACGTCGCAGCCTTCACGTCCGCCAAGGCCAGCACGATCAAGGAACTCGCCGAGCAGATTGCCGAGCGCACGTATAAATCGGGCGATACGATCTTCGACGAAGGCGAGGCCTGGCCGTATCTCGGCATCGTCAAGGGCGGGAAGGTCATCTACACGCTGCTCTCTCCCGACGGCAAGACGCACACGATCGGCGAGCGTCTCACGCACGACACGCTCAACGAGAGCGGCACGTTCGACGGCGGTGGTGCCACGACGCGCGCGGAAGCACTCACGGACGTAACGATCTTGACGCTGCCGAGCGAGGCCGTGATTCACGCCGCGCGCAACGACGCCGAGCTCGCGTTGGGCTTTCTCATCGCGTCGTCACAGGCGCGCCGCCGTTCGATCGACACGATCGCGGACCTCGCCTTCGCGCACGTCCTGCAGCGCGTCGCGAAGTTCTTACTCGGTTATGCGCGCACGTCGGTCGGGATGGCTCGCGGCCTCCCCGGCGTGGAAAATCTTTCGCAGGCGCAGATCGCCGCGGCAGCCGGCACCGTCCGCGACATGGCCGCGCGCGCGTTGCTTCGCCTCAAGAACGCGAGCGCGCTGGAACTGGACCGGGGACGGGTACGGGCGATCGACCGCGCACGCCTCGAGGCCTTCGCCCACAACGTCCCGGCCCCGCCGGTTTAGGCTATATCCTGTAAATACTCGCGGTGGCGTTTGGATCGACGAGCGCCGGGTGAACGCGCGGACCGCTGCACATGATGGCGTTGTGTCCGATCTCGATCTTTAAGCGCGCGACCTCGCCGCCCATCACGTCGTCGACGGCGCAGCCTTCGACCTTACCGGGTAAGCGCGCCATAATGACGTAGCGTCCCGGCTCGAGGGTGATGTCGCTGAAGAATCCGCGGCTGTTCGTCTCGAGCACCTTGATGTCGTTGGGACCCTGGTCGCGATACGGCGAGCGATAGTAGTACAGCTGCGCGTGGGCCATCGGCTGCCCGGTATGCGCGTCCACCACGTAGCCGGAGATTCCGCCGAGTTGGTCGGCAAACGCGGGTATGGCGAGCGACCCAGCGAGCGCGAGCCCGATTGCTATCTGTTTCATGTCCGCATTCTTACCCCATCGCGGGCGAATTTCAGACCGACTCGAGAGTCGCGGTCTCCTCCGCGGGATGCTGCGAGTCGAACGCGGCTCGTTTGCTCTTGGCGGCCGCCTCGGCCAGCGGGCGATCCGGCGCCTGGCGCTGGCGCTCCAACAGGTCGCGGCCCTTGCGGATCGCGCCGAGCGCGCCCGAGAGCCGGTTCTCGAGCTCGGTGAGTACCCCGACCGCATAGTGGTCGGCTCCCTCTCGCACGTGCCGGCTCTGCTCCTCGGCCTCGCGCACGACCGCGTCGGCCGCCGCCCGGGCCCGCTGCACGAGCTCGTTCTGATCGAGCAGCTCCTCGTGCTTGCTGGCCGCCTCGTCCACGATCGCCTGGGCCTTCTCCTGCGCCACGCGCAGCATGCGCTCGTGATCCTTCGCGATGACCTTGGCCCGCCCGACCTCCTCGGGCAGCGACGCGCGAATCTTCTCGACCAGTTCGAGAAGCCGCTCTTCGGACAGAATGCGGTAACCGGCGGGCAACCAGGTTCCCTCGTGTACGTAAGCCTCGAGTTTGTCCAACACGCGATAGACCGACATTGCTACCTCCGTTGCAAGCTTGAGCGTTTCTCCGCCATGAGGCGAAGCACCGGTTCGGGGACGACCGCGGCGACGTCGCCGCCGAGAAAGAAGACCTCCTTGACGAGGCTGGAGCTGACGAACGAGTACTTCTGGTCCGACATCAAAAACAGCGTGTCCACCTCGGAAAGCGACCGATTCATCAGCGCCGCCGACATCTCGCTCTCGAAATCCGAAACGACGCGTAAGCCCTTGACGATGACGTCGGCCCGCGCCGCCCGCACGTAGTCGGCGAGCAGCCCCGTGAAGTGTTCGACTCGGACGTTGTGCAGGTTCGTGATGCATGCCCTCAGCATCTCCTCGCGCTCCTGCAGGGAGAACATCGGAGCGCGCTTCTGAGGATTGACCACGATAGCGACGAGGAGCTCGCCGAAGCATCGCGCCGCGCGCTCGATGACGTCCAGATGACCGTTCGTTGGTGGATCGAACGATCCGGGGTAGACGGCGCGCGTAACGCGTCCAAGCTTACCGTTCGTCAAGATTCCGGCGACAGGAAGGCGAGCGCCACATCGCCATAGACTTCTTCCCGCACGGAGCGATACCCGGGTATCTGGGGCAAGATTCGCTTGGCCGCGTGTTCGTAGACGACGAGAGCGTCGGGGGCGAGGAGCTCGCGCTCGCGCATAAGGCGCAGCAACTGCAGCGGCACGGGGTCGGCGTACGGCGGGTCGAGATACACGATGTCGAACGGACCCTCCAGGCGATAGAGCGCGCGCTCGGCGGGAGCCTGGAAGACCGTCACGACGTCGTCCACGCCCAGATTCTTGGCGGCCTCCTCGATGACGCGCGCGACCTCGCGCTGCGCTTCGACCGAGACGACGCGCGACGCGCCGCGCGAGGCGGCCTCGAATCCGATCGCGCCCGTGCCGGCGAACAGGTCCAGGACGCGCGCGCCTTCCAGGCGATGCAGGAGGATCGAGAAGAGCGACTCCTTGACGCGGCCCGGGGTCGGCCGGACGTTCATCCCCTTGGGCGAGCGAAGTTTTCTGCTTCCGAGTGATCCTCCCATGATCCGCGGCATCCTCGTTCCTTCAGAACGCTACCGGAGCGAGCGGGACCAACGACGGCCGCAGCCAGCTATCGTCGCCCAGCCACTCGTAGCGAATCGTCGAGTATGGCACGGTGCCGTACGACAGCAGACGATCGTGGAAACTGCGCAGCGTGAACCCGTCGCCTTCGCGATCGCGCACCAGCCCGAGCAGCGTCTCGATCTGCGTCTTGCCGACAAGATAGTCGATCGCCTGTCCCGGCCCCATCGCGAAGCGCGTCGCCTCGCCTCTGGCCGTATCGTAGTCGATCCCGGCGTTCTTCTGAAAGTACGCGATGGCCGCAGGCAGCGTCATCTCCCCGGTCGCGAGTCCGACGTCGACGCCGATGCGCGTCGCCCGGTGACGCATCAGATGAATCACCTGCTTGCGCGCGCCCGGATCGTCGTTGTAGAGCCCCTCGCGCATCAACATCTCCTCCCCGTAAAATGCCCAGCCCTCGGCGAAGACGCCGTCGCCCTGCACGTGCCGCACGAAGTCGGGGTTGTGAAACGCGTAGGTGAACTGCATGAAGTGTCCGGGAATGCCCTCGTGTCCGAGCAGCGGCAGCACTGACTGACGCGCCTGCTCCACGAAGAAGCTCTGGTTGCTCGGGCTGAAGTCCGGAACGAAGTAGAAGCCCTGCGGATCGCTGGAAAACATCGGCGGAGGATTCATGAAGCCGCCCGGATACGTCGCCGCAAGCGCCTTTGGAACCTCGACGATGTGGAACGGTCCAATGTACGACGGGATCGTAACGATCTGGTGCGAGTCGAGGAACGAGATGAGCTTCTGCAAGCTGCTCTCGTAGTAGGCCAAAAACGCCGTCTTCGACGAGAACGACGGCGGCGGCGAGGCCGCCGGCTCGTGCGCGTCGCGCGACTGTTCCCACAACTCCAACGCACGGTCGCGAGCCAGCTCGAGGCGACCGATCCGCGCGACCTCGGACCACTCGAACGGTAACATGAGGACGCGCCGGAGGTACCAGTCGTACTGCTTGCGCCCGACGGCGAAGCCGCCGGCGCGGAAGCCGCTCATATGCGCATCGAGCCACGCACGGTATCCGTGCAGCGCGTCGAGAGCCGCACGCTGCGCCGCCGGCAACTCGGCTCGCACCGCCGGAGACGCGTCTTTGGCCACCTCGTCGAGCGTCGTCGTGTAGAGCGAGTCTCCGTCGCGGATGTCCTCTGAGGCGATCTGCGCGAACTCGCGGACGGTCTGCGTCAGGTTCGCGCGACCCTGCGCGAGCACGCGCGGGCAGGCTCGCAGCCGCGCGATGGCCGCGTGCAGCCGAGTGTCGTCGCTCGCGTAGCGGCGCTTCGCGATCGAGAAGATCCCGTTGCTGCACTCGCCTTCATAGATCGACGGGTTGCGCTGGAGGCCGCGCAGAACGGCCCGGCTCCACCAGTCCCCCTCCAGGTTCGAACGTATCAACAGATAGTCGACGCGTTCGTGCGAGCTCGCGCCGGGCGGCGGCTGCAGCGCGATGAGCTCGCTGCGGTAGCGCCGCAGCTGCGCCATTTGCGCCGACTGCGTCGCCGCCGAATAGTCCGCGAGTTGGGTGTCGTAGTCGTGAATCCCGGCGTCGGTCGCCGACGTCGGATTCTGCGCGAACGACCAAAACGTGTAGCGGCGCTCGAGATCGACGAGCCGGCTCTCGTAACCGGACGGCGCGGGCGCCGCCGCGCCGAGCAGCACGCAGACGCAGGCCGCGAGCAATGCGCGCCGCATCACGAGATCCGCGCCGGCGATGGGAGCAGCGCCAGCAGCTGTTCGAAGCGCGCGATCGTGTATCCGGGCGCCTGCAGGTCAACCGGATACGCCTTGCGCTCCCAATCGATCCACACCGTGCGTAGGCCCGCCGCCGCCGCACCCGCTACGTCGCCGCATGGGTCATCGCCCACGTACCACGTCTCGCCGGGAGGCGTTTTTAGGGTATCCAAGAGGATCTCGAACGCGCGCGCCGCCGGTTTTTGCACGCCGATCTCACTGCTCACCAGCACGGTTTCGCGAAAGCCGGCTCGTTCGGCCTTGCGCCGCTGCATCGGGTTCCAGCCGTTGGTCAGGACTGCCATCGCGATGCCGCGCTGGCGCAGCCCCTCCAGCGTCTGCGCCACGCCGGGAAGCGGCACGACCAAGTCGTCCACCATCGCGACCGCCGTGCGCCGAAACCACTCGACGTGGGAATCCGCCGGCGTCACTCCGTGTGCCGCAACGAAGCGGCGCACGGCTTCATCGATCGAATATCCGCCGCGCCGCTGCCGCGTCAGCAGCTCGTCGATGCCGTCGATCTCGTCGGTCAGCGTGCCTTCGTAGCGTCCGCCCTCGGCCAAGACGCGCTCCAGCAGGCGCAGGAAGACGACCCGCTCGAGCCGGTTGTCGATCGCAAGCGTATGGTCGAGATCGAAACCGATCCCGCGAACGGCGTCCATCTTCGGCGCGTTCGACGCCGCACGCGCCTCGGTCCTAGGGAACCAGAACTAGCGCGGTGCCGGACCGGTCACGACGCGCACGAACGCGTCCGGACGGATGTATCGGGCAAGCGCCGCCTGCACGCTCGCGGCGCTCGCGTCGAGCTCCGCACGCGCGTCGAGCACGTTCTGGTTCAGCGGCAAGCCGAGGGTCGAGTACTGCAGCAACTGGCCCGTGACTCCGTCGTAGCTCGATTCGCGGATCGGTACTTCGCCGATCAGCAGAGCCTTGGAGCGCAGCAACCGTTGCGGATCGACCGGTTCGCGCTGGAGTCGAGCCAGTACGGCCCTCACTTGTGCTTCTGCGGGAAGTACGTTGACCGGATCGCACGCGTAGCTAACATGGAAGGTCGCGCGAACGCGTCCGGCTTGCACGCGACTGCTGACCGAATAGGCATATCCGTGGATCTCCCGCAGATCGTGATAGAGCAGCGAGGAATAGAAGCCGCCCGTGAGCACCGCGTTGGCCAGTTGCAGCTGGGCCCAGGCTGGATCGGCGCGCAGGATCGGCAGCGTCTCTTCCAACCGTACCGACGATTGGACACGGCCGGTCGCGGGCACGTTCGTCGCACTGGGCGCGTTGGGCGGAACCGGCGGCGGTTCGATCGTGGGCCGCGGCCCGGTCGCGCCCCACCCGCCGAAGTATTTTTCGACCGCGGCGCGAGCGGCTTGGGGCGTCGTGTTGCCGATCACGACGATCGTCGTCAGATCGGGGCGATATGCGGCCGCGTACCACGCTTTCACGTCGGCGAGGGTAAGGGCGAGGACGCTCGCGGGCGTCGCGAAGCGCTGCTCCGGATCTCCGGGCGGATAGAGCGCCTTGTTCAGCGCCACATCCGCGAGATGGTCGGGTGACGTCATCTCACCGACGAGCTCTCCTGCCAGTTGATCGCGGACGATCGCGAAATCTCCGGGCGCGAAGGCCGGATGGAGCTCCTTGTCGGCGAGCAGCTGCATGCCGCGGTCGAAATGCGAGCTCAGCACGTCGACGCCGAACTCGGTGCCGCCGGACACGCTCGCGGCGATGGCGTCGGTTTGTTCCGCGAACGCAAGCCGATCGTACGTCGTCGTTCCGTAGTCAAACAGCGCCGCCGTGACGTCGTCGACGCCATCCTTTCCGGGCTGAACCTGCATTCCGGGATTGTTGTCGATGTGCCCGTTCACGACGACGGTGTGGCTGATGTTTTCCGGCTGAACGATCAGCCGAATGCCGTTGGCCAGGCGCATGTCGACGGGATTGAGCGTCTGCTCCGGTACCGCGAGACGATCGAGTACGCGCTGCGCCCAGCTCGGCAGCGCCGGGTGCGTCGTCGGCGGAACGGATACGTTCTCCTTCGCCATTGCGCCGCCGGCGCTCGCCGCGCCGGCATTCTTGGGGACGGCATACGCGATTACGGCCCGGTCGTTGTCGACGTACATTCGCAGCACGCGATTTACGTCCGCCGTCGTCACTTTGTCGAAGCGCGCGATCATGTCGTCGGGCGAGCTCAGCCCCTGCACGGCGACCGCATCGCTCCACTCCTCGGCGAGGCCCTGGATCGAATTGGCGTTGAACTCGAGCTGTGAGACCTCGCGAAGCTTCGCCGCGGCGACGAGATCGGGGGGTACGCCCGCGCTCTTATACTGCTCGAGAAGCGTGCGCATCTCCCGGTCGATCGTCTCGGGCGGCGTCGTCACAGGCACGATTCCCGCCGCGAACGCGATTCCGACCTTCGGGTACTCTTGGACGAAGAATTCCGTTCCGAGCGCCTTGCCGGTGAACGGCAGCCCGCCGAAAGTACTGCGTTCGCTCGACAGGACGTCGCCGAGGATCTGACCCGCGGCGTAGTCGGGGCTGTCGTAGCCGGGAAAGCGATACCCTCGCGCGACGACGGTGAAGGGCTGGTCCGATGTGTCGTGGTACGTCGCGGCGTTGAGCGGGCCGAGGCGCACCGGTGAGCGCGCCGGAAGCCGCGCGGCCGGAATACCGCCGAAGAGCGCGCGAACCTGCGCGATCGTCGCCGCCGGATCCAGGTCACCCGCGATGACGTAGACGGCGTTGTTGGGATGATACCACCGCCCATAAAAGCGCCGTATTTGCGTCGCGGTTACGGTGTGAGCGAAGTCGGCGACGGTTCCGAGCCCATTCTTGGCGTACGGCGTTCCGCCGATGAGGCGCTGTTGCATCCTGACGAACAGCCGGTAAAACGCGTTGCTGTTGTCTTGCTGGACTTCCTGCGTGATGGCACCGCGTTCTTGATTCCACTGATCCGGCGCGACGAGCAATCCGGTAGCCCGGGAACGCTCCGCGCGCAGCGCGATGTCCACGTCCGCCGATGGAACCGTGAAGACATAGCGCGTCACCGTGGGCTGCGTCTGCGCATCGAAATCACCGCCCGTGACGCTGACCGCGTCCATGAGCTGCGCGGAAGTGAGTGTGGCGGTGCCGCGGAACATCATGTGCTCGGTGGCGTGCGCCAAGCCCGGAATCCACTGCTCGTCGGAACCGACCTGATAGTTCAGCATCGCGGTCGCTACCGGCGCGAGCGTGTCGCGCACGACGACGACGCGCAGCCCGTTTGGGAGCGTCGCGCGGGCGACGTCGGTGACGGCACCGGCGGCGGCCGGCGCCACAGCGCACATGAGCACGGCGCCGACCGCAAGCAACCGGCAAGTGGCGCTCATGACGAGATCACCAGGGCGCGCGTGCTGGGCTGCGACTCGAGCGCGGCGCGCAGTCCCCCATGCTCGGAGCGCTCAAGCAGGGGATCTCGCGCCACGATCGCCTCCGCCGCGCTGCGGGCCGCGCGGTACGCGTCGATGTCGCGAACGAGGTCCCCAAAGCGCAGATCTGCAGCGCCGGACTGAACCGTGCCGGCTAACTGGCCCGGACCGCGCAGGCGCAGGTCCTCGTCGGCGATCTCGAATCCGTCAGTGGTTCCCGTCAGGATCTCGAGGCGTTCGCGGTCGCCGGCGTCGTCGGGATAGACGAGGATGCAGTACGATTTCGCGACGCCGCGGCCGACCCGGCCGCGCAGCTGATGCAGCTGCGCGAGACCATAGCGATGAGCGTCCAGCACGACCATCGTCGTCGCATTCGCGACGTCGACTCCCACCTCCACGACGGTGGTCGAGACGAGAACGTCGAGCTCGCCGCGCACGAAGCGCGCCATGGTTTCCTCCTTTTCACGCGATGCGAGGCGGCCGTGCAACAAGCCCAGCCGAAGGTCTCCAAACACATTTGCCGCGAGCCTCTGCGCTTCCGCCACGGCGCTGGTCAACGTACCTTCTTCGCTCTCGTCGATCGCGGGCGCGACGATATAGGCCTGATGACCCTTGGCCACGTTGGCGCGCACGAACTCGTAGACGCGCCCCAGGCGGCTCGTACGGACGGCGAACGTCTCGATCGGCGTGCGCCCCGGCGGCAGCTCGTCGATGATCGAGAGGTCGAGATCCGCGTAGACAGATTGTGCCAGCGTGCGCGGGATCGGCGTCGCCGTCATGTGCAGCGTATGCGGCGAGAGCGCCTTGGCGCGCAGCCGCGCGCGCTGCTCGACGCCGAAGCGGTGTTGCTCGTCGATGATCGCGAGGCCGAGGCGATCGAAGTCGACGCGCTCCTCGAGCAGCGCGTGGGTGCCGACGGCGAGCGCGGCCTCGCCGGTCGCGAGCTTCTCGAGCGCCGCGGTGCGCGACCGCGCGCTCTGGCTGCCGAAGAGCGCCTCGACGCCCAGGCCAAATGGCAGCAGCAGCGGCGCAAGCTTGCCGGCGTGCTGCCACGCCAAGAGTTCGGTGGGCGCCATCAGCGCGGACTGCATTCCGTTCTCCGCGGCCAGCAGCACCGCGGCCGCCGCGACCAGCGTCTTGCCGCTGCCGACGTCGCCCTGCAAAAGGCGATTCATCGGTACGTCGCGCCGCATGTCGGCCCAAATCTCTAGGATCACCTTGCGCTGTGCCTCGGTCAGCGCGAACGGCAGCGTGCCCTGCAGGCGCTGCAGCAGGTCGGACGGCACGCGCAGGGCACGGGCATCGTGGTCGCGCTCGCGCTCGCTGCGGCGCAGCTGCGCCGCGGTAGCCAGCATCAGGAACTCCGCGAACACGAAGCGCTCGCGGGCGCGGAGTGCCTCTTCGGGCGTGTGCGGCGCGTGCACCGCACGATACGCCTCGCGCAACGGCGGGTACCGCCGCGCGGCCGCAAGCGACGCCGGCAGCGGATCCCCCGGTGACGACTCGAGCAAACGCTGCAGGTTCTTCTTCACCACGGCGGCGATCTTGCGGCTGGCCAAGTCTTTGCTCGCACGATAGACGGGGACCAGTTCACCGCTATACTCCTGGCCTTCGGCAAGCACGCCATAGTGCGACACGGCGACGATCGGGCCCGAGAAATTGCGCTCGATGCGGCCGCGCACGAAGAGGCGCATCCCCTCCTGGAAGCGTCCGTACACGTAGCGATTGCGGCCGATCCACTTCGCGACGAAGCGGTCGCCGGCGTCGTCCGCCAGCTCCAGCTCGACGATCTCGAGCCCGCGGACGCGCCGTTCCTTGACGGCGACGACCGTCCCTACCGCGTTCTCCTCGCCGCCCGCCTCTCCGAGCCGCGCTGCGGACGTCGGGAAGCGCAGGTCGTCGTAACGGAACGGGAGATACTCGAGCAGCGCGCGAGCCGTGTCGATGCCGAGCTCGCGAAAGAGCGGTGCCGTCTTGGCCCCTACTCCGGCCAGCTCGCCGACATCTACGCCGGCAGGCGGTTGCGCGATCACCCCAGCGAAGCAGCCGTTTCCGCCTGCCGCAGCGCCGCGTACGCCTCGCGCAGGTTGGGAACAGCAACGTCGTGGCGTTCCGCGAGCTCGATGATTGCACCGACGATTGGTTCGAGCTCGAACCGGCGCCCACGCTCGTAATCCTGCAGCATCGATGTCTTCACGTCGTCCAACCGAGCGGCGTACTCGATGCGCGCGTCCACGTCGACGTCTTGCACGACCTTCATCGCCTGCCCGACGTGCAGCGACTCGATCATCAGCCGGCGCACGTGCGCGCGCGCCTCGGGGTCGGCGAGCATCGGCTTGATGCGCGCGCGGCGCAGAACGCTCACCGAGTTGAGGCCCGCGTTATTCACGAGCTTGAGCCAGACCGTCGCGCGAACATCCGGATCGAGCTCGGGTGTGAGGCCGGCGTTTCGCAAGAGGCGGACGATCGACTCGGCGCGCGCGTCATCGCCGCCGCTTATTCGGCCCAGCACGTAGCGCAGGCCACCGCTCTGACGAACGAAGCCCGGCGCCGGCAGCTCGCCCGATACGTGCACCACGCCGCCGACCACGCGATCGTCGGCGAAGAGGCCGCCGATGAGGCCGGCAGGATCGACGCTGCGCAGCGGCGGCTTGCGCACGTACCAAAACGGCACGCCGTTCTGCAGCGTCACGATCGTCGCCGGCGTCTCCGCAAACGGCCGTAGCTGCGGCAGGAATTCAGGCCACTGGTGCGCCTTGAACGTCAGCAAGAGCGCGTCGAAGACACCGAGCTCGCGCAGATCGTCGCCGGCTTGCACCGTGACGGTGAAGGCGCCGAGATCGCTTTCGACACGCAGCCCGCCGCGGCGGATCGCCGCGAGGTGCGCGCCCCGCGCCACGATCGCTACAGGCGCCCCGGCTCTCGCCAGTGCAGCGGCGACGAACCCGCCGATGGCACCCGCGCCGACGACCGCGACCCGCATCACCTGGAGAATCTGGAGGCGACGGGCAGATTCGAACTGCCGAATGGGGCTTTTGCAGAGCCCTGCCTTACCACTTGGCTACGTCGCCCTACCCCAATGCGCTTCGCGCATTCGGGGACCCCGAGGTTTTACAGGCACTGCGGCGCAAGCGCCTACGTGCCCCCACGCGGCAAAGCCGCGTGGGTCCCCAAGCGGGTAGTGGGAATCGAACCCACGCATCAACCTTGGGAAGGTCGCAGGCTGCCATTACATCATACCCGCGCACGGCGACCCTTCCGGTTCTAGCCGCTTCATACTCCGTCCTACAACCCCGAACCGCGGCTTCGAGTTGGGCTCCCCCGGCAAATCGGGTGCCTAGGATAGAGCATTGATGGAGCGCGCCACGACGATCGCGATCGTGATCAGGGAGATCACCGCCTCCACCGTCATGAGGATCTTGGCCCAGCGGCTGAGCGGCATCGTGTCCGTCGGGCTGAAGGCGGTCGAGTTGGTGAACGCCAGGTAGAGGTAGTCGATGAACTGAGGCTTCCAGTTCCGGTCGATGCAGTGCGTGCCGTCGCCGCCGGCTAGGGCGATCGTCATCTGAGGAAAGAGGAAGTCCGCGCCCTCGATCTCGGTAGCGGAAGCGGCGTGGGCGCGAGCATCCGGCCCGTCGCCGTCGAGCTCCCAGAACCAGAGCGCAAACACCAGGATGTTGGTCGCCCAGATCTGCCCGCCGGTGCGCAGTAACATGGCGGCCGAATGCAGGACCGCCTTCTCCGGACGGAACAGGCCGCCGACGAGCAAGAGCACCGAGACAAGGTTGAAGAAATTCACGATCGCGATGAGCATGATGCTCAAGAAGCGCGTCCGCCGCGTCTCGCGGTGGCGCCGAGGCACCAGAATCGACAACGGGACGAGAAGCAGCAGCACGATCGCAGGCGCGGCCCATACCGGGCCGATCGTTAGCCGCGGCGGAAGCGTGATATACAAGAGCATCGCCGCCACGACGGCCAGCGAGGCGTGCCATCGCGGCTCGTGGCGCGCCGCCGCCTTTGCGTCTTGCATTACTACGCACCGTTCGCTTGGCCGCGCGGCGCAACCCGCCGCAGCCGACGCGCATTGTGGGTCGCATGCCTACCGATTTTCGTGATGGAAAGACCTTTCCGCGCCGTGGACGCGAGAGCATCGGCGAAGCGCTCTGGCTGCTTCGCGTCTCCGACAAGGGCCGTGCGTCGGCGGCGGGGACGATCCACGACTACATCTATCCGTGTCCGATGGACCAGGGCATGCTGGAACGCTGGGGAATCGCCCCGTCCGAATTCGACGAAGCCCTGCGTAGGAATCCTACCGACGAGTCGCTCTACGACTGGTTCATCGCGCGTGTGCGCCCTGAGCAGATCCAAGCCGCAAACGCGTGGCTGTTAGCCGAGCGAATGGAGAACCTCGAACGCCAGGACGCCGAAGAAAGCGCGCCGGCGGCACGCCGTTGATGGGAGCGGCCGTCGAGTTTAACCGCCCGGACGGCAAGACCGCTCCCGGTTATCTCGCGCAAGCACCGCATCCCGAACACGCTCCAGGAATCGTGATGTTCGAGGAGTGGTGGGGAGTCGACGACCGCATCAAGGCGACCGCCGATCGGCTCGCCGCGCACGGCTTCAACGTCCTCGTGCCCGACCTGTTTCGCGGACGCAGCGCCGCAACCGGCGACGAGGCCAACCATCTCATGCAGGGCCTGGACTTCGGCGACGCCGCGACGCAAGACGGCGCCGGCGCAGCGCAGTTTTTGCGCGACCATGGCGCGCCGCGCGTCGCCGTGATCGGCTTCTGCATGGGCGGCGCGTTGGCGATGCTGTGCCTCATGCACGGCGTGAAGTTCGATTCGGCCAGCATCTGGTACGGAAACCCGCCGTCGGGAGCGGGCGATCCGAACAACATCCGCGTGCCGATTCAGGGGCACTTTGCGCTGCGCGACGAGTTCTTCTCGATCGAGGGCGTCGACGCGCTCGAGGCCAAGCTCAAAGCCGCCGGCGCCCCATACGAGTTTCATCGCTACGACGCCGAGCACGGCTTCTACAACACCGGCGAGCTCGGCGCGGGCGGCCTTGGCCACTACAATCGCGAACACGCCGAGACCGCCTGGCGCAGAACGACCGAATTCTTCGACCGCACTCTGCGCTAAAATAAGAATGGTGCCAAGGGCGCGAATCGAACGCGCGACACCGCGCTTTTCAGGCGCGTGCTCTACCAACTGAGCTACCTTGGCACGCGATTTGCGAGCGCATCGCGTCGTGGTGTGCGATGCGATGCGCTCGTGACGATGGCGACGCTGATGGGGCTCGAACCCACGACCTTCGCCGTGACAGGGCGACGCTCTAACCAACTGAGCTACAGCGCCAAGACCGGGTAACCGGTTCGGCGTGGTGGGCACGGCTGGGTTCGAACCAGCGACCCCCCGCGTGTGAAGCGGATGCTCTCCCGCTGAGCTACGCGCCCGTACCGGTGACGGCTCCTTGGACAAAACCGAATCTTACCCTACCGTCGCGCGCGCTGTCCAGCACGAAGCGCGGCGACGCTCGTGGAAGAACGTTGCGTGAGCCTCGTCGCTGTCGTTCTCGCGGCCATCGTGCCGGTTGCCACCTCGGTTCACCTCCCCGTCTCGACCGGTAATCCGCAGGCGCAGGCCGCAGTCGATCGCGGCCTCTTCCTCTACTATGCCTATAACGGCGATGACGCCGCGCGCTCGTTCGAACGAGCCGCGGCGCTCGATCCGCGCCTGGCGATGGCCTTCTGGGGCGTCGCACTCGCGAGCGGCCCGGATCTCAACGCGCCGATGACCCCGCAACGCTTCGAGCGCGGCGCGCGGGCGATCCGGCAAGCGACCTCGCTCGCTGCGGACGCAGCGCCCCGCGAACGTGAGTTCATCGCGATCATGGCGCAGCGCTATCGCGGGAGCTTCGCCGACTGGCAGACCCACGAGGGTGCGTACGGCCAAGCGATGCTGCAGCTCGCGCGCGACTCGGGAGACGAGAACGCCCGGCTTATCGCGGCCGAGGCGCTCCTCGAAGAAGGCGGACTCGCATGGCGCGACGGCGCGCTCGCCGCGGAGGCCTCGCGCGAAGCGCTCGAGCTCGTCGCGAGCGTCTTGCGCGCCGATCCGAGGAGCGCGATGGCCAACCATCTCTGCGTCCATCTCTACGACCTCGCGCCGGACCGCATTCCCGCCCGCGCCTGCGCGCAACGTCTCGACGCCGCGACGTTCCCGCCCGAGGCGGAGCACCTGGCGCACATGCCGGCGCACTACTGGATCGAGACGGGAGACTATAGGGCGGCGCTCGCATCGAGCGATCGCGCGTTCGCGCTGCTCGGCGAGCTGCCCGGTGGGCTGGACGGCGAGCACGCGCGCCGCTACGCCAAGCACGACGTGGCCGTCGGCTACTCCGCCGCGATGATGTTGGGAAACTACGCCGCCGCGCGCCTCTGGGCGCAACTGATGGCCGGCGTCTTCGACCAAGACTTCGATGCGGTGACGGCGCTGCGGTTTGGGCGTTACGATGCGGCCTATGCCGCGAATTCCGGCGCCTTCGGCTACCCGAGTGTGCGCGGCTGGGCCGAGCTGCGCCTAGGGCACAGCGCGGAGGCAGGCGCGATCGCGAAACAGGTTGCCGCCGGAAACACCTCGCAAGCCTATTTGCCGCAGCTTTTCCTGGCCGAAGCTGCCGCCTCCAACAACAACCCCGGCGACGCCGCACGCTGGATCGAGCGAGCCCGCGATAACCAGCGGGCCGATTTCACCGGCGAGCTGATCCCCTTGTTTCCGGCGGACGAGATTCTAGGAGCCCTCGCGTTGCGACAGGGCGATTTCGCCGGAGCGGCTTCCGCGTTTACCAGCGCGCTCGCGGCGTATCCGAACGATCCGCGCGCGCTGTACGGCTTAGCGGCGGCTTTAGCTGCGCAGGGACGGGCCGCGCAAGCTGCCGCGACTCGCGCGCGATTTCAAGCGGAGTGGAAGGGCGCCGACACCGGCGGCGGCGACGCCCTTCCGTGATGGGTCATACGGTCTCGCCGTCGCGTAGGCTGCGCGCGAGCGCGGCCAGTGCGTCGCTCATCGCCTGTGCGCCGGCGGCGATGCGCGCGCGAACCCTCGTACTTCGTCCGCGCGCGGCCAGGCTCGCAAGCCTGCCGCGACGGGCGTTTTCCAAGGCGTCCTCACGGCGTTTTCGAATTTCGGCGTGAAGCCAAGAGTCCATGATTCGCCTCGTAGTTAAGCGTGAAGTAATGAAATGAAAAGGCCCCCGGTCGATCGCGGAGGCCTTCGTGAGGTCGAGATGCCGACAGACGCCTACGCCGGCCGATCCTCCGAAGGTCCAAGGCACGTCGACCCGCCGACGGCTTGCGTCGCGGGGGAGCACATCTGAAGCATATTATTCATCGTGCCTCCTACAACCGGAATGAGTAATACGCGAAACTTTATCATGCACGTAATCCCTTGTCAAATCGGTAAATTTCGATCCGAGCAGGGCCGGCGCGCCCGAATTCGAAGTCTCGGCCGTTCCCGCGCTAAGAAATCGAGGGCGGTTAGCTCAGTGGGAGAGCGCTTCCTTGACACGGAAGAGGTCACATGTTCAATCCATGTACCGCCCACCATAGGAAACCCTTATCCTGCCGAGGTAAAACGGCTCCTCCTCCTGGAGCCACGTTTTATTGGTTGGGCAAATGGTTGGGCAGGGAGATTTCGAATGAAACAATCGCAGAAAAAAACACGCGGAAACCACCAACATCTAAGCCGGAACCATCGCGTCCAAAAGCTGCGATGGCCGAGCGAACAAGTCACTTCGATAAAGACAACCAAAAATTCGAAGCGTTGTCTCTAAAAGAGTTAAATTCGTTTACACCGAACGTTCCACACCCGGCGTGCAACCTTGAATGCCCCTGCGTGCACGGTGCCAGGTGAAGGCCGAGCGCGGAAGGCTCCCCGCGCCGCTGCCAACGCCACCGGCGTCAAACACCCCCTTATCACGAGAACGCAGCGGCTGAGATTTAGTCATTTAAAGCTGGATAAATACAGCGCATGTGCCGCGTCATAGACGCCGTGACCGATTATGACAACCCATAGGTTCCGACCGCCAAACACAAAGATGAAGCCGAAGAACAGGCCGATCGCGCCGGTCAGCATCACCCCATAGAGTTGTTGATATCCATGCGAAAGACCGAACAGCGCCGCCTGAACTACGATGGCGGCAAGCCACGCGGGGGTTGATCGCCCAAAACTATTTGCGAGGCGGGTTAGAATGAATCCGCGAAAAATAAATTCCTCGACGAAGCCAACAATCAACAGACTGATCGCGATACGCTGCGCCAAGAGCCGTGGGTTTCCCCTTATTTCCGTTCCGATATCTCCCAGCCGATTCGTTCCATAGCCGAAATGTTCCAGTGTCACAACCGCGCCGAAAACAATTGCTGCCGTAAGCAGACCCAGTAGGAGCGTTCGAACGAAGTACGCGGTTTACCGAGACCGACGGCCGAAAGCGCTTCACCATTCAGCTTCAACAGGAAGGTTGCAAAGAGCGCCCACAGGATGAAAAGTACGCTCGATGCGACGATGCGATTGGTACCGCCCACATCAAAGCCATGTTGGATCATCAGCCTCTCCGCCAATGGCGGAACGATTACGATGAAGGCCAGGACGAGAACGATTTCGAGAAGATCGCGAATGGCAGGCCCGACCCGCCACGGCCTGCTAGGCTCTGTTTTCATGCGTAGATTATCGCACGAACAGTTTCGCACGCAAACAGGCGGCGAACCTTAGATTTGGAATTCGGTTGCGCGCAACGTTATTGACACAGCCGGTCTAAGAAAGCGATGACCTTTGGCCACATCATCGCATCCGCATGCGCATAGCCCTCGGCCGTGCCTCCCAGGGCGAGAAGAAAACTGCCTTCGTCGACAACGGCGAGGCCATTTGTCGGCATGTACGGCACGTCAAGCGCGTGTCCGGCGTTGGGGAATATGAGCAGCTGATCCGAAAAGTTCACATGATTCGCTTTGCGCGCTGCAATGATGCGGCCCGCGAAAGCCGCCGAGGGCCAGAGCTGATCATCTGCTCCCGCAACTAATAAGAGCGGCCCAGCGATCTTTTCAACCGCGATGGTGCTGTCCGAACTCGGTGGCGTCGCGAGCGCCACGTACTGTTCCCGAAACGAAACGGGCCGCTTTGCCGCACGCTCCGCTCGAATTTGCGCTTTCACTTGGGGCGGGACTGGATTGTCGGCAAACGGGACTGGGACGCCGGAACTGCTCCACGAAGAGCGACGCACGCCTTGCTTCGTCGAAAATCCCTCGAACACGCTGCTGGACGGTGCGAACGCGACGACGCATTTGATCGATGCGTTACGAGCGGCGATCAGGAGTGCCAGTTCGGCGCCTTTTGAGTCGCCTTCCAGGATGATCGGCAGATTGCTGGTTTCGCGTCTCTCGTGAACCCATTTAATTGCACGCTCGACGTATTCAACTGGAATGTTCGCCAATTCGGCCGGCAAGCCGCTTACACCGAAATACGCAAGTGCCAACGTATCAAAACCATGCGAAGCGATAATCGCGGCGCGATTCTGGTCCATTCCGCCTTCCGAGCCGCCGAGTACCACGACGATTCCTCGGGCGCTAGATTTCCGCGATAAGAACAACGTCCCGACAATTGGCTCACCGCGAAGCGCAACGCGCGTGACGTCCGCTGCGATACGCTCGCGCGTTAACGTGACGCTGTTCGAGCCGGCGGTCGTGTAGAGCGTCAAGCGAATCCGGACGGGAACGAGCGACGCCGGAACGTATCCATGGCTCGCGATCGGCTGCATCGACCAAAATAGGCCCATGCCGTCCACCCCGGCATAAGTTCCTTGCAGCGGGGCTGCCGCGTCGAGGTTTACCGCTCCCGTCGCGTCCGTCCGATACGAGGCCCAGCTGCGGTACGGCGTTCCATCAATCTCAGCTCGCGCTTCAATCGTAACGACTGCATGCGCAGATTGCGTTTTCGCGCGTATCCGAACGGGAGCATCGATCAATGCCGTCTGTGGCGCGACGGTAAACACCGTTTCACCCGAAGCGCGGCACCGCTCAGGACAAACAGACAGCATAACCATAAGCGCCGAGACGACTACATAGCGGTCCTTCACTGCGACCTCCGGACGTTCAACTAAATCTTTAGCAGTATACCAGGTGCCCGCTTCGGCTGTCGACTATAGATTTAAGAGCCCGGCCTGCGCGCCTAACGCCAGGCCAACGTCCTGCGCGAGCGATGCTGGCGTGCAGAGCATGGTCGAAGCGTTGGCCGATTTGATATAATTTTAGATAATGTCTGACGTGAAACATGGGCCGCGACCCGGCGTATGGCTGACATGAAGTCTCAAGCGCTGGTCTATTCGATTCTCGGGTTTGAGGGTAGTCAAATGCTATTTACAGAAATGCTCTGAACATTCGCGCGCTGACCCGGCGACCAATATGTGGGAGGAGTCGGCGGTGACCAAGATTGCGCTGGTCCCCATCTTGGCTACGTCGGCGGCCATAGCCGTGACGTCAGCATTGTACGTAACCGGCCTTACACTTTTTGGTGCGCTGGCACTCTTCCCGTTGCTGATCTTGTGCTGCTTCATTTGGCGAAATTCACGAATCAGCCTAGGCTTGGTTTGGGGCAAAGGCCGTGACTATACGCTAGCAATAGTCTATCCAGTTGCGGTCGTCGGGGCATGTGCGCTCATTGCGTTTGCATCGGGCGCCGTCACTTTTGAACATACGCACTGGCACAAAGCGGCAATCAACTTTGGACTGATCCTTGTCCAGGGCATTCTCGTGGGGCTGATTACGGAGGAAGGTTTTTTCCGAGGTTGGCTCTGGGCATCGCTCGACAAAATTGGTTTCCACCGATTGAGCATCCTGGCCTTTACGAGCATCTCGTTTGGGCTTTGGCACATTTCACTAGTGACGCTTGCCAAGGGGTTTATCTTGCCCCCTTCGCAGGTAGTTCTCTACATTGTCAACCTTGCGGTGATCGGGTTTATTTGGGGTCAAATGCGGTCTCTATCGGGCTCCATAGTCGTCACCAGTGTTAGCCACGCAGTGTGGAATGCTGGCACGTACGTATTGTTCGGGTCTGGATGGTTTGCAGGGGCGCTTGGGATCGCACACTCTCAGATTTTTGACGCAGAAGTTGGCATTGTGGGCCTATGCCTTAACGTACTTTTTTCTGGACTCCTCTGGTGGTTTCAGCTGCGAGACACGGAGCGTTCAGTACCTACTTAAGCGCGCGCGGCGCCAACATAACAAAGCTTCCCATCGCGCAAGCCTGGGCGGGGTTGAACAGAGCAAACCAAAACGGACCCTCCACGCTCGGCGGTTGGGATGCGACGCTGCGAGACCTGTTAGCGCTTAGTGCGAGGCAGTTGCGACACCAAATGCGAGGCTGACTGCGAGATTGCTCAGCGCTTAGCGCTGTGCGATCGCGAGCATTGCAGCCGCGCAAACGCCTAAAGCGTAGCGGCCCGGATCTGAAATCCTCATTTGCTCTGACCTCCTCCAACATAACGCACCGACAACATAACGCGTCTACGGTCCGCTATGCACTGCCGTCGCACTCGGTTCCATCTTAGCACCCAGGCCTCGATGTCGTCTCGGCCCGTGGCTCCATCGCCACCTCGCCGATCGGCGGGCCCTCATCGCTGTACACCTGGCTCCGGTCGAAGCCGCAGGCGTGCTCCATGCCTGGCCAGGTGCCCGGAGCCGCGCGGAAATGGGGCGCGGCGGATTGTCGACCAGCGGCTAGGCGCTATAAAGTAAGCCCGAAGCCCCGAGCTTTGGGCCTCGGAGGTTTACGCTATGCCGGCCTTCTTGTTCAACGCCGAGCCCTAGCTGGTTGGGCATCTGGTCGGGCACTGTACCGAAACCCGGTACCGATATGGCGGCTATGGCGGATATGAGCAACGCAAAAAAGCCTTACTTTAAAGGCTTTCTCGCGATTTGAGCACAAAATGGCCTCTCCTCGTGGCTTCCTTGACACGGAAGAGGTCACATGTTCAATCCATGTACCGCCCAAGTTTAAAAAAGCCCGCCGAATAAGGATTTCGCGGGCTTTTTCGTTTCTCGCGGAAGACGCCATTTCCGCGCGGGTAGCAACGCAGGTAGCAACGCGCCGATAAGATTGGCGCATATACGTTTGCTGATGACTCTTGGAGCAAGGCGAACGGCCAGTAGTTGAGGGCGTCGAAGCCGTGCTTTAGGAGCAAGGTAAGACTTCGGATCGCCGCCGCGTTATGGGCTAAGCGCGACGTAGGCGCGCCAGGGCACCGGTGGCCTTCGAGGAAGCAACACGCCGCTGCTATGGTCTTTTCAAATGGAAGGTGCTACTCCTAATCGCGGAAAAGGTCGTGCTGAGCCAATAACCCAATTGGTGAATTGTATATATGCTAAACGCAGGTTGGCTAACGTTTACTACAAGCTTTCTCCTGGCAAGTAACGTCGGGGTTGTCACACAGTCGGGCCTACTCGTTACATCAGCGGCGAATCCCGCCATTGCCCTACAGGTCGCTGATGGATACATTCCGCAGCCGCCGCTTAGACTTTCGCTGGAATCAACGGACGTAGACCGTCGAGTTTTCGTGCAGGCCGATGCCTCGAATCATATCCAACACCTAGTTATTATCCAGTTTGAGCATGTGAGGCTCGGCGAGACTTTCAAGTTCGTTTATCCATCTAAGCCTCCGTTCAAATTCGGCGGCGACGTATATCGCCTAGGAACATACGTATACGACGACGACGCCGAATCGAAAGCGTTTCCGACTCGCGAATCCGGTGTTACTAGAGCCGCGCTGACGAGGAGCGGTTACGTAGTGCCGCGTTTTTTTAGGACAGCGCGTTTAGCGCGTGTCTCGGATAGAAACGGTGCAAGCGAAATAATAATTTTCTACATCGAGAATGCCGATGCACAATATCCGACCGGTGTTCTACCGGGAGCAGACCAAGACGGAGACTTTGTGTTAACCGGGCAAGCCGCCAAGGCGGTGCTCGGCGGCATGGCGTCCGCCGTTTCGCAGGGTCCGACCCGCTAACATGCGGGTTCGGAAGCTGAACGTAGAACGATTGAAGAAAATCGGTTGGACCAGCCGGCAGCGCCGCCGTGGCTCTGAGCGATTCGGCTAAATCCACCGCCGCATGCCAGCATATTTCGAGCGCCACGAGAGCACCGGCAAGTTTGATAAGCCGATGCTCTTTATTTATTCTCTGCTGCTACCACCCCGAGTGGCTCGTCGAAGTTGCCCGTAAACGTCGCAATCGGTGATCCGCCGGCCGGGTATTTGAAAACCTCGCCGTCGCCGTTACCCGCATCCCCGCAATAGACAAGGCCCTTAACGATCCAGGTCTGCGCGCAGTCGGCGGAACCCACGAATTGTATGGTACCCTTCAACGTCGCTTTCGTTCCGCTGACGGTGTACTGATACATCTTGTTCGCTATCTGATCGAAGACGGTGAGGTACGTGCCGTCCCACTGTACCGATCCGGGGAACTCCACGCCGTTGCTCGTCGTGATGGTTTCGAATTTCGTGCTGCCCTTTGGCAGCTCGACCAGCGCGAAGGCACTGGCATTGGTAAAGCCGTCCGCAAAGAGATTGCCGTTGGGATCGTAGCCGTCGAAGTACTCTTTGGCCAACGGCGTATTGTATACCGTACCCGAGCCGGTCGCGTTCTTGAAGATCACGACCTGACCGCCGGGACCGGAGGAATTACCCAATAGGATTCCGACCGCAAGATCGCCGCGAGTATTCATGGCGCAGCTGGATGTGTACGTGTAGTTGAGAAACAGCGTCTTGAGCAACTTGTTTGGAACTTGGTATTCGTCAATCAGGTCGTTCGTACGCCCTGGGTTCCAGAAAATCTTGTGCCCATAGCCGTACAAAACGTTGGTGCACCCTTGTCCGCCTGCACCATTAATCTGACCAATCATCGCGATGCCTTTTGGATAGTTGAAAATGCTGGCATAGGAGCCGTAGAAGTTGATAATGTACTCAAAGTGCTTCAACCTTCTATGCCGGTCAGGAACAATCGTCGCGTAACGGGGCGTCGGGCTCAGGCGCGCTGCCGTGACCGGCCTTCCGTTCACCCAGAGTGTCTTACCGATGTATGTGACATTGGACGGGGCGGTCGATGGCGCTCCCGCAGGCGAGGAGCATCCGGCGAGTGCGAACGCCATCGCGCCCACAGCATGAATCGCCCCCAACGAAATACGATTGCTACCTGGCATATGCACCTCCGGCGGCGTTGCCACCCAATTCGAGCGAGTTACAGTCAATCTGGATTGGACTCATGAAGAATCTCTGAATGAGCGCGTCAAATCCTCCGCAAGTTTGAGAAAGAGAAAGAACCCGCGTAACAACTTACGCGATCTCCCTTGTCGGCTCAACTGCCACTCTCGGCCACGCTGCGGTCGGTCGCGTTTCGCTTTAGGAGTGTGGGCAGGTAAGAGACCGATTACAGCGAGAGAGGACCGACTTGATGACCGGTCCTCTCTCTGGCCAAGACCGCTATTTAGAGGGCGTAATGAGCATTCCGTCGGTGTTGCCCGTCGAATCGACATAGAATCCGACCATTCTGAGACGGTTGTTGACGCCGTTGATGACTGTCGTTCCAATGCCGTTGGGATCGTCGATCGATGTGAACTTCGGTGTTGTAGTAAGATTCGTGAGTAGGAATCCATGAGTCGTGTTCGATCCCCCCACATAACTGCCAACGATGTCGTCGTCGTCATTGACACCGAACGGGTTGGTGGTCGGGGATTCGGGATAACTGAAGGTCGTAAACACCCCGCCCTTCTCAAGGAAACCGACGACTCCCGAGCTGGACGTGTAGAAGCCGACGATGTCGCCGTTATTGTTGATCGCCGAAGCTGTCACGTTTGTCCCGCCCGGCGGCGTCACTTGTTGGAAAGAGCGCGTCGTCCGGTTGAACGCGAAGCCGTGATTGACGCCTCTTAGGTCGGTGTAGAATCCGACGGCGACCCCGGAGTCATTCAAACCAAGAATCTGGGTTACCGTGGTTGCGATGAACGTGGGAAAGCTGTAACTGGTGAAGACTCCGTCCCAGTCGATGAAGCCCCGGTTCACGTCAGCGTTATCGATCCAGAAGCCGCCGGTGTTTCCGAGATTATCGATGCACGTGACCTGCGTCTGCACCGAACCGGGGTAGTTCTCGCTAGTGAAATTCGTCTGTTGGTAGGGGGGTACTACGACATATCCCTTATTTGGGTGACCAGGAGCACCGCTTCCGTAATAACCCGCAATCGTACGGTGATCGTTAATACCCAGCAACTGATTGAATGTTGGATCGGTGTCATTATTGATCGTCTGGAACTTGAACGACGTAGCCGGAACGACGCTTCGAGCATGGTTCGGTATCGTCCGCGAGGCGGTCGAAGATGCCGGGCTCTGCGGAATCGCACCCAGCTGCGTCTGCGACGCGCACGCCGCGATAAGCGCGGCAGCAGCCAGGCCCAGCGCGTGCCGCCCTAAACTGACCATAAATTTCATGAGAGTGCCTTTCTGGTGCTTTCGCAAAGGCGCAAAGCCGATGGCTTTGGCGTCTCCCAAAGCGCCTGGGAAAAGTCGAGCGCTTGGACGCCTTGCATTCTACCACAACAAGCAGGCGCTGGATATCCTCAGCGTACGGGGTGGACCTTAATGAAAGGGTCGGCGTTTAGGGGTCCGTGTTTAAGGAAGGTGAGCGCGTACAGTGTGCGTGCTACGTCGCTCATCGCTACGCCGACCCGTTCTTACCGGCTTGGGCGCGCGCGCATTTCGTCGATTCGCCTTTGCATGAACGCCTTCAGGTCTGAGAAGATCTTTATGACGTTCCGAAGTGCTACCTGCGATCGCCTCGCTGCAGCTTCGCAGTTCTAATGAACGCTGCACTCCTAGGGGCGTATCACGCCCCTCCGCAGTCGTGCTCGCTGTTGATGCCCGAGTAGGACGCATGCTGACGGTAGTCGTAAACGCTGAACTTCCATCCCCGAAGGTCGGTCTTGGGGTCGCAGGCCTCATCCGCCTCAGGTCCGCCGAGAAAGCAGACCCGAACGCGATCGCCAGCGCGCTCGGCCATCATGATGCTGTTGCGCGGTTCTCCCTGGTAATGCACGACTTCTGCCCATTGAACGCCGTTCTTGAGGCCCAGTTTTGTATTGAACGTGACAGCCACGCCGCTCTGAATGAAGTCTTGACGTGTAAAATGCTCTTTCGCTGGGTCGAGCCCATCTAAGCGGGGCGCTACCAACCGTACGGTCGTGTTCACGCACGATCCTGAGTAGGGTGCGGCTTGCGTTCGCACCAGCAACGGCACGCTCAAGCCAGCCGTTAGTGAAAGTGATAAAAGCGCTGTTCGCATAGCTGCCTCCTAGCCTCCGAAGTCCTCGAAGATTTCGATGACCCGCCCGTCGCGGATCGTGAACTCCAGCGAAGTCGGCTCGCCGTCCCGACTTCTCAAGTAAACGTAGCGCTGAAGACCGCATCCATTGACGATTTTCGGCGCGCCGAGCAAACGTACGACGGTATCTGCACTGCTGCCGAGTTTGATTCCTGACGCGGTCTCCAGCTTGCTCAGATCGTGCCGCGGAACACCCGGCGGCGGCGGCCCGCTCAGTCGCAGCGTAAATGTCCCTCCAGAGTCCGTTTCGGGGTAGTGCAGCGCGGCGCGGCTTCTTGGATCGTAGAAGTACCCGCGAGTCGTTGCGGTGACATGATCTTGAATCACACCGTCCGAACCAGGCTTGACCAGCGGGGGCGGATGCGCGTCGGTCCACAGCATTTCATTAAACGCTGCGCATCGGCCGGCGTTGAACCAGCGAGCGATTGGGTCGGTCTCATTGTCGGCAACCGCAAACGGCGAACCCGCCAAAGCCGTAAGGTCTCCGGTCGAGGCGTCGATCCGGTATGCGAAGATCGTGGGCGCGGCGACGCGGCTGCCGCGATCGAACACGTACGCGTACTTGCCCGTCGGAGCGATCGTGACGGCGTAAGGGTCGGTGCCGGCGTGGGCGGCGAACTTTCCGCCTCCTACCGCTTTCAAGGTCCCGGTCGTGTCAATCTTGTAAGCGTAGACGTTACTGCCGACGAGCGCGTACGCAAACGCGCTCGTAGCATCAATGGCAAATCCGGTTGGACCTATTTCGCCGGGGTTGGTTAACCTCAAGTGAGCGCGAATCGCCAGCGCTCCGGTTCTGGCGTCGATCGCGTAGACGTAGAGGCAGCAGGAGCCGGTCACGTATAGGAACTTTCCGTTGGGCTCGACGGTCGCACTCGCGAACGCACCCGGATCGTTGCTATTCTGACCTGCATCCAGCGGTGAGCCCATGAGTTTGAGCGCCCCGGAATCGCCGATCGAATAAACCGAGATGGTGTTATCGAAGTAATTGAGGACGTAGGCAAAACGGCCTAAGGGTTCGACTGCGACGGCAGAGGTCCCGAAGTGCGCGCGGCCGGCGGCAAAGGGCGACGCCGACAGACGTGACAGTGCTCCAGTGGCGGGGTTGATCGAGAGCGCGGTAACGCCCGCGTCGGAGGTTACATACGCGTATTTGCCTGTAGGGTCGACGACAATCCCATTGGGACCGGAAGAACTGTAGTCCACTGCAAAGGGCGAATCGGCCAGCGGTGTCAACGCACCCGTCGTCGAATTAATTTTGTAGGCCGAAACGTTGTTAGAGCCTTTGTTGACCACGTATGCAAAGCGTCCCCCGAGAGCGAGCGCGTTAGCAGTTGGGTCTTTTCCGGCCGAGAACGGTGAACCAGGCGCTAGTGCAAGGGCACCAGTTGCCGCGTCGACTTTATAGACGGAGACGCTATTTGAGCTGCGGATGTCGCCGACTACCGTGAAATAAGGGACCATGAGCAGGAACGGCGCGCCATGCGCGATCGGCGCGGCACTTGCGTTACCGGTACAGCCGACCAGTACGATCGCGAGGCCACCGAGCGTTGCCGGGAGATTCCTCATGGCAGATTTCTCCCTCTGATAAAATCGCGGGTGAGCTACCAGTTCTTTGGGTCCACAGCGCGAAACCTGCACCACCCTGACTCGGCCCGACTCAGTTTTGCGGCGTGGGGTGGACGGGCAACCGAATACCGCATTAGGTGCGCCGCTAGGAGTTCGACGACGACTATCGCAATGTAGGATGCCGTTAGGCGGTGTCAGCTCCGGCACTCACACGGGCTTTGGAGACGAATAAAAACGCTTTTGATTTTATCGTTGTTACTCTCCACTGTCGCTGGAATGGCCTCGGCACATGTTGCAGAACCTGCGGCGCCCGATCTGCACGTCTTTAGCGACGCGGCGATGACGTTCACTGCTCCTGGTGAGGCCCGCCCCGAAGGAGCATGGCCACCCAGCCGGACAACGCCAGAACAACTCTCAGGGGATCTACTGATGGTCGCGGCCTGGGCAATTTATCCAAACATGGACCAGATCAATCTTGAGATGGAGTCATACAACGGACCGCCGTCGGAATGGGAACCGGTCTTCGAAGAGCAGGTGCTCGGAGGGGACAGGGCCGATGCTCCCTTCTTCAGCAGCAAGAAGCGGATGAGGCTGCTGAACGGAATGCCGGCGACGTTCGTCGAGATCGATTTCGATAGCGGGAGCAGAACCGCCGCGAGTAAGGAGTTCGCGATCCTATGGGCGGACGGGCGGCGCGGCATCGTTCTCTCGGAGACCATGCCCGCCAACGAGGCGAGCGCGGACAAAGCGAAGCGCGATCTCGGGCAAGTAAAGGCGGTCGAGTATCCTTAAGGTAGCGGCCCTGGCGTCCCGCCTATTCCTTAACCCGAGGAATTAGATTGAGTTGGTGATGGAGAGGTCTGCGGTCCCGTTCACATGAGAGTCGCTGACGTAAATGAAGATAGCCGTGCAGGAGCCGGTCTTCGGGCCGGCAGTGACGGTCCACTTCGTTCCTGACCCTCGCGCGAGGGTTGCAACGCCGGAGGCGCCGCCGCAGTTGTCGGACTCCTCGAGTGGGTGGCTCTTGAGTTTGGGAGCGCTTGCGGTCACCTTATCGGGTCCCGGCTTCGAAGCGGTGAAGGTGACAGAGCAGGGATCCACGTCAATGAGTACCTTGCCATAATGCTTGCAACTCGCTGGGTTGACCAACGGCGCATGCATAGCGCTGGCGGGGCCCTGCTGGGTCCCCATCGGGGTCAGTTGCGAAGAGCCGCTACAGCCGGCGAAAACGGCGGCGGCGAGCGCAGCGAAAACGCTAAAAAAGTGTCGAGCGGGACGGGAAAGTGTGGCCACTTCGTTGTTCTCCTTGAGTGACATTTTGGCGGGACAGAAGACTGCACCCTTTACCGGTCTAAAGATTTAACGCGTTGTGTCCAGTGCCCCTCCGGTAGCTGATTTATCGCCCTGTCACCCGGGCCGCAAGGGAAACGCAGTCCCCTGGTGATCGACCGCCCAAAACAGGTAGGCGGCCACCGTCGCAAGTGCCGCGAACCAGACCGCGCTGACGATCAGGAACCTTCGGTCCATAACCGGACCCATTCGTCTAAAGTTTTCTTACTCCGCCGCGCGATCTGGAGGACGATGCGATCAACGTAAAAGAGATCGGCCTGTGGGCGACACTAGAAGTCTAAGGTAACGGCCTTTGGGAAGGGCTGTTCGCACTTATATCTCGTGATGTATCCCGAGCGGATATAATACTTGCCTCCCGCACAGATAATCTCGTGCGCCGTCCAATTGCCAGACAATCTCACCCGGCCTTGCGGGCCCGTCGCACCCTTTGCGATTAATTTGCCGCTCGGCCACGTTGTGCGCGTCAACCGAATCTCTAAATGCGGAATCGGCTTCTTTGCGCGAAGGGCCGTGACCACCACACTGTTCGTCAGAGGACCGATCGCGTGTACATCCGGCACAGCTACCGGGCCGGTCGTCGTGGTTCCACCGCCGCATGAAGCGACGGCCAACGATGAAAACGCTGCAGCAATTGCGAAAACGTAAAGCTTCATAGCAATCTCTTTTCCTGACAGCACCCGCGACAAAGCATGGCGCGAGCGTGATTTAGTGGGCATCATACCACGTCGTGGGAAAGGCAGTCTAGTGGTCTTCTAATCGCTTCGCAGTGGGCACTCCATCGCGCAAATAGATCTCTACTGGGCGTCGACCAAGTGGGACCTGCGCGCTTCTCGTCGAAGGTTCTCGTGGGAGGTACGTTTTGATGACGCTATCGGGGGTTGGCCGTCTCTCCGTTACGGCCGGGCTGATCGTTCTTTTGACCGCGTGCGCCGGGCAATCGTTCACGCAGGGGTCGCCTCCCGTTGTTTCTGCCGGCGCGGAATCCAGCGCGCTCGGGTTGGATAACGATACATCCAAGCAAGACTTGCTCTACATCTCCAGCATCGTAAACTCCAATCCCAACGTCCTCATCTACACGTACCCGCAGGGCCGCTTTAAGCGAAGGGTCGACAAATCCGTACTAACCTTTCCGCGAGGCGAGTGCGCCGACAGAAGAGGGCACGTCTACGTCACGAACGAGTCGTCCAACCCTTCGAGCACCGCGATACTTGAATACGCGCACGGGGGCGTAGAACCGATCAGAACGCTTACCGTGAACGACTATGCGAATCAATGCTCCGTGGATCCGACCACCGGGAACCTAGCGGTGATCTCAACGCAGCTGGCAATCTTCCGAGGGGCCAAAGGGAGGCCCACGTACTACCGCTTCCCGGGCGGCTTCGAGCGCACGGCCTGCGATTACGACGATAAGGGCGATCTTTTTGTTAATGGCGTTACGAAGCAGGATCCGTCGCGCGCGGCACTCATCGAGCTCCCCGCCGGCGGCAGGACGTTCATAAGAATCAAGATGCCGCCGATATCCGATTCGAGCGCCCGCGGCGAAGTAAGATGGGACGGCAAGGATCTGGCGCTCGGCGATGGCGTCAATTCGATCTTTCGTTTAGCGATCAGCGGGACCAAGGCCAAGAACGTCGGCATCGTCCAACTCTATGGTGGTGCCGACGTCGAGTCGCTTTGGATAGAAAGCGGCGACATCGTCGGCGCAAACTTCGCGAGTCGATCGGTCATGATCTGGGCCTATCCCGCCGGCGGGCAGCCGCTGAAGGTATTCAACAGCATCGGCCGCGGGGACGGCGTCGCCGTGTCGCTCGCACCGAAGTAGCGCAGGCCGAAGGTCCCAATTTTGGGTATCATGAGGCATGCCGCTGATCGAAGTTGTAATCGTCCTGATCGTGGTCGGTGTGATCATGTGGGTGATCAACCGCTACATCCCAATGACCTCGTCCATAAAGTCCCTCTTGAATGCGGTCGTCGTCATCGCGTTGATCGTGTGGATTCTTAAGGCCTTCGGGCTCTGGTCCTATATCGTCAACCTTCGAGTCGGCAAATAGAACTATCGCCGAGCGCGGCGTACTCGCGTTCCGTCAACGTCAGGTTCGCGGCCGCGACGTTCTCGGCGAGGTGCTCGAACGACGAGGTGCCCGGGATCGGCAGCGTCGCCGGCGAGTGGCGCAGCAGCCACGCCAGCGCTACTTGAAAGATCGTCGCGTCGTGCGCCGTAGCGATCGGCTCCAGCCTGTCGATCGCGCCGATGTCGCCGGCATCGAGGGGAAAATACGGGATGAACGCGATGCCGTTGTCCTCGCAGTGCTCGAGTACTGGCTCGCTCGAACGGTTGCCGACGTTGTAGTTGTTTTGCACTGAAGCGATCTCGACGACGTGCTCGGCGTGTCGAAGCTGCTCGAGGTTGACGTTGGACAAGCCGACGTAGCGAATTTTGCCATCGTCGCGGAGCTTGCGCAGCGCACCCACCTGTTCTGCGAGCGGGACCTTCGGATCCACGGCGTGCAGTTGGTAGAGGTCGATGCATTCGAGCCGCAGCCGGCGCAGGCTCGCCTCGCAGGCTGCGATCAAGTGTTCGGGCCGGCCGTCGCGTTCCCACTCGGTTGGACCGGGGCGCGTCGAGCCGCCCTTGGTCGCGATCACCAAACCGGCGGGATACGGATACAAGGCCTGCGAGATCTGCTCTTCGTTTATGTGCGGACCGTAGGCATCCGCGGTGTCGATGAAGTTGACGCCGAGCTCGATGGCGCGCCGTAGGACGCGCAGGGCGTTCTCGCGATCCTCGGGCCACCCCCAGACGTGCGTGCCGCAGAGACGCATCGCTCCGAAGCCCATGCGGTTGACGGCAAGGGTGCCTCCGATCGTCATCCTGCGCGCGACGTTCATAGCGGCGTGCTTCTTGGCGGCATGAAAAAGACCGCTCGCGTTATGCGAGCGGTCTGGATCCCACAGGTCGTTGCGAGTTTACTTGCCGGCGGGACGGTTCGGCATCGGCGTCGCGGCCTTAAAGGTCGCCTCGGCCTGCTTCTGGCTGTCGACCATCATCTCGGCGATCTTCAGCGTGAAGGCCTTGCGCAGCTCGAGCAGCTGGCTGGCGAAGCCGAACGAAAGCTCGACGAGCTGGGTCGGCGTCGGGATGTTCTCGAGCGCCGGCATGCTGCCCGGATTCTCGGTCATCTCCTTGGTGAACTCGCGGAACGACTTCATCGCATTGAGGCTGGCGTCTTGGGTCTGCTTGATGGCGGCCAGGCCCTCTTCCTGAAACTTGTTCATATACTCGGATACGTTGACGGACATGGTTGAAACGGTTCTCCTCTCGGTGCTGGTGGCGTGTGCTAAGTATACCAAGCACGTGCTGTGCTTGTCAAGCCCGCGCCTCCGGGCAGTTGGAAGGAGAGCCCTCGCTTACTCGCGGCCGAGGAAGCTCCGATAGATCCGGATGATCGTTTCTTTTTGGTCGACGGTGAGCTGGGGGTCGAGCTTCACGGCGTGCTCGACCCCATGGTGGCTTTCGTCCCGGTCCGGTGAATCGTCGAGCAGACCGGCCTGGGCGTACATCGTCTCGGCCGACATGTGCAGCGCGTTGGCGATGTTCTTGAGCACGTCGGCCGAGGGCTTGTACAGCCCGCGCTCGACTTGGCTGAGATACGGATTCGAGATCTTCGCGATCTCGGCAAGCTGGCGCATCGACAGGTTGGCCAGCTCGCGCTGGCTGCGGATGAAGTCCCCGAGGCTGTGCCAGGCCGCGCCCGGGCCGCCCTTCTCCTCGTCGCTCATGACCTGGCTATGCTTCGACTCCCCGGCGCGCGAGAACTATCGAACGGTTCGCCCGACTCGTTGCGCACGTAGCGGCCCGGTGCGGGCTCGCCTTGCGGCAGCGGGTACGGCGCCCGCAGGGGGCCGCCGTGGGCTTCGGCCCACTGCGCCCAATCGATCCACCACGATCCGTTGTGACGGTCGGCCGTCTCGAGCCATTCGTCCGCGCTCTCTCCCCGCAGCGCGCGCGGCTTCGTGTAGTGCCACGTCTTCTTCCCGCCGGGCGGATTGACGATCCCCGCGATGTGTCCCGAGTTCGTGAGCACGTACTTCGACTCGCCGCCGACGTGTTGCGTCGTCAGATAGGTCGCGCGCCACGGCGCGATGTGATCGGTCTCGGCGCCCAGCACGTACAGCGGCGTCAGAATCTTTCCGAGATCGATCGGCGTGTCGTCGATCGAGAACGCGCCGGGTTTCACGATCGCGTTGTGCAGGTAGCACGCCCGCAGGTATTGCGAGTGCATGGCGACGGGCATCCGCGTCGAGTCGTTGTTCCATGCCAAGATGTCGAACGCCGGCGGCTGTTTGCCCTTGAACCAATTGTTGACGACGTAGCTCCAAATCAAATCGCTCGAGCGCATCCAGTCGAACGTGCGAGCCATCTCCGCGGGGTCGAGATAGCCGTGCTCGCGCATGCGCTGCTCGAGCCGCACGATCGTATCCTCGTCGGTGAAGATGCCCAGATCGCCCGGGATGCTGAAGTCAACGAGAGTGTTAGTCAGCGTCGCCGAGGCGATCCGATCGCCCTGTCCGTGGGCCGCGAGGTACGCCATGGCGATGAGCGCGAGCGTTCCGCCCAGGCAGAGCGCCGTAACGTTGACGCGCGGTGCGCCGGTGATCTCCTGCACGACGTCGAGCGCGGACAGCACGCCCTCGCGCAGATAGTCGTCCATCCTGTAGCGCGACATGCTCTCGTCCGGATTGCGATACGAGATCATGAACGTCTGGTGGCCGTGTTGGACCGCCCATTCGACGTACGATCGCCCCGGCGCCAGGTCCATGATGTAGAACTTGTTGATCCACGGAGGACTGCACAGCAACGGCAGCTCGTGCACCTGCGGCGTCTGCGGCTCGTAGGCGATCAACTCGATGAGCGCGTTGCGGAACACGACTCGGCCCGGCGTCGCACCGATGTTGACGCCCAGCTCGAACCCGGAGCGATCGACTTGGCGCGGATATCCGCCGTTGTTCGCAACGTCGTCGAGGAAGTTTTGCAGTCCCTTGACGAGGCTCAGCCCGCCCGACTCGGTCGCCTCTTTCACGACGCCCGGATTGAGCCACGGCACGTTGCTCGGCGCGAACGCGTCGCACATCAGCTGCATCGCGAAGCGCGCCTTGCGCCGCGTCACCTCGGGTAGGCGCGTGGCGTCGACGAGCTGCAGCGCCGCCTTCGTGCGCGCCTGATAATCTTCAACCAGGCCGGCCAGGAGCGGATTGGTTCGCCACTCCGGCTCGGCGAAGCGCTTGTCGGCGGGCGTGGATCCGCTCGCGTCGCCGTCGGACTGCCCACCCAAGCGGCGCAGCATGTTCATCGCGACGTTCTGCTCCGCCAGCGCCAGCCCGGTGAGCCAGGTGCTCATGCGCAAGGGATCCATCATCACGTCGGTGACGGTGGCGCGCAGGGCGTCGCTGAGCGACGCCGGATCGAGGCCGGTGACGTCGATGCCGTAGCGGAGCTCTTCGGGTGCGATGTTCACTTACATGTACCAGCCGCCGTTGATGTTGTAGACCGCGCCCGTGATGTAGCCCGCCTTCTCGTCGAGCAAAAAGCGCACCAACCGTGCGACCTCCTCGGGCCTGCCGAGCCGGCGCTTGGGCGTCTGCGCGATCGCATTCTCGATCGCCTCGGACGGCATCGCCTTGGTCATGTCCGTGTCGATGAAGCCCGGAGCCACCGCGTTGACCGTGATGCCCTTCTTGGCGACCTCGAGCGCGACGGTCTTGGTCAAACCGATCAGCCCGGCCTTCGCGGCCGCGTAGTTCGCCTGCCCGAAGTTGCCGCTCTCGCCCACCACGGAGCTGATGTTGACGATGCGTCCGAAGCCGCGCTCGAGCATCGCGTCGAGGACGGCCTTGATCATGAAAAACGGCCCCGAAAGATTCACCTGCAGGACCGCTTCCCATTCGTCGACCGTCATCTTCCGGACGGTGTGATCGCGGGTGATCCCCGCGTTGTTGACCAGATAGTCGATGCGTCCGTGCTTGTCGAGCACGGCGGAGACGGCCGCGCGGCAGCGGTCGTAGAAACTGACATCGGTCTCGTAGAATTCGAGCCTCGAGGCTGCTCCGTTGAGGTGCGCCGCGAGCCGACGCGTCCTGGCTTTATCTTCGGGAAGGCCGAGCACCGCGACGCTGGCACCGTCCTCGGCCAACAGCGTGCTGACCGCGCCGCCGATGCCGCGCGAGCCCCCCGTCACGATGCCGATCCGTCCTTCGAGAGGTAAACTACTCACGCGCTAGATTTACCCAGCGTTGCGCTCTCTCCCTTGTTCGACCTTTCTCGCATCGGCCGAGGTGCCGGGGCACCTTGTTTTGCCGATGCGCGCCACGGGTATCCTAACGCGGACTCAGGAGGTATGATGAGCAAAGATCCGTTAGACAACGCTGCAGACGCAATCAAGAAGACCACGGACAACGTGCGGGATTCGGTGCATGAAGCGGGCCATCGCTCCGCGGCGGAAGGCGAACGAGCGAAACGCGACGTGGCCGGCAACGAGATGACGCCGGGCGAAAAGGCCGGCTCGGCGCTCAACGAGGCGAAGCACCGCACGCAGGCTGAGATCGACGCGGCGAAGCAGAACATACGCAACAAGACGTAGCGCCGCCGCGCTACATATCGAGTCCGCCGTTGATCGAATAGACCGCTCCGGTGATGTAGCTCGACTCGTCTTCCAGTAGGAAGCGCACGACGCGGGCTACCTCTTCCGGGCGGCCAAGCCTGCGTTGCGGAATTTTCTCGACGACCTTGGAAAGGGCGGCCTCGGGAATCGCCGCCACCATCTCGGTCTCGATGAATCCCGGCGCGACGCAGTTGACCGTGATGCCGCGTTGCGCCATCTCGAGCGCCAAGCTCTTGGTGAAACCGAAGAGGCCGGCCTTCGACGCCGCGTAGTTCGCCTGCCCAATGTTTCCGGTCTCGCCGATGACCGAGCTGATGTTCACGATGCGGCCGGAGCCGCGCTCGATCATGTGCTCGAGCACTGCCTTGGTCATCTGGAACGCGCCGGAGAGGTTGACGTCGAGTACTTGATGCCAATCGTCGACCGTCATCTTCCTCACGGTCTTGTCGACCGTGATCCCTGCGTTGTTCACCAAGTAGTCGATGCGGCCGAAGCGATCGAGAACTTCTTTCGCGACGCGGTTGCAATCGGCGGCATCGTCGACTCGCCCCTGATGGATCGACACCGCCGCGCCTTTGCCGGCCATATTCCCGGAAAACTTCTCGGCGCTTTCCTTCCCGCGATTGTAGCCGGCGGCGACCGCCGCGCCGCTGGCTGCCAGCATCTCCGTGATGGCCGCGCCGATTCCGCGCGTGCCGCCCGTCACCAAAGCCACTCGACCCTGAAACACGACAGCCTCCTCTGTTATGACGGCGCCGCTGCGCACCGCGTAGGCCGTCTTTACTCGATGACTCTGATGGAGCCCTCGCGTGTAACATCAGCGCCGCCCTAATCGTTACTATGAGACCGTGCGATCCCGGATCTGGCCTCCGCATGCAGGACGCCGCGCGGCGGCGGCGTTGCTTGCCGGCGCACTCCTTTCCGCGCTGTGGGCGTGCGGTGGTCGCGCGGGCGGAGCTGTACCCACACTCGACCCCGGCGAGCAGTCGACGCACAAGAGCCAGACGTTTCCCTATACGGGGAAGAGCCGGGAGTTCGTGGTCCCAAGCTCGGTCACAAGCATCACGGTCGACGCGCGCGGCGCGAGCGGTGCCGGTTCATTCGGGGGACGCGGCGGCCGCGTCGTGGCCGTTCTCCCGGTAACGCCGGGTGAGAGACTAATCATCAGTGTCGGTGGGGCCGGCCTGCGTCAGGCCGGCGGCTTCAACGGCGGCGCAGACGGCGGCGCTGGGCCGAACTGTAAGGGCGCGTGTCCGGGGTACGGCGGAGGCGGTGCCTCTGACGTTCGGCGACGCGGCGCAACGCTGCTCGCGAAGCTCGTCGTGGCCGGCGGCGGTGGCGGCCAGGGAGGCGCATTCAGCCAGCGGTCCGGCGCCGGCGGCGGCGGCGGCGGCGCCGTCGGCGGCAACGGCCGCGACGGTAATGGAGTGCGTGGTTCCGGAAACGGATGCGGCGGCGGCGGCGGCGGCGGCGGCACGCAGCGCTCGGGGGGATTCGGCGGCGCTCCCGGAGCCTGTGAAGAAACCAACGGCCATCCCGGTGAGAACGGCCGAGCCGGCATCGGCGGTCTCGGCGGCCCCGCCGAGGCTCCGGCCCCCGGTGGCGGCGGAGCCGGAGGCGGCTACTACGGAGGCGGCGGCGGGGGCGGCGCTGCTATTGTCCCGCCCTACGGCGGCGGCGGCGGCGGGGGCGGAGGCGGGTCGTCGCACGTCGTGCCGAGCGGAAAAATTCTGCTTATGCTGCGCGGCTGGAAACACGCGACGGGCGACGGCCTCGTCATCCTGAGCTGGTAACTAGCGAATCGGATACTCGTCCTCGGTGTCGTACTCGCCCTCGAGCACCCCAGAGTCCAGCCCGTAGGCGCCGTATCGATTCGCGACTATGCGGATGGGAATCTTCGGCCTGATCGGTGCCTTCGCGATGTAGTCCTTGCGCACGATCGACACGACGGGGTAGGCGCGGGCTGGGACCGCCACGAGAAAGTCTTCCTCAGCCGAGCTGTGCGGGGGCAGGTAGAAATTGGTGTTCGGGCCGCCGATGGCGCCGCTGCGCAGCTTCGCGAACGAGAACAGTAGCGCGACGCGTTGGCGAGGAACGTCGGCGCGCACTTCCATGAGTGTGGGTGATTCGACGCGCTGCGCGCGCATCGTACCCGCGATTCGCTCGCCGTACACGCTGAGCGACTCGGCGGCGATGTCGATGCTCACGTTGCCGGTGTTTACCAATCGCTTGTGAATCGTCAAGAACACCACGCCGTTGCTCGCCCGCTGTTGATCGACGGTCGTCGGCACTGAAAACGCGGGTGCCTCGGCGAGCGGCTTGATGCGCTGCTCGTATACGAACGTGTAGAGCGCCCAAATGCCGGCCGCCGCGATCGCGACGATCTCGACCGCCGTGCGGAGCTGTTCTCCCCGTGTCAGGACCGAATGCACGCGCAGTTCTCGACGCATACGAAGCAGCCCATTCGGTCGGGGCGCGCAACATACCGCTTGGGTGCAACCCGACGATGACCCGGCGGGACGGTCGCCGAAAGCGCCGCGCATGCGGAACTCCCCGACCTCGCCGATCAGCACGTGATCGACGACGACACGTAATGGCGACGACGCGCGCGCAGCGCCTCGCGACGGGCCGGGCGCTTCGGACCGCCTGTCCGCGCTCTCGCCAGGCCACGTGGCATCGAGCCGGCTCCGTCGACGCGCTCGCGCTGATCGAGGAGTCTAACGCAGGTAGAGTCCCGGGACTCGTGCCCGTGCGCAACGGCCGGATGGCGCAGTCGCCGTTTGCGTTCTTCCGCGGGAGCGCGATCGTCCAGGCGCGCGATCTGCTCACCACGCCCTCGACCGGCGCGAAGGTTCAATTGTGCGGCGACTGTCACATCATGAATTTCGGCGGCTTCGCCACGCCGGAGCGGAACCTGATCTTCGACATCAACGACTTCGACGAAACGTATCCCGGCCCGTGGGAATGGGATATCAAGCGCCTCGCGGTGAGCCTCGTTCTCGCCGCGCGCGATCGCAACTTCTCGCAGGACGTCGCCCGCGACGCGGTCCGCAGCGCGGTAGCGTCCTACCGCGAAAAGCTTTTCGGATTCGCGCAGCTCTCGCCGCTCGACGTCTGGTACACGCGGATCGGATTCGCCGACCTGAGCGGCTTCTTTCGCAGAAACGCCGACGTGATCGGCAGCCTGCAGAATGTCGAGCGCTACGCCCGGGACCGCACATCCGAGGCCGTCTTTCCGAAGCTCACCGCGATCGCCGACGGTCACGCCACGATCCTGGACGACCCGCCGCTCGTGTACCACTTTCATCAGTACGTGGACGAGTGGGAGGAGATGACCAAAGCGTTCTTCGAGCGCTATCGCCGCACGCTCATCGCCGACCGGCAGCGGCTATTCGAGCACTACACGTTCCAGGACATCGCGGTGAAGGTGGTCGGCGTGGGGAGCGTGGGCACGCGCTGCGCGATCGCGCTGTTCCTCGCCGATGAGACCGACCCGCTGTTCCTCCAGATCAAAGAGGCACGCTGTTCGGTGCTCGAGTCGCCCGGCAAACCGCCGCTCTTTGCACATCACGGCGAGCGCGTGGTGACCGGACAGCGTCTCATGCAGGCCGCCAGCGACATCTTTCTGGGCTGGGCGGAGGTTCCGGGATCGCAGGACTATTACGTCCGGCAGCTGCGCGACATGAAGGTCTCCGTCGACGTCGACGTGTTCCGGCCGCGCACACTGATCGATTACGGCGCCGTGTGCGGCTGGGCCTTAGCCCGCGCGCACGCTAAGGGGGGCGACGCCGCGACGATCGCCGGGTACCTGGGCCGCGCGGATCGCTTCGATCGCGCCATCGCGCGGTACGCGAGCACGTATGCCGATCAGGTCGAACGAGACTTCGCCGAGTTCAAGGCCGCGATTCGATCCGGTCGCTTCCCGGTCGAGACAGGCGACTTCAAGGACGTCGACTTTCTCCCATAACACTGTTCCGGCGATGAGACTCTCGCCCGCCCCGCGTTTCGCGCTCTGCCTCTGCGCCGGCATCGCCCTGGCGGCCTGCTCGCTGGCGTCGCGGTCGGCGTTGCCGTACATGCAAGACGGCGTGCCCTTGCAAACGCTCAACGCGACCGGCGCCGGCAAGATCGAACACGTCGTCTTTATCGTGCAGGAGAACCGCAGCTTCGATAACCTGTTCCAGGGCTATCCCGGCGCCGACACGCGCGCCTATGGCCGGAATTCGCGCGGTCAGGAGGTCAAGCTGGTGCCGTGGAGCCTCGCGAAACAATATCAGCTCGACCACTCCGACGACGCGATGTTCACCGACTGTAACGGTACGGGCAAAATTCGCGGAACGGACTGTCGCATGAATGGCTTCGACAAGGAGTACGGTTACGGCGGGCCGCCCAACTACCCCGAGTACGTCTACGTGCCGCACCAAGAGTCGAGGCCGTATTTCGACATGGCGCGCGAATGGGTGTTGGCCGACCGGATGTTTCAATCGCAGCTCGACGAGAGTTTCGTCGCACACCAGTACATCATCGCGGCACAGGCGCATTGGGCCGTCAATCTTCCCTTGGGCTGGTGGGGCTGTGAAGGCGGCCCCAGCGATACCGTCCCGACGATCGGCCCCGGTCGCACTCCCGGCAAGTCCGAACAGGCCTGCTTCGACTATCCGACGCTCGGCGACGAGCTCGACCAAGCGAAACTCTCGTGGCGCTTCTACGCGAGTGAGTACGGAAGCCGTTCGAGCGGTACCGGCGGAACGTGGTCGAGCTATCAGGCCATCCGGCACATTTACTATGGGCCCGATTGGAAGAAAGACGTCATCTCGCCGAATTGGAAGTTCATCACCGACGTGCGCGCCGGCAAGCTCGCGGCCTTCACCTGGGTCACGCCCGTCTGCGACGACTCGGATCACGTCAACTGCCCCGGCGGGTACGGGCCATCGTGGGTAGCAGCCCTCATCAACACGGTCGGCAAGAGCAAGTTCTGGGACTCGACCGCGATCTTCGTCCAATGGGACGATTGGGGCGGCCTCTACGACCACGTCAAGCCCCCGTACGTGGGTCGGGACGGCTTGGGCTTTCGCGTTCCGCTGCTCGTGATCTCGCCCTATGCGAAACAGCACTATGTGTCTCACGTGCAGTACGAGACGGCCAGCGTGCTGCGCTTCGCCGAGGACCTCTGGGGACTCGACCGTTTGGCGCAGGCCGACCGCCGAGCAGCGTCGCCGGCCCGCGACTGCTTCGAATTCTCGCAGCGGCCGCGGCGCTTCGTCGAGATCAAGGCGCCGCTCCCTCCGAAGTTCTTTATGCGACCGCTGCCCGACGATTTCTTCGCCGCCGACTACGAATAGCGGCAAGACCTCACGCGGAAGTGCGGCACGGCGTGTAGAACTCGTCCGGCCGCCCCCTCACTGACAACATCGCACACCATCTCGGAGGATTGATCATGCTAGAAGCTCTATCGCGCCGCGCACTCGTGGGAGCCGCGGCACTCGTTCTCGCAGCCGGATGCTCTAACAATCCGAGTTCGCTCACACCCGGCTCGCCGTCTTCGCTCAGCTCGCAATCGGTCCACGTCCCTACGGGAATGCGCCTGTTGCCCGGCCCGGCGGTGGTGGGGCCGGTCCTCGTGCCCCTCGTCGCGCACCAGCGGAACCTCCCGCACGTGTGGCCCGCCAGGCATCACCACCATCGCGAGGTATTGTTCTCCTCGGATACGACCACCAACGAGGTGCTGATGTACAATCCGAAGATTGTAAATCCGTCACCCAAGGGCTCGATCACGACCGGCATCAGCACTCCGTTCGGCCTCGCCGTTGACAAGAGCTCGACGCTCTACGTGGCCAATCTCGGCAACAGCACGGTCACCATTTATCCGAAGGGCCATACGACGCCCAGCCTCACTATCAGCACCGGCATCAGCGGCCCGTATGGGGTCGGTGTCGACTCCGCGGGGAACGTGTTCGTGTCGAACCTCAACAACAACACGATCACTGCGTACAAGGCAGGCCAGACCTCGCCGTATGAGACGATCAGTTTCAACACCGAGGGGCAGGCGGTCGGTCTCAACGTTGACGGCAATGACAACGTGTGGGTGGCGTGCGACACGTCGAGCGCCGTCTTCGAGATTCCCAAAGGCTCTTCAACGCCGAAGAACGCGGGGCTGAGTGGCCTCAACGGACCGATCGGCGTCTCGTTCGGGCCCAGCGACCTGATGTACGTCTCGAACTTCGGCGGAAACAACGTTACGGTCTACACGTACGGCACGACGACGCCCTCGCAGACGATCACGACTGGAATCAATGGTCCTACCCAGAACGGGGTCACCCATTCGGGGTACTTCTTCCAGTCGAATCAGAGCGTCAACGTCGTGGGATACAAACCCGGCGCGACGTCGCCGTTCTCCACCCTCTCCGGCAACTCGAGCCCAGCCGGTATCGCCGCCATCCCGTTGGTCGCTAAGTAGTTCACTGACCTCAAAACAACGAGAGCGCGCGGCAGAAAGGTCGCGCGCTCTTTTTTAGCCGAAGCGGCCCGTGATATAGTCCTCGGTCCGACGATCGCTCGGCGTGGTGAAGAGCTTGGCCGTGTCGTCGACCTCGATGAGCCGGCCGGTGCCGGTTTCGTCGGCGAGCATGAACGCGGTCACGTCCGAGACGCGCGCCGCCTGCTGCATGTTGTGCGTCACCGCGACGATGGTGAAGCGCTCGGCGAGCGACGCCATCAGTTCCTCGATCACGGCGCTCGCGATCGGATCGAGCGACGCGGTCGGCTCGTCCATCAGCAGCACGTCGGGTTCGGCCGCGATTGCGCGAGCGATGCAGAGCCGTTGCTGCTGACCGCCGGAGAGCCGCAGCGGGCTGCTCCTCAGCTTGTCCTTCACTTCGTCCCACAACGCCGCCGCGCGCAGCGCGCGCTCCGCGCGCTCCAGCTTCTGGGCGCGACCGAGACCGCGCCCGCCATAAGCCATCGTGTTGTCGGCGATCGAGAGCGTCGGGAACGGATTAGGACGCTGAAAAACCATCCCGATACGTCGCCTGATCGCCATCGGATCTACCCCCGTACCGTATATATCCTGGCCCTCGAGCAACACGCTTCCCTCGACTCGCGCACCGAAGCTGAGCTCGTGGATGCGATTGAAACAACGCAGCAGCGTCGTCTTCCCGCATCCGGACGGTCCGATCAACGCCGTGATGGCCCTGCGCCGAAACGCGATCGAGACGTTGCCGACCGCCTTGCGTTCGGCGTAATAGGCGCTCAGATCGTCGGCTGCGAGCAGCTCGCCGGCCACCGCTGTCGCGGTCACGCTTCCAATCCCCGCATGGCCCGGCGCAACATCAGCCGTGCCCCGAGACTTAAGACAAAAACGGCTGCGATTAGCAAGAATGCTCCGCCCCATGCTTGCGCCTGCCAGCTCGTATAGGGCGAGATTGCGTACGTGAAGACTTGCAGCGAAAGTTCAGCCATCGGATTACTCGGGTTCGTCTCCCAGAACTGGCTGCCGAAGGCGGTAAAAAGCAGTGGGGCGGTCTCACCGGTGACGCGGGCGATCGCGAGCAATAACGCGGTGATAATCGCCGGCATCGCGGTTGGGATCACGATCCGCACCGTAGCGCGAAAGTTCGACATGCCGAGCGCCAGCGCGCCCTCGCGCACTGTCTGCGGCACCGAACGAATGGCCTGCTCCGACGTGCGCACGAGCAGCGGCAGCATCAACATCATGAAGGCGAACGACGCCGAGAACGCGGAAAAATGTTTGAGCGGCGCAACCAGCACGGCATAGGCGAAGAGTCCGATCGCGATGCTGGGAACACCCGATAGCACGTCGGAGAGAAAGCGCAGCATTTCAGGAATCGCACCTCGACCGAAGAGCGCGAGGTAGATCCCGGTCAGCAGCCCTACCGGTATGGCCATCGCCGTTGCGGTACCGATGATGATAAGCGAACCGAGGATTCCGTTGCCGACGCCGCCGCCGGAAACTCCGATCGGATGCGGAAGCTGCGTCAAGAAGTCCCAGTTGATGGCGCCGATTCCTTGTACCGCCACGTAACCGAGAATCGCGAGCAGCGCCGCGGCTGCCAGCGTAGCACAGCATAGGGTCAACGCCGTTCCCAGATGTCCGTAGACGCGACGCCGGCCCAGCCGTCGATATCGCGCAGACACACCGCGCTCCGTTACCGCACCAGCAGACGAAGCCACGGCTAAAACGCCGTCCGCTCTGACCCGCGCACGCTCCAAATCATCAGGCGCGCCAGACCATTGACGATCATGCTCACGAAGAAGAGAATCAATCCTAGCTCGATCAGCGCGCTAATGTAGATACTCGTCGTCGCTTCGGTGAATTCATTCGCTATCACACTCGCCAGCGTGTATGATGGAGCAAAAAGCGAAGTCGAAATCTCGGGCCGGTTTCCAATGACCATCGTCACGGCAATCGTCTCACCGAGGGCCCTTCCCAACGCGAGCACGCATGCGCCGAAGATGCCCACGCGCGCCGCCGGCAGCACGACGCGCATTGCCGTCTCCCACTTGGTCGTGCCCAACGATGCCGACGCCTCGCGCAAATCGCGTGGAATCGCAACGATGACGTCGCGCGAGATCGCCGTCACGGTGGGAACGATCATCAACGCCAGGATGAGACCACCGGTGAGCATACCCACGCCGTAGATTGGTCCCGAGAAGAGCGGTAACCACCCAAGAGCGTGCTGTAACACGGGACCAATCGCCGTTCGTACGAACGGTGCCAACACAAAAAGCCCCCAGAGTCCGTAGACGACGCTCGGCACGGCGGCCAACAGTTCGATCAAGAACGAAAGCGGTGTCGCCATCCAGCGCGGCGCGAAATCGGCTAGGAAGACCGCCGCCATGATTCCGACAAACGCCGCCAGTGCAATTGCAATGAATGACGTAACAACCGTGCCGTAGATCATCGGCAACGCCCCGAACTTGCTCGTAATCGGATTCCACGCGCTATTCCAGATGAACGACGGCCCAAAGGTGGCGATTGAGGACCATGAGCCCAGCACGAGCTCAACGAACAAACCAACGATCAGCAGCGCAAATATAATACTTCCGGCATAAACGATCGCGGCAAAGCCGCGATCGACCGGGCTCACGAATCGCGCGAGGCGTCGAAACTGCGGCTCCGCTGTCATCCTGAGCTATGTCATCCTGAGCTTGTCGAAGGACGAAGGAGAATCAGTGCTGCATTTGTTTGAGGGTGGCTTGGGCCGCGGCCTGCACGTTCAGCGGCAGCGGCACGTAGTCGACGGATTTCGCGTTGGCCTGGCCTTGCGGGCCTACAAGCCACGACAACACACCATAAACGAGCTTCGCACGACTCGGATCGGCCGGCTTTTTGTAGACCATCAACCAGGAGTAACCCGAGATCGGGTACGACTCAGCACCCGCCGCGTCGACGATGGAAAAGTTAGTCGGGCTCACGTCCGTTTTCGTAGCCGCCGCCGCTGCAATCGTTTCCGGAGAGCATGCCAACCACTTGCCGGCCTTGTTTTGCAGCATCGCCGCGGGCATGTGGTTCTCGACCACGTAGGCTAACTCGACGTAGCCGATGGCTCCGGGCGTACTGCGCACCTGCCCGGCCACACCTTCGTTGCCTTTCGCGCCCACCGCGCTGGGTGCCGGCCACGAGACGCTCTTGCCCGTCCCGACTTTGCTCTTCCAATCCGCCGACACGTGGCTCAGGAAATCGGTAAAGATGTAGGTGGTCCCCGAGCCGTCGGAGCGGTGCACGACAACGATCGGCATATCGGGAAGCGTCACGCCCCGGTTTAGCTTAGCGATCTGCGAATCGTTCCACTTGAGTATCGTTCCGAGGTAGATGCTAGCGATAACCTGACGCGTGAGCCGAATCGTCGCGTTCACGCCGGGCAGATTGTACGCGATCGCTTCCCCTCCAAGCGTGTCCGGTACCTGCAGCACCGGCTGGCCGGCGCGCGCCAGTTCAGAGGCGTTCATAGGAACGTCTGAGGCGCCAAAGTCGATGGTCTTTGCAATGAACTGCTGGATGCCGCCGCCGCTACCGATCGACTGATAGTTGACCGTAACGTCCGGGTTCTTCTGATTATAGACGTAGAAGGCTTTGGAAAAGAACGGATAGGGGAAGGTCGCTCCCGCCCCGGTAAGCTGCGTTGCGGCTGCCGCCGGCGCGCTCAAGGCCGCCGCAACGGCCAGCGCCCCGAACCGGCGAATCCACGATGCTGTCACTGAAAAAGCTCCTTTTTTAACGAGAGAAGGCGCCCTGCATTTTAAATTTCGAGGGGTGTCTTAGTTGTAATCTAGCTCGATTAACCCCAGGTTAAGGCCTGCTGGGCATGGATTACGCCAGGCTCCCCAGCCCCGTCCTAGGCTAGCTTGTCATCCTAGGTCCAACTGACCTCGCCGAACTGCGAAGGATGACCGAGCTACTTACTCCGAAGCCGCGCCCGATGATCCCGGAAGGCGCACCTGACGGTCGCGCACCGTCGCTGGCCGAGCTGCGCCACACGGCGGCGCACGTCCTGGCCTATGCCGTGCAGGACCTCTTTCCCGAGGCCAAGCCCACGATCGGGCCGGCCATCGAGAACGGGTTCTACTACGATTTTGACCGGCCGACGCCGTTCACCCCGGAGGACCTCGAGCGGCTCGAGGCCCGCATGCGCGAGATCGTGGCCGCCGACTATCCGATGAGCGGCCGCGAGGTGACGCGCGACGAGGCGATCGCGACGTTCGACGGCAACCCCTACAAGGCGGAGATCGCCTGCGAGATCCCGGCCGACCAGCCGATCACGCTCTACACCATCGGCGAGTTCACGGACCTCTGCCGCGGCGGTCACGCCGAATCGACCGGCCGGATCGGGGCGTTCAAGCTCACCAGCGTCGCCGGCGCATATTGGCGCGGTGACGAGCACAACGCGATGCTCCAGCGCATCTACGGCACTGCGTGGCACGACCGCGCGGAGCTCGACGACTATCTGGCGCGGGTCGAGGAGGCACAGCGCCGCGATCATCGCCGGCTGGGGGCCGACCTCGACCTCTTTTCGATCGAGGAGGAGGCCGGAGGCGGACTCGTCTTCTGGCATCCCAACGGCGCGATCGTCCGCAACATCATCGAGAACTTCATCCGCGAGGGACTGCGCGAACGCGGTTATCAGCCGGTCGTGACGCCCCACATCGCGAGCGAACGGCTCTACGAGATCTCCGGGCATCTCGAGAACTTCGGGGAGAACATGTTCGGCCCGATCGAGGTAGAGAACCAGCGCTTTCGTCTGAAGCCGATGAACTGTCCCGGCCACATCCTCATCTACCAGAGCCGGTTGCGCAGTTATCGCGACCTTCCGTTACGATTCTCGGAGTTCGGAACCGTGTACCGATACGAGCGCTCCGGCGTGTTACACGGGCTCACGCGCGTCCGCGGCTTCACGCAAGACGACGCGCATCTTTTCTGTACGCCTGACCAGCTTCAGGCCGAATTCGAACAGACGCTGGACGAAGCACTGCGCCTGATGCGCGCGTTCGGATTCACCACGTTTGCCTACGTGCTGTCGCGACGCGCGGAGGCCGATCGCACCGAGACCGACGCGATCGCCGAGGCGGCCATCCGCAGCGCGCTCGAGCGTTACGAGCTGCCCTACGAGGTCGACGAGGGCGGCGGCGCGTTCTACGGGCCGAAGCTCGACGTCAACGTGCGCGACGCGCTCGGCCGCCCCTGGCAGCTCGGCACGGTTCAAGTCGACTTCGTGTTGCCTGCTCGCTTCGGCCTCAAGTACCGCGCGGCCGACGGCCAAGATCATTGCCCGGTGATGATCCATCGGGCACTTGCCGGCTCGCTCGAACGTTTCTTTGGCATCTTGATCGAGCACTTTGGGGGCGCGTTCCCCGTTTGGCTGGCGCCGATCCAAGTCGTCGTGACGCCGATCTCCGAGCACCAAGCGAGCTACGCCCAGGAGGTCGCGGCGCGGCTGCGGGGAGCGGGCTTTCGAGCCGACGTGGACGAAGCCAACGAGAAGCTCGGATACAAGATCCGGCACTGGAAGACGCAGAAGGTGCCGTACATCTTGGTCGCGGGCAAACAAGAGGTTGCAGACGGCACCGTGAACGTCAATCAGCGCGGAATCGACGAGAAACGCACGACATCGGTTGAGTCCTTCGTCGAGGAGTTGCACAAAGTGGTAGAGGCGAAGGAATAACATGATGAGGTGTGATGCTCGCGCCGTCTTTGCGGCGCTCGCACTCGTATTGGCTTCGTGCCAAGGATCGAGTTTCGACAACGGCATGGGCGGCATGTCGCCGCCCGTCACCGAACCCGGCTCGATCGGCGGCATGAACGGCGGCGGCCTTTCGAGCGGCATGAACGGCGGAACGCTGGCCGGCCCGACCGTCGGTCCGAACGGCCGCGAGGAGCTCGCCAACCCCGGCGCTACGCTCGCGCCCAACGAAGCGCAGTATCCCATCGGCCAAGGACCGAGCGGGATGAAATGCCCCACGGTCCTGCAATTCAGCCAGCAGTACACGTGTACGCTGGCCTTCAATATACCGCCGCCCTCGCCGTCGCCGTCTCCCAACGGCAAGAGCACGGCCAAGCCGACGGCGAGTCCAACGCCGACGCCGAAGCCTACCGCTTCCTCCAACGACGACACCGCCGACAGCAGCGACGACACGCCGACGCCGTCGCCCACGCCGCTCGGCACGATGACGCTTCAGTTGGAGCCGCTCCCCCGCGATGTGCCAAACATGACCAACCCAAACCCCGTCTTCATGCACATCACGCCACTCGTGGCGATCCGGCTACAGAGCAACATGGACTTCGATTTGAACGGCGCCGCTAGCGTGCAGTACACGCTGCCGGCCATCCAATTCAACGGCCGCGTCTTTGCCCTGCAGCTGTACAACGAAAGCATCGTCCGCGGCAAGCGCGTCGATCAGCTCCTGGCAAATTACTCGAAGTTCACGACGCCGCAAAGCCAAACCGTCGGCTTCTCCTTCTCCGTCCCGAAGGTAACGGTGCGCCACACGCAGATCTGGCTTCTGACGATGTATGGGGCGCAGATCCCGCCCGGCACGACGCCGACGCCCTCGCCGACACCCTCGCCGACGACGTCCCCGAGAAGCTCGCCGTAATCCTCCGCCGCGCTAGCATGAGGCGGAGACCGCGCTTTCGTCGGACGTATGTTCCTGCATCCCAATAAGAATTGACCCCGACTGCCCGGCGAACGTTCATCGCCAGCTTCCTGGGATGGACGCTCGACGCGTTCGACTTTCTCGTGCTGACGTTCGTCGTCTCGCGCATCGCGACGACGTTCGGCCGGAGCATCGCCGAGGTCACCGGTGCCATCACGCCGCACGGCAAGCTTTCTCAGCGCGTCGACGTAGTAAGCCTCCGACTACTCTGGATCGTCGTGTTGCACCCTGTCAGCTCCGCAAACGCCGGCGCAGCCGGCGCACGGCCTGGGCGTGAATCTGCGAGACCCGTGATTCGGAGACTCCCAGCGCAGATTTGATTTCCTTGAGCGTCTCGCCGCCGAAGTAGTAGCCGCGAATCACGACGCGCTCTTGAGGTAGCAGGGCGTCGACCGCCCGCCCGAGTTCCGCCCGCATCTCCTCGCGCTCGAGTTCCGCGGCAACGTCGCTCTCGTCGTCCAGTACCGCGGTTGCGGCCTCGAGCGGCACGATGGAACGCGCGTGCACGCGTTCCAGGAGCCGGTCGAGATCCGCCGGCGGGAGCCCCAGGCGCCGTGCCAGTTCCTCGCGGCTCGGCGAGCGCCCGAGCTCGAGCTCGAGTCGCTCGAGAGCGCGTTCCACCTCCCGCGCTCGTTGTCGAATCGTTCGCGGAACCCAATCCTGCGAGCGCAGGGCGTCGATAATCGAGCCGTTGATACGCGTTATGGCGTAGGTCTCGAACTTTACCGTCCGCGACCTGTCGTACTTCTCGATCGCGTCCATCAATCCGAACACCCCATCGTTGATGAGGTCGTTGATGTCGACGCTCGCGGGAAGGTTCATCAAAATACGCCCGGCGACGTACTTGACCAGGTGCAGGTATTTATGAATCGCCTGTTCGCGCGAAAGGCTCGAGTCAACCACGGCACGCAAAGGTGCGAAGACCAAATCGCAGCGCTTCACGACAAAGATACAGGCGCTCGCTCATCGTTCGCTCGCAATCCTCGTTGAGCAATACCCCGCCCAATCCCGGAGTCCTAGCGAGTTGGTGGAACAGCAATACATAACGGTGCGGGCGCCCCTCGAGATAGGTATCGAAGAGCGCCAGCCGCGGCGTGTCAGAATCCGGGCCGTAAACCGGCGGCGCAGACGCGTTTTTCTCCGACGACGGCGTCGCGGGAGAGCGGCCGCTTGATTATAGCGGGGTCTCCCTTGTTTGGTCTACGATGCGAACGGGAATTCCCTCGCTACCCAAGGGTGCTAACAAGGAGTAACTATCATGCAGGACCACCCAAGTATTCTACGGCTCCGGTTGGTCACCGGAATGGCCGCCCTTTCGCTGATTCTGGCTGCGTGCCACGGCGGATCTTCCGGGACCGCGCCGTACGTCCCGGCCGGCGGCACCTCGTTCCAGCAAGCCGTCGATCGAGGGATCACGCCGGGCGAAGAGCACGGTGAGCTCTTCTCGACCTGCGGCCACCACATCCACATCGTGTTGCTGGGAATCGTCAACTGCCACTTCCATGAGAGGGGAGATCGGAGCGACCGCGTCACCTTGAAGAACAACACCCAAGGCCTGATCCTCATCTCGCCGATGAGCGGAAACGGGCACACGAAGTTCAGCATCACCGGGCTCCTCGTCGGAAGCGGGCATTTTACGGTCTACGACGGCAGAAAGAACAGTCTGGTCGTCACGGTGAAGGTCACCCTGTAGCGAAAAACGGTGCCAGAGTTAAGAGGGCCCGCCGAACGGCGGGCCCTCTTGGCGCCCGATAAGCGCGCGGATAGGACTTGCGCGTCCCGCCGGAGTAGGCAAGCCGGTCGGCCCTCCGGGGCCGGTATTTTTACCTCGTCCCATAAGGAACAGAATGACCGCACAGACAGCCATTGCCAGCGGGCTGGTCGGGGGCGCCCTCGCGGTGCTCTACGGAGTTGCGCTCACCTTCTGGGTGCTCGCACAGCCCGCCGGCAACGAGCGCATGCGCCAGATCGCGGCCGCAATCCAGGAAGGCGCGATGGCGTTCTTACAACGCCAATACCGCACCATCGGCATCGTCGCGATCGTGCTCGCGATCGTGATACTCTTCGCCCCTACGCTCGGCAGGGAAGCCGCCATCGGATTCCTGATCGGCGCGATCTTGTCGGGAGCGGCGGGATTCATCGGCATGATCGTTTCGGTTCGCGCCAACGTCCGTACGGCCGAGGCCGCGCGGGGCGGGCTTCACCCCGCGCTCAACGTCGCGTTCCGCGGCGGCTCGGTCACCGGCATGCTCGTGGTGGGCCTGGGGCTGTTAGCCGTCTCGGGCTACTACGCGATCCTCCTGAGCGTCAACCACGGCGACGCCGCGACCTCGCTCAACGCGATGGTGGGACTCGCGTTCGGGTGCTCGCTGATCTCGGTCTTCGCCCGTCTGGGCGGCGGCATCTACACGAAGGCCGCCGACGTCGGGGCCGATCTCGTGGGCAAAGTCGAAGCCGGGATCCCCGAAGACGATCCGCGCAACCCCGCCGTCATCGCCGATAACGTGGGCGACAACGTCGGCGACTGCGCCGGCATGGCCGCCGACCTGTTCGAGACCTATTGCGTCACGACCGTGGCCGCGATGCTGCTCGGCAACCTGCTCTTTGGCTCAAAGCTGCCGGGCGCGACGACGTTCCCGATCTTGCTCGGTGCCGTTTCGATCGTCGCATCCATCATCGGCGCGATGTTCGTCGGCGTCGGGCAGGTCCGGCGGGCCAAGATCATGGCAGCGCTCTATCGCGGCATGACAGTCGCGGGCGTCCTCGCGTTGATCGGCTTCTATTTCGTTTCGCAGCGCGTGTTCGCGGGGACGGACCTCGTCGGCGTCACGAACATCTTCATCTGCGCGGTCGTCGGCGTCGTCATTACCGGCCTGATCACGCTCATCACGGAGTACTACACGGGAGCGCAGTTCCCGCCGGTGCAGCGCATCGCGAAGGCGTCGATCACGGGCCACGCGACGAACATCATCGCGGGCCTCGCCGTCTCGATGCAAGCGACGGCGCTGCCGGCGATCGTCATCGTCATCGGCATCCTTGTGAGCTACGCGATGGCGGGCGTCTACGGCGTCGGGATAGCGGTCATGGCCATGCTCTCGATGGCCGGCATCGTGGTCGCCATCGACGCGTTCGGCCCGATCACCGACAATGCGGGCGGCATCGCGGAGATGGCTGACATGCCGCACGACGTGCGCGACGTCACCGATCCGCTCGACGCGGTCGGGAACACGACAAAGGCGGTCACCAAGGGCTACGCGATCGGATCGGCGGCGCTGGCCGCTCTGGTGCTCTTCGCGTCGTTCCTCCAACAGCTAACCAATCACAAGTGCCCCGCCGCCGAGGCCGCGTGCGTCGACGCCGTCCGCAACCTCTTCGCTATCGGCAACCCGTTCGTGCTCACGGGCCTCTTCATCGGCGGTCTGCTTCCGTATCTCTTCGCCTCGCTCTCGATGGAGGCGGTCGGCCGGGCCGGCGGCGCGGTCGTCGAGGAAGTGCGCCGCCAGTTTCGCGAGATCCCCGGCATCATGCAGGGCACCGCGCTCCCAAACTACGCCACCACGGTCGACATCGTGACGCGCTCGGCGCTGCGCGAGATGATCGTTCCCGCGCTGATCCCGGTCGGCGTTCCCGTGCTGGTGGTGCTACTGTCCTACTTCCACGTACTCCCCGGCGACACCGGCGCGCAGATGATGGGCGGCATCCTCGTCGGCTCGATCGTCACCGGATTTTTCGTGGCGATCTCGTTTACGTCGGGCGGCGGCGCCTGGGACAACGCTAAGAAATACATCGAGGACGGAAACTACGGCGGCAAGGGTTCGACCGCGCATCAGGCCGCCGTCACCGGCGATACCGTCGGCGATCCCTACAAAGACACCGCCGGTCCCGCGATCAACCCGATGATCAAGGTGCTCAACATCGTCGCGTTGCTGCTCGTCGCCTTCCTAGCACACTAGGGGACCTCTAGTTCGGCACCGCTAGGAACGTGACGAACGTCGCGCCGGTCGCGGGGCACGTGCCGCTCACGAGCTGACAGGCCTGTCCGGCGACCTCGCCGCGGCCGTTGATTCCGCCGACGCTGACGGGCTCGAGCTGCGGGTAGGACTGCAGTATAACCTTGGTCAGATCGGTCATCATGCCGTTCTGCCAGACGTAGACGTGCGAGCTTGGGAAGGACACACCGAGAACTGCTCCCGCGTTATTGATCGAAGTCGGCTCGCTCACGTTATCGCCCGGCAGCGTCCCGATCCTCGTAGGCGGGGATGACGGATCGGTCCAGATCACCGAGATGAAGTTCGGATTGCCCTTGCGGTCTCTCAGATCTCTATTAAGGAAGCCGACGATCTGGCCTGAGTCGTTGATCGCCGTCGGCGTGTTCCACGCGGTCCCGCCGATCGTCTGCAGCTCGATCGGCTTGTCGTTCTTCCACAGCACGGCGTGGCGCGCCGTGAAACGCCCCACAGCCTGATCGCAAATGCCCGAGATGCCCACGACGTCGCCCGCCTTGTTGACGGCCGTCGCGGCGCCATCCGGCTCTGTGCGGCCGTGCAGCGTCAGCGTCGGAAGGGCGCGAGCCTTGCGCGTGCTCAGGTTCCAAACCGTCGGCAGAAACTGTAGTACTTGCGGCGCAATACAGGTCGGATCGTGCCGCTTGGTTTCGGCCCAGCCCACGACCTCATCCTCATTCATGCCGGCGCCATAGCCGTTGTTGCCGCCGAGCGTCGGAAGTTTGTGCATGTGCCCGGAGTGCCAGACGAACCCGAGGCACGTATCGCCGGAGCTTCCGTTGTCGGGCAGAAACGCGTGACAGCTCCAACTCGTGCTTTCACCAAGCGGGTCCTTGTGTGATGTCTCGGAGATCCCCGAAACGTACCCTTGATCGTTCGCCACGGGCCACTCGACCGCGCTGTTCGGACCGCCCAGCGTGCCGAGATCCGTTACCTTCCCGTCGCGCCACAGCGCGGCGTGCATCGTGGTGTTTCCGGAAAGGAACGACGTGCCCATGGGCCAGCCGCGTCCGTTGATCGAATTCGCGGCGCTGTTCGTTCCGCCTAGCGACGGCAAGACGGTGACGGTGTATCCCCCGCTGGTGTTCGGGGCCAAGGCTCGATTCGGAACCACGGTCGCGCTCCCGGGGCTCGACGACGAACAACCGCCGGCGACGAGCACGGCAGCGATGCAAATCACGACTCGATCTCTCACGCAAACCTCCAGCCTAGTCGGTGTTTGCCTCAAGCGTAGCGAGTCAGGCTTACGCCGTCTGTCACGTTCGGACGGTTTGGAGCACAATCGGTCACAAGAGCCACGGCCGTTGCGTTACGTCTAATTCGACATGTGGGAAGAGCGCGCGTGGCGGCGGCACGAGGACCGCGAGATGGTCTTCCGCGTCCGCAAGAGCAGTGTAGGGCGGAACTGGAGCGGCTTCGACGCGTTCCTGTACGAAGCGTCGGCGGGCTTCTCGGAGCAGCAGTTCGTGCGGCACAACGTCAGCATGCAGGTCGGACGCCCGGTCCTCGTTACGAGCCAGTGCGACGGCGAGACTCTGCGGCGCCTTCAGGTGCCCGGCGACGTTAAGATCGTGCCGCCCGGGCGTGCCGCGCGTCTGGGAGACGGAATCGGCCACGATCAAGCTCTCGATGTATCTGGGCCCCGCACTGATGTTGTCGACCGCGGAAGCGATGGGCGTCGATCCCGGTCGCGTGTCGATCGCTCCGCAGCTCCATGTCCGCGATCCGCGCATCGAGCATATCGGGTGGGCCGTGAAGGCCGAGCTCGAGGCCGAGGAACCGTTCGGCCGCCTCTACGGTGACAGCCTTGGCGTGGCGCTAGCGTCGCACCTATTGCGCGCATACGCTCCCAATGCATCGATGAACTTCAGTGCAACACTGCCGCAGCGCCGCCTCGCGCGCGTCTTCGATTACGTTCGGACAAACATCGCGAGCGATCTGTCGCTGGCGGAGCTTGCAAAGATCGCCGGCGTCAGCCCGTCACATTTTAAGACGCTGTTCAAGCAGAGCGTCGGCATCCCCGCCCATCAGTACGTGATCCGTCGCCGCGTGGAATACGCGGCCGAGCTGCTGCAAGCCGGCGATCCGGTCCTAGCGGACGTCGCCCTAGCGGCCGGCTTCGCGAATCAGAGCCACATGGCGCGCTGCATGCGCAGCATCCTCGGAACAACGCCGGGCGGGCTACGCTTCAGATTTAGGGTATAACGCCTGCATGAACCAACCTGCCGAGGGCATGAGCCCCGAAGCGATCAGCAGGATGATCGCGGAGGGGGTTGCCGCCGAAGTGACGCGCACGGTTCGCTGCAAGCTGCACCAGAGCACACCAACGGTAACGATCGTCCAGGCGGAGCCCGACGGCCTCGAGTACGCGGTCTCAGGCTGCTGTGACGATTTGCGCAAACAGGCGCGGACGGCGATCGACGACCTGCTCGGGAGCGGGACTACAGCGTCCGCCTAACTCGCGCCTACGAGCCTCTCGTATTTTCTAAAGATCACCAAGTAGCTCGTCGCGATGAACGCAATCGCGAAGGCGAGGAGCGCGTCGCCGATCGTCGCGGCGAGGCTTCCGCGATGCGGCATCAGCATGCGGGCGCCGTAGCGCAGAACGAAGGCGCCCGCAAAGATCGCTACCGTGACCCACGACGAGCCGAGATACATGACGCCTCGCCGATCGGTCGGACGCACGTCGGTGTGCATGCCCCGCAGGATGCCGAACGGGATACCCGCGAGGGCGCCCAAAATCAGACCCAGCGCGATCTCCAGCGGCGGCGCCGGGTTGAGGAGCTGGTTGGCATAGATGGCCCACGCCGTGAGTGCGCAGAGAAGGATCGGTGTGATCCACATCCGCGTCACGCTGATGCGCTGCGGCCGGATCAAGCGTATCGCTAGAATCGCGACAACGACGACCAGCGGCAGCAGTTGCAGCCACGCCGGTCCGGTCGTGCTGGACTGCGTTACTTGATCTCCACCTTGGCGCCGGCTTCCTCGAGCTTCTTCTTGATCTGCTCGGCCTCGTCTTTATTGACGCCCTCTTTGACCGCCTTGGGCGCGCTCTCGACGAAGGCTTTGGCCTCGGTGAGCCCGAGGCTGGTGAGCTCGCGGACCGCCTTGATGACCTTGATCTTCTCCGGCCCGATTTCCGAGAGAATGACGTCGAATTCGGTCTTCTCGGCGGCGGGCGCCGCGGCGGCGCCCGGAGCGGCGGCCATCATCGCGACCGGCGCTGCGGCGGAGACGCCGTACTTCTCCTCGAGCTGCTTCACGAGGTCCGCGAGCTCGAGAACGGTGAGCTTGTCGATTTGTTCGATGAGTTCGGCAACTGCCATGGTGTGTCTGTATTCCTTTTAAGCGTTGGATGGTGCGCTGGCTTTTTGTTCGCGGATAGCGTCGAGGACGCGCACGAGGCCGCTCTGATTCCCGGAAAGCACCGTGACGAGCCCGCGAATCGGATTGGCAAGCGATCCGACGAGGTTGGCGATCAGCTGCAGTTTCGGCGGAATCTTTGCGAGGATGTCCACCTGCGCCGCATCAACGATCTTGCCATCGATGTATGCGGCCTTTACGGCGACCTTCTTGACCGTGTCGCTGAAGGTCTTGAGCGCCTTGGCCGGGGCCACGGGATCGGCTCCCGCGAAGACGATGCCGGTCGGGCCGGCGAGAAATGCCTCGAGCTGCCCGGCCAGATCTCCGGCTGCGATCCGAAAGAGCGTGTTCTTCACGACCGCGTACGTATCGCCGCCCTTGCGAAGCTCGCCGCGAAGCTTGGTGATCTCGGCCACGCTCAGTCCGGCGTAGTCCGTGAAAAACAGGTTCTTCGACGCCGCGAGTCTCTCGCTGAGCTCGGCGATCGCGGCTTCTTTTCGAGCGGTCGGCATGCGTGCTGCTTTCAGTTCAAGACGGTGTGCGAAATCAAAAAGCGCCCCGTCGCGAGGGCGCCTCGTCTCGATGCCCGCATCGCCGACGGGCGAAGCGGAATCTCGTTTTGCGTCCTCGGTAGTCATAAATTAAGGCCTTGCGGCCGGCTACGGTCTCTGGAGCCGTCGGCTAGACTACCACAGGCAGGGCCGGGAAGGCAAGGCTTTTGCAAGAAGGCGTCCGGATGGCGGAGCTGACACCGGGGGACGCGCTCGAGCTGCTCAAGGCCGGCAACTCGCGTTTCGTCGCCGGCACGCCCCGCTGGGAAGGGTTCGGCGCGCGCATCGCGGCCCTCGCGAACGGCCAGAGCCCATTTGGCGCGGTCCTCGGATGCTCCGATTCGCGCGTGCCGGTTGAGACCGTCTTCGATCAGCAGCCGGGAACCCTGTTCGTCGTTCGCGTCGCGGGCAATTTCCTAAACTCAGATGGCCTAGGCTCGATAGAGTTCGCTGTCGAGGCGCTGAGGTCCAAGCTCATCGTGGTGCTCGGGCACGAGAGCTGCGGTGCCGTGGCAGCCGCGCTAAAATACGTTCGCGACGGGGTCGAGCAGCCGGGGCACATCCAGGAGCTCGTCAATGCCCTCGTTCCCGCGGTTAGGGCGACGCGCGGCGCCGCAGGCGATTGGCACGCAAGCGCCGTCGCCGAGAACGTCGAACTCACAGTGAAGGCCATGTTCGCCCGCTCGCGCATCATCGCCGATGCTGCCGAGCGCGGCGACGTGCAGGTGGTCGGTGGAATCTATAGCGTTCGCACGGGAAACGTCACGTTCGCATAACGGGCTTCTGAAGTCCGTGGTCGACTTCGTGTGCGACCGGCTGTCGCTGGCCGTCATCGCAATCGGCACGGTCCTGATGGTTCTGGTCTTTGCCGTCGTGGAGAACAATGCCACCCATATCGGCTACTACCCGATCATTTTCTTGGGCAACACCGACCAGATCGCGGTCGAGGCCGGCACGCGGGGCGCGGGCGATTTGCGCACCGGCGATCGCATCGACCTGAATAGCCTTACGCAGCAGGAGCGCTTTGCGCTGATTGGCGGTGCGCCGACCGGCGCGCACATGACCGTTCGTGCGTTGCGCGATGGCCGCTTCTTCCAAGAGCGCCTCACGGCCGGCGGCTTTGACAATTCGCCGCGAGCGAAGTTGACCCGCGACGTGGGGATCCCGCTGAGCTTCTTCCTGTCGCTGGCGCTCGCGAGCGCGTTGTTTCTGCTGCGGCCCCGCCCGATCACGCTCGCGTTCTACTTCTACACGATGCTCATGCTCGTCAAGACCAACCAGACGGCGCTTAATTTGGCGAGCTGGCCGATCAGCGTCGCGAGCGACATGGCGATCCAAGTCGTCTATCCGCTCGCCCAGCTGATGATCCTGATCTTCGCGCAGCGGCTGTACGGTCGCCCGAGCCGAGCATGGCCGTGGTTCTTCGGCGTCGCGCTGATGCTCTCGCTCGTCGTCTTTCTCGTGTGGCTCGACCCGATCGTCTGGATGGTGTTCCAGCGCTATGGCATACCGGGCCCGACGCAGATCTTCATGAGTCTCTCCGACATGCTGCTGCTCGTCGTGGTCCTCTGCGGACTCGCGTACATCGCCTCGGGCGCGACGGGACTCGAGCGCCGGCGCGTAACATGGGTGATCGCGGGCATCGCGCTGGCGCCGATCCTCGATTTCACCTGGGCGATCGCTAACGTCCTCTACACGCTGTTCGGCAACCAATCGGTCGTGCTGCTCGAGCTGCAACACTGGACGGACGCGCTGGGGCCGTGGTTCGGCCTCGTCGGCTGCGTCTTCGTCGTCTACGGGTTCCTCTCCGAGCGCGTGATCGATTTTCGGTTCGTCATCGGCCGCGCGGCCATCTACGGATCGATCACCGCCGTGCTGCTGCTGCTCTTCGGCATCCTCGAGTGGTGGGCGGAGCAACTCTTCGAGAGCACACGCCCCGCGATCTACCTTAGCCTGTTCGCAGCGCTCTTCATCGGCTTTTCGCTTAACGCAATACATGGGCGTGTCGAGGATTTCCTCAACACCTTCTTCTTCCGCGATCAGCGCCGCGCCGAAGCGGCGTTGAGCACAGCGTCGCGAGCGCTCGCGAACACGTCGTCGGAGAGCACGCTGATCGACTTTCTCGTGAACGAGCCCGTGCGCGTCCTCGGGCTCAACTCGGCGGCTCTGTTCCTCGCGAATAACGAGGACGGCGCGTTCGAGCGCGCCGCAGATCGCGGTTGGAATCGCCACGAAGCGGAGTCGATCGACTCAGAAGATCCGCTGATCGTGGAGCTCCGCGCGGAGCTCGGACCCGTCGTGCTGGACGGGCGACCGCGCGCGGAGACGATCCTGCCGGGCGGCGAGAAGGCGCCGTCGCTCGTCATGCCGCTCGTCATGCGCGGTGCGGTCTTCGGCTTCGTGCTCTACGGCGCGCGCAAGAACGGTTTGCCATTGACGAGCGACGAGCGCAGGCTACTCGAAGGGATCGCGCGCAGCGCGGCCGCCGCGTACGATCACATCGACGCCGACAAATCCCGCGCGCGCATCGCCGAACTCGAAGCCAAGCTGCACCAGCTCGGCTCTTAAGCGGTTGCCTTTACGCGGTTGGGGTCCACCTTAACGCCGGGGCCCATCGTGCTCGCCAGCGTGACGCTGCGCAGGTAGGTGCCCTTCGAGGCAGACGGCTTGGCGCGAACGATCGCGTCGAGCAGAGTCGTGATGTTCTCGATCAAGTGCGCTTCGTCGAAGTTCGCCTTGCCGACGATCGTGTGGATGATCCCCGTCTTGTCGAGGCGGAACTCGACCTTGCCGGCCTTGATGTCGCGGATCGCCGCGCCGATGTTCGGCGTGACGGTTCCGGCCTTTGGATTCGGCATCTTCTGAGCGAGAATGCGTCCCAGCTCCTTGCCTACCTGCGCCATCATGTCCGGCGTGGCCACCGCCACGTCGAATTCCGTGAAGCCGCCCTTCACGCGGTCGATTAGATCCTGATCGCCGACCACGTCGGCGCCGGCCTCCTGCGCCGCCTTCGCGTTGTCTCCCTTAGCGAAAGCGATCACGTGCACCGTGCGCCCCGTGCCGTGCGGTAACAGGACGGTGCCGCGCACGTTCTGATCGCTCTTCTTCGGATCCACGCCGAGCCGGACGTGCGCCTCGACGGTCTCGTTGAACTTCGCGTTGGCGTTGCGTTTCACGATCGCGATCGCCTCAGGGGTCGAGAAGAGGCGCTTGCGATCGAAGCCCTCGGCTAGCGTCTTGAAGCGTTTTCCGTGGTGTTGCGGCACGCTATCCCTCCACCTCGACGCCCATCGAGCGAGCAGTGCCCGCGACGATCTTCTTCGCCGCGTCGATGTCGTTGGCGTTGATGTCGGGCATCTTCACCTTGGCGATCTCCTCGAGCTGGCTCTGTGTGAGCTTCCCGACCTTGTTGCGGTTCGGCTCCTTGCTGCCCGATTCGATCTTCAAGGCCTGCTTGATGAGGAACGACGCCGGCGGCGTCTTCGTGATGAACGTAAACGTACGGTCCTCGAAGACCGTGATCTCGACAGGAATGATCATGCCAGCCTGCGACGCGGTACGCTCATTGTACTGCTTGCAGAAGTCCATGATGTTGAGCGAGTAGGGTCCGAGTGCCGGACCGATCGGCGGCGCGGGCGTTGCCTTGCCGGCCGGAATCTGTAGGCCTATCTTGCCTACGACCTTCTTAGCCACTTATCTCTCCTTACGAAGCGCTTTATAACGTTTCTCCCCCTCGTACCCTGGACCGGCGCCGGGGTATCGCGCCGCTCCCAGTGTCATGCCTTCCTAAACTTTTTCTACCTGGAAAAACTCCAGCTCGACCGGCGTCTCCCGGCCGAAGATCGAGATGAGTGCGCGCAGGCGCTCCTTTTCCGGCGCGATCTCGTCGACGACGCCGGTGAAATCGAAGAACGGGCCAGATGTGACCTTCACGCGATCACCCTTCTTGAAGTCGATCTTGAGCTTGGGTGCCTCGATGCCCATCTGCTTGAGGATCGTCTTGACCTCTTTGTCCTGCAAGGGCACGGGCTTTTCGCCCGGCCCCGGGCTGCCGACGAAGCCGGTTACGCCCTGCGTGTTGCGCACGACGTACCAGGACTGATCGTCCATGATCATCTCGACCAAGACATAACCCGGGAAGACTTTCTTGGGCGTGATCTTACGCTTGCCGTCCTTGAACTCGACCTCGTCCTCCATGGGGACGAGCACCCGGAAGATCTTGTCCTGCATGCCCATCGAGTGGATGCGCCGCTCGAGGTTCGCCTTTACCTTGTTCTCGTAGCCGGAATACGTATGCACTACGAACCAACTGCGGTTGTCTTTGGGCTTGGCGGGAGCCTCCTCGGCTCCGGGCTCGGCCTCGGCGAACTCGGTCTCGGCGAGTTCAGTATCGGCCGAGGGTTCCTCGGTCACGCCTGCTACGTCGCCCATCCGGGTGTCGTCGATGATCGGCTCGTTGGCCGCGGGCTCCGCGGTCTCGATGTCTTGGCGTTCGATGTCGTACATGGGTGCTATCCCGTTACTGGGTGGATCACGTTGAAGAGCCAGCCGAACAGCTGGTCGAGCACGAACGTGAAGAGGCCGATGCCGACGACCAGCGCGATCGTCAAAACGGTGGCGGAGATCCATTCATCGCGCGTCGGCCAGGTGACCCGGCGAAGCTCTGCGATCACTCCGCGAATGAAGTCGCCGCCTGCGAGGGTCTGGGCCGTTCTCTTCTGCTGTTCGTTCACCAAAAGTTCACTTCCATGTTGTCACCCTGAGCGGAGTTGAATGGTGGCAGGGCGGACAGGACTCGAACCTGCAACAACTGGTTTTGGAGACCAGGACTCTACCAATTGAGCTACCGCCCTATCTGGTCTCGCGATGCGGGTTATGCGAGCGGCAGAAGCGGCAGTATTTCTTGAGCTCCAGCCGATCGGTCGTCTTCGATTTATTCTTTTGCGTGTTGTAGTTGCGGCGCTTGCATACCGTGCAGGCCAGGACCACCATTACACGCGTCTCTTTCTTTGCCATCAGTAGTCTACCACAACATGAATAAAACGGACCGCCGGTCCGTTCCAGAAGCCCATGCTAGCATACCCCCGAGCCCCACGCAACCGCGTCGGCACGGCGCGAGGAAGCAGGCGGGCCTTTTTTAGCCTGGATCGCCGTCGGTTCGTGCGCCCGGCCAGAATCGAACTGGCAACCTTGGGCTTAGGAGTCCCCTGCTCTATCCAGTTTGAGCTACGGGCGCGCACTGTGATCCGCTTTATTTTACAAGGGTTTTTCGGCTCCGTTCAGGTTTTCCGTTTCCTTAATCTTGGCCCTCCGTTGCATATCCGTTGCATCGAGGGGCGGGTAACGCTTCAGGCTGGCAGGCTCTCACCCCCCGTCGCGTTGGCTTCGGCCAGGCTCAGCGCGTCCCCGATTGCGCTAACCGCGCGCTCCTTCGCTCCGGCCATCACGTGGCCATAGACGTTCAGGGTGGTCGACGGTGACGCATGGCCGAGCAGCGAGGAGACGGTGCGCACGTCCGCGCCACCGGTGAGTGCCATCGTCGCGGCACAGTGACGCAGCGAATGGAGCGAGATTCCCCGCGCCTTGGCGCCGATCGAGATGCGCCAGCTTCGCGAAGTTCTTGCTGACCATGTCGAGGTCGAGAACACCGCCGAGCTCGTCGGCGAACACGAGGTCGCGGTCATCGTAGGCGCCACGACTGATCCGCTTCTCCCACGCTTGCTCGTTGCGATGCGCGCGCAAGGCCGTGACGGCTCGCGAGTTCAGCGGCACGATGCGCTCGCGGCCGCTCTTCGTGGACTTCACGAACGTGCTGCCGCGACGATCTTCGCCGATGGCTTGCCGCACGATCGCCTCGCCCTTCTCGAGGTCAACTGCGTCCCACGTGAGAGCGCCAAGCTCGCCACGACGCATCCCAGTCATCGCCGCCGTCACGAAGAAGGCGTGCAGCCGTGTGTCCTCAGCGGCTTTGAGCAGCTGCACGACTTGCGCCGGTGAAAGAGGTCGCGCCGGCGACGCCGTCGCCTTCGGTGCTTCGACCGACCGGACGACATTGCGAGCAATGAGGTTCATCCGTTCAGCCCATCCGAGCACCCGATGCAGGAACCGGTGGATCCGCAAAACGCTATTTGCCGAGAGCGGCTTGCCGGTTCGCTCAGGCTCCTTGCCGCCAGCGGACTTTGGCTGCTGCCGATAGATGATCGGTTCCGTGCGCAGCTTTGCGTAGAGTTCAGCGACGTGCGCCGGCTTGATATTAGCTGTTAGCATCGCCCCGAGCGTCGGCTCGATGTGCAGCTTCCAGAGTTCCTCATATCGCGCGAACGTAGCGGGCGCGAGATCCGGCTTCGTCGCGTTGAAGAAACGCTCGGCGATCTGAGCGACCGTCGTTTGACGCGGCGCGAGATTGATGCCGCGCTCGTGGTCGGCTAGTGCACGCCGCAGCGCCGCGTCCGCCTCATCTTTCGTGCGGAACGTCCCGAGCGATCGGCGGCCGATCGACGGCGGCGCGACGGCCTGGTAGTAGCAATCCGGGCACTTCTTACGCCCCTTGCGGTCGGCGCGGTTTTCGCGATTCTTCGTGCTCTCACACCGAGAGCACGGTCGTAGGTAGACAGGCATTTTTTATTCTTAAGCTCCTCCTTGTGTTGTAGTGAGATTTTGTTGGCCAGAAAAACTTCTGAGCGTTCGACGGGTTTCAGAACGACGGAATTCGTCTAAAGGCGGTCTGAACGGCGCTTTCGGCGTCGGCTCTTGCCGCCGGATCGGAAATCGCTCGTAGAGCTTCGCGGACCCTCTTTTCAAATAAATCTTCTTGCAAACGCTCTTCGAGCTCGTCCTTGGGCTTGAGCCAGCGCGTAAGATCAACGTCGTGCCGTCTGAAGACAACGTCATAACTCCTCGAACAGTGCTCTTCGTGGGCTCACGATCTCCCGCCAATATATGGCATTAGTCGTCGACGAAGCATCGCATTCACAGCAGCCTGCAGGTGCCGACATTTCGAGCGCGGCATCGCCTTCAAGAGCTCGTTTATCTCCGCAGACGCGTCAGCCCGCAAGTAACGTAAAGCCGCACTCGTCGTCAGCGAGAACGCCTGAAGGACGTCATCGTGGACGAAATCGAGTTCCGCCGCGTGATCGAGCCCATAGCACGAGTCGAGGTACCGAGCGATTCGGCGACCGGTATCGTGCAGCAGATAACCTACGACCTCGTCGATGATGCGTACCAACGACCGGCGACCGATGCGGACTTCGCGTACGTCGCCACGCGCCAAAATAGCCTTTAAACTCGAAAGGCCTATGCCGAGGATAGCAGTTGCCTCCCGGCGGCTGACTACGAGCGGCGTTAGCCTGGTTTGTCCTTGCATGCCCAGCGACTTTGCTACTGACTCTGTAAATAATTTCTTGACTTGCAGTAGAGCAACCCCTCGCTCGCTGTGCCTCGTGGATAAACGCGGTAACGAAATCGCAGTCGACACAGCGACCAGCCTCATCTCGCTGCGCAGATGCAGGAAGAAGTCGCTGTTCCAGTGCGTGTGCGTGCCGGTACTGCTCGCCCTCGTGCCGCCAGCACGGTTACCATTCCCATCGCCTAGCCCCGCAGGGCTCGCTGCGCGCAAGGTCCGTGGCGGAACGCGCCACCGCCGCCACATGACACGCGGGAGGTACCCGAACTAATTCGGTACACTCAGTTTGCGAGCGCCGATCGCCAGGTCGCGAAAACGCGGATCTAACACGGTCAATGCAACGCCGATGCAACGGGAACTGCTGATGGCCCGCGATTCCGCGGCGATCTGAGCGTAAAATCGCCGTTTCCCGGCACCGTGGCAGGGGACTTCTAGACCCCTGGCGGCCCTTGGCGGCCCATGGCGGAGCCGCGTCGCGAACAAACCAAGATCCGTTATCGCGGGTACTACAACCGCCCGATTCACGGCTCGTTCGCGATCATCGTCGACTATGAGTCGATGACATGGATCAGCGATCCGCCCGGGAGAGACATCCCACAACCGATCAAGAACACTTGCTTCGCATGTAAGGGGCCGGGGGTTCGAGTCCCCCATCTCCACCAATGAAGAACGCCTGATTCTATATGGCGTTTTGCTTTAGGCGCAGTGCGCGGCTCTGCGTTGCATTTACGACAATCGTACGACAGTCTGGACCAGATCTAAGACGCAGCCGCGTGACGTTCAGGGGGCCAGTCAGCGAGCCCTTAAGGAATCGAGCTGTCCACGATGGCGCGGACGAACCTAATTCGGCGGGCCTTTGTGCTTGAATGCTTCACCATAACGTGGATGGTGATCGAAGCCGCAGTCGCCGTCGGCAGCGGTATCGCCGCTCACAGCATAACGCTTGTGGCTTTCGGAGCCGATAGTGTCATCGAACTGCTCTCCGCGTTTGTCCTCGTCTGGAGGCTAGCCGTTGAACTGCGCCAGGGCGAGGAGTTCTCTGAGGCCGTTGAAAGGCTCGCAAGCAAAATCGGAGCCGTATTGCTCTTGCTGTTGTGCGCCTATGTCGTTGCGAGCGCCGGATGGAGCTTATGGCACCGCGTCGGTCAGGAGTTTTCAGTGCTGGGGCTCGCCGTAGCGCTCGCAGCGATACCCGCGATGTACGTGCTCGCACGGCAAAAGCTTGCGATCGCCGAACGCATCGCGAGCCCCGCGCTCAGGGCGGACGCGATCGAAGCCGTCACCTGCGGGTATCTAGCCTTTGTCGTGGTGATCGGACTCGCAGCCCAGGCGCTGCTGCATGCCTGGTGGGTCGACGGCGTAACATCTCTCGCGATCGTATTCTTCCTAATCAAAGAAGCGCGCGAAGCCTGGCGAGGTGACGCGTGCCACTAAAAACCGTATCGGAGGCAGGCGACTTGCTACATCAAGGCTCTCTTTGGAAAATGAGCGGGGATGGCATCACGTATCGCATTCGCATTACCGAAAACACGGCCGCTATTCGGCATCGGAGTAAGGCTCAGAGCGGCATTACGGTTTGGCCGTCAAGACGAACGACGCAACGTGCAGCGACGACCCGCCATGGAATTGGAACCACAGCTTGTACGTTCCGGGCTCGTTTACCGTCACGCTGAGGAGCATGTTCGGTGACACAACCGCTGCATCGTTCGAGTACACCATTGCGCTGGCGGGCCCCATTACCGATCCGAGAGCGACCGGGTGAACGTGAACGTACGTAAGATCGTCGGCATCGAGGAAGACGGCATGTGCGAGCGCTCTCAGGTACGGATGCACGTCCGTGGCGGGTTTCCCACCCTTCGCAATGCGCACAGCGATGTGAGCTGACGAGCCGGACCGAAGGGACAAGCTCGAAAGGGTCACCGAGTATCCGTCGACGTGCGCGAGCGGGTTACGCTCGCTCAGATCTTTCGGCGCGATGGGAACCGCCTTCCCAGCTTGGAAATCAAAACGGAACACCTGCTGCCCGATGCCGGACGCCCTGGCGTCCGAATAGATGTGGTAAATTCCCGAATGAGGCAGCGACTGGTCAAGCGTGAAGTGGCCGTTCGACAATAATCTCGGATGTACGTGCATGAAGGCCTTGAAATCGTCGCTGACGATAATGACGTGCAGCAATTTCGTCATCTCGAGATCATAATCCCTGATCGGAGCTCCGCCATTCTTCGGAGTCATCCAGAAATCAAACATCCATGCGTTGGGACGGGCGCTCGGCGCAGCATCGAGATATCCAGCCGTCCTAGCGAGGCCCCCCTGTAAAGCAAACGTGCCATGGAGCACGGTTCCCTCAGCAGCCGTCACCATCGTCATCAAGCAGATCCCGCTGACTAGGGCCAGCGCACGCATCGTCATGACTTGCTCCTTTTCGATCGATATGGTTGGCGTTACCGGGCGAACCTCGTTACACCCTTCACCGGGTGGCTTGAAGTGCCGGCCTGCGGTCCCCCTAGGGAAGCCACGAACCCCGTCAAAAAGGAACATGGTGGTCACCACCGCTCGCGCACCCACGAGATTTTATCGCGTTGACGAAACCGGCGCCATCGAAATTTCGGCGCGGGGCTTTGACGTGTTGCACGCCCCTCGGATCAACAAAGGCACTGCGTTCACGCTCGAGGAGCGGCAGGCGCTGGGCCTGACGGGACTGCTTCCTCCTGCCGTCCTGACGATCGAACAGCAGGCCGAGCGCGCGTACGAGCTCTTCAGAAAGCAACCCGACGATCTCGCCAAGAGCGCGTTTCTGACCGCGATGCAGGACCGAAACGAAACGCTCTTCTTCCATTTGCTCGCATCGCACTTCGTCGAGATGCTCCCGATCGTCTATACGCCCACGGTAGGCTTGGCGATCCAGCAGTACAGCCATCAGTACCGCAGACCGCGCGGCATTTTTCTTTCGATCGACCGTCCCGACGAAATCGAAGAGGCGCTACTCGGATGCCGAGGCGGGCGCCGACGACGTCGATCTGATCGTGGCGACCGATGCCGAAGCGATTCTCGGGATCGGCGATTGGGGCGTCGGCGGCATCGATATCTGCGTCGGCAAATTCGCCGTTTATACTGCCGCCGCGGGGATCGATCCGTCGCGCGCGATTCCGGTCATGCTCGACGTCGGAACGGACCGGCAATCGCTCCTCGACGATCCTCTCTACCTTGGATACCGCCATCCGCGCGTCCGCGGCGAGCGCTATCGAGCCTTCATCGATAAGTACATATCGACGGCCTTACGCTTGTTCCCCAATGCGCTGCTGCATTGGGAAGACTTCGGCGCGGTCAATGCGCGATGGATTCTCAACAAGTATCGATCGTCGATCTGCACGTTCAACGACGACATTCAGGGGACGGCCGCGCATCGTGCTCGCCGCGGTCATGGCCGCGATCAAGGCTTCGCGGCGGCCGATTGCGCGACCAAAAGATCGTCGTCTTCGGCGCCGGGACTGCGGGCTGCGGCATTGCCGATCTCATCACGCAACGCGATGAGCGACCGACGGGCTCTCCGCCGAAGCGGCCGCGCGCCGATTCTGGTGCGTCGGCCGGCACGGTCTGCTAATCGACGACATGGCGAGAGCTTCGCGACTTTCAAAGACCGTACGCCCGGCCCGCCGCCGAAGTCGCCTTGCTGGAAGCGCGACGGCGAACGCGGCATCGTCGCTCGAGGAAGTCGTGCGCCGCGATCCAGCCCGACGATTCTCATTGGTACGTCGGCCGTCACGGGCGCCTTCACCGAATCGATCGTGCGTGAGATGGCGAAAGGCACTCCGCGCCCCGTTATCTCTGCCGCTCTCGAATCCGACGGCTCTCGCCGAAGCGGTGCCGGCCGACCTCGATCCGCTGGACCGACGGCAAAGGCGTTGATCGCGACCGGAAGCCCCTTCGACTCGGTGATCTACAACGGCACGACCTACACGATCGCGCAAGCGAACAACGCGATGCTCTTCCCGGGCCTTGCGTTAGGGACGATCGTTACCCGCGCGCGGCTGATCAGCGACGGAATGTTTACCGCCGCCGCGCGCTCGATCGCCGAGATGGTCGATGCGTCGCAGCTCGGCGCACCGATCCTTCCGCCGGTCGGCGAACGTGCGCGAGGTTTCGGTACACGTCGCAATCGCCGTCGCGAAGCAGGCGGCAGCGCGAAGGGCTCGCGCGCGTTAACCCCGCCGAACGATAGAGGCGCGCGATTCGCGACGCGATGTGGGAGCCGCGCTACCGTCCCGTTAAAGCTGTCTAATATGCGTTGGTGGCTTGCGAGCGCGCTCGTGCTCCTCGCGATTGTAACGCCACGGGAGTCCGCTGCAGGCACGGCGCCCGTAAACGTGGTGCAGCTCGACGGAGTCATCGGCCCGGCGATGGCACGATACCTACGCCGTGCGCTCGAGCGGACGGCTCGTGAGAACGCGCAGGCGCTCGTCATTGAAATCGACACGCCCGGCGGTTCGATGAAGTCCATGGACGATATCACCAAGACTCTGCTTAGATCTCCCGTACCAACCATAGCTTACGTCTATCCGAGTGGCGCGCGCGCCGCGTCGGCCGGCGTCTTCGTCATCTACGCCGCCTCCTCGCCGCGATGGCACCGACGACGCACCTCGGCGCAGCGCATCCGGTCGGGCTTGCCTCGGGTACCGGCGGCGGCGGTGTCGATAAGACCGAGATGACCAAGCTCACGAACGATGCCGTCGCAGCGATTCGCGGACTTGCAATCCGAAACGGCCGCAACGCCGCTTGGGCGGAACACGCGGTTCGGCAGAGCGTCTCGATCACCGACGACCAAGCGCTAAGGCTTCGCGTCGTCAACGTGATTGCTGACAGTCCGCGCGATCTGCTCGCAAAGATCGACGGCCGGCACGTTCGCACCGGCTGGGTTTGCGCCGTCTCGAGACGCGCAATGCGCTCATTATCGACATCCCGATGGACTTCAGCCGAGCAATTTCTGCTGCTCTTGAGCGACCCAAACGTCGGCTTCATTCTCATGACGCTGGCGATTTACGGCCTCATCTTCGAGCTGAGCAATCCCGGCGCGGTCTTCCCCGGCGTAATCGGCGGGCTTGCGCTCGTCCTTGCGCTCGCCTCGTTCGCCGTCATCGAAATCAACATCGCCGGCCTGGTGCTCATTGCATTTGCGATCGTGCTATTCATCGCGGACATCAAGGTGCCCAGCCACGGAGTCCTTACCGCCGGCGGCATCGCGTCGTTCGTCACCGGCTCGCTGCTCCTAACGAAAGAACAAGCGCCGTTTCTGCGCATCTCACTAACACTCATTCTTACGGTCGCCGTGCTGACGGCAGCGTTCTTCATTTTTGCCGTTGGCGCCGGGATCCGCGCTCAAGCACGAAAGGTCCAAACCGGGCACGAAGCGCTAGTCGGCGCCGTTCGGTGAGGCGCGCAACGATCTCGCTCCGACGGGCACTGTTTTCCTCCAGGGGGAGTTCTGGAACGCCAAGAGCTCGACGTCTCCGATCGCGGCCGGCGAGCTCGTCCGCGTCGTGCAGGTCACCGGACTTCGCCTGGACGTGCGCAAGTCGGACGAACTCTAGTTGGACCAAAGAGGGGGCCGAAGATGAACTCCAGCTGATTGTTCCGATCGTCGTCATCGCCGCGCTGCTCGCGTTGCTCTCCGCCGCGGTGAAGATCTTGCGCGAGTACGAGCGTGGCGTCATTTTCCGCCTCGGGCGGCTGCTACGTGCCAAGGGACCCGGCGTGATCTTTCTCATTCCGATCGTCGATCGGATGGTCAGAATCGACCTGCGCGTCGTCACGCGTCGACGTGCCGCGCCAGGAGCTGATGACTCGCGACAACGTGCCGGTCTCCGTTGATGCCGTGTCTATTTCCGCGTCGTTAATCCCGCAGACGCGGTCGTAAAAGTCGAGCACTTTTCCAAGGCGACCTTCCTGCTCGCTCAGACGACCCTGCGCAGCGTCCTCGGTCAGCATGAGTTGGACGAGCTCTTGAGTCAGCGCGATCGGATCAACCAGCAGCTCCAGCAAGTGATCGACGAGCGCTCGGAGGCCTGGGGCATCAAGGTTATGCTCGTCGAGGTGCGCGACGTTGCTCCTACCTGACACGATGAAGCGCGCGATGGCAAAGCAAGCTGAGGTCGAACGCGAGCGGCGCGCGAAAGTCATCAATGCCGAGGGCGAGTATCAGGCCGCCGAAAAGCTTGTCATGGCCGCCGAAAAAATCGCAACTCAACCGATAGCGCTGCAGCTGCGCTACCTGCAAGCACTTACGGAGATAGCCGCGGAGCAGCACACTCGACGACCATCTTTCCAATTCCCATCGATCTCTTCACGCCGTTCCTGAGAAAGACGAGAGACAACCAATGAGGGGCGTTCAGCGGCTCACCGGCTTCGGCGTGGGCGCCACGCTGGCGTTCTTAATTGTACTTAATGCACAGCGAGACCCGATCTTCGTCGATTACCTGCTAAACACGTTCGTCAATAAGATTCCATTCCCGAATCTCCGCATGGCGCTCTACCGGTTCGCTGGGATGAAGGTCGATCGAACGAGCACCATCATGATGTACGCATTCGTGCTTCAAACGCGCGACATCAGCATTGGGCCTAACTGCATTATCGGGCCATTCACCACACTTGACGGTCGTGCAACGCTTACGATCAGCCGCAACGTAAACGTTGCAGGCGAAGTGCTCACGATAGGCGGCTATCACTCCGTCGACTCCCCGACGGCTGAAGGTCATCTCGGCAAGATTGTCATCAAGGACAACGTCTGGGTCGCTATGCGCGCGACGATTCTACCGGGAGTGACGATCGGAGAAGGTGCATACGTGGCCGCCAGTGCGCTGGTTAATCGAGACGTTGAGCCGTATACGCTTGTGGGCGGCGTGCCGGCAAAGAAGCTCCGCGATCGGAGCCGAAATATCCAATACACGCTTCATCACGTCCCACGGTGGATATAGCCGACCACGCTCACCGATCTGGTTATGATGCCGACGTGGACGAGCGCGAAAGCTTCCGTAACAGCCTGTGGTAGAGATCAAGCACTGCCTCGATTTGCCGATCCATGTGAAATGCTTGAGCGCGGCGACGAGCTGCCGGAGCCTTTTTTCGGCCATCCGATAACGCCCGCTCAACGACGGCGGAGTAGGCGTCGGCTGTAGGCTCCGCGACGAGGTAGCCGCTGTCGTCCGTGACCAGCTCGTTCATGGCCGCGTAGTCGAAGACGACCGGAGGGCATCCGCAGGCCATTGCTTCGATAAGGACAAGCCCGAAGCCACCGTACAGCGATGGGAAGCAGAGTAGATCGGCAGCAGAGTAGTACAACGCCAGCGTTTGAGGCGTGCTGTGGCCAATGAAGCGCACGCGATCGCCAAACTCCGCAATGATGTCCTTGATCCTATCTCGTGATGAGCTACCAAAAGGGTAATGTCGTTCGGCAAACGTCGCAGGATTTCAGCCATGATCTTCCCGCGGGACATGTTGAAGTGTCCGACGTACAAGAGATACCGCGCCGCAGCTTCTAGGTTGAGCAAACGCCTGGCGACTTTGGGAATCGAATTGTCGAAAAACGCTCGGATCGTACCAATTGGCGATGACTTGCACGCGCTCAGGCGAAACATCGTAGAACTCGACAATTTCCCTGGCCACGCCACGCAGACACGGCGATGCAGTAGTCGGAAAGGTACGCCATCGCATGCTCCATGAACGCCACGGCGCGGTCAATCGGCGCTTCCTCAGGCTCGCCAAGGCCGAGCTGCTTGTAGCGTTCGATAGGGCCGAGCGCCGTCAAGTGAAATCCGGATATCAGGAGTGGGCGGCGCACGAGCTGCGGCCAACGCAAAGCGATATGATAACCATACTGCCCGTGGCAATGAACGATGTCGTATCGGTTAGGATCGATCAGTTCCGAAAATCGCTCTGACTTTTCCATGAACTGTTCGATCGGGCCGCGGCGGCGGAGAGAGTCGGGGGCCACGCCCACGATGCGGGAAGCGAGTGGGTTGTCCGCGTCGGGCAAAAATGTCGGTCCTCACAGATGATTTCGACATGAACGCCTCGCTCGAGCAGGCCCCGCGTCAATTCGTAGACATGTTTCTCCGTGCCGCCGCCGGCTAGTGTCGGTCGGTAGCTGCAGACCATGGCAACTCGCAAAGGCCGCGACTGCGTCACGTTGATGCGGCTTCGGCGTCGCCGGAGCTAACGCTTGTCAGCCAGCACGGTGCCCGGTGCTGTTTATTCTTTCGGAGACGAGGCAAGCGACGTAGACGCCGCCATTTGATAATCCGATTCGATGAATTGCTTAATGTCGTGCAAGAAGGCGTCAGCTGTGGCCGCAGCAATCCGGTGACCAAGATCCCATCGAAGACGGCTCCCACCGGTCCGAGGGGCGGATCGTACTTGCCCGCGAGAGTCAAGCGTGAATTTCCGTCCTGCAAGCTTTCGCCGGATAGGGTACCAGCAAATCTCGGAACGAAACGGTCATCCGGATCCCAAGTCAGGTTGATGAGACCATGACCGTCGGCTCCTTCCGAGATTTCGTAACGCATTCGCACCTCGTGGCATGCCTGTACCTTTCCGGGAAGGCCGACTTTGGGCATGTCGACGGTTAGGCTCAATGTTCCAGGTGTCTGCCCGCGACGGTGAACGGTAAAATAGCGCTCGGCGTGATGAATCAGATAGTAAGAAGGGCATTTCACGTCAATCTTTTCTCTGAGTGTACCCATGCCAGTTCATCCTTTCGACCTTCTCAGCTCGCCCACTCTCCGCCAAGCTGGCATCTCGAGGCGGCCACGTCTTGAGCGCTTACGATTGGTTGCTACGTGGAGTGTAGGCCTCCAGCAAGAATTGTTCGTGAAGACTTCGCCGTTATTCACAAGATCCCGCTGCTTGGCGAGTCCGTTCAAGTCTCGGCTGGGCGGTTTCCGATTTGACGTTCTCAAGAATTTCACAATAGTAGTCTATGGTTGAATGTGTCCGAAGATGGCAAAATGGCGATGACTGCCGATGACACCTATGGGTCGTTTCGAGCGATCGCGCGAGGCACCGCGAATCGGTGCAGTGTCGCAGAAGTCTAGCAAGACCATCTCGGACCATACCCTACGTCTGGACGCTCGTATCCGGACGTCGGGTTTTGTATCGCAGGATGCGCGCTTCAACGCGGCGAGAAATGGAGCGTGCTTCGGGACGTGCCCTCTTCGTCTTGCGGGGCTCGCCGCAACGATGCTGGCAGAGTCAAGCCTGAACCCGAAGGCACTCCAAGGACTCCTCGGTCGCGCCGACACTCGCACAACGCAAGACCTCTATAGTTAGTTACGGTAAGCCTTCGCGATGAAGCGACGGGTCGCCATGGAGACCGATCCTTAACGCGGTCCTCCATGGGGAGAACCGGGAGAAGGCGGCTTAACGGGCCGAAAAACCCTGATACAGTAAGGGCCGGGCCAATGATCTCCCTGCTTCGCATGTAAGGGCTCAGCGGTTCGAATCTGCTCCTCGACCTGGAACGTCGAGCTTGCGTTCTCTCTGACGTCAACGCCTTCAGGGCGCACATGCTGTACATACCGTGTCTACGCGCTCTTATGAAGTTTCGCTAGCGGCGGTTCAAAGGCAGCCGATGATCAGCAACCTGGTGTCGGTCATGCGGAACTTCTCCTTCCGGGTGATCCGGCCGGGCGTTTCGAATGCTCCGATTCGCCCGGCCTTCGTTACGATTTATTGGTCCCATTCCCGTTGCATTTCCGTTGCATCCGGTCCGGACCGCTAGGGTCCGTCTACAACCCTTAGCAACCCGAAAGCCCTGTGTTTATTGATGTTTCTGACCATCAGCGCCCGTTGGCAACCGCTATTTTTGGCTTTAGGAGTCCCCTGCTCTATCCAGTTTGAGCTACGGGCGCGCACGCCATTTCCTTTATTTTATGAGGGCTCACGGTTGCCAAACGGTTGCCGTGCAAATCCGGGAGCTGGTTCCTGACCCGTCAATAGAGTGAGTCCTGCGTCTGCGCGTCGCGTGTCATCCAAGACGCGCCGTCGGGTTGCGCAGCGGTCGCGTCGAGATCATCTCATCTGCCTTGCTCCTCGTCCGATGAACGGATCAACCGTCAAGGACGTTCGGCCCTATGCGCTCACTTCCGGCGAAGCAACCAAGCTCGCAGCGTTGAAACCGCCTCGGGCCATGCCTCCGCGGGCACGGCGCCGATCGGCGGCCCCTCGTCACTGTGCAGCTGGCTCCGGTGACCCGCCGGTCAACTGTGCAACAAACTGTGTGGATCCCAGACCTCCGGTACCTTGCCAGAGATCCTGGCTCGGGTTAAGCTATCTCTGGGCCACTTCAAGCTCTTCTTTTGCTCGGCCCGCGGAGGCGTCCCCAATGCGTATACGCACGGGACAAAAAGGTCAAGTCCTGCCGCTGATCGCCATTTCTCTAGCGGTCCTTATGGGTTTCGCGGGGATCGGCGTCGACGTCGGATACCTCGAGTACAGGCAGCAGACGCAGCAGACCGCGACCGATGCCGCCGCGGCGGGTGGCGCCGAGGCGCTGGTCCGTGCGGGTTGCCCGAATCCGACCGCCGCGGCGAACGCCGCCTACGCGAACGCGGCGAGCAACGGCTACGCCAACGGCGGCAACGTCACGGTGACGCCGAACAATCCGCCGCTAAGCGGCCCCTTCGCCAGCAACCCCTGCGCCGTGTCGGTGACGATCGCGTCGAGCCACGTGGCGACGTTCTTTTCGAAGCTGTTCGGCTATCCGAACGGCATGCCGGAATCCACGATGGCCGTCGCCGAGGTGTCTTCCACGGCGACCGCGTGCGTCTACCTGCTAAGTATGAGCCAGGTATCCGATATAAGTAATGCAAACATCAATGCGCCGGGATGCGGCATCGTCATTAACGACACGGCAAATATGAGCAATTCGACGATCAATGCCCTGTCGATCTCATACGCCGGCTCGGCTCCGAACATCAGCGGCGCCAGCTTCCCGGAGGGAGCGCCCGCACCAGCTCTGCCGTCGTCAGACCCGTGTCTACGGATTACCGGCTGCGCATATTTGACGAACAATCCGCCCTCTACTTCCGGGTGTTCGGCTGGCGGCACGTACCAGAACACGACAATCGGGCCTGGCTGCTACGACAGTCTGACGCTCTCGGGGAACGTCACGATGTCGCCGGGGCCTTACACGATCAACGGGCAGTTCCACGTCAACAACGCGACGGTCACGGGCAGCGGCGTTACGATCTACATGACGCAAAACGCGTCGGACACGAATTTCAGCAACGCGAATCTCACGTTGTCGACGCCAACCTCCGGCAACACTGCAGGAGTACTTTTCTATCGGGTGCCCACGCAGAGCTCGGCTCTCGACCTTAGCACCTGCACGTGCAATTTCAGTGGGCTTCTGTATTTCCCCACGACGCAGGTCAACTACAGCAATGCCGGAGGCAACTATACGGTCTTGGTTTTTGGTAGCGCGAATTTCAGCACGAGCAAGACTCTTGATCTAGGCTCAGCGCCGGTGGGGAAATCCCTGATTAGCCAAGCGGTCGTGGCAGAATAACCCGAGCCCTTTGGGAGAAGACGGTGCCGTAGCCATACGCGCCGCCAAGTGCTTCATGTCGATCAGCCGCGCCACTTCTTTGCTGACGACGGGCCTGTTGAGTTGGGACTCGACGGCCACGCCAACACACTTGCCTAGTAAGAGGACGCCCCGGCGACTTTCGCACTGGCCGCGTCGGGCGCGACAAACTATCCGGGACTCTAGCATTTGATTGCCCGGCGCTCAAAAGTGGTACGAATGTACCAGGGGATGCGCGTTGCTCGTTTCGCGTGAAACTGCTCCATGTTTCCGCACCCTTGGGAACCGGGGCAGGGCCGCTCGCGTACGCAGCGGTCCTTTTAATGGCCATTTGGTCCAGGCGCGCCGGTACCGCATAGCGAACGAGCGCAATCGTCGCTATGAATCGACGTCAATTTATTGTGACGGGCGTGTCCGCCAGTGTGGTCGGCGGCGCCCTGGTTACCGACTCGTGCTCGTCCAGCTCCAGCGGGACCGGACCGATCCCCGTACCGCCCGCCGGTCGCGTCTACCGGCTGACAACGCAATACGCTACCACGAACATGAAGGGCTATCGGCTTCGAACGCGGACGTACAACGGCCGCACGATCGCTCCAATCCTCGAGACGCGCCCCGGCCAGATGCTGAGCATCCGCGTCATCAACCGCTTCCCGCCCAATCCGCCCGAGCATCCGCCCGAGCACTCGGTCCTGCTACCGAACCCGCGGGACTCCATGGACGCGATGGACGCGACGATTCGACCCGATGTGAAGCCGTCACAAAAGATCGACCCCATGAACAATCCCCACGGTTTCAATACGACCAACCTCCACGTCCACGGCCTCCAAACGATCCCGCACATCTTCGCGCCGCTCGGCACTAGCGACCCGGATGCGGAGATGTTAGCGATCCTTCCGGGGCACGATTACCTCTACAACTTTCCGATACCGCCCGACCATCCTAGCGGATTGCATTGGTACCATCCGCATAAGCACGGTTCGACCGACGTGCAGGTCAGCGGCGGGATGGCCGGCCTCATCGTCGTCCGGGGCCCGATCGACGAAGTCCCCGAGATCGCGGCGGCACGCGAGATCTTTCTCGTGGTTCAGTCGCTCGCGGTCAATCGAAGCAAGACGCACCCGCATCTATACGAACGCGAGTACGTCGCGTACAAGACGCCCGAGCAGGGCGGCTACAACTTTGGCACCGAGTTCACCATGCTCACCGTCAACGGTGAGGCGGCCTATTGGGTTCGCAACGCGACCAAGACCGAGCCGAGCATGTTCACTCCGCTCGGCGTCCCCGAGTATCACGTCCGCCCGGGCGAAGTGATCCGCCTCCGCCTCCTCAACGGCATGACTCGCGCGCCGCTGCTGCTGGTGCTCCCCGGCTTCGAAGCATGGCAGATCGGGTTCGACGGCATCAACTTGCTCGAGACGCAGCCACTCGACATGAGCGGAAGCGGTGTCACCCAGATCACGCCGGAGAATCTCTTTACAGCGCCCATCCAGCTCGCCGCGCAGGCGAACCGCATCGAGCTGCTCCTGCGGGCGCCTATGACCGAGAAAACCTACGCCTTGTCGTCGCTCGACACGCGGGACATCTTCCCCTCGGCCGGTGGGAAATTCGAGATTGCGCGCTTCCACGTGAGCGGGAGCCCCGTTAAGATGGGAATCCCGACCAAGCTGCCCAAGCCGACCCGCGAGTACCCGATCATCGAGGACAAAGACATCGTCGCCCGGCGCAGGTTCGTTTTCGATCAGGGCCCGCGGCGCGACTTGCTAACCGGTTTCGGCTTCACGGTCAACCGCAAGCTCTACCAGGAAATGGAATGCCCGACGCAGCCGCGCGTCGGCACCTGCGAGCAGTGGCGCATTGTGAACAAGACGGACGACGTACATCCGTTCCACCTGCACGAGAACTCGTTTCAGCTGGTTGCGATCAACGACAAACCGGTTCGACCCGTCGAAATCTGGGACACCTTCGCCATTCCGCCGAAGCGAAACGGCGCCAACGGCAGCCTAACCATCCGCGTCCGCTTCGTGCAGTGGACCGGCAAGACGGTCTTTCATTGCCACGTCCTCCCGCACGAGGACACCGGCATGATGCAGAACATCCTCATGACGTCCTGAGGCATCCCAAGAGCACCGTCCACGGCTCGATGCTGACTGTCTCGAGCAAACGCATCGACGTCCAGGGATCCTCGCACAACTTCGCCTCGACCGCCGCCAAGTCGGGCGCAGCAATGATGTGCAGGACGCGCCGCGCGTCGTCCTCGTCGCCGAGCGGACCACCCGCGAGAATGAATGCATTGTCCGCGAGCGCATCCATGAATTGGGCGTGCGCTTCCCACTTCGCTTGCCGCCGCATCGGCCGCGACCAATCCCAGGCGGCGCCGCGATCCCGAATCACCGCAAAGATCGCCGTGCTAGTTCTTCTTCTTTATCACAAAAACGTGTGAGCTCGAGCTCGTGCTGATGCTCGGGCTCACGCTGATGCTCGTGCTGATGCTGTGGGAGGGTGGTGCGCAATTCACGCGGCTTTGAATCACGCGGCACGTCTGATGCGTGATCCGATCGATGCGCCACACCACTCCGTTATCCACGACATATTGGTATCTGGCGAATACTTGTATTGCGAGTGCACAGAACGCCGCGAAACCCAAGAGGCCTACGCCCAGCATTAGCTTGGCAGCGCCACGACTCAACCAGGAGCTGGAATGCAAGCCGTCGCCTCCGGTGATCCGATCCATCAACGATTGCTCCGTCGAAGTTCTCATTAGTGGGGGTTGCTTCGGGCTCCATATATGCAAAGCGACGGTCGAATACCTGCATCGTCGCGACGCACGAGTAAGGTCAGGGTCCGCCAACGCGGTCTTAACGCGCGTTAAATGGCCCACCTGGCTAAGGAATTCATCTGCAGCCGGTACCTTCATACTACCGATTCAGACATTTTTTATTCGGCGCGGCTATACGAGGTTGATAGAAACATGAATTTCTCGCTGGTTGGGCACCGCATTTTAGCTCTTTTTATCGGTACCGTCGCCCTCGCCGGCTGTGCGAACGGCGCGACCGCGGTCACGCCTCCGACCCCCCACCCGGCCTGGTGGCGCGAGGCGCCGCCGGCCGTTCGGGCCGGCGTCTACGTGGCCCAAGCCAACGGCGCGTCAGACGGAGTCGTCTTCGGTTTCGGCGCGCAGGACCGCAAGAATAGGGCGCCGATGTGCACGCTCGGCAATCAGCGCTTCGCCGACACCGACATCGCCGCGGACCCTTCAGGCGACGTCTTCCTCGCCAACGTTCAGAGCGGCACGGTCAACGTGTACGCGCCAAATTGCGGCAGCCTCATCGCAAGCTTTACCGACCCGTACGGTTTCGACGGCGACGTCGCGCTCCATGGCGGCACGATCTACGCCGTCGGTTCGCAACACATCGCGATTTGCACGCGCACCGGGTGCACGGCGAAGCTCACCGATCCCTCGATCCTGCAGCTCGAGACCGCGGCTGTCGACTCCAAGGGTAACGTTTGGGGATCGTTTTACGATCAGCAGGGCCGCATCTCGCTCATGGTCTGGTCAAACGGGACGATGCCGGGGCATTCAGTGAGCGGCTACGTCAACCAAAACACTCCCGGCGGCCTGATCTTCGACAAGCACGACAACCTGATCTCCGTTCAAACACGCTTCTTCCACGCGTACACGTACCGGTGCGACGCCGCCTCCGCATCCTGCACCAACACGGCAACCTTCACCCTCCACGCGGCGTCGCAGTTCGGCGCGCTCAACGCGAAGAACACCAACATTCAGGTGACCGACTACGCGAACGACTCGGTCGACGTCTATTCGTATCCCGGTTTCACGTACGAATACAGCTACGACCCGGCCTGCTCAAGACGTATAGCGTCCAGGGCATCGCGCAGACGCGCTGACCCGCTTACTTCCGAAGAATCCTTCCGGTCTTCACGACCTCGAACGCGGTATGCGGCACGTTCTTGAGCTGATCGAGGTCGTTATCGTTCCAGCAGCTCGACGCCGTGCCGCCCTCTCCCTGGAAATACCAGTTCGAACCGTTGTCGGCGACGAACATCCCGTAGGTCTTCATCGCCACGGCGATGACGTGCGCCTGACCCGTGATCTGCGAGATGTCGTACGACGCCTTCATCCGGATGCGCAGCCCCATCGGCGGCAGCGTCTTCGTGCGGCTGTCGCTCGCGTAATGGGTCGCGGGGTGGATGTAGCCTTCTTGCGTCCGGCTGAACGTCACGCGCAGAGCGTGTTCGATCAGGCCGGCCTTCACCTCGGCGCACTTGACCAGCGCCGGGAGGATCGGCAGCCCGGCGGCGTCGGCCGACGTCCAGCCGTCGGGGCGCAGTTTGTTCGAGTCCAGGTGGAAGATCGCGCCCGACCCCGCGTGCCAGCCCTTGCCGTGGTGCGAGCGGATACGCGTCCCACATCTCATACAGCTTGCACTTAGTCTGCTGAAGAATGAGCACGTGGCGATCGCCGGTCGCGTGTTTGCCGCCTTCGATCTGCACGTTTTTCGGAATCGGATAGGGCCCCGGGTTACTCTGCGAGCCGTAGACGAAGCTAACCGGCACCTTCTTCTGCGTGCTCGGAACAACGTTGAACGGGATGCCGTAATGCGGATCCTGACCGAAGTCCGGGTGGAGATTCCCGGGCAACGCGGCGATGTATTGATCGGACAGCGGATCAAGTTGGTAGTTCGATATATCGGTGTTCCATGGGTTGTCCGCCGGAAAGATCTGGCAGCCGCCGACCGTCTGAACCGCCGGCTCAACGCGGGTGCCTCCGCTCGCGCCGGATGGCTGCGGCGCCGTCGGCACGTTTAAGTTCCCGCACGACGCGAGGGCGATTGCAGCGAGAATCGAGGCAAGAGTGCGCGGCATGGCGGGCACTTCCCAAGCCCCGGCGGAGGGCCCTCCCTGCGGGGAGAAGGCACCCGCTATGCTCGCCGCGCTCGCGCTTATCGCCTCCGCGAACTGCTCCGTGACGGTCTTCCCGCGTTACGGCAACTACGCCCCAACGGCGGGCATTCACGGGCCGGGGCTGCTGCTCGACGGCGGCGGCGCGCTAGAAGCGCCAAGCGCGTCGCTGCGCTGGTTGCACCGGCGGCTGGTCGGCGAGACACCGGCCCGCGGCGGCAACGTCGTCGTGCTGCGGGCGTCGTATAGCAACATTTACGATCGCCCGTTCTATCGTGACGGTAACTTCGCGTCGGTGCAGACGATCCTGATCCCGCCGTGTGCGTCGCGCGACGCGGTCGACGCGGTCGCTCCATTCGTCGACGGCGCCGACGCAGTCTACTTCGCGGGCGGCGATCAGGCGCATTACGTCGCCTGGAAGGGCGGCGCGCTCATGGCTGCAGTGCGACGCGTCTACGCGCGCGGCGGAGTCGTCGGCGGCGGCAGCGCCGGGCTGGCCATCCAAGGCGCGGTCGTGTACGACAGCGTGGCGGGCGACCGGCTGAACCAAGACACGCACACTCGCGACGCCGTCGCAAACCCGCTGGAGCCGCGCATCAGCTTTACGACCGGATTTTTTGCGTGGCCGGCGCTCGCCGATACCATCACCGACACGCACTTCGTCGTACGCAATCGCTTCGGCCGAACGGTCGCGTTTCTCGCGCGCATCCTTTCGAATCGGCTGCTTCCGAATGCGCGCGCGGTCTACGCGCTCGGCGTCGACCAGGCCAGCGCGGTCGCCGTCGGTCCCGACGGCACGGCGACGCTGTTCAACGCCCCGGGCGGACGAGGCGCGTATCTTATTCGAGCCACGTACGCACCGCGATTGATCGCCGGCGAACCGCTGCGCTGTACGGTCATGGTTTCGCACGTCCACCGCAACGGCGAGCGCTTCGATCTGCTCCACAAGCGCACGGCCGAACCATGGTACGCCGTCACGGTCGACGGCGCGCGTTCGCCGATCTACAGCCGCGATCCGTACGCGCTATGACGACTTCCGCAGACTACGGCCAACTCGAGCGCCAGGTCCGCGAGCTGCTCGCGGGCGAGACGCGACTTCGTCGCCAACGCCGGCAACTTCGCCGCGCTCGTCTATCACGAGCTGTCCGACGTCAACTGGACGGGCTTCTATCTCGCGGCGCCGTCCGGAGATCTCGTGCTCGGACCCTTCGCCGGACGGCCCGCCTGCACGCGGCTCCCGGCGGGTCGCGGCGTCTGCGGGGCGGCCGCGACACGGCGCGCAACGCTCGTCGTCGACGACGTCGGCGCGTTCGCCGATCACATCGTCTGCGACACGGCATCGCGCTCGGAGATCGTGGTGCCGCTCTTTGCCGGCAATCGCCTCTGGGGCGTCTTCGATTGCGACAGTCCGATCCTCGCGCGTTTCGAACAAGAGGATCGCGCGGGCATCGAGCGCATCGTGCGGGCGTTCAGTGAATTGGCACGGCCTCCGGAGCCGCCCGCACGCTGACGGCGACCCACGCGAAGTTCGCGAGCGCGAGCGCACCGATCGTCAGAAAGACCGCCTCGAAGCCAAAGCGCGCGCCGACCGCTCCGCCCAGGAGCGGCCCCGCAAACATGCCGAGGAACGTGGCGCTCGACGCGATCCCGTAAACCTGACCACGGCGTTCGAGCGGGAAGAGGCGCCCGATGAGCGCGTTCGCCGTCGGCAGCACCCCGCCTAGGAAGAGTCCGACGCCGAAACGCAGCGCGATAAACGCGGCGACGCCGCGGACGAACGCCTGCGGAATCGTGAATGCGGCGACGCCGCAGAGCGAAATCAAAAGCACGCGACGGTAACCGATGCGGTCGCTGCGCTTGCCCAAGAACGGCGACGCGATCAGATCGGCGAGACCAGTCACGGCAAAGGCGATGCCGGTCGCCGTTGCGACGCCGGACGCGCTGCCGGAGAGCGCGCGCACGAAGAGCGGCACGATGGGTTGCACGCCGAACGCGACGACCTGCGCGAGCAGCACGACGAGAAACATCGGGGCGAGCCGGGGATGCGTCGCGATCTCGCGCAGGCTCTCCCAGAATGAGGCCTGCGCGTCGCGCGACCGCGCCGGCAGGGCCGGCTCGTGGACGAGCAGCGCGCAGACGAGCGTGGCGGCGAGCGCGACGGCCGACGTCGCGAAGAAGACTTGGCGATAATCGTGAAGCCGATCCGCCAGGACTCCGCCGAAGAGCGGCCCGCACAGGCCGCCGATCAACTGACCCGTGGCCATCCATCCGAGCGAGAAGCCGAGGCTCTCCTCCGGCACCGCGGTGCCGACCATCGCGATCGCCGCCGCCGAAAAGCCGCTGAAGATTCCCATGCAGCCGCGCGCCAAGAACAGCTGCCACACGTTTTGAACCAGCCCCATCAGGGCGGTGAAGATTGCGATCGCCACGCACGAGCGAATGACCATGGCCTTGCGCCCCGTGCGGTCGGCGACGCCGCCCCAAAACGGCGAGAAGATCGCAGCCAGCAGGAAGTTCGCGGACGCGATGACGCCCGCCCAAATCGAGACCGCCGCGATCGGCTTAACGCCGAGCTGAATGACGTAGAGCGGTAAAAACGGCCCGGAAACGGAGAAGGCGAAAGACATCAACGCCTGCACCGTGACCATGAGCCAGAGCGTGCGCTGCCAGGGAACCGGGCTCACGCCGCTCGTTGTTTCTTAGTGCGGCGGTTCACCCTCCATGTGCATCATGAATCCGCCGTGCTCGCCCATCCGCATCATATGCGAATGAGGCGAGAGCGCCGCCAGCAGCACCGTGCCCGCGTCAAGCCGCATGTTCGTCATCTGGTGCTCTTTGTCGCGGTCCGTCGAAGGCGGGTGCGCCTCGGCGGGCAGCTCGCTGTTCAGCTCGTTGCGCATCTGATCGTGGAGCTGCCGGCTCTGCTGAAAGAAAGACGCAAGGGTGGCGAGGACGCGCTGCCGCTCGCCGGGGGAGATGATCGTGTCGATTCGCTTCGCCGCGGCCGCGGGATCGGGGTTGGCCGCGATCGCGAGGTCGCCGATGGTGGCCCCAACGGCGCGCAGGTGCACGGGCGTGAGCGAGCTCAGAATCTGACCGCGCATCTGCATGTGGAGCTGCTCTTCCTGGCTGGCAAACCGTTCGAACGTCTGATGGACCGCCTGCCGCTGGGCCGGGGTGAGTTGAGGCGGCGCGTTGTCGTCGTCGGCCGCCGCCGCAATGGGAATCACGCTGAGCGCAAGCGCCAGCGCCAGAAATTTTCTGTTCATGCGCCGATCTTACGACCCCATGCCTAGGCAGTCACTGAGAAAATGCCCACTTGCCACGCGCTTGCTCAGCTTTCGAAAAACCTGCTCGCGGTACCCCACGCGCTCGGTGCGGGAGCCGGAGTGGAACGGAACTCTCTGCGGCGTTTTTCGGTCCTTTGGCGGGTGACGCGCCGCACCGCTTTGGCCTGGACCTCGCTGGTAATCGTTTACCTCGTCTGGGGATCGACGTATCTCGGCATTCGGGTGGCGGTCACGACGATACCGCCCTACCTCATGACGGGCACCCGGTTCCTGATCGCCGGCGCGCTGCTGTTCGGACTGCAGTGGCTCGCTGCGAAAGCGAGACCGGCGCTGCCGAACCTCGAGGAACTGCCGCGCATAGCGATCATCGCGACCCTGCTGATCGTCGTCGGCAACGGCTTGCTGTGTCTCGCGGAGACGCGCGTCGAGTCCGGGACCTCCGCGCTCTTGCTCGCGAGCACGCCGATCTGGATGCTGCTACTCGACGCGGTGCTCGCGCGCAAGGCGCCCGCGGCCCCGGCAGTCGGCGGCGTCCTCCTCGGCACCGCCGGAATCGCGCTGCTGGTGGGCAAAGGCGCCGGTCACGCCGAGCTGCTCTTCGCCGGCATCATTATGATCGCGTCGATCTCATGGGCCGCCGGCTCGATCTACGCGCGCGGCAACGAGCACAGCGCGATCACCGCCGCGCTGGAGATGACGATCGGCGGGACGATCTCGATCGTCGTCGGGCTGCTGCTCGGTGAGGCGTCGCACTTCAGGGTCGCGGCGATTTCGGCCCCATCGCTCTGGGGAATGGTGTGGCTGATCACCGCCGGCGCGATGCTCGGCTACAGTGCATACGCCTATGCCGTACGCACCCTACCCACGGCGACCGTCGCCACGTACGGCTACGTAAACCCCGTTGTCGCCGTGATCCTCGGAGCGTCGCTCCTGCACGAGCCCGTGACGTGGAACATCGTGGCAGGCGGCGCAGCGGTCATCGCCTCGGTCGTCCTGATTCTTCTTGGGAGCGCCCCCATCACCCAACGAGATCGTGCCAACTCGTCGCCCTCAGCGTAACGCCGAAATAACCGGCGGCGGCTTGGATGTTCGCGAAGGCCTGGGCGCGCTCAGACTCGCTGACGCCGCGCACCTCGCCGAAGCGGGCGATCGCGCTGCGCACGTGCGCCGCGTCGGTTAACGGCTCCTTACGCTCCTTCGGGAAGGCGAAGACGCTGTCGGGCAGCTTCGCGCGCGGCGCGTCGGCGCCGTCGCGCACGGGTTTCCATGTGATCTGCATCCCACGAGCTTACCAGCCGTTTGTGAACGGCGTGTTGCCGCTCGGCAGTCTATCGCGCAGGATAGCGCGAGCGGCGCGTTTTCCCGGAAATCCGCTTACGCAGCCGCCCGGATGTGCGCCGGAACCGCACAGATACAGGTTGCGCACCGGCGTCCGCGTCGCGAAGCGCTCCTCGTAGATCTGCCCCGGCAGCAGCTCCCCGTGAAAGATGTGACCGCCGACCAGCCCGAAGCGCGACTCGAGATCCGGCGGGGCGAGCACCTGGCGGTGTTCGATGGCGCCGCGGATGTTCGGCGCGTGACGCGCGAGGATCGCTACGATTTTGTCCGCGGCGACGTCGCGCTGCCTCGCGGACCATCCGTCCGTTCGATCGTACGGGAAATACTGCGCGAAGATGGAGAGGATGTGCTTGCCGGCCGGAGCCAGTGACGGATCCGTCGGCGTCTGCAGGAAGCACTCGATCAGCGGTTCTTCGCTCGCGCCGGCGCTCCGCGAGTCATCGTATGCCTTCTGCAAATAGTCGACCGAGGGTGCGACGTGGATCGTCGCGTGATGGTGCGGCTGCGGATCGCTCCCCGGTCGGCAAGTGAAGTTCGGAAGCTCGCCGAGCGCGAGATTCACCTTCAAAGACGGTCCGACGCTGCGCCACGACTCGAGCTTATCGAGCAGCGGACGGCCCACGACGCCAGCATCGAGCAAGTCGAGGAAGGTCGTTCGCGGATGCGCGTTTGACACGACGGCGCGCGCATGCACGCTCGCGAGCGCGGTGTCGATACCGCAAGCCACCCCGGCGTCGTCGGTAGCGATCCGCGTAACGGGCGCGTCGGAGAAGATCTCGGCGCCGTGCGCGATCGCGGCGGACGCGAGCGCGTGCGAAACGGATCCCATCCCTCCGCGCACAAAGGCCCACGCGCCCTGCACGCCGAGCACGCGCCCGGCAAGATGATGCGCAAGGACGTACGCGGTTCCCCGATCGCGCGGGCCGAGGTACGTGCCGATCAGGCCGTCGTTGACCAGCTCCGCCTGCAGTACCGGCGTGGACACGTAGCGCTCGACCAATTCGGCCGCCGAGCCCCGCAAGATGCGCTGCGTGTCGGGATCGAATCGGTCGAAACGCGGATCGTCGTCCGAGAACGAGTCGAAGAGCGCCCTCCCAAGCCGATCGGTACGCTCGACGTACGCCTCGAGCCCGGCCACGTCGCGCGGATCGAACGCCGCAATCTCGCGGGCGTTTGATTCGCGATCGGTCCCGAGCAGCAGGGAGCGCCCGTCGAGCAGCGGCGTGAACGCGTACGGATCCTTGCGGTAGTAGGTCAATCCGTGCGAGCGCAGATCGAGCTCCTCGACCAGCCACGGGTCGAGCAGGCTGCAGACGTAGGAGGCCGTCGAGACCGTATATCCCGGCCAGACGTCCGTCTCGCTGACCGCGGCGCCGCCGATCGCACGACGCCGCTCGAAGACGGCGACCGAATTACCAGCGCGCGCCAAAAGCGCGGCGCACGCCAGGCCGTTGTGACCTGCGCCGATGATGACGGCGTCGTACGAGGGCTTAGGGGTTGCGGTTTGGAGTTGGTTCAGCGATACGAGGGCCGCGAAGCGAAGCAATCCCGGCAATAGACCGGCTTGTCGCCGCGCGGGTTGAACGGAACCTCGGCGACGCCGCCGCACTGGCTGCACGTGGCCGTGAACATCTCGCGCGGGCGCCCCGTGCGGTCACTGCCGGCCCCGCTGGACCGCATCTGCTTGCGTGCCTGGCGGCAGTCCGGACAGCGATTCGGCTTGTTCTGGAACCCCTTTTGCTCGTAGAACCGCTGTTCACCCGAGCTGAAGACGAACTGGCGTCCGCAGTCCACACAGTTGAGCATTTCATCGACGTACACGAAACCAGAAACTCCTTAGACTCTGCCTACCGTGCGGACTTCGCAACCGAAATCTCCGAGAATCCTAGCGGGGGACAAGAGCAGCATTTGGTCCGGCGTTCTGCGACCTCGGCCTCGTCCCGTCCCTGCCGCCCCCGCGCCGGACTCGGCGACGGAAGGGCGAAGGCCGCCGGCGTGGCCGAGACGATTCCGGACGTGATCGCCCCCAGCTCGTTGACCGATTACTTCGAGGTGATGACGCGGGCCGTTTTCCAGGCCGGTGTGAGTTGGAAGCAGATCGCCCAACACTGGGATGCCTATCGCGAGGCGTTCGCGGGCTTCGATCCTGCCGCGGTGGCCGCGTACGACGACGTCGACGTCGAGCGCGTGCTCGCAACGTCCGGCGTCTTGCGCATGCCGCGCAAGGTTCGCGCGACGATCGCTAACGCGGGCGCGATGCTGGAAGCCGAGCGCGAGCACGGCGGTTTCACGAGGTATCTGCGCTCGTTTGACTCGTACGCAGCGCTCGCGAAGGACTTCAAGCAGCGCTTCGCGCTCATGGGCGACATGAACGTCTGGTACTTCCTCTTTCGCACCGGCGAGAGCGTGCCGCGCTTCGAACCCTGGGTAGCAACGATTCGCGGCGAACATCCGCGGATGCGCGAAATGGTCGACCGCGCTAGAGCGCTGGGCCGCTCGCCGGAACGCTGACCAATCCGATCCGATCCACATACGACTGCAGGCGCGCGCCGTCGTCGCCGTCGATCGCCAACGCTACGTAGCCGTCGGGGCGTACGAGGTACGTCGCGTCTCGCGCCAAGCCCGCGCGTCGCGTGCCGGCGTCCCAAGGAAAAGCGTTCACGGGGATGCCGCTGCGCGCGGCCGCCGCGGCGATCTGCGGACCCGCCTCTCCGTATGCGTGCACCTGCCAGCCCAGTGACCGCAAGGGCGCAAAGTTATCGACGCTCGCGACCCATGGCAGCCGATCGCCGCCACGAACGCCGCCGGCCTTGCCATCGCTCAGCATCGAATCGGGATAGTGGATCTGCGTCTGCGAAACGACGCGGAACAACAGGTGGCGTACGGGCTCAAGACGCGTACCCGCGGCCAGAAGCAGCGGCGCGAGGATGCGCCGAGTCAACCGGCCGCGCGCCCCAGGTGCGACGATGGCGGTGAACGCGCGGTCCGTCGTCGCGACCAAGGCGCGCGCGAAGCCGATGCGTTCCTCCTCGAACGAATCGAGGATGCTCTGCGCGATACGGCCGGTGATGACGTCGGCCAGCTTCCATCCGAGATTGGTCGCGTCGCCGATGCCGGTGTTCATGCCTTGGCCGCCGGCGGGACTGTGAATGTGCGCCGCGTCGCCGAGGATGAAGACGCGTCCGGACCGGAATCGCTCCGCCACCCGATGGTGCACGCGATATGTCGCAAACCAGTTCACGTCGGTCACGTGCACGCCCAAGAGCGGCTCGACGTAAGTCCGAATGCTCTCGAAGGTCACCGAGTCGCCTTCCGCGAGGCCCGTCGGAGCCAAGCCGATCAGTCGCCGCATGCCCGTCGAGCGAACGGCGAAGATCAAGGCTAAGGCGGATTCGCCGAGCGTTACATAGAGATCGTGATCGAACGGCGCGTCGACCTCGGCGTCGCACACGAAGAAGAGCTGATCGTACGTCTTGCCTGCGAAACCCAGTCCGAGCGCCGTGCGCACGGCCGAGTGCGCGCCGTCGCAGCCGCACAGATAGTCGACCTCGAGTTCCTCGCTGCCGCCCGAGCCAACGAGTGTCGCCGAGACGCTGCCGTCGCCCGTGTGGGGCAGCGCCGTCAGCTTCGTGTTCCACTCGACCTCGATGCCCGCGGCCGCCAGCTTCTTGATGAGGAAGCGCTCGTGGTCATCTTGCGGGTAGGTGAGCGCGAACGGATACGGGCTGATGCCGTCGCCCAGATCCGTGAAATTCAGCCGGACCATCTCGCGCAGGCGCCCGTCGCCGGTCGCCTCTCGCAGATGCAGATGCGGCACGACGATTCCCTCGCCGACCATTTCATCCGCGAACCCCAGCTGGCGATAGAACTCCAGCGTGCGCGCCTGCACGACCATCGCGCGCGACTGCTCGCCCGGGCCGGCGGCCTCGGCGACGATCCGAAACGGCACGCCGCGCCGCGCGAGGTTCAACGCCAGAACTAGTCCAGTGGGGCCGGCTCCGACGATCAGGACGCGCGTGGAGTTGGAGCGGCGGTACGACACGCTCACGCCCCGCTGCTTCGGCTTCAAGCGGCGCGGTCCCACTGGCCATCGCACACGATGGAACCGCGCCGCGTTAGCCGAAGCGAGATGGATGAGGTTTTCGCATCCGCACCGCCTAGTGATCGCACTGATCGCAGCCCTCCCAATCCTGACGGCATGCGCCGTTCGACCGATCCCCTCGACCGCAGACTGTCGAAGCGCCCGCGCAGATGCCGCCGCCGAGAATCACGCAGAGCGGCATCTACATCGACCTGCAAACCAGCCCCTCGAGCTCGGAGATCCTAGGATATCGCAACAAGAATGGACGGCCGAGACCTTTCTGCACGGTCGGAGGCGTCAGCTACGCGGACAGAATTGCGGTCGACCCCGTCGGCGACCTGATCGCCCCCGACAGTTTTGCCGCCTCGATCACGGTGTTTCGCGGACCGCGCATGTGCGGCAAACAACTAGGATCGTTTACGGATCCTTACGGTCAGCCCCTCGACGCCGCGAGCAACGATGCAGCGACGGGAACGATCGCCGTCGCTAACATCTTCGGCAATAGCGGCAACGGCAGCATCTCCGTCTGCACGCTCGCTCAAGGCTGCACGGCGAACCTCACCAACAGCAACATGGTGGAAGTGGCGGGCGTCGCCATGGCAAACAACGGCGACTGCTGGGCGTCGGCGGTCAAGTCGTCGTTTGTCGCGACCCTGACGTACTTCAAGCACTGCGCGGGTTCGGGACAGCCATCCGGAGGGTATCAGAACAAGGCGTACGGCGGCCTCGACATCGACAGCCACGGCAACATCCTCTCGATCAGCTGGTCGGGATATGGCAGCTCGCTTTACGTCTACCAGGGCTGCAGACCTCAGTGCACGCTGATCGGCGGCCCGTTCAAGCTCAAACTGCAAACGATGACCGGGCACCTGAATGGGAACGGCAAGACGTTCGCGGCCGCGGTCTATCAGCGCGGCCGCATCGACATCTACAAGTACACTCCGACCAGCGTTACCTATCAGTACAGCGTCACGGACGGCCTGACCGGAGGCACCGTCGCCGGCGTCGCGTTCACGCCACGATCGAAGGAGTAGCTCGCCCGCGCTAAGGCGAGGGCGACGGCGGCGCAGTCGGGACCACCGGCCGATTGTTCGGGCGGATGAGATACAGGCCGAGGCTCGGCGCGTAGTTGACCTCCGGTACCGGCTTGCCGTCGAGGCTGTGCGCAGCGAGCTCGTCGGTCGTCGTCGCGGCGATCCTCCCACAGATGACCAGCGCCGGCACGACGGTCGGATCGCCCGGATCGAGCTCGAACCACGTGCCGCCCTTCGCGGCGTGCGCGGTGATCGTCCAGCTCGGCGTGGCGGATCCGTTCGCAAAATGGTTCCGCAGCTCGAGCAGCGACTGCGTCGCGAGGTTCTTCACATTGGCCGTGCACGATTGCGAACTACGCACTTGGAACGGATCCTTCGGCGGCGTCGTCGGAAGCTTGTAGACGCGGAACATCTCTTGACCCGACTGCGGCTGACGCGCCACCACGTACAGGCCGACCGCGGGCATGAAGTTCAGCTGTGGTACGAAGAACAGCGGGCTCGACGGCGCAAAAAGTTTGCGCTGGGTCACGTCGTCGGCCCTCGCGACGTGCAGCGAGAGACAGCCGGCGACGGCGCGCAGCATCCCGCTGCCCTTCGGCGTGATCGCGAGCGCATACGTCATGCCGAGGCCATGGTAGGTGATCGTCGCATCCGTCAGCACCGGTGTCGGCATCGTGCGCCGGATAGCCCGCCGCCGTGCGCGCCGCTTCCACTCGTGCCGCAAACGCCTTGAGCTCGGCGGCCAGCTGACGCGCCTTGGCTCCGCCGTCGGCGCTGCACGTCGCTGGGTTTGCGACGACGGCGAACGGATCGGCGGGCGGCGTCTGCGGCAGCGGCGAGAAGAGCGACTGAAGTCCGCGCCCGCCTCCACCGCCGGGAGGGCCTTGCTCGCCGGGAGCGCCCGGACTGCCGGCCGGGCCGCCGCCAGCGCCGCGGGCGCGGAACGCCGTAGCGGTCTGCGACGACACGCCCCGGCCGAACTTCACAGAGTACGTGGCAGAGATCGTGCGTGGCACGAGCGGCCGAGCGATGTTCGGGATGACGATTCCGCCGGCGGTGGTGAACGGCACCGCGTTGGCGGGGCTGGCAAAGACGCCCGCGTAGGTGTTCGTGATGTTGCTCGCTGCCAGCGTGAGCGTTCCGCGCGTCAGTTGCGCGGTGACGCCCGCATCGAACGTGGTGTACGGAGGAAGGTTGTTCGGGTTGTTGGTTCCCACGTGCTGCACGTCGGCCAGCCACTCGAACATCGAGCGCGGAGACTTATAATCGAGCACGATGCCGGACTTGATCAGCGGAACGTTCGGAAGCTGTTCGCCCGGAATCGTGATCGACCACGGATTGGCGAAGAGATAGCTGTCCGAGTCGGCCTGCGCGCCCGTGACGTTGTAGTATCCCTGTACGACGAGGTCGCCGAACGTGAAGTAGCCCGTGAGCTCCGCGCCCTGATACAGCCGCTGCACGCCGGCAACCGGGGTCGTGAAGTAGAGCTGCTGCGCCGAAAATGGGGTGCCCGGCGGCGCGTTGCACCCGGCCGGAGAATTGTAGAGGGTCGCAACCTGGGCGAGATAGCCCGGCGGCAGCTGGCCCAGCTGGTTGAGGACGACGCCGTTGACGTACACCGGCAGCAGCACGCCGTTTTGCCGCTGGCGGTACAGCGTGAGCGAAACGTTGCCACCGTGCAGCTGGTGCGTGTAGGTGAGACGCGCGGAGGTCGAGGAGCTGTTTTGCGGCTGTTGGCCCGGCGCGTTGCCGTACGCGACCTTCCCGTTGCAGTCGAAGCGCAGCGACGCCGGGTCGCTCAGAATTTCCAGGCGGCCCTGCGTGGCCGCCGCCCCGCCAAGCGCGAACGATGCGCTGTAGGAGTCGCGCGACGTCGGCCGCCAGGTCGCCGCGACGCTGGCGAGCTCGGAAACGCCGCTGTTACCGGTCGCCGTGCTCAGCCCGGCCGAGGCCGACAGCGTCAGCTTGTCGTTGGAGTGGATCGTGTCGGTGGCTTGCAGCACCGAGTAATTCGCGGACTGCGAGCCGCTGTAGAACGGCTCCGCCTGCTGGACGAGCGGCGTAGTGGCAAACTGCGAGGACGTCCCATATGCCTGGATCGAGATCGTGTGACGCTCCTTCGCGGGAAGCGTCGCATTCACCGAATAGCCTCTCGACTTCGTATTCGTGGAGTAGCCGGTCGGCGACGAAACCCCATTGACGTAGCGCGCCAGCTGGTTCAAGACGCCGCTGGAATCGAAGGAAAAGAGCGACGTCTGGATCTGCGTCGCTCCGACCAAAGCGTTGTCGGTGACCGAATAGAGCTGAACGTTGGTCGTATCGGTGTTGTTCGGGCCGTATCCGCAGGGCAGCGTCGTGGCCGGATCGCCGGGATAGCGCAGGCACACGACGTTTGTGTTGCGGTTGGAGTTCATGAACATGCCGGTCAGGGAATCGGAATCGCCGAACTCGTAACGCGCGCTAAAGAGGTTCCCGGAGATGGTGCTGTCGCCGTCGTGCATATAGCTGAGGCCGCTGGCATCCTCGTAGAAGTCTCCGTCCACCAGGCTCGGGTACAAGCGGTTGACGGTCTGCACGGCCAGGCCGAGCTTCCCAATCGAGCCGGTTTCCGCAACCGAGTAGTTGTTGCGGCCGTAACTTCCGGCCGACATCTGCAGCTGCGTCTCCCAGCTCAGCGTCGGCTGCAGCGTGCTGAAATTCACCGAGCCGCCAAGCCCGCCCAACGTCGGACCCATGTGAACGGAGGCGCCTTGGAACAGATCGGTCGCGAATCCAGCCAGATTACCGGCCGAGCCGGGCGCGTTAAGCGGGATCCCGTCCAGCGTTAACTGCGTCTGCGTCGGGTCGTGCCCCTCCAGCGAAATCGTCTGCGTCGCGTCGCTGTCGTCGCTCGACGTCGAGACGCTTACTCCGGACAGCTTGCTGAGCGCATCGGCCAGATCGGTTGACAGGCGGCGCTGCGCCGAGTTTTGATCGATGCTGCTGCTCGAGATCGTGGCCGACGCCTTCGCGGTCACCTCCCCGATGACTTTGAGGCCGCCGTTCTCCAGGGCCAGCGCGAAGTTGACCGTCACGACGCGGCCGTCGAGCACCTCGAACGAAGCGGAGGTCAAGCTCTGGTAGCCACGCTTGACGATGCGCGCGCGATAGATGCCGTCGGGCACGTCCGTGAATGTGACCTTGCCGTTGCTGCCGGTGAGTTCCGACGTGATGACCGGGCCGTCGAGCAGTACGCGCGCCAGTTCGAGCGGCTGCTTGGTAGTCGGCATCGACCACGACGATATCGATCTCCGCCGACTCGGATTGCGCTCGCGCCGGCGGCGTGCCGGCCCCGTACAGCATAAGCAGGGCAACTGTGAGCCCAACGCAGCGCCGCAGCATGTCTTCGCGATTATACGGAATTGGCGCGGCCACAAGCCTTGAACCGCGCTGGGAAAGGTTAGATCGTGATCGTTACGGCCGTTCCGTGGCCGGGCGCGCTGTCGATCGCGATGTCGCCGCCGGCGCGTTCGACCGCGCGCTTCGCGATAGCGAGTCCGAGCCCCGTCCCGGCGATCTCGCCGCGTTGATCGCCGCGATAAAAGCGCTCGAACGCATGCACCCGTTCCGATTCCGACATCCCCGGGCCTTCGTCGCTCACGCGAATGATCGCGTGGCCGTTGTTGCGCGTCGCGCGCAGATGAATCGGAGCATCCGGAGCGTACTTGAGGGCATTTTCGATCACGTTCCAAACCGCCTCGGCCAGCTCGCCGCGATCGGCCTGTACCGTGTCGACGCCTTCGACGCTGTAGTCGATGACGCGCCGATCGTCGAGCCGGCGCGCGGCATCGCATTGGCCGCGCAGGAGCTCGGCGACGTCGACGGTTTCGATGTGCGGCGGGGCCTCGGAGTCGAGACGCGCGAGCCGCATCAGCCGATCGATCAGGCCACGCATGTGCTCCTTCTCGATCGACATCGTACCGAGGATCTGGCGCGCGATGCGCGGCTCCTCGATCGCACCGCGCCGCAAAACGTCGATGTATCCACCGATCACGGTTAGCGGCGTCCTCAGCTCGTGCGAGGCGTCCGCGGCAAACTGACGCATGCGTTCCTCGGCGTGCTTCCGATGGTCGATCGCCGTCGCGACGCTGGCGACGGCGTCATTGAACGCCGCGGTCAGCGATGCGACCTCGTCGCCGCCACCCATCACGAATCGGCGCTGCGTGTAGTCGCCGTCCGCAAGCGCTCGCAGCGAATCGCTGACCTCGTTGATCGGCCGCAGCGACTGCTGCGCGAACACCCGGCCTACGAGCCAGGACAGGAGGATCGCCGCCGCGCCGATCGTCAGAACGATGCGCCAGTAGGGAATCAGCGAGACGAGCAGCAGCGGGAACGACGGGCCGAACCCGACGTAGCCACCCTCGACGTACGTGAGCGACAGCGGTTCGAGCCGCGTCGGGTCGAGCGGCACCGGTCGCCCCTTAGCGAGCGCCGGGATGAAGTGCTGCATGCCGCCGGCCGCCAGCACCGCGGGGAGCGGCTTGGGGCGCAGCGTCTTGTCGCCGGCGAGGTAGTGACCCTTCAAGTCGAAGACCGTCACTCGCAGGCCGATTCCGCTGAGGGCGTTGACGATCTCCGGCGCGGCTTGCTTGAGACTCATGCCCTCGCGCCGATATTGATCGACCAAGATGCGGGCCTCTTCGTGCTTCGCCACCATCACGTCGCCGGAGAAGCGCCAGAGCTCGAAGACAAGGGCGATGGAAGAGGCCAGGATGACGATCACGACCGTTACGCCGAGCAGCACCGCATAGAGAGCGGAGAGGCGCGCTGCGAGCTTCAACGACGTGGTCCTCTTATTGAGAAAGGCCGTAGCCGACGCCGCGGACCGTTCGAATGAACGAGCCCGGTTCGCCCGGACGGTCGATTTTCGCGCGTAGATAGGAAATGTAGGTCTCGACGATGTTGGGGCCGCCCTCGAAGTCGTGTCCCCAAACGATCTCGAGCAAGTGGTCCTTGCTAAAGACGCGCCGCGGCTCGCGCATGAATACCTCGAGGAGATCGAACTCCCGCTGCGTGAATTCGAGCGGATCTTTGCCGCGCCAGGCTTCGCGCGTGCCGGGATTGATCGAGATGTCGCGCCACCGCAGCACGTTCTCCTCGATGAGCTGCGGCCGGCGCAGCTTCGCCTGGAGGCGCGCAATCAGCTCTTCGAAAACAAACGGCTTGACGAGATAGTCATCGGCACCCGAGCTCAGGGACCGTACCTTATCTTCCGTTCCTCCCTTGGCCGTCAACATCAGGATCGGCGCCTGCGTGATCTCGCGCAGCCGCGGAAGCAGCGTCACCCCATCGATCTTGGGCATCATAATATCGAGGACGATGAGCTCGGGATCGAAGACCTTGACGAGCTCGAGCGCAGCCAAGCCATCCGTTGCCGTCCGCACCTCGTAGCCCTCGCGGGAGAGCCCCAGTTCCAACATCTCCCGAACCATACGGTCGTCGTCGATGACCGCAACGCGGGCATTGGGCATGATTAGCATTTCTACGCTGCATCGTGCTTTGCCACCCTTGGAGGCGCCTGAACTGGCCACCGGGCCACCCGCTGGCCGCAAACTAAGGCGGCCTGCCCGATTGCTTCGAGGGGATGCGGGACCACCCCAATGCCGCGCCTCCTCAGCGTCTCAAGGGTCCCGTCGTCCGGGTGCCAGTGAGCGAAGAGGTGGACTTCACTCGTACCGGCGGCCTGCGCCAGCACCGCGATCACGTCCGCGAGCGTGCATTCGCGCTCGGCCTGTAGGCAGGCAACGACCTCGCCCTGGAAACGAGGCCTGCTCCATCCGGCCGCCACGACGAGAACGCGCGCGAGCTCGCCCTGCCGAGTCGCCTCGAAGTCGATCACGGCGGCCTTGATGCGGGCCGCCAAGCCAGCCTCGGTCTGAGCATGGAGGGCTGCCCCCGTGATCGACCCGCTCGGCCCAGCGGTGAGGAGCGCGCCCGCCCCTATAAAGTACTCGTCCATGCCGGCATCTTGGCATGGACGAGTGCCAACTGGGTGGCGCACAAACCCGCCACCCGGCTCGGGTCTTAGCCGCGGTTGGCTAAAGCGGATCCGGCGGACGTGACAGCCAGGGCCAATAATGAGCGCGATTGCGAGGCTGAGCACAGTTACATCCTCCTCTCAGGAAGCATGTGCTGGCGCCAACTACTGAGCCGAGCCAGATCGATCCTTGTTTATGTGAACGGCAGACTTTTGCCGCTCAATGTAGCTCAGATGAGGCCCTCGATGTCGCGCCGCCGATAACGCCTCGGACCGCCCGTGGCACTCCAGCTTTTCAATCGCGTTTGCAATATGGACGCGTATCGTGTATACGCTTCGATCGTTTCCGCATCGCGATCTCCTTCGGAACCAGACCCGTCGTCCAAAAGTCCTAGCACCTCAACTGCTCGGATTTCGTGAGTAGCGGCCGACTTGGAACGCGATCATCTCCGCGCGAACCCAGCGTTCGTGCACTGCGGTGAACAGCCGCGCCGAGTCACGCGTGCCTACGTCGGCATAAGCGCCTAGACGCTTTCCAGAATCCGCGATCCATTTCTACTCGGCTTCGCCTGTCGTCGACTTCGCTGCCGCAACCGCAATCATTACGTTATGACCGCTTCGTCCGCGACACGCTCTACCACCTGATCATCGCAACGCCTTGATGCCACGCAGGATCCGATCCGCGTGGATCAATCGTCCGTTATCGCCTCCGCCAATGCGAAAGCGCTTTGCTCAATCGCAATGGATCGCACGCGGAATACGACCAGTAAGACGGTATCGCCGATGCGCAGCTCCTAATATCTCGCGAATCATTTTCATCGAAGCCTCGCGGCGCCCAGCCGAGCGCAGAAACAGCGCGAAATCGCGCCCGCATACACCCGATCGAAGTCTAAATGCATTTGCGACCCAGCACGAAGCGACGAGCTGATGCGCTTCAGCAAATCGCCCTTCCCAGGCAAGCCGCACCGATCTAAACAGCGCGAAGTAACGCCTCGCCAAATCGTCCTTTCGTATTCCTGCCAACCGTTGCTCACCGCAACGCTCTTTCCGACGTCTCCGCGGCGCATCTGAGCGCCCAGTATCTGAAGCAACGCGGTTTGAAGCGCAAACGCATCGCCCGCCTTTGTCGCCGCATCCGCTGCAATCTCCGCGTATCCGAAGCTGCTGCTCAACGTCGTCTCCTTCGTGCAGCGCCAAATTTGAAAGCACCGCGTTAGCTCTGACTTGCGATGCTGTACAAATGAAGTTCTGAGGCTAGATCACTCGACTGAGTCAACACCTCGAACGGCTCGGTCGATCTTGCCGAGATGATGATTTGCTATACCGCAGTGATGTAGAATCCTCGCTCGGGTGATGATCGCGACTCGATCTCGGGCAGCAGCGTTTCGATCTCTGCGATGCGCTGCCCTAACGCGACGTCGTGTCGCCCGCCATTGCCTGTCTTGCCAGCTACAAGCGATAGGCCTCTGCGCGATGCGCAGCGCTCTGGCCCCGATCTTCTGCCGACAAGCATCGAGGAGCTCTGCAATCGTCGCCACCCTGGTTGCCAACTAACGATGCGAGGCGAAGGCTCGTTATCGCAAATAGGTCGCGATTGGTGCTCGCTTTTGCCAAGGCTCGGCGCAGGAGAGATTCTGCGCGTGCGAATTTTCCGGCGGTCGCCTGGAGCGTTCCCTGCAGCGCCAGGATCGTCGCGTTTTGGCGGCGAGCGGTCTCGTCCAGCGATTCGATCGCCCGTGCCACCACGTCCCCGCGAGCGCGCTCCAACATGTCGAAACCTTCGCGTTCGAGCAAACGAACGACATCGCCGGATGAGGCGGCCAGTACGTATGCCGCGATCGCGTGCTCGATATCGCCGCTGGCCTCGAGTGCCCGTGCGGCTCGTTCGTGGACGCGCTGTTGTGCGTGCTTTCCACCTAGCGCGCTTTGGTGCCGCAAAAATTCTCGGAAGAGATCATGACACTGATACGTGCCCGGCGATTCTTCATAGATGAAGGCCGTTCGCTCCCGCAGCCTCTCGACGACGGGCAGCGCGCGATCGAACCCCGCTCGCTCGAGCACACCGACGTTGATCGTCGGCAACGCGATCGCCACCTCGAGGAGCGCGCGTTCGTCTTCGTCGAGCTCGCTATAAACTTGCTCCGCCAACAAATGGTAGATCATCTCGCGCGTAAGCGCGGAAACGTTTCGCAGGTCCGAGGAACGCGTTGACGTCCGCAACGCGAAGCTCATCGCCGCCGGCCAACCTTCCGTTAGGGCGAGTAGGTCGGCGAGCTCGTCGTCGCGCCGCGTTAGCCCGAGACCGCGCGCCGCCGACCGAGCCTCATCTAGAGTTAACCGCAGCTCTTCTTCGCCGATCGCGAGTTCCGCATCCCGATAGGCGAGCCACGTTCCGATCGGGAGATTCCTCGTCGAGCGAGAGGCGATGATCCAGCGAATGCGCCCCTTCGAGCGCTCGATCAGCGAGCACAGAAACCCCGCGACGTCCGGATCTGCGTCGGCCACGTGAAGGTCGTCTATGGCAATGACGCCGTTGAACGACTCGAGGTGCGCCTGCATCCAGCGCGCCAGATCGCCGCAGCGTTTTGGAGACGGCGTCATACGTTCGTACGCGCCGGCGAGCGCGTTGATCGCGTGTGGGGCGAAATCGTGCAGCGCCTCGGCGAAGCCGCGCAAGAAGCTAAGAAGCGTCGAATGCTCACCATGCAGCGAGAAACGCACGTGGGGTACGCGCAAATTGCGCAGATACTGGCGCAGGACGACGGATTTCCCGTAGCCCGCCGGAGCAATCAATAGGGTAATCGGGTAGCCCGCCGAGGCAGAGAGGCGTTCGACGAGTCGCGCGCGCTCGACCGGTGCAAAAACACCGGCATCCGCGCGCTCGCCGCCCTGAATAACCCGCACCCGATTTCGTTCTAGGGTTTCGGAACGTCGCCTTTCCCGATGAGTCCGCTCACGAAGTAGGCGAGCATCGCGCCCGCCCAGTGCAGGCGCAACGCGAGCCACGCTCGCTGCGCCGAACAGGTAATCTCGCCCAGTTCGACGACGAGGCTGCCGTCACGCGCGTGAACCTGTTCGAAAGCGTAATACTCGTTCAAATTCTCGGTGAAGTTATCGGGCCTAAACGCGAACGGCCACTCCGCGCCGTACAGCCGGCGCCACTCGGTGGCCGCGCGAGCATCCCGCTTGTGCGCGTACCCAATCGACGCGCCGCTTCGGCAGGGCGGATCGGACCCGTCGAAGTGAATGAAGAGCGCTGCGTCCACGCGATACTCTCCGTCGAAATCCGCGGGGAGCCGCGCCACCGTGACGCCATGATGTCGGAGAATCTCGGTCGCCACGTCAGCGACGACCGGCGTCCACTCTCGCTCACCGCTCGCTCCGAGATTGCAGCGATGCTTCGGAAACCTAGGGCAGCTCGCCGGCCGCCCTTCGTGGCCCGCCGAGATCAACACGTCGTATCGTAAGAGCGACGCGGCGAGCAGCAGGGGGAGCATTACCAGCCGCCCGACGCGCCCCCGCCGCCAAAGCTGCCTCCGCCGGCCGAAAAGCCGCCACCGAAATCGTCGCCGCCCCCGCCAAATCCGGACGAGCCGGCGACGAACGCCCCGCCGGCCCAGACAGGCCAACCCTTCATGTCCTTGCGTGCCGCCTTCGGCCCCTCACGCATGATGAGATAACCGTAGCGAATCATGCGCACCACCGCCATGACGGTCATCCAGATAAGAAACAGAAACGTCAGGCCGATCACGACGGCGATGAACGTCGCCACGCCGCGGCCGGCGACGCTCGGCGCTTCCTCCGGCGGCGGCGTGACGCCCTTATATCCCGGCGTGATCGTCGTGAGCATCGCCGCGACTCCGCTCGAGACGGCCCCGTTGGGATCGTCGGACTTCATTCGAGGCACGATGACGTCGCTGATGATTCGATGGGAGTCTGCGTCGGTCAAAGAGCTCTCCAAACCATAGCCCACCTCGATGCGAACCTTATGATCCTGCATAAACAGAAAGAGAACCGCGCCGTCATCGTGACCCCGCCGCCCGATCTTCCAATGATCGGCGGTCTCGCCGGTCCATGTCTCGAGCGGCACATCGCCGGTCGTCTGGCCGATCCACACGACGACCTGATGTCCGGTCGCCGCCTCGTAAGCGCGAAGTTCGTTCTCCACCGATCCGCGCGTATCGCTTGAAAGAACGCCGGCGTTGTCGGTGACGAAGTGGTCCGGCGTCGGCGGAATCTTGAAGCCCTGGGCCCGCGTCGAAAGCGGCCACGCCAGCGCCGCGGCGATCAAAACGAGCAGCGCGAGGCGCGATCTCATGGCGTCTCCTGCAGTTCGGCCGCCGGAAAGCGCGCCCGTAACGCCTCGCCAACTCTCCCGATCGCATAGATGATGCCCTCCGCCAACGCACCTCGCGCAAAATACGGCTTTGACTCCGCAACGACGTGGCCCCAAAATCCATCGCCGACTCTCTCGTGCAACGCGCGGTCGCCGATGATCGCAAAGCGCCGCGCCGCAGGCGCCACAAGAATCAGGGCGGCATTTGCATGAGCGTGCCGATGCAGGCCTAGCCGCATGAACTCGCGTTTTGCGCGCTCGAAGGCGTCGACGTCGCGATCGGGAACGACGCGCACGCCGATCCGACCGCTCGTACCCTCTTCCGCGTCGGCAAGGGCGCGGGCGATCGCGGAGCGCTCGTCTCGCGTCACGGAGAGAAGTTCACGGCCGGCGCCTGAGCCGCACCGGGCTGCGCCTGGAAGTACGGCTTCTCGTTGAAGCGACTCCCGAAGAGGCCCGCGACGAACACCGTCGGGATCGTATCGCGCTTGGTATTAAACGCGCGCGCGACGTCGTTGTACTTGCGGCGCTCGAACGCGATGCGATTTTCGGTTCCTTCGAGCTGCGCTTGGAGCGTCTGAAAGTTCTCCGTGGCTCGCAACTGAGGGTAGTTCTCGACGACGGCGAGCAGGCGCGAGAGCGCGGTGCCCAGCGAGTCCTGCGCGGCGGCGTATTTCGCGAAGTCCTGCGGATTGTTTATGGCGTTTTGCACGGCTTGGGGCGAGATCTGCCCCACGCTAGCGCGCGCTTTGGCCACGTCCTCGTAGGTGCTCTTCTCGAAGTTGGCCGCGCCCTTCACCGTCGCGACCAAATTGGGAATCAGGTCGGCGCGCCGCTGATAGACGTTTTGCACCTGGCCCCATTGAGCATCGACGGCCTGCCCCAGAGAGACGAGCGAGTTATACGTGCCGCCGATAAAAAGGAAAATGATGACGACGATCCCGATAACCACGATCGGCCCGAGGTAAGAACGGCGCTGTTGCATGCTGCCTGATGCGCCGCCGCGCCGCGTGTCCCTCTTTCAGCAGGCATGCGGGCCACTGTGGTTAACACCGCCGAGATGCTGCGCGTCCTGCTCGCGGCGATACCGAGCGTTGCGCTGACCTTCGCCGTGCCGTTCATCAACCGCGTCGAGCCACGGTTCTTCGGCCTCCCCTTCCTCCTCAGTTGGATACTGGCGTGGTCGCTACTCACGCCGGCGTTCCTGTGGATGGTGGGCCGCGTGGAGCGCCGCTGGTGAACGGCGCAACCACGGCGGTCGCCATCGTCGGGCTCGTCATCTTCGGGACGATCGCGTTCGCACTGCTCGGGGTTCGCCGCATCAAAATGGACCCGGCGCAGTATATCGTCGGAGGCCGCTCCTTCGGAACGGTTTTCCTGTGGGTGCTGCTGGCCGGCGAGATCTACACGACGTTCACTTTCCTCGGAATCGCCGGGCTCTCGTATTCGCAGGGCGCTCCTGCATTTTATGCGATGGCCTACGGCGGGTGCGCCTACATTATCGGATATTTTCTCGCGCCCGCGGTCTGGCGGGTGGCCAAAGACAACAACCTGCTCACCGGGGCCGACTTCTTCGAGAAGCGCTACGAAAGCCGGGGCCTTGGCGTCGGCATCGCGATTCTGATGTTCGTGATGGTCGTCCCGTACGTCGCCCTTCAGCTCAGCGGCCTGCAGATTCTCCTGCACATCGCAGGATACGGCGCCTATGACGCCACTGTGGCAGTCTGCATCGCTTTCATCGTGCTGGCGCTGTTCGTCTTCACGGCCGGCCTGCGCGGCACCGCCTGGGCCAGTGTCGTCAAAGACCTCTTCGTGCTCGGCGGCGTGGCGTTTGCAGGAATCGCAATCCCGATACGATTTTTCGGGTCGCCTTCGGCAATGCTGGATCGCGTGGTCCAGCTGCATCCGCACGTGCTCGTCTTACCAGCGGGAAGCGCGTTTCATGGAACGACGTGGTACGTTTCGACGGTCCTGTTGTCGGCGATTGGCTTTTACATGGGCCCGCATTCGTGGAACGCGGTGTACAGCGCACGCAGCGGCGACACGCTGCGTCGCAACGCCATGCTGCTGCCGTTCTACCAGGTATTCCTAGCCCTGATGATTCTCGCCGGGCTAGCGGCGGCGCTTATACATCCCGGCCTCAAGGGTACGGCGGTCGATCAATCCTTTCTGCTCGTCGTCGCGCAATACTATCCGCCGTGGGTGCTCGGCCTGATCGCCGGCACCGGAGCGCTTGCAGCGCTCGTCCCGGCGTCCGCCCTGCTGCTCGCCGGCGCGAGTGTGCTCACGAAGAACGTGGTAGGTGATGCGTTCGGCGCCGCCACGAGCGATGCGGCGCGCACGCTGCTCACGCGCATCCTCGTCCTCGTCGTCGCGCTGCTCGCCCTCGGCGTTTGGTTGACCGCGCAGAGGACGGTCGTCGAGCTGCTGCTGCTCTACTACAACGGCGTGACGCAGTTCGCGCCCGGCGCCGTCGCAGCGTTTCTCTACAGGCGCGCGACCGCGCTGGCCGTCGGTGCGGGCATCGCGGTCGGCCTGGCGGTTGCGATCCCGCTGGCGGCACTCAACATCTCGCCATGGGGGATCAACGCCGGCTTCCTGGCGCTCATCGCCAACGTTGCGGTGTTGCTGGCGATCTCGTTCCTGAAGCCTCGTTCGGCCTAGGCTCAAGTACTACTTGATCTTATCGACGATGTAACGCGCGTACCACGTCGGCCAGTCGTCGTCGGGGTGGCCGAGCTGCTTTTCGTATTCGCCGTGCGCTGCCTCGGCCTCGCGAAGCAGCGTAGCCAATCGTTGGACACTCAATTCTTCCATAGCTGCATGCATTCGTAACGCCCTTTTCTACCTCCCGTACGTCGCGTTGAACGAGAGTCCCAGAAACGACCAGTTCCGTGCGACGCCCTCATGCGCGGCGTAGTTCGCGACGATCCCGCTGCCGGGCCAAACGAATGTGTAGAACGGGTTGACGCTCAAGGCGGAGCTGAGGTTGTGCGTGTAGCTTGCGCCGAGCTCTCGCGCATAGCCGAAGTTCGGGAGTCCGCCCCCCGGCGCGGGTAGCGTGAAGGGCGGGAGGGTAGTAAGGGTGGCGTTGAGCCGGCTCACATTGGCGACCAGGTAGTTGACCTGCAAAGCGTCCTGCTTCCACGGCGAAAAGATGATCGACGTGTCGAAGTCGCGCAGGTTCGTGTTGGTCAGAACCGTCTGAAGCGCGAAGCCCGGCAGCCACGCGGGCACGGACCCGCCGAAATAAAACGGATCGAACCCCGACCAGATCACAGCATTGGCGGGGTTCGCACCGGACATGCTGTAGAAGCCGACGTTGACGAGCGGACTGCACCACATCTTCCTAAAATTGTATTGCGCCTGAATCATCCAGCCGTCGGCGGACAGCTGCGGTTTCCCCTGGATCGCGTAGTCGGCCTGAAGCCAGAAGTACGGGTCTTGCGTAAACGGATGGAAGCGGGCCCGCAGCTCGTAGGTCGACATCTGATTTCTCGTAACGATGTCGGACGTCGAATAGATGTACTGAGCACCGAGGCGCAGCTGCCCGGGTGGATTCCAGGCGACGTTGATGCCCGTCAATCTCGTGTTGTCGAATACCGATGGCGCCTCGTTCGGACGCAGATAGAAAAACTGCGCGCTCCAGTCTCCGCCGGTCGCCTTCAAAAGTCCGGCCTGTAACCACGCGCTGCGTGGCCCTAGGTAGCCGGCGCCTCGGTCGAACCCGTTCGTCGCGCCGTTCGCGAGCAGCATGCCGCCGCCGTTGACATAGTTCTGCTGCCCGTACGAGCCGTCGAGGGTCACTCGACCGCCGAAGAGATGCGTGAAACGCAGTCCCGCATACATCTCTTCGGGAAGGCCGTACCACGCGGGCGGGCTACCGAAGTAGTCGGTGCCTATCGTGCCGCTCTCCAGATACGAGAAGCCCCCGTAGAGATACGTGTGATGCGCGAGGCGGTATGCGGCGCTGATGCCGGGTTCGACGTATGCCTCGGCCCAACCGGGACTGGGCGGAAGCGCTGCATTGATCGACCCCGGCGGCGGGTGGAAGGCATTGTCAAAAGAGACGAACGGCGCAACACCCGCGCTGAAGGAGCCGCGGACGCTGACGCGATCGGTCTCGTAAAGACGCGGCAGGCTAGCGGGATCGCCGGTCTGGAGGTAGCCGAGATAACTCGCCCGCGTCTTGGCCGCGCGCTGTTGCGCCGCGATACGCTCCTGCTCGGTACGGTCCTGTGCGGCCTCGAGCTCGTCCTGCTCTTCCTCGAGCTCCCCGCGCCGCATGCGCTGCCGCTCCTTCGAATTCTTGGGCTGCGCGTTCTCGGTTTGTCCGCGCGTCTTCGTCGCATCGTCATACACGTTGTTCGGCTGCGTGGGGCTCACGTCGCCGGCGAGCTGGGCGCGAGCCAGGCCCGTGCCCGCGGCTACGATCGTGACGCACAGCAGAGCCGCCCTCAAAATGCAGGTCATCGCCTCGAACGAAGATCGCGCAGGTTGCGCTTCCACGTTGCGTTCTTACCATTTAAAAGGCCCCGCCGCCTGGCGAGGCCTTTTAAATTCGGAGGCTACAGGTCTTCCGGGTTGATGCCCTTCAACTTGTCGTACTGCGTCTTCTTGGGCGATGCGTGCGGGTTGGCGTGGTCTTCGTACTCGCCCTCATAATGCACTGTCAGAGGCTCGCGGTTGCGCTCGTACGCGCTGACGAGCCGGCTCATTCCGTCGCCGTTTCCGCCGCCCATCACTTCGGCCAGCGCGGCCTCATCGGCCGTCATCGTCGCGTAGGGCATCTCGAACTCGTGGCGCGGCCGGCCCTCCTCGTCGACATCCTGGCCTGCCGGCAGGATGTCGACGTTGCGGTACCGCGACATGCCCGTCCCCGCGGGGATGAGCTTGCCGATAATCACGTTCTCCTTGAGACCGAGCAGCGGGTCGTATTTTCCTTTGATCGCCGCATCGGTGAGCACGCGCGTTGTTTCCTGGAAGCTCGCCGCCGAGAGGAACGACTCCGTCGCCAGCGACGCTTTCGTCACGCCGAGCAGCACCGGATTCGCGGTGGCCAGCTCCTTGCCGGCGGCCTTCATCCGCTCATTGGCCTCGTTGAACTGCGCCGCTTCGACCAGCTGGCCGGGGAGTAACGCGGTATCGCCGCCCTCGACGATCTTCACCTTGCGAAGCATCGAGCGAACGATTACTTCGATGTGCTTGTCGTTGATGTCTACGCCCTGCGAGCGATAGACCTTCTGCACCTCTTGCACGAGGTAGTTTTGTAACGCCGTTTCGCCCTTCACGCGCAGGATGTCGTGCGGATTGAGCGAGCCTTCATTGAGCTGGTCGCCCGGTTCGACGTGCTGGCCCTCCGCAATCATCAGGTGCGTGCCCGGCGGGATATCGTACTCGTGCTCCTCACCGGTGCCGTCCACGACGTACACCACGCGCTTGTTCTTCTCGTCGGCGAATTTGATCGTGCCCGCAACCTCCGCGATCGTGGCCTGGCCCTTGGGCTTGCGCGCCTCGAAGATTTCTTCGACGCGCGGCAGACCCGTGATGATGTCCTCGGTCGCGACACCGCCCGTGTGGAAGGTCCGCAGCGTGAGCTGCGTACCCGGCTCGCCGATCGATTGAGCGGCGATGATGCCCACGGCGGTACCGATGTCGGCTTTGGTTCCGGCGGCCAGGTCGCGGCCGTAGCACATCGCGCAGACGCCGTACTTCGAGCGGCACGTGAGCACCGAGCGAATCTTGACTTCGGAGATGCCCGCGTCGAGCAGCGCCTTGGCCTTGTCTTCGTCGATCTCGGCGTTGCGCGTGACGATCGCGGTCGTCGGCCGCTTGGGATCCAGCCGGACCTCGTCGGCCGAGCGGCGTCCGACAATGCGGTCGGCGAGCGGCTCGATGATCTCCTTACCGACTCGGATGTCGCTCACGACGATACCGTTGGTCGTGCCGCAGTCCTCCTCGCGAATGATCACGTCCTGTGCAACGTCGACGAGCCGGCGCGTCAGGTAGCCCGAGTCCGCGGTGCGCAGCGCGGTGTCCGCGAGACCCTTGCGCGCGCCGTGCGTCGAGATGAAGTACTCGAGAACCGTTAGCCCCTCTTTGAGCGACGCCTTGACCGGAATCTCCAGAATGCGCCCCGAGGGATCCGACATCAAGCCGCGCATGCCGCCGAGCTGCTTGACCTGCGCGATCGAACCGCGCGCGCCCGAGGTCGCCATCATGAACACCGGATTGAGCGGATTCTGCGACGACTGCATCGCGGTCGTCACCTCGTCCGAGGCCCTCGACCAGACGTCGATCGTCTTGTTGTACTGCTCGTCCTGGGAGATGAAGCCTTGTTCGTAGAGACGGTGCAGCTCGTCGACCTCGTCTTGCGCCTTACCGACAATCTCGTCCTTGTTCGCAGGAACGATCACATCGTTGATCGACACCGTCGTCCCCGAGAGCGTGGCGTAGTGGAAGCCGAGCTCCTTGATTGCGTCCAAAAAGCGCGCCGTCTCGGAGTTGCCGTGCGTACGGTAGCAATCCGTGATGATCTTCCTCAGTCCGCCCTTGTCGATGATACGATTGACGAACTCGTGGTTCCAGTGCTCGGGGAAGGCGAGATTGAAAATCACGCGTCCGACCGTCGTCTTGATCAGTTCGCCGTTCCAGCGGACGTAGATCCATTCTTGCAAGCCGATCTGCTTGGTGTCGTACGCCATCACGGCTTCCTTGCCGTCGAAGAATGTTGGTATCGCTCCGGCCGCATCCGCCGCCGGCGCATTCTTCTTCTTCCTGCGTTCGAAACGGTCGGGGTCGTCGGGAACCGCGGCCTTGGCCGGGCCGGAATACTCGTCGCGCTGGAACGTCAGATAGTAGAGTCCGAGCACCATGTCTTGCGTCGGAATCGAAACGGGGTTGCCGTACGCCGGCAACAAGATGTTGTTCGAGGAGAGCATCAAGATGCGCGCCTCCGCCTGCGCGCCGGCGGAGAGCGGCAGGTGAACGGCCATCTGGTCGCCGTCGAAGTCGGCGTTGTACGGCGTGCACACGAGCGGATGCAGGTGCACCGCCTTGCCCTCAACGAGCACCGGCTCGAACGCCTGGATGCCCAGACGATGCAGCGTGGGCGCGCGGTTCAGGAGCACCGGATGCTCCTTGATGACCTCTTCCAGCACGTCCCACACCTCCGGACGCACTCGCTCTACCATGCGCTTCGCGCTCTTGATGTTGTGCGCGAGCCCGCGGTCGACGAGCTTCTTCATCACGAAGGGCTTGAACAGCTCGAGCGCCATCTCTTTGGGAAGACCGCACTGGTGCAGCTTGAGCGTCGGGCCCACGACGATCACGGAACGCCCCGAGTAATCGACGCGCTTGCCGAGCAGGTTCTGCCGGAAGCGCCCCTGCTTTCCTTTTAAAATATCCGACAGCGACTTGAGCGGACGATTGTTCGGCCCCGTTACGGGACGGCCACGCCGCCCGTTATCGACCAGCGCATCGACCGCTTCCTGCAGCATCCGCTTCTCGTTCTTGATGATGATCTCGGGTGCGTTGAGCTCTAGGAGTCGCTTCAGCCGGTTGTTGCGATTGATCACGCGCCGATAGAGATCGTTCAGGTCGGACGTCGCGAATCGCCCGCCGTCGAGCTGCACCATCGGGCGCAGCTCGGGCGCGATCACGGGAACCGCCGCGAGCACCATCCACTCCGGACGGTTGCCGCTTGCGAGGAACGCTTCTACGACCTCGAGCCGTTTGATGGCCTTCAGCCGCTTTTGTCCCGTCGTCTGCTTGAACTCTTTACGCAGCTCTTCTTGCAGCCGGCGCAGGTTGAGGTCGCGCAGCAGCTCACGAATCGCCTCCGCGCCCATACCCGCCTTGAACCGATTGCCGAACTTGTCGCGCGCTTCGCGATATTTCTGCTCGGAGAGGACCTCACGCTTGGTCAGTGTCGTATCGCCCGGGTCGATCACGACGTAGGCCGCGAAATAGATGACCTTCTCGAGCTGTCGGGGCGACATGTCGAGCAGGATCCCGATGCGGCTCGGCACGCCCTTGAGGTACCAGATGTGGCTGACCGGCGTCGCGAGCTCGATATGACCCATCCGCTCGCGCCGCACCTTCGCGCGCGTGATCTCGACGCCGCAGCGGTCGCAGATCATGCCCTTGAAGCGAATGCGCTTGTACTTGCCGCAGTGACACTCCCAGTCTTTGGTTGGGCCGAAGATCTTTTCGCAGAACAGGCCGTCGCGCTCCGGCTTGAGCGTCCGGTAGTTGATGGTCTCCGGCTTCTTGACCTCTCCGAAGGACCAAGCGCGAATTTGCTCCGGCGACGCGAGGCCGATGCGCATGGCGTCGAAGTTGTTGACGTCGATGAGATTCAAAAGATTTTCCTCAAAAACCGTCCCCTGACGATTGTCATCCTGAGCGCAACCCGAAGGGTTGCAGTCGAAGGGCGCCGCCTACGCAGGGAATCGCGTCTCACGTCGTCACGTAAGGGTTCCCACCGCCGCCGCTGGCCCCGGGGCACAGCCATAGAGTATAGCACCTCGGTCCGACGTCCTCAAGCGGCCGGCGGCTAAACCCAGGCGGGCCCCAGGTTCGTGGGTACGCCAATGCCATGATCATAGGAATTGTTGGCTCCAACGACCGCGCCCAGGCGATCGGTCGCCTCCTGCGCAGCGGCGGGCACAAGATAACGTTCGGCGACCCCAGCGCGAACGATCGCGCTGGCCGCGCCGCGGCCGCGCTCGGCGCGCAGAGCGAACTGCCCTACGCCCAAGCGATGAAGTCCGACTTGCTGGTCCTCGCGGTGCCGCGCGAACAGGTCGACCGCGCGGTGACGGCGGTTGGTTCGGGTGCGGGCGCGGTCATAGTCGACGCCGTCGAGGGCGAGCGCGGAAGCGCGGGCCACAGCGGCGCGGAACGGCTCGCGCGCAAGCTCGACAGCCATCGCGTCGTGCGTGCGCTCATCAACATGCCGCAGGCCGGCTCGAACATCCCGATCTGCGGCGACGACGACCAGTCGAAGGTGCTGCTCAACAAGGCGCTCCACGAATGCGGCTGCGTCACGACCGACCGCGGACCGCTGTCGAGCGCAACTGAGCTGGAGGCCCCGGCGTAGGGGCCTCCGCCTCCCTTACTTCTTAGAGGAGCGCTTGCGCGGGACTTTGCCGCCCGCGCGGCGCGCCTCACTCAGGCCGATCGCGATGGCTTGTTTGCGGCTCGTGACTTTCTTGCCGGAGCGCCCCGACTTGAGCTTTCCGCGCTTCAGCTCGTGCATAGCGCGCTTGACCTTCTTGCCGGCCTTCGGCCCATACTTCCGCCCGGACTTTTTGCGCGTAGTGCTCTTCTTGCGCGAAGTGCTCTTCTTCTTGCGTCTAGCCATGAGAGTTGCTCCTCTGCGCCGTTAAAGGCGCGCGCCTCGCCCGGTGAGCAGATTGACGATGATCAGGACGACCACGACAATCAGGAGGATGTGGATCAGGCCGCCGCCGATGTGGACCAAGAAGCCGATCAGCCAAAGCACGAACAAGATCACGATTATCGTCCAGAGCAGTCCCGCCATGTTTTCTCCTTACTCCGCGGCCTTTTGCGAAGGCCGCGATACGCTTTTAAGGCCTATCGTTCCCCGATTGGCGCTAACCGAACCGGCCCTTCCACGGTCCGCAATGCGAAAGAGCGTCCCGCCGATGGAATCCTGCCCGCGACAGCGTACTTATTCCCACAAGCGAGATGAAGCACGCCGAAGGGCAGGGATTCAGCCAGCCTCCGCTCGCGGAGCAGGCGGTCGCATCGGTCTCCGCCGTCATGGCGCGGATGACGGATGCGCTGTGGCAAGCCGACGCGTCCGGATGCGTTCGCTCGATCACGCTCTGCCGGCCCGCCCTGCCCGCCATCGCCGGGGCACTCGACGAGACCGAGGTCCAACAGATCGAACACTTGTGGCGTAAAAGCGTACGCTGTGCCGAGAGTTTCAGCACGACCTTCCACGTTCGCAGCCCCGTCGGATCCTCCGCGCGGTGCTTCGCCTTACAGGCGATTCCGGTGCTCGACGACCACGACGAGGTTCGTTATTGGGCGGGCAGCGCGACCGAGGTCGACCACTTCGCCGACGCTGCGACGCGCTTCATGTCCGAGGCTTCGACCGTCCTATCCTCGTCGCTCAATCGAGGCACGATCGTCAACCGCGTCGTTCAGGCTTCTGTCGATCTTTTTTGCGATCTCTGCGCCGTCCATTGCGTCGATGACGACGGCTCGCTTCACCTCGAGGCCATTGCCGACCGCCGAAGCAACACCGCGAAGGAACCGGACGGGCTCGCTCGCGCGCTCGACGCGGCGTTTCGCACACATCAACCCGCGCTATTGCTATCGGACACCGTGGAGAACGCGCGCTCGATGATGATCGTGCCGCTTTTCGTCGGGGCGAACTGCATCGGGATGCTGTCGTTTCTCGAATCGGAGCGGTCGTCCAGCTACAGTGCCCGCGATCTCGACGTGGCGGTCGTCGTAGCCCGCCAGCTTGCGCTAGCACTCGAAAACATCAAGACTCTCGAACGTGAGCGGCACATCACCCAGCGATTCCGATTCTTATCTCGCGTCACCGCTCGTCTCTTTACAACGCTCGACTCCGCCAAGATGCTGCAATCCCTGCTCGAATCGATCGTCGAGGGCTTTGCCGATTACGCATTCGCGGCATCGTTCGTAGATGGTCGCCTACGTACCGTCGCCGAGTCGGGCGCCAACGCATCGGCGTTTCGCGACGAGACGGAGCGTGAGATGGTGGCCGCGCTGGCGGAGCGCCAGTCTATTCTGATGGGCTCGGAGCCGGAGGTGCGCCGTACGCTAAAGCTGAGGCCGCTATCCGAAGTCATGCGGCCCCTTTCGTGGATGATGGTACCCCTGTTCTCCGCAGAAAGGATCTACGGAGCGATCGTATGTTGCTCGAACGGACACGAGTACGACCGGAACGACCTGGAGCTACTGGAGGAAATCGGGCGTCGCGCCTCGTTGGCGCTCGAGCACTCCGAAAGCTTCGCACGCGAGCGGCGGTTGGCGCACACTCTGCAGCAGTCGACGCTGCCCGCGCAGCTGGCCAGCGTCGAAGGGGCGTCGCTCAGCGCCGTTTACCGCCCCGCCGATTCAGACGTACGCGTCGGCGGCGACTGGTACGATGCCTTCGAGCTCGACAACCGCCGTGTGCTGCTCACGGTAGGCGACGTAACGGGGCACGGGTTGCAGGCGTCGATCGTCATGGGAAAGTTGCGCCACGCAATCAACGTCATCGCGACGTACGAACGCAATCCCGTGCGAATTCTCAACGCGGCAGAGCGCATCTTACTGCGTCGCTTTCCAGGCGCGGTTGCAACCGCGTTCGTCGCAATTCTAGATTCCACGCAGGGTACGGTTACGTACGGGAATGCCGGGCATCCGTATCCGATCGTGCGGCGCCATAACGGCGCGCTCGATGAGCTCAAGGCCGAAGGTCTTCCGATCGGGCTACGTTCCGTCGGCGAGGAGGGCAGTCCCGTCACCGAGCGTCTCAGCAACGCCAGCTTCTTGCTCTTCTACACCGACGGCCTGACCGAAGCGACTCGTGACCCGCTCGCCGGAGAGAAAACGCTGCGCCGGGCGTTGAGCAGCGATGCCGTGTTCTTCGTCGGCAGCCCGGCCCGGTTCATCGAGAGCTTTTGCGTGCGCACGCAATCGCCGGACGATGTCGCGATCCTCGCGTTAAACTTCATACAATCCAACCGCTGGACGTTCGATTCGCACGATTGGCGAGCCGCTCGCATCGCGCGCCGCGAGTTCTTGGCTTGCGTCGAAGCCGCGGCGGCGCCGGAGAGCGATCTCAAGGCGGCCGAGCTCATCTTCGGGGAGCTTGCCGCAAACGTCGCGCAGCACGCAGCCGGGCCCGTCGAGGTCGCGCTCCACTGGCGCTCACGCCGCGCGGTCCTTCACATGATCGACCACGGAAACGGCTACGCCGCGCCCGGGCCTCGCGAGGCCGACTTGCTGACTGAGCATGGGCGTGGCCTGTGGCTGGTGCAGAGGCTCGGCGCTGAGCTCGACGTCGAGATATTGCCGGGCTTCGGCACGCATGTTGCGGCCGTTTTACCAGTCATCTCGCGGTGACGTAGGCGTGCCTGCCGCGGCTTCGCCTCGCTCCGCCGCAGCATACCTTCCGGCGCGACGCTCGCTCTCGAGTCTGCGCTCTGCCGCGGCACACTGCCACGGGTGCGATCTGTACAAGTTCGCCACGCAGACTGTATTCGGCGAGGGAAAGGCGCGCGCCACACTCATGCTGGTTGGAGAGCAGCCGGGCGACAGCGAGGATCGGGCTGGGCACCCGTTCGTGGGGCCCGCCGGCAGGGTGCTGCATGAGGCGATCGAGGCGGCTGGGATCGACCCGCGCGAGATCTACGTGACGAACGCCGTCAAACACTTCAAGTTCGTGCATCGTGGGAAACGGCGCATTCACAGCAAGCCGAGGACTATCGAGATTCGGGCCTGCAAGCCTTGGCTCGACGCCGAGATCGAGGTCGTGAAACCGTCGCTGATCGTTGCCCTCGGTGCGACCGCCGCCCAGTCGCTGCTGGGCACCGGCTTTAAGCTGCTCGCGAACCGCGCCCGCGTCATCGTTTCCGACGAAGTCGCGCGGCCGGTTCTGCCGACGATACACCCGTCGGCGATCCTGCGCGCGCCCGACAGCGATGCGCGTAGGAGTGCATTGCGCGAATTTATCCACGACCTCGAGGTCGCGGCGGCGTTTCGGGTATAGTATCGCCATGCGTAACGTTGCATCGGTCCGGAGCGGCTTCTCAGTGCTCGAGAATGGAGCCGCGCTGCAGACCGCGGTGATGGTCCTCGAACCCGGCGAAGAAAGCGGGCCCTATGCGAACGAGCACCCCACCAGCGAGCAAGTGCTCTTCGTCGTAGACGGTTCGGTCGAGGCGCACGTCAATGGACGGAGCTTCACCATGGACGCGGGCGATAGCGTCGTCGTCGCCAAAAGCGCACCGCACCGCTTCGTAAACAACTCGAAGAAGCGCGCCGTAACGTTTAACGTTTACGCGCCGAAAGCGTATTGATTCCTAGCGGCTTCTAGCGATCTCCGATCTAGGACTCAACCCGCGTGAGCTCGATGACCGAGAATCCCAGCGCGTCGATGTCGATCGCAAAGCCGCGTTCGAGGTCGCGACCCGTGAGATTTGAGTGGTGCATCCACTCGCCGAGCATGCTCGTGAAATACCGAACATGGTATCGCCCGGGTAAGGAGCGCTTGAAGCGCAGCGGCGTCGTAACGGTGCGGTTGGCGGTGTTGCCCATGAGGATGACGAGGTCGCGCCCCCGGCGCAGGGCGACCTCGGTCACCTCGTCGCCGAGCCGAAGCAGCGGCGTGACGTCACGCTGGTAGAACTTATGCGGGTACTCGGTCGCAAACTCGAAGTTCGCGTAGAGCGTCGGCTCGGGCACTCGCGCGATGAACCAGCTGAAACATTTCCCGCGGAGGTGCAGGTTGCGGACGCCCAGCCACTTCCAGTTCGGCGCCAGGCGCGGATTGCACGACAACGCGCGGCCGCGCAGATCTAGCCCCGCCGCACCCTCGATCGCCGACCACACGTAGCGCGGCGGGTACCACGGCGAGAGCATCATGCCCTGATTGGCGAGCGTCTCGCCGTGCAACCACTCCGAGAACTGACCCGGCACCGTGTTGTTGCGGCCGGGATCGCGCGAGTAGTGCTGGAAGCTCGCGCCCAGCGCGTAGGCCATGAAACCCGGATTGAAACGCGCCGCCGCCAGCGCGTAGATGAAGTTCATACCGACCCAGACGCCGCCGAGCAATCCCCAGCTGCGCGTGGGGCTATATTCGAGATCGTCGCGCGGCACGGTCCGAATGCCGGCCTCGGTCCAAAACGGCGGCACGCTGAGCCGGCTGATGATGCGGGCCGCCGTGTCGTGATCGGCGACGCCGAGAAAGACCGGGAACAGCATGTCGGCCGTGACGTTCGAGCGGGGCGTACCGTCCACGTCGATGTTCAGGTAGTAGAGTCCGGTCTTCGGGTCGAGGAGGTGCCGGTTGATGGCCTCGCGCAGCGCCGCCGCCTCCAACTCGTACCGCCGCGCGTCCTTCTTCTTTCCCACGAGGCGCGCCATGCCGGCCATTGCGACGAACGCCGCGTAACATTCGGAGTTCACCTCGGTCGAGGCGCCCGAGATCCGATAGTCGTGAATGATGTTGCGCCAGCCGACGATGCCTTGCATCCCGGTTCCAGTCGACGTACACCAGACCAGCCCGCGCTCGTCGCGCTGCGACAGCAGGTAGTCCGCCGCGCGCTTTACGGCGGCGTACGACTCGCGGACGAAGTCGGCATCGCCCGTGACGAGGTAGTAGTGGGCCACGGCCATGATGATCAGCGGCGTGTCATCGTTGACGTTCAGCCCGTAGTCGTTGGGCTCGCCGTTGCGTATGTCGTAATACTCGACGATCTTGCCGCTGCGCTGTGCGTGACGCAGGTACCAGCGCACCGATTCGCGCGAAAACGCCGGCATGACGTAGTCCGACCCAAGCGCGAACGAGGCCGTGTCGCGGCCCACGCTGTTGTTGGAACGCGTGGGGTCGTTGACGAAACACCAGCCGGTCGGGGCACATAGCTGCGTACGCAACATGTTCGCCTTGGCCCAGAGCACGCCGCGGTTGACGTCGGTATCCGGCGTCACGACCACGGCCTCATCCAGGACCTCTTTGTAATGGCGCCGCGTCTGCGCGTGAGCGCTTGCGGCCGGCGGCGCGTTGCGGTAGGCTCGCCGCACGTCGCGCGCGCCCTGCGCCGACGCGACCATCGTGAACCAAAAGCGCCGCTTCGAGCGCGGAGCGAGACGGAGCCGGTGATGAAACAGCGCGATGGGTTCGCTCACGCCGGCCGCGACGCGCCCGGAGAGCCGGCCTACGAAGTGCGCGCGGTTCATGGCGCCATGATCGCCCGTCACTTCGAAGCTCGTGAGCGGCCCGCGAGGAGCCGATGGCGCGCGCGGCGTTCGGTACCGATTCGTTCCACGCGACGACTGCGCGGAGGTTTCTATCGTAGACCGCGCGCACGTCGCGCTCGGTCGTTCCGCGTAAGAGCGCGCCGGTCATGCTGTCCAACTCGTGCGTCTCGCCCGAATCGTTACGAATTTCGACGCTAATATAGGCGGTCAGCGGATCGACGAGGGTGCCCACGCCGTAGCGGTTGAGCACGAAGAGCGTCTCGAGGACCGTCACGCCTTCTTCGATCCGATACTCGTACTGCTGGCAATCCGGATAGATCAGAAACTTTCCGCCTATCTTGACACGCTCCGCACCGGTCGGGCCGTCCCAGAATTGGACCGAAACGCCGGCCATCACCGTCTCGCCGAGATCGCTTGAAAAGACTTTTTCGATCGCTCCCGAGGCCTTGATGACGAGGGCCCCTTTGGGGCCGCCGAGCGTGCTGCCGACGGCGAGTTGCGAATCGTCGATCTCGTAAACGGTAATTCGCTCTCCGGAACCATAGGTACGCGCGTTCACGCCGGCATCGTTTGCTTGCTTTAAAGGCGCGCTCCTTCCGCGGAGCCAAGTCAACGCGCGACGTGTTGATGCTCGGAATCGAAACGTCGTGCGACGACACCGCCGCGGCGATAGTGCGCGACGGGCGCAGCGTGCTGTCCAGCGTCGCGACAAACCAGGACGCGTTTCATGCCAAGTACGGCGGGATCGTTCCGGAGATCGCGAGCCGGCGGCACGTGGCACTGCTCTCCGCCGTCGTCGAGGACGCCCTAGCCCGCGCCGGCGTCGAATATGCGGACGTCGACGGCATCGCGGTGACGCGCGGGCCGGGCCTGATCGGCAGCCTCGTGGTCGGCGTCGCTGCGGCGAAAGCGGCGGCGTTTGCGTTGCGCAAGCCGCTCTACGCCCTCAACCACCTGCACGGACACGTCTTCGCCGCGTTCCTCGATCGCACGGAACCGCCGCCGTATCCGTTCTTGGTTCTGCTCGTGTCGGGCGGTCATTCGCAGGTCGTGGCCGTCGAGTCGCCCACGGCAATGCGCGTCCTCGGGCGCACGCACGACGACGCCGCCGGCGAAGCCTACGACAAGACAGCGCGGCTGCTCGGCCTGCCGTATCCGGGAGGCCCCGAACTCGACCGCCTGGCGCGCAAAGGCAACCCGCGGGCGTATGCGTTTCCGCGCCATCGCCCCACCGGTGAGTCGCTCGATCTCTCTTTCTCGGGTCTCAAAACGTCGGTGCGCTACTTTTTGGAATCGGAGGCCGGACGTGATGCAAAGGCGCCCGATGTCGCTGCCTCCTTCCAAGCGGCCGTCATCGATGTGCTCATCGCCCGCGTCGAATCCGCATTCGAGCGCGATCGTTATAACGCAGCCGTTCTATCCGGCGGCGTCGCCGCCAACTCCGCGCTGCAGGAGGCGTTTCTATCCTGGGGCGAGCTCCAACGCGTTTCCATCTTCATCCCGCCCACGCAGTACTGCACCGACAACGCCGCGATGATCGCCGCGGCCGCTTACCATCAAGGCGAAGCGGTTCGCGTGGATCCCGTGACGCTCACCGCCGACCCCAACCTCCCGTTTGAGCTTAGTTCATCCCCCCGAGCCCGACTCTAGATAGGCTACGTCCGCAAGATCTTGCGGCCTTGCAGCGGCCTTCTTGTTGGCGATGAGCTCGGCTTTCCCGATGTACCACACGGGTACGTCCCCGTACGTAGAGGCCACGCGCGTGGCCCAGGCTTGCTCGAACGTCACGCCGTCGATCGAGGTGATGATATCGATCTGATTGGGAGGGCGCCCCATGATATAGAAAATTCCCGACGACGCGAGATCGGCCGGTCGAAGTTCAGCGAGCGGAGTCCCGAACGCGACGAGGGCTCGCCAAACCTTTTCGCCATTTCTCGGATCTGAACCGACAAAAATGTCGACGTCGCTCGTTGCCCGCGGTCGCCCGTGAAACGCAAATGCGTACGCCCCAACGATCAGGTATTCAGCGCGTTCGTCGTTCAACGCGTTCAAAAGATCGATCAAGTCGACGTTCTGCTGCATCGGTCTCCCAAGACATGCGCCGCGAAAGCTCCCAGACCGCTTCGACCCGTTCAACGGGCGAGAGGCGGTTCTCGGCCTCCCGCGCAAACGCCTCGGCCTCATCGCGCGAACGGGCAATGTGAGCCTCCCATGTCGTGCGGCGCCGCGCCGCACGCGCTTCGAACGACCTCATCTTAGTAAAGTTCGCCTTCCAAGGCGCTTTTGCATTGCCATCGTGATCGCCCGATCACCCTTTGACAGAGCTTGTCCTGAGCGTAGTCGAAGGGCTCAGGGTGACACTCGGACGGGCGTAGAGGTCGGCGCGGGTTGGGGGCAGGTCGACGCGGCCGTTTGCGTGCGGGCGCGCCAGCAGCGCCTGATACACGCTGATCCGCCCGACGCGGAAGCCTTGGGCGCTGCCCGCCAAATATAGCCGCCAGAGGCGATAGCTCTGCTCGCCGGCGGCCGCGATTGCAGCGTCGCGATTCCGCTCCAGGTTGGCCACCCACGCGCGCAGCGTCTTCACGTAATGCTCGCGCAGGCTCTCGACATCGCGCACTTCGAATCCGGCGCGCTCGGCGAACTCGAGCGCATCCGAGATCGGAACCAGCTCGCCGTCGGGAAAGATGAAGTGTTCGAGAAAGGTGGTCGCAGCGCGGTGCTTCCCGCTCCGTTCCGCGATCGCGTGGTTGAGGAAGAGTCCGCCCGGGTTCAAGCTCGTCGTGGGCGGCACGAAAGTACTCAGCGAAGCGCGCGCGGCCGACGTGCTCGAACATGCCGACGCTCACGATCTTGTCGAATCGCTCGCCCTCCAATTCGCGATAGTCGCGCAACTCCACACGCGCTCGATCCGCGACGCCGGCGGCGGCGATGCGCCGCTGTGCCTCGTAGCATTGCTTCTGGCTCAGCGTTATCCCGAGAGCGCGCGTTCCGAAGCCTTCGGCCGCGCGTATCACGAGCGCGCCCCAGCCGCAGCCGATGTCGAGAAGCCGCTCGCCGGGGTGAAGGCGCAGCTTGCGCAGGGTGTAGTCCAGCTTGGCCGACTGCGCATCGTCGAGCGATTCGCCATCGCTCTCCCAGTACGCACACGAATACACCATATCGCGATCGAGGAAGCTGCGGTAGAAATCAACCGGCTGATCGTAATGGAAACCGATCGCGGCGCGGTCGCGGGCGCGGGAGTGAACCCGCCCGCGCAAGCGCGCCTCGCGTAACTCGACCGGAGCGATCTTGGGCAGACGCGACAGCAGCTTCATTAGGTCAAAGAGGCGCCGGCCGCGCGGAGCACCCGCGCAATAGAAAGCGTCGACCGCCGCCTCGAGGTCGCCCTCGGCGTCGAGCAGCCCCACGCCGAAGGCTCGGCCTGCCGAGAGGTCGACGGGCGGCGTGAACGCCGCGCGCAGCGCTCCGGGCGCGTTGACGCGCAGCGTGAAGCGCTCCGCGTTTGTGGCGGGGACGTGCGTCCCGTCCCACAGTTCGATGCCGAACTCGCGCGCGTAGGCGTCGCCGAAGATGGCGCGCAGCACCGCGACGGCGATCCGCGCGTGCGGATCGCTCGAGGCGAAGCGCTCAGCGCTCAAATGCGACGATCTGATTCGCCTCGCGGTGGTTGGTCCAGAAGCGCGCGCCGTCGTAGGCGAGCGCGCGCGCCGCAAAGGGAATGCGAGCCAAGTCTTCGCTGCTATTCTCTCCGTCGGCCGACACCCTCGTCAGGAAATATTCCCCGCTATCCTCGTCGTCGGTCGACACCACATAGAAGGCGCCGTCCGCGTAGCATTGCCCGCATACCTGATGCGGAAGGCCGATTTCGCGGACGACGTTGCCGCGATCGTCGAGGCCGAGGATGCGCCGGTTGTACCATTGGCTCACGTACAGCCAGGTGCCGTCATAGCTCAGCTGCGAGCCCGTGCCGTCGGGGCAGCGAAAGGAATCCTGCGTCTTGAACCCGTGTCCCGGAACGAACCGGCGCACGACGCGATCGTCGTCGTCGCCCTCACCGCAGATGACGCGCAGCTCGTCGCCGACGACCGTCATGCCCCATGGCTTTCCGGGGGCATTGTCCTCTTCGACGACCGTCCATTGCCGCGGATCGATCGCATAGAGCCGGTTCGTCTCGATCGATCCCATCCAGAGCTTCTCGCCGTCGAAGGCGATCGATTGGGGGCGCGGCGCCGGCGAGGGCAGCCGCAAGGCTTCGGTTACGTCACGCACAGTGGAGTCCCGAGTTCTTTTCAAAAGAAATGAGGCCTGCGTTTTGCAGGCCTCGCGGTTTCTTGCGTACGTAAGCTGTCACTTACGCCAGCATCGTTCCCGAAATCCCGGCGCCTCAAACCGCCGCCATGGCAAGAGGCGGCCGGATGGCCGGCTCGTCCTCGTCGTCCTCGTCATCGTCCTCGTCGTCCTCCGGAGAGATTTGTTCGAGCACGCTATAGATCTCGCGGTACATCGCCGCGATCTCGCGGCCGACCTCTTGGCCGCTGCTCGCCGACGAATTCTCGACCCAGCGATCCACAGCGGCGATCGTCAGGTTCATCGCGATCGCGTCGTTGTCCATCGTCAAATCCCAACCTTTACGGTGAGCCAGTACTGGCGAAACGGGAGACCGTACTCCTCGCTGCTCTGCTGTATGCCGCTGACGGCGCCGCCCTGCGCGGCGAGGCCATAATAGTTCTGCGGTACGTACACGCCGTAGCCGATGTACCCGAACTGCTGCGCGACGCTGTTGAAGAGGTTGTAGACGCCGAAATTGACGGTCACGGGGCCGCTCGACTTCGAGATGCTGGCGTTGGCGAACCAGAACGGGTTGCGGTTCCAGGTGTTGTTCGCACCGATGTACGTCGCGTCGAGGCGCGCGCCGATGCCCTCGCGGTTGTCCTGGTAGTAGATGCCCGCCGTCCCTTGGCGCAGCGGGATGCGGGCGATTTGTCCCCCGTCGAGCAGTTCGGTGTTGGCGAGCAGGATGTCTTGCGGAATTCCCATGTACGAGGCCGACTGTACGTCGAACGCCGCGTTGATGCCGACGTGGCGCGTGATCCCGACGTTGGTCGAGAGCACGATGCCGCGGTAGCGCGCCGACGACGCGTTGTACGTCGTCGTGAATGCGAGGTTCCTGACCGTCGGGCTGAGGCCCGGGCAGGAGCTGAGCCGCTGCAAGGCCTTGTCGATGTAGTTCTGCGGCACCGTAATGCCGGGGAAGCCGACGATCGAGACATTGCCGTTGAGCAATGCTTGGCTCTCGAGCGACTGATAGACGTCGGCCTGGATGTTCGTGGTGGCGTTGAAGCGATGGCCGTATGCGAGCTCGAGGTCCTCCGCCGTCTCCGGCTGCAGCTGCGGGTTGGCCACGGAGGCGATCGACACGAGCGCGCCCGTCCCGCTCGTCGTCGCCGGGCAGTTGATGCTCGACGGCGCGCCGTAGACCGGCGGCGCGAACGCGATCAGAGCCGGATCCGGCTCGCTGTAGGAGCGGCCGCCGGTAAGCCGGATGACGTCCCTCGGGTCCGGGCGGAAGATGAAGGAAAGGCGCGGATCGAAGTGCGTCGAGCGCGTGTCGAGCGAACGCTGCGCCCAGAAGCTCCCGAACGCCGAGAACTTGTCGTTCGGCGTCCACGCGTCGCGCACGAAGTAGCTCGCCGTCGCGAGATAAAGCGGCGGGTTCGTGCCAAACGTGTTGTATGTGACGCCGTTCGGGAGGGAATACGGAAACTGCCCGTTGGTGTTGGACTGATGCAGCCAGGTGTACCCGAATCCCAGGTCGTTCTTCGACATCGGGAAGTCGTCGCTGAGCAGGTAGCCACGGTTGCTGTACAGGTAGAGGTAGTTCGGGCCCGGGCCGTAGGGTCCGATCGGCGCCCCCGGCCCCTTCTGCTCGTTGTAGTTGTAGGCATCGACGAAGCCCTCGAGCGTGATCGTGCCAGCTCCGATCTGCTGCGCGGCGCGCGCGTCGTAGTCTTGATTTCCGAGCGTGCGCCAGCGATCGATGCTGCCGCCGAACGGGCCGTAGAAGTTGACGGCGTACTCCGCCGGCGTCATGCACGTGTATCCGGCTGGGTTATCCACGAGCACGGCGATGCTGTTGTGGCACGTGCGCGGCGTGCCGTTGACGAGGATCGTGTTGCGACCGCCGCTCGACTTGATCGCCGCGAGCGTCTGCTGCGCGCCGTAGAGGACGTAGGGGTAGGTCTCGTAGTCGTTGTCGCCCTCGCCGGTCGAGTTCGACCAGTCGTTGGCCGAATACGCCGTGAACTGCAGCGTCGTCTTCGGCGAGAAGCTGTAGACGAGCTTGCCCACGAAGTTGCGCTGCACGTAGCCGCCGCTGACCGGATAGTAGTTGACCTGGTTATAGGCGTTGGCGTGCGTCAGGTCGGGCGGCGCCGGGCTCGCATTGGCGGAGGGGCGATACGGCGCTCCGATGCCGGGATTGACGACGCTGGCCTGCAGTAGGGCTCTCTGTTGGATGTAGCCGCCCGGGAAGTTGCCGGTCGTGCCCTGCGTTCCCCACGCGATCGCGTAGCCGAGCTTGCCGATCGTGCCGGTGCCGAGCAGCCCTGTCATCGCCTTGTTGTCGCTCCCGACACCCTGCGTGACGGAGAAGTGATTGCCTTGCGTCGGGTTGATCGTGAGGAAGTTCACGGCGCCCGCGATCGTCGTCGCGCCGAACAGCCCGGTCGCTCCCGAGCCGAACACGACGTCGGCCGCGCTTAGGCCCCAGAACGGTGAGACGTTGTAATTGTAGCCGTTGCCGAAGGCGCCGATCGGGCCGATGGGGTGCCCGTCCAGCAGCGTCGCTGTCTCGGTCGGATCGAAGCCGCGGATCGAGAGCGACATGTCGTCGCCGACCGACGAACTCGTCGACGTGATGACGCCGGGAACCGTCGTCAGCACGTCTCCCAAGCGCTGGAAGTTCTCGCTCTGGAGTAGCGAGGCGTCGATGTGAGTGTTGATGGTGGTCGTCGCCTGGAGCGCGGTTCGGCCGCCGGCCAACACGTAGCCGATCTGCTTGAGGCCCTGGCGCTGGCGGCTGATGGCCATCTGAAAAGAAACGTTCGGCGCCTCGTTGGTCACGAGCAGATCCGGCGCGAGCCGCGTCGACTCGTAGCCGTTTGCGCGGATTAAGACCACGTAGGTCCCGGCGGAGATGCCGCTGATGCGGAACGTGCCGGTGGCGTCGGTGGTCGCGACGGCGATCCGCTGGCCGCCGCGATCCAGCTCCACCTGGGCGTTGGGGACGGGCAGGCCGCCCTGCGTGTCGAGAATGCGGCCGGAGACGGTGACGCCATCGGCGGCCAGGGCTGGCGCCGCCGCCAATTGCAGGAACAGAAGCACAAGCAGAAACCGTGCAGAGCGCATGTCTCGACAATGGCGCACGAATCTTATGACTGCGTTATGCTGCCGTTAAAGAAACCCATAAGAACGCGCTTCATCTTGCATTCATATCGGCGGCCTACGATGAACGAATGCTGTTCCTCCTCGCGGCGCTGACGCTCGCGCCTTCCACCGTAGCCGCCGGTCAAGAGGACATGCTCGCAGCGTTGCGCGCCCGCGTCAAGCACGTCTTCATCATCTATCAAGAGAACCACTCATACGATAACTACTTCGGGACCTTCCCGAACAGCGACAACCTCGCGTCGCCCGAGGCCCAAGCCCACGGCTTCCGCCAATACGATCCGATCGGAAAGAGCTGGGTGACGCCGTTTCGCATCACCGATCCGGATACCGAGTCCCCGTCCCAGTCGCGCGCGATGGTCTACGCGAAGATGAACGGCGGAAAGATGGACGCGTTCGTGTCGGCTCAAGAGGGCGTCTCGCAGCGCAGGTTCGGCCCGGCCGGCGCCCGCGACATCGGCCTGCTCACGATGGCGCACTACGACTGCGACACGATCCCTTACCTCTGGAAGTACGCGCGGTCGTTCGCACTCTACGACCGGATCTTCAGCGCAATCGTAGCCCCGTCGACGCCGTCGGCGATCGAGCTGATCGCAGGCCAGGCGGGCGAGACGCAGTGGGCCCGGGATCCGCAGAGCGCGACCGCGGCGGACGAAGCCGGGCCGGGCGTCCCGGTCACCAACGATCTGGATCCCGCCTACGGTCCGTACTCGGAGAGCGACAAACAGCTGCAGATATCGCAGCGCTACGCGACCCTGATGCTGGCGCTGGCCGGCGTCGACGCCACCCAGGCGACGAACGAGACGCAGGGCGTCGCCCGCGATCTCGGCGCGGTCATCACCAGCGGACGCGCGCCGATTCCCTGGGGTTGGTACCAGGAGGGCTACATTTCGCCCACTCAGGCGCTGCCGGGCTATGAGACGCATCACAACGCGCCGCAATACTTCGGATACCTGCGGCAGAACGACGTCTTCTGGAAAAACGAGCACGAGGTTCACGCCATGCTGCAGGCGCTCCAAGGCGCCACGCTCCCCGACCGCGGCATCTTCTACATCAAGGGCGGATCGGAGAACCGCTTCGGGTGGAAGCCCGCGAATACCGACCCGAACGTTCAGGCCAACTACCGCGGCGACGACGACCATCCCGGCCGGGGCGATAGCGACGCGCAGGTCGGCGAAGCCTTCGTCGCGACGTTCGTCAACGCGATCGCGCACAGCCCATACTGGAGCGACTCCGCGATCGTCATCACGTGGGACGATCCGGGCGGCTACTACGATCACGTCCCTCCGCCGCAGGCCGGGCAGTGCGCCGACCAGCGGCCCTGCGGCGACGGCCCGCGCCTGCCGCTGATCCTGATCTCGCCTTTTGCCCGCGACGGGGCCGTGGTGCACAACTCGGGCGACCAGACGTCGATCCTGAAATTCGCCGAGACGCTCTTCGACGTGCCGCCGCTCGCGTCGCTACCCGAGGAAAAGATGTATCTCCCGCGCGGCCCGCGCGATGCCGACCCAGCTCTCACCGATCTCCTCGGCGGCTTCGACCCGGCGCGCCTCGCCGGCACCGCCGCGCCGATTCCGGCAGCGAACGCGGAGATCGAGGATTCGGTCGTCAACGCGTTTCCGCCGGCGATGAGCTGCGCCTCGCTGGGCATCACGCCCGTCACGCTTCCCAACGCGCCGTCTGCGCCGCCCGCAGATTTCAACCCGCGCCCGCAGCGGGCGCAACCCTCAAAGTAAGGAGCTCACCATGCCGATCACGGTAGCCGCGCCGCCGCAGCGGGTTCAGATCTTCAGCGGATTCGACTACGTCACCGTTGACGAGGCGCGCCATCGCGCGTACGCCGCGCACACGCGCAGCGACCGGCTGCTGATCGTCGACACGCGCAGCGGAAAAGTGCTCGCGCAGGTCGACGTGGGGCCGATGCACGGCGTCGCGGTCGATCCCAGCACCGGCGTCGTGTTCACCGGCAACGGCACCGACCGATCCGTCTCCAAGGTCGATCCGACGACTGCGAAGGTGGTCGGCAGCGTCGACGTCCCCGGCGACATCGATGCGATCGCGTACGATCCCTCGCACCGCCGCATTTACGCCGACCAGGACGGCGGCGGCTCCGTCTACGTCATCGACGCCGCGACGATGAAGCAAGTCGCCACGATCGCGATGCCCGCCGACGATCTCGAATCGCCGGCGGTCGATCCGAAGACCGGCGTGCTCTACCAGAACCTCGCCAACGGGGGCGGATTCGCCGTCATCGATCCCGCGACGCTCAAAGTGGTCAAGGTGGTCAAGACGCCCCAGCTGCAGGACAACCACCCGCTCACATTCTCGCCGTCTGCCGATCAGGTGATCGTGGGAGGCGCCAACGGCGTGCTCTCGGCCTACACGGCCGACGGCACGCACGTCGGCGACGTCGCCGTGCAGCCGCACATCGATCAATGCGGCACCGGATCACGCGGCGACCTGGTCGTGTGCGCCGGGCGCGGCATCGTCACGATCGTCGCGGTCAAGAGGGGCGCGGCCCCGCGGGTCGCCGGGCGGCTCGACACGGGTCACCAGGGCCTCCACACCGCCGGCATCGACGAAGCGACGAACGACATCTGGGTGGTCTTCTCCGACACGCGGGGCGACTGGGTTCAGCGGCTGAAGTGGACCCCGTGAGGATCCTGGTCATCGAAGACGACGAACCGCTGCGCGCGCTGGTCCGGCGCGGGCTTTCGGAGGACGGATACATCGTCGACGCGCTCGCCGACGGACGCGATTGCGACGAATACCTCGCGGCGGCCAGCTACGACGCGCTCGTGCTCGATCTGAATCTGCCGCGTGAAGACGGGCTCTCGATCCTGCGCAGAATCCGCGCCGCGGGAAACCACGTTCCGGTGCTGATTCTCACGGCGCGCGACGGAGCGGCCGACGTCGTCGCCGGACTCGACGCGGGCGCCGACGACTATCTGCGCAAGCCGTTCGCGTTCGACGAGCTCGGGGCGCGCCTCCGATCGCTGGCGCGCCGTCCGCCGAATCGCATCGACACGCTCCTCAAGATGGGCGATCTGGCGTTCGACGCCGACACTCGCCAGGCGCATCGGGGCGAGCGGGACCTCATGCTGACCGCGAAGGAGAGCCTCTTCCTGGAGGTGCTCATGCGCAACCCCGGCCGCACCGTCACGCGCCGGATGCTCGAAGACCGGCTTTGGGATCGCGACAGCGAGCGCGTCTCCAACGTGCTCGATGTCTACGCGCGCCGACTGCGCAAGAAACTCACCGAAGACGGCGAGCCTCAGCTGCTGCACACGCTGCGCGGACTCGGCTATCGGCTCGAGAGTCCGGATTGAGCGTTCGCGCACGTTTTACGATCACCGTCGCGGCGATCGTCGCCGTCACCGTCGCGCTCTTTGCCAGCCTCTCCATCGTCGCGCTCGATCGCACGCTGCGCTCCGGACTACACGCCCGGCTGCACTCCGACGCACAGACGATCGCGACCGCCGTCGACGTCCACCACGGCCGCATCTCGCTCGATCCGAGCGATCTGCGCGCCCTGGGAACGCTGCACGCCGACACGCCGTTCGCGGTGTACGACAGCGCCGGCGTGCAGGTCGCCGGCGATCCGCTGCCCACGGGCGCGGCGCGCAGCCGCCTGCAGACCGCCAGCGTAACGGTCACGCGCGGCGGACGAACCTACGGCACGATCACCGTCTGGCAATCCGACGCGTGGATCGACGAGTTCGATCGGGACGCGGCGATCGTTTCCATTGCCGTGGGTCTACTTTTGATCGCGCTCGGCGTCGTCGTGTCGCGCCGCGTCGCGGCCCGCGTCCTGGCGCCGGTCGGCGAGATCGCGTCGCTCGCGGAACGCATCGAGGGCAACGATCTCTCCGGGCGCCTGCAGGCGGACGGCAAGGACGAGCTCGGGCGGCTGTGCGCGTCGTTCGACCGCATGCTGGATCGGCTGCAGTCGGCGTTTTCGCGCGAACGGAGGTTCGTCGCCGATGCGTCGCACGAGCTTCGCGCGCCGCTCGCCGTGCTCCGCGCCGAGACCGAGCTCGCGCTGCGCCGCAAGCGCTCGAGCGACGAATACCGCGCAGCCTTGACGTCCATCGCCCGCGAGTCGGCGCGGCTGGAAGAGCTGATCGACGAGCTGCTGGCCGCGGCGCGTGCAGAAGTTGACGCGCACAGACAGCAGACGCTCGACGCGAGTCGAGCTCGTGCGCGATCTCGGCGATCGGGTCAGCCCCGCTGCTGCCACCCGCGGGATGGTCGTGCGCGTCGAGACGCCGGGCGAGGTGCTCGCCCGAGCCAATCGCGCGACGCTCGAGCGCGCGCTGCTCGCGGTCGTGCACAACGCCATCGAGTACGGACGCAACGACGGGATCGTTCGGCTGCGCACGTTTCGTAACGCGAACACGGTCACGATCGAGGTGTCGGACGACGGGCCGGGCTTCTCCACCGCCGCTTTAGTGCACGCCACCGAGCGCTTTTGGCGCGGGGATACAGCTCATCCGCGCGGCGGAACGGGCCTCGGCTTGTCGATCGCTCGAACGATCGTCGAGGCGAACCGAGGCAGCCTCGAGCTCGCGAACGCCGCGCATGGCGGCGCGATCGTAAAGATCGCGCTTACTGCCGCGTAGTCGAAATCTCGACTCGCTATTCGCCGGAGGGCGCGAGCAGCTCGAAGGCGCCCTGGGCCGCGACGCGCTCGCCGGCCGTTACTCCCGATGAAAGCTGTGCGGTCGCGCCGTCCTCGTGCGCGATCTGCACCGTACGCTGCACGAACGTCGTGCTGCCATCGGGCTTACGCTGCTGCACGAACACGACGCTCTGGCCCTTCTGCGGATCCTCGACGATCGCGCTCTCGGGAACGAGCAGCCCCCGTACATGGGCGACCGTGATGCGCGCGCGCACGGCGGTCCCGGCCACCGCGGCCGTTCGGCCGGCGCTGACGACGACCGTCGCCGTCTGCGTCAGCGGATTCACGGCCGGAACGACGGCGATGACGTGTCCGACGGTCGCGCCGGCCGCTCCGGCGACCCGCATCTCTACCGGATTGCCGACCGCGATCTGCGCGGCGTCCGTTCCCGGGACGCTGAGCGTCACCTCGTTCTGCGGCGGCCCGATGGCGACGATCGGCTTGGTCGAATCTACCGCCTCGCCGGCGCGGTGATAGACCGCGGTGATGTAGCCGCTCGTGGGAGCGGTCAGCGTCCCCTGACCGAGCAGAAAGTCGGCCGACGCCGCTCGCGCCGAGGCGGCGCGCACCTGGGCGGAGACGACCGGAGGCTGCGAGCTCGCGCCGCGAAGGTCGGCCTGCGCGGTCGTCGTGGCGGCTTCGTCCGCGGCGAGTTGCGCCCGTGCCGCCTCCACGTCTTTGAGCGCGGCGACGCCGGCGTCGTAGAGCCGCTGCGCGCGCACCACAGCCGCACGGTCGGCCGCGCTGCGCTCCGCCGCTGCGCGCACGCGCTCGCGCGCCGCCGTTACCGCCGCCTCGGGAACGCTTCCGCCGCCGTATCCGGCCGCCGCGGCCTGCGCCTCGGCGCGCGCCTGTTCTGCATCGAGGGCGAGCGCTCGGGTGTCGAGCGATGCCAACACCTGGCCGATCGTGACGCGCTCGCCGACGCGGACGTAAACGTCCCGTAGAACACCCGCGTTGGCAAACGCGAGCTGCGCGGTCGTACCGGCAGGCGTGCCCGCATAGCCGGCCTCGTCGAGAACCACGGCGTACCCGCCGTAACGCGCCGTCGCGAGCGCGACGGCCGGTGTCGTCGTCTGCGCCGGTTGCGACGCCTGTCTGCGCAGCACGACCGCGGCCACCAACGCGGCTACGGCCACGATCGCGATGACGAGCCAGCCTCGCCTAATCATTTGTGTCACCCAGCAGCAGGCTCAATGCCGCGCGCGACCGAGCCTGCGCGTAGAGCGCGGAAATCTGCGTGACCAGGGCCTGAACGTAGGCGCTGCGCGCGGCTTCGAGATCCAGGCTCGGGAGGGCGCCGCTGCGATAGCCGATCTGCGAGGCGCCCAACTCCGCCTGCGCGCTCTGCAGCGCGCTCTGCGACGCGGTGAGCGCGATGGTCTGCGCGCGGTAATCGCGCACGGCCGCTCCGACCTCGAGCTCGACGCTTCGCTCGACCTTCGCAAGCTGCGCGCGGGCCTGCGCCAGCCGAGCCTCTTCCTCGCGCACGCGGTCGTGAGCCGCGCCGGTCAGCGGCAGCGACACGTCCACTGTCGCGCTCGCGCCGGAGACGGGGATGCCCGTATCGACGCCGCGTGTGTAGCCTCCGGAGAGCGTCACTAACGGCCAACCCGCACGCCGCGCAACGCCCACCGCGTGCTCCTCGGCGGCGACGTCGGCGCGGGCGGCGGCGACGTCGGGACGCGCGGAAAGCGCGCGAGCGATCGCATCCTGTACGCCGATGCCGACCGGCGGCGCGGCGAGGTTGACCGGCGCCATGGACTGCAGAGCGCCCGGCTCGACGCCCGTTTCGAGCGCGAGTGCGGCGCCGTCGTCGTCCACGGCGGCCTGCGCGCGCGCCACGTCCGACTGCGCGACGGCGACCGCGACGGACGCGCGGACGACGTCCAGGCGCGGTGCGTCCCCCGCCCCGAAACGTAGCTGCGCGGCGCGCAGCTGCGTCTGCGCGATCGCAAGCTCGTCGTCGCGCGCCTGCAGCGTCGCGCGTGCGCCGAGGGCCGTGTAATAGGCGCCGACGACGGCGATCCGCTCGCTGCGCTCCGCATCGCCGAGAGCCTGCTGCGCCGCGCGCAACGCCGCCCCGGCCTGCGCTACCGCTGGAACGTACGCGAAGAGATTGCCGAGCGTCCACTGCGCGCCGACGGTGGTCAGGCGCTGCGTCACGACGTTGTTCGTCGCCCCGGCCTGCGGCACTTGATTGTAGTTCGCGATCAGCGCGGGGCCGAGCGTCGCGCGCGCCTCGTCGTAGCGCGCCTGCGCCTCCGCGACCTTCGCGCGCGCCGCGGCCACATCGGGAGAAGCGACGAGCGCGTCGGTCTGCGCGTCGTGCAGCGACAGCTGCGCGAACACGAAGAGCGCGCCGAGCAGAGGGATCACGCGAGCTCTCGCTTTCCGGCGAAGCCCGCATAGAGCACAGGAATCAGCACGAGGGTGAACGCCGTCGCGGTGGAGAGCCCACCGATGACCGCGATCGCGAGGGGCTGCTCCATGGCGGAGCCGGCACCGATTCCGAAGGCCAGCGGCAGCAGCCCGCCGATCGCGGCGAAGGTCGTCATCACGATCGGGCGCAGACGAGTGCGCCCCGCGATCACCAGCGCGTCTTCGACCGAGTCGCCGGCCTGGCGCCGTTTGTTCGCGACGTCGATGAGTAGGATTCCGTTCTTGACGACGATTCCGACGAGAAGCAGCAGGCCCATGAACGACGACACGTTGAACGGGGTGCCCGTAATGAAGAGGCCGAGGGCTACGCCGATCAGTGCGAGCGGAATGGCGGTGAGAATGACGAGCGGCAGCCGGTACGAGCGAAACGTCGCGAGCATCACCGTGAACACGAGCACGACGGCGATGAGAATCACGATCGCGAACTCGCGGAACGACTGTTGCTGCTCCTGGTATTCGCCGCCGATCGACGCGCGATATCCCGGCGGCAACGGCATGCGCGACAGCGCGCGGCGCACGCCCGAGACGACCGCCGAGAGGTTCGCGCCGGAGATCGTCGCCGTTATTCGAATGAGCCGCGCGCCGTTCTGTTCAAAGATCGTCGTCGCCAAGCGTGGCGGCGCGAGCCGCGCGAGCGACGGCAGCGCGACCGGACCGTTCGGCGTCGCGACTCCGGAGGAGTCTTGCCCGAACGGTTCGCCGGCTACCGCCACGCGAACCGGAATCAGGTTGACCGGTCCGGGGAGGTCCGCCGCGACCATGCCCTGCGCCGCAGCGGACAGCGCGTCCGTCAGCGAGCGCTGCTGCCAGCCAAGGGAGGCGAGAGCGCGCGCGTCCGGCACGATGCGAATCGTCGGGTCGGTGTACACGACGCCGGAGAACACGTCGGTGACGCCGCCGACCGCGGCGATGGACTGCGCGACACGATGCGCGTACCTGACGAGAGTCGTCTGCTCCGGTCCCTCGAGCGAGACCTCCAGCGGCGCTGGAACTCCGGACACGTCGTTGATCATGTCCTCGAGAATTTGATGGAAGCTGACGTCCGCGGACGGGATCGCGGCGGTCACCAGATCGCGCAGGCGGTCGCTGACCTCGGGATAGCCGGGCCGCCGGCCCGGCGGCTTGAGCGCGACGCGTAGTATGCCGACATTCTGCGGCGTCGGCGAGAAGCCGTTGGTGTCCACGCCGGTCCAGCGTCCGACGGCGCTGACCGCGGGATCGCCTTGGATGATCTGCTCCATGCGGCGGGCGGCGGTGTCCGACGCCTGCAGGCTGGTGCCGACCGGGAGCGTGTAGTTGACTTCGAACTGGCCTTCGTCGAGTTTCGGAAGGAAGTCGCTCGGCAGAGCGGCCAGCAGTGCGATCGTTACGACCAGCACCACGCCGGCCGCCGTATAGACCGCGCGCCGGTGCGCCAGCGCCCAGCGCAGCGTGGGCTCGTAGCGGTGCAGCAAAGCCGGAACGACGCCGCGCTCTTCCTCGTCGTGGTCGCGCGGCCGCACGAGCCACGTTGCGAGGACGGGCGCCACGAACAGCGCCAGCGCGAGCGACACGATCAGCGCGGAACCGAGCGTGAGCGCGAGGGCCCGAAAGAAGAATCCGCTGACGCCGGTCAGCAGCGCGAGCGGAAGAAACACGACGACCGTCGTAGCGGTCGACGCCGCCATCGCGGGTCCGATCTGGCCCATCGCGAACGCGACGGTCTCGCGCATGCTCTTCTTCGGATGCTCGCGATGGTTGCGCGCGATGTTTTCGATTACGACGATCGCGTCGTCGATGATCAGCCCTACCGCGACCGCAAGGCCGCCCATGCTCATCAGATTCAGGGTCTGGTGCGCCTGGCCGATCGCGAAGATCGCGATCGCCATGGCGATCGGAATGATGATCGCGGCCACTAGCGTCATACGGATGCTGCGCAGGAAGACGAAGATCACGAGGATCGCGAGCAGCGCGCCGATGAGGATCGCGTCGCGCAGCGACGCCTGCGACTCCTTCACCAGCTCGGTCTGATCCCAGAATTTCGTGAGCCGAACCCCGGCCGGCAGCGAGCTGCGCATCGCGGCGGCGCGCGCCGCGACCTCGGTTGCCATCTTCACGGCGTCGGCCTGCGGCAGCGCGTAGAAACTCAGGATCACCGCGGGCTGCGCGTTGAAGCTGACCGCCGACGTTTTTGGCGCGACGCCGAGCTGGACGCTGCCGAGAGCAGAGACCGGCAGCGGGTCGGCGTGGGGCGTCGGCACGATCACGCGCCCGAGCGCCGCAGCGCTCGTGATGCCGGCGTCGACGACCAGCACGTTGCGGACGTAGTGCGCGTCGCGCAGACCCACGGCCGAAACGCTCGTGGCCTGCCCGAGCGCTTGCGCGACGTCGGCGGCCGTCAGGCCATACTGCCCGAGCGCCGCGGAATTGAGCTCGACGTGATACTCTCGCTCCGGTCCGCCCGCGACCGTCACCCGCGCGAGTCCTGCCGTGCCATAGAAGCGCGGCAGCATGGCTTGCTGCGCGAACTCGTGCAGCAGCGTCTGCGACATGCCGTCGGAGACGAGCGCGTAGGACGCGATGGGCTCGCTGTTCGGATTGATGATGTTCGACTGGACGCTCGTATCCGGCGGCAGTGCCGACCGGTTTTGCGCGATAGCCTGATCGACGTATGTCAAGTCGGTTTGAACGGACGTGCGCGGATCGAACTCGACGACGAACTCGGCGTTGCCTTGAGCAGACGTCGTCAGCACGCGCGTGACGGACGGAAGGCCTTGGAACGCGCGCTCGAGGGGAACCGCGACCGCGACGCGCACCTGATCGGGAGGGAGATTGCCGGCGCTCGCGACAACGTCGATGCGCGAAAACGTCATAAGCGGAAAGATGCCGGCGGGAATGGTCAGATACGCGTAGACGCCGAGCACGGTCAACACGGCAACGACGAACACGACGAGGCGCTCGTGCCGCAGCCCGAACTTAGCGAGGTCCATGCGGCCGATGCTACCGCAGCCGCATGAACGCTACATGAAGGTCAGGGAGCCGGCGATGGCGGCGTGTTGCCGCATATGACGGCGCTCGCCATGACGGCCTTGGCTGCATCGTTCTCGCGCGTTTGCGCCTGCGCAATGGTCCACGTCAACGCGTCCTGCAGCCGCGTTACCGGATTGTACCCGAGCGTCAAACCCGGGATCGACGCCGGATCGATCACATACGGATTCGGCGGCAGCCCGGCGTAGTTCGGATTGACTGCAAGTGGATTGGGCGCCGGTGTCGAGATGCTTGCGCTGCGGCTGTCCGGCTGACTGATCGAGCTGATGTACCCCTCGCCCGCGTGCTGCAGATCCGCCATCTGCTGCGTATCGACGAACCCGCTGATGATATCGAGCGACGCGTTCTGCGCGGCCAGCGCCTGCAGCAGCTTCGCGCGGATGTCGCTCAGGCGCTTGTCGTCGTCCTTTTGTCCCGTTCCCGTGGTGAGCTGTGGGCTGTCGAGGATGGTTTGGATCGCGATGATGTTGTTGGCGATTGGCCGGATCAGGTTCTCCATGCCGAGCAGCGCGATGTTCTGGGAATTGTTCGAGGTGCCCCCGCCGGGATCGCCGCTAACCGGGTCGCTTCGCGTGCTCGGTCCGCTGCCGTAGAGCGAGCCGGCGTTGTATTCCTTGAAGTAGTTGGGGCCCTTCTTGATCGTCGTGTCGTTCTGCAGCATCATGCCGATCGCGGGCGCGATGCGATCGTGCAGCTGCGCGCATAAGGGACGCGTGACGATGTGATAGATCGTCGGCGGGGGTGACGGACTGGCGCCGAGCGCCAGCACGCCCGCCAGCATGCCAAGTGCGGGTTTCAAAGCGTATATTCTTACGGCTACGACGCCCAGCGACCCCTGCTTGTGACCCTTCGTCCTTCGACTTCGCTCGGCTCGCCTCGCTCCGCTCAGGATGACACCCAGAGCTTCACACGTACTTCCGCAGCCAGTCGAGGATGAGATGCAGCCGCTCCGCGCGGTGGATCGGCGCGCCCGTGCGCGACAGGTCGTGGTTTTCGTTGGGAACGGCGACGTATTCGACCGTTCGCCCCAAGATCTTCAACGCCGTATACTCTTGGAGCGTCTGATCGATCGGCGCGCGCGTGTCGCCGTCGGCGTGAAGGATCAGCAGCGGCGTGTGCACGTTGGCCACGTACGTGAGCGGCGAGAAGCGCGCGTAGTCGGTGCTGGCCGGATCCCACGGCGGCCCCCAGTTGTAGTAGCCGCCGCCGAGGCCGTTCTTCGCGGCGAAGTCCGCGGTGAGGTTCTCCGTCCGCACGTTGCTGACCGCGCGCTCGGCCACCGCGACCTTATACCGATCGGTGTGCGAGATCACCCAGAGCGTCGCGTATCCGCCGTACGAGCCGCCGAGCACGGCCAGGCGCGTCGCGTCGACGTCGGGCCGCCGCACGACGGCGTCCATCACCGCCTGCACGTCGGCGAACATCGCGTCGCCGTAGTTGCTCTCGAGAGCCTCCTCGAACGCGTAACCGTGCCCGGTGCTGCCGGCCGGGTTGGAGAAGACGACGTTGTAGCCTTCCGACGCGTATAGCTGGAACTCGTGGAAGAACGTGTCGCCGAACTGCGTCTCGGGTCCGCCGTGGATGTCGAGCAGCGTCGGATGCTTGGCGTTCGGCGTGCCGCCGGTCGCCGGCATGAACCAGGCCTGCACGTCAAAGCCGGCCGGATCTTTCACCGCGAACTCCCGCGGTTGCGAGAGTGTGACGCCGGCGAGATAGGCCGCATTGACATTCGTGACCTGGCGCGGCGCGGCGCCGCCCAGGTCGGCGACGTACACGTCGGCCGGGTGCGTGAAGTCGCTATACAAATAGGCGACGCGGCTTCCGTCGCGAGAGATCGAGCACGACCAGGCTTCGCCTCGCGCGGGGGTGACCGCCCGGAACGCGCCGCTCCCGAGATCCAAGATCTGCAGGTTGGCGTAGCCGGTACCGTCCATGTTGAGGAGCGCGCGCTTCCCGTCCGGCAGCCGCGACCCGCAGAGTCCGCCGCCCTCCTTCATGTCGCCCAGCAGGGAGTCGCCCCAGCCCACCGCGTTGCGTTCCACCAATACGCGACGATCGGAGCCGTCGAGGTTAGCGACGACGAGCGCGGGCCGTTCGGCGGCATCCTGGATGCCGCCGCTCAAGAAATACACGCTGCGATTGTCCGCGCTAAAGAAGAAGCCGTTGTTGGCCGGCAGCGGCGACGCCACTTTTCGCATCGAGCCACCCGCAGAAGGAATCGTGTAGACGTCGCTGGGGCCGCCGTCGACCGTGTCGTAGCGGAGCGAGTCGAACAGGATCGTCCGGTCGTCGGGCGACCAGTCGTCGAAATTCTCGGAGTATTTGCCCGAGGTCAGCTGTTTCGGATGCGATCCGTCCGCATCCACGACCAAGATGTGCTGATGCTGACGGTAGGTGTAGCCTTGCCCGTTGGTCTCGAAGAACAACGCGTCGATGACCGCGATGTCGCTGTTGCGCTGCGAGCTCTTCGGCGTGAAGCCGGCCTTGGCGAAGTCGACCTGCGCGTTAGGCGCGGGATCCGTCGCGGTCACCGCGAGCGCGATGCGGTCGCCGGCGTGGTCGACGACCGGCGCCGAGACGCCGTCGGGCACGTGCGTGAGCTGCACGATTGCATTTGTCGCGAGCGTGTAGCGGTAGAGCTGCGGCTTCTGCTTCTCCCCCGTCCGCACGAAGACGAAGCTGCGGCTATCCGGCATCCACGCGTAGTCGCCGTCGCCGAGGTGTTTCGTTAGGTTGTGTTTCAGCTGACCGGTCGTTACGTCCACCAACTCGATCGAGCGGTCGTACGTGTCTTGGGGGCCGTCCATCCGCGACGCCTCCACCAGCACGAGGCGTCCGTCCGGCGAGATCGCCGCGCTGCTCAAGAAGGTCATCTTGAAGAGGTCTTCGGGCGCGACGGCTGCCGCGGAGGCGGCAAGGGGATAGAATACGCAAGCCAACGTCACGGAGGCGAAAAGGCGCATGCCCCTGGTACCGTACCTGGGCCCGAACGGTTTCACGTCCCCTTCTCGCCGCCAGCGTAGAAGATCAACTTGAAGATCGCCTGCGGTACCGTGATCAGCGTATTCGGATTACCGTAGGCGGCGTAGATCTCGGCGCGGCGCAAACGCAGGTGGTACGCGATCGAGATGTTCGAGCACGTGCCTTCGCAATTGCCGCCGCCATTGGGCTGCGGCGGATAGCCGACCACGCGCCGTACGCCGATCGCAAACGACGAATTCGCACTCATCTGATAGGCGTACGCGATCTCCTCGAACCATTGGATGTTCGGCGATCCCGCGTGGAAATATTGGGCCGTATCGTCGAGCGTCAGCGTGAGCGCGCCGCGGTTGCCGACGCGAATCGTCGAATTACGGAACCACGTGTCGAGGCGGCCGCCGACGCCGTAATTTCCCGTGTACCATTGAATCGACGTCGGCGTCGCCGACGATCCATGGGTCGGAAAGTTGTTGAGGTTATTCTGCATGCCGCTGTGATACGCGAGGCTAAAGCCGGCGTTCTGCGAGATCGGCGTGAGGTCAGAGCCGAAGCGCCAGTAATCCGATCCAGAAAAGAGCTGAAGGTCAATCGTGCCTTTGGTCAGGAAATCCACCAGGACTTGGTTATCGCTCTGCGCGATGCCCGAAGTCGTGGTTCCTTGGTAGCGGTCCATGAAACCCGAGATGCCGATCGACGATAAGAAATCGCTGGGCGCAAAAGTCCACACTCGCGCACCGTAGAGGCCATAACCCCGAATGCCCGGATGGGAATCGAAGCCGTCGACCGGGTTGAAGTAGTTCCCCACGTAGCGGTACGAGCCGAAGAGCGCGTACTTCTGGTTGACGAAGCCGCCGCCCGCGTCGAGCCAGTTGCCCTGCGAAGGATCGAGCACGTTGGTTCCGCGGTCGGTCGCGTAGTTCGCATACGCCGACAGGTACTTTCCGTTGAACCAGCTCAGGCCGGCTTCGTTCGACACGTCGACGACGCCGGGGACGTCGGCGACCACACGCTGCAGCGCGGCGTTCCAGTGATTGTCGTCCGACGTGTAGTTCAATGCCTCGGCGTTGTCGTTTCGGCCGTCGCCTTTCGCATCGTATCCGGCCAGTCCGAATGCTCCCTGCTTTCCTTCGAACGCATAGCCTTGAGACGGTGTGGGAATTGCCGGCGTATAGAGTATCGTTCGGAATCCGCTGCAGACGTCGCAATTGAAGTTATTGTAATACGGCGCGGCCTGGGTGAAGAACGGCCGGACCTCTGAGTAGATGCGCTGATAGACGGTCGGCGAAATCGATTGCTGGTCGATCTCGACGTTCGAGTAGTCGGGGTGCAGCGTACCGAAGACCGCCGCCGTCTGCGTAACCGGAATCGAAAAGTCGGTCCCGACGCGAGACGTGCTGCCGCCGATCGAGCGGCTCGCGATCTCGCCCAGCGCGTACATGCCGACTCGCGGCCCGGGCAGCGGCGGCTTCGCGACCAGCGGTACATCGAGCCGTCCGGCGCGAGCCGGATCGTCGGGGTTGGTTTGCGACTGATCGTACGACCAGACGTCGAGTTCCCCGGTCGAGCGTACATAGCGCACGAATTGGACGCGCCACGTACCCGCATGCGCACCGTGAATGACGCGCAGCGGAATGGCCATCGTCACGACGTAGCCGCCGGAGGTTTCGGCGCCGCGCGATTCCCATGCCGGCGCGAAGGCCGTATTTTCGGTCGAGGCCTCGTTATGCGCGCCGTTGGGGTTCGATTCGAACTGGTATTGAAAGCCCGCGGGGCCGGTCGGCCAGAGGTCCACCCATACGGCATCGTCGGTCCAGGCGATGCCGCCGTTGATGTTGCTGCCTCCGGCCACCGTGTCGTCGCTGTGCTGGGCGGCCATCAGCGGCTCGTGCTGTCGGGCATCGAATCGGACGTAGAGATACTTGCCGTCCGTAGTGGCGTGTACGATCGTCGCGTCTTGCGAGGCGCGCGCGTGACCGACGTCCCACGCCAGCGGAGCCGACGTGGCCTTGTTCCACGCGTCGACCGATGCACTGGGCTGCAGCGAGGGCGCTGTCCGCGTCACCGCCAGCGGCACGGGAACCATCAGAGCAGCGCGCCGTCGAGAGACGATCTTGCGTACCGGCGCAGCGTGGCCGGGTCGACCGGATCGCATGGGCTCGACTCGCGGTGATTGCTACAGATCAACGCTCCGCGCAGATCGGCGCCGTGCACGTCCGCACCGCGGAAGTCGGCGCAGCCGATTCGCTCGCCGTAATAGCAGAGTTTCGCGTTGCGCAGATCGGCGTTGCGCAGATCCGCGCCGGCAAAATCGACGCCCTGCAAGTCCGCGCCCGTAAAGCGTACGCCGCGGGCCCGCGCGCCGCGCAGATCGCTCCCCGGAATCGAGACGCCCGACAGATCCCTGCCTTCAATGATCGCGTCGCGCATCTGGCAGCCGGCGCAGTGTCCGAGCAGGCCGCGGATCTCGGCGTCGCCCGCGTCGCTCAACGCGTCACGCAGATCGACGCCCGCGAGTTGCGCGCCCGTGAAGTTGGCCCCGCGAATGCGCGCGCCGCGGAGGTCGACGCCGGCGAGCCTGGCGTCGCGGAAATCTGCTCCGCGCAAATCGGCGTCGCTAAAGTTGGCGCCCGCGAGGTTTGCGCCGCGCAGGCTCGCCCCACGCAGGTCGGCGCGTGCGAAGTCGGCTCCGACGTAGGCGGCGCCCGAGAGGTCGGCCCCGTGCAGATCGCGGCCCGCGAAGGAACAGCCGACACAGTTCATTGGAAGCCCGCTGCTCGCCGCGACGGTGAGGGCGAAGAGTGCGGCTAAGATCGCAGTCATTTCAAAGTTTCTCCGTTTTTATGGCATCGAGAGGGCGCAGGGAACCAAGCCTCGCCCCGCGAGGCATATTTTTGAGCTAGACTTGATGCGCTAGGGCGTTAGTCTACGGCGGCGGAGGGGGCGCCGGTGGGGCCGGCGGACTTCGTCGGTTCGAAAAATCGGTGCCGATCATCTTGGTCCTCGAGAGATCGACGTGACTCAGGTCGACATGCTGCAGGTCGGAGCCGTTGAACGTCGTTCCCGTTAGGTTCGCGCCGTCTAAGTGTGCGTTGCTGAAGTCGATCCCGGTGAGCAGAGCACCCGAGAAGTTCACGCCGCGCAAGTCGGCACCGCTGAAATCGTCGCCGTTGGCGCGCACGTTCGATAGGTTGAGTCCCGCGAGGTTCGCGTGCCGGAAGTCGCAACCCGTGCAGCTGTTCAGCACGTCGCGCAACTCCGACGACGCGAGTTGCGCCCCGGTGAACTGACAGCCCGAGAGGCGTGCGCCCCGGAAGTCGACGCCGGAGAGGTTCGCCCCCGAGAAGTCGCAGCCCGTGAGGTGCGCGTTTCGGAACGACGCGTTCGCTAGGTTCGCCTTCGTGAAATCGACGCCGTTGAAGTTGCCGCCCGAGAAGTTCGTTCCGGTCAGGTTGGCGCGGCTCAGGTCGACGCCGATGTAGTTGACGCCGCGCATGTCACGCCCCGACCAGTTGACGCCGCCGAAGTCGCAGCCCGAGCAGTTGCTCGCGGCGCCCGATGCGGCCGGCCGCTCCATCGCCGAGTCGATGCTCGCGCGCACCTGATTCGAGACGGTGTCGGCGACCTGTTTCGGGTCGTAGCCCCGAACCGTGATCTTCGGAACGACGATCTTCGGGACGGTCATGCCCGGAACGCCGGGTACCTTCACGCTCGGCACGGTAACGCTGGGAACCGTGATGGCGGAACTTTGGGAATGTGACGCGGTCGTCTGTCCAGACGCCGGCGTCGCTGCCACTAGTACGCGCACCTCGTGCACGATCGTGCGCGTGACTGCCCGCGCGGGAGGCGCGGCCGCGCGCGCCGCGCTCGCAGCGACGGGCGGAGCCGCGACGGATGGGGCCACGACGCCGATGACCAGGGCGAGCGCAGCGACGGCGGCGATCGCCGCGGCCGCCGGTGCCAGCGAGAGATTCGTCGCGATGTTGCGACCGGCGCCGAGTAGCCGCTCGATGCGCAGCGAGATATGTTTGCGCGTCGCAAACACGCCCGGCGCGGGGATCGGATGGCGCGGCCAGGTGGCCCGCTCGGCCATCTTCGTCAGACACAGCGCGTACGGGCGCACCATTCCGACGAACGAGAGCACCCAGTCGTCGCACGCAACTTCGCGTTCGAGATCCAGTTGTTGACCGATGAACTGCGCGGCCGGATTCCAGCCCAGCAATGCGATCAACAGCCGTTGAAAACCGTTGCTCCAGTCATCCGCTCGACGCAGATGCGCGAGCTCGTGCAGGCAGATCTGGTCGACCTCTCCCTGCGACAGACGCTCCAGCAGCGTGTGCGGCACGAGGATCATTGCATCGAAGAGCCCGACGGCGACCGGGACGTCCGTATCGTCGCTTATGCACAGCCGCACATCGCGGGCACCCTTATTCGCGCGGGTCCACTGCGGCATCGCGTCGCGATACTCGACCGGCAGCGGCAATGCGTCGGCCTTGAGCCGTTCGAGACTCGCCAAGCCGATGATCAGCCGGACGAGCGCGTACAACGCAAGCAGGAGCCATATGGTGAAGACCGTGAGCGCCATGGGCGCGGGCATTGTCACGCGCAGGCGCTCGGGGACGCGCGGCACCGCGAAGCCGGGCTCGGCCGCAGTCCCCTTGGACGAGCGCACGACGCGCTCGGGCCGCGCGCTATGCGACCGTTCGGTGCGCGGCGTAAGCGCTGCGCGCGCATGAGAAATAGGCGTCGTCGAGACCGCCGGCGCGGGCGGCACCGCAAAAACCGAGAGCGTTGTGGCGATCGGAATGACGAATGCCGCTATCAGCGTCGCGCTCCACACGACATAGCGCGTCGCCGCATTGATCCGCGCCCAAAAGCGCAGGAGGACCCAAATCGACACGACGAGCAGCGCATCTTGCCAGAGTGCGTTGAGCACGATCGCCGACAGCACGCTCGCGACGGTCACGAAGCCTTGCGGCAGACCTATCACTCTTTGCCCTCCTCGTACTGCTCGATCAGCGTCTTGAGGCGCGCCAACTCGTCGCCCGACGGGCGCTCGTTCTCAATGAGGCGCAGCGCCAGGCTGCCCGCACTGTTGTCGAAGAAACGCGAGAGCAGGTGACCGACGGCATGGCCCGCGGCCTCCTCCCGACCGAGCAGCGGCCGGTAGATGAAGGCGCGGCCGGCCTCGGCGTGGGCGACGTAGCCCTTGCGTTCTAGAATCCGCATTGTGGTCAGCACGCTATTATACGCGATCGGCGGGGGCGGCAGGGACGCCGTCACCTCCGCGACGGTCGCGTGTCCTCGCCGCCATAGCACCTCCATTAACCGCAGCTCGGCCTCCGTCAGCGTCGCGGAGCGTCGTCGTGCCATTCGCGGGCCCTCTAGACCGTCGGGCCCCAGCCCTGGAACAGGCGGGTGGGCGCCATCGGTTCGGGCATCCGCACCCGGGTTCGGGAGCTGCGGCTGAGCTCTGCGCTGGAAGAATCGGCCTTGTACGTCATGTCGTCTCCTCGTTACTCCTAAAGATTTAGTTGAATGATACCGCGTCGCCCACGAGCTGTCAACTAAATATTTAGGAATGGGGGAAAGAAGGCGCGGTCTGCCAATAACGGAGGGCTGATCCATCGCCCCTTCCATACCGAGGAGAAGAGATTGTTGCCAACGGCGCGCGTACTGCTCGCCTTCCTGACCGTGGGCTTTTTGGCCGCGTGCGGAAACGGTTACAGCAATTTGGTCACGAGCGGTACCCCAACGCCGGCCCCCACGCCGACGCCGGCGGTCACGGCGCAGTACCCGATCCCCACCGCGTCGAGCGACCCGCTCGGCATCGCGCTCGGCTCGGACGGCAACCTATGGTTCACCGAGTTCAAGGCGAGTAAGATCGGCCAGCTCAACCTTGCCGGCAAGATCTCTGAAAGCGTGACGCCCTCGCGCGGCTCGACGCCAAACGGCATCGCCTCCGGTCCGGGGCCGAACCTGAACGTCTGGTTCACCGAGACGAAACTTTGGAAGGTCGCGCAGATCACCGTCAACGGACCGCCATACACGGAGTACACTTTTCCGAACCCCGCGGCCCGACCCGTGGCCGTCGCCCTCGGAGCGGACGGTAACATGTGGGTGACCGACACGGGAACGAACTCGGTCTGGCGCGTCCAGCAGATCAAGAAGAAGCCGTTCGTAACGTTCACGCAGTTCCACCTCACGGGTAACGCGCAACCGCTTTCGATCACCAACGGCCCCGACGGCGCCCTGTGGTTCACCGAGTCGGGCACCAACTCGATCGGCCACCTCCCCGTGAGCGGCAGACCGCTGACCGAGTATCCCGTGAAGACGTCGGCGTCGGGCCCGATGGGAATCGCGGCGGGCTCGGATAACGCGCTGTGGTTCATCGAGCAGCACGCCAAGCAGATCGCACGAATCTCCGTGGCCGGCAACGTCACTGCCGAGTACTCGCTCGGCACGCAATCGATGACGCCCGATCAACTCGTGCAGGGAATCGACGGTAACTTCTACTTCACGGACACGAAGCTCAACAAGATCGGCCAGTTCTTCTTCAAGTCCCACCGCGTACTGTACTATGGGATTCCGACGGCGAACTCGGGCCCGACGGCGCTGACGCTGGGCAACGACAGCGAAGTCTACTTCGTCGAAACCCTCGGCAACAAGATCGCGCAGTTCCGCTACTTCAACGTCTAGTCTCCCCCGGTTGTAGGTCCTCCGGCGCGAGCTCCGCGAGCGTTTGAATCCCCGCGCCCATCGTGCCGACCAGGAAGTAACGTGCCCCGACGTTGAGCAGGTAGATCGCGGCGTGCTGCGACAGCATGGCGGTCTCCATCACTCTGACCCTCCGATCGGCCGGGTGCGCGAAGCAACGTATGCGGCGAAACGCGCGCGCGGCGCCGTACAGCGCGGCGAGCAGCATGCCGACGATGCCGAGCTTGAGCAGATAGCTCGTCCAGAAACTCCAGGGCATCGCGTCTACGGAGCCCGTCGCCGCGCGTTCGTCTCTTCGATTTCGAGCTCTTCGCGACGCGCCTCTTCTTCCTCGAGCGCGCGCAGACGTCGATCGCGCAGCTTTTCGACGAGCCGACGGTCGCGGCGCGCGGCGATCAGTTCCCGCCGCGCGGTCTCCAGCGGCCCCTCGGCCCACTCGGCGCGCCGCCGCCGCTCCGCGATGGCGGCCTCGAAGACGGCGAGGCTACCCGCGTCGCTCGTTCGCAGCGCGCGCTCGAGAAGCGCGGCCGCGAGCCGCTCGCGATCGCGCAACGCATCATCGAGCTCGCGTCGGCGCAGCGTAAGGCGATGCTGCTTCTCGTCTTCGACGCGGCTGCGCCGGTCGAGCAGCGCCTGAAGGGCGAAGTGAAACCGTGCGGCCATACAGGGAAAACTCCCGGGATGCCGCGCTATCGAGCCAGCTGCGAACGTTCCCGGCCGACCGAAACCAACTCGATCGGCACACCGATTACCTCGCGTAGCCGCTCCACGTAGCCGCGCGCGGTGGCCGGCAGATCCGCGATACGCCGGCAGGTGCCGATCGGCTCGCTCCAACCCGTCAACTCCTCGCGCTCGACCTCAAGTCCAGGCGCGCCGGCCGCGCCGAAGTCGACCGTCTTTCCGGCGAGCCGATACGCGGTAACGATCCCGATGCGCTCGAGCCCGCTCAGCACGTCGAGCTTGGTGATCACGGCGCTGCTCGCGCCGTTCAGCGCGACGGCGTAGCGTGCCGCGACGGCGTCGAACCATCCGCAGCGCCGCGGGCGCCCGGTGACCGTGCCGAACTCGCCGCCCTGGCGGCGGAGCCGTTCGCCGCGCTCGTCGTCCAGTTCCGATGGAAACGGCCCGGCGCCAACGCGCGTGCAGTAGGCCTTAAACACGCCGAGGACGCGCCCGATGGTGCCGGGTCCGATCCCCAGCCCGGTGCAGGCGCCGCCGGCGATCGTGTTCGAGCTCGTGACGTACGGATACGTGCCGTAGGTCACGTCCAGCAGCGAGCCCTGGGCGCCCTCGATCAGCACGCGTTTGCCGGCAGCGAGACGCGCGTGAATGTACGCCACGCCATCGACGACATGCGGCGCAATCCGCCGCGTCTCGGGCGCGTCATCGCTCATCAGCAGGTCCGCGATGCGAACGCCGGTGCGCGCGACCCGATCGACGTAGGCGGGGCCGATGCCGCGGCCGGTCGTGCCGATCGCGTGCGGACGCTGGGCCTCGGCGGCTTTGTCGCGCTCGACGTGATGCGGAAAGACGACGTGGGCGCGGTCGGAGAGCTTGACGCGCGAAACGTCCACGCCGATCGCGCTCAAGGCATCAAACTCCTCGAGCAGCGTGCGCAGGTTGACCACGGTGCCGCCGCCGATGAACAGCTCGACGTTCGGGTGCATGACGCCCGACGGCACGATGCGCAGCGCCAGCTCTCGATCCCCGACGACGATCGAATGCCCGGCATTGTCGCCGCCGGCGAACCGCGCGACGACGTCGTAATCCTTGGCGTACAGATCGACGATGCGGCCCTTGCCCTCATCGCCCCACTGCATCCCAAGAATGATGTCCGCTTTAGAAGCCACCGCGCTTCTTTATTGAACCAATGCCGGCGCTCCGCCTCGGCTGACGATTCTGCTATTCCGTACGGAACTCGAGGTCGCCGGTGTCGCCCATCGGGATCTCCGCGGTTCCCTCGAACTGTGTCATCACGAACTCGGAGAAAAGCGCGTTGGGCCAGCCGAAGTTGCGGCGCGTGTATTGTTGCGGGTTGTCGGGGTTGAAGGACTCGTGCAGCAGATGATCGCCGGGATCGCTCGCGAGGAGCTGCGCCATCACGTCGCGCTTCTCTGAATCGCTCGTCGCGGTCATGCCCTCCACGATGAGCGCGAGGGGCCAGACCCAGTGGTCGGGGGTGTGGTAGCTGCCGATGCCGCGCGCCCAATGTCCCTGATAGAACGACGGATTGTCCTGTGAGAGCAAGAAGCGGCGCGTGTTTTCATAGTAACGGTCGCCGGGCGTCGTGTAGCCGAAGTACGGCGACGCCAGCAGGCTTGGGATGTTGGCGTCGTCGGTCAGGATGGCGTGGCCGAGGCCGTCGACCTCGTAGGCGTAGATGTAGCCATACTTGGGAACGAGCACGAGGCCGTAGGTCTGGATGCCGCGCTGCACCTCGTCGCGCAGGGCCTTTGCCTCGCGCGCCTTGACGAGGTTGTGATAGACGCGCAGTTCGATCTCGGACATGTCGCCCAGCGCGACGACCGCGAACATCTCCGAGGGAATCAAGTAGTTGTAGTAGCACGCGTCGTCGGAGGGCCGGAAGCCCGTCCAGATCATGCCCGTGTAGCTGACCGCGCGGCCACGACCGTCTTCCGGCAGCTCCTTGTGCGTGTAGCGTGAGTCGCGCGGGTGGTTCTGCTCGCGCTGCATCGTCGCGAGCACGTTGTCGAGCATCTTCGAAAAGTCGCCCGTGAAGATCGATGTGTCGCCGGTCGTCTTCCAGTAGCTCCAGGCGAGCGCCGTCGGATAGGCCAGCGAGTCGAGCTCGAACTTCTGCTCCCAGACGCGATAGTCGAGCGTGTAGGCGTTGGCGTAGGGATCGATCTGCAGGTACTTAACCATGCGCCCGATGATCGCGCGCAGCAGCCCGCGCACCTCGGGATCTTCCTTGGCGAAGAACAGGTACGGGCGGGCCTGCGCGCTCGCGTCGCGCAGCCATTCGGCCGGGATGTCGCCCGTCATGATATAGGCCGTGCCGTCGGAGGCGTACTGCGCGAGCCGGCTCGTGTCGAGGAGTGCGGCGCGGAACATATCCTGGAGACGCTCGTTCGGATTCCGGTAATCCGCTGCCGCCTGTTCGATCGAACGCAGCTCGAGAGCGGGAGACGGAAGCGGCAGGATTGCCGGCACGAGGGCGCACGCCCATGCGAGCCGCAGTCTCAAGCGGAGATGACGACCCATTTATGCGGGCCAGGTCCCGTGTGCGTACAACGCCGGTAGCTCCCGATAGCGTCCTAGGTAATCGAGGCCGTAACCCACGACGAATACGTCGGGGACCTCGAAGGCCCTGTACTTGATTTCAATGTCCACAATTCTCCTGTGCGGCCGGTCGAGCAGCGTGCAGACGGCCAGAGAGGCAGGCCCCCGCTCCATCAGCGTCTTGTAGACGTACTGCAGGGTCAGGCCCGTGTCGACGGTGTCGTCCACAAGGATGACGTGACGGCCCGTCACCGGGATCGCCACGTCCTTCTCGAGCGCGATGCCATCCGCATCGCCATATTTATTAACGGAGATGAAATCCAGGTGGCACGGGATGGTCACGGCGCGGGCCAGGTCGGCGAGGAACGTCGCGGCCGCGGCGAGGAGGCCGATCATGAGCGGTGTCTTACCCGCATAATCGTGAGATATCGCGGCGCCGATGACGGCGACGCGGTCGGCGATGCACCGCGAGTCGAACAGTGGCTCGCCGATCACGAGGCGCGCTTCATCGAGCGCGAAAAGACGCGCTCGACGTCGCGGCGGGTAAAGAGCTTGACGTTGACGCGCGGATGGTGCGAGCGCATCAGCCGCAGCTTGCGATTCTTCCTGGTATTGCGAGCCGGTTTGGCCACCGTGACCTCGACGTAGAGGTCGTGTTCCGGGAGATAAAAATCCGGTGTGAAAAACTCCACCGGACGGCCCTGCTCGTTCCACGCGATGGGGAAACTTCGTGGCTCGTACTCCCAGGAGATTCGGTAGAAGTCGAAGAGGCGCGCGAGCTCGGCTTCACTCGCATGTGCGAAGGTCACCCGGGACATTGCCACGGGCTGTTATCTACGACGCGACCGCCCCGTTATCCCGCCGGGAAGCGCAACACGAACCGGGCGCCGCCAAGAGCCGAGGGTTCGACCCGGACGTCGCCGCCCGCACGTTCGGCAATCGCCTTGACGACCGCGAGGCCGATGCCGCGCCCGCCGCGACCGGGAATCGCGCTGCACGCGCCCATGAGGAAGATGGATTCGTGCTGCGCGGGGGCGATGCCGCTGCCGTCATCGTCGACGGCCACTTGGACGAACCGCTCTTCGCAGTCGCACCGCACGTCGATCGTTCCGTGCTCGCTGCCGTGTTTCACCGCGTTCTCGACCAAGTTCACCAGCGCGTGCACGCACGCGTCGCCGTCGATGCGCGCCGGCGCGGACTCCGGCAGATAGGTCCGTATCGCAACGTGGCGCGCCGCCGCGAGCGGAGCGACCAGCTCGACCGTCGCCTCGATCTGCTCCACGACGTTACAGCGTCCGCACGGCTCCCTCGCCGCGAGCTCGAGCATCGAAAACTCGAGCATGCCTTCGACCAAGCGACTCAGTCGCAGCGTCTCGCGCCGGGCGGTCTCGAGAAAGCGGCGCGTCGTCGGGCCGTCCCAGTCGCCGTCGAGCAGCGTCTCGAGGTAGCCGCGGATCGACGTCAATGGCGTGCGGAGCTCGTGGCCGACCGTCGCGACCATCGCCCGGGCAAGCTGCTCCGGGCTCATGGGCGGCGTTCCGTGGGGTCACGGGCGAAGGAACTTGTAGCCAAACCCATGGACGGTGCGCAGGAGCGGCGGGAGATGCCAGCGCTCCTCGATCTTCGCGCGCAAGCGGTGAACGTGGACGTCGATCGTGCGCTCGTCGCCGTTGAAATCAAATCCCCACACTCTCTGCAGGAGCCAGTCCCGCGACAACGCGACGCCCGCGTTGCCGGCGAGCTCCATGAGCAACGCGAACTCGCGCGGTTTGAGCCGCGCGTCGGTCCCATCGACGCGCGCCTCGCGTGCACCCTGATCGATCTCCAATCGCCCGAAGCGCAGCACCGGACCGGCCTGCGCGAGCGCCCGGCCGCTCCGCCGAAGGATGGCCTTGATCCGCACGACTAGCTCGCGCGCCGAAAACGGTTTGCAGAGATAATCATCGGCTCCCAGCTCGAACCCGAGGACGCGGTCGATCTCGTCGGAACGGGCAGTAATCATCACGATCGGCACCGTACGTTCCTCGCGCCGCAGCGTGCGCGCGACGTCGTAGCCGTTCACGCCGGGCAGACCGACGTCGAGAACGACGAGGTCGGCCCCGCCGCGCGCTCGGCGCAGCGCAGCGTGGCCGTCCGCGACGCACGTCACCACGAAGCCCTCACGCTCGAGATGATGCGTCACCAGTTCGCGGATCGCCGCATCATCTTCAGCAACGAGGATCGAGTACGCCGGCATGCCCGAACGAGTGCCCGCGCTCTGCGCTCAATGAGACCCGAATCCAGGGTCGAAAATTCCGAGCGTCGTCGGCGAACTCGCCTTAACCCTGTGGCTGCTCCTCGCCGGCGTGAACGTCACGAAATGGCAGGAACTTGCCGGATTGCGCCACGTGCTCGCGTAGGATTCGATAGATAGTCGCAGCCGGGAATCCGAGTCGTTCCAAGCGCCGCGCCGCCGACGGATACGATATCTCGGGATTCCTGTCGCGCAGCCGCATGAACGCCGCGCTGCATCGCGAGCCTTCGTCTGCTTCGAGCGAGGCGACCGCTTGCGCCGCGGCTTCGCCCTCGATCCCTTTGCGCACCAGCTCGCCCACGAGCCGGCCGTTTCCGACGGCCTTGCGCCGGCCCTCGACGTACAGGCGCGCGTACAGGCGGTCGTCGAGGAATCCCTCGCCCTTACAGCGTTCGATCGCCGCACGAACCGCAGCGTCGTCGAAGCCCTTGCGCTCCAGATGCTGCCAGAGACGCGCCTCGGTGCAGCGCTGCCGCGCGAGAAACGCGAGCGCTGCTGAGAAAGCCGTCATGTCGTGGGGCGCTAAATTAGTCGGCGATGGCGGCGGGGGCTTTGCCGTTGGTCGAGGCCGTTTTGCTAAGCGCCTCACGGATCTTCGCCTCGATCTCGGCCGCGAGGTCGAGGTGCTCTTCGAGATATGCCTTCGCGTTTTCGCGGCCTTGCCCGATGCGCTGCTCGCCGTATGTATACCAGGAGCCGCTTTTGCCCACGATATTCTGGTCGAGCCCGACGTCGAGGATGGAGCCCATCTTCGAGATGCCGCGACCGTAGGTAATATCGAACTCTGCCTGCCGGAACGGTGGCGCGACCTTGTTCTTCACGACCTTGACGCGCGTGCGCGTGCCGATCACGTCCTGCCCGACCTTAATGGTCTCGAGCTTGCGGACGTCGAGCCGCACCGACGCGTAGAACTTCAACGCGCGGCCTCCCGAGGTCGTCTCCGGATTGCCGAACATGACGCCGACCTTTTCGCGCAGCTGATTGATGAAGATCATGACGGTCTTGCTGCGCGAGATCGCGGCGGTCAGCTTGCGCAGGGCCTGCGACATCAGGCGCGCCTGCAGCCCGACGTGCGCATCGCCCATGTCGCCCTCGAGCTCGGCGCGCGTCACCAGGGCGGCGACGGAGTCGACGACGACGACGTCGACCGCATTGCTGCGCGTCAGCATTTCGGCGATCTCCAGCGCCTGCTCGCCAGTGTCCGGCTGCGACACGAGCAGGTTATCCAGATCCACGCCCAGCGCCGCGGCGTAGTTCGGGTCCAAGGCGTGCTCGACGTCGATGAACGCCGCCGTGCCGCCGGGCTTCTGCGCCTCCGCGATCGCATGCAGCGCGAGCGTCGTCTTGCCGCTCGACTCCGGACCGTAGATCTCGACGATTCGGCCGCGCGGAAGGCCGCCGACGCCGAGCGCCAGGTCGAGCGCGATCGAGCCGGTCGGCACGATCTCGAACGCCATGCGCTCCTGAAAGTCGCCCATGCGCATGATCGAGCCTTTACCGAACTGCCGCTCGATCTGAGCGAGCGCGTTGGTGAGGGCGAGTTGCCGTTCGTCTTCTGCTGCCATGCTGTTCCTTTCTCTCCTGAGCCTGTATCACGCTCTCATGGCGGAGTGCCAAGTGGGTGGCATTCGTCTTCGAACAGGGCGTCGATGAATTCCGCGGGGACGAAGGGGCGCAGGTCCTCGGGCGCCTCGCCCAGGCCGACGAACTTGATCGGTACCTCGAGCTCGTCCACGATCGCAACCAGCACGCCGCCCTTCGCGGTCGAGTCGAGCTTCGTGATGACGATTCCGGTGAGTTCCGTCGCGGCGTTGAACAGTTTCGCCTGCGAGATCGCGTTCTGCCCATTCGTACCGTCCACGACCAGGAGCGTCTCGGCCGGCGGCTCGCCCAGCTCGCGCTCGATCACGCGCCGGATCTTCTTGAGCTCTTCCATCAAATTCGTCTTGGTCTGAAGCCGCCCGGCGGTGTCGACCAGCACGACGTCCAGGCCGCGCGCCTTCGCGGCGCGCACGCCGTCGAAGACGACGGAAGCCGGATCGGCGCCTTCGGCGCCGCGAATCAGCACGCTGCCGCTGCGCTCGGCCCAAACGGCGAGCTGCTCGGCAGCCGCGGCGCGAAACGTGTCGCCGGCAACGAGCAGCGCGCGCTTTCCGACCTTGCGCAAGCGCATCGCAAGCTTACCGATCGTCGTCGTCTTGCCGCTGCCATTGACGCCGACGATCAGGATCACGGCGGGCGAGCGATCTAGCCGCAACTCCGCTCCCGGCAGCGTGAGAAAGCGCTCGACGTCCTTGCGAAATCGCGCGACCGCGCGATCGGCCGTCGTCCACGCCTCTTGGCGCGCGACGGTCTGCAGCCCGGTGACGATCTTCGCGGTCGTCGGCACGCCGAAGTCGGCCAGGATCAGCGTTTCTTCCAACTCGTCCCAGAACTCAGGCGTCAGCGGCCGCTCCGGGCGGCCGAGCCGCGATACGGCGGAGAATGCCTCGCGCGCCTTGCCAAGCGAAGTGCGCAGGCGCGAAAGCCAGCTCAGGCGGCTGCCCTTGCGTTCACGCTACCGACTCTATCATGCGAACGTATGTTCGTCAAATCGCCGTCTCATCCATGCGCTATACTTTGCCTCTGGAGGGCACGATGCAACAGCAGTCGATCCTGGGGGCAGCCCTGATATTGGCCCTCGCGACGGCCTGCGGAGAGAACCGCGGCTTTCCGGTAACGCCCTCGCCGGCAGATCCGGCGCTCCGGCCAAAGGCGTCGCCGACACTGGTCGTCGAGCTCGATGCCCGTTCGAAGGGACCGACCGTATCGCCCGACCTCTACGGCGCCTCGCTCGATACCTGGTACGACTTCCTGCGCGGCTTCGTCAACCCATCGTTGCGCCGCAGCGGAATCCATCTCGTTCGCTTTCCCGGCGGATCGGAATCGGACGCGTACCACTGGGAAGACGGTGGGTCGCTCTGCGACAACCAGGGCTATATCACGCCGCCGTCCACTTTCGATCACTTGATGAGGCGCGTCGCCGAACCGCTCCAGATCGACATCGCGATCACGCTCGACTACGGAAGCAATCGTGCCTGCAACGCGGGCGGTCAGCCGAGCGAAGCCGCCGCGTGGGTCGCTCATGCAAAGAGCCTTGGCTATCACGTCGCGTTTTGGACGGTTGGAAATGAGGTGTACGGCTCGTGGGAGTACGATCTGCATTCGCATCCGCACGATCCGCATACCTACTCGGCCGCGGTTCGTAAGGGCTACTATCCGGCAGTGAAGAAGGCGGATCCAAGCGTAAAGCTCGGCGTGGTCGTCGACACGCCCTCCGATCGCGGGTGGAACGACGTAGTGCTGCGCGAGGCGCAGCCATTCGATTTCGTCGAAGTTCATTATTATCCCGAATACAATAAGGACAGCGACCGTTTTCTGCTGGGCGCGGCGATCGACACGTTCGCTCGCGACCTCACAGGCTTGCGCGACGAGATGACCGACGCGGGAGTTCCGGCGAGCACTCCCATCTATCTGGGCGAGTACAACAACGATGCCGGCAACGAGGGCAAGCAATCCGTTTCGATCGTCAACGGACTCTACGTCGGACAGATGCTCGGCACGCTGGCCGACTCGGGAGTGCCGATGTCCACGTTCTGGCTCGCCTACGGAAGCTGCGATCAAAACGGCGACTTCTCGAAGAAGCTCTATGGCTGGCAAGACTTCGGAACCGAAGCGCTTTTCTCGGACGGCCTACCGGAGTACGGGTGTCAGGGCGCGCCCACGATCCCCGGCGGGACGCCGTTCCCGACGGCGCGCGTCTTGGCGCTGCTCGCCGGGGAAGTGCCCGGCGGCTCGCAGGTCCGAACCACGACGGTTCCGCCTTCGTTGCATCCGGCCGTACGCGCCTACGGCTTCGCCGAAGGCGACGGCTACGCGTTCGCCATCTTCAACAACACGCTTAGCAGTATAGACGTCGAGGCGCGGGTGAAGGGCTCGAACAAAACGAGCTTCACCGCCGCGCTCGCGACCTATGGCAAGGCGCAGTACGACGAGTCCAAGGACAACGAGTGGACCGGGCCGGCGCGACGCAGCCTCGGCAACGTCGGCACGTCCGTGCCGCTCGCGCTCCCGCCCTATAGCGTATCGATCTTAAGACTGAAGTGACGCGGCCGCGCTCTGTTCGCGCTTGCGCTCGCGCAGGAAGTGGAAGAACTCGACGCCCTCGCGCAACCGGCGTTTCATCACCTGACGGTCGCCGATCATGCCGCCGAGCAGCGAGAACATCTTGCGCGGCCGGAAGTAGAAGCGCCGGTAGAACTCGTCCACCGACTGGAACATCATCGTCGAGGTCAGGCCGGGATAGTTGAGCGCGGCGTGCTGCACGCCGTGCGTGTCGACTAGGTCGCTGCTCTGCGCCTCGAGCCAGCCGTTCTCTTGCGCCTGCTTGTAGAGATACGTTCCCGGGTAGGGTGCCGCGAGCGAGACCTGGATCGTCTCCGGGTCCATCTCGCACGCGAAGTCGATCGTCTCGCGGATGGTCTCCGGCGTCTCGCCCGGCATGCCCAAGATGAACGTACCGTGGACCTTGATGCCGAGCTCGCGGCAGTCCTTCGAGAAGCGGCGGATGATGTCGAGCCGGGTGCCCTTCTTCATGTTGTTGAGCACCTGTTGGTTACCGGACTCGTATCCAACCAGCAGCAGCCGCAGGCCGTTGGCCTTCAGGATCTCGAGCGTCGAGCGCGGGACATTGGGCTTCGCGTTGCACGACCACGTGATACCGAGCGGACCCAGCCGGCGCGCGACCTCTTCGACGCGCGGGATGTTGTCGGTCAGCGTGTCGTCGTCGAAGAACCACTCGCGCACCTCGGGGAAGAGCTCCTTGGCCCGGGCCATCTCCGCGGCGACGCTGTCGACGCTGCGCACGCGGTAGAGATGCCCGCCGATCGTCTGCGGCCAGAGACAGAACGTGCACCGGGACTTGCAGCCGCGCCCGGTGTAGAGCGAGACATACGGATGCTGCAGGTAGCCGTTGAAATAGTTCGGGATCGTCAGATCGCGGCGGTAGACGTCGAGCACCGACGGAAAGGCGTCCATGTCGGTGATCGTCGGACGCTCGGGCGTGCGCACGATGTCGCCGTTCGACCGGTACGCGAGTCCGTCGATCTCGGCGATGGGCTTTCCGGACGCGACGTCGACGCAGGTGTAGTCGAACTCTCCGACGCTGACCCAGTCAACGGCCGGCGCCCCGCGTAGCGACGGCTCCGGAAGGACGCCGACGTGCGCGCCGACCATGCCGATCAGCACGTCCGGGTTTTCTTGCTTCAATCGTTCCGCCACGCGCGCGTCGTTGTTGAACGACGGCGTGCTCGTATGCATGACGATCGAATCGTAGTCTTTGGCCAGCGGCGCCACCTGATCCATCGTCAGGTCGTCCGGCGGCGCGTCGACGAGGCGGCTGCCCGGCACCATCGCGGCCGGCTGCGCCAGCCACGTCGGATACCAAAACGATCGCACCTCGCGACGGCACTGATACCGCGAACCCGCGCCTCCGTCGTACCCTTCGAAGCTCGGCGGGTTCAAAAATAGCGTCCTGCGGCCTGTCATCTGCTCCCCCTCAGGCCGTCACGGTTTTCTGGACGGACAGGAAAGCCTGCTACGTCGAACGCTGCTATTAAGAAGAGGGCAAGGAGCGGAGCGCGCTCTGAAGGTCGCTGAAGCGATGAAAATCTGAGAAGGTGATCTCCACGGTTCCCGCGCCCGGAAACGGTCCGTAGCTCCCTTTATATTGCTGCGTCTCTTCGACGACCGCCCAATAACCCGGCAGCACCTCGGAGCGCCGGTCCGTCACCTCGCCGAAGCTCGCGTGGGGCGGCAGGACGTTGGGCTGATACGTGTAGCTGAGCACGTTGCCGGTCGCGTCGAACGAGAAGCTGCCGTTGCCGTGGGCGGCATCGCGCAGGCTCGACGTAAAGGCGATCTTCTGCGGCCCCGCGCTCTGGTATTGATATGCTTCGACGTAGCGCGGATCGAACGGGAACGTTGAATATCGCGCCCGGGACTCGGATGTTCGTACGACTGCACCAGCGTCGCCTGCGTCGCGGCGTCGGCCGGCTTTCCGTCGATCGTGTAGCTCGACACGTGGACCTTCACGATCGCGCCGTCGCTGTAGATGCCATCCATCACGAGCTCCTCATGGCGCTTCGAGAAGCCCGCGTGCACGTCGAAGACCCGGTGCAGGTGGAAAGCCGACGATGCCGCGGCTCGTTTCGGCAAACCGCTGCGCGACGAGTGTCAAAGCCGGCGGCGCGCCCGGCGGAGTTACCACGCCGCCCTCATACCCGCCCGCCGCCGCGTTCTAACCTACGAAGGCGGCGCCACGTAAAACACACGGTTGGGCAGATCGAGCGTGAAGGCTTTGCCGGCCCAGAACGAATTGCCGACGTTGCAGTCGTAGATCAGATTGGCGAACGTTACGGTCGGCTGCTCGATCAGGGTCTGCGGCACGCCGTCGAGCGACATCGACGACAACCTTGTCGTGCCGGCGTTAGGACCTGCCCCGAGCGACGCGGCCAGGCTCTTGTCGATCGTGATGCCCGGCGAGCCCGTGTCGATCTCGCACAGTCCGGTCTTACCGTTGCCGAAGTTGAAGCGCGCGAAGAGTCCGAGCGATATGCCGAGATCGTCCTGCAACACCAGCGGCACCTTGATGCCGGCACGCACGCGCTCCGGGAACGTCTGCGCGTCCTCGATGATCACCTGATGGTTGCGAAAGTCGAAGGTCGTCGCGATGTTGCGGAATGCCGTCGCGGAAATCAGTCCATCGATTCCAGTGCCGTCGAGACCGCTCCAGATGCCCACGTGCGGCGCGTCGACGAGCACGCCGCCGACCGCGAGTGAAACGATCGTCCCGACCGGCAGGTCCACGCGCTGGCCGGTGAGACGCAGGCTGACGTACTTGCCCTTGACGAGCACCAGCTTGCGGCCGAGCTCCGTCGACAGCACGTCGACGCCCGACCCCAGGTCGATCAGCATCGGCACCGGCGCCTGGCCGTCGACCGAGCCTTGCACCTCGATCAAACCGCCCTTGACCTCGGTGAACGGTATGGTATCGACGGCGAGTGCGGTCGCCGGCGTTAGCAACACGACGCCGGCGAAGGTAAGCGCAGCAAAGCGGACGGTAACCATAGTCACCGAGCAGGCTGCGACAAGATTTTCGCTTCTCCTGCATCGAATACACACCGGTACGAACATCGCGCTTGGAGGTTCCATGAAACGCTTCGGCCTTTTCTTTCTCATCGCTGCGCTCGCTGCCTCGGGATGTAATGGCTCGAGCAGCACCTCGCTTGTGCCGCCGCCAACGCAGCCGGCGCACTCGATACGACATGTCGTCATCTTGCTGCAAGAGAATCGCAGCTTCAACAACTTGTTCATGGGCTTTCCGGGCGCGACAACGGCGACCACCGGTCTATGCAAGCCGGCCCGGTGGTGCCCGCCGAGCGGCAAGGTGCCGATCAAATCGGTCACGCTGGAGAGTACCAATCAGTTCGCACTGGGCACTGACATCAGTCACAGCCACGGCGCGTTCGTGGTCGAGTGCGACCCGAACGCATCCAACGTCTGCCAAAACGACGGATTCGACAAGATAACATTTGGGCAGGCGCTGTATGGGCCGCCAGCCAAGCTCTACCCCTACGGCGCCGTCAAGCGGTCCGAGACCAAGGCGTACTGGGACTTCGCAAGCCAGTACGGCATAGCGGATAACATGTTCTTTACCGCGACGGCGAGCAGCTTCATCGCGCACCAGCAGATCATTTCGGGGACCACGCGGCTGAACTCGACTGAATCCCTCACCGATCAGCCCGATGCTACACCGTGGGGCTGCGACGCTCCGCACGGTACCGTGACCGCGATCATCAAGACCAACGGGCAAGTGAACGAGTTCGGCGGCCCGTTCCCGTGCTTCACACAGTATAAGACGATGGCAGATCTATTGGACGCCGCCAACGTCTCGTGGAAGTACTACGTCGCCAACCGTCACTGGAGATTTTTCCGGCGGCGTTTGGAACGGCTTCGACGCGATCCGGAAGGTACGCTATGGCGCGGATTGGCACAGTCACATGAGCTTCCCCAACACCAACGTGTTTAAAGACCTGAAAAACGGCACGCTTCCCGCTGTCTCGTACGTCATCCCGACGCTCGCCGACTCCGATCATCCCGCGAGCGGCTGCAATCACGGCCCACGTTGGGTCACCTCCGTCATCAACGCGGTCGGCACGAGCAAGTTCTGGAACGACACGGCGATCATCGTCGCGTGGGACGACTGGGGCGGGTGGTACGATCCCGTACCGGCGCCGCAGACCAACTACACGAGCCTCGGGTTCCGCGTCCCGATGGTCGTGATTTCGCCCTACGTCAAGCCGCACACTGTCGGCCACACGCAGTACGATTTCGGCAGCATCCTGAAGTTCATCGAGCAAACCTTCGATCTGGGATCGCTGGGCACGAGCGATGCCGGCGCCAAGTCGCTCAGCGACATGTTCGACCTGTCGCAGCCGCCGAACGCGTTCCACAAAGAGCCGTTGCCGCCGACTAGGAACTGCGGCAGCGGAAGCGGCGGCTCGCCCAGCATGGAGCAGATCATCGAGCACGACAACGGCGTCCCCGAGTAAATCGCCCGCCCCTCCGGGAACACTGCAGCATGCAGCTCTTCGCCGACCGGGCCGACGCCGGCCGGCAGCTGGCCGAGCTTCTCGCGCAGTATGACGGCGATCCGAACGTCGTGGTGCTGGCACTGCCGCGCGGCGGCGTGCCGATCGGCTACGAGATCGCGCGCCGGCTTCGCGCGCCGCTCGACGTCTACGTCGTCCGCAAGCTCGGCGTTCCGGGTCACGAGGAGCTCGCGATGGGGGCGCTGGCGGGCGACGGTACGTGCGTCCTCGACGAGGAGCTGATCGCGACGCTGGGGATCGATGCGGAGGCGTTGCAAGACGTCGTTCGGCGCGAGATCGACGAGCTGAAGCGTCGCGAGGTCGCCTATCGCGACGCGCGCCCAGAGCCGGACCTTAGGGGCAGGGTGGTCATCGTCGTCGACGACGGGCTGGCGACCGGCGCCACGATGCGGGCCGCCGCCACGGCGCTACGGCGGCGCAACCCCGCCACGATCGTCACGGCCGTTCCGGTCGCCGCGCCGCGCACGGTCGCGGCGATGCGCGGCGTCGTCGATCGCGTGGTGTGCGTCCGCACGCCCGAGCCGTTTCACGCCGTGGGTCTGTACTACGCAAACTTCGAGCAGACGAACGACGACGAGGTGCGGCGCCTGCTCGCCTACGCCGGCCGCGAAACAGGGCGGCGTGCCAGCGCGTAGTATGAGGTGAACATGAAACGTCCGATGGCCGCCGTGGCGGCGTTCGCGGCGATTGCCGCATTGGCTTGCGCGGCCGCGCGGGCACAAACGATCATGTATTCCTTCACCGGCCTGCCCGGCGGCGCGGCGGACACCTGCAAGTGGTTCGACGACAATGTCACGGATCGAAGCATCGGCGCGCTCACGCGGCAGACCGATCTGCTCTACAACCGCGTCGCGCTCCCGGCCGACGCATCAGTCGCCGTCGGTGGGACCGCGACGACGGAACTGGGCGAGGCTCTCGTCGACTTCAAACTCGGCTCGCGGACGATCTGCACGGCGGCCGAGGCGATCTACGGCCCGACGCCCGAGCCATCGGCGTCGCCGTAATCAATCCCTCGCTGGCTTGGCGCGCGACTCCATCAGCGCGGCCGCACGCGCAGCGCAACGCTGATGCGCGGCCCAAGCGGCACGCGACTTTTGGGAATGCCGTGATCGTAGCGCAGCTGCGTCTCATAGCTCATCAACAGCAGGCTGCCGCCCGCGAGATCCAGGTCGAAGATGCGTCGAGGCCTACCCTTGCTGCGGATCGTCATCAGGCGCGTTGCGCCGAGCGAGATCAGCGCGATCGGATATCCCTCGACGATCTCGTAGAGGTGGTCGTTGTGGGGGGCGACGCTATCCCGTCCGTCGCGATAGTAGTTCAGACCGACCGAGTTAAATGGCGTGCCGGTGGCGGTCGCGACGCGCGCGGCGGCCTCGGCTAACGCCGGCGGCGGCTCCTCGTCATCGAGCCGATAGCCGGCGACGAGCCGCGGAACGTCGACGTCGCGCTCGTACATGCGCCGCCGCTCGCTCCTCCACGGCACCGCTTCGCGCAGCGCGTCGAACCAGCGCTGCGCGGTCGGCGCATCGATGAAACCCGGAACGTACGCGATCGTGCCGGTCTCGTCGTCGACCAGCCTGCGCCGGCCGCCTTCGAAGAACCCGAGCTGCGTCAGGGATAGAGGCCGCGGAGCTTCGTCGCCTCGGCGACGCGCGCAACGGCGACGCAGTACGCCCCCTTGCGCATCGAGACGCCGTGCCGCTTCGCCTGCTCGTGCGCCTCGCGGAAGGCGCGCGTCAGCTTGCGCTTCAGACGCTCGTTGATCTCCTCTTCCTCCCAGAAGTTGGCCTGCAGGTCTTGAACCCACTCGAAGTACGACACGGTGACGCCGCCGGCGTTGGCCAAGATGTCCGGCAGCACCATGATGCCGCGGTCGAACAGAATGTCGTCGGCGTCGGGCATCGTCGGCCCGTTGGCGGCCTCAGCGACGATCGACGCGCGGACTCGCGGCGCGTTCTCGCGCGTGATCACTTTCTCGAGCGCCGCCGGCACCAGCACGTCGCAGTCGAATTCGAGAACCTCGCGATTGTCGGTGCGCTCCCCGCCGGTGAACCCGACGACCGATCCCGTCTCGTACTTGTGTGCGATCAGCCGTTTGATGTCGAGCCCGCGCTCGTTCGCGACGCCGCCGTGCGAATCGGACACCGCGACCACGCAGTAGCCGCGCTCGGCCATCAGCTGGGCGGCATACATTCCGGCGTTGCCGAAGCCTTGAATGGCGACGCGGGCGCCCTCGATCGTCCTGCCCTGCGTCTCCATCGCCTCGTCGACGACGTACATGCAGCCGCGGGCGGTCGCCTTGTCGCGCCCGAGCGAGCCGCCGATCGCGAGCGGTTTGCCGGTAACGACTCCCGGGATCGAATAGCCGTGCTGCATCGAGAACGTGTCCATGATCCAGGCCATGATCTGCGGCGTCGTGTAGACGTCCGGCGCGGGAATGTCTTTTTCCGGACCGATGATGACAGAGATCTCGCTCGTGAAGCGGCGTGTGACATTCTCGAGCTCCTGCATCGACATGCGCTTGGGATCGCAGATGACGCCGCCCTTCGCGCCGCCGAACGGGATGTTGACGAGCGCGCACTTCCACGTCATCCACATCGCGAGCGCCTTGACCTCGTCCAGCGTCACGTCCGGATGAAAGCGAATGCCGCCCTTGCCTGGCCCGCGCGACAGGTTGTGCTGCACGCGATAGCCGGTGAACATACGAAAGCCGCCGTTGTCCATGCGCGCCGGGACCGAGACCTCGAGCACGCGCTTGGGCACGCGCAAATAACCGTGCAGCGACTCGTTGAGGCCGATGAGCGATCCGACCTCGTCGAGCTGGCGCTGCGCCATCTCCCAGACGTTATCGCTCGCCTGTAGTGCAGACAAATCCTGAGTCATAACATTTCCTTATGTACCGCACCGCCCGCGCCGAATCCGGCTCGAGGGATTGTAGCTGTGGACCGGTCGTTAACTCCCTAGTGCGGCGGTTCTCCGTAGATCGAGCGACGCAGCGCGGGCAGATGCGGATTCTTCCACTTCGTGCCATCGGCAAACGTGATCTTCAGCGGAACGCATTCCTGAAAGCTCGTTTGAAGCGGGAAGACGTTGTGGCTGATTCCGAACTCGTGCTTGATCTCGGCGCCCGGCGAGAAAGTACCGACGTCGCGGACCTCGGCGACGAGGTTGCCGCGAACGACCAACCCGAACTCGATGTCCTTCATCACGGTCTGCGTGACGTTCACGTAATCAATTGCGAGGGTTGGATTGCCGGACACCGGATACTGGTAATACCGGTAACCGTAGCCGTAGACCGAGGGCCAGCCCCAGTACGGGCCGACGCCGCCGGGATAGTACGCCGGCACGTAACCCGCTTGGGTGTAGTTGTTGCGTTGCGGATTGCACTTGTTGACCTTGATCGGGTGCGCCGGATGCGACGTGACGCTCAGGGCGGGCGCGGAGCAGAGCAGGCTAAGTGCCGCGACGCCTAGCGAGAAGCGTGCTTTGTTCATAGAAACGTTCGGGCTCCTTAGATGTGCGGAGAAGCAGATTATCGTCCGCTTTTCTTCAAACAGAAGGGCGGCGCCTTGGCGCCGCCCCGTTTCCATGCGAAGGTGCGAGTTACCGAGGCGGTCTGTGGCCTCCGCCCCCGCCGCCACTGCGTGGAGCCCCACCACCGCCGCCGCCGGATTGACGGGGCGCAGAGTAGGATCCGCGCGAGTACGACGGAGCCGAGCCGTACGATCCGCGTGAGTACGACGGGTACGAGCCGCGTGAATACGACGGGTACGACCCGCGTGAATACGACGGATAGGTCTGGTGCGAATAGGATGGGTACGACTCGCGTGAATAGGACGGGTTCGACTGGCGTGAGTACGATGGGTACGAGCCGCGTGAGTACGACGGGTACGAGCTGCGTGAGTACGACGGGTACGAGCCGCGCGAGTACGAGTCGCGATTGCCGTACTGGACGGGGACGTTACCGCGCGCCTGCGAGAAGCGGCCCCACGAATTCGTGGGCGCTCGCTCCATCGTGCGTGCCGCCGCGCTCGACTCCATCGCGCGCCCGTTCGAACTCGCTCGATCAAACGCGGAGTTCTGCCGAGCGCCCATGCTGGAGGAAGTCGCTCGCTGCTCGCCCGCCGAGCGCTGCGCGCCGGAGAAACCGGCGGAGCGTGCCTCGCCGCGCGATTGGTTGAAACGCGCCCACGAGCCGGTCGGAGCGGTCACGTTGCGGGTCGCCTCGGCGCCCCGCATCGTGGCCTGTGTCCCGTGCATCGTGGCTTCGCTGCCGCGAATGGCGTTTTCGCTGCCGCGGGTCACTGACGTTGCGTGCATGGTCGCCTCGCTGGTACGCGTCACCGGCGCGGCCTGATGCGACGCGACGGTCCCGTGGACCGCACGAGCGACGTCGCGCTGCTGCTCGGCGAACGAGTTGTGCGCGGCGACCGCGTGGCTCGACGCGAAGCGCGGCGAATCGAAGGCCCGTGAGAAGTGCGTCTGTGCAACGCTTCTGTCGGAGAAGCGCTCGTTGGCGGTCGTCGGCCGAATCGGCAACGCACCGTGGATCGATCCGACGCGTCCGCCGAGGTTCCGAGACGTCACCGCGATGGTGTGCCCGGAGACCGTTCCGTGCTGGAAGCGGCCGACCACCGTTCCGCTGCCGCCGCCGTGACGGAAGTTACGGTAGATGTTCGTGATGTTGGTCACGTTTACGATACGCGTGCCGCCGTAGAATCCGCCGTAACCGCCATAGCCGTAACCGCCATAGCCGTACCACGGCCAGCCCCATCCGAAGCCGGTCCAGGCCCAGCCTGGATACCACGGATAATACGCCTCATAGGGTGCGAGCGGGCACCAGCCCACGTATGGGTAGCCGAAGCCGAACGAGACCCCGAAGCCCACTCCGCCGCCGAATCCGTAGAATCCGACGAGCGCCGGCGACCACGTGGGCGTATTGTAATAGGCCGGCGGATACCAGGCCCAGCCGTAGCCGTTGGCCCAGAACCAGCGGCCGTAGTGATACGGCGCCCAGCCCCACGGCTCGGCACCGACCCAGGTCCAACCGTAGCCGCCCTCCCAGGTCCAGGAGCCGTCACGGTAGGGAGCCCATCCGGACGTCTGGTCGGGCACCCAAGCCTGACCGTAGCCGGCAACATCTTGCCACTGGCCATAGGCGTTGAGGTTGTCGTACCCGGCGATGCTCGGGTTGAGGTTCGGGCTTGCGTTGAGCGCGGCGACCATCGTCTGGTCGCGCTGCGCGTTGAAATCGTCGAACGAGTCGAACGCGATCGCGGAGGTATAGCTAATCGCCGGGTTCGACGCCGAGCCGCGCGCGACGAGCGTGCGCCCCTGTTGCAGTGCGTACGTTTGCTGCGGCGTGACGACGTCGACCGTCCCGCGCCGGACCGTTACCCAGCTCGAGCCGTCTTTGCCGATCGAGATCCGGTAGTCGCCCGCCTCGTGGACACGCACCGTGACCGACGGCGTGTCGATGTCAATCGTCTGTCCGTTGCGGACCATGCCGACTTCGACCGTGCCGTCGGCGAGCTGCATCCGGCGGTTGTTCGGATCGTTGTCGGTCACCCGCGCCTGAACGTTCCCGCCTAGCCGTACGGCGGTCTCGCCGTCGAACTGAACCTCGGCGCGCGACGTCTGGCCGGTCGAAATGTAGTCGCCCGGGAGCAGCGGCGTGTTGCGCACCGCGGCCGACTGGGTGTGGCTGTCGCCGCGCTGGACGACCGCCGAACCCTGGATGATGCTGACTCTGGCGACCGCCGGCCCGTTTTTGTCGGGCGCCTGCTCAGCCGCTGCGGCCGGGAACGCGCTCGTGAAGGTCACCCCCACGAGGGCAACCCCAGAAATCAGGCTCGTGAACCACTTGCTTGTCATAATGTGTCTGTTTCCCCTCACGCCAATTGAAACCGAATCTCCGGGGCAAAGTCATCGAATCACGATTAGCGTACCATTAAGCCGGAGTGAGAGGCGGATGATGCTTGCCCGACCAGCGGAAAGGCAAGAAACGCCAGCGTTCACGGGAAAAGAGTCCTTCGTTAGGAGGTACCGTCCGAATGAAAGAGTCCAACGACGGCATGACCCGCGGCCGGTTCGTCGCCGGCGCTGTCGTGCTGCCCGCCCTGGCCGGGCTGCTCCTCGCGGAAACGACCGCGGCGCAGGCGGGGGGATCCAAAGCGCAATTCAAATATCAAAGCACTCCAAGCCACGGGCAGCAGTGCTCGCAGTGCCGGTTCTACAAACCGGGCAGCTCCGCGACGGCAAACGGTACCTGCAGCATCGTCGACGGATCGATCAGCCCCAAAGGCTGGTGCACGGCGTTTTCGAAAAAATAACGCCTGAGTTACGGAAGGCCCGGCATAGGCCATTCGAAGCCGCTCGTCGCTCCGCCATCCGGGCTCCGCTCCTGCTGCACCACTTTTTCGGGAGAACAAAGTTTTGAAGACGACATCCTGTCGTGCCCGAAAAAGTTGGAGCCTTCTCATGGCCTACGCCGGGCCTTCCGCACGCGGGGCTATGTCGGCTCTTCCGTCACTCAAGGCGTTAGGCGACTTCGAAGAGCGCTGCCGCTCCCATTCCTCCGGCGACACACATCGTCACCACTACGTATTTTTCGCCGCGGCACTTGCCCTCGATGAGCGCGTGCATCGTCATGCGCGCGCCGCTCATGCCGTAGGGATGGCCGATCGAGATCGCGCCGCCGTCGACGTTGAAGCGCTCGTTGGGGATTCCGAGCGTGTCGCGGCAATGGACCGTCTGCACCGCGAAGGCCTCGTTCAGCTCCCATAAGCCGATATCGGGGATGCTCAGCCCGTGCTGCTGGAGCAGCTTCGGAACGGCATAGATCGGCGCGATGCCCATCTCACCCGGATCGCATCCGGCGACGGCGTAGCCGCGGTAGATGCCGAGCGGCGTGAGGTTGCGCTGCTGCGCGAGCGCCGAATCCATGATGACGACCGCGGCGGCCCCGTCGGAGAGCTGCGAGGAATTGCCGGCGGTAACGCTCGCGTCTGCAACTCCGGGAACCGCGCTTTTGAGCGCCGCCAAGCCTTCGAGCGTGGTATCAGGACGGTTCCCCTCGTCCTTTGCGAGCTCGACGCGGCGTTCGGTCACGTCGCCGGTTATCTTGTCTTGCTCGTACTTCCACGACGGCAGCGGCACGATCTCGGCGTCGAAGCCTCCCGCGGCCTGCGCGGCCGCCGTGCGCTGCTGGCTCTGCAGCGCGTATTCGTCCTGACGCTCGCGCGAGACAGAGTACTTCTTCGCGACGAAGTCGGCGGTGAAGAGCATCGGCGTGTAGAGATCGGGCGCGTGGCGCAGCAGCCACTCCTCGGTGATGAAGTGCATGTGCACCTCGTTCTGCACCATGCTGATCGACTCGACCCCGCCGCAGACGACGATCCGCGCGCCGTCGGCGACGACGCGCTTCGCTCCCGCGGCGATGGCGTCGAGCCCCGACGCGCAGAACCGGCTGATCGTCTGCCCCGCCACGCTCACCGGGCAGCCGGCGCGCAAGGCCGCCGTGCGGCCGACGTTGTTGCCAGTCGCGCCCTCCGGCAGACCGCAGCCGACGATCACGTCGTCGACCTCGCCCGGCTCGACCGACGCGCGTTGCATCGCGTGCGCGATCGCGTGCCCCGCCAGGGTCGCGCCCGGCGTCTGGTTGAACGCGCCGCGAAACGCGCGGCCGATCGGCGTGCGCGCGGCCGAGACGATGACGGCCTCACGCATGCGCTGGGACTCCCTCGCGTTTGCCTTCGTCTCGCTGCATCTCGGCCGCATACCACATCGGTCCGCCGTGATGCGGTGGGAAGCCGTAGCCGTAGACGTAGACGATGTCGATGTCGCCGGGGCGCAGGGCGATGCCCTCTGCCAGAAGGTGCGTGCCGCGGTTGGCGAGCGCGTTGAGCAGGCGCTCGCGGATCTCATCATCGGAGATGCCGCGCGGTGCGATGCCCGCCGTGCGCGCCGCTTCCGCGAAGAGTGCGTCGACCGCGGGATCGGGGATCGGCTCGCGCCCCTTGCCGACGGATTTGTCGTATTTGAAGTAGCCGGCCATCGTCTTTTGCCCGAGGCGGCCCATCGCGACCAGGCGCTGCAACACGTCGGTGCGCGCACCCGAGCCGCCGTGCGCTCGCGCGATCGCGGCGCCGACGTCGAGCCCCGACAGATCGCTCATCGCAAACGGCCCCATCGGGAAGCCGAAGTCCTTCATCACTGCGTCGATGCGCGCCGGCGTGACGCCCTCCTCGGCCAGCGCCGTAGCCTCACCCAGGTAATCGAAGATCATGCGGTTTCCGATGAAGCCGAACGCGTTGCCCGAGAGCACCGCCTTCTTGCGCAGCGTCTTGCCGAGCCGGAACGCGGTCGCCAGGCTCTCCTTCGACGTCGCGCGGCCGCGCACGATCTCGAGCAGCGGCATGATGTTCGCCGGCACGAAGAAGTGCAGCCCCAGGACGCGCTCCGGGCGTTTCGTCGCCTCGGCAATCTTGTCGACGTCGAGCGTCGACGTGTTGGTGGCGAGCAGCGCGCCGGGCTTCGCGATCTCGTCCAGCCGGCGGAAGACGTCGCGCTTGACGTCGAGATCCTCGAAGACGGCCTCGACGATGACGTCTGCGTCCGCGAGGCGGTTCCAATCATCGGTGAACTCGATCGATTGCGCGCGCTTCCACGCCTCTTCTTGAGTCAGCCGCCCCTTCTGCACCTGATACATGAACATGCCCATCACGGTCTGGCGCGCGCGATCGACCGCCTCGTCGTTGTTGTCGACGACGACGACCGGGATGCCGGATTGCGCGAACGCGATCGCGATGCCGCTGCCCATCGTGCCTGCCCCGACGACACCGGCTTTTTTAATGTCATCCTGAGCCAAATCGACGCCATCCACTTTCGACAGTTCGCGTTCCGCGAAGAAAAGGTGGCGCAGCGCGAGCGACGGCTGCGAGCGGACGAGCTCGTCGAATAGCCGCGCCTCGCGCGCGAGCCCGAACGCAAACGGCAGCTCCACCGCAGCCTGAACCGCGTCGATCAGCTTGTGCGCGGCCAGACCGCCGCGGTTTTCGGGCGGCACCATCTTGTGTGCCTGCGCGACGACGTATGGGCCGGCTTGGTCGGGAACGCCCGGCGCGATCGTCGTCTGCATCGCCGAGGCGCGCCGTTTCGGCGGACGGCTGCGCGCTTTGGCGACCGCATGCTCTACGGGGTTGCCCTCGACGACCTCATCGAGGATGCCGAGTTCCATTGCGCGCTCCGCGTTTCTCGAGGAACCTTTGAGCATGAACTCGAGCCCTGCGCGCGCGCCGATCAGTCGTGGAAGCCGCTGCGTTCCGCCGGCGCCCGGCAGAAGTCCGAGCTTGATCTCCGGGAGGCCGAGCTTCGAGCGCGGCGACGCGATGCGGTAGTCACAGGCCAGCGCAAGCTCGAGTCCGCCGCCTAAACAGTTGCCGTCGATCGCCGCGATGTGGAGCTTGCCGCTCGTCTCGATCGCGTGAATCACGTCGCGGATCGTTATAGCGCCCGCCGGCAGCTCGTTCAGGAAGTCGTTGACGTCGGCGCCGGCGCTGAAGAGACCGTTGCGGCCCGCAAAGATGATCGCTTCGACCGCGTCGTCTGCGTACGCGGCGGCGAGCTGCGCGCTCAGCTTCGCGCAGTAGGCGAACGAGAGCGCATTGACCGGCGGATTATCGAGCTCGATGACGCGCACAGCCTGCCCTGAGCCTGTCGAAGGGTCATCGCGATGTTCCTGCGGAATCACTATACGCCAGCCGGAAGCTTGCGATCCAGCTCGAACTGCGTCTCGTTCAGCGTCATCACGTCGCCAGAGCCACCCATGATCTGGCGCTGGTACCAGGCGCATTGCGTCAGCACGTGCGTCGCATAGAACGCCGCCGTCGCCAGTTTGGCGCGATAGAACTCCGCGTCCGCGTCGCCGGCCGCGATCTTCGCGGCCGCGATCTGCGCGGCGCGCGCCATCTGCCACCCGCCGGCGACCGTTCCCCAGAGGCGCAGGTATGGTACCGAGCACGAAAACGCTTTGTGCAGGTCGCCCATCGCGTTCATGCCGATCCATTGCGACGTCTCCTGCAGCCCGAGCAGCGCCTTGCCAAGCGCCTCGCCGATGCGTTTCACCGTGGGCTCGGCGTGCGCGGCGCATTCCCTCGCGACGGCCTCCATCTTCGCTCCGACGCTGCGCGTGCCGGCGCCCATATCGCGCAGGAGTTTGCGCCCGATCAAGTCGAGCGCCTGGATTCCCGTCGTGCCCTCGTAGATCGTGATGATGCGCACGTCGCGGTACTGCTGCGCGATCCCGGTCTCCTCGATGTAGCCCATGCCGCCGAAGACCTGCAGCGCGGTCGAGCAGAGCTCGACGGCGTTTTCGGTGCACCAGCCCTTTACGACCGGGATCATCAGCTCGACGAACGCCTTGTGCTCCTTGCGCACGCGCTCGTCCGGATGGCGCTGCGCGTAGTCGAGTGACGCAGCCGTGACGTACGCCAGCCCGCGCATCGCCTCGATCGTGGCCTTCTGCCACATCAGCATGCGCCGGACGTCGGGGTGCTTGAAGATCGGTTCCGGCGCGCGTGAGCCGGGCCTGAGGTCGCGACCCTGAATCCGCTCCTTCGCGTACTCGAGCGCGCTCTGGTAGGCGCGGTCCGCGAGCGCGATGCCCTGGACGCCGACGGAGAAACGCGCGGCGTTCATCATGATGAACATGTACTCGAGGCCGCGGTTCGGTTCGCCGACGAGATAGCCGACCGCACCCTCGCCGCGCTCGCCGTAGTTCAGCGTGCACGTCGGGTTGCCGTTAATGCCGAGCTTGTGTTCGATGCCCGAGCAGATGACGTCGTTGCGTCCGCCGAGGCTGCCGTCGGCATTGACGAGGTACTTCGGCACGATGAACAGCGAGATGCCCTTCGTTCCCTCGGGTGCGTCGGGCAGGCGCGCGAGCACGAGGTGGATGATGTTCTCCGCCATGTCGTGCTCGCCGAACGTGATGAAGATCTTCGTGCCCGAGAGCTTGTAGTGGTCGCCGGCGGGGACGGCGCGCGTGCGCACCTGCGCGAGGTCGGAGCCGGCCTGCGGCTCGGTCAGGCACATCGTGCCGGTCCACCTGCCGGAGACGAGGTTGGGGATGAAGCGCTTCTTTTGCTCCTGCGAGCCGACGAGCTCGATGGCTTCGATCGCGCCCTGGTTGAGCAGCGGGCCGTTCGCGAAGCCGATGTTGGCTGCGTTCCACATCTCGAGCGTCGGCCCGAGCAGAAGCTGCGGCAGCCCTTGGCCGCCGTACTCCGCTGGGACGGGCAAGCCGATCCAGCCCGCCTCGGCAAATTTGTGATACGCCTCCTTGAAGCCGGCCGGCGTCGTAACCTCGCCGGCGCTCCACGTGCAGCCCTCCGTGTCGCCGACGCGATTGAGGGGATCGAGGACGCCGGACGCGAACGCCGCGGCCTCCTCGAGCACGGAATCGAGCACGTCCAGCGTGTCCTCGCAGCCCGGGAGCGCCGCGACCCCCCCGATCCCGGCCAGCTCGCGCAGGGCGAACTGCATGTCGCGCAGTGGGGCTCGATAGGTGCTCATGGGGCCTCCTCTTTCCTCATATTATCCTAGCGGTTCGCGGTCAGCGGCAGAGGTGCTAAATCATACATTATTAAAAATAATAGTTCAACCGAGCGATCGGTTTACGCGGAGACTGGGCATTAAAAGTTGTACAAAACGCTTCGCCTGCTTGCGGGCAAGCGCGACGCTTCCGGTTATCCTACTCGTATACATCGTAATACCGTCGCAAGGAGATAACACGATAACGATGATCCTGATGTCACTCCTCTTGGCCGCAGTTACGTTCAATCCGGCCATGGCGCCTCGTGCCGGGGTCGCGCCCGCCGAGGGAATCGTTCACGCCGACGTAATTTCGCCTGACAAAGTGTGCAAGTCCGGCAGCATTTGCGCCAAGGCGCGCCTTCCGATCAATCGCAACGGATGCTTCGTCAATAACTTCTGGAACGGCTCCGTGGGCGGAACGCCGCTCACGATCGACGTAACGCAGACCGGGGCGGGCGGAAGCCCGGTCTACGTCTACTGGGTCAACGCAACCAACCTCAACATCACCATCACGGGTTCGGCGCAGGCAAAATACTACTGCCCTTGATTCTGGGGACTACTGCAGCAGCTTAACCGCTCCGCTCCTCAGGTGATAGACTCCGCCGGCGACGCGAATGCGACCGGCGGAGGTTTCTTTTGAGATGATCGGCGGACTGCTGCGCAGTGCTGCGGCCGCCGCGCGCACGTTGGCCTCGATGGCTTCTTCCATGCTGCCCCGAGCCGCCACGACGTGGGCAATCCCCGGTGCGATCAACCGCTGAATCGCCGAGAGGTGTTCGGGCAGCTGTTCTTTCTTTTGAAGCGCAGCATACACGGCTTTGACCGCGCCGCAGCTTTCGTGACCCAGCACGAAGATCACGGTCGTTCCCAGATGCTCGACCGCGTACTCGATCGAGCCCGTGACGAGATCGTCGGGAAAGTTCCCGGCGACGCGCGTCACGAACAGCTGTCCAATTCCTTGAACGAACACGAGCTCTGGAATCACTCGCGAATCGGCGCAGCTGAGGATCGACGCGAACGGAGCCTGGCCCTCGACGACCATCGCGCGCTTGTCGGCGATGCGATTGGCCGTAGGAAAGTCGTTGTCGACGAAACGCTTGTTGCCGGCCATCAGCTGGCCTAGCAGCATTTCGGGCGTCGCGCTCGCCGGCGGCGCGGTAGCGGAATCGGCGGGTCGAGCGAGAGCACCAGTCGCGAGCGCGAGCGAACCGGTCAAGAACGCAGCGCGGTTACACTCCATTGTTTCACTCCCCGATGCGTAGCGATGTGGATGCGCTGCGGCCAAACTGTTCCGGAGCATCCTGCAGATACGCGCGGGCGCCGGGCCACGCGAACGTTCCGGGCGTCACCGAGCGCACGAGATAGTGCAGCTCGTACACGCCCGGATCGAGATGCGACGCGTACGCCATCACGCGATCGCTATAGATCTGGCTCGTGTCGATCTGCCAGCTGTTGCTCTGCGGAACCACCGCCTGCAGCGCCGTCCTGAAGCTCGTGTCGACCGCCTCGAAACCCGCCGGCAGCGGATCCTCGATCACGAACCGGTCGACGGGATGATCCGCGATCACGCGCACGCCGACGTCGAACACGCGCCCCGCCGCGACGCTGACCGGGCTCGCGACAGCGAGGTCCATCGTCGCGAGCGCCACGCTCGCGCTCGTCGACGCCGAACTCGACGGATCGTTCAGGGTCCGCACGACGCGGAAGGCCGCGAGCTCGCCAGGCGCGTCCGACGGCACGGGATACGTATACAGCACGGTGTAGTGCACCGTCGTCCCTCTGATGGTTATCTTCTTCCCCTGCAGGTTCGAAACGGGCACGGTTACCGTCTGCGACGACGCTATCGTGCCGAAACGCGCGGTCACGACCGTCGCGCCTCCCACGGTCGCGGTCGCCGTGGTCTGAACGAGCCGCTCCGTTGCGGCATACGCGCTGAGCGCCACCAGCGCCGACGCGGTGTCGTCGGAAGTTCCCCAGCCGCATCGGCACTTCTGCGCCATCAGCGCGCGCACCGCGCCGTCGATCTGATCGGCGGGCGCGCGGCGCTCGAGCATCAGACGCAGCATCTGCGCCTGAGCGTCGACCAGCGAGCCGCGCCACGACCAGCGGTATGAGAGGTTGGCGACCGCATAGCGGCCCGTCACGTAGAGCGTCTGCTGCAGACGCGTTGCCAGCGCGGCGCCCTGGCTCTGCCAGCCGGGCGTGCGCAGCAGAAAGCGCGCCAACCGGATCTGCGTCGCGCTGTCGAACTTGTCGGACAGCGCGACGATGTCGGCGAGGAAGTCGGTGCGTGGACGCCCCGCCGCCGCGAGCGCCCCGAGGGCCTCGAAGCGCAGCTGCGCCTTGCACAGCGCGTCGGAGCACCACTTAAAGCGCCCCGGATTCGTCAGCGCCTGCGCCATGAAATTCGCCGCCCTGCCGACGGCCGCGGCGTCGACGGTGACGCCGTGCGCACGCGCGAATACGAGCGCGTCGACGGCCCCCGCCGTGGCGAACGGATCGCTGTCCGGCGCGTTGGCGTATACGCCGAAGCCCCCGTCGCCGCGCTGCAACGACAGCAGGCGCTGCAGGTTCGTGGCGGCCGCCGCGCCGGGATCGAAGGAGAGTTTGAGGTTGTACGGGCCGCGCAAGCGCTGCAGCGCGCTCGCGATGGTCAACCGCGCCGCCGCTTCGTCGGCGAGCGGAAACGCGTCGCTCGTCATCACGCGGTCGGCCGCTACGGCGAACTGCGGCACGACCGAGTTGGCCAGCGTGATCTGCAGCGATCCGCCGGAGCTCAGGTCGATCGGGACCGAGGCCTCGCCGCGGGCGACGCCCGTGTCGATCACCGAATCCGTGATCGCGCGATCGCTCGCCGTGAACGGCACGCTGAACGCGTCTTGCCGGCCGCCGAGCGCGGCGTCGGCCGCGAATATCGTCGGAGCCGGCGTGCCGACGTTCACAGGGAAGCGAAATGCGGAGACGCCGGTCGCGGTCTGCTCCGAGGCGTGGTTGGTGCGCGGGTCGCCCTGCGCGAAGCTCAGCGCGCCCGTCAGCTTCAAGATCAAATCGAGCGCCCCGGCCGCGCCGGTCTGGTTAGCGATCGAGACGCCCACATCGAAGCGATCGCCGGGTCGGGCGAACTGCGGCAGCAGCGGGTTCGCGATCAGCGGCTGGTTCGAGACGAACGTCGTGTCCGCGGTCGCGAAGTAGCCTGCCCTGAGCGGAGTCGAAGGGTCTTGCGACAGCGCGACCGCCATCACCCGCCACGTCGTGAGGTCGTCGGGCATGTTGAACGCGGCGCTCGCGTGGCCCGACGCGTCGGTCGGCAGAACGCCGTAGTATGCCATCGGCAGGAAGTTCGCGCGCACGCGCGTGCTCGCCGCTCCGGCGAGAAAACCGCCGCCGTAGCCGAAGCCCTTCTCGAGCGGCGGCGTCTGCGTCTTCAGCGTCACGTTCTCGCGGCTGTCCGCGAAGATCGTCGCGATCGGCTGCTGCGCAAAGACCGTCTGCACGACGTCCGGCAGCCGATAGCCGGAGAGCTGCAGGATCGCGTCGTTGACGACCATCGCGACCACCTCGCCGCGAATCGGTGCGCCGTTCTGCGCGGTCACTCGGAAGCCGACGCGCTGCGGTCCGCCCGGGTGCACCGTCGCGTTCTGCGGGGCGATCGCGAGCTTGAGGTATCGGCTCGCCGGATCGACGTTGAAGCCGGCCAGGCCGGTCAGCGCCAACGTGTCCGGGCCCTTCGCTTCCGCGGGAGCCCTGCGCCGCACGACGACCGCCTCGACCGCCGCGTTGGGCAGCATCTGCGAGGTGACCTTGAACGTCGCATGGACCGCGCCGCTGACGTTGTGCAGCGTTGTGCGATAGATCGCGTCGTTGCGAACTACCGCGAGGTAGACGTCGGCGTGCGCGTACGGCGACGCGACGAGCGCGGCGGCGGTGTCGCCGATCGCGTACTGCTTCTTGTCGAGCTTGACCGCGACGGCGTTGGTGTCGGTGAGGCCCCAATCGGCCTCGCCCGCGCCGAACGCGAAGACCTGAATCTCGCTGGCGCTCGCATCGCCTTTGGCGCCCGGGAACGTTGCGCGGACTCGGTATGGCCCGGCGTCGGGAGGCGTCAGCGAAGCGCTGACCGGCTTGTCCGCCGAGGTCACGTCCGCGGTCGCGACCGTATCGTACTTGATCGCCTGCTGCGCGCTCTCGCCGCCCTCGACTTCCTGCGTGGCCGAGGTGTAAGTCATCTTCTGCAGCTCGAGGTGCACCGAGCGGCCCGCGATCGCTTTGCCGTCGGCATCCGTCACGATCGCGCGGATCGGCATCGCCGTGCCGGCCTTGCCGACGGTGTCGGAGGCGAGGCCGATCACGCCGTCGGAGGCCAGCGCGAGAAAGCTTTTCGAGTCGGCGACGGAGAGATTCGAGACGTCGGTCGTCTCCATGTCGACGCGATACGTCATCGGGAACGGCAGATTCGCCGGGACCGCCACGTCCAACGACGCATTGCCTTGGCCGTCGAGCGCGAGATCGCGCTGCAACACGTCGGTGTCGAACGACGGGGTCTGTTCCGGGTAGAACCACTGCGGACCGAATGAGAAGTCGTCCCAGCCTTTGGGCTGCACGTTAGCGACGTCGCGCGTCACGTACGCATGCGCCGTGCCGCCTTGCAACGGGGCGCCGAAGAGATAGGCGGCGGCGACGCTGGCGTGCACGCTCGATCCCGCCGTCGCGGACGTCGCGCCGAGTGCCAGCGTGAGCTTGAAGTTGGGCGGCTTGAACTGAGCGACGCGCAGCGAGCCGTCGATCTCGTTCCCATTGGTGCCCGTGGCCTTGACGCCGTAATATCCGAGGGACTGTTGCTTCGAAAACACGATCGGCAGCGAAAACACGCCGAACGCGTCGGTGCGCACCTGCCCGAGCGGCGACGCGTTGTTGCTCGGATCGGTCAGCGTGACCTTGTAGGCCGCGTTGGTGTCCGCGACGACCTGGTTGCCCTTCACGTAGTACGCCAGTCCGGTGAGCTCGCCGCGCTCGCCCGGCTGGTACATCTGCCGATCGGTGAAGATCGTGCCGCGCGAGAGCGGCGCGCCGCTCGTCCATCCGGCGTACACGTCGAAGCGCGAGACGCCGCTGTAGTTCCACGCGGTCACGGTCGCGACGTCGGCGCCCTCCCTCGCCACGACGCCGATGTTGGGCGCGTTGTTGTTCTGCGCGCCGACGGAGCAGCGCTCCACGTCGACGCCGCTCAGGTCGAGCTCGCCGCTCGCATCGGTCGCTCCCGTCGCGCACGCCTGCGGCGGCGTAGTTTTGTCCTCGGCGAGCCGGTATACCGTCACGGCCGCCGCGCGCACGGGCGCGCCGTCGCTCAAATGCTGCACGAGCACGATGCCGTGCGCCGGAAACCACTGCGCGAACACGCCGAGGTTCGTGATCTGCACGATGCCCGTCAGCCAGGGATCCGAGCTCGCCGAGTCCAGCGCCGTGCGGAAACCGTAGGCGAACGCGCCGTACTCGCCGCCGGCCTCGTCGCGCAGCGGCACGCGCACGACGCTTTGTGAGTTCGTGCGGGCGCCTGCGAGCGTGCGCGACGGCCAGCCCTTCCATGCCGGCAGCATCGAGAGCGGCGCGGGGAAGCCGAGCAGCTGCTGCGGATCGACGCGCGCATATGCGGCCTGGTACGCGTTCCCAGGAAGATTCGTGGCGTAGAAGTTCAGCGCGACCGGTGCGGCGGCCGGGATGACCGTCGTGCCGGTCGGGGCCCAGGCGCCGGGGGCGAAGTCCGAGGTGCGAATCGTCACCTGCTGCGGCGTGCCCAGCGTCTGACCGAACGTGTCCTTCACGCCGGCGCCGATCGTCGCGGTGTACGTCGCGTTGGGATCGAGCGCGTACGGGTCGATCGCGATCGTGTTCGATTGATCCGGCACGGTGACCAGCGTCTTCACCGCAGCCGGCGCGGGCGAGATTGTCACCTGGCCCGCGATGGACTTCGGATCGAGCACGTTTGAGAAGGCGATGACGGGATCCCCGCGCGCGAAGCGGCCGCCGCCGTTCGGGCTCGGCGCCGCGGTCGGGACGATCGCGAGCTCGTCGTACGTGCGGATCGCGCCGGTGAACCGTTCCCTGGTCGGAACGTTGCCGTACTGCGGGGCGACGCCGGAATCGATCTGCAGCGCGTACGTGGTTCCGCGCCGCAGGTCGCGCACCGGGCGGAGCTGGTACGTCCACTCGTTCAGCGACGGATCGAACAGCTCTTGCGCGTTGCTGCCGGGATAGGGCGTCGGCTGCGCCTTGATCGCCGCCGTCACGGAGACACGCTCGTCGCCGGCGACCAGCGCCGCATGTTCGGCCAGCGAGGACGCGTCGACGGCTGCGTTGGACGTCACCGACAGCGTCGGGCGCAGGCTGACCGGCGGCGGAGTAGACTCGTCGTCCGATGCCGTGGTCTGTGGCAGGTCGGTGAAGCTCAGCGGCTTCGTCTCGAACGTCCACGCGAGATCCTGCTGCAGCTCGTCACCCTGCAGGTCGCGCAGACCGGCGGCCAGTGTTATCCGCACGCGCGTGCCGATCGGCAGAGCCTGCTCCGCGACGAACCCGATCATCTTCGGCGTGAGCACGACGAAGTGTCCGCGCAGGGCCGGCGCGACGCTCACGCGGCTCACAACGTCCTGCGGTCCGGGGCCGGAGAGCGCCGTGACGGGCGCCACCGGTTTCGCGAAGATGATGCGAATCTGCGCGAGCGTGTCGGCCTTACCTGTGGGCGAGATCGACGCGATCCACGCGGGCAGCTGCGGTTGTGGGAGCGCCGTCACCGGGCCGAGCCGGTTCGCGTTGAGGGCGGGACCGCCGCACGCGGCGATCGCGGCCGCCGTGACAACAGCGAAAAGCAGGCCCAAGAAGCGCAACGGCGACCTCCTTACTTGGAGCAACTCCAGTCTCCGGCGTCGTACATTCCGTGCACAGGCCATGAAACTCTTTGCGCCGGTGCTCCCCGTTTGCGTCTTGGCGGCGATCGTTGCGTTGCGCCTCGCCGGCATCGAGGTCGCGCACCTCAACGTGCCGCGCGGATCGGTCACGTACACCGACCGCAACGGCGGCGTGCTCGGGACCGTCCTCGGCTCCGACGCGCTGCATGCGGTCACCGTGCCCCTGGCGTCGGTTTCTCCGGAGTTTCTCGAGGCGATCGTCGCCGCCGAGGACGCGCGCTTCTGGCATCACGGTGCCGTGGACGTGCCCGCGCTCGTGCGGGCGGCGCGCGACTACGCGATCTTCGGCGAGGCGCGCAGCGGAGGCTCGACCATCGAGATGCAGCTGGCGCGCCTGCTGCGCGGCGAGCCCAGTACGATCCGCGGCAAACTCGCGCAGATCGCCACGGCGCAGCGCATCGCGATCGCCTCCAGCAAGAGCGCGGTGCTGGAGGCATACGTGAATCGCGTCCCGATGGGCGGCAACCTCTACGGCGTCGAGGCCGCCGCGCGGACCTACTTTGGCGAGCCCGCGAGCGATCTGGACCTCGCGCAGGCGTCGCTGCTGGCGGCGATCCCAAACGACCCGGTCCGGCTCGCGCCCGATTCCGATTACAAGGCGCTCCGTTCGCGCCAGCGGTTCGTTCTCCGGCGCATGGTCGAGCTCGGCGAGATAACGCCCGCACGCGCCGCGCAGGCGTTCGACGAGACGCTCGCGATCCGCCGCCACGACTACGGCATCGACGGCGCGGCGCAGGCGCTCTTCCTGCTCTACCGGGAGTCCGACGGCCGCGCCGGCCGCGTGCGCACGACGCTCGACGGCGATCTGCAGCGCTTCGTTCAGGCGCAGACCGAGGACGTGATCGCGGCGCTGCAGCGCTATCACGTCACCGACGGCGCCGCGCTCGTCGTCGATAACCGGAGTGGCGACGTGTTCGCATACGTCGGCTCGCCGGATTACTTCTCGGTCGAGGCACTCGGGAGCAACGACGGCGTGCAGGCGCTGCGCCAGCCGGGGTCTTCGCTCAAACCGTTCGCCTACGAGCTCGCCCTCGAGCGGCGCACGATCCGGTCGACGACGATCCTTGCCGACGTGCCCGCCTCGTATGCAATTCCCGGCGGCAAGCTGTATCAGCCCGCCGACTACAGCGGGCGTTTCAGCGGACCGGTGCGCGTGCGCTACGCTCTCGCGAACTCACTCAACGCGCCGGCGGTGCAGGTGCTGTCGCGGCTCGGCGTCGGCGCGTTTCTGGATCGCCTGCGCGCCCTCGGCTTCACGCACCTCACGCGTCCCGCTTCGTATTACGGGCTCGGCCTCACGCTCGGCAGCGGCGAGGTGAGCCTGTGGGAGCTCGTGCAGGCGTACGCCGCGATGGCGCGCGGAGGCATCGTCGCGCCGCTGCATCTCGTGGATCGCAGCGCGAGCGCGCGAAGCGTCGGCGATTCTAGCGACTGGCAACTCGTCACCGACATGCTCGCCGATCCGCACGCGCGTGCGAAGTCGTTCGGCGTTGGCTCGGTGCTGCAGATGCCGTTCCCAGCGGCCGTCAAGACGGGCACTTCGTCAGATTTCCGAGACACGTGGACCGTCGGCTTCACGCGCGACTACACTGTCGGCGTCTGGGTCGGTAACTTCGACGGCAGTGCGATGCGCGGCGTCTCCGGCGTAACCGGAGCCGGGCCGCTGTGGAACCGCATCATGCTGCACCTGTATGAGCGGCGCGACGAGCCGCCGCCGTTCCCGCCGCTGCGCGGATTCGTGCGCGCGCCGATCTGCGCCACGACCGGACACGCGCCCCGCACGAACTGCCCCGCCGTAGTCGAGGAGTGGGTACGACCAGAGGATCTCATTGACGTGCGGCGGCCGGCCCCGCCGTCGCGCCGGCAGTACGATTCGTGGCTCGCGCTGCAGCCGCGCGACGCGCCGGGACGGCTGCGCATCGTCTTTCCGCACGACGGCGACGTGTTCGTCCGCAACGACGGTGGCGACGCTCTGCAAGCGCGAGAGCAGCAGCTCGCGTTGCGCGCCGTCGGTTCGGGCGGACCGCTGCACTGGAGCATCGGCGGAGAGACGCTCGCGCTCGACGCGACCGGTACCGCGTTCTGGCCGCTGCGCCTGGGCACGTGGCGCATCGACGCCGCCGCCGGGGCGCGACGCGATCACGTGACGATCCGCGTCGTGCCCCCGCCGCACGCCAAAGATCCGGGGTTTACGGTTTTGTCACGATGAGCTCCGGCGGGGACCGCCAGACGGAGGGACTCGAAGACGCTCGTCGCTCACATCCTGTTCGCTCCTGCTCGGCCACTTTTTCGGGAAAACGAAGTTTTGAAACGGCCATCCGTGGCCGGCCCGAAAAAGTTGGACGCTTCTAGTCCCTCCGTCTGGCGCTCCCCGCTCAACAACCTCCCCGCACTCGATAAGCTAGTAGAAGAACTGCTGGAGCTGGTTGAAGCCCGGGCCGAAGGCCCAGCCGGTGCGAGTCGCCGGGTTGATCGCCGGCGGCGGCTCGCCGATCGCGAACTTGAATCCGGTGATCGTCTCGATGTTGTTGCCCTTCTCGTCGTACACGACCAGCGCGCTGCCCGAACCGCAGCCGTAGTACGTCTCGGTGACGAGGAAGAGGCCGTTGACCGGATCGTTGGCGATGCCGGCGCCGCTATTGATCTGCGAGGTGTCGCTCGTGCAGGGAAGCTGCGCGGCGATGCCAGACTGCTGTGCCAGGTTATAGAACTCGACCTGCGCGTTGAGCTCCGTGGTCGTGGCCGCGATGCCCGTCGTCGAGTCCACCGCCAATCCGTTGACGAAGCCCGAGCCGAAGAAGCCGTTGTTGAGGCCGTTAAAGCGCGTCTCCTTACCGGTTTTTAGGTCGACGATCACGTTGAGCGGCGCCTGTCCGCCGACCGCTCCGCCGTCCGGCGACAACCCGACAACGGCCTGGTTCGTCGTGGTATCCTGCCCGAATTGTGGGCCGTCCGCGCCGCCGAAGAGGTTCGGATCGAGGTGAATGACCTTTTCGATCGTGTTCTTGGCGACGTCGGAGACGACGATGAGCGGATTGTCTTGCTTCTTCAGCTCGATGGCGAAGAGCGCGCCCGTCGACGTAACCTGATTGACGCCGCTCTGCAGAACGTCGATGTCGCGTATCGGCGGCGTCCAGACGTTCGTGAATTTACCGGCCGTGACGGGGTTCATCACGTCGTAGAAGCGCTTCGCGTAGATCTTCCCCTGGGGCACCACGTAGCGCGTGACCAGCGCGACGTCTCCGGAGAAGATCGCGTCGACCTTGTATGACGTCCCCGGCGGAAGCTTCTTCGGAAAAGATTTCGTGATCGTTCCGCTGTTCTGATCGAAGGTCTCGACGTCGTACGCCGTGGCGAGGACGCCATCGCGACCGCTACGATCGATGTCGAAGCCGAAGACCTGTCCCCCGTTCTTGGTGGTGAGCAGCTTGCCCAGCCCAACGCTCTGTTTCGCGTGCGCTGCGAGCGAGCTAGAAGGTGTCAGCGACGTGACGGGCGCGAGCAGCGGGGCCGAAGCGCCGCCGCTGCACGCTGCCAAGGCGGCCGCCGCGCAAGCGGTCAGCGCACACTTAAAGCGCAAGATGTTCATGTTCCCCTAACGTTCTAGAACGCGTAGTTCGTTATGGTTGTCGTCGTTGAAGTAGAGCTTGGTGTCCGTGGCGGACCGACCCGTCGCGACCATCCCGAAAATGGCGCCGAGCGCGCCCTTGTCAACGTTGCGCGTGGCCAGCACTTTTCCGGTTCGAGAGATCTCGACGATGATGTTCTGTCCGCTCGGATTCGAAGTGTTGCCGACGGCCAGGTTGCCGTTCGCGAGCAGCGCGGAGCTGATGGGACCGTTGAGCGGCGCGCCCGAGAAGAGCACGCGCGCCTGATCCGCCGAGGGACCCTTGAACTTCAGCCCGCCCTTTTCGACTTGGATGCCGTCATTCGGAATCGTGCTGACCTTATCGAAGGCTACCACCGTGTTGTTCGTCCCGTCCACGATGTAGAGCGTGTCGATGCTCGCATCGTACGCGAGGCCCGAAGGGGCGAAGATGCTGCCCGGCATGCCGTGGTTGACGGCGAAGCCCCTGGCGATCACGTCAAACGTGAACTTCGACCCGAGGTTGATGCGTACGACCGTTCCGTCACCGGCGTTGCTCTCGTAGAACGCTGGGCTTCCGGAGGTCGGCGACGCGAAGATCTGACCGAAGGGGTGATTGAAGGGCTTGCCCTTGATGTTGCCTTCGAGCTTGCCCGTCGCGGAGATGATCGGATTATCGTTGGCGGTCCACGCGGCTGCCCAGATGTCGTCGGCGGGTCCGAGCGCCAGCGCGTCGCATCCCACGAGCGTCTTGCCGTAGGTCACCAGCGACGCCTTCGAGCCCGGCTTCGGATGGAGCGCGACGATCGTAAAGCCCGTTCCCTGCACGTTCTTCTTGTCGTTGAAGTTGCAGACGACGAGGTCGCCCTTCTTGAAGTCGCCTGTCGTGGACGGGGCGACGGTCAATCCGTACGGGTTCAGTTGACCGAATTTCGGATCGACGGTCGATCCGATGACGACCTCTTTCTTGAGCGTCTTGAGGATCGAGTATTCCTTGTCGGGCAGCGCGCGGTCAGTCGTTTGGTTCGTGAAACCGACGCTCTGCGGGGGAACGAGGCCGCCGCCTCGGCAGCCGGCGATCGTCAAGATCGCGATCGCCGCAATGGCAACTCGTTGCATGGGTGAACTCACTATACAAACCTCCAGAGGACTAGCGAGGGGGCGGGGTTGAGGTGGGATCACCCTAGGGCCCAGGTATGAAAAAATTCTGAAAACGCGCGCGCTATGTTGCGGCAACGTTGCCGCGGGACGATGGCGCGGATGCACAAGGACGGGGTCGCAATCGCCCGGCGCCTCCTCGCTAGCGATCGCCGTCGCCAGCCGGAGCCCACCGTGATCGAGACGCTCCTGCGCTTTGGCGGCGGCGCGCTGGCCTATGCCCTGCGCAGCCGAATTCGCGTGATGCTCCTGCGTCCGGGAGAGCGCTACCGCGAGGCGTCGCCGGCGCTCACTCGCCTGGGCATTGATGTCGATGCGTGGCCGGCGCCGCCCGCCGGGCTCTTCGTGGTCGAAGAGCGGGCGCTATTCTTGCGCTCGCGCAGCCCGATGACGGTAGCGCACGAGTTCGGCCACGCACTCGACTGCGCGCTCGGCGGCGGCGTCTATCGCAGCGGAATCGATCCGCGGCTTCGCGCGCTCTTCGCGAGCGCGACGAGCTTCGTCACGCCATATGCGGCCACCGGCGTCGACGAGTACTTCGCGGAATCGCTGCGCGCCTACGTCGAGGCCAATGACCCCGCGTCGCCGTGGCCGCGCGCGACGCGCGCGCGCCTGCGCCACGCGGATCCGGCCATGCTCGAATTCGTCGAGTCGCTCTTCGAGTGCGAATTTGGCGAAGCGCTCCGCGAGCCGCGCGGCTGCGGAGTCGTCTCTATTTGACGGCGCGCACCTCTGCGACGCTGACTCCGGCGGCGTGGTTGTGCCAGGAGCTGCGGATGTACGTGATCGCCGCGGCGATTTGCTCGTCCGAAAGCACGCCGCCCCAACGCGGCATGATTCCGCTATACGCGTGGCCGTTCACGACGACTTTGCCATCGAGGCCGTCCTTGACGATGGCGATCACCGCGGTGGGATTGCCGGTCACGACCGGGTTGCCGGCGAGCGGCGGAAACGCCCCGCTCACGCCCTCGCCGTCGGGTTGATGACAGCTCGAGCAGTTCGCCATGTATACCACCGCGCCGTCGCTGGCCGACGCCGGATTCGCCGCCTCGGCGGATGCCGACGCGGAAGCCGCCGCGCCGTGCGAGCTCTTCGCGCAGGCGGCGAGCAACGTCAACGCGAGAGCGCACGCGATCCTCATGCGGACGTCCGCGGGCGCGAGCTCATCGCCCAGACGAGCGCGACCAGGAGAAAGTTCGCCACGAGGGAGCTGCCGCCGTACGATATGAACGGCAGCGTTATGCCCGTGAGCGGAAGCAGCCCGATCACGCCGCTGACGATGATGACGACCTGAAAGCCTAGCGTCGCGGCGAGACCGGTCGCAAGCAGCTTCGTGTAGAGATCCGGCTGCTGCAGACCCGCCGCGAAGATCCTACGCACGAGGTTCAGGAAGATGACGAGCACGATGAGCGCTCCGATCACGCCGAACTCTTCCGCGAAGGCCGCGTAGACGTAGTCCGTTGCCACGTCCGGGATCATTCCGGGATGCCCGAGGCGGTACCCGCTGCCGAAAAGGCCGCCCGCCGCGAGCGAGTAGTAGGCCTGCGACGACTGGTATCCGGAACCGAACGGATCGGAGAACGGGTTGCGCCAGACCGCGATGCGCGCCTGTACGTACGGATAGTGGTGCACGGCCCAGAAGGCGCCCACGACGAAGAGGAGCGCCCCGAAGAGCACGATGTCAGCGCGACGCGTCGCGACATACAGAATCGTCGCGAACGTAGCGAGCAGCAGCGTCGCCATGCCGAGGTCGCGCTGAACGACCAAGATCGCGATCGATACGCCCCAACCGATGAAAAGCGGGCCGAGGTACTTGACGTTGGCGCGGAGCGACCACGGCCGCGCGTTTCCGATCACGTCGGCCGTCTCGGCGAGGTATGCCGCCAAGAACAGCACGATAAAGAGCTTGATCAGCTCGATCGGCTCGTATTCGATCGGCCCCAGCTTGATCCACAGGCGCGCGCCGTTGACTTCCTCGCCGAAGAACAGCAGCAACGCGAACAGCACGAGCGACGCGATGACCCAGAGGTACTTGAACGCCGCAAAGCGGCGATAGGCGGAGAAGGCCGGCCCGAGCCCGATCGCCAGCAGCAGCGACACGACCAGCCACGCCTGCTGGCGCTGCGCGAGCTCGGGCGAGAGCCGATCGACTAACGCGAGTCCGAGCGCCGCGAGCACGACGGCGAGCGCCGGCAGCGCATCGTCGCGCACGGTGCCCGAGGGCTGCCACAGCACCCAGATCACGGCCAGCGCGGCGAGGAGTGCGAAGACCCAGGGCGGACCGATGGTGTTGCGCGGCGCGAAGGATAGGATCAGCGCGGCGACGGCAAGCGCGCCCGCCATCGGGCCGATGCGCCGAGCGGCTACCAGCGTCCGGTGACCGCCGCGACGACGAACGCGATCGCCGCGGCGATGCGCGCCAGCGCCCGCGCCGGCGCGCCGGCGGGCGCCACGACATGCGCGTCGCTCGGCGCGACGTCGTCCTGATCGAATCGCGCGATGAGCACGCGTTCGCCCGGATCGCCGGCCTCGAGGCTCGCCAGTACCGCGCGGCGCTCGGCATCGCCGCGCATGCGCCGGCCGAGCAGCACGATCGCATCGCCAGGCGATAGCATCGCGCTCGAGATCGTGACGTCGAGAACGGGCGCGACCGCGAACGCTCGGACCAGCAGCGGGCCGCGGCGCTCCTCGAAGACGTCGTCGCGGAACAGCGGGATGACCTCGCCCTCGCGAGCGAGGTATGCCGCGGTGGAACCGGCGTGCATGACGTAGGCGTGGCCGTGCACGATCACGACGGCCGTCAACGACGCCGCGGCCGTGATGTAGTCCTCGTGGCTCGCGGTGCACGCGTAGAGGTCGCTGTTCACGCGCGCCAACACGCCATGCATCGCCGTGGCCGCCGCCTGCGGACGATCGACCGCGGATCGAAAGCGCGCGCTGCGAATGCGGCGCTCGCATTCGGCTCGAAGCCGCGCCAGGAGCGCGGCCTCCGTGGCGACTCCGCCGATGCTGCCGAAGCCGCGCGCGATGGCCAAGAGCCACGTGCGCGGCCCGAGCTGAAGGCTCAGGCACGTCGTACGGTCGCCGCGAATCGCGAGCGTCATCCCGGGCGTACCGATTTGACGACGACGCGCGTCGCCCCGACGTCGATCTCGTCGCCCGGACGGATCTCGATGGCATCCGTGACGCGGCGGCCGTTCAGAAACGTGCCGTTGCTGCTCTTGAGATCGTCGACGAAGACGACGCCGTCTTGGCTCTCGAATCGCGCGTGGCGGCGGCTCACCTCTGGGTCGAGCAGCACAATATCCGTCCCTTTGTCCCGCCCAACCTCGAGCGGCGGCCGACCCTCGAACGAACGGTTCGCGCCGCGCTCGAGGATCTCGAGCCGCAGGCGCACCGGTGTGACACGGCCGATCTCCGCCGCCGTGCGCGCCGGCAGGCGCGTGCTCAGCGCCGCAACGAGCGCGAGGGCCGCCGCGATCTCCAGCGAGCCGATTCGCATCTGCCGCTCGAAATCGACGGCGGCCGCGATTTCGAACGTCACGTGTTCTCGAACCTCATCTTCGTGTCGCCGAAAAGCAGCTCGTCCCCGTCGCGCAGCGGCCGCGAACGCACGCGGCGCCCGTTCACGTACGTTCCATTGGTCGATCCGACGTCGCGGACGACCGGCTCGCCGCCGCGTACCTCCACGACCGCGTGCGCGCGCGACACGCTCGGGTCCACGAGAATGATTTCGCTCTCTTCGCTGCGTCCAATTCGGACCTTTCCTTCGATCGAATATACCCCGTCCGGTGGTACGCCTTTGACCATGCGAAGGCAAAACTTCGCGGAGCTTCTCGCCGCGTCGCCGACTTCGATCGCTATCGCGCCGAGCGGAACGCTGGCCCGCGCGGCCATCGTCACGCGCGCCTCCCCATTCTCGAACGCGATCCCCACTCGCGCGGCCAGGTCGCGTAGCAATTCGGCCCATGCGCGCTCCAAATACTCCCTGTGCTCGGCAAGCCGATCGAAGTCGTCGGGGCTCACGTAGACGGCGTACGCGGCCGGCGCGCTGAGGCGCCCTTCGTCGCCCCGGGTTTGCGCCTCCATCGTGGACACGAGCTTGCGCGCGATCTGCGCCGGCTCCAGGTCGCTCGGAAACGTCTTAGCGAAGGCGCGTTCGATGAAGGTCGCGCAGACTTGCTCGATCTTCGAGAAGACGCTCACGAGCGGCGCTCGACACGCGCGATATAGAAGCCGTCGCGTCCTTCGATGCCCGGCGCGACGAGCACGTCGCCGTCATCGGTGAGCAGCTTCTCGTACGCGGCGGGTATCAAACCGCGCTCGAAGTTCTCTCGCGCTAAAAAGTCTTCGATCACTTCCGTCGTCTCGCGTGGATCCGTCGAACAAACCGCATAGACCAGCGCGCCGCCCGGGTAGACATGGCGGGCCATCCGCTCGAGCAAGGCTCGCTGCGTTAGCGACAGCCGTTCGCCGTCGGTTCCCTGCTTCTTCCAGCGCGTCTCGGGGTGCCGCGCCACGAGGCCGATTCCGGAGCACGGCGCGTCGAGCAGGATCCGGTCGAAACGCTGGTCCCCGAGCAGCGCTTCGGCCGTGGCGTCTCCCGTGACGACGCCGGCGACGACCCCGGCCTCGTCCAGCCGGCGGCCGAGTGTCGCGACCTTACGCGCATCCCGCTCTACGCAGATCAGGGTTCCCTGTCCTGCGAGCCGCGCGCCGATCTGCAGCGCCTTGTTGCCGCGCCCGCTACACACGTCGAGGATCGCCTCGCCGGGCTGCGGACCGAGCACGTCGACGGCCATCGCCGAACTCTCGGACTGCGGCCACCAGGCGCCGTCGTCGCTCGGCGGCGGGCCGCCGCCGCGTTCCAACAACAGCACCTCCCGCACGACCGCCGAACCGCGCGTCTCGACTCCCGCCGTGGCGAGCCGCCGCGCCGCTTCGTCCGGCGTGACCTTGAGCGCGTTGATCACCAGCGCCGCTCGCGCCGGGTCGTTCACGCCGGCAAAGACTCGCTCCGCGTTCGCGCCGAAGATCTCGCGCCACTGGCGCACGAGCCACGTCGGCAGCGAATAGCGCGTCGCGAGATACTCCAGCTCGCTGTCGAAGCGCTCGCGCTGCGGCTGTGGCGCTCGCTGCCGCAGAAAGCTCCGAAGCACGGCGTTCACGAGGTTTCCCAGGCCGCGATGCCCGTGCCGCTTGGCGAGATTGACGAATTCGAAGACCGTGGCGTGCTCGTCGGCGCGCGTGTAGATCAACTCATAGATCGCCAGCCGCAGCAGCTCTCGGATCACGGGTGGCAGCCCGCGCTGCGATGCGAGGAACGGTTCGAGGTACCAGTCGAGAGTGCGCCGCATCTTGATCGCGCCGTACGCAAGCTCCGCGGCGAACGCGCGATCTCGCTCGCCGAGCTGCGTGCGACGAGCGCGGTAATCGAACGACGCCTGCGCTACCCGTTCGATGCCGCTCGATCCGGGGAAGACGTCGCGTACAACGCTCAGCGCGAGCTCGCGGGCGTTCATCGCGTGCGGCGACTCTGGAGATACACCGCTCCGCTCATCCTCCCGCGGTTCGGCGCGATGAGCTCGTCGATCACGAGCCCGCCCTCCGGCGCGACGTGCGCGCGCAAGATCTTGACGCTCTCGCCGTCGATGCTCGCACGCGCCGCGGGGCGCGGAGAGTAGGCACGCACGACGTTGACGACCCGTTGCGCCGGCCAGCCGAGATCGACGGCTAGATCGCTGCGCGCGGTCGGCCGCGTCAGGCTCGGCTCGCCGCGCTGCGGCGTGGCGTCGAGCTTCCCGGCTTCGGCGAGATCGAGGGCTCGCGCGAGCGCGTCCGCGCCCGCTGCTGCCAGACGGTCGTGCAGTTCGCCGTAGGTTTCGTCCGGACTGATGGCGATGCGCTCCTGGAGGATGACATCACCGGTGTCCAGGCCGGCATCCATTAGCATGATGCTGACGCCCGTCTCGCTGTCGCCGTGTAGAATCGCGGCCTGAATCGGCGTCGCGCCGCGGTATTTCGGCAGCAGCGAGGGGTGAACGTTGAGTGCGGCGAGGCGTGGGATATCAAGCAGCTCCTGCGGCAAGATGCGTCCGTACGCCGCGAGGACGACGAGGTCGATGGCCTCGTTCTGCAGCTCCACCGCGTACGTGCGCAGCGCCAGCGGCTCGTCGACACGGAGGCCAAGCTCGAGCGCGGCACGCTTTACGGGACTTGGCGTGAGACGCAGGCCGCGTCCGGCGGGACGATCCGGGCGCGTCAGCACGCGCACGAGATGCGTGCGGGCGGCGACGACGCGCAGACTCGGCGCCGCGAACGCGGCGGTGCCGAGAAAGAGCGTTCTCACGCCTCGGCCGTTTCCTTGTCCTCTTCCGAGACGGCGGGACGGACGTTCTTCGCCCGGTCGATGTAGAGCGCGCCGTTGAGATGATCCACCTCGTGCTGCAGGCACTGCGCCAGCAGTCCCTCGCCTTCGATGTGAATCTTGCGGCCCTCGCGGTCGAGGCCCGTGACCGCCGCGCGCTTGTAGCGGACGATCTCGCCGACCATTCCGGGCACCGAGAGACAGCCTTCGCGCAGTTCGACCTCTTCGGTTAGGCCTTCCAGCTTCGGATTGATCACGACCGCCGGCGGATGCTCGTCGTCGTTGACGTCCATTACGAACAGGCGCTTCGAAACGTTGATCTGCGGCGCGGCGAGGCCCACGCCCGGAGCCGCGTACATCGTCTCGAACATGTCGTCGATCAACTGCTGGAAGAGTGGATCGTCGATCTCGCGCGGATCGACCTTCTTCGCCACCTTGCGCAGCGTCGGGTGACCGTCGGCGAGGATCTCGCGAAGGTAAGGCATTGCGGGCGGCTATTCTGCGTTGTCGCCGCCCGCTACTTTGTGCCGCCCTTCGACTGCGCGCCTGCGGCGCTTCGCTCAGGATGACATCCGGTGACCGCTACTTCGTCGTGAAAGAGGATACCAGGAAGTGCGGGTTGCAGTTCGTGCCGCCGTCGTTCCAGAACAGGCTGACGGCCTGACCCGGCCCGATGATATAACTCGGCGGTAACGACGAGGCGTAGTACACCGGATTCGAGTACGTCGGATTCGCGTGCGGCGTTGGGATCTGGGACTTGCTGATTTGAGCAAAGGTACCGGTGAAGGTCGACCCGCCGTTCGATTGCACGAGGAAGAAATTGAAGCTGTTGTTCGGCGCCAATGCGCCCTTGGTGGAAACGTAAATGTTGCCTAACGCGGGAGGCGCATGTTTGGAATTCGGGATTGGATACAGGACCTCGAGCTGATTCGGAGGGCCGCCGCAGTTGCCGGTCGGTGCGGGTGCGGGGCCGGGGCCATTACCGCCGTTACAAGCGGATAATAGTGTTGCTGCGATAAGGGTCGCGGATAGCGCGCCAAGCGACTTATTCATGGTAGAACCATCCTCTGTACCGGCATGCTCACCCTGCCGGGCGTAATGTGAATATCCTTAGAGAATATACCCCGAAAGGTCGGCGTTCTCGACCACGTCGGCGAGCCGTCCGCGCACGTAGTCGCCGTCGACGACGACCGTACCGGTAGTTTCGGGGGCGGCGAAGCTAACGTCTTCGAGGACGCGCTCCAGCACCGTGTGGAGGCGCCGAGCGCCGATGTTTTCGGTCTGCTCGTTGACCCGCATTGCGAACGTCGCGAGCTGCTCGATCGCATCGTCCCGGAATTCGAGCGCGACGTTGTCCGTAGCAAGCAATGCCTTGTATTGTTCGACCAACGCGTTCTTAGGTTGGGTGAGGATGGTCTTGAAGTCTTCGGCGGTCAGGGAGTCCAGCTCGACGCGTATCGGCAGCCGTCCCTGAAGTTCCGGGATCAGATCGGACGGTTTGCTGGTATGAAACGCGCCGGCCGCGATAAAAAGGATGTGATCGGTCTTGATCGGGCCGTGCTTCGTATTCACGGTCGATCCCTCGACGATCGGCAGGATGTCGCGCTGGACGCCTTCCCGCGACACGTCCGGGCCGCCCCGCTGCTGTTGCGATCCCGCGACCTTGTCGATCTCGTCGATGAAGATGATGCCGTCATCGCCCGCGCGACGGAGCGCCTCGCGCTTGACGGCGTCCATGTCGATCAGCTTTGCGGCCTCCTCTTGCTCGAAGATTTTGAGCGCGTCGGCGACCGTCACGCGCTTCTTCGTTCTGCGCTTCGGCAAGATGCCGCCCAGCATCTCGCCGAGGTCGCCGGCCTGATCCATGCTGCCGCCGATCACGCCGATCGGAAGGCTCGGAGTCTCTTCGACCTCGATCTCGATCAGCCGGACGTCGTAAAACCCGCGCTCGATCTCGCCGCGCGTCTGATCCCGAACCCGCTGCGCGTCGGGCGAGACCGCGACCGACGGACCCGAGTGCGACGGCTGCCCCGAGAGACCACTTCCGAAGATCGACCCTAGCGCGGCGCCGAACGGGTTGGCCTGCGACTGGCCCGGCGGACGCGTCTCCGGATGGAGCACATCGATCACGCGCTCGACCGCGTGGCGTTTGGCTAACTCGCGGACCTCCTCACGGCGCTCTTCGGTCACGGTGCGAATCGACGCCTCGACGAGATCGCGCACCATCGACTCCACGTCCCGTCCGACGTAGCCGACCTCGGTGTACTTCGTGGCCTCGACCTTGACGAAGGGAGCGCCGACCAGCGCGGCGAGCCGCCGTGCGATCTCGGTCTTCCCCACGCCGGTCGGACCGATCATCAGGATGTTCTTCGGCGTGATCTCCTCGCGCAGGTCTTCGCGAGCGCGGGCGCGCCGATACCGGTTGCGCAGCGCGATCGCGACGGCGCGCTTCGCCTTCGCCTGTCCGACGATGTATTTATCGAGCTCGGCCACAACTTGGCGCGGCGTCAGCGCGGTCGGATCGAGGCTCGTCATCGCGCTCGTCACGGCAGCGCCCTTCGACAGGCTCAGGACAGCGTCTCCACGACGATGTCGTCGTTGGTGTAGATGCAGATCTCGGCGGCGATCTCGAGGGCCTTGCGGGCGATTTCTGCGGCGTCGAGCCGTGTGTTGCGTAGCAGCGCTGCCGCTGCGGCCTGCGCGTACGCGCCGCCGCTGCCGATCGCGGCGACTCCCTCGTCGGGCTCGATAACGTCACCCGTTCCGGAGAGCACGAACATATGCTCGGTATTGCCGACGATCATCAGCGCCTCGAGGCGTCGCAGCGCGCGATCTTGCCGCCAGTCCTTGGCGAGCTCGACGGCCGCCCGCGTGAGATCCTTGAACTCGGCGAATTTGCTTTCGAACTTTTCGAGCAGCGTGATGCCGTCGGCGGCCGAGCCCGCGAACCCGGCCAACACCTTGCCGCCGGAAGTCTTGCGAACCTTTCGCGCGCCGTGCTTCACGATGGTCTTGTCGAGCGTCACCTGGCCGTCGCCCGCGATCGCGAGCTTACCGTCGCGTCGCACCGCTAGAATCGTCGTGGATCGAACCTTCATGCTAGCGTCACTACCCCGCAGGCGCGAAGAGAGTTTCAGCGGCTAAGGATTCGATCGCGAGCAGCGCACGCTCAGCCGTCTTCCTTCTCCTCTCGCGCTTACCGATCCGCGCCTCGTCCTCCGAAGGGGGCGGGAACGCTCCCCACGTCACGTTCGCCGGCTGAAAGTCCGGCGTCTGGCGGTTCTGCAGGTGCGCGACGATGGCGCCGAACGCGCTCGCGCGCGGAAAGTCGATCGACGGGAGGCCCAATATCGTGCGGGCGGCGTGGAGTCCGGTCATCGCGCCGCATGCCGCCGCCTCGACGTAGCCTTCCGCCCCGGTGATCTGTCCGGCAAAATACAGCGCGGCGCTGCCGCGCAGCTTCAAGTGCGAGTCGAGCAGGCGCGGCGAGTCGATGAACGTGTTGCGGTGCATGACGCCGAGCCGCAGCCACTCCGCGCGCTGTAGTCCGGGCAGCTTCCCGAACGCGTCGCGCTGCGCGGGCCACGTGAGGCGCGTCTGAAAGCCGACGAGATTGTAGGCGGTGGCGTCGGCGTTCTCTTTGCGCAACTGCACGACGGCGTACGGCGCGCGACCGGTGCGCGGGTCGCGCAGGCCGACCGGCTTCAGGGGCCCGAAACGCAACACGTCGTCTCCCCTGTCCGCCATCTCTTCAATCGGCAAACAACCCTCGAAGTATCGCGTGGACTCAAACGCTTTGCCGGGATGGCGCTCGAGCGTTCGCAGGTCGGTCAGCAGCCTCTCGTATTCGGCACGGTCCAGCGGAATATTGAGATAGTCATCTCCGTCACCTTTGTCGTAGCGCGACTTGCGATACATCTGCGACTCGTCGATCGAATCGGCGGCGACGATCGGCGACGCCGCGTCGTAATAATGCAGGCGCCGGTTCTCGCCGCCGGTGCCCAGCAAAGCATCCAACTGCTCCAAGAATTCGTCACTCGGCAGCGGGCCGCACGCGACGATCGTTGGGCGATCGAGGGGAATGGCTCGCAGCTCCTCGCGGAACAGCCGGATACGCGGCTCGGCCAGGATGCGCGACTCGACCAGACTCGAGAAGCGGGCGCGGTCGACCGCCAGCGCGCCTCCCGCCGGAACGGCGCTCTCGCGAGCGCAGCTCACGATCAGCGAGCGCAGTCGCGCGAGCTCCTCTTTCAGCAGGCCGACGGCGTTTTCCAGCGACGCGCCGCGCAGCGAATTGCTGCACACCAGTTCCGCCAGCGTGCCGGTGTGGTGCGCGGGCCCGCTGCGCCCAGGCCGCATCTCATAGAGATCGACCTCGACGCCGCAACGCGCCGCCTGCCATGCCGCCTCGCACCCCGCGAGCCCACCGCCGATGACGGTCAGGAGGGTCATGCCTCGAGAGGTTCGCGCTCCGCTGCGGGGGCCTCGTTCGTCGCGAGGGTGCTGACATCGTGCCCGCGGTCGGACGCGCACTGCAGTTGGACGGCGCCGCCGCGGCGCGTTTTCCCGACGACGTACGATCCGCATACGGGGCAGCGCTCGCGCGCCACGGCGTCCCACGATATGAAGTCGCAGTTCGGATAGTTCGCGCAGCCGAAGAACAGCCGCCCCTTCTTCGAACGCCGCTCGACGATGGCGCCGCCGCACTTGGGACACTCCGCGCCGGTCTCCTTGACGATCGGCTTCGTCGTCTTACACTCGGGGTACCCCGTACACGAGATGAACTTACCGAAGCGACCCGTCTTGATGACCATGGGACGGCCGCAGTTTGGGCAGATTTCGCTCGTCGGCTCGTCGCGCAGCTCCAACCTCGGCAGCTTCTTCTCGGCGGTCTCTAGATCGCTCTCGAAGGGACCGTAGAATCGCTGCAGCAAGGCGACCCAATCCTCATGTCCCTCTGCGACTTTGTCGAGGTCGCCTTCCATCTGAGCGGTAAAGTCAAGGCTGACGATGTTGGGAAAATGGTCGACCAGCAGATCGTTGACGGCCATGCCGATCTCGGTTGGCACGAAACGCCGGTCCTGCTGCGTGACGTAACCGCGCGCCTGGATGGTCTCGACGATCGCGGAGTAGGTCGATGGGCGCCCGATGCCGTTGTCCTCCAGCGCCTTCACCAAAGCGGCCTCGGTATAGCGCGGCGGCGCCTCCGTGAAGTGCTGCTTGGAGTCCAGCTTCCGGCAATCCAGCTCCTGGTCTTCTTCTAATTGCGGGAGGCGAACGCGCCCCTTGCCGGTGGATTCCTCGTCGCGGCCCTCCTCGTAGATACGCGTGAATCCCGGGAAGCGTACGATCGTCCCGGTCGCCCGAAATCCGAATTCGTTGGCCGCGACGTCGACGATCGTCTGATCGAGCAGGACCGGCGCCATCTGCGAGGCCACGAACCGCTCCCAGATCATCGTGTAGAGGCGCAGCTCGTCGCGCTTCAGCACGGCGGCGAGCTTCTCGGGCGTGTGCAGCACCGACGTCGGACGAATGGCTTCGTGGGCGTCTTGCGCGCCCTCGCGCACGCGGTGACGCGTTCCGGCGTGGAACTCCTTGCCGTACGCGCTCACGATAAACTGCTCGGCCGCCGCGCGCGCCCCGTCGCTGATACGCGTCGAGTCGGTGCGCATGTAGGTTATCAGACCTTCGGTTCCCTGGCTCCCGCCGAGGTCCACGCCCTCGTACAGGGCTTGAGCGACCTGCATGGCCCGCCGCACGCGCATTTTGAGTTTTCGCGACGCCTCCTGCTGCAGCGTCGACGTCGTGAACGGCGGAGGCGCTTGCCGGCGCAGCTCGCGTTTCTTGACGGATGCAACCCGATAGGTCGCGCCGTCGAGCGCACGCAGGACGGCGTCGGCATCGGCCTGCGTCGCGATCTCGAGCTTCTCGCCGTGACGCGATACAAGGTCCGCCGCGAAGCCCAAGTCCGCCGGCGCACCGGGCGGCGCGAGGAGGGCCGCGATCGTCCAGTATTCTCGCGGAATGAAGGCGGCGATCTCGCGTTCGCGGTCGACGATGAGCTTGACGGCGACCGATTGCACTCGGCCGGCCGAAAGCCCCCCGCGCACCTTCGCCCACAGCAGCGGCGATATCTTATAGCCGACGAGGCGATCCAAAATGCGCCGCGCCTGCTGCGCATTTACGCGATCCATGTCGATGTTATGCGGGTGCTTGAGGGCCGCCAGCGCGGCGTCCTTGGTGATCTCGTGGAGCTCGATCCGCTTTGGATCGGAGAGCCGCAGGAGCTCGGTTAGGTGCCAGGCGATTGCCTCGCCCTCACGATCCGGGTCGGTCGCGAGGTACACGTCGGTCGCGCTTTTGACGGCGCCGCGCAGCTCCTTGATCACCTCGCCTTTTCCCTTGATTGTAAGGTATTTCGGCGCAAAATCGTGCTCGACGTCCACGCCCAGCGTGCTCTTCGGAAGGTCGCGCACGTGCCCCACCGATGCTTTCACGGAGTAGCGCGCGGGCAGAAACTTTTTGATCGTCCGCGCTTTCGTGGGCGATTCCACGATGATCAGGGGCTTTTTCACGGGCCCTAGTATACCGCCGGGGTCAAGGTCCCGCAAATTCGCAGTAATTCGCGCACGCGCGAATTTGCATGATTTGGAAAAATCCTCTATGATTCGCTCAAAAGCGCTAAACGGCGCTGTCCACTGAACGCTAATCGTCCCCGGGGACGAGGAGGAATGAATGGACTCCGATTCCATACTTGGCGGCGACATGCCGATGGAGGCTCCGAAGCCTCGTCGTAAAGCACGCCGTCGCAAAGCGGCCGCCGCCGTGAAGAAGGCCGTCGTTCGCAAGGTGCGCCGTAAAGTCGCCCGCAAGGTGCGCAAGGCCGGCCGTAAAGTCGCCCGCAAGGTGCGCAAGGCCGGCCGTAAAGTCGCCCGCAAGGTCCGCAAGGCCGGACGCAAGAAGCGCAAAGCCGTGCGCAAGGGTGCACGTAAAGTCCGCAAGGCCGGGCGCAAAGCCGGACGCAAGGTCCGCAAGGCCACCCGCAAGGTCGCGCGCAAGAAGCGCAAGGGCGGGCGCAAAAAGAAGGCTTAAGCTCGGGGAGCAGATGAGAAGGGCGATCGCAGTGCGATCGCCCTCTTTTCATCGCGCGAGCTCGGGGGCCCGACCGCCGTGTTCTTCGACCCAGTGGCACGCCGCGAAGTGGCTCGGCTCGTATTCGCGCAGCGGCGGCTCTTCGGTGACGCACCGGTCGAACGCGACCGGACAGCGCGTGTGAAAGCGGCACCCCGAGGGCGGATTGACCGGCGACGGAATGTCGCCCGTCAACACGATACGTTTGCGCCGCTTCTCGAGCACCGGATCCGGAATCGGAATCGCCGAGAGCAGCGCCTGCGTGTACGGATGCAGCGGGTTTCGATAGAGGGCCTCCCGATCGGCTAGTTCGACGATCTTTCCGACGTACATCACGGCGACGCGGCTCGAGATGTGCCGCACGACGGAGAGATCGTGCGCGATGAAGAGATAGGTCAGCCCGAGCCTCTCCTGGAGCTCCTCCAGCAGGTTGATGACCTGGGCTTGAATCGAAACGTCCAAGGCCGATACCGGCTCGTCGCAGACGATGAACTTCGGGTTGACCGCGAGCGCGCGCGCGACCCCGACGCGCTGGCGCTGACCGCCCGAGAATTCGTGCGGATAGCGATTGGCGTGATAGGGCTGAAGCCCGACGAGTTCGAGCAGCTCGCGGACGCGGCGCTCCGTTTCCTTGCCCTTGGTGATGCCGTGGATCTCCAGCGGCTCGGCCACGATGGCGCCGATCGTCATCCGCGGATTGAGCGAGGCGAACGGATCTTGAAAGATGATCTGCATCGAGCGCCGCAGCCGGCGAAGATCGCCGCGGTTCATGGCGAGCACGTCCTGCCCTTCGAACCGGATATCGCCCCGCGTGGCCGGGAGAAGCCGAAGCAGGAGGCGTCCGATCGTGGTCTTGCCGGAACCCGACTCACCGACGAGTCCGAGCGTCTCACCCTGTTCGATGGTGAAGCTGACGCCGTCGACCGCGCGCACGTCCGCCACGTGACGCGACATCAGTCCCGCGTGGATCGGAAAATATTTGACGAGGTCCTTAACCTCGACGAGCGTCCCGTTGTTCACGATGTCGGCACGAACGGGAGGGTCGCTGCAGACTCGGGGCGCTGGTCGCGCGCGCGTGTGTCGTAGAGGTAACAGCGCGCGACGTGACCGCCGCCGAAGTCGTAGAGCGGCACGGGTTGGTCGCAGATCGGCATGCGGTACGCACAACGCGGCGCAAACGCGCAGCCCGGGCGGGAGCCGCAAAAGATTCGGCGGCTGCCCCTGGATCGGCTCCAGCCTCCGGTGCTCGCTGTCGTCGAGCCGCGGCAATGACGCGAGCAGTCCCTGCGTGTACGGCATCCTTGGCTGGGCATAGAGTTGTTCGGCCGAAGCGTATTCCACGAGATTGCCGCCGTACATCACGAGGACGTTCTTGCAGAATTCGGCGACGACACCGAGATCGTGCGTGATCAAGATGATGGCCGCGCCGGTCTCGCGCTGCAGGTCGTTCATGAGCTCGAGCACCTGCGCTTGGATCGTGACGTCCAGCGCGGTCGTCGGCTCGTCGGCGATCAACAGCTGAGGGTTGCACGAGAGCGCGATCGCGATCATGACGCGCTGCCGCATGCCGCCTGAGAATTGATGCGGGTAGTCTCCCAGCCGTTTTTCGGGGCGCGGGATGCGCACTTTGTGCAGCATCTCGATCGCGCGATCGCGAGCTTCGCGCTTTCCCACCGCGAGATGCAGGCGCACCGCCTCCGCGATCTGTTCCCCAATCGTGAGCACTGGATTGAGCGAGGTCATCGGGTCTTGAAAGATCATCGCGATCTTGTAGCCGCGAATCCGCCGCATCTCGGCCTCACTCTTGGCCTGCAGATCCTCGCCTTCGAAGAAGATCCGATCGGCCGTTACCGCGGCGGTGCGCGCCAACAGGCGCATCACCGAGAGCGCGGTAACCGACTTGCCGGAGCCGGACTCCCCGACGATGCCCAGCGTCTCGCCGGCCTCTAAGGAAAACGAGAGTCCGTTGACCGCGGTAACGAGGCCGTCTTCGGTCCGAAACGTCGTTCGGAGATTACCGACCTCGAGTAGCGGCACCGCTCCCTTAAATACCCGTCAGCGAGAGCACGAATCCGACCACGACGAAGACGACCGCCACCACTCCGGTCAGGCGCTTGAGCTGTTCCTCGGCGCCGAGCCGGCCGCGATAGGCGCTCTCGACTCGCCCGCCGATGGAGCCGGTCAGCCCCTCCTGTTTCGTCGTCTGAATCGCCAACAAGAAGACCAGCAAGACCGCCGCGATCATGAAGATGCCGGCGAATCCGTGCGTCAGCCACGGCCAGTGCTGGGCGATCCACGTCCTGGGCTCGATCGCGGGCGCCGGCAACGGCGCATTCGGCGGGACGGCGGCGTTGGGCAATATCGTCGCGGCAGCCGAGGGAACGACTTTAGAGGCGGCGGCTAACAGGAGCGGGCTCGAAATTACGTCGTGTTCCTTTAGAAAAGGCGTTGGCGGCATGCTCTCTACGACCGCAGGCTCCGGCGCGCCTGCCGACCAATACCCTGCCGTGTCCGAATCCGACAGGCTCGAGCAGCCGCTGCGCTCGGTCGTTCCGATGAAGAACCGTAGAGTTTGGCGCGACCTAGCGCGGATTCTCTCCACGATTTTCAACCCGTTCCTGACGGCCCTCGCGCTCTTCGTCATCCTCGCGCTCATCGGCGCCAAGGACACATGGGACTTCTGGCGCCTGCTCTTCATCTCGACCTTCTTCACGTCGCTCGGGCCCATGCTCTATGTTTTCTGGCTCTACGCAACCGACCGCATCTCCGATCTGGACATGTCGGTTCGCATCGAGCGGGAGATGGTCTTCACCGCCTTCGTCTTCTTCTACAGTCTCGGTGCGGCGGCGCTGTGGATCGCGCACGCCCCGCGCCTGATGATCGCCGCCATGCTCGGCTATCTGGTCTCAACCCTGGTCGTGCAGTACATCACGCGTTACTGGAAGATCAGTACGCATGCTCTCGGCATCACGGCCCCGCTCACGGCGCTGACGCTGATCTATGGCCGACAACCGCTGCCGTTCATGATCCTGATTCCGATGGTGTGCTGGGCACGCGTGTATCTGCGCGCCCACACGGTCATGCAGGTTGTGGCGGGCGTCGCGCTCGCGGTCGCGACGACGGCGTTCTTCTTCTCGCTGTTCCACGTCGGATTGCTGTCCGCGCACTAAAGAGGTCGCCCTTACCGACCGGGCAAGTATTCGACAGGAGGGAACGCGATGAATTGCTCCGTTGTTCGAATACTTGCCTTACTGTCGTGCACGGCGGCGGCCGCCTGCGCAGGGCCCGATCGAGCCTACGTCCCGACGCCGCCGCCGCTGCCCGCAGTGCAGAGCGCGACGCTCGTCGTCGAGCCCGGCGACGCGCAGATGGCGCGCTCGGCCCGAATCCTCTCGTATCATCTGATGCCGCTGCGCTACCCGGGGTCGATGGACCGTTTTGGCGGGGATCGAAAGATCATCTATCCGGCGGATCTCGCGCGCCACAAGGGCCCGATCATGAAGACGGCCGCGGCCTTCAACGTCTATGTCAACTGCGCGGGCGGCGGTGAGAGCTGCTGGGGAGACCCTGAAGGCTTCCAAAAGAACCTCACGGGAAGCGGATTCGCGGAACTCTTGCGGCAGTACACGCGCTCCATGCCCGGCGCGTATACCTTCGGCGGCGCGTTTTCCGTGAAGTACCACACCTACACCCGGCTGCTGTATCAGAACGACCTCTTGACCGTCTTGCACGCCGCGCTCGCAAAGAACGGCAAGAAGGCGGGGTATTCCAATATGTATCACATCTTTCTGGCCAAGGGCACGGACACGTGCTTCGACCGGACCCGCTCGTGCTATTCCCCGGACCATCCGGCTACGAACGCCTTCTGCGCCTACCACGAAAGCGTCGCGTTCAAGGACGTTGCGAAGCCCGTTATCGTTTCGATCGAGCCGTATCAGAAGGTCGGCTTCTGCGCGTCGCGCGCTTCAGCCGGGGCGAGCGCCCTGACCAACTCCACCGCCTCGACGCTCGCGCACGAAACGTTCGAGGCGATCACCGATCCCGGCGCCGCCCTCGCGTGGTTCAACCTCACGTTCTTTTCGGAGGTCGGGGATCTCTGCCAAACCTACCAGTGGAAGATCGACGTGAGCGGGACTGTTTATAGCCTGCAGCCGATGTATTCGAACCGCTATCACGGCTGCGCCGCAGGACCCTAGGCGACGTTGGAACTCCGCAGAAAGCGGGCGACGTTGGCTTGGAACGTTGCCTCGTCGCCGCTGCTGATGCAGGTCGTGCGGCCGGTTCCGCGCGCGCGGTCCCCAAGGAGCGCGGCCGCGCGCTCGCCCTGCGTCGCCGCCGGATCGAGGAGCGCGACGCCGCCGCCGAGCGCGACTCGAAAGTGATGCTCGAGCACCGGATAGTGCGTGCACCCGAACACGACCGCGTCGAGATCCAGCGGAAGATGCGTGCACACCTCGGCGACCGCCGCGCGCGGAGTATCGCCGTCGAGTTCACCGGCCTCGACGAGAGGCACGAGCGCCGGCGCCGGCACCTCGACGACGTCGATGCCGCCGATGCGCGCGCGCAGCGTGCGGCCATACGAACCCGCCCCGACCGTCGCGGCCGTCGCCACGATTCCGACGCGCCGAAACCCGCCGCGCTCCACGGCAATCGCCGCCGACTCAATGAGGTCGAGCACGGGCGCGCGCGACGGCGGCCACCCGTAGCGCTCGGCGATCGCACACGACGTGTTACAGGCCATGACGATTCCGTCGACGCCGTAGGCGTCGAGGCGCGCCAGATTCGCGCGCAGCAGCCCGAGTAGATCTCCGTGCGCGCGATCGCCGTACGGAACGTGCGCCTGATCCGCGAAGAAGATGATATCCACCAACGGCATCCGCTCGCGTACGCGAGCGAGCACCGTGAGTCCGCCGAGCCCCGAATCGAATAGCCCGATCATCGGCGCTATTGCGCGGGCCGATTGGGTACCGGGTAGTCGCGCGTGTACTGCCCGATGCCGTCGGCGATCTCTTGTGCGACCTTTTGCCGCCACGCGGCCGACGTGAGCAACGCGTAGTCGCTCGGGTTCGAGAGGAACGCCGTCTCGACGAGCACCGCCGGCATGCGCGTGTGGAGCGTCACGTACAGATGGCTCTTGACGATGCCGTCGTCCTTCGTTCCGTCCGCGGCGAGCTGGGCCTCGACGATCCGCGCGAAGGCGACGTCTTCGGGCTTGGAGACGTAACACGTCGTACCGTACGGTCCCGAGTTGATGAATGCGTTCGCATGGATGCTGACGAACAGCCGCGCTCCGGCCTTGTTGGCGACGTCGACGCGGGCCTGCAGCTCGTCGCGCGCGCTGTCGCCCGGCGCGTAGACGTCCACGTCGGTGTCGCGCGTCATCTTTACCTCCCAGCCGCGCGCGATCAGGATGTCGCGCAATCGCTTCGCCATGTCGAGCGTGAGTTCGGCCTCAGCCACGCCGCCGTGAATCGTGCCGCGATCGCTGCCGCCGTGACCCGGATCCAGTACGATCAAACGTGGATTCGTCGGCACGTAATTGCTTCGCGGGCCGAACTTCCAGGTCGCGTCGGAGCTTCCGGGAGCCGACGCGCCCGGCTCGAGCGGCGCCGGAGTGACGAGCGCCGGGTTCTGCTCCCCTTCGGACACCACGCTGCCGACGCTTCCGATGCCGGAGCGAGGCGCGTCGGCGACGTCCTGCGCTTGCACGATGATCTCGAGCCCGGTCGCCGATGGCACGACCGAAACGGCCTTGGACCCGGCCAGGGTCAGCGCGACGCGAACCGTCATGGGATCGTTCTGCCGCACGCGCAGCGAGGTCAGCGGCCCAGGCGCGTTCTGCTCGAGCGGCGGTCCCTGCAGCTGCGCGCCGTCGATATCGACCCAAAAACGATTGTCCGGATCGCGCAGCCGGTGCCATTCAAAAGGCGCGTTCCCGGTAACGGCGATCGCGACCGAAACGCCGCCGTCGGTGGGCTGCATCGTGACGCTGGTGACGAGCGTCGGGCCCCGCGATGCCTGCGTCGCCGGCGCTGGCTCCGGCGTCGGCGATTGCTCGGCCACGGCCGGAGCCGCCGGCGCTACCCCATCGAATGCGAGCGCGACGTCGTGCTCGTCCTCGCGCGGCGCCTCGGCGACCGCGCCCGGAACGAGCGTCACGGTAACGAGCGTGCGCGGCTCGCGCACGGTTCCACTCGTTTCGATCTGCACGCTGCGCACGCCGCCGGAGTTGATCTGACGGGTGCCGCTCAGGGTCGTGCCGACGCCGTCGAACGCGTACGTCACGGCGCCGTCGCTGTCACGCACGACCCGTGGATGCAGCGGCGCGGCGCCATGGGCCAGCAGCGTCGTGCGGTTGCCGTCTTGGCGCACGTCGAGCCCGGCGAGTTGCGGCTGTAGCACCGCACCTGCGCCGTCGCGGCGCAGCGCCAGATCGAGCGAACGCAGCACGTCGTCGAGCGGGAGATAGGCCTCGTCGCCGCGCGCGAACGGAGCGAAGGCGGCCTCGAGCGTGATCGGGCCGACGTCGTAACGCCGATCGCCCAACGCGAAGCTCACGACGACGGGCGCCGAGGTCGTGATGAGGACGTAGCGCTCTCCCGGCTTCCAGGTCAGCAGTGCACCGGTGGCCTTCAGCAGCGCCCTGAATCCGGGATCCTGCATCCCGATCGCCTGTGCACCGTAGGCCGATGACAGATGCGAGAAGCGAATCGTCTGCTGTTGATAGACCGCGTTGATCGAACCATCCGCAAGCGCCGGAGCCGCGAGCGCGAACGGCGACAGCGCGAGCAACGCGAGCGCGGTGCGGCTACCAGTCCGAGCGATGCAGTGGTTGATCAATTTCCAAGTGTCCTCCCGGAAGCGTTTCGAGCCGGGTCCCATCGACCGTGACGGAAACGGCGTCGATGCCGGGGACTCCGGTCAGGGTGTAGACTAGCCCCTTGAACTCGCCATTTTCTCCGAACGTCCCACCGGCTTGGCGTTCCACTTCCTTTGAAAGATCGACCGTCGCCGTCGACCCCTCGACCGTGACGCCGAGGACGCGCGTCCCCGGCGGGAATCGAATGGCCGGCACGTCGTTGGGCGGCCCCGCGACGGCCTCGACGGCGGCGTAGAGCGCGGTGTTGTGGAGATGTTCGGCGGCGCCTTCACCCGGCTGCCGCGGCCGCATGGACACGCGAACGTCCCCGAGCGTCGTACCGTTTTCCTTCGTATAGTAGACGGCGATCGTTTCGCCGTTTCGCGTCGCGCGATGGGAGAGCGAGTACCAGGTGCCGGCGGCGACGATTGCCAGAAGCACGATGAGGATGGGCAGGCGCTGCGATCTCACGTCTGAATCCGCAATTCGCGAAGGTCGGCCAAAATACCCTCGTCGAACTCGGACGCCAGCGCGTTGGAAAACAAGTGGCTGGATAAGACGATACGTCATGAGCGGCGAGCACTGGAAAGAGCGCGCCGGCGCTTCGTCGTCGAGCCGAATGAAAAGCACTTGCACGACGTGCGAACCAACGGGAGGCGGTTTCGGTCGCTGCTCGAGGACGTGACCGATCTCGACCCGCATCCACGCCTTCTGCGCCGCGTCAAGCGCGCCGCGGCTGCGACCGATGCCGCACGAGACGCGGCGATCATCCGGCGGCTGCTGGAAAGCAGCACGGATCCAAGCGAGTCGGATATCGCGCGTCCGCTCGTCGACCAACTGCTGGCGCACGAGAAGCTCGCGACCCGCCTGGCCCGCAAACGGCTGCGGCGCATGAGCTTCCTCTCGTAGGGAGCCGTGAAACCGGAACGCGTCGACCTGCGCGGCGTAAGTGAACTCCACGACATCGTGGAGCGCGTGGTGCACATTCGGCAGCGCGAGGTCGAGGCACTTGCCGCCGGCCTCGAGCGTCGCGACAAGCAGGGGCTTCACGATTTTCGCATCGCGTGTAAACGGCTGCGGTACGCGCTCGAGCGCTTCGCGGACCTGGATCCGTCGTTCGAAGCGTGCGCGGAGCGCTTCAAGGCGTTGCAGGAAGCGCTCGGCGAAGCGCACGATCGCGACGTGTTGCTCACGATCCTTCCGCCGGCGATGGGGAAGACACAGCGACGTCTTCAGGAGGAGCGCGAAGAGTGCGTCGACCGCGCGGTTGCATTGTGGAAGCAACCACTCGGCGGAGACGGTTCTCACGAGATTTGAATCGTGCTTTAATCCGGCCTATTGAATGGCGCACCCGCCAGCGTGGTAAGGAAGAAGCATGATGAACCTAAGAAGCTTCTTCCTTACTTGTGCACTCGGCGCCGCGACGCTGTCCGCAGCTGTGCCGGCCGCTGCGCAGGTCTACGGCGGCGTCTACGTTCAGACGGCTCCTCCGGCACCCGTCTATGAAACCGTCCCGGTGTCGCCGGGCTCAAACTACTACTGGGTTGCCGGATACTACCAATGGAACGGCTACCGTTACGTGTGGGTGCGCGGTCACTATGCCCTCGTGCCGTACTCGGGCGCCGTGTGGCGTCCCGGGCACTGGGTCCAAGGGCCTCAAGGCTGGTACTGGCGACCGGGTCACTGGGCTCACCGATACTACTAACGACCTGATTCGCTCTTAACGCATCGCCCACCGGCGTAAAAACAGCACCCCGGTGGGCGACTCGCATCCCGGCGTGGAACGTCGCCGCTCCATGGAGCTGCGGCGGACACTGGGTCTGTTCGACGTCGCGCTGTTTTTCGTCGTTGCCTGTTCCAATTTACAATGGGTCGCGGCGGCGGCCGCGAGCGGGCCGAGCGCGGTGGCCGTCTGGATCATCGGCCTGCTCGCGATGTTCGCGCCGCTCTCCATCGCGGTCGTCTTTCTCTCATCGCATCACCCGGACGAAGGCGGCCTCTACGTCTGGAGCAAACGCGCGTTCGGCCCGTTCGCCGGCTTTCTCACCGGCTGGACCTATTGGGCCAGCACGCTTCCCTATTTTTCCGCACTGCTTTACTTCGCGGCCGGTAATTCTGCGTTCGCCGCGGGCTCGCACGCGGGCGCGCTGACGCGCACTCCAGCGTACTTCATCGTCTTTGCGTTGGGCGGGTTGACCTTGGCCACGATCGTGAACGTCTACGGCCTAGTAATCGCGAAATGGCTGAACAACGCAGGCGGCTTCGCGCGATGGACGATAACGCTGCTGCTCATCGCGCTCGGCGCGGCAGCGCTGTGGCGATTTGGCTCGGCGACGCCGATGACGGCGGAAACGATCCGGCCCGGCTTTGCGCTCAAAGACCTGATCTTTTGGTCCGTGATCGCGTTCGCGTGGACCGGCCCGGAGGCGGCGTCGTTCATGGGCGGCGAGGTCAGCAATCCGCGCCGTAACATTCCGCTCGGACTTGCGCTTGCGGCACCGGCCGTCGCCCTCATCTATATCGCGGGCACGGTCAGCGTGCTGACGGCCGTGGCACCGCAGAACGTCGACCCGTCCTCGGGCATCACGCAGGCGATCGGGCAGATCGCGTCGCGGTTCGGCTGGGGCGCGCTCACGCCTTTCGCGGCGCTGCTCGTCGGCCTGAGCTGTCTCGGAAGCGCTAGCGTATGGTCGGGAGCGATCGCGCGCATTCCGTTCGTCGCGGGGGTCGACGACTATCTGCCGGCGGCCTTCGGCCGCATGCATCCGCGCTGGGGTTCACCGGTCGTGGCCTTGATGACGCAAGCGGTCATCTCAGCGATCCTGATCTTTCTCGGTCAAAGCGGGACGAGCGTCAAGGGTGCCTATGCGGTGCTGGTCAGCTCGACGGTCATCACGACGCTCATCCCCTTCGTGTTCTTGTTCGGCTCGGCGATCAAGATGCACGCCGAACCGCCGACGCCGATCATGATTAGGATCTGGGGCGGAAAGTGGACCGTGCTCATCGCCTCGCTTGTCGGGCTAGCCACGACGCTGATCGCGATCGTCTTCGCGGGATTCCCGGCCGACGACGACCCGAATAAGACGCTCGCGGTCGCGAAAGTGGTCGGCCTCACGGCGGTCGTGCTGCTGGGCGGCGCAGCGATCTATCTCGCAGGGCGCCGCAGAGCTGCGGAGCGCCGCTCTCACACTTTGTCTCACAGTTCCTGACACAGTCGAAACTGCATGGTTACGTCCGCGCGGACCGCGTGGTATGATTCCGTCCGCGCGTTAATCCTTCCGCCGGTAACGCGCGCAGCTTCTTCCAGCACCCTATTTCTTTAGGAGAACGATCCATGGCGACATCCTTCCTTACAATCCGCTACCTGCTAGGCTCGTTTACCGCCGCCGCGGCCGTTGCGCTGATCGCCGGTTGCAGCGGCTCGTCGTCGCCGACGATCCCGCTCAGCTCGGCGCTGCAGCAGGGCCCGGCCGTCAAAGGTCACTGCACGCCGCACGGCGGCGTACGCGTCGACCCGTGCACGGTGACCTTCAACGCCTCGAACCCCGGTCCCGACACGGTGACCGTGCGCACGCCAATAGACAAGAAGGGCAAACTCCAAGAGTCCGACAACTGCGGCGGCGCATCCGGCATCGCCACCCTCGCGCCGGGCACGGGGAAGCAGTGGACCGTGACCGCCGGCCCGACGACCGGCTCCTGCACGGCCAGCTTCATCTACCTTAGCAAGCGTGGCAAGACGCTGGGTTACGCAGACCTCAGCATTACCAACAATATCTAGCTTTCGGGGGCTTCGTCACAACGCGCCCGTCCCGCAAATTGCAAGCCTTGCGGGGCGGGCGCCCTCGCCCAGGGAGAAACATGACGCCTTTGGAAGGAGCCCGGGCCGTGTTCACATTCCTCGGCCGGCTCTTTGCCGGCGCCGTTCTCACCGTTTCGCTGCTCGCCGGTTGCGCCGGTGGTGCGGCGCCGAATATTCCTTCGAGCTCGGTCGACCTGGCCAGCTTGTCACGGGCGCAGTCCGACGTCAGGGATTTCGGCCACTGGAGGAATTTGGCGCAGCTCTACGGCGAAGATTTCCGCCGCTGGATCTATTTGGCCCAGCTCTATGGCGAAGACTTGAGCGTCTATCGTCGCGTGGGACTCACCCTCCATTATGTCGAGACGCTCAAGCAAGGCGTCTCGTCGCCGCAGGGCACGATGGCGACGGTCAACGGCTGGTGGTACGTCGCTAACGGCGGCGCTTCCAACGTGCTCGTTTACCTGTCGAAAAAACAGGGCCCCCAAATCAAAAAGGATATGACGCTGAACGATCCCGGGCAATTCCCGGCGAACGTATACGTGAAGCCGGACCGGCGGCTGGTAGCCGTTTCGAACGCTTCCACGAACTCAGGCGGCGCCGGCAGCGTCAGCGTGTATCTGGATCGTCAAAAAAATCCGGCGCGTACGCTAACGTACGGCAGCGATCCGCTGCAGGGCACCGGTGTTGCTATCGATCATCAGGGCAACTGCTATTGGGCCTTCAACGATCCGAACACCAACAACGGTTCGATCGTCGAATTCGCCGGCTGCCACGGCAGCGGCACGATCGTCATATCCGGACTCTTCAACGCTCAGGGGATCACATTCGACCAGCAGGGCAACCTCTATTACATCGATCAGCCTTCGGGCGTCTACAAGTGCGAGAAGACCTCGAACTGCCAGAAGTTCCCGACCGTCTTCGACTTGCCCATCAATATGAACTTCGATCATAAGGACAAGCTGTTGTGGGTCGCCGACGCGGGTGGCTACATCGACGCTGTCGATCCGCAGACGGGCGTGAAGGTATTCACGATGCAGGTGGGCGGCCCCACTAATCCTCCGTTCGGAATAGCGCCCGCGCCCGGCGGCTAAGGCTCGAACCCGACGCTCGAATTCGCCGCTCTCCTCAAACAGTTCCGGTTGCGCGCGGGCCTCTCGCAGCAGATGCTCGCGGAGCGCGCTCTGATCAGCGTCCAGGCCGTCAGCGCGCTCGAGCGCGGTTACCGCAAGGTTCCGTACCGCAAGACGCTCGAGCGGCTCGCCGACGCGCTCGCGCTTCCGGACGACGCGCGCGCGGCGTTGGAGCTCTCGGCGCGCCGCGTGCGCGGTTCACGCTCGATCGAGTATGCCGCCCCGCCGCATAACCTGCCGCGTCAGCTGACGTCCTTCGTCGGGCGCGACGAGGTGGTGGAAGAGATCGCGCAGCTCGTCGCGGCGGCGCCGCTCGTGAGCCTCGTCGGAACCGGCGGTGCGGGAAAGACCCGCACGGCGATCGCGGTGGCGACCAAGCTGCTGGATCAATTCGGCGACGGCGTGTACTTCGTCGAGCTCGCGCCGCTCAACGATGAAGCGCTCGTCCTGCAAGCGCTCGCCGCCGCGCTGCGCGTGCAGGAGTCGTCGCAGCGCCCGCTGCTCACGACCCTGCTCGCATATCTCGCAGAGAAGCAGCTCCTCATCATTTTCGACAACTGCGAGCACGTCATCGCGCAGGCGCGCCGCACGATCGGATCGCTGCTGCGCGACTGCCCCGGCATCAGCCTGCTCGTCACGAGCCGGCAGCCGCTGACGATCCCGGGCGAGCGCGTGTATCGCATCCCGCCGCTCTCGGTTCCCGAACGCTCGAACGTGTCGCCGCAAGAGGCCCTTTCGTACGGAGCCGTCGCGCTGTTCGCGGATCGCGTGCAAGCCGCCGACGCGCAGTTCGCGGTGACGGAGCGGAACGTCGTGCCGGTGGTCGAGATCTGCCGCAGCCTCGACGGGCTGCCCCTGGCGCTCGAGCTCGCCGCGGCGCGCGCGACGGTCTTGTCGCCGTGGCAGATCGCGGAGCGCTTGGATCGCGTGTTCGATCTCTTGACCGGAGCCGCGGACGGTGTGGTCCCCCGTCACCAAACCATGCGGGCCGTGATTAACTGGAGCTACTCGCTCCTCTCTGCGCAGGCACGCCTGTTGTTCGATCGCCTCTCCGTGTTCGCCAGCGGCTTCACGCTCGAGACCGCGACCGGCGTTTGCGCCGACGACACTCTCATGGCAGGGGATATCTTGGAGCTCATCGCTGCATTGATCTCGCAGTCGCTCGTGTCGGCCGACTTCTCGCACGGCGTCGCGCGCTACCATATGCTTGAGGTCACGCGCCAGTTCGCGCACGAGCGCGCCGGTGAACGCGGGGAGCGCGAGATGCTTTCGCGGCGCCATGCATTGACATTTCTTTCGCTCGCGGATCGGCTCGATCGCGATTGGTACACTGCCAACGAGCGCATGTGGTTCCAGGACGCGGCTAACGAGCTGGACAACTTTCGCGCCGTGCTCGCATGGTCACTCGCCGAACGACGCGATCTACAGTTGGGCCGCGGGCTAGCCGCGGCGCTCGCCCGCGTCTGGTACTCGCTGTCGCCCGTGGAGGGCCGGCGCTGGGTTCGCGCAGCGTTGCAATCGGTCGACGGCGAAACGCCCGCCGCGGTCGTCGCGGAGCTGCACATCGCGGAGGCTCGCCTGTGCGGCGCGCTCGGAGAGTACAAAGCGTCCCTCGCCGCGGCAGAACGGGCGCTCAAACGCTCCGACGACCTCGACGAGATGCAAATCGCTCGCGCCCACGAGGCGGCAGGCAGCGCGCTGAGCGCGCTCGGGCGCGGTGACGAAGGCGAGGTCTTGCTCACCGAGGCGCTCGCGACCGCGCGACGCCTCGACAATCGGGGACTCGAAGCGTTGCTGCTTGGCGACATCGGAACCGCGCGGAGCCGGCGCGGCGACATCGAGGGCGCGCGGTCGTTCTACGCCGAGGCGCTCGCGCATTACATGCCGCTGGGTCTCGAGCGTCCTGCAGCGTCGATCGCGGGGCACCTCGCCGAGGTCGAGTTCGCGGCAGGCGACGCTGCAGCGGCGCTGCAGCGCGCCGAAGAGGCTCGAATCGGCCACGAGGCAACACATAATCGCCGCTCTGCAGCCAACGACCTCAGCAACATGGCCGCCTATCTCGTGGCGCTCGACTGTTTCGACGATGCGATGGTCCATGCGTCGCTAGCGCTCGCTTCCGCGCGCGACGTCAAAGCAACGGTACTCACTGCGTTCATCCTGCAACACTTTGCGGCGGTTGGAATCTTGCAGCCCCTCTCTCCCAGACGGCACGACGGGCGGGAAGCCGCGGCAATGCTGCTCGGATTCGTGGACGCGAGGCTGGCCGCGCTCGGAGCGGCACGCGAGCACACCGAACGGCAAGAATACGAACGCATCCTAGCCGCGTTAAACGACCAGTTCGGTGAACGGCTTTCGGACAGCATGGCGCTCGGCGCCCAGTGGGACGAAGACACTGCGATCGCCGCGGCTCTCAATCTATAAATCAGACGCGGCGCCCGCCAAAATACGTAGTGAGAATTTTCGTCGACACGATCTCTTCGGACGGCACGCTCATCCAATCGCGGTCCAGGATGACGAAGTCCGCGTACTTGCCCGGCGCGATCGAGCCGATGACGCCGTCCTGAAAGTTGGCGCGCGCGGCCCAGATCGTCATCGAGGCCAACGCCTCGCGGCGCGTCATGCGCTGTCCGTCCGCTCGCGAGATCGCGGCCGCAAACGTGCGCGCCGGGTTTACCGGCTCGACCGGCGCGTCGCTGCCGTTCGCAATGGCCGCGCCCGCGTCGAGCAGCGAGCGCCACGCATAGGCTCCCGGCATGCGCTCCGGACCGAGCCGCTCGTGCGCCCACGCGATGTCGCTGATCTGGTGCGCCGACTGCACCGACGCGATCACGCCGAGCCGCGCGAAACGCGGAACGTCCGCAGCGCTGAGAACCTGCGCGTGCTCGATGCGGAATCGGGGATCGCCGCGGGGAACGCTGCGCAGCACGGCCTCGTAGGCGTCGAGTGCCATGCGGTTAGCGCGATCGCCGATCGCGTGCGTGCAGGCTTGAAAACCCGCCCGCAGCGCGCGTCGCGTCACGTCTTCGATATGCGCCTGCGGCGTGAGGATGAACCCGCTACTCGCCGGATCGTCGGAGTACGGCGCGAGCAGCGCCGCCCCGCGCGAGCCGAGCGCTCCGTCGGCATACATCTTGACCGCGCGTACCCACAGGCGGCCACCGTGCGCACCGTCCACGATGCCGCCGCGCAGATGCGCGTCGAGGAGTTCAGCGTCGTCGGTAAGCATCGCATGGTTGCGAATCGTGTATTCGCCTTGCTCGATCAACTCTGCATGCGCCGCTAGTGCCTCGTCGGTCGTTCCCGGCTCCGCGATCGCAGTGATCCCCCATCGGTTACACTCGCGAATCGCCATGCGCGTCGCTCGGACGAGCTCTTCGTGCGCCGGCTGTGGGATCTTGTCGTGCACGAGGGTCATAGCGGCGTCCACGAATACTCCGGTCGGATCGCCATATGCGTCGCGCAGGATGCGTCCGCCGGCCGGGTCGGGCGTGGACCGATCGATCCCCGCGATGCCCATCGCGCACGCATTGGCGAGCACGGCGTGACGGTCCACGCGCGACAGCGCGACGGGCCGATCGGGGATCGCAGCACTCAAGGCATCGTGCGTCGGAAACTCCCTGCCCGGCCAAAGGTTCTGGTCCCAGCCGCCGCCGAGGATCCACGCCTCCGCCGACGCTTGCGCGAACGCCGCGACCTTCGCGACGACCTCTTCGTAGGAAGTTAAACTCTCGAGGCGGACGCGTAGGAGATCGAGCCCGAGACGCGTCAGGTGCAGGTGCGCGTCGATGATCCCCGGCAACACGCGAAGCCCGTCGCGTCGAGCACTTCGGTGCAGGTCCGCGCAGCGCCATCGCTCCTGTGCGCGAACCGGCGTAGGCGAAACGATCGCCGCGAATCGCGATCGCCTCCGGGAAGCGCCTCCCTCGAGCGTGTGAATCGTGGCGCCGACGACGATCAGATCCGCGGGCGCGGGGTCGCTCACCATCGGCTCGGGCTTCCAGAAAGCCATGCCAAAGGCTTCGAAAACGGCCGGAATCATCCGGCGCCGGCTCGAAAGGAATGCTCAAATAAGGAGCGATCACATGTGCGGTGTTCATATCAGAGTTTCTTGCACTATTGCGGTGGCGAGCGCGCTCCTTGCCGGATGCGGCGTCTCGCAGACCCTACAGACCCTTCCACGCGCCGGTATGTCGACTGGCAGCTACTCAGGCTGGATATCACCGTCGGCGAAAACGTCGAGCCTGCTTTACATCAGCGACTACTCTCCGAGCGACGTCTACATCTTCCCGGAGCAGGGCTCGCACCAGAAGATGCTCGGGAAGATCACTTCAAACCTCAACGGGCCCGAGGGTCTCTACGTTGCTTCGAACGGCGACTTATACGTGGCGAATTCGAGCGATAGACCGGGAACGATTCCCGTCTTCAAGAAGGGCGAGCTCAAGCCGTACAAGGAGCTCACGCTGCCGGGCAGCACGTTCGCCGGCGTCAGCAGCGTCGCCATGGACTCGCAAGGGAATGTCTATGCCGTTGAAGACGCTACCCAAGCGATCTGCGTGATCGGCGTGGGGAAGGCAACCTGCACGAGCACTTTGAACGATCCGTACGACTTCTATCTTCACTCGGTCGCAATTAACTCGAAAAACGACTTGTTTACCATGGGCACGAGTGGGACCCTCGATGAATTGCCGGCCGGCTCGAAGAACTGGGTTGAGCTGCCACAGCACTATCAAACTGACGGCGGCCTAACGTTCGACAGCCACGATAACATGCTGTTGAACGACGCCGGCAACGGCTCAACCGCCACGATTTCTGAGTACAAGCCACCCTATAAAAGCGCACCGGTCTGGTCGTTCAACTATTATGGTCAGATGTCTCAGATCGCGCTCGACTCCAGTGGGACGTATGTTTGGGGGCCGAACTATCCGTATAGCGACGGACGAAAGTATTCACTGCCGAACGGAAAGCTCGTCGACAAGACGCGAGGCGCGCTTCGGGAACCGGTCGGAGTGGCGGTCGATCCCGCCGCAAAAAACTGAGCTCTAGCTTGTCGCGCCGTTACCAGTGGAACGGATCGTCGCCGTGCGGCGTCACCCACACGATCAGGTCCCACTGCGTCGGAAATTCGAAGATGGTCGAAACGTAGTCGGCGCTGGGCACGCGTCCGAGCTTGGCGACTGTGTCGGCCGAGGGCTTCGAAAGGCTCCCTCCGGCGTCTTGGAAGTCCTTGTTCCAAATCCACTGGTCGTACACCATCTTGCCGTTGCCCGGTTCCTTGACGACGAAGTGGACGTGTCCGTTGAACTCGTACCAGCGCCCGGGGTTGATGCCCCAGAGTTGCGGACGCGCCTCGCTATTGGGGCGCGGTACGGAAAAGTCGGCGCCCATCAGCTTGCCGTCCTTGTCGTACCAGAGCTGGCTCGGATGCGTCGGGTCCGCATTCCATTGCTGATTGGCGTAGCTGATCGCGCCCGTGTCGTCGGGACTCGTGTAGCGCACGTAGCCGGCTTTCTCCGCATCGGCGACGTGCGGATAGCGCGCCATGAGGTCGCTCGTGACAGATACTACGAACTGCTTCTCCGCGGCGGATAGCGGGCCGAAGTACGTCGCCGACTCGTCCGCGCGCGCAGTCCCGGCGGACGCGCAAAGGGCCGCCACGACCGCGGCGATCAAACGTGCCTTCATCAAAACCTCCTTAAAACGAAATACCCTTCGGAAACGCGCGACCCCACGATCTGTGACATCGCTCCGCTACACCATATACGTCCTTGGGGGCGATTCCATCTGCAGGATCGGGCGGTCGATTTTGAAGGTAGTACCACCGTCCGAGGTCACCGCGACATCGAGGGTGCCGCTGCGGCCCTCGAGCGCAAACTCGCTCAGGATCCGGCCGATCACGCTCGCGAATTTGAACCCGTGCCCGGCGCCGACGGCGACGCTGACGTTGGGATGCTCCGGGAGTATGTCGACGATGAAATCGCGGTCCGGCGGCAGCGTGTAGAGGCAGGTCTTGATCAGACGCACCGGGCCGAGCGCGCCGGGGAGATAGCGCTCGAGGAATCCGGTGACGCGCGCCGTGATTTTCGAGTCCTCTTCGAATCCGCGCGTGTCGGCGTCGACCGGCTTGCCACCGGCGTCCTGCGTGATCTTCACCGTGCCGGGTTCGCCGAAGACCGGAAAGCCGTAGTACGCGGGATCGTCCATCCAGATCCAAATCGGAAACTTCCCGAACGCGAAGCCGTCGAGGTCGCGCGACTCGAAGTAGATGACCTGTTCCTTGGTCACCTCCAGCGGCACGCGCATGCCGAAGTGCGCGAGCGCGTTGGCCGTCCATGGCCCCGCGGCGATGACGAGTCGTCCGGCGCGATAACGCTCACCGGCCGCCTCGACCGTGACCTCGCCATTTGAAGCGTGGACGTTCGTGACCGGCGTGCGATCGAGCAGCGTCGCGCCGTGTGCCACCGCCGCGCGCTGATGCGCGGCCGTCGCGCGCATCGCCGCCACGAGACCCCCGTCCGGCTGAAACAGCCCGTGGATGTCGTCGTCGATCCGCCACGCCGGCCAGCGCCGGCGAATCTCGGAGGCGTCGAGTCGCTCGAACGGCACGCCGCATAAACGCATCGACTCCGCGTAGGGCTCGAGCGGAATCGCGCCGTCGCGGGGACGGATGTCGAGGCCTCCCGTCTTGAAAACCACACGTTCTCCGGCGTCGCGCTCCAGCTCGTCCCAAGCGGCATATGCCGCCTTCGCGAGCCGCACGTACGCGGGCGAGAAATACGAGTAGCGGATGATCCGCGAATGGTCGTGCGACTCACCGCGCGCGTGGCCGAGCTCGAACTGTTCGAGTCCCAGCACGCGCGCGCCGCGCTTTGCCAGCCAATAGGCGGCGCCGCTGCCGATGCCGCCCAGTCCGAGCACGATGACGTCGTATTCGTTCATTCGAGAAGGCTGGTGATGTAGTGGCGGATGTCGAGGCTCGCGTCCTCCATCGGCGCGTAGTACCCACGCTCGAAACGCCGCGAACGCATGCCGGCCTGCACGCCCTCACAGACCCTCCAGTCCTGCGCGTTGACGAGATCCCAAAACTCGGCCACATCGGACGGATCGAAGTTCGGCTTCGCCATCTCGCTCGGGTGGAAGAGCAAGTCGCACACTACAGTCGTCTGCCCGGGGCCGCGCGGCCACAGCGAAAACGCCGCGACGTGATCTGCGGCGAGGCTGAGCATGAAGTTCGGATAGATCAGCTCGCCCTTGTGACGCTGTTTCTCCTCGGCGCTCAAAGGAGCGAACGCCGCGCGGTCGCTGGTTCCGGAAGCGGTGAATGTCCACGCGCCCTCGCGGTGCGGAATCCCGTCATCCCAGTCGAGCCCCGCTCCCCCGTGCCGCTTGAATGCGGGAACGACGCGGCACAGCTCCGGGTGCACGCCCGCGCAGTGATAGCACTCGTTGTAATTCTCGAGCAGCACCTTCCAGTTCGCGGCGACGTCATAGCGCAGCGAGCGCGCAGTCTGCAGCTCGGAGAGCGGATAGCGCGACAGCCGCTGCGGAATCGCGCCGAGCTGGGCTGCGAGCGTCGCGCCGGCGTTCTCCGCCTTCTCCGGCGAGAGGTGGACGAAGACAAAACCGCCCCATTCGTCCACGCCCACGCGATGCAGCCGACGCGCCTCGGGCGGCACGTCTTCCGCCGCGACGAAGGGCGACGCGACGAGCCTGCCGTCGAGGGCGTAGGCCCACGAGTGATACGGGCAGCGAATTGCACCGCGCACGATTCCGTCGCCGCAGAGCAGCCGGCTCCCGCGATGACGGCAGAGATTCACGTGAGCTCTGAGCGCCTCGGCATCGCGGAGCAGGATGACGCTCTCGCCCGCCACCTCGAGCACGCGGTAAGCTCCGTCCGCCGCGAGGCTCTCGGCGCGGCCAACGCAAAACCATTGGTCCCAAAAGATCGCGCGCTGCTCGCGTGCGTAGAACTCCGCGTCCCAGTACGCCGCGCGGGGAAGTGAAGGCTCAAGGGCACGATTTTCCGAAGGTTTCATCGCTCGATTTGCCAAAAACCAAATAAACCGCTGCCTAACTGGCCATTCCGTCAAACATTGAGGAACCCCTTGCCATGCAGACGTTCTCAAGGCCCAATGTTGGCGCCGGCGCAAAGACGTTGGATGCTTCGTGGTACATTTCTCCCGAGATCTTTGCCGCCGAGCAGCAGCGCATCTTTAGCCGCGAGTGGCTGTGCGTCGGCCGTGACGAGTCGTTCGCGAGCCCCGGCGACTTCTTCACGGTGCAGCGCTCCGGAGAGAGCCTTATCCTCACGCGCGACGCTGCCGGATCAGTGCACGCGTTCTTCAACCTCTGCCGGCATCGCGGCACGCGCATCTGCGAACGCGAGTCCGGCCACTTTCAGGGCGCGATCCAGTGTCCGTATCACGGATGGACCTACGGCCTCGACGGCGCGCTGAAGGTCGCGCGCAACATGGCCGAGGTTCCGAGCTTCGACCGCGCCGAGTATCCGCTCAAAGAGGCCGCCGTCGCGCTGTGGGAGGGGTTCGTGTTCGTCGCCCTCGAGCCACGTGCGGAATTTGCAACGGCGTTTGCGCCGCTGATCGGGCGCTTCGCACGCTGGAACATCGGCGGGCTAAAGGCCGCGCGCAGCCTCACGTACGACGTCGCGTGCAACTGGAAGCTGATCTTCATGAACTACTCGGAGTGCTATCATTGCCCGCTGGTGCATCCGCAGCTCGACAAACTCTCGCCGTCGGATAGCGGACGCAACGACCTCGCGGAGGGGCCGTTCCTCGGCGGCTACTCGGAGATGCGTCAGCCGGGAACGAGCCTCACCGTGAGCGGGCACAGCTCGCGGCCGCCGCTCGGCACCGTCTCGGGCGAGGAACTGTACCGCGTCTACTATTACACGATCTTTCCATCGTTCATGTTGAGCACGCATCCCGACTACGTGATGGTGCACTACGTCGAACCGCTCGCACCGGATCGCACGCGCGTGGTCTGCGCGTTCCTCTTCGATCCCCGTACGATGGCGGATCCGCGCTTCGATCCGAGCGACGTCGTCGAGTTCTGGGACGTCACCAACCGGCAGGACTGGCACGTCAACGAGCTCACGCAGCTGGGCTTGAGCTCGCGCGCATACTCGCCGGGACCATACTCCAACGCCGAGGGCCTGCTCAGTGCTTTCGATTGCCACTACCGATCGGTGATGGAGGCCTAAGACGACGCTCGGGCTGCTGCTCGCAGCCGGCGTCGCGCTGCCGTCGCTGCAGAATCTCGCTTGGCGCAACATCGGACCGGCAGTTGCCGGGGGTCGCGTATCGGGCGTAGCGGGCAGCGACGAAAATCCCAGCTTGTACTATTTCGGCGCAGCGGGCGGCGGCGTGTGGAAGACCACCAACGGCGGGCTGACGTGGAGCGACGTCTGGCCGCGCGACGCTGTCGGCGCGATCGGCGCCGTCACGATCGATCCGCGCAATGAGAACACCGTATGGGCCGGCACGGGCGAACCCAACCTGCGCAACGACGTCTCGTACGGCGACGGCGTGTGGGTGACGCGCGACGGCGGCAGGAGCTGGCGCAACGCCGGCTTGCGCGACACGTGGGCGATCGCGCAGATCGTCGTGGATCCGCGCGACTCGCGGCGCGTGTGGGTCGCCGCCGTGGGCAATCCCTATCGCGACAGCGGCGCTCGCGGGATCTATCGCACGATCGACGGCGGACGCAGCTGGCACCGCACGCTGTATCTTGGACCGTCGAGCGGGGCGTCGGACGTCGCGATCGATCCGCGCGATTCGAACGTCGTGTTCGCGGGGATCTGGCAGTTTCGGCGGGTGCCGTGGACCTTCACGAGCGGCGGCGAGCTCGACGGGCTGTTCAAGTCGACGAACGGCGGTGCGACGTGGCGGCGGCTGCGTGGGAACGGCTTGCCGCGCGGCGACATGGGCCGCATCGGCGTCGCCGTGGCGGGCCAACACGTCTACGCGGTGATTCAGTCGAAGCAGGGCGTGCTGTGGCGCTCCGACGACGCCGGCGTTCACTGGCGCCGCATGACGCGCGATACGCTCGTGAATCAACGGCCGTTCTACATGAGCCGCCTCGCCGTGGATCCGTCGAATCCCAATCGCGTCTTCTTCGCCTCCGAGGATCTCATCGAGACGCGCGACGGCGGCAAGACCTACGCCGACGTCGAGACGGCCGTGCATCAAGACCACCACGGCCTGTGGATCTCGCGCGACGGACGGCGCATCATCGAGGCTGACGACGGAGGCGCGCCGATCTCGACCGACGGCGGAAAGACTTGGGACTGGCGCTACAACGTGGCGATCGCGCAGATCTACCGGATCGGTTACGACGACCAGAATCCGTACCGGATCTGCGGCGGGATCCAAGACAACGACTCGTACTGCGGCCCGTCGGACTCACTGAGCCCGCTCGGCATCGAGAACGCCGACTGGCGCGACGTCGGCAACGACGGCGACGGCTCGTGGGTGTGGCCGCAGCCCGGCGACCCGTCCTCGATCTGGAACGTCGGCATCAACGAGCTCAACGGCCAGCTCGGGATCTACGACATGCGCTCGCGTCAAAACTACGACATCACGCCCGATGTGACCGATACGAACGGCCGTGCTCTGGCGGGCCTGGCGTTCCGCTCGAACTGGGAGGCGCCGATCGCATTTTCCCCCTTCTCCAGTGCCGCCTACTACGGTGCGAACGTGCTGTTCGAGACGCGCGACCTGGGCCGCACCTGGTCGCAGATCAGTCCCGACCTGACGCGCAACGACGCGAGCAAGCAACAGGTCGCGGGCGGACCGATCAACACCGACGTGTCGGGTGCGGAGTTCTACGATACGATCTTCGACATCGCGCCGTCGCGGCGCGACCCCGGACGCATCTGGGTCGGAACCGACGACGGCCTCGTTCAGCTTACTACGGATGGTTGGATTGCATTGGCATAACGTCACGGCGTCGGACGTCGCGCCGTGGGGACGCATCGACGCGGTCGAGGCCTCGAGTTTCGACGCCGGCCGCGCCTACGTCGCCATAGATCGTCACGTGATCGGCGATCCGCGCCCGTACGTGCTCGTGACCGACGACTCAGGCGCTACCTGGCGCTCGATCGTGAACGGGCTGCCGGGCGATCAATACGTGCACGTGGTGCGCGAAGATCCGGCCAACCCCGACGTGCTCTATGCCGGACTCGAGCAGGGCGTCTGGTTTTCGCTCGACCGCGGCGCGCACTGGCAGAGCCTTCAGTTGAATATGCCCTCGGTCGCGGTACACGATCTGCGGGTGCAACCGCGGCAGCACGACCTGATCGTCGCGACGCACGGGCGCGGCTTCTGGATCCTCGACGATGCCGGCGCGATCAGCGGCCTGCGCAAGGCGATAGAGGCCGCGGTTCCCGCGATCTTTCCGCTGCGCACCGCGTACACGTGGTATCGCTGGTGGACGAGCGCGTACGGAACGCATCCCGACGAGTGCTGCGTGGCGGCGGGAGCCTACAGCGGCGAGGACCCCGCGGAGGGCGCGCCGATCACGTACTATCTGCCATCGCAGGCCCACGCGTGGATCGACGTCTTGGGTTCGAACGGCAGACGCGTCCGCTGCCTCGACGAAGCCGGGGGCGCCGGCATGCAGCGAACCGCGTGGGACCTCACCGAGACGCCGCCCGTGCCGTGGCGTGCGGCCCGCGACTGGAACCGCGGCGGCGCGGGACCGACGGTCGTGCCCGGCCGCTACACGGTGCGCTTGCACGTCCTTCGACACGCTCAGGACCACGCGATCGCCGAACAGGCGCTCGAGGTTCGCCCGGATCCGCGCGCCGCCTGGACACAGACGCAGTACGTCGCGCGCTATGAGTTCGTGAAGTCGCTGGATGACGAGCTCTCGGCGATCGACGTCGCGCTCAATCAGCTCGCCCTTCGACTCCGCGCTTCGCGCGTCGCTCAGGATGACAAAATTGCAGCCGCCAAGGTTCAAGCAATGTTTACCTCCGGGGTCGTCAATTCGGAGGACGATCAGCTCATGCCGGACCGTTTACGAGAACGACTGACGATTCTGCAGGGCGTAATCGCGCTCTCGCAGGGACCGCCGCTGCCGCCGCACTACCGGGAGGCCGCGGCGATTCACGCGCAGTTCGAGACCGCCCTGGGCGCCTATCGCGCGTTCCTGGCGGCGCACCATTTACCACCGGATGCCAAGACAGGTGAGTGCCGATGAAATTGAGATACGTTTCGATCGCAATCGTTCTCTGCGTCGCCGCGAGCGCGCCGGCGCGGGCTGGGACGACGGGCGGCATCAGCGGAAGCGTCCTCGAATTCGGGACGACGACGCCGCTCGCCGGCGTCGCGGTGAGCGTGACGAGCCCCTCGCAGAGCGCCAGCACCACGACCGACGCGCGCGGGCACTTCGCATTCGTCTCGCTGGCGCCCGACGAGTACACGCTCTCGCTGCAAAAGCCCGGCTACACGCCCGGCTCGTACGCGGGCGTGGCCGTGTTCGCCGACGCGCAGCAGACGCTCACGCTCTCGATGCGCGTCGCTCTCAAGACGATCGCGAACGTGACGTCGCGCAGCGCATCGAGCCTCGTGCGGCCGGGCACCACCGCGGACCTCTACTCCGTGAACGCCGCGCAGCAGGAGCGTACCGCGGTGCTCGGCGGCGGCGGCTCGCTGAACAGCGCGTACTCCGCCATCGCCTCGGTGCCGGGCGCCTACGTGCCCGCCAATCAGAACGGCTACTTGCAGGCGGTGCACGTGCGCGGCGGCGACGCGTACGAGGTCGGGTATGAGTTCGACGGCATCCCCATTAATCGCGCGTTCGATAACTTTCCCTCGGGATCGCTCTCGTCGCTCGGCCAGCTTGAGCTGCAAGTGTATACCGGCGCCACGCCCTCCAACGCCGAGGCGCAGGGGCTCGCCGGGTTCGTCAATCAGGTCATCAAGACCGGGACCTTCCCCGGCTACGCGACGCTGAACGCCAGCGTAGGGACGCCGACCTTCTATCACAGCCTCAACGTGGAGGCGGGCGGCGCGACTCCCGACCGCGACTTCTCCTACTACGTCGGCATCGGCGGCTACAACCAGGATCACCGCTACCTCGACCAGTTCGGCGGCGCAGCGTACACGAACGAGTTCGGCCAGCTCATCGGAAACTGCCCGGCTCCGCACGTCCTGCGGACGACCGTCCTGCCGTCGTGCTACACGAACGGATCGCCCAACGTCGGCCTCAACGGCGCTCCCGGCTGGATCCTCGGGCCGACGGGCTTCGGCACGATCAACGCGGCGAACGTCGCTACGCGTACCGCCGTCGCGAACGTCCACATCGCCATTCCGCACAAGAACGACGGGCTGCGCGACGACATCCAGCTGCTCTACGACAACGACGAGATCTTCACGACCTTCTTGAGCTCGGTGAACGACGAGGGGTACTCCAACTGGATCAACACCGTCGGCGCGTTTCCGCCGTACTATCTCGACAGCTATCAGTATCGCGGCCCGCTCGGTACGTTCTTGCCCGCGAACCCCACCTCGCTCGTCACGCCATACCTCTATCCTTCATCGCCGCCGCATCCGCTGTTCGGCGCCATTCCCGACCCGTGGAACCAGCGCGATCGCGGCTACAACGGGCAGGCCATCGTGAAGCTGCAGTATCAGAAGAACTTCAGCTCGAGCGCGTTTTTGCGCGTCTACGGCTACACGTACTACTCCGACTGGATCGAGAACGGCCCGATGATGTCGCTCCAGCCGTACGCCTACTACGACTCGGGCGACTACGAGATCAACAATCACACGCGCGGAGTCAGCGTCTCCTTCACCGATCAGCTCAGCCCGCAGAACCTGATCGAAGTCGAGGGCTCGTACACGACGGCGACCGGCGCGAGAATTTACAACGAGCAGATGTTCGGCTACGCCGACAGCTTCGCCGTGCTCGTGAACCGGAACAACCCCAATAGCGGCACCTGCTACGCCGTCAAGGGAATCAAACATCCCTACACGGTTCCGACGACCTGCAGCGACGGCGGCGCGGGCGGCGTGGTGTACGGCAGCCAGTTCCCGACCTTCGCCTCGCTGTCCGGCATCAACAGCGGCTCGCCACCGCCATCCGTCACGGGGCTGACGTGCGGCGGCGGCCCGTGCGGCTACTACGTCGTCGAGAATGGCGCCTACGGCCTTAACAATACCGTCACACCGTACTTCGCGGGCTACTCGATCAACGACGAATGGCGCCCGAGCGACCGCCTGTTTTTCAACGCCGGCGTCCGCGTGGACAACTACAGCTTCGTCGGCGCGAACACCGTCACGGGACCGGCCCGCACCTTCTGGTTCAACGCGTTCAATCAGGACACGTGTTACGACACGCAGACGCTCACGCTCGTCGACCGCAGCGCGCTCGTCGGCGGCTCCTGGAGCACGAACTCGCAGAAACCGTGCTCCGCCTTCGGCAAGCAATACATGAACGCCAATATCCAAAACATCCCCGGCAGCTTCGACTACAACATTCCGCAGCCGCGCCTCGGAGCTACCTATACGGTGAGCCCCGACACGGTGCTGCGAGCCAGCTACGGCCGCTACAACGAGCAGCCCAGCTCCGCCTACGAGCAGTACAACGGACTCGAGCAAAACCTCCCCGACACGCTCGCGCAGTTCTACTCACTCGGCTTTACCACCCCGGGCCACGAAGTCGCGCCGTCCGTCTCGTACAACAGCGACTTCTCGATCGAGCACCACTTCAAGGGAACGGACATGTCGTTCAAGCTGACGCCGTTTCTGCGCCAGACGCAAAATCAGGTCGAGAACTTCTACATCAACTACGTCGCCGGCATCACGTCCGGGCTCAACGCCGGGAACCAAACCTCTTCCGGTTTCGAGTTCCAGTTCGACAAGGGCGATTTCAGCCGAAACGGCTTCTCGGGTCAGCTTTCGTTCGCGTACACCTACGCGACCGTGAAGTACAACACGCTGCCGAACGGCACCACCGTGCTCTCGCCGATCAACGCAGGCATCACCGGTTACAACGCGTACACGCAGGCGTGCGCTCCCGACGGAAACGCGTTTGGCAGGCGGCAGTTCGGCCAGCTGATGTGCGGCACGACCAGCGACGGGAAGCCGCCGGCGCCCTGCTATACGCACACCGGCGCTCCCGATCCGCTGTGCAAGACCGGCGACGTCGCCAACCCGTACTGGCGCTCCCCCGCGTTCTCGCTGTTCGATCCGACGGCGTCGTATCTGCCGTTCTCGATCTTTCCCGGTCCGATCGGGTCGGGCGTGAATGCGTACAACTATCCGTACGTTGCGACGCTACTGCTCAATTACAAACATAACCGGTTCACGATCACGCCATCGCTTCAGTTCGTCGCGGGCAATCGCTACGGCGCGCCGCTCACGACGCCCGGCATCGATCCGGCCGCCGGATGCGGTGCGCCGCTGCCGGGCTCGACCAAGGGCGATCCGCGCTATCCCTACGGCGCGGCCGGCGGCGGCCCGTTCAACGCCAACAACCCCGGCTGCGCGGCGACGCTCTCGATTCCGGATCCCTACACGGGACAGTTCGACGCGATCGGCGCGTTCCGCGAGCCGGCACAGCTGCTCGGCCACCTGCAGATCGGCTACGAGCTGTCGCCGCGCGTGAGCCTCTCCGTGACGCTGGCGAACCTGCTGCAGACTTGTTTCGGCGGCCAGCACACGGCGTTCACTTACTACTGGAGCAACCAGACGTGCCTGTACACCAACCTGATCGGCGGTCCGACGACGCCGCCCGTCGGCAACGCGTACAACCCCGGAGCCAACGTGCAAACCTTTTTGCGCTATCCCTACCAGCCGTACTTCGGAACCTACAACGACCAGACGAGCTCGCTCAACACTCCGTTCAACGCGTACTTCAGCGTAAAGGTCAAGATCTAGCGTGAAGTACGACGCGATCGTCATCGGCGCCGGCCACAACGGCCTGGTCGCGGCCTGCTACCTCGCGCGCGCCGGATGGCGCGTGCTCGTGCTCGAGCGCCGCTACGTTGTGGGCGGCGCCTGCGTCACCGAGGAGACCTTTCCGGGATTCAAGGTCTCGACCGCGGCCTACGTCAACAGCCTGTTCCGCCCGGAGATCATCGCGGATCTGCGGCTGCGCGAGTTCGGCTTCGAAGCGATCGAACGCAACCCGGCGTCCTTCTCTCCGTTCCTGGACGGGCGGTACCTGATGCTCGGCGCCGGCGTCGAAAACGACGTCGCGGAGATCGCGAAGTTCAGCCGGCGCGACGCCGAGAACTACCCCAAGTACGAAGCGATGCTCGAACGCGTGGCGTCGGTCGTCGAACCGACGCTGACGCAGGTGCCGCCGAACCTCGTTCGTCCGAGCCTCGGACAGCTGCTGGAGGCCGGCAAGATGGGCCGCGCGCTGCAGCACCTCGGTCCGAGCATGGGCGAGGCCGTCGAGGTCCTCACCGGCGCGGCGCGGCCGATCCTCGATCGCTGGTTCGAGTCCGAAGAGCTCAAGGGGACGATCGCGACCGACGCGATCATCGGCGCCTTCATGGCGCCTTCGATGCCCGGAACGGCGTACGTCTTGTTCCACCACGTGATGGGCGAGACCAACGGCAAGCGCGGCGTGTGGAGCTACGTGCGCGGCGGCATGGGCGGCCTCACGCAGGCGCTGGCCGCGGCGGCGACCGCACTCGGTGTGGAGATTCGCACGGATGCCGCGGTCGCGAAGATCCTGACGCGCGGCGGACGCGTCACGGGCGTCGCGCTCGAAAACGGCGACGAATTTCCAGCGCGGCGCGTCGCGAGCGGCGTCGACTGCCACGTAACGTTCGAGAAGCTGCTCGATCCGGCCGACTTGCCGCCGGACTTCAACGCCGCGGTCGCGCGGATCTCCTACAGCAGCGCATCGTGCAAGATCAACGTGGCGCTCGAGCGCCTCCCGAGCTTCAGCGCGCTTCCGGGACACGAGCCGGGGCCGCAACATTTCGGCACGGTGCACCTGTGCCCGGATCAGGACTTCATCGAACGCGCCTACGACGACGCGAAGTACGGCGGCTTCTCGCGCGAACCCGTCGTCGAGTGCACGATGCCGTCCTCGCTCGATCCGACCGTCGCGCCTCCGGGCAAACACCTGATGTCGATGTTCACGCAGTACGCGCCGTATCGGCTCGCCGGTGGCGAGTGGACCGACGCGCGGCGGAACGAATACGCCGATCGCTGTTTCGAGGTCGTGGAACGCTACGCGCCGGGGTTCAAGGGCTCGGTGATCGATCGCCAGATTCTGACGCCGGTGGACCTGGAGGCGACGTTCGGCCTGACGGGCGGCAGCATTTTCCAGGGCGCGATGCCGCTGCACCAGTTGTTCGCTTTTCGGCCCGTGGCGGGGTTCGCGAGTTACGCGACACCCGTTCGCGGGCTCTATTTGTGCGGCGCGGCCGCGCATCCGGGAGGCGGCGTGATGGGCGCCGCCGGCTGGAACGCCGCGCGAGTGATGCTGCGGGGCTGACGCGTGATTGGAAGGCATCGCCCAATCCGCCCGTAAGAGGAGATTTATGAGCGCCCAGCCGCTCGACGCTCGCCTGGCCCATCTCGAGGGGGCTTTTCTTCAGGTCGATCGCCGCCTCGACTCGCTGGAGCGCAGGCTTGAATCGTTCGAGCGAGCGACCGACTCACGCTTCAATCAGATCGACTCGCGCTTCAATCAAATGGAATCCCGCTTCGAGTCTCGGTTTAATTGGCTCATCGGGATCGTCGTGACGAGCTGGATCTCGACCATCGTGACCGTGCTGTTTCACCGCTGACGCTTTTGCTACAATGAGATAAGACTATGGATAGCGACAGATTTCCGTATCCCGACGACGATGACGACGCGATTGCGCCCGACGTTGCGCCGCGCGAGGACCAGCCGATCGATCCCGGGGAAGCCGTGCGGCGCGAGCAGCAGAAGTACGGCGAGAGCAGCCCCGACGAAAACCGCGACGACCAGTGGGACGAGCACCACGGCCAGGTGGACGACATCGTATAACCTGCAATTTCGGGATAGCGGGCGAGCGGCACTCCTCCTACACTATATGCTGGGAGGAAAGCATTTGTGAAACGTTTTGCTATTTCAATCGCCTGCGGCATCGCCCTCATGGCGACGTCGGCCGCCACCGCGATCGCGAGCCCGCCGAGCATCACCGGCACCTGGAGCGTTCAGCAGACGGGCCTCAACGGCACGAGCACTTCGACGATCACGCTGACTCAGTCGGGTAACGGTATCGTCGGCAGCAACGCCAGCAACGGAAACGGCTTCACCGGAACGTTCGTAACCGACACGCAGATCAACGGCAAGTGGCACGGGCCCGGCGGTGCCGGCTGGCTGACTGTCTACGTCAGCGCAAACGGGCACAGCTTCAACGGCACGTGGGGCTACAACGGGCGCGCCGCAAACGGGTCGTTCGTCGGCAACAAGGTGCTGCCGCCGTCGCCGATCACCGCCGCCGGATCGTGGCACGTGACCGGTGCGGGCGGCCCGGGCGGTTTCATCGGATTGATGCGCTGCACGCAATCCGGTCCGTCGGTCGTCTGCCATGCCGGGGCGATCCTGATCAACGGCAAGTTCCGGACGAAGGACAAGGTCCGCGCGACCTGGACCGGCCCCAACGGCAGCGGCTGGTTCGCGTTCTGGTTCAACGACGACAATAACAGCTTCAACGGCACGTGGGGCAACGGCAAGGACACGACCCCACCGGTCGGCCGCGTCGTCGGGCAGCGCTCGCTAGGCGGCTAAACGAAGTTTTCGGCTACTGCAAGCACCGGCGTCGCCGCTTGGTTACGCCGGTGTTTACTTTGCCTCTTGGAGAAGCTGTTGGATGTCGATGCCACGCTTTACGGGCCAGAGCAGGCTCCACGAGACTCGCAGCGTCGTCTGCGGCGCGGTGAGCGGACGCGTGACGTTCGTGTAGTACAGCACGCTCAGCTGCATCAGCTGGCCCTCGTTCTTGAACGTCTTGGAGACGCCACCGCCGAGCGGAACCGTCCACTTGTTCTGCGCTAGGGTCCAGTTCGCCGTGATGATCGGCGCCGAGCTGATCGCCCATCCGCCCTTTAAGTTGTAGTTGACGAACGGCTGTACCAGAAATGAGCTCACGTTCGGCCGGTTCTGCAGCCCCGCAACCGACCAGAGCTGCGTGACAAGCGCGCCGATCACCCAACTGCCGGGCATGACGAGCGCGACCGCATCGGGCCCCGCGGACCACTTGCCCGTACCGAGCGTGTTTGGCGTCGCGGTCGGAAACTGAAAGATCGGTCCTACCGCCCAGATGAGCTGACCCGGCTTGGTTTTGGGCGCGAAGAACAGCTGCTCTTGCACGTCGCTCAGCCCAAACGTCGAGGGACATCCGACGGGCGAAGCGCACACCCCCGGCGGAGCGAACGACGGCTGATTCAGGACGGGGATGATCGTCCGCGCGATCAGGTTCATGCTCCGGCTCAGCATGATCGGGACGACCGGCTGCACGTTGAGATTGTACTGGAATCGCGTGTACGGGCCGACGCCGTAGTTGAAGTTGTTCTGAAACGGGAAAACGGTGATGTTCCCGACCGGGTTTTGGGACGTCTTGATGACCGCGAGGCGCAGCGCTTCCTGCTGCGCCGGCGTGAGCTTGCTTATGTCGAAGCCGCCCGTGTCTGCCGCGCCGGGAGTCGGCGTGGCTTGCGGGGCTTGCGTGGCTTGCGCGACGACCGCCGCGGTTGCAGCGAGAAGCACTGAAGTAAGCTCCTATAGGTTAAACGTATAACCTAGGAGCGGCCCGTACATCGAGAGCTTCTGAACGTGCGAGATCGGCGCGAAGTCGTTATACGTCAGGTCGCGATACACGACGACGAGTGATTGTCCATGATTGAACGTATAGCCGGCGCCCGAATAGGCCTGCCACGTCGTGTTGCTCAATTGACCGATTCCGCTGCCCACGTCGGCGTAGTACGGCACATACCAATGGCCATCGCCGAAGTATGCCTTCCCCCGCAACCCGAAGATGACGTCCTGCGCGATGTCCGCCGTCTGCACCGAACCCGATCGCGTAAACGGATGCCGCCGCCCAATGGTGGCCGTATAGTCGAACCCCAAGCTCAGCGGATATTCGCGCAAGCCGGTGATGACGCTCAGATCCGCGTTATGGCCTCGCGCTACGGTGAAGCCCGCCGCGGCCTCCCAAATGGACTCGCGCAGGTGGGCGTTCGTGCTGAGGCTGACCGGGACTTGCAGCCTGCCGAACCTGCCACTCAGCGTCGCGGAGGCGGTTGCGCTTACCGTGGCATTTACGTAAATGTAGTCGCCGAACAGATCGATGCCGCCCTTGCGCGCGTCGAACGCGAACATGGCGGCGGAGTTGAGTTTCGGCAGGAAGTCGACGGGGGACACCGCCACGCTGGTCTGCCGAGTTCCGCCCGCGCGGCGGGGCAAGTTCGGAATCGTGAACTGGAAGCTTCCACCGACCGTGGGTGCCCACACGTACGGCGCGGCCATGATATGGAGATTGCCGTCGTACTCTCGATCCATCAGCGTCGGACTGGAGACGGGCGCCGGCGTCGCGGAAGGCGGCGTTTCCTGCGCCACCGCTTGCGCCATTACCGCCAAGCTCGCGCACGCGAGCAGCGGCGCGCAGGCGAAAAAACGCCTCATCCCGTTGTTCAAATTCATAAAGCCCTTTCGGGCTCGATTGTACCGGCCGGCGGCTCGGGCGGTCTATCCCAAAGGCGCAAAAGTCCGGCTTTTGCAATTCCGGGATAAGTTTCCCGGGATACTGCGGATACAATGTAGTTGGTGTGAACAAACCGCTCTATGCCGCGCGCATCGGCGAGTCGCAGCGCCTCGCTGACGGCGTCAGCTACGCCGCACTACTGAATCGCATCATGGAGTTTACGATTCGCGCGGCGCTCGCGCGATCGGTCGACGAATGCGAGTGGGAACACGACGAGCTGAGGCGCAGAGGTCTGGGCGCAATCCAAATCTTTCGAAATGGTAAAGCGATCTGGGCGGATTCGGCGGCGTTCGAACAGGAGCTGGCCGAGGCCCGGCGCGAGCGGATCGAGAAGCGCTTTCGAGACGCGAACGAGGCCGATCCGGCGCTGTGCCGGCGTCTCGACGAGGACTTGCGTGCGCGCTGGCGCGCGACGGGGTACGAAACCCCGAGCCTCGCAAACGATATGAAAAAGATATTCAGCGAGCTCGAAAGGGAAGCAGCGGAACGCGCTGAAGTCGCAAGACAGAGCTTGGCTGGTGAACTGCTAAAGGAAATCTCCGCCAGGCCTTCCTAACTTCTTCCCAAAACTTCCTCACTCCGCGCCTTTTGGTCGCTAAGCTGTCCAGCATGAAATTGGAGTCTTCTCGCTTTCTGGAGCGGTCCGCCGAGGGCACCTACGTGCCCGAGACGGTAGCGTGGGCACAGCTCGAGCCCGGAAACTTCCAAGTGCGCTACGGTTTCGTCGACGCGAGCCCGCTGCGACTCGCGCTGCGTAAGTTCAACGTCGGCTTCAAGGGTGAGGCGCAGGTGGCAAAGGAAAAATCGGTGATCGGCATCGCCGCCGATCCGCTTACCCGCGCTCGTTGGTTCGGAACGAAGATGGACGCGAGCAGCCTCTTTTCGAGCTCCGCCTTCGTAGAGCTCACGACGTCGGGCCCCAGTTCGTTCTATACGATCAGTATCGACCGGCCCTCGCTGGCGCAGGAGTTCTCGCGCGCCCCGGATTCAGTCATCTTGCTCGATGACCTGCAGCGGGCGAGGTTGTCGCAGGACACCATCCTTGCGATCCGACTGCGAACGCTCCTGCACCACAGCTTTTCGATGCCGCGATCGCTTCGGCACCGCAGCATCAGCGGCACGCTGATCCCGTTGCTGGCCTCCGCGATGCACCGCGGCGAAGAGCGGTTCGTCGAATCGTCCAAATGCCTCAACCGCCGCCTCACCGCGGTGCGCCGGTGCGAGACCTACATGCGCGACCACGTAGACGCAACGCTGACGCTGCTCGACTTGAGCCAAGTTTCCGGCATGCGCTCGCGGTCGCTGATCAATGCCTTCGAGGCGGTGACCGGCTATAGCCCTATGGATTATCTCAAACGCCTCCGGCTCAGCGGCGTTCACCGCACGCTCCAGCGAGCCCGCCGCGACGCCATCCGGATCATCGACGTGGCGACCGACTGGGGCTTCTGGCACATGGGCCACTTCACGACGGACTACCGAATGATGTTCGGAGAGACGCCCTCGCAAACGCTCGTGCACTAGCTCTGCATGACATCGTCGGAACTCGTCCGAAAGGCGAGTCATGTTGCAGCATTTTACGCAGCTTCACCCGTGGCTCGCGCTCGGGGTGATTGCGAGCACCGCGGCCACCGACGCCGTCTACGTCTTCTTCACGGCGTCCGTTTCAAACCGCAGGAGGCTCTCGGCGGCGACGTGGAGCAGCGTGTGGTATCTGCTCTCGTCGTTCGCCGTGATCACCTACACCAGAGATTGGACCTACGTGATCTTCGCCGCGCTGGGCTCATGGATCGGCGCGTACTTCTCGATGTCGCTGCTGCACCCGCCGCGCCAAACGCCCGCACCGGTTGCGCCGCCGATGCAGTAGTCAATTAGACAGCGCCTCGGCCCATTCGCGGACTACCCAGTTCGAAACGACTCCGTTGACCACAAACGGATCGTCCTTCGCAAATCGCTCGGCCGCCTCGCGCGTCGTGAAGATCCCCATCGCACCCTCCTGCGGATTGGCGAACGGGCCGACCATCAGGAGTGTGCCCTCTGAAGCGAACTCCTGCCAACGGGCGCGGTGCGCCGCGGCGTGCAGCGGCGCCTTTTCCAGCACGTCCGGTGAGGACTGATAATACAGGACGTATTTCACGCTACTGCTCGCGCGTGAAGTCGCTCGGAACGCCGAAGACCGGGTCGTCCGCGGATATCGGACGGAGGTTGCCGCGCTCGCTGACGAACGTCGCGCCGCCTTCCGGGCCGCCTCCGATCGTCGCCGCCTGATACATCGAGAACTTTCCGCGCGGTAGCGGCGGTCCGCTCTGCTTGAGGCTAAAGCGTGAGTCGGCACCCGCGAGTGCAAGCGCGCGCGTGAACCGCGCAAACCCACTGGTCATCGCCGTCATGGTCTGCGCGGCATCCGGAGGCGACTGCCTCCCCGGACCCGCCGAACTTGGACGCTCGCACGCGGTCGACGGGTTCGCGTACGTGCTGTAATACCCGACGAGATCGCCGTTGTACGACTGCGATTTTCCCGATGCGTACGTCTCCTTGAAGCTCATCTCCGAGCTGAATCCACTGGTCGGCTGGCCGCCGACGTTGCGCGCGCCCAGAGCGGTGTTGGCGATCGTAATGGCGATGCTGGTCACGTCGTCGGTCGCCCGAGGTTGCGGCGCCCCCGCGCCGCCGCTCGAGCTGGGCGCCGGCGACGCGTTCAATGACTCCACCCGATAGGTTTTGCTGCGCAGATCCAGCGTGGCGATCGTGCCGGCGGCGCAATCGAGGATCGTCGCTTTCTGCTCGGAGACCTGATCTACGCGCACCTTGGAACCCGTAACATAGTATCGCTCCGCGAACCCATTGCGCAGCAGCGCCTGCAGGTGTTGCGCCATCGCCATGGCCTGCTTCATCTTGCCGAACATCCCGCCGCCGGCATCCTCCGGCGGCGGCGCCACCGCGGCTGCCTGCGCGTAGTCTTGATCGAACGAACCGGGGTGCAGCGTCGCGGCGTCGCCGTTCCGCAAGAACTTGGTGACCGAGTCCCAGGCCAGCCCATTGGGAGCTCCTAATGCCTGCGGCACCGGCGCGATCGCGACAACCGTGACGATCGCGACCGCGAGGGTGGCGCCGCCGAGACGATTTCGATGCATCGTCGCGCATGCTTCGTTGGGCTCGGCAGCGCCACCCTGCTCGAGCGCCGTCGCTACATGCTCTGCATTTGGCCCATCGCGTTCAGATGATAGGCGGCTGCCAGGTCCTTCATAGCGGTGGTGAGGATCGCGTGGTACTGGGCGTCCGCCGCCAGCCCGTATTTCTTATCGATATCGAGCATTACTTGCACGTGGATCGGATGCGAGACCGCGCGATCGAGCATGACCTCGACGTTGTAGGCTTCGCCGGTTTGTCCCGCGGCCCACAGGGCGCCCGCGAGCGCGGGTCCGTTCTTCGGATCCGGGTCGGGCTTGCTGGGAAGCGCGACTTTCTTCGCCGTCACGATCTTCAGCGAGTCGTCAACGACGAAGTCGAACGTCTTGAGAAACTGCGCCACCTGATCCTTGCCGTACTGCTTCGTGAGCTTGGCGACCTCGGCGTCGAAGTGCGAGCCCGCGAGCACCTTCAGCAGCGTCGCCGTGTTGAAGCTGCTCGGGCCGCCGCCGGCCTCGATCATCGAAAGCGTGACCTGCAGGGCCGGAGTCCCCGCATAGACGCAGCACGAGCCGCTGAAGCGGGTCGGCTGATCGACGATGTTGGGCATTAACTTCGCCAACGCGATGCCGGTGAACGTCATCGCGAGGGCGACCGCCGCAAGCGCGGTCCATCGAAGGTTCTTCATAGGTTCCTTTCCGAGCCGTAGCTCTCGTAAAGAGATAAGACTCGGATGGAACGGTCTAGACGCTTCTCCGGATTGCTACTGGAGGCTGATCATGGCGATCGGCTTGCTGGTAGGCTGTCGCGAGCCGCCCTCGGGCTCGATGCTGACCGCGACGGCGGCCAGCGTCGTGGCCGCCTCCGGGAGCCGCACGACCGTCATGCCCGTCGTCGCCGGCATGAATGTCTTCGAGGGCGCGACGGTCTTGGCGCCCTTCGTCAGCGTCCACGCCTGGTAAACCTTGCCGCGCGGCGGCATGGGCATGTCGTGCATCGCGATGTAAAGCCGCGGTCCGTGCATCAGCACCTCGCCGTGCGCAAACGGATGCCGCTGGGAATCGGGCGCCATGAGATCGGCGATCGTCTGGTTTTGCTCGACGACCTGCGCGCGCTCTTGGCTGAGCCGGTTGCTCAGCGAGAGATCGAAGAGGCCGGCGACGATGGCCAGCGCGAGGCAGGCCGCCGCCGCGGCGTACGCGGGCCACGGACGGATCGGCCGTGGGCGCCGCACCTCGCCGCGCACGTGCTTCATGATGCGCGCTTTGAGTAGCGGGCTCGCGACGGCGGCGCCGGATGACGCGTCCGCATACGTCTCGGCGGAGTACGCGACAGCCGTCACCGCAGGCTGCAGCAGCCGGTATTCGGCGCGACACTCCGCGCAATCGCGCAAATGCGCCATCACCTCGGAGGCCTCGTGCGGCGGAAGCGCGCCGAGCGCATGGACGGCCACAGCGTCGAGCATCTCGTCGTGCGACCTCATACCGTGATCGCTCCTTCCAAGACGTTGCGCAGTCGGCGCAGTCCGGTCCGAATTCGCGTCTTCACGGTTCCCAGCGGCAGCCCAATCCGGCGCGCGATCTCCTGATGCGTGACACCGCCGAAGAAGCCAAGCTCGATCGGCTCGCGCTGCTCGGGCGGCAGCTGCGCCAGGGCATCGCGCACGCGAGCGCCGTCCAGATGGGCTATCGCAGTGTCTTCGGGATTGTCGTCCAGCGGCAGCGACTCGGGGAACTCCCCCTCGTCTCGAACCCTGCGGGAGCGGACGACGTCGAGTGCGCGATTGCGTGTGACGCGTGCGATCCAGGCACCGAAATTCCCGCCTCGGAAGAGCGCCGGGCTGTCCCAGATCTTCAGGAACACGGCCTGCGTGACGTCCTCCGCCGCGCTCGCATCGGCAAGGACGCGCAGAGCAAGCCCGTAGACGAGCCGATGGTACTCGTCGTAGAGCGCCTCGAAGGCGTCGGCATCACGGGCGCGCACGCGCTCTATCAGCCGGCTCGCGTCTTCCACCGCGCCAGCTTTCTCTATAGTCCTCAGTCGGCACTGCCCCTTCAACGCTCCGGGGCGCAAAACGGATTTGCAACCGCCGGGCGCAGGGACGAATCGTACAGCGCATGCAGACGATAAAGGAAACTCAACGCCATCAATCGCCGGGCGGGCGGCCGCAGCCCCTGGCGTTTCACGACGGGCTGCTGTGGATCGGATCCTGGGACACCGGCAAGCTCTACGGGATGGACGCGCGGCAATGGACAGTGAGGCAAGAGGTCGACGCGCCGGGAAGGCCATTCGGCCTGGCCTCAGTGAACGGCGCGCTCCGCGTCGTCGTCGCGCTCGATGACGACGACCGCTATCTCTTCCGTTTTACGCCGGAAAACGGCTTCGATGCGAACAGCAAGACGCCGTGCCCGGATTTCACGGGATCGCACCTGGCCTCGGACGGAGCGTCGCTGTACCTGTGCCAGCAGGGTGAGCACCGGATCCTCGAGCTCGACGACCGCGGGGGAACCCGGCGCGAGATCGCCCTGCCGACGCGCTGCGGCGGCTTCGCGTTCCGGGCGCCGGGCGACTGCCGGATGCTTTCTGCCGACGAGGAGTTCGACAACCTTACGTTCGCGCGCATCGACCTGAGCAAGAACGCGCCCGAGGCCGAACCGATCGCGCCGATCAACGCCGAAGCGCGCGCGCTGACGTACGACGGCGAGCTATGGTGGACGAGCTATCGGGAAGAGAACGCAGTCGTAGCGTTTACGGCCGGCTAGGCGTACGGATATCGCGTCAGGAAGTCCGGCGGCAGCCCCATACTCTTGAGAATCTCGATCTTCGCGCACTCCGGGCACGAACCGCCGCGGCGCGCAATCAACGCTTCGTTCTTGGCGATGAAGGGCGAGTTGCAACGCGTGCACTGGTAGAGTTCGGCCATGGAGGATCCTTTCCACCATAGCCTACCGCGCTAAACGCTAATGTGAATTAGAGTGCCGTCAGCTTAGCGAGACTGCAACGATAAAGGCTATCGACGACGCCGTCACGACCGCAGTTACGAGCCAGCCGGCACCTGCCAGTGCTATTCCGATCGGCTTTCCGCGCATCAGAGTTCTATCGCGCGCGACCAGCAAAGTAAACGCCAACGTGATCGGCGTCGCCAACCCCGCGATGACCGAAACCCAGTAGAGGAGCGAAATCGTCGGAATCGGCAACAGAGCGAAAACGGCGGCGATCGCGAGCGACCAAAAGATGACGCGATAAAAACCCTTGGCCTCGGCCGGCTTCTGCGCCAATCCAGCGGGCCAGCCGAACGTCTGCGCGATCACGTAGCCGTTGGTGGCGGCGATGACCGGAATTGCGATCGCCGCCGACGCCAGCAGTCCGATGCCGAAGAGCATCTGATCCAACGAGCCCGCCAAGGGTCGAAGCGCGGTCGCGGCTTCGGCGGCCGTCTGAATCGGCACGTGATGTGCGCCCGAAGTCGCGGCTGTCGCGATCAGGATGAACAGAAAGCTGGAGCCCGCCACGAGCATTCCCGCGACCGCATCCGTGTTGACGGCGCGCAGCTGCGACGGCAACGGTCGCCGCTCGGCGACCTCTATCGATTCCCAGAAGTACACGTAGCTGGTCAGAGTGGTACCGAGCAGCGCGATCGCCCCGGTCGCGAAAACGGGCGAGAGTTCGAAGTGAGGCACGCAGATGCTGCGAAGCACGAGTCCCCAATCGGGTCGCGCCAGGATCGCGCTCGCGACGTAGCACAGGAAAATGAGCGTCAGCGACGCCAGGATGCGCTCGATCCGCAGGTACGATTTCGTCGCGAGCAGCCGGTACGCGACGGCCGCGAGCGGGACGACGAAGTAGTAAAACGGCACGCCCGACAGCAGGTTCAGTGCTTGCGCACCGGCCTGAACGTCGGCTACCAGCGTGAACAGGCTGACGACAACGATCGCAACGGCTGCTAAAATCGCCGGCCCGCGGCCGAACGTCCGCGCAATCGCCTGCTGCAGGCTCATTTGCGACATCGTCGCGACGGAGGCCGCGATTGCCTGAACGAGCGCCAGCATCGGCAGCAATACGACGACCAGCCAAGCCATTCCGTAGCCCGTCGCGGCGCCGACCGCGGCGATCGAACCGACCGTCGTGGGATCGTTCGCGGAAGCCCCCGAGACGAGCCCAGGACCTAGGCCGCGAACGAACCGCCGATTCGACATATGCCGGTATCTTAATCGCTGTTAATCGGCAGCGCAACGCGGACGAGTGCACTTTTCGGATAGTAGCAAGGGGTCTTTTTCGCTACACTCTTCTTCTCACCGAGACAGGAGCGTATATTGCCATGCCTGCAAAAAAGCCCAATATCCTGATACTCTGGGGCGACGACATCGGCATCTGGAACATCAGCCGCTTCAGCAACGGCATGATGGGATATCGAACCCCCAACATCGACCGGGTCGCCAACGAGGGCGGCCTTTTTACCGACTACTACTCGCAGCAGAGCTGCACCGCAGGCCGCGCCTGTTTCATCGCCGGTCAGAACCCCATCCGGACAGGCCTGACGAAGGTCGGCATGCCCGGCGCCACGGTCGGCCTGCAGCCGGAAGACCCGACGATTGCCGAGATGCTCAAGCCGCTGGGCTACGCCACCGGCCAATTCGGGAAGAACCACCTCGGCGACCGCAACGAGTTTCTGCCGACGGTACACGGCTTCGATGAGTTCTTCGGCAACCTGTATCACCTCAACGCGGAGGAAGAGCCCGAACTGCCCGACTACCCGAAGGACCCGAAGTTCAAAGAAATGTTCGGCCCGCGGGGCGTGCTGGATTGCAAGGCAACCGACGTCGACGACCCTACCGTAGACCCTCGCTGGGGACGTGTGGGAAAGCAGACGGTCGAAGACACCGGTCCGCTCACCAAGAAGCGCATGGAAACGATCGACGAGGAGATCACCGCCCGCGCTCTCGCATGGATTGAGAAACAGGCGAAGGCGAACCAGCCCTTCTTCTGCTGGTACAACGCGACTGCCATGCACTTCCGGACGCACGTCGCGGAAAAGAATCTCGGGAAGAGCGGCCAGGACCCATACAGCGACCGGATGGTCGTCCACGACGAGCAGATCGGCATGATTCTCGATAAAATCGACGAGCTGGGCATCGCCGACAACACGATCGTCATGTACTCGACCGACAACGGCCCCGAAAACGACACCTGGCCGGACGGTGCCAACACGCCGTTCCGCGGGCAGAAGGACTCTAACTGGGAGGGCGGGTGGCGCGTGCCGTGCTTCATCCGCTGGCCGGGCACGATCAAGCCGGGTTCGATCTACAACGGCATCGTCTCGCACATCGACATGTTTCCGACGCTGCTCGCCGCGGCCGGCAATCCGGACGTCACCAAGCAGCTTCTTGACGGGTGCACGGTGGGCGAGAAGAAGTTCAACGTCCATCTCGACGGCTACAACATGATCCCCTACTTCAGCGGCCAGGCGAAGGAAAGCCCGAGAAACTGGATCATGTACTTCAGCGACGACGGCGACGTCATCGCGGTGCGCGTCGGCGACTGGAAATTCAATCTGGCGGTGCAGCGCGCCAACCAGATGAATCAATGGGCAGAGCCGTTCGTGAAGCTGCGCTTGCCGCATATCGTGAGCCTGCGGCGCGATCCGTTCGAGCGGGCGGACTTCAACTCGAATACCTATTGGGACTGGATGGTCGACCACGCACCTCAAATGTACATGATGCAGGCTGTCGTGGCCCAGCAGATCGCGGACTTCGTCAAGTTCCCGCCGCGGCAGAAACCGGCGTCGTTCAACCTGGACTCCGTAATGGAACAGGTGAAAACGCCGCACGGCTAACACATCGGACTCGCGAGTGGGTGACTTTTACGAGAGTCACCCTTACCCGCCGCCCGTCGACGATCTCGAAGCTTACCGCCGGCGCTGGGACGACCACCGTCGGCGCGCTGAATCGCATCTCTTCTGGCCGGCCGACACCCACCGCGACGAGCGGAGCATACTCGTTGCAGGCTGCGGCACGACTCAGGCGGCACGTTACGCGGTGCGCTGGCCGCACGCGCGCGTGGTCGGAATCGACGTCAGCGCGACGAGCCTTGAATACGAGCGCCAGCTGAAGCGGAAGCACAGACTCGAGAATCTCGAGCTCTACGAGCTCCCGGTCGAGCGAGCCGGTGAGCTCGGAGAAACCTTCGAGCACGTCGTCTGCACTGGCGTGTTGCACCATCTAGAGGATTCCGACGCCGGCCTTCGGGCACTGCGCGATGTGCTCGCGCCCGGCGGAGCGATGCACGTCATGGTGTACGCGCCCTACGGCCGCGCGGGAGTTTACATGCTCCAGGAGTATTGCCGGCGCCTGCGCATCGGGTGGACCGACGCCGAGATCGACGATCTCGCAGCGAGCCTGAAGGCGGTGCCGCCGGACCATCCGATCGCACCGCTGTTGCGACAGGCGCCGGACTTTGCTTCGAAGGCCGGACTCGCCGACGCGCTGCTTCATCCGCAAGACCGCGCGTACTCGGTGCCGCAGTTGTTCGAGTTCCTCGCTCGGGCTGATCTCGCGTTCGGGCGCTGGATTCGCCAGGCGCCCTATCTGCCATGGTGCGGCGCGATCGCCTCGTCGCCGCACGGCGCTCGGCTCGCCGAACTGGAGCCGGACGAACAGTATGCGGCCATCGAGCTGTTTCGCGGTACGATGGTTCGCCATAGCGTCGTCGTCTACGGGAACGCGGACGTCGCGCGCAAGCACGCCGTCACGTTCGACGGCGATGATTGGCTCGAGTACGTTCCGATACGGTTGCCGAACACCGTCGTCGTGCACGATCGCCTGCCGGCGGGTGCATCAGCCGTGCTGATCAATCGCAACCACACGTTCACCGACCTCTATCTCCCGATCGACGCGCGGCAAGAGCGGCTGCTCGAAGCAATCGACGGCGAGCGCCGCATCCGCGACATGGGCCGCGTGACGGCCGACCGCGACTTCGCGCGCGCGTTCTTCGAGCAGCTCTGGCGCTGGGATCAGATCGTCTTCTCAACGGCCCGAGTCCCCGATCAGTCGAAGCAGGAAAACCATTACGCGACATCATCAACATGACGTTGACATGAAGATTATCAACGACGCGCGCGAATCGCGCCGCGAATGGGGTGAAAGCGCTGCGCTGGTCGTTGCACTTGCACTTTTCATCGGGCTACCGAACCGATACACGATAGGTGGGACGTTTGCAACGATAGCACTGGGCGCCATTTTGGGGGCGGCTGTCGTGCTGTCGCTACTCTTTACGATCATCGCCTACGGAAAGTGGGCACGATTGGTAATGGTCGTCGCGGCCATCGTTCTTGCGGTGGCCAACCTCACCGCGATGTGGAGGCTCATCTCCCTCATGCTGCATAGCCCGGGGAATATCGATGCCCACCGGCTGTTGACGTCCGGGGTTGCCATCTGGGTCTTCAATATTATCATCTTCGCCGTTCTCTTTAATGAGATGAGCGAAGGCAACTTTTCGTTTCCATGCCCGAAAAATGTGGAAACCTGCCGGATCGTGTTTTTAGACTATTTGTTTCTCTCGTTCACAACGGCGACGGCGTTCAGTCCGACCGATATGTCACCCCTTACGACGAAAGCCCGGATGGCCATGATGCTCGAGGCAACGATCTCCTTGGCGACGCTCGCAATTGTCGCCGCACGCGCCGTTAATATTCTGAAGTAGCTTCTTCTCAACGGCCCGAGTCCCCGATCAGCAGTCGGACGAGTAACGCGGCGAGGCACCCGTGGAGCGCGAAGGCCGGCCAGAGCAATACGCCGACCAGCTCTTCGCGCACTCCCAGGTACAGAAAGAAGATCGCCGCGAGCAGATTGTACAGAAAAAGTCCCCGCGCGGAGCGCGAGAGCGCCAGTCCGCAAAGGCCGAAGCCAGCGACGCGGCCGACGGCGGCGCCCGGCGCGGAGAGATCGCTGCCGATCAACAGCCAGGCAACGAGCGACGGAGCGACGATGAGCGCGAGCCCGGCGGCCGCCTCAACGGCGGCCGCGAATAGAAACCAACTTCAAATTATTGGACGCTACTACTGTCGCGCCATGATCATGTTGAGCACCTGTTCGCGGTCGAGGCAGATGATCGGCGCTTCTCCCGCCGTTTCAATAACCACCGCCTGCACCGCGCCATTGAATTCGCTCTCGTGGGGCGGCATGTCCGGCGTCATCGGCGAGCCGCGCTTGACGCCGACGTCGGAAGTCTCGTCGGCCGAGAACACCATGGGAACGGTCTGCTCGACGCGGCCGCTGCCAACGGCTTTGCCGTCGATGTAGAGCGTAACGCCGCCGCCTTTGGCGAGGCCGCCGCCGTCGTAGGCGAACTCCATCCTGACCTGGTGCGTTCCGGCAGTCAGCGGCTGCGTGGACGTGATCAACGATTTGGCGAAGCCCAACGAAGTTGTACAGATACGTCAGCGTCCCGTCCTTGACGTAGAACATCCAGCCGCCGCCGATTCCTCCTTGGGAGAGGATCACGCCGTTCGCCGGTTTCCCTTCGGGAACGACGATCTGAGCGGTGATCGAGTGGCTCTTATTCTTGACGTTGACGATGCCGTTTTCGTTGAGCCCGCCCATGCCGTTCAGCGAGCACCTGAGAGGTGCCGCGAACCAACACCGGCCGGCCCGCTACATCGGAATTGAATCGCTCGGCAGCGCGATCGTCCATCGGCAAGACGTTGTTGCGCGTTGCCTCGATGAGCCAAAGACGCTGAAGCTCGTGCAGCTTATCCGGCATCTGCTTTGAGAGATCGTGAGCCTGCGACCAGTCCTTATTCGTGTCGTAGAGCTCCCAGACGTCGTCGTCGAAGCGGCGGCGCTGCTCCGTCATGAGCCAGGGCGTGCGATGGCGCGTTACCGCCGTCCAGCCCTTGTGATAGATGCCGCGATTGCCGAACATTTCGAAGTACTGTGTTTCGTGACGCTCGGCGGCCTTGGCGTCGTCGAAGCTGTAGGCCATGCTGACGCCCTGCATCGGAACCTGCCCGACGCTGTTGACCATGTACGGGCTCGGGCAGCTGCGCGGCCTCGAGGATTGTCGGCGCCACGTCGATTACGTGATGAAATTGATGACGTACCTCGCCCTTCGCCTTGATGCCCTTCGGCCAGCGCACGATCGTGCCGTTGCGCGTGCCGCCCCAGTGCGAGGCGACTTGCTTCGTCCACTGGTAGGGCGTGTCCATGGCGTGCGCCCAGCCGACCGCGTAGTGGTTGTACGACTCGGGGCCGCCGAGCTTGTCCATGCGCGCGGTGAGAAACTCCGCGGTTTCGAGCGCGTTCATGCCGTTGAATGGGATGCATTCGTTGTAAGTGCCTTGGGGCGTGCCTTCCGCCGAAGCTCCGTTGTCGCCGATGATGTAGTAGATCAGCGTATTGTCGAGCGCCTTGATCTGATCGAGCGCGTCGATCAGCCGGCCGATGTGGTGATCGGCGAACTCGAAGAAGCCCGCGTAGACCTCCATCTCGCGGGCGAGCACGCGCTGGAATTCCGGCGTCTGGGAATCCCAGGCGGGAATCTCGTTCGGGCCGCTTCGTCAGCTCGCAATCCTGCGGAATCACGCCGAGCTTCTTCTGGCGCGCGAACGTCTCTTCGCGCAGCTTATCCCAGCCTTGATCGAACTTGCCCTTATATTTGTCGGCCCATTCCTTCGGCACGTGATGCGGCGCGTGCGTCGCGCCGGGCGCGAAGTACATGAAGAACGGCTTGTCGCCGGCGAGCAGCCGCTGCTGCCGCACCCACGCGATCGCGCGGTCGGTCATGTCCTCCATGAAGTGATAGCCTTCTTCGGGCGTCTTCGGCGGTTCGACGAGCTTTGGTGCCTTCGTGAATCGCCGGATACCACTGATTCGTCTCGCCCGCGACGAAGCCGTAGAAGTATTCGAACCCCGAGCCGGTCGGCCAGCGATCGAACGGTCCGACGGGGCTGGCTTCCCAGACCGGCACCTCGTGGCATTTGCCGAACTGCGCCGTCGAGTAACCGTTGAGCCGGAGAATCTCGGGCAGCGGCGCCATCGAGTTTGGCCGCATCGAGTTGTAGCCCGGCGCCGACGTCGCGATCTCGGTGATGCCGCCCATGCCGACCGTGTGATGATTTCGTCCGCTCAGAAGCGCCGCGCGCGTCGGAGAGCACAGGGCCGTCGTGTGGAAGCGCGTGTAGCGCAGGCCGTCTTTCGCAAGCCGCTCGGCCGTGGGCGACTGGCACGGGCCGCCGAAGGCGCTCGACGCGCCGAAGCCCACGTCGTCGATCAGGACGATGAGGACGTTTGGCGCCGCTTCCGGCGGCCGCAACGGCTCGATCGGCGAAAACTTGGAGTCGGGATCCTTGGCGTCGTACGCGATAAATCCGGCGTAGGCCTTGTCCGGAATCGGCAGGATCTCGCGCTGTTTTTTGTCGCGATTGTCGTTGGAGCTCGCCACGTGAACCTCCTAAAAGCCTTAGTGCTTGTCCGAACCACGGTGAGACAGTTCTGTCCGCAGACCCTCGCCGAGCGTCTTTCGCTCACGTTCGCCCCCCTCGAGCGGAGCGGGCTCCCACGGCTCCCACTCCTCCCAGCCCAGCGCCTGAGACGCCAGGCGGAAGCCGAAACCGACCACGAACGCTATTAACGTCGAGACTGCTACCGACCACCCCAGTGCGGCGTTGCACACGACGTAGGCGATGCCGGTCAAGGCCGCCGCCGTCACGAAGAACTCGCCGCGAACCAGCTGCTTGGGAATCACGTTGCAGGCGACGTCGATGATCCAGCGCCCGGCCGTCGTCGCGATGATGCCGATAAGCACCGCGGCCGCGTACCCGAGATGGACGGAGAGCGCCGCTTGCGCCCCGACGATCGCGTACCACGGCAGCGAGAACGCGGTCATGAACTGGAAGAGCCCGTCCTTGAAGCGCTGCTCGGTGTTGAAGTCGATGAGGAGCGCCAGAGCCGCCGCCGCGGTACACAAGAACAGGTACCACGGGTTGATCAGCGGCGAGGGAATCCTGTTGACGAGGACGTCGCGCACGATGCCGCCGCCGATCCCGCCCGCGTAGGCCAAGATGATGATTCCGGCGACGGTGAAGTGTTTGTAGTGGTCGGGCCGGCGCGCGAGAAGGGCGCCGTTGAAGGCGTTGGTCGTCGCCGCGATCAGCGAGATATAATCGACCAGCGTAAGGGTGCTAAAGCCGAACTTCGAGAGGATCAGCGGCGTCATGAATTGTTAGGGTACCACCGGCCTTCGAGACCGTCTATCCGGGAATTGCACGCCTCATAAGAAGGGGAGCTCCACGAGCCGGACGACGCCGTAGGCGAGCCCGATGACGCCCAGACCGACCAGGATCGCGTGCCGCGGGTAGACCATTTTCGTGCTGATTCCGCCTAAGAACGACACGGCCGCGAAGATCACTGTCAGAAGCAGAAAATTGTCGGCATGCCGGTTCGCCTCTTGCGCCTGGCTGAAGCTCGCGCCGGCGGTGGCCTCCAAGCGCTGGGCATCGGCCTTAGTCGCCAACGAGTATTCGCGGCATCACGAAGGGAGACGACGGCGCTTTCGGATTGGTACGGGGTTTCGTGGCGAGCCACGCGGCCATCGCCTTCTTCATCTCCGGCCGCAGGCGCTGGTAAATGAACTGCGCCTTCGGCGCGTTGCCGGCGTCGACGGCATCGATGTACTGCAGGAACAGCGCGACGTCGATGGCGGTCAGGATGTTGGCTCGATCCGCTTCCTCGGCCGACCGAATGCGATCGGCGTTGGCGACGTTGTAGTACATCGCCTGGTGACCGCTCCAGCGTCCGGACTGATAGCCGCAGATCGCCGACAGCACGGCCGCGATGGAGATCAACGCGACCGACGCGACGTCGACGAAGCGGTCGACGGTCTGCCGAGTGATGGCAGCTAATCCCGGACGCAGCGAAAGCCGAGGTGCGACATTCCGGTCTCGATCATCTGCGGCGAACGCGCGGCCGGCCGGAAGCGCAGACAATAGCTCGGCGAACACAGGAACGAGCCGCCCTTGAGCACCTTGCGCGGGATCCGGACCTGCGGCTGACAGGGGTCGTAGCTGCGGTCACGCGCGTCGCCCGCGCAGCACGGTGATTCCGTCGCCGTGCGATCGCTGACGTACCAGTCGCTCGTCCATTCCCACACGTTGCCCGCCATGTCGTAGAGACCGTAACCATTGGGCGCGAAACTGCCGACCGGCATCGTGCGCGGCCCGTGACGCGCCGAGCTCTTGTACGGGAATTCGCCCTGCCACGTGTTCGCCGCGGGCTTTCCCCCGGGCTCCATCTCGTCGCCCCATACGAAGTCTTTGCCGTCGAGCCCGCCGCGCGCCGCGTACTCCCACTCGGCCTCGGTCGGCAGGCGTTTCCCCGCCCAACGCGCGTACGCTTCGACGTCTTCGTACGCCACGTGCACGACTGGGTGATCGGGGCGCGAATCGATCGAGCTGCCGGGGCCTTCCGGTTGCTTCCAGCTCGCGCCCGGCGCCCACGACCACCACTGCGAGAAATCCCGCAGATCGACCGGGCCCGCGGTCATGTGGAACACCAGCGCGCCTGGAACCAGATTCTCGGGCAGCGCTCCCGGATAATCCGCCGGATTCAACGGCCTCTCGGCGACCGTGACGTAACCGGTCGTGCGGACGAACTTCGAAAATTGCGCGTTGCGTGACCGCGTAGGCATCGATCCAGAAGCCGTCCACGGAGACGTCGCGCACCGGCGCCTCCTCCGGATAGAACCGGTCGGAGCCCATGCGAAACGTGCCGCCCTCGATCCGAACCATGCCCTCGCGCGCCGTCTCGATCATCCATCGGTATCTTACGGGGCGGAGGCGGCCCGCGCAAGCCTGCATTTTTGGGATAGAGGGCTCTACCGCCCGCGCGGTACACTTGCGCGGCAAGGAGAAGATAACTATGGCCGGCTCGGAATCCCCGGTCGCGACGGGTATCACGCATCGCGAGTTCAAACTGTTGTTGAAAGCCGAGCGCTTCCCGACGCGGCAATCGCTGCTCGCATTCAACAAATTGCTCGAAGAGGTCGCCGGCAAGCTTCACGTCCGGTACGAGCCGTTCGATCCGATCGACGCGCAGCTCCGGATCGTGCAGTTTTACGACACCGCGGATCAGACGCTGCGAAAGAATCGCTTGATCTTTCGCATTCGTCAGCTACGCCAGGCGCTGTGGCCCGACGAGAGCTGGGAGGTGACGTTCAAGGTGCGTCACGGCGATCGCGACCGCGCCGAGTCGTTCGACAGCACGTCGACCTTCCCGCAACAACAGAAGAAGAAATTCAAGGAAGAGATCCTCCGCGGTGAATCGCCCGGCACGATCACGAGCATCTACTCGAACAACTGCATTCTCGAGTCGCCGGAGCTCGACGTCGAGTTGCCGCTGCACAAGCTAGCCGAGGCGTTTCCTCACTTGAAGACGTTGAACATCAACTTCGACCAGACGATGACGATCGTCAACGGCGCGAAGGTCTTCGAGATCGAGGCTAAGCTCGGCAACCTCTTCTTCGGGCATCACACGACGGCTACCACAACGCTGGCCCTTTGGGCACGCCCGATTCCGGACAGGTTCGAACCGCTGATCGCCGAGTTCGGCTGGTCGTATCATCCGGTCGACGACGAGAAGGGCAAGGAGGCCGACAAAGTCGCGGACCAGTTCTTCAAGGACGTCCAGCTTCCGTTGAAAGACTGGATCACCGCGGGGACCACGAAGACCGCGCTGATCTACGGCGACCAAGGAAACTAGAGCGCGGCTACGTGACCGCGCTCTTCTTATGAGTTAGAAGTCGTGCGCGTGTAGAACACGCCGAGCAGCGTCGCCAGCACGATCTGGATGATCAAGTAGGTCATGACCGCTGCCGCGACCTCGCCTCGGCCGAAGACGCTCGTCGCGAGCAGCGCGGCGAGGCCGACGTTGCGGAGCGCCGTCCCCACGCTCAGCGTGCGCCGGTACGCGCGCTCGCGTCCGCCGAGAACCCAGCCGGTAAGCAGAGACAGCAGGACGATGCACGCCGTCGCGACCATTCCCAGCGATCCGTACACCGTGCCGATGGCCCGGGCGATCGGTCCGCCGAGCACCACCAGCAATGCGATGATGACGACGAGTACGATGATAAGGAGCGGCCGTTGCAGGCGCGCCGCGACTTGCGGCGCGCGCGCGCTGACGAGCATGCCGAGCAGCAGCGGCACGAGCTGAAACACGACTAGCGAAAGGACGATGCTGTTCGCGGAAATTAGGCTCCCGGGGAGCACGAGGCTCGCCGTGATCGGCACCGTGACGATCGACAGCGCCGGCAGCAAGAAAGCTAGGCTGACTGCGAGTCCGAGGCTTCCGCCCTTCTTTCGGCCTCCCGACAACACGACGAACGGGACGCCCGGGCAGATCGCCATCAGCAAGACTCCCGTGGCGATCGGCTCGCTCAAGTGAAACACGACGCGCACGAACAGCACGCCTAACAGCGGGACGATGATGAAGTTCGCCAGAAACGCTCGCCCCAGCAGCCCGTAATCTCGCAGAACGGTCTTCAGGTGGACGAGGTTGACCTCCAGCCCGGTGTGCAACATCAGAGACACGAGCAGCACCATCGCCACGATCTTTGAGGGGTTCACGAGTCCAACATCCTCCATCTGACGTTCCGCACGTCCGCGCGCTGCGCAAGGCCGCTCGAGAAACGCTCGACGACCGAATCGTCGCGGTGGGGCAGCCTCAGCTCCACACGCACTTCCTGCCCTTGCTCCGTCGAATCGGTCGAGATGCTATGCAAGATCAGGTCGTTCGCCTTGACGACGTCGATGACGGCGGCGCGAACGTCGTCGACCGCGGCGTCGTCGCACGCGGCGTGGATCCGGTACGTCTTCTCGCCGTGCCGTTCTTGGTACATGGCGGCCCGCGAGTCGATCCTCTCGACGACCGTCTGCAGCGCGAGATTGTAGCCAACGATCGCGGCCGCGCCAATGAACGCATGAGCGAACTGCCCCACGCCGGCGAGCGCCCCGACGGCGGCGGTCGCCCAGATCGTCGCGGCAGTGTTGAGGCCGGTGATGCTGGCGCCCTGGCGCAGGATCACGCCGCCCGCGAGAAACCCGACGCCCGTCACGATGTTGGCCAGGATGCGGGTCTCACTGTCGGAGCCGATGACCGGCCCCAGCAGCGTGAAGAGCGCGGCCCCGATCGCGACGAGCGCGCTGGTGTGTACTCCGGCGCCGCGTTGACGCCACTGGCGCTCGAATCCGATGAACGCGCCGAGCAGGCCCCCAACCAGGACGCGCAGCGCAAACTCGGTGGCGGTCGGCATATTAAATCTAACGCAGCGCGATGGCGCCGACCGCCGCTCCGCCCAAGATGAGCAGCGCCGGATTGACGCGCGTGCGCAGCGACGCGTAGAAAACGGCCAGCCCGACGAGCACGGTGATCCAGCCCGTCACGGCCCCTCTGCCGAACGTGATCAGGCCCGCCACGGCGAGGCCGATCGCGACCGGAGCGAGCCCGCGCTGAATCGAGGCGCGCCACGGCCATGCCGCGAGCCGGTTCCAAGCGCGCCCGACGACGAACGTCAGGATTCCGGTCGGCACGAAGAACGCGAACGCGGCGACCAGCGCGCCCGGGATCCCGGCAACCCGTTCGCCGATCGTCGCCACCATCATCATGTTCGGCCCGGGTGACATCTGCCCGACGCTATAGACGTGGATGAGCTGCGCGTCAGTCAGCCAGTGGTGCACGCTCACCACGAGGACCTTCATCTCCGGAAACGCCGCCATGCCGCCGCCGATCGTCAGCAGCGAGAGGTAGCCGAAGACGCGCGCTATTGCAGGGATCTGATCCACGCGTGTGTGTCCTCGTGCGGGCGATCGGTTTTCTTGACCGGGCGATACGCGAAGATCGCGAGCGCGCCGACCGAGAGCAGCACGACCGGCACCGACAGCTTGAAGTGATTGATTCCCAGGACCGCGGCGAGAATGAAGAATGCGTCCCAGAACCCCTTGACGGTCTTCTTTCCGATCTGAAACCACGTGGCCGCGATCAGCCCGGTCGCGGCAGCCGCGACGCCGTGCAACGCCGCCGTCACAATCGGACGATTGCCGTTCGCCCCGTACGCGATGCCCGCGGCGGTCATCAAGATCAATGCCGGGAGGCACATTCCGGTCATCGCCGCGACGGCGCCGAACGTGCCGCGGAGACGATCGCCGGCGAGAATCGCCATGTTGGTGGCGTTGAGTCCTGGAAGCGTGTTGCTCAACGACATCAGCTCGAGAAACTCCGTGTCGTCGAGCCAGCGCTTCTTCCTGACCAGCGCGCTGCGCAGATACGCGACCACGCCGCCGCCGAAGCTCGTGGCGCCGATCTGGAGAAACACGCCGAAGATTTCGAGCGTCGAGACGGCTTTTGGTTTCGCGGCCGTTGCTGCCTCTGCCATCGCACCATGATAGCAACTCCCTGCCCGGCGCTCTATCCCAAAACGGCAGGACTTGCGTTTTTGGGATACTGCCGGGACGATTGCCGGGCGTACACTATGAACACCATGAAGACGCTCCTGGGTCGCGTTCTTTTAACCGCTCTCGCCGTGGCGCCCGCCGTTGCCGCGTCATTTGGGCCGGCCGGAGCCACGGGAACCGCTCGCGTCGTGCAGCGCGACGGATCGCAGAAAACCTATACGAACGTTCGGATCAGCATCAAGAACGGGAGCATGGCGATCACGTCGGCCGACGGGCAGGGAACGATCGTTCTGGGCGACGCGGCGTGCACGAAGGTCGGCGAGCTCCTCGAGTGCCTGCCCTACGACGCGACGCTCCTGCAATACGGTCGTAAAACACATATCGCGTTGCAGTCCGGAACCGTGTGGCTGAATCCCAGCAAGACCCGCCAGCCGCTGAGCCATTCGTCAACGCAACTTCCGCCGCGTGGCGTGCTGCTCGCCGTTCGCACGAAAAAGGGAACGTACGTGACGCTCACCGGCGTCGTCGACGAGGTGCAAAAATGAAAGTTCAACGCACGGCGGTCATCGCGCTGCTCCTGGCCTTCGTTCCGCTCAGCGCCGCAGCCGGCGGCCGCGGCGGCTACTCGCGGCCGGCCGGCGGATTCGACATGCACAGCGAGAGCGCGCCGGCACGAGCGCCGCAAAGCGCCAGCCATTCGAGCACGGGGCCGTACGGGACGAACCGCTCGACGACGGTCAACAACACCGGCAACGGTTACAACCGAACGACGACCGCGACTAACGGAAACTATAATCGTACGACCTCCGGCGGCGCGAATAGCAACGGCAGCTACTACCACGGGAGCACGGGCAGCGGTCCCAACGGCTCGTACAGCCACTACGGCGGCGGCAACGCGTACAATCACACGTACAGCGGCTCAACCACCGCAACGAACGCTTGGGGACAGACGTATCACGCGAGCACCTACGCCAACTCCGGGACGGTCTATCACGGCGCCGTCGTGACCAACCCGGTGTATCGCGGTTATCCAGCATGGGGCTGGAACGGCGGCTACGCATGGTACGGCGCGCCCGCCTACTGGGGCGGCGGGTTCTGGGGCGCGTTCGCGGTCGGAGCCACGGCGGCGGCGGTAGCCTCGTATCAGGTCGCGCCGAGCAGTCCCGGCGCGAAACTCCTCGCCAGCTATCACCTCACGCAGACGGCGTGCGGCCCGCCGAATCTCGTCGTCATCTACGGACCGAACAACAGCATGATCTGCGCGTACCCGAACAATCTCGTGTCCGCCGGCAACTATAGCGTCAACTCGCAGACGCTCACCATCGTATCGCAAAACCCGTAACGGCTCGCCGCCTGCGCGCCTAAAATGAACGTTCTCGGGATCGGCCTGCTCGCGTTCGCATGCCTCTTCGGCGGCGCGCTGCTCGGCATGCGCCTTCGCAGCGCGTTACCGCATCACCACTTGAGCGGCGATTCGGCGAAGCCGCTCGAATTGGGCCTCGCCATCGTCGGCACGATGGCCGGCCTGGTCTTGGGCCTGCTCGTCGCCTCCGCGACGAGTGCCTATAACGCACAGCGCAGCGAGTTGGTGGACGTCTCGTCCAAGATCGTCGTGCTCGATCGAATATTGAAACACTATGGGCCCGAGGCCAATCCTCCGCGCGCCACGCTGCGGGTCGCCGTCGAGCGAACGCTGTATCGCATCTGGCCGCAACAACGCGCGGGCATTCCCGAGTTGGATCCATCGGCAGAGGGCGCGGAGACGATCCTCGACCAAATCGAAGACCTTGCGCCAACGAACGACGCGCAGCGCTCGCTCAAATCGGAGGCCGTCGGGCTGTCGCTGACCCTGGGCCAGATCCGGTGGCTGATGTACGAGCAAACCGGATCGTCGCTCTCGATGCCGCTGCTCGTGCTGCTGATCTTCTGGTTCACGATCACGTTCGTCGGCTTCGGTCTCTTCTCGCCGCCGAATCCCACCGTCGTCGTAGCCCTCGCGCTCTGCAGCCTCGCGGTGTCGGGCGCGATCTTCGTCATGCTCGAGATGTATACGCCGTTCCAGGGCCTCGTGCAGATACCGAGCGCGCCGCTGCGCGAAGCGCTCGCCCACCTGCGTTGAAAGCGACGGTCGCCGCGGCGGTCGCGCTCGCGCTGTTCGTCGCATGCGCACTGCCGGCGGCCGCTCAGACAGCGCCGGAGAGCGACGAGGAGAGCACCGTTCCCGAGGCGAGCGCGACGCCCTCGCCCGCGCCGAAAGCGCTAACCTATCAGGGTTACATGCGTTCCTTCTTTTTCACGCGTCAGAACGCGTCGAATAATCCCGGCGCGCAATTCGATTATACGCCGGGCGCGAAATACAGCTCGAACGGGGTCAACGAGGCCGCGTGGAACACGGGCATCTCGATCGACGCCGATTATGGCTTTCCGGGCGCCCAGTGGAGCGCCGGCGCGTCGTACTTCTACGCCAATCCGATGGACGGTCCGTGCGTCGTCGCGGCCAACCACGCCAAGGGCGCAGTCTGCGTAACGCGGAATCCGCCGCAGACCAACTCCGATGACACGCTGCCCGGCTTCACGCTGAGCACATTCGACGAAGCGTACGTCGCTTATAAAGCCTACGGGTTCGCCGGGACGCTCGGCAGCCAGCTCTTCCGCTCTCCGTGGGCGAATCCGTCGGATTCGCGGCTCAAGCCCGCCGCGTTTTCGGGGGGCGATCTGGCGTACTCGGGCATCGCGCACTGGACGTTCGAGGCGGCCGACATGCTCGCGTTCGAGAACCGTACGAGCTCCGACTTCAGCCAGCAGACACTGCTCACGAGTTATCCCGCCGGGGCCAGGGGACTTCCGAGCAACATCAATATCCCCGGAGGCCAAGGCGTGAAGACGAACGGGTTCGCCTTCGGCAAGGCGGCTTACGCCGATCCGGCCACGGGCTTTTCGGCCGCCGGCTTCTTCTACGGCATCAGCGACCTCGTCAACATCTGGTGGTTCGACGGAGATTACACGTTCCAGAAGCTGCGCTGGGCGCCGTTCATCGCGCTGCAGGGCGGCTTCGAGAGCAACGCGGGCCGCTCGTATCTCGGGAAGATCGCGAGCCAAGACGCCGGCGTGCAGATCGGAGCCGACGTCACCAAGAATTTTCGCATCACCGCGGGTTACGATTCGATCCCATGGCGCACCGACACGGTCTTCCTACCCAAGAATGTCACGTGCAACGGCTCGTATCAGATCGCGACGAAGGCGGCGACGCTCGCATATTTCCTTCCCATGAATGCCGCGCAATGCGTCGTGAATCCCAACGGCACGACGCAGATCTATTACGGCGGCTGGACCAGTCCGTACACGGATAGCTACTCGACCGACCCGCTCTTCACGACCAGCGTCACGCAAGGCATGGCCGACCGGCGCGCGCCGGGGACGTCGTGGAAGGTCGCGCTGACGTTTACCTCCGACGACAAGCGGTGGGTCTTCATCGCGACCGACGCCTGGTACGACTACGGCAACGCGCTAGCCCCCCAGAGCACGAATGTCTGGGTGCTCGACGGCCGCTACCACTTCAGCCCGGTCGGCCAGGGACGCTATCGTGGATTCGTGGTGCGCTACCGCTACGCGCAGCGCACGCAGTCGAACACGCAAACCCTGGGCGGGCTGCCGCTATTCAAGTACAACCGTGCGCAACTCGAGTACGACTTTTAGTGTGCGCTCTTGAGCTTCAACTCCACCAAGTCGTTGCTGTAGACGCTGCGCATCGGCAGATGCGTGCGGACATCGCTGACGACCGTGGGGATACCGGCCACCGGGTCATAGGCGATCCTCTGTTTCGAAGACGCCATCAGATAGCGTCCGCCTTGCTGCGTCAGCTTGCCGGTCGCTTCGACCAAGATCGCGCCGCCGCCGTTGGCGATCTTGCCCTGTCCCTGCAGCGTGTAGACGCACTTAAAGCTCGTGAGCTGGCTCAAGACGCCGGAGGCTCCCGGCAGTATCGCGGCCTTGACGTCATACGTGCGCGACCAGTTGGCGTGTCCGCCGCCGGTAGACAACGGGTGGAAATAGTTTCGGGCGAGCAGCGGAAAGAGCGTGAACTGTATGGCTGAAATTGCGTACGCGGGCTTCTGGCAGGTGACGCCGCCGCCCGGATACACCTCGCAGGTGTTCGTCGCCCGGGCGCGCGCGGTGTTCCACCAATAATCGGTCCCGCTAATCATGACGCCGCCGTCGTTCGCAGGCGTCATGTCGATGGTGGTTGTCCCGGTGCCGTTTCCGGAGCTCGCAACCTTCGTGTTGAAGCCGAATTCGTAGACGAGATGGTGTGTCGGTTGCGGCGCCGGGGCCTGGGCGCTGAGCATGACCAGCGCCGTAATGATGAGTGCAGTCGATCTCACTTGCCTGACCTCCGGCCGTTTGGTTTCGGCGGACGCCCGCCCGTTAACTGCTCGTCGCGCGGCGCCGCAACCGCGCGGCGATAGCCAGCGCCGCTACTGCCGCGAGCGCGAGGACGTTCGAGATCAGCGTGAACCGGTCGTTGACTGCCATCGAACCCATAGTCATGCCGCCGCCGCTCGCGCCGACGACCCGTTCCATCACGGCCCCGGCGAGCATCGCGCCCAGCGCGAAGAGCCCGACGAACGCCCCAGCGAGACCGGCGGGGAACGATTTTCGGTAGATCGCGATCAGCGGCAGAATCAGCAGATCGCCGTAGATAAAGGTCGTGTTCGCGCCGAGCGGTATCCCCGCGTTCGCGAGATACCGCGCGATCGGGACGTTTCCCATCGAACAAACGAACGTCGCCACCGCGATGAGCAGTCCCACGATCAGCAGCAGAACGTAGCCGATCAGTGGAACCGAGCCGACGGCGTGCAGCGCTCCCGCGAGCCAGCCCGGCGGTATCAGTGCCGCGGCGAAGCCCGCGATCAGATAGCCGACGATCAGCTCGGTGCGCAGCATGCGAACGTCGGCGAGCGCGGTCGACGCGACGTCCGCCCACCGATTACCGGCGTGCTCGGGCGAATGGTGATGCTCGCAGTGCCCTTCCACACTCTCACCGGCAGGCCTCAGGTACGCGCGCTGGAGTTGCTCGAGGCGGCCGGCACGAAACAACAGCGAGAGCCCGACTGTGACGACGGTGATGATGATGACGCCGCCGAAGAACTCCGCAAAGGCGAATCGCCACCCCAGGAGCGACCAAAAGAGAATGACGATGGCCAGGTTCATATTAGTGGACGAGATCAAAAACGCGAACACCGCACGCGCGTCGGCGCCGTTGCGATAGAAGCCGCGCGCCGCCGCCGCGGCGCCGTACGAGCAGGCCGACGAGATGATGCCGAAGCCCGTTCCGTACAGCAGCCCGCGCAGGCCGGGACCGAGATAGCGGTGCATCGTCGCGGGCGTGAGCTTGACCTGCGCGATCGCCGAAACAAGAAAGCCGAAGATCAATCCGAACAGGCTGTCCCAGAAGAACGCCGCCGCTTGAAAGATGCCGGCGGCGAGCGCGTGCGCCAGCGTAACCAGCGTCAGCCGCCGACCGAGACCGGCGCGTGGCCGAAGAGCGGCGGGATGAAGTGTCCCGCCAGATACGAGATCGCGAACACGCCGCAGCCGTATAGCACGACTTCGAGTCCCTTGCCGATCGGGTTCCGCTCACTCAAGGTCCCCGCGTAGTAGCCGACGCCGAACAGGCCGACGAGCGCGAACAGCAGCGACATCAACGTCGCGTTCAACATCGACAGCGGCAGCATGAAGGCTAGGATCGGAATGACCGAGCCGCCGCCGAACGAGAACCCCATTGCGAGAGGGGCGCGCAGGCCGGCATTTTCGGCTTCGCGCGGATCGATGCCGAACTCGTCGCGCACCATCTCGTACAGGTAGATCTCCGGCATCTGCGTGAGCCGCCTGACGATCATCTCGGCCTCTTGAGCGCTGAAGCCCTTGAGCTTGTAGTAGGCAACCAGCTCGGTAAACTCGCCCTGCGGGTCCGCGGCCATCTCGCGCTTCTCCATATCGATCGTGGCCTGCACGACCTCGCGCTCGGCCTTGCGGCCGAGATATTCGCCGACGCCCATCGAAAGCGCGCCCGCGAGCAACGCCAAGAAGCCGCTGATGAACACAGCGGAACGGTCGCCCTCGGCCACGCCCACGCCGGTGATGATGCCGAGCGTCGTCAAGATGCCGTCCTGCACGCCGAACACGATCTGGCGAACGCTGCGGCGCTTCTCCAGGGTGCGGCGCTGCTGCGTATCCGGAATGCGCGGACGCACCTGCTGCCAGCCCGGGACGTCCACGACCACTTCCTGGACGGGAGGCGCGGGATTCGGCTCGCTGCGGTCGGGCACCATCACTTCAACTGCATAAGCACGTACGACGCGACATCGTGTAGGTCGCGTGCGCTTAACCGCCATCGAGGCATGACGGGATCGAGCGGCTTGCCTTCGTTGTCGATCCCCGTCGAGATCGCGCGCTCGAGCAGCGCCAGCGTGTAGGGATGACGCTGTTCCGTGACGAGCGCCTTGTGCCGCAAGTCTGCGCTGATTGCGCCGTCCGGAAGGTGCACACCGCCGGCGCCGTTTGCGCCGTGGCATGCGGCGCAATAGGGCCGCAGCGGCGGTGTCGCCGCGGTGATTTGTACACCATCCGCGTCTTTGCCCGTCTGGAAGATCGCGCGGCCGTCGTCGAGCGCCGATCGGCCCGCGCACCCGCAAAAGACAGTCGCGGCAACCGCGAACGCGGGGATGGTACTTTTGTACCAAGTACTCACACAGTTTGTCATACCCTGCTACCGTATCTTGCGATTCGTTTTTTCCCCCGCTATCATATGACCTTCACACTCAGGACGAAAGGAAGAACACGAAAGTGCTTACATCTCGGTGCCCTTCCGCGCGCCCTCTGTTGGGTATTCTCAGCATCATCGCGGCGGCCGGCATGCTTGCAGCATGCGGCGGCTCGCAATCCTCACTCAATCCGCAGGGAACGACACAAATCAGCTCCGCCGTCACGACCCACGCTTCGGCCGTCGAACCGGACGCCTGCCTGAATAATGGCGGCGTGCGCGTCGCGCCGTGCAGAATCCAATTCAACGCCGGGAACCCGGGCCCCGACACCGTCTACGTTCGGACGCCGCACGGCGCCAAAGGCATGCTGCGCGAGTCCGACACTTGCGGTGGCGCTTCCGGGCATTGCAACGATCGCACAGGGATCCGGCAACGCCTGGATCGTAACGGCGGGGCCGACGACTGGCCGCTGCAAGGCGCGTTTCAACTACTTCAACAACAACCAGAAAGCGGGCTGGGCGACTCTCCGAATCAACAACACCCTGTAAACCCTTCGGCAGGCGCCTAACGTAGGCGCCGCCAACCAGGAGGCATGGTGAGGCGACCCGCCGGCCTCCTGGTTATTTTGAGTTTTGTCGCGGCCGCGTCGCGGGCCTCGGCTGCGAACTGGCCGGTCTTCGGATTCGATCCCGCGCGCAGCGGGTTCAACTCCGTCGAGCGCACGATTACCGTTGGGAACGTGCATCGCCTGCACGAGCGCTGGCAGATCTCGCTCGGCACCGTCGCGGATTCCACGCCGATCCTGCTCCAGCGCGTCAGGATCGGGCGCGCCTATCATTCGATGCTCTACCAAACGACGAAAGACGGCGTCACGCATGCCATCGAGGCCGCGTCGGGGCGGATCATCTGGCGCTTTGCGACGCACGGCACGCAGATCACCGATTCCACGCCGGCGGCCGATCCGGCAGGCAGGTCGATCTACGCGCCGGGCGTGGACGGCAAGGTTCACAAGCTGTCGGCAGCCACGGGGCGCGAGGAGCACGCGCCGGGACTTCCGGCGCGCATCACGCGCATGCCCAACACGGAAAAAGACGCGTCGCCGCTCAACGTGGCCAACGGCTACCTCTACGCGGTGACGTCCGGCTATCTCGGTGACGCTCCGCCCTACGACGGTCACGTCGTCGCCGTTCGTTTGAGCGACGGCGCGACGACCGTGTTCAACTCGCTGTGCAGCCTCAAGCGCCGGCTGCCCGGGCCGAACTCGTGTCCGCAGCAGCGCTCCGGAATCTGGGCGCGCGGCGGCGCCGTCGTCGATCCCGACCCGTCTATGAACGGAAGGATTTACGCGGCGACCGGAAATGGCGATTTCAGCGCCAACAAGGGTGGCCACAACTACGGCGACTCCGTGGTCTCGCTCTCCGAGGACCTCTCGTCGCTGCTCGGCAGCTACACGCCGGCCAACTACGACCAACTGGAACAAGGCGACGTGGATCTCGGCAGCACGTCGCCGGTGATGCTGCCGCAGCAGACATCCAGCCAGACGCCCTGGATGCTCGTTCAGGGCGGGAAAGACGCGGTGCTGAAGCTCGTGAACCGGGCCGCGCTTCCCGGCGTGGGGAACGAGTTGCAACTGATCGATCTGCCGGGCGGGCTCTTCTCGACTCCGGCGGTGTGGACGGATGCCTCGAACAATGCGTGGATCTTCCTGGGATTCTCCAACGTCGTCGAGGCCTATCGTCTGCAGACCAACGGCGCGGGCGTCAGCAGCCTCAAGCTCATATGGCAGTCCAGCGCGGGTTCGACCGGCGGCGAAGGCACGTCGCCCGTCGTCGCCAACGGCATCGTCTTCGTCGCGTTCGACAACAAGATCGTCGCGCTCAACGCGCTCACCGGCACGGCGTTGTGGAGCGGCGCGATGCGCGGCGCCGGACGGACGATCGGTCCCGTGCACTGGGAGAGCCCGATCGTCGTCAACGGCTGGGTCTACTGCTCCGACGAAAGCGGCCAGCTAACCGCGTACGCGCTGCGTTAGCGTAGCACCGACGCGAACGGTTCGAGCGCGAGGTCGAGCGCGCGTTGCTGCGGCGCAGCCAGCGGCAGCAGCGGTGGCAGCGGGAGCTCCCACGATGGATCGCGCCGCAGCCGCGCCGTTACGTAGCGGACGGCCGAGATGAACGGAAGGCCGTCCAGGGCGGCGCGCGCACGTGCGAGCGTCGCGCCCGCCGCCTCATCACCGCTCGCCAAGACGTCGCGCGCCAGCTCGGGCCAGAGCGCGACGCTGCCCGAGATGCATCCCGATGCGCCGCGAGACTTGGCCGCAAGCAGATCGGCTTCGGATCCCGGCAAGACCGCCAGACCGGGATGATTCGATAGGACCTCGGCCTGCAACCGCGCGTCGTTTGAGCTGTCCTTCATGCCGGCGATGACATCCGGAAACTCCCGCAACAGGCGGTCGACAAGCTCGGAATGGAACGTGATCCCACTCATCTTCGGAAAATTGTAGAGCAGAACGCTCGAGCGCGGCGGGTTCGTGCGCGAAAACAGCACGTCGAAGAATCGGACGACGCCGTCGTCGGACGCGTCGCGAAAAAAGAACGGCGGCATCGCGAGCGTGGCGGCGAAGCCGCATGCGAACGCGCAGCGCATCAATCGCGCGGCGTCCGCGGGCGATGCGGCCCCTGTTCCCACCATCGTCCGCTCCATCGGCAGGCCGCTCGAAGCTACCGCCTCCATGAACTCGATCCGCTGATCGGCGCTGAACGACATCGCCTCGCCGGTCGTGCCGAGCAGGTTGATTCCGTCGCAGCCGCGCTTCAAGAGGTCGCGGTAGTAGCGCAGTGCGATCGGAACGTCGGGCGCAAAGCCGGCGTCGACCGGAGTCAGGACCGCGGACCAAATGCCGGTGATCATCGCAGTCCGAGCGCGCCGCGCAGGAAGAACGCTACGTTCGCGGGCCGTTCGGCCAAGCGGCGCATCAAATACGGAAACCAGTACTCCCCGTATGGGATCGACAGGCGCACGCGATAGCCGCGCTCCACGAGGCTGCGCGCGAGCGGCGTCGCGATGCCGTAGAGGAGCTGAAACTCGAAGCGCCCGCGCTGCGGCAGCGACCTGCGACGCGCAAGCGCGATCGCGCGTTCGACGATCTTGGGATCGTGCGTCGCAATGGCCGTGTAGCCGCCGTGTGAGAGCGCCAGCTCCATGAGCTCGACGTAGTTGCGGTCCACGTCGGCTTTCTTCGGATAAGCGATGGCCGGCGGCTCGAGGTACGCGCCCTTGACGATGCGCAGGTTCGGTTCGAGCGGCAGCGCGGCGAGCAGATCGTCGCGGCTACGGTAGAGATACGACTGCAGCACGAAGCCGACGTTGTCGTAGCGCTCGCGCAGGCGGCGGTAGATCGCGAGCGTGGGATCGACGCAGCGCGACTGCTCCATATCCATCCGAACCGTGTTGTGACCCTCCGCCGCCGCCGCGACGATGCGCGATGCGTTGTCGAAGGCAAGCTCCGGGTCGATGTCAAGGCCCACGTGCGTGAGCTTGAACGCGACGTTCGCGTCGCTGCGTTCGGCCGCAAACGCGCGCAGCAGCTCACAGTACTCGTTCGTGACCGCCAGCGTCTCGGCGCGATCGCGCACGCTCTCCCCGAGGATGGTCGCCGCCACGGCGAAGCCGCGCGCGTTGGCGTCGCGCGCCACCGGCAGGAACTCCGCCGCGGTCTCGCCGGCGACGAAGCGCCCGGCCCCCAGACGCATCCCGTAGCGCGTGACGGCGCGACGCACGAACGCATTGCCGGCGGCGGCGAGAATCGCCGCGCGCAACGACCGATCGAGGGCCGAGGTCATCGGTCTATTGTAGGAGGCCGCCGTACGGAACGACAAGGGCGCGATGATGAAGGCCGGGTGGGTGCTCGTCGTGGCGATTCTCGGCTCGGCGATGCCGTTCATCGACAGCACGGCGGTCAACGTCTCTTTGCCGGTCATCCAGCGCGAGCTGCACGCGACCACCGGCCAGACGCAGTGGGTCATCGAAGGTTACGCGCTCTTTCTCTCCGCCCTGATTCTGCTCGGCGGTGCGTTGGGCGATCTGTACGGCCGGCGGTTGGTCTTCGGCGCCGGCATCGCCCTGTTCGCCGTCGCGTCGATCGGCTGCGCCCTGGCCTCGAGCGTCGAGTGGCTCATCGCGGCGCGCTGCGTGCAGGGCATCGGCGGCGCGCTCGCCACGCCGGGGAGCCTGTCGCTGCTCAGCGCGGCCTACTCGGGCGACGCGCGAGGGAAGGCGATCGGCCTGTGGTCGGGCTTCTCCGCGCTCACTTCGGCCGCCGGACCGATCATCGGCGGATGGCTGACGCAGACGTTTTCGTGGCGCTACGTCTTCGTGATCAATCTGCCGATCGCAGCGATCGCCCTGCTGATACTCATCCTGTGCGTCGCCGAGAGCCGCGACGAGACCGCCGACCGCCACATCGACGTCGGCGGCGCTACGCTCGCGACGCTCGGACTGGCGCTGCTGGTTTACGGGCTGATCGACATGAACGCGGCACGCGTGTCGGCTGCGGCCGTCGGGGCGGTCGTTCTGGGAATGGTGCTGCTCTGGGTCTTCGTCATGTACGAGATGCGCGTCAAGGACCCGATGATGCGCTGCGATCTCTTTGCCGTACGCAGCTTCAGCGTCTCGAACGTCTACACGTTCTTCCTCTACACGGCGATTGGAGGCAGCCTCTACTTCGTCCCGTTCGTTCTGATCAACGTTCACCACTACTCGCCGACCGCGGCGGGCGCCGCGCTGCTGCCCTTCATCGTGATCATGGTGGCGGCGTCGCGCTGGTCGGGCGGCCTCGTCGGGCGCGTCGGTCCGCGCGGACCGCTGGTGCTCGGCGGGATCCTCGCCGGACTCGGATTCGTCGCCTACGCGCTGCCGGGAACCGACGGATCGTACTGGACGACGTTCTTCCCGGCCGCGACGATCCTCGGGTTAGGCGGCGCGCTGTTCGTCGCTCCGTTGACGACGACGGTAATGAATTCGGTCCCGGTCGAACACTCCGGCGTCGCATCGGGGATCAACAACGCGGTGGCACGTACCGCCGGCCTTATCGGCGTCGCGGTGCTCGGCGTGATCGTCACCGCGGCGCCCGCATACCTGTACGGCTTCCGCGCGGCGATGCTCGTCTCGGCCGTGCTCGCGTTCGCCGCGGCTGCCGTCGCGGCGAAGGGATTCGCAGCGAGACCGGCGATTCACACGCAATCATGAGAGGTACTTACGATGAAGTGGTTTTTTGAGCCCGGGCACAGCGCTGCCGAGTTTCGCGCACGCCACATGATGGTGACGTGGGTGCGCGGCGCGTTCAAGAATATCGAGGGTAAGCTCGACTTCGATCCCGCCGACCCGCGTCAGCTTGCCGTCGAAACGACCATCGACGCGTCGAGTTGCTGGACCGGCGTCGAGATGCGCGACAATCACTTGCGCAGCCCCGACTTCCTCAGCTGCGAACAGTATCCCAAGATCCACTTCAAAAGCACCGGGGTCGAGGAGATCGGTCCGGTCGACTATCTCGTCACCGGCGACCTCACGATTCGCGACGTGACCCGGCCGGTGACGCTGCGCACGCGCTACCTCGGGTCGTGGCAGACGCCGTGGTGGGAAGACGGCGTCGACAAGGGTCCCAAGACGCGCGCGGGCTTCACCGCGCGGACGCGCATCAACCGCTACGACTTCGGGGTCAGCTGGAACGACTCGATGCTCGACGGCGGCATCGTGGTCAGCCGCGATATCGACATCGTCCTCGACGTCGAGGCAGTCAGGGAAGATTGAACGCGACCCTCGCCAGCCGCGCTTGGAACGCGCGATAGCTTAGCTCAGCTCGTCCCGTGCAGCAGCGTGCACTGCGAGAAACTCGGCAATATCGTCGATGTCCAACCTGCGCTCAGATCGACCATCAGCGTCAAGCCATCCTCGACATCTGCATGAATATTGAAGCCATTGGCCGCGAGAAACGTGCGCGTCGCAATCCAGGCTATTCGTTTGTTGCCGTCGAGAAACGGCTGGTTCTGCGCTAGCGAACGCAAAAACGCCGCCGCTTTCTGAAAGAGATGGGGATAGAGCTCCTTACCGAACATCGTGGCCTGCGGCAAGGCTACGGCCGATTCGAGAAGCTCGGGTCGAACCAGCTGCCGACGCGAGCCGACGTGCTCGGCATAGAGCTCGAGCACGTCGTCAACGTCGAGGAAGAACACCTAAACGCGGGCGAGCGCTTCGAGAAACTCCTTATCCTCGGCCACGATCTCACGCGCGAGTTCCCGCAGACGCTCGCGCGGAATCGGATGTGCTTCCAAGTGCTCGTGCAGCGCGGCGACCATCAGCTCGTTCATCGAGCGGCCCTCAGAATGCGCCTGGCGCCGCAGCCGCAGGTAGGTGGCCGGATCGAGCCGGAGAGGTAGGGATTTCACCTTTGACATCGTGATATCATGATAGCATACCGACCTGGGCTCAGCAAGCGACGCTAACGGTCAATCGCAATCGAGGCCGGCGTGCGGGCCCGTACGTTTTGGTACGCGGCCCTCGCTAGGATAGGCTCCTCAACACCGCACAGCTACGAGGAGACCTTTAAAATGAACGGATCCACCATTTTCCGGGGCGGCGCAGTGGCGCTCGCCCTGGCTGCCGCCCTGGCCGGCTGCGCCGGGAGCCAGACCGGCAGCGCGCTCCCGCCCCAAGCCACGGCACCGATGCGTCTGTCCTCTCCGGACGGTTCGGCCCAGCCGGACCGCGCCATCCAAATCTTCACGGCAAATCGCGACAACCCGGCCGTGCTGGCGTTTCGCGCGACAGCGGCGGGCAACGTCACGCCGACCGTCCGGATCGCCGGCTCGAACACGACCCTCAACAGCCCCGACTCGATCGCCATCGATGCTTCGGGGAACGTCTACGTTGCTAACGACGGCGCTAACCAGGTGGCCGTGTTCGCGAAAGGCGCGAACGGCAACGTCAAGCCGAAGGGAATCATCGGCGGCTCCAAGTCGCAGCTCGGCCCGACCGAGGGCCTTTTGGTCGATGCCTCCGGGAAACTATGGGTCAGCGATTACGCGAACAACGCGATCACCGCGTATCCCAAGGGCGCGTCGGGCAACATAAAGCCCGAGACCGTGATCAGCAGCAGCAAAACGCAGCTGAACACCCCGACCGGGATGGCCTGGAACACCGGCGGCGCGCGGCTGTACGCGGCCAACTCGGGGGGCGCGTCGGTCGTCGGGTTCGGAGCCGGTGCCGCCGGCAACGTCGCGCCGGTCGTCTCGATCGCCGGCAGCAACACCGGCCTTTCCAGGCCCTTCGCGCTCGCGTTCGACTCGACGGGACGGCTCCTCGTCGCCGACGAGAACGCCGGAGTCCTGATCTTCGCGCCAGGCGCCAACGGCAACGTCGCGCCGGTGGCGACCATCACTCCGTTTTCGTCGGCCGCCGGCATCGTGACGGACGCCCAAGACAATATCTACGTCGCGGACTTCAGCGCCAAGGCGGTCGAGGAGTTCCAGTTCCCCTCCTACGCCAACGGCTATTGGTTACCCACTCGGACGATCAAGGGGCACAGGACGACTCTCGACGGTCCCAACTTCCTGATATTGCATTGACGCAATCAGTCGTCGCGCTCGAAACGCCGGACCGCGTCCAGCGAATCGAGCGCGGCGGCGAGGCTTCTCCCGGCGATCGCGTCCGCGAGCCCGCGCATAAAACTCATCCGTCCCAGTCGCTCGCCAAAGCGCCGCGCGAGGAAGATCGCCGCGGGAATGACCGCCAAGCCGAAGAGGGCGTTGGCGGCGAGCCACTCAGCGCTCACCGTGTAGGTGTCCACACCGAAGAGTCCCCGCAGCACGACGATGAGCAGCGGTACCCACATCAGCGGGGCGAATAACAGCAGCGCGAGCGTCGAGCGCACACGCATCAGCCGCACGGTCTCGAGCCGCGTTTGGATCGCTACGACGGGCTCGTCGTAGTCAAGGCCGGCAATCGCGACGATCTGGCGTACGCCCGCGATCAGCAAGCCGACAGCGTAGGCGCCGAGGGCCGCGGCCGGAACGAGAAAGCGCGGCTCCCGCACGTGATCGGCGGCAAACGACCCGATCAGAACGAGGCCCACGAGGTTCAGCACGAGCTCTGCGACGACGCCGCGCTTGAGGCGCTGCAGCGATCCCTCCGCCTTTCGGAGGTTCGCCTGCTGCAATAGCAGCGTGTTGAGCCGCAGGCTCGCCGCGAGACGGCTCTCGCTTTGCTCCCAGAGGGTTTTCAGTTCCTGGATCTCCATGCTTTCCTCCAAAATGTCAGCGCGCGGCTTGCGCGGCGACGCTGCGCCGCAGCCGCTCCTTGAGCCGGTTGATCTTGGTCGCCACGTTCGTCTGCGTTATCCCGAAAATCTCGGCGATCTCGGCGTACGGACGGTCGTCGAGGTAGAGGATCATCAGCGCACGATTCAGCGCATCGAGCCGGTCGATGATGTCGCGCAGCAGCGCGGCGTTCTCGTCGGGCTGGGGATCCGTGGCAGCGAGATGCTCGAGGCGCGCGAGGTCCGTCCGTTCCATTCGCTCGGCGGTGCGGCGCTCGCCGCGATAGAACGAGATTGCGACGTTGACGGCAATGCGATACATCCAGGTCGAGAAGCTCGCGCGGCCGTCGAAACGGGGATAGGCGCGCCACAACTGCAGGACGATCTCTTGAACGAGATCCTCGCGGCGCGCGGCGTCCCGGCAGTACGCGTAGGCAACTTGGAAAAGGATGCCGCGGTGCCGCTCGAGCGAGGCGAGGAACGTGTCCTGCGCGCTGTTCGATGCCATTGCAGAACGTTATTCGCTGCAGGCCGCCGCGAAGTCACATCACTTTCGGGCACAGCAAGAGCCCGGTCCCTTGCCTAAGGCGGTAACGCAACGCGGAGTCGGCACGAAGCGGCAGCGAACTATACGGCGTGAAGATTCCGCTCTATCAGCTCGACGCGTTCTCCCGCGTGCCCTTTGGCGGCAACCCCGCCGCCGTCTGTCCGCTCGAACGGTGGTTGCCCGACGAGACGTTGCAGGCGATCGCGGCGGAGAACAACCTGGCGGAGACGGCCTTCTTCGTTCGGGAGAACGGCACATACAGGCTGCGCTGGTTCACGCCGGTCGTCGAGATGCCGCTGTGCGGCCACGCGACGCTCGCGACCGGCCATGTGATCCTCAACCTGCTCGAGCCCGGACGCGAGCGCGTTCGCTTCGAGACGCTATCCGGCCCCGTCGAGGTATCGCGCGACGGCGAACGCCTGAGCATGGACTTCCCGGCGCTGCCGCTGAAACGCGAGCTCGACCCGGACCTCGTCGCCGCCGCGATCGGCGTGCGGCCGCAGGCGCTCTGGGAGGCCGATCGCGGGATGGCGCTGCTCGCCGATCCTGCACAAGTGCGCGAATTGCGCCCCGACATCGGGCAGATCGCCGAGCTGCCGTTCAAGAGCCTGATCGTGACGGCGCGCGGGTTCGACGGCGACTGCGATTTCGTGTCGCGCTTCTTCGCGCCGCAGCTTGGGATTCCCGAAGACCCCGTCACGGGATCCGCGCACTGCGTGCTGACGCCGTACTGGTCGAGTGTGCTCGGAAAGGCGTCGCTCTTCGCGCGCCAGCTCTCGCCGCGCGGCGGCGAGCTGTGGGTCGAAGATCGCGGCGCACGCGTGCGCCTCTCCGGCGACTGCGTGCTCGTCATCGAGGGTTCGTTCGCGGTTCCCTAAGCGTTTTTCGGCGCCCCGCCGGGGCCGAGCCGAAACAACCACTTTTCGGCATTGGTATAGCAAGCGTGGAGCAACGAAACGCCGCTGCGTCGCCGCGCCGTACGGCAAGGCTCGCCGGCCTCTTCTATTTGATCACGGCCTTGGCCGGCGGCTTTGCAGAGATCGGCGTCCGAGGGAAACTCGTCGTTTCCGGCGACGCTGCGGCTACCGCGCGCAACATCTTGGCCTCGGAGGGATTGTATCGCTTGGGTTTCGCTGCGGACATCGTCGCAGGCGCTGCATATCTTGTCGTGACGCTTCTGTTGTATGAACTGCTCAAGCCGGTGAACAGGAGCCTCTCCCTTCTCGCGGCGTTTTTTAGCCTCGTTGGGATTGCTATTGGAGGAGTGGCTGCACTGGGACATCTCGCTCCGTTGCTGTTGTTGAAAGGCGCTCACTACTTAGCGCCCTACAACATCGACCAGTTGCAAGCGATGGCGTTGTTCTCGCTGAAGCTACACGCCCAAGGCTACCTGATCGGCTTGGTGTTTTTCGGATTCTATGAAGCGTTGCTCGGCTATCTCATTCTCCGCTCGGGCTTTCTTCCACGGACGCTTGGCATGCTGGTCGGGATCGCGGGTTTGGCCTTTTTGACCAACAGTTTTGCGATCTTTCTCTCGCCCGCGCTCGGAAATGCCCTGAACCCCTTCATGCTGGCGCTGGACGGCGTCGGCGAAATATCGCTGACGCTCTGGCTCCTCGTGATGGGCGTGAACGTCACGAAGTGGAAAGAGAGAGCTTCAGCGTTGGCTACTCGCTAACCGCCGAGCCCTGTGGCGCGCTGAAGCCCTTCGTGAGTATCTTCGTAGGCTTGCCTCCGGCCGGGTATTTGTAGAACCCTACGTCCCCCGGGCGGGGCAGGACGTTTGGCCCGATAACCGTGCTGCCTTGAATCCAGAATCCAATAATATCCTCAAGCCCGCCGGAGTCAAGCGGTGTCTCGTGTACGATCTTTCCGCCTGCGCCCGTGGTCTGGTAAATCGCAGACGCGTAGGATGCCCCGCCGGCGTGCTGATCACCAACCGCTACGTACGTACCATCCCACTGAACCATTCCGGGATAGTAAATGGAGCCCCCCGTGAGCGTGATATTCTTAAAGGTCTTCTTGCCCTTAGGAAGCTCGGCGAAATGGAACACGTTTTGACCGGCGTCCGTTCCGTCGGCGTAGAGGTTGCCCTTGGGGTCGTAGCCGCAAAAATTGAAGTGAGCGATTTCGGAATCCGTGTAGACCTTTGGAGTGCCTTTGGCGTGCGCAAAGATCGAAACGCTGCCCCCTCCAGAAGAGCCAGTGCCGTAATTCGTGACGGCAAGGTCCCCGGTCGTCGGATCGACGGAACAGCCAATGGCCAGAACGATACCGGAAAGGGTTGCGATTGGCGTCTTTCCGCCGTGCTTATACTCAACGACAGAGTAAGGGATCGAGCCGACCGGGCCGTTGTTCACAACCCAAATGTCGTTCTTGTTATCGACGCAGATACCGTCCGGGCTAGAAAGGTCAGCCGTCAGCGTTCCCACCTGCTTAGCCTTGGGATATGAGTAAACGTTGACCGTATTGGAATCGATGTTGGAGACGTAGAGGAGGTCTTTCGTGTTCGCTGCGTCGGAGGACATCCATGACCGGCCGGCGTTCGGGCGGTAATGCAGGCGCACAATTCCCGCACTCGGAAGGCCGCCGGCCGTATTTACGACGCCCACGCCCAGTTGACCGAGCCGCGACTGCACACTGTTCTGCCGGAACGGCCCTGACGGCGCTAGTTGTGACTGGGAGCCGCCGCCGCAGCCGGCGAGCATTGCGAATGCGGCGCAAAAGCCAAGCGTGTAGCGGCCAAAGTCTGAAATTCTCACGTTGTGCTCCCTTAAACACGAATAAACACGAACGAATCGCGGGCCAGATGTTCTGACCCGCGCGCTCAGCCCCATTATAGCACTCGAGCTAGGATCTAAGAAGGCCCGCTCGGCCTTAGCGCTTCAATACCAGCAGCGCGCGCTCCAGATCCGCGATAAGATCCTCGGTTGACTCGAGGCCGATGCTGAATCGGACCAGGCGGTGATCGTACGCCGGCCGCCCTCCAGCCGGCGCGATGGTGTATGCGACCGCGAGACTCGTCGTGCCCGCCCAGCTGTAACCCACCTCGAAGAGTTGCAGCGAATCGACGAACGCGCAGACCTGCTCCCACGTCGGGCCCGGCTTGAACACGACCGAGAACACGCCGGATGAGCCGGTGAAGTCGCGCCTCCAAAATTCGTGGCCGGGGCAGGACGCCAGCGCCGGATGCAGCACGCGCTCCACCTCGGGCCGCTCCTCAAGCCAGCGCGCGACCTCGAGCGCCGACGCCTCGACCGTGCGCAGGCGCACGGCGAGCGTCTGCAGCCCGCGCAGTGCGAGGCTGCAATCGTCCGGTGACGCGGCGCAGCCGATCACCTGGCGCGCCGCGCCCAAGCGCTGGTAGAGCGCGTCGTCGCGCACGGTGACCGAACCCAAGAGCAGATCGCTGTGGCCGCCGACGTACTTCGTCAGCGCCTGCATCGTGACGTCCACGCCATGCGCGAACGCGTCAAAGAGCACGCCCGCCGACCAAGTGTTGTCGAGCGCGACCAGCGCACCGCGCGCGTGCGCTGCGGCCGCGATCGCGGGCACATCCTGCACCTCCATCGTCACCGAGCCCGGGCTCTCGGTCCAGACGAGCCGCGTATCGTCGCGCATCAGCGCGGCGATCGCGGCGCCGATCTCGGGATCGTAGAACGTCGCGGTGACCCCGAAGCGCGAGAGCAGTGCCGTCGTGAGCTGGCGGTTCGGCCGATAGACGCTCTGCGGAACCAGGATGTGATCGCCGCTCTTCAACAAGGCGAAATCGATCAGCGAGATCGCCGATTGTCCGCCCGGGGTCAGGATCGTGCGTCCCCCGCCCTCGAGCTCCGCGATTCGCGCGGCCAGCTCGAGCGTCGTGGGCGTTCCGTAGAGGCCGTAGGTGTAGCCGAAGCGTTCTTGATCCCATCGGTCCGTCACCGCGCCGGCCGAGGAAAAGAGCGTCGTCGATCCGCGATAGACCGGCGTCGCCAGCGACCGGTAGCCTTCCGGGGTGCGCGCATCGGAGTGGAGGAGTCGCGTCTGCCAGGTGGTGTCCATATCGTCTGCGTAGTTGCAGGCGATGAACTGCTATTTCCTACGCCACGGCATCGCCGTGGAGCCGCAAGCGTGGCACGGCAGCGACGACGACCGCCCGCTCACGCCCGACGGCGAGAAGCGCATGGAGCGCGAGGCGCGAGCCATCGCCGACCTCGACTTGGACGTCGACACGATCGTGACGAGCCCGCTGCTGCGCGCGCGCCAAACCGCGGAGATCGTCGCCGACCGGCTGCGCATCGGCGACGGGCTCGTCGAGGACGCGCGCGTCGCGCACGGCTTCAACGCCGACAGCGTCGCCGCGATGTTGCGCGAGCACGACCGCGCGGCGTCGGTGATGTTCGTCGGTCACGAGCCGAGCATGAGCGCGACGCTGGGGCGGCTCGTCGGCGGCGCGAGCATCGAGCTCAAGAAGGGCGGCCTCGCGGGAGTTGAGCTCGACGATCCATCGGCCGGAGCGGGGATCCTGATCTGTTTGATTCCGCCGAAGATCCTCGCGGCGCTCGGAAAGCGCTAAATCTCGTAGTCGATCGTCAGCGGCGCGTGGTCGCTGAAGCGCGCGCCCTTATAGATCGATGCGCCGCGAACGCGGTCCGCTAACCCCGGAGTGACGAGCTGGTAGTCGAGCCGCCAGCCGAGATTGCGTTCCCATGCAGCCGGCCAGTTCGACCACCACGTGTACTGCTTCGGATTCGGATTGACGACGCGGAACGCGTCGATCCAGCCGACCTGCTCGAGCAGCGCGTCCATCCAGGCGCGCTCCTCCGGGAGGAAGCCGCTCACCGTGCTGTTGCGCCCCGGGCTGTACGTGTCGATCATCTTGTGCGCGATGTTGAAGTCGCCGCAGACGATCTGCGGGCGGCCCGAGTGGCGCAGCCGTGCCAGCACCGCGAGCAGCCGCTCGAGGAACTCCATCTTGAATGCCTGGCGCGGCGGTCCCGAGATTCCCGACGGGACGTATAGCGACGAGACCGCGACGGTGCCGAAGTCGGCCTGCACGAAACGGCCCTCAGCGTCCATGTCGTCATAGCCGAGCGTGCGCCGCACCTCGATCGGCTCTTGCCGACAGTAGAGCGCGACGCCGCTGTACCCGCGCCGCTTGGCGTCGACGAAGTAGCCGGTGAGCCCCGGAAGCGCCGCTGCTTCGGGCAAGAGCTGATGCTCCTGCGCGCGCGTCTCCTGGATGCAGACGACGTCGGGCTGCTGCGCATTCGCCCACTCGAAGAAGCCGCGCCGCACCGCCGAACGGATGCCGTTGGCATTGAACGTGATCACTCGCATCTAGCGGAGGGTCTTGCAGAATTTGACGAGCCGCTCCGTCTCGCGAAAACCGCAGCGGGCGTGGGCGGCGATGGATCCTTCGTTCCACGGCTCGGTGTCGGATGCCAGCTCGGTGAAGCCGCGCTCGCGCGCCCAGCCTTCGGCCGAGTCCATCAGCGCTCGGCCCACGCCCTTTCCGCGCGCGAACGGCTCGACGTACCAGCCCTCGACGTGCGGCACCGGCATCGATTCGCAGCCGTCGGAGAACGAGCGCACCGCGAGTTCGAGAAAGCCGAAAGCGGTCGCTTCTTCTTCCGCGATGAAGACGGCGGCGATAGTTGGAATTGGTCGGCCTTCGAGGAAGGCGCGCGCCTCCGCGGCGAGCTCGTCGGCGTCGGCGGAACGCCAGAGCCGGGAGCGAACGAGCGCCCACGCCGCGGCATCGTCCGGGCGCACCGAGCGAATCAACATGTCATCGAGTTCCGATCCATTCGAAAGGAGGCCTCTTGGAAAAGACTCACACGTATGCGACAGACGTACATTGGAGCGCCGCGGGCGGAGAGGGCACGAAGAGTTATCGCAGCTACCGGCGCGATCACACGATTGTGGTCGAAGGGAAGCCGGAAATTCCCGCGTCGAGCGATCCGGCGTTCCGCGGCGATCGCTCCCGTTATAATCCTGAGGAGCTGCTCGTCGCGAGCCTCTCGTCGTGCCACATGCTGTGGTATCTGCATCTCTGCTCGATCAACGGCATCACGGTGCTCGAGTATCGCGATCGCGCGACCGGAGCGATGCGCGAAGACGCCGACGGGTCGGGACGATTCGTCGGCGTCGTGCTCCGCCCCGAGGTCGTTCTCGCGCCCGACGCCGACAGCGCGCGCGCCCTGGCGCTGCACGAGGAGGCGCATCGCCTTTGTTTCATCGCGCGATCGGTCAACTTCCCGGTGGAGATTGCGGCGGTTACGCCAGTCCTCGCGCCGCCAGCTGCGCCGTAGCGTCGGGCGCCCGCAGCGTGTCGCGGATCTCTCGCGCCAGCCGCAGCGCCGGGCCGCCGATCCCGACGCGCTGCGCGGTTGCGTAAGCGCGCGCGAGCGAGTGCGGATGACCGTGCGCCGACAGGATGCACAGCGCCAGATCCGCCTGCTCACGGGCCGGTAACGATAGGTTGAGCGCCGCGTAGGCGTCGGCGGCGATGCACGCGGCCATTCCGGTATAACGCTCCATCGCGCGCGCCGACGCGTAGCGGGAGGCTTCGCCGGCGTAGGTCAACGCCCGCTCGGCGTCGCCCATTGCCAAATGCGCTTCCGCCATCGCCAGCGGCGCTCGCACGGCAAACAGTGCGGTCCCTCCAAGCGTCGCGGCCTCGCGCGCGAGCGCTAGGCTGACCCTTGGATCGCCTCCGAGCGCGTGCGCCTGCGCGAGCAGCAGGGCCTCATCCGCAATTAGCTTCGAGTTTCCAGCTGCACGCGCGGTCTCGAGCGCCATCGAACCGAGCGCCAACGCATGCTCGAACTCGTCGCACTGCGTCAGCGCCGAGCAGAGCAATCCGCTCGCGACCGCGACGCCTTCGGTGTGGCGCGCGCATTCGAAGACGTCCAGAGCTTCGAGCGCATACTCGATCGAGCGCGGCATGCCGCCGACGACCAGCATGTGCACGACGCTGAGCTCGATGAAGAGCCTGCCGAGCAGATCGTCGGGCTTGTAACGAAGCCGGTCGAGCAGCCGCCGCGAGCGAGCGAGCGTGTGTAGCGCCGCCGCGGGATCGCCGTGCAGGCACGACAACTCGGCGCGATGGAACAGCGCGCCGGCCGCCGCCCTGACGTGATCGCGCTCGACCGTCGGCGGTAGCCGTTCGGCGGCGTTCGCCGCCCGTTCGAGGTGCACCGTCGCGGCCGCCAGATCGCTGCCGGCGTTCCAGGCCACGTACGCGGACGCCATCTGCAAATTGACCTCGCCGATCGGCTCCAACTCGCCGGGCTGCTTCGCGAGCGTGCTGCAGCGCGCGCGCAAACAGGCGCTGCGCGCGCTCGTTGTCGCCGATATCGCTCGCGATTTCGACGCCGTAGCACAAGGCGCGCACGCCGTCGTGAGAGTCGGCCGCCTCGCTCGCGATGCGCTCGAGCAACTCGAACGCCGCGCCGAACGCCCCAACCAGGCGAAAGTTCGCCACGCGATCGAGCTCTAGTTCGAAGCGGGTCGGCAGCGTTCGCACCGGCCGCTGAACTTCGCGCAAGTTGGACTCGAGGTTCGCCAGCAGCCGTTCCAATGCGCGACGCCGTTCGCGATAGAACTCGCGCAGCGAGACGCCGAGATCGGCCGCGACTGCGGCGTGCTTCTCTCCGCGCAGGTCGCAACGCGTAACGATCGCCCGCTGGCGCGCGAAGTGCACGTTGCTCGCGTTGAGTTCCGTATCGAGCGTCGCCACCGCCGACAGTACGGCCGCGCGGATTCGGAGCAGCGTCAGATTGTCGTCGATGGGGGCACTGGCAGCCCGCAGGCCACCGAACGCGCCGCGCACCAGCGGGCTCTTGCGCACGGATTCCGGATCGTCGAGCCGGCGCAAGAGCCGCGCCAGCTCGACGAACTGCGACGGCCGCTTAATACGGACTGTCCGGGCTCGTCGCGACTCCGAACGCTCCCGCCAGACCGCTGGAGAAGCTGCGAATGGGCGTTCCCGAGGGATACGCGACCTCCGCTACCGACGGGCCGAACGGATCGCTCACGAAGAGATGGGTGTTCTTGTGGTTGAGAGCGATTTGGTAGGCGAGGCTAAAGCCCTTGATCTGCTGCGACGGCGTGGTGGCTCCCGGCGGGAAGACGTCGACGCCCGGCAGGCTTTGATCGTCGAGCAGCAGGTCGCCGCTCTTGTCGAACGCGAGGCCGCCCGCGTTGCCGTTCTTGAGGTGAATGCCGAGGTTCTTTCCCGTTTTCGACCCCGGCCTGAACTTCAGCACCTCGATGTCGGTGTTGGTGGAATCGTTGTATGCCACGTAAACTTTGTTATGGATATCGAGTGCGACGCCGGCCGGGAACGTTGCGAACGGTATGGTCGTCGTGGGCGTCGTACTTCCGTCGGCGTATTCGTACAGGTTGCTGTGCGAGCCGTTGCCGAAATCCGAAACGTACACCGTGCCGTCGCGCCCGGCGACGACGTATTTGGGACCGATGGTGCCGGTCAGCGTCTTCGAGTGCGTCGTCTGCCCCTTGGGATACTCCGTCACCGTTCCGGCGCCGAAGTTGCAAACATACAGCGTGCCGCTGGGATCGACGTACAAACCATCAGGACCCGCAATCGCGTCGGTGATCTGCCCGGTCTGCGCGCCCGTGCTCTGAGAGAAGATCGCGACGCGCTGATTGGGCTGATCGGCGACGTACAGCTGGCCGCCGCGCTTCGCCTGCGGCGACAGCCAACCCAGGCGTGCGCCGGGTGGCGCGGCCGCCGAGCTCGCGGGAGGAACGACTCGGGCGCCGCTCGAGCATCCCGCCGCGACGGCCGACGCTGCTACGAGCGCCAACGCGCTCAAAAGACGGTGTGCGTGCATACTTTCAAACCTTTCTCGTGACAGAACGCAGAGGCTCCTTGGTTTGAAATCCCGTGTCGCGCCGCCTTGTGGGCGGCATGACCAAAAGCTGACACGCCCTAGGGAACCTCTTCAGAGGTTCCTAGTTGTCCTCGTCCTTGAAGCCGGCGTACCAGTGCGAGCCGTCGCAGAACGGCTTGTTCTTGGATTGGCCGCAGCGGCACAGCGCATAGTGCTCGCGCAGCGCGCCCTTGTTCATCGGCTCACCCTCGAGCTCGATGCCGCCGCGGACGTAGTAGCTCGCGTTTTCGGCCACGTAAATCTCCGCTTCGCGCTGCTCGCCCTCGTACTTCACGCCGTCCTTGATGAACCCGAGCGCACCCGACGGGCACGCGCGGACGATCTCCTCGACCGCATCGGGCCCGGCGCCCTCGGGCGTGACGAACGGATCGCCCTCGTGATGGAAGACCTGCGGCAAGTGATCGGTGCAGTTGCCGAAGTGGCAGCACGTGCCGCGGTTGTCGAGTACGACGATCTCCTTGCCGGCGTACGTGTCCGCCCGATCCGGCGTTCGATCCGGCGACTTCGCGCTGCAGAAGCCGATGCGCGCGTGCGTGCCGTCGCAGTACGGCTTGATGTTCGAGCCGCCGCAGCGGCACAGCGCCACGACCGGGCGCACACGCAGCGTCTCGCCCTTGGAATTGGTCAGCTTGCGCAGGTTGCGGACGATGTACGGGCCGTCTACCTCCGGTCGAATCGTCGTGCGCTCGTTGCGCTCGTCCGCCTCGGACCGCACGACCATGGCGAACTGTCCGGGAATGAACGGCGTAAGGTGCTCCGCGACGGATTCGAGCGCGGCCGCGGCCTCCTGAACCTCCTGCGGCAGCGTGGCTTCTTCCGCGAGCCGCGTGAGGCGCATGGACAGATCGTACAGCCGCTCGAGGAAGTAGATCCAGGCGGCGTTCTTGTGCGGAAGCAAGTCGACGTGCGTGAAACCGAAGGTCGGGCCCGCTACGCGTCCGGGATACTCCGGCCCGGCGGGCGTCTTCGCGAGCGCCTCGCCCAACGGGCGCAGCACCGAGGCCATGATGCGCAGCGTTCCGCGCGCCAGGAGGCGCCATTCGTCCTCCGTCTCGTCGCCGTGGGCGAAGAAGCGCGCGAGCATCATCAGCATCAAGCCGTACGTGCTATTGAACAAGCCCGCAAGCTCTTGCGCTACGGCGTTGGTGATGCGGTTGGTTCCGGCGATGCTGCCGATCCCTCGAGTGCTGGGGTTTTCGATCATCGGACGAAACGGCTCGAAGACGCGCCCCTCCACCCGGGCCTTCGCGCTAAGCTCCTCGTATTCGCGCCGGATGCCGTCGAAGACGACGAAATGCGCGTCGGGATGATGCGCCGAGGGGGATTCACCCTGCTCGATGATCATCTCGATCGCGCGGCGCGCCGAATCGGCATCGACGACGCGGACGAGCTCCTTCGGCAGATCGAGATACTGCGGATTCGCCTGCGCCGCGGGGTCGCCGATGAACAGACGCTCAGCCGGAATTCGGTAGAACGCCGTCTCGACCTTGTGATAAAACTCGCCGACTGTGCGGAAGTCAACGTCGAAGGGTTCGACCGAGTTTTGCAGCCGAATCGTCTCCAGCTGGTCGGCGGCCGCGGCCGTATGCTTCAGGATCGGCGCGTACTCCGCCATTTGCTCGGGCGAAAGCACGCCCTCTTCGGGAAATTCGTAACAGACGAAACGCTCCAAGAGCGACAGCGACAGCGGCTCGAGTGTGATCGCGATACCGAACGGAAACGTCGAGGCCGGCAGCGGGAAGTTCGATCGCGCGAAGTGCGGCGCGCCTCCGACCGCCGTGAGAATGTTCGACACTTGGCCGAGGTGCAGCATCTCCTCGACCGCGACCTGAGCGATCTTTCTCTTCCAGGCTCGAATGGCGACGAGCTCGTCGTGGGTGACTCCTCCCTCTTCGGGCCGCATCTTGATCGAGTATCCGGCGTACAGATACGAGCACGCCAAGTCGTGCTCCAGCTCGGACGCCCTGGTCAGTAGATACAGCAACTCCTCGCGCGTTTCGACGGGAGAGACCTGGACCGGCACGGCAACGCTCATCGCGACTCCTTCGTTTGCTCTGCCGGCCTTCGACCTGTCCGCTTCGCAAAGGGTTGCGAAGCTCTACGTCACCCTTTTCCGACGATCGGCTCTTCGCTGACCTCCGCGCCGAACAACGTCGGGTAGACGAGACCGGCTAAGCCACCGCCGACTAGCGGCGCGATCCAGAACAGCCACAGCTGCGACAGTTCCGCCCCGCCTGCAAACAGCGCCGGACCCGTGCTGCGCGCCGGATTGACCGACGTGTTGTCAATGGGAATGCTGATCAGGTGAATGAGAGTCAATGCGAGACCGATTGCCAGGCCTGCGAAGCCCACCGGCGCGCGCCGGTCCGTCGCTCCCAAGATCACCGTGATGAAACCGAACGTCAGGACGATCTCGATGATGATCGCGGAGCCCATTGCATAACCGCCCGGAGAAAGCGGGCCGTAGCCGTTGCTCGCGAACTGCCCGGCCACCCAGCCCGGTTTGCCGGACGCGACCAGGTAGAGCACCCCGGCCGCGGCGATCGCTCCCAGTACTTGCGCGATCATATACGGGAGCACGTCGCGCGCGGGAAACCGCTTCGCCAGCCAAAGGCCGAACGTCACGGCGGGATTGATGTGGCATCCCGAGATCGGTCCGATGGTGTACGCCATGGTCAGCAGGGTCAAACCGAATGCCAGCGCGACGCCGACGAACCCGATGCCCAGTTGCGGGAACGCCGCCGCAATCACGGCGCTTCCGCAACCGCCGAAAACGAGCCAAAACGTGCCGAGAAACTCCGCCCAAACGCGCCGAGAGAGTGGCATGATGTCATTCCTTTCCGCGAGCGCAGTTATTGCTGAGCATAGCAGAAGGCGGTCGCTTGGTGCAACTCGACGAATGCCCGCGCGTGTTTCGCGAACGTGCCCGAACTGCCGGACATCGCCGGCTATATCACGGCGCTCGAATCGCGCATCGCCGGCCGGCCGCTCACACGCGTGTCGATCAGCAAGCCGTTCGTGCTGCGGACGCCGCAACCGGATCCGTCGCAGCTGGTAGGCCGGCGCGTCCGCGAGCTGCGCCGCATCGGAAAACGCATCGCCATCGGCCTGGAAGGCGACTACTGGATCGTGCTGCATCTCATGATCGCGGGCCGGCTGCACTGGGCCGCGGCAGGAACGCGTCGAACCCGAGCCGCGCTGGCGGCGTTCGATTTTCCCGACGGCACGCTCGTGCTGACCGAGGCCGGCTCGAAGCGGCGGGCGTCGCTGCACATCGTCGTGGGAGAGGCCGCCCTGTCCGCCCTGGATCCCGGCGGCATCGATGTCTTGCAGTGCGATCTACAGACGTTTCGCGACGCGCTGCTGGCGGAAAACCGGACGCTCAAACGCGTGCTCACCGATCCGCGCGTGCTGAGCGGCATCGGCAACGCCTTCTCCGACGAGATTCTTCACGCCGCGCGGCTCTCGCCAATCGCGATGACGCAAAAACTCGACGCCGAGCAGTGGAGCAGGCTTTTCGAAGCGACGCAGGCGACGCTGCGATTCTGGATCGACCGCCTCGCCGGCGACGCCCGCCGCGAGTTCCCCAAAAACGTCACCGCCTTTCGCGACGATATGGCGGTGCACGGCCGCTATGGGAAGCCGTGCCCCGTCTGCGGTGAGAAGGTGCAGCGAATACGCTATGCGGACAACGAGACGAACTACTGCCCGCGCTGCCAAACCGGCGGACGAATTCTGGCGGATCGCGCGCTCTCGCGGCTGCTCAAGGCAGACTATCCGCGAGCGCTGGCGCAGCGTTCGCGCTCCGAGGCGACGTAGTCGAGCAGCAGTTTTCCGAATTCGCCGACGACGACGATCGCCGAGAGATCGACCCGCGTCAGCGGCATCTGCAGGCGTAGTGCGTCCTTGCCGTCGAGCATCCACGGGCCGACGCCCGAGAAAAAGAATCCGCGCGACTCCAGCGTCTCGCAAAGAGCGGGCGCGCCGGGATCTTCGAGCGCCAGCGACGCGTAGATCGCGCCGAGCCGCTGCGTGGCGCGCAAGTCTTCGACGGCTTGACACACGAGTTCGGGTGTCTCGCTCCCGATCGCCTCGATGTCGACCGTGGCGATGCCGTCTCGGCGCGTGATGCCGGCGTGAAACAGGCCGCGCCCGTCGCTCGGCGTGCCATCGGCGAACGTCACGGGCAGACCGAGCTGCTCGTAGATGCGCGCGACGATCGAGCGGTGCCGCGGGGGCGCGTAGATGGCTCGCGGCTCGCGCGGCCGCAGAGGCTTGACGTAGAGCATGCAGCTTTGGCGTTGGGTGGTCGTCGACAGTTCCATGTGCCGTGCGACGAAGCTGCGTGGCGCCTCGCCGAGCGTGAGGCCGCACGCTTTTTCGCCGAAGCTCTCGCTCGAGATCTGCGTGCGCGGGTGATCCGTCACGGGCTCGGAGTAATACGCGGCGAGGCCGAGCGCGGCCGCTTCGGCTTCGGCCCGCTCGAGCATGCGGTTCAATAGGTTACGACCGCGGTGCGCCGGCAGCACGATCGCGCCGGCAACGTCGGCGATGGGCGCGTCGCCGTCGCGGGCGAGCGCGCAGTGTCCGATAACCTCGCCGTTGCTCGCCAGCGCGACGATCGAGATGTAGCTGCCGCTCTCGTTGAGCTCGACGAGCCGCTGCGGAACGTAGACGGCGGCGAGATCGTACGCGTAGCCATAGGTCAGGTAAAACGCGCGCGCGACGCCGATGCCGTCAGCCGGCACGAAGCGCCGAATCGCATACTCCTGCTCGGGCGCGAGCGGGACGCTTTGGTCCGCCGGAGCCGCTGCGCTCGCGCCGTGTTCAGCCGCGTGTGCGCGATGTACGATCAGCCGCAGCTCGCTGCCGGCCGCGCCGTGACAGCGCCAGTGCGCCGCGTCGACGTTCGAGCAGAGCTCGTTCCAACGGGGATCGCGCCGCGCCAGCGCATCGTCCATCGGCAGCCCGCGCTCGAACAGCGCGAGCTCGAGCTGCGCCGGAGTACACGTCGCGACGATCCGAATCGGCTCGCGCGCTTCGGCGAGCGCCTCTGCGACGATCGCGGCGAAACCCTTCCGTGTCGCGGCCACGATCGCTCGCGCCTGCGCTCGGGAAAGCTCCGCCGCGCCGCGCGGCATCGGCCGCGAAGCATTCCACGAGCGAACCGAACGCTAAATCCGGCGGCACGCTTGAGCTGCGTTGTGAACGACATTATCGCGCAGGCCGAGCCGTTTGGGTTCGAGGAACTTGGCTCCATGAGGCTGCGTTATATCGCCTCGCTTGTTCTCCTGGCCGCGGCAAGCTGCGCGCCGGGCTCGCAACCGTCGCTGCCCTACATGCAAAGCGGCAAGCGCCGTGCGCGCTCTCGCCGGCACCGGTGCCGGCAAGATTACGCACGTGATCTACGTCGTGCAGGAGAACCGCAGCTTCGACAATCTGTTCCAAGGCTATCCGGGCGCGGATACCGTCTCGACGGGCTTGAACTCGTACGGGCAGACGATCGCGCTGCAGCCGTCGTCGCTCAAGACCGTCTACGTCATCGATCACTCGGCGTACGCGATGTTCGCGGCCTGCAACGGCACGGGCACGCTTCCGGGCACCCAGTGCCGAATGAACGGCTTCAACAATGAGGCAACCTATGGCGGCCCAGCGAACCCGCAGTACGTCTACGTGCCGCACAACGAGTCGAAGCCGTACTTCGACATGGCCCACGAGTGGGTGGTCGGGGACCGGATGTTTCAGTCGCAGCTCGACGAGAGCTTCGTCGCACATCAGTACGTGATCGCCGCGCAGGCGGCGTCGAGCGTCGATCTGCCGGCCTCGCTCATCTGGGGATGCGCGGGCGGCAAGTACGACACCGTCGCGACGATCACGCAGAGTCGCAATCCCTACGGGCCGCCGCAGCAGGCCTGTTTCGACTACACGACGCTCGGCGACGAGCTCGACACGGCGCACCTATCCTGGCACTTCTACGCGGCGCGCTACGGCAACGACGCCGGCGGCAACGGCGGCACGTGGTCCGCCTATCAGGCGATTCGGCACATCTTCAAGGGCTACGATTGGAAGCACGACGTCGTCTCGCCGAACTGGCGGTTCATCACCGACGTGCGCGCCGGCAAACTGGCGAACTTCACGTGGATAACGCCGGAGTGCGCGGAGTCCGACCACCTCGAGTGCGGCGGCGGCTACGGGCCGTCGTGGGTCGCCGCGATCGTGGACACGGTCGGTGCGAGCAAGTTCTGGAATTCGACTGCCATCTTCGTGCAGTGGGACGACTGGGGCGGCTTCTACGACCACGTCGCTCCCAAGTACAAGGATTACGACGGCGTGGGATTCCGCATTCCGCTCTTAGTGATCTCGCCGTACGCGAAGAAGGACCACGTTTCGCACGTTCACTACGAGACGGCGAGCGTCTTGCGTTTCGCCGAGGACCTCTACGGCCTGCCGCGTCTCGCCGCGGCGGACAAACGCGCCGCATCGCCCGCCGGCGACTGCTTCGACTTCTCGCAGCCGCCGCGTCCGTTCGTGTTCATTAAAGCCCCGTATCCGGCGAAGTTCTTTCTCCACCACCGCTTCGCGAGCGACTACTTCGCTCCCGACTACGAGTGAACGCGCGCCTTTTGCTTGTGGAGAAAGACGAGATTGCCCTCCGTGTCGTTGACCGCCGCCATGCGGCAGTTTGGGGTCTCGAGTTCCATCGTAACCGGGATCCCGCGCGACTTCAACGCCGCGATCGCGCCGTCGAGATCGTCGATCGCAAACAGGATGCCGTTGCTGGGCTGAAAGGGCATCACCTTTCCGCCGCCGCCCCATAGCCCGAACGTCGTTCCGTCGGGCAGATCGTACTCGGCGCCGCGATCCTCGGGATAGATTCGAGCCGGCTCGAGCCCGAGGACGTCGCGATAAAAGGCGATCGCGCGCGGCGCATCCTTCACCATGTAACCGCTCAGGTCGATGCCCTTGATGCGAACGGCGCCCACGACTCGAGGGAGCGCCTCGAGAATCTCCGTCCAGCCATGCTCGTGACTGTCACGCTGCTCCGAGTCCCGGAAGTGCTCGTGCCTCAGAACCAGCTCCGTCTGCGTACCGCGCTCGAGGAACTCGAGCGTCAGGAGCGTCTCGCTTTCGAGCGCGGGATCGTCCTCCTCCCACGACCACGTGCAGACGATCCGCTCCGGCGCGCGTAACTCGCGGTAGATGCCCCGAGCGTACCATACTTCGCCGTCGGGCATTCTGAACGCCATGCGGTAGCAGCCGCCGACGCGGAGATCGATTTGGACGTCTCCGATCTTCACCTCGCCGGGCGCAAAAATTCCTTGAGGATTCGCGGGGTAGTCCAAGCCTCGTAGAGCCGCTCTCGCGGCGCGTCGTAGGTGCGTCGCAGTACCAGACCCGTTGCGGTGTCGGCAGGCATGTCTTCATCGTCCTTTCTTGGTTTTGGATTTCGACGTTCGCGCGAGATACGCGTCGAGCCGATCGAGGGTGCCGCTCCAGAAGCGCCGCTGGTCCTCGAGCCACGTCGAAGCCGCTTCCATCACCTTTGGATCGAGCTTGCAGCGGTGAACGCGGCCCACGATCTCGCGCTTCAGCAAGCCGGCCCGTTCCAGTACCTTCACGTGCTTCGAGATGCCCGGCTGCGAAATCGCCAAGCCCTCGGACATCTCCCCGACGCTCATCGAGCGGCGTGCGAGACGCTCGATCATTAGCCGGCGCGTGGGGTCGGCCAGGGCCCCGAAAATGGCATCGAGCCGACGATAGTTCACCATAGGGTTATATAACCATACAGCAAAGCAACGGCACCGTCAACGGCTACCGTGGATTTGCGGAATGGAGAAATGAGTTGGTGGAGCTGTCGGGGTGCTGCCCCCCGAGTCCAAGCAACCTGACCGGCGCGTTCTCCAGGCTCAGCCTCGAATTTGTCTTGATCGAACGGACGCCCCGAGGCGCGGCTTACCGTTCGCCGCAGATCCTTGTTCTCGCACGTGCGCCGGATCGCGCGCCCGTGCTAGCCCGAGTTGGTGACCGGAAGGCGGAGCGGTTCGGGCCGACTCTCCGCGTCCGGTGACTAGCCTAGATTAGGCAGCCAGTGCGTATTCGTGATTGGCAGATATTGCCGTTTGCGATCGTTTTAGGAGTGCTCGCAACTCCGCCTGCTGACGCCGACCAAGGACTGTCTTGTCGAACCTATTTCAGCCCCGCGTTCCTTCGACTACGCTCAGGACTAACGATTATAACACCCCCATGCAAGCGGGAGCTGCGGCGCCGGGCTGCAGGCGTCCGGCGCCTTGCGTTGCGACGTCGTTTACACCCGCGACGCCTCCTCGCGACCACTCATCGCAACCAGCACCGAAACGATCGTCATGATAATCGCGCCGTACAAGTCGGCGAGCCAGGGATTGACGCCGCTCGATGGATCGTAGAAGTGGATGAGCCGCACGGTGATGACAAATAGCAGGTAGTTGATCACCAAGGCAAATAGGCCGTGCGTGATCCATGTGAGAGGAAGCGAGATCAATCGAAGAATCGGGCCGATGACCATGTTGACCAGACCGAAAACAATCGCCGCGATTATCGCATTCCAGACGTTGACGTCATGGTAGAAACCGGGGACGTATTTTCCGATGCAGTAGAAGACGAGGGCATTGATGAGAAATCCGTAGCAACCAGTTCACTATCTGTAGCCTCCTTCCAGCTCTTGCTTAATCTTTGCGGCCAACGCGGGCGTCATCCCTTTGACGGCCGCAATTTCGTCGAGGTCGGCGCGCCGAATGCCCGCCGGAGAGCCGAACGCCGAGAGGAGGCGCTTGCGGCGAACGGGGCCGACCCCGGCGAGCGCGTCGAGGGCAGAGCGCGTCATCGACTTGGCCCGCCGCTGGCGATGATACGTCACGGCGAATCGGTGAGCTTCGTCGCGTATTCGCGCAACTAAGTGCAGGGCCGGAGAGTTGGCCGGGCAAGACGATCGGGTCGGGCTGATTCGGCAGATACAGCCACTCGTGCTCCTTGGCGAGCCCGGCGACGACGAGGCCGGTCATGTCCATCTCCTCGAGCACCTCGACGACCGCGCTGAGCTGCCCCTTGCCGCCGTCGATCAGCAGCAGGTCGGGCTTCTTGTTGAACTTCTCTTTCTTCGCCAGCTCCCGCTCGAGTGGCGTCTCCGTACGATCGGTCTCCCGGCGCAGATAGCGGAGCCGGCGGCGCAGCGCCTCTTGCATCATCGCAAAATCGTTGGGACCACGATCGTACTGGATCTTGAACTTGCGGTACTCGCTCTTTTTTGCGCGACCCTCGACGAATACGACCATCGACGCCGTCGGATTGCTTCCCTGAATGTTCGAGACGTCGTAACATTCGATGCGATGCGGCGGCTCCGGGAGCTCGAGGGCGTCGGCGAGGTCGGTGAGCGCGCGCGCCTGAGCCGTCTCCTGGACTTCCTGATGGGCCAGGAACGCCTTTAGGTTTTGCTCCGCGTTCTTCTGCACGAGCCGCAGATACTCGGCACGCGCGCCGCGCTGCGGCTGGAGGATGCGGACGCGCTGGCCCTTGACCTCCGAGAGCCACGCCTCGATCGTCGCCCGCTCCTCCGGAAGCGCAGAAACGAGCAGCTCCTTGGGTACGGCCGCCGTCTGCACTCGCGACCGGCGCTTCTCCGGCACCGGCGCTTGGTTGTCGCGAGCGACGCGCGCGAGCGAGACGGTCTTGTCTTCCGGCGCCCCTGCCGTACGCGCCGTGTAGAACTGTTTGAGAAACTCGCTCGTCAGCACCTCGTTCGACTGTTCGTAGACGCCATCCAGAATGAAGTACTCCTGCCCGATGAGCTTGCCGCCGCGCACGAGGAAGACTTGCATGCAGCCCTGTCCCTGCGCGCGAGCGATCGCGATGAGATCCATGTCGAGCCGTGACTTCCAGACGACTTTCTGATCCTCGGTGACCCGGCGCACCTGGACGATGCGATCGCGAATGCGGGCCGCCGCCTCGAAATTCAAGTGGCCGGCCGATTCCGCCATCTCGCGCTGCAGCCGCGCCAGCAGCGACTCCTGCTTGCCTTCGAGGAACAGCACGACCTCGTCGATCGTCCGATCGTAATCCTCCTCGGTCTGATACCCGACGCACGGGGCCAGGCAGCGCTTGATGTGGTACTGCAGGCACGGGCGCTTGCGCCGGCCGTCGATGGGCTCGCGGCACGTCCGTAGCGGAAAGACCAGACGCACCAAGTCGATCAGCTCGCGCAGCCCGTGCGCGTTCGTGTACGGCCCGAAGTAGCGCGACCCGTCGTTGCGGACCATCCGCGTAAACACGATCCTCGGGAACGATTCGTTGGTGACCTTCAGATAGGGATAGCGTTTGTCGTCGCGCAGACGGACGTTGAACGGCGGTTGATGCCGTTTGATGAGGTTCGCCTCGAGGATCAGCGCCTCAATCTCGTTGGTGACGACGATCGTTCGAACGTCGGCGACCTTCTCGACCATAGCCATCGTGCGCGGGTGGTGCGCCGCGCCCTCTTGAAAATACGACCGCACGCGACTGCGCAACGAAATCGCCTTCCCGATGTAGAGAACCTCGCCGTCGCGTCCGACCATCAGATACACGCCCGGTGCATCCGGGATCTGCGCGAGGTTCTCGAGCGCCGTCACCCCGCGCCGACGGGGCGCCGCGCGCGCACCACCACGATGACGACGACGACCGCGAGGACGGCGACGCCCAGCACGACGTAGGCGCCGCGATGCAGCAGCGGGAGCACGTCGGCGAGATGCGCGCCGAGCGCGTTTCCGAGCAGGATCAGAATGCTGCAGAAAATCAGGGAGCCCAGGAACGTCCACAGATAAAACAGCGCGACGTTCATCTCGGCGATGCCCGCCGGGATCGCGGCGATGCCGCGCAAGACGGGCAAGAACCGGCAGACGAAGATCGCGAAAGTGCCCCACCGCTCGAAAAAGCGATGCACGAGCTGCAATCGCTCGTGCGTGATGTGCACGTACCGCCCGTAGCGTTCGATGAGCGGCACGCCGCCGTAGCGCCCGACGGCGTAGCCGAGCGAGCCCCCCGTCAACTCGCCGATGAGCGCCACGACGATCGTGAGCCACAGGCTGCTCAAGTGGCCGGTCGCCACCAAAGCCCCCGCGGCGGGCAGGAGCAGTTCGGTGCCGATCGGCGCGCCCAGATTACCGAGCGCGAGGCCGGCGAACAGACCGAAATACCCGTAGTGGTCGATGAGCGCCACGACGGCTTGCTGCAGATGTTCCACGAACGTCGTTACTCCACCGTCGAGGCGGTGTTTCGGGACGCGGCGCGCCGCAGGATCTCGGCGGCGGAGCTCCCACCCTCCGAGCGCAGGGCCTCGAAGAGATCGATCGGGCCGACCTCGCGGTCCGCCGGCGCGTTCCTCCGCGAGGGCGATGATCCGCCGAATCCGCGGGGTTATCAAGATGCCCTCCCAAAGCCGCTCGTCGCCCGTGCCGAGCGCTCGGCGTACTTCGGCGTGCACTTCGCGGACGTCGATCCCTGCCTCATCGAGGGCGTGCAGCGTCGCCGCGTCGCGCTCTTCGAGCAAGGCGACGAGCAAGTGTTCCGCACCGACGTAGTAATGGCTGTGATTGCGGCACTCTTGCTCGGCTACACGTAGCACGCGGCGCGCCGCTAGGTTGAATTTCGAGAACAATCGGTCTCCCGGGCCCCGGAGGGAGGAGAGAATTTCGGGGCGACACGATTTGAACGTGCGACCTCTTCGTCCCGAACGAAGCGCTCTACCAAGCTGAGCCACGCCCCGAGGAACTCCCGGAGTTTCGCAGAGCCGCGTCACCTTCCTTTGCCCCCTCCGCCCTTCGACAAGCTCAGGATGACAAGGGAGCGCCGAAACGAGGGTAAATCTCAGAGGACTCTGAAGCTCACACCAAACTCATGAGACACCTGATCGTCGGGTGCGGACGCGTCGGCTCTGCGCTCGCGAAACTGCTCGATGCCGACGGACACGAAGTCATCGTCGTAGACGAAAACCCAGCCGCATTCAAGCGCCTAGGACCTAAGTTCAAGGGACACGAGGTCGTAGGTACGGGCATCGACTACGACGTTCTCAAGCGAGCCGGGGCTGCGACCGCCGATGGGTTTATCGCCGTTACCAACGGCGACAATCGGAATATCATGGCAGCGTTGATCGCGAAGCGAATGTTCAAGATCAAACGCATCGTGGCACGAATCTACGATCCGCCGCGCGGCCAAATGTATCGCGAGCTCGGCGTGCAGACCGTCTGCCCCACTACCGTGGGCGCCAAACTGATCCGCGACGTCCTGATCGAGGCGCCGTGGGAGATGCAAACGTTCGATCTCGGTAAGCTCTCGTCGATGTCGGTCATCGTCACGGCGCCTGACGCAGGCAAACGCGTCGGCGAGATCGAGGAAGCCGGAAAGATCCGCATCGCGGCGGTCCGACGCGGAGACCGCGACGTGATGGTCGCGACGGAGGACCTCGTGCTCGCTGAGGGCGACGAGCTGAGCGCCGTCGTCGCGCCCGAGGCCATCTCCCGGTTCGCCGAGCGATTCCGCGGAACCGCGGAGCGGCCCAAGGTCTCGGCGTAGCGCGTGTTCATTCTGATCGTCGGCGGCGGCAAGGTCGGCTCGTATCTGAGCCGCGCGCTGCTCAATCAAAGTCACGAGGTCGTCGTCATCGAGAAGGACGAGCGCAAGGCCAAGATGCTCGAGCGCCTGATCGACCGGCACGTTACCGTGGTGGGCGACGGCTGCGATCCGCTCGTGCTGGACGCGGCCGGCGTCGCGCGCGCCGACGTCGTCGTCGCGGACACGGGCGACGACGAGGACAACCTCGTCGTAGTCCTGCTGTCCAAGAGAAAATCGAAGGCGCGCTGCATCGCCCGAGTCAACAACCCCGCCAACAAGCTGATCTTCAACTCGCTGGACACCGACGATCCGGTCATCGTCATCTCCTCGACGGAACTGATCCTGGACGTCCTCAACGAGCACGTCAACGCCTCGAAGTATCGCTCGATGCTCGAGACGATGCACCTGTTCGGCAAGGGCGACATGCAGCTGGTCAAGGTCGCGATTCCAGAGCGCTCTCCGGTCGACGGTAAGCGCCTCGCGGAGATCGATTTTCCGCACAACTCCGTCGTCGTCGCCGTCGACAGGCCGAACCGCGATCTCGAGATTCCGACCGGCGACACGACGCTGCGCGCGGGCGACGCGATGATCGTGATCGTCAAGAACGGCGCGGCGGAAAGGATCCGGACGATCCTCGGCGCATAGCGAGCTTCGCTCCCTTAGATGTAGCCCTTTCGCAGCGCCACGACGGCGGCTTGAGTGCGATCCGACGCCGAAAGCTTCTCGAGGATATCGCGGATGTGCCCCTTCACGGTGCCCAGCCCGATATGCAGCGCCTCGGCAATCTCCGAATTCGCGCGTCCATCAGAGATAAGACGCAGTATCTCCGTTTCGCGCTGCGTCAGTGGCGAGAGGCGCGGGTCGCTCGACCTCGTCGCCGAGAAGCGCCCGAGCACGACGTGCGCGATCATGGGGTCGAAGTAGGCCCCACCTTCGCTGGCGATGCGCACGGCGTCGACGATTCTTTCGGGGTCGGAGCTCTTGAGACAGTAGGCGTCGGCGCCGGCCGCGAGCGCGGCGAGTACCTCGTCCTCGAGATCGATCATCGTCACGATGACGACGTGCGTCTGCGGCAGCTCGGCGCGAACCTTCTTCGTGAGCGTCACGCCGTCCATTGCGGGAAGCCCGATGTCGATCACGGCGACGTCCGGCCGCTCTCGCGCGATCGCTTCCCAACCGGCGAGTCCGTCGGCCGCCTCGCCGACGACGTCGAACGAGGCCTGCAGCGCGGTGCGCAGGCCGGCGCGCGTTAACGCGTGGTCCTCCACGATGACGACGCGGATGCGGGCGGTCCGTTCCACGTCAGCCCAGCACCGCGGGCAGCGTCATCGTAAAAATGCTCCCCTGGGGCTCGCGCGGCGCATAGGTGACGCTTCCACCGTGTTTTTCGACGATCCGCCGGACGATGTACAGCCCGAGCCCGGTTCCGCCGCCGAAGTGCCCGCCGCCGAAGCGCTCGAACAGGCTCGCGCGGCGCTCCGGCGCGACGCCGTAGCCGTCGTCCTCCACGGCGATCGTGAGGTTCAGCGGGTCGGCGGAGCAGCGCGTCACGACGTGACCGCCCCGCGGCGTCGCGTCCAGCGCGTTGGCGACCAGGTTGATCATCGCGCGCCGGATCTCGTGCGGGTCGCCCAGCGTCACCAGCGAATGCGGACGGACTTCGGCGCGAAGCTCGACGCCCTTGATCTCGCTCACGGGTTGAAACTCCTCGACGACCCCCGTCACCAGATCCGCGCACGGCACCGGCTCGCGAACGGTCGACGATTCGCCGGCCTCGTAGCGCGCCACGAGCAGCAGCGTCTCGACGATGCGGCGCTCGTCGTCGTTCGCCGCCAACGCTGTGCCCAGAATGCTGCGGTAGCGCTCCGGGAGGTCGCCGTAGGCGCCGGAGAGCGCCTGATTCATCGTTACGTGGGCCGCCGCCAGCGGCGTGCGCAGGTCGTGCGCCAGCGCATACACGATGTCGCGAATCACGTCGCTGCGATCGGCCAGCTCGTCCTTCTGGTGCGCGATCTCCTCGTTTCGCTCTCCGAGCTGCGTGAACAGGCGCGCCTGTTCGAGCGCGATCGCCGCCTGCTCCGCGAAGCTCGTGAGCGTCACGCGCGCGTCGGGAACGAAGGCCTTTCCAGCGCCGACGGTCGCGATGAGGACGTAGTCGACGGCGCCGCTCGTCGCGATCGACGTCACGAGCGCCTCGCTCGCACCCAACGCTTCCAAAGTGAGGCGCCCCAAGACGTCGTTTCCGGTAACAGCAAAAACCTCGCGCGCCTCGCCCGCGCGCGCGACCAGCGACGCGATCTCGGTGGAGAGGGATCGGCGCTCGATCGAGATATCGCCGTCGCCGGCGGCGTACGAGAGAACCAGCGGCGGACCGAATGCGGATTCGCGCGCGATCAGCGTCGCGTTCGAGGCTCCGAGGAGTTCGACCGATTCGCGGAGGATCGCGCGCTGCACGAGCTCCACGTTCAGCGTTTCGCGCACCCTGCCCGGCGGCGCCGCGCAAAGCCTTCTCGATCTCGATCTGGCGCTTTCTCCCCGCCGAAGCGCCGGCCTCGCGCGCGTACTCCTGAGTTCGGATGCTCAGGTAACCGACCAGGATGAACGACGCCGCCAACAGGAAGCGATCGCCGATGGCGATCGTGTCCCAATGGCTGCCCGCCTGAACTCCGTTCACGTAACCCGCGATTGCGTTCGCCACCTCCGCCGCGACGACCAGATTCGTCGTCAACCGTCTTTGCAGTGCAAGGCTGCTGAGCGCGATCGGACCGTTGAAAAGAATTGCCGCAATGAACAGCTGCGGGGTCACTAAGTCGACGATCCACGCGACGATGAGCAATCCGTAGCAGAGTAGGGCCACGGCACCGCGCTTCTGGCCGAGTGGCGGGGGCGCCTTGCCTGAAGCGGAGAAGGCAGCGGCGATGGATCGCGCGACGAGAGCGGAGGAGCTGCTACGAGAGCTTGGGGGACGCGCGCGACTGGTCGTGTACGTCGCCAGCGCGCCAGGCGCGGGCAAGACGCGGCGGCTTCTCGAAGATGCGCGCCGCCTCACGGCCGACGGCAAGCGCGTCATGATTGGCTGGATCGAAACGAAGGGGCGTCCGGACCTCGAGCTCGCCGCGGCGGGCTTGCCGCGCGTGCCCCCTCGGCGCATCGCGATCGGCGACCGCGTCTTCGAGGACTTCGATTACGAGGCCGCGCTGCGCGAGCGGCCCGACGTCGTCGTGCTCGACGAGCTCGCGCACGACAACCTCGGCGACGCGCCGCACGCCAAACGCTGGCAAGACGCTGTCGCGCTCAAACAGCAAGGAATCGGCGTGATCGGCGCCTTGAACATCCAGCACATCGAAACGGTGGCGCCCACGGCGGAGGCGCTGATCGGTTATCCGGTGCGGGAGATCGTTCCGCTGTCGTTTCTGCAGGCGGCCGACGAGGTGGTCGCGCTCGACGTTTCGCCGCGTCTCCTGCAGAGCCGCGTTCGCGCTGGCAAGATCGTCAACGAGCAAGACATCGATCGCGCGCTCAACGGGGCGTTCAAAGAGCAGACGCTCTACATGCTGCGCGAGCTGCTGCTCCGCACGGTCGACAGCCTCACGCTGCCCGCGGTCAAGGCGGGACGCACGTCGATGGCGGCGGCGTTCGTGTACCCGAACGTCGATCCGGCTCCGTATCTCAGACGCACGGCAGCGGTCGCGCACGCCCTCGATCTCGGCCTGGAGGTCGTGCCGGCTCCCGGCGTAGACCGAAACGCGCTCGAGCGGATCGCGCGCGATCTCGGCGGCGAGATGCTTCACGATACCGTCGACGCGGCGCGCGTCCCCGAAGACACGCTGCGCGCCTCGCTGGTCGCGCTGCCGCACGGGAAGATCGCGGCGAAGCTGGCCAACACTCCGCTTCCCTACGACCTGTTCATCGTGGGCGAGGGTCAGACGTATCTCGGCGAAAATCCGGCGCGCTCGCCGTATTCGCACACGGCCGGGGATCGGCTGCGCATGGGTTACGGCAAGCTCACGGTTTACATCGGCGCCGCCGCGGGCGCCGGCAAGACCTACGCGATGCTCGACCGCGCCCACCAGCTCAAGGCCGAGGGCGTAGACGTCGTGGTCGGTTTCGTGGAGACGCACGGGCGGAAAGAGACGGCCGCGCTGCTCGACGGGCTGGAGGTCATTCCGCCCAAGATCGTTACAGCCAACGGAATCGTGTGCAAGGAATTCGATCGCGACGCGCTGATCGCGCGCAAGCCGCAAGTTGCGCTGATCGACGAGCTCGCCCACACCAACGCGCCGGGCTCGATCGCCCCGAAGCGCTTTTACGACGTGCTCGCCGTACTTCGCGCCGGGATCGACGTTCTCACCACGCTGAACGTCCAGCATCTCGAGGGCCTAGGCGATACGATCCTGCGTCTCACGGGGACGATCGTGCGCGAGACCCTGCCGGACGGCATCCTCGCGCTCGCAGACGACGTGGTCCTCATCGACGTCACTCCCGAGACGCTGCGCCAACGGCTGCGTGAGGGCAAGATCTACCCTCCCGACCGTACCGAAACGGCGCTCGCGAATTTCTTCCGGATCGAGAATCTTCACGCGTTGCGCGAGCTCGCGTTGCGGGAAGCGCTGCGCGCGCGGCATCGCGAACGCATTGCTTCGCCGTTCGAGCGCCTTCTGCTCGCGATCGGGTCGCGCGAGGTCGACCTTCCCATGATCCGGCGAGCCGGACGAATCGCTGCTCGGCTCGCCATCGAGTTCGCGATCGCCCACGTCGTCGACCGGCGAGCTCACGTCGATCCCGCGGTCGTCGGCGCGCTGCGCGCCGAGGCCCGCAAGACGAACATCGAATGGATCGAGGACGTCGCGGACGACGTGCCGGGCCGTCTGATCGAGATCTCTCGCACGCGGCCCGAAACGACGATCGCCTTGGCGGCAGCCCAGCGGGCTCCGCGCTGGCTGCAGCGCCCGGCGTTTCCCCGGCGACTGCTCGACGCCGGCGCGCGAGAGCTGCTCATTCTGCTGCCGCCGGCCGAACCAGTCGCGGCCGCGCTTCCCGAGGAGTAGCTACTGAGGCTTGAGGTTGTCGAGCGCGAGGTTCAGCTCGAGCACGTTCACGCGTGGCTCGCCCAAGAAGCCGAACGTCCTGCCCGCAACGTGTCTCGCGATTAACGCGTCGACCGCGGCGACGCTCATGTGGCGCGCCTTCGCCACGCGGGGCGACTCCCAGTATGCCGACTGCGGGCTGATGTCCGGGTCGATGCCGCTTCCGCTCGAGGTCACGAGGTCCATCGGCGGCGGCCCGACGGCGTCCGGATTCTCCTTCTCCAGCTGCGCGATCGTCTTGCGCGTCGAATCGATGAGCTTCTTCGACGTCGGCCCGTAGTTCGTCGCCGCCAGTCGCCGTCGGATCGTAACCCTTGCCGGCGGCGGACGGACGCCCCTGGAAGTACTGCGGCTTGCTCCAGAGCTGACCGATGATCGACGAGCCGACGACTTTCCCGTTCACGACGACGAGCGAGCCGTTGGCCTGCCGTGGAAAGAGCGCCTGCGCGAGGCCCGTCATCGCCAGCGGGTAGATCAAACCCAGCAGCACGATCGAGACGATCGTGACGCGAACCGCGGTGCCGAGGTGCCTAAGCATGAGCTTGCATTCCTATGTGAGGTGCAGCGCCGCCAGGATCACGTCGATCAGCTTGATGCCGATGAACGGGACGATGATGCCGCCGACGCCGTAGAGCATGACGTTCTCGAACAGAACGCGATTCGCGCCCTTCGGCTCGTACCGGACGCCGCGCAGGGCGAGCGGGATGAGCGCGACGATGATGAGCGCGTTGAAGATGACCGCCGAGAGTATCGCGCTCTGCGGCGTCGCGAGGCGCATGACGTTGAGCACGGCCATGGCCGGGTACGCGATCGCGAACATCGCGGGCAGAATCGCGAAGTACTTCGCGACGTCGTTGGCGATCGAGAACGTCGTGAGCGCGCCGCGCGTCATGAGCAGCTGCTTGCCGATCTCGACGATCTCGATGAGCTTCGTAGGATCGGAGTCGAGATCGACCATGTTGGCGGCCTCTTTGGCCGCCTGCGTGCCGGAGTTCATCGCGACGCCGACGTCCGACTGAGCCAGCGCCGGCGCGTCGTTCGTGCCGTCTCCCGTCATCGCGACGAGCCGCCCGGAGCCCTGCTCGCGCTTGATCAGATCCATCTTCGCCTCGGGCGTCGCCTCGGCGAGAAAGTCGTCGACGCCGGCCTCCTTCGCGATCGTCGCGGCGGTGAGCGGGTTGTCGCCGGTGATCATGACGGTGCGAATTCCCATCGCGCGCAGGCGATCGAAGCGCTCGGTCATGTTCGGCTTGAGGATGTCTTTCAGGTAGATCACGCCGATCACGAGCGTGTTGCGCGCCAGCAGCAGCGGCGTGCCGCCGCTGCGGGCGATGCGCTCGATGACGGGCGCGAGCGCGGTCGACGGATTTCCGCCGGCGTCGCGTACCCACGCCAGGATCGAGTCCGGCGCGCCCTTGCGAATCTTCGTGCCGTCGGCGAGATCGAGCCCGCTCATGCGCGTGTACGCGCTGAAGGGCACGAAGACCGACCCTGCCGGGGCTTCGCCGTCACGCGCTCCGACCTGCTGGGCCAGCGCCACGATCGAACGCCCCTCGGGCGTTTCGTCGGCGAGCGAGGAGAGGTAGGCGATGCGGGCGGCATCCTTCGCATCGATTCCATCCGAGGTGATGATCTCGACGGCTTGGCGATTGCCGAGCGTGATCGTTCCGGTCTTATCGAGCAGGAGCGTGTCTACGTCGCCGGCGGCCTCGACGGCGCGACCGCTCATCGCCAAAACGTTGCGCTGCATCACTCGATCCATGCCCGCAATCCCGATCGCGGAGAGCAGGCCGCCGATCGTCGTCGGGATCAGGCACACGAGCAGCGCGATGAGGACGGTCACGCTTTGATGCGTGCCGGCATAGAGCGAATAGGGCGCCAGCGTCGCGACCGCGATCAAAAAGATGATCGTAAGCCCGGCGAGCAGGATCGACAGCGCGATCTCGTTAGGCGTCTTCTGCCGCTGCGCGCCTTCGACCAAGCGAATCATGCGATCGAGGAAGCTTTCACCCGGATTCGCGGTCACGCGCACGACGATGCGGTCCGAGAGCACGCGCGTGCCGCCCGTCACGGCGCTGCGATCGCCACCCGACTCGCGAATGACCGGCGCGGATTCGCCGGTGATCGCCGATTCGTCGACCGTCGCCGCACCCTCGATCACGTCGCCGTCCGCCGGAACGATCTCGCCAGCCTCGACGACATAGCGGTCGCCTTTGCGCAGGCTGGTGCTCGTGACTCGCTCTTCCGTGCCGTCGTCGTGGAGCAATCGCGCGTATGCGTCGGATTTCGTCCGCCGCAGCGTTTCGGCTTGCGCCTTACCGCGGCCCTCGGCCACGGCCTCGGCGAAGTTCGCGAAGATCACCGTGAACCACAGCCATGCAGCGATGGCAAAGTCGAAGCCGGGCGAGCCGCCATGGCGAACGATGTCGCGCACGAAAAAGATCGTCGTTGCCGCGGCGCCTACCTCGACGACGAACATGACGGGATTGCGCGCCTGCCAGCGCGGATCCAGCTTCTTGAAGGAATCCCAGAGGGCACGCGTTAGAATGGCGCGATCGAAGAGCGAGCGCGCTTGGGGACGCCGCTCCAAGCGCCTCTGACTGAGCATTAGAACGTCTTTCCTTGGAGCATGAGCAGATGTTCGACGATCGGCCCGAGCGAGTCGGCCGGCAAGAACGTGAGCGCGCCGACGATCACGATGACGCCGATGAGCAATGCGACGAAGATCCCCGAGTGCGTCGTGAACGTGCCGGCGCTTTCGGGAACCGCCTTCTTCCCGGCCAGCGCACCGGCGAGTGCGAGCGCCGGAACCGCGACCGCGAATCGGCCGAACATCATGTTCACGCCGGTCAGCAGATTGTAGAACAGGTTCGGGCCGAGACCCGCAAAGGCCGAGCCGTTGTTCGCGTTCGTCGAGGTGAAGGCGTAGAGAATCTCCGAAAAGCCGTGCGGACCGCCGTTATTGAGCGTCGCCAATCCAGCGGGTAGGACCGCAGCAATCGACGTCGGCACGAGGCAAAGCACCGGCGTCACGAGCGCGGCGAGGATGGCGAACTGCACTTCGCGGCGCTCGATTTTCTTGCCGAGATACTCCGGCGTGCGCCCGACCATCAAGCCGGCGATGAAGACGGTCAGAACCACGAAGACGATCATGCCGTACAGCCCGCTGCCGACGCCGCCGAAGACGATCTCGCCCAGCTGCATGTCGACGAGCGGAATGAGGCCGCCGAGCGCGGTGAACGAGTCGTGCATCGAGTTGACGGCTCCGCACGACGTGTCGGTAGTGACCGTCGCGAAGAGCGCCGAGGCCGAAACGCCGAAGCGGCACTCCTTCCCCTCCATGTTGCCGCCGAGCGACGCCCAGATGGTGGACGATCGGATTGCCGGCGGACTCGGCCCAATAGGCAACGCCGAAGCCGACAAAAAACAGGATGGCCATCGCAGTGAAGATCGCCCAGCCCTGACGCGTGTCTTTCACCATCTTGCCGTACATGTACGTCAGGCCGGCTCCGAGCGAAAAGATCAGGAGCAGCTCGACGAGGTTGGTCAACGGGTTCGGATTCTCGTTGGGCGATGAGGAGTTCGCGTTGACGAAGCCGCCGCCGTTGGTACCGAGCTCCTTGATGACCTCCTGCGATGCCATCGGGCCGCCGGTGATCGACTGCGCGAAGCCCTCGATCGACTTCACGTTCTGGTAGGCGTGGAAGTTCTGCGGCATCCCTTGCGACACGAGGAACAGTCCAATCACGATCGAGATCGGGAGCAGGACGTAGAGCGAGCAGCGCGTGAGGTCCACCCAAAAGTTTCCGAGTGTTTTTATGTTCGTCCGCACGAGGCCGCGCACGACAGCGACGGCGATCGCGATGCCCACGGCGGCCGAGACGAAGTTGTGCCACGCGAGACCCGCCATCTGAGAGAGATAGCTCATCGCCGTCTCGCCAGAGTAGAACTGCCAGTTGGTGTTCGTCGTAAAGCTGATTGCGGTGTTCCACGCCAAGTCGGGCGTCATGTTGTCGATGTGGGCGGGGTTGAACGGCAGCCACTTCTGCGTCCTCAGCAGAATGTAGAGATAGGCGAGGCCGATCAACGAGAAGGCCAGCATCGAGAGCGCGTAGGCGTACCACGTCATCTCCTCGTCTTCGCGCACGCCGCAGATGCGATAGACGAGCCTCTCCACCGGCACGAGTACCGGGCTCAGCCACGTGCGCTCGCCTGCGAAGACGCGCGCCATGTACGAGCCCAGCGGCTTCGTCAACGCCAGAATGATGAGGAAAAAGACGATGGCCTGCAGCCAGCCGATCGCGGTCATCGTCAGAACTTCTCGGGCCGCAGCATGGCAAAGACGAGGTAGGCCAGTCCCGCGACGGTCAGCATCAGTCCCAATGCGTCGTCGAACCCCACGCCCTACACCTTCTCACAGCCGAGCACGTAAAGGTCTAGCAGGACAAAGCCCACGATCGTCAGCAAAATGACTCCGATTTCTACGGCCACGGGTTTGAGGATAGCCCAACCGGCGCGCGCGTGCTATCCGCCGGTCGGATGATCCGAAAGGATATCCGGCTGGATAATCCGAGTGACGGCTGCCCACCGTTCGCGCTTAGCTCTATAATTGCGGCGCTATGCTTCGCACTACGCTCCTGGGAAGCGCCGCTTTTACCTGCGGACTCGCCGCGATGACCGGTCTCGCGTTCGGCCAGCCCGCCGCGGCCCCGTCGAGCTCGCCCTTGCCGGCCGTCTCCCCTTCCCCGACGCCGAGCGCTCCCAGCGATCCCTGCGGCTCGATACTGTCGATCGTCAACCGTCCGACCGTCACGACCGGAGTCTGCACGGTCCGGACCGGGCATTTCGATCTCGAGAACGGGTACACGAACACGACGACGAGCGGAGCCGGCGGCGGCAGCAATGCAAACTACCCGCAATCGCTGCTGCGCATCGGGACCGTCGATCCCCACCTCGATTTCGAGTTCGGCTTCCCGAGCTACGAGACGTCATCGGTCGGCCAGCCCACCGTGACCGGCTCGAGCGACGTGAGCCTCGCCACGAAGTACGAACTCGGCTATAGCTCAAACGCCGACTGGGGCTTGTATGGAGCCATCACCTATCCGACGGGAAGCAAGGCATTCACCGCCGGAAACGCCCAGTTTACCGGCGATTTCAACGGGGCCTACACCATCAATTCGGAGTTCAGCCTGGCGGGAACGCTCAGCTTCAACGCGTTGAGCGGGGCCAATGCCGCCGGCGCCGCGCAGTCGTACTTCGCCTTCATTCCGAGCCTGGAACTGAGCGCCGCGCTTCCGGGCGGCCCTTCGCAGATCTCGGCGGAGTACGCGTACTTCTCCGCCGCGGGTCCCGGTCTGAGGTCCAAGAGTCTCGTCGACTTCGTCTACCAGCGAGACTTCGGCAATCACGTCCAACTCGACGTAGAGTACGGCTTTTCGCCGACCGTCATCAACGGACAGAAGCAACACTACATCGGAGCGGGTCTGTCCTTCATGAATTAGCGGAAAACTTCCGGCCTTTGGCTAAGGGCGCCGTCGGCGCCCTTCATCATTGCTAGCCGGAGGAATCTCCATGAACGCTACGTCGATTCCCGTCAATGTCGGCAATACGGGGTTCATGCTGCTCTGCGCGAGCCTCGTCATGCTCATGACCCCGGGTCTCGCCTTCTTCTATGGCGGCCTCGTGCAGCGCAAGAACGTCCTCACGATCATGATGCAGAGCTTCATGTCGCTGGGCTGGACGACGGTCTTGTGGTTCGCGTTCGGATATTCCGAGAGCTTCGGACCCGATTGGCATGGCATCATCGGCAACCCGGCGCACATATGCATTTCTGCGCGGCGTGACGCTCCACACGATGTTCACCGGCAACGACGCCGGCATTCCGTTGGTCGTGCATATCGCGTATCAGATGATGTTCGCGATCATCACGCCCGCGCTGATCACCGGCGCCTTCGCCAATCGCGTGACGTTCAAAGCGTACTTCTGGTTCCTGACGGCCTGGCTGATCTTCGTCTACTTCCCGTTCGTACACATGCTCTGGAGCCCGAACGGGATCTTGGCGAAGTGGGGCTGCCTCGATTTCGCCGGCGGCATCGTCGTACACGCATCGGCAGGCTTCGCCGCGCTGGCGTCGGTTCTCTACGTGGGCCGGCGTCACGTCATCGAAAACAAGCCGCACAACGTGCCGCTCATCGCCCTGGGAACCGGTCTGCTTTGGTTCGGCTGGTACGGATTCAACGCCGGATCGGAGCTGCGAGTCGACTCGGTGACGGCTTCGGCGTTTCTCAACACCGACGTCGCCGCGTCCTTTGCGGCGATCACGTGGCTGCTCGTCGAGTGGGCGCGAGGGCGCCAGCCGAAGTTCATCGGGCTGCTTACCGGTGCGGTGGCGGGCCTCGCGACGATCACGCCGTGCGCTGGGTACGTTTCGCCGACGACCGCGGTGATCGTCGGAATCGCCGCAGGCGTGGTCTGTTACTACGCCGTCGCGCTGAAGAACATGCTGGGCTGGGACGACGCGCTCGACGTCTGGGGCGTCCACGGTGTCGGCGGATTCCTCGGCATCGTGTTGCTAGGCGTGTTTGCGTCGACGGCGTGGAACCCCAACGGCGCCGACGGCCTGCTCCGCGGCAATCCGGCGTTTCTCGGCAAACAGTTCGTCGCGGCGCTCGTGTGCAGCGCGTGGGCGTTCGTCTTCACGTACGCGATGCTCTGGCTGATCAATCTTGTGACGCGAGTGAAAGTCGACGAGACGGCCGAAGAGCGGGGTCTCGACGTGCATCTCCACGGCGAGGAGGCTTACCCGCTCGGCGTCTGACCGGCTCTTCGTGCGCTAATGATCGCGCATCTCGTAACTTACTGACTCTTCGCACGACGGGCACGAGCGTGAAGCTGCTGGCGGCGAGCGTCGCCAGCGAAACGGCGAACGTCGCATCGACGATCGCCTCGCGATACGGAATCGTACGGCGGAAGGGCCGAGCGCGAGCGCGAGCGCACAGCCCGCCGCGCATCCCCGCGGCGCGCACGACGTCGATCCACTCGCGCGGATACGGCCCGGCAGCAACAGGCCGCCGACGACGACGCGGGCGACGGCGACCGCGACGATGCACGCGACGACAAAGACCGGTTCCTGCGCGACGCGCCCGATCTGCAACGCGGCGCCGACCATGAAGAAGACGAGGACGTTGCGCCAGCAAGGCGCCCGACGTCCCAGAAGCGATTTACGTCTTCGGCGATGCTCAGCGTGATCCAGGCCCGCTCGAAGATATCGCAGCGCAATCCCGCACGCAATCGTCGCGAATATGCCCGAAAGCCTAGAGTAGTCGGCCGCAAAGTAGGCGCCGTAGGCGCAGAAGAATCGTCGCAGCGATCTGAAATCGCACGTTCTGGCTGCCTGCGCAGCGCTCGCGCGAGCAACAACGCCAGCGCGATGCCGAGCACCACGCCGCCCGCGGCCGCCGCCAACGTCTGCGCGGCGACGAGCGCGATTGCGCCGGCGCTGCAGCCCCCAGCGCGATGGCGACAAGCACGGCACGGTACAGCGCTACCGCCACTGCATCGTTGAAGAGCGACTCGCATTCGACGATCGTCACGAGCGTCTTGGGAACCTTCAAGCGCCGAAAGACGGCGACGACGGCGATCGGATCGGTCGCGCTGAGGATCGCGCCCGTCAAGCAGCGCCGGACCGAACGGGCACGCGCACGACGGAGAGCGCGCCGGCGACGATCAGCGCCGTCAGCAGCACGCCGGGTCCGGCCAGCGCCGCGATCGGGATCCACTGCCGGACGAATCGCCCTATAGTTGAGGTTCCAGGCGGCCTCGAAGAGCAGCGCGGGCAGGAAAACGTACAGCGTCGCGTGCCCGAGCGCGTACGTCAAGCGTCCCGGGCTCGATCAGACCGTACCCGATCCCGAGCCCAACGACGAACGAGGATCTGCCAGAGCTTCACGCCGCGATTCTAATGGGTGTGCGTGAAGTTGCCCGACCCCGGTGAGCGCCGCGCATCGCTTCGATCGCGCGCCGCATGCCCATCGGAGCGCGAGGGCGGCCGACCGCTTCGAAATAGCGCGCCGGATCGATGTTCAGCGTTCGCGTCTGCACCAGCGCCACCGGACAGTCGCGTAGGAACGTCTCCGTCGCAGCGATCTCCTCTTCGTCGTCGGTGACGCCGGGATGCGTGAGCAGATTCAGGCTCACGCGGAGGCCGCGCGCGACCGCCAGGCGTACGGAGTCGAGCACCTCTTCCAGCCTCGTAGCCGATCGGGCGATAGTACGCCGCGTAGACGCGCGGGCGAAACGAATTCAGGCTGATGCGCACGGCGTCCAAGCCCGCGTCGATGCAGCGCTCGAGCGATCGCCGGCAGGCTGCCGTTCGTGTTGAGGTTGACCGTCCCGTTGGCGCGCTGCGCGCGAATCGCCTCGATCGCGCGAACGATCGTCGTCGGACCGCAAGAGCGGCTCGCCCTCGCACCCCTGCCCAAAAGAGACGATGCCGTCCTCGACGCGCTCGAGGTGATGAATCGCGACTCGCGCGAGGTCGCTAACCGTCGTCTCTTCGGCGATGCGCGCCTGCGGCGACGGCATTCCCGCGTCCGGCTCCAGCTCGGAGATGCAGCCGATGCAGCGCGCATTGCACTTGGGAGAGACGCGGCAACGCCGCTTCGCCGCGTTCGAGGAACACGTTCTGCGCGGTGAAGCAGCCGTATTCGACCGAGCACAACGCTACCTGGCGCAACACGCCGTTGTCCGGCTCTCGCTCCACGCGCGCCGCGACGAGCGCCTCGAGCTCCCCTTCTGCAAAGCGGCGCGGCTCCCAATCCTCGCTCTCGTCCGTCCGCATCGCTGCCACGTGGAGCCGATCTCCGATGCTGCATGCAAACGTGTAGCCGAACAGCGGAAGCGGCGGCGCGTCGCGCTCGGCGGCGTAGGCCGGCAGCAGCAAGCGCGTGTAGCCGGCCGGCAGCGCGACCGCCATTGCGGTGCGTCCGGCGATCGGGCCGATCGTCGTCAGCGGATGCCGTCTGCGGCAAGAGCATCGGCACCGTCCCCGCCGGCGCGCTCGATCAGCTCGTCGGCCCGCGGCTCGCGCACGAGTCCGCCGTCGGCAAGCGGAACGAGACGCGGATCGTACGCGATTCGCCCGCGCGCATCGCATGATGCTAACGCCATGCCAAACCTCTACGTCCGTGTCGAAGACGCGCGTCGCCGGCCCGGTAAGATACGCGTCTCCGCCGCCGTCCCACTCGACGACGAGCCGGCCGCCGGGCACGCACACTTCGACCGGCGAATCTCGCCGCGCCACGCTCGGAGCGCGACGGCCGCGCACGCGACGGCTCCGGTTCCGCACGCCATCGTCAGGCCGACGCCCCGCTCCCAGTGGCGCACGCGCATGGAATCTCCGCTCAGCGTCGCCGCGACGTGCACGTTCGTGCCGGATGGCAAGCGCCGGTTCCGTCTTGGATGCCGCGCGGCGAGCGACGCCAGATCGACCGCCTCGACCTCGGCGACGAACGCGACGACGTGCGGATTGCCGAGGTCGACGAACGATGCCTCGTCGAGCCGCGGAAGCGCGATCGGACGAATCCGCGGGCGCCCCATCGCGACTCGAACCAGATACTCCGGCTCGCGCGCCACGATCTCCGCGCGGACGATGGCGCCGCCGCTCTCGAACGCGATCGGGCCTGCGTGACCGGTCTCGTCCAGCCAGCGCGCCGCGCAACGGATCCCGTTGCCGCACATCTCCGCTTCCGATCCGTCGGCGTTGATCGTCAGCATGCGAACGTCCGCGCGCTCGCGACGGTTCGAGCGCGATGAGACCGTCCGCCCCGACGCCGGCATGGCGATCGCACGCCCAACGAGCGAACGCCGCCAGGTCGCGCAGCGGCACACCTCGCCGGTCGAGGATGACGAAGTCGTTGTGCGCCCCGTGCATCTTCGTGAGTGGAACGCGCATCATTCGCGCTTCGCAGACCACGCGAGCTTTTCCCGTACTTGCCGCGCCACCGCCTCGGGCTGCAGCCACAGCGTCGTCCGCCTCGCCGCGAAACCAGGCGCGCTGCCGGCGCGCGTAGCGGCGCGTCGCTCGATTAAGGCTGTTGCGGAGTTCGGCGAGCGTGCACCAGCCGCGCAGGTACCCAAGAGCTTGCGGGTAGCCGACCGCGTTCGCCGCCGCCGCGCCGCCGCCGACGCGCTCGGCTTCATCGAGCAGTCCCGCATCCAACATTCGATTCGTGCGTTGCGCGATGCGCCGATCGAGTTCGCTCCAGGGAACGTCCAGAAAGGCGAGCATCCACGGAATGGCCTTGGCTTGCGAGCGAGCGTCGTCGGCGCCGCCGGGCCGCCGGCGTCCGTCTGCGCCGAGTGCGATCTCGAGCGCGCGTAGCACGCGGTACGTATCGGACGCATGCAGCTGCGCCGCGCGCGCTGCGTCGTGGAGAGCGAGCCAGCCGTGTAGGAATTCCGGCGGATGCAGCAGCGCCTCGCGCGCGAGCCGAGCGCGCAGCGCATCGTCGTGGCGTCGCGACAGGTCGACGCCGCCGTGAGCGCGCGGATGTAGAAGCCGGTTCCTCCCACGACGATGGCGCGCTTGCCGCGACGGAGAATTTCGGCGATCGCGTCGACCGCGTCGCTCGCGAAGCGCGCGGCGGAGTAGCGTTCGCCGGGATCGAGAAAGCCGACCAGGTGGTGCGGCACCGCCGCGAGCTGCTCGGCGTGAGGCGCCGCCGTGCCGATCGGCATGTCGCGGTAGATCTGCCGCGAATCCGCTCCGACGATCTCGGCGTCGAACTCTCGCGCCAGCTCGATGCCGAGCTCCGTCTTGCCGCTGGCCGTCGCACCCGCGAGGATGAGGACGCCGTCAGGCACGCTTGAACATGCGCGCGATCTCCTCGGGGCTCAAACGCACCATCGTGGGCCGGCCGTGCGGGCAGTGCATGGGATTCCGGCAGCCCTGCAGACGCTCGAGCAGGCTCGTCATCTCCTCCGTCGCCGAGCGGATCGCCCGCGCGCGTTACCGAATGGCACGCGAGCGACGCCCACACGCGTTCGCGCACGCTGCGCTGCTTCGGCTCGTCGCTCAAGTCGTCGAGGAACTCGTTCAAATCGAAGGCTCGGGCGCCGTAACCGGCGGGCGTCGCGACGATGCGATACGTACGCTCCCCGAACGGCTCGATCTCCAGGCCGCCTTCGCGCAGCGCCTCGAGCGCGCCGTCCATGGCGGCACTGCGCACGGCATCGAGCTCGACGACGTGCGGCACGAGAAGCGGCTCGCTCGGCGCGCGCTCTCCGCCGGACTGCTGCGATCGCCTCGTACGCGATGCGCTCGTGCGCGGCGTGCTGATCGACCAAGAGCAGCGCCTCGCCGTCGCTAGCCAGGATGAACGTGCGGTGCAGCTGCGCGAGGACGCGTAAGGCGCCGTCGCCGGCCGCCGGCGCGAACGAGATGGCTCGGCGCCGCCTCGGCATCCGTGTATTCGCGCGAACCGCCCGCGAGCGTGACTCGGTAAGCGTCGCGGCAATGCTGCGCCGCACCGAATCGAAGACTTGGCTCGAATAGCGCAGCCGAACGTCGCTCTTCGTGGGATGCACGTTGGAATCGACGTGCTCCGGCGGAAGCGTCAAGTGCAGCACGCCGTACGGATGGCGACCGAGCATCGCGAACGTCGAATAGCCGCTGGTCCACGCGCCGGCCAGCAGCGTGCTGCGCAATAGCCGCCCGTTGACGAAGAGCAGCTGCATCCGGCGATCGGGACGGTCGTAGCCGGGCGCGCTGACGTAGCCGCTCAACGTGCCCTCGAGGGTACGCGCCGCGCTGCGGTCGAGCGGCAACAGCGTCTGCGCCGCCTGCCGCCCGAACACCATCGCGAGCCGCTCCCGTTCCTCTCCGCTCGCAGGCATCACCCAGACCTCCTTGCCGTCGTGGCGGAGCGTAAACGCGACCTCCGTGGATACGCGAGCGCGAAGCTCGATAGCCAAGAGGAGATTCGGTTGAATTCGGCGCTTGGCGAGCGCAGGTACTCGCGGCGCACCGGCAGTTCCTCGAAGAGCCGGGCGACGCGGACGCGCGTGCCCACGGGTGCGGCGGCGGGCTCGGCTGCGCCGACCACCTCGGCAAACGCGGTCACGCGCGCGCCGACTTCGTCGCCGCGCGGGCGTGAAACGATCTCGGTTCTCGCGACCGCCGCGATCGAGGCGAGCCCCTCGCCGCGAAAGCCGAGCGTCGCGATCGATTCCAGTTCGGCGGCCGTCGTCAGCTTGCTCGTGGCGTGCCGGCGCGGCGCCAGCGCCAGCTCGCTCGGCGCTATCCCGGCGCCGTCGTCGATGACTTCGATCAGGTCGAGGCCGCCGCGCTCGACGTTCACGGTGATGCGCGTCGCTCCGGCATCGACCGCGTTCTCGACGAGCTCCTTGACGATCGAGGCCGGGCGCTCGATGATCTCGCCGGCGGCGATCTGCCCGATCGTCACCGCGTCCAACTTCTGGATCATCCGGGTGACCATACGAGAAACATGACGCCAACGACTGCTATGACCGCGCCGCTGATCACCTCGCCATAGCGCTCGAACGATCCAAGCGACAGGCGCGCAAGGGCCGCATGCGACGAGACGCACAGCACTGATGTACGTCGCGATCGTACTGACCGCGAAGCATGCCGCCATCACGGCGAGCAGCCCCGCGCCGAAGCGCGCGGCCGCAAAGAACGCGGGGATCCCCTCGACCATCGGAGACGAACCGAGAACGATCAGCAGCGCCGCGCTGGTTCTGCGGGCGCGCGCGGAGTGGGCGTGCGGCTCGGCGCGCATCTCCCGCAACGACGCAATTGCGATCCACAGGCCGAACGCGATGAGCGCGCCGCCCGCCAGCAGCGATACGACGTTGCCAAAGCGAACCGCCAGCGCCACGCCGCCGAGCCACACGACGACGCCGATGGCCAGCGTGGACACCGTGTGGCCGAACCCCGCTACTGCCGCGGCGCCGGCCGTCTGCGCGCTCGTCCACTTGAACTGCCGCGCGAGGAGGGCGATCGGGAGCCAATGGTCCGGGACGAGCGTATGCAGAATGCCGACCGCGATGACGGCGCCGATCAGCAGCGCCGGACCGAACGTCACCTCAGATAGGTCCTGACGACCTCGACAAGCTCTTCCGCCGCGCTCACGTGCGCGCGAGCCTTCGAGGTCAGCACGTGCGTCCTGACGTGCTCTTCGAGCACCTCGGACATCAGCGCGTTCATCGCCCCGCGCGTCGCGGCGATGCGCTGCAGGACGACGCTGCAGCCCTCCTCCGCCTCGAGCGCTCGTTCGACCGCGTCGATTTGCCCGCGGATGCGCCGCACGCGGTTCAAGAGCTGGGCCTTCTTCACGATCGTGTGACTCATCCCGAGCCTCTTCGCGCCCTCCTCGCGATACCCTATGGGGGTATACGGACACAGGGGTTGACAAACTCCCCCGTCGGAGTATCCTGGTTGAGGATTCCTCGTTAGGTGAGGCGTCTGCACGAAAGGATGCCGCTGCCCGGAAAGGTCGAGAGACCCCAACGGGTGACCAGATCCCGCCGAATCAAGGCGGAATCTAACGCGGCTGGCCCTGAGCGGAGTCGAAGGGCCGACGTTGTGCAGTGCTAAAGCTCGACACTGAGGGAGATGGCGCGGCCAGCCGCGCGGAGTTTCTCGAACTGTCGGCCTGCGAGGAGCGGCGACAGTTTTTTTATTGCTGAGAAAGGGGGTGATGCCTCGCCATGGACGACGGCCCAGATAGTCGATCTCGTCAGCGGCTCGCGATGAGCCGCCCACACCTGCCGTGTCCGTCCCTTCGGCGCGGCAAACCGTAAGGCAATAAGGAGGAACGTGTCATGAACATGAAGGGGATTCTGGCATTTCTGCATGCCGTCGGACTCACGCTGCGTCCGATCAGGACTTACCACGACGATTCGCTTCGCGCGAATCAGGGTGATCGCACCCCCAGCTTTAGCTTCTGGCGAGCTCTCGTTAGCTAGGGGTTTCGTTGGCCGTCGTGCTGCTCGCGAACGTTCAAATCGCCGCCGCAGCTGCGCCGGCGCCTTCCCCGTCTCCGACGGCGACGCCGCGCTTCACCCTACGGGTCAGCGGATCGAACGTGTTCGTCGATCAGGCGACCGGCGGTCCCGGCGCGACGCCGCCTGAAGGTTTCGAGTTCGCGCATGGCTCGCCCATATCGCCGATGTCGCCGTACGACTGGTTTACTGCCGCGCCGGTGACCCCCGGCGTCGCCGGCATCGCGCAGTATGAAATCTCGGGCCTCTACCATGCCGGAGCGGTGGACCTCGGGGCGACGCTTGGGATCGGCGCTCTGACCGGCAGCACGACCAACGCGCTGTACTGGGGCGAGCCGCCGATCCCCAACTTGAACGATCACGCCATCTCGCGGATCGTTCCGTACTCGATCGTCTTTCCGACGCACGCCGGTCAAGACGACGCGAGCGTGTTCAACGCCGCCGTGCTCGGCGGATCCGTCGCCGCCGCGGACGGCAGCTGGCGCGTTCGTGGCGGCTATTTCGATTTGAGTCAGACCGACCGCTTCGTCTTTGCGCCGCCGCCGCTGACGTCCGTGGTTCCGTCGCTCGGCGTGCAGACCGCCGAGACGCTCGGTCCGGGCATGCCGTCGATCCAAGCGTGGACGGCGAGCCCGTCGACGCTGCCGTTGTTCGGCGCTGACGGCGTCCTGCATCACGGCGATGCGACGCTGGAGCTGACGGACGCCGCGCTCCCGGCGCTCGCCGGAACGAACGTGCGCCTGACGATGGGCTCGCTTGTGCTGGATCGCGGAGACTACGGCAGGTTCTCGATACAACTCGCGCACGTCTGGAGCAGCGGCGCGCCGATCGCCACGACGACCTTCTACGGCTCCGATCGGGAGATTCATCCGGGCGTACAGGGCCGGCTATTCAGCAGCACGCTCGCCGATCAGGTGCAGACGATCGCCGGCGCGCGCGCGTTCTTTCATCCCGTCAAGGGGTGGGATGCGCTGGTGGAGCTCGGGCGCGCGTGGTATGACGCGCGGCTGGTCAGTTATCCGGGCACGTCGCACTTCGGCAACTACGAGCACTTTAGCCTCGCGCAGCATCTCGGCGACGACGTCGTCAGCCTGGAATACCATCGCTTCGATCCGACCTACGCCACCATCATCTTGCCGTACGGCATACCCGAGAACGTGTGGAGCATCGCCTGGTCCTGGCCGGGCGTTTGGCTCAAGTCGACCTACCAGCTCGTCGATAACACCGTCATCGGCGCGAACCGCGCAGGCGCGCGTCTCAAGTACGACCACAACGGCAAGACCGTCGAGGTTCACGCCAGCTTTGGGAACTGGAGGCAGCTCATTCCGGAGACGGAGGCGAACGCGTCGCAGGTCGGCTTCGTCGACGGCTTCTTCCTATTACAGAAGAACGGATTCGGCACGTTCGGCGAAGACCGGCAAGCCGGGCTCTACGTGGCGTGGCACCTCAAGAGCGACGACCTCGCATTCGACGGTGTCGAAGACTATCTCAGCCGGCGCGCCGATCCGGGTCAGCCGCTGGACACGGTAGCGACTCGCGCACCGCAGACCGTATTCAGCTGGACGCATCATTTTAGCGAGAAGCTGCTCGCCATGGCCGGCTACGGGCGCTACGAGCTCGCCGGAACGTGGGCGACGACGCCGGTCGACGCGATCTACGGCGCCGCCTTCGGCGGCGTGCAGTTCGCCACGGGACCGCATACTGCGATGCTCGTCGAGGCGCGGCGCTACGCGCTGGTCGGCCTCCCCTCGATCCCCGGCGGCTTGCCTCCGACGATGCGCGGCACGGCGTTGATCGTCGACCAGCGGATCGACCTCTGATGCAGGCCACGACCACTGCCCGGCTCGTGCGACCTAACATATGGCGCTCCGTCATCATGTTTCTCTCGATCGTCGGGCCCGGCATCATCACGGCCAATGCCGACAACGACGTCGGCGGCATCTGGACCTATTCGCAGGCCGGCGCGCAGTTCGGTTACTCGCTGCTGTGGCTGCTGATCCCGATCACGATCGCGCTCATCGTCGTGCAGGAGATGTGCGCGCGCATGGGGGCCGTCACCGGGAAGGGGCTGGCCGACCTCATCCGCGAGAACTTCGGCGTCAAGATAACCTTCTGGTGCCTGCTGCTCTTCGTCCTGGGCGACATCGGAAACACCGCGACCGAGTTCGCCGGCGTCGCATCGTCGGCGCCGATCTTCGGCGGCTATCTGCACGTGCCCAACGCCGAGGCATTCAAGATCGCGCTCGTTGTGGGCGCCGCGATCTTCGTCTTCACGACCGTGACGCGCGGCACCGCCAAGGTCGTCGAGCGCATCTTCTTCGCCTTCTGCTTCGTCTACGTCGCCTACGTGATCAGCGCCTTCGCCGTGCATCCCCCGTTGGGGCGACGTGCTGCGTCAGAGCGTGATCCCGCACTTTCAGGCGTCGAAGGCCTACATCATCATGATCATCGCCGTGATCGGCACGACGATCTCGCCGTGGATGCAGTTTTACATCCAGGCGGCCGTCGTCGAGAAGGGCGTACGGGAGGACGACTACGCGTATTCGCGCCTCGACGTGGTGACCGGCGGCATATGGACCGACGTGATCGCCTACTTCATCATCGTGGCGTGCGCGGCGACGATCTGGATCCACAACCTTCACGCGGCGCACCCGATCAGCGTGAACAACGACGTCAGCGACGTCGCGGCGGCGCTTGCGCCCATCGCCGGCAAGTTCTCCGCGCTGCTGTTCGGCATCGGGCTGCTCAACGCGGCGGTCTTTACCGCTTCGATCCTGCCGCTGTCGACCGCCTACTACGTCTGCGAGGCGTTTGGGTTCGAGCGCGGCGTCGACCACCGCTTCTTCGACGCGCCGATCTTCTACGGGTTCTACCTCGCGCTTATCGTCATCGGGGCGGGCGCGGTCATCATCCCCGGCGCACCGCTGGGGGCGATCATCTTCTACTCGCAGGTGCTCAACGGCATGCTGCTGCCGATCGTGCTCGTGCTCATGCTACTCCTCATCAACAACAAGCGCCTGATGGGATCCTGGACGAACAGCCGGGCGTTCAACGTCATCGCCTGGGCCACCGCGATCATCGTCGGCGTGCTCACGCTGGTATCGACGGCGCAGCTCGTCTTTCCGCAGCTCGGGAGTTAGCGACGCTCGCGAGCGCCGACACGAAACGCGAGCGCATCGAGAAGTAGCGGTAGGACCTCAGTCCGTGTCCGGAGCGAGATCCGCGCCGATGATCAGCGCCGTCGTCGTGCCCGGCCGCATCGCCGTCGCGAAGGCCCGCGCCAGGGCGAGCGCGGCCGGCGAGCCGCCGATCACGATGCTTCTGCGCTTCACCTTTTCATCGACGAAGGTCGGCACGTTCCAGCCGGCGCCGCGCAACGCGCCGATGATCGTACGATCGAAGGCAGCGTTGCCGGTCGCGTTGGCGACCAGGACCGCATCCTGCGGCGGATCACCTCGGCCGAAGAGCAGCGCGCCGATCAGCTTCGCCCAGCGCTGGTCCGCGAAGACGACGGAGGCGTCGCCGACCCACCCGGCCTTGCTCGGGCAGCGTGAAGGACCGAACGTTGTCGTCGGGCACGTTGCGGTAGATCGTGAGCAGCGACGCGAGCTGCACGTTCGTCATCGTCGTATTGACCTGACTGACGGGCGAGCTGCAGGATGTGCGGCAGCTTTGCCCAGTTCTGCGGCTCGCTGAGCTGATCGATCATCGAGCTTGAGGACCTGCTGCTGGCGCTTGACGCGGCCGAAGTCGGAGGCGGCGTCGTGACGAAAGCGCACGTATCCGGCGACCTGGTCGCCGTCGAGATGCTGCGCACCTTTGCGCAGATGAATGTGCAGGTCACCGCTGTTGTCGTCGTAGTCCATGTCCTCGTTGACGTTGACGTCGAGGCCGCCCATCGCGTCGACGATCTTCGCGGCCCCCTCGGGCTGCAGCGCCACGATGGCGTCGATCGGAATGCCTCCCAGCAGGGTGCTGACGGCTCGCGCGGTCGCATGCGCGCCGCCGAAGGCGTAGGCCGCGTTGATCTTCATCGAGCCCTGTTTGGGAATGGGCACCCAGGTGTCTCGCGGGATCGACACCAGCGTCGCGGTACGCCGGTCCACGTCGAGGTGCGCGAGGATGATCGTGTCGGTGGTCTCTTCGTCGGACTGATATCCCAAGATCAGCACGTTCAGTTTGAGCCGACCGAAGTAGTGGCGCGCCGTCTGGTTAACGAATTGCTGCTGGAAGACGAGACGGTAAAGTAAGAAGCCCGCGAAACGAGTGCGAGCGCAGCGGCGAACGCGACGGCCGCCAAGCGACGCTGTTTTGGCAGTGACATGTAATCTCCCAAGGGCCTGCGCTCGACGGCGATACGCGCCGTCGCTCGCGACGAGTCTAGCTGTGTTTGACTAGCCCGCGGCTACGGGAGGTGCTCGCTCTCCGATCCGACAGAGAACGGGACCGAGTTCTTTGAAGGAGAGCGCGTCGAACACGCGGCGCGCCGGGATGGCGCAGCTTCGCACGGCGAACGTCGCGATCGCTCGAATGAGTCGGATGACGCGCAGCGTGGTCGCGGCGAGCGATGCGAATCGAGCGCCCGAACCACAGTGAAACGCCGGCGCAGACAACGGAGTGGATCGCCAGGCTGATGAGCGGCGGCGCTCCGAGCCACACGGCCGGACCGAGCAGGTGTCCGGCGACGACGACCTGCTCGGCCGTTTCCATCCCATAGAGCGCCAGGATTTGGAACGACGAAGATCGCCGGCACCAGCGGGGCGATGCCGCGCGGAAACGCCTGGCCGGAAACGACCAGCCGCGCCTTGCGGAAGAGGTAGAGCGCCATCAGCGCGACGCCGGCGAGCAGGGCCGGCACGACGTCGAGATTGCTGTGGTCGGTAAAACTTCCGCGTCCGAACCAACCCGCGTTGGACGCGAACTCGACGAGCGGATCCGCGATCGCCGCGGACATCACCGCGAGCGCCGCGCAGAAACCCCATCGAACGGAGAAATTACTCATAACCTCGCACTTCCGGCGCAAGGAACGACAGCTGTTGCTCCGCGGCCGGCCGCTTCGGCATCTTCTTACGCAGCGGCACGCGCTCCTCGATGTCGGCCGCGCCCGGACAGGGCGTCGGCGACCTCCTGCGCACGCTCGATGACGGCCTCGGGCAGTCCCGCCATGCGCGCGACCTCGATTCCGAACGAGCGGGACGAGCTCCCGGGCTGCACGCGATGCGAGAACACGGGGGCCCCGCCGGCCGCCCGATTCTCCACCGCGGTGATGTGGTAGTTCGCAACGAGCTTCCAGTGCTCGGCTAGCGCGCACAACTCGTGGAAGTGCGTAGCGAACAGCACGAGTGGAGCCTGCTCCTCGAGACCCAACAGAAACTCGCAGATCGATTGCGCGATGGCGAGGCCGTCGAGCGTTCCGGTACCGCGCCCGACCTCGTCGATCAGGAGCAGCGAGCGCTGCGTGCAGCGCCGCAAGATGTTTGCGGCTTCCGCCATCTCCATGTAGAACGTGGATTGTCCCGATGCGAGATCGTCGCCGGCGCCGATGCGCGTGAAGATGCGATCGACGATTCCGAGACGCATCTTTCGCGCGGGCACGAAGGAGCCGATCTGCGCCATGATCGCGAGCAGCCCCGCCTGCCGAAGGTAGGTCGACTTGCCCCCCATGTTCGGCCCGGTGAGCAAGATGAAGCGATGGTCGGCCACGCTCAGGCGCAGGTCGTTCGGAACGAAGTTCGTGCGGAGAACCGCCTCCATGACGGGATGGCGCCCGTCTTCGACGACGACGACGCTGTCATCGGCGAAGGTCGGGGCGCACGTAGCCGCGTTCGGCGGCGCACTGCGCGAGCGCCGCGAGGACGTCGATCTCGGCGACGGCGTCGGCCGCCGCAAGCAATCGCTCGATCTCGGCAGCCGAGGCGGTCGAGGAGCGCCTCGAACAGCTGCTGCTCGAGCCGCTCCTGGCGCGTCTGTGCGGTCGAAATCGCGAGCTCGAGTTCCTTGAGTTCGGGCGTCACGTAGCGCTCGCCGTTCGTCAGCGTCTGCCTGCGCACGTAGTCGGGCGGGACCGCGTGCGCATAGCTCTTGTTCACTTCGATCGCGTAGCCGAAGGGGCTCGCGTACTTCACTTTGAGCGTCTTGATGCCCGTGCGCTCGCGTTCGCGCTGCTCGAGCTCCGAGAGTTTCGAGCGCGCGTCGACACGGAGCAACGCGCACTCGGCGAGCTCCGCGTTCGATTCGGGCCGGATCGCGCCGCCCTCCCCGATCTGCGCGGGCGGCTCCTCGACGAGCGTGCGCCGAGGTCGTCGAGCATCTCCGCCGAAGTCCCCGATGCGCTCGAAGAGCGCCGCGATCGGCGGAAACGCGAGTTGGCGCAGCGGGCGCAGCGTCTCGAGCGTTCGCCGGAGAGAAGCCAGATCGCGCGGAGTCGCTCGGCGAAAGCGGATCTTCTGCGCGATGCGTTCGAGGTCGAACGCGCCTGCGAAGCACCTCGCGGATCGCGCCGCGCCGCGCGTGCTCTTCCAGCAACGCCGCGATCACGTCGTGGCGCGCGGCGATCCGCTCCGCGTCGACGAGCGGCGCGAGGATCCAGCGCGCCAGCATGCGCGAACCCATCGACGTCGCGCACAGGTCCAGCGTTGCGAGCAGCGTCGCACGCGGATTCTGCCCCTGCGCTTGCGTGAGCTCCAGATGCTTGCGCGTCGCCGCGTCGATCGCGAGGAACTGGCGGCGCCGGTAGAGCTGCGGCTCGCTCAGCCCGCGTTCGCCGTTCGTGACGCCGGTGCGGCTCACGAATGCGCGCCAGCGCCTCGAGAGCGCGATGGACCGCGAGCGATTCGCCGATCGAAAAGCCCGGAGAGCGCCGCGCGCTCGCGCGCGTCGACCAGGCCGACGGCGGGCGTCGTCAGCCGAACGCCGGCTTCCCTCGAGCGACGCCGCGAGAACGGCGCGCAGATCCGCCGGGACGTCCGCGACGATTTCGGCGGGTCCGACGCGCGTCAGCTCTGCGAGCAGCTCGTCGTACGCGTTCTCGCCTTCGATCGCGGTCGCCGCCGAGTAGCCAGTCGAAACGTCCGCGTACGCGAGCGCGAACGTCTCGCCGGCCGTGGCGATCGCGGCGAGATAGTTGTTCTGCTTGCCGTCGAGGAACTGTTCCTCGATCAGCGTTCCCGGCGTCACGAGGCGCACGACGTCGCGACGCACGAGCCGGTTGGGCTGCGGGAGCTCGAGCTGTTCGGCGAGCGCCACCACGAAGCGCTGCCCCACGAGGCGCGCGAGATACTGCGTCAACGCATGATGCGGCACGCCCGCCATCGCGACGCGCTTTCCCGCGCCGGCCTCTTTACTGGTCAGCGCGATCTGCAGCGGCCCGCGCGACGATCTCCGCATCCTCGCCGTACGCCTCGTAGAAGTCTCCAACGCGGGAGAGCAGGATCGCCTCGGGGTGTTTCGATTTCATCCCGAAGTACTGATCGAGCATCGGCGAGTACTTCGGCCCCGACACTTTCACCGCCGCAGCGGCTGCAGATCGAGCGCGGTCAAGTCGATGCGCGCGGGCGGTATCGCGCTACGCCGATCCGTGAAGCGCTCGGCGCAACCCACGATCGTTCCCGTGCATCCCCAGACGTGGGCGCTTTCGATCGCAACGTCGAGCCACGGCGCCTGAGCGCCGTACGCGCTGCGGCTTCGGCGTCACGAGCGTGACGTTGTCGGGCGTCTTGGCGGTCAGTTTGCTCGCGTCTTTCTTCGACTCTCCCGCGATCAGCGCGCGAACGACGCTGCCGACTTTGGTCTCGTGATACGCGCGCGTGACGCGGTTCTGCGCCTCGACGAGCCGTTCGAAGCGCGCGAACACGACGTCTTTCGGCAGCTGCTCCCAGCGCGCCGCGGGCGTGCCGCGCCGTGTCGAATAGATGAACGTGAAGGCGTTGGCGAAGACGCCGGTGCGCACGTAGTTCAGCGTCGCCTCGAAATCGGCTTCGGTCTCGCCCGGAAAGCCTACGATGATGTCGGTCGTGATCGCGCAGCCCGGGATCCGGCTGCGCAGCGCTCGCACCTTCTCGTCGAAGCCGGCCAACGTGTACTTGCGATTCATCCGTCGCAGCAGTGCGTCGCTCGCGGACTGCAGCGGCAGGTGGATTCGCGGATTGAGCTGGGCGATGCCGCCCAGATCCTCGACGATCTTGTCGGTGAAGTCCTTGGGATGGGGGGAGATGAACGTGAGGCGCTCGAGCGAGGGGAGGCGCGCCACGTCGCGGCAGAGATCCCCGAAGTCCGCCCCCGCCGCGTCGTGCCACGCGTTGACGGTCTGCCCGACGAGGACGATCTCGCGGGCGCCGCCCGCCACGCGCTCCGCCGCCTCGGCGAGGATGTCGGTTCGCGGACGATGATCGAAGCGGCCGCGGACGTGCGGCACGATGCAGAACGTGCAATAGTACGAGCAGCCTCGCTGGACCGTAACGAAGGCGCGCAGGTGCGAGAACTCATCGGTCACGCCGTCGGCCGTGCCGCCCATGGCGAAGCGCAGCATTGTGTCGCGCCTCGCATCCGCATGCCGTGTGGCGGCGATCTCGTCCCGAGCGGATCGCGGGACCAGGCCGCGAGCTGATCGCCCAATCGCACGAGCTCTTTCGTGCCGAAGACCGCGTCGACGTGAGGCGCCAGCGTCTGCATTCGATCGCGGTCTTGCTCGGCCAGGCAGCCCGTGACGACCAAACGCAGCGACGGATCGCGGCGCTTGAGGGCATTGAAATGATTCATGCGTCCGTACGCGCGGCGCTCCGCGCTGTCGCGAACGGTGCACGTGTTGAGAACGACGACGTTGGCGTCCTCCGCCGCACGCGCGACGCTGTATCCGGCGTCGAGCGCGCGCTCGGCGATATACCGCGAGTCGGCCTCATTCATCTGACACCCGAAGGTCTCGATGTAAATGCTGGGCATGTCTTTGGATTGCGCATTTCGCTCGACGCCTCGGCCGTTCCGGCCCGGGTCTCGCTCGGCCCCACTGCGAAGTGAGCCGGGTGCACGAGCTCGAGAAGCCTCGAACGGACGGGGCGCTCCGGCCCGCCACGGTCGCGATCGTCGGACGGCCGAACGTGGGCAAGAGCGCGCTTTTCAACCGCCTGATCGGCCGACGCGTGGCGATCGTCGAGGATACTCCGGGCGTGACGCGCGATCGTTTGTATGCCCTGTGCGACTGGCGCGGCCGCGTCTTCAGCCTGGTCGACACCGCGGGCATCGATCCGACCGCCGCGGTGGCCCACGGCGCCGCGCTGGCCGAGGCGACCCGGCGGCAAGCCGAGGTCGCAGCCGAAGAGTCCGACGTCGTGCTCATGGTCGTGGACGCGCAAACCGGCCTTCACGCGCTCGACGACGACGTCGCGCGCATACTGCGGCACAAGCGCCGGCCGATCGTGCTGGTCGCCAATAAAGCGGAAGGCGAGAGCGCCGCGGCGAGCGTCCCGGCCGAGTTCGGGAGGCTGGGCTTCGGCGAGCCGGTCGCGGTTTCGGCGATCCACGGCGAGGGGACCGGCGATCTGCTCGACCGCATCGTCGGACTCTTGCCGGAGAGCGCCGACGCGCCGGCGGAGGGCGAGCTTGCGCTGGCGGTGATCGGGCGTCCGAACGTCGGCAAAAGCTCGCTGGTCAACGCGCTGCTCGGAGAGGAACGCGCGTTGGTTTCCGCGGCGCCGGGGACGACGCGCGACGCGATCGACACGCAGTTCGAGTGGCACGGGCGTTCCTTTCGGCTGGTCGACACCGCGGGCGTGCGCAAGAAGCCCGAGGCGCATGGCGCGATCGAATATTACGCGGCGCTGCGTTCGCTGAGTGCGATCGCGCGCTGCGACGTCGCGCTGCTGGTCTTCGATGCGATGACCGGCATACTGGCGCAGGACCGCCGGCTGGCCGGCATCGCAATCGAAGAGCGCAAGGCGCTCATCGTCGTCGGCAATAAGTGGGATCTCGTGCGCGAGCAGAGCGGCGACTTCAACCAGGCCGAGCTCACCGAGGCCGTGCGCGAGGCCATGCCCTTCGCGTCGTTCGCGCCGATTACGTTCTTGTCGGCCAAGACGCACCGCCGCCTGGGAAGCCTGATGCCGATCGTCGCCCGCGTCGCGGAGAATCTCGACCGGCGCGTCCCGACGCCGCAACTCAACACGATCGTCCGCGACGCCGTCATCGCGCATCCGCCCTCCACGGTGGGCGGCCGCGTCCCGCGGATCTACTATGCAGTCGCAGCCGGCGACGCATCCGCCGATCGTCGTGCTGCACTGCAACGATCCCGATCTCGTCCAGGCGCACTATCGCCGGTTCTTGGAAAACGTCATCCGCCGGCACTTCGACTTCGAGGGCGTTCCGCTGACGCTGAGTTTCGTCGCGCGCCGCGATCGCGAGGACGCTTAAGTTGAGCGACGTCGGGCTCCCGGAATCCGTCGCGATCGGCATCTTGCTGACCGTGATCGCGATCGTCGTCGCCACCTTCGTTGGCGCGTTCCTGATCGGCTCGATCCCGTTCGGCTACATCATCGGCCGCCTGTTCTATCGCACAGACATCCGCGGTCAGGGCTCGGGCAACATCGGAGCGATGAATGCGCTGCGGACGCTCGGCGCGGCGGGCGCGATCGCGGTGCTCCTGCTCGACGCGGCTCAAGGGCTTCGCGCCGACCCTCTGGGCGCAGAGCTTCTTTCGCGGGCATCTCGATATCGAGAATTTCCCGCCGTCGGATCAGCTGATGGGCAGCCTCGCCGCCGCGGGCGCGATCCTCGGCCACTGCTTCTCGCCGTGGCTGCGTTTCCGCGGCGGCAAGGGAGTGGCGACGTCGTTCGGCGCCGTTTTCGCGCTGAGCTGGCCTGCGGGCATCGTCGCCGTCAGCGGGTGGATCGCCGGCGCGGCCGTGACGCGGTATTCTTCCTTCGGCTCGCTGCTGGGCAGCGCGCTCGCGCCGATCGCGATCTACGGCTTCACTCGCTCGCTCCCGGAAACGGCCTACGGGATTTTGGCGGCGCTGATCATCTTCGTCCGTCATCGCGACAACATCGCTCGCTTACGAGCGGGAACGGAGAGTCCCATCGGCAAGGGCTCGCGTTCCCGTGGCCCGTACTCACAGCATCCATGATTTCCTCGAACGATCTTCGCAACGGCGTGACCATCGTCGTGGACGGCCAGCTCTGGACCGTCATCGAGTTTCTGCACGTCAAGCCGGGAAAGGGATCGGCGTTCGTGCGGACGCGGCTGAAGAACGTCAAGACCGGCACGACGCTTGGAGCGGACGTTTCGCGCGGGGGAGAAACTCGAGCGCGCAATGGTGGACAACCGTCAAATGCAGATGCTCTACAACGACGCCGACGGCTATCACTTCATGGACCAGCAGACGTTCGAGAATGTCACGCTTCAGCGCGACTTGATCGGCGACCCCGCGGACTTCCTGAAGGACGGAATGGTCGTGGACGTGCAGTTCCACGACGGCACGCCGATCGGCGTCGACCTGCCGGCGCACGTCGAGCTGAAGATCGTGGAGACCGACCCCGGCTTTCGCGGCGACACCGCCACGAACACGACCAAGCCCGCTCGGCTGGAGACCGGCGCGACCGTCAACGTTCCGCTCTTCGTCGAGAGCAGGCGACGTCATCCGCATCGACACGCGCGATCGCCGGTACATCGGACGATCGAACTAAGCCAGCCTTCGTTTTCCCCTAGAGCTGTTCGTCGCCGCGTTCGCGGCGAGCGTCTTCGGTTCGATGGTCGGACTCGGCGGCGGCTTCGTGCTGGTTCCGATTCTCCGTTTGTTCCTCGGATTCTCACCCGCCGACGCGGCCGGCACGTCGCTCGTCTTGATCGTCGCCAACAGCGCGAGCGGCGCGTTCACCTACCTGCTCCACCAACGCGTCCACTTGAAGATCGGACTGCTGATCGCGCTCGGCGGCCTTCCCAGCAGCATCCTCGGCGCGGTGCTGTCGCTACACATTCCGGCTCGCATCTTCGACGTGCTGCTCGCCATCTTGCTGATCGGCGTGGCGGTCGACATGGCGTGGAACGCGGAGCGGCGCATGGCGGGACGGCCGGAGCCGCACCGCATTCACGAGATCAAGGGTATGTCCTACCGCGGCGCGCTTGGCCTCGGGTTCGTGGTCGGAATCTTCCTGAGTCTGTTCGGCTTGGGAGGCGGAATCATCTTGGTTCCGGCGTTCCTCTATTTTTCCGAGCTGCCGGCGCACGCGATCAGCGCGACGTCGCAATTCGCCATCCTGCTCGCCTCGCCGCCGGGCTTGATCACGCACATCGTCCAGCGCGACGTCGTCGGATCCGACGTCGTGCCGCTCGTGCTCGGCGGGCTCCTCGGCGGCCCCATCGGCGCGCGGCTCTCGCTGCGGCTGCGCTCGCCGCAGCTCCTGATCGTCGTCGCGATCGCCCTCGTGATTGCCGCCGTCACGCTCGTCTGGCGACAGCTCTAGCGCGGACGCGCACCGCGGTCTAACGCGGCGCGGTCATCTCCTTCGGCACGACGATGCGGTCGTACTCCTCTTCCGTCACGTGCCCGAGCGACAGCGCCGCGCTCTTGAGGGTCGTCTTCTCGTGGTGCGCCTTCTTGGCGATCTCGGCGGCCTTGTCGTAACCGATGTGCGGCGAGAGCGCCGTGACGACCATCAGCGACTCGTCGAGATAGCGTTTGATCTGCTCCTCGTTGGCCTGCAGCCCCTCTACCGCGTGCTCGCGGAACATCGTGCATGCGTCGCGGAGCAGCGTCGTCGAGTGCAGGAAATTATAGATCATCACCGGGTTGAAGACGTTGAGCTCGAAGTTGCCTTGCGACGCGCCGAAGCTGACCGCAAGGTCGTTCCCGTAGACCTGCACGCATACCATCGTCATCGCTTCCGACTGCGTCGGGTTGACCTTTCCGGGCATGATCGAGCTGCCCGGCTCGTTCTCGGGCAGGACGAGCTCGCCGATTCCAGCGCGCGGCCCTGATGCGAGCCAGCGGATGTCGTTAGCGATCTTCATCAGCGCAGCGGCGAGCATTTTGAGCGCGCCGGAAGCGAAGACGAAGTCGTCGTGCGATGCCAGCGCCGTGAATTTGTTCGGGTGCGAACGGAACGGCAGACCCGTTAGCTCGGCGATCTTGCGCGCGGTCCGCTCGCCCAAACTCCGGGATGCGCGTTGAGCCCCGTCCCGACGGCGGTGCCGCCGATAGCCAGATCGTACAGCGGATCCAGCGCCTCCTTGCACGCCTTGATCGCGCGATCCAGCTGCGTGACGTAGCCGGAGAACTCTTGCCCGAGCGTCAGCGGCGTCGCGTCCTGCAGGTGCGTCCGTCCGACCTTGACGATGTGCGACCACGCCTTCGCCTTCTCGTGCAGCGCGTCGCGCAGCGCCTGCACCGCCGGAAGCATCTCCGCCATCCCCTGCGCCCCGGCAACGTGCATCGCAGTCGGAAAAGTGTCGTTGGACGACTGCGACATGTTCACGTGATCGTTGGGATGCACCGGCTTCTTCGAGCCCATCTCGCCGCCCGCGAGCTCGATGGCGCGATTCGAGATCACCTCGTTGACGTTCATGTTCGTCTGCGTGCCCGAACCGGTCTGCCACACGCGCAACGGAAAATGCGCGTCCAGCTTCCCTTCGATGACCTCGTCGGCGGCCGCGACGATGAGCCGCGTTCGCTCGGCGTCGAATTTTCCGAGCTCGTTATTGACGAGAGCCGCGGCCTTCTTGAGCACGGCCATCGCGCGGACGACCTGTCTCGGCATGACGTCGCGCGGCCACGCACCGTCGCCGATGTCGAAGTGCACCAGCGAGCGCGCCGCCTGCGCGCCGTAATACTTGTCGGCAGGAACCTCGATCTTGCCCATCGAGTCGGACTCGACGCGCGTGGCTGCCTTCTCGGCCGTCGTGGTACTCGTCATAGCGTCTACAGCCTTCGTCACCACTATCCGCCTTTCCGGGCGGCGCGCAGTACGTCAATTGTCGTTCCCACGGCGCGCATCTCGACGATCTCGTAGATCGTCAGCGGATAGCGGGCGTCGAAGCCGCGTTTGTTGCAGCGCGGACAGCTCGCCGCCTTGCGCGGCCGGTTGCGGCGGAGCGCCTCGAACGCGCAGCTTTCGCAGCGAAGGATGTAGCGCTTACTCGATTCCTCGTTCGGAGCGACGCTTCCGAGGTCGTGGTAGATCGACTCCAGGCCGCAGTCGCGCAGCTTCCGCTTGAAGCGCGGGCCGTGTCCCGTGTCGCGGAATTTGGCGTAGCACCACGCGTGCACCATCTCGTGAAGCAGGGTATCCGTCAGCGCCTCGGGATGCTGCTTGAAATGCTTGGGCGAAAGCTCGATCAGCATGGGCCGCGCGCCGTACGTGATTCGACCCGCCGAATTCGAGAAGCGGGCGTTGTAGCGGATCCGGCAGTCGGGCACTTCACCGTTGAAATACTGATAGTTCAAGCGTGCGAAGAGCAACTGCAGGTCGGCTTCCGTATGCAACACGCTAAAAGATTTCATTCGCCGCGCGTCTAACCGACTCTTCGTGCCGTCCGACGCCTCCGGCGGGTTGCCTGCCGCGGATCTACGTTCCGATCGTCGTCGTGATCGGAGCGATCTTTCTCTGCACGATGGCGTATCTCGTCGCCGTCGGATTCGGCGTTACCGGATCCGTGTTCGGCAAGGCCGCTCCGCGCAGGGCGCCGCGGCGGCGCAGCGGCAGGGTTCGCAGAACGCCGTCGAGGGCGGCCCGCCCGCGCCCGTCGTAGCGGCGTTGCAGACGCTGCGCCGGCGCATCGCGGCGCATCCCGAACGACGACGTCGCGCTCACGCAGCTGGGCGACATGTATCTCGCCGCGAACCACTTCGAGCAGGCGATTCCGCTCTACGAGCGCGCGCTGCGCGCAAATCCGCACAACGTCGCGGCGCAGACCGGGCCTCGCCCAGGCTGCGCGAGGCGCTCGGCAAGTGAACCTCTACATCTCGTGCGACATGGAGGGGACGGCGGGCGTCTGCTCGTGGAAGCAGTGCGATCCGAGCGACACGCACGAGTATCCGATCTTCCGGCGCTACATGACGCGCGAGGTGCGCGCGGCGATCGAGGGGGCGCGCGAGGCCGGAGCCCGCCGCGTTCTCGTCAACGACTCGCACTGGGCCATGCGCAATCTCCTTTTCGACGAGCTGCCCGACGACGACGAACTGCGCGTCATCTCCGGCGCGCCGAAGCCGTGGAGCATGGCGGCGGGTATCGATTCCGGAGTCGACGCCGCGTTCTTCACCGGCTATCATGCGAAAGCCGGCGACGCGGCGACGCTCGCGCACACCTATTCCGAGGCCATCTATTCCGTGAGCGTCAACGGCACGCTCTGCAGCGAGGCGCTGCTGAACGCCGCGCTCGCGGGCAGCTTCGGCGTGCCGGTCGTCCTGATCACGGGCGACCGCACGATCGTCGAGGAGACGACGAAAGCGCTGCCCGTGGGCCGTGGGCGTGGCGGTGAAGGATGCCGATCGGTTATACGTCCGTCAACTCGATGACGCCGCGACAGGCGCAGGACGCGATTCGGGCCGGCGCGCGCGAGGCCGATGGGGCGAGTCGAACGCGCGTCGCCGTTTCACTTCGAGCCGCCGTTCGAGCTGACGATCGAGACGGCGCAGGTCGAGCACGCCGAATTCATCGAGCTCATGCCGGGCTTCGCGCGGATCGGAGGGCGCGCGCTTCGGTTCGCGAGTGCCGAATACGTCAGCGGTCTTCGAAGCCTTCGTCGCGGCGACGCGCATCGCCGCAGCGGCCGATCCGATCGCCTGACGCCGTGCGGCTCTACATCTCGAGCGACATGGAGGGCGTCGCCGGCGTCTGCGCCTGGGAGCAGGTCGATGCCCGCACGCCGCATCCCGACTACGCCATCTACCGGCGCTACTACACGCAGGAGGTACGCAGCGCTATCGAGGGCGCCCGCGCCGGCGGCGCAAGCGGCGTCCTCGTCAACGACGGGCACGGTCCGATGCGCAACTTGCTGCTCGACGATCTCCCGGAAGACGTCCGCATCGTCTTCGGAAATCGCAAGCCGTTTTCGATGGTGCAGGATGCCGACGGCGGTTTCGGCGGCGCGTTCTTCGTCGGGTATCACGGCGCCGCCGGAGCCGCCGATGCCGTGCTGTGCCACACGTATACGCCGTCGGTCATCTACGAGGTTCGGCTCAACGGCGTGCCGTGCAGCGAGGCGACGATCAACGCGGCGCTGCTTGGGCTACCACGGCGTGCCGCTGCTGCTCGTGACGCGGCGACCGCACGACGGTCGAAGAGGTTCGCGCGCAGATGCCGTGGGTTCGCGGCGTCATCGTCAAGGACTCGATCGGAAACCGCGCCGCCGCCTCGATGACGCCCGCGGCCGCGTGCCGCGCGATCCGCCGAGGCGCCGAAGAGGCGATCCGCGACGCTGCCAGGCGCCAAGCTCTTACCGCTTCGAACCGCCGATCGTGCTCGACGTGCAGCTCGTCACCGCCGCGCAGGCGCATCTCGTCGCAACGATCCCGAGCTTCGAGCGCACCGGCTCCCGCAGCGTCCGATTCGTCCACGACGATTTCGCGGTCGTCTTCAAAGCCTTCGTCGCGACCTGGCGCCTCGGCGCCCAAGCGTAGCGACCACGCGGAGAGAGGTTACGAAGCCTTCGCCGGAGCTCCGATGGCGAGGGCGATTTCGATGACGTCGTCTTCGTTCAGCGAGAGCCGCCGCATCGCGCTTTCGTAGAGCTCGATCGTCTCTTCGCTCTTGCTCGAGGCGGCGCGCTCCTCGCGCAGCCGCTTGACCTCATCGGTGACGCGATGCGCGAGCTCGGAGCTCGGCTCGACGCCGGCTTCCGCGAGGCGCCTGCGCTGGCGGCGAAGCGTGTCCTCGACCAGCGCGGCGCCGGTGTGTTTGCCGAAGACCCAGCTCGTCGCGCCGCCGACCAGCTCGGCGGGCACCGCCTCGTACATGCGGCGGTCGATCAGCATCGCTTGCGTGTGGATGCCGGATTCGTGCGCGAACACCTTGGAGCCGACGATCGGCTCGTGCTGCTGGAGCGGAATCCCGCTCATGCGCTCCATGAAGCGCGCGAGATCGCGCAGCTTTGCCGTACTTGAAGCCGGGCAGCTCGATGCCGTACAGCACGCGCAGTGCCACGACGAACTCGTGGAGCTTGACGTTGCCGGCCCGCTCGCCGTAACCGTTGGCCGTAACCGAGATCACCTTGAAGCCGCACGAGGCGGCGACGATCGCATTGATCGTACCCAGGCCGTAGTCGTTGTGGAGGTGGGCGACGATCGGCAAGCCCTTCGGGCAGCGCGGCGACGATGCGCGAGCAATACCAGCGCGTGGCTTCGGGCGTCAGCGTTCCGACCGTGTCGGGCCACGCCGGGCGAGTGCCTCCGGCGTCGAGCCCGGCCTTGAAGTACTCGATGAAGTACTCGACGTCGCCGCGGCTGCCGTCCTCCGCGCCGAACTCGACGCGTTCGACCCCGCATTCGCGCGCGTGGCGAATCGCGTCGCACTGCAGCCGGATGTTCGCGGCGCGATAGAACGATAGGGGCAGATCGAGCCATTCTCGCTCGTCGCGTCCCTCGTAGCGCAGCAGCGTCTTGCCGATCTTGTACTTGAGGTGCAGATCGCTGCCGCTCGTGAAGATGAAGAACGTGACGTCGCGCGGTTCGACGCCGACCTCGCGCAGCGTCCGCACGGTAACGTCGATGTCATTGCGGTTGCTGCGGCACATCACGACGATCTCGACGTCGCCGAGCTGGCCGCGGCGCTTCGCGTCCATAACGAGCTGCAGCGTGCGGCAATCCCCTTTAGACGCGGCCGGGAAACCGACGCTCATCACGTGCACGCCGATGTCGGCCAGCGCCCTGGCGATCTCGAGTTTCTGATCCGGCGTATAGCAGACGCCGGGCATCTGTTCGCCGTCGCGCAGCGTCTCGTCGTAGATCCGGATCTGCGGCCGGGTCGGGGAAGCCCACGCGATCGGTGAATTCCTTCGGATCGCGGATCAGGCGTTCGATCGGCTCGCGCAGCATGAGGCAGCGTTCTACGGAGAGCGGGTTATCTCTTGGTAGCCGCTTCCTCGCCTTCGCGCTCGCCGAATCGGAGCTCCGCCGTGTCGCGCGGAAAGAGCAGTTCGAGCGTCCAGTCGAACGCCACGCGCAGCTTGCGGTCGAGCCCCGGCAGACGCAGCAAGTAGTACGTGCGCCAGAAGAACCATGCGATGAAGCCGGTGATGACGACGTTCCCGGGCAGCTGCGCGACCGCCTTGCGGCCTCCGAGCGCGGCCATCATGCCGAGCGCGCGATATCGAAACGGCTTCGTAGGCTTGCCACGCAGTACGGCGACGACGTTGTCGGCGAGCTGCGGCCCCTCGCGAATCGCGTGCTGCGCCGTCATCGGATAGATGCCGCCCGCTCCGTCCGGGATCGCGGCGCAGTCGCCGAGCGCCCACACGTCGTCGAATCCTTTCACGCGCATGTCGCGCTCGGTGTTGACCGCGCCGCGCTTCGTCGTCGGCAGCGCGATCGACGCGATCGTCGGCGACGGCTTCACTCCGGCGCTCCAGACGATCGTCTCCGACTCGATGCGGCGTCCGCTCTGGAGCGTCAGGCCGAGTTCGTCCGCGCCGGCGACGCCGTCGCCGAGAAGCACCTCGACGCCCCGTCGCTCGAGCACGCGCCGCGAGTACTCGCCCATCTTCGGCGGCAGGCCGGCCAGCAGCGACTGCCCCGCCTCGACGAGGATCATGCGCACCTGGTCGACGCGCAGGCTCTTGTAGAATCGCAACACGCTGCGGAACAGCTCTACGATTTCGCCGGCCGTCTCAACGCCGGTGAATCCTCCGCCGACGACGACGAGCGTAAGGAGCCGGCGGCGCCGCGCGTCGTCGGCGACCGTGTCCGCGAGTTCGAGCAGCCAGACCAAATGGTTGCGCAGCGCGTCCGCGTCTTCGAGCCGTTTGAGCGGCCACGTATACTCGGCGATGCCCGGCAGGCCGAACGTGGACGTCGACGAGCCCAGCGCCAGGACGAGGTGATCGTAGGGCTGGACGATCCGTGTGCCCGTCAGCACGTGATGGTACGTGACCTCACGCCGCGCGACGTCGATCGCGTCGACGTCGGCGAGCACGAATCGCGTGCGCGCAAGCTGCTCGCGTATCGGCGTGACGACGTGACGCACCTCGAGCTCGCCCGAGGTCACCTCGGGCAGCATCGGCGTGAAGAGGCTGTAGTTGTCGCGGCTGAGCAGCACGATCTCCGCTTCGCCCGCGCGCAGGCGCCGCTCGAGCCGCCGCGCGACGGCGATGCCCGCAAAACCTCCACCCACGATCACGATGACCGGCACGCGACGCGGTTGAAGACAACCTCGTGCAATACCTCCCCCCACCGTCCGGCCGGGAACCGGAGTCTCCGGCGCCGGCGCGCCGGCGCGCGAGCGGCGGCATCGGCGCGGTTCTCGCGGCGATGCTCGCGTTCGTCCTGAAGTTCAAATTCCTCTTGCTGTTCGGCGCCAAGCTCATCGGCGTGAGCTGGACCTTCTTGCTCTCGCTATGGATCTACGTCGTGATCTTCGGCTGGAAGCTGGCGGTCGTCGTGATGCTGCTCCTGCTCGCGCACGAACTCGGCCATTACTTCGCGTTTCGCGCGTACGGACTGCCTGCCCGCCTGCCCGCCTTCGTTCCGATGCTCGGCGCGTTTACCGCCGGCGCGCCGCCGGAGGATCTCGAACAGGACGCGTACATCGCGCTGGCCGGGCCACTCACCGGGCTCGGACTCGCCGCGATCTGTTACGCGATCGGACAGGCCGAGCACGACCGTTTCTGGTACGCGTGCGCCGACCTGTCGGCGTTCTTGAACCTGTTCAACATGATCCCGATGCCGCCGTTCGATGGCGGGCGCATCATCGGCGCCTTGTGGCCGCCGCTGTGGATCGTCGGCTTCGCGCTCTTCGTCGCGTTCGCCGTCTTCTTCCACATCCCGATCCTATTCGTCGCGATCATCGGCCTGCTGGGACTGCCGGCGATGCTGGCGGCGTGGCGCGGTCACGTCGATCCGCGCGCGGAGCGCATGACGTTCGCCGCGCGCCTGCGCGTCAGCGTCTGGTATCTCGCGACGCTGCTGGGGCTCTTCTTCGTCATGGCGCAAGCACACCTGACCGCGACGCCGGGCGCGGCGGCAACGACGCCGTGGTGATACGTGGATGGCTCGTGGCGCTCGCCTGTGTGGGAATCGCGATTGCCATTCTCGCAGCACGGCCGGTCCGCACTCCCGGCCCGCTCGCGCGCGACTTTGAAGCCTACTGGGCCGCGGGCTCGGCGTGGAACGCGCAGGCGGATCCCTATGGACGAGCGATATGGTTTGCAGAGCGCCGTGTCGCGGGTGTGGACGCAGGACGGGACGAGGTGTTGCCTTTCGTCGGTCCGCCGGCGACGCTGCTGGTTTGGAGCGTCGCCGCGCGATGGCCATATCAGATCGCGACGGTGGCGTGGTGGACGATGCTGGGCGTTTCACTCCTTGCGCTCGTCGCTACGGTTGTGCGGGGCAGCGACGCGCCGTTTAGGATTCTTCCGTTTTTTGGCGCCATTCTGCTCGCGCTGGCGTTCGCTCCGATTTCGAGCGACTTGGCGCTCGGACAGCTGGCGATGCCGGCGTTCCTGGGCGCCGCGGCGCTTACCGTCTTCGCGGATCGCTCGTTACCGGGCGCCGCGCTGGGTGCGTGCCTCGCTTTCGCTCAACCCAATGCCGCCCTCGGCTTGCTTTCACAACTCGGGCGCAATCGGGCAACGCTGGCGATGGTTCTCGGCGCTTGCGCGACATACGCGCTCGGCGTCGTTACGGCGGGTTGGGCCTGGCCGCTCGCGTACGCTCGCGTTTTGGCGGCGCACGGTGCCGCCGAACGTTTCATCGCGATTCAGTTCAGTCCGGCCTCGATCGCCTATGGGTTCGGCGCGAACCCGTTGGCGGCACGCGCTCTTGGAGCATTCGTTGCCCTTCTCGCCATTGCCAGTGCAATCGCAACGGCGTTGCGCGTGGCGGATCGTTTCGCCCGCTTCGCAATATTCTCGGCGCTAGCGCCTTTCGTTGCCGGCTTCTTTCACGAGCACGACCTCGTGGTTGCCTATGCCGCCGCGGTGTGGTGCGCTCTGCGCACGCGTGGGGTTGTGCGGACGGTCGCGCTCGCCGGAACGCTGCTGGTCGGCATAGATTGGCTGGGACTCGCACAGCGGCCCAGCGGAATCGCGCAGTGCCTTCTTCTCGCGATCGCCGCATTCGCGGCATTCGTTGCGCTCGGCGACAGCGCCGGCGCTCGCGACGTTGCGCCCGCGGGCGCCGCCACGGCGGCGCTTTTCGCAGCCGCGGCGATCCTTGCGACCAGCTATCCCATGCCCGTCTGGCCCGACACGCTGGCCCACTTCCACGCCCCCGCCCACGCGACGGTCGCGGCGGTGTGGCTCGGCGAACAGCGGGCTAGCGGTTTGCTCGCCGCCGTCCCGGCGTGGGCGCTGCTGCGCTCCTTATCGCTCTTGGGCTGCGCGCTCCTCGCCTGCGCTATATATCGACATTCAACATATTGTCGAACGGCGTGATCGCGTTGGGGTGGAAGTTCTTCAGATCGCTGTTGTGCGCGAAGATGTCCTCGCGCAACGACGTAACGATTTCGGGAACGTCCTTGACGAATTCTTGCTGCACTACGAGAACGTCTTTGTTTCGCTCCGCCTGATCGTAGTGACCAAAGAGCGCGTCCATCGCCGCCTGCGCCCTCGGATTGCACCAGCGGACGTCGTTTTGCCCGTTAGGCGGAAACGACTTGCACGAGAAAAACGACGACATGTCGCCGATCGCCTCGTTTTGCCAAGCGAAACCGATAATGTCCCACTTGCTTGAATAGACGATGCCACCCGACTGTAACGGCGCAAACATCATAGCGGGCGGGTAATGACGCACGCTGATATCGACGCCGATCTGCTTCCACCAGGAGCGTTCCAGCTCGATTGCCTCGTCCGTGTCCTGCGATCCGGCCGTCGTGGCGTAGTCAAGCGCAAGTCTCACCCCATTCTTCATCCGGATTCCGTTGGCGCCGCGCGCCCAGCCGTCTCGATCGAGCATCGCGTTGGCGCGTGCGATGTCGAAGGGCACCGGCGGTATCGATGTCACGTTGTATGGCGCGTTCTTCGGCGTGGTAACCTCCTGCAGGATCCCGACGCCGCGGCCGATCTTGTCGATCAAGGTACGCCGATCGAGCGCCAGACGCAGCGCCTCGCGGACGACCCGATCTCTGACGCCGGGACGCTGTGTGTTGAAGTCGAGGTGATTGAACCAGTAGCTCGGCTGACGAAGGATGTCGACGCCAGCAATCGCCTGAGCGCGAGCGAGGTAAGCGCCAGGGACGAGTTGCCACATGTCGATCTCGTGTGCCTGGAGTTGCGAGAGCACGGTGTTTCGGTCCGGCACGATCTTGTAAATAATTTGCTGCAGCCGGGGGCGACCTCGCCAGTAGAGTGGGTTAGGAACCAACACGATGTCCTGCGCCCGTTCCCAGCGCACATACTTGAATGGCCCGATTCCGACCGGAAGCGAATTGTAGGCGACGTGGTTGATGTTTGGGTACTGCGCCAAGAGGTGCTTTGGCAGGATGCACGGGTTGGCGCCCGCGGTCGAAAAAAACGTCTCCACGAACGGTGAATAGGGCTTCTTCAAATGGTAGATGACGGTATATTTGTCCGGTTCGTCGATCTTCGTGATCTGATCCCATCCGAGCCGGCCGACCTCGTTGTTGGCCAAGTTGTTCACGACGTTGGTCGAGAATACGACGTCGTCGGCGTTGAACGGCGCGCCGTCCGACCAGCGCACGCCGTGGCGCAGGTGGTACGTGATCGTCAGGCCGTCCTTGCTGACGCCGCCATTGGACTGGGTTGGCACCTGCGTGGCGAGCTCCCCATACGGGTCGTTATGCTCGTCCCACTTGATCAGGTAGGCCATCGTCATCGACGACAGGTATCCAACGTCGGCGAACTGCCCCAGGTGCGGATTGAGCGTGTTCACGTCGCCCGCGTCCGCGAACCGCAGCACGTGCGGCTGCGTCCACGAGTTCGTTCGTCCGCCGGTCGAGAGGCCGCCGGCCTTCGTGCAGGCGCAGAGCCCTGCAAGAACGACGCAAGCCGCAATGAAGACCAGTCGTGCTTTCATATCCAACGTGCTCCTAAATCGAGTAGTTCCACGGGTCCCAGAATGCCGTGATCACGGGCGACGGATCGAAGCCCTTCAGGTCGTTGTTGTACACGTACGGCACTCGAGCGAAGTTGATGATGATGGTAGGCACGTCGTACGTCAGCTGTTGCTGCACGATCACGTAGTCGCGCTTGCGGCGGGCCTGATCGATCGTCGAGAGCGCGTCGTTCATCGCCGCTGTCGCGACGCGATTGTCCCAGAACATGGCGTTCTGTCCGTGCGGCGCGAAGTTGTCGGCGGAGTAGATCGCGCTGTCGTCGGGATCGGCGGCGGCGAACCAACTGAATCCCGCTACGTCGTAATGGCCGCCCTGAAGCGTGCCGTTAGCGGAATTATCGAAGAACTCGCTCGTCGGATAATTCTTGATGTCGGCCTGCGCGCCGACCTCGCGCCACTGGCGCTGGAGCACGGTTTGTAGCGCCTTGCCGTAGGTCGACTCGGTCTGCGTGCTCAGCGTGAACTCCAGCCGCTGGCCGTCCTTCACGCGAATTCCGTCCGGCCCGACCTTCCAGCCGTCGGCGTCCAAGAGCGCTCGCGCCTTTGCCGGATCGTACGGGTGGTGGGTGATGTCGGCGGTATACGCCCAAGACAGCTGCGGAGACTGATCGGTCTCGGCCGGGATCGCGGAGCCGTGGAGGATCTTGTTGATGATCTCGTCGCGGTCGGTCGCATACGCCAGCGCGACACGAACGTTGCGGTCGCTCACGATCGGGTGCCGGAGGTTGAAGTCGAGGTGCGAGAACAAAAAGGAGTTCGACGCGAACGGCAACCAGGCCGTTCGCTGGGTCGGCGGCGAGCGCCGCGTACTGCGGCCACTTCATCCCCGAGCCGACGGCCAGCATGTCGATCTCGTGCGTCTGCAGCTGCGTCTGCATCGTGTTCTCGTCGGGAAGAATCTTATAGATGACCTCGTTCAGCTTCGGCCTGCCGAGATAGAAGTATGGGTTGGCCACCATCCGCACGTCCTGGCCGCGGTTCCACGCGACGACCTTGAAAGGACCGCTGCCGATCGGTAACGCGTTGTACGGGGCGGTATTGAACGACCCTTTGTCGTCGTTGTACTTGGCGAGGATGTGCGCCGGGAGGATCGGCGCGTTCGCGTTCACGCTCCAGAGCTGCTGCAGGTACGGCGCGTAGAGCTTCTTCATGTGAATCACGGCTACGGAGGGATCGCTGCAGTCGATGCTGCCGATGCTCTTGTAGCCGTCTGTGGTTGTGACGTTGTTGTGGGGATTCATCACGACCTGCCACGTGAACTTGAGGTCGTTGCAGGTCAACGGCACGCCATCTTGCCATTTCATGTTCGGCCGGAGCTTGTACTTCAGGGTCAGACCGTCTTTGCTGACGTCCCCGTTGGCGACCGTGGGAATCTCGCGCAGCGCGTCGGGCACGGGGCGCCCCTTCGCGTCGAAGCGGATCGTCCACGAGTAGATGAACATCGAGAGGTCCAGCGTCGGCGTCGCCGCGTTGAGCACCGGGTTGAGGTTCTTCGGATCCGAGGCCTCCGAGAACCGGAAGACGCCGGGTTGCGTCCACGGGTGCGCGGCGCCCGAGGCGCCGGTAGTCGATGTCTTCGTGCATCCGACCAGCGCGGCGACGACCACGGCCAGTGCAAACAACGCCTTGGCGTTCACGCAGACGCTCCTTCCCCCGGTTCGGCGCGCATCGTCTCGGGATCGATCCCGCGGGACTCGCAAAATGCTCGATACACGCTCGGTGCGATCTCCGACGGCTTGATCTCGCTGCGGCCGCCCCAGAAGACGTTGGTATACGAAAAGGCTACGCCCGCCTCCCGCAGGTGCTCGTCAATGGCCGCCTTGTGCGCCAGCACCCGCTCCTTTTCCATGCCGTGGGCGACCGCCATGACGTTGACGTCGTGAAACTCGGGTCCGCCCTCGCGCCAATACGCGTGCGTGATCACGTAGTGACGCGCGACCTCGCAGCCCGCTTCGATCTCGCGGCCGGCCGGCACGGCCCAGTGGAAAAGCGCGTTATAGCGCGTCGCGCGCTCGTTGCCGGCCGTCGGCTTGACGTGTTCGAGAAACGTCGAGAAGCGGCCGATGACGCGCAGTTCCTGCAGGCTCCTTGCGACGTCGACGAACGTCTCGAGATCGACGCCCGCCTCGCGCGCTCGCGCCGGCCACACGTCGCGGACGATCTCGGCGGGCGCAAACTCCCGCTTGAGCGCGACCAGGACTCGCCACTGCAGGTCGGAGAGCCGCACGACGGACGCCTCGAGTGGCCGCGCCGGCTCCGGCGCCCGCGCGCCCGGCTCCAGGCCGCGCCGGCGAACGTGCCCGACGCCCAGTGCGAACAGCATCTTGGCGGGCATCAGGCGATGGCGCTGCGCGCCGACCGCGTCGCCCAGCCACCGCGCGTGCTTGCGCAGGGAGAAACCTTGCGGCACTTTGAGCGTCGTCCACAAACGGTATCGGCTGCCGGCGGACACCGCGTCCGTCGTGCGAATCACGACGTGTCCGGAGAAGGGATCCTCGCGGAACATGAAGTCGAACGCCGCGTCGAGTCGATCCGGCGCGACTTCCCATGCGCACAGCGCGCCCTGGGCCAGGCTGGTCGCGAGCAGCGTCTGACGGACGCGCCGGATCGTTCCCGCCCGCAGCATCGCGACGACGCGCTCGATGACGGTTTCCACCGGAATTCCGGTGCGCGACGCGATCTCGCCAAACGGGTCGGTCTGGAAGCCCGCGAGGCGGTCCTCCGAGACGGCGAGGATCGCGGCGTTGACCGGATCGGAAATCGTCGCCGGTGCTTCGGAGACTCCGGGACTCATTGCGTTAGGGTCGTTTATATCTGAACGTCGCTGATCCCCGTCGCGTACAGGTAGTTTTGTTCGGCGTTTTGCACGCCGTACAGCCCGGTGATGAAGGCGGATTGCGCCGTCGACAGGTTTGCCTCGGCGGTGACGACGTTGAGGATCGTCGTCGCGCCAACCTTGTACTGCGCCTGCGTCGCGTCGAGCGACACCTGCGCGGACCTGAGTTCGGAGCGGGCCTGCACGAGCGACGCGCGCGCCGAGATCAACGTCGCGAGCGCGGAGCGCACGTCGGACTCGACCGTCAGCCGTGTGCTGTTGAACGTCGCGACCGCCTGATCGAGCTGCGACGCGGCGACGGCCACGTTATAGTTCGTCTGTCCCTGATCGTAGATCGGAATCGTAAGGCTCAACCCAAGCGCCTTGGAGTTCGACCAGCTCGATGGGCCGGGGCACGCCGACACCGGAACGACGATGCCTTTCTTGGTTTCGGTCGTCGTGGAGAAACAGTTGATGAACTGCTTGCTGATCGAATCGCTCGCCCCCGCGGCGAGCACCGGAAAACGCGCGAGCTTCGCGAAGCGCAAGTTCTCCTTGGCGGATTCTACGTTGTAGGCCGCCGATATGTAGTCGGGACGCATGATGAGTGCCCGCGCGAGCGAGGCCGCATAGTTCGGATTCGGAGGCGGGGGCTGCCCCGTGACCGACTTCGGAACGACCTGCGAATCGGCATCGAGCCCGAGCGTCGTCGCGAAGGTCGCCTGGGCGCCGATCGCCGTGCCCTGCGCCGTGACGAGCTGGCCGCGCGCCTGCGCGGTTTGGAACTGCGCGGCGGCGATGTCGGATCGTGCGGCCGCGCCGTTGCGGATCTGCGCCGCGACCGAGGCCTCGTTGACCTCGAACTCGCGCACGAGTTGCGCGTCGGCCGTGACCGTCGCGTTATCTTCCAGCACCGCGTAATATGAGGTTGCCACGTTGAGCGCGAGGGTCTGCAGCTGGCGCAGCAAGGTCGCGCGGCCCGCGATATCGGCCGCCTTCGCAGCGCGAATGTTCGCGATCGTCCGGCCGCCGTCGTAGATCAGCTGCGTGATCGAGATCCCCACAGACTCGTTGGTCACCGTAGCCTGCGAATATGCGGACGGAGTCGCCAACCCGAACGCGGCGTCCGGGTTGATCGCCGGGCTGCTCGTCGGTCGCGCCGACCCGCTAGTGGAGGACGTCGTGCCGTTGCTGTACGCCTTCCCGGTCTGGGCCGTTCCGCTGACCCCCGGATAGTACGCCTGCACGGAGGCGCTGTATTTGGCGTGGATGGCTGCCCACTGCGCGTTTTGCAGCGCAAACGCCGGCGACAGAGCCACGCCGATCCGGATGGCGTCGGACAGCGAGACGGACTGAGGCACGCCCTTGCGCGGCTTGAGCTGCGCGACGTCGGGCGCCGGGGTCCCGTAGGCGGGATAAGGGATCGGGGTGCCGCTGACCGTCGGCTGCGGCATCGGCGACGGCATCTGCACGCCCGGAATGCCCTGCATCTGATCCTGATCGGGCGCGTTCTGGGCAAGTGCCGCACCGGTCACGAGCGAGCCGAGCGCGAGCGCCGCGACGAGCGCTCGCGCGGGAGTTCGTCCGTGCCGCATCCTCAGTGCACCGAGCCGTTGGACGATGCGGAACTTGCCCCGCTGACGGCCACGTCGCTGCCGTCTTTGAGCGCGTCCGGGCGCGTCGTGATCACCATCGTGCCCGGCTGTATTCGCGGGCTGACGACCTGCGACATGGTATCGGTCTGCACGCCGACGCGAACGGGAACGGCTTGGGCTTTGTTGCCGGCGACGATGTAGACGACGTCTCCGTTGGGCGTCTGAGCCACCGCGCTGCGCGGAACGACGACGGCGCCGACCGCGTGCGCCTTCGTGACCGTTACGGCGACCAGCATGCCCCCGCGCAGCACGTATCCGGGATTTTGCAGCTGGATTCGCGCGAGATAGGACAGCGTGCCCGATGTGGGCACCGAGTTGACCGTCTGGATCGGCGCGTGGAACGTCCGGCCCGGCAGGGAAGTCGACTGGAACGTAACGGGCGTCCCCGGATGCACGTAGGCGAGATCCTCGTCCGGTACGTTGACGTTGATCCAGACGGTATCGATCCGCGCGACCTGCAGCACGGGCTGCGACGGTGAGGCGAACGCGCCCGGGTCGACCAGGCGATTCCCGATAACCGCGTCGTACGGCGAGTACATATACGTCTGCGAGAGCTGCGTGCTGAGCACGTGCGCCTGCGCGGAGGCCGACTGGGCCTGCGCCTGTTGCGCCTTCACGTTCTGCGCGCTCACGACGTTGTTGCGCAGGCCGACGACGGCGTTGTTATACGTCTGTTCGGCTTGAACGTAGTTCGCCTCGGATTGCTGCAGCTGCGTCTCAGAAACGTAGCCCTGCTTATATAATTGTTTGTTTTGATCGTAGACGAGCTTCGCGTTGGTGAGCGAAGCCTTCGCGGTCTGGAGCGTGGCCTCGTTGCCCTGCACCTGGACGGGATATCCCGCGACGGCGCCCTGCGCGGACGCCGAGTATTGCGCAGCCTGCGCCTCCGCCTGAGAGAGCTGAGCCTGGAGCGTCGACGGATCGATCCGCGCCAGCAGCTCGCCGCGGTGGACCATGTCGCCGATGTTGACGTTGATCGCGACGATCGTGCCGCTCTGCTGGAACGCGAGCGTCGACTGCTCGAGCGGCGCGATCTGGCCGTCCAGCGTTATGTAGGTCGCGAGGTTCTGTCGCGTGGCCGCGGCGGCGTCGACCGCCAGCGGCGGCTGGCCCGCCTCGGGCTTCTTTCCGCACCCGGCCAATGCCGGGAGCGCCAGCGCAGCGGCGAGTGACAGCAGCGTCGCCTTCCCCGACGCGTGAGCGAATCTCATGTGAAGCATCTCTTTCCTAAATGCCGTCCTTCATGGCCTGATATACGGCGCCCAGCGGCTTTTGATTCAAAACGGCCCGCGGGGGTGCCTGTAGCCTACAAGTCACTACAACCTCGGCATGAGGTAATCGGCTTCAGGGCGTATCTCCCTGGTGGCATGAGCGTGAAACTCGACATCGGGCGCTCGTACAGCCTCCAGAGCCGCGTCGAGGAGTGGATGACCGCCGAGAAGGCGGGGAACAAGGGAGTCGACGTCCTCTCCACGTCGATGCTCGTTCAGCTGGTAGAGAGCGCCGCGATCCACTGCGTCGCGCCGATCTTGAGGCCCGGCCAAATTACGCTCGGCACGCACATCGACCTCGAGCACAAAAAGCCCGTTCCGGTCGGATTTATCGTGCGCACGGAGGTCGAAGTGGTCATGCTGGACGGACCTCGCGTGAGCTTCGCCGTTCAAGTCTTTGACGAGCAAGAGGCGGTCGCCGAAGGAACCCACGAGCGATACATTATCGAGAAGGCCAAGTTCCAAGCAAAACTGAGGGAAAAGCTGGCCTGACCAGGCTCCTACTGCAGGGGAGCCAATCGCCCCCTCCCGAAGAGGACGCCAAAGGATTGCCCTACTGGCCTGCGGGCTCGGGGGTAAGCCTCACGTCCCAATTACCAGCTTAGGAGGACACATTGAAGCGACTGAGCATAGGAGTCCTGACCGTGCTGCTTGCAGCCGGCCTTGGATTCAACGCAGTCGCAGCCCATCCCGCCGCATCGCATGGCAACATTGGAACCAACGCGGTAGCGCAGGACCAGGGCGCGACGGCTGCTCCTCCGGCGAACTTCGGTTCGCCGCCGTCGGGTCAGTACCCGATTCTCTACAATGACCACCACGTCTATGCCAAGCCCGACATCCTGAAGCAGGGTCGCGTGCTCGCAGCACTGGTTCGGGGCGGAACGCTTTTGATTCCGCTTCGCTCGATGTTCGAGCAAATGGGTGCGACCGTGTCCTACGACGCGGGCAGCAAGACGGTGACGGTCAGCAAGGCCGGCGCCGAGGTCAAGGTGACCGTCGGCAAACCGGAAGTCGTCATCAACGGCGAGACGCGTCCGCTGGACGTGCCGCCCGTCATCTACCAAGGCATCATCCTCGTGCCGGTGCGCGTGATCTCGGAAGGCATGGGAGCCTACGTCCAGTGGGTACCCGATCGCCGTCTCGTCGTCGTGCGCTACATTCCGGCTACCCCGCCGCCTAGCCCGGCACCGCCGCCGCCTCCACCTCCGCCGCCGCCGACTCCGACACCGGTTCCGGTGACGCCGCCCTATTACGACTTTTACGTCGCGGGCGACTACATCATCTCACCCAAGGTGTATAACGAGTTCGTCCCCGGCTCATCCAGCCCCAACAACCAAGGCGGCTTCTCGTATCGCCTTCACGGAGCCCTCGAGTTCCCGATCGGCAACCTCCCCTGGATGGTCGAAGTCGACTATCGTCAGTGGAACTGGGCGCATAACTGCGGTGGCGCCGGTGATCCGGCGTGCCTCGTTACGACGATTGGCGGCCTCGGCACATCGTCGGTTCCCACGTTCACCGGTCGCGACTACGATTTCGACGCTCGGCTCGGGATTCGCATCCTGAAGCCGCGCATTTACATCGTCGGCGGCTACATGTGGCGTGGAAACAACTACGGCTACCCGAAGGAGAACGGGGCCGGAGTCGGACTCGAGAAGCTACCCGATCTCGATCACGTCTTCTCGTGGTATGGCCACGCGATGTACTTCTTCGGGGTCAACGGTAACTATCAGAGCACGCCGGGCGGATGCGGAGTTCCGCATGCGACGACCGGTTGCACGTTCAACGTCGGCTACAACATCCTCAAGTATGACATTGGCGTCACCTACACGTTCCAGGGATTCCCACTCTTCCTCGAGGCGGGATTCCTCGGCGATCGTGGTTGGAACTACAATGCCGCGCCGATCGGGTTCTCCGAAAGCGGCCCATACGCGGGAATCGGGTTGAAGATCTAGGCTTCAACCTCGATAGCAAATCGAAAGCCCCTGCCGATGCAGGGGCTTTCGTGCTTTCTTGAGCGGCGGTCTGGTCTCATCCGGGTGCGGGCTGAACGCAGGGCGGGGTGATCAGAACTACGGCGGGACGACCGGGAGCCGGAGAAGGCGTCGGCGTGACGTCCGGCGTGACCTCCGGCATGACGCCGACACCCAACGGCAACGGCGTCGGGCAGATCTGTGCGAGCGCGAACCAATGCTCCGTGAACCCGTTACTCAAGCTCGCCTTCATCGTCTTGCCGAAGTAGGTGTGCCCATAGCGCGTCACCAGAATCTGCATGAACTCCCAAGCCGTATCTTGCTCGGTTTGCGTGTACACCTTGCGGAGAACTTGAACGCCGAGGAAGTACGAGCGCGGCAGCTGCGGGTCGTCCGGATACTTGGCAGCCCAGCGCCGGAGCGCCTCGGTGGCGAAGTCGAGCTTCGAAATGACCCGCGGATCGTTCGTATAGGCTCCGGCGCTGATCGATCCGTCCTTATAGGTGTTGTCGATCCCGAGATAGCTCATTTTCATGCGCCCGAAATACTCGTCTCCCGGCGCGGAACTATTGAAGTCTTCGCATTGGAGGTGTGCCCACTTGCTCTTGGTCGCGCCGCAGGCGTCCTTCTTCCCGCTCGCCGGCGTCGATGTGGCCGCCGAAGCGACGGCCGGAGTCGCGGCGAGCGCGGAAGCGGAGGGGCTCGGCGCCATGTACAATAGACCGGTGCTTGCTACGGCAATCGTAAGCGACAACGTTGGTAGCGTGCGTCTCACGTATGAAAACATCTCCCTTCGGGTACCGCTGTGGCGCGGTAAGGCCCATTGGGGAACAACCATTTCATCGAGCCCCGCCTGGCGGCCTTCCACAGCAACGCCGAGGGGCGGGGCTTTCGCCCCCGCGAACAGCGGCAAGCAATGACTCGCTCCATTGCCGTCGCAGCAGTCCAGCTGCGCGCGCACGACCGCGGTGATTTCGCGGGCGCGCTCGAAACGGCGATCGACGCCGTGCGCGGCTGTTCACGCGCGGACGTCGTCGTTTTGCCCGAAGCCACCTTTCCCGCGTACGTCTTGGGTGACGCGCCGTTGGACGACGCGGCCCTCGCCGAGGCGCTCGCGCGTCTGCGCGAGGTCGCGCGCTCGACTCGAACGGTGATTGTGGCGGGCGCCGCAGTGCGAGCGGAAGATGCAGCCCGCAATAGCGCCTTCGTGATCGACGTCGACGGCTCTCTGGCCGGTCGTGCCGACAAGCTATTCTTATGGCACTTCGATCGGCGCTGGTTCTCGCGCGGAGACCGCCTGGCTCCGGTGCGAACGAGCATCGCGACGCTCGGCGTGTTAATTTGCGCGGACGGGCGCCTCCCAACGGTCGCACGCTCGCTCGTCGATCGAGGAGCGGAGCTGCTCGTCATGCCGACCGCGTGGGTGACGAGCGGCCGCGATCCCACCTCGCTGGAAAACGTTCAGGCCGATCTGCTCGGCCGCGTCCGGGCATACGAAAATCGCGTCCCATTCGTCGCAGCCAACAAATGCGGCTCGGAGCTCGGGATGGTCGCGTACTGCGGCAAGAGTCAGATCGTGGATTCCCGCGGCGAGATCGTCGCGCTCGCGAACCAGCATCGCCCCGAGAGCCTGCACGCGTCTCTCGAGCTCGGTGACGAGCGCCCGAATCGCGTCGCGGCCGGGCCGCTCGTGCCCCGCGCGATCCGGGCGGAGCGACCGGTGCGGATCGCGATCGCCTACGGCGCACTTCCGCCCGACATCGACCGGCGGCTCGAAACGCTCGACGACGAGCTCGTCCTGTCGCCCGGCGACGACGAACGCTTCGCGGCACTAGATCGCGCGATCCCGGCAGTCCGCGTCGACGATGCCTGCGTGCTGGATCCCGCCGGCCTCGTGCCGTATCGCCGGGCCGGCTACTGGCTGATCTGCTGGACCGCAGATGTGGGCGCGCCATGGACGGAACGCATCGCCCGGGCGCGCGCGCTCGAACTTCGCATCCACCTCGTCGTTTTTGATCGCGCGCAGCGGCGCGCGTTCGCCGTCGATCCGGACGGGAGCATCGTCGCCGGCACCTTCGGAGACTACCGTCTGGCGACGTTCGTATTTGACCCGAGCAAGTCGACGCAGACAGCGGTTGCGCCGGGCACCGACATCGTCGAGGGCTTGAAGTGGGTCGCGGAGCTGAGCGAGCGCGAAGGGACAGCGGCCACGTGAACCCGGCGATCGAAGCGAACGCGGACAATCGGCTGGTCTCGCTCGCGGCGGCCATCATCGCCGTGCTGGCGGCGCTGGGGACCCTCTTCGCGCATCACCGTTCGATCTCGGCTCTCTCCGCGAAGAACCAGGCCATTCTGACGCAAGCGCGCGCCACCGACACGTTCAACGCTTATGAGGCCAAGCAGATCCGTTTCAACATCTATCGCGCGCTGATCGCGAGCGACCTCGTCACGGACGCCAAGACGAAGGCCCGGTTGCAATCGGTGGCGCAAGCGGAGAACGCGGAGGCACCGGCCGTTCTCGAGCGCGCGAAGGCGCTGGAAAGCCAGGCTCGCGACGACGACGAACGCTCCGAACGTATCTTGAAGTCCTACGAGCTGCTGCAGTTTGCGACGACGGCATTCGAAATCTCGATCGTACTCGTGTCGATCTCGGCGCTCGCCGGCCGGCGGCGCCTTCTCTCCGCGGGCTGCGTCCTAAGCGGCCTCGGACTCGCGCTCTTCGCCGTTGGGCTCGCGCGGGGCGGATAACTCGTGTCGCACGCCACGGCGCCCTGTCGCATCGGCGCGCTCCTGCTAGCGTGGCTCGCCTTTGCCGGAAGCGTGCCGCGCACGTCGTGCCCGCGCATCGCCGCGGGCAAGATTGCCGCGACCGCGTGGCCGTACCTCCCGGGAAGCACTCTCCCACTGCGGGTGGACGGGTTCGGCGCGCCCTACCACGCCGCCGTGCTCGGCCCCGGCATGCTCTCGCCCGACGGCGTGTACGAGATTCCGCAGCGTGCGCTGCCCGGCAGCGCGCTGCTCGTCGCCGGAAATGCGCATGGCCTCGCCGCAACCAACCTGCGGATTGGGACGCCGCCCGACGCCGCGCATCCGTTCTTGCTGGTCGCGTCGTACGACGTCGGCGTCGTGTTCCACGCCGCGACCGACTTCTCGGTACTCGGCGTGCTCGCGACCGGCGGGGCGCCCAGCGACGCGGCGGTGGATTCGCTCGGGAGGATCGTCTCTACCGACACGCAGGGCTCCGCGCTGACCCTCGCGACGCTCTCGCCGTGGGCCGTCCTTCACGTCGGAGGGGTTGCGCTCGGCGACAACGTCGTCATCGACCCCGCGACGCACGCCATCTTCGTCACCAATCGCGACATCGACGGAAGCGGCGCGCTGACGCGCGTGAGCGTCGACGGCAGCGTGTCACGCGTGGCGACCGGCGCGACGCCGGAGGGGCTCGCGGTCGACGCCGGCCGGCATATCGTCTACGTCGCGAACACCAACGACGGTACGGTGGTGGCCGTCGACACACGTTCGATGCGCATCGTCCGGCGCTTCGGGGCGGTGCCGCGAGTCTTCGCGCTCGCGCTCTCGCCTGACGGAACGCGCCTGTACGCGATCTCCAACCAGAGCGAAGGTTCGCCGTTCGCCGCGCCGGGCGGCGCCGTCGCGATCGAGCTGGCCACGGCCGTGCCGCATATCGTCGCGCGCAGCGCACGCCTGGCGTTTCCCGTGGGCACGGCGTTCGATCCGACATCGCACACGCTGTTCGTCACCGACGAGCAGCTCGGCGAGATTTACGTGCTCGATGCTGCGACGTTGCGCCCGAAACACGCTCCGCTGGCAACGTGCCGCATCCCTTGGAAGCCGTTCTACGACGAGCGCGGCACGCGACTGTACGTACCGTGCGCCGGCGCCGACGCCGTCGACGTCTTCGATACGCACACGCTGCGTCGCAGCCCACACGCGCCGTTCGCGACCGGCGGATATCCGCTCGCGGTAGCCGTCTGGCATCCAAACGCATGAGGTCGCTGCTGGCCCTGACCTTCGCGTTGGCTGCGGGCGCCAACGCCGCGGCGCACGAGGATGCGCTGCCCGCGCGCATCGCGCCGGATGCGCCGTTTCCGCGCATCCTACAAGAAGCGCCGACCATCGAGAGCGTCGCGCCGGGCGTCATGTATGCGGACTACCAGCTCCTCACGGCGGTAGGTCCGCTGTCGGTGCACGTCGTGTCCGTCGAGCCGCACCGCAGCGACGTCCATCTCGGAACCGTGCTGGCCGACGACGCGCTCGAATCGCGCGGCGAAACGATCGGGTCGATGGCGCGGCGCACGCGGGCGGTCGCGGGCATCAACGGCGACTTCTTCGATATCGGCCAGACGAACAGGCCGATCAGCATCGTCGTGCGCGCCGGCGTGCTCGTGCAGCCGCCCTACAGGCGCTACGCGCTAGCAATCACCCGCGACGGAACGGCGCACATCACCGAGTTCAACTTTTCGGGACAGATCGAGATCGATCAGCGCACGATGCCGCTCGACGGCATCGACGAGATGCCTGCCGGCGGCGGACTCTCGCTGCTCACGCCGCTGTACGGCAGGGTGCGCCCGCAAGACGACGTCACGCTGGTGAAAGTTGAGCCGATGAGCGACACGCCGCCGCTGACCCGATATCGCGTTACCGGCGTCGCGAACAATCTGGAGCCGCAGCCGCCCGGCTATTACGTCGCGATCGGCCCGAACGATTACAGTTTCATCAACGTTCCCGACGACAATGCCGTGCTCTCGGTCAGCGGAAACCTTTCGCCGCTGGGTCTCGACGCGATCAGCGCCGCCGTCGGCGGCGGTGCGCTCATCCTCCACGACGGAGCGTGGTATGACGACGCCGACGCGCCCTATCGCGTCGAAAACGCGCGGCGCATGCCGTGCTCTGGAGCGGCCATCGCCCCGAGTGGGCGGCTGTTTCTCGTCGAGGTCGACGGCCGACAGCCGGAGGTTAGCGTCGGCGTCACGCGTCCCGAGTTCGCCGCGCTCATGCGTGCGCTCGGCGCGACGCAGGGACTGCTCTTCGACGGCGGCGGATCCTCGACGATCGTCGCCCGGCGTCTCGGCGAAAGCGAAGCCGACGTGATGAATTCACCCTCCGACGGACGCGAGCGCCCGGTCGCCGACGGCCTCTTCGTCTACAGCACCGCCCCGGCGGGCCCACCCACGAAGCTCGTGTCGCGCCCGGGCATCGTTCGCGCGCTGACCGGCGCCGAGGTGCCGCTGCGCGTCGCGGCCGTCGATGCGGCCAATCACGTCACGCAAGGGGGCGCCGCGCGTGCCGACGTCGTGCCGCCGTGGCTGGGCGAGTACCGCGACGGCGAGTTCGTCGCGCTCCATTCCGGCAGCGGTCGGATCGCATTGCGCGACGGCAATCTTCGGGGCAGCATTCCCGTCGAAGTCGCGGCGGCGCCGGCGCGCACGCGCATTATGCCGTCGCGACCCAACGTGGATCCGAACGCGACGATCGCGCTGACGGCGCGGGCGTACGACCGCGACGGTTACGCGCTCGCTCTTCCGCCCGTCCTGCACTGGACGGCCAGCTCGGGATCGATCGACGCCCGCGGGCAATATCGTGCCGCCTCGCGCGACGCGCGCGTATCCGTTCACATCGGTGCCGCCGTGGTCGGCACGCGCGTCACGGTCGGATCACACGACGTCGCGCTGGCCTTCGCCGAGCACGCGCGCTTCGCGACGCTGCCGCACGGCGGGACGGGTTCGCTGGTCAGGGACGCCGGCTGTCGCAGTTGCGTCTCTCTGTCGTTCTCCTTCGGAGCATCGGAGCGCGCGGCGTACGCGACGGCCGATCTTCCGCTTCCGGCCGACACGATCGGAGTCACCTTCGATCTCCTCGACGATGGGAGCGACGCGAGCGTTCGCGTCAACGTCCGCAACGCGATCAACGAGGACATCCTCGTCAAGGCGGCGGATCTCGGCCAGCCCGGCTGGCGGAGCGTCGTCGTGCGCTTCCCGCCCGACACCGACGCGGCGCGTCTGATATCGGTCTACGTGGTGCGCCCGAAGGACATCGAGCTCTCACGGGGCACGATCGTCCTGCGCAACGTCCGCGCTATCGTCGCAGGCCAATGATCCCGCCGAACACGAGCAGCACGCCGAGCGCGGTCGCGATGAGGTTGGGCGACGATACAACCTCGACGGCCGGATACGACTCTACGATGGCTCGCAGCAGCAGGCCGCCGGCTCGAACGGACCGGGCGCCGTCGCTCAGCGCGATAGCATGCGGCAGCAGCCGCTCGTTCTCGTCGTCGACCGCGAACAGGACGGCCGCTTCGCCGGGGCGGCTGCGGCCGCGCAGCAGCATCGCCGCCTGAGCCGGCGTGAACAGCACGGCTTTGACCACGCGCCGCGCCGCCGGCACGTTGAACGAATCGAACGGCAGGTCCAGCCCCGCGAGATTTTGCCGATGCTGCATCAAGAGCACCGGCGACAGGAACACCGCACCCGTCGGCTGGGTGACGGTGAGCAGGCCGCCGCGCGGGTCACGCGCCTCGACGTATGCGACGTCACGAGGAACGCCGCGCAGAATGAAACTCCCCGCATCGCTCGAACGCGTGCCGATCGCCAGCGCGGGGCGCAGCGAACGCTCGAGCATCACGTTCACGTCGCCCGTAGACGATCCGGCAAACGGAAAGGACAGTTCGCCGAGGCCTTCGACGGGGATCCGCTGGCCGGGCGCGCCGACGATCGTCTGATCGTCGGGTCCGAACAGCCCGCTGGCGACTCCGGCGACCGCGGCGACGGCCGTCCCGATCGTCAGCGCCACTACGGACGCGCGCGCACGCGCCGTCCGAGTGGCGCCAAATCGTCTGCGCGCCGTGAGCGCGGTCAGGATCGCGAGCGCTATCAGCGCCACATTGTACCACCCTGCGTGGTAGACGCCGCGTCCCGGAATCGCAATCTCCACCACGACGCAGGCCACGGCCGCGAGCGCGACGATGACGAACGCGCTCACCGATTCGACGTCAGCGGGCCGACGGCGGCGCGCATCTGGTCGAACGTGAGCGGGCCATCGAACGCGCGCAAGACCGTCCCGTGCCGATCGACGATGATCGTCGTCGGAAGACCCAGCGCGGCGTACGTGCGGCCGTACTGTTCAGCAGAATCGATCCATATCGGAAAGCGAATGCCAAGGGAGCTCGCGAAGGCAGCGGCTCGCTGCGGCGACTCGCCCTCGTTGACGCCGACGATCCCGATGTCGCGCCCGGCGTAGAGCGCCGCCAGGCGCTGGAGATCCGGCATCTCCGCGCGGCACGGCGGGCACCACGAGGCCCACAGGTTCATAACCACGATGTGGCCGCGATAGTCCGCGAGTGACACCGGCAGACCACGATCGTCCCGCAGCGCAAACACCGGCGCGGTTTGTCCGACGAGCCCCGCGGGACCCGCCGTTTTGGCGGAATGCGAGGCGAAGAACGGTTCGAAAACTAAGACGCTCACAGCCAACGCTGCCAGCGCGATCAGCCACACGATGTAGCGGTGCGTTGCCGAGCTCGGTAGCGTAGGTGCCCCTCCTTCCACGGACGAAACGCCGACGGCGTGCCTGCCTTGATTCTCGACGGACGAAGCCTCGCCGCCGACCTGCGTACGGAGCTCGTCGCACGTACGAGTGCGCTGTGCGACCGTGGGATTCATCCCCGGCTCGTCGTCGTCTTCGTGGGAGAGAACGAATCGAGCGTCGCGTACGTGCGTAATTTGGCGCGAACGGGCGAGCGCGTCGGCGTCGACGTCGCCGTGGACCGGTTGCCGCAAACCGCGACGCCGCAGGACATCCGGTCTCGCCTCGAACGTCTCCACGACGATCCGACGACGCATGGCGTGATGTTGCAGCAGCCCCTGCCGGCGCATCTTCGGATCCGAGAGATCGCCGACGCGATTCCGCCGCATAAGGACGTCGACGGCACGCATCCCATGAATCAAGGCCACCTCGCATTCGGCAGCGGAACCGAGTACGTGCCGGCCACGCCGGCCGCCGTGATGCTCCTGCTGGAGCGCAGCCCGCACTGGCCGCTGCGCGGGCGCCGCGCGGTGATGATCGGGCGCTCGATCGTCGTCGGCGCTCCCGTGGCGTGGCTCATGATCGCGCAAGACGCGACGGTAACGATCCTCCATCGGCAGTCGCGCGAGATGCAGCCGTACCTGAAGATGGCCGAGGTGGTCGTCGTGGCGGCGGGCTCCCCGGGCCTGATACGCGGCGAAGACCTGATGCCGGGCGCGACCATAATTGACGTCGGGACGACTCTCGTGGACGGCGTGCTGAAAGGCGACGTCGACTTCGAAACCGCGGCGCGCGTCGCGGGTGCCATAACGCCTGTCCCGGGCGGCGTCGGACCCGTGACCAACGTAGCGCTGCTGCGCAACGTCGTGAAGGCCGCGGAGCGGTCGCAGGTCGAGCGTTATGCCGCGCCCAAGCCGACTTGAGTGGAACCTAATCCGATCCTGCTCGAGCTGGAGCAGCGCGCGCACAAGGACGGGGTTCCGACCGTTACGCGCGAGACCGCGCGGTTTCTCTCGGTCATCGTCACGGCGATGCAGGCCAGTCGAATCCTCGAGGTCGGGACATCGTACGGATATTCGACGCTGTCGATGACGCTCGCGCAGCCGCGCATGGGCCGAATATGGACGATCGAGCGCGACGTCGCGTATGCGGATGTCGCGCGCGAGTATTTCCGTCGCGCCGGCGAGGACGATTACATCGAACTCTTCAACACGCCGGCCCCCGAGCTGCTCGAGAATTTTCCCCACCGTAACCTCGACATCGTCTTCATCGCGACCGCCCCGCGGGAGTACGACCGCTACCTTGGACTCGTGATCCCCATGCTGAAACTGTCGGGCCTGGCGATCTTCTACGGCTGCGCCTCCGCGGAGGATTTCGTGCGAGCCTTGCTCACGCACCCCGCGCTCGATGCGACGATTCTGCCGCTGGGCGATGGGACGGGAATCGGCGCTCGGCGGCAATGACGAGCGCGGCGGCCTTTCGGCACGCCATGCGCCGCGTGCCGACCGGCGTCACCGTCGTAACCACGCTGAAGCAGGGTGAACCGCGCGGCATTACCGTCAACGCCTTCGCGAGCGTATCGCTAGAGCCGCCTTCGCTGCTGATCTGCATCAACCGCGAGGCCCGCAGTTACCTCTTCATCTCCACTTCGCGCGTCTTTTGCGTCAACGTGCTGGCCGGCGATCAGCGCCGTCTTGCAGAGCACTTCTCCGGTAAGGTGCGCGATCGGCAGTTCGCTGCCATCGACTACGCGGTCGACGCGACCGGTGCGCCGGTCTTGGCGGGAGCAATCGCGCATTTCGATTGCGAGGTGTCGCACGAATACCAGATCGGCTCGCATTCGATTCTCATCGGGCGCGTTCTGTCGTGCGGCGCGCGCCCCGGATCACCGCTCGGATACTTCAACGGCGGGTTCCACGACTTCGGCATCCACGTCGATTAGCGTGATCATCCGAACGTTTACGGTGGGATCGCTCGCCTGCAACTGCACGGTCGTGGCCGACGAGAAGTCCGGCGAGGCGATCGTCGTGGACGGCGGCGACGGCGTGGACGAGGTCGCCGCGCTGCTCGAGCGCAACGGCTGGCGCGCCAAGCTCCTTGTGCACACCCACGCGCATATCGACCACATCGGCGACCTCGGGAAGCTGCGCGAGCGGACCGGCGCCCTCGGCCTGCTGCACCCGGCGGATCTCCCGCTCTATCACACGCTCGGCTGGCAGGCGCGGTGGCTCGGATTGAGCCGCGCGCCGGACATCGTCCCGCTCGACGGCGAGCTGCGCAACGGTCAACTGCTCGAGGTGGGGCCGGTGCGCCTCGACGTGCTGCATACGCCGGGACATACGCCGGGCAGCGTCTGCTTCTCCGTGCACGACGGAAGAGGCACGACGCTGCTCACCGGCGACACGCTCTTTGCGGGCTCGATCGGCCGATGGGATCTCGGCGGCACGTCGATGGAAGACATCGTGCATTCGATCCAAACGAAGCTCATGCCCTACGCCGACGCCACGCCGGTCGTCCCGGGACACGGGCCGCCTACGACGATCGGCGCCGAGCGTCGCGCGAACCCGTACCTGCAGTGAACGAGAGCAAGCGCCGCCTATTCGTCGGGATCGCGCTCGACGCCGACGCCCGCGCCGCGTGCGCGGCCGTGGCGCAGCGGCTTGAGCGCACCGGTTTCGCGGCGCGCTACGAGGCGCCGGAGAAACTCCACGTCACGCTCGCATTCCTGGGCTACGTCGCGGGCGAGCGGTACGCCGGCGTCGTTTCCGCTCTCTGCACCGCTGCGCGAACGGCATGCTTCAGCGTCACGCTCGACAAACTCGGCGGCTTTCCGCACGAGCGCAGGCCGCGAATCGTGTTCGTCGGCGCACGCGAGCACGGCGCCCGGTTTCGCGCGCTGGCCGACAGCGTGCGACGCGTCTACGCCGCGCTGGGGTTCGAGTTCAAGAACGACTCCGTGGCGCACGTGACCATCGCGCGCGTCAAGGCGCCGAACCGTCCGCTTCCGTTGATCGAGTTTCCGCCTATCCCGCTGCGGATGGAGCACCTTACTCTATTCGAATCGCTGCCCGACCGCGCCAACAACACATCCCGCTACGAACGCGTTGAATCCGTACCGCTCGTGGCTTAGCGCAATTTGATGAGGAGCTTTTCGGCTTCGCCGTTCGTCGAAGGTGCAGCGGAGGGTTGCGGCCGCGCCGACGCGGCCGCGCGCGGCATCGTGGCGAAGTCGGGCACGGAACCGCCGGCAACCTTGCCGCGGTAGTCGTCGAGCGCAACATGCAACGCCTCGAGCGCGCGCTCGGGATAGTCCTTCTTCTTTTCGGGGTAGCCGTCGAGCCGTTCCTCGATTTCGGCCGTCGTGATCGCCGATGCCTCGTCGATGGTCTTGCCCTTGGCGAGCTCGACGACCAGGCTGCACGTGGCCGTGCCGAAGCCGCAGCCGGTGGTGAAGTAGGAAATGTCCTCGATCACCGCGCCCGGCCCGACCTTCAAGAAGAAGTTATACATGTCGCCGCAGGAGTCGCTAAAGTACTCGCCACTGGCCGTGGGATTCTCCATCGTGCGGAATCCGGTACGCTCTTCGACGAGGCGCTGAAACTTTGGAAAATCCATTTAGCCAACCATCTCCTTAGGATACAGTTCGAAGCGGCATTCTTTTCCGCCGTGGGCCAGCGATTCCGTCTGTGCGTGCTCGCCGCCGAGCGTCTCGTCGATCACGTGATGGATCACCTGACAGACCTCGGGGTTTTCCTTCGCTGCACTCGAGAACGGACACGAGTGCTCGTGCAGGACGAATCCGCCATCGATCAGGCTATACTCGGCCACGACGCCGGTCTTGCGCAGCATCTCGGTGAGCTGCGCGACGCGCTGCTCCGGATCGTGCGCGGTGACCTCGAGGCGAGCGCGCTCGATGGCGCGCTTGGAGAGGCCGTCGAAGATGCGCTCCACGCCCTGCGAGCCGAACTGATCGCGCAGCTCGCGTAGCACCGCGGTCAGCATCTTGTCGTAGCCCTGGGGAAAGAGCTTGTCCGCCTCGGCGGTCAGTGAAAACTCGTAGGTCGGCTTCGTCGGGCCGCGCCGGACCGATCGCTCGGCCACCAGGCCGTCACGCTCGAGCACCGTCAGCTGCTGGCGAACGGCGTTGGGGGATAGGCCGAAGGAGCGCGCCAGGTCCGCCGCCGAGGCCGAGCCGCGCCGGCGAAGCTCGCTCACGATCTTTCCGCGAGTCGTTTGAAAGAAGCGGTCGACGTGCATCTTCGAGGGCTATCCTAGCACGAATAGCGCTAGATAGTAAAGTTTTTCCTTGACTTTCTAAGAGAGGCTCGGCTACGATAAATCGCATGTTCCAGCCAGGTCTCCACATTAAAGATCTACGCTGCCGGGTCGCGGGAAACGAGATCCTGCGGGGAATCGACTTGACGGTCGAACCGCGCCGCGTGCACGCCCTGATGGGCCCCAACGGCAGCGGCAAGTCCACGCTTGCCTTTTCCCTCACCGGCCACCCGCTGTACGAGGTGACCGGCAGCGTCGAGTTGGACGGCCAGGATCTGCTCGCGTTAGCGCCGGACAAGCGCGCGCGGGCGGGCCTGTTCCTCTCGTTTCAATATCCGTCCGCGATACCGGGCGTCAAGGTCGCGAACTTCCTCCACGCCGCTCGGCAGGCCGAGCGCCCCGGCGATCTTCCGCCGGCGAAGTTCCGCGCGTTGCTGCTCGAAAAGATGGAACAGCTCGACATCGATCCGTCGTTCATGGGACGCTACCTCAACGACGGCTTCTCCGGCGGCGAGAAAAAGCGCCTGGAGATGTTGCAGCTCGCCGTGCTCGCGCCGAAATATGCGATCCTCGACGAGACCGATTCCGGTCTCGATATCGACTCGCTGCGGGCCGTGGGAAGCTCCATCGCGGCGCTGCGCGGAAGCGACGAAGGCGCAGCAACGGGTTTCCTCATCATCACGCACTATCCGCGCATCCTGCAATACGTCGTTCCGGACGTCGTCCACGTGATGATCGACGGCCGGATCGTCAAGACCGGCGGACACGATCTCGCCCATCGCATCGAGCGCGAGGGCTACGATAAGATTCGTGAGGAGTCGGGGGCTATTGCATAGCACGCTGCCCGTCTTGGGCCAAGGGCTCTACGAAAAGGTCTCGTCCATCGAGATCCCGCCGCTCGACCGCGACGCGCGCATTGCCGCGCTCGAACGCTTCTTTTCGCTGCGTAGCGGACGTGAAAAACCGGGACGCTTCTGGCGCGTCGATTTCGAGACTATCGCGCCGTCCGCCGATGCGATCGATCTCACCGGCGCCGGCCTTCGCGTCGATAACGCCGGCGACGGCGTCCTCGTGTGCGACCTGGCGACCGCGGCGCAAGACTATCCGGAGCTCTTCGCGCGGGCATTTGGAACGACTGGGGTCGCGAACACCAAGTTCGGCGCGCTCGCCGCGGCGTTCGTTGGGCTGGGCGCGTTCATCTATCTGCGCGCCGATCGCGCATACGACGAGCCGATCGTGATCCATTGCGACGCGGCCGGCGCGGCGATCTTTCCCTGGAACGTCGTGCTCGCCGAGCGCGGCGCGACCGCGACCATCGTCGAACGCGTTACGGGCGAGGGCGCCGCGTTCGTCTGCGGCGCGGCGGAAATCGTCACCGAGGAGAATGCCGACGTGACGTACGCGGTGCTGCAGCGTGCCTCCGAAGGCGCGCGCGTTATCACGACCCGCTCGGCACGACCCGGCCGCGACGCGACGGTTTCTTGGGCCGTGGCGGAGCTCGGCGGCGAGCTCGCGGCCGGGGATCTCAGCGTCGAGTTCGACTATCCCGGAGCGCGCGCCGACGTCACCGGAATCTTCTTCCCGCGATCGTCGCAGCACGTCGACGTCGTCAGCACGGTCGAGCATCGCGCCGGCGGAGCGACCTCCGAGACGATGGTCAAGTCGGCCGCCACCGACCGCGGCCAGGCGCGCTTTCTCGGCAACATCCGCATCGCGCCGCACGCGCAGGGCAGCGATGCACGGCTGCGCGACGACGCGCTCCTGCTCTCGACAACCGCCCACATCGACTCCGTTCCCGCGCTGGAGATCGGCGCGAACGACGTCAAGGCCTATCACGGCGCGACGGTCGGTGCCATCGACGTGGATCAGATCTTTTACATGGAATCGCGCGGCATCGAGCGCTACGCGGCGGAGCGGATGATCGCGCTCGGATTCTTCGAGCCCGCGATCGAGCGGTTTCCCACCGCGCGGCTCCGCGACGAGATCCGCACCGCTCTCGCAGCGAAGTTATCATGAGCGTGACGGCGGCGCCCAAAAAGGTCGACGCGATCATCGCGGATTTTCCGATTCTGGCGCGCCCGACGTCGCGCGGTAAGCGTCTCGTTTACCTTGACTCGGCGGCGACGTCGCAGAAGCCCAAGGCCGTCATCCAGGCTCTTGTGGACTACTACGAGCAGTACAACGCGAACATTCACCGCGGCGTCTACGAGATCGCCGCGCGCGCAACCGAAGAATTCGAGCGCGCCCGAGTCAAGCTGGCGCGCTTCATCGGCGCGGACACGGCGGAGATCGTGTGGGTGCGCAACACGACCGAAGCGATCAATCTGGTCGCCTATTCGTGGGGCGACGCGAACCTGCGCTCCGGGGACGCCCTGCTGCTGACCGAGCTCGAGCATCATTCCGACCTCGTGCCGTGGCAGCTGCTGGCCGAGCGCACGGGCGCGGAGCTGCGGTTCATTCCGATCGACGATCGCGGCCTGCTCGTACTCGACGATCTGGATCGCCTGCTCGACGGCTGCAAGCTCGTCGCGATCGCGCACGTCAGCAACACGCTCGGCACCATCGCGCCGCTCGAGGCAATCGTTCCGCGCGCTCACGCAGCGGGCGCGCTCGTCCTGGTCGACGGGGCTCAAGGCGCGCCGCACCTGCCGGTCGACGTCAAGGCTCTCGACGCCGACTTCTACACGTTCAGCGGGCACAAGATGCTTGGGCCGACGGGCATCGGCGTCCTGTACGGCAAGCACGAGCTGCTTCAGGCGATGCCGCCGTTCCTCTCCGGCGGCGACATGATCCACAAGGTCGGTTACGCCCACACGACGTTCAACGATCCGCCGCGCAAATTCGAGGCCGGCACCAGCAACATCGCGGACGCCATCGCCTTCGGCGTGGCGGCCGAGTATCTCCAGGCGCTCGGAATGGAATGGGTGCGCGAGCACGAGCGGCTGCTGACCGGTTACGCGCTCGAGCGGCTGGCGGAGTTCGAGCCCCGAGGCTTGGCCATCTACGGTCCGCGGGATCCGGCGCTCGTCTCCGGCGTGATTTCTTTCAACTTCGCAGACGTCCACGCCCACGACCTCGCCTCGATCCTCGACACCGAAGGAGTTTGCGTCCGCGCCGGACATCACTGCACGATGCCCCTGATGGAAAAGATGGGATGGGCCGCAACCGCACGCGTCTCGTTCTACATTTACAATACCGAGGCGGACGTCGACGCGCTGTGCGGCGGAATCGAGAAGGCCGCGCGCGTCTTCGAAATCTAGGGGAACCTAAACTGGACGACTTCTACCGCGACTACATCCTGGACCATTATCGGAACCCGCGGAACTTCGGCACCCTGGAGCACTCGGACGTCGAGGCGGAGGACCTCAACCCCCTGTGCGGCGATCAAATTCGAATGCAGCTAAAGCTCGATGATGGCGTGGTCGAGGACGTCCGGTTCTCCGGAAGGGGCTGCGCGATCAGCCAGGCCTCGGCCTCGATGCTGACGGAGATGGTCAAGGGTATGAAGCTGACGGACGTCGCAAAGCTCTCGAAAGGTGCGGTCTTGGACAACGTCGGGATCGGGATAAGCCCGACGCGCATGAAGTGCGCGCTGCTGGGGTTGCGCGTGCTACGGAGCGCCGCGATCGGCGAGCTTGCGGCCTGGCCGGACGAGGAGTGATGAATCAGCATCTGCGGACGAGCAACTGGTCGGCCCTGGCCGAGCAACCCGAATTCCGCGCGCTCGTGCGAGCGCGCCGCCGGTTCGTTACGCCGGCGACGTTGTTCTTCATCGTCTACTATCTCGCGCTGCCCGTCGCCGTCGGATTCTGGCCGGCGGTCATGAGCCGGCCGCTCTGGGGCCCGCTCACGATCGCCTACGCCTTTGCCCTCTCACAGTTCGCGATGGCGTGGATCCTGCTCGCGGTTTACCTGCGGCGGGCGCGAAAATTTGATTTCCAGGCTGCCTTAATCCGAAAGCACGAGACTCGCGAGTTGTTTGACGCCCGTCCCTGAACGATGAGAACGCAGCAGACGCTGGTGATGTTCGCGATCTTCGTCGGCATCACGCTAATCGTGACGTACTGGGCATCCGGGCAGAGCACGACGCGGCGCGGCTTCTACGCCGCAAATCGGCGCATCGGCGGACTCCAGAACGGCTGGGCAATCGCCGGCGAGTACTTCTCGGCAGCGTCCTTCTTAGGCATCACGGGGCTGATCGCGTTCTACGGCTTCGACGGTTTCATGTACGCGGTCGGATGGCTGGTCGCATACCTGGCGGTGCTGCTGCTCGTGGCCGAGCCGCTGCGTAACACAGGAAAATACACCGTCGCCGACCTCGTCTCGTTCCGGCTGCGCGGCCGCGGCGTTCGTGCGACGGCAGCGCTCTCGACGCTCGCGATCACTCTGTTCTTCCTGATCGCGCAGATGGTCGGCGTCAGCGCACTTGTCAAGCTGCTGCTGCCGCAGCTGGGGGACGTCGCGGCGATCATCGCCGTCGGCGTGCTGATGCTGGTCTACGTACTGTTCGGCGGCATGCTTGCGACGACGTGGGTGCAGATCATCACTGCCGCGCTGCTGCTGTCCGCCGCGCTCGGCCTCTCGCTCCTGGTACTGGCACACTATCACTTCTCACTGGGTGACTTCCTCACGGCGGCCTCCCACGTGAGCTCCGGCGGACACGTGGTCAACCTGTTGCAGCCCGGCCTGCTCTTCCACGGCGCGCCGGGCGCGTGGAACCTTGTATCGCTCGGCCTCGCGCTCGTGCTCGGCACCGCTGGTCTGCCGCACATCCTGATGCGCTTCTTCACGGTACCGTCCGCGCAGGCCGCGCGCACGTCCGTGGCGTGGGCGATGGTGCTCATCGGCGCCTTCTACCTGTCGACGTCGTTCATGGGTCTTGGCGCTGCCACGATCGTCGGCAAGGAGCGCATCGGCCAGCGCATGTATGCGGGTCAGGCCATCGCGTACATCGCGCATCACCCCGAGCAACAAAACGCGCTCAACGAACAGCTGACGAAACAGGCCTACATCGTGCCGAAGATCGACAGCAACCTCGCGGCTCCGCTCCTGGCCGCCGGGATCGAGGGCTCGATGTTGACGGCGTTCGTAGCGGCGGTCGCCTTCGCCACGATCCTCGCCGTGGTCTCCGGCCTGACGATCACTGCATCCTCCGCCTTCGCGCACGACATCTGGTTCAGTCTCGTGAGAAACGGCCGAGGCGACGAGAGCGAGCATCTCTTCGTCGCGCGCATCGCGGCGTTCGGCGTGGGCGTCCTCGCGATCGTGCTGTCGATCGCGCTGCGCGGGTTCAACGTCGCGTTTCTCGTCGGGCTCGCGTTCGCGGTCGCCGCAAGCGCCAACGTTCCGGTCATTTTGCTGGCGCTGTCCTGGCGGCGCTTCTCACGCTCGGGAGCGATGGTCGGCATGCTCTCGGGGCTCGGGGCGTCCTTGGCTCTGATTGCCGCGAGCCCGGTGTTCATGGGAAACCGCGCGAGCTTTCCGCTCGAAAACCCGGGGATCGTCTCGATTCCCATCGGCTTCATCGGTGCGATTTTCGGTGCGCTGTTGTGGCGCGACCGCGAGTCCGAGCAGATGTTCGACCAACTGCAGGTTCGCGCCAACACGGGTCTCGGCGCCGAGATTTAAGGGGGACGTCGGCTATTGCGTCTTGATTGCGTAGTGGTCGGTGATTTGTAAGCCTGCTGGCCCCGGCTCCAGCGTAAACGTCACATAGTATTCGCCGCTCGCGGTTTCGACGTCGGCGGTCACCTTGTAGGTATTCGGACCGACGCTCGCCGAGCGAATGGACGCGATGCGCGAGCCGGAGCTCATGAACGTCTCGCTGGGAGTGCCGTGCGCAAGATACGCCGACGCACCGGGTCGGTCTCCGCGGCTCAACGCCTGTAGGTACGAGCGTACGACCGACGCCGCGCGGTCGTCGCGGGCCGACGCAACCATCGCCGCCGGCGTAGCCGCGGGCGGCTTCGGCGTCGTCGCTGGCGGCGCTTTGGGCGTCGCTGGCGGAGCTTTGGGCGTCGCTGGCGGAGCTTTGGGCGTCGGTGTCGGCGCTTTCGGCGTCACCGTCGGGGTAGGTGTCGCGAGCGCGACGCGCTTCGGCGTCGAGAGCGGCTTTGGTAAGAGCGACGCCTTCGCCGACGGCGCGGGCGTCGGGGTTAGCGACGGCGCCGACGTCGGAGTGCGCGACGGCACGGGCGTCGAGCTTGGAAGGGACGGCAAAGGCGTGACGGTCGGTATGGGCGCGACCGCAACGTTCTTCGGCGGCACCGCAGGTCCACCCGAGCCGCCGAAAAAGTGTGCGAGCACGCCGCCTAGCAACAGCCCCGCCAACACCACGACCAAGATGAGCGGGAAGAGCGGTAATCCTCCGCTCGGCTCGTCGTCTAGTCGGCGCCGGCGCGGAGGCTCTCTCATGCTTTGGACGTCAGGCGGTCGGCGAGCCCTTCGCGCAGCGTCGTAGGCAAGACCGCGACGAAGTCCGGGCGTCGCTGCACGAACAGCGCGGTCGATTCCCTAAGCAGCTCCGGGTTAGCACGCGCGTAGGCGATGAGTGCTTCGGGAGCGCCGCGCCTGCGGCGCACGATGCTCTCCAGCGTCGTACCCGCGCCTTCGGCGGCATCTTCGGAGGATTCACCGCGCTCACGAAACGCGGCGAACACCGCCTCGATGAACGCGTGAAATGCATCCGACGGCATCGCGGTAAGCTCGCGCTCGTACAAGATGGAGAGGTCGGACTCGTCCATCTGCGCGAGAACCTTTTCGAGTGCGCCGGCCAGCACGTCGGCCGGCACGTTCCCGAATGACATTGGCCGAATCATTTATCCCCGGCAGGAGGCAGCTCCTCGATGCGGCAGAAAATGACGGCTGATGATCCGCGTGAAGGTTCCGCTCGATCTCCACGCCGTCGCCGTCGCCGGCTCGGGTGCCTTCGCGCTTGCCACGCCCCTGCGCGTCCGGGACTTACTCCGGCTCGCCGTTCGCGAGGCGATCGGCACGCACGCACCGCCCGATAAATTCACGCGCAGCGTCCATCGGACGCTCGCCGGGCTCGCGGCCGGCGACTTTACCATCAACGTCAACGGACGCATCTTCACCGACGCAGACACGATCGTCGTCTGCGAACGCACGGCGGACGTCCGCTTCTTTCTGAGTCAGCGGCGCCAGGCCGCGCTGAATCGAATGTAGAGAGCCGCAGCTTCCCCTTGCGCCGGGTGGTACTGTTAAGAGGAAGAAACCACTCGGAAGAAACGGAGCTCCACAATCATACTTGGCGTTGCCCTGCTTGCCGCGCTGTTGTCGCCGGCGGCAACGCATGCCGACCTGCACTATCAGACCGTCGGCGAAGACGTCTATCGGGGTGAGCCGGGCGCCGCGGTATCGCGGGTCGCATATGCAGGCACGGAACGTCTTTCGATCAAGTCCCAGGGCGGCTCGCTGCGCTTCGAAGCGCGGGCCCGGTATACGCGAATAGGTCCCGAGGGGAAAAGCGGCGGCGACGCCCTGTTCGTGCAGATCCTGCGCCCCGACGGCTCGTTCGAAGACAGCGTCGACGACGATTCGGATTTCCTGACAATCCTCAACCAACCGTTCGCCGTCAGATTGGACCGCGTCACGCTCCAGGACCTGCGGCAGCTCCGCGGCCCGGTCCCGTTTGCTGCGAGCTCGCCCCTCGAAGGACACACGCTGCTCCACGGTTTTCTCCGGCCGGCAGTCAACGGACCGATCGTTGGTCGCCCGACGGTGGCCGTACGATTCGAAGCGGAAGGGCCGATGGACGGCGCGCTGCCCGGCCACTCGGATGCCGCCGTCGCGGGCCGCATGCGGATGGACGGCATAGCGTACTATGCGCTGGACGACGGAATGCTGCTTGCGCTCGACGTTACGTTGACGATCGATGCGCGGCTGCACGAGCGCCGCGCATCCCAATCTTTTCCGGTGCGGATCGTGTACCGTCGCCGGATTCGGGCTCTAGGGAACCTCTAAAAAGCTTCGACGAGCTCGACCTGGAGCGGATGACGGAAGGGCTGCTCGCGCAACTCCGTCAGCGGCGTGAGCGCTAGATGATTCTGGTGACAATCGATCAGCATCTCGATCCCGCGCTTCACGGAGCCGGTCTCCTCGACGTACTTGGCGAGCTTCTTCTTGAAGTACGCGCGCGGATCGTTGAGCACTTTAGCGTAATAGGGATCTTCGGTGAGTCCGTCCGGATCCACGCCCTCTTTCGGAACCAGCCATACGAACCAGGGATCTTCGCTCTGACGATAACCGATGAGCACGAGCGGCAGCGCGCGCGCCGAGTCGATTTTCGGCAGGAAGCTGCACAGCGTGTAGGCGTCGAGCGAGATATCCGTTGGCTCGATGGCTTGCGTCATGGAATCTGCACCTCTCTTTAGTCGATCGACGAACCAAAACAAAAGCCGCTTGCTCTCTGCGAGCGAAGCGGCTTGGTTATCAGGTCCGGGCCCCGCGGCCCAGAAAAAGCGCCATGGCGATGCTTTAGGAACGGGGCGGCAAACCCCTGCGCTCGCGCCCGGCTCGAGTGAGTCACGGCCGCTTCAGGAGTTTTTGCCGTGGGCGTGAAACCACGACCCTAGCAGTGGTGGTCCGGGGCACTGTATGAGCGCGCTCGCACCACTCCTTACGGGAGTTTACGTGCCTTCAGCGACAACGCCGGGGCGGCCCGCCAGGGTGCAGTCCCGCGGCGACTCCGCCCCGACCATGGCAAACTTCGAGGCGGTCGTGGACGACTATCAGCGCCGGCTGTATGGTTTCGCCCTGCGCATGACGGGCAACCGCGAGGATGCCGAGGAGATCGTGCAAGACGCGTTCGTGCGTGCCTATCGCGCCCTCGGTAAGATGTCGCCCGAGCAGCGGGCGGACCTCCGCCTGCAGCCATGGCTGTACACGATCACTCTCAACGTCACACGCAACCGGCTGCGCGGCAAGCGGCCCACCAACGTCGCGCTGGACGCTCTGGCCGATCCCGACGCAATCCTCCGCGAGTCCAACGAGGGGCCGCCGCAGCCCGAGACGATCGTAGAGCAAAACACCGAGATCGCGCTCGTGGAGCGTGCCCTTCTGCAATTGCCGATGCACCTCCGCGCGGCCGCGACGCTCCGGTTCATCGAGGGGCGCAGCCATCCGGAAATCGCCGAGATCCTGCATCAGCCGATCGGCACGGTTAAGTCCCACGTCCATCGGGCGGTTCGCATATTACGGCGCATCCTCGGACCGCAGATCGGACGATTTTCCCCGGAAGGAGTCCCCATGCATGCGCTGTCGTGACGTCGAGGCATTGTGGGACGAGCTTCGCGGCGAGTGTCAGGCCTCGCTCAAGGAGACCGTCCACGTCCACCTGCGCGCCTGTCCATCCTGCCAAGACATGTACGAACAGTACGAAGGCGTGGCGTACTGCCTCTCCTCTCTACCGCGCCCCGAGCCGTCCTGCGACCTCGCGAAAAAGGTCGTCCAGCACATCGCTGCGCTCAAGGGCAAGGCGCATTCGCCCATCGTCCTCTCCGCGGTCAAGACTCCGCTCGGACGGGTCTACGTCGGCTTCAAGCAGCATCGGATCGCATATGTCAGCCTCGACGCGGGCGAGCCGCTCGACGACGTCGTCGCACGCGCCGGGCGGCGGCTGCGGCGGGACGTCGTTCCGGGGGAGGCGCCGCCCTGGCTCGTTCACGCTCTCGAGAAGTTCTTCAGCACCTGGACCGTCGACGACGCGATGCTCGATATCAGCGACCTGACGCCGTTCGAACAGGCTGTGCTGCGGGCCGCCGCGCGCATTCCTCGCGGCGAGGTGCGTTCGTACGCGTGGGTGGCTATGCAGATCGGACGGCCGCGCGCGGCGCGCGCAGTTGGGCGCGTGATGGCACGCAATCCGTTGCCCCTGCTCTTTCCGTGCCATCGCGTCGTGGATTCATCCGGCGATCTGCACGACTACTTCTACGGCGTAGAAATGAAGGCTCGTCTTCTCGAAATGGAGGGCTACCGGCGTTAGACGCCAACCTTAGCCCCTCCTAAATGATCGATCCTCGGATAGCGGCCATGCCGGACATTCACGGTCATGCCAAGGGTGAGCACAGGCCCTACACCGAGGAGCGTCCCATCGCGTACTCTGCGCGGATGCTCTTTCTCTGGTTCTATCATGCGTGCCGGCGGGCCTCGCCGCGGTTCCTGATGGTCGCAGACCACGCGAACTACCTGACGTTCGAGGATCCGGGCGCCGTCAACACTGTGCGCCGCGCGCTCAAGCTCGCCCAAGCGGGAGATCTGCTCGGCGCCGCCGAGACGGCCGGCGTCGACGTCTCCCACGCGGCACTCGTTTCCGAGGGGCTGCGGCGCGGTATGCGCTTCTCGATCGGCGCCGAGATGGATAACGATCCGCGGGCGCGGCCCGACGCGCAGAACATCATCGACGCGATGCGCCCCGACGGCATCATCCGCTCCGTGCACTTCGTCCCGATCCAGCACCCGGAGAAGGGGGCCGATTGGCTGTGGCCGTTCGACAACGAGGAGTTTGCGGCGCTCTACGAAGTCGTGAGCACCGATCAGCTCTGGGAGCTCTACGCTGCGAAGCTCGTTGAGGACCTCGAAAAACTGCCCGCCCATATCGTCGGGCACTTCTACGCCCCGGCGACGCTCGGTCGATGGCCGGCCCAAAAGAAGCTCGAAGAGTACGAGGATCGCATGCTCGACGTCGCGCACAGACGCGGCCTGGCCGTCGAGATCAACACGCGCTTCCTCTACCGCGACGCGCCCGAGGATCGGAAGAAGAGATATCTCGACGCCAATGCCCGCCTGATTCGCAAGGCGAGGACGCGCGGCGTCGGCATCGCGGTCGGCTCCGATGCGCACAGCCCGCGCGACCAGGGCCACGGCTTCGACGTCGTGCTCAAGCTGCTCGACGACGCCAAGATCAACGAGGTGGTCTTCCCCGTCGCCGGCCGGTTGGCGCGCGTCGCCCTGCGCGCCACGCGCGAGCACCTCGAGGCTCAGGCGCAGGCGCGGCGTCAGCCGATCGCACCCGGAAGCAGCATCACGGGCTACAGCCGGGCTGAGCTGGGGTTGCCGGAGGATGCCGAGGGTGCCGCCGGACGGCGTGAGGCGCGCACGATGCGGGACACGGGACCGAAGAAACGCGCGGCCGCATCCTCGACGCCGAGCACGTCGCGGCGTTCGGCCGAATCTTCTTCGTCGGCATCCAAGGCGAAGGCCGCGCGCGTCGGTAAGCCGGGACCCTCCAAGAAAAAAGAAGCCACAAGCGGTCAGTCCGGCCGCAAGAAACGCCCGTCGGCCGGGCCCGCGAAGAAGACAACGAAGCGGCCCGCAAAGCCGGCTACCACGCGGCACAAGAAGAGCACGCCGGTGCGCACCGGCAAGAAGAAATCCACGGGCAAACCGGCAGCGCGCAAGACTGCCGCACGCAAGCCGCCCGCCAAGAAGGCGGCGGCCAAGAAGCCCGCGGCTCGGCGGCCGGCGAAGCCCAAGCCCAAGCGGCTTTCGACCGGTTACGCGAAGAAGACCGCGAAAAAGAAGAAAGCCGCGGCAAAGCGCCGCTGACGTTGGAATTCTAGGGAGGGCTTAGGCATTGGCGGATACCGTGCGCCTTAGGAATATCGCATTCGTTGGACCCCACCACACGGGCAAAACCACGCTCGTCGAGGCGATCCTCGCACACACCGGCGCGATCGGGCGGCGCGGATCGATCGCTGACGGTACGACCGTGACGGATTACGAGCCGGAGGACGCGGCTCACCTCCAGTCAACGACCGTCGGCTTTGCGCACACTATCGCGGACGACATCGACGTCACGATCGTCGACGCACCCGGGTTCATCGACTTTTTCGAGGATACGAAGCAGGCGCTGGCGGGCGTAGACGCCGCCGTCGTGGTCGTCGAGGCCGACCCCGCTCGCGTGGTCCAGACCCAGGCTATCGTCGACCATCTCGAATCGAAGCGCATGCCGCACGTTTTCGTGGTCAACAAAATGGACCGGCCGGGAGCGGATTTCGCGGCGACGCTTACCGCCCTGCAGGAGGCATACGGCCGACATGTCGTTGCCGAGCAATGGCCGCTTGGAAGCGCCGAACACTTTTCCGGCTACGTCGACCTCGCCCACCGTAAGGCATACCGCTTCGAAGGCGGCGAGGCAGACATCCCCGCGGACCTGAGCGACCTCGTGCAGCGCAGACACGTTGAGCTCCTCGAGGCGATGGCCGACTTCGATGACCACCTCATGGAAGAGCTGCTCGAAGGGGTCGAGCCCCCGCTCGACGAGATCGATCGCGACCTCTGCAACGAGTGCGCGCACGACCAAGTCATTCCGGTGCTCGTCGCCGCCGGCATATTAGGCGCCGGCGTCGACGCGCTCGTGCGCGCGATCGAACACTGGTTTCCGTCACCCGCAGACGCGCCGCTCACCGACGCCGAGGGGCGTCCCATCGCGTCGGATGCCGCTGCGCCGGTCATCGCACGCGTCATCAAGACCGCCATCCATCCACAAAGCGGCAAGCTCTCGATCGTGCGCGTGCTGTCGGGAACGATTAAGGCCGATGCGACCCTCTCCAACATCAGCAGGCAGGACGAAAAGGTGCGTCTCGGCGGGCTCTACCGTCTGCAAGGCAAGAAGCAAGAGCCTATCCCGGAGGCCGGCCCGGGTTCGATCGTCGCGCTCGCGCGGCTCGATTCGGTCGCGACCGGAGACACGCTGACGTCGCCGGGCCATAAGGTCCTCTTGCCGCGCGTTCCGGTCGCGGAGCCGGTCTTCGGCGTCGCGATCAAGCCCAAGGAGCGCATCGACGAAGCCAAGATCTCGCAGATGCTCGCACGCATCGTGGATGAAGACCCCGCGCTGCGGCTGGGTCGCGCCGACGTGACGCACGAGCTGCTGCTGCTCGGAAGCGGCGAGCAGCACGTCGCCATCGCCGTCGAACGGCTCGCCCGCAAGTATAAGGTCGAGGTCGCGACGGCCGCGCCGACGATTCCCTATCAGGAGACCATCACCGGCGGCACCGAGGTCCACTCGCGCTACAAGCATCAGACCGGCGGACACGGCCAGTTCGGCGACGTCTGGCTGCGCTTCGAGCCGCGTGAACGCGGCGCCGGCGTGACCTTCGACGACAAGATCGTCGGCGGCGTGGTTCCGCGGCAGTTCATCCCCGCGGTGGAGAAAGGCGTGCGCGAAGCCCTCGCGCACGGGCCCAGCGGCTATCCCGTGACCGACCTGCACGTCACGCTCTTCGACGGTCAGTACCATGACGTCGATTCGAGCGAACAGTCTTTCAAGACCGCGGCCGGCATGGGCGTACGCGACGCGCTTCCGAAGTGCAATCCGGTCGTGCTCGAGCCGATCGCGCACGTGGAGGTTATCGTTCCGACCAGCTACACGTCGACCGTCATTCAACAGCTCACCGGTAAGCGCGGGCAGATCCTCGGCATGAACCCGGCGGATCGGCCTGGCTTCGACATCGTCGAGGCCTACGTGCCCGCCGTCGAGCTCTCCCGCTACATCACGGAGCTGCGCACCGCGACGCAAGGCCTCGGCACGTACTCCTGGCGTCACGAGCGTTACGATCCGGTCCCGGGGAACCGCGTCGCTCCCAAGGCGGCGGTGTAAAGTCCGCGCGCTCGCTCTTGTGACGGACATGGGTGACTCGAAGACGTCCCGTCGCTCGCATCCGTGCTCGCTCCTACTTCTCCACTTTTCCGCAACACCAAAGGAATACGACATCCTGTCTTTTGCGGAAAAGCTGGAGACTTCTCGTCACCCACGTCCGTCACGTCGCGATCGGCGGGTGTGTGGGGTTAGCTTTGGTAGCGTGTACCAAGGCAGGGAGCGGAGTCGTCGGCGGAAGGCACTCGTGGACGCATCCGGGGGTGCTGCGGGTAGCGGTGCAGCAGGATCTCAAGAATTTGAATCCGCTGCTCAACTCGAACACGACCGACGTCTTCGTCGACCGCCTCATGTTCGAGCCGCTGCTGACGGCCGATCCGAAGGGCAATGCGCTGCCGATGCTGGCGGCGCAGGTGCCGACGCTCGAGAACGGCGGCATCAGCAGCGACGGCATGACGATCACCTACCATCTGCGCAAGGCGCGCTGGACCGACGGCGTCGCGGTCACCTCCGGCGACGTGAAGTGGTCGTGGCAGGCCATCATGAATCCGGACAACAACGTCGTTTCGCGGCACGGCTACGACTATGTCGCGAGCATCGACACGCCGAATCCGACCACGGCGATCGTGCATCTCAAGCGGCCGTTTTCGCCCTTCGTGAACACGTTCTTCGCCGAGAGCGATCAGCCGTACATGCTCGCGCCGGAGCACGTGCTGGCCCAGTATCAGAACATCAACAACGTCCCGTTCAATAGCCGGCCCATCGTGAGCGACGGCCCCTTCAAGTTCGCGCAGTGGGCGCGCGGCGACCACATCACCGTCGTACGCAATGACGGGTTCTTCATGGGCAGGCCGGGCTTGACGCAAGTCGACATTAAGATCGTCCCCGACGAGGACAGCTCCGTGAACCTCTTGCGGACGCACGGGATCGACTACATGTTCCAGGCGTCGCAGCAGACCTATCAGTCGCTGCGCGGCCTGCCGGACACCACGATCGTCTGGGTCAACGTTAACGGTTATGAAAACATCCAGCTAAACTGCTCGCATCCGGTTCTGCAAGATCCGCGCGTGCGCCTCGCAATCGCTTACGCGCTGGACAAGAATGAGTTCGTTCGCACGCTCACCTACGACACGCAGACCGTCGCGACGGAAGACATTCCGAACTGGATGTGGGCCAACAATCCGGCACTGCGACCGTACCCGCACGACCCGGCCATGGCGCGCCGGCTCCTGCGCGAGGCGGGCTGGTCCCCGGGGCCCGACGGCATCATGCGCAAGGGCGGCGAGCGGCTCATGCTGGTCATGGTCTCCAATAACTCCAACGTGACCCGGCGGCGTCTGAGCGTCGAGATGCAGGCGATGCTGCGCGAGGTCGGCATCGACACCGAGATCAAGTACTACCCCGGCGACGTCCTGTTCGCGCCCGCCGGCATGGGTGGAATCCTTCAGCTCGGCAAATTCGACATTTCTGCGGCGGGATGGTATGCCGGAATCGATCCGGACGACAGTACGCAGCTCATGTGCGAGAATTTTCCACCGGGGGGCTACAACTACTCGCGGTACTGCAGCCAGGCGATGCAGCGGTTGCAGAAGATTGCGCTGACGCGCTACGATCGCCCGACGCGGCAGTCCGCCTACTACGCGATCCAGGAGCAGCTGGCAAAGGACAACCCGATGATCTTCTTCTACTGGCTCAAACAGGCGGAGCCGATCAGCGTCGACTTCAAGGGATTCGATCCCAATCCGGTCGTCGAGGCGTGGAACGCGTGGCAGTGGACCATATAAGCCTGCCCGAGCTCGCGTGGCTGCGTAAGATCATCGTCGAGCGGGCGTTGACCCGCGGCGACTACGTGTTGGCCGGCGGCGCGCGCAGCGACTACTACATCGACAAGTTCAGCCTCTTCTCCGACCCGCTCGTGCTGCGGCGCATCGCGCGGCTCTTCACGCCGGTCATCACCGAGCTCAATCCCGACCTCATCGCCGGAACGGAGCTCGGCGGCGTCGTGATCGCCACGGCAGTCTCGCAAATGTCGGGACTCCCGATGCTGGCCGTGCGCAAGAAGCCCAAGGCGTACGGCGCGTTCGCGAACGACTTCGTCGAGGGCCCGTATGTTGCAGGACAGCACGCGCTGCTGCTCGAGGACGTCGTTTCCAACGCCGGCGACCTGCTGGCGGCCGCCGCGCGTCTGCGCGAGCTCGGCCTGCAGGTTACGCCCTATGCGGTGATCAGCCGCGGCCTCGCGCCGTGCCGCGCGCTGATCCAATTCTCGCTCCCCCGCACCGCGCCGAAGACCGAAAACTAAACAACCAGCTCCAGGCCGTCGACCGCGCACTCCACCGGGCCGCGGAACGTTTTCTTGGCCGCCGCGAAGAGGGATTCGGGCGCCGCCGCCGCGGGGTAGTGCGTCAGCACGAGCCGCTCGGCATTTGCGCGGCTCGCCATCTCGCCGGCCTCGCTCGCGGACATGTGGCCGCGCTCGCCCTCTTCCGTGCCGAGCCCCAACGACGTCTCGCAGAGGAAGAGCGCGCTGCCGCGCGCGTGTTGCGCGACGGCGTCCGACGGCGCGGTATCGGCGGAGTACGTGAAACTCCGCCGGTCGTAATCGGCGCGAATGGAGAACGCGTCGACGTAGTGGCGAGTGGCACAAAAGGTCAGCCGCACGCCGCCGATCGCCAGCGGCTGCGCCGGATCGTATTCGCGGATCGCGAAGACCGCTTCGAAGAAATCGGCGTCGTCCTCCCGGCCGATGATGCGGCGCAGCCCCTCGAGCGTCGCGCGGCCGCCGGGCGGCAGCCAGAGCGCCATCCGCTCCGGCGGCTTCGCGCCGTACTTCAGCCCGTAGCGCAGCGGCACGAGATCGAAGAAATGATCGGCGTGCATGTGCGAGACGACGATCGCGTCGAGATCCGCGTAGTCCATTACCAGCTGCAGCTTTCCGAGCGCGCCGCAGCCGAGATCGAGCAGGATTGCGGCGTTGTCCGTCCGCAGCAGGTAGCAGCTGCACGCGCTTCCTGGGCGCTGCGTCGCCGGGCTGGAGCCGACGATGTGAAGGCGCAGGACGGCGCTCAGGGAAGCGACGCGAGCACGTCCTCCGCGTGCTCGTTCACGTTGACCTTCGGCCAGATCTTTGCGATCTTGCCGTTCGCATCGATCAGGAAGGTCGTTCGTGCCGTCACGCCGAGCGCGTTGTACAGCTTCGACTCGGTGTCGGCCAGCAATGCAAACGGAATCGCGAACTTCTTCTTGAAGCGCTGATGTGACTCGACCGAGTCGCGGCTTACTCCGACGATCCGCGCATTCTTCTCTTGGAACTGCCGGTAGCTGTCGCGAAATTGGGACGCCTCGCTGGTGCAGCCCGGCGTATCGTCCTTCGGATAGAAGTAGAGGACGAGTGGACCGCCGAGCAGGTCGGCCGTTGTCACGGAGTTGCCTTCGTCGTCGAGCACCGTCACCGCCGGGAGCTGGTCGCCTTCGCGAAGCATCATGTTGCCCTTTCTCGAAGTGAGGTCGCTGTGCGCAAACCGCCTGCTTCGCCACAAGCCCGAGACACCATTGCGGCCGCGCACCCTCTGGTTCGGGCGCTGATCGCGCGGCTCGGCCCGCGCGTTGACGGCCCGGTTCTGGACTTCGCCGCCGGCAGCCGGCGTAATACGCGGGCGTTACGCGATGCCGGCCTGCGCGTCGTGTCGGTGGCCGACGCCGTCGCGGAGTCGACCGCGCCGTTCGCCGGCATAACGGAGCGGTTCGCCGCGGCGCTCTCGTCGCACGGGATGCTGCACGGCACGCCGTCAAGCATCGCGGATAAGGCGGCGTTAATCGCGCGGCGCCTCGAGCCGGGCGGACCCCTGTACGCGACCTTCGGCTCGTCGCGCGACGCCCGGTTCGGAAAGGGGCAGCGCATCGATGCCTGGACGTTCGTGCCCACCGAGGGCGACGAGCGCGGCGTCGCTCACGGCTACTTCGATCGCGAGCGTTTGACGGCGCTGCTCGAGCCGTGGTTCACGATCGAGTCGCTCGAAGAGCGCGATGTCGATGACGTCGTCGGAGCATGGGCGCATCGCGATGCGCCGATGCGCGGCGCGGTCCACTGGTTTGCAATCGGGGTCAAGCGCGATTGAGCAGACGGGTAGCGATCGTGCTTTATGTGGTGGCGATGGCACGCCATCATAGTTGGTGTAGACTTCATGTTCTTCAGAAACCGATTCTGGGAACGGTTGATGGCGAATATTGGGGTCGTCTTGGTGTTCGCGGCGCTCTATTTGAGATTCCTGAGGCGTCCTTGACGAGGGGCGCATCACCTCCAGGTCAGTCGCGCCAGATCGAGAGATCCGCTAACGCCGCTCTGCCGCGATGAGGTTCTCCATCGGGCTCGACGCGGCCGCGTAGAGCCGCTTCTCCATGCGGCCGGCCAAGAATGCCTGGCGGCCCGCGATCGTCGCGTGTTTCATCGCCGTCGCCATCAACACCGGGTCGCGCGCCCGCGCGATGCCGGTGTTCATCAGCAGCGCGTCGACGCCGAGCTCCATCGCAATTGCCGCGTCGGAAGCGGTTCCCACGCCGGCGTCCACGATCACCGGGATCTTCGCGCGTTCCTTGATGATGGCGATCGAATATGGGTTGCACACACCGAGCCCGCTGCCGATCGGCGCGGCGAGCGGCATCACGGCCGCGCAGCCGAGCTCCTCGAGCTGCTTGCACGCGATCGGATCGTCGCCGATGTAAGGCAGCACGGTAAACCCGTCGGCCACGAGCCGCTCCGCCGCCGCGAGCGTCTCGCGCGCGTCTGGGTAGAGGGTCTGCGCGTCGCCGATGACTTCCAACTTGATCAGATCCGTGGACAACAGCTCGCGCGCGAGTTGCGCAGTCAGCACGGCGTCGTCGGCCGAATAGCAGCCCGCCGTGTTCGGCAGAATCGTGTATCGGTCGCGGTCGATGTAGTCGAGCAGCGTGCGGCCGTCGGCGTTATCCAAGTTGATCCGCCGTATCGCGACCGTCACGATCTCGGCGCCGCTCGCGTCGTGCGCCGCCTGCATCACGTCCAGCGACGGATATTTGCCGGTGCCGACGATCAGCCGCGAGACGAACTCGTGGCGCCCTAGGCGCAGCGCGTCGCCGCTCATCCGCCGGCCACCGCCTGGATGATCTCGACGCGGTCGCCCTCGCGCACGACGTCGCGCTGATATTCGCTGCGCCGGACGACGCGCTCGTTGCGTGCCACCGCGACGCCCGTCTGCGGCGAGCCGAGCAGATCGAGCAGCGCCCCGACGGTCAGCTCGCCCGGCAGCTCGTGCGGCCGGCCGTTGATCGTTGCCTTCACGCGTGAGTGATTCGTCTCGCCGGCCGCTCTTCCGTGCCGAGCGCGTCCGAGCGCGAACGGTTCGAGCGCGGTCGCGTCGCCGCTTTCGACGGCATCGGCGATCAACCGCGCGGTTGCCGGAGCCATCAGGATGCCGTTGCGATAGTGACCCGTCGCGAGCAGCAGACCGTGGATCGGCGTCGGTCCCAGAAACGGCAGTCCGTCCGGCGTGCTGGGCCGGAGCCCCGCCCAGCTCTCCGTTATCGTGAAGTCGCCGAGCGACGGCGCCGCCGCGAGCGCCGCCTGCAGCAGCTCCCCGACGCCGCGCGCGGTCACGCGCTCGTCGAAGCCCACCGATTCCACGGTGGCGCCAATCAACAGGCGGCCGTCGTCGCGCGGGACGAGGTACGCGCCGGGAACCCACGTCGGGCGCCGCGCGAAGCCGATCGGCGCGGCCAGCGCGATCATCTGCCCCTTGATCGGCGCGATCGGCGGCGCACACTGCGGCGGCACGCCCGCCAGTGCGCCGGCCCACGCGCCGCACGCGTTGACGACTGCGTCGGCCGCGACGAATCCGAGCTCGGTGTGGACTCCCAGCACCCGCCGCTCGTCGCATTCGACCCGAACGACGGAGCTGCGCTCGACGCGCGCGCCGCGCGCCACGCACGCGGCGACCAGCGCACGACCCAGACGGCGATTGTCGACGCAGCCCTCGCGCCCGATCTCGAGCCCCCCGACCGTCGCTGCGCCGAGCCACGCCTCGCGCGCGAGCAGTGCGTTCCGATCAAGCAGGTCGCAGGCCACGCCGTCGGTCGCGAGCGCTTGCGCGTGCCGGCGCAACGCGTCGAGCTGCGCGGCGTCGAACGCAGCGTGAATCACTCCGTCCAGGCGCAGGTGCGAATCGATTCCGCCGGCCGCGGCGACGCGCGCGGTAAACGCCGGATACTCTTGGAGCGACGCGGAGCACAGCCTCACGAGCGCGGCGTCGCGCACGCGCTCCGTATACGGCGCCAGCATGCCCGCGGCCGCCCACGACGCCGCGCCCGCCGGTTCGCCGCGATCGACGACGCGTACGGCGGCCCCGCGCTCGGCCAGCTCGAATGCGATCGCGAGGCCGATCACGCCCGCCCCGACGACCACGACGTCCCCGGTCCGGCTCACGCTACATGCCGATGTAGACCGGGCCTTCGCCGCCTTGCGGCGGCACCCACGTGATGATCTGATAGGGATCGGCGATGTCGCACGTCTTGCAGTGAACGCAGTTGGTGAAGTTGATCTGCAGCCGCCCCTGAAATTTCCCGTCCGTAGGCTCGAACATCGGCTCGTACACCGCAGCGGGACAGAAGTAGCGGCACGGGTTTCCGTATTCGACCGTGCAGCGATCGCGGCAGATGTCCGTGTCCGCAACGATCAGGTGACACGGCTGGTTCTCTTCGTGCATCGTCCCGCTGTTGTAAACGTCGGTGAGCTTGTCGAAGGTCAGCACGCCGTCGATCGGCGCGCGCGGCGTCTCCTTGGGCTGCCAGCCCGCCTTGAGCATGCGCGCGTAGCCCGGCTCTCCGGCAAGCTTGTCGCGAAAGCCGAATCCGGCGCCGCCGGTGAGCGTCGACAGCCCGGCGTTGATCAATCCGGAGAGCATGCCCTTGGCGAAGCCCTGATGGAAGTTGCGCGCGGTGCGCAGCTCCGCGTACGCCCACGAGTCCCTGAAGCGCCACTCGTAGGAAGAAAGCGTCTGCGCGTCGCTCGCGCCGGCTTGCAGCGCCTCCCAGATCGCTTCCGCTGCGAGCATCCCGGACTTCATGCCCAGATGAATGCCCTTGAGGCGCATCCCGTTCAAAAAGCCTGCCGAATCGCCGACGATCAACAGCCCGTCCGCATACGCGCGCGGCATCGCGAAGAGACCGCCCTCGGGAATCGCCTTCGCGCCGTACCGTATCAGCTTTGCCCCCTCGAGCATCTTGCGGATCGCGGGATGCAGCTTCATGCGCTGCAGCTCGTTGTGAGGATCGGTCGTCGGGTTGCGGTAATCGAGGCCCGTGACGAATCCGATGTCGAGCACGTTGCCGGCCATTCCGTAGATGAACCCGCCGCCGAAGGTCTCCGGCGGCAGCGGATAACCGAGCGTGTGGATCACGGCGCCCGCCTTGAATCGATCATCGGGCAGCTGCCACAGCTCTTTGACGCCGGCGGCGTAAACCTGCGGCTCGCGGCCGGCCTCGAGACCGAGGCGCGCCGCGGCCTGCTTCATAAGCGTGCCGCGCGGACCTTCGCCCAGCACGACGATCTTCGCCAGGATATCGGCTCCCGGCTCGTAGTTCGACTTCGGCTGTCCGTTGTGATCGAGACCCTTGTCGCCCGTTCGCACCCCGATCGCGCGGCTCTCGTGCCAGAGCAGCTCCTGGCCGGGGAACGCGGGAAAGACTTGCGCACCCACCTCTTCGGCGCGCTCGCCCAGCCACTTGCACAGCTTTTGCAGCGACGTGACGTACTTGCCGCGATTGCGCAGCGGCGGGGGAACCAGCGGCGCCTTGATCTTGCGGCGCTCCGTCAAGAACCAGAGCTCGTCGCTCGTAACCGGCGATTCCACCGGCGCGCTCTCGCGCCACGCGGGGAGCAGCTCGTCGAGCGCACGCGGATCCATGACCGCGCCCGAGAGCCCGTGATGGCCGACCTCGCCGCCCTTCTCGATCACCATCACTTCGAGGGCGCGGCCCGCTTCTTGCGCGAGCTGCCCGAGCCGAATCGCCCCGGCGAGACTCGCCGGTCCGGCGCCCACAAAAAGAACGTCCACCTCGAGCCGGTCCCGTTCAGGCATAGGGGGGTGCTAGTTATACGAACTGAAAGCAGAATCCTCAAAAACGATGAACGCTCCACCGCGCCGCAGCTTTGGCAGCGACAACAACGCCCCGATTGCGCCCGAGATCTTGGAGGCGATCGTCGCGGCCAATGCCGGCGACGCCGTCGGGTACGGCGACGACGCGTGGACGGCCCGCGCCATCGATCGCATCCGGAACCACTTCGGCGAGCGCACGGATGTCTATTTCACCTTCAACGGCACCGGTGCGAACGTCGCTGCCCTGGCCTCGCTGCTGCGCCCGTGGGAGGCGGTGCTGACTCCGGCCAGCGCGCATCTTCAGACGGACGAATGCGCCGCATTCGAGCGCTTTTCCGGCTCGAAGGTAATTCCGATCGCGACGAGCGACGGCAAGCTGCGGCCCGCCGACGTCGAGCCCTTTCTGAAGGCGGGCCACGACGTGCATTTTCCGCAGCCGCGCGCGCTCTCGATCTCGCAGGCCACGGAGTTCGGCGGCGTGTACGAGCTCGCTGAGCTGCGCGAGCTGTGCGCCTTCGCTCACGACCGCGGGCTGCTCGTCCATCTCGATGGAGCGCGCCTTTCGAACGCGGCCGTCGCGCTCGGCGCCACGCTGTGCGAGACGTCGGTCGACGCGGGCGTCGACGTGCTCACCTTGGGCGGCACGAAGAACGGCCTGATGCTCGGCGAAGCCATCTGCTTCTTCGAGCCGGCGCTGCACGCGCAGGCCGCGCCGTTCGTGCAGAAGCAAGCGATGCAGCTCGCCTCGAAGATGCGCTACATCGCCGCACAGTTCGAGGCGTTGCTCACGGAGGACCGCTGGGCGCGCTACGCCGCGCACGCCAACGCGATGGCGGCTCGCCTGCACGAGCGCGTCCTCGACGTCCCGGGCGTGCGTGTCACGAGGCCGGTCCGCTGCAACGCGGTGTTCGCGACGCTCGAGCGCGCGGCGATCGAGCGCATCCGCGACGAATTCTTCTTCTACGTGTTCGACGAAGCGCTGCCCGAGGTGCGCTGGATGACGCACTGGGCGACGACGCCGCAAGAAGTCGATGACTTCGTGGACTGCGTCAGAGCGGCGGCGGCGGATCCTCGCCGTGGAAATAGTCGAGCTGCGGGCTCGCCGCGACCATCAGCGAGCGGAGGCCGTCCTTAAGCGGAACGTCGGTGTCCACCAGCAGCTTGTCGGAATCGGGATAGTAACACGCCTCGACCTCTTCGTTGCGCGCAAGCAGGATCACCGTCGCGGGCGCCTCGCCCTCGTTGATGAGCTGATGCGTCCCGCTCTCGCCGACGGGCAGGGCGATGAAGTCGCCCTTGCGGCAGCGAATCGTTCCGGCCAACGTGCGCACGCTCGGCTCGCCCTCGAGGACGAAGAACAGCTCCTCCTCGCGCGCGTGAGCGTGGAGCGGGCAGAAACGCTGCCCCGGCCCAATCGTGCTGACGCGGTAGCCAAGCCTGCGCGCGCCGATCGCGAAGCCGACCTCGGCGTCGCGAATGTGATACATCCCCGGCTGTTCGACGCGCTCGTCGCGTTCGTCGCGGACCTCCAGCTCGTCGACGTTGATCCGATGAATCTCCGCGCCCGCCCGCGCGTACAGCAGCCCGTAGAGCGCCGCATAGGCGCCGCCGAAGACCGGCTGACCGAAGGAGAGCAGCAGCGTATCGGGATTCTCGCGCAGTATCGCGCGCAGTCCGAGCGCGGCCCTGCGCGCGTCCGGGTACTCGCTATCCGGCGGCATTGAGAGCGCGCCGGCCGGCGTGCCGGCGAGCGAATCGCCCGCCACGACGATCCGGGCGCCGGGGAGGTTGACCGCGAACTCGTGCGCCCTGCGCTGATGCGCGAGCCGAATAGCGAACGAGCCCGCGAAGAGGGCCTCGCGATGCGCCGGTGCCGCAACGACGTCGGCGCCGTAGCGTGCCGCGATCTCGTCGGCGGCGGCGCGGCGCTCCGGCGTCATCACGACGATGCGCGCGATTCCGCCGAGCCCCGCGATTTGATCGCGCGCCGCATCGTCGAGCGGCAAGGGATCGATCATCACGTTGCCGGCGCCGGCGACGAACAGGTAGGCGTGGGCTGCGAAAGGATCGGCGTCGAGCGGTTGCGAGAGCGCGTACGCGTTCGGGATTCGTAAAGGCCGTAACATTCCTAAGCAGTCCACTCCAGCATCGCTTCCCACTCGGGCTTCGGGAAGCGCTGCTTGGACTTGATGGCCTCGACGTACTTGCGCTTTCCCGCGCGGTTGCCCTTACCGAGCATCAGCCCGCCGACGAGGCGGTCCTCCCAGAAGAACAGCGCGCGGTACCACTTCTTATCGCGGTCGATCTTGCGCCGGATCTCCAGATCCTGGCGTAGGTCCGTCCCCAGGCCGAACTGCGTGATCGTTTGTCCCTTGAAGAGCAGCGACGAGTACTCGGGCACGTCGTGATACTTCTCGCTGCCGCCCATCATGTTCTGCGCGGCGACCTTGCCGTGCGCGCCCGCGTTGTTCCAGGTGCCCATGCGATAGCGAATCTCGAGGATGGGATCGTAGAAATCCGCCACGTCGCCGGCGGCATAGATGCCCCCGACGTTCGTCTCGAGATGGTCGTCGCACAGGATGCCGTTCTTGCTCGTCTCGATCTCGGTGCCGTCGCAGATCTCGGTGTTCATCGCGAGGCCGAAGCCGTAGGCGTAGCATTCCGCCGCGATCTCGGCGCCCTTGCTCGTCCTCACCTTGGTGATGACGCCGTTGGAGCGCACGAACTCCGCGACCTCCTCGCCGTAGTGCATGTGCACGCCGTCGGCCGCCGCCGCCTCGTGCAGCAGCGCGCCGGCCTCCTCGTCGATGATGCGGTGCAGCCCGCGCGGGCCGCGCATCAGCCAGTGCGTTTCCATGCCGCGCGAGGCGAAGCCCTCTGCCAGCTCGTAGGCGATGAACGACCCCCCGACAGCAACGGCGGCGCGGCTGCGATCGATCTGCTCGGAGATCGCGCGCGTGTCGTCCAGGTATTGGAATGGGAAGAGGTTTACCGCGTCCTCCGAGCCGGGCTTGCCGATCGGATTTGGGCGGCCGCCCGTCGCGATCAGCAGCGCGTCGTACGGATACGTCTTGCCGTCTGCCTCGACGGCGCGCTCTTGCGGAATGACGCGTTCGACGTGCGTGCGCAGACGCAGGTCGATCCGGTGCTCCTCGTGCCACGCGACGTTGCGGATCATCACCTTCGCTTCGGGTATCTGCCTGCGCAGCATCGGAGGCAGCGAGATGCGGTTATAGAGCGGATACGGCTCGTCGCCGAACAGCGTAATCTCGCACGCCGGATCGTGCTTGCGCAGCTGCTCGGCCGCGGTGGTCCCGGCGAATCCGTTGCCCACGATCACATAGCGCCGGAGATCCGAGTTGGTCACGGTGCGTGGAGGGCGAGTCCGAGCATCATCTCGCGGCCGATTTCCAGCGATCGCTCGTCGATGTCGAATCGCGCGCTGTGCTGCGGCTCCGCGCCAACGCTCGGTCCACGCGACCCCACCAAGAAATACGCGCCGGGACGCTGCTGCTGCATGAAGGCCATGTCTTCGGACCACATGACGATCTCGTGCGGATCCACGAGCTTGTCGGCACCCACCAGGCGGCGGCCGATGTTGCGGACCGTCGCGTTGGCCGCGGCGTCGTTGACGGTCGGCGGATAACCCCAATGATAGTCGAAGCGAAACTCGAGTCGCATCGCCTCGCACAGGCCGCGAATCAGGCGCTCGATGCGTTCCGGCAGCTCCTTGCGCACCGTCTCGTCGAACGTGCGGACCGTCCCCTGGAGGTGCGCGCTCTCCGGAATCACGTTGAACGTCGTGCCGGCGTGCAGCGACCCGACGGTGACCACGACCGGATGCCGCGGAGAGATCTCGCGGCTCGCGACGGTCTGCAGCATCGTCACGAGCTGCGCGGCGCCCACGACCGGATCGACGGCCGCGTGCGGCATGGCGCCGTGGCCGCCCTTGCCGATCAGCTCGATTTCGAAGCGATCCGACGACGCGAAGAACGGGCCCTCGCGTATGCCGACCTTGCCCGCATCGAGTCCGCTATACACGTGAAGCGCGAACGTGCGATCCACGTGCGGATTCTCGAGCGCGCCGTCCTCGATCATGAGCTTATTGCCCGCGAGCCCTTCCTCGCCCGGCTGGAAGCAGAACACGAGTGTGCCCGGGACCTGGTCCTTCCGCTCGAGCAGCGTGCGCGCGGCGCTCAGGAGGATCGCCATGTGCGCGTCGTGCCCGCAGGCGTGCATCACGCCGGCGTTGCAGGACCGGTAGGACACGTCGTTGAGCTCTTCGACCGGCAGCGCGTCCATGTCGGCGCGCAGCAGCGTCACGGGACCCGGGCGGCCGCCCTGGAGGGTCGCGAGAACGCCGGTCTTCCCGACGCCGCGGCGAATCGCGTCGTAACCGAATCCACGCAGCTCGCGCTCGATGAAGGCGGCGGTCTCGTGCTCTGCGAGCGAGAGCTCGGGGTGGGCGTGAAAGTGTCGGCGGTACCGGACGAGTTCAGTTGTCGTCGCTATCTGCATTACGGAAAGTACTTCAGCTTTACTTCGGTCGTGCCGACGACGGGCACGACGCAAAGAGCGCGAGAGCGTAGCCTGAGGCGCCGGGCGCCGGACCGACGCGTGCTAGGACCTGACAGAATGGATTGTCGTACTTCCAGTGCGCCGCGGGCGCGTCGGCGCCCCGCGCCGGCGCCACAAGCGATCCGAGCGCTGCGAGAAACGCTGCGGCCCTGCGAAGCATCGCTTCGCCTTTTGGGCGCATGCCTCGTCGCCACCTTCGGCGCAGGATTTCGTCCCGAGGCAGCGACTAGGAACTCGTGGCCCTCGAGCATACCGCCGAATCGAAGACGCGCCCCATCTTCGAGCGCCATGGATTGAGTGACGAGCAGCTCGTAGCGATGTTCCGCACGATGCTGATGCAGCGCACGCTCGAGAATCGCGGCTTCCAGCTCAACCGGCAAGGCAAGATTCCGTTCGCGTCGGCGAGCGAGGGGCACGAGGCCGTTCAGGCCGGCGCCGCGATGGCATTTCTGCGCGGCAAGGACATCTTGGTCCCATACTATCGCGACTTGGGACTAGAGCTGGGAATCGGCCTCACGCCCTACGAGGTGTTGCTGTCGCTCTTCGCGCGAGCGGCCGACCACTCGGCGGGACGCCAGTTCCCGCATCACTATGCGAGCCGTTCGCTCGGGCTGCACACGATCAGCTCGGTGATCGCCGCGCAGCTGCCGCATGCCGTCGGCGCCGCGTATGCGTTGCAGTATCGCGGCGAGCGAGGTCGCGCGGTACTCACGACGTTCGGCGACGGCGCGACCAGCGAAGGCGAGTGGCACGAGTCGGTCAACTTCGCCGCGGTGCACCGGTTGCCGATCGTCCTTCTGTGCGAAAACAACGAGTGGGCGATCTCGACGCCGCTCTCCCTGCAGATGGGACAGCCCAACGTCTACGAGCGCGCGCCGGGGTACGGCCTTCCCGGAGCCGTCGTGAACGGCATGGATCCCATCGCCTGCTACGGCGTCGTAAAGGAAGCCCTGGAGCGGGCGCGGTCGGGCGGCGGACCGACGCTGGTTGAGGCCAAGTGCTATCGCTTCCTGTCCCACACGACCGACGACGACGACCGCACCTATCGCTCGCGCGAAGAGGTCGAGGCACGCCGGAAGGACGACCCCGTCCCGGTTTTCGAGCGCCTCCTGATCGAGCGCTCGATCCTGACGGAGGGGGCTACGGAAGCATTGAAGCGTTCGGTGCTCGAAGAAGTCAACGGCGCGACCGACCGCGCCGAGGCGATGGCATACCCTGCGACGGCGACCCTCTACGACCGGGTCTACGCCGAGAGCTGGCAGCCGTGGCGCGAATGAGGAAGCAGAACGTGGAGAACCATGGCTAGTACCGACATTGCGAGCGGGACACTCGAACGCCGCGGCTTGAGCGACGAACAGCTGCGCGGAATCTTCCGCAATATGCTGTTGCAGCGCCAACTCGACAATCGGGGCTTTCAGCTCAACCGTCAGGGCAAGGTGCCGTTCGCGCTAGGCAGCGAGGGTCACGAGGCGCTGCAGGCCGGCGCGGCGATGGCCTTCATTCGCGGCAAGGACATTCTGGCGCCGTACTATCGCGACCTCGGGCTGTGCCTCGGCATCGGGCTCTCTCCGTACGAGATCATGCTCTCGATCTTCGCGCGCGCCGAGGATCACAACGGCGGCCGGCAATTCCCGAATCACTATTCGTCTAAGCGCGCCGGTCTGATGTCGTTCTCCTCGATCTTGGCGGCGCATCTGCCGCACGCCGTCGGCGCCGCATACGCGATCAAGTATCGCGGCGAAGCCGGGCGCGCAGTCTTGGCAACCTGTGGCGACGGGACGACGAGCGAGGGCGAATGGCACGAGTCGATGAATTTTGCAGCCGTGCACAAGCTGCCGCTCGTGATGCTGGTCGAGAACAACGAGTGGGCGATCTCGACCCCGCTCGAAAAACAGATGGCGCAGCCCGAAATCTACAGGCGCGCCGCGGGCTATGGCATCCCTGGCACGCGCTTCAACGGTTTCGATCCCATCGCCACCTACGCCGCGGTGAAGGAGGCGATGGATCGCGCGCGGGGCGGAGGCGGATCGACGCTCGTCGAGGGGACGTGTTACCGCTATCTGGCGCATTCCACCGACGACAACGACATGACCTATCGCACGCGCGAGGCCGTGCTAGAGCGCCGCAAGCAAGATCCGGTGCCTGCATTCGAGGCGTTGCTCCTCGAGCACGGGATCATGAGCGCGGACGACGTCGCGGCGATGCGCAAAGACGTCCTGCGCGAGACGAATGAGGCCACCGACGCGGCCGAGGCGTTACCCTATCCGGAGGCCGCCGACCTCTACACGCACATCTATGAAGGAGCTTGGCAACCGTGGCAGTCGTGAGCAGCACGAGCTCGACCGTGATGAACAACGTCGAGGCGGTCCGCGCGACCCTCTACGAAGCGATGAAGAGCGACGATCGCACGCTCATCCTCGGCGAGGACGTCGGCGCCCGCGGCAACGTTTTCCTGATCACCAAGGACTTCATCAACGAGTTCGGGCCGGAGCGCGTCATCGACACGCCGATCGCCGAGGCCTCCATCGTCGGGATCGCCGTCGGCATGGCGATGGAAGGATTGCGCCCGATCGCCGAGATCCAGTTCGCCGATTTCATCTACCCGTCGTACAACCAGATCGTCGGCGAGGCGGCCAAGATACGCTACCGCTCCAACGGCGAGTATACGTGCCCGCTTGTGATCCGCACGCCCTACGGCGGCGGCGTCCGCGGCGCGCTCTCCCATTCCGTCTCGGTCGAGGCGCTCTTCTATCACGTTCCCGGGCTCAAGATCGTCGCGCCGGCGTTTCCGGCCGACGTCAAGGGGCTGCTCAACGCCGCGATCGACGATCCGGACCCCGTGCTCTTCCTCGAGCACAAGAAGACCTATCGACTGATCAAGGGAGAGGTGCCGAACGGCCACTACACGATCCCGCTCGGCAAGGCGAACGTGCTCAAAGCGGGCGCGCAGCTGACCGTCGTTTCGTACGGGCTCTACGTGCACTGGGCGCTTGAGGCTGCGCAGAGGCTCGAGCAGGACGGGCTGTCGGTCGAGGTCATCGACCTGCGCTCGATTCGGCCCATGGACAAGACGGCGATCTTAGGCAGCGTGGAGAAGACGCGCAAACTGCTGATCGTCCACGAGGACAACAAGTTCGGCGGCATCGGTGCGGAGATCAGCGCCATGGTGGCTGAGGAGGCACTGTTCAATCTCGACGCGCCGATTCGCCGCCTGTGCGGACCGGACGTTCCGGCGATGGGTTACGCGCTGCCGCTCGAGGAAGCATTCATGTCGTCGCCGGCCGAGATGGCCGACGCGATGCGAGAGATGGTGAAGTTCTGATGGCCACGACGATAACGATGCCGCAGCTCGGCGAGACGGTGACCGAAGGCACCGTCGCGCAGTGGCTCAAAAAGATCGGCGACACGGTCGACAAGTACGAAGACTTCGTCGAGGTATCCACCGACAAGGTCAACGCCGGTGTCCCCTCGCCGGTCACCGGAACGATCCGCGAGCTCCTGGTCAAAGAGGGAGAGACGGTCGCGACCGGCACGCCGATCGCCGTCATCGACGAACTCGGCGCCGCGCCTGCCGCGACGGATGCCGCACCGGCCCCGGCACGCGTGGAACCCGCGCCGGCCGCGCCCGCGAGCAGCGCCCCGTCCGGGAACGGCGCCGCGGCCGCCGCAGCCAATGCCGCCGCCTCGCCGGCCGTGCGCCGCCTGGCGCGCGAACACCGCGTCGACATTCGCACGCTGCGGGGCAGCGGCGCGAACGGACGCGTCACCGCCGAAGACGTGCTCGGCGCGGCGCGCAGCGTCGTTTCCGCTGCACAGGCGCCGATTCCGAGCCCCGGCCGCACCTCGACCTATGCGCAACCCGCGCGTGGAACGCTGATCCCGCTCACGCAGGCGCGCCGCATCATCGCGGAGCGCATGGTCGAGAGCACACACACGGCGCCGCATGCTTGGTCGATGGTCGAGATTGACGTCACCGACGTTTGGGATTGGCGCGTCCGCGAGAAGGATCGCTTCGAGCGCGAGACCGGCCACAGGCTCACGCTTCTGCCGTTCTTCATCCGGGCGGTCGTGGAGTCGCTCAACGTCTTCCCGCTGATGAACGCGAAGTTCGTTCCCGCCACGGAGGCCGGTGGGCCCGGCGATCTACGTCAACGAGGCCGTCAACATCGGGATCGCCATCGGCCTGCCGACGAATCTCGTCGTTCCCGTCATCAAAAATGCCGACCAGCTCTCGATCAAGGGCATCGCGATCGCGGCCGGCGAGCTGATCGAGAAAGCGCGCAAGGGCAAACTCGGCGTGGACAATCTCTCCGGCGGAACCTTCACCGTAAACAACAACGGCGCCAACGGCTCATGGGCGTCCGCGCCGATCATCAACGCGGGTCAGGCCGGCATCGTGACGATGGAGGCCGTCATCAAGAAGCTCGTCGTGCGCGACGATGACACGATCGCCATCCGCCGGATGATGAACTCGTGCCTTTCGCTCGACCACCGCGTCGTGGACGGCTACGTCGCGAGCGGCTTCTTGGCGGAGCTCAAGCGCCGCCTCGAGGCCATCCGGCCTCAGGGAGAGTTGTAGCTTCGCAGATCCGAAAGCATTTTCGCTTTGAGGCGGCGCACGTGCTTCCGTTCCATCCCGGGAAGTGCGCGCGAATGCACGGCCACTCGTATCGCCTCGAGGTCGCGGTGCGCGGGCCGCTGCGCTCGCGCGGCCCCGCGCGCGGAATGATCGAGGACTTCGACAAAATAGAACGCATCGTCGGCGAGCGCGTCCTCGAAGCGCTCGACCATCACAGCTTGAACGACGCGATCGAGAACCCGACGGTCGAAAATATCTTGCTGTGGATCTGGAAGCGTCTCGAGCGCCACCTGCTCAACCTGGACGAGCTCGTGCTCTGGGAGACGTCGACTGCCTGCGCCGTCCTCCGCCGCAGCGATCTCGGATGATGCTTCAAGTTTCGGAGATCTTCTACAGCGTTCAGGGCGAAGGGACGTGGACCGGAACGCCGGCCGTGTTCGTGCGCCTCGCCGGCTGCAACCTGGCGTGCGATTTCTGCGACACGGATTACTCGACGAAGTTCTTCGCGGACGTGGACGGGATCGTCGCGACTGCGCGTGAGATCGGGCGGGATTGTCCGATGGTCGTGTTGACGGGCGGCGAGCCGTTCGCCCAGGCCGAGACGCCGGCGCTGATCGAAGCGTTGCGCGCGGACGGACGGCGCGTGCACGTCGAGTCGAACGGCACGATCTTCGCGGACCTGCCGGACGACGTCTGGCTTTGCGTTTCGCCGAAGGAACGCGTCGACAGCCGGATGGCGAGTCGGGCGAACGAAGCGAAGCTTATCGTTGACGCCCGCGTGCCCGAGGAGCATCTCGCGCTCTTCGAAGGCAAGCCGACGATACTGTTGCAGCCGGAGGGGAACAAGCCGGCCAACGTCGCGCTGGCGCTCGACTATGCGAAGGCGCACCCGGCCCGCTTCCGCCTGTCGTTGCAGACGCACAAGTTCATCGGCGCGCCGTGATCCTGCTCGCCTGTGCCGTCGAGGCGGAGCTCGGCTTCTGGGAGCCGCGCGACGGCGTCGCGACGCTCGTGACCGGCGTCGGACCCGGTCGAAGCCTCCTGCGCGCTTACCGCCGAGCTGTGCCGGCGCCCGTACCGGCTCGTCGTCAACGCCGGCCTAGCCGGCGCGTTCGACGGCGCCGCGCGCATCGGCGACGGCGTCGTCGTCGAAGACGACGCGATGGAGGTCGCGCTGGAGAGCGGCGCGCCGCTAAAGCTTCCGCGCGGCGAGCGGACCGTCGAGCGAGCACGCTCGGACCCCGAACTCGTCGCGCGTCTTCGCGGCGAGGGCTTTCCGGTGGTGCGCGGCATCACCGTCGCGCGTGTCACGTCGTCGGAGCAGACGGCGCAACGGCTTGCCACGCAGCTGCGGGTACAGGTGGAATCGATGGAAGGGTTCGCGGCGCTGCGCGCCGCCGAGCGATTGAGGGTGCCGGCCATCGAGGTGCGCGGCATCTCGAACCGCTGCGGCGAGCGCGAGTCCAGCGGCTGGGACCTCGACGCGGGAATACGCGGCTTGCAGCGCATCGCGCGCGCGTTGTTCGAGCTCGTGTGATGGCTTTCACCCTCGCGTATTCGCCCTGCCCCAACGACACGTACATCTTCGCGGCGCTGACGAACGGGCTGCTGGACCACGCGCCGGATGTCCGCGTGCACCTGGCCGACATCGAGGAACTCAACAACGCCGCGGCGCGTTCGCAGTTCGAGCTCACGAAGGTGAGCTACGGCGCCATCCCTTTCCTGATGGATCGTTATCGCATTCTGCCGTCGGGCGGCGCCGTCGGACGCGGATGCGGGCCACTGCTGGTGGCGCGTCCCGCCGCGTCGCCGCCGCTCTTCGCCGATTTCGCGCGGCGCCGGATCGCGATCCCCGGAGAGCGCACGACCGCGTTCATGCTGCTGCAGCTCGCGCTGGGCACGCGCCCGAAGACGGTGCAGATGCGCTTCGATTCGATCATCGGGGCAGTGGCGAGCGGCGAGGTCGACGCCGGCTTGATCATCCACGAGTCGCGTTTCACGTACCGCAACGCGGGGCTCATCGCTATCGCCGACCTGGGCGAATGGTGGGAGAACATGACGCTCCTGCCGATTCCGCTCGGCGCCGTCGTCGCACGCGACGACGTCGACCCGGAGCAGGTGGGGCGCATCGACGCGGCGATCCGAAGAAGCCTAAACTTCGCCCGCGCGAACGAAGCCGCGGTGATGCCGTACGTTCGCGAGCACGCCACCGAGATGAGCGACGACGTCATGCGCGCCCACATCGAACTGTACGTGAACGAATTCACCGACGACCTTGGCGAAACCGGACGCGACGCGGTCCGCGCGCTCTTCGCCCGCGCGCGCACGGCGCGCATTTTGAAAGGAGACGTCGAGCCGTGCTTCGCGTGAACGGCGCGCAGGGATGAATCGCGGGAGTTTCATCGCCGGCGGCGCCGCGCTCGGCGTCGCCGCCGCCGCGGCGGCCTCCGCCCAGCCGATGGCGCCCGCGCCGATCGAGCTCGGCGACGACGTCTTTTTGCGCGCTACCTGGCGCGATCTCCGCGGTCGTACGGTGGGCGTTATCGCCAACCAGAGCGGCGTCACGTCGGGGCTCGAATCGATCGTGGACGCGATCCTGCGTCACGGCGAAATCCGCGTCAAGGCCATCTACGCGCCCGAGCACGGCTTTCGCGGGGATCAGGCGGCCGGCGCGACGATCGCGTCCTACGTCGACGCGCGCACCGGATTGCCCGTCTATAGCCTGTACGGCGCGACGCGCCATCCCAGCGCGGCGATGCTCGATGGCGTCGACGTCTTGCTCTTCGACATCCAAGACGTCGGCTCGCGGGCGTACACCTACATCTCAACGATGGCGTACGCGATGCAGAGCGCCGCGGAATATGGCAAGGAGTTTTGGGTGCTGGACCGCCCGAATCCGACCGGCGGCAGCGTCGTCGAGGGCCCCGTGCTCGAGCCGGCCTACGAGTCGTTCATCGGGCTGTATCCGATAGCGATGCGCCACGGGATGACGGTCGGCGAGCTCGCCACGCTGTTCAACGAGCACTTCGGCATCGGCGCTAAGCTGCGCGTCGTGCGGATGAACGGATGGCGGCGCCGCGATGATCTGGCCGGATACCGGCCTGCAGTGGGTCCAAACGTCACCCAACATCCCGCGTTGGGAAACCACGATCGTCTATCCAGGCATGGGCCTCGTCGACACGGTCGGGATCAACAACGGCAGCGGCTTCACCAACCCGTTCTTCCTCGCGGGCATGGTCGGCATCGATGGACCGAGGCTCGCGCAGCGTTTGAACGCGCGGGAGTTGCCGGGCGTTGCGTTTGCGCCGACGGCGTGGTCGCCGACGACGGGCTTCTGGCAGGGCCGCGAGCTGACGGGCGTCGAGCTGCAACTGCTCGACCCGCGACGGGTGCTCGCCGTGCGCACGGCCGTCGAGACGCTCGTCGCAGTGCGCGACCTCTTCCCCGACGTCATCCGGATCAAGAGCGTTGCGGGCCTCGATCGCGACTGGGGCACCGACTCGTTCCGCCGGGCGTTCCTCGCCGGCAAGAGCGCCGAGGCGATCCTCGCGCAATGGACGGCGCGGGTCACCGCGTTCAAAACACTGCGCGAGCGTTACTTCTTGTACTGATCTCGAGACGGGCAAGATCGTCGGCGGCTGAAGTCAGCGCGCTCGCGAGTCTCGCGCAGCTGCGGCTCGACGTTGTGCGCGTTGGCACGCAGGATGTCGCGCCACATCGGGGCATTCACGTCGGAGATACGCAGCAGCTCACGCGCCACCGGTCCGCAGAGCTGCTGCGCCTCCGACTCGCTCTTCCCCAGCAAAGCTGCGTAGCACGATGCGACAATCTGTGGGAGGTGCGACGTCAGCGCGACGACGCGGTCGTGTGCCTCCGCGCTCGTCGCCACGGGAAACCCGCCGCACCAACGGATGAATTCGCGGGCGCGCGCATCCAAGTCGGCGTCGCCGCTCGGAACATAGGCCCACGAGCAGCCGTCGAAGAGATCCGCGCGCGCGGCGCCCGGCGCCGCTGCGCTCGCTGCCCGCCATCGGATGCGTCGCGACGAAGTTTCGCGACACCCGCTGCCGCCGCGACGACGGGAACCTTGACGGACGCGACGTCCAGCACGAGGGCCGGTGTGCCCGGCCGGCCGGCCAGCCGCTCGAGCTCGCGTAGCGTCGGCTCCAGGTGCGTCGCGAGCACCAGCGCGTCGGATTGGTCTCGCGAGCGTCTCGGGCGTCACGGCGGCGTCGATCGCGCCGGCCTCGGAAGCAGCGTCCAGTGCCGCAGGATCGACGTCGGAACCGATCACGTAGACGCCGGTGCGTCGGGCGTGAAGGCCGATGGAGCTGCCCATCAGGCCGACGCCGAAGATGCCGAGAACGCGGCCGATCACGACGCGCGCACCAGATCGGGCCGCAGCGACGCGGCGCCGTCGAGATAGACGTGCTCGATCTCGCGCGCGTCCCGCGCGGTGTTCACGTGCATCAGCACGCGAATACAGCGGCCGAGCGCCCCGGGCACGTCGACCTCGGAGAAGTGCAGCATCGGAACGTGCACCCATCCCATCTCGCGCGCCGCGAGCGCCGGGAAGCACGCGCGAAGGTCGGGCGTCAGGCTGAAGAGCACCGAGGCGATGTCGTCGAGATCGATCTCGTTGCGCCTCGTCATCTCGGTCAGGAGCCGCTTCGTGGCACGCGCGATCGCCGCCGTGCTGTCGGCGTCTGCCGTGATGGCGCCCCGGATGCCTCGGAAAACACGAACCCCCGCCGGGTCGGCGGGGGTCTGCGTTGTCGATTGCTGTTGCTTGCCAGTTCCGTGCAAAACGCTTTCCCTCACCGATCCCGAAGGCGGCAATAGTAGAACCAATACCCGTACGAGCCCAACGTCCACATGATGTTCGACCATGCAACCACACCTCGCGGTGCTTGTCAAGGACGCGACACACTTCCAGGAGCGAAGTTCATGACGTTTATGGAGAGTGCTGCGGGAGCGCTTGATCGATGCCCTAGGCAGCGAGGCGGTGAAGTCGGCCCCCGAAGACCTAGCGGTCTACGCGTTCGACGCGTACACCGAGGGCGGCACGCCGTCGGCGGTCGTTCTGCCTACCTCGACCCGCGACGTAAGCGCCGTGGTAAAGCTCGCCCGCGAGTTCAACGAGCCGATCGTCGCGCGCGGAGCCGGTACCGGACTCTGCGGGGGCGCCGTGCCGACGGCCGGCGGAATCATCCTCTCGTTCGCTCGAATGAACCGGATCCTGGAGCTCGACGAGCGCAACCGGCGCGCGCGCGTGCAGCCGGGCGTCATCAACCTCGACCTCTCGCGTCACGTTGCCGGCAGCGGTCTGTTCTATGCCCCCGACCCGTCGTCGCAGCAGATCTCGACGATCGGCGGCAACATCGCGACGAACGCCGGCGGCCCGCACTGTCTCTCCTACGGCACTACGGTGAACCACGTGCTCGCGCTCGAGGTCGTGGATCATCGCGGCGAGGTGTTCACGACGAGCGTCGACGACGCCGGCTACGACCTCACGGCCGCGCTCGTCGGCAGCGAAGGCACGCTCGGCGTCGTGACGTCGGCCTGGCTGCACCTCCTCGCCTTTCCCGAGGCAATGCGGGTCTGGGTCGCCGCGTTCGCCGACATCGATTCGGCATCCGAGGCGGTATCCTCGATCATCGGCGCCGGGATCGTGCCGACCGCGCTCGAGATGATGGACGCCGTCATCACGCAGGTGGTTGAGGCCGCGTTCGCGGCGGGCTATCCGACCGATGCGGGAGCGGTGTTGCTCGTCGAACACGCCGGGCTGGAAGAGGACGTCGAGACCGTCGAGGCGGCGATCCACACGATCGTCACGCAGCATGGCGCGCGTTCGTGGCGCAGCGCGCGAACCGCGGCGGAGCGCGCCGCGTTATGGGCGGGACGCAAGGGAGCCGCGGGAGCGACCGGCCGCATCGCGCCCAATTACTACACGCAGGACGTGTGCGTTCCGCGCAGCCGCCTGCCGCAGGCGCTGCGCGCCGTCGAGAGCGCGGCGTCCGCGAACGGCGTCACGGTCGGCAACGTCTTTCATGCGGGCGACGGGAATCTCCATCCGTTGTTGATGTACGATAAGCGCGATCGCAAGCAGGTCGCCGCCGTCGTCGAGACGGGCAACGCGATCTTGCAGAGCGCGATCGACCTTGGCGGTACGATCAGCGGAGAGCACGGCATCGGCTGGGAGAAGCGCGACGCGATGACGCGCGTCTACTCCACAGCCGACCTCGCGACGATGGGGCGCGTGCGAGACGTCTTCGATCCGGCGCGCGCGCTCAATCCGGAGAAGATCTTTCCCAACGGGTCGCGCTGCCCGGAGGTCACGCCGCCGTGACGGCGACGCAGGAGCGCGTCAGGCCGGAGAATGCCGAAGCTGTCAGCGAGGTCGTCGCGCGCTGCGACGCCGCCGGCCAGAAGGTCTGCATCGTCGGCGGAAACACGCTCGACGGCATGGGCTTCCCGCCGGAGCACGTGGACGTCACGCTCGACACGACGCAGCTGACCGGAGTCGTCGCCAACGAACGCGCGGATCTCACGATCGCAGTGCGCGGCGGCACGCCTCTTCGCGACGTTGGAACGCTGCTCGCCGCACAGGGACAGTTCGTGCCGTTCGACGCGCCGCAGCCGCACTACGCGACGGTCGGCGGGACGCTGGCGGCGGGTTGGCTCGGTCCGCGCCGCCATCTGTACGGCCGCGTTCGCGACTACGTCATCGGCTCGACGATCGTGTTAGCGGACGGAACGATCGCACGCGCCGGCGGCATGGTGGTCAAGAACGTCGCCGGCTACGACATGAGCCGCCTCTACGTCGCCTCGTTCGGGACGCTCGGCGTGCTCGTGCAGGCAAATTTCAAGACGGCTCCGCTGGCGCCGCACGCACGCCTCTTTCTCGCGTCGCTGCCGGAGCGCACGCGCGAGCGCGCCTGCGCGCAGCTCGCGATGCTGCCGATACGACCCGCGGCGGCGTTCTGGGTGGAGGGCTTTCACAACGCGATCGACGGCGAGGACGGCCCGGAGGGGCGCATCATCGTGTCGATCGAGGGAAGCGACGCGCTGCTGGAGCGAGCGACGCGCGATCTGCGTTCGGCACTGGGCCGCGCCGGAGTACCCGAAACGCGCGTGGTCGACGCGGGCGCGCGCGAGGCGTTCGAGCGCGTTTTGGACGCGTATATCGGCTGTTTGGGCGAACGCTCGATCACGTATCGGCTCTTCCCTTTGGCCGCGGAATCCGAGCGCTGCGCGCTGGGCCTGCACGCGCTTGCAGGACACTTCGGGCTGCGCGCCGAGAGCATCGTCGACGTGATGAACGGAGACGTCGTGCTGCGCGTCAGCGAGCTCGACACGCGCGCTCTGGGCTCGAAGATCGAAAACTTCGACGACGCGCTGCACGACGCGGAGCCGCGCGCGCAGGTCGTCGCGGGCAAGCATTCGCATCGCCCGTACCTGCGCGTCTGGGGTGATGCGCCCGCGGCGATCGAGCGGATGCGCGCTCTAAAGATGCGCTTCGATCCCAACCGGACGCTGAATCCCGGCCGCTTCGTCGGCGGCATTTAGCGTCATGTACTTTTCGTGAAGGTACTATTGTTGGGGGGCTCGGGTTTCGTCGGCCGGCATCTCGCCGTCGGGTTGCACGAGCGGGGCGACTCGGCAACGATCGCGTCGCTGCGCGATCCCGCGGAGGCGGCGCGCGCCGCGGCTGCGTGCGATGCCGTCGTCAACCTCGCCGGCGAGTCACTCGCGCAGCGCTGGACGCCGCAACGCAAGCGGCGCATCGAGGAGAGCCGCGTGGATTTGCCGCGGCGTTTTCTCGAGCTCGTCGCGCGCGACTCGCGGCGCGCGGGCATCTACGTGAGCGCGTCCGCGATCGGCTACTACGGCACGAGCGAGACGGCAACGTTCGACGAGGAGAGCCCGCCGGGGGACGACTTCGTGGCGCACGTGTGCGTGGCGTGGGAGCGCGAGGCGCGCCGCGCCGCCGACCTCGGAATGCGCGTGGCGATCGTACGGACCGGAGTCGCCCTTGGAACCGACGGCGGCGCGCTGAGCAAGATCCTTCCGCCGTTCCGCGCCGGTGCCGGCGGCCGCGTCGGCGGCGGGCGTCAGTGGCTCTCCTGGGTACACATCGACGATCTCGTCGGAATCTATCTCATGGCGCTCGACCGCATCGAAGGCGTGGTCGACGCATGCGCGCCGAACCCGGTGACGAACGCGGAGTTCACCGCAGACCTAGGTGCCGCACTGCATCGCCCGGCGAAGCTTCCGGTTCCCACGCTGGCGCTGCGCGTGCTACTCGGCGAGGGTGCCGACATCTTACTCAAGGGACAACGCGTGCTGCCGCGCAGAACCGAACTGCTCGGCTATCGCTTTCGCTTTCCCGAGCTCAAAGGCGCGCTAGCGAATCTACTTTGAACTCGAGCGCCTCGAGATACTTCTCCGCGTCCATCGCGGCGCGGCACCCGGCGCCGGCCGCCGTGACGGCCTGGCGGTACCGGAAATCGTTCACGTCTCCCGCGACGAACACGCCCTCGACGTTCGTCGTCGTACCGTCCGGCGACGCGACGTAGGCGCGTTCGTCCAGGTCGAGCTGGCCGACGAAAACGGCGGTGTTCGGCGTGTGCCCGATCGCGACGAACAGCGCGTCCGCCTCGACGTCTTCGACCTTGCCGTCGAGGACGTTTTTGATGCGCAGTCCGGTGACGTGCGTGTGGCCGAGGACCTCTTCTATGACGCTGTTCCAGAGAACGCTGATCTTTTCGTGCGACAGCACGCGGGCGGCCATGATCTTGCTCGCCCGAAGGCGGTCGCGTCGGTGGACGATCGTGACGAACCTGCCGAAGCGGGTGAGGAAGAGCGCTTCCTCGGCAGCCGAATCGCCGCCGCCGGCCACGAAGATGCGCTTGTCACGAAAGAACGCGCCGTCGCACGTCGCGCAGCTCGATACGCCGCGGCCGCGTAGACGCTCTTCCCCGGGGATCTCCAACCAGCGCGCGCTCGCGCCGGTCGCGACGATCACGGTCTCGGCCTCGTAGCGCGCGTCCGCCGTCGCGACGGCCAGCGGACGATTCGTAAAGTCGACGGACTCGACGTCGACGTTTTCGATGCGCGCCCCGAAGCGCTCGGCCTGCTCCCGGAAGCGAATCATAAGATCGGGACCCATAATTCCCTCGACAAAGCCGGGGTAGTTTTCGACGTCCGTGGTGAGCATGAGCTGGCCGCCGTAAAGCCCGCCTGCGAGAACCAGCGGCTTTAAATTCGCCCGCGCCGCGTAGACGGCCGCGGTCAGCCCGGCCGGCCCCGACCCGATGATGATGACGCGTTCCATGCGGATCTCTTCGACTCTCCGCCGCGCATCCCGGTTGCAGACAGTTCGTTGCGGCTCGTCGAAGCGTGATGCATGGCGATACAGTCGATACCCCTTGAGGACACGTTTGCGGACATCCTACGCAAGGCGATGCGCGGCGTCGGCGTCAACGAGAGGCAGCTCGCCGGCGTGACCGGCATTCCGGCCGCGACGATCGCCGACTGGCTCAAGGAGAAGGGCGCCGCGGACGACGCGCAGGCGCGCGCGGTCGCGACCGTCCTGCGGCTGGACGGCGGAAAGCTCGCCGACAGCGCGGCCCAGCGTTGGACGCCGCCGCCGATCGAGCGGCCCGACGTGCACCGCCATCCCCAGGAGCCACACCCGAGCAACGGCTACGTCTTCTTCCTCGACGGCGGCCGCGCGGCCGCTTTGGTCGATCCGGCCGGGATCCCGCAGAACCTGCTCCGCATGCTCCGCGACGGCCACTACCACTTACATTACATCCTGATCACGCACAAGCATCCCGACCACTGCGACGCCACCGCCGACGTCGCCGCTGCCTTTCCCGCGGCGAAGATCGTGATGCACGCGCTCGACGTGCACGCCATCGGCTCACTCGCGAACACGGCGACGCTGCTGCGCGACGGTGAGACGCTTCCGTTCGGCGAAGGCTCGATGATTCGCATGCTGCACACACCCGGTCACACCGACGGCTCCTCGTCGTATTTGTTTCAGAACTCACTGTTCTCGGGCGATACTCTGTTTGCGGCGAGCGTCGGGGGCGCATTCGGCGACGCCAGCACCTACGACGACATTCTGAACAGCGTAAGGAGCAAGCTCTTCACGCTCCCCGACGACACGGTCGTCATGCCGGGCCACGGCCCGCCGACGACGATCGAGCTGGAAAAGCGGCACAACCCGTTCTTTACATAAGAGCGCTGTTCGTCGGCCCGGGCGGCCTGCGCGCCGGATGGCGTTTCGGCGGCTACGTCATCGTCCTCTTAGGACTGTTTGCAGCGCTTCAACTTGTCGCGCCGCTCGTCTTTGCCGCGCTGCATCTCGATGCGAATACCCTCAACGCACCGGCCTTTCTGGTTTCCGAGATCGCCGAGGGAATCGCGGTCTTCGGCGCGACCGCGATCGTGGCCGCCCTCGAACGCAAGCGCGTCGACGCGTACGGCCTTCCGGTGCGTCTCGCTTTCAGAGCGCGTTTTTGGGAAGGCGCCGCGATCGGCGCGCTGAGCGCCGGCGCCGTTGCTCTCGGGATGTTCGCGACGGGCAGCATGGTCGTGCACGGCCTCGCCCTGCACGGCGCGGATCTCATGGTGGAAACGCTGCTGTGGCTGATCGTCATGCTGCTCGTCGGGGTGAACGAGGAATATATGTTTCGCGGCTATCCGCTGCAGGCGCTCGCGCGTGGGATCGGCTTCTGGCCCGCCGCAGTGATCATCGCGTTGCTCTTCGCGGCGGCGCACGTGAGCAAACCCGACGAGAACGCGATCGACATCGGCAACATCGTGTTGCTCGGCCTGTTGACCTGCTTCATGCTGTGGCGCACCGGTTCGCTCTGGCTGGCCGCCGGGTTTCACTTCAGCTTCGACTACATGCAGTTCTTCGTGATCGGGACGCGCAATGGTGGCGCGCAGGCGGCGGGACATCTTCTCGATGCGACGTTCCCCGGACCGGCGTGGGCGAACGGCGGACCGCTCGGAACCGAGGCAAGCTACTTCATGCTGCCCGTCATCGCGCTGCTGTTCGCGTACGTCGCGCTGCGGCACCCGCGGGCGACGCCACTAGAGACGTAGCCGCTAATCGCGATAGAAATACGGATCGAGGACGGACACCGCCGTCACGGAGTCGATCGGCAGTCCGTTTTTCGAGGCGGCGTCCCGGATCGCGGCCTCGTTCGGGCCATCGTAGATGCAGAAGGTCTTCTTCTTGTCGGCCGACACGTAGGAATGCACCCACGTCACCCCGTTTTCCGCGTTGCGTCCGACGACCGTCAGGCACGCCTGGCTGCCGTCCTCGGTCGCCGGGATGTGCAGTCCGTCCGGGAACGTACGCTCGACCATAAACCTCGGCATGAATCACCTCCGCTACAAAGCCCTGGTCCATTTGTGACAAACCGAGCTCGAGACCCTTGCCAGGTCCCGTCCGACGCTAGCGATACGCGGCGGGGACCGTCACCGAGGCACCGTCGCCGCCCGTGATCGTCGCGCCGCTCTGCTTCGGCGCGGTATCGGACTCCCTGATCAACTCGAACTGAAGCACGACCTGCCCGGAACGCGGGAGCAGCGCGTCATAGCGCTGCGGAGAGCAGATCTTCGGCGTGCAGAAGGCGGCGAGCCATCCGGCCGAAACGTTGGAGGCCTGCAACCGAATCGTCGCGTTGGGGCGCCCGGTGACTTCCAGGCGATACTTGGCCGCATCGGCGCTCGTCGTCTGCAGGTCCGTGCCGGTCCACGGCTGGATCGACAGATGCGTGGCGGGCTGGGCCAGCGCGAGCAACATGGCAACGTCGCAGAGGATCCACATCACGTACGCAGCTTATACCCGATCGCCGTCATCCGCAACAGGATGCCGAGCGCGACCGCGGTGAGCAGGATGATCATCGTGACGGAAAACTCCGGCGCCAGGAAGCTCTGTCCGGTGAAGCTGCGCCGAAACGCGTCGATCGTATAGAAGATCGGATTGAACAACTCGAACGTCCGCAGCGGCGGCGGCAGCATTTTCGCATCTGTGAAGACGCCGCCAACGAAGGTGAGCGGCGTGATGACAAACGTCGTGAGGATCGCGATGTGGTCGAACTTATCGGCGATCAAGCCGAAGATCAGCCCGAGCGCCGAGAACAGCACCGAGACGAGCGCGATGACGCACAGGTACAGGGCCCAATCGCGCGGCGCCGTGTGCACCAGAACGAGGCCGAGCCCGGTGATGAGGCCCGCGATGAGCAACGCCCGCGCCAGGCTGCCCAGCACGTAGCCCGCGACGATCTCTCCCGCGGACATCGGGGCGATCAGCAGCTCCTGGATCGAGTTCATGAAGCGCCCCTGAAAGAGCGAACTCGAACACTCGCCGTAGGACGCATCGATGACTTGGAGCATGATCAGGCCCGGGATGAGGAACTGCGCGTAGGTCACGCCCTGCACGCTCGGGATGCGGCTCCCGATCGCGAGCCCGAACACGAAGACGTAGAGCAGCGTCGTGATGATCGGCGGCCAGATCACCTGGTTGATGACCTTTAGGCTGCGAATGATCTCGCGCTTGACGAGCGTCCATAAGCCGACGGTATTAATTTCGCGTCAGCTCCAAGAAGACGTCCTGCAGCGACTCGCCCTCGGCCACGAGCTCCTCGGTCGGCTTCTCCGCTACGATGCGGCCGTGCCGCACGATCGCGATGCGCCGGCAGAGCTCCTCCGCCTCCTCCAGGTAGTGCGTCGTGAGGAAGATCGTGAGCCCGTCCTCGTTGAGGGTGCGCAGCCAGCGCCACAGTTCGAGGCGCAGCTCTACGTCCACGCCGGCGGTCGGCTCGTCGAGAATGAGCAGCTTCGGCTGGTGGATGAGCGCGCGCGCGAGCGACAGCCGGCGCTTCTGGCCACCCGATATCTTCGTGTACTCGAGGTGCGCGTGCGACGTCAGGCCGAAGCGCTCGAGCAGCATGTCGGCGCGCTCGCGCGACCGCCTTCCCATGCAGCCCGTAGTAGCCCGCCGCGAAGATGAGCACGTCGCGCAGCGAGAGGTACCGGTCGAAATTGTACTCCTGCGGCGAGAGGCCCACCAGCCGCCGAGCCTGGCGCCACTCGCGGTCGTTGTCGTGACCGAAGATGCGAATGCTGCCCGAGCCCTTGCGGGCCAGGCCGACGATCGCGTTGATGGTTGTCGTCTTGCCGGCGCCGTTGGGTCCGAGAAAACCGAAGAACTCGCCCGCGGCGACCCGCAGCGAGATCCCGTCGACGGCCGTGAACGCGCCGTAGCGCTTCACGAGGTTGTCGACTTCGATCGCCGGCGTTAACGGGCTAGGGAATAAAACTCTTCAATCCTTTGTAACGATGATGGCGGAGGGTAGCGATAAGCTCCGCACTCCCCGGAATCCCGCACGCGGCCAGTTGGGTTGCAACGCGCTTGGTATCGAACGCGACGCGCCGATGTTTTACCTCCCAGCCCCCCTCGCGCTCCGTCAGGATTGCGTAGCATGCGCGCGGGTCGCCATCCTTTGGCAAGCCCGCGGACGACACGTTCACGAGTAGCTTGCCGTGCCACATTCGGACGTACGGGAGATGCAGGTGTCCGAAGGCGATCGCGGTCGCGCGTTCTTTCCCGATCATGCGCTTCAGCACGGCCTCGTCCGCGTCCGGCCACAGATGCTCGTCGTCGCTCTTCGGATTCGCGTGGACGATCAGCAGCTGGTTGTCGTCCTCACCGATGCGCAGCGCGAACGGCAGCGCTAGCAGCCACGAGCGCCAGCGCTCGCCGATCTCATGGCGCGTCCACTCAATCTGCGCACGCTCTGCGGGCTCGAAAGACTCGTTCGAATCGTCCTCCGCGATGTAGCGATCGGTGTTGCCGCGCACGCACGCCGCGCCGATCTCCCCCAGGCGCTGCAGCACCTTCTTCGGCTTCGGACCGTCCAGGCACAGATCGCCCGCGGCGACGATCGCCTCCGCTCCGCCCTGAGCCGCGAGGTCCGCGAGACAGGCGTCGAGCCCGAGGAGGTTGCCGTGTATGTCGGAGAGGACGGCGATTCGCATCTGCCGCCGAGACTAGTCGCGCCGCAGGACGAGGGCGAGCATCGCCGGCGTGATGCCGATCTTGGTGAAATCGTACAGATCGATCGCTTCGACGCCGATGCCGGCCCGCCGCAGGATTGAGAGCGACGTGCGATACCGAATGTCCGCCACGACGTGCCGCTCGTCCAAGCACAGCACGCCGGCGCCGAGCTCTTCCCCGAGCTCGAGCACGATCGTCCTGAATCCGGAAAAAGCTGCCGCGTCGGCTTTGTCGCCGCCGAGCACGATCGTGTCCGGCGCGACCGCGCTGACCACCGCGCGCAGCGCCGGCACGCCGGGCGCGAGCTTGACCTCCCTAACGCGGAACCCATGACTGCGCGCGAGCTCCATGAAACCGCGGCGTCCGAGCTCGTTTCCGCGCGCACCGACGCCGACGAACGCCGTCTCCCCCGCCGTCACGATGTCGTTGCCGTCGAGCAGCCCGGGCGCCGCGATGTGACCCGCGATCGGTACGTCGATGCTCGCAAACTCCGCTTGCATTCGGTCGACTTCGCCGCGGCGAGACAGCGCGCTGAGGCGCATCATCACCGCGCCGTCGCCGAATGCGACCGCGGCGTCGCCGGCCGCCGTTTCGTACGGATCCGACGCGCGGGATTCGCTAACTGTGACCTCGACGCCGAAATACTCTAAGGTCTTGCGCAGTACGTCGAGCTGTTCCAGCGCGCGCGCATACACGGCGCCCGGCTCGCCCGGAAGCGGCCGCGCGTTTTCGATCGCACGCGTCGGCCGCACGAGCACGACGGCCAGCAGACGTCCGGTGGGCGAAGCCGCCAGGCGCGGGCCGTAACCCAAGGAGCGATGCGCCGTCATCGGCCGGTATAGGGCTCGGGCGCGGGAGCGGTGGTGAAGAACGCGCTCATGTCCGACGCGAGCAGGTCGTTGAGCGTCAGCGGCGGCAACCCGAAGATCTCTTCTTCGGTCTTGACCACGCTCGCCGCGCTGAGATGCTCGTCTCCGACATAGCCGCGCCGCGCCAGCGGCGATACGACGATCGCGTAGCTCCGCATGGGATTAACGTGATCGACCGCGGGAGTCTCCAAACCTTCCGGGACGACGAAGACAGCCGTCGAGCTCCAGTGCGGCGTGTGGGAGACGTAATCCACGATCTTTCCGAGCGCGCGATCCGCATCGCGCACGCTCGTCGAGTCCGCATTCGTCGGCAACCAAACGTACGTGAAGCTCGGCGCCCGGTCGGCCTGCACGTAGCGCTGCATGTCGCGCACGAATTCGGCCGCGCGCGTCGCGTCGTCGACCTTCGGGTCCCAGCTCGCATAGTCGAGATCCACGTTGCCGTCGAGCGCCGCCAGCGCCGGGACGTCGAGATGATAGGCGGAGCCGTCGTAACCGGAGAGGCGCAGCAGCCCGCCGTAGTCGCGGAAGGTCAGTCCCGCGCGGCCGAGCGCGTTGAACAGGTAGCCCGTGCGGCCGTAGTCCTCGGGATCGGCGCCGTGGTCGTTCATCGGCGCACGCGCCGTTCCGGCTTCGGCGGTGAGCTGCTGAAAGAGCGTCGCGTCGCCGGCAATCGCGAACTCCTTCGACAGATCGAGGTCGGCGTCGGAGGCGTAGAAGTTGTCGGCGAGCGCGTACGTGCGGGCTAGGGCGTGGAGGTTCGGCGTGACGCTCTCCGCGTAGCGGCTCAGCGACGAGTCGCCGTTGCCGTGGGCCTCGCCGGAATCGTCCTTGAGATCGCCGAGCATTGCGTCGTAGCTCTGGGTGCCGACGGCGATATATACGACGTGATCGATCGCCTCGCTGCGCTTATTCGAGCGCAGCGGCGGAATCACCGGATTGAACCGCGCTATGCGCGGCGTGCGATTGTAGCGCAGCGCGGCGAGCGTGGCCCTGACGAGCGACGTGTGCTTGAGATCGATGCGTTGGAGAACTCCCCACCCGTCGACGCCCTTGCCGGCGACGGCGTACAGGTAGCGGCCGTCGCGCGACAACGCGAGCGCCGTCGGATACCACGCAGTGGGGATTAGGCCGTAGCGATAACGGGCGGGCTTACGCGCGTCGAGCACCGCGATCGCGTTGAGGCCGGCGAGCGCGACGTAGAGGCGCTTGTTATCCGGGCTGAGCGCTTCCGCGCTCGGCTCCGCGCCGTAGGGGGCGCCGGGATAGAGGCGCAGGTCGAGCCCGCGCGCGACGCGCGGGGCCCCGCGCAGATCCACGACCGCCACGCGATCGACGTTCGCGAGCGCGACGTACGCGTAGCGGCCGTCGCGGCTCACGACCGTCGCGCCGGGAATGGCGCCGCCCACGATCTGCGCGCCGTCCGGCGCGGGATCCATCCGGACCGCCGCCGGATCGCCGATCGCATTCGATCCGCCGAGAGCGAGTATGGTGAGCGAGGAGGAGCGCGCCGAATCGAACGCCGGCGCAGCGAAACGCGGCCGGCTTAGCGGCGGCACGACCGCGTTGTAACTCGAGAGGCCGCTGCCGGTGGCCAGAACCGCAGCCGGGCCGGCGGCTAGGTAAAAAGGAAAGTCACCGATGGGGACCGAGCGCTGGACCGCACGCGTCGCGAGATCGATCGTGACGACCGCATCGCCTAGGTTGTCCGCCACGTACGCGGTGCGGCCGTCCGGCGCGATGGCGATCCCGGCGGGAAAAGCGTGACGGCCTGCCTGCGCCGGCAACGCGATTGGCTGCGCCTCCGGCGTGAGCTGACCGGCGGCGTCGAGGTCGTAGACGCGCACGACGCCGGCGGCGCCGTCGGAAGCGACCACGATCGTGCGCGACGCATCGCTCGGATCGCGCGCGGCCGCGACGCCCATGAAGAACGACGCCGACGGGTCGTGATAGGCGCTCGCGAGCTTCATGCTGCGCGCATCGACCACCGCGAGCGAGTAACCGCGTACTAACATTCCGCCCGAGGCGAGCGCCATTGTGGCCGAGCCGTCGCCGTCGTTGGACACAATGGCATAGCGGCCGTCCGGCGAAAGCGCCAGGCCCAGCGGGTCCGCTCCGACGAACAGGCTTTCGCCTACCGGCGCCGCGATGCGGCCGTTCGGGAGGACGGCGCTCGTCGGGTGGATGCGATCCGCGCCGGTTGGGCGGATGCCGGCCGGCGCAGAATAGACGATCAACGGAGCCGGGCGCGGCCCGGAACCCAATAAAACGGCGCCCAACAGCGCCGCTGCAAATGGCTTAAACGACACGGGAGGTATGCCATTACCAGGACGGTCTCGCGTACCCTGCCTGAACGGCGGTGCGCCGCTCGATGAGTCCCGACGCCCGCGTGCTCGCGGTCGCAACCGCCGTTCCTCCTTACGAGCTGGGTCAAGCTGAAGTGATGCGGCGCATCGAGCTCGCGCTCGGGCCGCGTTCCCGCGAGATCATTCGGTTGCTTCCAATGTTCGGTAACACTGGCATCGATCGGCGCTACTCCAGCGTGCCGATCAAGTGGTACGAGGAGCTGCATGAGTGGCCTGAGCGCAACCGCGTCTACCTCGATTCCGCGCTTGACCTGCTGGAGGCCGCTACGCTGCGGGTGCTGGCGGCCGCCGGCCGCGGCGTCGACGAAATCGATGCCATCGTCGCCGTATCGACGACCGGAATCGCGACGCCCAGCCTCGATGCGCTGCTCATGGAACGCATGCGGCTGCGCCGCGACGTCCGGCGTCTGCCGATCTTCGGGCTAGGCTGCGCGGGCGGCGCGATCGGCCTCTCGCGCGCCGCCGCGATGGCTCGCAACGATCCCGGCTCGCTCGTGCTCTTCCTCGTCGTGGAGCTGTGCGCGCTTTGCTTTCGCCGCGACGACTTCACGAAGAGCAACATCGTAGCGACCGCGCTTTTCGGCGACGGCGCCGCAGCGGCTCTGATCTCGAGCGAGGGCGCCGGCGCGCGCATCACCGGAGGCGGCGAATACACGTGGCCCGACTCGCTCGACGTCATGGGATGGGACGTTACTCGGGATGGCCTGAAGGCGATCTTCTCGCGCGACATCCCCGAGCTCGTCACGACGAAGCTGCACGACGTGGCCGTCGCGTTCCTCGCCGAGCACGGCTTGACCCTGCGCGACATCGACGCGTTCGTCTGCCACCCGGGCGGGGCGAAGGTGCTCGACGCACTCGAGGTGGCATTCGAGCTCGAACCGGGCACCCTCGTGACGTCTCGCGAGGTGCTGCGGGAGTACGGCAACATGTCGGCCGCGACCGTGATGTTCGTCCTGGAGCGCACGATCGGCGACTCGCAGCCCTGGCGGCGGGCACTCGTCAGCGCCCTCGGACCGGGCTTCACAGCCGGCTTCACGCTGCTCGCCAAGCATTGAACGTACTGTGGGTCGTTCTGGCGCTCGTCGCTCTGCAGCGCATCGTCGAGCTGTTCTATTCCGCGCGCAACACGCGGCGGTTGCTCGCCCGCGGTGGAGTGGAGACGGGCGCCGTGCAGTATCCGTTCATCGTGCTGCTGCACGCGGCGTGGCTCGTCGGCATGGCCGTGCTGATTCCGCCGTCCACCCCGCCCAACTGGTGGCTCCTCGGCCTCTACGCGGCGCTGCAGCCGCTGCGCGTCTGGACGATCGCGACGCTAGGACCGTATTGGACGACACGAATAATCAGCGTGCCCGGCGCCCCGCTCGTCCGCAGAGGCCCATACCGCTTCGTGCGGCATCCCAACTACGTCGTCGTCTGCGCTGAGATCGCCCTGCTCCCGCTCGCCTTCGGCGCGATTGAGATCGCGATCGTCTTCTCGATTCTCAACGCATCCCTGCTCTCGTGGCGCATCCGCGTGGAAGAACGCACGCTCACGCCGCGGAGAGGCTCAGGATGACAAAGGTGGACTGAGTTTTGCGAAGGCGCGGGAGAGGCGCGCAATGCCTTCATTGGCCTCTTCGATCGTCAGGTCGCCGAATGAAAGGCGCAGCGCCGGCGGGCCGCTGCGGGTCGGATAAAACGGTTCCGACGGCATGACGAGCACGCCCGCGCGCGCGCACGCGTCGAACGCGGCCTGCGTCGAGATGCGTGGCGGCAACGGGAGCCAGACGTTTACGCCGGCGCCGGGCGAATGCACTTCGGTCCACGTCGCCACGCCCGACAGCGCCTCGACGAACGCGTCGCGGCGCTTGCGGTAAAGCGCGCGCGATGAGCGCAGGTGACGCTGATATGCCGGGCTATCCATAAAGCGCCACAGCGCGCGTTGCGTAAGCGTAGACGTGAAGACGTCGGCCTGAATCTTGGCGGCCTCGAGCGCCTCGGCGATGCCGCCCTTCGCATAGAGATACCCGATCCGCAGCGCCGGGAAGATCGACTTCGAGAGGCTCTCCATCAGGATGACGCGGCCGTCCGTGTCGTGCGCTGCCAGCGGCGGCGGCGCGGGCGCGTCGTAGGTGAGCTGCCAGCCCGTCTGATCCTCGAGCACCATGACGTCGTAGCGCCGCGCGAGCGCAACGATCTGCTTCGCGCGACGGCCCGGCAGCACCGCGCCGGTCGGGTTCGCCGCGACCGGATTCACGTAGAACAGCCGTGGGCGGTACTCCGCGAACACGCGCTCCACGTCGTCGGCGCGCACGCCGTCCGCATCGCCACGCACCTCAACGTACGTCGCGCCGCGAGCATCGAACACACCCAGGCTACCCCAATAGGTCGGACTCTCGCTCGCGACGACACTGCGATCGTCGAGCAGCACAGTCGCGACGATGTCCGCGGCCTGCTGCGCACCCGAGCACACGATGATGTCGGCGGGCTCTGCCGCGCACCCGCGCCGGCGCAGAAACGACGCGAGCCGCGCGCACAACTCCGGATCGCCCGTGGAGGACCGGTACTGCATCAGCTCGGGCGAATCGTCGAGCAGCGTGCGATGGAAGGCGCGCGCGAAATCGTGCAGCGGGAAGGTCTCGGGCGCGGGATGGCCGCTCGCGAGGCTGATCGCCCCCGGCTCCGTCGCATGGGTCAGGCGCTCCATTACGCCCTCCAGGCGCGCCGCGCGCGCGAACCGTCCGACGTCGGGTTCCCAGCGCCGCGCGAAGGGTTCGCCGCGATCCGGCGCCGCCGCGACGAACGTGCCCTTCCCGGGCCGCGCGATCACGCGGCCGCGCGCCGCGAGCAGCTCGTATGCCTGCGATACCGTCACGAGAGCGCAGCCGAGCGCGCGGGCGAGATCGCGCATCGGCGGGAGGCGATCGCCGGGAACGACGGACTCGCGCTCGATGGCATCAACGATGCGGTCGGCGAGCTGCACGTAGAGCGGGCGCGGATCGCTCGGCTCGAGCTTCAGCGATGCGAGGAGCGCGTCGGCCGGGTCAAACGTTGGCGCTGAGATCCTCGCTTTGGTCTTTCGTCGGAATGCGGCGCGCGACGCCGTCCTCCACCGCGGCTGCAGCGACGCCCTTGGCCACAGCGTCGACGACGCGCGGATCGAAGACGCTAGGAATTACGTACTCCGAGCTGAGCTCGTTTTCGGAAACGATCTCGGCGATCGCGTACGCCGCAGCGAGCTTCATGCCGTCGGTGATGCGCCGCGCGCGCACGTCCAGCGCTCCGCGGAAGATGCCGGGAAACGCGAGCAGGTTGTTCACCTGATTCGGGAAGTCCGAGCGGCCGGTCGCGATGACGGCCGCGACGGGCGCTGCGACATCGGGCATGATTTCCGGCGTCGGGTTAGCCATCGCGAACACGATCGGGTCGCGAGCCATCCGCGCAATGTGCTCGGGCTGCAAGATGCCCGGCGCAGAGACGCCGATGAACACGTCCGTGCCCTCGAGCACATCGCGCAGCGACCCGCGGCGATTCTCGCGATTGGTGTGCTCCGCCAGCCACCGCCAGTGCGGATTCTCGTAGCGGTCGGTGCGGTTCAGCGCGCCTGCACGGTCGACCGGGATCACGTCCTTCACGCCCGCGCCGAGCAGCATCTTGATCGTCGCCGTGCCCGCCGCGCCGCTGCCCGACACGACGACCCGCAGCTCCGATAGCGGCTTACGCACGACGCGAGCCGCATTGATCAGCGCCGCCAGGATGACGACCGCCGTGCCGTGCTGATCGTCGTGCATCACGGGGATGTCGAGCGCCTCGATCAGCCGGTCCTCGACCTCGAAGCAGCGCGGTGCGCTCACGTCTTCCAGGTTGATGCCGCCGAAGACCGGGGCGATGCGCACGACCGTCTCGACGATCTCGTCGACATCCTTGGTGTCGAGGCAGATCGGGAACGCGTCGATGTCCGCGAACTGCTTGAAGAGCATCGCCTTGCCTTCCATCACCGGCAGCGCGCCGAGCGGACCGATATCGCCGAGACCGAGCACGGCGGTGCCGTCGGTGACGACGGCGACCGAGTTGCGCTTGACCGTCAGCTGAAACGCCTTGCTCGGATCTGCCGCGATCGCCATCGACACGCGCGCAACGCCCGGTGTGTAAACCGTCGAGAGATCCTGGCGGTTCTTCACCGCAATCTTCGAATCCACTCGTATCTTGCCGCCGACGTGCGCCAAGAAGGTCGAATCGTTCGCGAAAACGATGCGCGTCCCGACGAGCGCCTCCACGGCGCGGCGCAGATCGTTGGCGACGGCCTCGGACGCGACACCGACCGTCACGTCGCGCACGACACGGCCCTTCGCGACCGAGTGCATGTCGACGGCACCGATGGTCCCGCCCGCGTCGCCGATCGCATTGGCGAGCACGCCGAATGCGCCCGGCTCGTTCGGCATGTCGATGCGAAGGATCAGGGTCAGGGCGATGGCTGGTTGCGGAATCATCTGCTCTCTAGGTTCCCTAGTTTCCGCTGACCGTCATATCGGCGACGCGAAACGACGGTGAGACGACGGCGCCGTCGAAGCGTAAGTCGTTCGCGACGGCATCCACGCCGCCGAGCATTTCCGCGTACTGTCCCGCCACGGTAAACTCATCGATCGGGTATGCGATTTCGCCGCCCTCGATGAAAAAACCGCGTGCGCCGCGGCTATATGTGCCCGAGGCGTGCTCGGTCGCAAACCCGATGGTGTCGACCACGAGCACGCCGAGCGGCGTCGCGGCGATCATCTCCGCCAGCGTCATCGAGCCCGGCTCCAGATAGAAGTTGGTCGGGCCGACGCCGCCGCCGGTTGAGTTGCCCGTGCTGACCGCGCCCAGCCTACGCGCATAGTAGGTGTCATACAGGAACGTCCGCAGGACGCCGCGCTCGAAGACCGGCGTGCGCCGCGTCGCGACGCCCTCGCCGTCGAAGGGCGCGCTGCCCAGACCGGCGATCAGCCGGCCGTCGTCGATTACCGTCACGAGGTCACTGCCGATCTTGCTTCCGACGCGGCCGGTGAGCCAGGAGTTGGCGACGGCGACGTTCGCGCTCGAGGCGGCCGCGAAGACGTCATCCAGGACCGATGCCGCGACGTCGCGCTCGAAGATGACCGGCACGCGCATCGTCGGGGGCTTGCGGGCGCCGAAGAGGTCGACGGCACGGCGGACCGCCGTGGTCGCGACCGCCTCGAGCCCCTCGAGGTCGCGCTGGTGTCGCGCCGCAGTGCCGTAGTGCGCGATGCGCTTGACGCCGCCGTCCAGCGCAACCGGTCCGGTGGATCGGCCCACGCGTGTCCACGCGTAGCCGGCCGCGAAGCCGTTGGTGTTCGCAAGCGCCGTGACCGCCACCGAATCCGTATAGTGCGAGCCGCTGGAGTTGACGACGCGCGCGTCGGCCTCGCGGATGAGCCGCTCGAGCAGTAGCGCCTCATCTATCTTCTCCAGGCTGTCGCGCTGCGCGACCACGGGATCCCACAGGCTCAAATTCTCGCCGTCGGTCCCGACGCGATCCGGCAGCCCCGCGTACTCGTCGGCCGCAACGAGCTCCGTGTGCGCAACGACGCGCTGCACGGCGCCAGCGATCCCCTCCGCGGAAAAGTCGGAGGTCGAGAGCGTCGCCCGGCGTCCGTCGCGGAAGACTCGCAGCAGCAGCCCCTTTCCCGTCGACCCCTCCAAGCGCGCCACCGCGTTCTCGCGTGCCTCGACGTGCAGGCGCCGGGCGATCGAAACCGCCGCCTCCGCGCTCTGCGCGCCGCAGGCGCGCGCAGCGTCGAGAGCCTGCTGCGCCAGCGCGATCGCCGCCGCTTCATTCATGCCGCGTGCCCCCAACGGTAATGGACGAGATCTTGACCGTAGGCATGCCAACCCCGACCGGCACGTATTGACCGCCCTTCCCGCACGTATAGTGGCGACGCGCCAGGCGGCTGTCGTTGCCGACCGCGACGACCTTGCGCATCGCGTCGGGTCCATTGCCGATGATCGTCGCGTTGCGCACGGGCGCCGTGATCCGGCCGTTCTCCACCAAGTATCCCTCGCCGACCATGAAGACGAAGTCGCCCTTGCTGATCTCCACTTGCCCCCCGGCGAAGGACTTCGCGTAGATTCCGCGCCGCGTAGAGGTCAGGATCTCCTCGAAGCTCGAGTCGCCGTCGGGCATGTACGTGTTGCACATCCGCGGCTGAGGCGAGAACCGGAACGACTGCCGCCGCCCGCTGCCGGTGGACTCCACGCCCATCAACCGTGCGTTGAGCCGGTCCTGCATGTATCCGCGCAGCACGCCGTTCTCGACGAGCACCTTGTGCTGTCCGGGCACGCCCTCGTCGTCGACGTTGAGGCTGCCGCGTTCCCCTTCGAGGTTCCCGTCGTCGAAGATCGTGACGAGGTCGCTCGCGACGCGCTCGCCGACCCGTCCACTATACAGCGACGTGCCGCGCCGGTTGAAGTCGCTCTCGAGCCCGTGACCGACGGCCTCGTGCAGCAGCACGCCGCCGCCTCCCGCTCCGACGATCATCTCCATCTCGCCCGCAGGCGCCGGCGACGCCACCAGGTTGACCGTGGCGATGCGCGCCGCCTCGGACGCGAGCGCTTCCGGCGTCTCGCGATCGAAGTACGCGATCGACGTTCGGCCGCCGTCGCCGACGTATCCGGAGCCGCGCTCCTTCTTGTCGCTCGCCACGACCTGGATGCCGAACGTCACGAGCGGTCGCCGGTCGAACACGAAGCGGCCCTCGCTCGTCGCGATCCAGACCTCCTGCACGTCATCGACGAGCTGCGCGTTTACTGCGACGACTCTCGGGTCGCAGCGCCGCGCCGTGGCGTCGGCGCGGTCGAGCAGCGCGACGTAGCGCTGCGGATTCACGGACTCGGTGTCGTCGCGATGGTAGAGCGACGCGACGCGCTCCACGCGAAGGTCGCTGCTGCCCACCTGCGCCGCCGGTGCGCTGCGCGCGATCAGCGATGCCGCGTCGGCCGTCTGCATCAGCGCATCGTCGCTGAGGTCGTCGGAGTAGGCATAGCCCGCCGATTCTCCAACGACCACGCGGATGCCGACGCCGAGCGTCACACCGTACGTCGCGTCGTGAATTCGGCCGTCCTGAAGCCGGTACGACAGCGTGCGGCGCCGCTCGCAGAAGACGTCGGCAAAATCGCCCCCGCGCCGAAGCGCGCGGCGGATCAGTTCCCCGAGCAGCGCTGCATCGAACATCGCGAGCCTTTAGAAACCCGCCAGACGGTCGACGGCCTTGACGATCGCCGCGTCCGGATCGCCCGGCGATCCGTCGATGAGGAAAGCGAACGCGACGCGGCCGTGATGCAGCGTATTCGCATAACCGGCGAGCGCGGAGACGTCGGAGAGGTGGCCGCTCTTTGCGCGCACGCGACCGAGCGCGGCGGTGAAATCATAGTCCTCGAGCGTTCCTTCGCGACCGCCGAGCGGCAAGAGCAGGTACAGCGACGGCTGACTGTCGGCGAGCAGCCGCGCCACCGTGATTGCGGCGATGCGATCGTCCGGCGACAGACCGCTCCCGTCGAACAACCGCAGCCCGGGCGCCGGAACGCCGCGCCGTTCCAAGAAGCGCCGCTCGGCCTCGATTCCGCCTGCATCGTCCGGCGTGCCGGCGACCTCGCCGCCGATCGTCCGCAGCAGTTGCTCGGCGTAGTGGTTGTCCGAAACAAATAGCATGTGCGATTCGAGCGCCGGCAGCGGTGCCGACCGGTGGTCCCATAACACGATGGCGTCCAGCGGAGAGGATCCGACGCCGGGCGGCAACGCGCTCCCGATGCCGCGCGCCGCGAGCATGGCCTTGGTCTGCGCGCCGACGTAGGCCGCGACGTTGTGCATCGGCGTCCACACGCGCTGCTCCACTCCGTCCACGATCTCTTGCGACTCGATCGTGTCGCCGTCGAGCGAGACGGCACTGGTCGGCGCTGCGTAGTCCTGCCCGTTGTCGTCGCGGTCCCAGTGCGGGTTGAGCGAGGGGCCGGTCATCGCCGTCGCGTCGACCATCACCCGGCCGTCAACCCGACGCAGCCCGGAGCGCGCGAGGACGCCGATGCCGTTGCGCAGATCGCCGGAGATCAACGAGGGATCGCCCGAACCGACCAGCCACAGGTCGCCGTCGAGTCGGCCGTCATCACCGATGCTGCCGCGCGCCGCGAACATGGTATGAAAGCGGTACGCGGGCCCGAGCGCGTCCAGGGCACTCGCCGCGACGACGAGCTTCAGCACGGACGCCGGCGCCACGGCCCGCTCCGCGCGCTCGTCGAACAGCGTCGTTCCCTCGGCGGAGACGACCGCGAGACTCCACCCGGCGGCGCCGGCGATCACCGGCGCGAAGGCGCCGTGCAGCCGGCTCCACAATCGACGGCGATCGCCCGCCATCCACGGCGGCGCCGGCGGGGCCTTGACGACGCGTTGCGCCAAATCCGACGCCGGTTCGCGCACCTGCGGCGCGACGGCACTCCCACGCGCGTGTGCGACGAGCCAAACGAGCGCCGCCGTGAAGAGCAGCACCGCGAGCGCGGACGTCCGCTGCTTACGGACGCGCAGCCGCCGAGATCTGGTCCTGAAGCCTACGGTGCTCTTGACGTAACTCATCGATGTCATCACGGAGGGCGGTGACCTGCGCCGGAACCTTGGCGCCTTTTCGAATTCGGATGGCGGCTTCCATAGCGTCGCGCCGCAAACGCCCGTCGAAGGCCTGCGCCGAGAGGCGATCGAGCGCCGGGAGCAGACGCGCGTCGCCGAGCGCTTCCGCCGTGGCGATCGCTTCCACCGCTATCGTGAAGCTCTCGTCGCCGAGCCGCTGCTCGAGCTCATCGACGACGCGCGTTCGCGCGTCTTCCACGAGTGCGCCGATGCGCCCGAGCGCGCTGATGGCCGCCCGGCGCAGCCCGTCGCTCTCCCGCGGATGCAGCACCTCGAGCACGATCGGGAGCGCGCGAATATCGGCCAGCTCCGCCAAGCCGCGGACGGCGCCGCTCTCGACGACCCCGTTCCACGTGCGCTGCGTCAGCGCCATTCGCAGCAGGTCGAACGCGCGCGGATCGCGCGTCTTGCCGAGGGCCGTGAGCGCCGCACTGCGCACGAAGTAGGAAGTGTGGTCCGCGGCGGTCGTGATGAGCGCGGCCGCGGCCCCGGGATCGCGAAAGTTGCCGAGCGCATCCGCAGCTGCTCGCACGACCTTGGGGTGGCGATGCGACAGGGCGCCGACCAATATCGTGCGCGCCCAGGGCCCGCGCGTCGCCCCGATTGCCGCGGCAGCTTCGGCCAGAACGCCCCAAAACGGTTCGGACTCGAACGAACGTGTTAGGGCGTCCCGCGAGATTCGACCGCCGTCCTTCGCGAGCTCGCGGGCGGCGCGGATGCGCGCGACGACGTTCGGATCGTCGTGCAGCGCCGCCGCCGCAAAGTCCACACCAAGCGCGTACGTGACGTCGGCGACGACGAAGGCCCCCGGATCGAACCGGACCAGCCTCGGTTCGAAGTCAAGCGGCACGGCGATGGTCTCGTGCTGCCGCTCGACTCGCGCGCGGACGCGCCGCTCCTTCTTTAACTCCGCCGGCGCGAGTCCGATCTCGACGTCGAACTCGTAGGGTGGGTGATCGGCGTCGACGGTCTGCTTCTGATCGATCGTCACTGTAGCGACCTTGCGCACGGCGTCCCACGACGCGCATACGTCGAGCTTCGGATGGCCTGCGCGGAATACCCATTGGCTGAAGAAACCGCGGAGGTTTCGCCCCGTCGCGCCTTCGATCGCGCGCACGAAGTCGATCGTCTCGACGTTGCGTTGCGCGTTGTCCCGCACATACTGCGCGACCGCGCGCCAGAAGCGCGAATCGCCGAGCTCTCCGCGCAGCATGTGCAGCACCGCCGCGCCCTTTTGATAGAGGTGGCGGTCGAAGATCTCGATGGGATCGCGGAACATGTTGCAGACTATCGGGCGCCGATACCGGTCCGAGTCCTCGCGCAGGTACGCGGTGAGGCACTCGAATATGTCGTAGACGTACTCGTCGTATCCGAGATCGGCTTCGCGCCAGACGGCCTCCATGAATGTTGCGAAGCCTTCGTTGAGCCATGCGTGCGCCCAGTCGCGGCACGTCAGCAGGTTGCCGAACCACTGATGCGCGAGCTCGTGAGCGACCAGAGGATCGCTCGAGAAGTCGAGGTGTGCGGTCTCGTCGTGGAGGGTCCGGTCGGTCTGCGTGGTCGCTGCCGTGTTCTCCATCCCGCCGAAGATGAAGTCGGTGACGGCGATCTGCGAGTAGCGCGCGTACGGATACGGCGTTCCGATGCGCCGCTCGAAGAGCTCCAGCATCTTGGGCGTCGCTCCGAACGAACGCTCGCCGTCGCTCTCGCGGCCCGGAAGAACGTAGTAGTAGATCGGGATTTCGTTGCTGCCCGCCTTGCCGCTCGCGACCTCGAGGAACGGTCCCGCGACCATCGTCATGAGATACGTGCTGTGAGGCACGTCCTGACGATAGCGGAAGGTAGTGCGGCCGTCTTCGTCGCGACGATCGATCAACTTGCCGTTGCCGAGCGCGAACATGCCCTTGGGCACCACGATCGTCGTCGACGTCGGCTGCTTCTCGTGAGGGTAATCGAGGCAGGGAAACCAGTAACGCGCGTATTGGTCCTGACTCTGCGTCCAGGCATGCGCGACCTTCTCGGGGTGGTCCGCCCCCGGCTTGACGAAGAACAGCCCGTGGCGCGGCCTCACGACGCGGTATCGCACGGCAAACGTCGCTGTCGCTCCCGCGGCGATCGGCGGCTCGAATTCGATCTCGAGCTCCCCCTGCCGCGTCGTAAACTTCAGCTCGCGGTCGGCCTTCGCTTCATCCGTCAGCCGTTCGACTCGCAAGACCTCCAGCTCCACGGCATCGAGCGACAGCCGCGGCACGGCCTCGTCGAGCGCCCGCACCGTCATCGTGCACACGCCGTCGAGCGATTCGTCCGCGAAGTTCGGCGTCAGATGGAGATCGATGTGCTCGACCGCGACGACCTTGTCGGGGCCAAACTGTGGACGCACGCCGGGCAGCGCGAAAGGCTGATGTTCGTTCGTCTCGTCGGACACTAGCCGCTCAGGTTACGAGCCGAGCGTTTCCTAGTCCTGTGCCGTGCGGACTCCCTATTCCGCGGCGGTTTGCAGGCCTCCGGTCACTTCGATCACTTGTCCGGTGATGAAATCGCGTTGCGGAGCGATCAGAAAGCGCACGACGTCGGCCACATCTTCATAACTACCGGCTCGGCCGCGCGGATTGCGCGCCGCGCGCTCGAGCGCCCGAGCCCGGTCGAGAGTTTTTTCGCGAATGTCGCCCGGCGAGACGACGTTGACGGTGACGCCATGGGGCGCCTCCTCGATCGCGAGGCAGCGTGCAAGCGCGACCAGGGCGCTCTTCGCCGATTGATAGAGCGAGAAGCCGCGGAAGGGACGCGTCTGACCGGAGCCGAGCATCGCGAAGAAGATCACGCGCCCGAAGTGGGCCTCGCGCATCGCGGGCAACGTGGCCCGCGCCGCCAGCACCGCGCTGCGTAGATTGCCGTCTAGCGCCGTTCGATAGTCCTCGAGCGACGCGTTGGCAAAGCGCTTGACGACAAGCGGACCAACCGCGTGCACGAGCGTGTCGAACGGACCATGCGCCGCGACGCCGCGCTCGAGCGCGGCCTCCACGGCGATCGCCTCGTCCAAGAAATCGACGCGAATCGCGGCCGCCTCGACGCCCGCGCCCTCGATTGCGGCAAGCGTTGCGCCGGGCGGTGTTGCGCGGTGCGTGATCGCGACTCGATCGAATCCGTCGCGCGCGAGCGCCGGAGCGATGCCGGCGGCGAGGCCGCCGGCCGCCCCGGTCACCAGCGCGCGTCGACTAAGCTTAGGGAACCTCTTACCCTCCGCGGACGAACGTCCAGTCGAGGTCGAACGCCGCGCTCTGACCGTCGACGGTCGCTTGCGTCGGCCCGATCGTCAGCGAGATGGATCGTCCGTTGGCGGTGGCGTTGATCTGACCGCAAGCGCCGCTGTGAGAAAAATAACGCTTGCCCTCATGCACGTATCCCTACCCGGGCCGCCTCGGCGCCAAACGGCTCGCCCTCGGCCTGGACCGCGCGCCAGTCGCCGCGACGCTCGAGCCAACCGATCCACGTGTTGTAGATCAGCGGCACTAAGAATAGGGTGAGAATCAACGAGCTCAACAGGCCGCCGATGATCACAGTGCCCATTGCTTGGCGCCACTCGCCGCCCTCGGCGAAGCCCAGCGCGAGCGGCAGCATGCCGAAGACCATCGCACACGTCGTCATGAGGATCGGCCGGAAGCGCGTCCCGGCCGCCTGCAACACCGCCTCGCGCACGCGCATGCCGCGCCGGCACAGTGTGTTGGAGTAATCGACGAGCAGAATCCCGTTCTTGGCCACGAGCCCGAACAACATCACGATGCCGATCATCGAGATGAGGTTGAGCGACTGACCCGCGTTGGGCTCGACGCGATGCATCAACGAGAGTGCGACCAGCGCGCCGATGATGGCGAGCGGCACGGAGAACATCACGATCAGCGGCTCGAGGAAGGAGCCGTACAGGATCACCATCAGCATGTAGACCAGCATGAACGAGGTCAGCAGGGCGATCCCCATGTTTGCCATCGTCTCCATCATGTATTGCGTGTCGCCTTGCGCGGTGAGCTGCACGCCTTCGGGCAGGAAGCCGGGCTCTTTCAGCTTCTTCTCGAGCGGGCCCGCTACCGTGCCGAGCGAGTAGCCCGGCAGCGTGTCGCCGTAGACGTCGACGACGCGCTGGCGGTTGAGCCGTTTGATCTGCAGCGGCGCCCTCGTCCACTGGAAGTTCGCGATGTCCGCCAGCGGGACGAGCGTGCCGTCTTGCGCGCGGACGCGAACGTCCTGGAGCTGATCGACCGTCGATCGGTCGGAGAGCGGGAACTGCACGCGAACGTCGACGAGCCCGTTCTCGGAGCGCACGCGCGTCGCAACCGCGCCGTCGATGGCGAAACGCGCGGCGCTAGCGGCATCGGCCGGCGCCACGCCCAAGATCTCCGCCTTCTGCGGGTCGACGTTCACGTTAAGCCGCGGCGCCGCGGCTTCATTGCTCGTCTGCACGTTCACGCTGCCCGGCGTGGCGCGCAGGAATTGCGCCACTTTCTCCGCCGCAGGCGCGATCTCGTTCTCCGGCCCGGAGAGCGAGTAGAAGATCGTCGCGCCCGAGCCCCCGCCGTTGTCGCCCGAGACCTGGAAGTCGCCGCCCGGAACGAGGTAGCCGAGCTTACGAATTTGATCGATGATCTTGTACGTCTCGTGCGTGCGATTCGGCAGCGTCTGTGCGTCGAGGCGCGCGTAGTTGTCGCCGATCGCGCTGCTCCAGCCTTGCGGCTTGCGTCCGACGGTCGAGCTGACCGACTTGATGCCGTCGATCTTCATGATCGCGTCTTCCAGCTTGCTGACGTACTTTTCCGTCACGAGGATCGGCGTGCCGGGCGGATACGTCACCGTCATGCTGATCTCGCCGTTCTGCACCTGCGGCACAAAGTCGAAGTTGATCGGACCCAAGAGGGCGAGCAGGACGGCCACTACTACCGGCAGCGCGAACGTCGCGACCGTGAGGCCCCCACCGCGCCCGGTCTGGTAGAACCAGCGCAGGATGACGCGCGGCACGTTCTTGACTGCGTCAGTGCCCTGGCGCGCTAGCCGGCCGGCTCGCGAATGCCCGTTGGGCGACGGCGACCACCGATACGCTAGGTTGGTCTCCGGAATCTTGCGGCGCAACACGAAACCGACGGCGTGCCACACGAAGGTGAGCACGAGAATCAGGACGTCGACGAAGATCGTCGACTCGCGCGAGGCGGTAAGCGTCAGCGCGTTGATCAATAGCACCGTGCAAACGTACACGACGAAGAGCCCGTGCCCCAGCGCGAACGGCAGCCCGACCGACCTGTACCAGTTGAGAATTCTATCGTAGCGCTGCACGAAAGCGTTGAGCAGCAACACGGCGATGATCATGACCGGCAGGATCGCGTGCAGGTCCGGAACCGGCCACGGTATCAAGTACGTGACCAGCGCAGCCGCGACCAGCGTCAGCTCGACCTTCCAGTTGCCCAGCGCGACCATCCACTTCGGCCGAGGGCCCGAGCGGTCGCGGACGCTCCACCGCGCCGCGAGGAGCGGCGTGAGCGAGAACGAGACGAGAAGGGAGAAGAGGGTCGCGATGACGATCACGGTGGCGAACTCGCGGAGATACGCGCCGACGATGCCCGGCAAGAACGCGATCGGAAGGAAGACCACGACGTCGACCATCGTGATCGCGACCGCCGCGCTGCCAATCTCGGTCCGGCCGTTGATCGCGGCGTCTATCGGATCTTCGCCGAGGTCTCGATGGCGCGTGATGTTTTCGAGCACGACGATCGAGTCGTCCACCAGAATACCGATGATCAGCGATAGGCCCATCAGCGACATGATGTCGAGGTGGAAGCCGAACAGAATCATCAGCACGAACGTCGCGAGGATCGACGACGGGATCGCGATCATGATGACGATGGCGTTGCGCCACGCGTGCAGGAAGAGCAGCATGACGATCATCGTCAGCGCGATGCCCTCGAGCAGCGACTGCCAGACGCCGTTGAGCGACTTCAGCGTGTAGTCGGCCGGCGCATCGATCTCGCTAAACGTCAGTTCCGGGAACTGGGCCTCGATCTTCTTGAGGTGCTCGCGCGCAATCTTCGTCGTCGTGATCTCGTCCGAGGCGATGCTGCGCCCGAGCTCGATGTAGACGCGCGGTTGCCCGTTGTAGTGCGAGATGGACGTCGGCTCGACGTGGCTGTCGAAAGCATACGCGACGTCGCCTATTTTCAAATTCTTGTTCGAGCTGCCCGGAACCGGTAGCGGAATCCCTAGCAGGTCCTGCGCGGCGTTGATCTCCGCGTGCACCGAGACGCTCGTCTCCTGCGTCTTCTGGCGAAGGATGCCGCCGGGCAGGTTGGCGTTGTTGAACGAAACCGCCGAGAAGACGTCGCCCAGCGTCGCGTTCGTCCCGATCAGGCGCTCGGGGATAGGCTCGACGTGGAACTCACGCGCGCTCGCGCCGTAGATGTCGACCGTCTGGACGTTGGGGATGCCCTTGAGGATCGGTTGCAGTTTGTTGTTGGCGAAGTCCGCCAGCTGCGTTTGAGACAGCGTCTTCGAGCTGAGGGCGATGTCCATCAGCGGCTGCGAGGCGCCGTTCTTGTAGACGCTCGGTGGATCGAGGTCGGCGGGCAGGTACACGCGCGCCGCGTCCACGCCGCTCTGCACGTTGATCGCGGCGATGTCGAGATTCGTGCCCAGCTTGAACTGCACGATGATCGACGCCACGCCTTCCTGCGCCGTGGCGCTGAGCTGGTCGAGGTTGTCGATGCCGTCGAGCTGGTCTTCGATCGGCTTGACGATCAGCCGCTCCATCTCTTGCGGCGATGCGCCCGGATAGGCCGAATACACGACCACGATCGGGAAGTCGGTGCCCGGCGGATTGGAGCTGCGCCCGATCTTCGTGAACGCAACGGTGCCGAAAATAGCCAGCGCGATGAACACCATCGCGGTGATCACCGGGCGGCTAATGGCGAAGCGCGTCAACCACACGATATCAGTTCCCTCGGCTCCATTCGCCTTGCTCTACGCTGCGAACCAGCCGTCTGTTTCAAAACCTTCCCGGAAATCTTAGCGCCGAGCCCTACCCCTGGACACGGCAATCGCCGCCCCGATGCCAGCGACCAGCGCGATGAGGATCGCCAATGTAAAATTCTGCATTTTGCCCTTAAGAACTGCGCAAGACTGGACTCGAACCAGCACGAGATTGCTCCCGCTAGCCCCTCAAGCTAGTGCGTCTACCAATTCCGCCACTTGCGCATGGGAGCCAAGCCCGCTTCGGGGCTGCCTCCCGGGTGCCCCTGGCGGGGAGGGCGACCGACTGCCCTGCCCTGGGACTGGTCGTGGGGCGCCTCCACCCGCCGGCCCCAAGATCGCGCAGGCCGTCGCCCACTTCATCGCATGTTCGGATCGAGTGCGTCGCGGAGTCCGTCGCCGATGTAGTTGATCGCGAGCACCGTTACGAGGATGCAAAGGCCGGGAAAGACCGCGGCCCACCACGCGATGGAAAGATTGCTCTGGGCGTTGGCCAGCATGTTGCCCCACGACGCCGTCGGCGGCTGGATGCCGAGGCCGAGGAACGAGAGCGTCGACTCCAAGATGATGACGTTGGCGACGTCGAGCGTCGCCTGAACGACGATCGGAGCGACGGCGTTGGGAAGCAGGTGGCGAAAGATGATGCGCGCGTCGTTGTTGCCGAGCGCGCGCGCGGCCTCGGCGAATTCGCGCTCGCGCAGGCTCAGGAACGACGCTCGTACCAACCGCGCGACCGGCGGCCAGGAGAGCGCCCCGATGATGATGACGATGACCCCGAAGCTCAGAGCCGCCTTCGTCGAGCTGGCTGCGACGATCGCGGTGAGGACCAGCAGCAGCGGCAACAGCGGGATCGAGAGGAAGACGTCGGTGAGGCGCATCAGCGCGTAGTCGACCCAACCCCCGTAGTATCCCGCGATCGCTCCCAGCGTGGCGCCGATCAACACCTCCATGATGACGGCGAACAGACCGACGGTCAGCGAGATGCGGGCGCCGAACAGCAACCGAGACAACAGGTCGCGACCGACCTCGTCGCTGCCCAGGGCGTGGCCCCAGCACTGGGTCTTGTCTTGGAAGCACGGCGGCAGCGGGGTGCCGTTCCAGTGCGGCACGGCGGTCGTGCCGTTGTCGATGAAGTTCGGATCGAAGGGCGCGAGCTGCTTGGCAAAGATCGCCGCGAGGACCATGAGCGCGAGCACGATGATGCCGGCGATGGCAAGCTTGTGGCGGCGCAGGCGCGTCCAGAACGTGACCTTCGTGTAGAGCTCGTCTTCGACGATCGCGCGAGGCAGCGGAAGGGACGGTGCGGCCATCGTTGGCTCCTAGTCGTACTTCACGCGCGGGTCGAGCCACGCGTAGACGACGTCGGCGAACAAATTCGAAAAGACGACGAGGAACGCCACCAAGAGCAGATAGCCCATCAGCAGCGCGAGATCGCTCTGCGAGAGCGCATTGTAAAAGAGCCGGCCCATGCCCGGCCACGCGAAGATCGTCTCGGTAATGATCGCGCCGGCGATGAGACTGGGCAGCGAGAGTGCGGTCACCGTGACGACCGGGATCAGCGCGTTCTTAAGACCATGTTTGAACAAGATCGTACGGAATGCAAGTCCCTTTGCCGCTGCGGTGCGCATGTAATCCATCCCCAATACTTCTAGAAGCGAGGAGCGCATGAACCGGCTGAAGAGCGCGATGTTGAGCAGCGACAGGACGGCCGCGGGCAAGATCAGATGCTGCAGCCGGTCGCCGAAGTCGAACGTGTCGCTGCTCGAGATGCCCGCCGACGGCAGTTGGATCTGATATCCGAACGGCAACGGGATTCCGTGCACGGCGAACGCGAGCTGCATCATCAGCGCGAACCAGAAGACCGGCATCGACTGGCCGAAGAACGCGAGCGTCGTGATCGCGTAGTCCAGCGCCGAGTAGCGGTAGACGGCGGACACGATGCCGGCCGTCACGCCGATGGCGATCGCGATGACGAGCGATGCCCCCATCAGCTCGAGCGTCGCAGGAAAGCGCTCGATGAGCGCCTGAAAGACCGGCTCGGAGTTGCTCGTTGAGTAACCCATGTCGCCGACGAGCACGTGCCCGAGCCACTTCAGGTACTGAACTGGGACCGGCTGGTCCATGCCGAGGTTGTGTCGCAGGCGCGCGATGTCGGCCGGGGTGATGTGCGGGTTCTGTAAGTAGGGCGCGAGGGGTCCGCCCGGCATGTTGTAGAGGATGCCGTACAAGATCACCGAGATGGCCAGCAGCAGCGGAATCGCTTGAAGCGTCCGGCGCACGACGTAGGTGAACAATTTGTCGCGCGGTATTGGCCCTTAAACCGGCTCGCCCCTCGCTGCCGGCTGCGGCAACCCGAGCAGTCTTCCTGGCCTGGTCGGGCGTGGCCACCGCTCGGCCCGCCTCCGCCGCGATACGCGCGACGCGGGCGACGAGCTCGTCGTTGCGCGCCAGCCTCCCTCGGCTGTAAAACAGGTTGTCTTCCAGTCCGACGCGGACGTGGCCGCCCATCGCGATCGCGGCCATCGCCATCGGCAGCTGCTGGCGCCCGATTCCCGCCACCGACCAGGTGCAGCCCTCCGGAAGATCCTCGACGAGATCGCAGAGGTTCTGCACCGTCGCCTCGAGACCGCCCGGAACGCCGAGCACGAGGTCGACGTGCTGCGGTAAGGCGAGCAAGCGTTCGCGCGCGAGGCGCCGCGCGTTGGCGATGTGGCCCTTATCGAAGATCTCCAGCTCGGGCCGCACTCCGTACTCGTTCATCTTCTTCAGGATGCCGCGCATGATCGGAAAGCTGTTCTCGAAGATGTCATCGCCGAAGTTCACACTGCCGCAGGTCAGCGTCGCCATCTCGGGACGGAGCTCGAGAACGGCGGCGCGCTCCTCCGGCGTCATACCGATCGCCCCTCCCGTGGAGAATTGAACGATGAGGTCGCTGCTCGCACGAATCGCGTCATAGGCTTCGCGGAAGCGCTCGACACTGTGCGTGTTCGTTCCGTCGTCGTTGCGGCAGTGCACGTGAATGATCGACGCGCCCGCCTCACGGATCGCGCGCGCGGTCTCTCCGAGCAGTTGCGGCGTGTGCGGCAAGTGCGGCGTCTGATCGAGGCGGACCTCGGCTCCGACCGGCGCGCAGGTGATGATGAGCGGGTCCATGCCGCCGTCTTACGACAACGCCCGATAGGCCGCCTCGATAAACGCGCGATCGAGGCCGAGTAGGGCGGCGAGCGCGATGGCATCGGCGCGCGGGGTATCGCCGGCGCCGACTTCCGCCACACGATAGTCCATGGATTGCGCGAGCAGCGCCAGCGCCTCGCCGACGTCGTCTGTCGGGGGCGGCGTGGGTATGCCGCGAAGTCCGTGCACTGCGAAGTGGCGCACTCCCGCCGTCGCCGCCAGCCCCTCCAAGTGCGTCGCCAGCAGCGCGCACGCACGCCGCTCGCCCAGGCGCGCTAGCAGCGCGACGGACAGCGCCTTGCCCTCGTGCGGAGTCGTCGTGCGGGCGAACTCGTCGACGAGCAGCAGCAGCCGCGGCGCGTCGAGCGCCAGGACATCTTTGAGCGCCAGCACCTCCTGCGCGAACGACGAGAGCAAGCCTCCCACGTGAGCCTCGCGCCCCATGCCGAGCCAGCCGATGCGATCGAAGAGGCCGACGCGCGCCCGGGCCGCCGGCACGGGTAGGCCGAACGCCGCGCACGTCGCGACGAAGCCGCACGTCAACAAGCATACGCTCTTGCCGCCCATATTCGGTCCCGTAAGCACGGCGGCATCGTGCAGATCGAGATCCAACGGCGTGAAGCGGCGCCCCACGCCGCGCAGCTCCGACTCGAGCGGTAGAAAGCGCGCCTGGTCGAACGCGAGTGCGGCCTGTTTGGTCACGACGGGCGTGGCGCAGCCGAAGCGCTGCGCGAACGCCGCCGCTGCCACGAGCACGTCGAGCTCGCCCAGCGCTTGCGCGGCGGCGAGCAGGTCCGTCGCGTTTTCTCTCACGAGGGCCGAAAACGCGGCGCGAACGCGTTCCTCGGCGGCGGCGACCGCATCGGCGGCCGCGTCGCGCCGTTCGAGCGCCGCCAAGACCGCCGAGTCGTATTCGAGCGCACACAGCAGATACGTGGGAGCCTCGCGCACGACGCGCACGCCCTCAGGCAGACCGCCTCGCACGTCGGCCCGCATCACGATGAATTCGTCCGCGCCCAGCTCCTCTCGCCCGAGCTCGCGCGCCACGCGCTCGCTCTCGCGGCCGCGCAACGCGTCGAGCTCGGCTTGCGCCGCCGCGACACGCGCGCGCGCCGCGGCGAGCTCGCCGTCGAATGCGTCCGCGAGGTAGAACTCCCGCTCGTTGCGCTGCCCGGTCGCCAGCGCGTCGCCAATCGCCGTCACGGCTTTGTTCGAAACCGGATCGAGCGCCGGTTCGCATCCGCGTAAAAGCTCGATCCGGCCGATCGTCCCGCAGAAGCTTCGCAGCTCGAAGAGCGCCGGATCCGAGAGCGCTTCGCCCATCGTGGCGCGTGCGATGGCCCCGGTCGCGTCGGGAACCGCTCCGAGCTCGGAGCGCATGGCTTGCAAGGCGCTCGCGTCAAAGGCGGCGGCGATCCGGGCGATCCGCTCGGCGCGGGATTGCGCGCCGCCCTCCTCGCCGGGACGAAACGGCACCAAGTCGCAGAAAAGCCGCTCACCGTACGGGGACGTGGGTGCTACGGCCGCGTCGAGCCAGCCGAACGCGAGCACGCCCGCACTCGCGTCATCGAGCAGCTGCGACGGCTTCACGCGGCGCGCGCGCCGCGATAGACGTCGAACGCCGGAAGGCCTGCCGCCTCGGCGACCGCTTCGGCAAACTGCGCCGGTTCGAAGGCGCGCTCCGACCCGATCGATGCGACCGTCGCCGCGATCACGCGCAGCGGCCGGCGGCAGCGAATCCGCAGCCGTTGCAGCGCCTGCTGCGCGGGACGCCCGCTCAGCGCGAACTGCGTCGGATCGCGCACGACGATCTGACGCGTCTCTCCAGCCGCGATGAAGGCCGCCGCGTCCGACGGCGTTAATGCGCCGTCGACGTCGATCGACGCTTCGTCCGGATCGAAAGCCGGAATGCACAGCCGCGCGACGAGGGCCGCCGTGTCCGCCACGCACTCGTCCTTCGTCGCCGCGGCCTCAGCGCCGGTCGCGACGACGATCGCGCCCTCACCGCCGGCCACGGCCGCGACGCGATCGACGGCGCCGTCGACGATCGCGACGTCGCTGCTCGACGACAGCGCGTCCACGACGGCGCGCACGCCCGAGGCCGTGGGCGGTCCAGCCAACTCGAAGTATCCGCCGGCCGCCACGCGCGCGTAGATCACGCCGCCGGCCGCGCTGCGCAGCGGCGAGAGGCCTAGGATCTCCACCGCGGGCGACGACGGCAACAGTGCGCGTGCCGTCGCAAGGATCGTCCTTGGATGAAGCCACAGCGACTCTGCGTCGCGGCCGAGCGACGCGAGCGCGACGCGCGCGTCCGCGCGCCGCGCAGTCTCGTAGATCGCGCGAACCGTGGTCGTCTTCCCGACGCCGCTTCCGGTTCCGACGACGAAGATCGTGCGGGCGCCGGCCGCCCGCGCGAGGTTCAAGATCTCGTCACCGACTCGCACGAGCTCCAAGCTTCAGCTACCCGGCGTGCAGAGCCTTGAGCGCGGCGAAGAGCACGCCGGTGAGCGCCAACAGCAGGCCCCCGAACATCGCCGCGTTGCGCTCGGCCCGACGTCCGAGCCAGCGCCCGAGCGTAAGGCCGAACGTCGTGGACGCGACGCTCACTATCGCGATGATCACCAGCGATATCGGCATCGGGACGCCGATGTAGAGGATCGAGAAGCCGATGCCGAGCGAGTCCAGGCTGATCGCGAGCGACGCCAAGAGCAACCCATGTCCGCCCGAGAGGTCGAGACGCGACGATTCGCCGAGGTCCGTGCGGCTCTCGCGTATCATGTAGATGCCCAGACCGAACAGCGCGGTGAATCCGATATAACCCGCGAGATCGCCAATCAGCTTGCCGGCCAGCAGCCCCAGACCGGCGCCGACGACATTCATCGAGACCTCGGCGCACGCGAACGCTACGCCGATGCGAAGCTTGTGGTGCGGGCGCACGCCGCGGACGCCGACGCCGACGCTGACCGCGAAGACGTCCAGTGCCAGCGCCATCGCCACGATGAACACCTTGAAGATAGTGGCGCCCATGAGCACGCTTTGCGCGGTGCCTTGGTGAAGCTTCCTGCATGAGGCGCGCGCCCGGGGGCCCGATATTTTTCCTCGCGGCCGTCGTGCTGCTCGTGGGCCTCGCGGCCCCGGTCGCGGCGGTGATTGCCGCCCTGCCTCCCGCCGAGGCAATCCGAACCTTCGCACGCGTGGGCGGTAGCGCGCTGCGCGTCTCGCTGATCGCGTCGGCGGGCGCGACGCTGGTCGCGACGGTGCTGGGCGTGCCCGCGGGCTACTATCTCTCGCGCACGCCGGCGCGGATTCGGGGCGCCGCGCTGTTTCTGCTGGCGCTGCCGCTCGCGTTTCCGCCGGTGGCGTCCGGCCTAATGCTCATCTACCTGCTCGGCACAAACTCCCCCGTGGGCGCGTGGCTCTCCGCGCACGGTTTGACCGTGCCGGATTCGCTGCTCGGCGTCGGCATCGCGGAGTTTTTCGTTTCGGGCTCGTTCGTGGCGATCGCCGCGACGGCGGCCTTCGGCGCGATCGATCCGATCTACGCCGACGCCGCTCGCACTCTCGGCAAGAGCGAGTGGCGGATCTTCTCGCGCATTGCCCTGCCCGCCGCCGCCGGCAGCATCGGCGCCGGAATCGCTTTCGCATGGCTGCGCGCAGTCGGCGAATACGGAGCGACCAGCATCGTGGCGTTTCACCCTACGTCGTTACCGGTCGCCCTCTACGTTGCGCTCTCCGCCGCGGGCGTGCGCGAGGCGCTCGCGCTCTGCTACGGATTCGTGATACTCGCGGCCATTGTGCTCGCGGCCGCCTGGATTTTGCGGCGCGGCGTCGTACACTGAGAATCGCTTTGCTTCAAAAGAACTTCTATTTTCTCGCGCGGCGGTTCGTTGCGGGCGAGACGATCGAGTCCGCCGTTGAGGCCGTGCGCGCTCTCAACGGACGCGGCATGTCGGCGACGCTGGACTTCTTGGGCGAGGACGTTGCCGAGCGCGCGGCCGCCGTGCGAACCCGCGACGTCTATCTCGACATGCTCGACGCCATCCGAGAAAGCGGCGTCGACTCGAACGTCTCGGTGAAGCTGACGGCAATCGGCCTGTTGGTGGACGAGGATTTCGCGCTGGAAAACCTCCTAGCGATCGTCGAGCGTGCCCAGGGCAATCCCGATCCGTTCGTGCGCATCGACATGGAGGGATCGTCGGTCTTGGAGGCGACTCTGCGAATCTTCGAGCGCGCCTTCGCTGCACACCGCAACGTCGGGCCCGTGTTGCAGGCGTATCTCAAGCGCACCGCCGGCGACGTCGAGCGCGCGATCCAGCTCGGCGCTCGCGTGCGTCTCTGCAAGGGCGCGTACAACGAGCCGGCGGAGATCGCTTATAAGGACATGCCGGAGATCCGCGCGCGCTACCTCGAGCTGGCACGCGCGCTGCTGGAGCGCGGCAACTATCCGGGAATCGCGACGCACGACCGGCGCCTGATATCGGCGATCAAGACGTTCGTAACCGGCGCGGGGATATCGCGCGACCATTTCGAGTTCCAAATGTTATACGGGTGCCGTCCCGGCGTGCAGCGCGACCTCGTCGCTGAGGGCTGGCGTCTGCGCGTCTACGTCCCGTTTGGAACCCATTGGGCCGGATATTTTTATCGTCGCGTGCTCGAGCGGCGCGAGAACGCGCTCTTCGCGCTGTCGTCGATCTTTTCGAGGTAGGCGTGCGGGCCGTCGTTCAACGAGTCTCGCGGGCGGACGTTCGCGTCGATGCCAAGACGATCGGCGCGATTGGTGCTGGGCTGGTGGTCCTCCTCGGGGTCGGCATCGACGACGGCGCTGACGACGCGCGAGCCATGGCGGAGAAGATCGCAGGCCTGCGGATTTTCTGCGATGAGCGCGGGTTGATGAACCGCTCGATCCAAGAGCACGGCGGTGCGGTCTTGCTCGTGTCCCAGTTCACGCTGCACGGCGATGCGCGACGCGGCCGGCGCCCGTCGTTCATCGCGGCGGCAAAGGAGCCGGAGGCTCGTGCGCTCTATCAGCTAGCTGGTCACACCTTGGAAGCGCTGGGCGTTACGGTAGCGTACGGCGAGTTCGGCGCTCGGATGGAGGTCGAACTGGTCAACGAGGGCCCGGTGACGATCCTCCTCGACACCAAGCGGGCGTTCTAGAGCCTTACCAAGCAACCGCTCGCCCCCGGAATCGGGGCTTCTCATCCCGGCTCAATTCTTCGGCCAAACTTTCAGCCCCATAGCTGCGTTGTAATAGGTGGAGAGCAATGGTCGCCGCATTCTTTCGGCGGCGCGAGGAAATAGGTGAACAAAATAATGTCAGCAACGGAACTGAACCGGCGGGGGGGCGGCATGTCCGTCCGAGAAGCCGGCCAAAAAGGCGGCGAGACCGTAAAGCACAAGTACGGCGCACAGTTCTACGAGGAGATCGGTCGCAAGGGAGGATTGGCGACCAAACAGGCGCACGGCCACGAGTTTTACGAGCAGATCGGCAAAAAGGGCGGCAAGAAGGGCGGCGAAGCCACGCGGGATCGCTATGGCCCCAACTTCTACGAACGCATCGGACAAAAGGGTGGGCAAAAAGTCAAGCAGCTCATTGAAGAGGGCAAGCGCGCCGCGAACGCACAGAAAAAGCGGGCGAGCTAATACGGCGAGGCTCGGGCTGAGCTTGAGCCTCTTCCTCTTCGCGACGGTAAGTATCGGCGTGGGCGGTGCGGGAGCATATCCAACGCCTCCGACTCCCATGCCGAAAGCAACTCCGACGCCGTCGCCGCAACCGACGGGCAACGTCCTGCCGTTTGACTCGACGCTGCTTTTCGTGTTGGACGACGCGATCTCATCGAAGGCCGCCAAGGCCGGGCAGATCGTTCGCGCGCATCTCAAGAGTGCGTTGGTCGTCGGCGGCCGGACCGTAGCGCCGGCAGGAGCACCGGAGCAGATCCGGATCGTGGACGCTTCCGCGGCCGACATCGCCGACACATACGGATTCGTCGACATCTACTACGAGCCGCTGGCGCTCCCGGACGGCCGAACGCTCCCGCTGCGCGCGCCCGTCGCGCGTCTCGAGCCCAGAGTCTCCGCCGGACACGAATCGACGGTCGGGGCCGAAGACACCGTCGGGGACATCTTCGTTCCGTACTACCCGCTGTGGCAGATCTTCCGCAAGGGAAAGAACTTCGTGCTGCTTTCGGGCTCGGAGCTGCCGGCGCGCACCGAAGCCACGATCTCGGCCCAGGCCAACGGCACGATCGGGATCGTCACGCCGCCGCCGCTGCCGCCCGGCAACGAGATCCCAAACTCGGCGTTTCCCGTAATCCCGATGGCGACGCCGATCGGCGGAACGCCCCAGCCCAACCGCCTTCCCACGCCCGCGCCGAAGCCTTCGCCCACGCCGACAGCGTAGCGCGATGCTTTGGGGACCCGCTCCCCGAAGAAGCGGCCCAGAAAGCGAGGGAATGACTGTGTTCGTTCGGTTAACGTGCGCGTTTGCGATCGTTGCGCTGACGACGGTGGTCGGCTACGCCGCGACGCCCGCCCCCAGGGCGAGCCTGTCGCCGATGCCGCAAGGCACGGAGGTCGCGTTCATCCAGGGAATTCAGAAGGATTTGATGACCCGTTTCCCCACACCGGCAGACGCCATACGCGCGGGCTACTTCCGCTTCGGCAACGAGGATGAAGACGGCGCCATCAGCTATGCGAACCTGCATTGGCAAAGCGGCAGCCCGAAACAACCGAGTCAGCTCTGGTATGATGTCCACGGCAACCTCTTGGGCGCCGACTTCTCGGTGCTGCAGAGCTCGTCGCCGGAGCCGCCCGCGCTGTGGGGCGTCAGCTATCGCCGCTGGGTCTCGTTCCGCGCGCACGTCCACTACATCCTAAACGGACCGAACGGCACCGAGACGTACGGCGCGACGAGCGTCCAGAAATTCGTCGCCGCGGGCGGGAACATCGACGACCCCCGGCCGGCCGCCATCGTCAAGATGGGTTTTGCGAAGAACGTCGCCGACGTGAAGCGCGTCTTCCTCTTTCCGTCGCTCTGGGATCTCATCGTCTGGGTCAAACCCAATCCGCTCGGCGCATTCGCGGAGAAAAACCCGAACGTCATTCCGAGCGCTAACGCCGCCAAAGACGACATGTAGGGGTCGTTAGCAGCCGTTCTTCACGCCGAACGTCAAGTCACCAGCATCGAAAATGTAGCCCGTTTCGATATCTTCGAAAACGCCTTGGCCGATGTTACCGCGGCTGGCGGGAGCGATGAACATCAAGGCGCCGTTCGAACCGTCGCCGAGCGGCTGCACTATGTTGACTACGAGAATGCCGTTGCGAACCAGGAATGAGCCGTTAGGGTACTTTGTGCCGCCGGCGACCAGCGACGCCGAGCCGTTCCTGCCTCCACCGTTCAACGTCAGGCAGTCCGTGCCGTTGTCGAATTGCGAGTGGGTGATGGTCACCGGCCAGTTACCGCCGTAACCGCGCGACGCCGGGAACAACATATTTGAGAGGCTCCCGTTGTAACCGTGCGCGATAGCGGCACCGGCTGAGGCAAGCATCGCCAAAATGGCGACGGCGACGATGAGAGTCCGTTGCGAAAAATGCATGGGCGGTTCTCCTTGTGGGTCGCAGAGGGACGATGCCACAGAACCTAAGGGAGGTTGATGAAAAAAGTCTGAAGCGGGGTTTGTTTACTTCTTGGTCATGCAGTTGGCTTGGACGGCCGTGTACGCGATCTCGACGGCATTGTCTTCCGATGTGGCGATCGTCTTGCGCTGCGAGTCGAACTTCAGGTAGACCTTTACATTCTTCGCGTCGGCCGGCAAGGCCATCTCCGCCGGGCTGAATCCGCCGAGCGGGGGATGGACGCGCTGGATCGGATAGGACAACATCGCCTGATACATGCCCTGCAGGTCGATCGAGAGCTGGCGCTGCTTGTCGTAGGCGGTCTGCAATTCCTGTGCGGCCTGATGCACCTGCGCGGCAGCCTGCGGATCGTTCGTCAGACGCGAGCCGTCGCGTAGCTGATTGATCTCGCGTTGGATCTCGTCGAGCGAGTTCATCAGCGCCGTCACCTGCTTGCCGAGTCTGTCGCGTACTTGGAGAAAGCGCTGCTCGTAGTTGGGCTCGTTGAACAGTTCGTTCAGGTTGTCGAGCTGTACGCTCGCGCCGTCCAGCGTGCGGTCGTTGCCCAGCATGGGGACGAGCGCCGCGTTGAAGTGATTGGCGAGCGAGTTACAGTACGGCGTCGAGATGACCGTGATGATCGTCTTGAGCGGCCGCGCGCTCGCCGACGTCGCACCCGGAGACGGCGGTGGAAGCACCACCGCGATGAGCGCCGCGAAGAGATTGAATATCAGCATGGCGAGTAACGGAAGCTACTCGTTCGTCCAGTAGTCCTTCAGCGCCTTGCCGCGCGATGGGTGGCGGAGCTTGCGCAGCGCTTTCGCCTCGATCTGACGAATGCGCTCGCGCGTCACGCCGAACTCTTGGCCAACCTCCTCGAGCGTGCGCTGGTGTCCATCTTCGAGTCCGAAGCGCAGCACGAGAACCTTACGCTCGCGCTCGGTGAGGTTCTGCAACACGTCTTGCATCTTCTCTTTGAGCAGCATAACCGACGCCGCCTCGGCGGGCGCCACGGCCTCTTGATCTTCTATGAAGTCGCCGAGGTGCGAGTCCTCTTCCTCGCCGATCGGCGTCTCGAGCGAGATCGGCTCCTGCGAGATCTTCATGACCTCGCGCACCTTTTCCGGAGTGAGCGCCATGGCTTCGGCGATCTCCTCGACGGACGGCTCGCGGCCCAGCTCCTGTAACAGCTGACGCGACACCTTGATCAGGCGGTTGATCGTCTCGACCATGTGGACGGGGATGCGAATCGTACGAGCCTGATCGGCCAGCGCACGCGTGATGGCCTGGCGAATCCACCAGGTCGCGTAGGTCGAAAACTTATAGCCCTTGCGATAGTCGAACTTCTCCACCGCGCGGATCAGGCCGAGGTTGCCCTCTTGAATCAGGTCGAGAAAGAGCATCCCGCGCCCGACGTACTTCTTCGCGATGGATACGACCAGGCGCAGGTTGGCCTCCGTGAGCTGGCGCTTCGCCTCCTCGCCGTTGTCTACGATCCTCCCGTCGGCGTTGCCGTCACGGCGCGCCTCGAGCTCGCCGGCCTCGATCCGCATAGCCAGCGACTTCTCCTGTTCCATGGAGAGCAGCGGAACGCGTCCGATCTCCTTGAGATACATGCGGACGGGGTCATCCAGCGAGAGCCCGTCGGGAATCGTCTCCTCGACCTCTTCCTCGCGTTCGGCCTCGGGCTTCTCGCCTTTTTGCTCGTCGACGATCTCGATGCCGGCACTAGTGATCTCTTCGAAGAACTCGTCCAGCTGCTCCGGGCTGACCTCGTCCAGCACGTCGAAGGTGCTGTTGATCTCCTCGTATGTGAGCGAGCCCTGCGCCTTGCCGCGAGCGATGAGCTTCTTCTTCAGCTCCTCGAGCGTCGCCGCCGGCGCCGGTTCCGCGACCGGTGCCCCGCCTTTCTTCCGCGCCATCGTTTTCGTTTTCACCTCCTCTCTACGAAGCTTCTTTGTTTCCCGTTTTCGACAATTATCGCTTCAGCTTTGCGACGAGCGCTTCGAACTCTCCCCGCAACTCTTGCGAGACCTCCTGGCCGCCCGCGATCCGATCGTCGATCAGGTCGGACAGCTCCCGGTAACGTCGCCGCTCCTCTTCGAGTTGCAAACGCTCGACCACCCGCTCGAGGTGCGCCCTCCGCTCCTCCGAATCGCCGTACCGCACCGCGGAGCTGCGATCGCGCCGGCTCAACTCGGCCAGCACGTCGAGGCTGCCTTGATCCTCGGCGAAGAGCCCGAAGACGTCGGCCGTCGTCGGCATCGAGCCGGAGGCCGCGACGATCCTCTCGTAGATCCGCCGGTAGACCTCGTTGCGAAAGCGCGCCGGAGATATGCGCCGGCCGTACTCTACGCCGAGCCCGGGCTCTTCGAGCAAAATGCTCAAGACCTCGCGCTCGAACGAGAGCGGTTCCACCGACGTCGTGGTATGGCGGCTTTCGGACAGGCCCCGCGCGCGAGGCGCGAAGTTGGCGCTGTCGGCGAGGAACCGGCTATTCCGAAGGTCGTCCACGTTCACCTGCAGCCGGGCGGCGACGTAGACGCGCCAGCGGTCCCATTCCTCACGCGGCGTTAATCCGCGAATCAGCGCTTCGGCCTTCGGCGCGACCTTGGCGGGCGAATCGAAACCGGCACGCAGTTGCTCGATTTCAACGTCGATTTTGAACTGGATCGCGGGTTTGGCTCCGTCGAGGAGCCGGCGGAACTCGTCGGGGCCGTGGCTCCGAACGAAGCTGTCGGGGTCTTCTCCCGGCGGCAGCAACACGATGCGTACGGCCGACCCGCTGTGCTCGATGGCTTTAGACGCCACATCGATCGCTTTGGTTGCAGCGGCGCCGCCCGCGGCGTCGCCGTCGAAGCAGAGGAAGATGTAGTCTGCGTACTTACGCAGTTCGGCCGCTTGCTCGGGCGTGAAGGACGTTCCGAGGGCCGCCACCGCGTTGTGGAAGCCTGCCTGGTGGAGCGCGATGCAGTCGAGGTAGCCCTCGACGACGATGACCGTGCGATCGCTCTGCGCCGCCTTGCGCGCCAGATTGAGCGCGAACAGGTGTCGGCCCTTGGTGTAAACCGGAGTCGTCGACGTGTTGAGGTATTTCGGCTCGGCGTCGCCGAGCGCGCGGCCGCCGAATGCGATCACCTCTCCGGTCGTCGAGTACGTCGGAATCATGAGCCGGTCGCGGTAGAAGTCGTAGTAGCCGCGCTGCCCCGGCTTGACCAGACCCGCCCGTGCGGCCACCGCGAGATCGAAACCGTTGCGCTCCAGCTCGGCCGCGAGGCTGCCCCACGAGTCCGGCGCGAAGCCCAGCCCAAAGCGCTCGATCGTTTGCGCGGAGAAGCCGCGCCGGTCGCAGTAGGCGCGCGCTGCAGCGCCGGCGTCGGAGGCCAGCATCCGGGCGAAATAGGCGGCGGCGACTCGGTTCGCTTCGTAGATCGCCTCGCGCTCGTTGCGGGCGCGGCTTTCGCCCGGGCCCTCCGGCACGAGCTCGATGCCCGCCTTCGTCGCGAGCGTCCGGACGGCATCGCCGAAGCCCGCGCTCTCGAGCTTCTGCACGAACGTGAAGACGTCGCCGCCGGCACCGCAGCCGAAGCACTTGAAAAACCCGCGATCCGGGTGCACGTGAAACGACGGCGTCTTCTCCGCGTGAAACGGGCAGAGTCCGACGAGGTCGTTGCCGCGCTTGCGCAGCGTCACGTATTGCCCGATAAAGCTCGCGATGTCGATGCGATCGCGGATCTCGCGAAGCGTGCTCTGGTCGTATCTCACCCGCAGCTATCTTCCGCAATCGGATGGAGTTTGCTTGCTGCGCGCGAAAACGACGACTAGTGAAACGCATCTTCGACCCGGTGCACCACTTCATCGAGTTATCCACAGCGGAAGCGGAACTGCTCGACGTGCCGGTGATGCAGCGGCTGCGGCGACTGCGGCAGCTCGGGCTTGCGTACCTCGCATTTCCGTCCGCCGAACATTCACGCTTTAGCCACGCGCTGGGAGCGCTCGCCGTGGGCACGCGCGCCTACGACGAGCTGGCGCGCCACGCTCCCGACTTGTTCGCAAACGACGCGGACGCGGCATACCAGCGACGCCTAGTCCGGGCCGCGCTTCTGCTGCACGACATCGGCCACGGTCCCTTCAGCCACTCGTGCGAAGCAGTGCTCGGAATCCGCCACGAGGCGCGCACCGCCGAGCTACTCGCCCTATCCGAGCTCGCGGACCGCGTCGCGGCGCTCGACGTTGACGTGGCCGACGTGCTGGCGCTCATCGTGGGAGATCGGGCCGGGCGGTATCCGACGCTGCGCGAGCTCGTAAGCGGACCGAATCTCGACGCCGATCGGATGGACTACCTGCAACGCGACGCCTACTTCACCGGCGTCGCGACCGGGCGCTACGATGCGGAGCAGCTGATCGCCTCGCTCCGCGCGATCGAACGCGACGGCACCTTCGCGATCGGCATCGACCGGCGCGGGATCGTTGCACTGGAGTCCTTCGTCATGGCGCGCTACATGATGTTCGCGTCGGTGTACTTCCACCACACGACGCGGATGTTCGAGCACGTGCTGCACGAGGTGCTACGCGAGCTGTGGCCGGATCCGCGGGCCCTGGATTCCATCGATGAGTTCCTGCGGTGGGACGACTTTCGGGTGATGGATTCGCTCGACTACGAGAAGAGCGCCGCGGCAAATGCATTGCGCAACCGCGTGCGGGTCTACGCGCTCGCCGCGGAGTTCAACGCGGAGCGCGACCTGCGGGCCTTCGAGGCGTGCGAGGCGGCGCTGCGCGCGCGCTTCGGAGAGCGCAACGTCTGGGCGGACTCCCAGTCGCAGCTGCTGCACCGGCTGCCCTTTGGAATCGGTCAGGAACAGACCGTCTGGGTAGACCGCCCCGGTGGACCCGTCGACGCGCGCGAGGCGTCGGACCTCATCGCGAAGCTCAGCGGCAAGGCCTACTGGCGCAAGCTGTTCGTGCGCGCGGATGCCTCGCCCAACGCCCGCGCCGAGGCCCGCCGCATCTGCGCCGAGGTCATCGCCTCAGCTTAGGCTGCCGATGGCTGCCTGCGCCGCGGCCAACCGCGCGATCGGGACGCGATAGGGCGAGCACGAGACGTAGTCGAGGCCCAAGCCGTCGCAGAACGCAACGCTGCTGGGCTCGCCGCCGTGCTCGCCGCAGATGCCGATCTTCATGCCGTCGCGTGCGCCGCGGCCGAGCTCGACGGCCTGGCGCATCAGTGCGCCGACGCCGCGCCGGTCGAGCACTTGAAACGGGTCTTCCTTGAGAATCCGCTTCTCCAAATAGACGGGGATGAACGACCCCTCGGCGTCGTCGCGGCTGTAGCCGTACGTCGTCTGCGTGAGGTCGTTGGTGCCAAACGAGAAGAACTCGGCATACGCGGCGAGCTCGTCGGCGACGGTGCAGGCGCGCGGAAACTCGACCATCGCGCCGATGCGAAACGGCAGCGTCACGCCGTGCTGCGCGAACACCTCGTCGGCGACGCGCTTCGCCGCATCGCGCGTGGTCTGCATCTCCTCCTTCGTGCCGACGCCGGGAATCATCACGTCGGGGCGCGGGTCGGCGCCCCGGCTCTTCAGCTCGCACGCCGCCTCGAAGATCGCGCGCACCTGCATCTCGTAGATCTCCGGGAAAACGATGCCCAGGCGGCAGACGCGCAGGCCTAGCATCGGATTCTGCTCGTGCAGCTGCTGCACGCGCCGCAGGATCACTTCTTTGGACCGATACTCGGCAGCGTCCGCGCCCTTCGTGAGGCGCAGCTGCGTCGTCTCGACGAGCAGCTGCTCGAGCGACGGAAGAAACTCGTGTAGCGGCGGGTCGAGCAGGCGGATCGTGACGGGCAGTCCGTCCATCGCCTTCAGGATGCCGATGAAGTCGTCGCGCTGGAACGGCAGTAGCTTTTCGAGCGCCTTCTGGCGCGCCGCCGGGTCCGCGGCCATGATCATCTGATGGACGATCGGCAGCCGCTCGGGCTGCATGAACATGTGCTCGGTGCGGCAGAGGCCGATGCCCTGCGCGCCGAGCTCGCGGGCGCGCGCGGCGTCCTCGGGTGTGTCCGCGTTCGCCCACACCTGCATGCGGCGCAGCTCGTCGGCCCACGACAAGAACGTCGCGAGCCAGTCGGGCAGTCGGCTTGGTGGCCGAATCAGCTTCAGCTCCCCGAGCGCGACGTTGCCCGTCGTGCCGTCGATCGTGATCCAGTCGCCCTCTTTCAGTTCCTGGCAGTCGAGACTCGCGTGCTTCGTACGGCCGTCGATGCGCAACGCGTCGCAGCCCGCGACGCACGGCTTGCCCATCCCGCGCGCGACGACCGCCGCGTGCGACGTCGCGCCGCCTTTCGCGGTCAGGATCCCTTCGGCGGCGATCATGCCGTGCACGTCGTCCGGCGTGGTCTCGTTTCGCACCAGGATCGTCTTGAGCCCACGCTCCTTCCACGCGACGGCCTCCTCCGCCGAGAAGACGACCTGCCCCGCGGCCGCGCCGGGCGATGCATTGAGACCCTTGCACACGGCGCCGGCCTTCTCGTTCGGGTCGATGCGCGCGTGGAAGAGCTGATCCAGCGCTTGCGCGTTGACCATGCCCACGGCGCGGCGCCGATCGATCAGGCCCTCGGCCACGAGATCGAGCGCGATCTTCACCGCGGCTTCCGCGGTGCGCTTCGCGCTGCGCGTCTGGAGCATGAAGAGCTTGCCCCGCTCGACGGTAAACTCGAGATCCTGCACGTCGCGATAATAGCGCTCGAGCCGCTGCGCGATCTCCTCGAACTGCGCATACACCTGCGGCTGCCGGCGTGCCAGGTCCGAGATCTTCTCGGGCGTGCGGATCCCCGCGACGACGTCCTCGCCCTGCGCGTTGTTGAGATACTCGCCGAACAGGGCGTGTTCGCCGGTGTTGGGATTGCGCGTGAATGCGACGCCGGTCCCCGAGTCGTCACCCATGTTTCCGAAGACCATTTCCATCACGGTCACGGCGGTGCCCCAGTCCTCGGGGATGCGGTTGAAGCGCCTGTAGTCGACCGCGCGCTTGGAGTTCCACGATCCGAACACGGCCACGATCGCGCAGCGCAGTTGCTCGCGAACGTCCTGCGGAAAGTCCTTGCCCGTGTGCTCGCGGACGATCGCCTTGAAGCGCTCGACCAGCGCCTTCCAGGTAGCGGCGTCGATCTCGGCGTCGTTCTTTGCGCCGAGCGATCTGCGCGCGGCCTCGATCCGTTCTTCGAACTCGTGCTTGTTGATGCCGAGCACGACGTTCGAGAACATCATAATGAAGCGGCGGTAGGCGTCCCACGCGAAACGCTCGTTTTGCGTCAGCCTCGCGAGCCCGGCGACGGTCTCGTCGTTGAGGCCGAGGTTCAGGATCGTGTCCATCATGCCGGGCATCGAAACGCGCGCGCCGCTGCGCACGGAGACCAGCAGCGGATTCTCTGCCGAGCCGAAGCGCTTACCGGTGCGCTGCTCGAGCTCGGCCAGCGCCGCATCGACCTGCTCCTGCAGGCCGGCGGGGAACGCGCCGCCGGCCTCGTAGAAGCGCAGACACGCGTCGGTCGTGACCGTGAAGCCGGACGGCACGGGCAGGCCCGCCGCGCTCATCTCGGCGAGGCCCGCGCCCTTTCCGCCGAGCAGGTTGCGGATCGACGTGCCCTGCGGCAGCGTCGCTCCCTCGTCGAAAAAGTAGACGTACTTCACAGTCTTTCGCCTAGATACGAGTGCAGCGCGTCGCCGGACACGCGGTCCTGCCGCATCGAATCGCGGGCCCGAACGGTCACGCTTCCGTCGCCGAGAGTCTCGTAGTCGACGGTGACGCAGAGCGGCGTGCCGATCTCGTCCTGGCGACGATAGAGCTGCCCGATGTTGCCCTCGTCGTACTGGGTTCGATACGACGGCCTCACCGCCGCCTCGATGCCGGTCGCGCGTTCCACCAGCTCCGGCTTGTTGCGCGCCAGCGAGAAGACCGCCACCTGAACCGGCGCGATCTGCGGGTGAAACCGCAACACCGTGCGCTCCGTTTCCTTGCCGTTGGGATCGACGCTGCGCTCGCGCTCGTACGCGTCGATCAGGAACGTGAGAAGCGTACGATCGACGCCGGCCGAGCTCTCGATCAGCAGCGGCGTATAGTGCGTCTTGGTGGCCTCGTCGAAGAAGCGCAGGTCCTTGCCCGAGAGCTGCATGTGCGCGTCCAGGTCGTATGTTCCGCGGTGCGCGATCGATTCGAGCTCGCCCCAGCCCCACGGAAACAGGTACTCCACGTCGACCCCCGCCTTGGCGTAGTGCGGGCGCTCCGCCTCGCTTAGCTCGTAGAAGCGCAGCCGCTCCGACGCGATCCCGTAGCTCGCGTACCAGGCCTTGCGCCGCTCCACCCACTCCGCGAATGCGGCCATGTCTTTGCCGTCGTCGGGAACGAAATATTCTAGCTCGGCCTGCTCGAATTCGCGCAGCCGGTACGTGAAATTGCCCGGCGTGATCTCGTTCCGGAACGATTTACCGACCTGCGCGACGCCGAAGGGCGGCCGCTTGCGCGCGCTCTGATAGATGTTTTTGAAATTGACGAAGATGCCTTGGGCCGTTTCGGGACGCAGGTACGTCACCGACGACGTATCCTCCATCGGGCCGACCCAGGTGCGCATCATCAAATTGAAGTTGCGCGGCTCGGTCAAGGAGCCTTTGCTCCCGCAGTCGGGACACTGCGACTTGTCGGGGAGCTGATCGTAGCGAAAGCGATGCTTGCAGACCTTGCAGTCGACCATCACGTCGTGAAACGCGTCGACGTGGCCGGACGCCTTCCAGACGAGCGGATGCATCACGATGGCGGAATCGAAGGCGACGACGTCGCTGCGCAGCTCGACCGTGTCGTGCCACCACGCGCGCTTGACGTTGGCCTTTAGCACCGCGCCGAGCGGGCCGTAATCCCAAAACCCGTTGATGCCGCCGTAGATCTCACTCGATTGAAAGATGAAGCCGCGCCGCTTCGCGAGCGCGGTGATCTCTTCCATCGTGACGCGCGCAGGCGTCGCCGCGGTTTCCATCGAGCCTTTAGATTTGTCCGCGCTGCGGGAAACCCCCGCCGTAGCGGCGTCCGCGCCATTCCACGCCGCGCCCGACGTGCGTGCAGAAAAGCGACGTCGCAAAGATCGCAAGCGTGGCGGCGAGACCGAGATGAGCGCCCAAACCGGCGCCCGCGCGGAAGCGCGCGAGGCGCATCCCGGCTTCGGCAATCACGGCGATCGCGGCGGCGGCAAACGCCAGGGCGAAGCCGCCGAACCACGCGTGTCTCGCGAGCAGCCATAGGGCGACGAGCGGCGACAGCGCCACGCAGGCCAGCAGCGCAACGCCGGCGGCGGCGCGAAGCGGCTGCCCGCGCGCCGCGATCGCGAAATTCTTTACGAAACCGCGCCAGATCTCCGCGAACGATCGATACATGCGGGTGCGCACGAGACCGTTCGCGCCGACCAACGCGATGCGAAACCGCGTATCGCGCTTGAAGAGGCGCGCGAGCTCCAAGTCTTCCGCGATCTCGCCGCGAACGGCCTCATGGCCTCCAATCGCGTCATAGGCTCGCCGCGACGCGAGGACGTACTGCCCGTTGAAGATCGCGACGTCGCTCTTGGCCGGATCGTTGATGTCGTCCAGCGGTCCGATCCCGAGCAAGATGACGAACAGGATCGTCGGCAAGAAGATGCGCTCCGCGAGACCGATCGTCTCCTGATCGCAGAGCAGGCTCACGGCAGCATACCCGTTGTCGAGCGCATAGCGCACGGCCGAAGACGCGCCCAACGGTTCGTGGTCGGTGTCGGCATCGGTGAAGAGGAGCCACTCATTGCGCGCCGCACGAGCCCCCTGCGTGAGCGCCCAAGGCTTGCCGACCCAGCCGGCAGGGAGCGGCGCGCCGCCCACGACGCGCAGGCGCGGGTGTTCCGCCGCGACGCCGTCGAGGATGCTGCGCGTCGCGTCCTGCGAGCAGTCGTCGACCGCTATGACTTCGAAGTCCGGATAGCTCGAGGCGAGCAGCGAACGCACGCAACGCTCGATCCGATCCGCCTCATTGCGCGCGGGAATTATCATCGACAGGGCCGGAAGCATTGGATCGGGCTCGCGCGGCTCGACGCGCGTCCGCGAACGCAGGATGACGTCCAGCGAGCGAATCGCGAACACGACGTTCGCGATAAGCAAAACGATGACAAGAACGGTCAAGGATCCGCCCTTGTCACCCTGAGCGAAGCGACACTGAGCTTCGCGAAGTGGAGCGAAGTCGAAGGGGCGGAGAGAGAAATCAAGGGCATCGCGACTATTGAAATAAAGGCAGCTCGCGCGCCGAGTCATTGATTGGGAGCAGCGAGTCTCGCTGTCGTGCGATGAACGCCACGCCGTTTTCTTCCAGAATCGTGGCGATCCACGCGACCTCCTGAGACGGGAGGCTACCGAATGCCAGAACCGGCTTGGCCCTGCCTATTTCGGCGCGATAGCGGACGCCGTAGTCGAAGAGCTGTCCCATGCCATAACGCATCCGATCTACCGCTGCCGTTGTTAAGTTCAGGCTCTTCGCCTCCACGAGCAGGCGCCGGTCGTCGAGCTTCGCCAGCAAATCCACGTTATTGTTGTACAGACAAAAGCCGCCCTTGCGCTCTACCATAGCCTTAACGAGCTTCAGTGTGTCCTGGTGGTCCGCGCGGGCGCGCTCCTGCAGAGACGCTGCTTCGAACACATCGATCGTGCGCCCCGTCGGCCGGTATCCGGTTCCCTCAGGGACAACGTCTAGGCGGCGAAAAGCATCGCGAGGAATGTCCACGGCGTCCGAGGGAACCACAAAGCCGCTGACGACGTCGTCGACCGAAGGAGCCTGCTGCCAAACCATCCCAGTCAGTCCCGCAGCTGCGAGGATACGGTAATAATCTAGCTCCGCGATCGGGCGCACCGACCGTCCCTGGAAAGAATTGCGGTCGTGGAATGTCGATTCGAACATCCGGCCTTCGCTATCGTGATAGTCGACCGCTGTGCCGAACGGAATCGGCCTGCGCACGTCTACGAAGCGATGGCTATGATCGTTCTCGTCGGGAAACCAATCGCCGAGCTCTCCGCAGCCGAAATACGTGCTGGCCTGCCCAGCTGGTGCGCCGCGCGCGGGACGATAATAAACGAACTTCTCGCCACCGCTGATCAGCGCAAAATACTGGCGGGGATAGTGATAGAGTGAGAATTCTGTATCTTTGTACTTCGGGTCGTCGGTCCACGCGCGCTGCATCAACACCAATGGCATAGCGCTCGACCCTAAAGGCGCTGGATGGAGCGGACGATGCGGTCGCGCAGCCGCAGCGGCAACAGCGCGAGGACGTTCAGCCCGTGAGCGGATCCGAGCACGTAGCGTGCCTTCGGGCGAGGCGCGGTAAGGGCGTGCAGGATCGCTTGTGCCACGCGCTCGGCCGGCATTCCGGCTCCCTGTTGCGATTGCACGTAGCGCAGGAGGTTCTCGAGCGCCGGACGGTAGTGCGGGCGCGCTCCGTCGCCCAGCGCGGCGACCACGCGCTCGCGCGACTCGACCCCCTTGCGCCAGATCGGCGTGTCGACCGAGGGAGCCTCGATCAGCGAGACCGCGATGCCGGCCGGCGCGAGCTCGAGCCGCAGCCCGTCTGCGAAGGCTCGAAGCGCGAACTTCGACGCGCTGTACGCGGCGTTGTAGGGCATCGCCAAGCGGCCGGCGATCGATCCCACGAAAACGACACGGCCGCCGGGTGAGGGGAGGCGCGGCAGCGCGGCTTGCACGAGCGCGAGCGCGCCGACGACGTTGGTGTCGAACAGTTTGCGCAGGGCCGGGATCGAAATGTGTTCCAGTGGGCCACCCCTTGCGATGCCGGCATTGCTGACCACGCCGATCAGCTCCGCGCCGCTCGAGCCGATCTCCCGCATCGCTTCGGCGATCGACGCGTCGTCGGTGACTTCGAGAAAGACCGGCCGCAGGTTCGTGTGTTCGGTGCGCAGCCGCGCAGCGTCGGCCCCGTTGCGCACGCCGGCGAACGCGACGTAACCCGAGCGCGCGAGGAGGAGCGCCGTCGCGTGACCGATGCCCGTCGAAGCGCCGCTGACGACGACGCCCCGCAGAGGGTTCACAACGAGGCTCGTTAGGTCCGTCCGGCGCGTTCGGCACGCGCGTCGCGATTGAGGCGCTGCTGAATTCTCGCGTTGCCGAACACTCGGTCGACGAGCCCTGGGAAGAGCTTGGCGATCACGATCGGAACGGCATAATAGCGCGGTACGATCACGCACCGCCGCGGACGCAGCACGGCTCGCACCACGGCGCGAGCGACGATGTCGGGGCTCGGGAGGCCGTCGCCCATCGCCACGTTCATCCGGCTGCGAACGAAGCCGGGCTCGATCAGCGTCACGCCGACGTTCGAGCTGCGCGCCTCGCGCCGCACCGTGTCGGTGAGCCCGCGTAGCCCAAACTTGGACGCCGAGTAGATGCCCATCACGCCCGCCTCACCGGCGATCGACCCGACGTTGACGATCGCCCCGCGCCCGCGGGCCATCATCACGGGAAGCACGGCGTGGATCATGCGGGCGGAGCCGAGGAGATTCACCTCGACGACTCGCTGCAGCTCCTCGTCGGTGTCGTCGCACAGCGCCGGGCTCGAGCCGAGGCCCGCGACGTTTGCTAGCACGTCGATCGTTCCGAAGGTGTCCAGCGTGGTCTTGACGAGCCGATCGATGTCGCTGCGAACCGTGACGTCGGTCGCGACCGCGAGCGCGCGAACGCCTCGGCGTTCGACTTCGCCCACGAGCCGTCCGAGAACGTTGATCTCGCCCGCCGGAGCGGCCAGCACGACGTGCGCACCCTGTGCTGCCAGCGCGCGTACCGTCGCGGACCCGATGTCGCCCGAGGCGCCGGTGATGATCGCGACCCTTCCGGCGAGCTTCATCGCTTCTTGTCCCCGTTCTTGAGAAATGCAGCCACGGCACGCTTTCCCGCGCGCGCCAGCCACGCCTCGACGATCACGTCCTTGAGCTCCTTCGACGTGATCTTGCTGAGCCGTATCAGCACGGCCGGATAACCGTCGAAGTGCGGCGTTGTGAAATATACGCTGGGATTGCTCGCGAGCAAGACCTCCTTCATCTCGAGATCCGCGGTGCGCACGCCCAAGATCGGCCCGCTCGGCGCCTTGTTCCCGAGCGCCGCCAGATCCGACTTGCGCAGCGGCCTCTCCCACGTGAAGAATTTCCTGTTGACGATCCAGGCGGCGTTACCGCTCGACGTCCCCTCCTCGCTCACGCCGGGCAGAGCAAGCGCGATTCGCCGAACGTCGCGCCATGTAGCCATCACGCGCGTTCCTTTGACATGCGGTGAGCGGCTCCGCTCAGCACCTCGCGTCGAAGATCCCGAGCTTGCACCACGTCAACTGCGGCACACCGTACCTCCTCACGTCGTCCACGCCCATCGCACCGCCGCCGCTGATAACCAGCTGCCATCGGCCGTCGCGTTTTTGGAAGAGCGACTCGCCGCCGCCGGCGCCGTACCATCCGCCCATCGCCCAGCTGCCGGCTACTAGCACGTAGGGAACGAACGGACCGCGCATCATTCTGCGTACGCTCTCAACGTCACGCTTTGGGCCGCCATCCTTGAAATACCCGCGGCATGGGCGATCGTCGTGCGGCGAAGGCATGCCGGTCATCAGGCGGCCGTCGGTGCCTGCTCCTAGCCCGTGAGACTCCAGCCGGCAACGTTCGTTCAACAGGTCCAAGGCCTGCCAGCCGAACGAGAAGCGCCGCACCAGGATCGCGTCGGAATTGAGGTCCCCCTCGATTCGACCGCCGCCCGTAAGCACCGCCGCGAAGCGGCCTAGAACGTTCACGCGCCTCACGATCGGCGTTCGATTCGGATCGAAGTACTGAGCCTTGATCGCGGCCGCCTGCGGCGTAGATGCATACGGGATGGCGGTCGCGACCGCGGCGATCCCACCCGTCGCAATCGATGCTATGGCATAAACGAAGATACCTAACTTCACCTTGCGTCACGTTATCCGCGAGAGCTCGCGTGCCTTTTCGAGAGCGCAAGCGAGTGATGGAAAGAGGCTGGCACTTTCGGGTTCGATTCCCGGGCGCTCCAGCCCGAACGGAGCCAAAACCGTTGCGAAGTCGCTGTAGATGTGCTATTGTCGGCGACGTATCAGGCCGTCGAGACATCGAAACGCGCGAGGCGTCGCAGTAATGCGGCGCCTCGTTATTTTCGGGGATCGCAGAGTCGGCACGTCCACGTTACCGCACCGGCCATGGATTGTGAAGCGGATACCTTCGGACTCCTTTCGGATACGAGCTGGGATGCGAGCGCAGCCAGTCCTCGGAAAGCACTGCTAAGTATTCGAAGTATTCCCATCCGTTGGGATCACCGGCCTCTCTTCCAAACGCAGTATAATCGGCAAGCCGCTTCCAAGCGCCGAGGGCGACGCCGCAATACTGATCGACCATTATCGCCTGATCAACGATACCGTTCTTGACCAGACTACCCATTAACTCAAAAGTATTTCCAACCAAAATGCACGCGTGGTGCATGTCCGCGCATCGCTTATCGACGTTAGGGGGAGGCACGCGTTGGCGTATCGCAATCTCGTAATCACGAAATTTCGGATCGGCTAGCGCCGATTCGAGACCGCTGTTCATGGTCGTGAGAGCGTCGGTAAACTCGCGGCCATCGAGCTTCTGGTTGACGGCGAGCAGGGCGTTAATCTGATTAGCGGCGCGTAGGTGCCGAAGTTGGATAAGCGCGGCCAAAGCCGTTGCCGCCACAATGGTCACAGTGACCAGACTCGCGGCCGTATTCATCAGCTCAAGAGACATTCCGATACCCCGTTCGACGCTTCGTTTTTCTCATGATAGCGCCTGAGCTTTCGGTTGGGTTTCCGCGCGAAGTTGGCCGCAGGCGGCGGCGATGTCGCGGCCCATGTTCTGCCGCACCGTGACCGGCACGCCCGCCTCGTCCAGGATCGCGGCGAACTTCCAGATCTTGGCTTCCGGCGTTGCGGTGAACTCGGCGTCCGGCGTCGCGTTATAGGGTATCAGGTTCACGTGGTACAGATGCCCGCGCATGAGTTTCGCTAAGGCGCGGGCACAGGCCGCGTCGTCGTTAACGCCGTCGAGCATGACGTATTCGAAGAAGATCTTGCGATTGGTCTTCGCGATGTAGCGCTCGCAGCCCGCGATCAGCTGCGCGAGCGGGAAGCGCCGGTTGATCGGCATCAGCTTCGAGCGCAGCTCGTCGGTCGGTGCGTGGAGTGATATTGCGAGGTTGACCTGCAAATGCTCATCGGCAAACGCGTCGATCTTGTCGACGATTCCCACGGTCGAGATCGTGATGTGACGATGCCCCAAACCAAAGCCGCGCGGATCGTTGAGCAGCGCGACCGCATCCATCACGGCCGCGTAGTTGTGGAACGGCTCGCCCATGCCCATGAAGACGACGTTGGTGACGCGCTTTCCGCTCGCCGCGAGCCGGCGCGCCAGGAGCAGCGCCTGATCGAAGATCTCGCCGGCGGAGAGGTTTCGGCTGAACCCGGCCTGCCCGGTCGAGCAGAACGCGCAGGCGAACGCGCAGCCGGCCTGCGACGAGATACAGAGCGTCGTGCGATCGCCGCGGTGCTCCATCAGCACAGCCTCGACCTCCCGGCCGTCGCGGAGCAGAAAGAGGCCCTTGGTCGTCTGACCGTCCGCGGACTCTTGCAGCACTTCCGCCTTGAGCGACGAGAGCGTCACGCCGCCGTCGGCGAACGCCGCGCGAAGCTCCTTCGGCAGCGTGGTGACGTCGCTGACGTTTGCAATCAGCTCCTTTGTCGCCGCGCGGTACAACTGTGCGAGACGATACGGCTTCAGCTCGTATCGGCGCACAAACTCGTCAGCGTCGGCGAAACCCGCGCGCACCACGAGGTCGCGCAGCCAGATCGCCTGAGGATCGCGACTCACTCGAACAGCGTTCCTTGTCGGGTCTCTACCGTCTCCACGGCGATCGCGGGCGGCTCGTCGAGTTTCGCACGGACTGCCTTGAGATCGTCCCACACGAGGCGCTTGACGCCCTCGATCTGGCCGCCGGTTTGTCGCAGGATGTATGCTGGATGGAATGTGACCATCAACGGCGTGTCCCGCGGTCCGATGTACCAGCGGCCGCGCATGCGAGTGATTTGAAAGTCGCTTCCCAAAAACCACTTCGCCGCGGGCGAGCCGAGCGCCAAGATGACATCCGGTTCGACGATCGCGATCTGCTCCTCCAAGAACGGGCGGCAGTTGTCCATCTCCTGAGGCTCCGGTGCGCGGTTGCGCGGACCGTTCGGGCCCGGGAATGTCGGCCGGCACTTAACGGTATTGCAAATGTAGACCTGTTCGCGGGGCAGACCGATCGCCAATAGCATCCGGTCGAGCAGCTGGCCCGCGCGCCCCACGAACGGGCGGCCGAGCTCGTCCTCCGTCTCGCCCGGCCCCTCACCGACGACCATGAGCCGCGCGAACGGATCGCCCTCACCGTAGACGTTGTTGCGACGCTCGTAACCGATCGCGCACCTTCTACACGCGGCCGCGGCGATCGCGGCCTCGGCGAGCATCTGCTCGCGCGACGCCTCGTCCATGGCTTTACGTTTGCGCCTCCGTCACTGAGACGGCCTGACCGAACGCCACCACCTCGCAGGCACCGTCCTCGCTCTCCGAGACGAAGAACTGCAGACCGATCACCGCGTTCGCGCCGAGCGCGTCGGCCCGCTTGCGCAGCGTCTCGAGGGCCTCGGCGCGCAGCTGCTCCGCGTCGCTGAGAAACTCCGCGCTGGCGAGGCCGATCAGCATACCGAGGCTGCGAAACGTCGAGCGTAACCGGTTGCGCGGACGGGACGCCGCGCCCGAGACGTAGCCGAACGCCCGCGTCGTGCGATAGCCGTCGAGCCGGTCGAACGTGACGACGTTCTCGTTTGCGATCACGGCACCAAGCAGGCGCCTTTGAATTGCCGGTGGCACATAACGGGCATGCCGGAGGTTTCACCGTCGGTACTGATCATCCGCCTCGACGGAATCGGCGACGCGCTCGCTCTCGCGCCGTTGCTCGCCGCGCTGCGCCGCCGAGCGATTCCGGTCGACATCGTGCTGCAGCACTCCAATGCCGGCATCTTCGCCGCGCCGGCCGCGCGGCGCATCGTCGTCGCCGATTTCGAGCTGCGATCGAGCTCGACGGAGAATCTAGCGCGCATCGAAGAACTGGGACGGTCGCTGCGCGCGAACGACTACTCGCACGTTCTCGTGACGACGGAGGATCCGGGCGGCTATCGGCTCGCCGGCTCGGTCGCGGCGCCCGTGCGCATCGGATTCACGAACGGCTGGGACAAGCCGTTCAAAAGCCTGTGGGTGCGGAGGTTTATTACCGCTGCGGTCCATCGCAGCGCGGGACTCGACCGGCGCGCTCGGCACGAGTGCGAGGTGCTGTTCGGCCTGGGCGCGCCCTTGATCGGCGACGAGCCGCTGACGAGAGATGCGTCGGAGCTGCGCACACTCGTGCTCGAACGCGCGTCGCAGCCCGACGAACGCGTCGCCGTGCAGATAACACAGAAGTGGCAACGGCTCGGCATCGCGCTGCAGCGCGTGGTCGAACTCGTCCGAAGTCTGGCTGCGAGCGCGGAGCTGCGACTGCTCTCTGCTCGAGCCGAGGCGCCCTACGCCGAGCGCGTCGCGCAAGCGACAGGCGCAGCGATCGAGTACTTCGACGACTTGGTCGAGTGGAAGGCCGCGATCGGTGCGGCGCGGGCGCTGGTCGCACCGGATTCCGGCGCCATGCACGTCGCCGGGACCGTGGGCACGCCCGTCGTCGGCATCTTCCCTTCCGGCCGCGACTTTGCCCTGCAAGTCGCTCGCTGGGCGCCGTGGGCCGCACGCCACCGGATCGTCTGCGCCGGCGAGGGCTGGCCCGCGTACGCAACGGACGCGCTCGCGGACCTGCTTTCGACGTGATCTATTCGCACACGCCCGCGCGACGATACAGCTCGATGCCGCCCATTTCAGCCACGTCGATGTAGCGAGCACCGAGGCGGAGACGCGTTAAGGCGTCGCCATATTCTTGCAGCCGCGCCGATTCCGGGAAATCGCGATCGATGAGCACGAAACACGCGTTCGTGTCGATCTGCGGATCCTCGGGAAGCAGACGCGCATACGGATCCGTCAGCGCGAGGTGCGTGTACGCTTCCTCCTGCGTAGCGACGCTGACTTCGCTGGGCAGCGTCGTCAGGAACTCATCCAGATCTTGGTCGCGTGACTCGACGGCGCGCAGGTTCATCCCGGGATGCAGCGGATCGGCTACGGCAAACTCGACCAAGCAGAGTGCGACGCAAGCCGCCGACGCGAGACGGATTCGCCCCGGGTCGAGGCGCCGCAGCCCAAAGGCGAACGCTACCAGAACGTATCCGATCCACGCTCCGGCGTAGTGCGTGCCGAGCGTGAACATCGTCGACATGCGCGAGAGCAGGACTTCCGCGAGCGGGGCGACCGCGAGCCAAAACATGCGCGTCCGTAGCGGCAGAAACAGCAGCGGTACGAAGATCAGCAGCAAGAAACCGAGCCGCGCCGCGACTACCGGCAAGATCGCGCCGGCGTCGGCGCGGCTCCACGCGTAGAAGCGCTGCGGCTGCCACTGGTGCGCCGCAACGGCTGGCGCGTGCGGCTGGATGAAGGCGAAGAATGCGACGAGCACAGCCACGCTGATCGCAGCGATCGCCGCCGCGACCTTGCCGCGCACGGTGCCGCGGAAATACCACGCGCCCAGCGCCCCGCCGATGGCGAGAAAGGCCGCCTGATCTTCCTTGACGGCTAGCGTCGTCAACGCGAAAACGATCGTCCACAACGTGAGCTCGGCATCGAACGCGTAGAGCATCCAGGCGACCGCGGCGGGCGCGAAACTGTTTTCGTGAAAGTCTCCGAAGATCAGGCCGGCCAACGGCGGGTAGAGCCACGCCACGACCGCGGCGAGCCGCGCGGCGGCGACGTCGCCGCGCTCGCGCAACACGAGCCCGTAGATGGGCGGCGCCACCAGCGCCCCGGCGACGGCGGCGAGAACGATGAGCGTGAGCGGCGAATGCGCAATTCCGAGCGCGATCCCTACCGGATAGAGTATCGGCGAGAAGTGAAAGGCCCAGTGGCTTCCCTCGATCGGATTGCAAAAACAGCCGAATGCGCTCGCGGCCGTCTGGCTGAAGATGCCGAAGTCGACGAGGTTGCGATGCACAGAATACTTCGCCCACCCGAGGCCCGTAAACAGCGCCGCGTAGAGCAGGCATCCCAGCCAGAGAACTCGATCGCGCACGCGTTATTGCGAAAGCAGCGCGCGGCGTTGCTGCAGATACGGCCAGATAAACGTGTCGATGCCGCCGTCGAGCACCTCGGAGACATTGCCGGTCTCGACGTCCGTGCGATGGTCCTTCACGAGCTGGTATGGCTGCAACACGTACGAGCGTATCTGCGATCCCCACTCGTTGGCCTGGCGTTCGCCGCGTAGATCGGCGAGTTTGCGATCGCGCTCTTCCGCGGCGCGCGACGCGAGTTTTGCTCGCAAGATGTTCATCGCCACGTCGCGGTTCTGCGCCTGCGAGCGCTCCTGCTGCGACGTCACGATGATTCCCGTGGGCTGATGAATTACGCGCACCGCCGACTCCGTCTTGTTCACGTATTGACCGCCTGCGCCGCCGGATTTGAACGTCTCGACGCGGACGTCGTCGGGCTTGATCTCGACGCCGACGTCGTCGTCCGCCTGGACCTCGGGGATGACGTCAACCGCGGCGAACGACGTGTGCCGGCGGTGCGCGGCGTCGAAGGGCGACAGGCGCACGAGGCGATGCACTCCGCGCTCGCTCTCGAGCATCCCGTACGCGTTGCGGCCGCGAACGAAAAACGTGATCGACTTCAGGCCGGCCTCCTCGGCCGGCGACTCGTCGACGATCTGGGTGGAGAAGCCGCTCCTCTCCGCCCAGCGCAGATACATCCGGGCCAGCATCTGCGCCCAGTCGGCCGCGTCCACGCCGCCCGCGCCGGCGAAGACGCTGACGATCGCGTCGTGGGAATCGAACTCACCGCTGAAGCTCGCCGCCATCTCGAGCGCCTCGACGGACTCCGTCGCGGCCGCGATGCCGCGCTCAGCCTCGCTCTCCGCCGCCACATCGGCCCCGAAGAGCTCCAGCAGCTCGTGCGCCTCGCGTAGTCCGGCGGCGATACGATCGACTGCGGCCGTTCGATCGCGCAAGTCGGCAAGCTCCCGCATCACGCGTTGTGCCGATTCGGGATCGTTCCAAAAGGTTTGAGAGCGCGAGCGTTCGTCGAGCTCGGCTATGCGGCGACGCGTGGACGCGTCGTCAAAGACGCTCCTTGAGCGACTCCAGGCGTTCCTCGAGGCGCGCGATGGCGGTCAACTGCGTGTCGCTCATAGCTCCGCATTCTGCCCTTGCCGCGCGCGGGCCTCGTCGTGATCGAGGCGCAGTCATAACAACGGAGGTTTACTATGTTCGTTCAACCGCTCGAGAGCCCGCTCGGGCAAAACTCCCTTCCCGCCATGACGGGAGGCGGCCAAAGCGGGGGCACGCCCCTTCAGGACGGTGTCGCGCCCGCCGCCGGCGATAACATTTCGCGGTTCGTTCCACCGTGGTTCAACCAGGGCAGCACTGCCGCGCAGTACGCGGGCGGCTACGGCGGCGACGGATCCGTCCAGGGATTATTCGCACCGCTAATGGGCGTCTTGCAGCAGCTGATGCAGATGCTGCAATCCCTGATGGGTTACGGCTGCAGTGCGCCAAACGCGAGCGGCAGCTGTCCGGGCGCCGGCAACGAGCGCTACTTCCAAAACGCGAGCGGCTCCAGTGAGGGCGATCCGCACCTTTCCTTCAATGGGTCCAAGTGGAACAGCATGGCCTCGCAGCCCGATCTGCTCAACTCCGATTCGTTCGCGGGCGGCTTTCAGATCTCGACGCAGGCGACGCCGCCAAACGGCAAGGGCGTTACGCGGAACCAATCCGCGACCGTCGCTCTAAACAACGGCGCGACGACGATCGGGATGAACGATGAAGGCCGGCCGTCGATCACGAGCAACGGTCAGCAGCTCTCGATCGCGCGCGGCCAGACGCTGCAGCTCGGCGACGGCGAATCCGTGACGTACGAAGAAAACGGCTCTCTGCGCGTCTGCGCGCAGAACGGTTCGGGCGGCCGGATCGACACGACGCTCACGCCGCACAAAGACGGTGTCAACGTCGACGTAACGGCGCACGACGTCGATCTCGGCGGCGCCTTGGTCAACGGCTTCGAGCGGCGCGGCGATCCCGATCCGCAACCTGCCTCCTCCGGGCCGATCTTCTCGAATCCGATCCTCCAGCCGTACCCGGTGGCGCCGATCGAGCCGCAGCCTGCGCGCGATTATTCAGGAATCTAGTTGCTCGCTCTAAAGGGCAAACCGCGACCGAACGATTTCTTCCGGCCTTTCGTTAGTCTTAGGGAATTCACAGGGAAGGCATCTCCGCTCCAGGAATAGGGCTGCTTTCCCTGCTAGGCCCCCTCTAGCTACTCCATTAACGAGAGGTTTACTTGCGTATGTTAAAGCGGTCGCGGCTTGCCGGCATTTTAGGATGCGCGGCAGTAGTCGCTATGGTCGGCTGCTCTGCGAACTCCGGCGTCACCCCGATGAGCGGAACGACGGCGCAGCAGCAAGCGCTGAGAGGCGTCCCCACGGGTCCCGGATGGATCTACGAGAACGGCGTTCTCTACCACACTCCTCACTTTATGGCTACGGCCACTCGCCATGCGGCGAACAAAATGCCCCCGCCTCTACTCCTGACGTATGGCGGCGGCCCGGTGCTCGTTACTCCGAAAACCTACATCATCTACTGGGGATACGGCACGTATGGCGATCCCGACGGTGTGAAGCCGCTGCTCAGCAAATACATCAAGGTCATGGGCGGCAGCGGCCACAACAACATCTACACCCAGTACTACCAGACGGTCGGTACCACGAAGACCTTCATCACCAACCCGCACAGACAGTTTGCCGCTCTTTGGGTAGATGACACGAACCCGGTCCCGGCAAATCCGTCGATGGGGCAAGTCGCGGCCGAGGCGGCCTTAGGCGTCGCGCACTTCGGCGCCCCCGACCCCAACGGTTCGTACATCGTCGCCACGCCGCACGGCCACAGCACTTTCGGCTTCGGCACGCAGTTCTGCGCGTATCACAGCGCGGCGTCGGTCAACGGCAAGGTCATATCGTTTACCAACCTGCCGTACATGCCTGACGCGGGCGCATCGTGCGGTTCCGGCTTCATCACGCCGCCCTCCGACGAGAGCTCACTCGACGAAGGCGTGACGATCGTCGAAGGTCACGAGTACGGTGAATCGGTCACGGATCCGCAACCGTTTAGCGGATGGAACAGCAACCAAGGCGAGATCGGCGACCTCTGCGCCTGGACGAACGTTCAGAACGATCCGTTCCGGACCAAGTCGTACTCGTCTCAGCCGATGTGGAGCAACGCAACGCAGTCCTGCGTGCACTCGTACTAGTACGGACCTAGCGTCGCGTCTGACGCGCGATTCGACCCCGGTGAGATGGGCCGCCGAACTCGGCGGCCCATCTTCTTTTCGCCTAAACCGCTGCGTGGGAGCTTCCGCGATGATTAAGAAGGGGCGCATGCGGGGAACAATGCTCCCCGAGGTATGAAGCATGCGAGATGATCGAACGGTAGTCGTCAATGGGAATTCGGCCGGGCCCGTCGCCTGGATCATTGGTGTAATCATCGTCGTCGCGGCCGTGCTGTTCGTCTTGTTCTATTGGCATCCGTGGAACACGTCGACCACCACGAATTCGACGACGACGATAACGCAGCCCGGATCGAACTCGAGCTCGGGCTCGACAGAGCAGAAGAGCAACTCCTCGTCGACGTCGACCAGCCCGCCCTAACCGACGCGAGAGGCCGCGCTGAGTACTCCTCTTTTCCTCGGGCTTCTCGTTCTGCTTGCGCAAGTGTCGCCCGGCAGCGCGCCGGGCGACGCGTATTTCGGCAGCCTACATATGAGCGCGTTGCGCATCCGCTACGAGACGATGCAGCTGAAGAAGCGCTATGAGACGCACCAGCTGCTCCCCGAGCAGGCCCAACACTTGCTGCTCTTGACCGACGACGCATACATGGATTGGGCGCGCCGCTACCCTAAGGACGCGCTGGCTCCCGTCAACGGGCTTCGCGATCGCGCAGCTCTACGAAGAGCTGCCCGGAGCGACGGCGCGCGGTCGCGCCGTGGCGCTGCTGAAATACGTCGCGCAGAGTTTTCCGGAATCACCGTACGGGCAAAAGAGCCGCGCCCAGCTCCATCGCGGCGTTGCGACGAAACCCTATCCCGCCTGGGCGCGCCCGACACCCACGCCGTCACCCTCGCCCGCGCCGTCGCCTTCGGCCACGGGCTTGCCTTCGGCCACGCCGTCGCCGGCGTAGCGCGCTCTGAGGAGTCGCTTGTCTCGCGACGAACGCTCGGACCGTGACCGGTGCCTTCGATTACTTGACGATCCTGATGTCGATCGTGTTGGGCTTGGCAATCGCCAACGTCCTGGCTCGGCTCGCGGCCGTCATCACCGCGCGAGAACGGGTCGACTTCTACTGGCCGCCGGTCGCATGGGCGATCTGGCTCTTCTTCATCTGCGTGCAACATTGGTGGGCGCGAGTGGAGCGTGCGACACACGCAGCACTGGAATTTCGGCACATTCTGGCTGCAGCTGCTCGTGCCGGTCGACCTATTCTTGCTGTCCGCGCTGGCGCTCCCGGAGCGCGACGAGGACGGAAAGATCGACCTCGGCGCGTGGTACTTCCACAACCGAGCGTGGTTTTTCGCTGTCATGTTCTTCCTGCCGCTGCTCAGCATCGCTGAGGAAGTCGCGCGAACGGGGCGGATGGACTCCGCGTTAAACCTCGCGTTCTTGGTCCTATTCGATGTCGTTATCGTCGTAGCGTTGGCGTTGCGATCCCGCCGCGCGCAAGAGTGGCTCACCGCCCAGGCGATGCTGCTGACGATCGTGTACGTCGTGGTCCTGTTCGCGCGGCTGCCCGCCTAGAACGTGTTACGCTTTTTTGCCACGCTCTCGATCGCTTTCGGCCTGGCGGCCTGTTCCGGATCATCGCACGGCGGCTCCTACGGCTCGGGCGATCCAAGTTTGGCCGCGCCGAATCCAGGCGGAGGACGAATCGATCCTTTTCTGACCGACGGACAAGCGGTGCTGCGAGCACTCGACGCAGTCGCGTCACGTTCCGGCACGCCGTTGCGTATCACGGAGATCAGCGCGGATGGTGTCAACGGCTTGATGCTCGACGTGCAGGAGCCGAAGCGCCACATCAACGTGGATCGCTACGTCGTCTCGGCCGACGGCAGCATTTCCGGTCCGACGCCCGTCAAGCTGATGTCCCTCGACGGCGGCCCGATTACCGTCGCATCCGTCGACCGGCGAGCGTTCGATCCGAAGGCGATTGCGTTCGCCGCGCTCGCGCAGACAGACCGCGAAGCGATCCGCCGGTCGAACTACCCGGACGCGCGGGTCACCCAGTGGGAGATCGACGGCCTCGGCCCCGATGACCGTCGCTACATCTACCTCGAATCGGCCCGGGCTCGGCCCACCGCCGCCGTGAGCCCCGGACTCAAGATCGTTCGGCTGACGTTCTGACCGCCCACCCTTCCCTATCGCGCCCGATGTTGCTATAGTCAGGGCGACCCTCGCCTACTCGCAAGGAGATTTTGATGCGTTTCCTCACCCCATCGCTGATCGTCATCGCGGCGTTCGTGGCCGTCACGGCCTGCAACGGCAAGTCCTCGTCGAGTTCGTCGGATCAAACGAATGCGGCGGCAAGCGCCGCCGCGACGGAAGCGGCGACGACGAGCGCAGGCGCGCCCGCGACGTCGTCGGCGGCCGGCGAAGCGCCGACGTACCCGGGCGCCGTATCGCAGGCCTCGGGCAGCAGCTCCAACATGGGCTCGAGCGCCGCCGGTCAAGTGTTGACGACGGACGATGCGTTCGACAAAGTCTACTCGTGGTATCAGCAAAACATGCCGGCAGGCTCCGAGAAGTCTCACGTGACCGCCCCCGTCGAGAGCGCGGTCTTCACCGTCGGCCAGCCGGGTCAGGGACAGACGTCCGTGACGCTGACCGTGTCGGGCGGTAAGACGATGATTACCATCGCCAAAGTCAAGATGTAGGGGATTCGTTCAACTTAGCGCGCAGCGACGCGAGCTCGTCGCGTAGCGCTACCGCCTCGAGATGTTCGAAGGTATGCGCGGCCGATTCAACCAGGCCGCGCAGCGCCTTCAACTCGTCGGGATCGATGTCGCCGCCGCTCTCGTGGCCTCCGTAAAACACCAGCCCGATCAGGTCGTGCCGCTCCAGCATCGGAATCGCCACCGCCGGCCGCGCGAGGCCGCCGGGCAGCGACAGCTCTTGGGCCCGAGCATCGTCGATGCGGATCGGCTGGCCGTGCGCGCGCGCTTCCACGGCGATGATGGCGTCGTCGTCGATTCGCTCGACCGAGGCCGGCGGCCAGCCGACCGCGGAGGTCCGGCGCATCGCGCTCCCGTCGCTATGGAAAATCGTTGCCGACGTCAGGTTCAGAATTCGCAGCGGCTCCTGCGTCACGATCGAATCGACGGTCTCGGGCCGGTGCGCGTGGCGCATCGTCTGCGAAACGCGGCGAACCGCCTCGAGCGCCTGCTCCCTGCCCCGAAACAGGAAGTTTCGCAGGATCGCCTCGACGATCTCCTTGAGGTGATCGAGCGAAAAGGCGAAACCTAGCGCAACGAGGATCTCGACGACGAACGCCAGCCTGCCCTGCGAGAGCTGCTTGGATACGACGAGGTCCACGGCGGTCAAGCAGATGACCAGAGCGGCAGTCAGCACGCCGTACACCAATGCTCGGCTGAAAACGAACTGAATGCCGAACACGCGATAGTGCAGCACGGCGTAAAGAACGGTGATCGGAATGAGCAGATACAGCGAGTTAGACCAGGCTATGATTTCGTCGAGTGTCGTCGGCAGCATCCGCGGCGGCTCGAAGTGTTGCAGTGCGTCGCTGACGACCACGTAGACCGCGTAAATCGCCAGCGTCGCGAACACCGCTCGCACCTTCAGCCTGTCGCGCGCGTCGAGCGTCCTGTAGTGCAATCCCATCGCCAATATGCCCACGGCGTAGAACCCGCCGAGGCCGACGTCTGCGAGGACATGCGTCACCGAGGCCTTGTCGTCGGAGAGGACGACCGAAGGCAGCGAGGCGATCGGATAGAGGACGCCCGCGGCGTTGCGCACGACGTACCAGCACGCTTCGAAGGCGGCAGCCACGCCGGCTACGGCGACGATCGCGTTGGCGGCCTTCGAGGGCCTTCCGCCGGGAAAGCGCGCGCAAAACACGACGAAGCCCAAGTATCCGGCGGCCACGACGACCAGGCCGACTTCGTTCAGCGCAAAGTTGACCATCCCCGGCAGGGGCAACCAGTTCGCGCCCCAGTTCGGGAACGCCGCAGCAAAGACAAAGAGATAAAATCCCCACGTGGCGTAGCCGGGCCGGACGACGACCAGTAGCATGCCGATGCAGAGTGCTACCAAGCCCAGGACGTCGAAGACGATCCACTGCGCCACGAACGGCGCGGAGAATCCGCTCAACGCGTTGAGCGGGACGGCTGTCAAATTTAACCGCATAATGCGACCGCCGCGCGCGACGGTAAGCTCGAGGCGATCGCCCGCCGGCGTGCGTTCGTAGGCGTAGAGCCGCAGTCGTTTCTGCAACGGAAGCCAAGCCGCCGAGAAGCGATCGCCCGGGCGCCACCCGTTGGCGACCTGTTTGCGGACGGCATAGACCTTCGAATCGAAGCCGCCGCGCACGTCGATCATGATCCACGCTCCGCCTCCGTACAATTGCAGTTGAGGGTGGGTTACGAGGTTCAGGTCGGAAGCGACGTTGAGGATGCCCAGGACCAGAAGCGCGAGCGCGGCTACGACCGATGGGGCTGAAAAGCGCGTCGTCACGATCGCGTCTCGCGCCGCCGATATCTTCCGAAGAGGCGTTCGGGAAGCGAGGTCAAGACCACCACGCCCACGACGAGAACGATGGCCAAGACGTTCCACGCCGCCTGGCTGCGCCCGAGGGGACCAAAGCCTAGGAGCAGCGCCGCGGCGGCCATGAGGAACAAGAACGGCGCGGTGAAGTAGCAGTGCAGCCGGCCGCAGCGCCACGCATTGAGCGCACACGCGGATCCCATGACGGCCAGCGCGGCCGCCCAAACGACGCCTTGTACCCGTGAATCGACGCTAAAGAAGCCGAGCGCGACGAGCGCTAGTGCCGGCACAACGAAGGCGCCTACGACGACGCGCCGGCTGCGTAAAAGGTCGCGGGCCTCCTGCGTCATGCCTCGGCGGTTCGCGCCAGATCGTCGAGCGCGATCGGTCGTCATCGTGCCCCGGGCACCTCCTTACCGCATGGTACTCTACGAGGCGAAACTATGCCTCGCCGACGCAAGCTCGACGAATTTCTCGTCGGTGCGCGCGAGAATCGGCAGATCCGGATGGCGCGCGTCGCACGCGGACAACGCGAGTAACAGCGCCGCGGGGACGACGGCGCAGACACAGTAAAAGGTTTCGTACGGTCCATGACACAAACGCAATCGGCGTAGCAAGGAGCAAGCATATGAGCGTTTCCCGTATTACACTCGGCGCCGCGGCTTTCTGCGGGGCCTCGGCGCTACTCGCGGCCTGCGCGACGACGCACGGCGCGATGGGCGGCCCGTCAGCCGCGCTTCCGAGCGTCAACTCACCAACGGCCGCCTCGGAGAGCGTCCTCTACAGTTTCACCGGCGGTAACGATGGCGGAAACGCTGCAACCGGCCTGGTCCGCGATCACGGCGGCAACCTCTACGGCACGACCGTCGTCGGCGGACAAAGCATGTGCGGAACCGTCTTCAAGCTGACGCGGCAAGCGACTCCGCCCTGGCCGGAGAGCGTCCTCTATTCGTTCGGCTGCTTCGCCGACGGAAAGAATCCCCACGGAGGCGTGACCTTCGACCCGAAGGGCAACCTCGACGGCACGACGGTGTCGGGCGGATCGGGGCCGTCGTGCGGCAGCTCCGGCTGCGGCGTCGTGTTTCAAGTGACGCCGACGATCGAGAACGTGCTGCACGACTTCAGCGGCGGCCGCGACGGCTTCGGCCCCGGCGGCGGCGTCACGTTCGACGCGTCCGGCAACCTGTACGGAACCACGCCCGACGGCGGCATCCACTCGCAGGGCGTCGTCTACGAGGTGACTCCGCACGGACGCGACCGCATCGTCCACGCCTTTACCGGCGGCAAGGACGGCGGAGTCGGTTCGCTCGGGCTGTTGCTGCTCGAGTCGGGCAGCCTCTACGGCGTGACGGAGGAGGGCGGCGCGCACAGCGCGGGCACCGTGTACCGGCTAACGCGGACCGGAAAGCACTGGGCGCTGACCACCCTCTATGCGTTCAAGGGCTCGCCCGACGCGGCGTCGCCATACGGCGGTTTAGTGGCCGATGCGGCGGGCGACCTTTTCGGCACGACGTATTATGGCGGCGCGCACGGGATGGGCACCGTCTTCGAATTGACACGCAAGGCCAAGGGCCGCTACGGCGAGCGCGTGCTCTACAGTTTCAAGGGCGGCGGCGACGGGAGCTTGCCGACCAGCACGCTCGCGTTCGGAGGATCGGATCTGTATGGCACGACTACCGAGGGCGGCGGAAGCTGCGGCTGCGGGACGATCTTCAGGGTGAACGCGGCGACCGGCGCGGAGTCGGTGCTGCACGCATTCGGCAGCGGCACGGATGGCGCGTCTCCTCTTTACGGACTGACGAAGGGCGCGAAGGGCGTCTTCTACGGCACGACCGTCGCCGGCGGAAGCTCCGGTCAAGGCACCGTCTTCGAATTCAAACCGTGAACCAGAGGCGCCGCGGCTGGGTCGCGCTCGGCTCGGGCGTCTTCTTGGTGGTTTTCATGGGAGCCGTGGCCGTTTGGGTAGACCGGCTCCTAACCGCCAACGGGCTGCTACAGCGCGATCCGACCGCGGCGCAGTTTTTTGGACGCATCAACGTCGCCTTCGCGCTGGTGATCGTGGCGGGCGTGCTGGGAATTTTCAATGGGTGGTCGATGGCGCACGCCGGCCGCCGCAATAACCTGCTGGTGCTGGCTCTCCTCGTCGTGTTCGTCGCGGCGCTGTTCGTAGCGTGCAGCGCCTCGAGAATGTATCCGACGTGAGCGCGCGCGTCGCGGCCGGCGGTCGTTCGCTTAATACCCACCCGGCGTGCACGTTCTGATCGTCTTGATGCGCATAAAAACCCAGCGCCGAAAACCTTTTGATTCGTCTCCTATTGTTTATGAGATTGTACGCGAGCACGCTTAGCCTCAGGAGCAACACTAGTCCCAACCCTGAGGTTCATCACCATGACGAAACTATCGTCCCTGCGCCGCTCGCTGAGTCTGGTCGCCCTGCTCGTCGCATTTGCGAGCCTCGCCAGCGTGGCGCGTGCCGGCACGCTGGGGAATATCCAAGGAACGATCCGCGATGCCGCGACAGGCGCGCCGATCGCCGGCGTTCGCCTCGAGATCACATCGGGATCCCAGGCGGTCGCCGCGACGACGGATGCCCACGGCCACTTCGTCGTCTTCTCGCTTCAGCCCGACGACTACACGCTGACCGCAGAGAAAACCGGGTACGCGTCCCGTTCCGTTTCGGGATATTCGGTTTTCGCGGATCAGACGCAAGTCTACGACCTGCAACTCGATCCCGCTTCGAATAACGGAACCGGGAGCTAACGCCCCCGCCCTGCCGGACTGCGCATCGACGGGCCCGAAGATGCGCAGCCGTGCGGCGGCAAGCCCTGGATTCGGCGTTCCCCTTAGCGATCGCGGCGCTCGGCTTTGTCGTCATCGCCCCTACGCTGTGGAGCGGGTGGCTCGGTGACGACGCCTTCTATTCGGTCCTCGACGGCATACTCGGCGCCGACCGCGTGTCGCTGCTGCATGCGATGCGGCACTCGTTCGATCTCTGGTTCTTTAGCGAGGGCCGCTTCTACCCCGGGCTCATCCTCGAAAAGTACCTGGTCTTCGCCATCTTCACGAATCTGCTCGCCTACAAGCTGCTGCTCGTCGCCGCGACCTTGGCCACGGTCGAGATGTTCCGGCGCTGCGTAGCGGCGTATGCGACACGCGGGCTCGCGAGTCTGGCGGCGCTCATCGCGATCACGCTCTTTGCCGAGCGGGGCTATCACGACTCGATCCTGTCGTATAATGCCATGCCGCAGTTCGTCGCGATGCTCGTGCTCGGCTCGCTGCTGGCCTTTCGACGCGTCCTGGACGAAGGCGCGACCGCCTGGCGCGTCGCCTCGATTGCGCTCTACGCTGTGGCGGCGCTGACCTATGAAGACGCATACGCATTCTGCCTGCTCTATCCGATCGTAGCGGCCACGAGGGAGCGATCGTGGCCCCAGGCGCTGCGGATATGTTGGCCGTTCTTAGCGATCGCAGCGGGCCTGACGCTGTTCAGCCTCGCAACGCGTGCCGTCGTCGGAGTTCCGGCCGGCTCGCTCTACGCATTCAACGCCGCGCCGGGACCGGTGCTTCGAACGCTCGGGGATCAAGTCCTCGCGGCCTTTCCGCTCAGCTACTACGTGCTGGATCCTTCGCACATTTTCGGTCGCATCAGCCTCGCGGACTTTTACAACAACGCGCCGGTGCAGCCGCTGGTCTTCGTCGCATTCGCCCTCGCGTCGCTCTACGCGCTCGACGAAGCGGCGCGCGAACACGGCGATCCGCGTGGGCCGGTGCTGGCCGGGATCGCCGTGGTCGTGCTCGCCGCCGCTCCGATCGCGCCCGTGGTCAAGTACCAGCACGAGCTCTGGCCGGGCCTCGGATATCTCCCGGTGCTGTACGAAGCATTCGGCGTGGCGCTGGCGCTCGCGGCGCTGGCGGCGTGGACGGTGCAGCGCGCGCGCGGCCGCCGGTACCGTATCGCGTGGATCGCGGCGATCGCGATCGTCGGCACAATGACGCAAGCGACCAACGTGCGCGTGGTTCGCGAAGATCAGGCCGCGCGCGACGCGCGCGGCGCACTTGAATCTCAGCTCGATTCAGGATTGCTTTCGAACGTGCCCGCTGGAGCATTCGTTACGATCGCACGGCCGCAAGACTGGATCGCCTACGACGGCCAGGGACCGGACGGCATCTCGACGCGCGGCCTCTTCTTCCTGCACGGCAAGAACCGGATCCATCTCGTCGAGCCGGACGATGCGCGCGCGACGGTCGTGCTCGATTACGATCCCTCCGCGCGGCGCTGGACCGCCGTGCCACTCTGAGCCGGGCGCAGGCCGCAAAGCGCGGCACAGCGTAGGACGGCAGATGGATGGAATCAACCCGAGCGTCCGACCCTCCGGCACCGGATGCGTCGAATGCTCGGCGAAAAACGAGTGGTGGTTTCATCTGCGCAGGTGCGCGCAGTGCGGTCACATTGGATGCTGCGACCAATCCTTAGGCAAACATGCGACCGCGCATTTCAATGAAACCGGCCACCCCATTATTGCGAGCTTCGAACCCGGCGAAACGTGGTTTTATAATTACACTACCGGAGATTTCGTGAACGGTCCGCGCATCGCGCCGCCGCGATGGCACCCCGACGATCAGCCCGTGCCCGGCCCGCGCGGCAGCGTCCCCGCTGACTGGCAAACCCTGCTGAGTTAGTATTTAGGTCGACTCGCCACTCGAGGCCTTAATGAGCCGCAACATTCGACCGCCTTCGAGGAAGTGGACCTCGTCGAGGAGGCAATGCATGATGAAGAGTCCATAACCGCGCGGCGCGCCTCGCAACGGCGCCTCGATCGCGGCCGGCGGGAGAAAGCCGCCACCGCAATCCCTGATCTCCGCGATGACTTTGCCGGAATCGAAATAACACTCGACGGTGACGCTGTCGCCTCCGCCGTGCTCGACGGCGTTCGCAAGCACCTCGCCGATCGCCGCCTCAAAGTCGCTGAGATCACGCCCACGCAGCCAAGCCCTCGCGAACGCCGTCACCACGCATCTAGCCCGCCGAGCGCCAATGGGCGAAGCCGGGAAGGAGCCTTGGTAGCGGTGGGATGGGCGCACGAGTACATACAATTTTCCGCCAAAACGGAACACATAAACGCGCCGTCCTTCGAGCGCTAAACCAGCAACCAGGCGACGCCCTAGCGCGGCGTCACTAAGCTTGCTACCATCGATCACATGCGAGTAATGATATTGGCCGCGTACGTCGCGCTGTGCGGGAGCAGCGCGGCCCCGGGCGGCGGCGAGCTGATGGACGCGTATCGCGTGATCGCTCGTCACGACTTCATCGACCTGACGCACACGTTCGGTCCGGGGATCGCGCACTGGCCCGGGTTCCCAAACGAGACGGTACGCACGCTATTCACCTACAAGAAAGACGGCTTTTACGCGCAGATGTTCTGCCACGTCGGGCAGTGGGGAACCCACGTCGATCCGCCGGTCCATTTTGCGCCGGGCGGCAAGACGGTCGACCAAATCGAACCGAAGCAAATGTTTCTGCCGCTCGTCGTCCTGGACGTTCACGAGAAGGTGTCGCGCAACCCCGACTACGTGCTCTCGATGGACGACGTCCGTGCGTGGGAGGCGGCGCACGGGCCAATTCCGACCGGCGCATTCGTCGCCATGCGCACCGACTGGTCGAAGCGCTGGCCGAGCGAGGCCGCAATGGAGAACAAAGACGCCAAAGGCGTCGCGCACTATCCGGGTTGGAGCCTTCCGGTGCTCGAGTATCTCTATCTCGAGCGCCATGCCGTCGCGACCGGACACGAAGCGACCGACACCGATCCGGGTGCCGTGACGTCGCGTGGCGAGTATCCGCTCGAGTCCTGGATCCTTCATCACGGGCATTACCAGATCGAGCTGCTCGCCAATCTCGATCGCGTTCCCGAGGCCGGCTCGCTCGCGATCGTCACGTTTCCCAAGCCGCGCGCCGGTTCGGGCTTCCCGGCACGAGTCATCGCGATCGTGCCATGAAGAGTTCTCATGTCTTCGCCGAGTCTCGGCGCCGTGCTCAAGTAGCGCCGATCGCTTCGCAGAACGTCGCGAGGTCGATGTTGCCGCCGGAGATCACCGCGACGATCGGACCATTATCGCCGGCCTTGCCGCTCAGCGCGGCGGCGACTGAGAGTGCGCCCGCGCCCTCGGCAATCACGCGTGACCGCTCGGCCAGCACGCGCATCGCGCGCCGCGTCTCGTCGAGCGTCACCACGATCGAGCCGTCGACGAGGCCGCGCATTCGTTCCCACATGCGCGGAAAGACGCTCTTGCCGCCGGCGCCGTCCACAAACGACGGCTGCCATTCCTCGAAGGCGGACGGCTTCCCGAGTTGTAACGAACGCGCATAGGGTGCGGCTGTTTCGGGCTCCGCGACAAAGATGCGCACGTTCGGCTTCTTCGCGCGCACCGCCGACGCGACGCCGGTGACGAGCCCGCCTCCACCGAGCGCGGTAATGACCGTCGCGACGTTCGGCAGGTCTTCGACGATCTCGAGGCCGGCGGTGGCGTTGCCCGCGATGAAGTGATCGTCATCGAACGGATGGACGAACGTCCCCTCGACGCCGGGAAACGTCCGGCGCTCGAGCCCTTCCCAACAGGCGTCCCACGAGGCCTTGACGATTTTAGCCCCGAGCGCGCGCATGCGGGCGATCTTCGTCTCTGGCGCCAGCTCGATCGCGACGACCGTGCAGGGCACGCCGGCTTCGCGCGCGGCGTATGCGACGCCTTGACCGGCGTTGCCCGCGCTGATCGTCCACACTCCAAGTGCCCGTTTCTCCGGATCGAGCATCGCGACCGCGTTGGCCGCTCCGCGCAGCTTGAACGAATTGATCGGCTGGAGATTCTCCAGCTTGAGGAAGATTCGCGGTCCGGTCGTGCCTTGCAACTCGAGCAGCGGCGTGCGCAGGACCGTTTCTGCGATGCGCGATCGCGCCGCTTCGATAGCGTCGATCGTGGTCATCCCCATCAGGTTGGTGCAGCCGTGGAGGAAACCTTCGGAGGGAGCAGGCACTCGCAGGGCAGAAGCGATGGGGCCAAAGGAGGGTCCATGAAGATGGCTCGATTTGGCGTTTTGACCGTTGCGGTTCTGATGGCCGTTCTGTGTGTGCCGGGACGGGCTGCAGCCTCCGACACCGGCGCCGTGATGACGGTGATCAATAGCGCGGTAGCATCCTTTAACAAGGGCGACGAGCAGACGTGGGACGGGCTGTGCACGCCTTCGGCGTCCATTATCTCGAACATCCCGCCGTATCAATACTCGACATCGTGCGCCGATTGGTGGAGCGCGCACGCCGCTTCCGATAAGAAGCTCGGAATCTCGGGCGAGGTGGTGACCCTTTCGGCGGCCTGGCACGTCCTCGTTGCCGGCGATCGCGCCTACGCTGCGTTTCCCGCGAGCTTCACGTACAAGCAGAAGGGCAAGACGATCAAGACGTCCGGAAACGTCCTCACGGTCGCGCTGCAGAAAACCGCGGCCGGTTGGCGGATGACCGGCTGGTCGTGGGCGCAACACTAATGCGCTGCTCAACATATAGGACGTACCGCTAGGTGCCTCGCTCTCCAAGGCTGCTGCCCGCCGTCTGAAAATCCGATTAGGAGCACGTTGACTTGCCGGCATCACGGGTAGTAACGCGCGGAGGAGGCACCAATGCGAATCACACGATCGATTTCCGCAGTCATCGCTACCATTCTCATCGCCGCTGTGCCGCTGGCCGCGTCACCGCAAGTGAGCATTGGCGTCGCCGTCGGCTTCGGCGGCCCGGGGTGGGGCGTCGGCTTCGTCGGATATTCACCGCCGGCGTTGCCGGCTTACTCGATGCCCCCGGCGCCGTATCCAAACTGGCAGTGGTGCCCGGGCTACTGGGCCTGGGGAGCGTACGGCTACTATTGGGTTCCCGGCTACTGGACGGCTCCGCCCGCGATCGGTCTCTATTGGACGCCGGGTTATTGGGGGTCCGTCAACGGTGGCTACGCGTGGTACCCGGGGTACTGGGGCCCGACCGTCGGCTTCTACGGCGGAATTAATTACGGCTACGGTTATTACGGAGTCGGCTTCGTCGGCGGCTACTGGTCGGGTGGCGTCTTCAACTACAACACCGCAGTGGTGAACGTCAACCGTACTGTGATCAGGAACACGTACATCAATAGAACCGTGATCCATGGTCGCGTCATCGGGGGCTCGCGTGTGAGCTTCAACGGCGGTCGGGGCGGAATTCGAGCTCGACCGACCACGGCGCAATTGGCGGCGCGCCGGCACGGCGTCGCGGGAACCGCGGCGCAGCGCGCTAACGCGCGAGAGGCGGCGCGCGATCGGAACATGCTCGCCGCCGTGAACCATGGCCGGCCTCGCGTGGCGGCCGTGCAGCGGCCACTGAGCGCGACGCATCGTCCGGCCGGCATGCACGCGATAACCGCAGCCGATCGCAGGACCGCGCATCTCGCAATGAGGCACGGTACCGTCAGCGCGGCCACGCATCATAGTGCAGCGGCAACGCACGGCACCGTCGGTGCGGGCACCCATCATAGTGCAACGGCAACGCACGGCACCGTTGGTGCGGGCACCCATCATAGTGCAGCGGCAACGCACGGCACCGTCGGTGCGGGCACCCATCATAGTGCAGCCGCATGGCATGGAAGCATCACGAGTGCACACGGCTATTCGCACGCAGCATACCGCGGCGCCCGTCCACCCAGCGGTGGTGGCTTTTCGCACCCCGCAAACGGCGGCGCTCACTTCGGCGGCGGCGGTGGTGGTAGAGGCAGACCGCCACGCAGCTGATCTCGAGTAAAGTACGCTGACGCCCAGGTGGGAATCCGAAACGGATTCCCACCTCTTTTTTTTAGTGTCGCTTTATGAAGGAGGGCCAGTTGTGCCCGACAGCGCAGGTGATGACGATGAAACCTCTGCGCTACTTCGCATGCAAGGTCGCCATCGCAATGGCGACCGTCGCCTTTATCTCTCCTCCCGTAGCCGCGAGCGCCGCTACGCCGTCCGGTGCGACGATCGAGGGCGTCGTCCGCAACTTCATGACGAAGCATCACTTGAAGGCGGTCATTGTGCAGGTGCGTTCGAACGGAGGCAATGCCTACACGGGCGCGTTCGGCGAGTCGATGGCCGGCGTGCCGGCCACCGCCGACATGCACTTTCGCAACGGCGCGCTCGCATTCACGTACATGGCGACGCTGCTGCTGGAATTCGTCGACCAGAAAAAGGTCACGCTCGACACCAAGCTCTCCGCCTTCTTTCCCGACCTCCCGCGCGCAAACCGGGTCACCCTCAAAGATCTCGCGCAGATGACGTCGGGCTACGCCGACTACGTCTATCAGGACGTCTTCCAAAACGCTCTCTATCGCGATCCCTTCCGCCGGTGGACGCCTGAAGAGCTGATCCACATCGGAGTATCGGGCCCCGAGCAATTCGCTCCCGGCACGAACTGGGGCTACTGCCACACCAACTACGTGATTCTCGGACGCGTCCTCGAGAAGATCGCGGGCCTGCCGCTCGCCGACGCGCTACAGCGGTTCGTTCTAGGGCCAATGGGTCTGAAACAGACGACGCAGTCGGCGACGGCGGTGGTGCCGCAGCCCGTCTTGCACGCGTTCACGTCGGAGCGCCGCGCGATCCTCGGCATTAAGCCCGGGGTGCCGTTCTACGAGGAGGCGACCTACTGGAATCCGTCGTGGACGACGATCGACGGGGCGGTCGAATCGACGGATATCACGGACCTCGGTGTTTCGATCGAGGCGGTTGCGTCCGGCAAGCTCCTGTCGCCGGCTTCTTCTACCGCGCAGATCACTCCGCATCTCATCGGTTTCGGACGTGCGCAACATGGTTGTCCGGCGTGTCGGCGAGGTAGCGTAGAGCTGAGCTACGGCCTCGGAGTGATTCTTTCGGGTCCGTGGATTACGCAAACGCTGGGATTCGCGGGCGCGTCGGGCGCGGTCGGTTACCTTCCGTCGCAGAAGCTGACGATCGCCGTTGAGGCAACGAACGGCCCGGGAGCCTACGATGCGAAGGGCAACGCGGGACTCGGCGCGGTCGCGCTATTTCAGGAGCTCGCCACCGCAATCGCTCCGCACACGCTGCCGGCGGCGCGGCGTGTGAACCCCTAACGCATGACTTGGCGCTGTCCGCGGTGCGGCCGCAGCTTTCGCCGAGCCGGCAACGCTCGTGCAACTCTACGTAAAGCTCGAGGCGACGGTTCGCGGTTTTTGTGACGTGGAGGTCGCGTCCAAACGCCCGCCGATCTGCGGCGAATCCTGCCGTTCCTGCGCGAGGCGTTCGCGCTTGCAAAAGGTGAAGAGCGGCTCAGGGGGAGGCTTCCGAGATCGCCACTTTGGTGCTAAGATTATCGCATCTGCGAAAGGAGCAAAGCAGATGAGCAGTTCGAACCTAAGCCGCGTTGCGCTAAGCGTTTGCGCAGCGGCGATATTAATTACAGGCTGTGACGGACATCTAAGCGGCATTTCCCCGATGCAAACGTCAAACGTCGCAAACCCGACCAACTTTTCTCCCGAGCAGATCCTCTACCGTTTTCTCGGAGGCGCGGATGGTTCAAATCCATCTAATGGGCTGCTCGACGTGGCAGGTGACTTTTATGGAACGACTCGAGGTGGGGACCCCGGGGACTTCGGTACAGTCTTCAAGTTGACGCCGTCACTCGTGGGCTATGCGGAGACGGTCTTATACGCGTTTCGCGGCGGGAGCGCAGATGGTTCGGGGCCGCTCGGCGGGCTTATTGCGGACAAGACCGGCGCGTTTTACGGGCTTACGTATGGCGGTGGCAGCGGCTATAACGGCGCCGCCTTTAAGCTGACCCCTTCCGGCAGTGGTTACCGCGAAAGCATCATTTACTTTTTTCATGGCACGGACGGTTCCAACCCTAATGGAACCTTGATCAGCGATGCGAGCGGCAGACTCTATGGAACCACGACAGCTGGAGGTGCAGACGGCTTCGGCACAGTTTTCCGTTTGACACCCTCGGGCTCAGGATATTCGGAAGCAGTTCTTTACAGCTTCAAGGGAGGCTCGGACGGCGCGACTCCACGTGCCCAGCTCTTAGCGGCAGGATCGAACCTGTTTTACGGTACGACGCTTAACGGCGGGGGAACTTCATGCAATTTCTCAGGTACGGCAGGCTGCGGCACGGTATTTCGTCTCAAACTTACGGCCAGCGGCGCCACTGAATCAATCGTCTATCGGTTTCAAGCCGGCAGCGACGGCGCGAATCCGTATGGCGACCTCATTGCGGACTCCAAAGGCGGGATCTACGGAACGACGGGCAGAGGCGGAAATCAGGGCTCTGCCTGTGGCACCGCGGGCTGTGGCGCAGTCTTCAGGCTAACCCTTGCGCGTAAACGACGCTTCACCGAGAGCATCATCTACCGTTTCAAAGGGGGCGAAGACGGTCTCGGACCCGTTGCGGGTCTTGTCGCGAGTGCGAACGGTACGTTCTACGGCACGACGCTCCTTGGTGGAGGAGCGGCAAATGCCGGCACAGTCTTCGCATTGACGCCGGTCAAAAGCGGAGGGTACACGGAGCGTGTGTTATATAGATTCGGCGCGAATCAAGCCGACGGCGCGAGTCCATCTGCAGACCTCATCTTCGGCAGCGGTGGTGCATTGTACAGCACAACTTCTTCTGGAGGCACGTCCGGACACGGCACCGTAGTCAGCGTAGTACCGTAGCCCCTGTGAGGCACCCGTCCGCGTTCTGAATCGAAAGGAGCGGCACCATGAAGCCTGCCAACTGGGGCGCACTCGCGATAGCAATGCTGCTAGCAGCTTGCAGGGGTGGAGGTAGTGGCACAAACGTCCTCCCTATCAGTGCTGGCAATGAGCGCTTTGCCCAGCAAGCGGATTTCGGGTCGCAAGTTTCTCATACGAAAACAGTGAAACTCGTCGAAGATAAACCCCTTCCGATACCAGCCCACGGGGCCTTCTCTGGGACATTCACCGAGAAAAGCTTCAGCGCGCCAAAGGGTACGACGGTAACGCTCGAAAGTTTTACCCTGAAGCCCTCTCCTGCACCAACGCCGGTCGCTCCCGAAGGGCCCGGGTTTCAGTATCAAACGAGCTTCTGGGTTCGCCAAGAATACTCCGCGTCCGTGCTTCTAAAATCGCTTCCGCAAATTGCTTGGCACGTGCCTCCCGGCTTCAGCACTTCGCACAAGTTCTTCCTACTTGCAGCCTTCGATGGAACGACGCGCGCGGCGATCCCGCCGCTCTTTTATCCGACCTCTGAGGTCCGCGACGACGTTGCGACCTTCCCAGCGATAAATCTCTGGTTTTGTAGGTATGGGCGCTGTGGCGGCGGCTACCGGTTAAGGTCAACGCACATATATTGGTGGGAATTCATCGTTTTGCAAGTCAAGCCGATAAGGCCGGCCACCGTTAGGGAGTTCAAGGTCCCTAGTGAGCCTCGGGGAATCACGCCTGGCCCCGATCGCGCTCTATGGTTCAGCGAAGACAACTTGAAGGTCGGGCGGATAACCCTTGACGGGAAGCTTTCGCAGTTCCCGCTCCGTCCAGGAGCATCTTGCGTTGATGCGGGGGGTATCACGGTTGGCCCCGATGGCAACGTCTGGCTGACCGACTCAAACTGCAGAAGCATGATCGCAAAGGTCACACCAGATGGAAAAGTGACGGAGTATAAGGTTTCTAATAAATTAGTGGTGCCGGCAAGCATCGTTGCTGGATCCGATGGAAACCTCTGGTTCACGGAAGGCTATGCGAACAAGATTGGCCGGATCACGACGGACGGTAAGATCAAGGAATTTCCAACTTCCGCGGCGCCTGGAAACATCGCGGCGGGGCCGGACGGAGCCCTTTGGTTTACGGAGCCTGGAAAGATCGCTCGCATGACGACAGCGGGAGTCATTACAAATGAGTTCGTCGTTCCACATGGCTCCCCATACTTTATCGCGACCGGTGCCGATAGAAACCTATGGTTTAGTGGTTACGTAAGATACCACGGATTTGGCTACGAGCTAAATGGCATTGGAAAAATGACAACGAAAGGCGACGTAACCGACTACGTCATTTCCCCGTTGCCGGGTCACGCAGCGGCCGGCATTGCACTTGGCCCGGACGGCAACATCTGGTTCACTGAATACGATGATTGCTTGATCGGCCGCATCACTCCGAGCGGATCGATCACCGAATTCAAACTCGGTGGCCGCTATCTCCCATACATTATCAGCGCTGGCCCTAAGGGTGATTCACACATGTGGTTCACGAACTACTACAATACGATCGGGAGTATCAACATTTAGATTGCAGCGTTCGTATTCGCTAACCTCGGATCGGTACGTCTTTAGCATCGGTGCTGCGGCCGCATTGCTCGCCGGGTGTGGCAGTGGCTGCGGAGCCGTTTACAGCGCAGGCCACGTGTGCTAAGCGCTCTCTCTCTGAGTCTGGGCTGTGCGCCGCGCAAGCGAGCTCATCGGCGAGGTAGCCGCGAGGCTCCGTGGAAAGAACGCTCGTGCGTTGGAGTTCGCTTGTTGCTCGCCCGTTAATCGCTTCGGCGATTGCGCTCGCCGTCTGCGCGTGCAACGGCGGGAGACCGGAAGCGACGAGCTTTGTGCCGGCGCAATTCTCGCCGGCGCATCTTCGCCCCACGGCGAGCGGCAAGATCCAACACGTCGTCATCGTGATTCAGGAAAACCGGTCGTTCAACAACCTCTTTTACGGCTATCCGGGCGCGAAAACCGAAAAGTACGGTTATGATTCGCACGGGCGACGGCTCAAGCTGCAGCCGATTACACTCAAGACGTCATGGGATATCGGCCACGACTCAACGGCATTCTTCGCGGCCTGCAACGGCACCGGGAGCATCCCAGGTACTGCATTGCCGGATGAACGGCTTCAATAGGGAATATTTTTATTGCAAGCCCCTGTGTCCGATCAAGTACCCCTCGTATGCCTACGTGCCACACCGTGAGACTAAGCCGTATTTTGCGATGGCCCAGCAATACGTGCTGGCGGATGAAATGTATTCGTCAAACTTCGATGCAAGCAGCTTCGTGTCGCATCAATATATCATCGCTGCGCAGGCCAAAAAATCGGTGAACTTTCCGTACGGCGATTGGGGCTGCAGTGGCGGCCCGAGCGACACGATTGCCAAGGTGGGACCCAAACGTCAGATACCTCATGGTTACGAGCAGCCGTGCTGGGATCCGACGACACTCGGCGACGAGCTGGACCAGGCCGGCATCTCCTGGGCCTACTACGCCGCTTCATATTATAAGGTTTGGAGCGGTTGGAACGGCTACCAGGTCATCAGACATATCTACGACGGGCCCGACTGGAGTGCAGATATGTTCACTCAGCCGTCGAAGTTTCTGAGGGACGTAGCGCGCGGCAAGCTTCGTACGGTCACCTGGATCACGCCCACCTGCGCTAACTCCGACCATGCCGGCTGTTACTCGGACACCGGACCCTCCTGGGTCGCCTCGGTCGTCAACGCCATTGGCGAATCGAAGTTCTGGGGATCCACGGCGATTTTCGTTTTTTGGGACGACTATGGTGGATGGTACGACGGTGAGCCTCCGGCCTATGTCGATTACGACGGCTTGGGCTTCCGTCTTCCGTTACTCATCATCTCGCCGTACGCTAAGAAGGGATACGTTTCGCACGTTCACTACGAGCACGGAAGCATCCTGAAGTTCATCGAGGATCAGTTCGGTCTCAAGCGGCTCTCGGCAAGCGATCGGCGGGCCAACTCACCCGAACGGGACTGCTTTGACTTCAATCAGCCGCCCCGCAAATTCAAGAAGATCCTTGCACCATACGACACGCAGTTTTTCCTGCACCAGCCACCCGATTATCGCATCCCCGACGCAGACTAGTCACATGGCGCTGAGAGCAGCGCTTCCGAGCGGAACGATGACGCTGCTCCTCACCGACATCGACAGCAACGTCCGTGCGCTCCCATCTCGTCCTTGAAGTCGCAATAAAATAGGACCACAAGCGAACTAGCAACCAAAAAATCAAGAAACCTCAATCTTGTTGGCTCCGTCATTGGCACCTAAGATAGAACGCAACGCCAGGGCCTTAAAAGGACCTGAAGTTTTAGCGCGTTCAAACAGTGCCTGTTACATGAAAAAAGGTTCCGCGTTGCGACTGCCGCAGAGATTCGTTCTGCCTTAGTTAATGGGGCGCCTAATCGGCTTAGTCCAAGTGGTGCCCGCGATAGGAGCGCAACTTTTGGTCACTGCAGTTATGTTGGCCTTTTGCAAGGCAAGCGCCGGTAGCGACCCATGGAAGCTGCCCGCAAGGCCTATCAGGCTGCACTGCTCGTGACCCGGACAATGAATTATTTTGAATGATCAGGCCTTGGCCTTCAGCGCGGGCAATTGGATGATAGAATCTCCCGAGCGCCGCCGACCATATGCTTTTGCATAGTACAAACGTACCAAGGAAATCGAGGCATAAGAGTTGGACAAACTTAGATTAGTCGGGAAACCCGCGAAACTTATGAAAGGATTCATTGTGAAGTGTTGGTTACTTCGTGAAGAGTAAGCTGCCGCTAATATCGACGTGCCCTTCATGTGGCGGCGAGAGACCGATTGACGAGATGACGATCGATAGAGTTCTTTGCCCGACCGGCGAAATAAAAGATCACGAAAATGCCCCGGCCGATACCCTAACGGCAGCGTTCTCAATAGGCGAATGGCCAACAGGAACGATTAGCCGCGCTTCCTTTGAAAGCGTCTTACCCAAGCCGGCTGAAGCATTGCGCAATAGTGCATGGCAGATTCGTTGCGCGGACTGCGATCCTAAACGCGGCGGATATTACTGGTTCTCACTTGGTCAATGCGATACGCCGGCTAAGGCCCTGGATTGTATCATGCAACTTAATGAAAAACGCTCCTCCCCAATCGTCATGCAGTCATTCATTGAGCTCATGGAATATCTTTTTGGCCGCGGCGTAATAACGGACGAATAAAGGGAGCGCTACGCGTACGTTACGAATTTGAATTGTTGGATGCGTGGTTGTGGGGCTTACGCGCTATAACGTACAGACAAGTAAATGTTAGGGAGAATATACTGGCTTTCTGAGTCGGCCCTAACTATGGGCCTTGGCTCACAGAAAGTAGCCCAAATGCATACTTCAAAATTCCTTAACTACGCGTTAAGCGCTGGGGCAATCGTTACATTGCTGGCTGGCTGCAGCGGCGGTAACGGTAATGCTGGTGGTAACTCAGGTTTTGCTCCGCCCGCACAAACACCAAGCATGGATAGCCTCGCACTGTTGGACAGCACGTCCGTAGGTCCAGATGGTTTACAGACTTGCGAAATCGTAAAAGGCGACGTGCCGCTTGCGTCTGCCGCCTCGTTTGCGGTCCTGGGCGGGTCCACGGTCACCAGCACCGGAATGACGATACTCCGCAGCAATCTCGGGGTTTCTCCCGGAACAAGCATTACCGGCTTTGGCCCTGGGGTAGTGAAAAACGGAAAAATCTATGCTGGCGGCCCAGTTGCGGCGCAGGCGCAAGCGGACTTGGCCATCGGATATGACTACACGGTGGGGCTCAAAAATCCGACGCAGGTACCCGCCGATATCGGAGGAACGACAATCACGCCTGGGTTGTATAATGCCCTCACTTCACTTGGAATCTCTGGCACGGTTACTCTGGACGGCAAGAACAACTCGAATAGTGTGTTCATTTTCCAGATACCCTCTACTCTAACGACGGCCGTCGCGAGCCACGTCAAACTGATCAATGAGGCCAACGCCTGCAATGTCTTTTGGCAAGTCGGCAGTTCAGCAACACTTAACACAGCCTCGGAATTCAGGGGGACGATCATGGCGGCGGCCTCAATCTCAGTCGGCAGCCGTGTAATAGCGAAGGGACGGCTATTGGCGGAGGCGGGGGCGGTAACTCTGATTGACGATAATATCAGGGGTTATCGCAGAGAAAATCGCCACTAGATACTCACAGCGAGCAAAGTGATTACGTAAGCGCTCGGAGCTAAGGGGCCAGTCGCTAACCGACACTGAGCTAAGAACGAATCCCCAGCATCATGCGGGGGATTCGTTTCAGTGCTGCTTAGTTAGTTCGGTCATTCCAAGTAAGGGCCCAAACTGCTCGCGCGCCACAGCATAACACTCGCATGACGCCTCTTCCAAGCCGACCCGATTGAGAATCACGATATGTCCGCGAGCGTAGCGGATGAATCCGGCTTCCTGGAGGGTCGCCGCAGCGATTGTCACGCCTGAGCGGCGAGCACCTAGCATCATTGCGAGGTATTCGTGGCTCAGTGCGATCTTATCCGAATTTACGCGATCGTGTGTCAACAAGAGCCACCGCGCGCACCGCTGATATATGCTATGCTTTCCATTGCAGGCAGCGAGCTGCCCAGCATATTCACATACGCTTGAAGAAATCGATCGAGAACGCTACGAAACTGCTTATCTTCCGCACTCAGCAGTCTTCGAAAGTGGAGGCTGCTAATGACCACGGCCCGTCCGGGAACCTGGCAATAGCTTTCATTTGCAGAGGTGATAGCCCCGAGTAATAGTGGGATTGCCGACACTCCCTCTCGGCCGACAGTTCCCACCTCGATGGAACCACCGTCACGCATTTGCGTTACGACTGAAAGGACCGCGTCGATCGGAAAGTAGACTTCCCGTATTTCACGCCGGGCCTCGTAGATCTGCTGCGGCGTCCTAAGCTCGACCAGGTTCCCACTTTCTAGCACTTCGGCGACCGCTGCGTGGCTCAAGCCAGCGAGGATCGCGTTTTCCTTGAGCATGGCTGGCGTTAGCCCGAGCATATGCGACGTCTTGAGGTCCTTCAAGGCTTCGGGACTCCCCGTAGAATGCAATCTGGCTGAACCTGACGGTAAGAGCAGAATCCAGATGGCATATATTTCCAGAACGAGCGATAAGGTTCGTTCATGGGATGTCCGCCTGCCCGCTTCATCGGCACCGCTCCATTTCAAAAACCGCTTGCTTAGTCGATAACCAAATGAGCTAGCCTTTCTAAGCTAGCCACTCCAGGCAGGCTCCAGCGGTTGAATCCAAGACCTCTGCCTGCTCGGCTTCCTCCGCTGCTCTATTCCGGAGACTTGTGTTGCGGACTGACCAAGTCAACCAGGCTATTCTAGCCAGCCGCGGTCGGGGCCTTCGACTCGCTAGCATGCTAAGGCGCGGCGACAGCCCCGCGAGAAGGGACGTCGTTGGCACACTGAAGTGGTGGCTGAGTGCAGCACCGAATGGGACCGGTGCCGGACCGCAGCACCGCTGGCGCATGAGCTCGCACTCACGCTGCCGCATTGGCGCGGATGCCTGCGCCCGATCGCGGCTAGCCTCGCACAAGCCTTCCGCGAATCGCTCGTCAATAAAGGCGCAGCGCCTCGCACGCTCGCGACTAAACCTGGAAATAAGCGCTGCAGCATTCCCGGCCCAGAGCAATCGCCGCTGCTCGCAACGCCTCGCAAAGCCTCGCAGCCGCGGCCCTACGCGACGCGTGCCTGGCGCACGCCGACCGTCGAAGCACGGCCGTCCTCACCGACCGCGTGCGCGATGTGCGGCGAACCGGTGCTCAAGCGCAGGCGCCGGCACTGCGAGGCGTGCATGCCGAAGGTCCGCCGCGAGCATGGACTCCGCGCGATCGAGGCGGCGCGCAAGGCCCTCGCAGCACAAACCGCAGCTGGCAATGACCCGCGGCGGAGCCGCGAGGTCAATCGCGTGCGTGCCGAGGCAATCGCCGAGAGGCATCGCCGCAATCGTAGTTGGGCGCGCGAGCATCCGGGCCAGCGCAACGAGGCGTGGTTCAAGCGCGAGATCGCACCGAAGCTCGACGCGTTTACGCTCGCGGAGATCGCGGCGGCGACGGGCCTGTCGCTCGCAGCCTGCTCGCGCATTCGGGCCGGTGCGAGGGTGCCGCATCCGAGGCATTGGCAGGCGCTGCTGAAGCTACTCGGCGGAGGGGAACACGGCTAGCGCGAAAGGCGGCGTTATGGCGACCCAGCTCGACTCGGGGCCGCCGGCTTCGGCGCGTCCGACCGGCACGGTAACCTTCCTGTTTTCGGATATCGAAGGCAGTACCGTGCGCTGGGAGCGCGATCGCGCAGCGATGGCCGACGCACTGGCGCGCCACGACGCCCTGATGCGCACCGTAATGCAAACCCGTGGTGCATACATCTTCAAAACCATAGGCGACGCGTTCTACGCGGCCTTCGCAACGCCGCTCGATGCTTTGGCGGCGGCGCTCGACGCCCAGCGCGCGCTCGCAGGCGAAGATTTCTCCGCAGTCGAGGGATTGCGCGTGCGCATGGCGCTGCATGCCGGAAACGCCGACGAACGCGACGGTGACTACTTCGGACCGGCGGTCAACCGCGTTGCGCGATTACTGTCGGTCGGCAACGGCGGACAGGTGCTCCTCTCGGGTGCCTGCACCGAGCTGATCGGTAACGATCTGCCTGCGGAGTGCAGCCTGCGCGATCTCGGAGAGCACCGGCTCAAAGACCTCGCGCAGCCTGAGCGCATCCACCAACTGCTCGCACCAGACCTCGTTGCCGACTTCCCGCCGCTGCGATCGCTCGAACATCTCTCCAACAATCTGCCGGCGCAGGTTTCGTCCTTCATCGGCCGCGAGGCGGAAATCGCCGAAATCACTGCGCTGATCGAACAGCATCGTCTCGTAACGCTCGTCGGCTCGGGCGGCGTCGGCAAGACGCGCCTCTCCTTACACGTGGCGGCCGATCTCGTTGACCAAGTCCGCGACGGCGTGTGGTTCGTTGAACTCGCGCCACTCAGTCAAGGCGAGTACATTCCCACGACGGTCGCGTCGGCGCTCGGCATCACGCTCCCGTCCGAAGGCGATCTCGTCGAGAATCTCGCGCGAGCGCTCAAAGGCAAGGAGCAGCTGCTGGTCTTCGACAACTGCGAGCATCTGGTCGAGCCGGCCGCTCATGTCATCTCCACGATTCTGCGCGCTGCGCCGAAGGTCAAGGTGCTAGCATCGAGCCGTCAAGGGCTGGGAGTTGCGGGAGAAGCGGCCTATCAGGTGCCCACGCTCGACGCTTCCACCGCAGTTGCGCTTTTCGTCGAACGCGCGCGCGCCGCAAGCGCCACGTTTGCGCTCACCGACGACAACGCACCGATCGTTGTCGAGATCTGCCGCCGGCTCGACGGCATTCCGCTCGCCATCGAGCTTGCCGCCGCACGGGTGAAGGTGCTCTCAATCCCCAATCTCGCGCAACGGCTCAACGAACGCTTCAAGCTCCTCACCGGCGGTAGCCGTTCAGCGCTCCCGCGCCAGAAGACGCTGGGTGCGCTCATCGACTGGAGTTACGATCTGCTGACGCCCCAAGAGCAGATGCTGTTCAATCGGGTGGGGATCTTCGCCGGCGGCTTCAGTCTGGATGCGGTAACCGCCGTCTGCACGGGCGACGGCATCGAAGAGCTCGATGTCTTGGATCTGCTCGCGTCGCTGACCGACAAGTCGCTGGTCGTGGCCGATACGGCCGGCGAATACGAACGCTACCGGCTGCTTGAATCCACGCGCGCCTATGCGCTGGAGAAGCTTACGCGCGCTGGCGAGCGCGAGCGAGTGGCTCGTCGCCACGGCGAGTACTTCCGCGCTCAGGCGCAGGCGGCCGACGAACGCTACGGCAGATCGCCCGCGGCCTGGCTGGCGAGCGTGGAACTCGAGCTCGACAACTATCGCGCCGTGCTGGAGTGGGCGCTCAAAGACGGATGCGATACGGCGCTGGGTGGTGCCGTAGCCGGAGCGCTGGGAAGGCTGTGGTTTCACGGCGGACTCGCGGTGGAGGGGCGCTATTGGATTGGCCAAGCGCAGGCGAGTCTTGACGAAGCCGCTCACCCGCAGGTGGCGGCCAGGCTGTGGCGCGCGCTCGCCGCGCTTTCGGACGGTAAGCGCGGTCACGATTGCGCGCAGCGGGCCCTGGCGCTCTCTGATGCGCTGGGCGACGGGCGTGGAGCGGCCTGGGCACTCTACCCTCTTGCGCACGGTCTCTTTCAAATCGGCCAATTCGAGGAGGCCAGTGACCTGAATGCACGCGCGCTTGCGCTGATGCGCGAGTGCGCGGATAAGGTGGGCGTGGCTGCGTGCCTCAGCCAGCAGGCGTTACTCCAGCGGTCTCGCGGCGATGTTGTCGCCGCGCGCGAGGTGTTTGCGCAGGCGTTCGACGCATACAAAGCCCTTGGTGACGAGGGTGGGATGAGCAGAACGCTGGCAAGTCTCGCGGAGCTGGAGTTTGGCGATGGGCAGGTGGAGCAAGCCCTGCGCTTGGCGGGCGAGGCCCTTGAGATCGACTCACGCGGGAAGAACCAGACGGGGTTGGCTCTCGGCTACGATAACATCGCCGCGTATCGCATTGCGCTGGGAGACGTGGTTGGCGCCCGTGAGGCTGCCCGCGAAGCGTTGCGCTTGGCACGACAGGCACAACGTGCTCTACTGACCGCGATCGCGCTGCAACATTTCGCGCTGCTCGGGGCGCTGCGCGGAGAAGTTCGCGGTGCAGCGCAGCTGATCGGCTACGTCGATGCGCAGTATAAAGAGCTCGGATATGAGCGTGAAGCCACCGAGAAGTGGTGCTACGAGAAGCTCATGGCCGCGCTGCGCGAGCAGCTGAGCGACGCCGAGATTGAAAAACTCGCGGCCGAAGGCGCGACGTGGTCCGAAGATCAGGCGGTCGACGAAGCGCTGAAAGTTTAGTCCCCCGCGCCCGCGAGGCCGCATCGCGCTAGGCGCTTAGCATAGCCTCGCAGCTGCGCAGCCCGGCGCCGATCGCGTGCGCATTGCACCTCGCGCTGCGCTCGCAGGGCCTCGCAGTCTCGCACCGTAGCGCGGCGCTTACGCGTTGCTGCTCGAATCGTCGTGGCCTAGCCGGCCGGGCAGCTGAGGGGGGGCGGCGTTTTGAAGGGCCCTAACTCCTTGTATGATGTTAGGGGCAGGTCACGCTGATTGACTCCTTGGGTTGGAAACTCCGCGGGATAGATAGGCGGCCTGCCCCTTAGCGTCTAGGGAGATCGGACGGTATCGTGAGCGCGGCGTCGCCGATCAGCTCGAATGCACAAGGTCGATCGAGAAGGACGCTGCTCTAGGAGGGGCTAGCATGGCATCGTTCTTGGGAATCGATCTCTCGAAGGAGACCTTTCATGCATCGCTTCTCAGCGATCATGGCGAGGCAAAAAAGGTCTTTCCAAACGCTCCCAAAGGTTTTAAACAGCTGACGGCCTGGCTAGAGAATCGCCACGCTGTTGACGTCCGCGTTTGCATGGAAGCAACCGGTGCGTATTGGGAAGATTTGGCACTCTGCCTTCACGGGCTCGGCTACCGTGTCAGCGTGATCAATCCCGCTCGCATCAAAGCGTTCGCGCAAAGCGAGTTGCTGCGCACGAAGACCGACGCCGTTGATGCCGCGCTCATCGCCCGTTTCTGTAAGAGCCAGAGCCCTGAGCCGTGGGTTCCGCCGGCGCCAGAAATCCGTGCCCTACAAGCTCTAATGCGCCATTACGAGCACCTTAAGACGACTCGGGCGCAGCAGTCGGTTTACGCGCAGTCGTCAGATACGGCGATCGTCGCGGCCTCGATCCGAGAAGTCATTGCCACGCTGGACGAGCAGATCGCTCAAGTGGAGCGCCAGATCCGCAAACATTTCGACGATCATCCCGATCTCAGGCGCAAGCGCGATCTCTTGACGTCGATTCCCGGAATCGGCGAAGCGACGGCTGGATCGATCCTTTCGGAGATTCCACAGATCGACCGATTCGAATCGGCAAAGGCCATTGCGGCGTACGCTGGACTTTCGCCGCGAGAGCGACGTTCCGGCACCTCCATTCATGGACGCCCGCGCCTTTGCAAAACTGGTAACTCGCGTCTTCGCAAAACGCTCTACATGCCGGCGATCGTCGCCCTTCGGTTCAATCCTATCCTTCGGGTTTTCGCCGATCGACTAGCCGCGGCGGGCAAGAACAAGCGGCTGATCATCGGCGCCGTCATGCGCAAACTCTTGGTTCTCGCCTACGGCATTCTTCGGTCTGGCGTCGCTTTTGATGCGAATTACGCTTGACGCGCAATACGGTATCTATCCCGCTATGCGGCGGCGCGGGAAAGGAGTTGGGCGGCGCCAAAACGGCCCGCCGAGCCCTGGCTGCCGCTTGGCGATCCAAGCGCAACGCTTAACCCCGCGCAACTGCGATCTGAGACTGCGAGACTGCGAGCACGCTGCGAGGCGTAGCTGCTATGCTGCGAGGCGCGCTCGCGATCGGCGCCGGGCTGCGCAGCTGCGAGGCTCTAAGCTAAGCCACGCTGGCTAGCGCGATGCGGCCTCGCGGGCGGGGGGGCGAGGGCGAATGTCGGACGCTACGGCAGCACCGCAGGGAATATCGCGAGCCCGTTTGGGCCGTCGATGCCTTTGCTGACTTGTCGCTTTGATGGGGTGATCCACCCAGGCCGAAATTCCAAAACGACGCCTTGTTCGTTATTCGCGACGTACAGCCAGCGCTTCTTATTCACGGTTACCGGAGCCGGAGTGATAAGTCCCTTGGTAATCGTCTTAAATGGATGGTAGCCGTCCGGCGAATATTCCTCGACGTTCGCTTCTTTAATATTTGCGACGTAGAGAACGCCACTTGTATCGATTGCGATGGCAACGGGTGAGGTTATCCCATCGGTGATTGTTCTCGATGGAGTCTTACTGCCGGGCACATAGACGACGACGTTGCTCGAGACAAGGCGGTTGGCCACGTACAAGTTGCCGGAATGATCGATTGCGACGCCTACGGGGTGAGGTACGCCCGTGGTAATAACCGTGTGCGGTCGCTTAGAGCCGTACAGATATTCTGTGACATTTGCCCCGCCGATGTTGGTAACCCAAAGGCTTTCGTTGCTATCGATCGCACAATAGGCGGCCGTATCTATACCTTTGGTAATGACCTTCGAAGGCGTAGTCTTGCCGAGGGGGTATTCCGATACCCAGCCGGGACCGCCGGCTGGCTGATTTGTAACGTAGAGCGTACCGTCGCCGTCTATGCAATCACCGGCCGGCGCGTTGAGACCATTTGAGATGGTCGCAATTGGAGCTGGGTCCTTCGCGTCTGCATGGTAGACGGTGACAGTGTTGTAACCGATATTTGTAACATACAGAAGCGAACCTGTGGCATTGTAATCTGCGTAGCCGCGCGCCGCGATGCGGCTTTGCGGCACCGCACTGGGCGCACCGATCGGCGGCTGCGACCCGCCGCAGCCTACTAGCAATGCGGCAGTAGCGCCAATGACAAGCGCGTAGCGTGCCGAGTTTCCCGTGAATGTCCCCCGAAGCTGAACGGACCCTCGGCTAAGAACGTTCGGCGCTACGGTGCCCAGTTCCGGCGGAGGATCGAGGCATTGGCTTTGGTTCGGGATCATTTGTGACACGGTGATAGCGTGCTATTGCGCGGGGCTTACCGTTGCGGCAAACGGTGCGTTGAATCCAACCAACGTTCTCCTTGGGGAACCTCCAGCAGGATACCTGAAGAACCCAACGTCGTGGCTATTGATGTCTGGCCCATAAAGAATGCCATTGCGGATCCAAAAATCGCCAATATCTTTTACCCCACCGAGCGGAGTCGACCCAACCAGCGTACCTCTAGAGCCGGTTATGGCGAACTCATAAACGGTGCTGGCATCCTGATCCGCGATCGCTAGGTAACTGCCGTCCCATTTTACGCCACCAGCGAACTTAATCTGCTGATTTAGTGAAACAGTCCTGAATCGACTCTGACCCGGCTTCAGTTCGATTAAGCCGAAGGATCCCGATCCAGAAGTCACTCCAGCAACAAATAGGTTACCAGTGCCATCATAGCCGCAGAAGTCATATTGATCGAGGACCCCGGAAGTATAATATCTCGGCTTACCCCGTGCATCCTTATATATGGCTACACTGCCTTCGTTGCAGCTAGGTGCCGAACAAATACTTGAAACCGCAAGGTTCCCGGTAGTTAAATCGACAGAACAGTCGGTTGGAAAGTATCCGCTAACGCTGAGAATTTGCGTCGGTAAGCGCCTCCCATGCTCGTACTCCCAAACAGTGCTCGACTGAGCGCTAACGACAAATACGTCACCGTGGCTGTCCACGCAGTCCCCTAATGGTTCACTAGGCCCTTTGAGGATTTCGACAAGCTTGCGACCAGGCAGCGTCCAAACGTACACGTAGTTGGAGGCATAATCGGTAATGTATAGCAGCTCCATGCTCTTCAGGCCTTGGGGCGATGACGGTTGCAACAGAGTTGCCTGAGGAACCGCCACGCGATCAGCCGCAGAAAACGCAGGAAGCGGCGCGCGAGTGAGCGGGGTCTCTGTGCTACTGTAGCTAGTGGGAACGGTTAGTATCTGGCTGGCGGAGCCAGCTCCCGGCGCGCCGATCGACGGCTGCGATCCGCCGCACCCAGCGAGCAATGTTGCGGCAACGCTGATGCTTACTGCATAGCGGCCAGAACCTAAGCTCTTCATCTCTGCTGCACCTCCCTGAAGCCTGCGATCGGCGGCTGAGAACGTTCGCGGTGGGCCAGCACTATCCCACGGAAGCGAAGCGTCAAGAGGCGACGAGCTTGCCCAAGGCATCCCAATGCCGTGGATGAGGCACCTGCGTACCCCTGCGGATCCGCGAGCAGGCTGCGAGCGACAGTCCTGTGGCCTCGGCGATCTCTGCGAGTGTGAACGCGTCGAGCTTTGGCGCGATCTCGCGCTTGAACCAGGCTTCGTCGCGCTGGCCCGGATGCTCGCGCGCCCAGCTGCGATTGCGGCGATGGCCCTCGCTGATCGCCTCGCCTCGCGCGCGGTTCACGGCGGCACCGCGGCGCGGATCGTTGCCCGCAGCAGTTTGTGCTGCGAGCGCCTCGCGCGCCGTGGCGATCGCGCGGAGACCATGCTCGCGGCGCGCTTTTGGCATGCACGCCTCGCAGTGCCGGCGCCTGCGCTTGAGCACAGGCTCGCCACACATCGCGCACGCGATCGGCGTGCTCGGCCGCGCATCGACAGTCGGCGTGCGCCATTTCCGGGTCGCATACGGCCGCGGCCGTGACGCCTTGCGAGGCGTCGCTTCGAGCGGCGAGCGCTTTGGGTCGGGCTCCCACGCTTGTTCCCGATTTAGCCACGATCGTGCGAGGCGATACGCCCTTGTTGCGAGCGCACCGCGGAACGCCTGCGCGAGGCTAGCCGCGATCGGCCGCAGGCATTCGCGCCAATGCGGCAGCGTCAGTGCGAGTTCGTGCGTCAACGGCGCGGCGATCCGGCAAATGCCGTTCGGAAGCTCGCCGAAGTCGCGCGCGGTAAACTCGCGATCTTCCAGCAGGTCGAGCAGAAAGGCATCCACGTCCGGGCGTACCGGCTCCATAGCGTCGAGTGCGAACGAATCTCGATTGCGCTGATCGGCATGGAGCACGCCGATCGTGGGATCGCAGCCGTGTGCGAGCAGTGCGAGGCGCGCTTCCGACTCCAAGCACGCGAAAAGATAGTTCCGCATGGCGTTGAGCGGCGATGTTGCCGCGCGCGGCGCGCCAGTCAGCACGGAGGCCCGCGAATCGCACCGAAGCCAGCGCGCCGGGATTCGTGCGAGGTCTCGTTCGTGGAAACGAATCCGCACGTCGCGCCAGGCCGAGAAGTACAGCGCCGCGGCATTGGCCTCGATCACGCGCACGCGCTCGATTGAATCGGCCGATGCGAGCGACGCTCGCATCCCGTCGAACTCGCGCAGATCAGGAGCTCGCAGCTGCACAAGATTGCGGCGTTGGCCGTCAAGCTTACTCGCGATCAGGTCGCGCGCGATCGCCAGGCCGAGCCCGTTCGTCACTGCGAGCGCCTGGGCTCGGCGGATCGGGTGGCCGTCGTAGCCGTAGGGAACGGAGTGTGCGAGCACCTCGCCGTCGCGGCCGATCTGCACCAGCGCGGCCCCGATCGCTCGCAGCCACGCGAGCGCCTCCAGTGTGACCGAGCCAGCCTTGCCGATCAGGACCAGGCGTTCGAGGCCGCTGCCTGCGCGATCAAGCACGAGCTCGCGGCGCTGCCTGCCGAGCCCGTCGTTGACGTGCAGCTTGCCGTACAGGACGCGCAGCGCAATGCCGAAGCCGTCCACGACCAAGACGCCCGCACGGACTTGCAGCGGGGGATATAAGGGCGTAAAGTTCTGCTGTTGCATCTGGAGCTCAACCCTCCGGGCGCGACGCCCCCGGTCCGCCTCTAACGGGCCGGGGGCACCCTTTAGTTACTACCCTCCTGTATTTCGCGCTCCATCAGTTGAAGCCATTGCGTGCAGTCGTCCGAGAGCAGCCAAAGTGCTAGCTGCCGGCTCAAGAATTCGTTTAGCTTTCCCATCTGCTCTTCGCCATGAAGGATGACGAGCATGTGGGCGACATGCCCACCGAGCATCTGCGCGGGCGTACAGCGGATCGGTGCGTGGCGAAAGGCCTCGCTAAAGCGGACGTGAGAGGCGAATCCGAAGAACGTGAGCGGGTTGGTTGGAAAGCGTTTGCCGTTCTCCCGCTGGGGAAACTTTCGGCGCCATCCGGATCGTACAAGCCAGATTAAATCGCGCAGTTTTCGCACGGTACGCTGGACGAGCACATCGCTCACGTTGCCTTCGAGAATTTCGAGAGCCTCGCTCTCGGGCGCATTCATAAGCGTCCACCCAAACGGTGCGAGCGCCTTATACTCGCGAATTTTCCTCAGGGTCGGTACCCGGGGGCGTCATATCGTCCATGAAGCCCTCGATCGTGCCCATCTTGCCATCGGGCGCCGTGCCGAACTTGAGCAAGCCGATCGTCATCTTCACACGGTCGATCTGCGCCTGATTCGGCTCTTGCGGCCGATACTGATCCTCGGCGATCTCATACGCAGCATTTTGGAGACCTTCCAGCGTGAGCGGTCGTCCACGCAGCCGATTGGCGACACCTCGCGCGGAGCCGCGTACAAAAATGCCGTAACCGTCGATGCAGGTCTTTTTGACGTGCTCCCAGCCCCAAGCGTCATCTAAAAGCAGCAGCAAGCGGAGCACGTTCCCAGATGGCCCGCGGCGCGTTCGCCGATCGAGGGCGCGCAATCGATAAAGGCGTTCCGCTCGGCGTTGCATCCATGGCTCCCACATCCCGCTCGCACCATCACGCCCGAGATGCACCGTCTCCCGCTCGGGCAAGTAGTGCTCGCGAGTGTCGTCCGCGATCATTGTGGACGTCACGTAGAGACCGAGGCGCTGCAGGCGGTCGAGAACTTCGCCCGTCGTGCGAAGCTCGCTCTGGCTGCTCTTCTCTGTTGCGCGTATCACGTTCTCGACTCGGGGTGTTTTGGCGCAAGGTTCTGCAGCGCCCTAAGGGTTTGGCTATGCTACGAGCTATGTTACGCCTAAAACTGTGGAGGATGCAAGCCGGCCTCACGCAACGCGAAGCTGCAGTGCGACTCGGCATCGGCGAATCGACGTACGGTTTTTTAGAGTCGGGCCGCATGAGCCCTTCTGACGCTCAACTTTTTCAGCTAGCGCGCTCGTTTACGGATCCGGCCCGACTGTTCGAGCCGGTACGCGAGCGGATCGAGAGCAAGACGTGAGTGGACGCTCGCCCCTCGCGCCCGGCGGCATGCCGCGCGCTAACTCCGGCTGCGCCGATTGGCGGCCTTCCACGGCCGAGCGCTCCGCGATCCCGACGGAGATACCGGAGATGCAGCCATTAACGCGTTACGACCCTTCTTTTAACGCCTCAGCACCCCACTGCCAGTATTGCGGTAAGCCCATCCCACCTCATCGCGTGATCGCAGCGCGCCGTTCCAAGGTCAAAGCGCGCTGGTGCAGCGCGAGCTGCCGCGTCCGCGGCTGCGTCGCAAGCAAGAGAGGGCGCTCGTGACGCCCGCCGAGTTCGCCCGCATCGAGGAGGCGCTGCAAGACGAGACACGCTCATACCGGTCGCTGTCGCGGGAACTGGGCGTAAGCGACTGGCTGATCAGAAAATCGCACGTCAGGTCTACGCGGACCCGCGTCCTATGAAGCGGCGCCACTCTCGACCGTCGGAGACTCCGGTCGCGGAAGTCTCCGCGACGACCGGCTGGCTCGTCTTCGGCTGCATCGTGCTCGCGCTCGGGTTCGCGATCTGGGCCGGTGCGCGCTGGGCACCCCCGCCGGAGTATCCAGACTTTCCACCCGGTCTCCTCCATAGTTCGTCAACTGAAAGGAAACGACGATGAAGCGCAATACCCCCAGTAAGCTCAAATCCACGCGTGGAAAAGCACCGTCTCCCGGAGACTGCCGAGAATTTCTCCTTCGGTTCCGGACGCGCGTACGCGGACAACGCCGAATACGCGAGCAAAGGTCTCACGTTCGACGTGCTCGCGATCGCGCGCGAGGCCGGCCGCGGCTACGACGGCAAAGACCGCTGGGCGCTGACAGTCAAAGCGGCCGATCGCGACCGCGAAATTCTCACGCTCGGCTGCAATCCCAAACGCGACGAAGAACTCGCAAATGGCCCAAGCGCACCTCGAACGCGGCGGCACGATCACGAACAAACGGCTGCGTCGTTCTGGCAATGCGTACTACCTCGCGGATGGAGACCGCTAACGGCTAAGGGCCGAGACCTGCCCGCCTCGGCCCTTCCTTGGTACTTGAACTATGGCAAAGATACCAAAGCGCCGCCGCGGCGGTCAACGCTCGCCGCGCCAAGAACCTCGCGCAGTTCGACAAGCTGCCGCGCCGCTCGCAGCTCGCGCTCGAGAACGCCGCGCACGTCGTCACGCGCATGCGCGAAGGCGTATCGCTCAAGAGCGCGGCGGCCGAGTACGGCATCGCGCCGAAGACGGTCCTGCGACTCGGCGGCCCGGCGCTGCGCAAGACCGAGAGCGGCCATTACGCAGCGAAGCGCAGCGACGATCTGTTCCGTCGCTGGTCGTGCCGGTTCACGGCGGCCGGATCGAAGTCGGCCGTCCGCGGCTCGCGCAAGTCATCGGCCCTCTCGCGAAACGCGCTGCGGCGCAGGGCGAATTTCATTGCGACCGGCGACGATACTCAGCTGCGCGCGCTCGCAAGACGAAGATTCTCGATGCGTCGGGCCGAGAGATTCCGTTCCTTACCGATCCGGACGAGCTCGAACGCCAAGGCGACCTCGGAATCCTTTCCTTTGAAAGCATCTACGCGAAGCGCGGCTGATGCGCGAGCGCGATCCGGCCGCTGCCTGGCGGCGCACGACCCGCGCGCAGCGCCGTGCGGCCGTCGGCGCCGTCTGCGCCTGCGGCGAGTCGCCGGCCGTTCGCGCTGATCTCCGGCCGCGTGCCGCCGTGCTGCTATGCCTGCGACCGGATCGCGCACGGCCGCGCCCGTGCGAGGACGACCACCCCTTCGGCCAGCACAACGCCGACCTGACCGTCCGCGTCCCGGTCAACGACCACCGGGCGGTGCTTAGCGTGGCGCAGTACCAGTGGCCGCCCGAGACGCTCCAGAACCCTGACGGCGACCCGTTCCTCGCCTCGGCGCGCGCGGTTCCGCGGGCTCTACAACATCTTCGAGTACATGCTCGGCGACTGCCTCAAAGAAGCCGAACGGCTGGAGCAGTTGAGCGCGCGCATGCGGCGGAAATACGGAGCGCAATGGTGGTGCGAGGCGCCTCGCGAGAAAGCGGCCGCAAGACCGACCGAAAAGCTGAGCGCCGATCGGCGAACTGCCGATCGCGGTTCGCGTCTATCCCGATCTCAAAGGCTGGGCTCCGGACGCCAGCGCGAAACGCCGCCGACTCCCGACGCGACCCTCACGTTCGATTGCGAAAGCCGCACCGACCCAGCGCAAGCGCTCACCTTCGGCAGCTATCGCTTCGCCGTCGATGATCGCTGCCTCGAAGAGGGCCTTTTCTACCGCGCCGATCTGAAACGCGCGAAAAGGCCGTCGTGGCCCGCTACGTCGCGCACGCATGAGGCCGACACCGATCCGAGCGGAAACCGAGCGCGAATTCCGTGCATCCAGTCGCGCTCGCTCGCCGACTTCCTCACACTCTTTTACCGATGGCGTACCAAGGCCGCGCGCTGGTCGTCGCGTTCAACTTTCCTTTTGATGCGAGCCGCCTCGCGTACGACTTCGGCAATGCTCGCGGCCGGTATCTCGGCGGCTTCTCGCTCAAGCTCTTCAACTATCGCGATCGCGAGGGCCAGGTGCGAGCGCACCCGTTCCGCATCGGCATCGCGATCAAGCAGATCGACAGTAAACGCGCGCTCAAGCAGTTTACCGGCGGCATCGATCAGGACGAGGAAGACCGCATCCCCGAGGGTTCCACCACCGGCCAGCCGGAGAAGCATTACGCCTTTCGCGGCCACATTCTTGGACGCGCGCACGCTCGCATTTGCGCTGACCGACCGCGGCCTGAGCCTTGAGGACGCCTGCGAGCTCTTCGGCGTCGAGCACGGCAAGCAGAAGGTCAAGCGCCACGGCATCGTTACGCCGAAGTACATCAGCTATAACCGGCGCGACGTGCTCGCGACCTGCGAGCTCACGCGCAAGCTCTTAGATGAATACGCGCTGCACCCGATCCCGCTGCAAGTCACCAAGGCCTACTCGCCGGCCTCGATCGGCAAGGCGTACCTGCGAGCCATGGGGATCACGCCGATCCTCAAACGCATGCCCGACTTTCCGAAACGGTATCTCGGGAACAGCGAGTCGGCCTTCTTCGGCGGCCGTGCGAGCGCGCACATCCGCAAGGTCGCCGTGCCCGGTTGCTACGTTGACTTCCTCTCGCAATACAGCACGGTGAACGTCTTGATGGGTCTCTGGCGCTTCGTGACTGCGCGCGAGATTCGCGTCGTGGAGGATGCGCGCGAGGAGCTCGCAGCGCTCTTGGCCGAGGTCACGCCCGACTGGGTGCTCGATCCCGCCAACTGGAAGCGCCTCGCCGGCTACGCGCGCATTATCCCCGATGGCGATATCTTACCGCTGCGCGCCAAGTACGGCGGCAACGACTGGCAGATCGGCGTCAACTACGCCCATGCGAGCACGGACGATCCAGACGATGCGCTGTGGTATTCGTGGCCCGATCTCGTCGCGTCGGTGCTCCTGACCGGAAAACAGCCGCGCATTATCGAGGCGTTCAAGATCGAGCCGATCGGCACGATGGACGGACTCAAAGCCGGTCAGGTTCCGCGGGCAAGTGCCCATCGATCCGCGCACGCAGGACTTCTTCAAAGTCGGTCATCGAGGAGCGCATGCGCCTGCCGAAGCGCAAGGAACTGAGCGAGGCCGAGCGCGATCGGCTCAAGCGCTCGCTCAAGACGTTCGGATCGGCGACGAGCTACGGCATCTGGGCGCAGATGGATCGGCAAGAGAGCAAAGCCAAGGTTGACTTCGAGTGTTACGGGATCGATGCGAGCCGTACCCCTGCCGCGTGCGGCATCCCGAATCGCCGGGCGAGTTCTGCTTTCCGCCGCTGGCCGCGCTGATTACGGGCGGCGGGCATCTTTTGCTTGCGCTGCTGGAGCGGCTTGTCACCGATCGCGGCGGCACGTACGCGATGGAAGACACCGATTCGATGGCGGTCGTCGCGTCCGAGCACGGCGGCCTGGTTCCATGCCCGGGCGGTCCTTATCGCACGACGGATGGACGCGAAGCCGTGCGCGCCTTATCGTGGAAACAAGTGCGCGCAGATCGTGCGGCTCTTCGGGCGTTTGAACCCGTACGATCGCGACGGCTGTCGAAGACTCGATCCTCAAGATCGAAGACGACAACTTCGACCCGAAGACCAAGAAGCAGCGGCAGCTGTGGTGCCTGGCGATTTCCGCCAAGCGCTACGCACTCTTCCTGCGCGATCGCAACGGCGAGCCGGCGCTGTTGCGCCGCGGCGTCAACAACGGCGAGAAGGGTGAGGATCGCTGGTCCGAGCATGGTCTCGGCCATCTGATGAATCCCGACCGATCCCGAGAGCGACGATCGCAGCTGGATCGCGCAGGCGTGGCTTGGGATCGTGCGCCGATCGCTCGACCTTCCCACGACGCCGCTGCCGTTTGCAAAGCGCGTCGCGGTTGGGCGCACGACCGTGAGCAGCCCCGAGGTGATGAAACCGCTCAAGGCGCTCAACGCCGGGAAGCCCTACGCGCAGCAGATCAAGCCGTTCAACTTCATCCTCAGCTGCCACGTGCTGCCGCTCGGCCATCCGGTCGGCGTGAATCCCGAACGCTTCCACCTTATCGCGCCGTACGAGACCGATCCGCGCAAATGGGAGCGCCTGCCGTGGATCGATCAGTATTCAACGAAGGGAGCACGTTATCGGATCAGCACGACGCTTCCGACCCGACGCGGCAGATCGCGCGCGTCAAGAGCTACGGTGACGTGCTCGAAGAGTACGAGTTCCACGAAGAGGCCAAGTGCGCCGACGCCAGCGGCGCGCCGTGCGGCAAGCAAAGCGTCGGACTTCTGCTCCGGCGCCATGTGGCGATCGAATCGCGCCGCATTCATCGGCAAAGAGTCGAACAAGCTCGAAGAGGTCGAGGAGGGCGGCTCCCGGACGCCGCGACGCTTACACCGAATATCCCGATCCGCGGCGCGACGAGTGGGAAACTAAGTGGCTGCCGCTGCTGCTATCGACCCCGGTTCCCAAGCTGCTGGAGCAAGGCGTCTGCGGGCCACGATCTACGCTGCACGGTCCGGCCGGGATTTATACAAGAGCACCAAGGCGAAGCTGATTCAAGCCCTAAGCCGAAGCGGCTAAGACCCTCGCAGCCTGCCCGCTGCACTGGGAGTAAGGGCCGCCGCGACGAACATTCCTAACCGCCAGTCCGTTCAGCTTCGTGGAGGCATTGCACATGGGAACCTTGTCTCGTTGCACGCTTAGCATCGGCGCCGCGGCGGCATTGCTCGCAGGGTGCGGCGGAGGGCAGCGGCCGAGCAGCGCCCGGGGCCATGCCGCAAACCCGCGCGATGGCAGGGCATCACGACGCTGATGCGTCCGGCGGCGACCTTCTCTACGTGTCAAACTCGGGAAATATGTTTATTTACACCTACCCTGGTACTCAAAGCGTCGGTACTCTCTCCGGCAAGATGGGCTACGGTGGCCTATGTAGCGACGACCAAGGAAACGTGTTTACGGAGGAAATCAGTGCCTCGGTCCTGTCTAGCACAATCTTTGAGTACTCGCATGGCGGCACAACTCCAATTGCTACGTTCGCCGATCGCGGCATAGCGTTTGGGTGTGCTATCGATCCAACTAGCGGGAATCTCGCCGTAGCGAACTTGAGGACTCCAATAATCCAGACGACGTGGGCGACATAGCCGTATACCCCTCCGAAACCGGAACACCAAAGATTTACGTCAGTCAGAGTTTCAGGACGTACTATTTCTGCGGATACGATGACGAAGGGAACCTATTCATTTCGGCTACGCTGAGTGCGTCCGATCCGCCAAAACCCGTCTTAGTTGGTTTGGCAAAAGGAAGCAACTCCCTTAAGGAAATCAAGCTAAGACGCGGCTTTTCTGGGGCTCTGGCGTTTTTTATCCGTCCGTGCAGTGGGATGGACACTATGTGACCGTGTCTTCGATCCCGAAGACCAAGGCGCAACACAGCAATGACTTCGAGTTTGTGGTGTATCGGCTGAGCATTAAGGGAAGCAACGCCACTATCGTTGGCACGACGACGCTAAAAACTGAAGGCCGGAACTACCACGTTGGTCAAGTCTCGATTCAGGGCAACACTCTGCTCGCGCCCTACCTAAAAAGAGGTCAAAGCGTAGGCTTCTGGGCATATCCGGCGGGCGGCTCGCCTTCGAAAACATTCACGGTTGAAGCTGAAACCTATAATCGACTGTGGGGTCTGACCATTTCCGCCCCGCCATCCGGCGCACGATGACAATTCGGGGAGGAGTTGAGGCTTGGGCTACGCTCTAAGCATTGGCGTAGCCGCGGCATCTCTCTCAGGCTGCGGCGGATCGCAGCCGCCGATCGGCGCGCCGGGCGCGATGCCGCAAACTAGTGCGCTTGCGACGCACGCCGCGCGTGGCACATCGTGGATGGCGCCGGAAAAACCAGCGTACAAGGCCACCAGACCGCTGCTCTACGTTACGAATTACTCGAACAACAATGTAACCGTTTATCATGCAAACGCGGAGGATCCATCTCCAGTCGCAACGATATCAGACGGCCTAGACTTCCCAAGCTGGCGATTGCATAGACAGCCAGGGTAGCTCTACGTGACGAATCAGCCGGCGAGCAATGGAGGTTGGATCTCCGAATATCCCCTGGGCGAGACTAAGGCGTCCACGTTCGTTAGGGATGGGGTAATCGACGCAGCCTATTGCGCATAGACGCCCATGGGAACCTTTGGGTTACAAATATCGGCAGTTCAAACGTTACCGAGTACCTCCATGGTTCGAAGAAACCACACACGGTGATCACCAACGGTTTGGACTACCCCGTCGGGATCGCAATCGATCATTCCGGAAACCTCTACGTCGCAAATCGCCCGGTCTCGGGTTCGGCTGACGTTGTCGTCTATGGGCCAGGAAGGAAAACTCCAACGAGAATCATCACTGAGGGCGTAATATATCCTGTGGGCATCGCCGTGACGCTCACGCTACCCTTTACGTTACATTCTTACGCATCGGGCTCCAAATCACCAGGCAATGTCGAAGAGTATAGAGCCGGCCGGAGTAAGCCGTACCGGACCATAACCTATGAGTTTTATCATCCGTCAATTGTGGTAGTCGGAACGAACGGCTGGCTTTACGTCGCGGTTTGGCCTCAGTACACAGATTCGAATCCGTTCGCAATCCTTGAATATCCGCCGCATTCCGTAAAGGCATCTTCTAGGATGATTATCAACAGCGTCTTCTATCCCCAGGGGCTGGCCTATTATCCACCGGTGCTACCGTAGCCCCCGCCGCGCCCCGCCCCACCAGCGCCGCCATCGCGCTAGCCGTCGTGGCTTAGCCTAGAACCTCGCAGCTGCACAGCCCGGCGCCGATGGCGAGCGCCTCGCAGCGGAGCAACTACGCCTCGCAGCGTGCTCGCAGTCTCGCGGTTCAGATCGCGGCGGCTTCTGCGCAGCGGCGCAGGGGGGTCCGTTTTGGCCCCGCCAACTCCTTTCCCGCTATGCGGCGGCCGGGCATAGGGAAGGGGGTCAAAACCGGCCACCCTCGCGCGCGATCTGTTTCGCCGCCGGGCATGCCGGAAAAAGCCTGTAAAATCAGGCTTTTTTAGCTCTCGGTGATCGGGGCGGCGCGGCGCAGCATCTCGTGCAAAGTTTGCAGCGCCGTTTGCAAAAAGCGCCGCGCGTCAAAAACGCCATATGGGGTAAGGCTTTTTTGGCGATGTTCGGCAATGCGTTGTCCGCGGTCGGTGCATCGAAAGGTACATTGACTCGCTGCTCGAAAGCGACGCAGCGCGTTGGGAGTCAGTGGGTCGTGAGGCTACCGGTCACGGCCCAGGGGCCTTCGCGGTCTCTGATATTCCGTAAGGTTGCCTCGGTAGGTCCAAAATCCATCTTATGGTCGCCACCGCCAGCGCCGCGGCTGCCGTATGGTGAGATAATGGTGCTGCCCTGTATCCAAAACTGAAAATCACGAAGTGAATGCGCGCGCTTTAGCGATGTCGTCCTTGCCGATTTACCGGTCGAACCGGTAACGTCGATTCGATAGATCTGGATGTGGACATGGTCGCCAAAGGCAAAGCGCCCATTTCCGATCACTACGTACGTCTCCTCTCCCACTCTGAACGCCCCCAACGCTGAGCTCGTTCTCAGACGCTCGCTGAGCTTGATATTCGTAAACGTCTTCTTCCCTTTGGGCAGCTCCGCTAATTGAAATCGCCGCTTCGGGACACTAAAGCCGTCCAGGTATAGGTTCCCAGCACTGTCGTAGGCGCAGTAGCCGTAGTCAGCCATGCCTGGGTCAACGTACTTGGTCGGTGTGCCCGAGGCGCTGGGGTAAATCAGCACGCCACCTTTTCCTCTGTTACCATTGCTTGGACGGTAGTCTGTAACAGCGAGGTTACCGGTGGTCGGGTTAACAGCGCAGCCATTGAGATACGCGTTGGGGTAGGTTAAGGTCTTTATCGGAGTAGTTCCACCGTGTGCATACTCGACGACGTCGCCGCCCCCGCCTGAAGACGTGCCAAAATTCACAACAAAAACATTGCCAGCGTTGTCGACGCAGTCACCATTTGCGTATTCAGGGTTCGAAAGAGTCCTACGAGAGCACCGTTTCCGGGTATCAATAAACGGAAATGTCCGTAGCGTACTCGTGGGTCACGTAAAGAAGATCTCCGCTCTTGGCTTCCGACAGCATCCACGAACGAGCGCGATCGGCGTTCGTCGCGACCGCGGAGGTTTGCGGCATAGCGCCCGGCGCGCCATGGCGGCTGCGATCCGCCGCACCCTGCGAGCAATGCGGCAGCAACGCAGCTGCTAAGCGCATAGCGGCCAAGACCCAATCTTCTCATCTGCCTTGCTCCTCGCTCCGTGAACGCCACGTAGCCTAGCATCGTTTCGGCTCAGCGCAGCCGAGCCCCCGCCGGCGAGCCGAGCCGGTGCGCGATCTAGGGCCTATATGCATCCGCTACGCCCTTGTAGGCGAGTATGGCAGCCGGGCTAACGAAATACGCGCCCACTGTGCTCAGCGCGGTATGGATTGACACCGATTTGCTATCATTAACTTCATGTAGAACCACCGTAAATTTGTCGAAATATTCCAGCGTGCTGTTTAAAACTTGATTTGAGATAAATCGACCGAGTGCCAAAGTGCGACGAAAATAGACCCGGCGGCTGCCCCCAAAAGCGCCCAAGTCGCGATCATCGTTTCCCGCGCGACCTGAAGGGTTTGCGCGTCAGTTACTGCGGGGGGATGCGGCTCCATTCCGATTACTCGGCTGCTTCTTCCCGAGCTGCTCGTACAAATCGTAAATCTGCGACTGTAGTGCCGTGATCTGCGAGACGCCGTCGTGGAAAAACCCCGCAGGGCGGCTAGGGTTAAAATCCCACCTATGCGACGAGAGCATCGCCGCAGTACGAACAGCCTGATCATGTATGCGCGCTTCCAGTCCTGAGTCGGCAACAGCGGCCGTGCGTGCCGGGTCGAAAAGCGCTGTGAGTATTTGCTCGATTCCTGCCGCGTTATTCGACGGGGTACTCGTTCCGTGGTGCTGATCTAGCTCGGCCCGCATATCGCTCAAACGTTGCCTTAGCGTCATCAGCAGGGAACGTGTTGATTCTATAAGCGCGCGCCTTTGTGCAGACGCTGCTTCCGCCTGCAGCCTAACGCGCCTTTCGGCCCGCCATGAATAGAACGAGGCGACGAGAATTGCTACCAGCAGCCATGCGGCGACAAGCCACCGTGGTACCGCGGGAAAGATGATAGTTGCCAGCAAGAGCGCCGCCGGCACGATTCCGCCCGTAACAATCTTTGCCCAGGTATTGAAAAGCGACCGTAGCCAAGACCAGAGTTCGTTCATTTCTGTCTAAGCTAGTTCGCCGTCGCGCTGCAAGCCTTCTCCATCGACGAGATCGAGCAGCGCTTCCCAATGTCGCGGGTGCGGCACCCGCGTGCCAGCGCGATAACGAGAGCAGGCCGCGAGCGATAGGCCCGTGACCCGAGCGATCGCGCGGAGCGGCACGTCGTCGAGCCTCGGCATGACCTCGCGCGAGAACCACGCGCGATCGTGGCCGGCACCCTCGGGATGCTCGCGTTTCCATCGGCGATTGCGCCGGCGTTGCTCGGCGATCGCCGCGCCGCGCTTACAGTTCGTCTCGGCGTCGCTGCGAGGGTCTTGCCCCGAGACCGCTTGGCGGCGAAGTGTCTCGCGGGCGCGCTCGATCGCGCGTAGGCCGTGCTCGCGGCGAGCTTCGGGCATGCAGGCCTCGCAGTGGCGACGGCGTCGCTTCACGACCGGCTTCCCGCAACGGGCGCATGCCGCAGGAATAAGCGCGAGGCTCTCCGGGCGCGGCGTGCTCCAAGCCTTGCTCGCGTACGGCCTTCGCTGCCGCTGTTTGCGAGGTGTGGCGATCAGCGGCGACGTGATCGGCACCGGCTTCGACGTGATCCGCGAGGTCGTGCGAGGTGCCGCCTCGGTCGGCGTTGCCGTTCTTCCAATCGCGCTGCGGAACGCTTGCGCGAGGTGCGAGACGATCGGCGCCATCAGCTGCCGCCAGCGCGGCAGCGTCAGTGCGAGGTCGTGCGTGAGCGGCGCCCGTACGCGGCAGACCCCGTTGGGTAACTCGACGAAATCGCGCGAGGTCAGTACGCGCTCTTCCAAGAGGTCGAGGACGAAGGCATCGACCGCGGGGCGGATCGGCTCCAACGCATCAAGGGCGAACGAGTCGCGGTTGCGCTGATCGGCGTGGAGAACGCCGAGCGTGGGATCGAGACCGGCGCTCAAGAGCGCGAGGCGGGACTCCGATTCCAGGAGACTATAGACGTAGTTCAAGAGCGCGTTCACGGGATTGGTCGCCGCGCGAGGTGCCCCCGTGAGCGTGGACTTTCGGGATTCGTACCGAGTCCATGTAACCGGTACACGAGACAGATCACGACCCCGGAGACGGATCGGCACATTTGACCACGCATTCCAATAGACGGCCGCCGCTTTCGCCTCGCACAAGCGGACCTCGTCGATTGTCCTCGCGGTATCGAACGACTTGCGCATGGCGTCGAACCCACGGAGTTCGGCGACTCGCAACCGCACGAGGTTCGCGCGTTGGCCGTCAAGCTTACGCGCAATCAGTCTTGTGCGAGGTCGATGATCGAGACCGTTCGCGACGGCGAGCGCCTGCGAGCGGCGGATCGGGTGGCCGTCGTACCCGAAGGGCACCGAATGTGTGAGCACTTGGCCGTCGGCGCTGAGGTGGACGAGGCCTGCGCCGATCCCCCGCAGCCATGCGAGGCTCTCTAAGGTAAGCGTGCCGGTCTTGCCGAGCAGCACGAGGCGTTCGAGGCCGGAGCCCGCGCGGTCGAGTGCGAGGCAGCGGCGGTGCGCGCCGATCCCGTCCTCCACGCGCAGCTTGCCGTAGAGCACGCGCAAGCTGATCCCGTAGCCGTCGGCAACGAGCACGCCAGCGCGGACTTGCAGATCGGGATATGGGAGCGTAAACTTCTCGCTTGCATTGGGAGCTTGATCCTCCTGATGCGACGCTCCCGGCTCGTTCGCGCGGGCCGGGGGCACCTGTGAGCGTTTATTTCGTTTTAAATTGCTCCATAATCGGAACGCCATAGACGTGTTGCACGACGTTGAATGCGAAGGGAGCGATCTGACTTTCTTCTGTTGGTAATTTCCAGCCGAAGACTCGCCGCGCAACATTCAATGCAAATCGCGCGATGCGCTCACCGATGTCCAAAAGATAGTTGGCAAGGATCGAAAAACCGATCAGCATCGCGAGCATCTGTGCCGGCGTGACTCGCTGGGGCATTTTCTGCGCGCGAAACTCGCGTTCGAGCTCTCGTTGCGTTCGGCCGAAGAAAGTCAATGGATTGCTGGGATGGCCCGGCTGGCCTTCGGTAATCGCCATGCGATGAAGCGCGCGACGTATGCGCGTGATGAATGCGATGAACTGCGGCGTGCGGCATCCGGCGTCGCGATCGCTGAAATTTTCCAACAGCGCTTTCAAGGCGGCCTGGCCGCGCACAAGCGGAGCAGCAAGTTTGCTCGCCAAGTCGACGGAATCGCGAACCCCTAGAGGCTCGAAGAGCTTTACGAACTCGGGTGGAAAATCGACCAGCCCAAAGACTTGCGCGGCTCGAAACAATCCCTTGAGCGAGCCGCCTTCCAGCGGTTGCCCAAAGGCCGCCATGCCGACGGCGTAACGTTCAGCCGGAATCAGATCAACGTCGTGCGCGTCAAGCGCGAATTCGACTTTTTCGCGATCGGCGGGCCCCCGCATATATCGTCGAGCCGGCGCGAGCGTCGCCGTGCGACCCTTTTCAAGTCCCTGAAGACACAGATCGCGAATGCCGGTCGACCAGCCCCACCCGTCTCGAATGAACAATAGAATCCGTAGCGTGTCGCCGTAGACCATCGGCTGCCCATCGGCGCCTTTGCGGCGACGTAGACGGTAGAGACGTTCAGCCCGGCGGACCATCCACGGTTCCCACAGGCCGGTGCGCCCGCGCCCTTCCCGCGCCTGCCCGAGAGGGCGCGGCGGCAAGAAGCGATCGACGGTGTCATTGGCGATCTGCTTCTCGGTCACGCAGAGCCCGAGCCGACGGAACCGATCGAGCACTTCCGCCGTCGTGAGCTGTTCTTTTACATTCTCCACTATTGCAGCGATTCGGAAAGCGTAGGCCAGGCCCTGGTAAGCTCAGGCCATGACTTTCTTAGAGCTTCTGCGCCTCCGCCGCGGCCTCTCAAAAGCCGAGGCCGCCCGGCTCGTCCGGATGCTCCTGACCGACTTTACGCTGGTCGAGCGGGGCCTACAGCGTCCCGGCGAGGGCGCCGCCGAGCGTTTGGAGGCCGCTTTCGGCTACGACCCCGAGGTACTGACCGCCGACGTTTTCGAGATCGTGCACGACGCGTTGCGCACGCGCGAGGCCCTCAGTGAAACGCGTTGATCGAGATCTCGTCAGCGAGCTCTTAGCTGATGGATCCCTCAGCTACCGCGAGATCGCACGGCGAGCAAACTGCTCCGATTTTTCCGTTCGCGCGATATCGCGAGAGCTCGAAGCCGTCGGCTCGACCGACGCGTCCGATACCGAGCCGCTCACCGTTACCCAATGGTGCGTCTTTGGCGGCATCGTCATCTTGATCTTCGGCGGCGTGTGGCTGTTAGGGCGCCGACTTCCGCCACCGGACGGTGCGATGTAGATGAAAGCGAAAGACCCGCGCGGCAACGCGGGTCGTGGAATCGGTGTTGGTGTTCCAGTTTTCAACGATTCTACGATCACGGTCCATTTCCTAGCCGTACTACGCGCCATCGACCGCGGGGTCGCATCCTATGGCTGCGCGTAAGCTTTCGCCGCATACGGGCCGTCGGCACGCACTCGCACGGCTCGCGGACCTCGAAGCCTCGCGCGATGCAGTCGCGCGCACACGACCTCGCACACGAGGCAAGAAAGCGGCTAAGACGCGAGCACTTAACAAGCTTGCGCGTCAGATCTCCGCCGCGAAGGGGCAGCTCACCAAGGCGCTCAACGCGATCGCGCAGGCAGCCCGCACCGGCTCTGCTCGCATGAGCGCGGCTAAACAGAAGCGCAGCGCAGCCGCAAAGAAAGGATGGGCGGCGCGGCGCGCCCGGCAGGCTTCCCCGCCCCCAATTCAGGCCGCCGCGGCAAGCGGCAAGGCGATTCCGTTTCTCACGCGTGAGAAGGGCGTCGTCGGGGTGTGGCCACCGTCGCGCGACGATCGCTCAAAAGTCGGCAAATACTGGAGTAGCGTCGATCGGCTCCTCTCAAATCTTCCGGCGTCCTTTGAGCAATTCGAAGGCGACTCAATTTTTGACGAGATCAGCGGCAAGCGTCTTCCATTCGTCACCGAGCTCAACCTCATCTACGCGCATAGCGATGAGTACCTCTTCGGCCTCTCATTCTATCGCGACCGCCATGAGTATACGAAGGTGGCGTGAGACATGCGCTGGCGGCCGAACGTAAACGGCGCGCGGCGCTGCTGCCGGCCGCGTCGGCGTGTGAGGACTGCGGCGCGACCGATACCCTCGTGCTCGACGCCGACCTGGCGCAGATCCGGTGCGCCGACCATGCCGCGGCCGCGGGCGGCCGCAAAGGCCCCGAGCAGCATCACCCCGGCGGCCGGCGCTGGAAGATCGTGCTCGACCTAACGCCGAACTGGCATCGGATCGTCAGCGCAATGCAGCGGATGCGCAGAGGCGTGACGACCGGCAAGATGGCCGAGCTGCTCTACGGCATAGGCGATCTGATTTACGCGATTGCGGACTACGTGAACCAGCGCGAAGCTGAGGCTCCCAAATGAGCCGACCCGAGATCATTACGAACCCGGATGGAGTAGAGTACGATCCGGTCGTTCCCGAGATTGCTTCGTCGTCGATCTGCGAGGAGATCTTCGTCCGCGGCTACGCCGAGCCGCAGCTGCCGCGGCGCGGCGGCGCCGCTGCCCGGTGGGAGCCGCGCACGAGGCCACGATCCTGGTTCGACGGCGAGTTTTTCGTGATCGACACCGAGACGGTACAGCACCGGCTCACCTTCGGCGCCTACGAGCGCTACAAGCGCGGCAAGTGCATCGAGCGCGCGGTCTTCTGCCGCGACGACCTTCCGAGCACCGATCCAGAAGGCTTTGCCCAGCTGCGCGCGGTCTGCCGGAAGCTCGGCGTGAGGTTGTATTTTCTGGCCAACGTTTTTAGCTCGCACATCTGGCGGATGCGCCGTACCGGCGGCACCTTCGTCTTTTTCAACGCGAGTTACGACCTCTCGCGCCTCGCGAGCACCTGGCGGCCGGCCGTGGCCACCGCGAGGCGCGGCGCGCGGTTCATCAACGGCTTCGAGTTCATCCGCTCGTTCGAGACGTGGAAAGACCGGCACGGCAAACCGCTCGTTGGCTCCGACGGCGCCCTGCAATCGCGGATCGTGGAGCGGCCGTTCGTCCGGATCCGGCGCGACGATCGTCACCACGTCCGCTACGACATGGGCCGCGCAAACGTCCTCGACCTCGCGACGCTGACGCACACGCTGACGGACCAAACGTATTCGCTGCCGCTCGCGTGTGCTGCGTTCAGCGTCGAATTCACAGAGCGCCCCGGCGAGCACGACGGGACGATCACCGAGGAAAACGTCGCCGGCTGTCTCTACGATGTCGCAAAGACCAGCGAGCTGCTCTTCGCGGCCGGTCATGAGTACGATCGCCACCCGATCGATCTGCCGCCGTGGCACGCGCAGTCAGGCGCGAGCCTCGCGAAGGCGTACTTCGCGCATTCGGCGTAGCGCCGCGCTCGATCGTGCAACCGGACTTCTCCAAGGAGCACCAGGGCATCGCCGCCACTACGTACTTCGGCGGTCGCGTGGAAGCACGGATTGTCGGCGAATCGGTGCCGTGCGCGTACATCGACGCCGTGAGCATGTACCCGTCGGTGTTCACGCTGCTCAACTTGTGGTTCGATCAGGTGATTCCAGCGCGCCTCGTTCCGGAGGAGCTTGATCCCGCGCACGTACAGGCGCTGCTCGACGACCTCCATGCCGAGCCGCGACGGCTTCTCGACCGGGCTCTATGGCCGCAGTTTGCGTTCTTTGCGTGTGTCGAACCTAACGGTGCGCAGCTGCCGACGCGCCCGACAATTCCCTCGCCCTACCTCTCGCGCCGCGCCCGCATCGCAGGGGAGGCCGCGCGGACCCTCGACGAGCAGTCCAGTACGCAGGGAGCCTTCTGGCGCGCTCTCGACGAGTGCGGCGGCAAGATCGTGCCCGACATGGTCTTCGATCCGCAGCGCAAAAGCTGGCAGCGAGCCGGCGAGTTCGCCGATCTTCCCCGGGGGTTGGTACGCGCAAATCCGCGCCGACCGCCGACGGGCCGCGCCGACGGCAACCTCGACCGCATCACCGACGGCGTACGCAGACTGCTCGGCGCTCCCGACCTCACGACCAGCGAGGTGCTGGAGTTCTTCTGCTCGTACGAGCGACCGACGCTCCGCGCGGCGCGCAGGCTGGTTGGCGGCGCGATCGCGGAAGGCGACGGCGATCCGGCCTCGCATCGCCTCGTGAGCATCGGGCCGGTCACATCCGAGAAGCCCCTATGGTATGCGGGCCCCGACCTCGCGGCGGCGGCGATCGCGCAGGGCGGCGGACGGCCGCGCATCGTGCGCGCCTGGCGCCTGCGGCCGGAGGGCGCTCAAGAGGCGCTGCGACCCGTTGCGTTCCGCGGCGACGAGGGCGACCGCATCGATCCGCGCGAGGTTAGCCCATTCCAGCGTTTGCCCGAACTGCGCAAACGCAAAAGCGGCAACAAGCTCGACGACGACCTGCGCTCTACCGGCTACAAAGTTATCGCCAACGCCGGCGCTTACGGGATCTTCGTCGAGACGACGCCGGAGGACATCGATCCGGATGCGCCGCGGCCGCTCACGACCGTCGACGTATGGGGTATGGAGCAGTTCGTGTCACGCGTCGATCGGCCTGAGCGCCATAGCCCGCTGTGTTCGTTCCCGATCGCCGCGCTCGTGACGGCCGGCGCGAGGCTCCTGCTCGCGGTCTCGCAGCGCCTCGTGCACGATGCCGGCGGCGAGGTGGCCTACTGCGACACGGATTCGCTCATGATCGTCGCGAGCGAGCGAGGCGGCTTCGTGCCGTGCACCAATGGTCCGTATCGCCTGCCCGATGATCGCCGCGCGGTTCGGGTGCTCTCGTGGCGCGAGGTCGACACGATACTAGCCGACCTCGCAGCGCTCAACGTCTACGATCCCGCCATCGTCAAGGGATCATCGTTCGAGCTCGAAGACGAGAACTTCGACGCTGACGTCCAACGGCAGCTGTGGTTCTACGGCACGCGCGAGAAGTCGTATGCCCTCTACGCGCTCGATGCCGACGGCGACCTCACCCTCGCGAAGCACAGCGCGCACACGATCGGCCAGTATCGTTCACCATATCCGAACGACCGCGAGCTGCGGTGGATCGGGGAGGCGTGGCGCTATGCGATTCGCGAGGCGCTCGGTATGCCGGCCGGAGAGCCGGCCTGGTTGGACCTTCCGGCGACCTCGCAGCTAACGCTCAGCACGCGGAACTACATGAAGCATTACGCGAAGACGAGCCAACCTTTCGACTTTCTCGCAGTGGCGCAACTCGCGTTTCCGGGCTTGCTACGCTGCTGCGAGGCACCGCGCCCGTCGTGCCAGCTCTATGCCGATCGCGCTCGCTGGGCCGCCCAGCCGTGGCGGTGCCTTAGCTGTGGCGCGCTAATCGATCCGTACCTCGCGGATACCTCGCAGCCGATCTTCAAGACCTATCGCCGCGTGGTTGCCAGCCTCGCACACGCTGTCGAGGTCAAGCGGCTTCCCGCCGACGGGGCCGAGCCGACGCCGGACTCCATGCGCGGCCTGACAATCCCGCGGCCAGTCCACGTCACGTCGATCGAGCACATCGGCAAGGAGGTCATCGTCGACCCGACCGATACCCCGGAAGAGCTCACGGCGGAGCAGCTGAGCGAGACCGCCGTGCTCGTCTATCCCAACGAGGGGAAGGTGCTCGATGCGCTGCGCGTGCGGATCCGAGCCGCCGGCATCTCTAATGCTGCGCGCGAAGCAAGAGTAAGCCGCTCGGAACTCAAGGCGATCGTCAATCAAGGAGTGCGGCCGCAACCGGCAACCATCGCGAGGATCGAAGCCGCGCTCGGGCGACTTGAGGAGGCTCGCTAGGATTCGGCCGGGACCACGCCCCGCCGCGCCGAACGTACCAAGTAGCTCGTCCGTTCAGCTTCCGGGAGGCATGGCAATGAGAACCTTCGCTCGCTACGGGCTTAGCAGCTGCGTGGCCGCGGCAATGCTGGCAGGGTGCGGCGGATTGCAGCCGCCGGTCGGCGCTTCTGGTGCAATGCCGCAAAGCTCGGCGATCGCGGGGCAGGCCGCGCACGGCGCATCGTGGATGTTGCCCGGAGCAAAGAGGCGGGATCTGTTGTATGTTTCCGACGCCGCCGGGCCGGTGTACGTTTATTCTTACCGCTCCCCGCGCAGGCAAATGGGGACGCTTCAGGGCTTCAATTTCCCGGAAGGCCAGTGTGTTGACGCGGCGGGCGATATTTGGATCACCGATTTTCGCAACCATAATATCGTGAAGTTCGCTCACGGCGGCAGCCAGCCGCTGAAAACGCTGAGTACAAATGAGGGTGGTGGCTGGCCCGTCGGTTGTTCGGTATCGCCGAACGGAGATCTCGCTGTTTCACTTTCCCTGCAAGCGGCCCCGTCGGGAGGCGGCGGTATCCTGGTTTTCAAAAATGCCTCAGGCACGCCGACAAGTTACACAAACGTCGACTGCCTGGACCCGTCTTCGCCAGGCTACGATAACAAAGGTAATCTCTACGTCGAGGGCGTCAAAATCACCAGTGGCTACACGTCTCGAGCTGAGGTCTGCGAACTGCCTGCAGGCGGCAGCGCTCTACGACATGTTTCGTTCAACCGTAAAATCCGCGGTCTTGGGAGCGTCATGTGGGACGGCAAACACATCGCGCTCGGCGACTGGGGCATACGCTACCACAGTCAGGAAACAAGCGAGATATTCAGGGCTTCGGAGTCACGCTCCGGCGATCTGACAAGTGTCGGCCATACGCGGCTAGAGTACAACGGTTGCGAAAATGAAGTCGCGCGGTTCTTCTTAGTCGGTAAGAAAAATCCGCCGGTGAATAATGAGCTGGCCACGGCCGTCCTCAGCGAAGAACAGAGTCCGTATTGCGGGGAAGTTTACGCATGGCGATACACCGCCGGCGGCACGGAAGTATGGTCGCTTAGCGACAAATACCCTACGGGAGTCAGCGTGAGCTTGGCTTCTGGCGCGCCGTCCCATTCGCGCATCCGCAAATGAGCAGCGCTACGAATTCATTACATCTCGGTCATTACGCTTTCGGCCTTTGCGCTGTTGCTGGACTATTATCCGGCTGCGGCGGATCGCAGCCGCCGATCGGCGCGCCAGAAGCGATGCCCCAGAGCCGCGTGGCTTCGCCGTATTCGCTTGCCGCGCCGTTGCTGTACGTCGTAAACTATACCGCCAACTACAATGACGTGAAGATCTATCATGCAAAAGCACGCGACCCGAGCCCAATCGCGATTATTTCGGCGGGCCTTAACGGTCCGATTGGTAACTGCCTCGACGGTAGTGGAACGCTGTACGTTACCAACGAGCCGGCGAGCGGGCCCGGTTGGGTTTCGGAGTACGCTTTCGGTCAATCGCAGCCGTCAAAAACCCTTACGAAAGGCATTGGTACTCCAGCCTTCTGTGCGGTCGACGGGGAAGGGAACCTCTGGGTCGCCAATCTCTCTGGCCCGAACGTAACCGAATACAAGAAAGGATCAACCAAACCGTACGCCATCATTACGAACGGGATGGTCTATCCGATCGGCGTTGCCATCGACCACTTTGGCAATTTGTATGTATCAAACGGGTCGGGCGGATCGACGCTAAACGTTCGAGTCTATTCGCGGGGTAGCACGTCGCCCACGAGGACGATCACCGATGGAGTAACATCCCCCGCGGGCATAGCGGTGGATGCGAGCGGTACACTCTACGTTGCAAACTATGTTCAGAACAATGTGGAAGAGTATCACTATGGTAAAAGCCATCCTTACCAGACGATTACGCAAGCGATAGACGATCCAGTCGCAGTGACGGTCAATAAGAGGGGGTGGCTTTATGTCAGCAATTACGGAAACAACACCGTCGTCGAATTTCCTCCAAACTCAACAAGCCCGGCGAAGAGGAAAATCAGTAAGGGCCTCTACACCCCAGAAGGCACCGCCTACTATCCGCCACTACTACCATAGCCCCCCGCCCGCGCCGCGCTCGCGAGGCCGCATCGCGTTAGCCAGCGTTGCCGCTTAGCTTAGAAGCCTCGCAGTTGCGCAGACGCGCCGATCGCGCGGCTCGCAGAAGAGCAGCGACGCCTTGCCGTGCGCTCGCGATGCCTCGCAGCAACTCGCAGTCTAGCGCCTTAAGTGCGGCGCTTAACGCGTTGCGGCTTGGATCGCGGCAGCCAGGCGCCAGGCTTGTCTCGTCTTGCCCTCGCCAACTCCTTGTCCCCCGATGCTGCGGGCACTATGGCATTTCCTATATTTGCGGGCATACCCGGCCTTGATGAATCGCGGTTAAGCGATGCATCGTCCCTAGCGCAATAAAGCCTTATGCCATATGGCCTTTTCGACGCGAGGCGCTTTTTGCAAACGGCGCTGCAAAGTTTGCACGCGGCGCATCGATCGCGATGCGATGCGAGAAACCCTTATTTTACAGGCTTTTTGCGAGGCCGCGTGGATCCACGAGCGCAGAGTAGGGTGGCCGGTTTTGACCCCCTTCCCCTATGCCCGCTATGCGGCGGCGCGGGATAGGAGTTAAGCAACTCAAAACGGACCCCCCCTCCGCTGAGCCGCGAAGCCGCTGCGATCCAAGCCGTAACGCGTTAAGTTGCGAGACTGCGAGCACGCTGCGAGGCGTAGCCGCAATGCTGCGAGGCGCTCGCGATCGGCGCCGGGCTGCGCAGCTGCGAGGCGGCTAGGCTACAACGCCGGCTAGCGCGGTGCGGCCTCGCGGGCGGGGCGGGCGAGGGGCGTCGGAAGACCCGCCATACGTGGTCAAGGTTTCTCAAAACGGATCATCTGACCGCGGTGTTCCATCCCACCCAGGCGGCGCTGAGCGTTTCTCTCCGGGCCGAATCCATCCGCGAACGCTATCGGTGCGTTCTGCGATGATAGGTTGCTCCGCGGCGATAACGTCTATTACATCATTGTCAACGACAACGAGATAGTGTTTGACATCCCAGTGGGGATTAACGTGCGGATTGCGCGCCATGAATTCTCGGAGCAGCGGAGACTCCTTCACCTCGTAGAGCCAGTGTCCACGGTTATCACTAGCGCTAAGCTTACTAGCAAGGTCCCGCATAAAAAAGAAGCTTTCATCTGATTTGCTGTATGACAAGTAGCTCGGAAACTCGATGTTGATGCCTCTGTCAACACGGTCTCGCACACGTATAACGAGGGATGTGAAGTCGCAGACCTCATCGAGGTCAGGGTTTGCAAGAGAAATCTCAGGATGAAGCCGCACGAAACGCGTTTGCGGCCCAGCCCGGTCCTGAAAGAATGTGACTTCGGATGCCAGCAGATCATCCGGCGTGCCGTCGGAAATCTCTACTTTAAACTGACGCTCGGGGAAATCGCGTTGTAGCTTGCACGACCACATGTCCCTTAGGACCCTAGCAACGTGTAGAACCACTTGCGGTGTCGGTTTGAAGCCTTCGCTTGCAAACATGTCCAAGATATGAAGGTGGTTAATCATCGCCTCGACCTTCGACCGGTCACCATTCAGCGTCGACATCCACGCTGCATAGTTTTCAGTTTTTGGGTCGAGACGGAATACGCAGTCATCGCGGAGGAAAAAATCTGGCCAGAATATCGACGCGTATGCAACGGCATAGTCGTACCTGCCCACGGCGTTAGCCCAATCGGCAAGGCTAATCCCTCTGCCCTCATTCCACTCATGCAGTTCGGGAATTAGCTCAGCGGCGCGATCGTGCAGGTGCTCAAACATGATCGATCATCCGGCTTCTCGCGGCATCGCGCCCGGCGCGCCGATCGGCGGCTGCGATCCGCCGCAGCCTGCGAGCAATGCCGCAGCGGCGCCAATGCTAAGAGCGCCGCGAGCGAAGGTTCTCATGTGGCAAGCCTCCCGGAAGCAAAACGGATGAGCGGCTAGGAACGTTCGGCGCGGCTGGGTTCAGTCCCGGCCAAATCTAGCTCCGAACGAGTGCGAGCAGGACGTCCCAGAGCCCAGTGTGCGGCACCCGTCTCCCGGCCCGGATGCGCGAGCAGGCCGCGAGCGATAAGCCTGTCGCGTCCGCGATCTCCTTGAGCGAGAATGAGTCAAGCTTCGGCACGATCTCGCGCTTGAACCACGCCTCGTCGCGCTGCCCGGATGCTCGCGCGCCCAGCGATGATTGCGCAGATGCTGCTCGGCGTTGGCCTCGCCGCGCTTGCGCCGGGTAAGGACCCGCGTGCGAGCGCGCGGCGGCCTGGACCGCGAGCGCCTTGCGAGCGGCTTCGATGGCTCGCAGGCCGTGCTCTCGCCGCGCCTTCGGCATGCAGGCCTCGCAATGGCTGCGCCTGCGCTTGAGCACCGGCTCGCCGCACATCGCGCACGCGATCGGCGAGCTAGGCCGCGCTTCGACGGTCGGCGTGCGCCATTTCCGCGTTGCGTACGGCTGCGGCTGCGAGCCCTTGCGAGGCGTTGCGACGAGCGGCGATCGCGCGGGCCCCGAACGCTGCGGCCCAGTTAGGCGCTTAGGAACTAAAAGGCGCGCCGTACCTTTCATCAGAACGTCTACCGAGGTCGATGTACGGAATCCCTTTGCTTTTTGCGGTCCTAGTCGGAGAGGCTCCGACGTGTGATTCAGCGCAGCCACCGATAGGTGCATCGAAGTATACTACTCAGTTTGGTCCAGGTCGGCGAACCTCGATAGCGGCAAGCGGAACAACGATAATAGTGAGCGATTTCGCAGCTGATCGTTCGTTTACGACCACACTCTCGCGTTACGACGCGAAAACGCTAGCGCTGATGTCCGCGTCGCAGCACGCCAGTTGCTGCGGCGACGAGTGGACGTCAAATCTCACGAGAAACGGTGACGGCTCTTATACCGCAACTTCCTCACACCGCGCGTTTACGCCGAGCCAGAACGAAGGCAGAGCAGCGATTAAGAGAGAGTGGCTCGATCCTCGCAATGCAATCATCGTCGTGAACGCACTGGGGCTCGTGCCCTGGATATACCATGTAACGCACCCGCGCTCGCTTGAGAGTATAACGCTTCCGAGCCTTTTCAACGATACAACGACAAGCGAAATGCTTGACGTTATCCAGCCTGTTTACGTGCCTACACCTGCCGGTGTTCCGAGTAGCGACCTGGCGCTTCGGCTTGTGAACAAGTTCGGTGGTACAACTACGCTGTGGTATAACCCCTGCACTTTCGTGCTAGATGCCATCCAAACTCGGGCGTCTCTGGTGTTGCGCGAAAATCTATAGGTTGGATCTTTGAAGGTGCGGCGGCCGCCGGCTGCGATCCGCCGCAGCCAGCGAGTACTGCCGCAGTGGCGCCGATGCTAAGCGCAACGCGAGCGAAAGTTCTCATCCCCGCCTCCCCGAAGCTCAACGGACGAGCAGCTAGGAAGCCCGCCCCCAGCCTCGCTCGAGGGATCAGACTCCGCGGAGAACCTCGAATCCGGTGTCGCGGGGGCCGGTTATCGTTAGACTCTTGGCTTGACCCGTGAGCCCTTCCCAGTCGCTCCGCAACCGCCGATAAATCTCATCTTTACGACTTTCCGACAGGCGAGACCATGCTGACGGCTCGACGATTACGCGTGCCCTACTTTCGCCAATACCGACTCCTTGCAACACAACATTACCTAGCTGGTCGTTGAGGCGACCGATCGCGGCGTTCATGGCTTTTATAGCGCCTTCCCCACTCCCTCATCCTGGACAACTTTTTCTTGCCAGCGGGGCCAAGAACGCTTTCGATCCCTGGATAACGTTGTTCTACCGTTTCGGGGTTACCCGCTAACGGCTCGATCATCTGGATCGCGAAGCAATCGCAAACGGACGGCGATCCTTCTAAAAGCATCTTGTCAACCAGCTCATACACCCGTCTTGCGAACTGAAGCCGTTCTCGTTCCTTCCCTGGCCGAGGCGCTACAACGAGGTCGAATAGAGGACCAATCAATATATAGAGCATCGGTTCGTCATCCCAGTCCGCAACATGCTCTTTAATCGCGTCCTCAAACTCCGGAAGAGTTTCGCTTAGCATTGGGATCACATCGGCTTGCTCGATCGGCGCCACGGTCGGTGTCTTGCCGTTGCCCTGCTAGCGCTCCTCTTCCAAAGCGACTACCCTTTGCAAAGCCTCCCAGTGCCGCGGATGCGCCATCTGCGAGCCGCCTCGAATCCGCGAGCACGCCGCGAGCGATAACCCGGTGGCCCGCGCGATCGCGTTGAGCGGGAAGCCCTGCAGGCGCGGCACGACCTCGCGCTTGAACCATGCCTCGCCGCGCTGGTCCAGATGCTCGCGCTCCCAGCGCCTGTTGCGGCGATGCCCCTCGCTGATCGCCTCGCCTCGCACGCGGTTCACGGCAGCACTGCGGCGTGGATCATTGCCCGCGAAAGTCCAGCCAAGGTCGGCCCATCGTGGGCTCGAAAAAGTCGTAGCGCTAGAGGCGCCGAACGTAACGTAGATGCGTGAAGACGCCGTCGGCCCGAGGCGCAACTGGCGGCGATAAGCTCACCTTAAGAAGTGTGACGAGAATAGTCCACACCGTGTGGGCGTTGCTTATATGAGAGATTCGCGTCAACGATATCACGACGGGATGTTTAATCTCTGGCACGAAGCGGCGGCCGCCATGTCGGGCGAACTGCGGCTGACGACGGACCGCCTGTTTTCGGATCATGCGATGGTAGTGAGCGCTCTCGGCGCATCTTGGGTAGAGCGCGAAGGGCGCGAGGCAGCCAAACCGCAGGTCCGCTTCAGTGGTCTTCACCCGCTCTATCGCAGCCTTGGCTCCGCGACGACCGGCGACGTGGTGGCGGTTCCGGAGTTGGCGATGTATCTCGCAGCGTTCAAGGACGACCAAAAGATAGCAGCGGTCATCTCGAATCTGCGGAGCGGCGCGAAATACCGGCCGACGTTGTTTGAGATAGCTATGGCCTATCGTTGGCAACGAGCGGGCGCGCGTATCGTGCTCGAGCCTGAGACTCCACACGGCCTGGCGGACTTCGCGGCAAAGATCGATGGTACGCGATTCATCGTCGAGTGCGCAAGCTTCCCGAACAACGTTTTCGACACTGACCCGAACGCGCTAGCTCAGTTCCTGTTTCCCTTTGGAAGCAAGAACTTTGAGTTTCCATTTTCGGTAACGCTCGAGCTGCGCGTCGTCGAGCAGACCCCGGGCGATTTCTTCGGCGACGTCCAGCGTGCGTGCAAGGACGCCCTGCGCCAGTTTCGTCGCGAGATGAACCAGGTTGAGGTCACGGCCGACTTCGGGACGGTGACCATGCGTCGCACATCGACAAGGGACGTCAACACGGGCGAATGGGACCCCGCAGTGCGCCTTGCGTTGTACGAACCGAACGAGAGCGGATTGTTGCTCGACGCGCACAAGAATAGAGAAGTCGGTGAAAAGGGATGGATTTGCGTGTCCATGCCGTCGAGCAGGGGAGACGGTTACGAGAAAGCTCGCGAGAAGTTCGTCGAGGAATATCGGCAGCTTCGCGACGCCTCCGACCCGCGTGTGATCTTGCTCGACATCACGGGCTTAACCTACGACGTACTGCGCGCCGATAGGGCGAGGCTCAACGACGGTGTGGGTCAGGACCTGTTGCAGCGGCCCAAAGCGTCGGCTTTATGGCTGATGACGCGGGGCATTACCGATGACGGACGATTCCAATATCGAGCGTTCGTCATGGATAACCCCAACGCCATTACTTCGGTTCCCGAGTGGTTCACTAAAAGAGTGGCGGAGAATGAGTACAGGATCGACTACCTCACCGAGACCGAACGAGCCGTGCCCTGAGAGATCACCACTCCTTTTTGATTGCATCCTCGCGATAGTTAGTGAGTGGGTTTGTTAGACTTGAGCCACATTAGCAACTTTTGCCGATTCATCAAACGCGATTGGCGCCCACGTCGCCAAGCCTTGAGCGTCGTTTGGGAGAGCCCTGTGTTTTCTTCCACGAGTCGAAGCTGACTCTTTGTCATTGCTTTGAGCTTCGCCACCGCACGCTCCCATTCGCTCATTTCGCGCCGCGGATCGGGGTACTCTGTATAGACATCGCCGGAATCGGGCACGCTGCCCTCCACGACCTCTTCGAGCTTATTTGATTCCTTGCCGATGAAGCGCGGCGGCCAAAGGGTCGTCACGTGGCGCCGCTGCAACAGCCCCACGGTCCGCTTATTGCACGACGCGCCGCTCGCGTCGGCGCACTTGGCTTCTTCGTGGAACTCGTATTCTTCGAGAACGTCACCATAGCTCTTGACCCGCGCGATCTGTCGCGTACTCGTCGCGAGCGTCGTAGTGATCCGGAACTGCTTGCGCGAATACTGATCGATCCACGGTAGCTGCAGCCACTTGCGCGGATCGCGCTCGTACGGCGCGATGAGGTGAAAGCGCTCCGGATCGGCGTCGCTCGGATGGCCGAACTTCGCGACATGGCAGCTGAGGATGAAGTTGAACGGCTTGATTTGCTGTGCGTATGGCTTCCCCGCGTTGAGCTTCGCGAGCGGTCGCAGTACCTCGGGACTGCTGACCGTGATCTGCCCTACGGCGACGCGATCGGCGAATGGAAGCGGCTCCGTCGCAAGCCCGAGCGATCGGCGAATAAGGCCGAGCCACGTCTGCGCGATCCAGCTGCGGTCTTCGCTGGTCGGATCGATCGGATTGAGCAGATGACCGAGACCGTGCTCGGACCAGCCGACAGCGCTGTCCTCGGGGATATTGATTCCGGGACGTAGCAGCTGCGGCTCGCCGTTGGGGCCGCGCAAGAATAAGGCGTACCGCTTGGCGGAAATCGCCAGGCACCAGAGCTGGCGCTGCTCTTCGGTTACCGGATCGTAGTTGTACGGTTCGATCTTGAGAACCGTATCCTTGACGCTGGTGCGATCGTACGGATTGAGCCGATCGAAGCGCGTAACGATCTCCTTGACCTGCTCCCAGGACAACGCGTGGATTGCCTCGCGGCCATCGTCCGTGCGGTACGGACCTCCGGGACATGGAACCTCGCCGCCCGGCTCGTTCGCGACGATCGCCATTGAATCGGTGTCCTCCATTGCATACGTGCCGCCGCGATCGGCGACGAGCCGCTCAAGCAGCGCGAGTAGTAGATGGCCGGCGCTCGTAATGAGCGAGGCCAGCGGCGGGAAACAATATTCGCCCGGTGCCTCGGGATGCTTGACCTTGCACTCGTACGGCTCCGAGTCGATGCCGTAACAGGTGAGCTTGACTTCCTTGTCGCTTTCCCGCCGATCCATCTGCGCGAAGATGCCATAGCTCGTCGCACTGCCCAAAGTCTTCAGCGACCGTTTGAGTCGAGCGCGTTCGGCATCGCTCAGATCGCTGCGGGCCGCGAGGCGCATACGCTCCCCGATCACGACCTTGAAGAAGTCTTGTGTGCGCGGATCGATCGCCACTTGCCCGCGGAACTTGATCGGCTTGAGGCCCTTGGCCTTGCCGATCGGTGCGATGCGAAAGGCTTCCACGATCCGCGGTACCTTGCCGGTCAGCAGCACCGAGGCGACGAGATCAGGCCACGCGTACCACAGGCCGTCTTTCGGATCGTCCGAGCTCAGGTAGACGTGATTGACGCCGATCTGCCACGCGTTGCCGCCGTACTTAGCTCGCAGCGGCAGCACGTCACCGTCGGGGATGATGCGAGCGAAGCCAGTCAGGAGCTTCCAGTTTTTCGGATCGAGCACCCACTCGGGTGTGACGGCTCGCAACAGCCCTGCGAGCTCCTCGCGAGCATCCTCAATGACGCGAATATCGCGCGCCGTCACGAACCGCCAGAGTCCCATCAGCACGTTGACGGTCGAATACTGGCTCAGGAAGTCCGTATAGACGACCGGCACCGGTACCTTGCGCACGTGCGCGCTCGCACGGCCACCGAAGAATGCCGACTCGGCATAGCCGCAGTAGCGCTTGGGAAAGTCCGGCATCCGCGTCATGATCGGCGTCACGCCCATGGCTTGGAGGTACGCCTTGCCGATCGAGGCCGGCGAATAGGCCTTGGTCAACTGGAGCTCAACCGGATGCAGCGCATATTCCGCGAGCAACTTGGCCGTGAGCTCGGCCGTTGCGAGCACGTCGCGCCGGTTATAGTCGATGTATTCCGGCGTGATAATGCCATGCTTCTCGGCCTTCTGCTTGCCGTGCTCGACGCCAAAGAGCTCGCATGCGCGCTCCAAGCTCATCGCCTGGTCCGTGAGCGCAAAGGCCAGCGTCTTGGCGTCGAGCATGTGCCCGCGGAAGACATAGCCCTTCTTGGGCTTGGGAACGTCGGCGCCTTCGGGGATCTGATCGAGCTTGTCGGGATCAATGCCGCCGGTGAAGCCCTTGAGTGCGCGCTTGCTGTCCATGTGCTTGACCGCGATGCCGGGGCGATAGGGGTGCGCTCGCAGGTGGCCGTCCTTGTCGCGGTACTGGAAGAACTGGAACGTAAAGCCACCCAAGAAGCGATCGCGCGATGGTACAAAGCCCAGCGCCACGCGAGAGATGTCGAACGGGAAGTTGAACGCGACGACCAGCCCGCGGCCTTTGTACGCGACGCGGTAGAGCAGCCTGCGGAACTCGGCGACCGGCAGGAGCCGTAGCTGCGGGTTGCTCGGGATGCCACGCTCGGAAAGGCCGCGCGGATCGGTGTCGGCGGAATGCTTACGCGCATAGCCCTCCAGCACCCCGCGCTCGCGCGCCGTCAGGTCGTCGGCATAGAACAGGCCCTCTTCGAGGCAGCGACCGTCGAGCAGGAACCGGTAGCTACCGAACGTCAGCGCCTGCGCGCGGTCGGTGCGGCTCTCGCAGTCGAAGACGAGCATGCCGTTGATCTGCGGCGCCTTACGCTCCGGCTGCGATGGCTTGAGATCGGGATATACGCGAACCGCTATCGGCAGGCTAGCCGGCATGCTTTGCTCTCTTTTCTACCGCTGCTCGCTTCCTGGCGGCTGCGGTTTCGAGCTTCGCCGGCCAGTTCGGCCCGTAGAGCGTCGTCAGCTGCTCGTCTAGATGCGCAAGCTTGGCCGAGAACTCGCGGTTCTCGGCGAGCATATGCTCGACGTTATCGTACGCGCCGTGCATGCGCGCCACCCCTTCGAGCAGCGGGCTGCTGTTGGCGTTGTCGAGCGCGCCGGGGGGCCAGCGGTACTGCTTCACGCTAAAGATCGCCCGATGATCGTTGACCGGGTAGCGGATCGTTAGCGCGCTGTTGCGCTTGCCAAAGACGTGGTTGTCCTCGTACGGCTCGCGGCCTTGTGCGAGCCGCTCGCAGCGAAAGCATAAAGGCCGCGACTGGCCGGAAATCAGCGCAAACGGACGCGCCTCGCCGCAGGCGCACGCGGCGCGATCGCCGACGCGGCGCTGGGCGCGCGTGGCGCGTAGCCAGGCCCCGATCGGATCGCAGTCGCGCATCAACGCCGCGCGTAGATGCTTTCAAAGGACAGCGCGCCGAGGTCGCCCTGGCGCTCCAGCTCATCGAGATCGGTGAGGAACGGAACCTCACGGCCCGACGCGTCGAGAATCGTCGTCTGGCTCAGCCTGCGCAGCTTCGCGTCGTCGCCGGTCGCCAGGAACTCACGCTGCGCTACCGCGCGCTTCGCAAGCTCCGACGCGGCGCCTGAGCCGCGTACCGCAACCTCCACCCGTCCCCCGTGCACCGGAACGAGGAGCACCCGCAAGAGATCGTCGCTTCGCTTCGGGGCGTACCGTCCGCCGCCCGTCTTGCGCAGCGCCGAGCCGGCCAATTTGACGACGGTGCGCGGGTCGATCCCGTACTCGGCCGCCGCGCTCTTCAGCGAGGCGCCTTCGCGCATTCGCGTGACGACGTGCGCGACGTTCTCGATCGACGCTTGCGATCGGCGCGGCAGCGCGTCGTACTGGGCGAGGGTCCGCGGGCGCCGGCCACGTTGACCGCCACGGCGGCGTTTTGCTATCCTGGCCATAGTTCACACGAAGGAAGGGCCGAGGCGAGCATGCCTTGGCCCTTAGCCGTTAGCGATCTCCATCGGTCAGGTAGTATGCGTTGCCCGAACGGCGCAGCCGTTTATTGACGATCGTGCCGCCGCGCGCGAGGTGTGCCTGTGCCGCGGCGAGTTCTTCGTCGCGCTTGGGGTTGCAGCCGAGGGTCAGAATCTCGCCGTCGCGATCGGCCGCTTTGACGGTCAGTGCCCAGCGGTCCTTACCGTCGTAGCCGCGGCCCGGCTCTCGCACGATCGCGAGCACGTCGAACGTGGTACCGTTGTCTGCGTACTCGGCGTTGTCCGCGTACGAGTGCCCGGAACCGAAGGAGAAATTCTCGGCAGTCTCCGGGAGACCGGCATTCCCATTCGTGGATTTGGACTTATTTGGGGAATTGCGTTTCATCGTCTTTCCTTTCAGTTGACGAACCAGGGTCGAAACCGGGTGGAAAGTCTCGATACTCCAGCGGCGGGCCCCAGCGAACGCCGGCCCAGATCGCGAACACAATGGCCGCGACGACGCCGACGAAGACGAGCCAGCTGGTTGCCGCGGAGACCTCCTCGGCCGGAGTCTCCGCCGATCGAGAGCGGCGCCGCCTCATAGGACGGGGGTCCGCGTGGACTCCACGTGCGACTTTCCTGATCAGCCAGTCGCTTACGCCCAGTTCCCGCGACAGCGACCGGTACGAGCGCGTCTCGTCTTGCAGCGCCTCCTCGATGCGGGCGCGCTTGGCGGGCGTCATGAGCGCCCTCTCTTGCTTGCAACACAGCCGCGGACGCGGCAGCTCGCGCTGCACCAGCGCGCTTCGACCTTGGAGCGGCGCGCCGCACTCATGCGATGCGGTGGGATGGGCTTACCGCAGTGCTGGCAGTGGGGCGCTGAGGCATTAAAAGAGGCCTCGTAACGCGTTAATGGCTGGGCTTCCGGCATCTCGGTCGGAGTCTCGGCGCGCTCGCCCGTTGAGGACCACCAATCGCCTCTATCGCCGTTCGCGCATGGCAGCGCGCCGCGCGCGAGAATAGGATTATCGCTCACGGCTTACTCTCGATGCGCTCGCGGACCGGCTCGAAGAGTCGTGCCGGATCCGTAAACGAGCGCTCCAGTTGAAGCAGCTGCGCGCGCGAGGGTCGCAGTCGACCGGTCTCCAAGAAGCCGTACGTCGATTCGCCGATGCCGAGGCGCGAGGCAGCCTCACGTTGTGTGAGCCCGGCTTGCAGACGCCACAGTTTTAGGCATAACATAGAGCGAAGCATATCCAAACCCGTAGGGTGCTGCAGAACCTTACGCCAAAACACCCCGAGTCGAGAACGTGATAACCGAAGAAACCAAAGCGAGTAAGCCCCGAACGACGCGCAACGTTCTCGATCGTCTAGAGCGGCTCGGCCTGCCCGTTACGTCCACGATGATCGCGGACGATACGGCTGCCCACTATTTGCCGGAACGCGAGACCGCGCATTTGGGACGCGACGGCGCAAGTGGTATTTGGGAACCGTGGATGGAGCGGCGCGCGGAGCGACTGTACCGACTGCGGGCGCTCGATCGGCGCACAAGATGCGGACCTTCGGGAAATGTGCTGCGCATGTTCTTATTTCTGGAGGACGGCTGGGGGTGGGAGCACATCAAGAAGACGTGTATCGAGGGCTATCGCATACTCGTCCGCGGCGCCATGCGTGGCGTGACCAATCGATTACGCGGGCGGCCTCTGACCATAGAAGGCTTGTTAAAGTCAGCCTATGAGATCGCCGAGGACCAATATCGGCCCGAAGACCCGAATCAGGCGCAAATCGATCGTGTGAAGATGACGATCGGTCTGCTTCAGTTCGGCACGGCGCCGGATGGCAAGATGGGGACCATCGAGCTTTTCATGGACGCTTTTACGCCTTCCAGCGCTGACCCTAACGAGATTCGCAAGTGGAAAGCGCTCGCGCCACTTGGTTGGACGATGCTGGGCGCGAGCGAAAGCGAAGCCGTAGACATTCTTGAAAGCGAGCTAAGCGACGCGGTTATCAAGCGTTCGGTGCGGCAATTCGGGTCAAGCGATTTGGACCGTAAGGGCTGGATTTCGCCGGAAATTCCCTGGGCATGAGAACGGTAAACGCTTTCGCACCAATCCTCTAACGTTCTTTCGATTTGCCGCGCATTTCCGGTTTGGCGAGGCCTTTCGCCGAATGCCGATCCGATGCACACCGGCCCAAGTACTCGGCGGCCACGTTGCGTATATGCTGGTCATTTCGCATCGCGAGGAAGAGTTGCGGAAGCTGATCGATTTCGTTGATAAATGGCTCATCGGGTGGCTTCAATCCGATGCCTGCGCGCAATGGATTGTGCAGATGGAGCGCGAAGTAAACCGGCAGAAAATTAAAGTGCCTCCGGCCCGGTGGAACGGACCGGAGGCGTCGCACCCGGAGGAGTTAGCTCCAGATGCAACAGCAGAACTTACGCCCTTATATCCCCCGCTGCAAGTCCGGGCCGGCGTCTTGGTCGTGGACGGCTTCGGCATTGCGCTTCGCGTCTTGTACGGCAAGCTGCGCGTGGAGGATGGGATCGGCAGGCAGCGCCGCTCGATCGTGCTCGACCGCGCGGGCAGCGGCCTCGAACGCCTGGTGCTGATCGGCAAAGAAGGCCACGTCACGCTGGAGGCGATGCATGGCTGCGAGCGATCGGCGCCGCGCTGGTCCAGATCGGCCGCGATGGCGAGCGCTGACGCACTCTATTCCCTTACGGCTACGACGGCCATCCTATCCGTCGTGCGCAACCGCTCGCGGTGACTAACGGCCTTGGCCTGGCGATCGCGCGCGACCTCATCGCGAGCAAGCTCGACGGCCATCGCCGCAACTTCGCAGCTTCGGCTCCGAACTGCGCGAGTTCGACGAGCTGCGAACCGCGCTCGGTTCGGCGGATTGAATCGAACGCGTATCCGCGCGATCGAGGCGACGGCGGCGGCGCTATACTTCAGTTCGTTCGGAGAAGTGGCAATTCGATTCCGCGACGGGACCGCGCACGTATCCCTGCGCGGTGGCTTCGGCGTGATTCGCGCGCCTCGGTATTGACCGGCGCCCCTCGCGCGGCAACCTCACCGATCAACGCTATGCGGAACTACCTGTTCGCGTGCTTGGAATCGGAAGCGCGTCTCGCGCTGCTCGCGCATGGGCTCGATCCAACGCTGGGCGTGCATCACTGCGGATCAGCGCAACCGCGATCCGCTCGCACTCGACGCCATGGAGCCGGTGCGCGCGGACGTGGACGCTTTCCTGCTCGACCTCTTGGAGGATCGCGAGTTCACCGCTCGCGACTTCGGTGAGCTTCCGAACGGTATCTGCCGGATC
>CAWHGU010000004.1:0-295898 GCA_963829005.1 Vulcanimicrobiota bacterium | reverse complement strand
CTAGGCGCAAGAAGGCTATAAATGAAGGCTTCTCGCTTAGTCGCGCTCGCTCTCGGCCCTTCGTGCAAAGTTTGCCGCTGCAATGAAGGGCCATCTTAGCGCCGAACGACCGTGTATGGCCAGGAGGCTTCGACCGAAGTCGAGCGCAGCGAACCGGTTACCGACCGGCTCCGTGACATTTGCCTTCACCGATATCGAGGGCAGTACGCAGCGATGGGAGCGTGACCGCGCGGTAATGCAGGCGGCCGTGCGCCGGCACGATGCGATTTTGCATGCCGCGATTACCGAGCACGGCGGCCACATCTTCAAAACGGTGGGCGACGCATTTCTTAGCGTGTTCGCGCGGCCCGAGGATGCCGTCGTAGCAATGCTCGCTGCACAGCAAGGCCTCGCCGCCGAAGATTTCTCGGCTATCGACGGACTGCGCGTGCGTGCTGCGATGCACACCGGCACGGCCGATGAGCGCGAGGGCGATTTCTTCGGACCGGCGGTCAATAAAGTCGCGCGGCTATTGGCCATCGGGCACGGTGGCCAAATCCTGCTCACGAGCGATACGACTGGGCTTGTGGACCACATTCTACCAGCTGATGTAACGCTGCGCGACCTAGGTGCCTATCACCTCAAGGACTTTACCGAGCCGCAGCGCGTCTTTCAGCTCGTTGTGCCGGGATTGCCGGCAGATTTTCCACCTCTGCGATCGTTAGGGACGCTACCCAGCGATCTCTCGATCGTCGACGCGGCGGAGTTTCATGCGGTGCCGAGTTTCAGCGGACGCGACGACGAGCTCGCCGCGGTCGGCGCGGCGCTACAAGGTGATAACGCGGTGGCGGTGATCCACGGCTTAGGCGGTGTCGGTAAGTCTTCCATTGCGCGCGAGTACGGTTGGCGAAATCGCGACGAGTATTCCGTTCTATGGTGGCTCAACGCACAGACGGAAGACGGCATCGTCGATGGATTGCTCCGCCTGGGAACGATGTTCGAGCAAGGCCTCGATAAGCTCGCGGATCGGCGCGTTGCAGCGCAGCGCGTGATCAACTCGGTGCTCGGCGGCTTCGACAAACCGGCGCTGCTGGTATTCGACAATCTCGAAGACGAAGGGCTCATGCGGTCGTGGCTGCCGCGCACGGGGACTCGTGCCCTGGCGACTTCGCGCGACGCCGCGTTGAGCAGCGAGATCATCGCGATTCCGTTGCAGATCTGGTCGGTCGAAACCGCCGTTGCCTATCTGCAGCGCGCGAGCGGGCGAACGGATCTTGACGAAACGGATGCACGCGCCATCGCGGAAACGCTTGGCGCGTTGCCGCTGGCGATGGCGCATGCCGCCGCGTCGTTGCGCAGCCTGCGCATGATCAGCCCCCAGCGATATCTCGAACGCGTCAACGAACATCTCAAGAAGGCGCCGCGGGGGAGCGATTATCCGCAATCGGTCTTTGCGACGTTCAGCACGGCGATTGCGCAAGCGGAGCAGCAGGCGCCCGGCGCGGCAGCGGTGCTTTGTTTTGCGACATTATTCGCGCCCGATGCGATCCCCGATGAGTTTTTTCGTCAGTCGATTGATCTCTGTCCCGAAGGGTTGCAGCCGGCCGTCTCCGGCCGTGAGACGCTCGATTTGCGCTCGGCGCTCAGTGACGAGCTGCGCTTGGACGAGGCCCTCGGCGCGCTCGACCGCCTCTCGCTGCTCGCGTTCGCGCAGCGCTCCCGCACCTATAGCATACACCGGTTGGTACAGCTCGCGGGGAAGGATCTCATCGGCGCTGGTGTACGCGGGTGGTACGAGTGTGCGGTTCAAATCGTCAACTCGGTATTTCCAGAAGTCGAGTTTGCAGCGTGGTCGCAATGCGATCGGGTGCTGCCGCATGCGCGTGCCCTGCTGGAAGCCCTTCCGAGCGATGCCGAACTCGTCTCAGCAGCGAGCCTCGCCAATCGATGTAGCGTCTACGTTCGGGATCGCGCTGATTACCTAACGGCAGAGTCACTTTCCATGCGTGCCCTGGGAATTCAGGAGAATGCGCTTGGCCCGGATCATGTCGACGTAGCGACCAGCCTAAACAACCTCGGGATCGCGTACCGGTACCAAGGACGGTTTGACGACGCGGAGCCGCTTCACACTCGCGCGGTGGCGATTCGGGAAAAAGCGCTCGGGCCGGATCATCCCGATGTTGCCTATGGCCTGAATAACCTCGCGAACCTACACATGAGCCAAGGGCGGTACGCCGAGGCGGAGATGTTTCACGCCCGCGTGCTGGCGACGCTGGAAAAGGCGCTCGGGCCGGATCATCCCAACGTGGCGCAAAGCCTCAACGGTCTCGCGAATGCGTACGCCATACAAGAGCGGTATGCCGAGGCAGAGCCGCTTCACATTCGAGCGCTGGCGATTCGGGAAAAGGCGCTCGGGCCGGATCATCCCAACGTTGCGCAAAGCCTCACCAACCTCGCGAACGTGTACTGGGGCCAAGGGCGGTATGCCGAGGCGGAGCCGCTTCACACCCGCGCGTTGGCGATTTGGGAAAAGGCGCTTGGGCCGGATCATCCTGAGGTTTCCTATAGCCTGAATAACCTCGGGAACCTATACACGAGGCAAGGGCGATATGCCGAGGCGGAGACGCTTTATGGGCGCGCACTGGCGATTTGGGAGAAGGCGTTTGGGCCGGATCATCCCAACGTTGCGTACAGTCTGAACGATCTCGCGCTGACGTACCGCGAGCAAGGCCGTTACCAAGAGGCCGAGCCTTTATTCTTGCGGGCGCTGTCGATTCAAGAAAGGGCACTAGGTCCGGAGCATCCCGCAACGAAAGCCACTCGCGAAGCGCTCGACGCTCTTCGTTGCAAGAAATAGCGATGGATTCCCGGCACCTACGAACGGGCTACGTGATATTCTTTGTTGCGCGCGTGCCTAACAGCTCGGCTCACCTGCGAATTGCGATCCCCGGAGGGGAGTGCGGTACGTGACAGACGGCGAAAGCCCGCCCATGGCGGCGAGATTCCGTCCCTCAGCGAGCGCCGATACCGACGTGCTGCCGACCGGCACAGTGACATTTGCGTTCACCGATATCGAAGGCAGCACGACGCGATGGGAACGCAACCGTGTAGCGATGCAGGAGGCCTTGCGTCGCCACAACGCGATTCTGCGCGCGGCGATAGAGCAGCACGGCGGGCGCGTCTTCAAAACGGTCGGTGACGCATTTTGCGCGGCCTTTGTGCGACCCGACGATGCTGTCGCTGCAATGGCAGCAGCACAGCAAACACTCGTTGCGGAGGATTTCTCGGGAATTGATGGGCTGCGCGTGCGCGCCGCGATCCATACCGGATTAGCTGACGAGCGTGACGGCGATTATTTCGGCCCGGCGGTCAACCGCGTCGCGCGGCTCATTGCGATCGGCCACGGCGGTCAGATATTGATCTCCGGGGTGACGCGAGATCTTGCCCGCGACAGCCTACCCGATGGCGCGACGCTCGTCGATCTCGGCTCGCACCGGCTGCAAGATCTCACCGAACCCGAGCACGTCTGGCAGCTCAGCATTGCGGGGTTGCCGGTTGACTTTCCGCCGCTGCGCTCGCTCGACACGCTACCCAACAATCTGCCGATCCAACGCTCGACTTTCGTCGGGCGCGAACACGACGTGGCGGACGTCAAAGAGCTGCTCGAGCGTCATCGTCTGCTCACGTTAGTTGGTTCAGGCGGCGTCGGCAAGACCCGGCTGGCGATCCAGGCCGGCGCAGAGATGCTCGATCAGTACACCGACGGCGTCTGGTTCGTCGATTTCGCGCCGATCAGCGATCCCGAGCTAGTCGCCAGCGTCGTCGCGCTAGCGCTGGGCATGAGTCAACAGCAAGGGCGCCGCGTCGACGAATCGATTCCGGCCTGGCTCAGGCGCAAAAAGCTACTACTGATCTTCGACAACTGCGAGCACGTTCTGGAGCCGGCGGCTGCGCTTGCGGATGCCATCTTGGCGACGGCGCAAGATGTGCGCATCTTAGCGACGTCGCGGCAAGGGCTCGATATCAGCGGCGAAGCGGTCCACCGGCTCCCGTCGCTTCCCGTTCCGGCCGAAGCTGCCGCGCTAAAGGTGGACGAGGCGCTACGCTACGGGGCCATTGTGCTCTTCGTCGATCGGGCCAAGTCGGCCGATACTCGTTTTACACTCACGGACAATACAGCACCGATCGTCGCGGAGATTTGCCGCCGGCTCGACGGCATTCCGCTAGCGATCGAGCTGGCCGCCGCGCGCGTGAAGGTGCTCTCCGTCCCCCATCTCGCGCAGCGGCTCAACGAACGCTTCAAGATTCTCACCGGTGGGACCCGCTCCGCGCTGCCGCGCCAGAAGACGCTGACCGCGACGATCGATTGGAGCTATGACTTGCTTACGCCACAGGAACAACTCTTGTTCGGGCGACTAGGAGTCTTTGCCGGCGGATTCGGCTTGGACGCTGCTACGAAGGTTTGCAGCGGCGATGGTGTCGATGAGATACAGATCTTCGATCTGCTCGCGTCGTTGACCGAAAAGTCGCTGGTCGTTGCCGACACGAGCGGCGAACAGGAGCGCTACCGACTGCTCGAATCCACGACCGCTTATGCGCTCGAGAAACTGAGCGCGTCGGGCGATCGCGAGCGCTTTGCCCGGCGTCACGCGGAGTATTTTCGCGAACTCGCCGAAGCCGCCGACGAACGATACGATTCGACCTCGACGTTTGCGTGGTTTGACGCCGTCACGCTAGAGCTCGACAACTACCGGGCGGTGCTGGAGTGGGCGCTGAAGCGAGAGAACGACGCCGTCCTTGGCGGCGTGATCGCCGGGGCGTTGGAGCGGTTTTGGTTTCCCGCATCCCTTGAAGCCGAAGGCCGCTATTGGATCGAGCTTGCGCTCGCGCGCGTCAGCGAAGCCGATCACACCGAAATTGTGGCCCGCCTGCATTTGGCGCAGGCCCAGTTTTTAAGCGGCAAGCGCTGCTACGAGGCCGCTGAGCGGGCAGCGCAGCTCTACGAATCGGTGGGCGATGCCCGTGGTGCGGCGCATGCGCAGCTGGTTCGTGGGTTCGCCCTCTTAGAGATGAACAGGCTCGATGAAGCACGCGAGCCGATCGCGCAGGCACTTGCCGCGTCGCGCGCGTGCGGGGATGCGTGGAACGTGGCACAGTCGCTTCGCGGGCTGGCGTGGGTCGAGTGGAATCGTGGTGATCTAGCGGCGGGGCGTGAGTTGTACGCGCAGGCGCTGGCAGGGATGAAAGACCTCGAGGACTTCGTGGGGGCTTCTCAAGTGCTGGGGGGCATGTCTCAGCTGGAGTTTGCCGCGGGCGACCCCCAGCAAGCATTGCGTTTGACAAACGAGACGCTGAAGCTCGCACCGCTCGAGAAAAGAGGAAAAGCGAAATTTACGGGCGGTGCGCACGTCGCCATCGCCACGTATCGCACGGCGCTCGGCGACCTTTCGGGAGCCCGCGAGTCGGTAGGCGAGGGGCTGCGCGAGGCTCGGCGCGCGCAAGAGGAGTTGTCTCTCGCCTTTGCGCTCCAGCATCTCGCTCTACTCGCGGCACTTGGCGGCGATGCGCAGCGCGCGGCTCAGCTGCTGGGCTACGTAGACGCGCAATGCGACCGGCTGGGAACCAAACGCGGGGCCACGGACCAGTGGGTCTACGGCAAGCTGCTAGCGACGCTGCGCGATACACTGAGCGAAGGCGAAATCGACAAATTCGCGGCCGAAGGGGCGGCATGGTCAGAAGATCAGGCGATCGAGGAAGCGCTGAAAGTTTAGACACAGCGAGATGGATAAGAACACGCGGCTGGCCTACGATAGCACGTGGCTCGCGTACGAGCGCACGATGCTGGCTTGGACCCGGACCGCAATTTCGCTCATCACCTTCGGTTTCAGCGTCTACAAACTTGTTGACATCGTGGATCGGAATCCGGCGGATCGCAAGTATCTGGTCGGAACGCATGCTTTCGGTTTCATTCTCGTAACCATCGGATTTGTCGCGCTGGCTATTGCGACGGTAGAGTATCGCGGCAGCATTCGAGTTCTAAGGCAAGAGTATGGCGAGTCGCCTCGCTCTACTTCCGTCTTTTTTGCGGCGCTGATCGCTGTGCTCGGCATCTTCGCGCTCATCGTGATGATCGCTCTGCCATAAGCTCTGCCATCAAAGACGAAGGGCCGCTGATTTGAGCGGCCCTTCGCGTTCCACGCTATCGTGCGGTTAATACGAATGCACGCAGGATTGGGTGGCGTTGCTGAACATCGGCTGCATCGTGTACGAGTGCGATCCGAACGGATCGTTTTGGATGTTCTGCCACGCGCAGATGTCGCCGATCTCGCCGTACTGATAGTTGTACCAGCCGTAGGGCGGATTGGGATCCGTCACCGACTCGCCCTGTTCGTGCCCCTGCACGATCGTGACGCCTTCGTCGGCGGCGGTCTCGTCCGAGGGCGGGCCGATGATGTTGGCTCCGCAGCTCGCTCCTCCATCGGGCATGTAGGGCAGGTCCGTGTAGGAGACGAGACTGCCGTGGCTCGACGTCGCGCTGTGATAGGCGCACCACTGGGTTGCGAAACCCGACGTGCTATGCCCGTGCGCCGTTGCGACGACGTACGAGGCGTTCGCGTTGTAACCGAAATGCGCGACGCCCTTGAGCGCCTCGGCGGCAACCTGCGCGTCGGTCGGGTGTGACGGAATTCGATCGGTATCGTCTTCCCATGCACCGCCGTACTGGTTCGACGGATTCGTGATGTAGACGGTCTTGCTGCCTTGATCCTCAAAGTACTGGGTGTAGACGTTGTTGTGTCCGCTACCACCCATGCTGGAGATGTAGTTCTCGAGCAACGACTTCACGCCGTGAGAGTCGCCGTACTTGGTGTAGTTCCAGAAGATCAAATAGACGGTCGGCGTGACTTGCACCGGGCCGCCGTAATACGTCAGGACGATGTCCGCCTTGACCTGTGGCTCATGGCCCCGCGTGACCATGTAGTGCGGCACGTGGTAGATGATCCCGTCTTTGTGGATCCACCCCGCGGAGAACGAAAAGTCGCGGGCAGAGGATTGAGTCGCCGATCCAGCCGTGGGCGCAACACCGCCGCCGGCCGAGCAGCCGGCGATTGTCAGCGCCGCGACACATCCCAGGATCCCTGCGACGCGTGAATGGTTGTACATGTATCGAACACTCCTCATTATTTTGTGGCCAGGCGACGCCCGGCCGATATGCGCTCGTATTACTGAGCTACCCAAGCGCTACCTGCCGTCAGGAACTGCGCGGCTAGGGCAACTCGTCGTCGTCGAGGCCGAAGAAATGGCCGAGCTCGTGCATCACCGTTTCGCGAACCTCCGCAACGGCCTCAGCCCGCGAGTTCGCAACGCGATTGATCGGGCCGCGGAAGACGGCGATCTCGTCCGGCATCAAAGGCATGTCGTGCAATCGCTCGGTGAGCGCAACGCCGCGGTAGATGCCCAGGAGCTCGACGTCCCCGTCGCCCTCGTCATCGTCGTCGAGGCTCTCGAGGTCTTCGGCGGTCGGCTCCTCCTCGACCGCGATCACGACGTTCTCGACGAGGTCGGCGAACCGCTTCGGGAGAGACTCGATCGCTTCGTCCACTACGCGTTCGAACTCCGCCTGCGTCAGGAACCTACCAGTCACCGCCAATTCTCCTTCCGCAGCGGTTTGAGAACCTCCCTGACGGGAGGCTCTGTTACGAGGAGTTGAACGTGAACGTCGCGCTCCAGCGCGACGGCCTCGCGTCTGCGCAATGCCGCGCCGGTTACGTGCTCGTCACCGGCTACGTCACGGGAACGGCCAAGGACTCGTGGTTCGATCCGATACGAACACCGTGCGGCACGCGTGGCCCGGGCGGCTGCAAGGAGAAGCGTGCCTAGCGCGGAAGCCACCTCCCGCTTACTTCATACCCTTAGGAGAGTAAAACGTAATGACTTCTCTAGGCCGTTTGGCTGCGCTGACCGTGGTGGGCATCGCCGCGACGATCGCAGCGACCTTGCCCGCGCAGGCCGCGGCTCCGATCCTCATCAAGAGCTGCACGGTCGTCAAGCCGAGGCCGCTGAGCCATATGGCGGGCGGAACGCACATCGTCTACGTCAACCTCGGCAAGAAGACCGCGTCCGAGATCACGTTCGTGGTGGGATACCGCAACGCGTCGCAACACTATCTCCGCCGCGTGCAGGACGTCGGGTCGTTCGCGCCCGGCGCGACGATCGACCACGTGCTCAGCCTGTATAACGACGTAACCTATGCCGGCGCCCAAACGACGAGCTGCCTCCCGGTCCAGGTGAAGTGGGCGGGCGGAACTATTTGGATTGCGCCTTCGCACTAATAAAAGCAATCTAGCTCAACAACACGCGTAGGACGGGCACGGCGAGCGTCGAAGCGCGAGCCGTGCCCGTCGGGTTTCGAACGCTCTTCTCCTTAGCCTTGTGCGCCGTCGCAGCGGGCGCCGCGCTGGCGCACGTCGCGATTGACGTGGTGGGCGACTTCGCCCTTGCCAACGACAGCTACGATTATGTCGCGCACGGCTCGCGCGAGCTCCTCAGCGGCGTGGCGCTATTCCTGGCCGTCGTGCTGGCCGCACGCGGGCTACGGGTTTGCTGCGAGATCGCCTCGATCAATCGCTCCCGCATCCTCGCTCCGGCCCGCCGGCTGCCCGAGGCGCTCGGATTCGTCGGCGCAGCGGTCGCGGGCAGCCTCGCGCTCGTGCCGGCCATGGAATGGCTCGACGGCCGGCTCGCGGGGGCGCCCGTGCTAGCCCTCGACGACGCCTTCGGCGGCTCGCTGCTGCTCGGGGTCATCACGACGGTCCTCTGTGCGGCGGCGATAGCGTTCCTCATCTATTCGCTCGTACGCTGGCTAATCTCGCATCACGACACCATCGTCACGATCATCGTGACGCTCCTGCGCTGGATGTCGGACGGCGTCCGCGCCTCGGCTTACACGCTCACCTCGCGCGGATTCACGCCGCGCCGCCGGCGCGCGCCGAGCGCGCTGCGCCTCTGCAAGCGTGGACCGCCTGGGCTCCTGATCGCATAGCCTTCAACTAAAAACCAACACCGCTTAGGAGCAGTTCCATGGGACGCCTCATCGCATGCGCGCGCGCGGCGTGCACGCTCTTCGCCGTCGTCGCCGTACTCGCGGCGCCGCGGGTTGCGTGCGCGCACGGCGACCACGAGCATGACCGCGGCCAGAAAAACAAGATCGACGTGAGGGGTACCGTCAGCGCGATTGACGGAAGCCCGATTGCCGGCGCTTCGATCGTTCTCTCGTCGCAGGTCTTTGCCAAGCGCGCGCATAGCGACGCGCACGGCAAGTTCAAATTCGACGACATCCAGCCCGGAACGTATTCCGTGCAAGGTTCCGCGCCCGGCTATCAGACGCTGTCGCAACGTACCGTGACGCTCGACGCTACGAACAAGACGCTTGCGCTCGTGCTTTCGCCGGCCACGACCAACTCGCTCACGGTCATCGGTCAGGTGCGAGCCTCTGCAGGCGAGACGGTCTCGACCTCGTCCGCGCCGACCGTCTCGCTGAACGCGCAGACGGCCGCTGCCGCGGGCGCGACGTCGGTCTCCTCGATGGTCTGGAACCAGCTCTCCACGACGCCGGTCTTGCCGCTCGGCGGCGGCAGCAACGCGACCGTCGTGTACGCAGTGCGCGGCCCCGACCCGACCGAAACGCTCGTCGACATCGACGGACATCAGGTCAACAACGGCAACACCGGCGACCTCGATCTCTCGTTGCTCGATCCCGCCGCGCTGCAAGACGTTCAGGTCGTCTACGGCATCTCTCCCTCGTCGCTGATCGGCCCGAACACGATCGGCGGCGGCCTCAACATCGTCACCCTGCAGCCGACGGCCACGCCGCACTCGCTACTGCGTATCTTCGGCGGCTCGTACGGGACTTTCGGCGAGACGCTGCAGACGACGGGAACCGACGATCGTCTGGGATACGCCGTCTCGCTGCACAACGCGACCTCGTCGGGATCCGTCAATCAGACGATCCTCGCGCCGACTCCGCAGAACGTCGGCAGCTACTCGAACGCAGACTCGATCCTCACCAAGCTGCGCTACCAGCTGGGCGGTCCGAACGGGTACGGCTACGTGCAGTTGAATTTCCGCGACCAGACCGTCGTCAAAGACGACTCCGCCCTCCTGACGACCTACACACCGCCCGGCTTCGCCGGCGGCGGAGGAGGCGGCGGCGACGCAGCGCCGGCGGATTCGGCCGCCGCATCGGGCAGCTATCAGAGCTTCGCCGGGACGCTGCTCGGCGCGCATCAGGCCAACTATGGGCTCGACGCGCAGCTGCCGCTCGGAAACCAGAGCGTCGGCGGCGCGCCCGCGACGGTCGCGCAGTTCAGCCACCTGACGACGCTCTCGTCGCAGTCGGTTTCCGGACCGGGCGAAGCTTCGTTGCCGTATCTCTACAATCAGCGCGATCTGCTCGGCGACGACTGGCTCGAGGTGGATCATCACTTTAGCAGCAGCCTGCTCTCGTTCAAGTACGACATCGGCACCGAAACGCTCGTGACGAATTACGTGCAGGGTCAGGTCGTCGCGCAGGCCAAGCCGGTCGGCGCCGGCCAAACGCCGCCGACGCAGGTGGTCTCGCTTGCGCAAACCCAGCGCTCCAGCGTCCTGCGCTACGAGGCCGATCCGACGAGCCACATTCACTATTCGCTCGCGCTCTACGACAGCGATTTCAGCACGTTCGGCACGAGTTTCGATCCACGGGCCGGCTTCGTCTGGACGCCGACCGGAAATACCGCGGTGCGCGCCTCGGCCGGCACGACGTTTCAGACGCCGCAGCTCACCGAGCTCGTCGTTCCGCCTCCGGCCGACCGCGTTCCCGTCGGCGGCATCATCTTCATCGGAAATCCGAATCTTCGCCCGGATCGCGCCACCGACTTCGACCTCGGCGCGGAACACATCGTCACGCTTGGGCGCCATCCGCTCCACCTCGCGATGGATCTCTATCAGACCAATCTCCGCACCCCGTCGGCTCAGCTGAACGTCACGCCGATTCCCAACTGTCAGACGAAGCGGAACCCGACGCCGTGCCCGCTGAGCTACCCGGTCAATGCGGGCAACGGCATCTATCGCGGCGTCGAAGTGCACGCCGACCAGCAGGTTGGCCAAGACCTGCACGTTCTCGCCGGCTGGGACGTGGACAGCTCGTTCCTGACCGTGATTCCACCCTCGATTCAAGACGGCACGCTCGTCGCGGGTCAGCAGATTCTCGGCCAGCCGCTGCACAAGGCGTACGTCGCGATCGATCGCGCGCCGCCGACGGGCCTCGCCTACGGCGCGCGCCTCGATTACGAGGGCGCGTATAATGAGCTCAACCGGTCGCCGTTCGCTACGCTCGACGCTCACGTCGCGTATCGTCACGCCGGCTTCGAATACGGGTTGTACGGCACGAATCTGACCAACGTCTACAGCAATCCGTTTACGATCGTGGGCGGAGGCGTGCCGTACGGCGCGCTGCCGGGGCAGCCGCTGACGTTGCCCAACGCCTACGTGCTGCAAGGCGCCTCGGTCGTCTTCGTGTTGACGCGAATGATCTAGGTTCCTTAGAAGAGGATCGTCTGGAAGTCGCCGACGTGCCTGAAGCCGACGCGGCGGTAGAGCGCGATCGCGGGCTCGTTGAAGTCATTGACGTAGAGCGAGGTCGTCAGCGAGACCTCGAGCAGGCGATCGCAAATCGCGGCGAGCGAGGCGCTGGCGAGGCCCCGGCCGCGCAGCGCGGGCGGCGTCCAAATTCCTTGCAGCTGCACCGTCTTTCCGCACCACGGTCCGATGTTGCAAAAGAAGCAGATCTGCCCGTCGGCGATTCCGACCCACCACAACTTGCGGTCGACCATGCGGCGAACCGCGGCCGCAAAGTCCGGCGAGCCGCGGCGCGGGTCGTAATCCAGCTCCTGACGGACCATCTGCGCCGAACCCTCGGCGACGGCCGCAGACTCCTCCGCGCGCGCATGCCGGACCGTCGTGCGCCGCTCGTACGGGACCAAGTGCGCTCGATCGAGCATCATGACCAGCTGGCGATCGCGCACCAAGCGCGGCCGCGGGTGCCAGCTCGCCACCAACTCCCAAAACGCGCGCACGGTGTCGCGCGCGCCGATGATCATGCGCTCCCCGCGACGGCGCCGCGCGTACTCTGCGAACGACGGCAACGCCGGTGGATCCGCCGCAATCGCCAGCTGGCGCCCGAAATAGGCCACGCCTCTGACGCCGCCGCCATTCGTCGCGACGACGATGTCGCTGCGCGTGCGCGAGCCGCCGTCATGCAGCAGAATGTGCGTGATGAAGACGTTGAGGTACGGCGAGCGGCTGAGGTACCGCAGCGCCGCTTGTTCGTTTTCCTCAGATAGCGGTTCCGTGCGCATCAGCCCTCAACGCGAACCGAGCGATACGTCCATCAGCGGTTTCTCGGTCGGCTCTCGGCTCCCGCCGTCGGGCTCGAGCGTAACGGAGACCTCGGCAGTCGTGCGACCGTCCGCCGGCAGCACGATGAGGGCGACTCCGCGCGCGTCGGGCAGAAACGTCGGCGACGGCGCGAACCGGGTCGCACCCCGCGCGAGTGTCCACGCCTGGTAGACCTTGCCGCGCGGCGGTTGCGGCAGCGCGTGGACGGCGAGATAGATCCGGCTTCCGCGCGCGATCACCTCTCCGTCTCCCATGTCGTAGTGCCGCGCGTGGACATCCAGCGTATCGAAGAGCGCGGTGCGCTCGGCGGTCAGGTTGCGCGCGAGCGCGTTCGAGCGATCGGAAAGGTGTGCCAGCTCGCGCTGCTGCTGCTTGAGCTGGCCCATCAGCGAGATATTCGCGATCGAGGAGATCAACGCGATCGCGAAACAGGCGGCCGCGACGAGATACGCGGGCCATGCCGGACTCTGCTTCACCATCGGTATCTTCCCACGGACGCTTCGAGGCCCTTCGCACGCGCGCGTCGTACCTCTGGCGCCATGGATCCGTTGGAGCAGCTGCGCGCGCGGATCGCGGGCTTTCCCGGCTACGACGGCGACCTCGAACGGAGGCGCTCCGACGAGTTCGTGCGGTCCTATCTGGGAGAGGCGCTCGCCGACCTCGCGGTTCGCTGCGGATCGATCGCACCGGAGCCGAAGCGGCGCATAGACGCATTGCTGCTGCGCGTCGGCTTCGCGGATCAAAAGTCGTTCTCGATCCATCACGACATAGCGGGAATGCACGCCGCGGCCGGTGCCGACAGTTCGGTCGCCGGCGCGGACGCCGCGGCCGTCGACGTTGCGGACCAGGCGCTATTCGTCGAGCCGGATGCGGCTCGCGGGCTACCTCGACGAGGTCGCCGCGACGCTCGACCGCCGCGACGCGGCGATGCGTGCCGCCGCAGCAACCAACGCGTAACCGCCCTTGGCGGTAGAGCTTGCGCTGGCAGCGGCACTGCTGCACCTCGTGCCTCGACCCGCGCGGATCGAAAACCTGCCTTGCCCGCCGACCGGTGCGACCATTCCTCGCTCGATCTCATCCGGATTCGATGCCGCCGCGCGCATCGAAATCGACGAGCGCTGGAGCGCGCTCGGAATCGGGCGGCTCCTCACGGCGGCGCCGCGCGACGCGACGATTTCGGTGGAGCGCGACGCGTCGCTCCCGCCACAAGCCTACAGGCTGACCCTGCGCTCGGGCCGCGCGACACTCCGCAGCGCGGACGCGGCCGGCGCTTTCTACGCAGCGATGACGCTGGCGCAGCTGCCCGTGAAAGTGCGCGGCACGTGGACGACGCCGTGCGTGCGCATCGAGGATCGTCCCGCGCTGCAGTGGCGCGTTCTCTCCGACGACGTTTCGCGCGGGCCGTTGCCGACGATGCGCTACTTCGAAGAGCGAATACGAACGATCGCGGCGTTTAAGATGAACGGATACTCGCCGTACATGGAGCACGTCTTCGTCAGTCCGACCGATCCGTTGCCGGCCCCGCTCGACGGCATCACGCCGGCGCAGCTGCGAACGCTGGCGGGTTACGCGAGCCGGTTTCACGTGGCGCTGATTCCCGAGCAGCAGAGCTTCGCTCACATGCACAACACGCTGCGCGTGGAACAATACGCCGACGCAGCCGAGCTGCCGCACGCGTTCCTGCTGTCGCCCAACGCTCCGCAGTCGTCGCAGTATCTCGCGCGCATCGTGTCGCAGGAGCTCGCCGCGGTGGGCCGGCCGCCGTTCTTCCACATCGGATCCGACGAGACGGCGACGCTAGGCCTCGGACAGACGCGGGCCTACGTCGCGGCGCGCGGCCGCTCGCGGGCGTACGCCGAGCACATCGTCGCGATGAACCGCCTGATCGCGCCGTCGGGCGCGCGGATCATGCTGTGGGACGATGGGATCGAGGCCGATCCCGGCATCCTGAAGTTGATTCCGGCGACGGCGGTCGTCGTGAATTGGCACTACGGCGCCGAAGCGAGCTTCGAGCGCTACATTCGGACGATCGCCGGCGGTGGCTTCCAACAGATGATCGCACCCGGTGCCAGCAACTGGAACGAGATCTTTCCCAACGTCGACCGCGCGCTGGTCAACGAGCGGCGCTTCATCAACGAGGGGAAGGCGGCGAGCGTTCTAGGTCTGTTCCAGACGGTCTGGCACGACGACGGCGAGACGCTCTACGAGGCGACCTGGTATCCCGTGATCTACGCCGCCGCCTCCGCGTGGCAAGCGGGTGACGTCGCGCCGGGGCAGTTCGCGGCAGACTTCCCTAGCGCGTTCTTCGGCGTAGACGAACCACGCTACGCGCGATGCGTTCGCGAGCTCGGCGACGCGCTGGCGCTGTTCGAGCCCGCCGCGTATGCGTCGCCCGCGCAGACCGACGCGCTCTTCTGGGCCGGGCCGTTCGATCCGGCGCTCGCCGCCCAGGTGCCTCCGGCGAACGCGCGCGCCGCTCGGCTCGCCGCCGAATCCGTCGAGCAATCGCTGTACTTTGCCGCGCCGCCGCTGCACGCGAACGCGGCGTTCGTGATGTTCCTCGCGGCGCGCCGCTACGACGCGCTCGGACGCAAGACCCAGATCGGCCCGGAGGTCCGCGCCATGTATGCCGACGCGCTCGCGCACGCCGCGACGGATCCCGGCGCGACCGAACGCGACCTGCTCTGGTGCAAGTATTGGATGTGGGAGCTGCGCGATGCGTACGAAGAGCTCGCGCCGCTCTACGCGCGCGCGTGGCGCTACGAGAGCCGCGACGGCCATCTCGCCGGCAACCTGGAGCGCTATCATCTTGCGGCGCAAAAGGCCATCGACCTGGCCGACGCGTTTTATCGCGCGAACGCGCAGTACGCGCGAACCAAGACGCTCCCGCCGCTCAGCGAGATCCTCCCGCCCTGAGTATCCTCATCCTCGTCGTCTTTGCGTTCTTCGCGCTGGCGATGTACCTGCGCTGGATGCCGGCGATCGTCGCCGTGCCGTGCATGGCGATCGCGATGTCGCTCGCGGCGCGCGTACCGGCCACAGATCTCGGCGGCATCGTCACAAGCGGCGCCGTAGCGCTCGCGCCGTTCTACGTCGCGGTGGTCTTTGGCGCGCTGCTCGGTCGCGTGACGATCGAGACCGGCATCGCGCGAGCGATCGTCAATCTCGCGGCGGAGTACGGCGGAGAGCAGCCGTTCGCGCTGACCCTGATGCTGTGCGCGATCGTGGCGCTGCTCTTCACGTCGCTCTCCGGGCTCGGCGGGATCATCATGGTCGGATCGATCGTCTTGCCGATCATGATGACCGCCGGCGTCCCGCGCACGATCGCGGCGACGACGTTCCTGATGGGCTTCGCGCTCGGTTTCATCTTCAACATCGCCAACTGGACGTTCTACAAGAATTTTTTCGGCGTCGAACAGCCGGAGCTGATGCGGTACGCGATCGTGCTGGCCGTGCTCGACGCGGTGGCGCTGCTGGTCTACGCAGCGGTCTCATTCCGGCGCGAGCGCGGCTACGCGACGTGGGCGGTTGCGGCGCAGCCGGACGAGGCGCCGCGCGTGCCGGCGGTGGCGCTGCTCACGCCGGTCCTGCCGCTGCTGCTGTATTACGTGCTCCGCTTCGACGCCGCGCCGGCATTTATCGTAGCGGCGGTCTTCGGCGCCGTCGTGACGCGCCCGGACCGGGCCGTGCAGCGGCTCGTCGCGGCGGCCATTCGGGGACTCGAAGACGTCGCGCCGGCAGTGCTGCTGTTCATGGGCATCGGCATGCTCCTCGTCGCGACGCAACGGCCGCAGTTCGTCGAGGCGCTGCAACCCTTGGTTGCAGGAGGCTGGCTCCGCAACCCGATCGCGTACGTCGCGGTCTTCGGCGTGGCGAGCCCGCTCGTGCTCTATCGCGGGCCGCTGAATCCGTTCGGCGTCGGGATCGCGATCTTCACCGTGCTGCTGACGGCGCACGTGCTGCCGCCGGTCGTGCTCGTCGCCGCGATCATGGCCGTCGTGCAGGTGCAGAACGTCTGCGATCCGACCAACACCGCCAACGTCTGGATCGCCAACTTCACCGGAGTGCCGATCGACACGATTACGAAGCGCACGCTGCCGTATCAGACGGGCGTCGCGATCGCGGCAACGCTGGCCGTGGTGATCGCCTCGCCTGCGCTCTTTGGAGTGCGTGCGTTCGCGTCCGCGCTACGCCCCGCGAGCGCGCAGGAAGCGCTGCCGGGCTTCTACGCGCCGCCGCAGGCGCGCGGCGTCGTCGCCGTCGACGACGACGGCTCGCCGCTCGGGCGCGCCGCCGCCGACGCAGCCGCCGAGGCGCTCGCGACCGGCCCGTGGCATCCGTTGCGCCTGCACGAGGATCCCAACGCGAGCGACTGTACGCGCAAGCGTTATGCGGCGTACGTGTGGGTCACGGCATCGACGTTCGCGCTGATGGAGGGCGACGACGTGGACGTCGGCTTGCGCCTCGAAGACTGCGGCGGCTGGATCGTCAACGAGTGGCACGACCACGAGGTCGCGCCGCCGCCGCCGTCGCCGGGCACGGCGCGCGACCTTGCGCTGCAGGGCGTTTCGCGCCTGCGCACCTGGGCGAGCGCCGAGCCGATCCGCTCTGCGAACCTTTTCCAAACCGGCGTCGCCGCGCAGCCCGGCGCGCCACCCACGTACTTTTACGCCTTCTTCACGAGCAGCGACGGCAACATGCGCGCCTACGTCCGCGCCGGCGGCCCCGCCTATGACGCCGGGCTGCGCTCCGGCGACGTCGTCGAGAAGATCGACGGCCTGGAGTGGTGGCGCTACGGGACGTATCAGGCGCAGCAGCGCGCCTACGACGGGAAGGCCCACGTCTTCGAAATCGAACGCGCCGGGCGTGTCGTCGAGATACGGCTCGCCGTCCCGTTCGTGCCGTCCGCGCAGGGCTGATGGATTCCACGCGTCGCTTCGGTTCGCGGGCCGGCGCATACGCGGCGTTTCGCCCGGCCTATCCCGCCGCGGCGCTCGACGCGGCGCTCGCGGGCTTAGGCGATCCGCGCGCGCTTGAGATCGCCGACGTCGGCGCCGGAACGGGAATCTCCGCGCGGCTCTTCGCGGAACGCGGCGTCCGGGTGATCGCGATCGAACCCAACGCGCAGATGCGCGCGAAGGCCGAGCCGCATCCGGGCGTCGAGTGGCGCGACGGCACCGCGGAGCGAACGCATTTGCCCGACGCGAGCGTCGACGCCGTAGTGGCGTGCCAGGCGTTTCACTGGTTCGCGACGCCGGCGGCGATGCGCGAATTCCGCCGCATCGCACGGCGCCGGGCGGCCCTGCTGCAATACGAACGCGAAGAGCAGCACGCGTTTACGCACGCGTACGGCGACGTCGTCCGCGCCTACGCGACCGACGACACCGAGGCGCGGCGCCGGCGCGCGCTGGCGACGTTCGCCGAGTTTCCCCGCGCGATCGTCACGCGTACGCAGGCGTACTCGCGGCAACGGCTCGAGCGCGAGGCCCTGCTTGGGCGCGCGGCCTCGTCGTCGTATCTGCCGAGCTCGGGCGACGCGGCCGATGCTCTGCGCCGCGACTTGCTCGCTCTCTTCGAGCTCTATCAGAGCAACGGCCACGTGGAGTTGGTCATGGTCACGCACGTGCTGGTCGCGGAGTGGTCGGGATGAAAGCGATGCGGCGGCTGCGCGTCGGCATCGACGTCGGCGGCACGTTCACCGACGTCGTGGCGATCGACGCGGCGACGCACGAGCTGGTTGCGGCCGTGAAGGTACCGACGAGTCACGCTGCCCCGGAGGGCGTCGCCGCGGGCATCGTCGCCGGCATCGAGCGGCTGCTGCGGGAATCGGGCGTCGACGCGAAGACCGTCGCGTTCATCGCGCACTCGACGACGCAGGCCACGAACGCCATGCTCGAGGGCGACCTTGCGCCGGTCGGCGTGCTCGGCCTGGTGGACGGTTTCGCGTGGCTGTCGCGGCGGCAGATGCGGTTCGGCGCGCTGCCGCTCGGCTCGGACGCGAGCTTCACGCCCGCATTTGAGTTCGCGCGCGCCGGTGACGAGGGCGCGATGCGCGAGGGCGTCGAGCGGCTGATCTCGCGCGGAACGCGGGCGATTGCGGCGAGCGAGAGCTTCGGCGTCGACCGTCCCGAGGGTGAAGACCGCGCCGTCGCGATCGCGCGCGAGCACGGCGTCGACGCGACGAGCGGCCACGACGTGAGCACCGCATACGGCCTGCGCGCGCGCACGCGCACGGCTGCGCTGAACGCCGCAATATTGCCGAAGATGGTTCGGACGGCGCGGATGACGGCCGACGCCGTCGATCGGGCAGCGATCCCCGCGCCGCTGATGGTGATGCGCAGCGACGGCGGCGTGATGGACGTGGGTGAGATCGAGCGGCGCCCGATCCTGACGCTGCTCTCCGGCCCGGCCGCGGGCATCGCCGGCGCTCTGCTTCACGAGCGTTTGAGCGAGGGCGTCTTCGTCGAAGTCGGCGGGACCAGCTCGGACTGTTCGGCGATTCGCGCGGGCCGCCCGCAGATGCGTCCCGCGCGCATCGGCGGCCACCGCACGATGCTGCGCACGCTCGACGTCCGCACGCTCGGTATCGGCGGCGGAAGCATGCTGCGCATCGAGGGCGGAGGCGTGCGCGACGTCGGTCCGCGCAGCGCGCACATTGCCGGCTGCGCGTACGCGTCGTTCGTCGCGCCGCAAGCGCTCGAGGGCGCGCGCATCGAGTGCATCGCGCCGGCGCCACAGGACCGCGCCGACTACGCCGTGCTCGTCACCCGCGACGGAACTCGCATTGCGCTCACGGCGACGTGCGCGGCGAACCTGCTGGGTAGGATTCCGACGGGGGCGTTCGCGCGCGGAAATGCGGAAAGCGCGCGCCTCGGCTTCGATGTGCTCGCGCGGCACGTCGGCGGCGAGGGCGCCGAGCTCGCGCGCAGCGCCGTAGCGATCGCCGTCGACAAGCTGCGCCGCGCGATCGAGGCGCTGATCGTAGATTACGAGTTTGAGCCGCACCGCGTAACGATCGTCGGCGGTGGCGGCGGCGCGGGCGCGCTCGTTCCGGCCCTGGCCGACGCGATGCGACTCCATTACCGCATCGCGCGCGACGCCGAGGTGATCGCGCCGGTCGGCGTCGCGCTGGCGCTCGTGCGCGACGTCGTCGAGCGAACGATCTACGCGCCGACGCCGCACGAGATCGCCGAGATCCGGCGCGAGGCCGCGGATCGCGTGATCGCCGCGGGCGCGTCGCCGGATTCCGTCGAGGTCGAAGTGGAGATCGACGCGCAGCGCAGCCGCGTGACCGCCGCGGCCTCGGGTGCGACCGCGCTCGCGGATTCCGCGGCGGCTGCCGGCGCTAGCGAGGACGAGCGCCGGCTCGCCGCCGCCGAGTCGCTGGATTGCGACGCCGGTCAGCTCGAACGGCTCGAGCTGACCGATGCGCTGAGCGGGTACGCCCGCTCGGTCACGGAGCACGGACGGTTCGGCCGCACGCGCGCGGCGCGCGACGTGCGCGTGCTGGACGAGCGCGGCGTCGTGCGACTGGCGCTGCGGGATCCGGTGCTCGTACGCACGACGGCCGGCGAAGTCGAAGCGCGCGTCCGTTCCGCGATCGAGAGCGCGACGGAGTTCGGCGACGTGGGCCGCGCGTTACCCGCGCTCTACGTCCTTCGCGGCGCCCGCATCGCCGCATTCGAGGGGCTTACGAGCGTGGATCAGGCGGTCGCCCTTGCGGCAGAAGAAACGGGAGGATGCCGCACCGACGAAATCGTGATGCTGCTCATTGTCGCCCGCAAAGCGTGAGCCCAGCCCTCAGGCAAGTAACAAGCAGTTCACACTTTCCTAACATTTCTGTGAGACGCAGCGGAGTATGACGGCTCCGCTACGTGCGCTAGCCTGGCCGACGGCGCTCGCGATTCTCTCGGGCTGCTCGGGCGGCGCGACGATGCCCAATCGTACGTCGCCTCAAGCGGTCCAGTCGCTCGCGCGATCGGCGGCGCAGCCACAAGCACGCTGCAATTGGCAAGTCGTCACCGCCGCCAATCCAGGATCGACGAACGCGTACCTCTACGGCGTCGCCGGTGACGCGCCCGGCGACATCTGGTCCGTCGGCAACTACCAACAGTCGTCGTCGTCGTTCCGCACGTTTTCGGAACGCTGGAACGGTACGGCCTGGAGCCTCGTGCAAACACCGAACGTCGGCACCGGCGATAATAACCTGGTCGCCGTCGCCGCACTCTCTGTCGGCGACGCATGGGCGGTCGGCATCTCCAACCCAACGCCGACGGCGCAGACGCGCACGCTCATCGAGCACTGGGACGGCACGTCGTGGAAAGTCGTCAGGAGCCCGAGCCCGGGACAGCTCAGCGCGCTCAGCGACGTCAAGGCCGTAACGCCGAACGATGTTTGGGCCGTTGGCTTCTTCTACAACCTCGCGGGCAATCAGCAGACGCTCGTCGAGCGTTGGAACGGAAAGGTCTGGAAAGTCGTAACGAGCCCCAGCCCGGGCGCCAGCTATAACGGCCTCTCTAAGCTCGCGATCGTTTCGGCGAAGAATATCTGGGCGGTCGGCTCGACGTCGAACGACGGCGGCAACACGTTGCAGACGCTCGTCGAGCGATGGAATGGCAAAACGTGGCAGGTCATCCCCAGCCTCAACGGGCCCCACGCCCTGTACAGCGCGCTTGGAGCGGTGGTGGCGATCGACGCGAACGACATTTGGGCCGTCGGATCGAGCGAGAGCTATGGGACCTACGAAACGAGCACGCTCGTCGAACGGTGGACGGGCTCGTCATGGCAGATCGTTTCGAGTCCCAACAAGGGTACGCACGGAAGCGATCTCGCCGGCATCGCTGCCTTATCGGCGAACGATCTATGGTCCGTCGGCTCGTACATCGACGCCAGCAACTTCCTCCCCAAAACGCTGATCGAACACTGGAACGGCAAGGCGTGGCGCATCGCTAAGAGCCCAAACCCCGGCGGGCTGGAAGACGAGCTTCACGCAATCACACGCGTCGGCACGACGTTATGGAGCGTCGGCAACCAAGCCACGTCGAGCGCCAACGAACCGCTCATCGTGCGATTCGCCTGTCAATAGCGAAAGCTACAAGCCGATTTGCCCGAGGTCGGAGACGAAGCGCTGCACCGCCGGCCTCTCCCACCACGCCACGATCGCGGTCTCGAGCTCGGGAATTCCGCGAAGGCGGCCGACGTGCGCCTCGATCGTTACGACGGTCGGGCGATTGCGAGCGCATCTCCGCATGGAGCTTGTCGATCGTCGCGTGCCCGGGATGACCGGACGGAAGCGCGGCGTGGAGATCTTCGTGCGGAACCACCGGCCGCGTTTCGACCTGCGCGATGAGCTCCTCGTTGGCGATCATCCCGGTGTCGTCGGCGTCGGTGACCTCCTTGCGGAGCGCTTCCCTACGATCTTCGCGGTCCATCGTGCTCCTAATTTACCGGCGGCTGGGCGACGGCTAAACGTTCGGTCTGCTCGAGCGCGACCGTGCTCTTGCGGCGGCCGTACGAGAAATAGAAGATCAGGCCGACGGTAAACCAGATCACAAAACCGAGCCAAACGAGCGGGAAGAAGCCCCACACGAGCGGGTTGCCCTGCCGAGGAAGTAGATCAGGAACAGCGCGGTGATGGCCGAGAGCACCGGGATGATATACGGGCCGAACGGCAGCGTGAACGCGCCCTTCAACTCGGGATGACGCTTGCGAAGGATCGGCACCGCGATCGAGACGAGCACGAAGGCCGAGAGCGTTCCCATGTTCGTGAGCGATCCCAGGATGCTGATCGGGAACAAGGCGCCGGCCGCGGCGATCAGCACGCCGAAGAGGATCTGCGAGATCCATGGCGTCCGAAACGTCGGATGCAGCTTGACGAAGAGCGGCGGAATCAATCCGTCGCGCGACATCGCGTAAAATATTCGCGTCTGGCCGTACATCATCACGAGCAACACGGTCGTCAGTCCGGCGATCGCGCCGAACGAGATGACCACGCCTGCCCACGCGAGCCCGACGCTATCGACCGCGTACGCGACCGGGAAGTTCACGTTGAGCGTATTGAACGGCACCATGCCGTTGAGGATCGCAACGACGATGATGTAGAGGATCGTGCAGATGATCAAGCTCATGATGATGCCGAAGGGCAGATCCTTTGAGGGGTTCCGCGCCTCTTCGGCCGTCGTCGAGACCGCGTCGAAGCCGATGTAGGCGAAGAAGATGAACGACGCGCCGCCGAGCATCCCGGCGATCCCGAACGGGAAGTAGCCGCCGAGACCGGTTTGCGGTCCGGGCGGAAGGTGATAGTTCGCCGGATTGATGTGGCCGAGTCCGATTGCGATGAAGAAGAGCACGACGGCCAACTTGATCGCGACGATCACGGCGTTGACCGAGCCGGACTCTTTCGTTCCGCGTACGAGCAGCGCCGTGATCAAGAAGATGATGCCGGCCGCCGGAAGGTTCGCGATCCCTGGAGTGGCGTCCCAATGGCTATGCTGCCAGGCTTGCGGGATGTTCCAATTGAACAGCGTGTGCAGAATGAAGGTGAAATAACCCGACCATCCGACGCTGACGGTCGACGCGCCGAGCGCGTATTCGAGGACCAGACCCCACCCGACGATCCAGGCGAGGAATTCGCCCATCGTCGCATACGTATACGTATACGCGCTGCCGGAGATCGGAACTTTGCTCGAGACCTCCGCGTAGCAGAGCGCCGCCAGCGCGCTCACGATGCCCGCCACGACGAACGAGAGCGTCAGCGACGGGCCTGCGCGCGTCGCTGACGCGACGCCGGTCAGCACGAAGATGCCGGTGCCGATGATCGCGCCGATGCCCATTGCGGTGAGCGCCCACGGTCCGAGCGAGCGCTTCAGGCCGTGCTGCTCGTCGCTTCCCTCCGCGAGAATCCGCGACAACGGCTTGACTCGTTGCATCAACATCGGCGGCTCCTAACGCAAGAAGCGGATGGCGAAGGGGTAGGTGTACGGCCGCCCCTCGTTGGCGGCGATCGTTCCCATGATGATGAAGATCAGCGACAACAGGAGCAGCACCACGGCCGCGATGGCGATCGCGATCCATAGCACCCCGAAGCCGATTGCCGGCCCCAGATTGGCGTTCTCGGATGTCGAGTTCACCAAGAAGCCCAAGCTCAGAGAAACTCCGACGAGGACCGCGATGATCGCGAGAATCGAGATCGTGATCTGGTAGTTGAGCGACGCCTTCGCGTGCTCGCCGACGAACTCCGACTCGTGGCCCTTGATCAGGTAGATAATGAGCGGGCCGAGCACGTGGCCGAAGGGTAGGCCTGCCACGGCGACGAGCGCGCTGAGGTGCGCCGCCATCGCCCAATTGCGTTCCTGGGAAGCAATAGGAACTTGCATGTGCGGTTATTGTTGAGCGCGCGGAAATGGCCTGCTCCGCGCGGCGACGAATCGCGGCGCATGGACGTGCTCGTCGTCGGCGGCGGCAATGCGGGTTGCGCCGCCGCGCTTGCGGCAGCGCGCCACGGCGCGCAAACGCTGCTCGTCGAGCGCTACGGTTTTCTCGGCGGCACCGCGACGGCGGCCATGGTCGGGCCCTGGATGACGTTTCATTCCGGGAACGAGCGCATCGTCGGCGGCATAGCGCAGGAAATGGTCGAGCGCCTGATGCGCAAGGGCGCCTCTCCCGGGCATCTTCCCGACTCCTCGGATTACGTCGCGACGATCACGCCGTTCGATCCCGAGGTGCACAAGGCGCTGCTCTTCGAGATGATGCGCGAAGCCGGCGTGTCGCTCTTGCTCCACGCGTACTTTCTGTCGCGCGCTGGTCGAGGGCGAGCGCGTCGCAGGCGCGACGTTCGCGACCGTCGGCGGCCCGCGGGAGTATCGCGCCTCGGTCGTGATCGACGCGACGGCCGACGCGCTGGTCGCGGCCTCGGCCGGCGTTCCGACGCAGCAGGGCGACGAGCGCGGCCGCGTGCAGCCCGCGACGCTGATCTTTCGCGTGAGCCACGTCGACATGGCCGAGCTAGCCGCGTACCTGCGCGAGCATCCCGAGGAAGTGCGCACGTCGCTCGACGCGCAGCAGATCACCGCTCCGGCCCTCACGGCCGTCGCGGGGCTCTACTCGCTGTGGAAGCGGGCGCGCGAGGACGGACTCGTGGACGTTCCGCGCGAGCTCGTGTCGTTCTTCATCTCGCCGTATCCCGATGAGGTCACGGTCAACATGACTCGCGTCGTCGACGTCGATCCGCTCGATCCCGACGATCTCGACGCGCGCCGAGGTGGAGTCGCGGCTCCAGGCGATGCAGCTGCTCGACTTCTTTCGCAACTGCGTCCCGGGATTCCGAAACGCGCGCATCGCGGCGACCGGCACGCAGACCGGCATCCGCGAGTCGCGGCGCATCGTCGGGCGCTACACGCTGACGCGCGACGACGTGCTGCAAGGGCGCAAGTTCGAAGATGCAGTCGCACGCAGCGCATATCCGATCGATCTGCACAATCCGAGCGGCAGCGGAACGGCGACGCACCGGCTCGCCCCGGGCGAGAGCTATGAGATTCCGTACCGCTGCCTGCTCCCGGTCAACCGCGAGCAGTTACTGGTAGCCGGCCGCTGCATCTCGACGACGCACGAGGCGCTTGCCTCGACGCGGCTCACGCCGACCGTTATGACGCTCGGCCAGGCCGCGGGAACCGCGGCGGCGCTGGCGTGCGAGCGCCGCGCGCTCGTGGGAGACGTCGACGCCGGCGAGCTGCGCGCGCGGCTGATCGCCGACGGCGTTTCGCTATGATGACGGCGCTTGCGCTCGCGCGTTCCTACGGCGTGGCTGTACGCTTCGCGGAGCTCGGCGCGTGGGGCGACGCGCAGCTGCGCTCCGAGTACGATCCAACCGTCCCCGAGATCCGGATCAGCCTCGCGGTCGCGGAGCGGCTTTCGCCCGCGCAGCTCGGCGAGTTCGTCGCGCTCGCCGTTGGGCACGAGCTGTATCATCACCGCGAGGCGATTCGCGAGGTTCCGCGGTTGCGCGATCGCGGCGCGCGCGAATCGGCGGCGGATGGTTTCGCTCGCGCGCTGCTCGAGCGCCCCGCGTGACGATGCTGGTCGCGGGAATCGACGGAGGCCAGAGCTCGACCGTCGCCGTCGTCGGCGACGAGACCGGACGCATCCTCGGCCGAGGCGGCAGCGGGCCATCCGACGAGATCGGTGCCGGCCCCGAGTCGACGCGCCTGCGCGACGCGTTGCAGTCCGCACTGGACGACGCGCTCGCGCGAGCGGGAATGCCGGGCGGCACGCGCTGCGACGCCGTTGTCGCCGGCATCAGCGGCTATAACGGACGCGTCTACGGGCGGCCGCCGGAGCTGCCGGCGCGCCGCGTCGTATTGATGCACGACACGCCGATCGCACATGCCGGCGCCCTCGGCGGGCGCAGCGGCGTCGTCGTGATCGCCGGCACCGGATCGGTCGCGTACACACGCGATCGTCAGGACGCGAGCCATGTCTTCGGCGGGTGGGGATTTTTGTTCGGCGACGAGGGCAGCGCGTTTCGCATAGCGTGCGACGCGCTCGCCGAGCTGATGCGCGCGGAGGACGACGGCGATGCGTCGCCGCACGAGGAGCTGAGCGCCGCGCGCGACTTCTTCGCAGCGCCGTCGCTGCGCGACATCGCGCGACGCTTCTACCACGGCGAGATATCGCGCGACCGGCTCGCCGCCTTCGCGCCGGCGGCGCTCGCCTTCGATCGTTTTCGCGTGACGGCAGAGCGCGGCGCGGACCGGCTGGCCGAGCTCGCGTGCCGCGCGATCGCCGCGGGCGGCGTCGCGCGCGTCGGCCTGGCCGGCGGAGTCTTTCGCGATGCGGCGTTTCGCGACCGCGTCGGTGCGGGGATTCGCGCGCGATTTGCCGGCGCCGAGGTCTTCGAGGCGCGCTACGACCCCGCCGTGGGAGCGCTTGCTGCTCGCGTACCGCGAGCTGAGCATCGAACCCGAGCGCATAACGCAATGAACCTGTTGGAGAGCCTGCGCGGCGGCCTGATCGTCTCCGTGCAGGCGTGGCGCGGCTCCGCGCTCGACGACCCGCACGTCATTGCGGCGATGGCGCAGGCCGCCCAGGAGGGCGGTGCGGTCGCGGTGCGCATCGCCGGCTCGGATGACTTGCAGGCGGTGCGCGCGCGCGTGGCCCTGCCCGTCGTTGGCCTCATCAAGCGCGAGTATCCCGGGTTCGAGCCGTACATCACACCGACGCTCGACGAGGTGCGCGCGGTGATCGCCGCCGGCGCCGAGTTCGTGGCGTTCGACGCGACGCGGCGCGCGCGCCCCGACGGCGCCGAGCTCGGCCGCATCGTCGAGACCATTCATGCGGCAGGCCGCCTCGCGCTGGCGGATTGCGCGACGTCTGCAGACGCTTCCGACGCGCGCGCTGCCGGCGCGGACGCCGTCGCCACGACGCTGTGCGGGTATACCGCCGAGACGAAGGGCCTGCCGCTGCCCGCGCTCGATCTCGTTCGCGAGCTCGCTCGGCAGGGGTTCACGATCTGCGAGGGAGGGATTCGTTTTCCGCGGGAGGTGCGCGCCGCGCTCGACGCCGGCGCCGGCGCCGTCGTCGTCGGAACCGCGATTACCAACGTCGATTGGCTGGTCAGGGAGTTTGCAGGGTCCGCCGACAGAGTCTCTTAACAGCCCGTTTAGTCGATGCGCGCCGCGCGCCGGCCTTCTATAGTAGACCTGGGGAGAGAGCTGTCTTTTGGTTGAAAACCCGGTGCAGCCCGTCCGACTCGGCCGGGGTTTTTGGACGGTCACGGCGATCCTGGGCATCCTGGCCGCCGCGGCGATGGTTTTCTGGTACGAATTTCCGCTCGAGAAGTATCTCCCCGCGGCGATCGTCACCGCGCGCCAAGTCGACACGCTCTTCCGCTTCATGGCGGCGACCGGCAGCGCGCTGTACATCTTCGTCGCCGGATACTTGATCTATTTCAGCATCGCGTTTCGCGCCAAGGCGACGGATTCGCCCGACGCGATCGGCGTCCAGATCCACGACAACCGCAAGCTCGAGTTCTGGTGGACGCTGATACCGTCGCTCTTCGTCGTGCTGCTCTCCATCGTGAGCGTCCGCATCTGGTACGAGATCATGCTGGAGCCGGAAAACGGGGTGGTAGTCGAGGCGATCGGCCATCAGTTCTACTTCTCGTTCCGCTATCCGCAAATCAACGGCGAGGTGACGGACGAGATGCACCTCCCCCGGGGCGTGCCGGTGACGCTGAACCTGACGGCCGCCGACGTCATTCACGGATTCTGGGTCCCGGCGATGCGTCTCAAGAACGACACCGTGCCCGGCCTCGTTACGACGATTCGATTCACGCCGCGGCTCGACGGCCGGTATCCGATCATCTGCACGCAGTTCTGCGGCGTGCTGCACAGCGAGATGGACAAACAGGTGCTGGTGATCGAGGAGAAGCCGGCGTTCGACAAATGGTTTCAGAGGTGGCAGCAAAAGAACGCGCACGCGAGCAACGCGCTGCCGGCCGCGGGCGGCCAAGCGATCTCCCTCCAAGGCGGCAACGCAGCTGCCGGTCAGCAGCTGTTTTCGCAGAAGTGCTCGGCGTGCCACAAGCTGGCGCCCTTCGATCAGAAGCTCGTCGGCCCGGGACTCAAAGGCGTGCTGCACGATCCCGCGCATCCCAATCTCGTCAACGGGCAGCCCGCGACGCCGCAGAACGTCGCCGCGATCCTGCAGAACGGCTATACGGGGAGCATGGGTACGATGCCCAACGCCTCGGCGAACGGCCTAACGGCGCAGGACGTCGCCAACTTGGTCGCATTCCTCGACTCACTGAAATGATACAATCGAAAGAAATATGGCAGTAGCAGCGGTACACGCCGGCGGGATCGCCGATCACATTCACCCGGAGCCCCAGGGGTTCGTCCGGCGATACGTCTTCTCACTCGATCACAAGATCATCGGCATCCAGTATCTCATCACGGCGTTCGTCTTCTTCATGCTCGCCGGCTTGCTGGCCGAGGCGATCCGCACGCAACTGCTCAATCCCAGCGGTGGGTTCGTCGCCGCGGACACGTACAACGAGATCTACAGCATTCACGGCAGCACGATGGTCTGGCTCGTGATCATCCCGATGCTGACCGGCGGCTTCGGCAACCTCGTTTTCCCGGTGCAGATCGGCGCGCGCGACGTCGCGTTCCCGTGGCTCAACATGCTGAGCTTCTGGATCTTTCCGGTCTCCGGGCTCATGCTGTTCTCGTCGTTCTTGATGGGCGCGCCGACCGCGGGCTGGATGGAGTACCCGCCCGTCTCGCTGCAGGGCGCGGCTGGGACGTCGATGTGGGCCGCGGCGATCTTCCTCGTCGGGGTGAGCTCGACCATGACGGGCCTAAACTTCCTCGTCACGATCCTCAAGATGCGAGCGCCCGGGATGACGTTCACGCGCATGCCGCTGTTCGTGTGGGGACAATTCGCGACCGCGCCGCTGCTGATGATCGCCACGACGGCGCTCGCGGCCGCACTCGCGGCACTGTTCATTAACCGCGTGTTCGGCGTGCCGTTCTTCGATCCGACCAAGGGCGGCAGCCCGGTGATGTGGCAGCACATGTTCTGGTTCTACTCGCACCCGGCCGTCTACATCATGGTCCTGCCGGCGTTTGGTATCATCTCCGAGGTGCTGCCGACGTTCTCGCGCAAGCCGATCTTCGGCTACAAGCTCATCGCGTTCTCGTCGATGGCCATAGCGCTGACGGGCTTCATGGTCTGGGCGCACCACATGTTCACGTCGGGGCTCGCGCCGTTCTTGCAGCTGCCCTTCATGATCATCACGTTCGTGATCGGCGTGCCGACGGGCATCAAGATCTTCTCCTGGACCGCCACGCTGTGGGGCGGCAAGATCCACTACACGACCGCGATGCTGTTCGCGATCGGATTCGTCGGCTTGTTCACGATCGGCGGCATCACCGGCATATTCCTCGCCGCCATCCCGTTCGATCTCCACGTGCACGGGACGTACTTCATCGTCGCGCACCTCCACTACGTGCTCGTCGGCGGCAGCTTGATGGGCGTGTTCGCCGGCATGTACTACTGGTTCCCGAAGATGTCGGGGCGCCTGCTGAACGAGACGCTCGGCAAGATCCACTTCTGGCTGTTCTTCATCGGGTTCAACCTGACGTTCTTGCCGATGCACTGGCTCGGCATCGAGGGCATGCCGCGCGAGGTCGCGACGTACGACCCGCAGTTCGCGTTCTGGAATCGCTTCGCGTCGTATGCCTCATACCTGATGACGCTCGGTATCCTGATCTTCTTCGTGAACGTGATCTGGAGCATCCGCAACGGAAAGCGCGCGGGACCGAATCCGTGGGGAGCGCGCACGCTCGAGTGGCAAGTTCCGTCGCCGCCGAACTACTACAACTTCAAGCACATCCCGACGGTGTACGGCCTGCCCTACGACTTCAGCCAGCCGCTGCCGTATAGGGGACTCGACGAGGAGCTGACCGACTCGCCGCCGCCCGTGGCCGCCGGAGCGCATTGATGACCGCCGCAGCGCTGCCGCTCGACTCGCACGGAAACGTCGATCAGCTCTACATCGAAACTCGCGAGCTGCGGCTGCAGGGCTTCCTGCTCTTCCTCGTCAGCGACTGCGTGCTGTTCGCCTCGTTCATCTTCGCCTATCTCTATCTGCGCAACAGCGGACAGGGCTGGCCGCCGCCGGGTATTCAGCGCCTCGACGTGGCCTTCGCGGCCTGGAACTCCGTCGTGCTGTTCGGATCGGGCGCGACGATGCACTATGCGCTCGAAAATTTCAAGCATGGAAACTTCATGCGCTACATGTGGTTCCTGCTTGCGACGATCGTCCTCGGCGCGGGCTTCCTGGGCGGCCAGGGCTACGAGTACACGCACCTCATCTACGGCGAGCACGTGACGTGGTGGGGCAGCGGCATCTTCGGCGCGTCGTTCTTCACGCTGACCGGCATGCACGGGATGCACGTATTCATCGGCGTCTGCTACCTCACGGTGCTAGTGTTGCAGTCCGCCGCCGGCGTCTACAAGCGCGGCAAGTTCTTCGGGATCACGGCCGGCACGCTGTACTGGCACTTCGTCGACGTGATCTGGGTCGTGCTCTTCTCGATCTTCTATTTGCTGTAAGGGAGCGAACGTGAACGCAGCGCTGATCGAACGGCTGGGGGCGGTGATCGCGGGGATCGTCGTCGCGGTGGTCGCGTTTTACGCGCTCTACAAGGACTGGCGAGCCACCGGCGTCGAGAACCAGGTCTTCAAGCTGATGCTGGTCCTGCTCGGCATCGGCGCGATCCTCGCGCTGCTGGCCGGCCTCAACGTCATCGGCTTCGTGCCGAAGGGAGCATAGCTCAGGATGATCGTTCGCGACGACGAGTATCTCGACTTTAGCGAGGTCCCCGAGAGCCGCGGCGTGCCGGCGGCGCTGTACCGCGTCGTCATGGTCGGCTTGCTGATCATCTTCGCGATCGGCGGAGCCGTTGTGCTGCTTTCGGGTTACGGCCACCACTGGCCGGCGAACACAACGCTCCGCGTCCCCCTAAGGTAACACCCTAATTGCCGGGGTCGACCGCGACGCCTTCGGGCTGCGTGAGGTTGCCGTTCGAGTACGTGCGAACAAGCGCGCCACCCGGGAATTTTCGTGCGACGACGACGTGCATCGGCGTGTCGACGCCGAAAACGACATCTTGCCTCGCATTCAGCGCGATGTCGCCCCACAGGTCCGAACCCGTGTGGATTGCTCTCCCTGTCGGCTTACCGGCTTCCGTGAATTCGACGAGGGCGGGCTGCGACGGCGTATCGTACGTAGGGATCAACAGCCTTCGGGCTGCGGTCGCCTTGATGCCGCTCTCCGACGTCGCCGTCGGCTCCAGGAGATAGTATCCCGATTGACGCGCATGACGCCACCCGACGGTTGCTGCAAAGGGTGACGCCCCGATCACCCCCGTTGCAAAGACGTTCCCCGCGCCATCGCAGGCCACATAGAACTCGAGGCCGCCCTGACCGCTCTGCTGGGCTACGAGGCGGCGCGTCGGGGTCGTGCGACCGGGCGGATAGACCGCGACGCCGCCTAGGTTCAGTGAGTCGGCGACGAAGGCCGTGCCGGCGTGGCAGACGGCGACGTCGTTGGGTTGATTGGAATCGCCCAGCGTCTCGCTCGGCGTCGTCGAGCCACGCGGGAAGACTAACACGTCGTTTGCGCCGGGATTTGCCACCCACAAATTTTCCGACGCATCGACGAAGAGGCCAACGGGCGCGTTCAGACCGCTCGTAATCGTATGCAGCAGCTTGCCCCGGAGGTCGAAAACGTCGATGAGGTTGTTGGTATGGTCGGAGACGTATACGAGAGGCATATGCCCCGAGGTGGGCGTGAAGGAGGTCGCAATGTCCGCCGCGGGCCCCGACGTCGTTCCAAGGCCGCCGCACCCAGCCAGTCCGGCTGCGAGAAAAACGAACGCTACGCTCTTCACTTGTACCTCCGAGAAGCCTTACAGGTCGGCGCGGCGGCCGCGGCGCGTCGCGATGCCGATTGCCAGCAGCGGAATCTCCTCGTCCGGTAGCAGTCCGGTCGGTCTGCCGTCGATCTTGTGGATGCCGGCATAATCGGAGAACTCGACGAGCGCCGGGATTGTGACATTCGGCAGTCGTTTCTTGCCGAGCCATTCCCACTCGCCCGCCACGGTACGGTCGGGAAAGAGCACGGCGGCATAGCCGCACGCGCCGGGCTGCGAACGATCGTCGGGCTCTCGGTAGCGCACGTATCCGTCGAGGATGTAGATCGGTCGAAACGTCTGTAGGTACGCGATGGTGGGTGCGACGAGCACGGCGATGAAGTAGCCTCCGAACGCGATCGCGCCCACGGCGAAGATCCAGGAGATCTTGATCAGCGTGGCGTCGGACGGAACGTGCTGGGCGCGGTAGACGATGCCCCACGTGAGTACTCCCATGAAGAGCATCCCGAGCAGCGGCTCGATGGCGAGGGAGAGGCGACCCGTGAGCCCGCGCCACACGACCGCGCGTTCCTTTTTCGTCCACGCGCGCCGAGCCAACGCCGTGGTCGGATGCGGCTTCATGCCGCCGCGGCGCGATCCACGATCGCGCGCAATGCGAGGCCGCGAGGCAGCGTTCCCAGAGCACGGCCGGATGCACCGACGATCCGTGACCCGATGAATGCGTCGCTGACCTCCGCGGGGGCATACGAGCGCAGCAACGCGGCTTGCCAGAGTTGCGCCATGCTTTCGGCGACCACGCGCGCCTGTGACTCGTCCGGATCGGCGTGCAGTACGATTTCGAGACGCGTCGCTTCACCGGCGATCCGCCTATCGTCGCAAGCGGGTTCGATCTCAGCGCGCCACGCGGCGAGCGCTTCCGGCTGCTTGCGAAAGATGCGCAGGACGTCCAATGCGTTGATGTTACCCGAACCTTCCCAGATGGAGTTGAGCGGTGCCTCGCGGTAGAGGCGCGGCATGACCGACTCCTCGACGTATCCGTTTCCACCCAGGCACTCCAGCGCCTCGCCGATGACGACCGGCGCTCGCTTGCACACGTAATATTTGGCGAGCGCGGTGCCGATTCGCTTGAGCGCGGCGGCACGCTCGTCTCGCTCGGAGTCGTCGACGGCGCGGGCGACGCGCACGAACAGCGCCATCGCCGCCTCGGATTCGAGCGCGGCGTCGGCCAGCACGTTCTGCATCAGCGGTTGTTCGATCAGCGTCTTGCCGAACGCGCGCCGGTAGGTCGCGTGGTGGATCGCCGCAGTTAGCGCGGCGCGCATGAGCGCCGCCGAACCGATCGTGCAGTCCAGCCGCGTGTGGTTGACCATTTCGACGATGCGCTGCAGCCCCTCGCCCTCCTCGCCGATCAGCCAACCCGCCGTCGCATCGAACTCGACCTCGGCCGAGGCGTTGCTGCGGTTGCCCAGCTTGTCTTTGAGGCGCGCGATGGCGAACGCGTTGCGCGTCCCGTCGGGGAGCACGCGCGGCACCAAGAAGCACGACAATCCTCGCGCCGTCTGCGCGAGTACGAGAAATGCGTCGCTCATCGGCGCACTGCAAAACCACTTGTGACCCGTGAGCCGGTACTCGCGCCCGGGGCCGCGCGCGCCCGCCGGCTCCGCTCTCGTCGTGTTGGCGCGAACATCGGAGCCGCCTTGCTTCTCGGTCATTCCCATCCCGCACAGCGCCGCAGACTTCTGCGCGATCGGAATCAGGCGTGGATCGTAGTCCGGCTGCGTGAGCGGGGCAAGCCACTGCGCGAGCTCCGGCTGCTGGCGTAGCACCGGGATAGCGGCGTACGTCATCGAGATCGGGCAGCCGTGACCCGACTCGACCTGGCCCCACACGTAGAATTTGACGGCGCGCCGGAGGTGCGCGGACGGCTGCGCGTCCCGCCAAGGCGTTCCATGCAGCCCGGCGCTCGTAGCGTGGCGCAACAGGTCGTGCCACGCCGGATGGAAGCGCACTTCGTCGGTGCGATTGCCGAAGCGATCGTGCGTGCGCAGCTCGGGCGGATGCGCGTTGGCCTCGAAGCCGAGCGCGATGACGTCCGGCCGTCCGGCTAGCTCGCCGAGCGCTGCGATCTCGCCGGCCGAGGCGTCCGGTGCATGGGGAGCGATCGCATCGTTCAGCGCGCGGTCCGACGCGAAGACGTTATAGTTCTCGAGCGGCGGAGGCTGATTCTCCACGACGTGCGTCGGCATGGGGAGAGCTTCGCGCTAGAGCGCTCCGGCGGCTGCCTCTTCGATCGGTCGGCTGCGCTCCTCGCGCTGCGGTTTGAGCATCGCCGCCAGAATCAGGGCCACGAACGCGATGCCGCAAAACGCCAGGTACGCGTGGCGATAGCCGGCAACCTCGCTATGCGCCGTGGCGAAAAAGCTGCCGGCCATCGCACTCCCCAGGATCTGTCCAACGATCAGCGCCTGGCTCAAGAGCCCCACCGCGGTGCCGCGCGTACCCTCGGGCGTCTCGGTGGTCACGATGTAGCGCGTCGGCGCGCCGAGCAGGGCGCCGAATCCCGCGCCCGCGACGATCATCGCGAGCAGCGTGAGTCCGAGCGACGAAAACCCGAGCGCGAAGATCGCCAGCCCGAGCTCCGTGAGCACTGAGCCGAACAGCAGGACGTCGCGGCTGCCGATGCGATCGAGCGCGCGTCCGGACGCCGGGATCACGACGACGAACGTCAACGCACCAAGCGTCGCCACGAAGCCGGCGGCGGCATACGAGAGACCCTGCGTGCCGACCAGCACGGTCGGGATGAAGAACAGCGACCCTTCCAGGATGCCGATGATCAGCTCGAGCGCGTACGTCTTGACGAGCTGCGGACGGCCGAGCAGCTCCAGCGGCACGATCGGTGACGGCGTCAGCGTCTCCCAAACGACGAACCCGGAGAGAATGGCGCCTCCGAGCAGGCCGATCACGAGGTGCGCTCCGATCAATCCGTCCATCACCGCGAGCAGCCCGATGCACAGCAGCGCCAGACCCACGGCGTCGAGCCGCCCGCGCCGCCGCGGCGCGCCGCTCGGAAGGTCGCGCAGCGCGAGCGCGATCACGGCGACGGCGAGCGGGACGTTTGCCACAAAGATCCAGCGCCACGAAACGTAATGCGTGATCAGGCCGCCGAGGCTGGGGCCGACGACGGCGGCGAGGCCCCAGGTGGCCGCTACCATTCCGAGTGCCGCGCCGCGACGGCCCGCGGGAACGACGTCGCCGATGGTCGCCGTCGCGACGGGAAAGATCCCGCCCGCGCCCAGCGCCTGGATCGCCCGAGCGGCGAGGAAGACGGCATAGGTCGGAGCGGCGATAGCGACGATGCTGCCGACGGCGAAGACGGCCACGCACGCGACGTAGACGGGACGGCGTCCGTAGCGGTCGGCGAGCGTGCTCGCCAGCGCGATCGAAAGGACCGTTACGAGCAGGTAGAGCGTGAAGACCCATGCGAGGTCGCCGGTCTGCACCGAAAAGTCCCGGCCGAGCGCGGGCAGCGCGGGCGACAGCACGCTGAGATCGAGCGCTCCGGCGAAGACGCCGAGGCCGAGCGTCCAGAGCAGCCGGTTCACGACACGATGCGGTCGATCACCATCACGGCGCACATCAGCGCGAGGTAGAGGAGCGAGTAGCGGAAGAGTCTGCGTGCCTGCAGCGTGCCGCTGCGTTCGCGCCACGTGCGAACCGCGTCGAGAACGAAGAGGCCGCCGAGTACTGCCGCGGCGGCGAAGTAGAACGCGCCCATGACGTGCAGCGGGTAGAGCGCGAGCGAGGCGGCGACGAGCACGATGCTGTAATAGACGATCTCGCGCTTCGTGCGTTCGCTGCCGTAGACGTTTGGAAACATTGGGATCTTGGCCTTGCCGTACTCGGTCTCGGTCATGAGCGCGAGCGACCAGAAGTGCGGCGGCGTCCAGAGAAAGATCAGCGCGAACAAGCCGAGCGCCGGACCGCCGATCGTGTGCGTCACCGCGGCCCAGCCGACGAGCGGCGGCACCGCACCGGCGGCGCCTCCGACGACGATGTTGAGCGGCGTGACGCGCTTGAGCCACATCGTGTAGACGCCCACGTAGTAGACGTTGCCGGCCAGCGAGAGCCACGCCGCGAGCGGATCGACCAGCAGATAGAAGATCGCAAACGACGCCCCGCCCGCGAGCAGCGCGTAGATCGTCGCGTCGCGACGCGAAATGCGTCCGGCCGGGATCGGGCGCGACTGCGTGCGCTTCATGACGCGATCGATGTCGGCGTCCCACACGCAGTTCAGCGCACCGGCCGACGCGGCGGCCAGCGCGCCGGCGAGCAGCGTCCAGAAGAGCAACACCGGGCTCGGCACGCCGCGCGCGGCCATCACCATCGCCGCCGCGGTCGTGACGAGCAGCAGCGCGATGATGCGCGGCTTGGAAAGCTCGTAGTAATCCCCGAGCCGCGCGAGCGCATTCATCGCTGCGGGACGCTCTCGGGAAGCCGCCGCACCGCGCCAGCCGGCACGGAGTCGAGCACCGCGAACGTCGTCGCCACGAAGAACGTCAGAAAGACGAGCGCGGCGTTGACCGCGTGCGCCTCGCGGAGCTCGGTCGGCAGCCGCAGCGCGACGTTGAGCAGCCCAAGCAACACTTGAGCGGCGACGAGAGCCACGCCCAGCGAAACCGTCGCGCGAAGTCGAAGCGAGGCCGAGTGCGCCCAGACGAGCGCGAGTGCGCCCGTCGCGCAGATCAGCGTGGCGGCCGCGGCGACGCGATGCAGCATCTGCACGAACTGACCCGACGTGTAGACGACGACGTTACCGGCGCAGTCCGGAATAGAAAGACACGCCAGTCCGGCGCCGCTGGAGCTCACGTACGCGCCGACGCACATCGTGACGAACGCGACGGTTGCCGTTGCGCCGACGACGAAGGCGTCGGCGGAGAGTCCGCGCGCCGCTCGCTCGGGCTGCGCATCGCCGGAGGCGGCAGAGAAGACGGTCATCGCCGACAACGCGGCAATCAACGCCATCGCCGTCGCCCAGTGCAGCACGACCGAGATCGGCGTATTGGCAAGGCGCACGGTTTCCGCGCCGAGGAAGACCTGCACGAAGAATAGCGCGACGATGACGGCGAGCGTGGGACCGATGAACGGGCGATCCCGCTTGCGCCACGCGGCGACGACGAGCGCCACAACGAGCGGCGCTACCGTGAACGCAAGCAGGCGATGCGTCCATTCCCACAGCGTGCCGCCGGTCATCGAGGGCACGAGGCGTCCGCGACAGAGCGGCCAGTCGGGACACGTGAGCCCGGCGCCATTGATGCGCGTCCAGCTCCCTAACACGACGGTCATCAGCGCCACGATGTCGGCGGCCAATGCCAAACGCAGGAGCTGTCTCATCGCCCTTTAGCGTACCTTCGCGGCGGCCGCTTCGGCAACGACATTTGAGGATAAAAATTTGGTGCGCGCAGGAGGCCGCCGGTCGGTACGGGCGAAGCGGACGGCCGTGAAGCGCTGGTCGGCCCTGGCAGGTCTAGCCGTAGGGCTCATCTTGCTGGTCGGATGTCGCGAAATTCGCGTGAAGACGCTGGCAGTTGGCACGACCACCGTTCTTGGAGGGAACCAAATCCTTATAGTACGCGATGCGGAAGCCCTGGGCAAGCTCGAAATTCACGCGCCGGTGCACTTCAAGAGCGAGTTCGGCGTTGTATTGCTGATGGGCCCGCACGACCGCAGCGGCTACAAACAGATCGTCGAGTCGATCCGCGCCAAGCCCGACCGCGTGCGGGTCGTCGCGTTCGAACAAGCGCCGGCCGACGGCGGCGAACCGGCGCCCGCCTATCGCTCGTTTACGCTTTGGATCGTTCCGAACAGCGTCTATCGGCGCGGCGTACGCGTCGAGGTCGTTACACCCAGCAACGAGCCGATCACGTCCACGTATCTACCATGATCACTCCCCGCAGGGCGGCCCCGACCGTCGAACCCATCGACCTGGACGTCCGCGTGCAACGGCTGGGCGTCGTGCTCGAGCCGGACGGAGATCCAACCGAGGCCGGCGGCATATTAAACCCCGGCGCCGCGCGAGCGCCCTCCGGCGAGCTGTTGCTCTACCCTAGGTGCGTCGCCGAAGGCGACATTTCGCGCATCGGTACCATTCGTACGCAGATCGTCGATCGCAGCTTCCAAGTCGAGCGACTCGGATTCGCGCTTCAGCCCGAAGCGCCGTACGAGTTGCGGCCGCGCCACGGATACGGTTGCGAGGACCCGCGCGTTACGTACATCGCGGCGCTGCAATCGTACGTGATGGCATACACCGCGGTCGGCGCCGACGGCCCGCGCGTCGCGATCGCGATCTCGCGGGACGCGTATCACTGGGAAAGGCTCGGCCCGGTGCGTTTCCCCGGAACCGCAACGCATTCGGGCGACGATAAGGACGCGGCGTTCTTCCCCGAACCGGTCCTGTCGCCGAAGGGCCGTCGCTGCCTGGCCTTCTACCACCGCCCGATGCTGCATCTGTCCAGCGTGGACGGGCGCGCCGCGGTGCCGATGATCGAGCGCATGCCGTTCGAAGATCGCGAGTCCATTCGGATCGCCTACGTTCCGCTGGCCCCGGCGAGCAAGGATCACAGCAAGCTCGGCAACGTTTGCGACACCGTACAGGTGCTTTCGCCGGACGCGCAATGGGGATCGATCAAGATCGGCGCCGGCACTCCGCCGGTACGAATTACGTTGAACGGCCGCGATGCATGGATGGCGATCTTCCATGGCGTCGACGTGATCAACGACGGGGCGCGCAAGCCGTACCTGCGCTACAGCGCGGGCATCGTGATTCAGGATCTCGAGCGTCCGGACCGCGTGCTCTACCGATCGCCGGAACCAATCATGGTGCCCGAATCGCGGCGCGAGCGCCGCGGCGTCGTGGACAACGTCGTCTTCCCGACCGGCATCGATCCGCGGCCGGATCTCGGCGAGCGCGTGTTCGATGTCTACTACGGCATGGGCGATTACTCGGTAGGCGCAGCACGGGTGTGGTTAGATATCTGATTCTTTCGACCGTCATCGTCGTGGGCGTCGCAGTGCTTGCGACCGCGTGGGCGAATCGCGATCTCATACGCATCAAGATCGGCAGCGCTTACGCGCACGTGCGGGCAAAGGCCGGCGGCGCCGGCACCGCGCCGCGGGGGCCGAGCGCGGCGCTGCACGGGGATGCGCCGTGGGCGCTTTCCGCGCTCCCCGACTGCCTGACGCAGGTCTCCGAGTCGTCAGGACCCGCGAGCTACGTGCGGGCGCGCCTGCCGCGCGCCGCCGCGCCGATTGTGCCGCCGGCCTCGTTGGTGTATGGTGATTGCACCATCACCATCGCCGGTGACCAAGCCTACGTGCGGCGGGGAGCGGATCGTCTCCACATCCCGCCCAGCGTGCAGTTTTATCGCGCTCCCGGCCTGCTCGCGCTGATGCGCGAGGATTCGCATGGAGCGCAGCTGCGGGTGTACGAACCGGCGCAACGCTGACGAGGTAACGTGGCCATACGAGACGAGGTGCGCAAGCGCCGCACCTTCGCGATCATCTCGCATCCGGATGCGGGAAAGACGACGCTCACCGAAAAGCTGCTGCTTTACGGCGGGGCGATCCATGTCGCCGGGCAGGTCTCCGCGCGCAAGCGCCAGCGTCAGGCGACCAGCGATTGGATGGCGCTCGAGCGCGAGCGCGGCATCTCGATCACGTCGACGGTGCTGCAATTCCCGTACCGCGAGCACACGATCAACCTGCTCGACACGCCGGGTCATCAGGACTTCGGCGAAGACACGTACCGCACGCTTCTGGCGGCCGACAGCGCCGTGATGTTGATCGACGCCGCCAAAGGCGTCGAGCCGCAGACCAAAAAGCTCTTCGCGATCTGCCGCGAGCGCCGCATTCCACTCTTCACGTTCATGAACAAGCTCGACCGGCCCAGCCGCGATCCGTTGGAGCTGCTCGACGAGCTGGAGAACGTGCTCGGCATCGGCGCGTTTCCGATGAACTGGCCGCTGGGCAGCGGCGACGAGTTCCGCGGCGTGTACGATCGCCGCACGAGGTCGGTGTACCGCTTCGAGCGCTCCAGCCACGGCACGACGCGCGCGGCGTTCTCCGTCACGGACGTCGGCGACCCCGCGCTGCGCGCGCTGGTGAGCGAGTACGTCTACGGGCAGTTTCGCGAGGGCATCGAGCTGCTCGACGGCGCCGGCGAGCGCTTCGACCGCGGCGCGATGCTGGCCGGCGAAATCACGCCGGTATTCTTCGGTAGCGCCGTGACGAACTTCGGCGTCCAGCTCTTCCTGGACGATTTCGTGGAGATGGCTCCGGCGCCCACGCCGCGGTCCGGCGTCGAGCCCGCATCGGCCGGTTTCACCGGCTTCGTCTTCAAGATTCAGGCCAACATGGACCCGCGCCATCGTGACCGCGTCGCGTTCGTGCGCATCTGCTCGGGCGAATTCGCGCGCGACATGACGGTGCGCAACGCGCGCACCGGCGCGCCCGTGCGCCTCGCGCGCGCGATGAAGCTCTTCGCCGACGATCGCATATCGCTGGACGTCGCCTATGCCGGCGACGTCGTCGGGCTCGCCAATCCGGGCGCCTTCGCGATCGGCGACACGCTTTACGAGGGAAACCCCGTCGCATTTCCGCCGATTCCGGCGTTCGCGCCGGAACATTTCGCGACGCTTCGCAGTACGGACGTAGCGAGCTATAAGGCTTTCGGGAAAGGCATAGCGCAGTTGCGCGAGGAGGGTGCGGTGCAGGTCTTCTATCCGTGGGGGTTGCCGAGGACGGAACCGATTCTCGGCGCCGTCGGAGAGCTGCAGTTCGAGGTCGCCAAGTACCGCCTCGAGTCGGAATACAACGTAAAGACCGTCCTTGCGACGCTGCCCTACGCGCTCGCGCGCCACGTGCAGGGGGACCGCGACGCGATCGATCGGGCGCACTGGCCTTCGAACGCCAAGATGGTCGAGGATTGGGAGGGGCGCCCGGCGGCGCTGTTCGAGAGCGAGTGGAGCCTGCGGCTCGCGCAGGAGTGGAATCCGAACCTCGAGTTCGCGGCGTTCCCCGCGCAGACCGACGCTGCGGCGCTGGCATCGTGACGCTCGCGCGCGCGCTCCTGGCCGCGTCCCTCCTGGCGGCACTGACGGGCTGCTTCCAGAATCGCAACGAGCGCGAGGCCGACCGCATCACGCGCGCCGTGATTGACAACGACCTGCGGCCGGTGCAGAACGACATCGGCAAGGGCATCACGATCACTCGCGTCAAGGTCGCGCAGTGGTCGGACGAGCTCAACGCGCAGGGCAAGCTGCTCTCCGTCAAAGAGACTACTGCGGGCTGCGACCCCGGCTGGCACTGCTTCAATGTGAAGTTCCAGAAGCACGACTACGTAGAGCGGATGCGCTTCGACGAAAACGGCAAGGTCGTCAACTGGGATTTCCACATGGCGCCGGCGCCGACGTAAGCAGCGTTGCCCCCGAACTCGGTAACGCTCGACGACGTCCGCGAGGCGGCGCGGCGTCTCGCCGGCGTCGCCCACCGCACGCCTGTTACCGGTTCGCGCACGCTGGACGAGCAAGCCGGCGCGCGCGTGTTCGTGAAATGCGAGAACCTGCAGCGCATGGGTGCGTTCAAGTTTCGCGGCGCATATAATTTTCTGTCGGTGCTTTCGCCGCAGGAGCGCGGCCGCGGTGTCGTCGCGTTCTCGAGCGGCAACCACGCGCAGGGCGTCGCGCTGGCGGCGCGGCTGCTCGGGGTGTCCGCGACGATCGTGATGCCCACCGACGCGCCCGCGGTCAAGCTCGCGGCCACGCGCGGATACGGCGCGGAGGTCGTGCACTACGAGCGCGAGCGCTCGCATCGCGAGGAGATCGCGCGGGCCGTGGCCGCGGAGCGCGACGCGACGCTCGTCCCGCCGTTCGACGACGCGCGCATCGTCGCCGGGGCCGGCACGGCCGCACTCGAGCTCTTAGAGGACGTCCCCGATCTGGAGGCGATCGTCGTGCCGGTCGGCGGCGGCGGGCTGATGGGCGGAACGGCGATCGCGGCGCACGGTCTAAAACCCTCGATCGCGATATACGGCGTCGAGCCGCGGGCCGGCGACGACTTCGCTCAGTCGCTGGCGCGCGGGGAGCGCGTCACGATCCCGGTGCCAAAAACGATCGCCGACGGGTTGCAGACCACCGCACCCGGCGAGCTGACGTTTGCAATCGCGCGCGAACACGTGCGCGCCGTCGTCACGGTGAGCGATGAGGAGCTGCGGGACGCGATGCGGTTCGCGTTCGAGCGGATGAAGCTCGTGATCGAGCCGAGCGGGGCCGCGGCACTCGCCGCATTGCTCTATCGGCGCGTCCCCGATATTGCCGGCAAGCGCGTCGGCGCGATCGTCAGTGGCGGCAACATCGACCCCGTTCGCTACTCGGAGCTGCTTACATCGCCGACGGCGCGGTGATGTTTCCGCAGGCGACGTACTTGCCCAAATTCGAGGCGCTCTCGTGCACGTTGATCGCGTAGGCTTTGGAGCCCGTGAGCGCAGCGATGGTGAGGCCGCTGATCGTCGTTGTGGAAGCGCCGTTGACAAGATCCTTGAGCGGGTAGGCGACGCCGCCGAGGTTGCTACAGGTGCCGGTGTGGATGTGTTCGGGCTGGGCGGTCGCGGGCGCCCCCTTGATCGTCACGACGACCGTGAGGCCCCCGGTGCCGTCGGTCAGCTTCGCGCTTCCGCTTTCGCCAGAGCCGTTTTGGGCGGAGAGCGGCACCGTGAGCGTAGCGGACGCCGCGACGACTGGCAGACTTAGCGCGACGCAAACAAGAGTCAACGATGAGAGCAACAGGGAACGTTTCATGCTGAACTCCTTTCGAGAGACCTCAGCGCTTCTGTATCGCGCCAAGGCGACCTTCGAGCGATCGAGCGGCCGCTGCGGCCTGGAGCGTAGGCGCCGCGTCCGAGCCCTCGACCGTATCCAGGAGGGTCTGCGCATCGGCGTTGAGCGTAGCGAAGTCCTGCGCCGCACTCGCGCGCCCGGCCCGCTTCGCGGCCGCGTTCTCGTCGTAGCTGCGGTTTACGATCGTGGCGACCTCGCGGCCCAGACGATACTGTTGCTCGAGCGCGGCGCGCGAGATCGTGACGCGCGGATCCATCGCGACCACCAACGGACGCACGAACGTGCGGCCGTCGACGTCGAGACGCAGCGTGTAGCGCCCCGGCACGACGAGAACGCCCTCGGGCACGCGCGGCGTGTCGTGCGGAACCGCGGATATCGGGAGGTCCGGCTGCAGCGAGCGCGGCGGCGCCTCGCGCAAATCCCAGACGAAGCGCTGCATTCCCGCGCCGATCGCCGGGCGCGTGAAGGGACGCTCCCAGTACGCCGGCTTGTCGAGATGCTCGATCGGCGCCGGCGGACGGTCGTCGCTGCCGTAGCGCCGCACGAGATTGCCGGAGCCGTCGAGGATCGAGATGACGACGCGCCGCGCCGCTGCGCCGAGCGCGTAATCGATGATGGCTCCGTTTGGCGGGTTTTGGCCCGTCGGTTCCTCCGGCGGCAGCGGCGTATCCGTATTCGTGCTGCGCTGCACGCGATACGCCGGCACCGGCGCAAAGAGATGCGTTTCTACGAGCGACACGCGCGCAAGCTCGCGTAACGGCTCGACGTCGTCGAGGATCCAGAAGCCGCGGCCGTGCGTCGCGACGACGACGTCGTTGCCGTGCACGATGAGATCGCGCACGGACGTGTGCGGAAGATCGAGCTGCAGCGACTGCCACCGCGCGCCGTCGAACGAGACGGCCACGCCGTTCTCCGTGGCGGCGTAAAGCAGACGCGGCTCGACGGGATCTTGGCGCACGGCGTTGACGGGTTGATCCGGCAATCCGTCGACGGCGAGCTTCCATGTCGCGCCGCCGTCGCGCGTCACGTAGACGTATGGGCGCAGGTCGTCGAGGCGGAATCGGTTGACCGCGACGAACGCGGTGTTGTCGTCGAAACGCGACGCGTCGATCTGCGCGACCTTGCTCCACCAAGGCAGAACGAGCGCGGTGCGCTTCCATCGGCGTCCGCCGTTTCTCGTGATCCAGAGGCTTCCGTCGTCGGTCCCCGCCCAGATCGTTCCGGGATGCACGTACGACGGCGCGAGCGCGTAGACGACGCCGCGGTGTTTGCCGCCTTGCGGATCGTCTTGCCCGAACGAACCGAGCGTCCCGGTGCTAAGCGGACTCTTGACACAGGTGGGGCAGAGCGGTCGGGTCAGTTCGGGGCTGATCGCGCGCCAGCTCTGGCCCCCGTTCGACGTCGCCCACACGACGTTCGATCCGAAGTAGAGACGGCGCTTGTCGAAGTGATCGAACGCGAGCGGCTCCGTGCGCACCACGCGATAGCGCTTCGTGGGAAGCGCGATGGGCGAGACCTCTTGCACCTGACCGGTGACCTCGTCGAACTTCTCGACCTTGCCGCCGAAGAAGATTCCGCGGCGCAGCGGATCGGGAACGACGTAGCCGTATTCTTGTGCACCGGCCGTATGCCAGTCGCGCTCCGTTACGGCGCCCCAGTTCCCGCGGCTCGCCACGCACGCGGAGCCGCTCTCCTGCTGACCGCCGCACACCCAATACGGAAAGCGGTTGTCCGCGTTGACGTGAAACATCTGCGCGGTGGGCTGGTTATACCACGAGCTCCACGTCGCGCCGCCGTCGACCGAAATCGTCGCGCCCTGATCGCTGGCGAGTGCGACGATCCTGGGATTCTGCGGATTGATCCAAACGGCGTGGTAGTCGTCGCCGCCCGGCGCGCCCTTTATCGCGACCATCGTCTTGCCGCCGTTGGTCGAGCGATAGGTGGACGTGTTCGTAAGGTAGACGATGTTCGAGTCGGCGGGGTCCACCGCGATCGAGACGAGGTCGTCGCCGCGCTGAGCGATCTCGTCGGCATCGTTGACGCGCCCGAAGTGCGCTCCGCCGTCGGCGCTGCGATACAGCGCCCCGGATTCCGAGCCCTTGGACTTGACGTCCGCGTAAGCATAGACGACCTGCGGATTGGTGCGCGAGATAGCGACCTCGGCGCGTCCGATTCGCGCCGGCAGCCCGTCGCGTAGCTGCGTCCACGTCGTGCCGCCGTCGGTGGACTTGAAGATGCCGCTGCCGGGCATCTCGAACGACGCTCCGATCTCCCACGGCGCCTGACGCGCGGCCCACAGCGTCGCGTAGACGATGCGCGGATCGCGCGGATCGAGGACCACGTCGAACGCGCCCACGTTCGCGTTCTCGAAGAGCACGCGTTGGAACGTCGCGCCGCCGTCGAGCGAACGATACACGCCGCGCTCATCGTTTGGGCCGTACGGATGTCCGAGCACGCCGACGAAGAGACGATTCGCATTCGTTGGATCCACGGCCATCGAGGCGATCTGCCGGCCATCGTGCAGTCCGAGATGCGTCCACGTTGCGCCGCCGTCCACCGACTTATACACGCCGTCGCCGACTGCAAGGTCGGGGCGCTGTAGGCCCTCGCCGCTGCCGGCGTAGACGACCTGCGGATCGCTGGGCGCGACGGCGATCGCGCCGATCGAGCCGGTCGGCTCGCGGTCGAAGATCGGGGTCCACGTGCGCCCTGCGTCTTGAGTCTTCCAAATACCCCCGTTGACGGCCCCGATGTAGAAGACGTTCGGCTCGCTGGCGACACCGTCGAGCGCCACCGTGCGTCCGCCGCGCAGCGGCCCGATGAAGCGCCAGTGCAGCGACTGGTAGAGCGACGGCGAAACGGTCTGCGTCTGCGCAACGGCGGGATGTGCGACCCACACTAAAGCGGCCGCAACGAGCGCCGCGATACAGCGATGTTGCATTGGCTCCGGTTACGACGGAGTTTTCGCGTTATCCCCGCCACTTGTGAGGGAGGCCAACGTGCGGTAATATGGACACAGAATATGACCAGAAAAAAGCGTTCCTCGCAAAACAAGGGCCCTCACGTTTCACTGCTTATGCTCAAGCCGCGTGAGGTCGGTGCGGCGGAGTTCAAAGCCCGCTGCCTCGAGCTCATGAGCGAGGTCGAGCGTTTTGGAACGGAGATCGTCATTACGAAGCATCGACGGCCCGTCGCTCGACTGGTGCCGGCGCGAATATCATCGCATCGCTTCTGCGGATCGCTTTCCGGGATGGTAACCGGCGACAAGGATATTATCAGTCCCATAGATGTTCCGTGGACCGCGGATGAGTCCAATTTTACTTGACACGCACGCGGCGGTTTGGGCCGCGGACGGACGGTTGAAGGAAGAAGTGGTCGCGCTCATCGAGGGCGCGGCGGAACGCGACGAATTGCTGCTGTCACCGATCACGGCTTGGGAGATAGGCTTGCTCGTCAGGAAAAAACGGTTGACGGTCTCGTCGACCGTCGAAGATTATGTGCGGGCGCTCTTCGGACAACCTGGCGTCGTTATCGCGGCTCTGACACCGCACATCGCTGTCGCAGCGACGGCTCTACCTGGGGCATTTCGCGCAGATCCCGCGGATCGCATTCTCATCGCAACCGCTGCAGCATACGGCGCCAGGTTCGTAACCCGCGACAGGGAGATTCGGGCCTTTGCAAAGTCGACCGGGCATCTCCGCTGCATCGCCTGCTAGACGCGGTCGCCTCGTCCTGCGGAGCGCCGCCCGGGACTTGCACGCTATTTGCGTTCCGCCGTCACGCGCGCCGTCCGTTGCGCCCGTTGCGCGCTCGGTTGCGTCGCTTGGGTTGGAACGCCGCACCTATCTTGAACGTGGAGCGGCGCGGCAGCGAGGCGTCGACGTCCTCGCAGCCGATCGGGCTGAATTCGCGGCAGTCGCCAGGGCGCGCCGGATAGATGCCGCAGTAGTGTCGGCCGCTGCGCGGGCCCATCAAGAAGACGCAGCGGTCGGCAATGTCGTCGCTGACCTTGCGCAGCCACCCGACGGTGTAGCCATCGGCGGAGGGCCGCTCGACGACGTATTCGCGCATCACCTGCGTGTACGTCATGCCGAGGTGATCGGCGATGCGCTGCACGTCGGCCTTACTCACGAACGGCTCGTAGCCGCTGCAGCATTCGGCGCAGCCGGGCGGGCACGCGACGTTGTCGGGCAGATCCCTGAGGTGCCGCCGCGCGAGCTCGATCACTCGTCCGACCGCGGCGACGAACTCCGGATCGTCGTTGTACTTATAAACCCACTCTCGATGGGTGATCTCGTTGAGGTTGTAATAGCGCGTCGTCTTTTCGTCGAACTCGATCGTGATGTGCTCTTCGTCGATCTCGACCTTGTTGACGTGTTCCAGCGGACGCGTGTCCAGCAACTCAGGATGCGTCGCTTGTCCTGTTTCGCGCGTGTAGTCTCGCAGATTGATGAGGTCGATCGTCTCCATAACGACTCTTCGATTCCCGCGCCTTGCGGGTACGGCCTTCGGGAAGCGCTAAAGATAGCGAGCATGCAAACGGCTATCGGCGTCGATCTAGGCGGCTCGCACGTCACCGCTGCGGTGGTAACCGAGGACGGGGCGATCCGGCATCAGCACGAGGAGGACTTGGAGGACCTCAAATTCGAGGCCGTCATCGCGGCGCTGGAGACCGTGATCGGCGCCGCGCTCAGGGAGGCGGGAAACGTCGTCGGGATCGGCATCGGCTCGCCCGGAAACATCGACGCCGCCAGCGGTGCCGTTCTCTACAGCCCAAACTTCGGCTGGACCAATGCGCCGCTGGGCGAGGCGCTTCGCACCAAGTTTTCCGTGCCTGTATACGTCGCCAACGACGCACGCTGCGCAACGCTCGGCGAGCATGCGTTCGGCACGGGCAGGCTCACGAAGGACTTCGTCCTCCTCACGCTCGGCACGGGAATCGGCGGAGGCATCGTGGCGGGGGGCGAGCTGCTCTTGGGAAACCGCTGGGGCGCGGGCGAGATCGGTCACCATCAGATCCGTCCGAGCGACGGCTTCGTCTGCGGCTGCGGGAAGATCGGATGCTTCGAGGCGCAGGCTTCCGGCACGGGATTGATCCGTCACGCCTTTGCCGTCGCGAGCTCGTTTCCGCGCAGCTCACTCCTCGACGTTCCACGCGACAAGCTCAGCTCGAAGAAGATTCGACGCGCGGCGCAGGCCGGTGACCTGCATGCCCTGGCAGCCTGGAAGAACTTCATCGCCGACCTCGCCATCGGGCTCGCCAACATCATCGCGTTCGTGAATCCGGACAAGATCGCGCTGGGCGGCGGCGTCTCGACTGCCGCCGATTTCATGCTCGACGCGGTGCGGCCACTGGCCGACCAGCTGACGACGATGGTGCCGCGTGGAACGACGCAGATCGTCGTGGCGGCGCTGGGTAACGACGCCGGACAGGTCGGCGCCGCGACGATGGCGATGCGCGGCGGGTTGACGACGGGGAGCGCGATTGCGCTTTAGGGCGGCGCTGCTCGCCGTCGTGCTGGCAGCCGCCGTGCCGGCGCGTCCGACGGGCGATCCGATTCACAAGATCCGCCACGTCGTGATCATCATGCAAGAGAATCGCTCGTTCGATTCCTATTTTGGCACGTTTCCCGGCGCCGAGGGCATTCCGATGCGCGACGGCGAGCCGGTCGCATGCGTTCCGGATCCGCGCGGCCAGGCGTGCGTGCGCCCGTACCACGACCCGCAGGATCGCAACCGCGGCGGGCCGCACAACGCGCGCGCCGCGGTCGAAGCCATCGCCGGCGGCAGGATGGACGGCTTCATCGCCGCCGCGGAGCGCGCGCGCCGCGCGTGCCGCGATCCCAACGCGCCCAACTGCGCGGGTACGGCCGACGTGATGGGTTACCACGACGGGCGCGAGCTGCCCAACTACTGGAGATACGCGCGCGACTTCGTGCTGCAGGATCGGCTCTTCGAGCCGAACGCCTCGTGGAGCTTACCGCAGCATCTCTTTATGGTGTCGGAGTGGTCGGCGCACTGCGTGCGCCTCGGCGATCCGATGTCGTGCATCAACGAGCTGCAGTTTCCCGACTTTCCCAACGACTTCGATCCGCGCAACGCGGCGCGCCACGGGCCCGGCCGTCCGGACTATGCCTGGACGGATCTGACCTACCTGCTGCATGCGCATCACGTCGGCTGGGCGTACTACGTGATGGCCGGCGCGGAGCCGGACTGCGCCACCAACCTCGACGACTGCACGGCCGTGCCGCAGAACGCGCATACGCCGGGCATATGGAACGTCTTGCCGTACTTCGACACCGTGAAGCGCGACGGCGAGCTCGGCAACGTGCGCGACCTGCGCGACTTCTACGCGGCGGCTAAGGCGGGGACGCTGCCGAGCGTAGCGTGGATCGCGCCGTCGGGAGAGTACAGCGAGCATCCGCCGGCGCTGGTCAGCGTGGGCCAAGCCTACGTCACCGGGCTGATCAACGCGATCATGCGCAGCCCGGACTGGAACAGCACGGCGATCTTCTTGAGTTGGGACGACTGGGGCGGATTCTACGATCACGTCGTGCCGCCGCGCGTCGACGCAAACGGCTACGGCCTGCGCGTTCCGGGCATCGTGATCAGCCCCTATGCGCGCCGCGGCTTCATCGATCACGAGGTTCTCAGCCACGACGCGTACGTCAAGTTCATCGAAGACGACTTCCTCGCAGGCGAGCGCATCGATCCCACGACCGACGGGCGCCCCGATCGCCGCCCGACCGTGCGCGAAAACGTACCGATCCTCGGCGACCTGCGCCGCGACTTTGACTTCACGCAAAAACCGCGCGCCCCCGAAATCCTCCCCAACGGCACAACCTGGAACGGCACGGCAGCGCAGTAGTCTCTCGGTGTCATCCTGAGCCAGAACCCCGTCGTCCCGCGACTCGGACGCTCGTCGCCCACATCCGTGTGGGCTCCTGCTCGCGCGCTTTTCCGCAACACCAAAGGAATACGACATCCTGTCTTTTGCGGAAAAGTCGCACGCCTCGCTGCGGGGCAACGGGGTTCTGGCTCAGGATGACGCCGAGAGGCTAAACTGCAGTGGCGGTGGCTTGGAGCTTCCCGGTTTGTGTGAGCTCTGCGATCAGCGCCGCGATGCGGCGTGAGCTGTGGCGCGGCGCTACGATCTCCTGGTTGTGGCGGATCGTCGCGAGGCGTTCCGGCGCGCGGAGCAGCGTGCGAACCGCGGTGACCACCGAGTTCGCGCTGCGCAGCGCGATCAGACCGAGCCCGTTGTCGCGGACGAAGTTGACGTTGCCGCGCTCCTGTCCCGGGACGTAATCGTAGACGACGACCGGCAGCTGAGCGGCGTCGGCTTCCGCGAGCGTGCCGGGACCGGCCTTGGTGACGAGCAGGTCGACGGCGCGGAAATACTCGGGAATCTTGTTGGTGAACCCGAGCACGTGCATCGGCGTCGGCAGCGACGCCGAGAGCTCGCGCAGCTTCTGTTCGAGCGGCTCGTTACGCCCGCACACGACGACGAGCTCGACCGGGAGGCGGGCGCGCGCGAGCGCGAGCGTCGTCGACAGGAGTTTGCCGCCGCCCTCGCCGCCCGCCATCAGCATGACGATGAACGCGTCCGCGACAGCTCGAGCGCGGCGCGAAGCTCGGCCTTGCTTCCGGTCACGTCGTCGAACTTCGGGGAGATGGGATGGCCCGAGCAGGTGCAGGCGCTGCGGCGCAAGGCCGCGCGATAGCGCGCGCTGGTAGACCTCGCGCGCCGGCACGACGACGGCGTCCGCATCCGAGACGAGCCACGACTCGTGCACCTTCCCGAGGTCGGTGATTACCGTGACGATCGGGACGTGATGCATGCGCGCGTCGTCGCGCGCGCGCAGCGCGGCGTGGTTGAGCAGCGGATGCACGGAGACGATGATGTCGGGCCGGTACCCGATGAAGAGATCGCGCAGCCGCTCGCGATAGAGCGGCTCGCAGAACCGCACGAGCGCGCGGTAGCGCCGGCGGCCGTTGGTCGCGTAGTAGAGCGCCCCGTAGACCGGCGGGGCATAGCGTAACGCCATGCTGTAGCCCAGCCCGAGCTGCGTGAGCGGGAAGGCGCAATGGGCGGCGACGTCCTCGATGCGGTGCTCGAAAGAGTTCGGCGAGGAGATCTCGTCCAACGCTGCGGCAATGGCATTAGCGGCGCTGCGGTGCCCGCCGCCCGTGTCCGAAATCAACAACAGCGCCCGTTTGGTCATTCGCTCTCCCGATTAAGCTCTCGCCGGCACCTCCTTCTCGGAGCGCCGGCCGGCATTGCGGACCCGTCGGCTCGTCGGGCCGAGTCTGGCCAACAGCGCCCGAGCCGGGGCGTCATAGAAGCGAAAAATGTCGCCAAACTCGATGTCCGGGTTTCGGTGATGGCCGTCGTGGTCCTCGGGCAGCACGATCCCCAGGGGACGCAGGGCCTGCCGTACCCCCTCCGGCGTGCGCCAGCCCAGGTCCGACGTGTGCCGCCACCAGACGTGGAGCTGGCCGAATGCGAGCCCCGCGACCGCTCCGGGGAGCGAGAGGCGCGCCGCGAACGCCGCCACGACCAGGTAGGGGAGCGCCCCGAGAAGGCCGTCGAGCAAGACGGCCGGGTCCTTCGAGAGCACGGCGTGATCGAAGTACGAGCGCCGCCGATCGTGGTGCGTGCGCAGATGAAGCGTGAACCAGAGATGTTGCGGAACGTGGTAGAGGAACGTCGAGGCGCAATCGCCCACGACGAGCGTGATGATGAAGGCGGCGACGAAAAGCATTTGGATCTCCCTGATCGCCATATCGTTGTGCGGCTGCGCCGCTTCTAGCATATACCATAACCGCGCGCGCGTTATACCACGAGTTCGTCTCCATCGCGCCCTTAATATCGTGTTAAGCTGGCCCTCGCCCGCGAAGGTCGACGCGCTCGCCGGCGCGGTGCTCGTTCGCGACGGCGGTACGCTCGCGCATCCCGAGCTCGCCATCGCGCGCGCCATTTTGCGCACGAACCCGCGCATCGTCGCGTCATACGCTCTGCTCTTCGCGGGGACGACCGCGGATGCGGCGCGCGCACAAGCGCTGCCGCCGGAGTTTCTTGCCGCCACGCTCTTGCAAGAATCCGCGTACGATCCCACCGCGATCTCGTCGGCCGGCGCGATCGGCATCGCTCAGTTCATGCCGGAGACGGCAGCGGCCGCCGGCGTCGATCCGTACGATCCATTCGACGCGATCCCCGGCGCCGCCGCGCTGCTGGGCGGCTACGTCGCCGACTATCGGGGACGCTACCCGGATCCATATGTCGCCGCGCTCGCCGCGTACAACGCCGGACCGCTGGCCGTCGCGGCATATCACGGCGTGCCGCCGTACGCCGAGACGCGCCGGTACATCGCGCTGATCTACGATCGCTGGGCGCGCATCGTGTCGTACGAACGGTAGACAAGCCCTTCGACGGAGCCTGTCCTGAGCGGAGTCGAAGGGCCGCTTTGCGGCTTCGCTCAGGATGACAATTTCAGAAAGAGAGGAAGAAAAACTATACGATGAGGCTTCTGAGAATTGCGGCGGTGGCCATCGGATGCGCGCTGGTGCTCGCGGCGCTGTGCGTTCAATGCGAGTCCCGCCCAGGGACTGCGCTTCCAGCCGCCGCTGGGCTGGCAGTCGTCGCCGGGGATCATGGGGTTCATGCAGTTCTGGCGCACGCCGGACGATCGCGAGACGCTGATTCTTTTCAAGTCGCCCACGCCGCTGACGGCGAACGACGTCTTCTCGAACGATCGCATGCAGGACACGCTCAAGGACATGCAGATCGAGGAGCGGCACGCGATTCAGATCTGCGGGAACCAGCCGGCCACGTACGTCCGCGGCCGCGGCACGTCGCCGAAGCGCGGCGACGAGGACGTCGAGATGGTGATGACCACCGTCCGCAGCACGAGCTACTTCGCGCTCTACGTGCGTCCGATCGGCGCGCGGCCGACCTTCGCCGCGCAGGCCGCGCTGCGAGAACTCTGCCCGAAACCGTGATCGTTTGTCGCGCCTCAAGGGTCCGCTAAGACAGCTCTTCGCGTGCCAGCCCCTCGCGTGGACGGCGCCCGAATCGTCGGGGCCGACGCTGCGGCGCGTGCTGGGCTGGCCCGCGCTGACCGCGATCGGCCTCGGCACGATGCTCGGCGGCATCTTCCCGACGATCGGCGCGGGCGCGCACGCTGCCGGCCCCGCGGTGATCGCGGCCTACGTGGTGTCGGGCCTCGTGAGCCTGTGCGTCGCGCTGTGCTATGCCGAGTTCGCGTCCATGGTGCCGGTCGCCGGGAGCGCATATACGTACGCGTACGCGACGCTCGGCGAGCTCGTCGCGTGGATTATCGGCTGGGACCTCATCCTCGAGTACGGGCTCTCGCTCGCACCGACCGCGTCGTCGCTCTCCGACTACTTCCAGCATATGCTCGGCAACGTCGGCGTCGTCTTCCCGGCCTGGGCGCAGACTGCGAACGTGCACGCGGCGCACCCGCAGATCGATCTCTTCGCGTCCATCGTCACGCTCGCGGTCACGCTGCTCGTCACCGCGGGCATCCGCGAATCGGCCGGCGTCAACGGCGCGCTCGTGGTGCTGCAGATCGTCGCGATGCTCGTCTTTATCGCCGCGGTTGGGCACGCCGTTCATCCGTCGAACCTGCACCCGTTCGCGCCGTTCGGCTATCACGGCGTGCTGGCCAGCACCGCGCTCGTGTTCTTCGCCTACATCGGATTCGACACCGTGACGGTCGCGTCGGAAGAGGCGAAGAACCCCGAGCGCAACGTCCCGATCGGCATCATCCTCGCGCTGACGCTGGGCGGAATCCTCTACGTGGGGCTGACGCTCTGCACCGTGGGCGTCCTCCGCTTCGACAAGCTCTCCGACGGTGCCGCGATGCTCGACGCGCTCGGCTCGGTGAGCAAGAGCCACGCGCTGTACTGGATCGTGGCGTTCGGCGGATTGGCCGGCAACACGACGGTGATGCTGACGTCGCTGCTCGGCCAGGTGCGCATCTTCTACGTCATGGCGCGCGACCGCATGCTGCCCCCCGGCGTCGCGCGCATCCATCACGTCTTTCGCACGCCTGCGCGCATGACGATGATCACGGGATTCGTCGTCGCGATCTTTGCGGCGGTCCTGCCGCTGACCGAGCTGCTGACGCTCGTGAACATCGGCACGCTCGCGGCGTTTGCGATTGTGTGCGCCGGGGTGCTGGTGCTGCGCGTCGTCAATCCCGGCGCGGCGCGGCCGTTTCGCGCGCCGCTGCTGCCGCTCTTCTCGGTCGCCGGCGCCGCCGCGTGTCTGTATCTCGTCACCGGGCTGCAGGTCGCGACCTGGATCCGTTATGGGATTTGGTTCATAGTCGGGCTCGTTGTCTACGCGCTGTACGGATTCTGGAATTCACGTCTGCGAATCCAGCTCATCGAGCCCTGAATTCTGCAACCTTTGCGTGCTCCCCGGTTTATGAGTATACTCACGTGGGCATGAGGGCGGACAAGTGACGATCCACACCGCGGTCTCGGACCGATTCGAGCTCATCACCGTTCCGCGCTCGCGCGGGGTGCCGTCGTTCGCGCAGGACGTGGCCCAGGGTTTGCGCTCCAAGCCGAAGCGGTTGTCGTCAAAGTACTTCTACGACGACGTGGGTTCCGCGCTGTTCGATGCGATCACAAAGCTCCCGGAATACTATCTCACCAAGGCCGAGACCGAGATTCTCTCGCAGTGGGGATGGCAGATCGTCCGCGTCCTCGACGCGCCGCTCGACTTCGTCGAGCTCGGCAGCGGGAGCGCGGTCAAGACGCGCCTGCTAATCGGCGAGGCGCTGCGCGTTCAGCCGCAGCTGCGCTACAGTCCGATCGATATCTCGACGGAGGCGGTCCGCGCGTCCTCGCTAGCGCTGGTCGCGAGCTATCCGGCGTTATCGGTGCGCGCGTACGCCGGCGACTACTTCGACGTCCTCGCCGGCCACGTGCTCGTCTCGGAGCGGAAGATGCTCGCGATGTTCATGGGCTCGAACATCGGCAACTACGAGCCCGGCGAGGCGAAGCAGCTGCTCGCGCTGCTCGGCGGGGCGCTGCGCCCGGGCGACGGGCTGCTGCTCGGCGCCGATCTCAAGAAGGACGCCGCGACGCTCGAGCTCGCGTACGACGACCCGGCGGGCGTCACGGCGGCGTTCAACCTCAACCTGCTCGCGCGCATCAACCGCGAGCTCGACGCCGATTTTGACGTTCGAAAATTCGAGCACGTCGCGCACTACGACGAGGCGCGCGGTTCGGTCGACTCGTTCCTGGAGGCGCACGAGCGCATGAGCGTGCCGATCCGATCGCTCGGCCTGCGCGTGGCCTTGCGCGCGGGGGAGCGCATCCACACGGAATCGTCGCACAAGTTTAGCGACGACGAGATCGCGGCGCTCGGACGCGCCGCCGGATTCCGGAAGCACGCCGTCTGGCACGACCGCGCCAATCGCTTCGGCGTGCAGCTGCTCGTCAAGCAGTAGCGCGGACGCATCGCCCTTTAACGGGCGCGAGAACGGGAAGCGGGCGTTGCAACCGCCAGGAAAATGATTTGATTTTTTTCGTACGGCAAACCCTGGAATATGCTGCGAAGCTTTCCGCTGGGGTAATCGTAGAACGCAATGACTCGATAACGATTGACATTAGTGGGGTATCGCCCAGTGATAACCGTATTGCCATCTTGTATCCAGACGGCTTTTGCCGCCCTGCGCAGTTTTGTTTTGCCCGTTACCCTTGCCACTGACCCAGAAACCGATATGCGATATATAGTGAGGACGTAATTCTCAACACTGAGGTATTGGATGGTGATATTTGAACCATCCCACAGAATTGGGAAGTCGAGAGTATAAGCGCTTAACTTCAGCGACAGCTTGGTGAGTTCGCTGCCACCTTTTGGGAGTTCGAGAAACAATGATTGGTAGGTGGTTGTCTCTCCAAGGACAAAGAGATTACCGGAGCTATCATAACGACACGAGGCATACCAGCGTAGGTGCGGATATGCATATTTCGTTGGGTGACTCGAACCCGGCGGGTATACGCCTATAATCGCTGTGCGCGCCGTCGTGCTAAGTACGACGGCGATGTTACCGGTAGTTGGGTCTACCGCGCAGTTCACGGCAGAGTAGCCGGCAGGCGGCTTCAGCGACCCAATTGGCGTTGTACCGCCGTCCGCATACTCTAGAAGCCCAGCGTTGGGCTGGCCGGAATAATTAGGGAAATAGATGCTTCCGGCAAGGTCGTCAGGACACGGCTGGCCGAACGGGGTGTTGTTCGGATACGTAAAGCTTCCGACACGTTTGAGGCCGGGATAGGTCAGCATGTCAACGTACTTGGAATACCGGTTGACGTAGAGGATCGCGCTCGGCGTCGCCGCGTGATGCGCTCGGCTCTGCGCCGTCACGCCCCGAGGGATTGCAGTGGGACCTACCGCTCGTCCGCTGCACGCGGCCAACGATACGGCGGCGAAACCGAAGCTTACGGCGTAAGCGCACAGGCGAGCGATCATTGTTTATTCCTCCCTTTTCTTGATCAAACTGTAGAGGCACTTCGTTCCACGAGACGCAGCAGCGCGTCCACCGCGATGGCCAGCGCCGAGGCGGTCACGCTTCCCGCCACGATCATCTGCGGCTGGTGCAGCGTCAGACCGTTGAAGATCAGCACACCCAGGCCGACGCCGCCGACGTAGCCGCCCAGCGTGGCGATCGCGATCATCGCGATGGCTGCGATCCGCACGCCGCCGACGACGATCGGCAGCGCCTGCGGAAGCTCCACCCGCAGCAGGACCTGTAGCGGCGACATGCCCAGCCCGCGCGCGGCGTCCACCTGCGCCGGATCGACGCCGGCGATACCCGCGACGACGTTGCGCGCCAGCATGAACTGCGCGTATACGACGAGAGCGACGAAGATCGGCGTGAAGCCGAGGCCGAATGCGCGCACGAGCACGGCGAGCAGTGCGAGGCTCGGAATCGTGTAGATCGCCCCGAGCGTGCCGAGCAGCCAGGGCGCGACGCGTGCATGGCGCGCGGCGAAGATTCCGAGCGGCAACGCGATGACGAATGCGACTGCGAGCGCTACCGCGACCAGCTCGAGGTGGCCGGCCAGGAGCGCGGCGACGCGCAGCGGATGGCTCGCGAGATAGCTCACTGCGCCAGGCCTCGCAGCAGCTCGCGGCCGTGCATGAAGTAGCGGCGGTAGACGTCGTCGCCGGCGTGCACGAGCCCGCTCACGTACTCCGTGGCCGGACGCTCGAACAGCTCGTGCGGCCGCGCGACCTGCTCGACGCGCCCCGCGCGCATCACGACGATGCGGTCCGCCAGCCGGAAGGCTTCGTCCACGTCGTGCGTGACGAAGAGCGTCGTGGTCTGCAACTCGGCGACGAGTCGCACCAGCTCGCGCTGCAGCGCGGTCCGAACCAGCGCGTCGACCGCGCCGAAGGGCTCGTCCATTAACAGCGCGCGCGGCCGTGCGGCCAGCGCCCGCGCGACGCCGACGCGCTGCGCCTCGCCGCCGGATAATCGGCTCGGACGCCGGTCGCGGTAGGCGGCGGGATCGAGCCCGACCATGCGCAGCAGCTCGTCGACGCGCTCATCAATCTCCTCGCGGGGCCAACCGCGCAGCGACGGAACGACGGCGACGTTCTGCGCGACGGTCATGTGCGCGAACAGCCCGACCGCCTGGATGACATAGCCGATACCGCGGCGGAGCTCGACGGGCTCCATCTCATGCACGCTGGTCCCGTCGATCGTGATGCGCCCGGAGTCGAGCGGCACGAGCCGGTTCACCGTGCGCAGCAGCGTGGACTTGCCGCAGCCCGACGGTCCGAGCAGCACGACGAGCTCGCCGTTGCCGCACTCGAACGAGACGCCGGCGACGGCGTGGCGATCCGCGCCGGGATAGCGCACCGTCACTTCTTCGAATCGTATCGCGCTCAACGCTTGGCCTCTACGGAGCGAAGGAAGGCCGCCGCCACGTCGGCGGGATCCTGCTGCGACTTTTCGACCGCGGCGTTCATCGCCTGCGCGGCCTTATCGGTGATCGCCGGCGAGACGGCGTCGAGCACGCGCGCGATCTGCGGCCGCCCGGCGAGCGCGGCGCGCCGGACGACGGGCGCCACGTTATACGCCGACCAGAAGTGCCGGTCGTCCCGCAGCACGACGAGTGCGTCGGTTGCGATCTCGCCGTCGGTGCTGAACGCGCTTGAGACGTCGGCCTTTCCTTCGAGCAGCGCCTGGTACTTCAGCGCGATGTCGTACGTGCGCACCTGCGCGAAGCGAAAGCCACCGTAGAAGCGCTGCAGCCCGGGCAGCCCGTCCGGACGCGCGAGAAACTCCTGAATCGTTGCGAGGCGCAGCTGCGGCGCGGCGCGCGAGACGTCGGAGAGCGTGGCGAGACGCTTTGCCTGGGCGAGCGCGCGGGTCGTCGCGAGCGCCTGGGAGTCGTTCATCGGCGACGGGTCGAGCCAGACGATGCCGTAGCGCCGCTCGAACTCGCGCGCGACGACCGCGTACGCCTTGCGCGAATCGGCGATGGGAGGCAAATGCAGCACGTCGATGAGTGCGGTACCGGTGTACTCGGGATAGCAGTCGATGTTGCCGCGTTCCATCGCGGCGATGGCGATCTGGGTCGATCCGAGGTTGAAGAGCCGCTCGACGCGCATTCCCGCGCGCTCCAGCGCCTGCGCGTAAATTTCCGCGATGACGAACGACTCCGTGAAGTTCTTCGATCCGACGCGCACCGCGTTCATATCGAAGGCGCAGCGCGCGAGGAGCGGCGATCCGAGCAGCGCGACGGCACGCCGGCGGTTCACGTGCGCGGTGCCACGAGCCGGCCCGCCGCGCTCAGCGCGAGGTCCGCGCCCAGCGCGAGGGCCGCGACGACGGCCGCGGCGATGAAGAGCAGCGCGGCGTCGTCGGTCTGCAAGCCGCGAACGATTTCGTCGCCGAGGCCGCCTGCGCCGATGAAGGTCGCGAGCGTCGCGCTCGCGATCGTCTCGGTCGCGGCCGTCCGCAGTCCCGAAAAGGAGACCGGCAGCGCGAGGGGCACGACGACGCGCGTGAATCGCTGCAGCGGCGTCATTCCCATGCCGGCGGCGGCGTCGAGCGCGGCTGACGGCACGCCGCGGATGGCGAGGTCGACGCTGATGACGATCGGCGGAATCGCGAGCAGCGCGAGCGCGACGACCGCGGGAGCGGCGCCTACGCCGAGCCACGGGAGCAGCAGCATCAGCACGGCGAGGCTGGGGAGGGTACGACCCACGCCGGCCAGCGCCAGCACGCCGCCGCGCAAACCGGCCGACTCGGCCGCGAGGACGCCCAGCGGCAGCCCGGCAAGCAGCGCAAGGGCGAGCGCCGCGCCCGAGAGCGACAGATGCTGGGCGACGTGCGCCCACAGCTCGGACATGCGGCAAGTTTTTTGCCGCTTGGGAGGCGAAACCCGGTCGCCAGCGCTAAGCAGAGCAAGACTCGATGATTACCGAACCCAAACCGGCGCAGGCAACGATCCCCGTCGTCGCGCTCGACGACCCGTCATACTACATCAGCCGCGAATTGTCGTGGCTGGAGTTCAACGATCGCGTGCTCGAGGAGGCGCTCGACGCGAACAATCCGCTGCTCGAGCGCCTGAAGTTCGTGGCGATCTACGGGACGAACCTCGACGAGTTCTTCATGATTCGGGTCGCCGCGATCAAGCAGCAGATCGAAGCGCAGGTCGTGCGCCGCTCGGAAGACGGCCGCCTGCCCACGGAGCACCTCGAGGCGATCTCGCAGAAGCTGCGCGCGTCGCTGCCGCAGCAGATGCGCGTCCTCAACGACGAGCTGCTGCCGGCGCTCGAGCGCGAGGGCATTCGGTTGATGCGCGTGAGCGAGCTCGACGAGGAGACGCAGGCCGCGCTCGCCGGCACGTTCGACGAGACCGTCTTTCCGGTGCTGACGCCGCTCGCGGTCGACAGCGGACATCCGTTCCCGTACATCTCGAACCTCTCGCTCTCGCTGGCGGTCGAGCTCGAGGAGTCGACGCGCGAGGGCGTCGAGCTGCACTTCGCGCGGGTGAAGATCCCGCCGACGCTACCGCGCTTCGTCCCGGTCGGCGGCGGGCCGGAAGGCGAGCGCCGCTTCGTCCTGCTCGAGGACCTGATCGCGCATCACCTCGACGGGCTCTTCCCGGGGCTGCACGTGCGCGACTCGTATCTGTTCCGCGTCACGCGCGATGCCGACCTCGACCTGCAGGAGGACGAGGCCGACGATCTGCTGCGCGCGATCGAGTCGGAGCTGCGCCGGCGCCGCTTCGGTGAGCCGGTGCGCCTCGAGGTCGAACGCGGCATGCCCGAGTACATGCGCGATTTTCTGTGCAACTCGCTCGACCTCGAGCCGGTCGACAGTTACGAGATCGAGGGGCTGATGGCGTTGAGCGACCTGTGGCAGGTCGCGAACCTGCCGGGTTACGAGCAGCTCCGCGACAAGCCGTTCCTGCCAGCCATTCCGAAGCGCCTCATCGGCGCGACCGACATCTTCGCGCAGATCCGCGAGGGCGACATCCTGCTGCACCACCCGTACGAATCCTTCGATCCGGTCATCCAGTTCTTGCAGCAGGCGGCCGAGGACGAGAAGGTGCTCGCGATCAAGGCGACGCTGTACCGCACGTCGGGAAAGAATTCGCCGATCGTACGGGCTCTCATCACGGCGGCGGAAAACGAAAAACAGGTCGCGGTCGTTATCGAGCTCAAGGCGCGCTTCGACGAAGAGAACAACATCGAGTGGGCCAGGCGACTGGAGCGCGCGGGCGCCCACGTCGTCTACGGGTTCGCCAACCAGAAGGTGCACGCGAAGAGCACGCTCGTGGTCCGCGAGGACGACGACGGCCTGCGGCGCTACATGCACTTCGGCACGGGCAACTACAACGAGAAGACCGCGCTGCTCTACACCGACCTCAGCCTCTTTACGTGCCGCTCGGAGCTCGGCACCGACGACGCGCAGTTGTTCAACGCGCTCACCGGCTTCTCGAGGGTCACCGACTATGAGATTCTGTGGGTCGCGCCGGTGACGCTGCACCGCGAGCTGATCGCGCGCATCGACCGCGAGACGGAACACGCGCGCGCCGGCCGGCGCGCCGGAATCCGGGCGAAGATCAACGCGCTGACGGAGATCGAGGTCGTGCGGGCGCTCTACCGCGCCTCACAGGCGGGCGTGCCGATCGACCTGCTCGTGCGCGGCATGTGCGTGCTGCGGCCGGGCGTGCCGGGCGTGAGCGAGAACATCCGCGTGCGTAGTATCGTCGGGCGTTTCCTCGAGCACTCGCGCATCTACGTGTTCGAGAACGGCGGCAACCTCGAGACGCACATCTCCAGCGCCGACTGGATGGGCCGCAACCTCGATCGCCGCGTCGAGCTCGCCGTCCCCGTGCTCGATCCGGTGATGTCCGAGACGCTGACGTCGCACATCTTGACCATCCTGCTGTCGGACAACGTGAAGAGCCGCGAGCTGCAGACGGACGGCTCGTACCGCCGCCTGGCGCCGGGCCCGGGCGAGATGCCCGTCGACGCGCAGCGCGTCTTCCTCACGCAGGCCCAGGGGCTGAGTTAGGCCGGGTTAGCGCCGGCGAGTTCCAGTACGATCTTCCATTCGTGCGGCATCACCGGCTGCACCGAGAGGCGCTGTCCGCGGCGTAGCAGCGCCATGCCGACGAGCCGCGGCTCGGCGCGCATTTGCGCGAGCGTCACCGGGTGTTCGAACGCCTCGACGAATTCGACGTCGACCATGAACCAGATCGGCTTGTCCGGTTTCGCGCGGCCGTCGAAGTACTCGCTGGCGCGATCGAACTGCGTGAAGTCGGGATAGGCTTCCTTGACCACCTTGCACATGCCGACCGCGGCCGGTTCGGCGATGCTCGAGTGGTAGAAGAGGCCGAGGTCGCCGGCACGCATCTCCATCATGTTGTTGCGCGCCTGGAAGCTGCGCACGCCGGTCCACGGCGTCGTGCCGTCCTTGCGCAGCAGCTCGAACGAATACGCGCTCGGCTCGGTCTTGAACAGCCAGTAGCGCGGCATGCGTAGGACTCTTCGCCGCCGGGGTCGCAGGCTTCTAGCCGATGCAGAAGCGGATCGTTCGTGCGGCCGAGCACGGCTGGGAGGGCGTCGACCCTACGGGCTACACTCCCGACGCCCCCGGCACGGGCGTGGCGCGCCACACGCTGGTGGGGAGCCGCAAGGGCGATCCGAGTGAGCCGGGCCCGCAGATGGAGCTGCGCTACTTCGAGGTGCAGCCCGGCGCCGCGTCGCGCCTAGAGAAGCACGAGCACGAACACTACGTCATCGTGCGCACCGGGATCGGCTACGCCATTATCGGTGACACCGTCACCGAGATCGCGCCCAACGACGTGATCTACGTCGGTCCGCTCGAGCTGCACCAGTTCGTCAATCGCGGCACGACGCCGTTCGGTTTCTACTGCTTCGTCGACACGTGCCGCGATTTCTCGCAGGCGCCGACGGACGAGGAGCTAGCGCGGCTGGAGGCCTCGCCCGCCGGCGCCGTCGCAAAGCCGTTCGCGGTGCCACGGCCCGCCAAACGCTAACGACGAGCTAGCTGCCCTTAGCGATAGGCCGCGCGGGATCGGCGACCCACTCGCTCCACGATCCGTTGTATATGCGCGAGCCCTCGAGGCCGGCGTGCACCATCGCGAGGTGCGTCACGGCGGACGAAACGCCCGAGCCGCACTGATGCACGGTGCGCTCCGGATCGAGCCCGGCCCGTGCGAACTCCTCGCGCAGCCGCTCGCGCGACTTGAGCGTGCCGTCGGGGGAGAAGTTGTCCTTGAACCAGCGGTGGTGGGCGCCGGGGATGTGTCCGCCGATCGGATCGATCGGTTCGATTTCGCCGGTGAAGCGTTCGAGCGCGCGCGCGTCGAGCAGCTGCATCGACTCATCGCCGAGGTGTTCGAGAACAAACTCGGCATCCACGACGAGTTCCGGGCGAACGCGGACGGCGAGCGAGCCCTCGCGTTGCGGCTCCGACGGCGCAGCCGTCACGGGATATCCGCGCGCGGTCCACGCGGCGAAGCCGCCGTCGAGGATCGCGGTCGCGTCGTGTCCGATCCAGCGGCACAGGAACCACAGCCGCGCCGCAAACATGTCGGCGCCGGCGTCGTAGCCGACGATCTGCGTGGCGTCGTCGACGCCCACGCCGCGCAAAAAGCGCGCGAACGTTTCAGGGTCGGGCAGCGGATGGCGCCCGTTCTTCCCGGTCTTGGGCCCCGCCAAGTCGTCCTCGACCGACGCGAAGAACGCTCCCGGAACGTGCGCCTCGTCGTAGAGCCGCCGCCCCAGCGCGAAGTCCGCCAGCGAGTGCCGGCAATCGAGAATCACGACGCCCGGATCGTGCAGGCGCGCGTGCAGCTCCTCGGGCGAGATCGTCGTCGTGAACGGCACTAGCGCAGGTTGATGGTTTGCTTTTCGCCGCCCTTCGACTCCGCCCCGCCGGGGCTCCGCTCAGGATGACAAACGCCGAAGGCTTCGGCGAGTTTGGTTTGCAGCTCGCCGCTCTCGGCCATCGGTGCGAGGATGTCGGTGTCGCCGTAAAACGTGCCGGCGATGAAGACCTTCGGCAGCGTCGGCCAGTTGGTCATCTCCGCGAGCGCCTCGCGCTTGCGCACGTTCTCGAGCACGTCGACGACCTCGAACGGATAGCCGAACCGGTCGAAGAACTCGACCGTTTCGAGAGTGAAGCCGCAGCGCGGTGCGGTCTTCGTACCCTTACCGTAAACGAGGATCGTGTTCGCGGCGATCTCCTGCGCGATCTCGTCTTTCAATTCGTTCGACATGCCGGCTCCTTTATTGCTCTGCTACGATCGTTTTGAGTTCGACGGCGTGAACGCGCCCGTCTTTGAGCGCGGGTTTCAGTGCTCCGTAGACGATCTGATGCTGTTCGATCAGCGTCTTGCCCTTGAACGCATGCGAGCGCACGGTCAGATTGAAGTGATCCATCGTCCCGGTGCGATCGAAGATGCCGACCTCGGCGTCGGGCAGCTCGAGGCGAATCAGCCGCTCCAAGGCGTCGTTGTCGATCACGACTTTAGTCGCGGCGAGCCCGCGTTCAACGCGTCGGCTAGGCCGCGCGCCTCGCCCAGTGTCTCCGGGAGGCGCATCGCTCCCTTGGACAGTGCGGCGGTAACGCCGCTTGCGAGGATGATGCCCGTCACGCCCAGCAGGATTGCCGGCGCGCCGCTCGCGCGCAGGGGACCGATCTCGATCGAAAACGACTGCTGCACGCGCGCGATGCCGCGAAAGATTGCGCGGAGAGTCCTCGCTCGGTTGTTCATGGCTAGGCGTTCTACGTCGCGTCGCATTGGAAGGCCTGGTCGGCCGCGATACGCGAAGCTCACGCGGAAATGTTGCCCGTACTCGCCGCCGCCGCGTGCTGTCTGGTCGGCGGAAACGTTCACACGCCGAGCGGCGCGCCGATCGCGCACGCGCGCGTGACGTTGCGCGGGCCCGCCGCGGCGACGCTGACGACTGATGCGAAGGGGAATTTCTCGGTGCAGCTGCCCACCGGTCGCTACGACCTCACGGTCACCGCGGCGGGCTACGTCACGGTCACCGTTAACACGGGGACGCTTCACGACGGCTCACGCGTCGAGGTCGTGCTCGAGCCGAGCGACACGCCGAAGCTGCGCACGATCGGACAGGTGACGGTCAACGGCGGCTTCACGCTCGACCGCAGCGTGATTCCGACGATGGACGTTTCGCGCGCGCAGATGGACGCGCTCGGCTACACGCAGGTGCTCGAGGCGCTGCAGCAAGTTCCCTCGGTCGTGATTCAGCATCCCGATTCGGGGGCGCAGACGGCGCCCGCCGTCGTGTCGCTGCGCGGTCCGGATCCGTCCGAGGCGATGGTGACGCTCGACGGCCAGCAGCTCAACGACGGCAACACCGGCGATATCGATCTGTCGCAGTTCGCCGTTCCGGCCTTCAACGCGATCAGCGTCAGCGAGGGACTCGGCCCGACCGACGCGGAGGGGAGCAACACGTTCGGCGGCGCGGTCAACTTCGAGTCGCTGCGCCCGACGCTGGACGCTCATCTCAACTTCTCCGGCTCGGTGGGATCCTACGGCACGACGCAGAGCTGGATCAACGCGACGGGTACGATCGGCAAGCTCGGGTACGCGTTTGCGGGCGACGACTTTCACCAATCCGGACAGGTCGATCAGTATTCCTCGGTCCTTCCCGCCAACAACTTGCCGATCTATTGCGGCCCGGCGACGAAGACTAAGACGCCCAACTGCCCGGTGTATACGCACCTCGGCTCGACGATTTCCGCGCTGCTCGGGCTCGTCAACCTCGACTACAATTTCTCGCAGCGCTCCGACCTCGGTTTCCGCGTCTTCTCGTTGGGCGACGACCGCGACGAGTCCGCAGCCCTCAACGGAATCGCCGGGAATCCGACGTGCGTCTTCAGCGGCCCCGGTCCGGCGTGCGCGTTCTCGCGGTCGCCGAGCTCGCCCAACGCCGTCGCCAACCCCATCTTCGGCGATCACGTCGGTCAGGGGATGGCCAGCTTCGCGCAGTCGATCCGCGCGTACGACGCCTACGGGCGCGCGCCGCTCGGTTCCGGGACGCTGCTCGCCGACTTCTACGCGAACAACGACAACATCGACTTCGAGGGCGGCACGGCGTCGCCGTACGACGTCTCGCACCTCGACACGCGCTACAACGAAGGCCTGTCGTGGGGCAGAGCGTTCGACGAGAGCGAGTTCGCTCTCGGCGGTTACAGCCGCCAGGAGTCGCTCGCCGGGCTCGGCATCCTGAACACGCTGTCGCAGAGCATCAACTCGTTTTTCTTCCGCGGCGCGCAGCAGATCGGCAAGGGGCTGCGCATTTCGGGCGGCCTGTACGACGCGAACTACTCCACGTTCGGCAACACGCTGAACTGGCGGCTCGGCCTCAGCCAAGATCTGGGCGCGTCGAGCGTCGTGCACGCCGCGGCCGGCACGGGATTCCGCGCGCCGCTGCTGATCGAGCGCTATTTCTTTCCGCCGGTGCTCGTCAACGGAATGCTCGAGCCCAACCCCAATGCCGGGCCGGAAGACTCCAACTGCGTGGTCCCCAACGGCAATCCGGCGGAGCGGCCCGAGCACGCGACCGAGTACGAGCTCGGCTTCTCGCACCTGTTCTCGAGCACGTCGAACCTCGACGTTTCGGTCTATCGCTCGAACCTGCGCGACACGATCGAGAACTACTACCCCGGCGGCGGAGCGGTGAGCTTCTGCAATACGAAGCCCGGCTTCGCGTACGTGATTCCGGTCAACATCGGCAACGCGGTATACCAGGGCGCCGAGGCGCGCTACAAGCAGCTCTTCCCGCGGCTGAACCTGACGGCGACGTTTTCCTACGGCCTCAACGTCGCCTATCCGTTCGCGCTCGGTCCGTTCGTCTCGAACCCGACCTCCGGCGGCACGCTGATCGCCGACCAGCAGTTCCTGGGCGTCCCGCAGCAGCAGGGCTCAGCCTCTTTCATATGGGCGCGCAACGGCTGGCACGCGTCGAGCGCGCTCACGTTCGCCGGCAAGAACAACACGCTGCACCAGCAGCCGTACACGCTGGTCGACGCGGCCATTGGGAAGAACTTCGGCCATCTCGACTTCACGCTGGCCGCGACCAACATCTTCAACGCCGTCTCCGGGCCGTTTACGCTGTACGACGCCGGCGTTCCGTATCGCGGCCTCTATGCCGGACCGAACAACACGCAGTACTTGGCCGACATCCCGACGGACGCGCTGTTCGTGCAGCCCGCCGCCGTGAAGTTCATCTTCACCGTGCACGAATGACGGCGGCGACGATGAAGGCGCTCCGGCTGCACGCCATCGGCGGGCCCGAGAGCCTGAAGGTCGACGACGTCGAGGTTGTGCAGCCCCGCGAGAGCGAGGTGCTCGTGCGCGTGCGCGCCGCCGCTCTCAATCACCGCGACGTCTTCATCATGCGGGGCTTGTATCCGAAGATTCGGCTGCCGGTGACGCTCGGTTCGGACGGCGCCGGCGAGATCGCCGCGCTCGGCTCCGTGTTCGCCGGCCTCGAGATCGGCGGCGAGGTCGTGATCGATCCGATGCTCGCGTGGGGCGACGATCCGCGCGTGTGGGACGCCGCGCATTCGAGCATCCTCGGCATGCCCCGCGATGGCACGTTCGCGCAGTACGTCGCGGTGCCGGCCGAAAACGTCTATCCGAAGCCGGCGCATCTCTCGATGGAGGAGGCCGCGGCGATTCCGCTCGCGGGCTTGACTGCATATCGAGCGGTAGTGACGCGCGGCGCGCTGCGGTCCGGCGAGACGGTGCTGATTACCGGGGTGGGCGGCGGCGTGCAGACGTTCGTGCTGCTCTTCGCCAAGCGCATTGGCTCGCGCGTCATCGTCACGTCGAGCAGCGAGGAGAAGCTCGAGCGCGCGAAGGCACTCGGCGCGGACGTGGCGATCAATTACGCGGCGACGCCCGATTGGCATAAGTCGCTGCGTTCGGAAGGGATCGATCTCGTGGTCGATTCCTCGGGCGGCGACACGCTGCGCAAGGCGCTCGACGTGATCCGGCCCGGCGGCCGCATCGTCGTCTACGGCGGCACGACCGGCGAGGCGACGATCCGGCTGTTCCCGCTGTTTTGGAAGCACGTCAGCCTACTGGGCACGTCGATGGGCAGCCCGCAAGACTTCGCCGGCATGTTGGAATTGCTCGGAGACGGCCTGCGCCCGGTGATCGATCGAGTCTTCGCGCTCCGCGACGCCGTCGGCGCCTTCGAGCGAGTCGCCGCTGCTACTCAGTTCGGGAAGGTCGTTCTATGCGTCGAGTAGCCTTCTTCCATAGCACGAGCCGTTGGGCGGCGGGCTGTTGCGGTAGATCGGCCCAGGATGCGCGACCGGCATTCCCTCGCGTGGATAGAGAATCACGTCGACCTTCGCGTTGGGCGTGAGCAGCCGCTCGCAACGCACGACCTCGTGCGCTTTCGACTTCGCCGTGCCGCCGACCCAGAGATCGAACCACAGCTTGTAGCAGCCGTTTTGGCCGCTGCCGGTCGGCGGGCCCGACGCGGCGCACAGGTCCTCGCGAATGAAGTACTGCTTGAGAAACGGCACGTAGATCTTGATGCCGTACGGGATCAGCTTGTTGTTGGCGTGCTCGGTCGCGAACGTCGTGGGATTGCAGTACGTGCCGTCACCGCCGGCGTGCGTGTGGATGACGCCGTGCGCGATGCCGTTTCCCGGCGGCGAGTTATCGGGCCAGCCGTAGAACGTGATCGTCGCCTTGACGGTCGTGGGAGCCTGCTTGATGCGATAGCAGCCCGCAAATGCGGGCGCGCCGGACGGCAGGCCCGGCTCCGCGGACTGCGTGCAGGATGCAAGTGAGACGACGCAGGCGGCGACGAGCAATCGGCGCATCGTTTAGCCCTCCGTGAGGCGGTATGCGAGCAGGGTCTGCAAGCGCATTTCCGTGCCGAGTTCGGCGACGATCACCGCGGCGTCTTCCGGTCCGACCAGTTCCTCGATGCGCGGGTTGAGCATCGCCGCCTCCTCGGGCGTCATCGCGCGCTCGACCGGCGTGGCGCGCACGCACCCCTCCTCTTCGAGCGCGATGAGGTGTGCGAGGATCTGCCGCGCCATGGCGGGCCAGAGCACGCTGCGCTCGGGGCCGTAGACGCGCCGCACGATCTCGGGAATCGTCGCGGCTCCGGCGCGCAGGGCGTCGACGATCTGCGCCTCGCGCATGCGCCGGTGCTCGGCGTACTCTTCGATCTTGGCCTGCGCATCGTCCACGACCGGGCCGTGGCCGCCGTAGATTTTCCGCGCGTCGCCGAACTCGTCGGCGAGGCGGTGCAGCGTGCGCTGATACGGGCGCATCGCACCTCCGGGCGGCGCGATCACCGACGTGCCCTCGCCGAGGATCACGTCGCCCGTGAAGAGGCTGCGCGCCGCGGGCAAGTACAGAACGATGTGGTCGAACGTGTGCCCCGGTGCATCCATCGCGCGCAAAGTGGTCGTTCCCACGCGCAGCTCGCCCTCGAGCGCGACGTCGTGCGTGTGCGGCACGCGAATCCCCGGATGCGCGTAGACCGGGGCGCCGCTCGCGGCGGCGAGCTCGGGCGCGGCGGCCACGTGGTCGGGATGGCCGTGCGAAAGCGCGATCGCGCGAATCGCTAGTCCTTGCGCCGCCGCCGCGTTAAGCAGCGCCTCGACGTGCGCGTGAACCGCGGGGCCGGGATCGATCACGAGCGCGGCGCCGTTGCCGCAGTTCACCACGTAGGAGTTCGTGCCCGTCAGCGTCATCGCCGACGGGTTGGGCGCGCGAACGAGCGTTACCACGCGCCCTCGAGCCGCGGCGGAATCGCGAAGTCGTCCTTCGTCTCGCGCGGCATGATCGTGACGATCGGCTTGCTGCGAGCGAAGCGCAACGCCGCATCGAGTGAGTCGAACGCACTCAACCGCTCGAGATGTTTGATCGTCGGGTAGACCAAGTGCATCTCTCCGAGCCGATGGCGCGCGAGCGCGTCGCTCGGCGCGATCCAGATGCCGTCGTGCGTCTCGGCTGCGTCCGCCAGCGCGAGCTGCTCGGGCGGCGCGGCGGCGAAGAAGAAGTGCGTGTTGTAGCGGCGCGGCTCGCTGGGCGGCGTGATCCAGTGCGAAAAGAGCGTCAGCTCGCGCGCGTCGGCGTACCAGTCGTGCGCGCCGAGGAACTCTGCGAACGAAAGCGCCCCGCCGCGCACCCTCGCGCGTTCGGCGTCGACGCGCCGCCATTCGGCCGCATCCGCGGCGATCGGACGCATCGCGGCCGTGCGAGCCAGCAGCACGCCCGCCTCCTCGAAGAGCTCCCGCAACGCGGCCACGAGCAGTGACCGGGCCGCGTCGGATCCGATCGGCGGCTCGGAGGAGCGCAGGTCGGATACGATCTCAGCCCGGAACTCGCGCGCGACTCGGTCGGGTTCGAGGCCCAGCGTGTGGCGCTGCGCATCCGCGGACGCGTCCTGCCGCTCGATCGTTCCTCCCGGAAAGACGAACGCGTTGGGCGCGAAGGCGCTGCTGGTGCTTCGGCGCGCCAGATAGAGCTCGAAGTTTGGTCGCGCGAGGATGACCGTCGCGGCGAGACGCACCTGGCTCACGGGCTGGGAGTCTGCCGCCGCGCCGCGGAGAAAACCTCTCGATGCGGATTGCGCTGGGCAGCGACATGGCGGGCGAGCTGCCGGAGGCGATCGACCGGTGGCTGCGCGCGCGCGATCACGAGGTGAGGCGGTACGGCGCGCTCGCACCGGGAGGTCCCGAGGCATGGCCGACCGTCGGGCACGAGGTCGGCCACGCGGTGGCGTGCGGCGACGTGCGATACGGCGTGCTCTGCTGCTGGACCGGCACCGGTGTCAGCATCGCCGCTAACAAGGTAGCAGGCGTCCGCGCCGCGCTGTGCGGCGACGCCGCAACCGCCGCGGGTGCACGCGAGTGGAACGATGCAAACGTCCTCTGCCTCAGCCTGCGCGCCACCAGCCCCGCGGTAGCGGAGGAGATGCTCGAGGCCTGGTTCGCGTCCGTGCCCACCGAGGATCCGGCCTATCGCCGAATGATCGCCGATGTCGAGTAAAGAGCAGAGGGGCGGCGCACTCGCGCCACCCCCTATTGAACTGCCGTTCGCCGGCGCGTAGAACTCACGCTACGTAGCCGGCCCTTTCCTCCGGCGGTGTCGGCGCAGGTTCGTGCCGTCCTGACCAGAGAGGCCGATTCTACCAAATCAAATACCCGGACTCAAGCTGGCCGCATCAATAGTACGCCGACGAGAGCCAGAAGCGCCCAGTTCACGGCGTGGGCGGTCCAGCAGTATGGGCACTCGCGGCGCGTCACGAAGAGCAGCGAGTAGGCGAGAACCGCCGAGGTGACGGCGGCGAACAGGACCGCCGCTAGGACGACCAGCAGCGCGGCGGGCGGGCGAGCCAACCAGATGGCGGCGGCCAGCGCCGGGTAGTAGATGGTGCCGAGGAACGCGTTCGGGACCCCGTAAAGGTGCTCCCTGGGCGTCTTGACGACGCTCGGCCCCCGGAGCTCGCCGCGCGCGGCCCTGCGGCTGCGCGCCAGCATGAAAAGCGACGTATAGAGCCCAACTCCGCATAGCAACGTGATTAACCCGCGCACGACCATCGGTTGAATCCTACCCTGCGCAAGGGCGTCGCTCTCGCGATGCTGGCCCTATCCTTCCTGCTCGCATTCTGGGTGATCCGTCACCAGCCGCGCGTGGAGCACGAAATCCGAACCATCGGTCCATTCGCCTATCCCCTGGCGGTCGCCGTCTTTGCGCTCGTCGCGTCGGCGCCGTTCTCGGTGACCGACGCGCTCGCGATCATGAACGGCGCCATCTTCGGTCCGGTCACCGGCACCGTCGTGGACTCGGTCGGACTCGTGCTGGCGGCGCTGCTGGGCTACTGGATCAACCGGCACGCGTCGCACGTCTTCAATTTACACGAATACCTGCAGCGGCTGCCGGCCTGGGTCAAGCGCTTCCCGGTGGGCTCGCCGGCCTTCTTGCTCGCCGTGCGCGTCATCCCCGGCTTCGGCGGCACGGTGGCCACTGCGACGGCGGCGACGTTTCGCGTGCCGGTGTGGGTGCACGTCTGGACGATGTGCGCGATCGCCATCCCGATCTGCGCGCTGCTGACGATCTTCGGCCACGGGCTGACGGTCGTCGTGCACGGTTACGAGATGCGGGCGCGTCACTATGCGCGGCACTATTGCGAGACGCATCGCTGTCCGCACTTTCATTTCCGGCGGCGCGAACCGCCCTCGCCCACGCCGTCGTGACCGAGACGCAGATCGTCGCGGACGCTGCCGGGCTCGACGCGCTGTGCGCGCGCGTCGCCGAGGCCGCGCGCGTCGCGCTCGACACGGAGTTCCACGCCGAGCGAACCTACTCGCCGCGCCTGATGGTCGTGCAGATGGCGTTCGACGACGCCGCGGCAATCGTGGACGCGCTGGCGCTGCCGGACCTGCGCAAGCTCGCGCTCGCGCTGACGCACACCACGGTCGTCGGGCACGCGCTCTCCGCCGACCTGAAGATCTTCGCGGACCGTTTCGAGCTCGTGCCGCCGCGCGTCTTCGACACGCAGATCGCCGCGGCGTTCCTCGGCTACGGCATGCAGGTCTCGCTGGCCGATCTCGTGCGCAGCGTGTGCGGCGTGAAGCTCGCGAAGTCGCAAACGGTGAGCGATTGGTCGGCGCGGCCGCTCTCGGCGCGGCAGATCGACTATCTCGTCGGCGACGTCGCCTACCTGCTGCCGGTCTACGACGAGCTGCGCGCGCGGCTCGAGCAGAAGGGCCGCTACGAATGGGTGTACGAGGAATGCGCCGAGCTGGGCGACATCGAGCGCTATCGCTTCGACGAGCGGCGCGCGTACCTGCGCGTTCCCGGCGCGATGCGCATGAGCCGTCGCGAACTCGGAATTCTCAACGAGCTGGTGAAACTGCGCGACGCGACGGCGCGCGCGCGCGACCTGCCCGCGCGCTACGTGCTGCCCGACGACGTCGTGGCCGGACTCGCCGTTTTAAAGCCCGCCAAGCTCGAGGATCTCTCGCAGCTGCGGCGTCTCGATGGCGCGATGAAGCGCCAGCTGGGCGCGGCGATCCTCGACGTGGTTGCGCGCGGACTGGCGCTCGACGATGCCGACCTGCCGCAGCGGCCGGCCCGCCCTAGCGCTCCCGCGCGCGACGCGCTCGTGGGATTCTTGGGCGCGGCGATCGCCGAGATCGCGCGTGGCGCGGACCTGCCCCCGAGCCTGCTCGTGCCGCGCGCGGCACTGGAGCGCCTCGCGCGCGAGATCCCGCGCGATCGCGCCGAGTTCGAGCACGCCCTCGCGCTGCAGCCCTGGCGCCTCGCCTTGGTTGCCGAACCGCTCTGGCGTCTCTGCTCCGGTACGGCGGCGCTGAAAATCGAAGGCTACGAACGCGGCGATCCGAAAGTACGATTATCCGATGAATCGTCACCCGAATAGCTTCGGAGCGCTCGATACGCTGCGCGCCGGAGAGCGCGCGTACACGTACTTTCGCCTCGAGGCGCTCGAGCGAGCCGGCCTCCCGAGCCTTGCGCGGCTGCCATTTTCGCTGAAGATCCTGCTCGAGAACCTGCTGCGGTTCGAAGACGGCCAAGTCGTACGCGGCGAGGACGTCGAGGCGCTAGCGCGCTGCACGAAACACGGCGCGGCGGAGCGCGAAATCGCGTTCACGCCGGCACGCGTGCTGCTGCAAGACTTCACCGGCGTGCCGTGCATCGTCGACCTGGCGGCGATGCGCGAGGCGATGGCCGCGATGGGCGGCGACGCGAAGACGATCAATCCGCTGCAACCGGTCGAGCTCGTGATCGACCACTCCGTGCAGGCGGACTATTTCGGATCGAGCGACGCGCTGGCCAAGAACACCGATCTGGAGTTCGAGCGCAACCGCGAACGCTACGCGTTTCTGAAGTGGGGGCAGGCGGCGCTTGCCGAACCTGCGCGTCGTCCCGCCCGGAACCGGGATCGTGCATCAAGTCAACATCGAGTATCTCGCGCGCGTCATATTTGACGTCGACGGGCTTGCCTATCCCGACACTTCCGTGGGCACCGATTCGCACACGACGATGGTCAACGGGCTGGGCGTGTTGGCGTGGGGCGTCGGCGGCATCGAGGCCGAGGCCGCCATGCTGGGCCAGCCGGTGACGATGCTGATCCCAGACGTGGTCGGGTTTCGCTTGGACGGCGCGCTGCGCGAGGGCGTGACGGCGACCGACCTCGTGCTGACGGTTGCGCAGATGCTGCGCAAGAAGGGCGTCGTCGGCAAGTTCGTCGAGTTTTACGGCGCCGGCCTCTCCGCGCTGCCCGTTGTGGATCGAACGACGATCAGCAACATGTCGCCCGAGTTCGGCTCGACTATCGCGATCTTCCCGATCGACGATCGGACGCTCGAGTATCTGCGCCTCACCGGCCGCCCGCGCGAACATGTCGCGCTCGTTGAGGCGTACGCGAAATCGCAGGGCCTCTTTCGGACGGACGATTCCGTGGATCCTGAGTTCGCCGACGCGCTCGAGCTCGATCTCGCGAGCGTGGAGCCGAGCCTCGCGGGCCCGCGCCGCCCGCAGGATCGCGTGCCGTTGCACGACGTCAAGCGCACGTTCCTGGTTGCGCTCGACGAGTGGTCGGCGGCGCGGCAGCGCTCCAACGGTGCCGTCGCGCGCTTCGAGAACGAGGGCGGCGGCGCCACGATGACGATCTCGCGGACCGCCGAGGACGTCGACGACGGCGCGGTGGTGATCGCGGCGATCACGAGCTGCACGAACACGTCGAACCCCTCCGTGCTCATCGGCGCCGGACTGCTCGCGCGCAACGCCGTGGAGCGCGGGTTGCGGACGCAGCCGTGGGTGAAGACGTCGCTCGCGCCGGGTTCGAAAGTCGTCACCGACTACTTGGCCAAGGCTGGGCTGCAGGAGTACCTGGATCTTCTCGGCTTCAATCTCGTCGGCTACGGCTGCACGACGTGCATCGGAAACTCGGGGCCGCTTCCGAGCGACGTCGCCGAGGCAGTCGCCGATCGGGACCTGATCGTCGCCGCGGTGCTCTCGGGCAACCGCAACTTCGAAGGACGGATCCATCCGCAGGTGCGCGCCAACTATTTGGCATCGCCGCCGCTCGTGGTCGCGTATGCGCTCGCCGGACACATGGACATCGACATGACCACGGAGCCGCTCGGCATCGGCAGCGACGGAGTGCCGGTCTGGCTGAAGGACATCTGGCCCAGCAACGACCGAATCGCCGCGACGATGGCAGCGTGCATCAGCGACGAGATGTTTGCGCGCGAGTATGCCGACGTCTTCAAGGGCGACGAGAATTGGAGCGAGCTCGACGTCGTTCCGAGCGAGCTGTACGCGTGGGATCCGAAGTCCGAGTACGTCAAGGAGCCGCCGTATTTCGACGGGATGCCGGCGCTACCGTCGCCGCCCCAAGACGTGCGCGGCGCGCGCGCCATCGCCGTCCTGGGCGACTCGGTCACGACCGATCACATCTCGCCGGCAGGCAGCATCGCGAAGAACAGCCCGGCCGGCCGATATCTGATCGAGCACGGGATCGAGCCGGGCGACTTCAACTCGTACGGCGCGCGCCGCGGCAATCACGAGGTGATGGTGCGCGGCACGTTCGCCAACGTGCGGCTGCGCAACGCTCTCGTGCCCGGCGTCGAGGGCGGCGTGACGCGCTATCTGCCGGCGAACGAACAGCTATCGATCTTCGACGCCGCGATGAAGTATCGCGCCGACGGCACGCCGCTCGTCGTGCTCGCGGGCAAGGAGTACGGCGCGGGCTCGTCTCGCGACTGGGCCGCGAAGGGGCCCTACCTGCTCGGGGTCAAGGCGGTGATCGCCGAGTCGTTCGAGCGCATCCATCGCAGTAACCTCATCGGCATGGGCGTGCTGCCGCTCGAGTATCTCGACGGCGCCGACCGGTCGACCTTCGGCCTCACCGGCGAGGAGATCTACGACATCACCGGCATCGCGGAGGGCGTCACGCCGCACATGCGCGCCCACGTAAAGGCCACCGATGCCTCGACGAAGCGCGCGATCAAGTTCGAAGTCCGCGTTCGCATCGACACGCCGAACGAGGCGGAATACTATCGCCACGGCGGCATCCTGCAATACGTGCTGCGCTCCCTGTCATCCTGAGCGAAGGCGCGTAGCGCCGGATGTCGAAGGGGCGACGCAGTAGCGCTACTTCTTCTGGTGGATCGCGAAATTGTTGCCCTCGGAGTCCTCGCACCACGCGATGCGGCAGACCGGCGTATCCATGATCCCATGCGTATAGAAATGAACTCCCGCGTCCTGTAGGCGTTTCGCCGCGGCGTCGATGTCGGTGACCGCGAAGATCGTCCCGCCGCCCGGATACCAGCTGTCGTCGGGCATCTTGAAGACCCCGAACGCGCTGCCGTCGCCGAGCTCGAACTCGGTGCCGTGGTCGAACGTCGTTTCCGCGCATCCCCGCAGGCCGACGACGTCGCGATAGAACGTTCGCGCCCGCTCGAGGTCCTTCACGAGATAGTGATGCGCATCAATCCCCGTGGTGCTGGTTGGCATGTGATCATCGTAGCCTGCATACTTGACATCGGCTGTCATATTTGGTGAGTTTGATGGAGTCGTGAAGGCCGATCGGCTCATTTCGCTCCTGTTGCTGCTGCAGTCGAGGCGGCAGTGTTCGGCGCGGATTCTGGCGGAGCGGCTCGAGGTCTCGGAGCGGACGATCTACCGCGACGTCGAGGCACTCGGCGCGGCGGGCGTGCCGGTGTATGCCGAGCGCGGGTCGGCCGGCGGCATCGTGCTCGCCGACGGGTATCGCCGCGCGCTGACGCAGTTCACGGAGGACGAGATTCGCTCGCTGTTCGTCTCGGGCGCGAGTCCGCTCGCGGACTTGGGGCTCGAGCGCGGGCTGGATCGCGCGCTCGAGAAGCTGCACGGCGGGCTGGCGGACGTCCAGCGGCGCGCGGCCGAGAAATCCCGCTCGCGAATCCACGTCGATCAGCGGCGCTGGAATCAGCCCGAGCCGCCGCGAGCGATCCTCACGGCGTTGCGGCGCGCCGTCTGGGACGATCGCCGCGTGCGCGTGCGCTACGAAGATCGCAACCGAGCCTCGTCTACGCGAAGCGTCGATCCGCTCGGGCTCGTCTCGAAGGCGGGAGTCTGGTACCTCGTCGCTCGTTGCGGCGAGGAGCTGCGCAGCTTCCGTGTCGATCGCATTCGCAGCGCGGAAGAGCTGACGCAGCGCTTCGAGCGTCCGGCGAGCTTCGATCTCGAGCGCTATTGGCGCGAGTCTTCGGCGCGCTTCAATGAGGCCTCGCGCAGCGGAGATTGCGTCGTGCTGCTTCAGACGCGCAGCGACGCGCTCGAACGGGTGTGCGCGTACTGGCCTGCGGAGGTCGTCTCGCAAGACGAGGCCGGCGCGCTCTTGCGCGTGACCTTCCCGGGTTCCGAGATCGCGCTGTTTCAACTGGTCGCCTGGTCGGAGATCGCGACGCTGGTCGAGCCCGAGGAGCTGCGCGAGGCGCTCGTCGCGCGGGCGCGAACAACGCTCGATCGATATGCCCAACGTTGATGCGACACTCTTGCTCTGCGACGCAGCGCAGGTCACGCCGGACGGCAAGCTTCACGCGCTCGGCATCGGTTGGACGAACACGGCCAGCCCCGTAACGGCGCCCTCCGCCGTCGCCTTCATCCTGCACGTGCCGTGGGGCGAGACCAATCGCAAGATCAAGTGGACGCTCGATCTGCTCGATGCGGACGGAAAGCCGGTCGTGCTGCAGACCGGCCCCGAAAGCGCGACCGCGATCCGCATGGAGCAGGAGATCGAGGTCGGGCGCCCCCCGGGCACCCAGCCCGGATCGTCGATCAACGCGCCGTTTGCGATGATGATCTCACCGATGCCGCTCGGTCCCAACCGCTCGTTCGTGTGGGTCTTGCGCGTCGGCGACCGCGAGTGGCGGGCGCCGTTCACGACTCGGCCGGCGCAGCAGCAGTCCTAAAGGCGCTAGTCTTTCACCTTGCGCTGGTGGATGATGATCGAGTTGCCCTCGGGATCCGCGCCGAACGCCATCAGGCACACGGGCGACTCCATCACGTCGCTGAGCTGCAATCCGCGCTTGCGATAGTGCTCGACGGCCGCGCGCGCATCCTCGACGGCGAACATGATCGCGCCGCCGGTCGAGCCGTCGTCGGGCTTCCATACCCCGAACGTCGAGCCGTCCGACAGCGTGAATTCGGCGCCGCGCCCCTGGTCGTCCACGGCGGTGGGCGTCATTCCCATGACGTCGCGATAGAAGGCGATGGCCTTGTCGGTGTCGCGTACCAGGTACGCGGTGAGGTCGATTCCTGTAATGTTGCTCATGCGACCAGCGTATGCGCGATACATGACATCCACTGTCATATATCGAACCCGGCGCCATGAACAAGGCGCGATTCGAGGCCTTTTCCGACGGGGTCTTCGCATTCGCGATCACGCTGCTGGCGCTCGGCTTCGTGCTACCGAAACTGCACGAGCCTTCGAATCGGGTACTCGCCTCCGCCTTGCTGGGCCTGTGGCCGAACCTGATCGCGTACGCGCTGAGCTTCTCCGTGATCGGCCTGATGTGGCAGAATCATCACGCCCTCTTCCGTCTCGTGCGTACAGTCGACCGCAAGACGGTGTTCTGGAACCTTCTACTGCTTGCGGCGACGGTGCTGATCCCGTTCGCGACCACGACGCTCGGCTCGTATCCGACGTATTCGGCGTCGACGTTCCTGTACGGCGTCGTGCTCTCGACGTGCGCCTCGTTCTACAACTTGATGCTGATGCATCTGGTGCGCACCAAGGCGTTTGCGCCGGAGGTCGACGGCGCCACGATCGCGTTCACGCTGCGCGGCTATCGAATCGGCTGGATGGTCTACGTCGGAGCGACGCTCGTCGCACTCGTGCTGCCCGTCCTGAGCTTCGCGCTGTATCTCTTGGTCGTCGTCTACTTTCTCATCCCGCGCGGAGCCGATTCGGACGTCTCGCTGAGCGCGCGGCGCTGGTAGCTCATCTCCAGCGGTCGCCGGCCGCAGTCACGTAGTTCTTCCACACGTAGCCCCACGGAAGGACGAGCGGCACGAGAATCACGCCGACGAAGATCGAGAACGCGTTGTCGGCGGTGTCGGGGTCGACGCGATGTCCCATCCAAAGCGGCAGCCAGATCGCGAGCACCCAGAGCAGCTTCCACGCGAACTCGAAGATCATGAGCGGCAGCATCCTGACCGGATAGCGGACGCCCAGGAGCGAGAGCGCGGTTAGGGCGCCGAGGAAACTCATGCCGACCCCGTGCCAGAAGTCCCAGGGCCGGGTGTGGTGCAGGATCGCCGGCCACGTCTGACTGCCCTGGGCCACGCCGATGAGCAGGTAGAGCGCCCGCAGCAAGTAGAGCCGGAGTAAGGAAACGTCGGGGGAGCGGAGAACACCGATCATGTCGTAGCTACCAGCCGCGGCGCGACGCTGTTTCGCGAGTGCGGCTTTCCGACATAGAGGATCATTACCGATGACGCTACGGACCATCGCTCTCATTCTGTTTGCGGCCGCGCTTACCGGGTGCTCCGGCGTTTCGTGGGGGCCGCCTGCGCCGCCGGCCGCCGGCGCGAGTGTCGGTCCGGGGGCGGCACTCGGTGCGCCCGCCGAGCTGCAGCCCGATAGGGCGAAACGGCACTACGTCTACTGGTCGCTCTTCGCGAGCTGCAGCTATCCGCAGGTCCAGTTTGCGAAAGTTCCGCTGAAGGCAACGTCCACCGCCACCAGCTACAACTGCAGCACGAAGAACGGCCTTAGCTACACCAGCGGACTCGCCGTGGATTCGTCAGGCCGCTTATGGGTTATCAGCTTCAGCGCGTCCGGCGGCACACCGTCCGAGGTTGCCGTCTTCAAGCTTCCGCTGAAAGCAACGTCGGTTCAGCAGTACACATTTGTCCTCTCTGGTACAAACTCTGCAGACGCGCTGGCGTTCGACCCATCGGGGAACCTCTGGGTCGCGTCGCCGGGCAATACCAGCGTCTTAGAGTATACCGGACCATTCACGAAGAGCGGGATGCTTGCACCTGCCGTCAGCGTAGCCGTTCCGGGCACCAACCCGTACGGGATCGCCGTCGATAAGTCGGCCAACGTTTACGTCGGCGACGCAAAGAGTGCGGGTAGCCATTCGATCGGCGTCTTTGCGCCGCCCTACACGAAGAAGCCATATTTCCTTAACGGTCTCACCGGGACCGGCGGTCTCGCATTCGACAAGCACGGCAACTTGTACGCATCGAGCAATGGATCCTCGACGCAGGCCGTGGTTCGCTACGACAGCACCAATCTCAAGAGCGGCGACACGCCGAGCATCGTCGACACGACCGGCATCCCGGCATCGACGTACGAAGCGGCGTTCGCCTTTACGGCGCAGGGCGATCTCTATGCGGCCAACTGTGGGGGCTCGGCTGCCGACGGGATCGACGTTTGGCCATTGAGCAAGAAGCCATTCAGCTCAAAGCTCGCGCCGTCAGTGCTGTACACGAATTCCGACGTCACGCAGGCGGGTTGCGCCTGGGGGATAGCGATCAAATAGTTCCTAGAGGATGACGCGGCGGAAGTCGGCGAGCAGCCCGGCGACGTAGACCAGGAAGCGCGCCGCGCCCGCGCCGTCGACGACGCGGTGGTCGTAGCTGACGCTGATCGGCAGCATGAGCCGCGGGACGAACGTCTCGCCGTCCCAGATCGGCCGCATCGCGGTGCGCGTTGCGCCGAGTATCGCGACCTCGGGCGCGTTGACGATCTGCGTGAACGCGGTGCCGCCGATGCCGCCGATCGACGAGATCGTGAACGTTCCGCCCTGCATGTCCGCCATCGGCAGCTTCCCCTCGCGCGCCTTCGCGGCGAGCGCGGCGCTCTCGGCGGCGATCTCGAAAAGGCCCTTGCGGTCGGCGTCCTTGATCACCGGCACGACGAGCCCGTCCGGCGTGTCGGCGGCGAAGCCGATGTTGTAGTAGCGCTTGAGCACGAGCTCGTCGTCGTCGAGCGACGCGTTGAATTCGGGATACCGCTGCAGCGCCGCCACCGCGGCCCTGACGAGAAACGCAAGCATCGTGAGCCTCGGCCGCGGCTCGGCCGTGCGCTCGGCGTTAACTTCGTTTCGGAACGATTCGAGCGACGTGACGTCGGCCTCGTCGTAGTTGGTGATGTGCGGGATCTGCAGCCAGTTGCGGTGCAGGTTCGGCCCGGAGAACTTCTTGATGCGCGAGAGCGGACGGCGCTCGATCGGCCCGAACTGCGCGAAGTCCACCTTCGGCCACGCCGGCAGTCCGCCGAACGCCGGCGCACCTGCGCCCCCTCCGCGCTCCAGCGCGCCCTTCACGAAGCCCTGCACGTCCTCACGCGTGATGCGCCCGTTCGGACCGCTGCCGCTGATATTTGCGAGATCCACGCCAAGCTCGCGCGCGAAGCGGCGAATCGAGGGTCCCGCGTGCACCGGCCCGTCGCTCGCGGGTGCGGGCGCCGCCTGCGGAGGAGGAGCTGGCTGGGGTGCGGGTTGCGCAGCGGGAGCGGGTTGCGCCGCCGCGACGGTGGGCGCGTCCTCGGAGCTGAGCGTCAGAATCGACGCGCCTTCCGACACCTTGTCGCCGACCTTCACCTTGACGTCCTGCACCGTGCCCTCGACCTCGGCCGGCACCTCCATCGAGGCCTTCTCGCTCTCGAGCGTGATCAGCGAGTCGTTCTTCTTGACGCGATCGCCGCTCTTGACCAGCACCTCGATCACCGGCACGTCCGTGAAGTCGCCGATGTCGGGAACGCGCACCTCGATCGTTTGGCTCATATCCTCACACGGTGATCGGATTGGGCTTGTTGGGGTCGATGTGGTACTTCTCCAGCGCCTTGGCGACCGTCGCGGTTGGAACCTTGCCTTCCTCGGCCAGCGCGCGCAGCGCCGTCACCGTCACAAAGTGGCGGTCGACCTCGAAGAACTCGCGCAGCTTGCGGCGGAAGTCGCTGCGGCCGTAGCCGTCGGTGCCCAGCGCGATGTACGGGCGCCCCACGTACGGGTGGATCTGTTCGGCGAACGCCCGGATGTAATCGGTGGCGGCGATGCCGGGCCCGACACGATCTTGCAGGCACTGCTCGACGTACGAGAGATTGGGCTTTTCCTGCGGGTGCAGCAGGTTCAAGCGCCGCGCCGCGACGCCGTCGCGCTGCAGCTGGTTGAAGCTGGTCACGCTCCACACGTCGCTCGTCACGTTCCACTCGTCCGCGAGCAGATCGGCGGCGGCGATGACCTCGCGCAAGATGGCGCCCGAGCCGAAGAGCTGCACGCGCGGCGCCTTTCCCTTGACCGGGCCCGAGTCACGCAGCAGATACATGCCGCGCAGGATGCCGTCGCGGGCGTCGGGCGGCATCGCCGGATGCTGATAGTTCTCGTTCATCAGCGTGATGTAGTAGTAGACGTCTTCCTGATCGGACAGCATCCGCCGCAGCCCGTCCTGGATGACGACCGCGAGCTCGTACGCGAACGTCGGGTCGTAGCTGACGCAGTTGGGCACGAACGACGCGGCGACTTGGCTGCTGCCGTCCTCGTGCTGCAGTCCCTCGCCGTTGAGCGTCGTGCGCCCCGAGGTCGCGCCGAGCAGGAAGCCGCGCGTCCGGCTGTCGCCGGCCGCCCACGTGAGGTCGCCGACGCGCTGAAAGCCGAACATTGAATAAAAGATGTAGAACGGAATCATCGGCAGATCGTGGTTGGAGTACGACGTACCGGCCGCGATCCACGACGAGAGCGCGCCCGCCTCGTTGATGCCTTCCTGCAGAATCTGGCCGAGCTTGTCCTCGCGGTACCACATGAGCTGCTCGGCGTCTTGCGGATGATAGAGCTGCCCGACCGACGAGTAGATCCCGAGCTGGCGGAACATGCCCTCCATGCCGAACGTGCGCGATTCGTCGGCGACGATCGGGACGACGCGTGGACCGATCTCCTTGTCGCGCGCGATCGTGTTGAGGATTCGGACGAAGGCCATCGTGGTGGAGATGTGCCGGTCGCCCGTTCCCTGCAGCTGCGTGTCGAACGCCGACAGCTCAGGAACCGTTAACGAGGCCGACGCGCGGCGCCGCTGCGGAACGCTGCCGAGCGCGGACATTCGCTCGCGCAGGTAGCGCATCTCCGGTGAATCCTCCGGCGGCCTATAGAACGGGATCCTCTCGCCGCCGAGCTGCGCGTCGGTGATCGGCAGATCGAAGCGATCGCGGAACGTGCGCATCGCCTCGATCTCCATCTTTTTGGCCTGGTGCGCGATGTTCTGCGCCTCGCCGGCCTCGCCCATGCCGTAGCCCTTAATCGTCTTCGCGAGCACGACCGTCGGCGCGCCGCGATGGTCGAACGCGGCCTTATAGGCGGCGTAGACCTTGACCGAGTCGTGACCGCCGCGCTGCAAATTCCAGATCTCGTCGTCGCTCCAGTGCTCGACCAGCGCCTTCGTCTCCGGATAGCGCCCGAAGAACTCGTCGCGCACGTACTTGCCGTTGCGCGACTTGAACGTCTGATAGTCGCCGTCGACGCACTCGTTCATCAGCTGCACGAGGCGCGGCCTCGCGTCGCTCGCGAGCAGCGGATCCCAGCGGCTCCCCCAGATCACCTTGATGACGTTCCAACCGGCGCCCTTGAAGACGCCCTCGAGCTCCTGAATGATCTTGCCGTTGCCGCGCACCGGACCGTCGAGCCGCTGCAGGTTGGCGTTGACGACCCAGATCAGATCGTCGAGCTTCTCGCGCCCGGCGAGCGAGATCGCGCCGAGCGATTCCGGCTCGTCCATCTCGCCGTCGCCGACGAACGCCCACACCTTTCGGCCGGTGGCGTCGCGCAAGCCGCGGTCGTGCAGGTAGCGCATGAAGCGCGCCTGGTAGATCGACATGATCGGGCCGAGACCCATTGACACGGTCGGGAACTGCCAGAACTCCGGCATCAGCCACGGATGCGGATACGACGAGAGGCCGCGTCCGCCGACCTCCTGGCGGAAGTGTTCGAGCTGGTCCTCGGTGACGCGCCCCTCGAGAAAGGCTCGCGCGTACACCCCCGGCGAGGAGTGTCCCTGAAAGAAGACGAGGTCGCCGCCGAACGACTCGCTCGGCGCGCGGAAGAAGTGATTGAAGCCGACGTCGTACAGCGTCGCCGCCGACGCGAAGCTGGCGACGTGACCGCCGAGCTCCGAGCTGACCTTGTTTGCGCGCACGACGGTCGCGAGCGCGTTCCAGCGGACGTAATGACGCAGCCGCGCCTCGATCTCGCGGTCGCCGGGCATCGTCGGCCTGCTGGTCGGCCGGTATCGTGTTGACGTACGGCGTCTGCGAACCCGAGCGAAACGTGCGCGCCGTAGCGCTGCGCCTCGTCGACGAGCTGTGCGATCAGTTCGCGTGCGCGCTCGGGTCCTTCGGCGACGATGACGCCGCGCAGCGCCTCGAGCCATTCGCGAGTCTCTTGAGGATCGGGGTCGGTCGTGAACGTCGTCGTCATCAGGACCCACCTGTTTTGAGACCGCCCGCCTATCTCATCCAAATGGACCAATCCAATCGCTAGCCTGGTTGGTTCCAAAGAATTGTCATGCTGAGCGAAGCCGCGCAACGGCGGAGTCGAAGCACCGAGGGAGTATAACCCCCAGTTAGCGGGAGCTACGGCTGAGAGGGCGAGCGATGCTTCGCCGACCGCGATGAACCTGATCCGGGTAATGCCGGCGTAGGGAGGTGCAGATGAAAGTTTACTCAAGCGGGTCGGACCCGTCGATCAAGGTGCCGCGCCGCGCGATCGCGCTGACGGACGGCACGATCCACACCGTTTACGACACGAGCGGCCCGTACACCGATCCCGAGGCGTCGACCGATTTTCGCCGCGGCCTGCCGCCGCTGCGCGACGCGTGGATCGAGGCGCGCGGCGACACGCAGCGTCTCGAGCGCCCGTCGTCGATCTACCGCCGCGGACGCGACGCGATGCCCGAGCTCGACGCGCTGCGCTTCCCGTCGCCGCGCCCGCCGCGCAGGGCGAAGCCGGGCGCGAACGTGACGCAGATGCACTACGCGCGGCGCGGCGAGATCACGCCGGAGATGGAGTTCGTCGCGCTGCGCGAGAACGTCGAGCCGGAGTTCGTGCGCGACGAGATCGCGCGCGGCCGCGCGATCCTCCCCGCGAACGTCAACCATCCCGAGAGCGAGCCGATGATCATCGGCCGCAACTTCCTCGTGAAGATCAACGCGAACATCGGCAACTCCGCCGTCACCTCGTCGATCGACGAAGAAGTCGAGAAGATGACCTGGGCGACGCGCTGGGGCGCCGACACGGTCATGGATCTCTCGACCGGCAAGAACATCCACGAGACGCGCGAGTGGATTCTGCGCAACTCGCCGGTGCCGATCGGCACCGTTCCGATCTATCAGGCGCTCGAAAAAGTCGACGGCAAGGCAGAAGAGCTCACGTGGGAGCTCTTCCGCGACACGCTGATCGAGCAGGCGGAGCAGGGCGTGGACTACTTCACGATTCACGCCGGCGTGCTGCTGCGCTACGTGCCGCTCACCGCGAACCGCGTCACCGGCATCGTCTCGCGCGGCGGCTCGATCCTCGCCAAGTGGTGCCTCGCGCACCACCACGAGAACTTCCTCTACGACAACTTCGAAGAGATCTGCGAGATCATGAAGGCGTACGACGTCGCGTTCTCGCTCGGTGACGGGCTGCGCCCGGGCTGCACCGCCGACGCCAACGACGCGGCGCAGTTCGCCGAGCTCGAGACGCTGGGCGAGCTCACCGACGTCGCGTGGAAGCACGACGTCCAGGTGATGATCGAGGGGCCGGGACACGTGCCGATGCACCTGATCGAAGAGAACATGCGCAAGCAGCTCGAGGTCTGCAAGGAGGCGCCGTTCTACACGCTCGGGCCGCTCGTCACCGACGTCGCGCCGGGCTACGATCACATCACGAGCGCGATCGGCGCCGCGATGATCGGCTGGTACGGCACGGCGATGCTCTGCTACGTGACGCCCAAAGAGCACCTCGGGCTGCCGAACAAGAAGGACGTCAAGGACGGCGTGATCGCGTACAAGATCGCCGCGCACGCGGCCGACCTCGCCAAGGGACACGCAGGCGCCGCGCACTGGGACGACGTGCTCTCGAAGGCGCGCTTCGAGTTCCGCTGGCAGGACCAGTTCGATCTCTCGCTCGATCCCGACACCGCGCGCGAGTTCCACGACGAGACGCTGCCGGCTCCGGGCGCGAAGGTCGCGCACTTCTGCTCGATGTGCGGGCCGCACTTCTGTTCGATGAAGATCACGCAAGAGGTGCGCGAGTACGCCGAGCGCGGCATGGCCGAAAAGTCCCGCGAGTTCGCCGATGCGGGCGGCGAAATCTACGTGCAAGCCGGCACGGGTTAGATATTCGCACGCGCCCCACCGGCACCGTAACGTTTCTGTTCTCCGACATCGAGGGCAGTACTGTCCGCTGGGAACGTGACCGCGCAGCAATGAGGCCGGCGGTAGCTCGGCACGACGCGCTGATGCGCCAAACGCTGGAAGCTCGTGGCGGCTACATCTTCAAGACCGTCGGCGACGCGTTTTGCACAGCCTTCGCGACGGCTCCCGATGCAATCGCCGCGGCGGTCGACGCGCAGCGCGCGCTTACGACCGAAGATTTTTCGGCGGTCGACAGCATTCGCGTACGCATGGCGCTCCATACCGGCCGCAGCGACGAGCGCGACGGCGATTACTTCGGGCCGGCGGTGAATCGTGTCGCCCGGCTGCTCGCGATTGGTTACGGCGGTCAGGTGCTCGTCTCGCGAACGGCCGCAGATTTGCTGCAAGGCGAGATGCCGCCGCTCTGCAGCTTGCGCGATCGAGGTTCTCATCGTCTCAAGGACTTAGCGCAGCCCGAGCACGTTTTCCAGCTGATTGCGCCCACCTTGCCGGAGAACTTTCCCGCTTTGCGATCGCTCGACAATCGGGCAAATAACTTACCGGCCCAGCTCACCTCGTTCGTTGGTCGCGAGACGGAGGTAGCCGAGATCACCTCGCTCCTCGAGCAGCACCGCTTCGTGACGTTGGTTGGTCCGGGCGGCGCGGGAAAGACGCGCTGCGCCGTTCAAGCCGGCGCCGAGCTGCTCGACCGCTTCGCCGACGGCGTATGGCTTGTCGAACTGGCGCCGCTCTCAGACCTGTCCTTTGTCGCTCATGCGGTTGCGCATGCGCTGAACGTCGCGGAGCAACCCCATCGCCAGATGCTCGACACGCTGCTCGCTTATCTCGAGGATAAGCGCGTGCTGCTCATCCTGGACAACTGCGAGCACGTGATTTCGGAGGCTCGAGCGGTTACCGCGGCGATTCTCCAGGGTTGTCGCGAGGTACGCATCCTCGCAACGAGCCGCGAAGGCTTGAACGTTGCAGGCGAGCAGCTCTACTCGATGCCGTCGCTCTCGGTGCCGCCGGTGGATCCGCCCATATCGGCACAGGATTTGCTCTCCTTTGGTGCTGCGCGGCTCTTCGCCGACCGCGCGCTCTCCGCCGACAACCGTTTCACCCTGACCGACGCAGATGCGCCGCACGTTGCCGAGATCTGCCGGCGGCTCGATGGGATACCGCTAGCGATTGAATTGGCCGCCGCACGCGTAAAGGTTCTCGCGCCCCAGCGACTGGCACACATGCTCGATGCGCGTTTTCGCGTGCTCACCGGCGGCGATCGCAGCGCACTGCCTCGCCATCAGACGATGCGCGCGCTGATCGATTGGAGCTACGATTTGCTTTCCGAAGAGGAGCGCGCGCTCTTTCGCAAGCTCTCGATCTTCGCCGGTAGCTTCGCCCTCGAAAGCGCAAGCGCAGCCTGCGGCGACGGGCAGGTTGACGAGATGGCGACGCTCGATCTGCTCTCGTCGCTGGTCGATAAATCGCTGGTACACTTGGATCCGGTAACGATCGGGACTCGCTATCGGCTCTTGGAGTCGACGCGCCAATACGCGCGCGAGCGGCTTATCGAAAGCGGAGAGTACGAAGCAACTGCTCGCGCGCATGCGACGGCGTTCTTCGCGCTGGCCGAAGAACTCGACCGGTCCGCAGAGACAATGAGCGATCGCGAGTGGTTCGCGCGCACCGAGCTGGATATAGAGAACTTCAGGTCGGCGCTCGGATGGGCGTTCGGGGAGCGCGGCGACTCGCTGCTCGGGCAGCGACTCGCAGTGCTGCGCCCGCTGTGGGTCGTCTTCGGGGCGGCCGAGGGCCGCCGATGGACGCAAATCGCGCGCGATCTCGTGCGCGCCGAGACGCCCGCGTCGGTGGTTGCAGCCATCGACCTCGCCGAAGCGCACGTCAGCTCGACGCTCTTGCAATACAAGAACGCTTATGCGGCTGCCGAGCGGGCACTAGCGCGTTATCGTGGGCTTGACGATTCGATGCGGACCGCCGACGCACAACTGCTGCTCGGTTCCAGCCTCGTTTTCCTCGGTAAGATCGCTGAGGGCGAGGCGATCATGTCGGAAGCGCTGGCCGGGGCGCGGGCGATTGGAGCACAGCGATTGGCGAGCCTCGTACTCAACCAGTTGGCAATGGCGCGGAGTGCGGCCGGTGATGTAGCCGGCGCGCGGCAGCTCTATTCCGAGGCGTTGGCGCTCGCTCGCGTGCGAGGCGCCGACCGAAGCGTCGCTTTGGCCGCGATGAATCTTGCCGAGGCGGAGCATGGCGGCGGAGAGCCGGCAGCGGCACTCCACTCGGCGAGCGAGGCACTCGCCATTTTTCGCAGGTTCAGCGAAAAGAGTGACGTCGCGAGCGTTCTGTCCAACATCGCAGCATATCTGGCGGCGCTGGGCCGCTACAAAAAGGCGCGCGCTACGGCCCAGGAAGCGCTAGCAACGGCGCGCGACGCCCGCCACGAGACGTACGCGCTGTTTGCGCTGCAGCATTTAGCCGCCGTCGGCGCGTTACAGCAAAGGAGCGGAACGCAGTCTCGCGGAGTGCGCGTATATGCCGCGCACGTGTTGGGCTACGTGGAGGCGCGGCTCCAAACGCAGCGCGAGTATACCGAGCAGCGGGAATACGACGCGATGCTCGCCGCCCTGCGCGACGCGCTCGGCGCCGACGAGCTTTCGAAGCTCATGGAGGAAGGCGGCGCCTGGAGCGAAGACCGAGCGGTCGCGGAGGCAATGCGAATCTGATGATGCCCTGTGCGGTGCTGTTCGATCGCGACGAGACGATCGTCGTCGACGTTCCGTTCAACGGCGATCCGGACAAGGTCGTTCCCGCGCCCAACGCACGGCAGCTACTCGATCGGCTGCGCGCCGCGGGACTTCCGCTCGCGGTGGTCAGCAATCAGAGCGGGATCGGACGCGGTCTCCTCACGGTCGAAAAGGTCGACGCCGTCAACCGCAAGATCGACGAGCTGCTCGGGCCGTTCGCTGGTTTCTTCGTTTGTCCGCATGCGCCGGACGACGCGTGCGAGTGCCGTAAGCCCAAGCCGAAGCTGATTCTCGACGCGGCGCGCGCGCTGGGCGTGGATCCGGCGTGCTGCGTCGTCGTGGGCGACCGCGAGAGCGACGTCGAGGCTGCACGCAACGCCGGCGCGATCCCGCTAAAGGTCTCCGGCCCTCACGGCCTAGAGGATGCGGTGAATGTCATCCTGAGCGGAGGCGCGTAGCGCCGAAGTCGAAGGGCTTACGGGTGTTCGGTGGCGTTGAGCCAGTAGTCGATGTCGAGGCCGTGTGCGGGCCACTGATCGTAGGCGCTCGCGGGCAGGCGGACGTTGCGCGATAGGCGCTCCCACGTGTCGACGACGCGCACGACGTAGTTCTCGGTCTCGTCGTAGGGCGGGATGCCGCCGTATTCGCTGACGGCCTTCGGGCCCGCGTTGTAGGCGGCGAAGATGAGGTCCGGATGCTTCGATCCGAAGCGCTGCATCAGGCCGCGCAGATAGCGCGCGGCGCCGTACAGGTTCTGGTTCGGGTCGCGCGGGTTGACCTTGAGCAGCGCGGCCGTGCCCGGCATGAGCTGGCCGAGGCCGATCGCGCCCGCCGGAGAGATAGCGTGGGTGTGCCACGACGATTCGACGGCAACGATCGCCACCAGCATGTTCGCATCGAGGCGCCAGCGTTCGGCGTTGACGAGCACGCGGCGCGCGAGGCTGCGGCTCTGCCAGCCGGGCATCTGCGGGTTGATGTGGCGCAGCACGCGGGCGTAGACGTCGATTGCGACAGGAGTCGCAGGGACCGCGCGATGAGCGGCTTGCGCGGGCACGCATGTGAACAATAACGAGCACAATGGAACGATGGCTGTCGCCAGGAGGCTGGCGATGGTCCTTCGCATTATGGAGGCGGTGGGTTCGAGCCGCGTGTCCGGCGCGCCTTCCGGGGAGGGGCCTCCCCGGCCGGGTCCCTCGGGTCGCCGCTGGGCGCTCGTCATTGTCGTCGCGCTGTTCGCCATCATGTGCGGCATGATCGCCTGGTCGCAATGGTATGCGATTCATGTAAACGTTCCGATGTATGAGTCACGCCGGCACGGCGCGACGCGCTGACTCGAATGGTTTGATAGTTATTTGAATCGGCGCGCGCAGGATTGTTGCGCGCGCGCGACTACTGCGTGGTTTTATGGAGGTTTTTCCGTTGTTACGACGCGCTGCGCCGCTGGTGCCGCTCATCGCTTTCATGCTTCTGAACTCCGGTCACGCACGCGCCGCGGCTCCCGTGCCTTCCCCGTCGCCGTCGGTCTCGCCGTCGCCGACGGCGACCCCGTCGCCGGGGCCGGCCTTCGGCAACATGAGCTGGCGCGCGATCGGCCCGGCCCTGACCGGCGGGCGCGTCACGTCGGTCGCGGGTTCGGCCACGAACACGAAGTTGTACTTCATCGGCGCGGCGGGCGGCGGCGTTTGGAAATCGGACAACTCCGGACAGACCTGGGACGCCGTGTTCGACAAGCAGGGCGTCGGCGCGATCGGCGCCGTGACGATCGACCCGACCAACGACGACGTCGTCTGGGTCGGCTCCGGCGAGGCCAATCCACGCAACGACGTGAGCTACGGCGACGGCGTCTACAAGACGACCGACGGCGGCGACACATGGACGAACGTCGGGCTGAAAGGCACGAAGTACATCTCGCGCATCCTCGTCGATCCGCGCAACCACAACCACGTGATCGTCGGCGCGCTCGGCGACGTGTTCGCCGACAGCCCCGAGCGCGGCGTCTACGTCACGGACGACGGCGGGCGCACTTGGAAGCAGACACTCTCGGTCGGTCCCGAGAGCGGCGCGTCGGACCTCGCCATGGACGCGCAGAACCCGAGCGTCGTCTACGCCGGCATCTGGAAGTTCCAACGCCGTCCGTGGACGTTCGTGAGCGGCGGCACGGAAGACGGTATCTACAAGTCGACGGACGGCGGCGCGACGTGGATCAAGCTCGAGGGTCACGGCCTGCCGCAGTACCCCATCGGACGCATCGGACTGGCGGTCGCGCCGAGCGACGGCAACCGCGTCTACGCGGTGATTGAGTCGAAGGACGGCGTGCTGTGGCGCTCCGACGACGCCGGTGCCAACTGGGCCAAGGTCAGCGACGACACGCAGGTCGACGCGCGCCCGTTCTACTTCTCGCACGTCGCCGTCGACCCGAAGAATCCCAACAAGGTCTACGCCGTCTCGTTCCAAGTCATGCTCAGCACCAACGCGGGCAAGAATTTCAAGGCGGTTGCGGATCAGGTTCACTCAGATTTTCACGCGATCTGGATCGCTCCCAACGATCCGACGCGGATCATCCTGGGCAACGACGGCGGCTACGTGCTCACGCTCGACGGCGGTGCGAACTGGTTTTTCTCTGCGAACGTGCCGATCGGCCAGGTCTATCGCGTGGGTTTAGGTTCGGACAATCCGTACTCTGTCTGCGCCGGCCTGCAAGACAACAACGGCTGGTGCGGCCCGTCGAACTCGCTCGATCCGTCCGGGATTCAGAACAAGTACTGGATCAACGCGGTCGGCGGCGACGGAACGTGGGCGCTGGTCGAGCCGGACGATCCGAACTGGATCTGGTCCGACTCGCAAAACGGCTCGCTCACGATCTACAACCGCGTGACGCAGGACCAGTGGTCGGCGCAGCCTTACCTGCAGACCGGCACCGAGTCGTGGGAGCTCTCGAAGAGCAAGTATCGCTTCAACTGGGAGTCGCCGATCGCGTTCGCGCCGTGGCGCGCGGCGAGCGGTAAGGCCATCGGCTGGTTCGGCGGCAACGTCATCTTCCAGACGACCGATCGCGGAAAGACGTGGAGGGTGATCAGCCCGGATCTCACGCGCAACTTGAAGTCGCATCAGAACCCGGCGGGCGGCCCCATCGTCAACGACGTCTCGGGGGCCGAGTATACCGACACGATCCTCGACATCGAGGCCTCGCAGCGCGGGCGCGGCGAGATCTGGGTCGGGACCGACGACGGGCTCGTGCAGTTGTCGCGCGATTACGGCAAGCACTGGACGAACGTCACGCCGCCCGGCGCGCCGGAGTACGGCCGCTTCGCGACCGTGGCGCCATCGACGCTGGTCGACGGCACGACCTACGCGATCGAGGACGACCACGAGATGGGCGACAGCGCGCCGTACGTCTGGGTCACGCACGACTTCGGAAAGCACTGGACGAAGATCGTCAACGGCCTGCCGGCGGATCAGTGGGTGCGCGCGGTTCGCCCGGATATCCGCGACCGCAGCCTCGTCTATCTCGGCACCGAGGAGGGCATCTGGATCTCGTTCGACGGCGGCGCGAGCTGGCAGTCGTTCAAGAACGACCTGCCGACCGTGTCCGTGCACGACATTCGCATGCAGCCGCGCGAGGACGATCTCGTGATCGCCACACACGGGCGGTCCGTCTACATCATGGACGACGTCCGTGCTGTGCAGGAGCTGCAACAGGCGGTGGCGCGCAGCACGTGGCTGTTTACGCCGCGCACCGCATACGAGTGGACGCTGCACGAGAACGACGAGGGCACCTACACGAACTACGCGGCGGACAATCCACCCAACGGCGTGATCATCACGTTCTATCAGAAGGAGCTGCAGAAGGGCGCGCCGGCGCTCGAGATCCTGGACGCGCGCGGACGCGTGATCCGCAGCGTCTCCGGCACGCACAAGGTCGGCGGCAAGGACGTGCCCTACGTCCCTAACAAGCCTGGCCTGAACCGCTACATCTGGGACTTCAACGTCAACGGCCCGGTGAAATGGAACGGAGCCGCCCTCGACTTCCTCAATGGGCCCAATACCGGTCCGGGCGTCGTGCCTGGCCAGTACAGCGTGCGCATGACGCTCTCGGGCCGTGCGTACGTCCAGCACTTCCAAGTGGCGCCGGATCCGCGCTCGCAGTTCACGCAGGCCGACTACCAGCGCACGTTCGACGCGGCGATGCGCCAGATGAGCCATCTGTCGCAGGTCGACTCGATCCTCAACGACCTCGACTCGCTCAAAAAGGCGTTCGACACGGCGGTCGACGCCGCGAAGAAGGGCGACAACTCCACGCTGATCGCGAAGCTCCAAGAGGCGCAGACCGCGCGGCAGACGCTCTTCGATTCGCTGGCGACCAACGTCCGCGGAGAAGGCACCGAGGACGAGAGCCGGCTGCACGAGGATTTGCTCGCCGCGTACTTCACGGCGAACGGACTCATCACGCCGGCGGTTACCGACCTGCTCGCGCGCACCGACGCCGACTATAGGGCCGGAATCGCGCGCTACAACACCTTCGTGACCGGCGTGTTGCCGGGCGCGAATGCGGCGCTCAAGGCGGCCGGCATGAAAGCGCTGCCGGCCATCAAAACAATCAATGCAACATGATGCTGCTCTCGTCCGTGCTGCTCGCGGCCGCCGCCTACGCGAATCTTACATGGCGTTCGATCGGCCCCGCGGTCTCGGGTGGTCGCGTCGCCTCGGTTGCCGGGACGCCGCAGGACGATCAGCTCTACTATCTGGGGACGGCGGGCGGCGGGGTCTGGCGGTCGGTCAACGGCGGCGCGACGTGGGAGCCGGTCTTCGAGAAGCAGTCGGTGTCCGCGATCGGCGCGGTCGCGATCGATCCCGCGAACGAGCGCGTCGTCTGGGCCGGAACGGGCGAAGCCAATCCACGCAACGACGTCAGCTTCGGAGACGGCCTCTATAAGTCGACCGACGGGGGCAAGACGTGGCGGCGCGTCGGCCTCGCGGGCGTCTGGAGCATCTCGCGCATCGCGATCGATCCGCGCGACTCGCGCCACGTCGTGGTCGGCGGATTCGGCGATCCGTTCAAAGACTCGTCCGACCGCGGCGTCTACGTCACGTTCGACGGCGGCGCGACCTGGAAGAAGTCGCTCTATCTCGGCCCCGCGAGCGGCGCGAGCGACGTCGCCATGGATCCGCGCAACGGCGGCGTCGTCTACGCGGGCATGTGGCACTTTCGTCGCGTGCCGTGGACGTTCACCAGCGGCGGCCCCGACGGCGGGCTTTTCAAGTCGATCGACGGCGGACGCACGTGGAAGAAGCTGGTGGGCAACGGCTTGCCGAGCGGATATTCCGGGCGCATCGGCCTGGCGATCGCGCCGAGCCGCCCCGACCGCGTCTTCGCGCTGATCGAGGCCAAGGGGGGCATCTTGTGGCGCACGGACGACGCCGGCGCGCACTGGACGATGACGAGCAGCGACACGCTCGTGGACCAGAGGCCGTTTTATTTCACGCACATCGCGGTCGATCCCAAGAATCCGAACCACGTCTACGCCGTCTCCGAAATGCTCGCCGAGAGCAAGGACGGCGGCAGGAAGTTCACCGAGATCGCCAAGGGCGTGCACGTCGACTACCACGCGATCTGGATCGATCCGACGAACCCGAAGCGGATCATCACCGGCGAAGACGGCGGCTACGCGCTGACGACGGATCTCGAGCACTGGTCGTTCTCGCGCAACCTCACGATCGGCCAGATCTATCACGTCGGTCTCTCGAACGAGAACCCGTACTTCGTCTGCGTGGCATTTCAAGACAACGGCGGATTCTGCGGCCCGGAGAACTCGCTCGACAGCGAGGGAATTCTCGATCGCCACTGGGTCGACGTCGTCGGCGGCGACGGCGTGTGGACCGTGCCCGATCCGGTCGATTCGCGTTACGTGTGGGCCGACCTTGAGGACGGCGCGCTCACGCTCTTCGACCGCAAGACCGAAGTCACGCGCTTCATCCGCCCGTACGACGCGTTTCCCGGCAGCTTTCTCGGGCCGTTCGACCTGAGCTCCGTACCCTATCGCTTCAACTGGGACTCGCCGATCGCGTTCGCACCGTGGCCCTTCGACTCCACGGGCTCCGCCCGCTCCGCTCAGGATGACAAAAGCGTAGCCTGGTTCGGCGGAAACGTGATCTTCCAATCGACCGACCGCGGCGAGACGTGGACGACCATCAGCCCCGACCTCACGCGCAACATCAAGTCGCACCAGTATCCCTCGGGCGGACCGCTCGCCAAGGACGTCTCCGGCGCCGAGTACTCCGACACGATCCTCTACATCGAGGGCTCGCCGATCGATCGCGGCGAGATCTGGGCCGGCACGGACGACGGCTACGCGCAGATGACGCGCGATTCGGGCGCGCACTGGCGCAACGTCACGCCGCCCGGCACGCCGGAATACGCGCGCATCGAGACGGCCGCGCCGTCGCCGCTGGTCGCGGGCACGGCCTACGTGATCGCCGACAACCATCGGATGGGCGACTACGCACCATACGTCGTTCGTGACGCACGACTACGGCGCGAGCTGGGCCAAGATCGTCAACGGACTGCCTGCCAACCAGTACGTGCGGACGATTCGTCCCGACTCGCGCAATCCGAACCTGCTGTACGCGGGCACCGAGGACGGGCTCTGGATCTCCTTCGACGGCGGATCGAGCTGGCAGAACTTCCGCATCAACCTGCCGGCCGTCTCGGTGCGCGACATTCGAATCCAGCCGAGCTTCAACGACCTCGTGATCGCGACGCACGGCCGCGACACGTGGATCCTGGACGACCTGACCTCGATCCAGCAGCTCGGCAACGCCATGCGGGCGGGCGCAATGCTCTACACGCCGCGGATGTCGTACGAGTACCACTACCACTCCAATGATCTCGGCATCTACACGCGCTTCGCGGGAGACAATCCGCCGAAGGGCGCGATCCTCGACTTCTATCAGACGGCGCCCGGTAAGAGCCCGCCGACGCTGCAGATCCTCGACGGAAGCGGCCGCGTGATTCGCACGGTCAGCGGCATGCATAAGGTCAAGGGCAAAGAGGAGCCGTACGTCTCGAACAAGGCCGGCATCAATCGTTACGTCTGGGACTTTACGGAAGACGCGCCGGTGAAGTGGTACGGCGCGGCCAAGGAGGACTATCAAGGCCCCAAGAGCGGCCCGATGGTCGTGCCCGGAACGTACACGGCGCGGCTGACGTTGGCCGGCACGACGCTGCAGCAGAGCTTCACGGTCGCGGGCGATCCGCGCGATAGTTGGAACGCCGAGCAGTACCGCGCCGGTTACGACTTCGCGCGCAAGTACGCCACGATCTACTCGAAGATCGACGAGGCGCTCAACAACCTCGACGCGATCAAGAAGTCGCTGCAGTCGGCGGCGACCGCCGCGAAGAACGACGCAACGGTGCAGCGCGACGTCGCCGCCGCGCAGCAGCAGTGGACCGATGTGTTCGGCGCCTTCACCGCCGACTACAAGAACGACGAGGACTCGATTCAGCGTCCCGGCTCGCTGCGCGAGTCCGTACCGCGCACGGGCTTCCCCGGCGTCCAGCTTCCGCCCACCACGGAACAGCTCGATTACGGCCGGCGCTTCGACGCGGCGTACCATGCGGCGGTCGCGAAGTACGACGCCTACGTAAACTCGCTCGCGCCGCTCCAGGCCGAGCTGAAGAAAGCCGGCTTAAAACCGGTCTCCGGCGCAACTCCCTTGTCACCCTAGCCTCTAACCGGAAGGGTTATTCGTAATCGGGGGCTTGATCGTCGCCGGGTAGCCGGCGCATGAAAAATTTCGGCGGTTCGGGCGCCGCGATTTTGACGAACGGGCGCGGCTTCTGTTGGAAATCGAAGGAGTCGGTTCCGGGCGCGTTGGCGCGCGCATCGGCCGCCGCCATCTGATTCAGGCCCCAGAGATCCTCGGCGAAGCGCAGCACGCTGGCCGTCTCGTACTGCGTGTGGGTGACGACCCCGTGCTTCGCGTACGGCGAGATGATGAGCAGCGGAACGCGGAAGCCCAGACCGTCTTTGTCTACGTAGGGCGGCTTGACGGGGTCATAGGTACCACCCCAGTCGTCCCATTGCACGAAGATCACGGTCGAGTCCCAGAACTTGCTCTCGCCGACCGTGTTGACCAGCGCGGCGACCCACGACGGACCGTAGCCCCCGGGGCAGTTCACGTGATCCGAGTCGGCGCAGACCGGCGTGATCCACGTGAAGTTCGCGAGCTTGCCGGCGCGCACGTCGGTGATGAAATTCCAGTTCGGCGACTTGACGTCTTTGGCCCAATCCGGTCCATAGTAGATATGCCGCACCGCCTGATAGCTCGACCAGTAGGCCCCCGAGCCGCTGTCTGCGCTGCCGTACTTGCTCGCGTAGAAGCGCCAGGTAAGCCCGGCCTTGTCGAGCTCGTCGCCGAGCGTGGTGTAATCCCAGCACGGCTGTTCGGGCGGCCCGTACAGGTTGCGCTGTTTCGTGATCGTGGCGATCTTGTCGTACTTGCCGCCCTGGCAGCCCCACGCGCCGTACGGCAGGTCTACGGCCGAATCGGCCTGCGCGGCGATGACGTACTGGTGCGAGACGAAGCTCTCGTCGAGGTGCGACTGGAACATGTTGTCGGCCAACACCCACTCGTTCGCCATGTCCCAATACGGCTTCGTTTCGTTGCGCGGGGCGTAGACGTACTGCGGATATTTGGGCGGACCGCCGAACGCGACTTCCTTGTCGAATCCGTTCATGCGGCAATCCGTTCCCGGCAGCTTGCCAGTGCCGTCACAGGCGGCGAACATCGCCGATGCCGAGTGATCGATGACGTAGTAGGCGGCCAGCCCCACGGCCTTGAGCTTGATCCGCTTGTTCTTCGAGTCCAGGCCCCACGATTGCGTGGTCGCGCCGGGATAACCCAGAAAGAGATTATTGAAACTGCGATTCTCTTGAACGATGAAGACGATGTGCTTGATCTTACCGGCGCCGGTCGCGTTGAGGCCCGAGAGTGCCAGACCGTTCTGCATGTAGGGCAGCGACTGCGTCGACGACGAGGAACATGCGGAGAACGCAAAGATAAGTGCGAACGACGCCGCGGTTTGCGCGGCGTATGACTGCTTCATGGTTGGGCAGTATGCCGCTCCCGGCGGACGCTCCTTCCACGTTTTGAGACATCGCCGAAGAGGCGCTTCATAAAAGACTCGTGCCGGTAGGACGAGCTTCTGCCGAAGTGAACGACCGCGAGGTCGAGCGAGGGAACGAGGTAGAGCGCTTGCCCTGCCGAGCCGCTCGCGTAGACGAGATCCGACGGCGCCCCGCGCGCGCCGAGCCACCAGCCCAGGCCGTAGCGAGCGTTGACGGGGGAACCTTCGAAACACGGCCGCAGTGCGGCGAAGTTCATAATGATGAAGCGTGCGTACGCGAGCCAGTTCTCCGCGCTCAACGAGGCGCCGGTCGGAAGCGGCTGGGTTCCGTCCGGAAGCGTACGCCAGCTTGAAATGCCGACGCCCGCCGGATCGAGGACGCGTTCGCGGAGGTACGCGTGCGGGGTTAGGCGGCGCTCTTGCAGCTTGCGCGCGAAAAACGCGCCGAAGACCTGGAGCGGGATGCCGCCGTAGGTGAATCGTGAGCCGGGCTCGTCGCGCAACGGCATCGCCAGCGCGTTCTCGTAGATCGGCACGCTCGCACCCAGCCCGCCGAAGGCAAAGCCCGCCGTCAGCGAGAGCAGCATACGCACGGTAACGCGGCGTTTCCACGCATCCTCGCGCCACGACTCGATCGTGCCGGCGATCCGCTCGTCGAGTTGCAACAGTCCGTCGGTGCGCGCGTAGAGCGCCGCGACGCCCCAGAAACTCTTCGTTCCGCTGTAGAGCGCGTGGGGCGTGCGCGCGTCGAAACCGTCGCCGAACTCCTGCGCGACGACGTCGCCGCCGCGCATGACGATCATCGCGTGCAGGCCATGCGTGCGGGCGTATTCGCGCGCGCCCTCGACGTCGAGCTGTAGCGTCACGATGGGAGGAGCGTTCTGCCGCGACTCGCAAAGGCGCCTGCATGCGGGCGCATGTTCTCCTCGTCGCCTCCGTAGCCGCGCTCGGCGGTCTGCTGTTCGGCTACGACACCGGGGTGATCTCGGGCGCCATCCTCTTCATCACCAAGGACTTCGCGCTGGCGCTGCGCGAGCAGGCCTTCACGATCAGCGTCGTGCTGATCGGCTGCATCGCGGGTTCGGCGGTCGCGGGGGCGGTCGCGGATCGCATCGGGCGGCGCTGGACGCTGTTTCTGGCGGGCGTCGTCTTCTTCGCAGGTGCGATCGTCTCGGCGTTCACGCCCGACGAGGCGATCCTCTTGTGCGGCCGCTTCATCGTCGGCGTCGGGATCGGGTTCAGCTCGGTCGTCGCGCCGCTGTATATCTCGGAGGTCTCTCCGGCGAACGTACGCGGCGCCCTCGTCTCGTTGTATCAGTTTGCGATTACCGTCGGCATCCTCGCGGCGTACCTGGTCGACTACGCACTCGCTGCGAACGGGCAGTGGCGCTGGATGCTCGGCCTCGCCGTCGTTCCGTCGCTCGTGCTCGTCGCCGGCATGCTCGTCATGCCGGAGAGCCCGCGCTATCTCTTCAAGATACTGCTTGGCGACCGCGCACGCGCCGAGCTGCAGCGGATCTATCCGGATCCGGCCGCCCGCGCTCAAGAAGTGGAGTCGATCGAGGAGGGCCTGCGCGCTAAGGACCAGGGATGGGAGGCTCTGCGCGATCCGGCCTTCCGAACCGCGTTGTTCATCGGTATCACACTGGCCGTGCTGCAGCAGATCACCGGCATCAACACCGTGATCTATTACGGGCCGCAGATCTTTCAGATGGCGGGCGTCGGCTCCGCGTCGGCTTCGATCCTCGCTCAGACGCTGGTCGGAACCGTGAACTGCGGGATGACGCTGATCGCGATCTTCTTTGTCGATCAGCTCGGACGCAAGCCGCTGCTCTACGCGGGGCTGGCCGGCATGTTCGTGGCGCTCGCGACGCTGGCGGGCGCGTTCGCGCAGCCGCACCTCTCCGGGTCGCTCGGCGCGATCGCGCTGGGCAGCATGATGCTCTACGTCGGCTGCTTCGCGTTCAGCCTCGGCCCGATCGTATGGCTGCTCATCTCGGAGATATTCCCTCTGCGAGCCCGCGGGCTCGGGATGTCGATCTCGACGCTAAGCAACTGGGTCGGCAACTTTCTCGTCTCGCAGTTCTTTCTCACCATGGTCGAACGTCTGGGGCGCTCCGGCACGTTCGCCATCTATGCGGCGCTCTGCATCGTGACGATCTTTTTCGTGCGCGCGATGGTGCCCGAGACGAAACAGGAGCTGCTGGAGCGCATCCGCGTCCGGGCCTGAAATGGCGGCTCGACTCAGCATCGTCATCCCGGTCTACGACAACTGGTGGCTCACGGCGCGCTGCCTGCGCGGCCTCGACGCGCTTCGCGGCGATGCGCGTTCGAGTTCGAGACGATCGTGGTCGACAACGCCTCGACCGACGAGACGCCGCGAGCGATCGCCGCGTTTCCGTGGGTGCACTACCTGCGGCACGACGAGAACCGCAACTTCGCCGGCGCGTGCAATGCCGGCACCCGCGCGGCGCAAGCGCCGGTGACGCTACTGCTCAACAACGACGCGTATCCGCTGGGCGACGCGCTGACGCCGCTGCTGGCGGCGTTCGACCGCGACGAGGTGACGATCGCCGGCGGCGCACTGTTCTTCGAGGACGGCGTCACGCAGGCTGCGGGCCTCGTGCTGCTACGCAACGCGCACTGGCACTACTTTTGCCGCAATCTGCCGGCGTCGCTCGAGGCGGTCGGACGTCGCGCGACGCGCTGGCCGTCTCGGGCGCCGCGATGGCGGTGCGCACGGAGTGGTTCGTCGGCGAGGGCGGCTTCGACGAGTCGTTCGTCAACGGCTTCGAGGACGTGGACCTCTGCCTACGAGCGCGCGAGCAGGGCCGCGCGATCGCGTACGTGGCGGACGCGCGCTTCGCGCACTACGAGGCCGCGTCGGCGGGCCGGTTCGCGCGCGAGGCGGAGAATGAGCTGCGCTTCTATGCCCGCTGGGCGAAGAGCTTCGGCCTGCTGCCGCGCACCGAGCGCGGCGCGGTCGGCGCGATTGCGGTGCGGCGCTCGCGCCGCCGCGATGCCCTGCTGGACGCGGCGTTCGCCGATCTCGAGGAGGCGCTGCGGGCGTTCGGCCATCCCGTCGTACGCGGCGCCATCCCGCCATGGCGCCGCCTCGATCGGCGCTTTCGAAAAGCGGCGACGATCGCGTGGTTCGAAGAGCTCGACTGTTCGCCGGGCATTGTGGTCGGCGGCGATGCTTCGTGCTCCGCGACGATTTGCACGCATGGTGCCGTGGAGCTGGCCGTGCCGTGGCTGCCCTGCGCGTCGCCGCAGCGCGCCGCTGCGCTCGCGATTCGACGCTCCGACGATCCGGCTTGCGACACCGTCGGCGTCGTCGGCGGCGACTATCCGGGAATCGCGATCACGCCGGAGACGCTCCTCGGCAAAGATGAGCTCGAGCTCGCCTGCGTGGTCCATCTCGGCTTGACCGATCCCGCCGCGTTCGGCAACGTGCTGCTCGCGCAGGCCGGCATTCCCGCGATCGTGCTCGAGCGCGACGAGCTGCGCGCGCTCTTCGCGCCCGACGCTGCGCACATCGGCGACCGGGATTCGCTCGCGCAGAACGTCGCACGCATGCTCGCCGATCCAGCGCTGCGCCGGCGCTACGGCGAGCTCGTCGCAGCTGACGCGCGGCGCCGCTTCTCGCCGCGCCGCAGCGCGATCCGCGTCGTCGACTTGCTCTGCGCCGCGCGTTACGGGTTGGAGCGCCCGGTGCCGTAACCGCCGCCGCCGGGCGTCTGAATGGTGAGCACGTCGCCGGGCTCGAGCGGCAGCGTGCACTTCGCGCCGAGCAGCGACTCCTCGCCGTCGCGCGTAAGCGAATGCCGCCCGCACGCGCCGGATTCTCCGCCCTGCGCGCCGGGAGGGCGTAGTGTGTGGCGATCGGCGAGCAGCGTCGCGCGCGCGGAGCCTTCGATCAACTGCAGCGCGCGGACTAATCCGTTCCCGCCGCGCTGTCGGCCCGAGCCGCCGGTTCCGTCGGCGAGCTCGTAGCGCACGACGCGCAGCGGAAACTCGCGTTCGATCGCCTCGATCGGCGTATTGAGCGTGTTGGTCATGTGGCAGTGAATGCCGTCGATGCCGCCCGAGTTGGGGCGAGCGCCCATGCCGCAGCCGTTGGTCTCGTAAAACGCCCACGTCTCGCCGCTCGGCCGCACGCCACCCAGCATCACGTTGCTCATCGTTCCGCCGCTGCACGCGGGCACGCGCTCCGGAGCGGCCTTTGCGAGCGCCTGTAGCACGACCTCGGCGTTGCGCATGCTCGTCTCGACGTTGCCGCCCGAGACCGGCGCGGGCCGGCGCGGATTGAGCAGCGATCCGAGCGGCACGCGCACCGTGACGGGGCGGAAGCACCCGTCGTTCATCGGAATGGTCGGATCCGTAACGGCACGCAGCGCGTAGTGCACGCCGGAGAGTGTGACGCCGAAGACGGCGTTGAGCGGGAAGCCGACCTGCGCCGCTGTTTCCGAATAATCCAGCTCGGCGCTGCCGTCGCGCAGCTCGAGGCGCAGCGCGATCGCGATGCTCGGCGCGCCGTCGAGGTCTTCGAGATAGTCGCTTGCCTCGAAGACTCCGTCGCCGATCGCGCGGAGCGCGGCGCGCATGCGCAGCTCGCTGTCGTCGAAGGCGCGCGCGATCGCGGCCTCGACGCGCTCGAAGCCGTAGCGCTCGTAGAGCTCGAGCAGGCGCCGCTCGCCCGTGTAATTTCCCGCCACCTGCGCCCGCAGATCGCCGCTGCGCGCGTCGGGCGTTCGCGAGTTCGCGCGAAAGAGATCGACGGTCGCGGTCACGACGCGGTCGCCCTCGACGAGGCGCATCGGCGGCACGACGAGCCCCTCGGCGAAGAGATCCTTTGCGTCGGACGGCATCGAGCCGGGCACGGCGCCGCCCACGTCGGCGTGGTGGGCCTTGTTCGCCGCATAGCCGGCGAGCCGGCCGCGGAAGAACACCGGCCGCACGACCGTGACGTCGTTCAGATGCGTTCCGGTGACGTACGGGTCGTTCGCGACCCACATCTCGCCCTCGCGCACGCCGCCGTGCTCGAGCTCCACGATCGCCAGCATGCGCCGCAGGCCCCACGGCAGCGATCCGAGATGCACCGGAATGTGCTCGGCCTGCGCGATCAAGCGCCCGAGCGGATCGAACAGCGCGCACGAGTGATCGAGTCGCTCCTTGATGTTGGGCGAATACGCGCTGTTGCGCACGGCGATACCCATCTCTTCGGACGCGTAGACCAGCGCGTTCTTCGCGATCTCCGCGGCGATCGGATCGATCATTGCGCCTCTCGCTGCAGTGCGAGCAGATCGCCTTCGACTCTTAGCGACCAGCCCGGCGCGACCCACGTCGTGCTGTCGTACTCCTCGACGATCGCCGGCCCCACGAGTCGCGTGTTCTCGGCAAGCACATCGCGCTGATACACATCCACTTCGATGAATGACCCGTCGATCCAAACGGTCCTTCGACTCCGCCTGTCCTGAGCGTAGTCGAAGGGCTCAGGATGACAAGGTTGGAGTTTGTCATCCTGAGCGTAGGCCGCCGCATGGCGGCCGCAGTCGAAGGACGCGATTTTCCCGCTTGCCGTGAGGCGCGCGTTGACGAGTTCCACGGTCTCATCGGGAACGTCGTAGCCGTAGCGCGTGTGGTGGGCGCGGTGGAAGTGGCGCGCGACGGCACCGAGGTCGGGATCGTGGTCGACCGTCAGCTCGAAGCTTTGTCCGCGATAGCGCGCGTCGTACTCTCGCCGGAACGCGATCGTCGCGCGTTGCGCGCCCTGCGCGAGCAGCTCGTCGCGCGCGAGAGATTCGCTCTCGTCGAAGAATCGCGCGAGCGCGGCGCCGTCGACGTCGCCGGTCGGGCGCAGGATCGGGCGCACGTCGTGGACGTGCAGGTCGGCTTCGAGCAGGCCGAACGCCGAGAAGAGGCCCGGGTGCGCGGGAACGAGTACGCGCGCGATCTGCAGCTCGCCGGCGACGGCGCACGCGTGCAGCGGGCCGCCGCCGCCGAACGCGACGAGCGCGAAGTCGCGCGGATCGAGCCCGCGCTCGATGGTGACGATGCGCAGCACCTTGGCCATCGCGTCGTCGACGAGCGCGACGATCCCGCCGGCGGTTTCCTCGACGCCGCGTCCGAGGCGCTCGGCCAGCGCCGCGATCGAAGCGCGCGCTCGCGACGCGTCGATCTTAAATGCGCCGCCGAGCAGGTGCTCCTGATGCAGGCGCCCCAGCACGACGTTGGCGTCGGTGACGGTCGGGCGGTCGGAGATGCCGTAGCAGGCGGGTCCGGGATCAGCGCCGGAGGAGAGCGGGCCCACGCGCAGCGCGCCGGCGGCGTCGATCCACGCGATCGTGCCGCCGCCCGCGCTCACTTCGGCCAGATCGACGAAGGGAAAGCGCACGGGGTAGCCGCTGCCCTTGACGGCGCGTCCGCTGTGCGTGCGGCCGGCGGCCTCGAACTCATGCGCAACCTGCGCCACCCCGTCGACAATCGTGCCGGCCTTCGCGGTCGTTCCGCCCATGTCGAACGAGAGCAGGCGCTGCGCGCCGGTGCGCCGCCCCAGCGCCGCCGTCGCGATCGCGCCGCTGGCGGGGCCGCTCTCGATAACCTCGGCGGGCCGCGCCGCGATGCGTTGCGCGGCCGCCATGCCGCCGTCGCTGCGCATCACGTAGAGCGGAGTGTCGACGGCGTGCTTGCGCAGCTCGCGCACGAGCTGCTCGAGATACGCCTCGACGATCGGCGCCAGTGCGGCGTTGACGACGGTTGTCGAGAAGCGCTCGTACTCGCGATACTCCGGGTCGACCTCAGACGATCGCGCGATCCGCGCCGCGGGTAGCGCAGCCGCGATCGCCCTAGTCACGTGGCGCTCGTGCGCGTCGTTCGCATAGGAATGCAGCAGGCAGACCGCGACCGCCGCGATCCCGCGGCGTTGCAGCGCATCGCAGGCCTCGGCGACGGAGGACTCGTCCAGCGGCTCGACGACGTTCCCGAGATGATCCATGCGCTCGCGCACGGTCAGACGATCGTCCCGTGCGACGAGCGGACGCGGTCGCTCGACGAAGAGGTTGTAGACCTCGCTGCGGTTCTGACGCCCGATCTCGATGACGTCGCGGAAGCCGTGCGTCGTGACCAGCGCCGTGCGCGGCAGCTCGAGCCCGAGCTGTCCGAGCAGCGCGTTGGTCGCGATCGTCGTCGAGTGGGCGAGAAACTCCACCGCCGGACGCGCCTCGTACTCCCGGAGCAGCGCGATCAGCGCCTGCATCACGGCGCGATGCGGCTCGCGCGGCGTACTCGCGACCTTGCGCGTGACGGTGCGTCCGCTCCACGACTCGAGCGCGACGAGATCCGTGAACGTGCCGCCGACGTCGATGCCCACGCGCAGCGCGCGCCGCTTCGTCATAGGCGCGGCCTTCGACACGGAATTCTCGTCGTACTGGCGGCCCTCGCGGCGCTCTGCCCAGCGCCGCCGGCCGTCGCGTCGGTGGCGCGGCGTGTGGTCGCGCCCTACGCGACGTTTGACAGCGGCATCCTGCGCGTCGAGCGCTTCGGCAACCCGAAGGCCCGATCGATCGTCTTCGTTCCCGCGCTGTTCTGCGGCTCGTGGCAGTGGAACGCGCAGATCGACGCGTTATCGCCCGAGTATGACGTGCTCGTCGTGACGCTGCCGGGATTCGACGGGCGGGCGATGGTCGCGGGCGACGACCTGATGGCGCGCGCGGCGCGTGGCCTGCACCTCTTGATCGTGCAGCACGCGCTGCAAAGGCCGATCCTCGTCGGGCACAGCCTCGGCGGCACGCTCAGCGTGTACTTCGCGGAGCACTATCCGCGCGACATCACCGGGCTCGTGGCCGTGGAGGGTGGCTACCCGGCCGCGGCGACGCAGAGTGAACGCGACGCGAGCGTAGCCAAGAGCGTCGCGCCGTATCGCAACCTGCCGCAGAGCGAGGTCGGTCCCGTCATCCGCAAAACGACGCTGCAATATACGATCACGTCCGAGGCCGACGTGGACGCCGTAGAGGCGCGTGCAGCGCGCAGCGATCCCGCCGCCATCGTCGCGTGGATGCAGGCGGCCCTCTCCCTCGACCTCACGCCGGGGCTCGCGAAGATCGTCGTGCCGTTTACCGCCGTCATTCCGTTCGATCCGACGATCGATCCGTACCAAGGGTTCGCGACCGAGGCCCAAAAGCGCGCGGCCTACGCCCGCTGGGCAGCGCATGCCTCCGATCCCGAGGTGATCGTGATCTCTGACTCGCGCCACTTCGTGATGTTCGATCAGCCGCAGAAGTTCGAGCACGCGCTCGAAGCGGCACTCTCGCGCTGACAGCGCGCCGCAACGCGCTTTTTGCAGCGGCAGAGGTCAAAAAAGACGGTTTCCGAAAAGTCATGCTCAGGCGTTGGCCTATGAGGAGCGTGAACATGGCCTCCTTTCACTTTGCCCGTAATTCGGTATGCGCGTGCATCGCGGGGGTGCTGGTTTCCGCCTGCGGTGGCAGCGCGAGTTCCCCGGTGATTGCGCCGACGGGAGCTCCGCAAAAGTCGAAAACCTTTTACTATACTGGATCGAAGCAAAGATTCACGGTGCCCGCCGGCGTGGCGCAGCTGGAAATCGCCGCGTATGGCGCGCCTGGCGGCGGCACTGCCAAACGTGGCAGCGGACGCCCAGGCGGCCGCGGAGCGGCGATCGTCGCCACGATTCCCGTCACAGCAAATCAAGTACTGACGATCATCGTGGGCGGAAAAGCAAAGGGCTCGGACGGTGGCTTTAACGGTGGCGCCGGGGGAGCATACGGCGGCGGCGGCGCGTCCGACGTTCGCACCGGAAACGGCGCATTAGCGGACCGCATAATCGTAGCCGGGGGCGGAGGCGGCGCCGGCACGAGCTTTGAATGGGCAGGTTCGAATACCAGCCTCTACTGGTGTTACGGCGGTCCCGGTGGAGACGGCGGCACGAAGGCTGGCGGCGCAGGCGGGGACGCTCAATGCGGGGGCGGCGGCGGCGGCATCGGCGGATCGCAGCACGCGGGTGGCGATGGGGGCTATGCCGGAGCCTACGAAGGCCCTTCGCGGGGCGGGAGTCCCGGTTGCGCCGGCGCCGCGGGTGCGGCGGGCACGTTGCTTTACGGCGGCACGGGCGCGAACAAGTGCAGCGGGGCCGGAGGCGGTGGAGGCGGCGGATACTACGGTGGCGGCGGCGGAGGCAGTGGGGGTTGCTGTTCGCTCACCGGCGCCGGCACAGCGGCAGGCGGCGGCGCCGGCGGTTCTTCCTTCGTAGAGAAGTCAGCGACGAGCGTGCAAGAAATGCCCGGCGCGGGACCGCGAGACGGCGGCAAAGTCATCATTTCCTGGCGTTGAGGGCGTGTGCTACGGGGTGAGCGAGAAGACCGTGCCTGCGCCGTTAGCGCCGCCGCCCGCCGTCGTACCGAAGAGAGTCCCGTTCTTGTATGTTAAGCCGGCCTGAGGGTCGGTGCCGTCGGTCCCGTAGCCGAAGTTGTGCACCACATTCTCCATGCCGTTCGTCGTGATACTGAAGACCGTTCCGCACGGGAACGTGAACCCGGTGCATGGGTGCGTGCCGCCGCGAGCCGTCGTGCCGTACAGCACGCCGCTAACATTTACAAGGCCCGCCAAGGGAAGACTGCCATCGGTACCGCTGCCAAAGCTGTGCAACACATTCTCCGTGCCGTCGGTCGTGATGCTGAAGACCGTGCCCTGCCCGTTCGTTCCGCCACGCTCTGTCGTGCCGTAGAGCGTGCCGCTCACGTCGATCAAGCCTGCCACCGGCGTTGCGCCATCGGCCGCACCGCCGAAGCTGTACAGCACATTCTCGGTACCACTCGCATAGCTAAAGACGGTGCCACAGGGACCGGAGCCGGAGCAGTGCGCGCCGCCTGCAGAGGTCGTGCCGTAGAGCGTACCGTTTACATCGATCAACCCTGCGTCCGGGGTTCGGCCATCTTTCCCGTGACCGAAGCTGTACAGGACTTTCTCCGTACCGCCCTTCGTAATGCTGAAAAGCGTGCCGCCACCGTGCGCGCCGCCTGCAGAGGTCGTGCCGTAGAGCGTGCCTCTCACGTCGATCAAGGGTGCGTTGGGATTATGGCCGTCGGGCTTGTTGCCGAAGCTGTGCAGTACTTTCTCTTTACCGCCCGTCGTCATGCTGAAAACCGTGCCAAGGCCATACGCGCCGCCATACTTGCCGCCGTAGAACGTCGTGCCGTAGAGCGTGCCGTTTAGGTCGATCAGCCCTGCGCTGGGATCGTTGCCATCGGCCCCTTTGCCGAAGTTGTGCAGTACTTTTTCGGTGCCGCCCGTCGCAATGCTGAAAACCGTGCCGGAGCTATTTGCTCCGCCTCGAGCCGTCGTGCCGTACAGGGTGCCCTGAATGTCGATGAGGCTTGCTTGAGGACGACTGCCATCCTTCGCCTTGCCGAAGTTGTGTACCACGCTGTAGCCCGTCGTGCTAGCCCCGCGCTCAGCAGTGCCGGCGTTCGGCGCGTACTGAAAATGATCGAGGTTCGTACTCTGCGAGCATGCCGCGATGAAGACGCAGCAGGCGAAAAGCGCGCACCGGTTCAGATTCTGACTCTTCATCTCCTCAGCTCGCTTCGCCGAGCCCAATGCAGATTACCCGCCGGCGGCGACCTCGCGCATCGCGTGCGTCGCGGCCATGGCGCCATCGCTGCCCATCAAGTTCAGCGGCGCGTCGAAGCGTGTTCCGGCCAGCTCGCTTGTTGCATCCAAAGATGCACGAATAGTATGGATTCTTGCACCCCGCAAGTTTGCGACTCGGGCGAAAGGGATGCTGAGGTAATGCGTCATCCGCTTGAGGCGGTAATCATCGCGAAGGAGCTAAGGGCTTTCAAAACGAGCAACTGTATCGGACGATTTAGGTGCAGCCGCGCCAGGCTTCCCCTGGCGGGCCTGCTATTGAGGATGGTCAAGAGCCTTGCGCATGCAGGCCACGATCGCCACTTTATTTTTTCCCGGCAGCTCTCAAGCGTTTATAGAATGCCGCGATAATCGGGTTGTCACTTGGTGGATGCGACTACCGCCATATAGAGCGCTTTCCGGACGGCAGCCCGACCACCCCAGATGACGCGTCGTCCCCGCATTCTGCCACTATCCCAGTTCAATGGCGCTACACCAACAATCTCGGGCCGTCGATTTTTCTGCGGTCGAACCGAGTTCGGGGAGATGGGCCAAGAGCGTGTGCGAAACAACTGTGCCGACACCTGGCACGCTTTGAAAGAGCTCATCGCGCTCACGCCAGAGCGCCGCCTGCTTCACTCGTTTTCCAAGATCCTCGTCAATTTTGCGAAGTCGCTTCTCGAGCCAGGCGATATGCGATTTAATATCTTTGGCCATCTCAGAGTTCGGTACCGACGACAGCCGGGTCTTCTCAGAAACGATCATATCGATGATTTGCACGCGCCGAGTCATGATCGCAGCCAGTGCACGATGGTCGTCGCCCCGCAGCGCTTGAGCCGCCGGTCGAATGGCGGCCGATTGCGCTAAGTGGCGCATCCAGGCGATCGGTCTTTGCGAGGCGCCCGGAGGCCTTGGCAAAGTCGCGCACCTGGCGCGGATTACTCGCAATGGGGATGCCGGCACAGCCCAGCGATGCGGCAACCGGAATTTCTAAGCCGCCGGTGGACTCCATAACCGCCAGCGTGATCCGCTGATGGGCAAGGAGCTTATGCAGCTCATCGAAGCCTTTTTTCTCGTTAGGGAACGTTCGGTAGATATCCGCGGGCTGCAGGCAAACGTCGATCTGGTCCTTTGCGACGTCGATGCCGACGAAGATACATTCGTCCACCTTCCAACTCCAATCTTGTCAATGCGGGCTCGAAACCCGAGCAACTGTTCGGAATGGATGGAACACCGCGTGAGGTGACCAAAAACTCGTTTACGGGTTATCAACCCCAGGCCCCATCGGTCTACCTCATCGCGTGGATCATAGCATCTCCCGCCTATACAAGGCCCCCCTCGCCGGGCGCCGGGCGGCGAGGCGGGTAGTTGCCAATCGTCAAAAAGGCTTTGAAAGAGGTCCGTTCAGCGGCGATTCTAAACTGGGCCTCGCGATTTGCGGAATGTGCGTCACGGCTGAGTCCGTAAAAAAAGCGCAGCCGCGCGAGCTAGCGGAATGATTCAAAGCTGTTCATTTTCTCTGCATTCAGTGGCAGATCCCGCATTGTCGACGCCTAGGCGGCGTCGCTGGATTCCGTGCTGGCGGGCCAACTGCGCGAATCGAGTGCGCCGACGAATACGCGACGACACGAACTGAGCATGGAGATCGGTATCACGCCGCAATCGCTGCTCATTGGAAACTCGGGCGATTTGATGGGCCCCACCGGTTCTTCCACTACCCCGAAAGGGTGCCGAGGTCGGTGACAGTCCTTGCCACAGGAACCGCATGGCGGTCTTGTCACCGGGCGGGCCCTGCTGTGCATTGTCGAAGCCGCGACGAAGATGCGGCGTATACCTGTGGAGCGACATGCTCCAGCTGATGCTAGCAAACCTACAATGAGCCTCGCATGCCCGGCCAGGGGGGCCTTTTTTTGATAAACAGTCAGATCTTCTTGTAATCATCGCGAACCACGGCGTCTTTTCTGGATCGACCTTGCGCGCAGGGGCTCCTGCATCATGGCTTCACTCTGAACACGGTGCCGTCGTCACCTGACGCTCCACCCGATTCTGTTACGCCTAATAATGCACCCGTCGTGCCGACGATCAAACTGGCATTCGGTGTGTAACCATCAGCTGGACCGCCTTCAAAAGTGTGAAGGAGGGTCTCCTTATACTTCGCTCCGTCGGGCGCGAGGGCGAAGACGGTCCCAAAGCCTCCGGTGCCTCCATAAGCGGTCGCTCCGTATAACACACCTTGCAAACCGAAAATCACGCCTGTCGGGCCTTGCCCATCACTACCGCCGCGGAAGCTGTAGAGGACGTGTTCAGTGAACCCGTGGCCGTTAGCTTGCAGCTCGAAAACCGTCCCGCTCCCCAAGCTGCCTCCTCCCGCGGTACCGTACAGCGATCCGGCTTTACCGGCGATGACTCCACCGGGGCCGCTGCCGCCCTTGCCACCTTTAAAACGGTGCACGACGCTGAAAACATACTCCGATCCGCTCGGCGTGAGTTTGAACACGATTCCGCAGTCGTAGCAAAGGCCGCCGTGCACGTTGGTACCGTAGAGCGAGCCATCGGCGCTGATGATGAGCGCCGAAGGGCCCGTGCCGTCGCTGCCGCCGTTGAAATGGTGCAGAACGCGGAAAGCGTATCCCAATCCCTTCGGCGTGAGTTTGAACACGGTACCATTGTAATGCGTGAATTCATCGGATGTCGTACCGAATAACGCGCCGCTGGGGTCGGCGACGAGTCCCGCCGTAGGCACCGCTCCGAATTTGTCGCCTTTGAATTCGTGAAGAATGCGTTCGGTGTAGCCGCCTCCCGACGGTATCAGTTCATAGACGGTGCCCAGACCAAAGCTGTGGTATCCTGTGCCGCCGCCTCCGGTCGTGCCAAACAGATCGCCCTTCTTGTCGGCGATTAGCGCGCCGTATGGAAACGCGCCATCACCGGCGCCGCCTTTGAAGCTGTAGATAGTGTCGGTGTTCCCAGCGGCGAGCTTGAAGACGCTTCCATTGCCGTATGTGCCGCCGGAGTATGTGACACCGTAGAGCGCGCCCCTGTTGGCGAGCAGCGCTCCATTCGGATGGCCGCCGATACTGGCGAGCAACGTCTCATTGTCTAGCTGTACGACGACCGCCGCCTCCGCGCGGTAGCGGCCGGACACCGCTTTCAGCGTGTACGTGCCTAACTTAGAGCTAGAAAATTGAACTCGCGCCCTTCCAGGGAACACGTGAAGGGTGCCGCCGCTCGCGCTCCATTGAGCCGGCAGCGGCTTCTTTGACACGATGACGCCGCATCGGTGGTAGAGTCCGCCCCTTTTTATTGTCTCCAATGCGTCGGTGAGTATTAGATGGGTTCCTCTGTACGCGAAGCCCAACGCAGGCTCCACGACGAAGACCTTTGGACAACCCGACACAGAACCAGGGCTCCCGAACGGTGGTAACCCGATGCCGCGTTGGCCTGGCGAACCATTCTGCTGCGATGGCACTGGCCCGATCTGTGCACCGCCGCACGCGGCCAGAATCGCAATGGCGCAGATGCCTAATGCATAGCGGATTAAATCCAAAACGTTCATCGATTTTGCTCCAACTCTCGACTGTCAAACCCAGTCGAAAGGCTAATCATGTCGTGCCGACAAGCAACGCGGCTGATATGCCGGCTCAGCCCATCGTAGCACCCCAGTCGCGAGCTGGAAAGCGCCTCGTTACCCAGGATCGCCTTGAAACCCGCCTGCGGCGGCCTTTCTCATCGCATCGATGTCGAGCTTTTCCATCTCCATCATCGCGGCCATAGCTCGCTGCGCGCGCTCGCGATCGGGGTCGCCGAGTAGCTCGAGCATGCCCTCCGGCACGATCTGCCACGTGACGCCGAACTTGTCCCGGATCCAGCCGCATTGCATCGCCTCGCCGCCGAGAAGGAGCTTCTCCCATACCTCGTCGACGTCGGCCTGCGTCTTGCAACTGACGACGAACGACACCGCCGACGAATTCTTGAGGTCGAATTGGGAACCGAGCTCCTCGCCGTCGGGCTTCGTACGCCCTCCGTTGAGCGCGACGAAGTCGGTGCCGTCGAGCACGAAGTCGATCGTCAAGACCGTTTCGCCTTCGCCCCAGCGATTGACCGAGTTGATTTTCGAGTTCTTGAAAGTGGCGACGTAAAAGTCGACCGCCTCTTCGGCGTTGTCGTCAAACCATAAAAACGGCGTGATGTTCTGCATGATGACCTTTCTCAGTTAGAATCCGACGAGTTGACTTAAGGGAGCCTCGATGAGATTGAGCATCCACTTGATGCCGAACTTGTCGGTCAGCATCCCGAAGCGCGGCGACCAGAACGTCGTGTCGAGCGGCATCGTGACGCTGCTGCCGGGCGGACAGCTTGGAGAAGATCTCGTCGATCTGCTCGCGGCTCTCGTTCTGGATGCCGAGCATGAAGTTGCCGCCGGGCTCCTCCCCGCGGCCGGGCGGCGCGTCCATCACGTTGATGGCTCCGGCCGGCGAGCGCAGCGTTGCGTAGACGATCTTGTCGGGCCCACTCGGGCGGCAGTTGTTGGGCAATCGGCGTCTCGCCGAAGCGCGTGATCTCGACGTCGCCGCCGAGCGCGTCGCGATAGTGAGCGAGCACCTCTTCGGCATTTCCGTTGAATGCGAGATTCGGATTGAGTTGCATTGCGGTTACTTTCCCCTTACTTCAAGAGTTGAGTGAGCGTTGCACGATGCTGGTAGGCGAGCGCGAACCACAGGCCGGTTAGGACGGTCGGCAGTGCGATGGTCTGCGGCTGCATCGTGATGTGGAAGACGAGGATGTTGGACAGGATGGCCGCGAGCAGCACGAGCGCGAACGGCACGAAGCGGTTGGCGAGCAGCAGCACGCCGGCCGTCAGTTCGACGAGGTCGACGAACACGACCCAGCGCGACGCGAAGAAGGCCGACGCGAACGTGCCGGCGAGACCCGGCGGCATCGGCGGCGGGTGCCCGATGAGAACGAAGATCGAGGCACCGGCCAGCGTGAAGACGAGCCCGAGCGCGATGCGCGCCGCCACCACGCCGTAGCGAGCGAGCCGATTGCTCAGGGCCTCTCCGGGCAGCCGATCAATGAGAGCAGTCATTTCGAGGGTTCCTCCTAGCGGTGAGCGATGTAGCAGAGATTATAGCAAGTATACTTGTTAAAAACAAGTAGCATTGCGAAAGCAACATTTCGCTGTATAATAACAAGCGTGGCGAACCGATCCTACGGCCAGTACTGTGGCCTCGCACGCGCCGTCGAAATCCTCGGCGAGCGCTGGGGCCTACTCATCGTGCGCGACCTCCTGGTGGGGCCGAAGCGCTTTACCGATTTGCAACGCGGGCTGCCGGGCATTCCCAGCAACGTCTTGACCTCTCGTCTGAAGGAGCTCGAGGCCGCGCAGGTCGTGACGCGCCGGGTGCTGCCGCGGCCGGCCGGTTCGATCGTCTACGAGCTGACCGAGTACGGCAAGGAGCTCGAGGACGCGGTCATTAGCTTCGGTCGCTGGGGTGCGAAGTCGCTCGGCGATCCGCATCCCGGCGAGGTCGTCACGCCGGATTCGATGGCGATGGCGCTGCGCTCGACGTTCCGCCCCGATGCTGCGGCGGGCGTGCGCGCCGGCTACGAGCTACGCCTGGGCGACGTCGTGGTCAGCGCGCGCGTTCACGACGGCACGGTCGAGGCGGCCGCGGCGCCGCTGCCCGGCGCCGACTGCGTCATCGAGGCCGGCCCCGGCATTCGCGCCGTCATGGCCGGCGAGATCACGCCAAACGAAGCGATTGAAGACGGCATCGTCCGCGTCAGCGGCAAGCGCCGGCTGTTCGAGCGCTTCGCCGAAATGTTCCGTATCTAACTCCGCACCTGGGAGCTAGACCGTCAGGTTGTACGTGCCGTTGGCCGGGTTGCAGTCGGAGCCTTGCTCCATTCGGATTCGGAAGTTGAGCGTCGAGGTACCGCGTGCCGCCTCCGTGGAGCGCTGCCACACGTAGGAGAACGTCGTAGACTGAAGCGGCGCCAGCGGCCGTATGCCTTTAGCGTCGAGCCGCACGCCGTACTGCCAGATATCCACGAACTGCAGCGTGTTGCTCGGCTGCGACTGGCTGCCGAAATTGGCAACGGTGCCGACGATGTGGTAGTAGTTCAGTTTCCCGTTGCTCGTGACGCTCTGGACCGCTACCTTCGTGATCGCCGGATTCGCGCCGGCACAGGTGGCGGCGACGGCCGCGGTGCCGGTTTGCGCGAGCAGGAACGTGACGATGGCCATCGTTCGAATCATTTCCAGGCTTCCTTCCTCGCTGGAGTAGCTACCGGACCTATACCCGCACCTGCCGCCGGATATTCAGGCCCAGACGCGAATGCAAGCGGCCCATGCCTCGATTCATCATCTTGCTTCTATGCGGCGTGCTCCTCGGCGCGCTGCCCCCGACGGCCACCCCCGACACGGCCCTGCGCGCCTCGCTCCAGAGCGACCTCGACCGGTATCTGGCGGCGCGGGCCAGCCCCGAACACATCTCGGCGATCTCGCTCAGCATCAGCCTGCACGGCGTGCGGCCGACGATCGACGTCACGGCCGGAACCACCAAGTACGGCGGCGGCGGCGGCGCGCCGATCACGCCCGAGACGCTCTGGCAGATCGGCAGCAACACCAAGGCCTTCACGTCCGTGGTGCTGCTGCAGCTCGAGGCGGAGGGCAAGCTGAACGTCCGTCAGACGATCGGACGATGGCTGCCGCAGTACCCGGCCTGGAAGAACGTCACGATTTCGCGCCTGCTGCACATGACCAGCGGCATCCCGGGCTATGACTCCTCGCAAAAGATGCTGCGTGACTACGCGAGCAATCCGAAGCGCCACTTCACGACCGCCGAGCTGGTGCGCTACGCTTATCCGACGACGCCGGGCGCGCCGGCCGCAACGACGGGCTACTCGTATTCGAACACCAACTACGTCCTCGCCGAGATGATCATCGAGAAGGTCGCCCGTCACAGCTATACCGACGAGCTCAATCGGCGCTTTCTGCGTGCGGGCCTCGGCCTCGACGACACGTACTACCAGCCGTACGCGTATCGGCCGAGCGTAACCGATCGCATGACGTCGGGATATTTCTTCAACCACGACGCCGACGACGCGGGCCTGGCGCCGCTGCTCGGCAGGGACGTGCGCGATCTCAGCGTCTCGTGGATGCAGGGCGCCGGAGGCATCGTCTCGACGCCGATAGACGTCACTCGCTGGGCTCGCGCGCTCTACACCGGCAGCATTCTCGCGTCCAAGCAGCGTGCCGAGCTGATGAGCCTCGTCTCGCAGAAAACCGGCAGACCGATTCGCAAGACCACCATGCAAGATCCTGGTGGGTTCGGCCTCGGCGTCGCGCAGATAACGAAGCCGGAAATTGGGACCGTCTGGTTCTACGAGGGGATGACGCTCGGCTATCGCATGTTGCACCTGTACTTTCCGCGTCAGGACGCGGTGATCGCGTTCGGCATCAACAGTCAGCCGGACAGCAAGCAGAACCAGTCCGGTCAGCTCGCGTTGGCGATCTATAAGACGCTGCATGCCGCCGGCAAGCTCTAGGCGGACGCCCGAAACAATCGCATTGAGGCGGCTGTAGAAGCGGCATGAACGTACGGATTCCGGCCGCTCTGGCGGCCGCACTGATCGGGCTTTCGCCCGTGTCCGCGCCGGCGCAGAGCACGCCCGCCGCGCAGATCTCGGCCGTGCAACTGCAGGCCGTCAACGATTTCCTCGCGGCCTCGCCCGAGGTCGCGACCTTCCTCGGCGACTACAGCCACGACGGCGACTGGAGCGATCCGACGCCGGCCGGGATCGCGCACTTCAAGGCGATGCTGTCATCCTACGAGCAGAAGATCGGCGCGATCGACATGACGGGCGCGACGCTGCCGGACCGCAACGACATTCGATTGATGCGCGCGTTCCTCGTCGCGCAGCGCCGCGCGATCGCCGATCAGGAGGCCGGAAAAGATCCGTCCGCGGCGCCGCTGACCGTGCTCGGCGCGATCTTCACGATGATCCTGCACAAGGACGAGCAAGACCCGAGCGTGTGGTGGGACCACGTGATCTCGCGCATGGAGAAGGCGCCGGCGTGGATGGCGGCGCAGCGGCCGCAGATCACGCATCCGGGGCGCCTGCAGGCGCAGGTCGCGCTCAAGGAGCTCGCGATGGCGCCGGGTCTCTTCTATTACGTGCTCACGCCGATGTCGGCGCAGCTGCCCGCGGATCAGCGGGCGCGCTTCGTCAAGGCGCGCGACGCGCTCGTCGCGTCGATGACGGAGTGGACGAAGTGGATGCACGACAACGCCCCGAGCTGGCCGATCAATTACGCGATGGGCGCGGACGCGTACAACGCCATGCTGCGCGACGAACTGTTGTTGCCGTACGACGCCGATCAAATCGCCGCCATCGGGCAGAAGACGCTTGACGCCGCGATGGCCGCCGAACGCAAGATCAAGGCCGAGGCGAAGGCCAAGGGCGTCAACCTCTCCAACCCGGCGCAGGCGGCGGCCAACGGCGGAGGCATGACGCCCACGACGAAGGACGCGCAGTTCGCGTTCTTCCAGGCGCAGCTCGATGCTCTGCGCGCGTTCATCGCAAACAAGCGCATCGTGACGATTCCGGCCTACGTCGGGCGGATGAAGATCGTCGAGACGCCGGCGTTCCTGCAGCCGATCCTGCCGGGGCCGTCGATGAACCCACCGCCGATTCTCTCCAAGCAGGTCGACGGCGTCTACTTCGTGCCGCCGCCCAACCCGCAGATGGCCAAGGCTGCTGCGAACGGCGCGATCTTCGAAGACTTCGATCGCGACCGCGTGCTGATGACGAGCGGCCACGAGGGTTTCCCGGGCCACTTCCTGCAGCTCTCGATCGCCAAACACAACATCGACCCGGTGCGCCGATTCTCGTTCGATAGCGTCTTCGCCGAGGGCTGGGCGTTCTACGAAGAGGCGCTGCTCGAACGCGACGGGCTGTACGGCAACGATCTCGACGGGCGCTACGCCGTCGCGCAGTTCGAGCGTTTACGCGGCGCGCGCGCGATCGTCGACACGAAGCTCGCGAGCGGCGCGTGGACGTTCGAACGGTCGGTGAAGTGGTTCGAACAAAACGCGGGCGTCGATTCCGACACCGCGCTGGGCGAGGTCAGTCGCTTCGCGCTAGGGCCGGGTCAGGCGTTCGACTACGCCGTCGGCAAGACGCAGATCGAGGCGCTGCTCGTGCAATACAAGGCGAAGAAAGGCAGCGCGTTTGACCTGCAGGCGTTCCACGACGATCTGCTCTCACACGGGACCGTTCCCGTGAGCATCATCGCCGGCGAGATGCTCGCCGAGTAGCGACGTTCGCTCGCGCAGCGCCGCGAGCTCCCGGGACTGGCGCTCGGCGAGCCTGCGCCAGCGCGCGATCTCGCGGTGGATGCGCAGCGCATCGAGGTTGTCGTACGCGGTGCCGGCGGCCGCGCACATCGCCTCGAGCGAGGCGGCCTCGTCGGGGTCGATGTCCTCGCCGTTAGAGTGCGGTCCGTACACCGCGACCGCCTCGAGCCGCGAACGCACGAAGATGGGAACGGCCAGCGCGGCGTCGCCGTTGTTGAGGCGGACGGCGTGCCGCGTGCCGAGCAGTTTCAGCGAGACGACCGCATCGAGCGGCTCGTCGCCGCGAATGAAATCGCCGGCATCGTTGCGCTTGAAGATTGCCGAGTGGGTCAGCGCGTACGCCTCGACCGGCTCGCGCGCGAGCGCCTCGTCTACGACGGCGCCGTTCTCGGCGAAGGGCAGACCGGCGGCGACGTCGGCGAGGTGCCGCTCCGCCAAGCGGCGGCGGCGGAAGAGCAGCCCTTCTACGAGGGCCTCGATGCGAGCGTGCGTGGCCTCGAGCGAGAGCGCGATGCCGATCGCGGTCAACCCGACCAAGACGATGGTAACGCCGCTTTGCTCGATTAGGCGCGCCGCGAGCCACTCGACGAGCGCGAAGACCGAGAAGATCGCGCCGGTCAGGATCGTGTACACCAGCGCACGGCTGATGACGAACGAGATGTCGAAGACGCGCTGGCGCACGACGGCGTAGGCGATCGCGAACGGGGCGATCGCGTAGAGCACGACGGCGATCCACACGAGAACGTCCGAGGTCGCGAGCAGATAGGTCGTCGACCAGTAGCGCGCCCAGTCCAACGCGTAGCCGAGCAGCGTGAACAGCACGCCGGCCATTACCCACACGAAGCGCTGACGCTGCGTGCGCGCGACGCCGAAGTACGCGGCGACGAGCGTGACGCCGGCGATCGCGATCAGCCCGAGCGCACCGATTACCGAGCCGAGCGTCATCCACGGCGCGGGACTGCCGCCCGCGAAGAGCGACGTGGCGTCCCACGCGATGTTGGGAATCACGAACAGCGTCGCCGACCGGGATCGCGAGACGGTCGAGCCAGACGCGCCAGCCGGTGGCTTTATCGCCGGGAAAGCGCGCCGCGAAGATCACGAGCCCGATCGGACCGGCGACGACCAAGATGTCGGACGCGAACTGCGCGATCGGCAGGAGCCAGATGGGAAAGCGGAAGAGCGCGACGTTCGTCGCCGAGACGAGATAGAGGAAGAGCCCCCACGTCATGCGGTTCGGCCGCCGCAACAGGATCACCAGCGCGACGACGATGTACGCGAAGCCGGCGAGCCGCAGGAACGAGGCGATCGGCGAGCCCGTCGCCTTCTGCGCCTCAGCTGGAGTCAACGGCGTCGCCTCCAACGTCGTCGTGCGCTTCGAAATTTCGAACGAGGTGCGCTCGCCGGCGACCGGCGGCTGATAGTCGAGGCCGACGATGCGATCGTGCAGGCTCGAATGCGAGAAGTCGAGGCGGTCGCCGGCCCGGATGGCCGCGCGGTCGGCCGACGTGCCGGGGTCGACTTCGGCGACGCGGTTGCCGTCGCTGTAGACCAGCCGGTAGCCGAACGTGCTCGGCGGCGTGAAGAGCTGGACGGACGCCGCGACGTTGAACGCGATCGCGACGGCCGCCGCGAAGAGCGCCGCGAGCCGTTCCCAGGACTTCATCTAGAAACCCGCATTCTTCGGTCTCTCCTGTTGTCATCCTGAGCCGCGCGCGGAGCGCGCGTGTCGAAGGACGAAAAGCGAGGAACTTAGATGAAGATCGGAATCATCGGCGCGGGCAACATCGGCGGCAACCTGACGCGGCGCTTCACCGCCGTCGGCCATCAGGTGTTCGTGGCGAACTCGCGCGGACCCGAAACGCTCAAAGATCTGGCCGCGGAGACGGGCGCGACTCCCGTCACCGTCGAGCAGGCCGCGCACAGCGGCGACGTCGTCGTCGTCACGATCCCGGAGCGCACATCCCGGATTTGCCGAAGGATCTGTTCGCAGCCGTGCCCGCCAGCGTGGTCGTGATCGACACCGGCAACTACTACCCGCGGCAGCGCGACGGGCGCATCGAACCGATCGAAGCCGGGATGCCGGAGAGCCGCTGGGTCGAAACGCAGCTGCATCGCCCGGTGATCAAGGCGTTCAACAACATCTACGCGGAGCATCTGCTGAAGTTCGGCAAACCCGCCGGAACGCCGGGACGCTTCGCGTTACCGGTGGCCGGCGACGACCCGAAGGCCAAGGCGGTCGTGATGCGGCTCGTCGATGAGATCGGATTCGATCCGGTGGATGCGGGCAGCCTCGACGACTCGTGGCGGCAACAGCCCAACACACCGGTCTATGGTCCGGATCTCGACGTGCAAGGGGTGCGGGGCGCGCTCGCGCGGGCGAGCAAAGAGCGCACGCCCGCATTCAGCGGAACGGCGCAAAGCCCCGGAACCTATATGGCGCCGAGGTAATCCATGGCAACTTCGGCATACGAACGATTTCGCGCGCTGCACGAAGGCCCGGGCGCATTCATCCTGCCCAACGCGTGGGACGGCGCGTCGGCGGCGCTGCTCGCGCGCGCCGGATTCGAGGCGCTGGGCAGCACGTCGCTCGGGTTTGCGTTCTCGCTCGGCCGTCAAGACGGACGTCACGCCGTCTCGCGCGAGGAAGCGGTCTCGCACGCCGCGCTGCTCGCGCGAATCAGCGGCCTTCCCGTCAACGGCGACCTCGAAGACGGCTTCGGCCCCGATCCGGAGGACTGCGTCGCGACGGTGCGCGCCGCGATCGACGCGGGTTTGGCCGGCCTCGGAATCGAGGACACGACGGCGGATCCCGCGCGGCCGATCCACGACTTCGACGCGGCGGTCGCACGCGTGCGCGCCGCCGCCGGCGCGGCGCACGGCAAGATCCTGCTCACCGGACGCACCGACAACTTCATCAACGACCGTCCCGACCTCGACGACACGATCCGCCGGTTGACCGCGTTCGCCGAGGCCGGCGCCGACGTGCTGTACGCGCCGGGTCTGCCCGACATGGATTCGATCGTCGCGGTCGTGCGCGCCGTCGCGCCCAAACCGGTCAACGTGCTGATCGGCCCGGGCGACGGGGTCGTCTCGCTCGCGAAGCTCTCCGCGGCGGGCGTTCGGCGCATCAGTTTCGGCGGCGCGCTGTATCGGCTCTCGATGACGGCGCTCGTCGATGCCGCGCAACGACTGCGCGACGGCGACCTCGGCGTGACGAGCGGCGCGATCCGCGGCAGCGAGATCGCCGCGCTCTTGCCCCCCGCCTAGCCCGGCCCGAAGCCGGGTATAAGCGCCCCGGTGCTCTTACGAATACGCAAGTTCTTTAGCATACTCGGGCCGGGCCTCATCACGGGCGCAGCGGACGACGATCCGTCCGGCATCTCGACGTATTCCGTCGCGGGCGCGGCGACGGGCTACTCCATGCTCTGGCTCACGCTGATCTCGACGCCGATGATGTCGGTGATTCAGGGCATGTGCGCCCGCATCTCGATGGTCAACGGCGAGGGTCTCGCCGCGATCATGCGCAAGCGCCTGCCGGTCTGGCTCGCCTACGCGCTCGCCGTGCTCGTGATCGCCGCCAACACGTTCAACCTCGGCGCCGACATCGGCGGGATGGCCGACGCGCTGCACCTGGTGCTGCCCATCCCGCCGGATGCGCTGGTCTTTCTGTTCGGGATCGGGCTGATCGCCGTACAGACGTATTTGTCGTATGCGAAGATCGCGCAGGTCTTCAAGTGGCTGACGCTGGCGCTGTTCGCCTACGTGATCACCGCCTTCGTCGTGCGGCCGCCCTGGGGCGATGTGTTCCTCCACTTCGCCGTCCCCCGCATACAGCTCGATTCCGGATGGCTGTCGACGATGGTGGGCGTGCTGGGCACGACGATCACGCCGTACCTGTTCTACTGGCAGTCGTCGCTGATGGTCGAAGAAGATAAAGAGGCCGGCAAGTCGACGATTTCGGATCGCCGCGGAACGGACAAGACGCAGGTCCGCAACATGCACGCCGACGTCAACGCGGGCATGATCTTCTCGAACGTCGTCGCGTTCTTCATCATCGTGACCACGGCGTCGACGCTCGGCGCGCACGGGCGTCACGACATCGCGACCGCGCAGCAGGCCGCTGAGGCGCTGCGCCCGCTCGCGGGCCGCTTCGCCGAGCTGCTCTTCGCGCTCGGGATGGTCGGCACGGGGATCCTCGCCGTTCCGGTGCTCGCGACCTCGTCGGCCTACGTCGCCGCGCAGACGTTTCGCTTTCGCGAGGGGCTGAGCGAACCGGTGCACCGCGCGCCGCGCTTTTACATGATCATCTCGGTCGGCATCCTGATCGGCATCGCGATGAACCTGCTGCGGATCGACGCGATCAAGGCGCTCTTCTGGTCGGCCGTGCTCAACGGCGTCGCGGCCGTCCCGCTGATCGGCGTCATCGTGTGGCTCGCCTCGAGCCGCCGGATCATGGGCGAGTGGACCAGCTCGCGCCTCGCACGTGCGTGGGGCTGGGCGACCTTCGCGCTGATGGGCTGCGCGACGCTCGGCATGTTCTACTTCATGGCTCACGGAACGTAACATGCGGTGCATTTCCTCTTTGCGGGGCCCGGCTCGCTGCGAGAGCCGTCGGAACGCGCGGCGTTCTGGCTGACGGCGCTCCTTGCGTTTCCCGCGGCGCTGCTGATCGGGTACGTGCTCCACGAATCGATCGGCGCGTCGCAGGTGGCGCTCTTCATCGTGATCGCGATGGTCTACGTCACGCTGGCGCGCGGGCGCCTGCTCGGATCGAGCGTGCGGGTGCACCAAACGCAGTATCCGCGCGTCTTCACGATCGTCAAGGGCGCGTGCGCAGCGCTGGAAATTCCGATGCCGTTCGTCTTCGTGCGCGAGGACAACTTCGTTCCGGTCGTCGCGCTCGGCTTCGGCGAGCCGTACGCGCTCGTGCTCTCGAGCCACTGGATCGAGCTTTTCGCCGACGATGAGCTGGCCTTCATGATCGGTCGCGAGCTCGGCCACATCGCGGCCGGCCACACGCGCTTTCATTCGCTGCTGAGCGTCAACGGCAACGAAAATCCGCTGATCTCGCTGATCTTCGGCGCCTGGCTGCGCCGCTGCGCGCTCACCTGCGACAAGGTCGGATTGTTGTGCTGCGGCTCGGTCGACGCCGCGATCCGCGCGATGGGCATGGCGGCGTTTCACTCGTTCGGCCGCATGGTCGATTACGAGAAGTTCGCACAGCAGGACGCGGAGGTGCAGAGCGATTCGGTGCTGCGCTGGGGCGAGTGGCTGAGCAGCGAGCCGTACGCGACGCGGCGGATCGCGTCGCTGCGCGCCTTTGAAGTGACGCAGCGCTACGCGAACGCCGAGGCGTGGTTTCTGCGCGAGCGCAGCGACGAGCCGCCGGCGCTGGCCGCGCCGGGTCAGACCACCGTCGCGACGCGCGACTGCGCCGGCTGGTGGCGGCGCTTCGCCGCGTGGGGTATCGACGCGGTCGTCGTCAGCGCGATCATCACGTCGTTCGGCGGCAGCATCGCCGGCGGCACCCACGCCGGGAACACGAGCGTTTCGGTGTCGCCGGCGCGCGCTGCCTCATCCCCGAAGCCCCAGGCGACCTCGAGCGACGAGGCGCAGATCGGGCCCATCGTGCTCAACGACTCGGGGCTCGCGCTCAAATCCGGCAACACGGAACAGCCGCTCTCGCTCGACGCCGTCGCGGGGTTCTTCGGGGCCTTCGTTCGGCGGCTGGGCTTTTTCTTCTGGTTCCCATTCTATCTCGCGGTGCTCGTGATCTTCGCCGGACAAACCTTCGGCATGATGATCGCCGGGCTGCGCGTCGTCACCACCGACTTTCGCAAGCCCGGCATCGGACGCACGATCGCGCGCTACCTCATCGTCTTCTTCGTGTGGTGGGCGATCGTGCCGCTGAGCTTCATCTGGCGCCGCGTTCTCTTGCACGACCGCTGGACGAAGACGCGCGTGGTGAAGGTCGAGCGCGTCGTCGCCCGCGTCACCGGCACTTAGGTTCGGGTGCAGACGTCGTTAGAGGTGGTCGTCTTGCCCTTCGCCGTTTGCGAGAAGTGGATCGTGTACTGCGTAGGCGACGTGTGGTCGATGTGCTCGCTCATGCTCGTATCGGGATAGATGCCGCGATAGACGACGTGCGCCGGCGGGCCGGTGCCTTTGAACAGAGTGGCGCTGCGGTCGGGCTCGACGACGACGACGATCCACGCGTGTTGCTTGGGCTGATACGTGAACAGCGCCTCGTCGCCGCCGCCGCCGGTCCAGACGTCCCGCTCGCGCAGCCAGTTGCCGGCCATGGCGTACTCGAACGTCGCCTTGTACGTGACGCTCCGCCGGGCCCTGATGATATGTACAGGTCCAGTTGCCCACCAGGAAGCGCAGCGACGTCATCGGGTCGCTGCGCGACCCAGCGGTTGCACCGAGCGCGCCCAGCGAGCATCGCAACCGCGATTACAACCCTCATCACGGTGACGACGTTACCGTGACGCGGACCGCGGCGCGGCCGGAGATCACGTGGCCGACCGAGGCGTTGGAGCTGACGGTGTCGATCTGCAGCTTGCCGATGTTCTCGTTGACGTGCAGCACCTGATGCGTCGTGGGGTCTACGAGCGACTTGCTCATGACGATGTCGAACTGCTGACCCGGCTGGACGCCGTAGTTGGAGCCGATGTCGATGATGACGTTGTGTCCGTCGATCGCGGCGATGTGCCCGGTCAGCGTCGGTGCGACCGGACCGGAGTTGAAGCGGCTCGGATCGATCGAGGCGACGATCTTGCCGGCCTCGTCGTCGATGAGGTGCCCCATGTCGCTGTTGACGAACTGCTCGTTGCTGTACGAGCCCCAGGTCCCGCCGGTGAAGCCGCCGGCGTTCCAGGACGTGCCCGAGCGCGTCTCCTCGTCGGAGAAGCTCTGAACGATCTGTCCGGTTCGCGCGTCGATCACGCGCACGGCGACCTTGATCGTCACACGATGCGTGTTGACGCTGCCGGCGGCCGCCGAGTACGGCCACGGCAGGAAGCTTCCGGCATTTGCGCCGCTCTGCCCGGTCTGATCGAGCTGCAGAATGTTTCCGGTCACGAGATAGCGCGCACCGGTCATCTTGCCCGCCGTGATCGCGGTCTGCGGATCGACCTCGCCGCTCGCCGCCAGCTGGTGCTCGCCGAGCGTCGAGCTGAGATGCGTGCGATCGAGCACGTTGAAGCGGCCCTCGTTCACCATGCGGTCGGTGAGCAGATCGCTGAGCGCCACGCCCGGCTGGAACGAGCCGTACCAGCTCGAGGTGAGGCCGTTCGTGCCGAAGTCCAGGACGGCGATGCTGGGACGCGCGCCGGCTTGCTGCGCGAGAGCGGTGGCCGGCGAGTATGCCAGCGCGGCGGCGACACATGCCAAAAACCAACGTCGATACACGGTATTTCTCCTCGTCCGAAAGGCTTCGGGAAGCGCCCCCATTATGCCACAACCGGGCGCGCCAGGGCAGGGGGATGCCTCGCGGGGGGCTGAAACAGGGCCCGCCATGTGCGGGAGATTCACGTTGACCAAGCCCGGGGCGCTGCAGGCAGCATTTCCCAACCTCAAGTTTCCGGAGCTGCGCGAGTTCAGTGAGACCGGGCTGCCGCGCTACAACATCGCGCCCACGCAAGAGGTGCTCGGCGTGCGCAACGACGGGCGCGACACCGTCGAGGCGCTGCGCTGGGGCGTGCGCGGGCGCATCAACATCCGGGCGGAATCGATTCTCGCGCGGCGCAATCCCGTCCGGCGGCGCTGCGTCGAGTTCGCCGACGGCTTCTACGAATGGAAGGACCGCCGGCCCTACTATTACACGCTGCGCTCGGGCGAGCCGTTCGCGTTCGCCGGGTTATGGGAACCGCTCAACGGCACGGCGGCGTGCGACATCGTGACGTGCGAGCCCAACGCGGTCGTCGCGCCGGTTCACGATCGCATGCCGGTCATGCTGACCGGCGATAAAGTAGCGCTCTGGCTCGAACCGGAGCCGCTGCCGCCGGAGGTCGCCGGATCGCTCTTGACGCCGTTGGATCCGGCGTTGATGACGGTGCGCGAGGTGTCGACGCGCGTGAATAACGCGAACTACGATGCGGCCGACGTGCTGGCCGACGCGGCGCCGCGCCTACTCTGAATCATGACGATGCCGGTGCACACCAGCCAGATCGCGGCCGGGATCGCGCCGAACACGCCGGGCCCCTGCTGGCCGGGCGCCATGAACGAGTCCGTCGCAGTGAAGAAGATCGAAAACGTCGCGATCGCCGAGCCGAGCGCCGCGATATAGCCGAGCGCCGCGAGCCAGCCCGGCGCGGACTCGTGCCGGCGCATGCTGTGCGCGGCGGCGAAGATGAAGATCGCCACGGCGCCGTAGCCGAGGCCGCCCTGCGTGAGGATGAAGGCGTCGTAGACGCCGGCGAGCCCGCCGTGCGCGAACACGTCGGGAGGGGCGTAGAGCGCGGCGCTCTCGAGCGCCGCCGCCAGCAGCGATCCGGCGACCATCACGACGCCGGCGATCATCGCCAACGTCGGCAGCCCCTCCTGGCGTCCCGGCGCGTTGCTCAGATAGCTGCGCAGACCGACGAGAAACCACAGGAAGAAGGCCGCGGCCGGAAAGGTCAGCCAGGCGCCCAGGAGCAGGCCGAAGCGGTGCGCGTCGATCAGCAGGGCCGCCGTCGCGGGCCGGACGTCGACCCCGGGCATGCCGTTGTTGAGCAGCGTCGCGACGAGCAGGACGCCGACGTAGCACAGGACGGACCAGCCGGCGGAGCGTTCAGCGTGCACGTTTTCCATACGGCTAGGTCTTACCCGAACGGCGGCGTTTCCTCTTCTTTATAAGCCGTAGTACTTGAACGCCGGCCACATCGCGGCGAGCGGCACGCGCGGTCGCGTGCAGATGTAAATCGGCAGCGGCCCCTCGAGCATCCAGCGGTAATCGTTGCGGTAGACCGCGATCTGTTGCACGCTGCCGAACCAGTGCAGCAACAGGTAGTAATCCGTTGCGCCGACGGCCAGCATCGACTGCCCGCTGTAGCCGCGCGTTCCCCACAGGTAGTACTGGTTGTTCGGACTGATGACCGTCGGCAGCCCGTAGCGCGGGCCGTAATAGTCGAGGGCGCCGGCGTACGCGTAGCGGTCGGCGAAGACGGCGGTGATGCGCCGCTGCGCCGGCGGTAGCGACCAGTATGCGCCCGCCACTGTCTGCGTCATCGCCTTCCAGCCCAGCTGATCCGCGAACATCGGGTTGATCAGGTGGCTCGTGCCGTCGGGCGGCGCCGGCCGGCTCAGCCCGATCGCACGTTCGTAGCCCATGTACGCGGGCAGCGGCAGCACCGGAAGCGAGAGCGGAAACATCGGCAGCCCCGCGACGAACGCGGCGGCGAGCAGAGCGGGCCGCAGCCACTGCGGCCGCGCCGCCAGCGCGCGCTCGATGGCCACTCCGCCCGCCGCGAACAGCGCCGGATACATGCCCTGGATGTAGTAACCGCGCCCGATCGTCCAGATCAGGACCCCGAGCAGCAGCAGATACGCAACGCATACGAAGCGATACTGGCGCTCTTTCCATAGCCAGACTAAGCCCCAGACCCACACCGGCGCGAACAGCGGGTTGTTGTACGCGAACTGCAGGCCGAACATGTACAGCGCGTTGATCGAGCGGTAGCGCGATTCGTCGGCCATGCCGTTGCGGAGCGCGTGGCGATTGAGCTGATCGTTGTGGATCACCTCGAGCATCGGCAGGCCGTGCGCGATCTGCCAGATCGCGTTGGGCAGCAGCAACACGACGACCAGCGCGACGCCAAGCGCGAGCCGGCGCGAGCGCAGCAGCTGCGCGTGACCCGTGATCAGCAATCCTATCGCCAGCGCGATCGCGCAGCCGGCGATCGAGTACTTCGAGTACATCGCGACGGTAACGACGAGCGCGATCGGGATGTAGAGGCGGTGGTCCCGCGTGTTGACCAGGCGTACGGTGAGATAGATCAGCGCGGTCCACGCGGCCGGCGAGAGCATCTCGGTCGACAGGCCGTACGCGATGCCGATCAATCCCGGGGCGAGCGCGATCACCAGCGCCGTTAGCGTCTGCGCGAAGCCGCGGCCGCCGAGCTCGCGCGCGATCGCGCAGCCGAGCAGCACGGTGACGCCCGAGAGCACGCCGGGCAGGAAGCGCAGCGCCCACACCGCGTAGCCGAGCGGCGCGGTCAGCCAGGTGTAGAACGGGACGAGCGGCGGCTGGTCGACGTAGCCCCACGACAGATGCTTGGCGCAGTCGATGAAGTACAGCTCGTCGCGGTAGTAGCCGAAGCGGTGGCAGAAGGCGAGGTGCAGGGCGGCCGTCGCAAGCGCGATGATGTATGCGCTTGGATAGAGCCTCATGCAGTCGCGGAGTTCGTTTGCGCTCCCGCGAGCAAGAGCTGGCTGACGCACAGCCCGACGAGCCCCGACGCGGCGATCGAGCCGAAGACGAGGCTAGCGTCCCACCACGTGCCGCCGAACATCGGGACGGCGAAGGCAAAATAGGCCGCGAAGTACGCAGCCGGGACGACGAATCCGAGCAGACGGAACGCATTTGGCCGGCGCGCCGAGGGCTTCAGATACGCAACGATCGCCTCGCCGGCGAGGCCGGCTGCGACCGACGCGAGCACGATCAGCAGCAGCTCCATGCGATCGCTGGAGAGCTCGCCGCCGATCCACAGCTTCGCGGCGACGCACAGCACCACGAGCGCGCCGAAGTGCAGCCGCTTGCGGAGCGTCACGTACAGCACCGCCGCGGAGAGCAGCAGGCTCTGCCACAACACGATCGACAGCTCGAGCGCCTGGCGGTAATACAGCAGCACCGAGAGCACGAACTGCTCGCGCGCGAAGGCGCTCTGCGGGAGCGGATGATCGCGCCGCAGGGCCTCGGGATAGAACGCGAACTGCGTGACGAACTGAACGATCTCGATCGCGAGTCCGAGGGAGATGAGCATCGGCAACTGCTCGAAGAGATTCGGCGCGTTCGGGCGGCGCATCGCGCTGCGCACCGGCCCGGTGATCAGGAAGAACAGACCGGTGAGCAAGAACAGGTGCGGCGGGCTCAACAGCAGATCGAGTTGATGCTCGAACCCGTAGATGGAATGCCAGACGAAGTCCAGCGCGCCGCCGGCGAGCAGCGCGGCGACGCCGACGACGCTCAGCGAATAGCCTGACGGAATCGCCTTCCAGAACGAGCCGCTGTCGCGATAATTCCCGAGGATCGACGCGCACAGCACGAGCGCGGCAAACACGGCGCCGCTGTACATCGTCATGTGCCACGGGTTGAAGAACGATTCGACGGCGAGAAAGAGGTGCTGATGCGCGTCGATGAAGAGCCCGGTGACGATCCAGACGCCCGCCACCGCTATTAGCCAATCCAGCCGCGTGGCTAAGCCCTGCGGCTCGATGACGAAATCGATGCGGGATGCAGAAGGCTCGGCTTCTTTCGGAGGGGAAAGCGATTCCATCAAGTCCATGTTTGGCCGGTCATCCTTAAGCGTGCCACGATACCCTTTTCACGGCGCCCTCAAACGCTTGCTATCGGGGGCGCTCGTAATCGTGGTCGCTGCTTGTTCGCCCCAGGCCGTTTCGATTCCGTCGAACCTCTTCGTCGGCCCTAAGAAACCAAACGCGTGGCCGAGGCCCCCGGTCGCCAGGCCCGAGGCCCCGCCCCAGATCGTCGCCATATGGCTTCCGACGCTGACCCTGCACCCCGGGATGTGGTTCGACGGCTCGATTGTGGTGAGCACCAACGTCGCCTCCGTTGAGGTGCGGACGGCGGCGTTCTCGATCAACACCGCGCACGTGGCCCCAGGGCTCTACCGCTTCCACACCCGCATCCTCGAGGTGCCGCCCTTTTCGCGCCGCCATTCCTACGAGCTCGACATCATCGCCCGCAACACCGCGGGCGTGAAACGGGTCGAACAGGCCCCACTGCGGGTCGAATAACCGCTCCCGTAGAAGGCTTTTTGATGGGCATGTTGCTCGCGGTTTTGCTCGCATTTCCGACGGTGCTGATGTATCACCGGGTCGACGTGAGCGCGCCCAGCGACTATATCTCCCAAGCGCTGACCGTCTCGCCGGCGCAGTTCGCAGCGGAGCTGCAGTACCTGCACGACCAGAGGCTGCACACGGTCGGCATCGCGGAGCTGCAGCGTGACCTGCTCGAGCACCGCTCGGTCGCGCACGATGTGTTGATCACCTTCGACGACGGCTACGTCGATCAATTTAGCTACGCGTTTCCGATCTTGCAGCGCTACGGCGAGGTGGCGACGTTCTTCGTGAACGTGGGGACGATCGGAACGCCGCGCCACATGAGCTGGGACGAAATCGAGACGATGGCGCGCGCCGGGATGTCGATCGGCTGTCACGGCGTGACGCACGTCGACCTGTCGGAGCTCGACGCGTCGGCGCAGAGCTATCAGATCGATCGCTGTGTTACGGTTCTTAGCGCGCACTTGCATTCCGGCGTGCTCGCCTACGCGTATCCGAGCGGGGCGTTCGACTCTGAGACGATCGCGCTCGAACAGCGGGCCGGACTCATCTTCGGATTCACCACGGATCCGCGCTTCCAAACCGACGCGCAGTCGCCGTACGAGCTGACGCGCCGGCGCATCAAGAGCGGCATGACCGCCACCGACTTCGCGGCCCTCTTCGGCACGCGCTCGACATACATCAGACAGTCTCCGTAACCCTCACTGTCATCCTGAGCGAAGGCGCGAAGCGCCGTAGTCGAAGGACGGCTGAGGTGCCGCGGCGCTCGCTCGGTATCCCCCAGACACTGCCACCTCGCCGTGACGCGACCCCTCAGGCCGTGAGTCGAGCCTAGCGCCCATCCATGAAGAAAGTGTTAAAACACCCGGTTGAAGGGCCCAGCGCCGTGCCCCGGCAGTAGGCTGCCGCGCGCCGCCGAAAATTTGAGCGGGCCTCCCTTGTAGCTGGCGAGGCTCCGAAGGAAATTTGCCATGAAACTACGCTTTTTCGGCCCCATCGCGGCGCTTCTGGCGCTGGCCGTGGGCGCGGGCCTAACCGAGACGCCGGCCCAAGCGATGGGCACAGTGACGATCCAGCAGGCCAACGGTGCGCGCAGTACCTACCGCAACGTCGTGATCAAGATCATCCACGACGCGCTGTTCGTGACGTCGCAGGACGGCAAGGGCACGCTCGTGATCCATCGCGCGGCGTGCGCATACCAAGGCGCGGTGCTGGTTTGCTTCGTGACGAGCGCGACGCTCGTTCAGGCCGGCAAGACCAGTTCGCTCGACTTTCGCAACGGAACTGTCTACGTCAACATGACGAATGACCCGCAGACGCTGACACGCTCGACGATGAAAGTGCCGGCCAAAGGCATCGTGAGCTCGTTTACTACCGTGCGCGGAACGTATGTGAACCTGGTCGGCTCGATCGACAAGGTGGTGAAGTGATGAGATATCTTAGCGTTTTACTCGTTCTTCTGTTCGCGCTGCAGCCGGCGCTCGCGTCGGCACGGCCGGGGGGCGGCGGCGGCGGCGGCGGAGCGCGCGGCGGCGGTGGTGGCGGCGGCATGCGCGGAGGCGGCGGCGGCGCCCGTCCATCCGGCGGCGGTGGCGGCGGCGCCCGTCCATCCGGCGGCGGAGGCGGGGGCGGAGGCTTCAACCTGGGCAGCGACACGGGTCGCGCGCCCCAAGGCGGCAACCGCGGCAACGTCTCCGGCGGAAACCGGGGCAACGGCAACGTCAACAACGGCAACCGTGGCAACGGCAACGTCAACAACGGCAACCGCGGCAACGGCAACGTTAACAACGGGAACCGCGGCAACGGCAACGTTAACAACGGGAACCGCGGCAACGGCAACGTCAACAACGGCAACGTCAACCGCAACAACTTCAACAACAACACGGTCAACCGCAACGTGAACGTGAGCGGCAACACTGTGATCCGCAATCCGGTCTACGCCAACAACACGGCGTGGGGCTGGAATCGCGGTGTGGCTTGGGCCCCGGCCTATGGCTATTGGGGCGGTGGCTTCTGGGGTGCGATGGCGATCGGCGTGACGTCGGCGGCCGTGTATGGTTCGATCGTGTCGAACAACACCACGTACAACTCGTACCAGGTGGCGCCGAGCAGCCCGGGCGCGACGTTCCTCTCGAACTACCAGCTCGTGCAGGTGCAGTGCGGACCGTCAGGTCTCGTGGTCGTGTACGGTCCGCAGAACAGCGTGATCTGCGCCAACCCGAACAACCTCGTTCAGGCCGGCAACTATCAGCTGAACACGGAGACGCTGACGCTCACGGCGATGTAGAGCGCTACCGCGGCGGCGTGAGATTGGGCGGGCTGGAGAAGTCGAAACAGTCCTCCATCCCGTCCGACGCCGCATCGCGCGCGTTGATTGCGCTCAGCCCAAACGTCACCTCGCAGAACTTCACGAGGCTCACGTGCGTGTGTTGCGCATGCGAGATGTAGCCGCGCTTGGCGTACGGGCTCAGCACGAGGCAACCGACGCGGCCGCCCGGGTAGAACTGCGTGCCGTCGGTCCAGGTCTCGAGCTGCGGCGGATCGACGTGATCCACCCAGCCGCCCCAGTCGTCCCAGGTGATGAAGATCGCGCTGTTCGCCCACTGCGGGCCCTGCGCGACGGCGTTCACGAGGCCGGCGGTCCAGTTCATGCCGGTCGTCACGTTGGCGGTCGGGTGTTCATCGAGGCCTGACGGCCCGTAGATCCACGAAACGTTGGGCAGCCGGCCGCCGGCGGCATCGCCGGCGAAGTCGCTCTGCGGCTTCATGTTTCGCCTGCCGAGCTTCGTGATCAACGTGAACGGATAGCCGGTCGTGTAACTGCCCCACCTGAGGCCGGCGGCGTCGAGCAGATCCGGCAGCGAGGGCAGGTCGTACGGGCCCGCGGACGACGGCGGATTGTCGATCACCGGCGAGTCGGCGGTGACGAGCATGAGGTGGTTGGGCGTCGATGGGCCGGCGACTGCGGTGAAGTAGTTGTCGCACAGCGTGAACTGCCGCGCGTACGCAAAATACTCCGGAATGTCGGCCTCTTTATAGCCGAGCTTAACGGCGCTCGTCTTGCGCTTCAGCCATGCCTCGTGCGTGTGATTCGGATCAGATCGGGGCGGATTCGGCGCCTGCGGCAGCGTCGCGTCGCCGTTGCCGCCCGGAAACGTTCCGAAGTAATTGTCGTACGTGTGATTCTCTTTGACGATGATGACGACGGTCTTGATCGGGCTGCTCGTTGCCATGACGAGCACAACCCACCCGCGCCCCCACCCGATGCGCGCCATAATCACTACGCGTCGCTCCACGTCGGCGCCACGGCGTGGTACATCCTGGCGGCGGGTGACGCAAACCCGTTCCGGCTAACCATGGCGACCTGCGAGGATGCCTGGCGTCGTTTGGTAAACGCCACGCTATCTTGCCCTAGAAAGGAGCTAGTATGAGCTTTTCTCGGAGTTCTCTGTATGCTATTTGCATAGCGAGCCTCGCCGCCGGCGGCACGATCGCGCTCGCCCGCGCGGCCGCGCCGCAGCCCGTGATCCTGACGATGATGCAGGGATCCTGGAGCTGCACCTTTTACGGCCCGAAAGGCACTCAGACCTCGACGCTGACGGTTACGAGCCAGAACGCCAACTGGGTCCTCATCACGTCGAAGGACGGCGCGTACGGCACCACGCCGGCGCACGAAAGCGCCACGCTGGTCGGATACGACAGCAAGAAGGGTCAATATGTCGGCTTCGGCGGCAACACGCTGCCGGGCGGCGGCTGGGGCGTCGGCATCGCGAAGGCGTCGCCGAGCGCCACATCGTTTACGGTCTTGAGCGCCTATCCGCCCGATCCCACCCACGATAAGACGGCGTACACGTTCACCTCGACTTCATGGAACTGGACCGACAACTGGACCGAGAAGGGCAAGCCCATGACGGGCAAAGGAAGCTGCACAAAGCAGTAGCAGTTCTCGCTGCGGCGCTGCTGGGCGGCGCCGCGGCCCCACCCTCCCACGCGATGGTCGTCACCGCGCAACACGACGCGACGCAGGTCGGCGTCGACGTGTTGCGCGCGGGCGGCAACGCCGTGGATGCGGCGGTGGCCGTCGGTTACGCGCTCGCGGTGACGGACCCGTGCTGCGGCAACATCGGCGGCGGCGGCTTCATGTTGATCCGCCTGCACCGCGGGCGTGAGCGCTTCATCGACTTTCGCGAGACGGCGCCCGAGCGCGCGACGGCCTCGATGTATCTCGACGCGCACGGCAACGTGCGGCCGTCGGCGTCGACGAAGGGCTGGCTCGCGGTCGGCGTGCCGGGGACGGTGGCCGGATTGGAGACCGCACGGCGCGAGTTCGGAACGATGTCGCGCGCGCGGCTGCTCGCGCCGGCGATCGCGCTCGCGCGCGACGGCTTCGTCGTCGGGCCCGGCGACGAGCTGTGGCCCGGATCGGGCGAGCGCGCCGGCGCACGCTACTCACAGCCGCAGCTCGCGCGCACGCTCGCGCTCATCGCCCGCGATGGGCCCAACGCGTTCTACCGCGGGCCGATCGCGCACGCGGTCGTCGCGGCGAGCCACGCGCACGGCGGGATTCTCACGCTGCACGACTTCGCGAGCTATCGCGTCGAGGAGCGCGCGCCGCTGCATTGCAGCTTCCACGGTTACGACATCGCGTCGGCGCCGCCGCCGAGCTCGGGCGGCGTGACGCTGTGCGAGATCCTCAACATCGTCGCGCCGTATCCGCTCGGACTCTGGGGCCGGCAGAGCGCACGCACGATCCACTATTTGACCGAGGCGGAGCGCCTGGCGTACGCCGACCGCAACGCCTATCTCGGCGACCCGGACTTCGTGAGCAACCCCGTCGCGCAGCTGCTCGCGCCGGCCTATGCGGCGAAGCTGCGCGCAAAGATCCTGCCCGACCGCGCGACGCCGTCGGCCGACGTGCATCCCGGCCTCGGCCCGCCCGCGAGCGAGAGCCCAGACACGACCCACTACTCGATCGTGGACCGCTGGGGGAACGCGGTCGCGGTGACCTACACGATCAACGACTCGTTCGGCGCCGAAGTCGTCGCCGGCGACACGGGGTTTCTGCTTAACGACGAGATGGACGACTTCACGGCCAAACCGGGCGTCCCGAACCTGTATGGACTCGTGCAGGGCGTCCGCAACGAGATCGCGCCCGGAAAGCGGCCGCTGTCGTCGATGGCGCCGGCGATCGTAACGCAGAACGGCGCGTTGCGCATGGTGACCGGCAGCCCGGGCGGGTCGCGCATCATCACGATCGTGCTGGCGACGATCCTCAACGTGCTGGTCTACGGCATGAGCGCGCAGGCCGCGGTGGACGCGCCGCGCACGCACATGCAGTGGCTGCCCGACGAACTGCAGTACGAGTCCAACGCGTTCTCGGACGCGACGGCGCGGCAGCTGCGCGCAATGGGCTACGCGCTGCGCCGCCGCGCGCGCTGGGGCTCGGCGCAGATCATCGTCGTCGATCCGAAAACCGGCGCGTTCGAGGGCGGCAGCGACAGCCGCACGCCCGCCGGCTCCGCGCAGGGCAAAAAGGGGGTAGGCGGTTCGTTCCCGATAAAGCGTCCTAGCGAGGAGGCTTTATTACTATGCGGCATCTTGGTCTAGCAGCGGCTGTGCTGCTCGTTCTTCCACCTTCGATCGCGACGGCCGCCCCTTCGTGGCAGCCTGCAACGGCGACGACCGTCAGCGCAGGGATTAACAGCAAGTCGACGTTCGTCATCCATGCGTACGTAACGCTGCCGCAATCATGCGATGCGGCGCGTATTCAGACGTATGCGATAACAACGGGGCTAAACCGATCCTTCATCGTCGAGCAGATGAGCGCCGTCGGTCGACGTGCAAAGGAACGACGATGTACAAATGCACGGCAGAGGCGAGCTTTAGCCTGCCGATACAGCACACGTTCGAAGTGCATTCCAAAGGAAAGACGTGGGAGGTTCACTTAGCTATGGAACCACCGACGCCGACCCAGCCGATGTGCCGTAAAAGCTAGCCTCCCAGTTATTCCAGCTGCGGTTTGGGAATGTACCGCAGGTCGTCCGGCCTGAAGCGGTGCTCGACGAGCTCGCCGTCGGCCTTCTTGTAGCGCACGACCACAGAACGGGTGTCGACCTCGATCACCTCGCCCTCGATCCCGAGGTTCTGGATCGTGACGCGATCGCCGTATCTTAGCTGCGACATAGCTTCCTCCTATTACGGTACGAGCACGACGCGGAAGCGCGCATTACCGCTCATCTGCCGCTCGAAGGCTTCCGCAGCGCGCTCGAGCGGGAAGGTTTCGATCATCGCGCGCACGCCGGTCTGCACGGCGAAGCGCAGCGTGTCCTCGGAGTCGGCGCACGTGCCCGACGCCCACGACCTGACCGAGCTGCGCTTGCCGATGTTTGCCGTCGTGTCGACCGGGAGTTTGTCGGCTCCCGCGCCGACGGCGAGCAGCTGCCCGTCGTAGTCGAGCCCGCTCAGCGCCGGTTCCATCGCGGAAGCGACGGTGACCGTCGAGAGCACGACCTTCGCGCCGCCGAGCCTTTGCAGCTCCCCTCCGACGTCGGCCGCGGCGCTGTCGATGTAGTGCATCGCGCCGAGCGACCGCGCGAACTGCTCTTTATCGCCCCCACGCGCGATCGCGACGGTGCGAAAGCCCATCTTGCTCGCGAACTGCACGCCCAGGTGCCCAAGGCCGCCGATGCCGAGGATCGCGACCACGTCGCCGGCACGCGCCGGGCTGTGGCGCAGCGAGTTGAACGTCGTGATGCCGGCGCACATCAGCGGCGCGGCCTCCTCCGCGGTCAGCTCGTCGGGGACGCGCGCGAGCGCATTGGCTCCCGACGACGACGTACTCCGCGTGGCCGCCGTCGGCCCAATGCCCGGCACGATCAGATTGCGGCACGTGATGAAATCGCCGCGGCGGCACCGGTCGCATGTGCCGTCGTGGCCGCCGTGCCAGCCGACGCCGACGCGATCGCCCACGCTCCATCCGGTCGTCTGAGGCCCGAGCGCGTCGATCCGGCCGGCGATCTCGTGGCCTGGCACGCGCGGATACGAGATGTTGGGATAGACGCTGTAGACGGTGACGGCGTCGCTGTGGCAGACGCCCGACGCCTCGACCTTGACGCGCACCTGCCCCGGGCCGGGCTCCGGGACGGCGAGGTCGCGCATCTCCAGCCGGTGATCTTGCGCGGACGGCACGACGGCGGCCCGCATCGTTTTCGTGCTCATTGTGAAACTTTCACCTCGTCGTAGAGCAGGCGCGCGAGCACGCCCGGCGGGTTGGCGTCGGGGCGGCTGAAGTCGAGGCGCTCGCTGATCGGCGGCGCCGTAGGCGGTGCGCGCGTTACGCGCGTGCACGTCGATCTGCGGCGGGGTCGCGTCGAACGGCGCGAGGTTCGGCGTGGCGCCGAAGGCGGCGTACAGCGGCAGCGCGGTCGCGTCGTAGTTCGAGAGCGGCTGCATGCCGAGCAGCGCCTCGATCGTGCGCAGCACGCTGACGGTTGAGTAGTGCTCGTGAATCACTCCGCCGCGCGCGTAGGGCGACGCGAGATACAGCGTCGAGCGCTGATCGCTCACGTGATCGGCGCCGTCCTGCGCGTCGTCCTCGGTGATGAAGATCGCCGACGAGCCCCAGATGCTGGAGTGCGATATCGCCGAGACGATCAGCCCCACGGCGTAGTCGTTCTGCGCGATATAGGCCGCAGGCGTTAGCTTGCCGGGGCGAATGCCCGCGGTGTGGTCGTTGGGCAGCCACATGAATTCGAACTGCGGCACGGAGTTGGTCGCGACGAAAGCGTCGAACTCGCGCTTCCACTCGCGGTACCGGTCGAGGTCGCTGTAGTCAAGGTTCCAGCCGACATAGCGCGGGTCGAAGCGATCGCCCAGGCTCGGCGCAGTCACGGGGACGTGCCCTTCGAGCGGCTGCATCAAAGCCATCTCGCCGTAGTCGCGGAACGTCACGCCCGCGCGGCGCGCGGCGTCCCAGATGTAACCGCCGGCGGCCACGCCTGCACCGGTGCCGGTAACCGTGTCGTCGTGGTTGTCGCGGTCGCCGTAGGCGGGCGGCCAGGTGCGCTCGACGTAGTCGTTGGCGAAGGCGCCGTCGGCCCAGTTGTGACCGGCATCGCTCACCTCGCCGCTGGTGTAGAAGTCATCGAACAGCCCGAAGCGCTGCGCGAGCGCGTGCTGGTTCGGCGTGACGCGCGCCCCGAAGAACGCGAGATGCGGGTCGCCGTTGCCCTGCGGCATGTCGCCAAGGATCTGGTCGTACGTCCGGTTCTCTTTGAGGATGAAGAACACGTGGCGGATCGGCCCGTTCGCATGCACGATCGTATCGGCCGGGCGCATGCCGAGACCCTGCGCGCCCTGCGGGTTGGGCGGCGCGCCGGCGCTCAGCGAAATCTGGCGAATCGAGCCGAACTGCGTCGCGCCGATGTAGCCGCGGTTACTGCGGCTAAACACGTCGAAGTCGGGGTTCGGCTTCGTGCCCTCGCCCTTGCCGTCGATCACGAAGAGGCGATCGCCGACGGCGACGGCGGCGGTCGGATACCAGCCCGCGCCCAGGCGTGCGGCGACACTGCCGTTGCGCAGCACGGCGACCTCGTTCGCGGCGCCGAGCGTCACGAAGACCGAGTCGCCCTGCGCGGCGAGCGAGTTGGGCGAGGACCCGATCGTGCCCGCCACCGTTCCGACGAACACGTCCGACAGCCGCCGCAGGCTCGCGACGTCGTACTCCGCGACGGTGTCGGCGTCGGCCTGCGCGACGTAGAGGCGATGGCCCGCGACGAGCACGTCGCTGGGATGCAGATCGGTGGGGATTCGCCGCACCGCCCCGTCGTGCACGTTCACGCGCGCAATGTAACGGCCGGACTTCACCGTGACGAACAGCGCGCCGCCGTCGCTCGAAAACGCCATGTTGCCGGGATGCGCCCCGACGGGAATGCGGCGCGCCGCGCGCAGGCCGTCGAGCGTACCGACGCGCACCGATCCGTCGAGATCGGTCGCCACGGCCACGACTCCGCCCCGCGCCGCGACCGCCACCGGGTACGTGCCGCGCCCAAGATGAATCGCGCGCACGCTGCCGCTCGAAGGATCGATGGCGAAGATTGCATCGGCGTTGGCGCCGGCGACCAAGATGCCGCGCGGCGTCCACACTGGGCGGCCGAAGGCGCCGGCCAACGCGACGCGCCGCACGAGGTGCAGGTCGCTCGTCGCGTAGAGCGCGAGGTCGGGCGGATTGAAGCCCGACTCAACGACGGCGAGCGTGGCGCGGTCCGGCGCGAGCGCCGCGCCCTGCGGCATCGTCCCCGTTCGCACGACGGCACCGGTCGGTGGGTTCAGCACCCAGCCGTTGGGCAACACGTTCGGCGCCGACCCTCCCGCCGCGCCGATGATTGCGAGCAAGGCGACGTACGCGACGATCCTCATCGGCGTACCGGTTCATGCCGCGGCCCCCTTTGTCATCCTGAGCGAAGCGACACTAGCATGGCGAAGTGGAGCGGAGTCGAAGGACCGCGCATGTCAAAGGATGGCGGCATCATCGGCATATCGGATCACGGCGGTTGGGCGATACTGGTGACGGTGGCGCGCGACGGGACGCTCCTCGACCGGCGCCGCGTCGAGCTCGTGGACGACAGCCTGCCGGGGCTTCCCCATCACCACGAAGGCCAGCTGCTCCCGATGGACAGAGCGGTAGCCTTGGTCGAGCGGGTGCGCGCCTCGGCGGAGAGGCACGCGGTGCGCGCGCTCGACGGAGTGGCGGCGGCGGTGCCGCACGTCCTCGGCGTCGCACTGCGCATCTGCCCGCCGCTTCCGCCCACGATTGCAGAACGAATCAAGGACCACCGTGCGCGCAACCTTGCCGACTGGGTGATGTACCGCCAGGCTCTCGCCTCCGCCGCCGAGGCGCGCGGTTGGCCCGTCTACTGGTACGACGCGAAGAAGGTGCTAGGTTCAGCGAGCCGGGCGCTGCACGAGAACTTCGACGACTACTTTCTCAAAATGCGAAAAGAACTCGGGCCGCCCTGGAACCAGGATCACAAGCTGGCAATGGCGGCAGCAATCCTGGCGGCTACGGCGCTTCCGAAATAACTAGAGGTAATTCGGTCCTCTGCTGAGCTCGTTCGGCGTGGCGGCAGACCCCGCCGTCGCCCTCGGCCCACAACTCGCTAGGTCACGCAGAGCGAAAAAATTAGAAGAGGCGCCGCATTGCTGCGGTGCCTCTCGGCGCTCGATGTAACCGTCGGCCTGATATGATCCGAGACTACCACATCAAGGCGCCCGACGCAATGCGTATGCATCACGGCTGGAGCGCCCGGGAATCGAACCCGGAGCCGTCCGGATTATCAGGCCAACGGTCGACACCATCGATGCGCCCCAACACTCTCCCATCACGCACTAAGACGCGATCAGCTACCAAAGCATTTCCGTATCGAAAATGTGGTCATTTGGCCACATTTTTCTTGTTACGCCCCGCGAGCGGATGCCGGCGCTACGTGCCCGCGTCGCCGCCGAGGTGGAGCACGTATTTGGCGATGAAGCGGTCCAGCGTGGTGTACGTCGCCGGCGTGCCGTAACTGACGAAGAGCTCGTTGCCGGTCGGAAAACGCTCGTGATAGCCGAACGCCACGTTCGTGCCGGTTTGCGTCGCGAAGCCGCCCCGGCCGGTGCGTGCGCACCCCTCACTTTGTCATCCTGAGCGAAGTGAGCGCAGCCCCCACCTTGTCATCCTGAGCGCAGCGAGCGAAGTCGAAGGGCGAAGGACGCACGATGAGAAGGGCGCCACATAACGCGGCGCCCTCTGTTTGTGTCATCCTGAGCCGCGCGCGAAGCGCGCGTGTCGAAGGACGCGCTAACTCGACTTCTTACAAGAGATGGTTACGTTCGTAACCACGCCTTTCGGATCGGTCGTGGTACTGGCATCGCTCGTCTCGGTGTCGCTCACCTTCGTGATGACGTCGCTGACGCTCGAGCCGTCCAGACCTTTGCCGCTCCAAGAGGCGACGTTGCCTTGCCAGCCCGACGTCTGCTCGAGTCCGTATCCGCCGAAGTTGTCTTGATAGGTCGTGACCCACTGTTTGATCGTCGGATCGTATGTCATCGAATTTGTGTAGTTCTGCGCGACGGTGCGATACTGATCGAACGGCGGAGACGTGGCCGTGTCGACCAGCCACATGCCGTCGTTGCTCATCGCATACACATCGGTCTCGGTGCGCGTCTTGCCGCGCAACGGCTGAGTGCATGTCCACGTGCCGACCAGGAAGCTCATCGACGAGAAGTCGGGCTTGGGGATCGGAACCGGCGTGGGTGCCGCTGCAGTGGTCATTTGGGCGGTCGAGCGGAGGGGAGCCGCCGAAAGCCCAATGGCCAAAAGCGCACATCCTAACGCCGAAATTAGAAAACTCTTCATATTCAGAAATCCTTTCACGCCAACGGTTGGGGGTACGAAGCTCTTTTAGCATGGTAAGGCGCCAAGCGGCCCGCTTCCTCCTTAAAGGCAACTTGCTTGGTCATTTCGCACTCCTCGTGTCGAAAACTCAAGGCTCCGTTCGACGCATCAGCAGAACGCTAGAAATTCACAGAAGGAGAACCCCATGAGATTTGCGGTCCTGGTCAAGGCTAACAAAGACAGCGAGGCGGGCGTGCTGCCGTCGAGCGAGATGCTGGCGAAGATGGGCAAGTTCAACGAAGGGCTTGCCAAGGACGGAGTGATGCTCGCGGGCGAGGGGCTGCAGGCATCGTCCAAGGGCGTGCGGCTGCGCTTCGACGGCGGCCGCACGACGGTCATCGACGGCCCGTTTGCGGAAACGAAGGAGCTCGTCGCGGGCTTCTGGATCGTGCAGGGCAAATCCAAGGAAGAGATCGTCGAGCGCTTCACCCACGCGCCGTTTGACGGCGGCGCAGTCATCGAGATTCGGCAGATCTTCGAGGCCGAGGATTTCGGTGAGAACCTCACCCCCGAAATCCGCGCCTCGGAGTCGCGCGTCGGGAGCAGCTCAAATGAGATTCATTCAATTCTTACGTTCGATCCCGCAAACCAACCCGCACGATCTTCCCGAATGACGGAGCGCATGTCGAAGCTCGTCGAGACTATGCGCCGGGAGGGGACGCTCGTCGACACGGGGGGCGCGACAGCGACATGATCGAGTTCAAAGTCACTCGCACGAACGGCCGCACCGCCGTGACCGACGGGCCGTTCGCCGAAGCGAAGGAGGTCGTCGGCGGGTACGCCGTGCTCGAAGCCAAAGATCGCGATCACGCGATCGCCCTCACGAACCGCTTCCTCGAAACGCTCGGCCTCGACGCAACGTGCTACCTCCACGAGGTCTACCCGCCTCCCGCGTGACCGACCGCGTCGACGAAGCGATTGCCGCAGTCTGGCGCATCGAATCGCCGAAGCTGATCGCGCGCCTCTCGCGAATGACGCGCGACGTCGGCAAGGCTGAGGATCTAGCGCAGGATGCCTTCGTGGCGGCCCTCTCGCAGTGGCCGGACGAGGGCATTCCGCGCAATCCCGGCGCGTGGTTGATGACGATCGCGAAACGCCGCGCCGTCGATGCGATCCGGCGCGACGAGACGCTCGCGCGCAAGTCCCAAGAGCTCGCGCACTCGCTCTCGGTCGCGGAATCAAAGACCGACGTTGCCGCGGCGTACGAGGAGATCGACGACGATCTGCTGCGCCTCATGTTCGTGGCGTGCCATCCGGTCGTGTCGAAGGAGGCGCACGTCGCGCTGACGCTCAAGTTGCTCGGCGGCCTCACCACCGCGGAGATCGCCCGCGCGTTTCTCACGGCGGAAGCGACGATCGCGCAGCGCATCGTGCGCGCGAAGCGGACGCTTGCGGAGGCGCGCGTTCCGTTTGAGGTCCCGTCGGGCTCGGAGCGCCGGCGGCGTCTCGCGTCGATCCTCGAGACCATCTACCTCATCTTCAACGAAGGCTATGCGGCCACGGTGGGCGACGACGTGCTGCGCCCCGAGCTCGCCGAGGACGCGCTGCGCCTCGGACGCATGCTCGCCGCGCTGATGCCCGGCGAGAGCGAGGTCCATGGCCTCGTGGCGCTCATGGAAATCCAGGCGTCGCGGATGCGGGCGCGCGTCGGCCCATCGGGTGAGCCGATCCTGCTGCTCGAACAGGATCGCAGCAAATGGAACCGCCTGCTGATCCACCGCGGCCTCGCCGCACTATCGCGCGAGCGAAACGCCTTTGGCGCCCTGGGCCTGTCGACTCGGATCCTACGCGTTGCAAGCCGCGATCGCAGCGTGCCACGCCCGCGCCGCGACGGCCGACGCAACCGATTGGCGCCGCATCGCCGCCCTCTACGGCGCGCTTGCAAACACCGCGCCGTCGCCGGTCGTGGAGCTGAATCGCGCCGTCGCGGTCGGCATGGCGTACGGCCCGCAGGCCGGCCTCGATATCGTCGACGAATTGCGCGACGAGCCCGCGCTCCGAACGTACCATCTGCTCCCCAGCGTTCGCGCCGATCTGCTCGCCAAGCTCGGTCGCACGACCGAAGCGCGCGACGAGTTCGAACGCGCCGCCTCCCTCGCTCGCAACACTCGCGACAAAGCCCTTTTACTCGCCCGCGCCGCCGGCGCGTCCTCCGGGGCTCAGCTTAAAGACGATTCCGCAGCCGCGATTGCACGGGCCGACGCCGCCGCTCACGGTGGTGCCGTATAGGTTGCCCGCGGCGTCGCGCGCGACGCTACCGTAGGGAACCTCGCCGTCGTTCTTTCCACTTTCTCGAACACGACGCCGCTGTTGCACTTGTCGTCGCCGCCGAATGACGTCGTGCCGTAGAGATCGCCTTTGCGATCGCGGATCAGCGTCTCTGACGGCACGGCGCCGTCGGGGCTGCCGTGGAACACGTGCAGCACGTGGAATTTATGCGGCGCGTCGAGCCTGAAGACGGTGCCGCAGCCCGGGTTGCCGCCGCGCTTATTGCAGTTGATATTACCGTAGTTCTGCGCGGTTCCGAAAAGGGCGCGGGCGCCGTCCACGAGGAGGCCGCCGATCGGGTTTCCGCCGTCGCGCTTTCCTTTGAAGTTGTAGAGCGTGGTTAGCGCGTTGCCGCTGGTCAACTCGAAGGTCGTGCCGCATCCGTTGAGGCACCCGGCAGGTCCGCCGACGTAGGTGACGCCGTACAGATTGCCGCCGGCGTCGCGAACGACACCGGAGTAGGGCCGTCCGCTCCCCAGTGCATGAGTACAGGATGGTCTCGTTGCCGTGGTCGACTTCTTTCGCGACATTAAGACAGAGTGCGACGTTACTAAAGACCAAGTTGAACCGCCCTAGGTTCTGGTATGCAACATCTCAAGAGCGCCAGCCATGGAGACTCTCAAGAAACGGGGTTGAACTTTGAACCCGACGGTGGGGTGACAGCTGTGGCAAATCAGAAACCCCGCCATCAAGAAGGCGCCCGGCAGAGCTGTGTGGCATCATAACGCCCAGGGTAACCACGAATGCCAGCCAAACGAAGGGTCTGCTATTGAAGATACAGGGACGAAGGAGCAAGTTCGCCCAAGCCGCCGAAGAGTGGCTGAGAAAAAATGCGCGCGGAGTCGTTATCACGACGGACCAGCTTTGGGAGGGTTTGTCACGGGACAACCCCGGCCTGACGACGCCCACGCCAACTCGCAAGACGCCGCGAACGACTTGCATGCGGGACCTTCGCAAGGATCCGGCGTTCGAAATAGCGGATCGGAAAGTCCGTCTCGTTGAGCTCTCTAAATAAGGCCCGCCACCTCTTGGCGCTGTTCCTAGTTAAGCTACATTAGTATGTCGGCAGCACTTCCTCGAGCAAAAGCTGATTTAACCGTTGCATGGGAGTCTCCGGATAACGAAAGCCGCCTATACCTAGGTGACGCTTTTGACCTTTTTCAGACGGTTCCCGACAACTCGGTAGATTGTATATGGACTGACCCACCATATCTGCTTTCAAACGATGGTGTCACGTGCGTCGCGGGTCGCATGGTACCAGTCAATAAGGGGGAGTGGGATCGCAGCCAAGGCCTTGAATTGGACCATGCCTTTAATCGTAACTGGCTAAGAGAGTGTTTCCGCGTACTCAAGCCCGCTGGCACAATTTGGGTCACAGGCACACTTCACGTCTACCTGAGCGTCGGGATGGCCATGCTGGAAGAAGGCTTTAGAATCCTCAACGATATTGTTTGGGAAAAGCCGAACCCGCCCCCGAACCTCGCCTGCCGCTGCTTTACGCACTCTACGGAAACGATCTTGTGGGCCACAAAGGCGTCAAAAAAATCTAAAGCACGGTACACTTTAAATTATGACTCGATGCGTCGTGAGGCTGGCGGAAAGCAAATGAAAAACGTATGGCGCCTCGCGGCCCCCGGCGTGGATGAAAAGACCTTTGGAAAACATCCAACGCAGAAACCAGTAGCGTTGGTTGATAGATGCTTACGCGCCTCGACGAACCACGGTAACGTCGTTCTCGATCCGTTCGCCGGTTCGGCGACCACAGGAGTGTCTTGCCTTGGACTTTCGAGAGCATTCGTTGGCTGCGAGAAAGATCGGCGCTATGCGCGACTTGCGGGGCAGCGGCTACAAGACGCGTTAAACCGAGCGAGTCAACCGCGGCTTATCTCTAACGCCTAATACCTAAGTGGAGCGCACTGAAGCAGTCTCCCGCCTAACGAGACTAATCGGCTGCGACCTACGCGCAAAGGCCGAAGAGCTCGGTGTGACCGTATTTCGTGACGGTAAGATAAATAAGGGCTGGGCAGGCCACGTTATCGAAAGAATTCTCGGCCTGCCATTAAATTCGGCGCAATCTCCGAATTTCGGATCTTGGGAGCTGAAAATTATTCCTCTGCGCGACCGCCATGGCACATTATACGTCAAGGAAACAATGGCGATCACGATGCTGGATCCATATGAGGTCTTAAATAAAGATTTTCAAAGCAGCCACCTTTTTAACAAGCTGTGTAAGATCGTCATTTGCGCTCGGATATTCGAATCCACAGCTGAACAGCACTCAGTCCTTTACTCCGTTAATGAATTTGACCTTGAGGACGAGGCGGTCTACCGCCAGGTCGAAGCAGACTACAATCTGATCCGTGAAACCATAAGGAGCGAGGGCTTTAGTGCACTCTCGGGAAGGATGGGAGTGCTAATCCAGCCGCGCACGAAGGGCCCAGGGCACGGTAGCACGTCACGTGCGTTTTACGCTCGGACCTCATTTGTGCGCGACATCGTAACGCTCGACCAGCCCTCCGACGAGTGGGTTCGTGACGAGGGCGGGATGTGGAGCTTTCTCCGCTGATACTCACGCGGCGCCGCTGAGGGGGCAGTTTAAAACCCTAGGTCGTTCTCAAGGAGAAATAGCAGCGCTTTCACGTTTGAGATGACCTCTTGAGCTCCTTTGGCGGGTGCTGCCGTCACTTCGCTGTGATTCCACCGAGATTGAGGGAGCGATGGGGCAAAGCCGCGTCAGTGAATCCGCCGCCATTGTAGCAGAGGGTGCCGCGTAAAAAGGAGACCGCCGATGCTGTGTTTTGGAGGAAGATAGTGGCATGAAGACTAGGATGCCTACAAACCGCGAAAACGCCAGCCATCTTCAGTGGCGTAAACCGGAGATAGAGCAGCTTTTTATTAATCCTAAGGGATCGACGGGACTGCATAGGGGCACGTACCCGAACGCATTTTCGAACGCGTGACAGATGCGCTGCGTTGCGGTGTCGCGACTGCCGACCATCAATGCGAAGCGTACGACGGGCACGATGACATTCGCGACGTGTGGGAGCGCGTGCGTGGGCTAGTCCCTCGCGGCAAGGCCACCGATTTCTGGAATCGCTATCGCGAGGACGTCGAGCTCGCACGCGGCCTCGGCTGCACGATGTTCCGCCTCTCGCTCTCGTGGGCGCGGCTCGAGCCCGAGCCCGGCGCCTGGAGCGACGAGGCCTTCGCGCACTACCGCGACGTGCTTGCAGGCCATCCGCGACGCCGGCATGTCCGCCGTCGTCACCCTCGTGCACAACACGTGGCCACTCCACGTCCAGGCCGCCGGCAGCGGCGCCGGGCCGCTCGATCCCGGCTTCCCCGATCGCGTAACCGCTTTCGCCACCGAGGTCGCGCAGCGGCTCGGCGATCTCATCGACGACTACGTCACCCTCAACGAGCCCAACCAGCTCGTCTACGGCTGGATCAAAGGCTTCTGGATGCGCGCCTACGCCATGCCGCCCGGCCAGCCGCCGTACCAGAGCGGCGACGCGCAAATGGACGACGTCCTCACCCTCATCCCCAACCTCTTTCGCGCGCACGCCAAGGCGCGCGACGCCATCCGGCGCATCCGCCCCAACGCCCGCGTCGGCACCAACCCGCTCGTCCTCGGACTGCCGCAGTGGCTGCAGCGCTGGATCGACCGCAACGCCACGCATCTGCAGTCGCCCGCAGGATGCGAAGCGGCAGGCCGCGCGCATCGCGCAATCCGACGTCGACGCGGGCGGCCGCGTCGACTGCTCGATCGCCCAGATCACCATGACGCTCGAGCGCGGCCAACACGCGTTCTTCTCCGAACCGTACTATTGCGCGCATCTCGCCGCCCTGCACGCCGGGTCGTTCGCCCTCCCCGCCGACATCCAGACCTGGCGCGGCCGCGTCGGCGTCGTCGCCGACACGCTGCCGGCGGAAACCGTCGGCGGATCGTTTCCCGCCGCGACCGTCAACTATTTCAACTCGATGGACGACGCCGTCGCGCGCGTTGAAGCGCAACGAAGTCGACGCCGTTTTCGACGACGACGTCAGCTTGCGTCAGTACGCACAGGATACGCTCGCCCTCACCCAGTTGCCCGGCCCTCCGCAGTATTTTGCCGTCGCCATGGCTCTCGGCAGCCGTACCTTGCTCAACATCGTCGATCACGCAATCCGCGACCTTCGCGCCGAGCATCCGGAGATTCCCGATGCCTTCAATCGCAAGACCGTCGCGGACATCGGCCGAGAACAGGACGCGCAGAACGACGCGAAGGGCGCCGTGCCGGAGATGGATCGTGCCTTTGCGCGCATTCGCAAGCGTGGAAAACTGCGTGTGGGGATCAGTCCGGGAGTGGAGGGGTTGTGCACCATTGCGCCCTTCGACTCCGCTCCCTCCGGTCGCTCCGCTCAGGGTGACACAATGGGGGGCGCCGCCGCGCTAGCCGCCATGAGGGCCACCCGTCGTATCGGAAGAGCCGGCCTTATAATGTCAACCGCGGGCGAGGCGCCGAAGCCGCAGTACGAAGGGCTCGAGCCGGAGATTGCGAGGCGCGTTGCGCAGCTCATCTTCGGCGATCCCGAGCGCGTCGAGTTCGTGCCGGTGCAGGGCGAGCGGCGCTTGCAGGCGACGCGCTCGTCGTGGCTGCACGCGCTCTTCGGGCTGCGCAAGAGCTTCGCGATCTTCAGCACGCTGCTCGGCACGAACTGGTGGAATCTCGGCATGGCCGGCAAGCTGCCCGAGTTTCTCTGCCCGCGCGAGTGCGTCGGCACGCTCGACTTCGTCGGCCTCGACTACTACTGGGGCGTGCCGTCGTTCTGGCCGGGCGAGCTGCACCGGCTCAGCGCCGCCGCCGACTTCCAGTACGCGAGCGCTCCCGTCTGGCCCGGCGCGCTCAGCGTGATCCTCGCCGAAACCGCGCGCGAGTTTCCCGGCAAGCCGATCATCGTCATCGAGAACGGCTGCGTCGGGCGCGCGTCCGGCGTCGCCCGCGCCGACTATCTCAAGGCGCACGTCAACGAGGTCCGCAAGGCCGTCGCGCGCGGCGTCCCCGTCGAGGCCTATCTCTGCTGGAGCATCACCTCGAATCGCGAGTGGGGCCTGCCCTTCGACGACGGCAGCGACTTCGGGCTCTACCACATCGATCTCGATACCGACCCCGAGCTCAAGCGCGTCCCCACCGACGCGAGCCGCGCCTACGCCGCCCTCATCGCCGAGACATCCGCAGCGCCTCCGCAGTAACGCGTGGCCTGAGTCCAACGTTTTGTTGGGCGTGGCGGTCTATTTCGTGTGAAGCTAAACGACGGGCTCGTGGCCCGAGCCTGCGCCGGCGACGACGCGGCGGCCGCCGATCTGATCTGCGCCGTCTGGCCTGACGCCTACCGCATCGCGTGGTCCATCGTTAGGAATCGTCTTTAATTTACCGGCGGCGCATCGAGAGCGGTGGCCATGCGCGGTAGTCGGCTGGCCTAGTTGCGCCGGCCCGACTGGATGAAATCGCGCCAGGTCTCGCCTCGGCGCAGCACGGGCCGCCCGCCGTTGCGCTGCCGGATCGTTTCACGGACGACGCGAAATCGCGCGACGACGGCTTCCGGAGAACCCTCGGGCGCCGAGACTATGGTCACCAAATGGTCCCTGCGGGTTTGGTCTTTCACGCGGCCTAGTCTATCAGGTGGACTAACATTCGGCAACGACTCCACCCCGGGCTGTCCCCGAGATCAGCGCTACGAGCGCCGAAGCACCGCGAATAAGTCGCGCACCGGATAGGAGAAGCCGGGCAACGCCCGGTGCTCGATCGTCTGCGATTCGTCGAGCTGCGCGACCCCGCCGCCGTCATGCAGCTCGACCACGCGGCGCCGCGGATCCACGACGACGACGAGCGACGATCCGGCGCGCAAGTACACCGAAATCTTGTCGTCGATGTCGATGCGCCGATCGTCGGGTGAGAGAATTTCGACCGCGACGTCCGGCGCGAGCGGCGGAATCTGGATCTCGGCATCGCTGAGAGGCCGGAGCCGCTCGTTCGAGACGTAGGAGACGTCGGGCACCAGCGGCCGGCGCGCTTCGCCCGGCGGCGCGACGCGAAAGCGCCACTCGGGCCCCGTCTCGCCCCGGCCTTCCGCCCAGCGCGCCAGCTGTATCGTCAAGGCCCCCTGCAAGCGCGCGTGGTCGCGCTGCGGGCTCGCCTTTTGCAGTGGGCGGCCGCGCACCCATTCCGTCTCGGGCTTCGTCTCCGGCAGTACGATTTCAGGCAATGTCATGTGAGCCTCATATACGTGACTTGCGCGACGGCCACCAACGCACCGTCGTCGCGCCAAAAGTTGGCGGTCACGGGGCAAAGAGTCCGTCCACGCTTGATCGCCTGCGCGAAGAGTTTGACGTCGCTGCGCACGGGCGCCAGGAAGCGGATGTTCATGTCGGTGGTCGTGATGCGGGCATCTGCGCCCCAGATCGTCAGACTCACGATCGCCGCCGCGGAATCGGCGGCCGTCATCAGCAGGCCGCCGTGAAACGATTCGAAGATGCCGTCGAACTCGGGATTGCGCGCGACCGTGCATTCGAGCGCGCCTGCGCCGAGGCGAATGTTCGAAAAACCGAGGCTGCGGAAGACCGGTACCGAGTGCATGCGCTCGCGCACCGCCGCCTCTGTGCTCGGGTCGAGCGCCGGAAGCTCGCCGGAGTACGGCGCGACGATCAGCCCGTCGATGTCTTCACGCCCCAGCGCGCGATCTCGGCGTCGAGGTTGAGCGGCCGCGTCGGCGCCGCGTTCTCGTACTCGCCCCAGTGCTCGCGCGGCACCATCCACATCACCTCGAACTCGTTGCCGTCGGGATCGTAGCCGTAGATCGACTTCGTCGCGCCGTGATCGCTCGCGCCGCTCAGCGTGCCGTAGCGTTCGAGCGCCGCGCGCGCGTCGCGCAGCGACTCGATCTCGTCGACCTCCCACGCGAGATGATAGAGTCCGACGCCGCGCTCGTTGGGCGGCGGAGCGCTCGGCCCAACCGACGCTAGCCCGAGGTCGTGATGGTTCTCCGAGCCGGGCGCGCGCATGAACGCCATCACGTGACCCATGCGCGCGATCGGTTCGAGTCCGAGCACGTCGTGGTAGAACGCGAGGCTGCGCTCGAGATCGCGCACGCGCAGCACCGCGTGATTGAGTTTACGTACTTTCATGTCATGGTTTCACTTTGAAGATCGTGCCGCAACCGCTTCCGCCGCAGCCGGTGCCGCCGCCCTTCGTCGTCGTGCCGTACAAGTTGCGCTTGAAAAGATAGACCGGTCCCTGCGGATCCGCGCCGTCGCTGCCGCCCGCGAAGCTGTACAGCACCGTCTCTGCGCCGGCCGGCGTCACCTTAAACACGGTGCCGTTGCCGGAGGTGCCGCCGCCGACGGTCGTGCCGTACAGGCTGCCCTTCGAGTAGATCAGCGACGCGCCGGGCAGATTGCCGTCGGGGATGTCAGTGAAGTTGTAGAGCGTCTTGAACGTACCGCTCGGCGTGATCGAGAAGAACGTGCCCGAGCCCTTCGTGCCGCCGGACTCCGTGGTGCCGTACAGCACGCCGCCGACGGCCGTCAAGCCGTTGGGATACGCGCCGTCGCCGCTGTTGCTGAAGCTGTAGATGGTGTGTTTCTTCCCCTTCATGCTCAGTTCGAAGATCGTGCCGCAGCCGGTCGTGCTGCAGCCTTTGCCGCCCTCGAGCGTCACGCCGTAGAGTTTTCCGTTGAGCTCCGTGACCGGCGCGTAGACCTTGGCGCCGTCGCTGCCGCCTTTGAAGCCGTAGAGGACCTTCTCCGAGCCGCCCGTCGTGACGCTGTAGACGCTGCCGTAGCCCGAGCCGCCGCCGACAACGGTAGTGCCGAAGAGCTTGCCGCGATAGGCAATCAGCGGCGCCTCGGGTGCGCTGCCGTCGGTGCCGCCTGCGAAGCTGTGAAGCACGCTTTCACTGCCGGCGCCGTTGACGGTGTAGACCGTGCCGTCGTGATGTGCTCCCGCGCCCGACGTCGTGCCGTACATCGCGCCGCCGAGCACCGTGAGGCCCGCGAACGGCCACGACCCGTCGCTGCCGCCGTTGAAGTTGCCGCTAAAATTGTAGACGACGCTTTCGGTGCCGGCCGAGTCCACCGAGAAGACCGTGCCGCAGCCGAGGTAGCAGTTGTTGCCTCCGCAGTTCTGCGAGCAATAGTTCTTCGACCCGTTGAGCGTCGTGGCGTAGAGCGTTCCGTTGAGCGCGACGAAGCCGGAGTACGGGCTCGCGCCGTCCGGCGTTCCTTTAAAGATGTAGAGCTGCTTGTAGCCCGACGCCGCCGGGCTTATCGCGCCGGGAGCGTGCGATCGGGCGCTCGACGCCGCTGCACCGTGAGCGGAGTCGCAGCGTGGGGTGAGGGCGCCGCCGCACGCGGTCAGCGCCGCGGTGAAAGATGCGATGAGAAGTAAGCGCAAACGTTTCATGCGCCGCCTTTCGACGCGCCGGTGCAACCTCCGGCGGTGCCGCATCGTCTTGTGGGGCCTATGGAACAGCGCAAACTCGGGACGCAGGGGCTCACGGTGTCGGCGATGGGCCTGGGCTGCATGACCATGACGTCCGCGTACGACACGGCCGACGAGACCGAGGCGATCGCGACGATCCATCGCGCGCTCGAGCTCGGCATCAACTTCCTCGACACGGCCGAGGTATACGGACCATATACGAACGAGCAGCTCGTCGGACGCGCGCTGCGCGGCCGGCGAGATGGCGTCGTGATCGCGACGAAGTTCGGCTTCAGGTTCGGCAACGGCGTCCGCGGCGTCGACGGCACGCCCGAGAACGTCAAGCGCGTCGCCAACGAATCGCTCGCGCGCCTCGGCATCGACACGATCGATCTCTACTACCAGCACCGCCGCGATCCCGCGGTTCCGATTGAAGAAACGATCGGTGCGATGAAAGAGCTGATCGACGAGGGCAAGGTGCGCTATCTCGGCCTCTCCGAGGTCTCGCCCGAGACGCTGCGCCGCGCCAACGCCGTGCATCCGATCAGCGCGCTGCAAAGCGAGTATTCGCTCTGGGAGCGCCGGGTGGAGAAAAAGGTTCTGCCCGCCGTGCGCGAGCTCGGCATCGGATTCGTGCCGTACAGCCCGCTCGGTCGCGGCTTCCTCACCGGAACCGTGAACGTCGAGAAGCTCGGTGAAGACGATTGGCGCCGCACCAACCCGCGCTTCTCGAAGGAGGCCGCACAAGCCAACCAGCGCATCGTCGACGCCGTGCGCGCGGTCGCGGAGCAGTGCAACGCCACGCCCGCGCAGGTCGCCCTCGCATGGGTGCTGTCGCGCGGCCACGACGTCGTCCCGATTCCCGGCACGAAGCGCCGCCGCTACCTCGAGGAGAACGCCGGCGCGTTCGACGTGCACCTCACAACGGATCAGCTGGCAGCGCTCGAGGGGCTCCACGAACAGACCGCCGGCGAACGCTACACTCCGGAAATGATGAGCCTGGTCGAACATTGAACCACTTCACGCGTGGATGAGCGGCGGTTTCGGTTCGATCTCTTCGTCGCGCTGCTGGCGCTGGCGATCAGCGGCATCGCGGCCGGCTCGTCGGCGTATCAGACCTACGTGATTCGCAAGCAGTTCAGCGCGACGGTGTGGCCGTACATCTCGTTCGTCACGACGTCGTCGGCGGACAGATATTTCGAGCTCGACGTGAGCAACGCCGGCATCGGGCCGGCGCTCATCCTCGACTCCACCATCACGCGCGACGGCAAGGTCGTTGCCGGCGGGGGCACGCCGATCCCGGAGCCCGCGATCGAAGCAGCGATCGACCCGGAGCGAGCCGAGGCCAAGGCCGACGAGCTCAAAGCGCACGAGCACGGCGGCGAAAGCATGACGGCGAGCTCTATCCTGCCGGGCGACGTGGTTCCGGCGGGTCAAAAGCTCGAGGTGCTGCGCGTGGAAGGCAAGTTCTTGACGCACCGCGCGATGGGCGTCGCCCGGCGCGTCGACCTCACGTTGTGCTACTGCTCGCTGCTCGGCGACTGCTGGACGAAGCGGCTGTGGGAACACGCCGTCCAGCCGCATCCCGTCCGCTCCTGTCGGAACGCTTAGCGGCTAACGTTTACGCGACCGCGGCGGGCGCGCCCCGCTTCGCGGCTTCTTCGGCGTACGCGCAGAGCAGGTTCACCAGCGCCATCTGCTCCGGCGTGCGGCAGGGGAGGTCGAGCAGCCGCGGGCTGCAGACCAGCACGCTCGCGGCGCGCGCTCGCGAGATCGCGACGTTGAATCGATTGCGCTCGAAGAGGAACTCCACGTTGCGCGGTAGGTCCTCGCCGCTCGACGTTGCCATCGAGTAGAAGACCACCGCGGCCTCCTGCCCCTGGAACTTGTCCACGGTGCCGACGCGCACGTCGAGCCCGGCGTGGCGCAGCTTCTCTAGAATCAGCCGGCGCTGCGCGTTGTAGGGCGTGACGACGATGATGTCGCTCTCTCTCAGGGGCCGCGGTACCCCTGCGGTCTCCTTGGGCTGCGAGTCGACGACCATGCCGCTCCCATGCAGCAGCGCGATCCGGCGGACGATCTCGTTTGCCTCCTCCGGCGAGCTCGCGCCGTTGCCGCTGTGCTCGATCGGCTCGTAGTAGAGGCCGGCGAGGTTTGTCGATCCGAGCGTCACGCGGTGGTCGCGCGTGGCTTCGGCCGGCTCGAGGCGGTCGTCGTACATCGCGTCCGAGATGAACTTGCAGATCTGGGGCTGCATGCGGTACGAGACGTCCAGGAAGATGCCGCGGTACGGCGGCACGGTTTGCTCGTCGCCCAGCAGGTGCTGCAGCACCGAGTCGCCGACGTGCAGCGGCTGGCGGCCTTGGCTCACCTGCGCGAGCTGCGACGGATCGCCGAGCAGCACGACGTTGTGCGCGCATTGCGCGACGGCGAGTGCGTCCGCTAGCGCCACCTGCCCGGCCTCGTCGATGAACAGGTAGTCGAACTTGTGCGCCAGCTCCGCGCGCGCGAAGAGCCAGCTCGTGCCGCCGGCGAGCTGATAGTCGTCGCCGTCCATGTCCGGGTTCTCGGCGACCGATTCGATCAGCGGCGTGGCGAGCTCGGATTTGTATTCGGAGTCGCCGTTCGTATACTTGTAGCGGCCGCGAAACGCCTTGCCGCGCGCGGCGATGCACGCCTCGACCTTGTGCAGCAGGTTGTGGATCGCCTTGTGGCTCATGCTCGTGACCGCGACGCGCTTGCCGCGCTCGATGAGGTCGCAGATCACCTGCGATCCGATCGTGCTCTTGCCGCTGCCCGGCGGTCCCTGAATGAAGAGATAGCTGTTCGCGAGACGCTGCACGACCTCGGACACGGACGCCGCGGTGACGACCGCCGGCTGGAGGTTCGTGCTGCGTCCGCGCACTGCCGGGTCGCGGTTGTCGAGCAGGTCCGCGGCGGCGGGATATTCGGATTGGAGCGTGCCGTCGAGATAGGCCTTGCCGAGCCGCGCCAGCGCCTTGCGCTGAACGTCCGTCGGGTACGGAGGTCGCGGAATAAGCTCCTGGATCTCGCGCGCCTCGTCCTGAGAGGCGGTCGTCTTGAGTCGGAGGAGATTCTTGTCGTCATCGATGTCGATGATCGTGCCGCCCCGCGATCGCAACCTTGGATTCACTACGGCATCGTCAGCCCCTAGTTTATGCAGCTGATCCGGAAAGCCGTACGTGTAAACGGTGCTCCTATTGAGTTTATACGGTGCGATATCTTCGCGGAGCTTCAGCCCGGCGATCGCCGTCTTGTCGAACTCGAGCAGCTCGTCGACGTTTTCGCAGCGGTCGAAGTACTCCCACCATACGGGCTTCTCTTCGCGGCGGTGGTAGGCCATCAGATTGGCGAGGAGATAGCGCTCGCGCTTGTCGGCGTGCATCAGGCGATACTCTTCCTCGGTGCGCGGCGCCAGCACGCCGGCGAGCAGCTCGCGCTCGACGTCGCTGCGCCGGGCCGCCTCTTCCTGGTCCTCACGCGGCTCGCCCGGAACCTTCACAGCGCGCAGCGGCAGCTCGACGCCGAACTTCGCCACGGCCTCTTCGCGGCGGTCGAGCAGCCAGTCGCGCAGCAGCAGCGTCGAGCGGCAGTCGTCGCGGTTGTACGCCTCGATGTCGTCGAGGATGCGCTGATCGTGGTCCGTCATCCAGCGCTCGAACATCACGATCGACTCGTCGCCCTTCTTGACCTCGGTCTCGCGAGCCAGCTGATAGAAGCGCTCCAGCTTCTTGAGGCCGTAGCCGTCCTCGGAGATCGCGAGTGCCTGGCGTACGACCGCGAACAGATCGACGAGCACCTCACCGCGCAGCAGGTCGTCGATCTCGTCCTCGCGCGTGGTGTGCTCCTGCGCGAGCCGGCGCAGCGCCGACTTCTCGTAGTTCGCGTAGTGATAGACGTGCATGGCCGGATGCTTGCGGCGCCGCTCGACGATGAAATCGACGAAGGCCTCGAATGCGCGGCGCTCGTCGTCGCGCGTCGTTCCCCAGAAGGCGCGGTACTTGGGCTCGTCGTCGGGCAACCAGCAGCCGAAGAGATATTCGAGTCTGCGGCCCGGCTCGAACAGCGGGTCGCCCTCCATATCGAAGAAGACGTCGCCGGGCGCGGGATTCGGCATCATCGCGAAACCGAGCGGCGGCGCGTGCTCGAGCAGCTCGTAGATCGGCTGCGGACTCGTGCGGCCGCGCACTTGCAGCGACGCTTGCCGGCGCAGCTTCACGAATGTCTCGGGCATCATCCCGTTCGGGCGCTTGTCGTCGGGCGCTTCGGCCAGCTGCGTGACTTTCGCGATTCCGGCGGCCTCGAGCTTGGCGATCTGATCGCGCCGCATCCCCGCGACGAGGTTCAGATGGTCGTCGCTGACGCGCCGTTGCGTGCATTGTTCGTTCCAGTCGCAGACGCTGCAGTGCTTGACCTTCAGCGGATACTCGCGCGCCTCGTCGCGGGCGCCGAGCGTATCGGCGTAGTGTAAGAACGCCTTCTTGAGATGGCGATAGTACGCCATGTAATCGTTGAGCCGAAAGCGCTGCTCCTCGCCGTCGCCGAAGACGACGTAGCCAAAATCGGGCATACAGCCCTGCAGCCGTTCGAGGTGCTCGCTGTAGTTGCACAGCTGCACGAGATAATATGGCCGCGCCGAGAGACCGAGCTTCGTGTCGATGACCTCGTAGCTGTAGTCGCCCAGGTGCGACGGCGCGCCGTCGACGCGGCGCAGGAAGTCGGCGTGCCCGATGAACTGCCCGTCGAAGAACGTCGCCTGGTAGATGATCGGCGCGCCGCGGCGCATCGCCTCGAGCGTCTCGCGCTCCGCCTGGCGGTAGTTTTCGATGCCGCTCTCGGAGCGCTCGAACTGCACGACGCCGCCCGGATGACGCGCCAGCATAGCTTCGAGGTAGGCGCGCTCGTGCTCCTCGCCCTTGCGCCGAATCAGCGCCGTCTGCTCGTCGAGCGCGTCGGGCGCGGGAATCATCCGGCGCGCCACCAGCGAGTCGAGCTCGCTTAAGCGCTTGCACTCGAGGTAGTCGTTGAGATCGCTGGCGGCGTAGATGAACCGCCCGTCCAGACGCTGCATGACCCTATTTTGCTACCGCGGAGTGCCATACGCCTGGCAGAGTGGTTGACACCGGCAGGCTCGAACTGGGCTGGATGGTGGGCGAGACTCTGACCTTCCTGTTCACCGACATCGAAGGCAGCACCCAGCGCTGGGGGCGAGACCGCGACGCAATGGCGGCTGCGCTAAGCCGCCACGACGCGTTGATGCGCGAGGCCATTGCCGCGCGCGGCGGCGAGATATTCAAGACGGTCGGCGATGCCTTCTGCGCCGCATTCTCCACGGCGCCGGCGGCCGTTGCCGCGGCAAGCGACGCGCAGCGCGCGCTGGCCGCGGAAGATTTCTCTGCGATCGGCGGCGCGTTCACGCGCATGGCCCTGCATACCGGAACCGCGCAGGAGCGCGACGGCGACTACTTCGGCCCGACGGTAAACCGCGTCGCGCGGCTGCTAGCGATCGGCCACGGCGAACAGGTCCTGATCTCCGGCTCGACCGCCGAGCTGCTGCAGGGCGAGATGCCGCCCGAAACGAGCCTGCGCGATCTCGGCGCGCAACGCCTCAAGGATCTCGCCCGTGCCGAGCGCGTGTATCAGCTGGTCGCACCCGGCCTACGCGAATCGTTTCCTCCGTTGCGATCGCTGGATGCGCTACCTAACAACTTGCCCCTGCAGCTCACGTCGTTCGTCGGCCGCGACGCCGACGTGCACGAAATCAAGATGCTGGTCAGCGACAGTCGGCTGGTGACGCTCGTCGGCGCCGGCGGCGCGGGAAAGACGCGCTGCGCGATCCAGTCGGGCGCCGAGATGCTCGACACATTTGCCGACGGCGTCTGGCTCATAGAGCTCGCCGCGATCTCCGATCCCTCGCTCGTCGCACTCACAATTTCGCATGCCCTGAGCGTGCGCGAGTCGCATGGCCAGGCTCTTCTCGACACGTTGCTCGCACACTTAAAGGAGCGGCACATGCTGCTGATCCTCGACAACTGCGAGCACGTCATCGACGAGGTGCGCAACCTCGTCGGGGCGATATTGCGCGCGTGTCCGCAAGTTCGTATCCTAGCCACGAGCCGCGAGAGCCTGAACACTGCGGGGGAGCACGTCTTTCGGCTGCCGTCTCTCGCGGTGCCGCCCGCGAATGAGGAGTTGACCGCTGACGCGGCCCGTCCGTACGGCGCGGTCGCGCTGTTCGCGGATCGCGCCGCCGCTTCCGACGCGCGCTTCGACCTCACCGACGCAAACGCGGCCTTCGTCACGGAGATCTCGCGGCGCCTCGACGGCATCCCGCTCGCGATCGAGCTCGCCGCGGCGCGCGTCAAGGTCCTGTCGCCGCAGCAGCTCCTCGAGAAGCTCGACGAGCGCTTTCGCGTGCTCACCGGGGGCGACCGAAGCGGGCTGCCGCGGCATCAAACGATGCGCGCGCTCATCGATTGGAGCTACGATCTGCTCAGCGAACAGGAGCGCACGCTCTTTCGCAAGCTCGCGATATTCGCCGGCGGCTTTACGCTCAAGACGGCGAGCATCGTCTGCGGAGGCGGGACGCTCGACGAGCTCGCCGTGCTCGAGTTGATCACCTCGCTGGTCGATAAATCGCTCGTTCAAACCGAGCCGAGCGGCAGCGAGACGCGCAACAGGCTTCTCGAATCGACGCGTCAGTACGCGCGAGAGAAGCTCGCCGAGCACGGAGAACACGCAGAAGTCGCCCGCGCGCATGCCGCTGCGTTCCTCACCCTCGCAGAGCAGCTCGAGAGCTCGTACGACACGACGCCGGATAACGAATGGTTTGAACAGGTCGAACCGGAGATCGAGAACTGGCGGGCCGCGCTAGAGTGGACGCTGACGGCGCGGCGGGACGTGGTGCTGGGTCAGCGGCTGGCCTGCGCGCTCACGCGCGGCTGGGCGTTTCTGCGCGCATCCGAAGGCAGGCGATGGATTGCGGCGGCGCAGGCGAGCGTCGACGAGACGACGCCGCAGGACGTGATCGCGCAACTGGAACTCTGCGAGGCGCAGCTCGATGGGGTGCTGGGGCTGCACAAGGCGAGCTATACCGTCGCGCAACGCGCGCTCGAGCGGTATCGCAAGCTCGGCGACCGCCGCGGAATCGCGATGGCGCAGAGGCAGGTTGGGCGCGGGCTCGTCTTCGTGAAGCAATACGCCGAGGGAGAGGCGCTGCTGCGTGAGGCGCTTGCTGCCTTTCGTGCGGAGGCCGCGAGCACGCTCGTTGGGGCCTCGCTAGAGAATCTTGCGATTGCGCGCAACGCCGTCGGCGACATCGACGGCGCACGAGCGTACTATGCGGAGGCGCTCGCGATTTTCAAGGCCACCGGAGCGGACCGGCTGGCGCCGTCGGTCGTGACGAACCTCGCCGAAGCGGAGTTTAGCGCCGGCAACGCCGAGGCGGCACTGCAGCTCGCGGGCGACGCTCTCGATGACGTGGCGCGCGGGGGATACACGTATCGCATCGCCTTCTTGATGTGCAACATCGCGGCGTATTTGATCGCGCTGGGACGTTACGATGATGCGCGCTTGCGTGCCCGCGAAGCGCTGAAGCTCGCCCGTGACGTGCACTACGAAGTCGCGGCGGCCTGGGCGCTGCAGCATCTGGCGGCGGTCGCTGCGCTTCGGCCGGACGACGGCACGGATCGCGCACGCGAGAATCGCAGGCGCGCGGCTCGCGTGCTCGTGTACGCCGACAGGCGTCTCGCGAGCCTCGACGCTGTGCGCGAATACACCGAGCAGCAGGAATACGACAAGCTGATCGCTGCGCTGGGTGCCGCTTTCGACGACCGCGAGCTCGAGACGTTGAAAGAGGAGGGCAACTTGCTGAGCGAAGAGCGCGCGATCGCAGAGGCGCTGGAGATATGAACGACGCTCCCGCGTTTACGGCCGCCGATTTCGAGAGCCCGGACATCCGGCGGCTGTGCGACGTGGTGATGAAGGGGGGTGTGACGAGCGGCATCGTCTACCCAATGGCGATCTGCAAGCTCGCGACGGCGTACGCGATCAAGAACATCGGCGGCACGTCGGTCGGGGCGATCGCGGCGGCCATCACGGCGGCCGCCGAATACCGGCGACGGCAAACCAGCTCCGGCCAGGGCTACGCCGAGCTCGCGAAGCTGCCGGGATTCCTCGGCGGCGAAGGCGCGCTGCTCGCGCTGTTCAAGCCCGACCCCGTCGCGCGCGCCTTGTTCAACGTTGCCTTGATTCCGATCGGCACCGCGTCGCTGCTCGCCAAACTGGCACGCCTGATCGGAACGCTGCTGCTGCTGTACGTGTGGATCCCGCTGCTCACCATCGCGGTGATCTTCGGGACCTTCGTCGGCGTCGCGTGGCCGCTGCCGCCCGGCGTCGTTTGGCGCTGCCTCGGAGCCGCCGTCGTCTTCGGGCTCATCGCGGCGTTCGTCGGCATCGGGATCCGCTTCGTCTATCAGCTCGTGAAGGTGCTCGACGCCAACGCCTTCGGCTGGTGTCACGGCTACGACGCCAAGGCGGGCGCGATCGAAGGCGACGTCACGCAGCTCGATGCCAAGCACGTGCCCCCGCTGTTCAACTGGCTCGAGGCGTTCATCGCGCAGACGGCCGGCACGCCGCGCGCGGAGTCGCTTACGTTCGGGCAGCTGTGGAGCGCGCCGCTGCCGTCCTGGCACGAGGCGTCGCCGGAAGAACGCTGCATCGACTTTCGCATGGTCACGACGTGCCTTACGCTCGGCCGGCCGTTCGAGCTGCCGTTCGATCCGGACGAGCCGTTCAGCCAGGTAGCGGATCATGACACCGATCTCGATGCACGGAAGCATCGCCGGCCCTCGATCTACTTCTGCGCCGAGGATCTCAAGCATTATTTCTCGGCCGACGTCGTGCGGCACATGACGGACTGGGGCGCGATCACGGCGCTGGGCAAGCACGACGGCGACGCGCGCGTCTACCATCGGTTTCCGGCGGCGGAGAGCGTGCCGATCGTCGTGGCGACGCGCATGAGCATGTCGTTTCCGGTGCTGTTCTGCGCGTTTCCGCTCTACGCGCTCGACGCCAACGGCCGCATGCAGAAGCTGTGGTTCTCCGACGGCGGTCTGTCGAGCAACTTTCCGATTCACTTCTTCGACAGCCCGCTGCCGCGCTGGCCGACGTTCGCGATCGATCTGCTGCCCGGCGCGCCGCAGACTCCGTCCGTACAGGCGCACATCCCGAGTCAGTACGCCTCGGGCGCGGTCTTCATGGAGAGCGAGGTGCCGCGCGGCACGGTGAATCCGTGGAATAGGATCGACGCCGGCGGCCCGCGTGGCAACGTCTTGGCGTTCGCATCGTCGATCCTCGACGCGGCGCGCAACTGGCAGGACGTCACGCTCGGAACGCTACCCGGCAATGCAAGCCGCATCGTCGGCATCCGGCTTTCGCCGGACGAGGGCGGCCTGAACCTGAACATGCCGCCGCCGATCATCGACAAAATGACCGGGCTCGGTATGTCGGCCGGCGGCACGCTGGTGAACGTGTTTGCAACCGGCGGTGACGCGCCGGGCTGGAAGGCGCATCGCTGGCTGCGCTACCGCGCGATCATGGGCGCGCTCACGCGCTGGGCCGTAGGCTATCAGTGCGGCTACGCGCCGTTTACGGATGTGCCGGCGCAGGCGCCGTACGAAACGCTGATACGTCAGCTGCCGGCGGAGCAGCTGCCCGGCGTCGTGGCCGCGACGGATAACCTCGTCGCGTTTCCCATCGACGAAGCGTTTTATGCGCTCGAGGAGCCGCCGATCGCGGTGCTACCGACGCGGCCCGTCGTGTAGCGCGATCGCCCCAGGCCAGAAGACTCGCCAAGAATCTCACATTGATGGAAACCGGCGACTTATCGCGGTCCGGGATCCGCCAAACGCGCTCAGTTCATCGAAGAGATCGCACAGGCCGCTCTAGATCAAAAGCGCGTGCTCGGCAAAAGCCTCAAGGCGGACGAGACGGCGGAGCGCCTCGCCGGCATGTTGCGCGAGCTCGGCAAAGAGACCGCTGAGTTCTCGCCGACGCTCGGAGTCTATTATCTGGCGCCCGACCTGTTTACGGAACGCGGTCTCCAGATGCCGGCGACGGTTGCGGACCTGATGTCGCGCTACGATTTCTACCTCGTGAACGTTCCCGTAACGCTCGTTCCGCGTTCCGGCTGGACTTTTCGCAACTCGAGTGCCGGATAGCGTTCAACGCTGATGCGCCGGAGAGCAGAAGGCCGGTCGCGCACAGCTCTTTCCCAAGGAGGAGTGGCAACCCTCATCACCGCGCAAAACGAGCTGTCCTTTGGAATTCACGCAAACCTGGCCGTCAACGCCGGCGTGAAGCTGCCCGCCACGCCGGTAGTGGGCGGGGATGCCTCGGCCGCTGCGAAGGCGGGCGTCAAGTCCGAGTTCATCATCGGCCGTTCACCTATCAGGTGCGGCGTCGCCGCGTCATGACCAGGGCAAGGGAAACGTCTTTGCCTATTGGCGTCTGAGCGGCGATCGCGCCGCCGACACCGAGGATACGCAGCTCTCCGTGTGCTGCGCGTGCCGAAGAACGTTTCGTCGTGAACGTCGACGCGTGATGAAGGCCTCCCGCCACATCGCACGTTTGGCGCGTTTCAGCGCTGCTGGAGTTTGTCACCAAGCACACGCGATTTCTTCGAGCGCGCACCGCTCTCGGATACGCACTCGTGCCGCCGTCACGCCACGCCTTCGAAGCCCGCGCTAACGCATCGCCGTGCGCAATACGATAAGTTCACGCTGCGAGTCCGCAGCGACGACAAACTCGAAGCTCGTTTCGAGAGCGCGCCGCGCACTTCGCTGGAGGAAGCAGACGCGAAATCTCCCTCGATAACCGTACGAGCGAGTTCGTCGATTATTTCATCGATCGTCTGAACAAAGGCGACCTCGACGAAGCCGGCATGAAACTGCTCGGCAGACCCTGTACGAGGCGCTATTTCCCGAAAGTCGGCCATCTCTTCGCGAGGCGCTGCAGTCGAACGAACGAGAACGCGCCACTGCGCGTGTTGGTCTTGCTTGACCTGAAGTCCCCTGCGATGCTGCCGCTCGAGTTCCTCTGCTGCGATACAGTGCTTGCGACGCGCTCCGACATCACGCTGCTCGCAGCATCAAGCTCGATTCGAGCTCCAGCAAGCTCGGCAACAGCACGCTGCCGCTGAAGTTAATGTCGTCTTCAGCGCCCGTGGATCTGCGCGTCATGAGCCTCACCATCGAGAAGATCGCGCAATGCCCGCGAAAGAGGCGCCTCCACCGTCGAGGTGAGGTCCTCGTCAGCTCCCCGAAGCGAGTGCGCAAGACGAGAGTCGTGCAGGCGAACTGCGCGAGCGAGATTATTGAAGGCGTGACGTACCTCGGATCCCGGCTACCTTTGATAACCTTCGTGCCGTCAACGAGAGTTTGCTCCCCGACATCATCCACTTCATCCACCGCCAGTGAACACTTACCGTCCGTCTCGCTCCTCAACCCTACGCAATCCAGTCGTACAGTGCCACAGCTTCGCAATCATCAGCTCCGCCGCCAACCTATCGTGCTCCAACTGCATACCCAATCCACTCGCACCCACTTCACAGCCTTGCACCGCCTCCTTCCATACATCCCCCTTTCATCATTCATCCACTTTTGTCCACTTTGATGCCCTCCGGCGTCGTGACGTTTCTGTTCTCCGACATCGAGGGCAGCACGAAGCTGTGGGAGCGCGCTCCCGACGCGATGCGCGAGGCGCTCGGCGCGCACGACGCGCTGCTGCGACGGGTCGTGGAGCAGCATCACGGCGTCGTCTTCAAGACCGTCGGCGACGCGTGTTACTGCGCGTTCGGCGATCCCGCCGACGCGCTGACGGCCGCCGTAGAGGGGCAGCGCGCGCTGCACTCGGTCGCCTGGCCCGGCGAGATCGGCGACCTTCGCGTGCGCATGGGCATTCACAGCGGACAGTGCGCGCGCAGCGACGCCGACTACTTCGGTCCGGCCGTCAACCGCGTGGCGCGGCTCGTGGCCGTCGCGTACGGCGAACAGATCCTCGTCTCGGCGGCCACCGCCGCGCTGGCACGCGACGTGCTCGCCGGCAGCGCGATCGCGCTGCGCCCCGTCGGCACGAGCCGGCTGAAAGGCCTGAGCCAGCCCGAGCCTACCTATCAGGTCGTCGCGGAGGGGCTGCGCGCGGACTTTCCGCCGCTGGCGTCGATCGAAACGCGGCCGAACAATTTGCCGTCGCAGATCTCGAGCTTCGTCGGACGCCGAAAGGAGCTCGACGAGCTGAGTGCGATGCTCGCCGGCTCTCGTCTCGTGACGATCACGGGTCCGGGCGGAATCGGCAAGACGCGCCTGGCCGTGCAGGTGGCCGCCGAGATCGTCGAGCTCTACGACGACGGCGTTTGGTTCTTCGATCTCACCGCGCAGCGCGACGCGGAATTCATCGCGCAGACGATCGCGACGACGCTCAACGTCGGGGAGCTGCCCAGCGAACCGATCGAGACCACGCTGGTCGCGTACCTGCGCAACAAGACGGCGCTGCTGTTGATCGATAATTCCGAACAGGTGCTGGCAGGCGTCGCGCGGCTCGCGCGGATGATGCTGTCGCACTGCCCAAAGCTGACGATCGTCACCACGAGCCGGGAGCCGCTGCACCTCGCGGGCGAGACGGTCTATCGCGTCGGGCCGATGGCCGACGACGGCGCGAAGCTGTTCGTCGAGCGCGCGCGCGACGCGGCGCCGGCGCAGTCGTTCGGCGACGCGCAGCTGCGCGAGGTCGCGGCGTTGTGCAAGAAGCTCGAAGGCATCCCGCTCGCGATCGAGCTGGCCAGCGCGCGCCTTTCGTCGATGCCGTTCAAGCAGCTCGCGCGACGGCTGACGTCGGGGCTGACGCTGAGCAGCAAGGACCCCACCGAGAGCGAGCGCCATCGCACGCTGCGCGACACGATCGCGTGGAGCTACAACCTGCTCTCGCCCGACGAGAAAGCGGCGCTCAAGGCCCTATCGGTCTTTCGCGGCGGCTGCACTCCCGACGCAATCGCGCACCTCGCCGACGAGATCGGCGACGTCGAAGGCGCGATGAGCTCGCTGGTGGACAAGTCGCTGCTCCTGTTCGACGACACCGGCGACGAGGGCCGCTACAGGCTGCTCGACATCGTTCGCGAATTCGCGCAGGAGCAATTCGGCGCGGACGACGCCACCGGCGCCAGGCGCAGACACGCGGCCTATTATGCCGGACTGGCGGCGGGCCCATATGCGGCGATCGACAACGATCTTCCGAATGTTCGCGCGGCGCTGGAATGGGCGATCGACCGCGACGCGGCGGCGGCGGCCGATTTCATCGCGACGGTCGCTCCGTATTGGCGGACGCGCGGGCTGCTCACCGAGGGGCGCTCCTGGCTGTCGCGCGCGCTGCAGGCCGAGGGCGAAAAGCGCGAGGATCGCGCCGCGCTGCTGTGTCTCGCGGCCGGCTTCGCGTCGCTACAGGACGAGCTCGGCGAAGCGCAGCGCCTCGCCAACGAGGCGCTCGCGATCTATCGCGCGCTCGGCGACGCCCACGGTGCGGCGAAGGCCGTCTTCCGCCTCGCCGAAGCGGTGCACCGGCAGGGCCATCTGGACCAGACCGAAGGACTCTATCGCGAGGCGCTCGAGGGATACAGGCTGTCGCGCGACGACGTCGGCGAGATGCTGTGCATCGGAAACCTCGGCATGCTGGCGCGTCAGCGCGGAGACCTGCAGCAGGCCTCGGATCTCCTCGACGATGCGCGGCGGCGTGCGGTCGCTCTCGGCGAAGAGCGCGTCGCGGGCGAGGTGATCATCGCCATGGGTTGGGTGCAGCTCGGCCTCAACGACCTGGCGCAATCGCGCCGGCTCTTCGAGCGCGCGCTCGTGGAGAAGAGCGATGCGAACGACCGCTACGGCGTGTGCGCCGCGCGTCAGGGCCTGGCCACCGTCGCGCTGCGCGAGGGATGCCGCGACGAGGCGTTTGCGGAATTCATTGCCACGCTCGACGATGCCAACGAGCTGCAGCTCAAGGACTACGTCGCCCGCGCGATTCATGGGCTCGCCGCGATCCAGGCGCTCGAGGGCGCGACCGAGCTCGCGGCGCGCCTGTTGGGTTTAGCCGATCGCCTCTTCGCGGAGAGCGGACGCGAGCTGCGCGACAGCATCGCGTACGACATCGCGGCGCAGACGCTGGCCGAGACGCTGCCGGAGCCGCAGCGCGTCGCGCTGCGCGAAGAGGGCGCGCGCATGCACGTCGACGACGCTCTCGCCGCGCTGGCCGAAGGCCGTGGGAGACTCCCGGCGTGAGTGCGCGATCGGCCGCGCTCGCGCTGGCGATCGCCGCCTCGTGCACGGCGTGCTCGCGCGTCGCGACGGCGCCGCCGCACGAGCTGCGCATCGCCGACACGTCGGATCCCTCGTCGCTCAATCCGCTGCTCGCGCACGACCAGGACACGATCGGCCTCGACCTGCTCTTCGTGCAGACGCTCGTGGGGCTCGACGCGGAGAACCGCCTCGTGCCGGTGCTGGTCACGCGCGTGCCGTCGCGCGCTAACGGCGACATCTCGCCCGACGGGCGGACGATCGTTTACCGGCTGCGCCGCGACGCCCGCTTCGCCGACGGGCGGCCGGTGACGTCGGCCGACGTCGCGTTCACGTTTCATGCGATCGAGGACCCGCGCAACCCGGTGCTGAGCGAAGACGCATATCGCCGCGTCGCTGCGCTGACCACGCCCGACGCGCACACGGTCGTCGTGCGCCTGCGCGCGCCCTGGGACGCGGCGGTGCGCGAGCTCTTCGCGCAGTCGGACTTCGCCTTCGGCATCCTGCCCGCGCACGCGTTCGCGAGCACGGCGCTGCAGGGCGCGCCGTGGGAGGCGCACGCGTTCGGCAGCGGGCCGTTTCGCGTGACCGAGTGGCGCCGCGGCGAGCGCGTCGTCCTCGAGCCCAACCCGTACTACTCGCCGCGCCCGCGCCTGTCGCGCATCGAGCTGCGCATGACGCCGACGTTCAATGCCGTCCTGATCGGCGTCCGAACCGGCGAGCTCGATGTGGGACGCGTCGAACCGGCGCAGGTGGCGGAGGCGCCGCCGGGCCTGCACGTGGTCGCGACCGCGCTCAACGGCATGGATTATCTCGCGCTTCAGACGGCGCAAGCACCCACCGACGACGTCGCGGTACGCCGCGCGATGGCGCTCGCGCTGGACGTCCCGGTGATCGAGCGACCCTTCCACGGGCTCTACACGCGCGCGGCGGCCTTTCTTCCGCCGGTGTTTCCGTGGAGCGACGCTGCGCTGCGGCCGATCGCGCGCAACGACGCCGCGGCCGCGGCCGAGCTGGATCGCGCCGGATGGCGGCTACGACAGGGCGTGCGTGTAAAGAACGGCGCGCCGCTCGACGTGCTGCTCGTGCGCCAAGAACTGGGCAACGGCAGCGGGGTCGCCGCCATCATCCAGCGGGAGCTGGCCGCGGTCGGCATCCGCGTCACGATCAAGTCGTTTCCGCCGAGCACGTTCAACGCGCCGCAGGGCCCGCTGCGCAGCGGCCGATTCAACATGGCGCCCCTCGGCTGGATTGGCGGCGCCGATCCGGAGCAAAGCGTCGTCTTCGCCTGCGACCAGGTCGGCCCCGATGGAAACAACGTGCAGCGCTTCTGCGACCCGCGCTTCGAGGCGGCGTTCCGCGACCAGGCGGTCACGCCCGACGAGCGCCGGCGCGAGCACGACTTCATCGCGATGCAGCAGATCGTCTACGATCGCATGCCGATGATCCCGCTCGACTACCCGCGCTACCTCGACGTCGAGGGCCCGCGCGTCACCGGCTTCGCGCGGAATATGCTCGGCTTTCCGGTTAAGGCCGAGGCGTGGGACGCGCGCTAGGAGTCAAACGCGACGACGGGGGCAACGAGACCTTGATCACGCCGACGGCGTAGTCCGTGTACGTCCCGGAATAGCCGGTGTAGTCGATGGTGACGGTCAGCGCCTGGAGGTTCGCGTCGGGCAGATTACTGAAGGAGACGCAGCCGGATGACGCCGGAGACGGGCACGGGGTCGGCGTCGATTTCGGCGCCGCAGAGGGGTCGAAGGCCGCGTCGAATTGCAAGGTACAAGGGTTTACGTTCGAACACGAGCTCAGGCTTGGCGCCGGTTGATCCATCTTCGCTAATCCGTGCAGGTGGTAGCCGATCGGATTGCCGTCCGGCGGCGGAATCGCGAAATGACCAATGAGAATCCCGACGATCACGATGGCTATCGCGCCAATGATCGTACCGAATCTTTGCATCGCTCTTGCTCCTTTGTCGTCTAGTGACCAAATGCGTCGCTGAAGCTTACGAGCGCACGGACTCCCCACCCTCTCGATCGACGCAGGACCTGAACGCTGCGACCGTTCGGCGCAGCCCCTCCTCGAGATCGATCTTCGGATTCCAACCCAGCAGGCCTTGAGCGAGTGATATGTCGGGGCAGCGCCTCGCCGGATCGTCCTCGGTCGGCTCGCATGCCTCGATCGCGTACGACACTCCGGCCGCTTCGGCTACGGCGTTCGCGAAGGCCGCGATCGTGATCTCGCTCGGATTGCCGAGATTCATGACGCGGCCGCGTGCGGCGTCGCTGGATGCTGCGAGCAGAATGCCGCGAACCATGTCGTCGACGTAACAAAACGATCGCGTCTGACTTCCGTCGCCGTAGATCGTCAGCGGCTGATTTGCAAGCGCCTGCGAGATGAAGTTCGGCACCACTCGGCCGTCGCCGATGCGCATCCGAGGCCCGTACGTGTTAAAAATTCTAACGATCCGCGCGTCGATGCCGGCGTCGCGGATGTGCGCCATGATCATGGCTTCGCCGAAGCGCTTGCCCTCGTCGTAGCACGATCGCGAGCCGATCGGATTGACGTTTCCCCAATACGTCTCGCGCTGGGGATGTTCCAAGGGATCGCCATAGACCTCGGAGGTCGACGTGTAAAGCAGGCGCGCGCTAAAAAGCGCGGCGACCCGGCAGCAGAAATCGGTTCCGTAACCGTTGACCGCGAGCGTCTCGACGGGGAGCCGCTTGTAGTCACGCGGGCTGGCGGGCGACGCCATATGCAGGATCATGTCGAAGCCCGTACCCTGCTCGTGCAACCAGCCGAGTATTTTCTCCATGTCCTTCGCGACGTCGGCGGTAAGCAGCGAAAACCCGCCGTGCCTCGACGCCTCTTCTAGATTCGACGACGTACCCGTGATGAAGCTGTCGATCGCATACACGCGGTCCCCGCGTCCAAGCAGCGCGTCGACCACGTGCGAGGCGACGAATCCGGCTGCTCCCGTAACTATTGCGTTCATGAGGCTTCGAGCTTCTCCGATCGAGCCGCTCGGCCTCGCGCACGCTCCTTATGCTTTCATAAAATGCTTTTCATGAAGAAATGCAGACTACCACACGGTCGAATGACCAAAGTGTGTGAGTAACTGTAGGAGTCCCGTAGGTGTCGCCGTGCATCACGGTTGGATATGCTGGGCGCGACGCCACGCTATTTTATCATAGAGCTTGTACAACATAACTTGCGCACCATTAATCCTCGCAAAATTGCAATCATCGGAACCGGCTACGTAGGCACGGCCAATGCGGTCGGATTCGCCGAGCTCGGCTGCGACGTCGTGGGTTTCGATACGAATGCAGAGCGCATCCGTTTGTTGAGAGACGGCGTTCCGCCTTACCGGGAAGATGGCCTAGCCGGTCTTTTGCGGCGACATCTCGTGCGCGAGCGGCTCGACTTCGTCGCCGATCTGTCAAGCGCGATCCGGGACGCCACCTTCATCATCATTTCAGTCGGCACGCCGTCACGCGACGACGGCTCAGCCGATCTCTCGGCGCTGGAGCTCGTGATCGACCAGCTGAGCCGACTGGTGACGCGCCGGTCGACGGTAATCGTGCTGCGCTCGACCGTGCCGGCGGGGACGTCCGACCGCATGGCCGAGCGCCTTCCAGACGGTCTCGAGCTATTGTACTGCCCGGAATTCTTACGCGAGGGAAGCGCCGTCTACGACTTCTTAAATCCCGACCGCACGATCGTCGGCGCGGAGTCCGACACGGCGGCCGCCGCGTACGCCGAGCTGCTGAAAGATGTCGACGCGCCGGTGATGGTGGCGACCCGGCGCGACGCCGAGCTCGTCAAGGGCGCCTCGAACGCCTTCCTGGCCCTGAAGATCAGCTTTGCAAACGAGATTGCGAACCTGTGCGGACAGATGGACGCGGATGCACGCGTGGTGCTGCGGGGCATCGGATACGACCGGCGAATCGGCGAGGCGTACTTGACGCCGGGAATCGGATTCGGAGGACCCTGTTTCGAGAAGGACGTTCTGAGCCTCGAACACGTTGCGCGGCACAACGGAGCTCAGTCGCAGCTCCTGCGGGCGACGCTGCGCGTCAACGAGCTCCAGCCGCGCAAGATCGTCGACATGCTCGAAGAGGAGCTTGGGGCGCTACGGGGGCTGCGCATCGGAGTGTGGGGGCTGGCGTTTAAGGCCGGCACCGACGATCTGCGGAGCTCGCTCGCGCTGCGGATTCTCGCCGATCTGGATGAGCGCGGCGCGACGGCGATCGCCTACGACCCAGCCATCGAGCGCGCGGAGCTGCCGGGCGGCGCCGTCCTCGCGGGCTCGGCGGTAGATGCCGCATGCGCCGACGCGCTGCTCGTCTTGACGGAATGGCCGGAATTCTGCGACGTGGAGCCGAGCGCACTGGCGGCAAGCCTGCGCCGGCGCGTGGTCGTTGACGGCCGCAACCTGCTCGACGGCGAGGAGCTCGCGCGCTGCGGCATCCGGTATCGGGGCGTCGGCCTTGCGGCATCACCTGATGCCGTGGAATGGGAGGCGGCGGCGGGCGGACGCCGATGAACGACGCGAACCCTTTGAGTACGGCTCTTTCCACGGCCACGGATCCGTCAGAACGCCTCGCATCTCGCGGTAAGTTCCTGTTTGCGGGCGACGCGAAGTTCTACGTACGGGGAACGACCTACGGCACGTTCGCACTCGACCAAGATGGGCGCGAACGCTTCGATCCGGCCGTGGTGGACCGCGACTTTGCGCTCATGTCACGCAACGGCCTCAACGCCGTGCGCACGTATACCGTTCCGCCCCGCTGGCTGCTCGACGCGGCTTCGCGCTACGGGCTGCGCGTCATGGTCGGGATCCCGTGGGAGCAGCACGTCGCGTTCCTCGACGACGCTCGCATGTCGAAACGTATCGAGCGCCGAGTGCGAGAGTACGCGAGCGAGTGCGCGGGGCACCCGGCCATCCTTTGTTATGCCGTCGGCAACGAGATCCCGGGGCCGGTCGTGCGCTGGCTGGGGCCGCGCCGCGTCGAGCGGTTCGTCGAGCGGCTCTATCGTGCCGTCAAGACGGAAGACGCGGGCGCGCTCGTCACCTACGTGAACTATCCCACGACCGAATACTTGGAACTCCCGTTCCTCGACCTGGTCGCGTTCAACGTCTACCTCGAGACGCAGCATGGGTTCGAAGCGTACCTCGCGCGCTTGCAGCACATCGCCGGAGACCGCCCGCTCGTCATGGCGGAGGTCGGTCTCGACAGCCGGCGGCACGGCGAGAGGGCGCAGGCCGTCGTCCTCGATCGGCAGCTGCGCAGCATCTTCGAGTCGGGCTGCGCGGGAGCGTTTGCGTTCGCGTGGACCGATGAGTGGCATCGAGGAGGTTACGCGATCGAAGATTGGGACTTCGGCCTGACCCGGCGCGATCGCACGCCGAAGCCGGCGCTAGCGGCCGTTCGCGAAGCATATTCGGCCGTGCCGTACCGACCCGGCGAGCGTTGGCCGCGCGTATCCGTCATCGTCTGCGCCTTCAACGCGCAGGACACGATCGCCCAATGTCTCGACGGTCTGCGTGACGTCGAATACCCGAACTTCGAGGTCATCGTCGTCAACGACGGCTCGACCGACGCTACCGGCACGATCGCGGCGCGTTATCCGGTGCGCCTCATCACCACGCCGAACCGCGGCTTGAGCAACGCGCGCAACACCGGGCTCGAGGCCGCCGAGGGTGAGATCGTTGCCTACCTCGACAGCGACGCGTTCCCCGATCCCAATTGGCTGCAATATCTCGCCGCCGCGTTTCGCGATGCGACGTTCGTTGGAATCGGCGGTCCGAATTTGGCGCCGCCCAAACTCGGCCGCATCGCGGAGTGCTTCGACAACGCTCCGGGCGGCCCGGCGCACGTGTTGCTCTCCGATCGCGAGGCCGAGCACATCCCGGGCTGTAACATGGCGTTCCGCCGCGAGAGCCTAGTGGCCATCGGCGGCTTCGATCCGGCGCTGCGCGTCGCCGGCGATGACGTCGACATCTGCTGGCGCCTACAGGCGCGCGGCTGGACCCTGGGCTTCAGCCCCGGAGCGATGGTATGGCACCATCGCCGAACGACGCTGCGCTCGTATTGGAAGCAGCAGCGCGGCTACGGACGCGCCGAGGCACTGCTCGAAAAGAAGTGGCCGGAAAAATATAACGAGCTCGGACATCTGTCATGGGGTGGACGCATCTACGCGAAGGGCGTGCCGCAAGCGCTCGGACTTCGCCCGCAGCGCATCTATCACGGGTTGTGGGGGAGCGCGCCGTATCAGTCCCTCGAACGATCCGTGCCGAACGCGTTCGCGTCGTTGCCGCTGATGCCCGAGTGGTACTTGGCGATCCTCGCGCTGGCCGGTTTGTCCCTACTCGGCGCGCTGTGGGCGCCGCTGCTTTGGGCGCTGCCGGCGTTCGCCGTCGCGACGTTGCTGCCGATATGGCAGGCTTCGCTGGCGGGCAGGAAGGCCGTGTTCGAGACGCCTCCGGCCTCCACTCTGGAATCGCTTCGCCGCAGGGCACTGGTAGCGTTCTTGCATCTGGTTCAGCCGCTCGCGCGCCTCTTCGGAAGGATACAGTACGGCCTCACGCTATGGCGTTCACCCGTGACGTTTGCGCTGTGGAGAGGGTTGCCCCGCGACAGTTCGATTTGGAACGAGCAATGGCGTAGCGCGTCGTCGCTGCTCGAGGGGCTCGAAGCCGCACTACGCGAGAGCGGCGCCGTTGCAACCCGCGGCGGCGACTATGACGCCTGGGATCTCGAGGTTCGTTCCGGCACCCTCGGCTCGGCGCGCGCGTCGATGCTCGTCGAGGAACACGGTGCCGGTAAGCAGCTCGTGCGACTTCGCGCGCGGCCACGCTGTTCCGCCGGCGCCATCGCCGCCGTCCTCATCTTATGCGGGCTCGCGATCGGCGCGGGGCGCGACGGCGCATGGGCCGCCTGCGCGATACTCGCTGCCTTTGCGCTCGGGATCGCAATTCGCACCGCTCAAGAATGCGCCGCGGCCATGACTCGCATCGGTGGCGCCATCGGGAAACTTCGTGAAATACTTAATCGTTAACGCCGACGACTTCGGGGCAAGCCGCGGAATCAATCGCGCGATCCTCGAGCTCCACGAGCTCGGCGTCGTAACGAGCACGAGCCTGATGATGACGATGCCGGCGGCGGCCGACGCCGTGCGGACGGCGCGCCGAGCTCCGTGCCTCGGCGTAGGGCTGCATGCGACGCTCACCGACGAAGAAGGTAGCCAGCTGGTCGATTTCAACGACGCCGATCTTTGCGCCCAAGCGATCCAGACACAGATCGACGTCTTCTCGTCGTGCCTCGGCCACCCGCCGACGCACCTCGACGCGCACCAAAACGTGCATCGCGACGCGCGGCTCGCCCCGATCTTCAAGGAAATCGCGAGACGCTGCGAGTTACCGCTCCGCGAGCACTCGCCGGCGCGCTACTTCTCGAGCTTCTACGGTCAATGGGATGGCGAGCCGCATCCGGAGCAGATCGGCATCGACAACCTGCTGCGCATGCTCGAAATCGAGTTGGGCGGCGGCGTCCTGGAGCTGAGCTGTCATCCCGGCCATACCGGTAACGATTTCACCTCGCCGTATGATGGTGAGCGCGAGCTGGAGGTGCGGACGCTCTCGGATCCGCGCTTACGCGAATTTTTCCGTGCGCGCGACGTGAAGCTGATCGACTTTCGCGACGTGTACGCCGTGGCTCACGCGTCGTGAGGCAGCGCCTCGAGGTCGCGCTGGACTTGCTTCCAGGCCGGCCAGAACCGCTCGGTGCCGACTTGCCGATCCGTCGCGAGATCGTGCAGCAGGAGGTACGCTTTCTGCGTCAGGCGCGCGAGGTCGGTGGTAGCCTCGAAGTCGGTCGTCGAGAAGACGCTGTGGCGCAGGCTATCGTCGAAGAAGTCTGCGGCGAAGCGATCGAGCTCTCGCGCGACCGCATCGTCGAGCGGCAAGTCGAGCCTCTGGGCGATCCGCTGGAGCTGGGCTTGCGGATGGCGCGCGAGCAGATCGTAGTCGACGACGACGAACGGCCTGGTCTCGAGCTCGTGGAGAAACGGCACCATATGCACGAGCCACAGGCGCTGCGCCTTCGGCGGCGCGATCTCTTGGCGGCGGAACAGCGATGCCGCGACGCTGCGCGGGTGGCGAATCGCGATCACGTAAGCGTCGTCGGCGCCGCGCTCGCGCAGCGCCGCCCGCCAAAACGGCAGCAGCCTGATCGTGCGCGGATCCTTAAAGCCCCACAGCGGACGCTCAGCGAAGGCGTCTTTCAGATAGCGTACCGCCTTGATGCGCTGCAGCCGAATCCGGTGGTGTTCGAATCGCTCGGCGCCGATAAGCGGCGTGTCGTCCCAGCGCAGCCGCAGCTCTTCGAGAACCCGCTGGTTGATCGCCACGATGGATTTGTCTTCCCAGTAGCCGGTCGGGTTGTCCGGCTGCACGTCGAAGAAGTTATCCCCGAGGTAGACGGACAGAGCCGCCAGCCCGCGTGCAACCGCGCTCGTGCCGCTCCGATGCATTCCGACCACGACGACGGCGCGCGAATTCAATGAGAGTTGTCGTTTCTCCCCACAACGTGGTGAACTATCCGGAAGGCGGCGGCCATTTCTGGGTTTACATGCAGTACGTGCAGGGCTTGCGCGATATCGGCTGCGACGTCTGGTGGATGGAGGAGTTCCGGACGTTGGGTGACGCGGGCCGCGATGCGGCGCGGATCGCCGGCTTTCGCGAATGGGTCGATCGCTACGGCCTGAGCGATCGTCTCATTCTCTACACCGCGAGCGGCGAGTTCTTGAACCTCTCGCGAGAACGCGCCCGGGAGATATTTCGTGGCGCGGGCCTTCTTTTGAATTTCCATCAGAAAATACAGGCGTGGATGCTCGAGGAGTTTCGGCAAACGGCCCTCGTCGACATCGATCCCGGATTGCTGCAATATTGGATCAGCACCGGCCTGCTCTCGGTTCACGCTCACGACCTGTATTTTACGACCGGCGAGACCGTGGGCACGCCCGGAGCGGCCTTCCCCGATTGCGGCATGGCGTGGATCCCAATCCGCCCCGCCGTGAGCCTCGACCTCTGGCATCCCGTTCCGGCGGCGGCAGACGCCCCGTTCACGACGGTATCGAGCTGGTGGGGTCACGAGTGGGTCGTGGACAATGGCGAGATCATCGACAACAACAAGCGGGCCGCATTCCTGCGGTTTGCGGAGCTGCCGCAGCGGACTCGCGTGCCGCTCGAACTCGCCCTGATGCTGGATCGGGAAAGCGAGTCCGACGACGCCGATCGGCGATTTCTCGTCGAACGCGGCTGGAGCGTACGCCACTCGTTTGAAGCCGCGGGAACGCCGCAGACGTATCAGAAGTACATCCAGCGATCGCGTGGCGAGTTCAGTTGTTCCAAACCCTCCTGCATGAAGTTTAACAACGCATGGATTAGCGACCGAACGCTGTGCTATCTCGCGACGGGTCGGCCGGCGGTGGTCGAGGATACGGGCCCCAGCCGGCTGCTTCCGAACGGCCTTGGACTGTTCAGGTTCTCGACGCTCGAAGAGGCGGCGGCGGATCTGGACGAGGTGGTCGCAGACTATTCGACGCACTCGCGCGCGGCCCGCGAGCTGGCGGAGCTGTTTGACGCTCGCCGCGTCGCAGAGGAGATCGTCGGCGCGAAGGTGCCCTCGTGACCACGCATCCGAGCGCGGACCACCGCGTACTCGCACGCATCGTCGAATTCGCGCGGCCCTACTGGCTCAAAATCGCCGGCACATTCGTCCTGAGTCTGGCGGTCGTGCCGCTCACGCTGTTGACGCCGTTCCCGCTGAAGGTCGTCGTCGACAGCGTGATCGGCTCGAAGTCGCTGCCGCCGCTCCTCGACGCGTCGCTGCGTTGGATCGGCGGCGGCCCCTACGTCGTGCTGACGGCAATGGCGCTGTTGCTCGTGGCGATCACGCTGCTGCTCTACGCGCAGGGAATGGCCGTCTGGCTCGCGTCGACGTACCTGGGGGAGCGACTGGTGCTCGACTTCCGGGCGGCGCTCTTCCGGCACGCGCAGCGCTTATCGCTTTCCTATCACGACCGGACGGGCACCACCGATTCCGTGTTTCGGATCCAATACGACGCCGAGTGCTTCCAGCACGTCTTGATAGATGGTCTGATTCCGATGCTGAGCGCGCTGATGACGGCCATCGCCGTCGTGATCGTCACCGCGTGGCTGAACTGGCAGTTAGCGCTCGTCTCGCTCGTCGTCTGCCCGATCCTGTACTTCATCACGGGGCGCTTCGGGCGGCGACTCCGCGGGCGCTGGTACGAGGTCAAGGACATCGAGAGTTCCGCGATGTCGGTCGTTCAGGAGGCTCTGTCGGCCGGGCGCGTCGTCAAGTCGTTCGGACGGGAGGAGCACGAGCAGCGCCGTTTCCTTACTCGCGCGAGCAGGCGCCTGTGGGGGCAGCTCGACATCGCCTGGCTGCAATCCAAATTCGATCTCGCGATCGGCGTGACGGTGGCGGCGGGGACGGCCGCGGTGCTGTTCCTCGGCGTCGTCCAAGTCAAGGGCGGGCATCTCTCGACGGGCGAGCTGCTGATGATCCTCGCGTACCAAGCGCAAGTCTATCTGCCTCTGAAGACGATCAGCAAAAAGATCGGCGACCTGCAAAGCGGGATCGCCAGCGCCGGCCGTGCGTTCTCGCTCCTCGACGAGCTGCCGGAGGTCCGCGAAAGACCGCACGCACGGCGGCTCGAGCGGGCACGCGGGGCCTTCGCCTTCGACGACGTCTCGTTCGCCTACGAACCCGGGCACGACGTCTTGCGCCGCATACGGCTCGAGATCGAGCCCGGCAGCCGAGTCGGCATTGCGGGCAAGACCGGCGCCGGCAAGACCACGTTCGTGAGCCTGCTCACGCGTTTCTACGACCCGACGGCGGGAGCTATCTTGCTGGACGGCGTCGACCTGCGCGACTATAAGCTCGCCGATCTCCGCACCCAGTTCGCGATCGTGTTGCAAGACACGATGCTGTTTTCGAGCAGCATTCGCGAGAACATCGCGTACGGCAGGCCGGAGGCGAGCGAAGAGGAGATCGTCGACGCCGCGCGCCAGGCAAACGCGCACGACTTCATCTCCGCCCTGCCGGACGGTTACGGCACCGAGGTCGGCGAGCGCGGCATGCGCCTCTCCGGCGGCGAGCGCCAGCGCGTCTCGATCGCGCGTGCGTTCTTGAAGGACGCTCCGATCATTTTGCTCGACGAGCCGACGAGCGCGCTCGATCTCGCGACCGAGGCCGCCATCGTCGATGCGATGGAACGCCTGATGATCGATCGCACCGTCTTCTTGATCGCGCACCGGCCGACGACGCTGGAGCACTGCAACGTCCGCCTGGAACTGCGCGACGGAAGCCTGTGGGTGCGGGAGGTTGCTTAAGCCGCGAGTCGTCGTCACCGGCTTCGTGGGCCTCTTTCCGTTCGGCGGGGTCGCGTGGGACTACGTTCAGTACGTGCTCGGCTTTGCGGCGTTGGGGTGGGATGCCATCTATCTCGAGGACACCGGTTCGTGGCCGGTCTATCAGAGCGGTGACCTCGGCGCCTCTTCGACCATCGCGTACCTCGCATCGGCGATGGAGCGCTTCGGGCTGCGCGAGCGCTGGGCATACCGCGACGCACTCTCCGGGGAATGCTTCGGGCTGACGGAACCCGAGCTCGTGGATTTTTGCCGCACGGCCGACGTCTTTCTCAACCTCTCGTGCTCCGCGACGCTGCGCGAGGAGTATGCCGCTATCCCCGTGCGCGCACTCGTCGACACCGATCCGATGTTCACGCAAATGCAGTATCTTCGCGGGAAATCGTTAACGGACGGTCCGACCGGGATGCGCGAGCTGATCGACGACCACACGCACCACTTCACGCTAGGCGCGAGTATCGGGAGCGCTTCGTGCCGAATTCCGACGCTCGGCCTGCACTGGCATCCGACTCGTCCGCCGGTCGTGCTCAAGCTGTGGCCCGTCAGCGACCCGCCTGGAAACGGCTCATACGGCTACTCGACGGTCATGAACTGGAGCGTCTTCCCACCGTTCGAGTTCGAGGACGAGCAGTGGGGCCAGAAAGACGCCGAGTTCATGCGCTTCGTGGGCGTAGCTCGGCGCGTTCCCGAGATCCCGGTCGGTCTCGCGGTCAGCCACACACCCGAGTGTCCGTTCCCGTTCGATGAGGTCCGCGCGGCGGGATGGATCGTGCGCGATTCGGCAGTCTGTGCGGGCGACGCGCGCACGTATCAAGACTTCATCGCCTGCTCGCGCGGCGAGTTCTCCGTCGCGAAGGAGACGTACGTCAAGGCAAACACCGGATGGTTCTCGTGCCGCTCGACGTGCTACTTGGCCTCGGGCCGCCCGGTGATCACGCAGGACACGACGTGGTCGCGCTCTTTGCCGAACGGCCGGGGGTTGCTCGCGTTTCACGACGAGGAGTCGGCGGTGGAGGCGCTGCGGCGCGTGGAATCCGATCCCAAGGCGCACGCCAAGGCGGCGCGCGCGATCGCCCAGGAGCATTTCGATAGCGACCGAGTCTTGCGCGAGATGCTCGACAATATGGGCGGATAGGGGCGCCTCTAGTGCGCGTACTCGTGCTGGGCTATATCGTGCGCGGCCCCCTCGGCGGGCACGCGTGGCATCACCTTCAGTATGTGCTGGGGCTCGAGCGTCTCGGTCACGACGTGTACTTTCTCGAAGACAGCGACGATTTCGAATCTTGCTACGACCCGACGACGCACGAGATGACCATCGACCCCGCCTTCGGTCTAAGCTTCGCCCGCGCCGCGTTCGAGCGCGTGGGCCTAAAAGAGCGCTGGGCGTATTACGACGCGCATACGGCGACGTGGCACGGCCCCAGCGCATACAAGGCGTTGGAGCTATGTCGTACGGCCGAGGTTTGTTTGAACGTTTCGGGGGTCAATCCGCTGCGCGAGTGGCTCCAGCGGGTGCCGCTGCGCGTGCTGATCGACACTGATCCGGCGTTCACCCAAGTGCGCCACCTGATCGATCCACGCACCCTGCGGCTGGCGTCGCTCCACAACGCCTTCGCGACGTTTGGCGAAAATATCGGCCAGCCGGAGTGCACGATTCCGTCGGACGGTTTCGCCTGGCAGCCGACGCGGCAGCCCATCGTGCTCGACGCTTGGCCCGTTACTCCGGGACCGCACGACGGAAACTTCTCCACGATGATGCAGTGGGAGAGCTACCCGTCGTTGCGTTATGACGGGTGCGAGTACGGGATGAAGTCGCTGTCCTTCGCACCCTACGTCGATCTGCCCGCGCAGGTCGATTCGCGTCTCGAGCTCGCGCTCGGCGGATCCACTGCGCCGCGCGTCCGCCTGTCGGAGAGCGGCTGGATTGTGCGCGATCCGTATGAACTGTCTTCGGATCCGTGGGTATATCAGCGCTTCATCCAGGGATGTAAGGCCGAGTTCAGCGTGGCGAAACACGGCTATGTCACGACGGCCAGCGGCTGGTTCAGCGACCGCAGCGCCGAGTACCTTGCCAGTGGGCGTCCCGTCGTCACCCAGGAAACGGGGTTTTCGCGCTGGCTCCAAACGCGGAGCGGCGTTTTCGCGTTTGCCTCGCCGGAGGAGGCGCGCGCTGGGATCGAGCGAGTCTCGCGCGACTACGGGGAGCACTGCCGAGGTGCACGCGCCGTCGCCGAAGAGTATTTCGACGCGCGACGGGTGCTGCCGTCGCTGCTGGACAGGGCCGCGGCAACGGCCCGCGCCGCTTGACCGACGCGGGCGCCGTCCTGGTCACGGGCGGGGCCGGCTACGTCGGCTCGCACTTCGTCGCGAGGCTCGAGGACGAAAAACGCAGCTACGTCGTGCTGGACGACCTTTCGCGTGGCCGGGCGCAGTTCGTTCCGGCGAGCCGGCTGGTACGCGGCGACATCGCCGACGAGGCGGTCGTCGAGCGGGTCTGCCGAGAATGCGGCGTCGACGTCGTCGTGCACTTCGCGGCGTTTGCCTACGTCGCCGAGTCCGTTGCCAACCCGTCGCTCTACTACGAGAACAACGTTGGTAAGACGATCGCCCTGCTGCGCGCCGTGAGCCGCGCGGGCGTGCGGCGATTCGTCTTTTCATCGTCGTGCGCGACGTATGGCGAGACAGCGTCCGGTCTCTCGATCGCAGAGAGCACGCCGCAGATTCCGCTCAACCCCTACGGCCGCACCAAGCTCATCGTCGAGCAGATCCTAAACGATTACGGTTCCGCGTACGGCTTCCGTTCCGTGTCGCTGCGCTACTTCAACGCCGCCGGGGCAAGCGAGAAGCATGCGCTTTACGAGCAGCACGATCCCGAGACCCACCTCATACCGCTCGCGATCGCCGCGGCGGTCGGCTCCGGAACGCTCGACGTGTTTGGCCGCGACTACCCAACCCCCGACGGCACGTGCATCCGCGACTACGTGCACGTCGACGACCTTGCCGACGCGCACGTGCGGGCCGTCGATCGGCTGCGCGCCGGCGGCGCGTCGTTACGCGCGAATCTCGGCATCGGCCACGGCGCCTCGGTCTTAGACGTCGTCGAGGCCGTGGGCTCCGCGACGGGACGCGATGTGCGCCTCCGCTTCGTGCCCAGACGGCGCGGCGATCCCGCGATCCTCGTCGCGAACGCCGACCTCGCGCGCGATGAGCTCGGTTGGGAGGCTCGTTACCGCACTATCTCGGAGATCGTGCGCACGGCGCTCGACGGATACCGCCGAGCTAGAGCAGCTTCTCCATAGCCACGACGTCGGCGAAGCCTCCGTCGATGACGCCGTGCTTCTTGAACACGCCGACCTCGCGAAATCCGCATTTGCGGTAGAGCCGCTTGCCGTGCTGGTTCGAGTCGAGCGCGTGCAACACGATCTTGTGAAAGCCGCCGGCTCGCGCCTCGTCTTCGAGCCGGCGCAGCAGCTCGGCGCCGATGCCGCGACCGCGGTGCGCGCGCGCGACGTAGACGGAGAGGTCGGCGATCGCGGCGTGCGCGCAGCGGTGCGAGAAGCGACTCAACGACGCCCAGCCGACGACCGCGCCCGACTCCGTGGCGACGAGCACGGCATAGTTTCCGTCGTGCTCGCGCCACCACGCGACGATTTCGGCGGCCGACTTGGGCTCGACGTCCAGGGTAGCGACGCGATCCTCGATCCCCTCGTTGTAGATGCGCCGGATCGCTTCGAGATCGGTTGCGTGCCGCGCGGCGAACGTTGAGCGACTCGATCACCGCGGCAAGCAGTGCGGCGGCCGCGAGGCCGATCAGCGCGATCGCTGCGAGGATCGCGGCCGGCAGCCAGCTCTCGCGCCGGCGCGAGAACGCGACGGTATAGATCGGCCTTGAGCACGTTGTTGGACGACGTCGCGATCACGATGGCGGTTGCCGCGGTCGCGAGCCCGACTCCGTTCGCGCCGCCCTGCGCGAGGCTCAGGACGAACGGGTCGATGTCCGTGACGCCGACGATCGGCCGCGAGCCCGTAGACACCCGAGTTGCCCAGATGGCTCTTCACGAACGTCGTCAGCATCGAGATCACGATGAAGAGCGCGGCGAAAATAAGCGCCGTCCAGATCTGCAGCGGATTGGCGGGCTCCGACTTGGACGGCGAGCGCGTGCCGAGCCGCGCGCAGAGCGCAGCCACGACGGCGCTGACGATCGCGAGGCCGACGAGCGGAACGACCAGCATCCGGCAAGGCTAGCGTTGAAGAGAAAGCAGACGAGCAGGATGCGCAGATACATCATCGCCGTCGCCACGACGATGCCGCCCTGCAGCTCGCGCGTCATTCCCTCGTCGCGCGCGCGGCGCGACAGGACGACCGTCGTCGCCGTCGAGGAGTACAGCCCGCCGAGAATCGACATCAGGAACGTCCCGCGCCCCGGGAAGACGTAGCGCTGCAGCAAGTAGCTCGCGTAGGAGATCGACGACACCGCGACCACCGCGAGCCACACGCCGAACGGCGTGATCGACGTGTACGGGATCGCCGGCTTGCCGGCGAGCAGCGGCAACACCACGCCGACGAGGATCAGGAACTGCGCGGCTGTCATCACCTCTGCGCCAGAGACGCGCCGCGCCCAGTCGTGCAGCGTGTGACGGCCGCCCAATAGCAACACCGCCGCGACGGCGACGGTCACGCCGACCCAGAGCGGCTGTGTGAGTGCGATCGGGCCCAGCATGTACGCCAGCAGGTTGCAGACCGGCACCATGAACATGCCCTCGGGCCGTTCGCCCTTGAGCTCGCGGCGCACGTACGCGTAGATCCACGAGCCGACGACGAGGAGTCCCGCTATGAAGGCGGCGCCATAGCGCGGCTCGAGCAGGAACAGGCCGCCGCCCGCGAGTGCGAGCAGCGGAAACGTGCGAACGCCGCCCGGGCGCTGCGGCATCTGTTCGGAGTAGAACCCCTCGAACGCAAAGCCGAAGAAGAGCGACAGCCCGAGCAGGAGGGCTAGCCGCTCTGCTCCGGCGTCGAGAAAACTGCTTATGAGTGAGCGGGAATCCGCTCCCGCTCCCGCTCGCGTACCACGATGACGGGGACTTTCGCCTCGCGCAGCACGGTTTCAGCTACGCTGCCCATCAGGAAGTGCTGGAGTCCGCCGCGGCCGTGGGTCCCCACGACGATCGCGTCGGCGTCGGAGTCCTTGGCGTACTTGACGATCTCGAACGCGGCGGCGCCGCAGCGAGTTTTCCCGCTCGCGACGATGCCGCTCTCGCGGGCTCTCTCGATCGCCCGCGCCACCAGCTCCTTGGCGAAGCGCTCCATGTCGTCGATCACGATCTCCGTTGCCGGGCTGGGCAGCGGCGACGAGCCCGCGATCATGATCGGGTCGACGACCGAGCAGATCGCGAGCTGAGCCCGTTCGGCGTGAGCGAGCTCGAGCGCAACTTTAAACGCCTCTTCGGCGCAGCGTGAGCCGTCGAGCGCGACCGCCAACTTCTTGAACATGACTTCCCTCCTTACCAGGGATTGACGCCGATGACGTTGTCGACGTGCGTCACCCCCGGCACGCTCCAGGCGGCCTGGGTGGCGCTGTCGAGCTCCGCCCACGTGCGCGCCGTCCCGGATAGCTTGACGCAGCTGCCATTGACGGTGATGTAGATGCTCCTTGCGTCGACCTCGGCCAGGCGCTGCAATGCGGCGTGGATCTTGCTCTTGATCTCGGCGGGATCGGGTTTTGCCGCACCCTTGACCGTAATGAAGTTGGCGACGTCCTTGACGCCGGTCACGCGGCGGGCCTCATAGGCAGCCTCCTGAGCCTGGTAATGCCACTCCGCTTCCCCGTGCAGCGTTACGCAGCCGGCCCTGACCACGAACGTGACGTCGCGTGGAACGATCGAATTCGTCTCGAAACGCTGCTCGATCGAAACTGCGATGTCGGTATCGGTGCGGACGTGCGCCGCCGGCAGATCGACGACGAGCTCGTCGACGAGGGCTCGCACGCCTTTGACGCGCTTGACGATGTCCTCGACGAGCCACTTCTGGTTCAAACTCGACTCACCCGGCCGTGCAGAGTTATGACGCCTTCCCTAATGGCGACGGCAATGTCGTCGGAGTCGATGCGGGGATCGAAGGCGAGCTGCTCGATGATATCCTCTTGAAGACCCAAAGTCGTTTGCATTTACATGCTCCTCATTCTTACGTACCGATCTTAATCTAGCTCGGCGCGAGGAAGACTTTGGGAAACCGCGTTCACGAGTTCTTCTCGCCCGGAGAGTACCTTCGGAAAATGCTGGGAGAGTTGGCTCCGGACGCGATCGAGGCGCTGCTGCACTCGGGGATCCTCGCTCGAATTGCCTATGTCGACCGCCGAGGGCTGCCGTGCATCGTGCCCATTACGTATGCGTACGACGGACGAGCCTTTTACGGGTACAGCCTGCTCGGCGCCAAGATCGAGAACATGGCGGCACAGCCGAATGTCTGCGTCGAGGTCGACCGGGTGGAGAACGCGGCCGACTGGTGCTCGGTGGTCGTGCGCGGGACGTTCCGGCGGCTCCACGGCGACGCCGCGCTCGATGCCGTCGCGCGGATCTCCGAGCGCCTGCGAACCGTCGCCGCCGCGGGCGCCGCCCCTGTGGCGGCGTGGAAGACCTTCGTTACGCGTGCCGGCGGAGCCGGGATCGCCTATCGCGTCGACGTATCCGAGAAGCGCGGGCGTTACTCACTTCCCGACGGCGCCTAAAGCCGTCGGCTACATTTGCGCGGTGCCGCGCTCCAGCCCGTCCAGGACGCGGCCGAGGCTCTCGTTGACCTCATCCGCCACGCCCAGCAGCTTGGGGTTGTCGACGACCGATAGCAGTGCGCGGGCGTCCACCGCCGACGCGATCGTCTCACCCGAGCGCTCCTGGATCACGACGTTGCAGGGAAGCAGCAGCCCGATGTGCGGTTCCTCGTCGAGCGCCTCGCGCGCGAAGTGCGGGTTACACGCGCCGAGGATGCGGTAGCGCACGAAACGCGGTCCCGGTTTTTTCGGTCAGCGTTTTCCCGACGTCGATGTCGCAGAGCACGCCGAAGCCCTCCTCGCCCAGCAGTGTCTTAGCCGCATCGACTGCCTCGTCGAATGAAAAGCCCGCGATGACCGATTTCCCGTACTTCATGGATTTCTCACGCGCTCACTGCGGCGCCAGATTCGGCGGCCACAGCGGACCGGTCGGCAGCGCGAACCAGATGAGCCCGTTCCACGTGGGTTTTTGACCCGAGGCGAGCGCCTCTTCGGCGTACAGCATGATGAAGCGCGTGACGTGGTACGAGGCGTCGATGTTGCCGATATGGGTGTGATTGCCCAGCCCATCGTTCGTGAGCTGCTCGCCGACTGAGACGAGCGCGCGCTGGCCGATGTTATCGAAGAGCTCGTACGAAATTCCGTTGCTGCCGGCCGGAGGAGCGCCCATGCCGGGATTGCTGTCGTGATTCATCTGGTACACTGCGAGGAAGCCGGGCACGCCGTTGACCGGATCGCGCTGAGCGTAAAAACCGTTGCTGTAGTATTGGTCGAATCCGCCTTCGGTCAACGGCCAGGAACCGCGCGCGCCGTAATACCCGAACTCCAGCGGCTTGCTGCGGTCCGCATAGGCCAGCTTATACTGCAGCGTTTTATCCTGCGTCCAGTCCCAATCGTTGAAACCGTTGAGGTCCGCGGTGGAGGCCCCATACGAGACTTCCGCGTCGAGGGCGTTGCGAATGTACGCAAATTTATAGCCCCAGCGATTCGTGTCCAACTCGTAGGTGTGTTCGCCGACGGTGATCTCCGCCTGAGAGTTGACGCCCAAGCCGGTGACGTCCAACCACTGGCTGAACTCCGACGGCGCCGGCACCTCGAGCTTTCCCGCGAAGATATGGCCCGAGCCGTTAAGGAAGTTGTTGTAGGCGACCCATGCCGTATCGAGGCCTCCCGGCTGGCTCCCCTGCCACAGCCACTGCTGCACGTGATACGTCCACTCGCTGTTCGGCGTTCCGAACGCGCCGTCGGCGTGCAATCCGAGAGATCCGATGTCCCACGAAGCCGGGCCGGGTGCCTGTTGCGAGTAGCCCACGGGATAGTCGACCCACACCGGGGATTCGCGTTCGAGCACGTGCGGATTCAATCCCGAGTATCCCGTTCGCTGAACCCAACGCCCGTATGCGTTGAGCGCCGGAATCTGGATATGACAATACGAACACTTAATGGCATAGGCTTGCCCGAAGTTGGGCATCGACTGAGCCGGCCTGCCCGTGGCAAGCACGATCGCAACGAAAACGACCACGACACAGCACGAGAGCACGCAGAGTTCCCACCGGAGCTTCATGGCCACAAAAATAGCACACGAAAGCGGGCGATTTAAGCAAACCCCAAGAAGAAATTAAGCAGACGCTAGATTCGCTCCGGGAATGGGGCGAGCAATGCGGCGGTAGCTTGCTTGCTTGGTGTTTGGGAGCCGCGCTTGAAGAGCATATTAAGGTTCACCCTGCTCGCCGGAATCGCCGTCGTCGGCTTGATCCTGACGCATTCCAACAGCAAGGTCGTTGGCGCACCCGCGCTCGACGGCAAAGCGATCTTTACCGTAAACTGTGCCGTTTGCCATCAGCCATCCGGGCAGGGCGGCGGGCCCTATCCGCCGCTCGCGGGCAATTCCGACGTCAATGCCGTCGACAGCGCGAGCTTGATCCGGACGGTTCTCGATGGACGCACCGGTCCGATCACGGTAAACGGACAGCAGTACAGCGGCAACATGCCGTCGTGGCGCAACGACCTCTCGGATGCCCAGATCGCAGCCGTCCTCACGTACGTACGAACGGCGTGGCGAAACAGCGCGCCCGCGGTCTCGGAGGATCAGGTTGCCGCCGCGCGCGCGCCGCAAGCTTTGAGCGGCGCCGCGCTCTTTGCTGCGAAGTGCTCGGCCTGTCATCAACCTTCAGGAGAAGGCTCCGCGACGTTTCCGCCGCTTGCGGGAAATCCCGTCGTCACGGCCGCCGATCCAAGTGCAATGATCGCCGTGATCGTCAACGGCCGCAGCGGGCCGCTCACCGTCAACGGCAAGGCGTATAACGCCCAGATGCCGACCTGGAAAGGACAGCTCACCAACGCGGATATTGCGACGGTCGCCACATACGTCCGGTCGGCTTGGGGTAACAGCGCCTCGCCCGTGACGGAACAAGAAGTCGCCGCGGCCGGCGCACCCGTCTCAGTCCAAGTCGGGGCCTCTGTTTACGCGAAGAACTGTGCCGCTTGTCACGGAGCCGGCGGAGCGGGCGGAATCGGTCCGGCACTCGCGGGAAACCCGCACGTCAACATTACGGATCCCACCAAGATGTTGACGACGATCGTGCAGGGCCGAAGTCTCATGCCGTCCTGGCGAGGCCAACTGTCCGCAGGCGACATCGCTGCGGTAGCGACGTTCGTGCGCTCCTCCTGGGGGAACAACGTTCCGGCGGTATCCGCACAAGACGTCCTAGGAATCAAATAGCCCGAAGATAGGGGCGCCTTACGGCACGACGTCGACAGTCAGCGTCATGTTGGGGTGACCGGCTCCGCACATTATCGCGCAGTGCAGCACGTATTTGCCGGCCTTCTTCGGCGTGACTTCCACGTTCTTGACTGTACCGGGCATGATCGTCGTCATCGGAATTCCGAGATCGTCCGATTGAAGGCCGTGCACGCCTTCGCTCGACGTCAGTCGCAGCGTCGCGGTCTGACCGACGTGCAGCTGGATCGTAGAAGGCGTGAACTTCCAGTTCGAGGCGACGACGCCTATGGCAGGCGACGCCGACGCGAAAGGCGCTGCGACTAAACTCACAAACGCGGCGGCAATGGCGAGACTGCGAAGGGTATAAGTCATTGCTTTCATGCGCACAGCATGCCAGACGGGTGAGAAGAATCGAGGAAGTGCTGATGAATGCCGGGCAGAGAAAGCGACGGTACACAAGATCGCCGGCGCTCATCGGCGCAAGGTTACACCGTGGTCGAGCAGAACCTGCGACACGTGATGATCCGTTCGCCCAACCAAATATTGGTGCCCGTTGACGGCTCGGAGTTTTCGACGCGTGCGCTGGACGTCGCCGCCGCTCTCGCGGCCGAAACGCACGCCGAGCTCGTGATCCTCAGCGTCGTCGATCTCGCGCGCGTCGCCATGCTGAGCGCCGGCCAGGCGCAGCTCATCCCCGGTTGCCTGGAGGAACTGCGATCCGAGGCTAAGCGTGTCGCAGAGGAAGCTTGCGCGCGCGTTACCCCTGTAGTGCGCGCGTCGACCCGCATCGTTGACGGATCGCCCGTCGATCAGATCGAGAGGGGGGCGGCCGAAATCAAGCCGAGCTTCATCGTGATGGGCACGCACGGCCGCAGCGGCTTGGGGCGTGCTCTGATGGGCAGCGTCGCCGAGGGAGTCGTGCGCCGCGCGCCGGTTCCCGTGATGATCGTTCCTCCGGAGCGCAGGCCCTAGCCGCTACCACGTTCGCCTTCAGGTGCGAGGTAGCCCGATTGCGCGGCGCTGGAATGCTGTTTGGTTCGTTCGTCGCGCTGGTAGCGCGACTCCATCTCGCTGCCGATGCGCTTCAGCAGCTCGCGTGCCGTGGCCGTGGCGATACGAGCGCCGGCAGCCCAATCGAACGCGGCTCCCAGGGCGCCGCCCGGCGGCCGATACGAGCCGCGTAGTTCGAGCAGCGAGCTCTGATACGTCTCGTCGGCCCGTACCGTCAGTTCACCGTCGAACTGCGGGTACAGCCCCGATTGCGGCTCCCAGTGGAGCCCCCAGGGCTGATCGAAGTGCATTGGGTCAGTTGAGGGTGCGAACGTCGCGACGACGTTCTTCGTCAGTTCGATTCCCGGTCCGGAGACGGTCAGCACGAGGCGCGTCGCGGTCCCCGACTGGGAACTCGGTTCGATGCTATCGGCTACGTAGAGGCGTGCGAGGTGGTAGGGGCAACGGACGACGTGGCGCTCAAGCAGTTGTGACATGCAGCGATCCTAGCGCCCACATTGGAAGAACTGCCGAAGGGCGGCTTCAAAACCGCTTCACAACTCAGTTTCGGCGCATCTTGTACCCGGTGCCGTAGACGGTCAGCACGTACTCCGGATTGCGCGGGTCCTTCTCGATCTTCTTGCGCAGGTTGTTGATGTGCCGGTCCAGCGTGCGTTCGTAGATCGCGCCATCGTCGCATAGTCGGTCGAGCAGGTGCGACCGCGTGAACACCTCGCCGGGGTTCTCGGCCAGAAGCGCGAGAATCTTGAACTCGGTGGCCGTCAACTCGGCGGGGCGCCCCGCCATGCTCACCTCGTGAAAATCGTGGTCGATTTCGAGGTCGGCGATGCGCGTCTTCCGCGTCGGCTTCCCGGCCGTCGCCTTCAGCGTCGCGCCGGTGCGGCGCAGCAGCGACCGGACGCGCGCGAGTACCTCCCGCGGCGAGAACGGCTTCGTCACGTAGTCGTCGGCCCCGAGCTCGAGGCCGACGATGCGGTCGGCCTCGTCGGAGCGCGCGGTTAACATGATCGTGGGGACGCGCGCGCCGGGCAGCGCGGCGGCGCGCAACACGTCGAGCCCGCTGCCGTCCGGAAGCGTGATGTCCAGCAACAGAAGGTCGGGCGCTCCGTGCTGCAGCGCCTCGAGCGCGCCTGCAACCGTTGCGGCCAGCTCAACCGCGAAGCCGTCTCGCTCGAGATACTCGCGCACCACCTCGGCGATCCGGGGCTCGTCGTCGACGATGAGGACTCTTTTGCGTTCCATGGCTAGGGTGCCCGATCGCTTGCTTGCTCGAGCAGCCTCCGTGCCTCGCGCAGCGCGTCCGCGACCGCCTCGAGGCGCGGCGCCGTCGCGGGAACGAGGCCGTCGATCATCCCTTCGATGTTCGCGAGCGCGACGCCGATTTGATTTCGGAGTTCGTGGCGCACGTGGTCCTGCCGCTGCATAACGAAACGGGTTTGCAGTCGTGGAGCCGAATTCCGCCATCGTGATGGAGCCGAGGGCGACGCTGCAGGACATCGTCACAGGTCAGATGTCGTTGGTGGAGCATGCGCCGGATGCGACCGTGATCGTCGACGAAGACGGGTTGATACGGCTGGTCAACGCGCAGACGGAACGGCTCTTCGGCTATTACCGCGAGGAGCTGATCGGGCGCTCCGTCGAGACGCTGATCCCTGCGCGTTATCACCGCAAGCATGTCGTAGACCGGCGCCGATACGCCGCCGACCCGCGCGTTCGCCCGATGGGCGTGGGGCTCGATCTCTATGGGCTGCGGAAGGACGGCACGGAATTCCCGGTCGAGATCAGCTTGAGCCCGATCGTTACGAGCGAAGGCAAATTCGTCGCGAGCGCGATCCGCGACGTCACCGAGCGCAAAGCCTTCGAGCAGCGGCTCCAGGATCTCAACGCCGAGCTCGAGCAGGCGAACCATGCGAAGGATCAGTTCTTGGCGTCGATGAGCCACGAGCTGCGAACGCCGCTCAACGCCATCATCGGCTTCACCGGCACGCTCCTGATGAAGCTCCCCGGCCCGCTCAACGAAGAACAGGAGCGTCAGCTTGGCATCGTTCAATGGAGCGCGCGCCACCTGCTGTCGCTGATCAACGACATTCTCGATCTCGCCAAAATCCATTCGGGTAAGCTCGAGATGGTCTTCGAAACCGTGCCGGTCGGCCAAGTCGTTAGCGATGTCGCGGCCTCGCACGCGGCGCTTGCGGCCGAGAAGCGGCTCGAGTTTACAACGCTGGTCGCTCCGGACTGCGAGTTCGCCGTCACCGATCGCCGTTCTCTCCGTCAGATCTTGCTGAACCTCACGAACAACGCGATCAAGTACACGCAGAAAGGCGCGGTACGTATCGAGGTTCGCGGTGCCAGCCGCAACGGACGCCCCGCGATCGCGCTCAGCGTGAGCGATACGGGAGTGGGGATCAAGCCGGAGGATCAGGCGCGCCTTTTTGGGGCCTTCGAGCAATTCGATTTCTCGCACCTCGGCCAGTTCGACGGCAGCGGCCTCGGGCTGCATCTCTGCCGCAACCTCGCCGAACTGCTGGGCGCCGATTTAAGCGTCACGAGCCGGTACGGAGAGGGCAGCAGGTTCACCCTCACACTGCCTCGCGAGCGATAAGCCGAGCGTTGAGCGCGCGCATCCTCGTCGTCGACGACAACGCTGCGAACCTGGAGCTAGCACTGTATCTGCTTCGGGCGTTCGGCCACCGGGCCGAGGGGCGCTCCGACGGCGCGTCGGGCCTCGACGCCGCGCGTAGTGGAAGTTTCGACATCGTGCTGACGGACATCCTGATGCCGGGGATCGACGGCTATGGATTCGCGCGACGGTTCAAAGACGATGCGAGCCTGGCGTCGACCCCGCTCGTCGCCCTAACGGCGCTCGCGATGGGCGGGGATCGCGAACGCATCGTCGCCGCCGGGTTCGACGGCTGTATCACTAAACCGATCGACCCGCAAGCTTTCGTCGCCGAGGTCGAGTCCTATCTGCGGCCGAGACCGGCGTAATGGCCGCCATCCTCGTCGTCGACGATGACGCCAACGCGCGTCTTTTGCTCCGCACGCTGCTCACGCATGCGGGTCATCGCGTGATCGAGGCGGCAAACGGCGCGGAGGGCCTGTCCGCAGCGGGGCGCGATCGTCCCGACCTGATCGTCCTCGATCTCTCGATGCCGTCGATGGGAGGTGCGGAGTTCGTACGAGCGCTTCGCGCGGATCCGAACTGCCGATCGGCACGGGTCGCGCTCTATACGGCAACCGCGATGAACGCGGCGCTACGCGATTTCATGGAGATGTATGGCGTTCGGCACATCGTCCCCAAGCCGTCCGAGCCGCTCGAGCTGCTCGCGGCGATCCGGCGCGCGCTAGATTGACTTCCCGCGCCGGCGTGGGAAGAACCGAAGAATGGACGCGTTCCTCGTCGGTTCTCATTTATGGCATAGACTTCACCGATGGCGCATTTGCACGCGCAAACGGCCGTCGAATGTCCGCTAGCCGAGACGGAAGCCCGGCTGGACGCTTACTTCGCGGCGCTGCAGGGGGCCGACGGCATAGCGAGGATGCGCCTGCGCGTCCCGGTCGGCGGCTTCCACGCGGCGCTGGGTTTGTCGCTCGACCGGGAGGTACGCGTGGAAGCTGCACGGGGCCGCGACGAGCAGAATCTCAACGACCTGACCCGCATTACATGGACTCCCGAAGGGCGGGCGGTCTTCCCGCAGTTTGAAGGTACCCTCGTCGTGTGGGCTGGCGATGACGGCGCGTCGAGCCGCATCGAGATCGATGGGGCGTATCTACCGCCCTGCGGTGTCGCCGGACAAGTCTTCGACGAAGCGATCGGGCACCGGATCGCGGCGTCGACTGCGCGCGAGTTTCTCGCGGACGTGAAACGCGCTATCGAGTCGCCGCCGCCACACCGTTGAAACGGCGCTCGATTTCTTCCCACTCGTGCCAAAACGCGTCGTCGTCCGGTGCGAGCCGATCCGAGGCGAGGTCGTAGAGCAAGCGATACGCGCGCTGGGTCAGCCGCCCGAGATCGGTCGCGGCGTCGACGTCGTCGGGCGAGAACACGCTGTGGCGCAAAGTCTCGTCCAGAAATTCGGCCGAGAAGCGATCGACCTCGCGAGGTTCCGTTTCTGGCAGATCCAAAACGCGTGCGATGCGCTCGAGCTGCGGGCGCGGCTCGCGCATGAGCACGTCGTAGTCAACGACGACGATCGGACGGCCGCGGATCAGCCGCAGATACGGGACCATGTGCACGAGCCACAAACGCTGCGCGGTTGCGGCGTCCATCGATTGACGGCGGAACAGCGACGCCTCGACGCTGCGCGGATTGCGAATGACGATCGCATAGGCGTCCTCAGCGCCGCACTTGCGCAAGACGCTGCGCCAGAACGGCAGCAGCCGGATGGTGCGCGGATCCTTGAAGCCCCAGAGCGGATGCGCGCCAAACGTGCGCTTCACGTAGCGCACCGCCCTGCGTCGCAGCAGCCAGATGCGCAACCGGCGGAATTCGCCCGGCGCGATCGGCGCGACGTCGTCCCAGCGCAGATCCAACGCCTTCAGCATGCGCTCGTCGATCTCGACGATGCCCTTGTCTTCCCAGTAGCCCGTCGGATTTTCCGGCTGCGCGTCGAGGAAGTCGTTGCCGAGATAGACGCCGAGCGCCGCAATCCCGCGCGCGACCGCGCTGGTGCCGCTGCGATGCATGCCGGCGACCAGCACGGCGCGCGATCTCATGCGGCTAGGTTATGCAACAAGCCTCGTCATCCCGGTCGTGCGCTTCATCGCAGCAGCTCTTCGCATTCTCGCAGCAGCTGCAACAACAACAGCAGCAGCACTTACACTCTTGAACCTTCATGCGGTGACCTTTCTCGAGAAGAGACTCGCCAAAGCGGCGTCGATCAGCCGTCGCGCCTCCCCGGCAAGCCGGTAGTAGACCCACGTGCCGCGCCGCTCGCACTCCACGAGCCCGGCCTCGCGCAGGATGCGAAGATGGTGTGACACCGTGGGCTGGTTGAGCGGCAACACGCCGGTGAAGTCGCAGACGCAACAGACCGCGCCGCGCGCGTGGGCCAGCGTCGCGAGGATGCTCAGGCGGTGCGGGTCGCTCAGGGCCTTGAAGAGAGCGGCTACCGGCTCGGCATCGAAATCAGCCGCGCGAGGCGGCGGGCAACACCGTTGCATCGACATACTTCGATATTGCATGTTGAATCGATATTTGTCAATATAGGAGGCAGATGATGTTCAAGCGTTTCGGGTTGGTGCTCTTCGTGCTCGCCGGCGTCGTCCCGGCGATACCCGCCGCCGCGGCCGACAACGCGGCGGTAATGGTCCGCGTGAATCAGTTCGTCGACGGCTTCAACAAGGGCGATACGAAGACGGCGCTGGCCGCGTGCGCCACGCCGGCCTCGATCATCGACGAGTTCGGACAGCATCAATGGCAGAGTTGCGCGGATTGGGCGCGTGCCTACGCCGCGGATGACGCGCGCCAGGGAATCACCGGCGGCATCGTCAGGCTCGGCAAGCCGTGGCACGTCGACGTCACCGGCAACGTCGCGTACGTGGTCGTACCCGCGACCTACTCCTACCAGCAGCACGGAAAACCCGTGCAGGAGACCGGCTCGGTCTGGACGCTCGTCTTGAAGAAGGGCGCGTCCGGCTGGCGCATCACGGCGTGGGCGTGGGCGGCCCACTAGCCGACGACCGCCTAAGCGCGCTCGGCTACCGCCAAGAGCTCGCGCGCGTACTCTCGCTCTTCGACAACTTCGCCGTCGCGTTCAGCTACCTGAGCCCGATGGTGGGCATCTACTCGCTGTACACGCTTGGGCTCGGCAGCGGCGGCCCGCGCTACATCTGGACGATGCCGGTCGTCGTCGGCTGCATGCTCCTGGTCGCGCTCGTCTTCGGCGAGCTCGCCAGCGAGTATCCGCTCTCGGGCGCGCTCTATCAGTACGGCAAGTACAACGTGGGCCCGCGTTACGGCTGGTTCGTCGGATGGATCTACGGGTTCGCGCTGCTCGCCACGGTCGCGTCGGTCGACTCGGGCGCCGTCGGCTACGTGACGTCGCTCTCGAACATCTGGTTCCGCACGCATCTGCGGCCCGACGACCACGCGACGATCTTCGTTATCGCCGGCGGCATCATCGTGCTATCGGCCATCTTGAATTCGATCGGCGCGAAGATCCTCGGGCGCGTCGCGCGCTACGGCGTGTACGTGGAGACGCTCGGCACGTTCGGCGTCTTCCTGGCGTTGGCGGCATTTGGATTCCACCAGCACCTCGGCTTCATCTTTTCCTCCGAGCACGTCGAGTACGCGCGCAGCAACCCGCTCGGTCTGAACTTCGGCGGCAACTGGTGGACCGCGGCCGCGCTGGTGGCCGTGCTCGCCAACGTCTACATCTTCTACGGCTTCGAGTCGGCGGGCGACATCTCCGAGGAGACCGTCGAGGCGCAGCGCCAGGTGCCCAAGGCGATGCGCAACGCGCTGCTGTACGGCGGCATCGCGTCGTTCGTGCTCGTGCTCGGGCTGTTGCTTGCGACGCCCGCGTCGGGGATCGGCGGCGTCGTCAGCGGCGGCATCAACACGCTGTTCGCGACGCTGCCGGCGTGGCTGCAGGATTTCTTTCTCGTGCTCGTGATCGTCGCGTTCTTCAGCTGCGGCACGGCCGTGCAAGGGGCCGGCGCACGCGTCGCCTACGCGCTGGCGCGCGACGGCGGCCTCCCGTGCAGCGACTGGTGCAGGCGCATCTCGCCGCGGCACCGCACGCCCGCCAACGCGATCCTGATCGGCACGGTCGTTCCGTTCCTGTTTCTGCTGCTGGTGCTGCTCAATCCGAGCAAGCCGGTGCACATGCTGTGGTTCGACTATCCGGCCAACGTCAACGCGCTGTACGCGCTCGTCTCGTTCGCGACGTCCGGCATCTACCTTGCGTTCCTGCTGACGGTCGCGGGCGCGCTGGTTGCGCGCCGCCGCGGCTGGAAGCCGCGCGGAGCGTTCACGCTGGGCCGGTTCGGCGTGCCGGTGACGGTAGCGGGCACGCTCTACCTGGCGCTGATGCTGCTGAACATCGTCTGGCCGAGCCCGCTCGGCAGCGGCCGCGCGATCTTCAATTATGGATGGGTTACGCTGCTCGTGATGGCGCTGATCGTCGCAATCGGCGCGGTTTACGAAGCGCTTGCGCGGCCATTACGGCGGGGTTGATACCAGATTCATGCTTTCCTCATAGGTTGCGGCTAGCGTTGCTCTCGAAGCACCGACATCAAGGAGGCTAGCGACATGGCTCGTGAGACGACGCACGTAACCCGGCGCACGTTCTTGGAAGGCGCGATCGTCCTGCCCGCGCTCGCCGCCGCGCTCACCGGGGTGGCCGCCGCGGATGCGTCGAAGGCGCCGCAGGCGCAGATGCATTATCAATCGACGCCGAACGGCAACATGCATTGCGCGCTCTGCAAGTTTTTCGTTGCGGGGAAGGATGCATCATCGAACGGCGCCTGCCAGATCGTCGACGGCTCGATCTCTCCGAACGGTTACTGCATGGCCTACACGCCCAAGTCGTCGTAGGCGCCGCCGCTTTCCGGCTCTAGCCTCTAGCGCGACCGCTTCTTTCGCGTCGCCACCGCCTTTTTTGCGGCCTTACGTAGCGTTCCGGTGCGCTTGCGCGTCGCCGCTCCCTTTCGCGCGTGGGCCTTGCGATTGGTCTGCGGGTGCACGCCCAGGTCGTGCCAACCGCTCTCGCCCAGCTCGACGCCGTAGTGCTTCGCGGCCTTCTTGATGTTGGCGAACGCGAGCGCGCGATCGTCGTCGGAGGCGTCGGTGACTTGGTCGAAGCGCGCGACCGCGTTGCGTACGTGTTTCGCGTCCGTCATCGGCTCCTTGCGTTGTTTGGGGAAGGCGTAGACGCTCGAGGGCAGGTCGCTGCGCATCGTCAGCTTGCCGTGTTTTTCGTGGGGCTTCCAGGTTGCTCTCATGCAGCGTTCCTTACCCGCCTCGCGGCCGATCGCAACGCCCGGGCCGAAGCCGGCTAGGGATCCTCTTCGTCGAGCCCAGCGTCGGCGCCGCGCTTGAACGGCGGCGCATAGATGTGTTTGAATGCGCGTGGCTTCTGCGAGAAGTCGAAGGCGTCCATGAGGTCGTCGGCGCGCTCGTCCGCTCCGTGCAGCGCGCCCTTGGGTATGCCGAACGCCTCTTCGGTGAAGGCCAGAATGCTGCCGAACTCGTGCCGCTTTTTCGAGACGTAACCGTGGCGAGCGTACGGAGAAATGACGATCAGCGGCACGCGGAAGCCGACCTCGTAGTGGTTGACGATCGGCGGCGCGACGTGATCGTACCAGCCGCCCCAGTCGTCCCAGGTGACGAAGATGGCCGTGTCCGTCCAGAACGGGCTTTCGCCGATGGCGTTGACGATGGCGGCGACCCACGACGGTCCTTTGCCCTTGCTGTGCCTGCCGGCGTGATCGGAGTAGGGACCGCCGGGCATGATCCAGGTCACGCCGGCGAGGCTCCCCTGCGCGATGTCGCTCAGAACCCTCGGCGACGGCCAACGGACGTTGTCATAGTCACGGCCGTAGCGCACGTGGCGAACGGCATCGTAGGCACGCCAAATACCGGCGCCGCCGTGTTCCTGATAGTATCGCCACGACACGCCCTTGCGATCAAGCAGATCGGACAGCACCAGCGGATTGAAGCAGGGAAACACCGACGGGCCGGCACCGCCGACGAACGGTTTGATCGTTTCGACGGTCGTCGATTTGGACGCGTCGCATCCGCCCGGCGCAGCCCTATTCGTCCCCTTGGTGCGCGGGTTGTCGGCGACGAAATACGGCAGAAGCTTTTCGTCGGTCGAGCGGCCGCTGATGATGTAGAGGTGCGCCGGGAAGCTGGGGCCTTGATTGCTCTGGAACATGTGGTCGGCAAAGACGTATTGCTTCGCCATCTCGTGATAGGGTCGTACCTCCCAGAGCGGCGCGTAGCCGAATGGGCGCAGGTGGTTGTTCTCCGATAGGCTTCGATCGAAGCCGTCCATCCTGCCGTGGTCGTAGTCGCTGACGAACGAGCTGTGTCCGTGCGGGAGGTCGTACCCTGCCGTCAGCGAGACCGGGCGCAGCGGCACGCGCTCGCCCTGCGAATCGATCGCGCTCTTCGCGATGTCCGCCCCAGGGAGCCCCTGAAAGAGATAGTCCGGCGTGCGGTTTTCCTGAAAGATGATCACGACGTGGCGAATCGGCGTGGGCGTCCCAAGCGGATTGACGGCGAAATCCTGCGTGGCGCCGACCGGCGGCATCACCGGCGGCTGCGTACGACCGCCTCCGCCGCAGGACACCAGCGCACAGGCTAAAGCGGCACACGGCAGCGCGCGGTCCATCCTCATTACAATAAGGAAGCTACTTAAATCGCGGCTGTGACCCCTTTTCAACCGGGTGGCTGGCGGCCTTGTTTCAAAAATTCCCGAACCGCCGTTTTGAGGCTGCGTTGATTGGAACCGAGCCGCGCCGGCAATACTATGCGATTTGATGCCGGCAGCCGTTTTGATCGCGGCCCTTTCGGGCCATCTGCACACTTGGCCGTGCACCGCCGGCCAGGCGAGAGTGCCGTCCACCTGCGGCACCTACACGGTTTACGAGAATCGCGCAGCCCGCTCGGGGCGCACGATCGAGCTGCGTTTCATCCTTATTAAAGCCGAGCACCCGTCGAACCGCGTCATCGCGTGGAATCCTGGCGGGCCGGGCGCCTCGTCCACAGCGGCGGCCGACGCGATCGCCGACGGCGGGTTTCCGCGCGAACTGACCGCCCTGCGCGATCGCTACGACGTCTTGCTGCTCGACAACCGCGGAACGGGTAAGTCGGCGCCGCAGCTCTGCGACTTTACGCCGGCGGATCGACCCGAGCTGTACTTCATGCGCCTCTGGCCCGACGCGCTCGTGCGCAGCTGCCGAGCGAGATTGGCGCGCACAGCGAATCTCAGCGTCTACACGACGTCGATCGCCGCCGACGACCTGGACGATCTTCGCGCCGCGTTGGGATATCCGCAGCTCGTGCTGGACGGCGGCTCGTATGGGACGCGCTTCTATCTCGACTATGCGCGCCGGCATCCTGCGAGCGTCGAGAGCATCGTGCTCGACGGCGTGGTTCCGCCCGGCCTCCTCATCATTCCGCTCCAGGATGCCAGAGGCGCGCAGGACGCCATGACCCGCGTGATCGCGGAGTGCCGCGCCGACCGCGCCTGCAATGCGCACTTTCCGGCGCTGCGGCCGCGCTTCGCGGCGCTCGTCCGCCGCTTCGATCACGGTCCGCTGCGCGTTCCGCTCGACGACGCGACGAGCAAGCGTGTCAGGTTGGTCCGCCTCTCGAAGGAAGTCTTCGCCGACCGGCTGCGTCAGCTGCTGTACCGTCCCGAAACCGCCGCCTACGCGCCGTTCATCATCGATCGCGCCTATTTAGGCGACTACGCGCCGCTCGCGACGATGGTCGAAAGAGTCACGCAAGGCCTAGCGCAGGAGCTGGCGGAGGGGCTGAACCTCTCCGTGACGTGCGCGGAGGACATCCCGTTCATCACCGAGAGCGACGTCGCTCACACGAGCGCGAATTCGTTCGAAGGCGACCTGCGCGTTCGCGCGCAGCAGCGCGCGTGCCGCATCTGGAACGTGAAGCCCGCGCCGACGTCCTTCGTCGAGCCGGTACGCACGGACGCCCCGATCCTGATGATCTCGGGAACCGACGACCCGACGAGCCCGCCCGCGTTCGCGCAAGCGGCGCTACGCTATCTGCCCAACGCCCGCATCCTGCTCATTCGCAACGCGGGTCACGGAACCGAGACGCTGTGCGGCGACCGCCTCATCGTCGAGTTCATCCGCGCGCGAAGTGCGAAAGGGTTGGACCTGAAGAGCTGCGCGAGCGAGTATCACCGGCCGCCCTTCGCGACCTCGATGGCGGGCTTCGGCGACTAAGCGCCTCGGGTACGACCCGAGGCCGTCCACGAAACGAGGCCGTAAAAACCGAGCTCTCCGCCCGTGAGGCGGCGTGCGACGTCGTCAATGTCCTCCGCGGTCGCACCTTGAGCGAGCAGCAAGTCGCGCAGACGCAGGACGGACAACGCGAAGAGCCGCGCGACGTCGCCGCCTCGCTCGTAGGTCTGCCACGAGGCGGCGGAAATCTCGACTAGGCCGCAGCTTTCGAGAAGCCGTGGGAGCGTCGGACCGAGCTGCGGGTCCCAGCCGGCGGCGCGCACCGCCTTCATAAAAGCCGACGCGACGCGATCGAAGGCGGGATCCGGCTCGCTCACGCGCATCGGCCCGAAGTCAGTATCGGTGACGACGAGCCACCCACCCGGGCGGAGCGCGCGGACCATCCGCTGCAACACGCCGGGACATTCGGGCAAGTGCTCCAGCAGAAGGCGGCTGTGCACGAGATGAGCGTCGCCCGGCAGCTCCTCGCGCCGCACGTCGAGGCGCATCGGCGAGAGCGTCGGCGATGCGCGTCGTTCGAGCAGCCGCAGGTCGAGGTCGATGGCCGTCACCGATCCGCTCGGGCCGACGCGCTCCGACAGCCAGTGCGCGATCGATCCACCGCCCGCGCCGACGTCGACGCAACGCCAGCCCGCTCCGACGCCAAGTTCCTGTAGCCTGGCTATGGTCCAAGGATCGTAGCAGCGCTCGAGCAGCGCCAAGCGCTCTCGCTCTGCCGCAGGGTCGGTGGCTAGCGCGAGAGCGTACTCTTTCATGTCGGGGTGACGCAGTGGCGTCTGAGGTGGGCCAGAGCCTCGGCGACGACGGATTCGGCTACGGCGCTGCTGCGGACGTCGGCGTCATCGGCGAGATTGCCGCGCGCCTTTTCGAGTGCGAAGAAGGCCGCGAGCTTCTGTTCGATCACGGTGAAGATCGCTGCGAGGTCTTGCCGCAGCAACTCGTCGTTTTCCGTGACCTCGTTCGCCGCGGTACCGAACGGACAACCGCGCGCCATGCGAAACCGTTTCTGCAGCTCGATGTGCGCGGAAAACCACGCCTCGAGGTCGGCCCAGCTCTCGACAGCGTAGCGTATCGGTGCCGTTCCATCGTGGATCGCCTCGAGATGATAGAGCAAGACCTCGTGGATCAGCCCTTCCTTGTTCTTGAAGTAGTGATAAAACTGGCCCTTGCCCGTCGACGACGCCTCGACGATTTCGTCGGGGCTCGTGGCGCGAAGGCCCTGCCGATGGAAGAGCTCCGCAGCCGCCCGAATGATCCGCAGCTTCGTCGATTCGCCTTTCGGCGAATAGGCCTTCATCGTTTGGCCGTTCTACGAGGGGACCGTTTTGTACTTGAATTCTGACGGCCGGCTCACTACCATTGCGTGCATGACGCAGCTCTACGAAGACCGATGGGGTGCGGTCATCGATCGCCCGGAGTCGGGTTATCTCGAGCTGCGCTGGTACGACACAACGGCAGAGATGTCGGCGACGGAGTTTGAGAAGTGGCTCTCTCTGTTTGCCGGATACTGCGAGCGAACGCGCCATCCCGGCGTGCTCGTCGACTCAACGAACTTCCGCATGGATCCCGCAAACTTGAACTGGGAGTGGCGCGACACAAACATCACGCCGCGTTACAATGCCGCCGGTGTCAGGAAGTTCGCTTTCCATATGCCGGTCGGGATGCCCGCGATCGGCCAGCCGCCCGCACCGGACGGGCGAGCCGATTTTCCTACGGCCTTCTTCGGAAGCCGTCAAGCCGCGCTGGACTGGCTCGCAGCGAAATAGATCGAACGGCTTACGCTAGCTCCCGAACTCAGGTTTTTCAAATCGACATTGAGACGGAGTGCCGCGGGCCATGGCGGACGGGCGCCTCGTCATCAGCAGCGGCGAGTTCAACGGCGTCACCACCAAATACTCGCTTCAGCTGACCAACCTCGGCCGAGCATCCAGACTTTTCCGAAGACCGTCAAAGCCGGAAAGACCTACAGGATCACCGGAACCCAATTCAACGGGCTCTCGCAGGCGATGTCGTTCGGCCGACGAGGATCAAAACTCGACCAACTACCCGCTGGTGCGGATCACCAACACGGCCAGACGCCCCGGCCGGCATCGAAAAGGGGGCCGGCACGACCCGAGGCCGCGAACGGCATCGCCTCGCGCCCGGTCAGGCTCACGGCCTTAAAGTAGGTCGCACTTCTCTTGAAGTAGGTCGCAGTTCTAATGTAGGCTGACCAATCGGGGCTTGACGATCCGTGCGATGAGGTATAACATATCCGTTATATAACAAGTAAGTTATGAAAATCGCACTAGATACTAAACGCCTGGACGCTACCTTCGCCGCCCTGTCGGACGCCACGAGACGGGGGATCCTGATTCGGCTGGCAAGGGGCGAGGCGACGGTCAACGAGCTCACGGAGTCGTTTGCCATGAGCCAGCCGGCGATCTCGCGGCACCTGAAAGTCCTCGAGAAGGCCGGACTGATTCGGCGCGGCCGGGATGCTCAGCGCAGGCCCGCGCGCGTCGACCAGCAGTCGATCGGCGAGGTCATGGCCTGGATAGAGCGCTACCGCGAGCTCTGGGAGAGGACATATCAGCGCCTCGACGCCGTCTTGGCCGACGAGCTGAAAGCGCGCACCACATAAAAGAGGAGAGCGACTCATGCCTTCACGTCTGGAAGTCACCACGCCGTCCGAAAGGGAGATCCGCGTAACGCGCACGTTCGACGCCCCGGCGGAGCTGGTCTTCGAATGCCATACGAAGCCGGAGTACCTGAAGCAGTGGCTGCTCGGGCCCCTCGGCTGGAGCATGCCCATCTGCGACGTCGACTTGACCGTCGGCGGCCGGTACCGCTACGTCTGGCGCAACGACGCGGGTGCCGGCGAATTCGGCGTACAGGGAGAGTTTCGCGAGATCGATCGGCCGCAAGGGATCGTGCACACCGAATCCATGGACGGCGTGCCGGGCGAGGCGTTGTGCACGACGACATTTGAGGAGTCTGGTTCGAAGACGCGCTTTACCTTGACGATGCTCTTCGAATCCCAAGAGGCGCGCGACGTAGCGCTGGAATCCGGCATGACCGAGGGAATGTCGATGAGCTACGACCGCATGCAAGACCTCATCGGAAAGGAGCATGCGTCGTGACAAGCCGCACTTTCGCGCGAACGGCGATCGTCGCCGCAGCACTCGTCGTGGCCAGCTTGGGCGCCCTTCACCTTCTCAGTCCCGAGTTCGATCCGTCCTGGCGCGTCGTCAGCGAATATGCCAACGGCCACTACGGCTGGGTGCTGTCGCTGATGTTCGCGTGTTGGGCCCTCGGATCGTGGGCGCTCGCGCTCGCGATGCGTCCCTACATGACCACCCTCGCCGGCAGGATCGGCTTGGTATTTTTGGCCGTCTCGGGCGCCGGCGAAGCGCTGGCCGCGGCATTTGACATCAACCAACCGCTGCACGGACTGGCCGGTCTGCTCGGCGTCGGCGGCATGCCGATCGCGGCGCTATTGATGAGCATAACGCTCCGCCGCACGCCGCCGTCGCTGCGCGGAACGAGTGCGCTGCTGTGGAGCGCCAATACGACCTGGCTCGTCGTGGTCGCATTGATCGCGAGCCTCGCCGTGCAGTTCTCGACCTTCGTGCACGCCGGCGGTCACGTTCCGTCCGACGGCCAGTCGCTACCGCTCGGAACGGTTCTGCCGACGGGCGTCATCGCGCTGGTCGGGTATGCCAACCGCCTGTTGGTTCTCGTCTACTGCGCGTGGATGGCGCTCGCCGCATGGGCTACTCTTCCAGATCCGGCCGGCCGGTCTCATCGAGCGCCTGCACTTCGATCGATCCGAGATCGAACACGCGCTGCAGCTGCCGCAAGACGGTGTTGTCGATCTTCCCTTTCGCGCGCAGCTCGATGAGCTTGGCCCGCTGCGCCTCTATCAGCTCACGCTGTGCTTGGCGAAAAAGTGCGGTCGTGCGCGCGGCTTTCGCTGATCCGCCTTCGGCCGTGAACTCCTCGAGTCTCGCCTGGAGACGACGGCGGTGCAGCTCGAGCACGTTCGGCGGATACGTGCCCTCTCGTTCCAGTTCTTCGAGTCGTGCGAGCCCCGCTCGTGCCGTTACCATCAGCGCGAGCCGCTCCTCACGCGCAGCGGCGCCGTCGTCCTTGATTCCCAGCCGGCGAATCAGCCAGGGGAGCGCGCCGCCTTGCCCGACCAACGTGACGAGCAGCACGACGAAGGTCAAGAAGATGAGCAGATTGCGAAACGGAAACGGCCCGGCAACCGTCTCGAACGGGATCGCGAGTGCGGCCGCGAGCGAGACGCCGCCGCGCATTCCGGTCCAGGCGAGCAGCGCGACGTGGGACCAGTCGGCTTCGCCGCGCGCATGCTCCGGTTCATTCGTAATCGGCAGGAGGCCTTGTGCGAAGGTCCAGATCAGGCGAACGATCACGCACGCGGCGGCGACCGCCGTGCCCCACCACAGCAGGTCCGCGAGCGAGTACTCCCGCAACGCCGAGACGATCGAATGAAACCGAATGCCGACTTCCGTGAAAATGAAGGCGTTCAGCAAGAACACCACCGTCACCCAAAACCCGGTCAGCATCTCGCGAGCGCGCGGCTGTAGCACGACGGGCGTGAATCGGCTGATGACGACTCCCGTCGTGACGGTCGCCAGCACGCCGGACGCACCGATGTAGTAGGCCGGTAGGTAAGCAAGAAACGGCACGACGACCGAAATCGTGGCCTGCAGCGTGTCCTCTTTGAGAACGCGCCACGCCCACACCGCGATGCCGGCGACGGCGAATCCGATCAGCATCGATTCGACGACCGTCAGCACCAGAGCGCCGGCGGCGTGCAGCAGCGAGAACGAGGCGCCGACGACAGCGGCGATTCCTATGCCGTAGAGAATCAACGACGTCGCGTCGTTGACGAGGCTTTCGCCTTCGATCGTGCCGATGATGTGGCGCGGCACGTTAAGCTGGTCGGCGATCGAGGCGAAGGCGACCTCGTCGGTCGACGACACGATCGCGCCGAGCACGAACGCCACGCCCCAGCTCATGCCGGGAATGATGGCGTGCGCGATCGCGGCGACGGCGAGGGTCGTTACGATGACCAGGCCAAAGGCCATCTGGAAGATCCAAATCGCTCCCGAGCGGAACTCGCTCGTCGGCGCGGTCACGCTCTCCCAGTACAGCAGCGGCGGCAGGAAGACGACCAGGACGAGCTCCGGCGGCAGCGGAAACGTCGGCACGCCCGGAACGTAGCCGATCGCCATTCCCCCGAGCACGAGCACGATCGGGTACGCGACGTTGATGCGCCTCGAGATCGTGACGAGGACGATGATCGCGATGAAGACGACGATGAGCGCGGTCACGCGTGACCTCGTTCGGCGTTACGGCGCGGGCAGCTCCAAATATATGAGGCCGCGGACGTCGAGCCACGTGCGCCCGCCGCCTCTCGCGATTCGGATGAGCGGATTTTCGCACGCGGCGCAGCGCACGGTGATCCCGGGCTCGAAGGCATAGACGCGCGATTGCGCCAGAGCCGCCACGTTGCCGCACGCCGCGCACTGCCCGCTGGCCGCCGTGACGTCGATGCAGAAAACCTCGCGAAGCTGGCCGGCGACGGCGTTGCCGTCGAAAAACGAATCGCTGCTCATGATGTGCCTCCCGTGGGGCCGAAGCGTTCGGTCTTGATGCGTCGTGAATCGTGTCCGGCCTGCTCGAGGAGCCCGGCCACGGTTTCGACGAACGCGGTCGGCCCGCAGACGTAGCATGCCGGGGCCGGCGCGCTCGGGAAGGCCGCCTCGGAGAGCAAGGCCGCGTCGACGCGTTTCGGCGGTACCGGCCAGCCCGCCGGCGCGACGCGCGTATATGCGTAGGCGATCGTCAAGCCTTCATCCTCGAGCGCGCGTCGGCGCAGTTCCGCCGCGTAGATGACCGCTTGCGGTGAGCGAACCGAATAGATCAAGCGGAAGGGCGTGCGAAGACCGGCATTGGAGCGGGTGCGAATCATCGCCATCAGCGGCACCAGCCCCGAGCCGCCGGCGATGAGCTGAACGGGCTCGATGAACGCCGGGCGCCACACGAACCAGCCGCCGACGGGTCCGCGAATCTCCAGCCGGTCGCCGGGCGCGACGGTGCGAACGAGATACGGCGAAACCTCGCCGTCGGCAAGCTCCTCGACCGTCAGCGCGACTCGGGCGTCTTGCGCCGCGTCGGCGATCGAGTACGAGCGCACCGCTGCATAGCCGTCTTCGGCGCGCAATCGAACGTCGACGTGTTGACCGGCATCGTGACCGGGCCAGCCCGGAACGTCGAGAACGAGAGTGCGAGCGGTTTCGGTCTCCCCGTGAGCCTCGACGACGGTCGCGACGTACCAGGCTAGTCGCCCCAGTAGCGCTGTTCCCGCCATGGATCCCCATAGTTGTTGTAGCCGAGGCTCTCCCAGAATCCGGGCCGGTCCTTGAGCATCAACCTGATCCCGCGTATCCACTTGGCGCTCTTCCAGAGGTACAGGTGCGGAACCAGCAGTCGAGCCGGCCCGCCGTGCTCGGGAGCGAGATCCGCGCCGTCGTACCGAAACGCGATCCACGCCTTGCCGTCGCGTAGATCCGCCAGGGGGAGATTCGTCGTGTACCCACCGTACGATTCGGCCAACGCAAACGAAGCATCCGTCGCAACGCCGTCGAGCAGCGTGTCTAGTGAGACTCCTTCCCAAGCGGTTGCGAGCTTCGACCAGCGTGTGACGCAGTGAATGTCGGTTCTAATGGGGACGCTCGGCAGCGCGCGAAACTCTTTCCAGCTCCACTTGCGCGCTGCCCCACCCTCGGTCGTCAGCGTAAACTCCCAATCGTCGAGGGTGATTTTCGGCGTCGGACCCGCAGACAGTACGGGAAAGTCCTCGGTCAGGTACTGCCCCGGCGGCAAACTCGCGCTTCCGGCGCGGCGCCGGCCGACGAAGCCACGCGAGACGATCGGCGTCTCGCTCCGGTCATCCACCATCTCGCAATCCTCCATTCGTGCCTTAGGGTACGATCACGACTTTACCTTGACCGCCGGCGTGGACGCGCTCGTACGCCTCACGTGCCGCCTCCAACGGATAAGTGTATGCGACCTTCGGTTCGCGCAGCTGTCCCGACTCGATGTAAGGATTGATCTGGCTGAGGATTTCGCCGACCCGGCGGAGCGGGAACGAAGCGGTGTCGAGGCCATAGAAGGTCAAACGCTTGCGGTAAAACTTGAACAGGTCGAGCTCCGCCATTTTACCCGCTGCGGCGGAGAAGATCACCATCCGGCCGTCTTTGCCGAGCGCGTCGAAGAGCGACGCGAAGATGGGCGCGCCGACGGCGTTGGTCGCGAGCTGGGCGCCGGCGCCGCCCGTTAACTCGTTCACGCGCGCGGCGAGATCGTCGCGGTCGGAGCGCACTATGGCCTCGACGCCGATCGTCGCGAGCTCGGACACGTCGTCGCTCGATTGTACCAGCGCGATCGGACGCGCTCCGAGCGCCTTCGCGATTTGCACCGAGGCCGTCCCGACCGAGCCGGCGGCGCCGGAAACGATCACCCACTCGCCCGGCCCCAACCGGCCGAGGTTCACGAGCGAACTCCACGCGGTCAGAAACGGCGTGCCCATCGCGGCGGCGCCGTGCGTGGAGAGGTGCGGCGGTCGCGCTGCGACGGCGTCGACCGGGACGGCGAGCATCTCGGCGTGGGCGCCGTCGCGCGTGAGTCCCAACTCGCCACCGCCCGTGCCCCACACGGGCTTGCCCAGCAGATTCGCCGGCCCGTCGACGACGGTTCCCGCGAAGTCGCGCCCGAGCGTGCGCGGCAGCACGAGCTGCGGAAAGCGACCCAGCGCGATCCCCACGTCGCTTGGATTGACGCCGGCAGCTTCGACGCGGATTCGCACTTGGTTTTGGTCCGCCGGCGGTTCCGCAACGTCGCGTATCGTGAGGACGTCCAGCGAACCCGTGCGGTCGATTCGAAGCGCTTTTATATTCGTCGCCATGTTTCGGTTACGGCGTTAGGCTAAAGACCGTTCCGCAGCCGTCTCGGTGACAGCCGCTGCCGCCGCCGTATGCGGTCGTGCCGTAGAGGATGCCGTTGTAGAAATCCAGCGGCGCCTGCGGTAGGCTTCCCTGGTTGCGGCCACCGAAACTGTGCAGCACCTTCTCGCTGCCGGACTCAGAGATTTCGAACACCGTGCCGAGGCCGAACACGCTGCCGGTGCCGCCGCCCGTTCCGCCCGATTCCGACACGCCGTAAAAGTTGCCGTTGGAATAGACCAACGTTCCGGTCGGTGACGCGGCATCTGGCTTGCCCTGAAAGCTATAGAGCGTTTTCAGCCGGTGTGAAGGAGTGAACGAGAAGAAGGTGCCCTCGTTGTGGGCTCCTTCCGTGAGCGTCGTGCCGTAGAGTATGCCGTTGACGGCGATCAGCCCATTCGGAACCGCGCCATCCGGGCCGCCCGAGAAGCGGTGCACGACCTGTTCCTGACCGTCGAGACTCACTTCGTAGATGGTGCCGCAGCCGCTGCTCCCGCACTGCCCGCCGCGGCGGCCGCCTTGGAACGTCGCTCCGTAGAGGTTGTCTTGCAACGCTACGAGCCCGGGGTACGCGCCGGCGCCGTCGCCTTTGCTTGCGCCTCCGAAACGATAAAGGAAGCGCTTCTCGCCGCTTGTCGTCAGCGAATAGATCGTGCCGCACCCGATGTCGCCGCACGCTACCGTGCCGCCCTTCGCAGTCGTGCCGTAGAGCCGGTTTTTGACGACGATGACCGGCGCGGTTGGGTACGCTCCATCCGCGCTACTATCGGTGTCGCCTCTGAAGCTGTAGATCACGCGCTCTTTTACCGACGTGTCGAGGACGTACACGGTGCCGTGTGCAAACCGGCCCCCGCTGGACGTCGTGCCGTAGAGCCTACCTTTGTATTGCGCTAGCCCCGCATATGGCCACGAGCCGTCATCTGCACCGTCGAGATTGCCCCGGAAGTTGTAGACGATCGTTTCGTCGCCGGACGTGTCAACCGAGAAGACGATGCCGCAGCCTTCCCAGCAAAGGTTTCCGTTTCCGAAACAGGATCGAACGCAGAAGTTTTTCGAGCCGGCCAGCGTCGTTCCGTACAGCATCCCGTTGAAGGCGATCAGCCCGCCGTTAACCACGGCGCCGTCGGGCGTTCCTTTAAAGCGATAGAGTACGTTGTAACGAGACGCCGGCATAGCACCCGGTATGCGAGAGAGCGAGCCCACGCTCAACTGCGCCGGCGCATGTAGCGGTGGACTCGCGCCGCCACCACACGCCGCTGCAAAAACCAAGCTCAGTGCCGCGACAGCAAAGCCGCGCACGTTCCCCATACATTGTCATTCGACGGCGGCGTCGAAAGCACTGTCTATGCGCGAAATTCTGGAGCGCGCGGGGACCGCTGAACCCGCTCTCGTCCGTTACTATCGGCAGGACACGCTTCAGCGCGCATTAACCACATCGCGATCAAGGAGAGTATCGTGAGCATCAAACTATTTCGGGCTTTAGCGTGCGCCATCGTGCTCGCAGCCTGCGCCGGCCGCCAGCAGCTCGTTCCGGGGGCGGAGACGCAGCCGGCAAACGCGACATCTAACGCGCAGGCAGCACAGACGGAAGCAGGCCGGAGTAGCGCCGGCGATTCGGTCGCGCCGCTCCAGCTTGAAACGTTAGTGGAGTCATCAACGGAAAGCGTGGCAGGCAAGATCTACGTCACGAACTTTCTTAGCAACACCGTAACGACCTACACGAAGAATGGAACGCCGACCAAACCGACCATCAGCGCTGGAGTGAGCGGGCCTCAAAGCGTGGCCGTTAATGCGGCCGGCAAGATCTACGTCGCGAACTGGTGGAGCAACACCATAACGACCTACACGAAGAATGGAACGCGGACCAAACCGACGATTAGCGTTGGTGTGAGGGGGCCTCAAAGCGTGGCCGTCGATACGGCTGGCAAGACCTACGTCACGAACTGGGGTAATAGTGGTGGCGGCAGCACCGTAACGACCTACACGAAGAATGGAACGCCGACCAAACCGACGATCCGCGGGTTGAACGGACCCATCGGCGTGGCCGTTGATGCGGCCGGCAAGATCTACGTCGCGAACTTTGGTCCTAACGGTACCGGCAGCACCGTAACGACCTACACGAAGAATGGAACGCCGACCAAACCGACGATCCGCGGGCTGCACGCACCCGCCGGCGTGGCCGTTGATGCGGCCGGCAAGATCTACGTTACGAACCAAGGTACCAACACACTGACGACCTACACGAAGAGTGGAACGCGGACCAAACCGACGATTAGCGTTGGGTTGAATCAACCGTATGGCGTGGCCGTCGATGCGGCTGGCAATATCTACGTCGCGAACTGGGGGAGCAACACCATAACGACCTACACGAAGAATGGAACGCCGACCAAACCGACGATCCGCAGGTTGAAGGGACCCACCGACGTGGCGATTCACTAAACCGATCGTCGGCGTTTCGTACTTTCGGCCGACCTTCAGTCCGGATCAGATCTTTTCCCAGACGAGCGTCACTCGACCCCAAGCCGTTTCAGCGGTCAACGAGAGGCGATTCTCCGCCAGCGTAAAATGCCGGAGCTGATCGGTGCCGACGAGATTTGGGAACCAGCTTCCCTCGACGTGATGGGTGACGGTCCCCGCGGCTTCGTCGACGGTGTAGGTCCCGAAGTAGCAGAAGTAGCCGAGCCATGCGGCCGCTCTTTCCGCGGGTTGAGCGCGCCGCCAGTCGTCGTCGGCAAAACGTGGTTGGTTCGGACGCATGAGTTGCGCCGAAACGCTACCGGAGCCGTCATAGATCAGTTGACCAACGGCATCGTCGCCGAGAGGGGAATCCACCTTTCCCGCTTCGTCGCGCCAATCCCATGACGCAAGGCGCCAGGCTCCAAGCAGCCGTTCGCGCATGTCTGGTGTCGCCGTCAGGACGCACCGCACGCCGTGCAGCGGCCCTCAAACGCCACGCGTTCGCTTTCTATCATGAAGCCATGCTGTAGCGCGAGCGCTTTGATCGTTCGCGCCGGAATCGCGTAGGCTACGTCCTCGATCTCGCCGCAGTTGTTGCAGCGAAAGTGCGCATGCCGCGGTGCCGCCGGCTCGTAGGTCGTCGCGTCGGCGCCGGGAACGTTGACCTCGGACACCAGGCCGAGATCGCGCAGGCGCTCGAGGCCGCGATAGACCGTCGAGAAGCCGATGCCCGGCCGCCGGCGCAGCGCCTTAGCGTAGATCTCCGCGGGCGTGAGGTGGTGGCCGACCCCGCTCTCTTCGACGATCTCGTAGATCAGCTGATAGTTTTTCGGCAGCTTGACGGCGGGCGTCTGCAGCGGTATCCTGCGCATGAGAGTGACATTCACTTTCACACGCGTGGGCGCCTGCTCGGCTGCCGGCGTGTCTTCACTTTTTCACCGGATCGGAGAAGTATCGCGAGATGGAAAACACGATCGCCGAGCTGTCGGATGCCGACCGAGGTTGTCCCGTAAAGCACGTGCCGCTGCGGCCGCGAGTCAACATCGATTGGTTCCCCGAGTTATTGGACCTATCGGTGCTGCACCGGCCGTCCGCGCTGTCCGACCCGATGGGCCCGGATTTCAATTACGCGCGTGAGTTCAACAGCCTCGACCTCACGGCGGTCAAGGCGGACCTTTACGCGTTGATGACCGCGTCGCAGGAGTGGTGGCCGGCGGATTACGGCCACTACGGGCCGCTCTTCATTCGCATGGCGTGGCACAGCGCGGGAACGTACCGGATCGGCGACGGCCGCGGCGGAGCGGGCTCGGGTCAGCAGCGATTCGAGCCGCTCAACAGTTGGCCGGACAACGCGAACCTCGACAAGGCGCGCCACCTCCTCTGGCCGCTCAAGAAGAAGTACGGCCGGAAGATCTCGTGGGCCGACCTGATGGTCTTGGCCGGAAACTGCGCGTTGGAATCGATGGGGTTCAAGACGTTCGGCTTCGCCGGCGGCCGCATGGATGCGTGGGAACCCGACGATGGCACCTACTGGGGTCCGGAAGACGTGTGGCTCGAGGATAAGCGCTATACGGGCGAACGCGATCTCGAACGGCCGCTCGCAGCAGTGCAGATGGGCCTGATCTACGTGAACCCCGAGGGCCCAAACGGAAACCCGGACCCGCTCGCCGCGGCAATCGATATTCGCGAGACGTTCGCTCGAATGGCGATGAACGACGAAGAGACCGTCGCGCTCATCGCGGGCGGGCACACGTTCGGAAAAACGCACGGCGCCGCCGATCCGAGGCAGTACGTCGGCCTCGCGCCGGCCGGCGCACCGATCGAAGAGCAGAACCTCGGCTGGCGCAATACGTTCGGCAGCGGCAGCGGCGACGACACGATCACGAGCGGCCTCGAGGGCGCCTGGACCCAGACGCCTACGCGGTGGAGCAACCTATATTTCGACAACCTCTTCAACTATGAGTGGGAGCTGACGAAGAGTCCAGCCGGCGCGTATCAGTGGAAGCCCAAGGACGGCGCGGGAAACGGCAGCGTTCCCGACGCGCACGATCCGTCGAAGTCGCATGCGCCGACGATGCTCACGACGGACCTCTCGTTGAAGGTCGACCCAATCTACGGGCCGATCTCGAAGCGCTTCCACGAAAACCCCGAAGAGCTCGCCGATGCCTTTGCCAAGGCATGGTACAAGCTGACGCACCGCGACATGGGCCCGATCTCGCGCTATCTCGGTCCGGAGGTGCCGGCCGAGCCGCAGATCTGGCAAGACCCGGTGCCCGCCGTCGATCATTCGCTGATCGACGAGCGCGACGCCCGGGCGCTCAAGGAGCGGATCCTCGCCGCGGGGCTCACGGTAGCGCAGCTCGTCGCCACGGCGTGGGCGGCCGCGTCGACGTTCCGCGGAACGGACAAGCGGGGCGGCGCGAACGGTGCGCGCATTCGGCTCGCACCGCAGAAGGACTGGGCCGTGAATCAGCCCGCCGAGCTGGCGAAGGTGCTGCAGACGCTCGAAAAGATTCGAGCCGACTTCAACGCATCGCTCTCCGGCGGCAAGAAGGTCTCGCTGGCCGACGTCATCGTTCTGGGTGGTTGCGCCGCCATCGAACGGGCGGCGAAGAGCGCAGGTCACGACGTCACGGTGAGTTTCGCGCCTGGGCGCACCGACGCGACGCAGGAGGATACCGACGTCGACTCGTTCGCGGTGCTGGAGCCGACCGCGGATGGCTTCCGCAACTACCTCGGCAGCTCGCATTTGCGTTCGCCCGAGCAGCAGCTGATCGATCGCGCGCAACTGCTCACGCTGAGCGCTCCCGAGATGACGGCGCTGGTCGGCGGCCTGCGCGTCCTCGGCGCGAACGCCGGAGGGTCGAAACATGGTGTCTTCACGATGCGTCCGGGCACGCTGACCAACGACTTCTTCGTGAACCTGCTCGACATGGCGACGAAGTGGCAGCCGGCGGGTGACTACGCCTATGAGGGTCGCGACCGGCGCACCGGCGAGCTTCAGTGGACCGGCACGAACTGCGACCTGGTCTTCGGCTCGAACTCGCAGCTTCGCGCGATCGCCGAGGTCTACGCCGTCGAGGGCGATCACTTCGTGCGCGACTTCGTGGCGACGTGGGAGAAGGTCATGAATCTCGACCGGTTCGATCTCGCCGTGACCTAGGGGGCGGAGGGGGCGGCTCCTGGAAGCCTATCCGTCGAGGAGGGACCATACCGTGACCCAGACTCAACCTACCCCGACGACGTCCGCGAAGGCGTATACCTTGCAAGGCACGCTGCTGGAAGCGTGTTCGTGCCGGACGCTCTGCCGCTGCTGGATCGGCGAAGACCCCGACGGCGGGGCTTGCGACGCATTCAACGCGTACCACATCGACAAGGGCGAGATCAACGGCGTCGACGTCACCGGGCTCAACTACGTTCAGGTCGTCAAGATCCCAGGAAACGTGCTCGCGCCAAAGAGCTGGAAACGCGTGACCTACGTGGACGCACGCGCGTCCGACGCACAGCGAGCGGCGATTCTCGACGCGTGGCACGGCCGCTTGGGCGGACCGCTGGCGGACCTCAACGGCTTGATCGGTGAGGACGTCGCGATCGAGACGTTGCCGATCCAACACAACCTCAAGGGCGGCGAAGGCACGATCGCAGTCGGCGACAAGGTGCGTGCGACCATGGCGCCATATCGCAGCGCCTACGGAGCGGTTACGACGCTGCGCGACAGCATCTTCAGTACGATTGCCGGTGCCCCGGCGTACGTCGCGAAGGCGACCGAACACGTCGTCAATATTCCCGAACACGGAATGGTTTGGACGTTTAAGGATCGCAACGCCATCCAGGGCGACTTTTCCCTAGAGGCGTAAGCGCGTTGGCGGCACGCGTCGCGGGCCGAAACGCGCGCTTCGGCACGGCCGGGATCCTCGCTTGCGTGATCGCGGCCGCGTGGGGCTTCTCTGCGTGGGTGGAGTTGAGCGGCCATGCCGCTCAGCTCCACCATCACGCGCTTTACGAGAGCGGACGGCCGTTTTGGCTCGCCGCGCTCATCGTGCTGGCCGCGTGGCAGTTCATGACCGCCGCGATGATGCTGCCCTCGTCGCTCGGGTTCGTCCGCTTATATGCGATAACCGCGGCGCGCGCGCCGGATTTCCCGCTCGCGCTGACGCTGTTCTTGGGCGGCTACTTTGCCGTCTGGACGGCGTTTGCGCTGGTTGCCTTTATCGGCGACATGCAGCTGCACCGAGTCGTCGACGCGTGGCCCTGGCTCGCGGCGCACGGGACGGTGATACCGGCCGGAACGCTTGGCCTCGCGGCCGTCTACCAGTTCACGCCGCTCAAGGACGCCTGCCTGAAGGCGTGCCGCCATCCGGGTATCTATCTGATGAGCCACTATCGGCGCGGCGCGCTCAACGGGCTGCGACTCGGCTTCGGTCATGGACTTTTCTGCCTTGGCTGCTGCTGGGCGCTGATGCTGGTGATGTTTGCGGCGGGCGTCGCGCACTTGGCCTGGATGGGCGTGCTCGCGGCGATCATGTTCGTCGAAAAGGCGACGCCCGTGGGGGACCGAATCGTGGCGCCGGTCGGCGCGGCGCTCGCCATAGCGGCGGTCATCGCTCTCGTGGTTCCTACAGCGATCCCCGGTCTGTAAGGCCGACGCCTCGACGATGCACGTTGGAATCGCCGGGACGGGCAAGATGGGAAGCGCGATGGCGCGGAATCTGCTCGATCGCAAGTACCGCGTTTCCGTTTGGAACATCGATCGAGGTCCGATGGAGCCGCTGGTCGCCGCCGGCGCGACGCCGGTCGATCGGGTCGAATCGCTGGTGGCGAGCGTGGACGCGGTGGTCGCGATGCTCTGGGACGACGAGGTCGCACGCGAGGTCTCTCTCGGCCGGATTATCCCGGCTGCGCGCAGCGGCCAGCTCGTCATCGAATCGACCACGCTCTCCCCGCAGATGTATGCGTTGCTGGCGGACGCGGCGGCGCGGCGATGGCGTCGACTTTCTCGCGTGTCCGGTCATCGGCAGCGTCGACGGCGCGCGCACCGGCGCGCTGACGCTCTACCCGGGAGGCAGCGCCCAGGCGTTCGAGCGCGGCCGAGAGCTCTTGAGTGCGCTCGGTTCTACCGTCAAATTTACCGGCTCCCCCGCCGCCAGCGGGCATCTCAAGCTCGCGAGTAACTGCGTGCTGGCCGTGATCGCGGACTCGCTCGGAGAACTGCTCGGCATCCTGGGTCGGGCCGGCGTCGATCGTGCCCTCGCGGTCGACACGCTCGTGTATATGCTCGAGCGCGCCGCCACCAAGCGGCAACAGCTGCAGGAAAACGACGCGCAACCTCGTTTCTCCGCGAGCGCGCTGCTCAAGGATCTGCGTCTGGCTCGCGCGGCCAGGGAAGCGCTGAGCGTGGAGGCGCCGTTGATGGACTGCGCGCTCGCCGAGTTCGAAAATGCGCTCGCGACGGCGGACGTGGGCGGCGAAGACTATATCGCGGTGGGCCTGGCGTTGGAGCAATGCCTTTCTTCGTAAGCAGGGCCGGAGAGGATGCGGACTTCGCCGCCGTCGTCGGCGAGATTTTGGAGTCCGCCGGCCACGCGGTCGTTCTTCAGCAGTGGGATTTTTCCAACCGGAACTTCATGGAACGCATGCACGCCGCGCTCGCCGGCGGCGCCCGCGTCGTCGCCCTACTTTCGCCGGAGTACTTGAGCAGCGCGCACTGCCAAGCCGAATGGCAAAACGCAATCGCCGACGATCCGCTCAACAGCAAGTCGCGTCTGATCGTGTTGCGCGTCGCCGAATGCGAGCCGGTAGGACTGCTCAGCGGACTCGCTTATTGGGATCTCGTTCCGGTCCGCGAGGATCGCAACTTGCTGCGGGAGATCGTGCTCGACGCCGTGCGGGAAGAGCGCCGAGCCGGTGCTCCGAGCGGCCCCTATTGGCGACCACCGCGCACCGTCATCGACACCGAAGCGATCCGCCCCGTTTCGAGCTTCAGCGCGCGCGACGAGGAGCTGTCGGCAATCGCCGCGGCCCTATCGAATGACGGCGCGGTCGCCGCCGTGTACGGCTTGGGCGGCGTCGGGAAGACGTCCTTAGCGCGCGAGTATGCGTGGCGCGATCGCGAGCGCTATTCGGTCATCTGGTGGCTCGCCGCGCAGACGGAAGACGGGATCATCGAAGGGCTCTTGCGCCTCGGGGCGATTTTCGTGCGCGGGATCGATCAGCTCGCCGATCGCCGCGCGGCGGCGCAACGCGTGACGGGCTCGGCGTTGAGCGGCTTTTCTAAACCCGTGCTGCTGATCTTCGACAATCTGGAGGATGAGCGGCTGCTGCGCAGCTGGCTGCCGCGCACCGGCGCGCGGGCGTTGGTTACCTCGCGAAACGCGTCGTGGGGCCCTGCGGTAACAGCGATTCCGCTGCATACATGGGACGCGGAAACGGCGGCGGCTTACCTTCGGCGAGAGAGCGGACGCGAGGACCTGGGCGCGGCCGACGCTCGCGCGATCACCGAGGCGCTCGGCGCACTTCCGCTTGCCGTGTCGCACGCCGCCGCGGCGCTGCGCAACCAACGGATGGTCACGCCGAGGCGGTATCTGGAACGCGTCGCCGATTACCTGAAGAACGCCCCACGCGCATCGGAATATCCGCAATCGGTGTTTGCGACGTTCAACGCCGCGATCGTGCAGGCCGAAGGCGAAGCTCCCGGCGCCGCGGCAGTCTTGCGTTTCGCGGCTCTCTTCGCACCCGATGCGATACCCGACGAACTCTTCCGGCAGCCTGTAGATGTCTACGACGGAAAACTGCCCGCCGACGACTTCGAGTTGGACGAAGCTCTCGGCGCCCTGAACCGGCTGTCGCTGCTCGACTTCTCGGAGACGGCTCGCACCTATGCCGTACATCGCCTCGTTCAGCTCGCGTCGCGAGACACGCTCGCCGCGGACTCGCTCGCGTGGCGCGAGTGCGCGGTGGCCGCCGCCGACGCGGCCTTTCCCAAGGTCGAGTTCGAGAGGTGGCCGGCATGCGCGCGGCTCCTGCCGCACGCCCGCGCCGCCTTGGAGGCCCTGCCCGGCGACAGCGCGCTTCCGCCGGGCAGCCGGCTCGCTCAAAGGTGTGGGCTGTATCTCTGGCGGCGAGCCGAGTTCAACGCGGCGGAGCAGCTGTACGCGCAAGCGCTTTCAATCCACGAGCGCGCCCACGGCCCCACGGACGCCGACGTCGCGCCGATCCTGAGTCACCTCGCCAAGGTGTACGTGGATCAGTGTCGCTACGACGAGGCCGAACCGCTGCTGTCCCGCGCGCTGGGGATCTGCGAGGCGCCGGGACACGATCGGTCCGATCTCGCGGACGTCCTCAACAACCTCGCCGTGATCTGCCGCGAGCAAGGCCGATTCGACGAAGCGGAACGGCTGTACCGCCGCACGCTGGCGATCCTAGAGAGCGCCTACGGCGAGGATCACCCGGAGTTAGGCCGCGTCCTCAACAACCTCGCGGGAGTGTACGTCGACCGCGACGACGTCGAAGCGGAGAAAGTGCTCGCGCGAGCGCTCGCAGTCAAGGAGAAGACGCTCGGTCCGGATCACCCGAACGTCGCCTACACGGTTGAGAACCTCGCCGTCGTGCAGCGCAACCTCGGACGCTATGCGGAGTCCGAGGCCCTGCACGTGCGTGCGCTGGCCATTCGAGAGAAGACTCTCGGGCTGGATCATCCGGAGGTCGGCTTGAGCCTCCACGGTCTCGCCAACGTGCTTTTCGACCAAGGCCGCCATGACGAGTCGGAACGCCTGCACAAACGAGCCCTGGCGATTTGGGAAAAGGTGTTGGACCCGGACCATCCGCACGTTGCTCACGGCCTCAACGCCCTCGCGGTCGTGTATCGCGAGCAAGACCGCTACGACGAGGCGGAAACCCTGCACATGCGCGCGCTGGCGATTCTGGAAAAGGCGGTAGGAGCCGATCACCTCTACATCGCGCAGGCTCTGCAGGACCTAGGAGCGTTATATCGCCGCCAGGCGCGCTACGACGAAGCCGAGTCGTTCTTGCAGCGCGCCCTGGCGATCCGCGAAAAAGCGCTCGGGCGCGAGCACGCGCGAACCCAATCCGTTCGCGACGAGCTGGGTAGCCTTCCCCAAGGGCCGCAGTTGTGCTAGCATGCAGACCTCCAGGGCTTTCATTCTCGCGCGACCCGAGGTGAGGCAATTTCGCAAGTGGACCGCCGCCGTTTCGTCGGTACCGCAACCATCGGTCTAGCAGCGACGCAGCTCGCAATCGTGGGTTGCGCGCGCTCGAATTCCACGCAAGCCAGCTCGCAAAGGAACGCCGCCATGACGCAAGTTCGCCCGTTTCCCAAGCTGAACGTTCCGGAAGCCGAGCTCGTTGAGCTCCGCGCTCGCATCAAGGCGATGCGATGGCCCACCCGCGAGCTCGTTTCGGACCAGTCACAAGGCGTGCAGTTGGCCACGACGCAGGCGCTCGCGACCTATTGGGCGACCGATTACGATTGGCGCAAGTGCGAGACTAAGCTCAACGCGATCCCGCAGTTCATGACGGAGGTCGACGGGCAGGATATTCATTTCATCCACGTACGCTCCAAGCACGAAAATGCGTTGCCGCTGATCGTAACGCACGGGTGGCCGGGATCGTACATCGAGCAGACCAAGATCATCGGCCTGCTCACCGATCCCGCGGCACACGGTGCGAGCGCATCGGATGCGTTCCATCTCGTAATTCCGTCGATCCCGGGCTACGGGTATTCGCCCGAGCCGGCGACCCTCGGGTGGGATCCGGTACGAGTCGCAAAGGCGTGGGTCGTGCTGATGGAGCGGCTTGGCTATTCGAAGTTCGTGGCGCAAGGCGGCGACTGGGGTGCGGCGGTCACGCAGGAGCTCGCTCTACTCGCGCCGGCGCAGGTGCAGGCCATTCACAGCAACATGCCGGGTACCGTTCCGGCCGACATCCTAGCGGCGGCCAAATCGGGCCGGCCCGCGCCGGCGAGTCTTTCCGGCGACGAGCTGCACGCGTTCGAGCAGCTGACAGACTTCTATACGCATCATGTCGGCTATGCCGTCGAGATGAGCAATCGCCCGCAGACCCTCTACGGATTAATGGATTCACCAATTGGTCTCGCGGCTTGGATTCTCGATCACGACAAGGACAGCTACGAGATGATCGCACCGGCCTTTGCGGGCCACCCCGGCGGCCTTTCGCGCGACGACGTGCTCGACAACATCACGATGTACTGGTTCACGAAGACGGGTATCTCGTCGGCGCGCTTGTACTGGGAAAATAAGCTCGACTTTTTCGACGTCAAAGGCGTGACCATTCCGGTCGGAGTCAGTGCCTTTCCGCACGAGATCTATACGGCGCCGCGGAGCTGGTCGGAGAAGGCGTATCCCAAACTGGTCTATTACAAGAAGCACGACGTCGGCGGTCACTTTGCTGCCTGGGAGCAGCCGCAACTCTTCTCCGAAGACGTACGCGCTACGTTCCGGTCCGTCCGAAGCGCCTAAAGCGCATCGAGATGCACAAATCCAGCCGTTTACCGAGGCAGCTCGCGTTCGAAGTTGCCGCCATTCTTGTTGTTTTGTCGGCATGCTCGAGTGGAACGCAAACCACTGCCAGTCAGACGGCCCCGGCTCAACAGGCGCCGGCAACGCTGCACTGGGCCGCGTGTGTCGACGTTCCGAACACGCAGTGCGCCGGGTTGCGCGTGCCGGTCGATCCGGCCAAGCCGGAGGGCGCGAAGTTCACGTTGCGCATCGCGCGCGTGCCGGCGCTGAACCCGAGCCGCAAGAAGGGCGTGCTGATCTTTCTCCCCGGCGGACCGGGCGCCGGCATCCCGTCAATCCTCGGCCCTCTGCGCAAGGAGCACCACGTCGACGAGCTTCGGCGGGAGTACGAGCTCGTTACCTTCGATCCGCGCGGCGTCGGCGAGAGCAACCCGATCCGCTGCGCGCCCGATGCAGTCGCATCGCCGAAGCCGCCGCCCGCCATGGCTCCGACGGCAGATGAGTTCAAGGCGATCGCCGACGCGAACGCGGCGCTCTTCAAGAGCTGCGACGCATTGACGGGCGAGCTCTTCCGGCACCTGTCGGCCATGGACACTGCGGCGGACGTCGAGCAGATGCGCCTCGCCTTGGCGCCGAATCAGGGACTGATTGCGTACGGCGGATCCTATGGCTCAGCTTACGGAGCAGCATACCTCGAGCGCTACCCAGATCGCGTAAAGGCGATGGTGATCGATGCGGTCGTCGATCACAGCATCGACTTGGCGGCGCTATCGGCGCGCAACGTCGCATCGGTCGGTGACTCGTTCGATCGCTTCGAACGCTGGTGCAAGAGCGATTCCTCCTGCGCGCTGCACGGCCGAGACGTCGGCGCCGTTTACGACTCCATCACGCAGAAGAGGCCGGAAACGCGGGTGCTTCTGGCGCAGTTTTTGGCGGCCGGCCGCGACCCGGATTTCGGCTGGCCGGTCATCGCGAAGATGCTGGAACAGCTCAGCCGCGGCGATACGGCGATGCTCAAATCTCTGACGCAGACCGGCGCTGCGGCCATGGAGAGCGCGTCGCAAGATCCGAGCCTTCGCGCCGGCAAGAACGGGCTTTTTCCCGGAGTCTTCTGCGCCGACTACGGACCGCAGAACGATTACAACGCGCTGTTGCCGACCGCCGACGCGCTGGCCGCCGAGGCGCCGCGCTTCGTCTGGAAGTTCTGGGATCCGTACCCCATCGCGCACGCCTCGCTCGGCGTACCGGACTGCGCCGGGTGGCCGTGGCCGGCGATCAATCCGCCGCACAAGCTCGACGTCGGCCCGCACCCCAACGTGATGGTCGCGAACCCCGCCTACGATCCGGCCACGCCGCTGGCGAGCGCGCTTAACGTGTGGCTGCAGATTCCGCGGGCGCGGCTGCTCATCGCCGAGGTCGACGGGCATCAGAGCTGGCTGCTCTCGCGCTGCGCGTTCGAAGCGGAGTGGCACTTTCTCGACGATCCATCGTCGACGCCGCGCACGACGCTCTGCCCGAAGTAAGAGCTAGCCTACGCGCTTGAAGATTCGCCCATTATCCCGGTACCACGCGACGCGTCCGTTCGCACCGCGCACGAAATCGCTGCGCTTGGATAAGCCTTGCGCATCGGTCGTCACGACGTAATCGTTCCGGTAGAACGCCAGCGATAACTCGAGATCGCCGGCGGCGCGCAGGCCCCCGCCGTCCCTGCGCAGTTCGACCGCGAGCTTCTCGGGCTTCTGCGGAGACCCGTCGGGCGGTACGATCCAGCCCTCGTAGCGGCCTTCGTATTGCGCGAGCGTGCTTTGCGGCAACGGTCTCGTCGCCGCCGGCGGGTTATGCAGTCCGGCGAACCGGCTCAACGCCCAACCCGAGCGATCGATGTCGGCGATGACCATCGGGCCGGTGGTGGAGTTGGTCAAAATCGACATCGCAAACCCGCGCGCGGGAACGAGCAAGAGATCCGCGTTTTGCCCGCCCCACGACCCCATGTGTTGAAACACGGGGACGCCCTCGGCGGTGCGCCGCTGCCACCAGGTGACGCACACGCCGTCGACTTCGAAGCTGAGCGTTCCGCCCGGGCCGGGGTCTTTCTGCATTACCGGATAGTCGAGATGAAACCGGGCGTAGCGCAGCTGGTCGCGCGCGCTGGAGATTAGGCCGCCGGTCGGATTGAGCGAGCGCGGAAAGTTCCAGGACGCCGCGTCGACCAGGGGTTTGCCCTTCTTGACGTCGTGCGACTGAGCGATGGATACTGCGCAGGCGCTCGGTGAAGAAGCCGGAGTGACTCAAGCGCAGCGGCCGCAGCACGAGCACCTCGACGGCGCGCTCGTACGGCGCGTTCGTGACCACCTCGATCACGCGGCCGGCCAGATCCACTGCGGCGTTGTTGTAGGCGAGAATTTGGCCCAGCGGGGTGAGCTGCGGCAGCGCGCGCATCCCGGCGACGTACTTTGCGAGCGCGTCGTCGCCGGATCCGTAAGTCACGTAATCGTCGCCGAGCCAGCCGGCACTGTGGTTGAGGAGCTGCCGCACCGTCACGCGCCGCGCGACCGACTCGTCGGCGAGCTGGAGGCCGGGGAGATACGAGCGAACCGGCGCGTCGAGATCTACCTTGCCCTGCTCGACGAGCCGCATCATGGCGGTGCCGGTAAACGTCTTCGTGATCGAGCCGATGCGAAAGAGCGTATCGCCGTCGACGGCGACCGGACGATCGACGTTCGTCTTGCCATAGCCGCGTACGTACTCACGGCCCTTGTAAAAAACGGCGACGGCGACGCCCGGCACCTTGTAGCGTTGCATCGCGGCCTCGATGCGCTTGTCGAGCTCGCCGAAGAGCGCCGCGTCGGAGGATGCAGCGGCGGTCGGCGAAGGCATCAATCCCGCGGCGGCGATGCCGGCCGTTGCGCGGAGCATGTCGCGGCGCGAAAGCATGCCGTCGTCCGTTCGCGACGGACTAACCGAATCCGCCTAGTATTTTTGCGGCGAGCTCAGCTTGGCTCGACGTGCTCGCAGCGCGCGCGACGCGGCATCGCGAGTCAGTTTGACTTTATGCCGGCGCTCACATACGCATCGTGGCCTGAGGCCCGCTCTGCATGTACTCGATGTGTGCCACGACGGCGTGCCACTCGTCGGGTTGGATGCGGAGATAGCTTTGGAACGGATACTGGAGCTCGAAGAGCAGCACGAGCGTGGCGGTCACGATGATCGTCACGGCCGAAGTCATCATCAGATGGACCTTCTCGTTTTCCAGGCCGAAGAGCCAACAGAAACCGACGATGCAAGCCCCGCCGATCACCAAGACGAGCCACTCGAACGAGGAAATTCCCGCGCCATTCTCCGCGAGCCGCCGCTGGCGGTAGTCGTGCAGCGCGCTCAACTGTTGCAGCGTTGCATTTTGTGCGTTTCCCTCCTTTAGCGACCGCGAATCCAACCCGCCGGTCGTGCCGATCGCGTCCATGACGATCCAGTCCGCTTCCCGGTCGAACGTGCGTGCTCGCATCGCAGGCCACTCTTGCACGAGCATCGCGTCGGCATACAGCAACATGTCGTGACGCACGCGGGCCCGCGGCGCCGGCGGCAGCCCGACCGCGGTGTGCCACGCGTCCGTCGCGGCGGCGGATTCCTGGGCCACGAGCTGCGCGCAGGCGGCGAAATGCTGCCAGGCGATGACGGTCATGAACGCGAGGAGCACTCCGTAAAGCGAACCTACGACCGCGACGATGAAGCCACCGACCTCGTTGTGCCGCACGAAGTTGACCGCGCTGAATCGGCGATGCAGCTGCCACTGTCCCCAGCACGCCAGTGCAACTGTGGTCGATGCCATCCAGAAGAGCAAGTAGGTCGCGTTCATGCGAAGGAACGCATCCGGCCCGGGTCGCGCCAACACGATCGCGGTTACGACGCTGACGAAGGCATAGGCGCCGGCCCATCCGGGCCAAAGTGATTCGCGCAGCGATGCGCGCAGGGTGGAGATCATGGCAGCCGCGGTCCCCACCCTGGGAAGAGCGAACACTCGAGGTCCGGTCGAGGTATCGTCGGTCCGGCGCCCCCGATGGGTCTGGTAAGCGTGCGCTTTCTGGTCATGGTAAGCATGCGCTCTCTGTCTCCTTCATGCTGGCAATGGTGTGGATCTCGTGGCCCGTCGGACAGTATGCCGCAATCGCCGCCTCGCCGGAACCGATATCCGTATAACTTAGTCGTATAAGTCGCCGCCATGCGAAGGCTCGTCGACCCCTCGTCGTTCGGCTCGCTGTTACGCGAGTTTCGCCTCAAGGCGCAGCTCACGCAGGCAGCCCTCGCCGAGCGCGCGGCGATGAGCGCCGACGGCATCAGCGCGCTGGAGCGCGGGGTCAACAAGGCGCCGCAACGTGAAACGTTGGCATTGATCCTCGATGCGCTGCAACTGCAACCGCAGCAACGCCAGGCCATCGAAGCCGCGGCGGGACGCCCCTCGCGCCCGCGCCGCATGGAAGCGCGCGCAGCCAAAAAACACAACCTGCCGCGCTTGACGTCGCCGCTTTTCGGGCGCGAGAACGATCTCGCCGACATCGCGGCCCTAATGGAAAGCGCTCGAGTGCTCACGCTGACCGGTGCGGGCGGGGTCGGCAAGACCCGGTTGGCGGTCGAGCTGGGATTCCGCGCGCTCGATGATGCGGAAGATGGAGCATGGTTCGTCGATCTCGTCGTCGTGCGCGATTCGGGCGCAGTCCATCCTACGATCGCAGGCGTCTTCGGCATTCGCGAGAGTCCGGTTCGGCCGCTCATCGACGCGATTGCGGATGCGCTCTCGCGAAAGAAGCTGCTGCTGATTCTCGATAACTGCGAACACGTCGTGAACGCGGCCGCGGCAGCCGTCGAAAAAATCGCCGGCAAATGCCCGGACGTCCGGATCCTCGCGACGAGCCGGCAGCCGCTCGGAATCGCGGGAGAACAGACGTACCGGCTGGCGTCGCTCAGCGTCGACGCGTCGGTCGCGCTGTTCTCCGAGGCCGCGCGGCGCGCGGACGCGTCGTTTTCGCTCGATGGCGACCTTCCCATCGTCGAGCGAATCTGCAAAAGGCTCGACGGGATCGCGCTGGCGATCGAGCTCGCGGCGGCGCGCGTCCGGGTCTTGGGTCTGGCGGACATCGAAGAGCTCTTATCACAGCGTTTTGCCGTGCTGGCCGGCGGCGGGCGTTTGGCACGCCACGAAACGATGCGATCGCTCGTCGATTGGAGCTACGATCTGCTCGCGCCGGAAGAGCAGTCGCTCTTTGCACGCCTCGGCGTCTTTCCAGCGGACTTTTCGTTTGAAGCTGTGCTCGCCGTCTGCGCGGGGCCGACGGTTCATGAGTCTCGCGTGCTCGATCTTCTTGGATCGCTCGTCGACAAATCGTTGCTGACCAGCGAGAGGCACGGCCGAACGCGGCGATTTCGGCTGCTCGAGATGATGCGCGCCTACGCTCTCGAGAGGCTCGGCGCGACGATCGGCGAGCTGGCCGAGCGGCACGCGCAGTACTATCTCAAGCTCGTCCAAACGGGGGACTCGCGTACGCAGGAATGGCACGACGCTCTCGAGGCAGATCATGACAATTTGCGTCGTGCGTTAGAGTGGACGATCGACGAGAGCGGCGACGTCGCGCTCGGAGTACGCCTATTGACGGGAATGCGTGAGTTTCTTCTCTACCGCGGCCTAGGCGCCGAGTCGGCGAGGCGTGCGGAGCGCGCGCTCGACGGGCGGGCTCCGCTCGCTAAGCCGTTGCGGGCGATGGCCTGGGAGACGATCGCGGCGATGCGCGGCGATCTTCTCATGCCCGCTGCAGCTTTCGAAGCCTCCGCGCGAGCGCTCACGCTCTACGAAGAGCTCGGAGATCTCGGCGGGGTCGGGCGCGCGCTGCGCGGCCGCGGCGTCGCATGCATGCGTCTCGGAAATTTCGCGCAAGCCGATGTCGACCTGCAGCGCTCTCTCGAACTGAGCAAAGAGTACGACGATGGGCGCGGCGTCGCGCGCACTCTCGGATCGATCGCCGTGAGCTTAGAAATGATGGGGCGTCCGCTGGAAGGGCGGAAGGCGATGTTGGAGGCGCTCGCCCTGGCTCGCCGGGAAGGCGACGAGCGAATCATTAGCGTCACGTTAGTCAACCTTGCCGAGGCCGAATTTGCGCTCGGCGATATCGAAAGCGCCGTGTCGCGCCTCCAGGAGCTTCTCGCCAGCAGGCCGCCCCGGAAGAACGTGCGCCTCCGGGCAAATATCAAAGCCAACCTCGCCGTGTACCTGCTCAAGCTGCGCCGTGAGGGCGAGGCTCGCTCAGCTGCCCGAGAAGCCGCCTTCGACGCTCGCGAGGCCGGCGACGCCGGCATCGCCGCCTGCGCGATCCAGCATCTCGCGGCGATGATGGCGCACGCCGACGCCTCAACGGCGGCAAAGCTGCTCGGTTTTGTCGACGGCGTATTCGCAGCGGGATACCGGCGCGAGAACACCGAGCGGTACACGCACGAATTGCTCGTGAGGTCGCTCCATCAGGCGCTTAGCGACGACGAGATCGCGGCGCTCGGTCGCGAGGGCGTGGCGATGAGCGAGCTGCAAGCTATTAGGCTTGCAACGCGCGCCCACCGCTCGGGTGCGCCGGCGTGAGGTTATCCAGCGGCCTTCCCGAAGGACGACGATAACATGGTACGAGTTGGTGTTGTAGGCCTCGGCAAAATGGGTAGCGCGATGGCGCGGAATCTGCTCGAGCGCCGCTACGACGTTGCGGTCTGGGATCGATCGTCCGGCCCAATTGAGGAACTCGCGGCCGCCGGGGCGACGGCGTGCGAGTCGCCCGAAGCGCTGGTTGCAGCCGTCGACGACGTCGTCGTCATGCTCTGGGACGACAACGTCGCACGTGACGTGAGCCTCGGGCGAGTGATCCCGGCTGCCCGCAAAAACAACGTCGTGATCGAGACGTCGACGCTCTCTCCGCAAATGTACGAGGCGCTGGCGAAGGCGGCGTCCGAACGTGAGATCGGCTTTCTGGCCGCGCCCGTGATCGGCAGCGTCGACGCGGCTCGGCAGGGTACTTTGACCATCCTCCCCGGAGGCGAGCAGGCGGCGTTCGACCGAGCACGCGATCTTCTCGTGACGATGGGAAGCACTGTGACGTACACTGGGTCGCCCACCGCAAGCGCGTACTTGAAGCTCACGAGCAACACGATCCTCGGCATCGGAGCAGCAACGTGGGGCGAGCTGCTGCAGTTCTGCGAACGCGCGGGCGTGGATCGGCGGGCCGCCATCGATATCATTTCCCTCGCGCTCGGACGCGTATCAACCGGAAAGACGCAGCAGATACTCGATCGCGATACCGCACCGCGCTTTTCGCTCAACGCGCTCCTCAAAGATCTGCGGCTCGCGCGAGATGCGGCGCAACGCGCGCACGTCGCCGTGCCGATTCTTGAAAACATCCTGCCGCAGTTCGAAGCAGCCGCGGCAAGCGGATCGGGTAACCGCGACTACATTGCGCTCGCCCTAGAGCTCGAAGCCGCCGAATGAGGAATTTCTCAGAGCTCAACGAGCAAGAGGTGCACGGACGTGCGCGGATTCATGAAACGTCAAGGGGTCTGGCTGTTCCGTCCCTTCGCCCTCGACAAGATACGCCAACAGGTGGAAGGGATGGAGATGGAGAGCCGGCGCTTCTATCGCAACGCCGCGCGGCGCAATCGCTACAGGGACACGCCGCTGTTGCGCGCCGCGTTTCAGGTCGTGGTTGGAGGCGTGCTGGTCTTCTTAACTGGAATCCTAATCGGAGGCGCCGGCTGACGAAATGAATGTATCTGAAATCTTTGCGGGGAGAACCTTCGGCCTCGGCGGCGTGCCGTTCGGGAACGAGTTCGCATACGTCACCGACGAAGTTGCGTACGCCACGATCGAAGCCGCTTGGAACGCCGGAGTGCGCTACTACGACACGTCGCCGTGGTACGGTCTCGGGCTGGCGGAGCGGCGTCTGGGCAACTTTCTGCATAAGCAGACGCGCCGCGAGTACGTCCTTTCGTCGAAGGTCGGCAAGCTGCTCACGGCGTCGCGCGATAACAACGCGAAAGAGTACTTTCCATTCACGCCTTCGCCGAACAACCTCCGCTACGATTACACCTCCGACGGCGTCAAGCGCTCGATCGAAGACAGTTTACAGCGCCTAGGCGTCGACGCGCTGGACGTCGTCTTCGTTCACGATCTCTCGCCGGACAATCCGTGGCTGCCGGGACCGTGGGAAGAGCAGTTCGAGATCGCCCGCAAAGGCGCGTTTCCGGCGCTGAGCAAGATGCGCGACGAAGACGTGATCAAAGGCTTGGGGACTCGGCGTCAACTCGCCCGAACCGATCCTCAAGCTCATGGACGTCGCCGACGCAAACGTGTGTCTCCTAGCGCGTCAATACTCACTGATCGATCACGCGAGGGCGCTGCACGAGGTCTTCCCAAAGGCGCGCGAAAGCGGAATGATGTTTGTCGTCGGCTCAGCGCTCAACGCGGGCTTCATCAGCGGCAGTGCGCGCTTCAATTACGGCAGAGACAACTACAAGATTCCCGCGTGGGCCGTCGAGAAGCGCGAACGGCTGCGCTTCGTCGCGGCGCGATATGGCGTGGATCTTCGCACTGCCGCACTGCGGTTCTCTCGTGCGCCGGATGTCGCGGCAGCGCTGGTCGTCGGCTGCGCGAATCGGCAGCAGGTGCTCGCGGACTACACGTCGCTCGAGACGAGGATTCCGGCCGCATTTTGGTCGGACCTTCGATCCGAGGGCTTGATCGAAAACGACGCGCCCGTCCCGCCCGAGGACTGATACCCAGATATCGCTTGGAGAGCTCGAGGCGCTGGCCCGGCGTTATGCATAGCCGACCTCGCGTCCGACGAGCGCCTTCGCCTCTTCGAGCACAGCGCGCCGTTTGTCGCTGAGTTACTTCCGGCGCGATTTTCGTAAAAAGTCAGCTTGGCCATTAACCTGATGCTTGGTCGCGGAGGTATCCTACGAGATCCTCGGGTCGCATCATTCCGACGATCGCGCGCCGATGCGGCCATCCCATGGCGGGGACGCCGGTGACGCCGGCCTTGTGTGCCTCTTGGATAGAGGCGTCGACGGCGTGAGAGAACCGTCGTTCGCGCCAGGCGACCTCCACGTCCGAAGCTGAGATGCCGAAGCGTTCGGCGATGGGGGCGATGGCCTCGAGTTTCGAGACATCGGCGTGTCGGGTGAAGAACTCGCGCGAAGCGTCGTGATAAAAAGCGCCCGCAGCGTCGTCGTCCCTCGTGGCTCGCACGAGCTCGGCCGTCTCTAGCGCGAAACGCGAGTTTACGTTACGTTGCGGCGGGTCGATCGGAAGCCCGACCTCTCGCGCCAGACGCTCGAGCCTCGCGCGAACCCGCGGCCAATCCGCCGGCGGAACCGGCTTCGGTGCCCCTTCGGGCGGCGTGTCCGGATGAATCTCAAACGGAAGCCAACGCAGATCGGCCCGCAATTCTCGTGCCGCTTCTTCAGCCCAAACTGAGCCGAGGTAGCAAAACGGTCAAATAACGTCGGCCCAGATGTTGATGACGCGATCCATGCTGGCCCTCCGCGACGAGGTGGCTAAAATTGGGCTGAAGCTTTGCCGCTGCGGCACGCAACCCTGTCGCTACTCTCGCGGACAGTTCGGTCGAGCAAGCGACCGAGCGACAGCGCAATGCAAGAACATCGGCTCTAGTTCCCAATAGCCCGTTTCACAAGGAGAGTAAGGATGATACCGGACGACATCAGGGTAGCGCTGGAAGCGTACCGTCGCGAAAGAACCTCCGCCCGTTGGACGGAGCTCTCGCAGTTGTGGGTCGGCGAGCTGCAAGTCATCGACGCCGTGCAACGGCTCCATCCGGAGTTTCCCGATGCTCTCCCCCTTCCGGTTGACGGCGTCATTGAAGACAACGCCGAGCTCTTTCAGTGGAGGACGTTGCCCGATCCGGATGAGGTTGAGCGCGCACTGGTCGCGTTGCTAAGCGAAGAACGAGCGTGAGAGAGGGGCAGGCGTGCGTCGTGTTCGACCTCGACGGAACGCTGATCGAAAGCGAGCAGATTTGGCGGGACGTACGCCACGCGTTCGTGGTTGCTAACGGCGGCCATTGGAAATCGGATGCGGCGACCGCGATGATGGGCATGCGAACCGATGAGTGGGCCCGCTACATGCACGACGAACTCGGCGTGGCGCTCGCGCCGTCTGCGATTGCCAAGCGCGTCGTCGAGTCGATCGCCGAGCGGCTCAAAGATCCCCCGGTTCTCCCCGGCGCGGACGCGGCGCTCCGAAGGCTCGCGCGTGAATTTAGGCTTGGACTGGCGTCGTCGGCGGCGCTCGAGGTCGCGCAGACGGTGCTGGCGGCAGCCGGCTGGAGCGATCTGTTTGCCGTGGTCGTGTCAGCCGATGAGGTGCCGCGAGGGAAACCGGAGCCCGACGTCTACCTGCGAGCCCTCGAACTGCTCGACGCGGATCCCTCGCAGACCGCCGCCATCGAAGACTCCGCTAACGGCATTCGCTCCGCGCTTCGCCGCGCGGCTCGCGGTGGTCGCGATACCGAACCGCGAGTTTCCACCCGACGCCGACGCCTTATCGCTCGCGTCACGCGTCGTCTCCAAGCTCGACGACCTCACTGTCGCCCTCATTAGAGGAGTGCTACCGTGTCGGTAGCCACCACTCACGTCGTTATGGGAACGCGAGACTCCGATGCAATGAAGGCCAACAGGTCGTTGTTGATCTGATCCTTATGCGTCGTAGGCATACCGTGCGGCGCGCCGGGATAGACTTTGAGCGTCCGATTCTTCACGACCTATCGGATGGCCGGTACAAGGAACTTGCAAGGATGCGCTGAGCTCGTAGCCGATGCTGCGCTGGAGGGCGAAGCTGAGCGTCGAATCTAGCGCAGAACGACGACCGGGAGGTCGCTGTACCGGATCACTGTTTCGGCAACGCTGCCCTCGGTGAGGCGCGAAAGGCCGTCCCGGGCATGGCTGGCCATGACGATTGCGTCGCATTCGCCCACTTGAGCTTGTTGAAGTATGTCTCCCGAAAGATCTCCCTGGCGCGGCACGACTCGCCGGATGCCGCCAAGGCTATTCTCCCTCCGCTATATTGGGATCACCATCTCAGCATTGCGTTGCTGCGCTAAAGGGCGGATGCCGTCGACGACGAGTCGTTGGAAATGCTCGGTGCTTTGATGAGCTTCCAAGGCTTCTCGATCGCGATACACTTCCCATAACGCAAAGACGTCGGGCCTTTCTTGGCCGCGACCAACCTCGAACCGGACGACTCCCGGTTCCTTGACCGATGCGTCGCGTAGCTCGCGAAGCAGCTCCTCAGCTTTGTCGGCATCCTTTGGAGCGAATGCAAATACGATGGAAGCGATGAGCACGGATCAGCCCCTTCCAGCCTGGCGTACCCTACGCTCGGTGGCTTGGATAAAATTTATAGCGTGGGCTCATGGTTTGCGTCCGCGATTGCGCTTTCAAAAAGCGCTTTCGTGTCACCAGGATTATGAACGAATCCGAGTACCTGGCGCTTGCCCTTCGCAAGGTGTAGGCGCACGCGAATGCCGTTGCCGTTGATCGTCGTGCGATACTCGTTCGCGAGCGACTCGCTCTGCAACAGATCGCGAAGCAACGCGATTAGAGCATCGGCCGTCTTGGAATCCTTTCGGATCGGCGCGGTGACGGTAAAGACCAAGAGGCCGCCCTTCGGTAGATGCGGGACGAGCGCCGCACGCACTTTGTCGACGAACGCGATTGCGACCTTATCGAAGCGTAGGCGCGGCGACGGCATGGGTTTCATCCGCCGCGACTATGTTCGACTGCCGGCGCGGCCGATCGTTCCGAGATGCGTGTGTTGAAACGAATCATCATACTTGAGTCCATAGCCCAATGCGCGGTCCATCGCGATGTGCGCCGCCCAGATGACGGCGAACGGCAACAGTGCGCGCGAGAAGGCTGCCGCTGTTGCCAACAACAACGGCCCCACGTAGCTGTGAAAGGCGTTGTAAGACATCGCCCCGATTCGCGTGTTACGAAGATATCCGAGCATTGCGACGTCGGGCGCGAGGATCAATACGACGAAGATAATCCAACTGACGTGCAGCCACCAATACAGAGCCACGAGCGCCGCCAAGAGCAAGAGGGCTTCGAGCCTCAAGATACGCGTAGGGTTCATGTCTTCCCGATCAATGGTCTACGTATTTCGACGCCTCATCCAGAGTCGGAACGCGTACGACGGATTCGTAGGCGTAATGACGGCGCTCGCTGTTGCCGTCGACGAGCACTTCGACCTCGACCTTGTGCGGATGCACGCCGACGACGCGCCCCTCGAGGTCCTCTCCGGGAATCCGTACGTGGTCGCCGAGCTTAAGCTCTGCCCACGGAACGTTGTGTCTTGCCATGGTACGAGTCTACACCCTCGCCGTCCCGTTGCCTGCAAGTACGGAGATAAAGCACATGCCGACGTGCATTTTCGGGGACAGTAGCTCACCTTTCGACGAACGCTATTGCGACTTTATCGAAGCGTAAGCGGGCTGCGCTCATCTCCTGTCGCGGTCATCGACGTTGCCGTCACAGGGACGTAGACTACTGGCGCTCGTAGGCTCCGATATCGCAGCCTCTCCCCTCATGCGCGTCCGGCCGAGGCATGCCACGCTGGTCGGTTGTCAAGAGGCGGCCGACCCAATCCCTGCAGCCGCTCCCGCTGCCGGCGTCGATTGCCGGGCTATTGGGGCCAAGCGCCATCGTCCACGTCGGGCCGCCGTTGTTCCGCAATGGCCGGAGATCCGGATCGACGCCGTTCAAATCGCCGGCGCCATCGAGGTCGCACGACTCGTCGCTGCTCAAGTTGAAACCTTCCGTCTCGAGCGGAGCACCGCCGCAATTTTGCGGATCGTTGTCGGCGATGATGGTATTCTGCACGTAGATCGGCAGGCCCGGCATGTTGTTGATGGCCCCGCCCGGGGTCTTTCCGAAAGCGGCGGTGTTTCCACTGATGGTGCTATTGTCGATTTGCGCACCCCCGGTGAGCCCACCGAGCTCCCCGTTGTGCATCGCACCGCCGAATCCGCCCGCGGCCGTATTGCCGCTGAACGTGCTGTTCGCGACGTGCAAGGTCCCATAGTTAAAAATGGCGCCGCCGCCGCGCGGCTCTAGGGCGGTATTGTCGCTGAACGTACTCCTGAGGATGGTGAGCAAGCCGCCATTGCAGATCGCGCCGCCCACTTGTGCAGAGTTCTTGCGAATCGTGCTCTCGACAATCGTAGCCCTGCTACCGGGACAGTTGTACATCATTCCGCCGTAGCCGTTGAGGCCCCCGCCGCGGACGCGATTCCCCTCGACGACTACCTCCTCGAGCCTCAGCGTACCACCACAATGGTAGATGGCACCGCCATCGCCGCTGCCGCTGCCGTCACGCATCGTCATCCCAGTTATCGTGACGCTGACGCGCGGGTTGAATGCGATGAGGAACTCGCTTCCATGCCTTTCCCCGTCGACAATCGTCTTACCCTGTCCGGCGCCGTTGATATGAACGCTGTGGTGAATCGAGACATTTTCCGGATATAGAGCTGCAGCGACCTCGATCGTGTCGCCTGACGCGCTGATCTGCACCGCATGTTGGATGGTCCTACAGGCGCGCTGCGGCGCCCTGCAATCGTTCTTGTCACTGCCGAGCACGCCATTCACATAAAACGTAGCTCCATGGGCCGAGTCCGGAACTGAAGCGCCAAGATCGGTTAGGGCGGTCTTGCTAATACCGCTCTGCATCATCGGCGGCGGGTTGCCGTTTCGCGCACAGCCTCCAACGCAGATGAGGGCGACCATCAGAGAAACAAATGCGTACTTGGGTGCACGACTGAACATCCGATAACCCCCTCTTCGTGAGCGGACGATACACGAAGAGCATTAGGAAAGCATGAAACCTAGGGAAGCGCGGCGCAACGTTGTCGCATAACCGGCGGGGCTGCGACCGAGGCGCTGTTCGAGCGAGGCAAGGTCTCCGTAACGGCGATGAATGAGTGCGGCAGCTCGGTTAATTTTCGGAGAGCAGCATGCGCATACGGACGAAGTCGAACGTGACAGCGTAACGCTCGAGGAATTCGTGCGAAACCGTTCCTGCGACGGCAAACGGAAAAATGCTCAACGGAGAACCGCTCGGTGTGTAGCCTCCCGGGACGCCGCGTTGGCATGCGTCGCCGACGCAGACCTCATCGCTCATGGTCGGTACGATCATCACGACTCCGCCGCCGCCCACGCCTTGTGCAGCCTTGTCCGGAAACGTTCTAATGTGCGCGGCCGCGATTGTTGAAGCGACAGGCATGAAGCCGGCGCCCGCGCCGCCGGAATCGATGCTGAACAGTTGACCCGTTAGGCCGTTGACTCTGCCGCGGGCGAAGATGAAGTGGTCGCCGACTAGCCACATCGTCACCGACGTCGTTGCAGCATCGGGCGTTACGTCCGTGCTGCGCGGACGCAGCACGAGTCGTTTGTGCGGATAATCGATCGTAGCCAGAAACCGCGAGAGAAAGACGGTTCCGATGACGCCGTCGACGGCACGGTCGCTATAGAGCTTGAATCCGCGCGATGGCAGAACCGTCGCCTTGACGTTCGCGATCGTTACGGGTCCGATCGTGACGCTGGGTACCAGGGTTTCTTTCACTTCGGCGGTGCGGCCGCCCGCGAACGTTCCTTTCCGTCCGCCGACGATCGAGAGGCCTAATGACGTTGCATACTCCGGGTCGAGCGTTAAGTCCGGCGCACCGGTGTCGACCACGAACGTACCCCGTTTGCCGTCGACGACGAGCTGTACCGCCGGAAGGGGCTCGGCCTCGACAAACGGCACCGCGACGCCCTCTCTTGGGACGCCCAGCGACGCAGCCGATGCTGCCACCACCTTGCGATCCTGCGCCGTCTCGAGCACGCGTTTGGCGGTCGCGTTGGCGGGGTCACGCGCAAGGGCGGCGTTCGCGTCTTTGATAGCAGCGTCGACGTCGTTTTCGTACAGCTCGATTCGAGCCAATCCCAGCAACGCCGCGAGGTCGCTTGGATTGCGGGAGGCCGTATCGGCAAAAGCCGCTTTAGCGGCGGTAAAGTCACCCCGAGAAAACAGGTCTGCGCCGGAGGGTACGCCGGAGATCGCCGCGGTGGCCCCCAGTGCCAAAAGAGTCGCGAGGTACATGGGCGGATGGTACCAGCCCCGCGGGACGCAGACAACTGTTTGCCGAAACATGCAATCAAATGCGCCTCACCTGCATCCGTCCGCAACACGTTCGCTTTGCGTTCTCGCCGGCGCGCGAGTGCCTTCGGGGTGTTGCCGTACTCTTAAACCCGCAACGTCATGCCGAGCAAATGCCCTGGGTGCGCGAGGCGCGCCGCCGCTTACCTCGCAATCTGCGAGCGCGCATCGAGTGCTTTCGGTTCTTCTTCGAACCCGGCGCCGAAGTATTCCCGCTTCTCTGGGGCCAGCCCGGCCTGCAACCGTTCGACGCGGAACTGCGCGGGCTGCAAAAAAGTCTTGGCGCATATCGTGACGCGGTCGTTCGCCGCCTGGGTGAAAAACGATTGCTTACGCTCGAAGACCTATGCCGAATGCGGAGTCCGCGATGGTATCGGACGGCGGCTGTGCAGTATGCGCGACGCTTTCCCAAGTTCAAGGTGATGCTGGAACGCTTTGTGGAATCGCCGGCGCAGAGTTTGCGCGAGTTTTGTGCGATGCTCGACGATTTTAATGAGAGCGTCTTCCTGCCGGGTTGGAAGCCGATCGGCGCGAGACTTGTTGCCGATATCGCGATGCGTAAAAAGGTACTCTCCCGATATGGCGTCGGGGCGCTGCTCCGCACGCTGGCGCAGGACATTGTGGTGAGCCGAACCCGCGAGGAGGTTTCCATCCACCTGCCGCCCGGCGATGCCGTTCTCGAGCTCGATGCGCGCGCTATTGTTACGCTGACGCCGTCGTTCTTTTGCTGGCCGGCTCACGAGGCGTTCGTGTTGCAGACGCCGAGCGGTGTGAGGTGCACGATCGCCTATCCGATACCGCCATTGACTGCGGAAGCCACACAACTCGACGAGGACGGTACGCTCGTCCATGCATGCGCGGCGCTCGGCGATCTCGTACGATTGCGCATCATGGAACTCCTCAACGCGCGCGACCTCTCAACGCGGGAGCTCGCCGGCTTTCTCAAGCTCGCCGAACCGGCCGTCTCACGGCACCTGCGCGAGCTTCTACGTGCTGGGCTGGTGCAACAGCGTCGCAGCGGATACTTCGTCATGTACTCGGTCCGACGTGATGCGGTCCGAAAGGTCACGGCGGCGCTTGCCGCGCTTCACTAGGAAGGCCCGTTCGGGACACGCCGCGAACACAGATGGCCTCAAATTCTCGGATTTTCCGGTTGGGAGAATTTCGATGAAAGAAGCGTTGCCCGTCCTGTTCGGCTTTTGCTTCGGCGACCTCGGCGCAATCGTGCCAACGCGTCCTATGCGCATCGCGTTTGCCGTGGGAACCACCGGGTGCGTCGCACTCGCCGCCTTCTTGATCAGCGGCGAATTCCGCGAATCATGGGCGTACGGTCTCCTCGACCTGGTGGAGAGTGCGATGGGATTTGCCATCGGAAGTATCGCCGCCTTGCGCTACCGGATTTCGGCCGCGCAGAAGTAGTGCGGCGCTGAAAGCGGTACCCGTTGTTGCACAAACTGCGCAGATTCTTTCGGGACTTGCTGACCTTCTTGGCGTACGTCCTGCGGTTCTTATTGGGCCGTACGAAGACGATCGATCAGCATTGCGTATGTCCGCCCGCGCTTAAACAGCCGGACCCATTCATCTATAGTCAGACGTATCTCACGAGCCTTGGCCTTCCCGTCACCTGGGACAACCCCGATATCGCTATCTTCCTCGGCTCGACGCCGGTCGACCCGCACAATTTAATGGCAAGCACGCCCTACACCGTCGTCGCGCGCATCTGGAACAACTCAACCGATGCGCCTGCGCTCGACATGCAGGTAACCTTTTCATACCTCTCCTTTGGGATGGGAACGCAATCGAACCCGATCGGCACGACATCCGCGGATGTGAACGCCAAAGGCCTTTCCGGCTGTCCGGGGTTCGCGTCGATCACGTGGACGACGCCGGCGACGCTGGGCCACTATTGCTTGCAAGTGCTGCTCGAGCCGGCCGACGACAGCAACTGGCAGAACAATATGGGCCAGCGGAACACGGACGTCGCGCAGCCGGCGAGCCCTGCATCGTTCAAATTCTCAGTGGGCAACCATGTCTTGCCGTGGCCGCGCACCGTGCGGTTTCGAGTCGACACGTACGCTATTCCGCCGTTGCGCAACTGTCGCGAGGCGGGGGATGCGGCGAGCCGGGTCGTACGCTCTGCGCCGCCCGTACCACCGGGGTGGACCGTGACGCTGGCCCCCGCGGAGCTACGGCTTGCCTCGGGAGAGGAAGCAGACGTCTCGGCGGCGATCACACCGCCGCCCGAGTTTCACGGACGCATGCCGTTCAACGTAACGGGCTTCGACGAGAACGGCGTGGTGGGCGGCGTCACCCTAACGGTGGAGGTGCCGTAATGCCGCAACCGCACACCTACTTTCCTTCGTGGACCAGTTGCAGCGAACCCAAGGACTACTTTGCTCCGCCCTATGTGAACATGGCGCTGGTCGGCGCCACCGGAATCGGCGTCCTTATCGCGATGATCCTTGGCGGACTCGTGTTCGGAGGCATCGACGCGGCGCTGGCGTCGGTCTGTCTCGCGGCGATTTCGTTCTGCTACTGGTGGCTGGACATTCGGCTCATCTGTCTCGGCGGCGACCGCAGCGCGATCGGGGCGATTTACCACCTCGAGCCTGCGGTGCCGGACTACGACCCAACCGATGCGGATAAGTTCTTTTCCGGCTTCGATACGGACTACAGTTTCAACTTACTGCTATGCCACTTCAGCCCGCGCAATCAATTCCCGCAGTCATACGTCGATGCGCAGAATGCCGCCAGCACGACGGCAACCTCCGGACAACTCCCCGCCGCATTTGCTCAGCTCGAGACCGATTGGCCGACCTTGAGCGGCTTGGTTCCGACCAACGTGCCGTTTTCCGACGTCGCCGGTGAAGTCGGACTCATCGTGGCGCAACAGGGCGTTGCCGGCATCGGCCTTCCCACGCGAACCGAAAACGCGGTCGCTCCCGACAACGTCGTGCTCCCTCAGGGTTCCCCTCAGCATTTCATGGTGCACTGCGAAATCGAGGGCCGGGGCATGTACGACCTGCTCGTGCTGCTGTGGGCGCTGTTCGGCTTGCTCGTCGTTGGAGCCGCACTCTCGGCGATTCCCGGCATCGGTTGGCTTCTCGCGCTCCTCGCCGCCCTTCTTGCACTTCTCGGCCTCGGAGTTGGGGTCCCGGCGCTCGAGAACGATCAGGCGACGCCGCCTCAGGATGGCAAATGGGGCGGTAAGTTCAACGCGTATGAGGATGCGGCGAACGATAAGTCGCCCGTCGACCTCGCGTATGTCTTCGGACGCTGGGTGTACGACTCGCTGCATCAACCCGGTGGCAATGAGCTGCATCCCGTACACTACATACTGAAGGTCGGCCACGCAATAAAGGGCGACCTTAAGAATGGCGTCTGGCCGAAGGCGTGTGGACTACGGAAGAGACTGGACGACATATTCGTCGAGATCAACTCTCCGACGACGCCGATCATTCAGAGTCGTCCCGAAAACCAATGGACGATTCATCCGCTGCTCGATGGCTGCCTGGGCGAGACACCCTATCCACCGCCGCAACCTCCCGTCGTCATCGTGTAGAACGCGCGGATACGGACGATAACGGGCATGATACGGCGTACGAGCTGTCGAACGCCTGCGCATGAAAGCTACTTCTCGTAAGTCTGCCCAGTTTTGGCTTATCGTTCTGGGTTTCATCGGCATCGGACTCGCCGCGTGCGGCGGTGGGAGCGCGATAGCCCCGGGAAATCCGCCGGCGGCGAGCCGCACCAGCATGAAGCTGAGCTACGATGCGCGTGCGGTCGTACCGGCACCGGAGGCGTGGTCGATCGTCCCCGGAACGCTGCATGCTGCATTCGCCCCCGCCTTCCGTGCCGTTGGACAAGCCGGCATCTCGCTGCAGCTTTCCTACCCCGCGAACAAGGCGGCGGCGATTCGCGCCGCGCACGCACTCGTCGCCGTCGTTGTGTATTCCGATGGAACCAGCGTCCACTGGGTGACGCCCGGCGTACTCGATGTGCGGCACCGGCGCATTACCGCCGAGCTGCCGGCCTCGCTTCTGGACGGCGCCACCGGCGTCACGTTAGCCCTTGGGACCGACAAAGTGAAGTACGCAGGGGAGCCGCCCGGCCCGCGTTACTGGACCGGAAAGGTCTGGAACAAGACCGGAACCATCCAGCCGAACCAAAAGACGGTCGTGCTGATTCACGGCATCTTTTCCAGCGTCGAGGCGTCCTTTCCGTCGCCGAGCCCGAAGTCGAAGGAAACTCCCTGCCCAGACCGCATCGCCAAGGCCGGCGGCTTCAAACAGGTGTTGGGCTTTGACTACAAATGGAACGAGCCTCCGTATTACGGCGGCGACCGTTTTGCAGATTTCCTAAAAGAGATCGGCGACGCCGGTGTTTCGTCGGTGACGATCGAAGCTCACAGCTACGGTTCACTCGTTTCGCTCGCCGCGGTGCCACTCGCCGCTAAGAAACTGAAGGTGGACAACGTGGTGACGCTCGGTGGCCCACTTCCGCTGCGCGGCACGCCTCTCGCTCTTACGAAAAACCACTGGCGGATGGGTATGGTACTCGGCCTGATGGATTGGTACTTCGACGAGCCGCCGAGCGTCGTCGATCGCGCCTTCGACAGCGGCATGGTTGCCTCGTTAAGACCGGACTCCGGGGATCTCACCGGAATCCGGGACGCCATTAACGACATGACGACCAAACCGGCGTTCATCGAGGCCGCCGGAACGAGCTGGATCTGCTTCTACAGGCTCGGCGGCGTCTGCATTCTCTCCGAGGAGAAGTTTCGCGCGCAGCTCATCGACGGGAGCGACGTCCAGCTGCCTTGGGACGGCGTGGTCGAAACGATCGCGGCCAACTCCTCCGCCCTTCCGAGCCCCGTACCCACGACGTTCAAACTCTCGCACATCGAGCTGCAGTGCAGCGACGACGTGATCAAATGGGTCGGCCAACAACTAACGGGATCTGATATGTAGCGCAGCGTCGCGGCGGAACTAAGTTCGCAGCGCCTTTGCGGTTGGGATTCGGACGCGATCGGCGAGCCGCAGAAGCGCCAGTATTCTTACGTTCCACCAGGTCGGGTCGAATTCGAACCAACGCAGCCCGTGTCGGGCGGAATATGGGAATGCGTGATGGTTGTTATGCCACCCCTCACCCCACGAAATCAGCGCCACCCACCAGCAGTTTGTTGAGAGATCGCCCGTACGATACGTTCGATATCCATTCGAATGAGCGGCGCTGTTGACCAGCCACGTTGCGTGATAGCTGACCACGAGCCGCACGAAGATGCCCCAGACAACCCAAGTCCATCCGCCCAGCGCGAAAAGCAGCGCCGCAAGAACGAGCTGCATCGGCACCTGGATGTACTGCAATGTGCGGTAGAATTTTTGTGCATGAAGATCGGGAGCGTACCGCACCAGTTCCTCGGGCTCCGGTAGCGCGTCGTTGTCTTCAATCAACCAACGGACGTGCGCCCACCGGAAGCCCACGTTGCGGCCGTGGGGATCGCCGTGGGCATCCGAGTGCGCATGATGTTTGCGGTGCGTGGCGACCCAGCGAATAGGATCGCCTTGCAACGCCAGCGATCCAAGGATTGCCAGCGCGTACTCGAGTGGCTTTCGCATGCGAAGCCCTCGATGTGTTAGCGACCGATGGTAACACAGCGTGATGCCGAGTGCCCCGGAAAGGTACAGCAGAACGCCCGCGACGATCGGCCCGCTCCAATGAAACATGCTCGGCAAGAACGCCAGCAACGCGCCCATGTGAATGCCGAGCAACCCAATGCGGTTGATCCGCACGCGAAGGCGAGCGCTCAATGGGCTAGCGGTAACTCGGCCGTGCTGCGAAACAGTCCCGGCAATAGACCGGCTTGTCGCCGCGCGGCTGAAACGGAACTTCCGCTACGCCGCCGCACTGACTACAGGTGGCCCGAAACATCTCGCGTTGACCGCCGTAGCCGCCGCGATTCGATCCGCTGCGGCCGCCGCCGGCGGCTTTACGCGCGGCGCGGCAATCGCCGCAGCGCCCGGGTTTGTTCGTGAATCCTTTACTCGCAAAGAACTCTTGTTCGCTCGCCGTGAAGGGGAACGTGCGTCCGCAATCGACGCAGGTAAGGGTTTCGTCGGTGTACATTGAGTCTCCTAACTCTGTTATTACCGGCCGCAACTACGACCGGCGTGCCTCTCCCTCGCGATAGCGGTAAACGATGCGTCCTTTCGTCAAATCGTATGGCGAAATTTCGACGTCCACGCGGTCGCCTGGAAGAATCTTGATGTGATGCCGGCGTAGACGGCCGGCGATATGGGCTAAGATGGTATGTCCGTTATCCAGCTCGACGGAAAACGTCGTACTGGGAAAGACCTGACGGATACTACCAAAGACCTCCAATGGAGCTTCCTTGGTATCTTTTACGGTATGAGTCTTCGAAACGCGCGGGTTGGCGTTGCGTTTTCGGGTGCGCTGCCTGATAGCGACTCCTTTCTGCTTCGACTTCAAGGACGCCGGCGCTCGAACTTCCGCCCCAACGGAAATAGCCATCCGCTGGATGGTTGTGGGACTCTTTACCGTGAAGCTCTTCGATGCCGCGTAGAAGGGCGGCGTCAGCGCGGTTTCTGAAAAAGTGGAGATGTTCTTACCTATCTTTCGGTGGGCGCTACTTATCGACCACTCGAAAGGTCGCGCTTTGGGGGCTGTAAGGAATGTCTCATAAATCCTTCCCCAAATCAACCCTTTCCAGCCCAAAGCGGCAAAAAAGGTCGCATTTTGGGGCCGCGCCGTGGGATTCGGAGCCGCTGCGTTCGGAGAAGTTGCTGGATTCTACTGCGGACGGGAGCTCCGATAGGCTCTTTTGCTTAGAGCGCGAACAAGACGAAAGCGCTTCCAATCTTAGAACGCGCGGCGCTTCCGCCTCGGGAGCAAGGATGGTTTAACCCATTAACCCAACAGCGAAGGCCACGACGCGCGCAAAACGCGAAGCAAAGGTGTTTCCGCCGCACGAGCATTTTGGAAATCCTCTGAACGTTTGCCGCATCTGCGGCCAGAAGTATAGCTACGTTCAGCGGTCGTTCGGTCCAAGTCCGTCGATCAAAAACTGAGGAAATCAAATCCGAAGGCATCTTGGACGGCTTAGTGGTTCCAGCGCATCGGCATTGCGTTGGGACTTTGTGGCGTTGCTTGAGGGCCGGGTTTCGCGCCGTCTTTAACAACGAGCACGTCGCGCATTCCTTCGCCGTAGTGGAAAGCGCAGCCAATCAGGTACGTGCCGCCCTTCACCAGCGTTACGGTCACCGACTTGCCGGGGCTAATCGGCCCGCTCGCATATCCGGCTTCCAGTTTGCCGTTGCCTTTTGCCGGTATCGAGAGCTTCGGATTCGCGGGAAAAACGGCCGGTGGTCCGGAGATCGATTTGACCACGTCGAGGGTGTGCGTGATGCTCGTGGACAGGTTGCGAATGGTAATCTTCGTCCCGGGAGGGAATGCGAGCGACTGCGAGCGTTGCGTTTGCGTGAATCCGCCCAGCGTCGCCTTCCATACGGACGACTTGATCGATCCAACGCCCTCTCCCGGAAGCTCTTCGCCGATGGTGTCTTTCGGAACGGTAGCGGTCATTGCCAAATCTGAGTCGACCGCGGGGAGCGAATACGTGGTGCCATTCATTAGCGCTGTATTGCCGGCGCCGACGCTGCCCGCACCGCACGCAGCGAGCGCGAAAGCGGCAAACATAACAGCGACGGCACTGAATTTCTTAGTCATGAATCCTCCGATAGTGCGTGTTTTGCCGGAGGTTACCGCTTCGATATGAATAAAGTGTAAAGCGCGAGAGGCGAGTGTTGGCCGCGTCGTCAACCGCGCCGCGTTTCAGAGTTTTTTCATCTCGCTCGTTCACAATCGGCGCGTTTGTCACACTTCGATTCAAGGAGAACCGAACTTGCGATTTCCGAATCGGACCCTAATTACGATTGCCGTTGCCACGGCTATGGTTGTCCCGGCCAACGCCGCCATGGCGCGAGGCTACAGTGGAAACTGGCCGGTCACCGTGTCGCATTCGCGGGGGGCCAACGGCACGGGCTGCCTGACGTTGACCGACAACGGCAGCCTCGGCTGGCGCCATAGCGGCCAGGCGTCGCTCACCTTTGGCGGCATAAATTTCACTTTCGGTACATTTCAGCTCATCGATGGGGAGCTCATAGCGACTATCCAATCACAGGGAGGAAGTGGTCAGAACGAAGGCTTGGTGTTCGCGGCCTCCGCGGGCAACGGCAACATCGGCAAGGGCTTCTACGAGGGGGTCTACGGCGGGGAAGAGGTCGACTCTGGTGTGCTGGTGTTCGGCGCAAAGGGTGGTTGCTGACCCTATAACCGGCTGACAGCGCGTTCTCGCGCCGACGTGCGACCGATGAGGTGCCCGGGATGAGAGAGTATTTGGGCGAGCGCCGCAGCAGCCACGCGAGGGCGACCCTCATCGGTCGTGCGCGGAGCTGCTGACTACTATGGACTCTTAGGCGCCTTGATGCGCGCAAGTTCGTGGCGCAGACGTAATTGCTGCGTAAGCAAAGCTGCATTTTGCGCTTCAAGCTCCTTAGAGCGAATATGATCGTACGATGCTGCAGCAGCGTCAGCCAACGCATCGAGGCTCTGTAGTTCTTCGGATGCGAAGGCGTCGCCGGCAACCCGCCCGCCGTAGAGCGCGAAGGCCATAACGCGATCGTGCGCGATAATGGGCTCAGCAATAAGTGGTTTCAGGCTATTGAAGGGTAGTTTCGCGTGTGTCCAATGAATTTTCGCTAGATCGAGTGCTCCACACTGCGTACGCAGATGCCCGACTACCGTATCGGAATCCGATATTTCACTTGCGTCTTCGTCCGTCCAGCCAAGGCTAGACTCGCGTTCGAAGTGGTCGCCCTTGTGGACGAAGAGCGCTGCGGACGAAAGCTTAAGCGCTTCGAGCGCTTCGACAACGAGTAGTTCGGCGATCGTGTCGCGAGATTCGGCATGGTGCAACGCCGTTGTCGCTCTCGCCAAGCGGGCTTGCCCATCCAATCGGTCCTTATAGAACAGTTGCGTGGCCACGAACTCGAGTCGCCGATGTAGGAATCGAACGCTCAACGCAATTGCAAGCACCAAGGCGAGTTCGACGACGAAGACGAGGTGCGTTGCCGCCAGCAAGCGGTCGAGTCCAGTTTCGACGAGCGTAAAGAGCAGTATCAGAACGGATGCCAAGGCACCGTAGACGATGGACCTCCCAACGACGATCCGGGCATCGATGACTCGGTGACGCAATACCGCGTAGGCAACGGAGGCCGGCAGCGCAATCTTCAGCAACTCTATGGGCGTAAGTAGACTCTGCTGCGCCGGCGTAAGCCACATGTATCCGACATAGGCAACGAACTGAGTGAACGCGAGGATGGCGAAGCCCAAAATCACCCATTGAAGGCGCTTGCGGGTTTCTCCGACGCTTCGCAGCAGACGAACGAGTAAGACGATTATGCTTACTATCGGCGCGCCGAAAAAAATCAGAGGCAGGGAAGTGGACCAATATGGCCGATATACGTTCGCTACGGCAGCCGGGTAGGCAACGTTAATATAGCTGACCAAGCCATAGAGCGTCGCGTAGAGGATCCCAATGATCAACATGGCTCGTTCGAACCGGACGCCGGCGCGGGTCGGTCCGGCATTCGGAAACCGCGTCGCCAAAACCGCAGCGCCCCACAGTGCCGCCATGCTGATCAGTGCAAACCATATGCGATAGGCTATTAGGGCGAGCCAGGGCATCGTATCGTAGTCTAGCGTCGCCACCGAAAGCGCGACAAAAAAGAAGGCCCACGTGACAATCGACGGGGCGCGTAAGAGTAAAAATGCGCCCAGCGTAATGAAGGCAATGCCGACCACTACGACCGTGATGGCCGAAAGCGCGTCCGTGCCGGTGTAACTGTTCGGAACGGAGACAAGCTCCGACCTCGTGAGGCGGCCGTTGCGCTCTGTCTCAAGCGTCCACGACTGACGGCCGGCGCTGCCGATATAAGCGACATTGTAGTAAAAGAAGCGATTAAAAGGTGTTGGCGCAAAGATCGTGCGATCGCCGTCCTTAATTCCGGCTCGTGATGCGGCTCCTCCCGGAACGAGATCGTGAACCCTATCGTCGTGACCTACCGTCAATCCGTACGTGCCGACCCAACCAATCGCGTTCAGGATGACGGGCGCGACAACGATCGTGATTGCCAGTGCAGTCAGGACTGCTACGGATAAAGGCCGGGCTAGTCTCCTGGGCACTGCGGAATGTGTGCCGTGGCGTTGCATCGTACGCTTTGCATACTTTGTTGGCCTGTTGGCTTTCTCGGGAACGCAACCCTATTCGACGCGTCCCGGTCCGGGTGGTTCTGATGCCGGCCGCCCGTATGGACCGGCCGCTGTCTCGTCTTAGAGCCCAGTAGCGCGGTGAGGTCGTGTCTAAGGGTGCGCGCTTAAGAGCCATTCATTTTGACGGGCGCGTTTTCATGGTGGAGATCGGCCGCTGGAACGCGGCTATGCAAGGCCAACTTCCGTAAGCGCGCGCTCTGCTCGTCTTGCGCGAAAAACCAAAATCGCCGAAATCCCTCAAGGAATCGGACGTTTTTCAATGGTGGAGATGGGGGACTCGAACCCCCGACCCCACGATTCGCTTGATCGCGAAGATCGTCGGTGACCGCGGCCACCCAAAGCGCCAGGCGTTTCTTCAAGGCCGGAAATCGGTTAAGATCCGACCATGAGGCGGGTTGCATGGCGCCCGGTGCTCCTAGCGATTTGCGCTCTTGCGGCGCTTGTCCAGATCGGGGGTGTCCTTGACATCACCGGGATGGGCGGCGCTGCACCGTGGCAGGGGTGGTGGGGAGCCAATGCCGGCGCCTCTTCGAGCCCCTATAATCTCGCGGTTACATCGGTCAACCCGGGCGGGCCAGCTGCCCGCGCCGGTCTTCGCCGAGGCGATCTCATTGACATCCGCGCGAACACCCTTACCGAGCGTTATTCGCTTTTCCAAGCGCCGCTCAACGGACGCCCTCTTACCCTTTTGGTGCAGAGGGGTTCGCTGCAAGAAAAGCTTACCGTCGTACCGCAGGCGCCAAAACTTACGTGGGTTTTCTGGCCCGGCTCGTTCGCGGCTCTCTGGCTTCTGCTGTTTGCAGCTCTGATTGCATGGCGGCGCGCCGATGTGCCCCAGATGCGACTGCTATCGTTGTGGCTCACGGCCTTTGTTTTGACGGGCGCCTTAATCGGTTTCGCGGTCCCCTGGGCCTGGCTGGATGTTCTCATGAACATCTCGTTGAGCGTAGTTGCGCCGTTGTCGGTGGCGTTGTTGGCGGCGTTCGCAAGCGGCTTCGCCCAGCCGCTATCGCGGCCTCGTCGTATCACACAATGGCTATGTTACATATTCCTCGTGATCTTCGCTGTGATCTCTTTAGTTGGGATTGCCGGAGTTATCACGCTGCGGTTCGATCCGGTCCCTCTCGTTGAGGGGATTGCGGGGTTAGTTTCGGTTACGGCCGCTGTCCTCATGGCTGTGCTCTGCGGCCTCCTGGCAATCGCCGCATCCCGCGGCGTCGAGCGTCAGCGAGCGGTGTGGACGCTCGTACCTCTTGCGGCCTTTTTTGGCTTTTTCATGGTTGCTTTGATCGCAACCTCATCGTCATCTTACGCCGTCTCCATTGTCCTTCGCCTTGTTAGCAATCTAGTGTTTCTCATCGCACCGGTTGCGCTGACATATGCGGCGCTAAGTCGTCGGTTGATCGACGTCGGCTTCTTCTTGAACCGCGCCGCCGTCTTCACGATCGTTTCGGCGATCGTGATCGGTGGATTCGTTCTGGCCGAATGGGGTGCCAGTGCCTGGCTCGCCAGCACTACCCACACTACCAGCGCCGTCGTCGGAATGGTCGTGGCGCTCGGTCTCGGCATCGCGCTACGATATATCCATAGGTATGTCGAGCGATTCGTCGATCGCGTCTTTTTCCGCAAGCGGCACGAGGATGAGTCGGCGTTACGCCGCTTCGCCCACGAGGCGTCCTATATCTCCGACCGATCCACGCTGCTGGATCGGACCGTGCAGACGGTTGAGGAGCACACGAGCGCGCAGGGCGCCGCAATCCTTGTTCGCGACGGCACGGCCGTTTACGCGTTCGCCACCGATGGCCAGCGGGCGCACGTCAGCGAAAACGATCCGGGCATTGTCGCGCTTCGCGCGTGGAACAAGCCGATCGACCTGCAGGTGTTTCCTGATTCACAGTTGCGCGGCGAGTTTGCGTTCCCCATGATCTCACGCGGCGACCTTGTCGGCGTGCTCGTCTGTGGGCCCAAGCGCGACGGCGAGGTGTATGCCCCGGATGAATCGGAGGCGTTGCTGGCTCTCGCGCATGGGGTTGGGACGGCGCTAGACACCCTGTCGAGCCAAAGCGATGGCGTCATAGAGTCGATACGAGAGGCGCAAGCGCTGATGCTGCAAGAGCTTCAGGGCCTTCCACGTGCAATCGTGAACGCGTTGCACGAGGAAAGCAAAAAGGAAACCTAATCTGTCGGCCTCATCGCGCAGTGAGCAGTTCAGACAGGAACTGCGCGCCGCGTTCCGGTCGGTACGCGGCAACGGAACCTAGAATGCCAAAGGAAGCGGCATAGGAGAATCTGCATGTCAAGCGCACCAGGCCTCAATCGCCGCCGCTTTTGCGGGACAGCAGCGCTAGCCGCTGCCGCCGTTCCCCTAGGACTTAGCAGTCTCGCAGAAAGGGCCGAAGGTATGAGCACCTCCATTCGTCCGTTTCGCGCTAATGTTCCGGAAGCAGACCTTAGCGACATGCGCCGGCGCATCAACGCGACGAGATGGCCTGAGCGAGAAACGGTCGCGGACACCGCGCAAGGCGTGCCGCTCGCGACAATGCAGGCGCTTGCGAGCTATTGGAGCGCGGGCTACGATTGGCGCAAGTGCGAGGCGAAGCTGAACGCCCTCCCGCAATTCCTGACTGAGATCGATGGGCTCGACATCTATTTTATTCATGTTCGTTCGAAGCATGAAAACGCGTTGCCGATCATCGTCACCCACGGATGGCCCGGCTCGCCCATCGAGCAACTGAAGATTATCGATCCGCTCACCAATCCCACGGCGTATGGCGCGAGCGCATCCGACGCCTTCCACGTCGTAATTCCGGCGATACCCGGCTACGGGTTCTCGAGCAGGCCGGCCACGGCGTGGGGCCCGGACCAAACCGCACGCGCGTGGACGGTGCTGATGAAACGACTTGGCTACACCAAGTTTGTGGCCCAAGGCGGCGACGTGGGGGCGGTTGTCACGAACCTGCTGGGGCAACAGGCGCCGCCAGAGCTGCTGGGCATTCATAGCAACTTCCCTTACGTCATTCCACCCGCCGTTGGGAAGGCGCTGCGCTGCGGCGATCCGCCGTTGGCGAATTTTTCGGTCGATGAAAAACGGGCGTACGAGCAGCTGTTGCGGTTCGATACACTGCACTTTGCATACGGATCCGAGAATCGCACGCGCCCGCAAACGCTGTACGGATTGACGGAACCCATTGGTCTGGCCGCGTGGCTGCTGGACCACGGCGACGGCTGGGGCCAGCCCTCGCCCGTGCAGCTCTCAGCCATCCTCGGACGCACGATCGATGGACATCCCGCGGACGGCTTCACACGAGACGATTTGCTCGATAACTTCACGCTCTACTATTTGACGAATACGGGGATCTCATCGTGCCGCTTCTATTGGTACATCAAGAGCAACGCAACCAGCGTCAACGTCCCGGCTGCCGTCAGCGTCTTTCCCGGCGAGATCTATCAAGCCCCGAGAAGTTGGACGGCGACCGTGTACCACAAGATTATCTATTACAGCATTGACGAGATTCCCAAAGGCGGACACTTTGCAGCTTGGGAGCAGCCACAACTCTTCTCAGAGGAGCTCCGCGCAGCTTTCAGATCGCTGCGCTGATCTGCTTGCGTTAACGGGGCATCTATATTGTGACAAAACTCGGAACGATTGCGGAAGAGGCCGCGCCGCTTCCACAATGATGTGGGTTCTTTAGCGCGTCGGGCGCGCGATGTGCCAGTGGCCACCGGCGAATGGAATGCCGTTTCCGTTAGCTTGATCGGGCCCGTTATCGCCGGAGTATGTGTAGAGCGGATGGTCTCTGTAATCCCACTGCGCGCTTGTGCCGTCGGATCGATTTACGATCGTAAAGTTGCCTTGCGTGCGCGATCCTTGGCTCGGGACGAGAGGAAACCATACCGAAAGACAGCCACCGGTGCACGTGCCGCCGGTCCGCGTGTCAACGTCTAAGAAGTAGAGCGTGTGATTCTTAGATGGATCGACGAAGGCCGGTTTGCCTGCGACGGTCTGACGAACGGGAACGTTTGAGTGCTGTTGCGGCGGGGACGTTGGAGGCGGGCCGCCATAGAAGCCGCCGCCGCCCGTGGCACCGCCGCCGGCACCGCCTTCGCCGCACGAGGCCAGCGTTATTGCGCCGACCAATACCGAGATTCCTAAAGATTCTCTGAACATGTCGCCCTGTAAGTCTCCTGTTAAACGATTGGTGATTGATTCACCTCAGCATACGAGTTGCAAATGAAAGAAGTATAAACCGCTCATATGCGCCGTTGTGGGATTCGGAGGACGAAATCGCTTCAGGATTTTTTCACAATTAACCGATAGCATACGCCACCATGAAACGCCGATATCAGTTAATCATCGGGCCGGTCGCGCTTGCCGTGGCGTCGGCGTGCAGCTCCGGTGCCGGACCGGGTACCCTACCGCCGAGCGAGACGGTGTCCGTGAGCCACTCGTCCATTGCCCACAACGGCGGATCGCTCGGGCCGGTTCTCTCCACCTCCGACGGCGGTCAGATCTTCGGATTCGACGTCGATCAAAATGGCAACGACGGCCTCTTGGCGTCGGCAACCGCCAACGAAGTCTCGGTGCAAACGTTTGATGCGACGAGCGGCAAGATCACCAAGACGCTCGGCGTGCATAAGGGTACCGGCGTTCAGAAGGGCAACGATTACGTCGTCGACGGCATCTTCGCACGCGACGTCGGGCTCGTCGATTTCCAAAAAGCCGGCATCCCCGGACAAACGCCGACAAAAGACCATTACAGCATCATGAGCCCCGTGACCGCTAACAAGTTCACCGGTCGCTGGACGCCGCCGGTAAAACTCTTCAACGTCCTGCAAACTCCCGAAAACCAAAGCACGACGACCAGCGTGGTTTTCGGCTACCCGCGCGTCGGTTCCGATGCGACTGCTCTGATCGTATCAGACGTTGGAAAGAATACGTTCGGTAAGGTCATCCAGCTCAACCAGAACGATTTCGCGCTCGGGGCGCAACCGCAACTGGCGCAGGATACGGTCAACAATCGTGCCGTGATGGCGACGTCGCCGAGCTTCGGCAGGGTGGGTGGTCCGCCGCCCGACATCTTTACGTTCGATCTGAAGTCGGGCAAAATGACCGAGCTTTCAGGTGTGAATTGCCCGGACGGCGGGGTAGGATGCGGCTTCCCCAACGGCGTCGGCTACGATTCAAAGACCGGCATCGCATGCACGACGACCGAGCTGGACGCCGGCGTCGAGATTTACAACGTCCCACAAAAAACGGGTTTCTGGGCCGCGCAGCTTCCCGTCCCGCCGAGCGGCGTCGCGCAGTTCTACTCAGGCACCTACGTCGCGAACGACCCCATTCATCAGCTCTTTCTCATCGCTCAGCCCCATTCGGGCTCCTCGAGCTCCGGCAGCAGCATTCAGGTTTACGATGAGACCGGACATTTCGTCGAATCGATCAACGGCTTCAACTTTACCGATGCCGGCGACCTCGTGATTCCAATCAAGATCGCGATCAATCCCAGCGCGCGCACCGGCTGGGTGAACGGTCCGGGCGTAAACCAACTTCAGGAGTTCGCGTACTAGCTAGCTACAGCAGAGTGGGGCACTTAATCAATCGCACGAGCGGCGTTCTCAGGTTACTGTTGCTTTGGACGCGGTAGGGGCGATGGATTTACACGCATGCAACGTAAAAGCTCTTCCGCATATGGAATTCCGATCGAAAGAGTTATCAGTGCAAGGAGTACGGTGACGTAAGCGGGGGGCGGCGGTTCTGCTTTGAAACGCAGGGCAAAGTCCGGCTGCTCATCTGAGAGTCCCAGGATAGCCAGTGCTTGATCGGCACGCAGACAAAGCAAGAAAGAAAGCGTCGCGAACGGCAACACTTCCAAAAAGCTGTGAAAATGCTGTTCAGTGACGCTTACGTGGCGGCGTGGCGCGGCGTACGCGACATCCCAGATCACGACCAACTCGTGGAAGGTTAAAGCGCCGGCGCCGACGACCAGCGTTAGCGCGTTGGTCTCGAACAACAATGCTTGAAATGCAGGAACTGCGACCGACGCCATCATGAGCGAGTGCGTAATCGCCTCCTGCGTTCCGCTGGTCGACTCGATCTTCGCGCGCCGATGACACAAGTAGTCGCCGAATCCCGGAATAGTCCATAGCGGCATAAGCACGTAGAGCAGATAAGCTTGCATGGCCCGCGCCGTGAGACGCTCTCGGTCGTTCCGCTCCTGATCGTCCAGCTTCTTGGAATGGCTTATGCTCGTACCGAACGTCGTCGCAGCCGCCGCAAGCCTTGTGAAAGCGCGTTTAAGGCTGATCCACCTCATGCCATTGTATTCCCTAGGTCGACGGGAGGCGCTGTAAAGCAGCGCTAGCCGCGGTTTCGCGTGTCTTTCTTCGCTCGGCTGGCGGCCTTACGCAACTTACCCGAAGCTTTCCGACCCCGGCTTTCAACCTCAACCGTAAGATCCTCGGCCGCTTCGCCCCCGGCCTCAACCAGCTTCCCGATAGTGCTCACGATTCTACCCACCCTCTGAGCCCCTCGGGCAACTTTTTTGGTGTTGCGGGAGACCTTTGACGCGGCTGCGGTCGCTTTTTTCGCTAGACTCTTGCCGCCGCGCGCGACCTTTTTTGCGGTTTTCTTCGCCCGAGTCACTGCGCGTTTTCCGCCGGACTTCGTAGCGGATTTCTTACGCGCGGTTTTCTTAGCAGCCATAAACGTTAAGGTACCTCCAGGAGCCGCCTTAAAAATTGGCGGTTATTATTGCCAAGCTTCCCCTAACTCACTGCTAAGCAAACCTTAGCTGCTCAGATATTTTCCACTTTGAGGCGGTGATGGGGGTGACCAGCTCGGTGAGACTCGTCCACAGGCCCTCGTCTACCCGATAGTGAGGTCGTGGGTCGAAGCTCCCCGAGGACCGACGGTACCGAACTCAAACGCACCCCTGCATCGCTCAAACGTCCGCCGGGCGCTGACGAAGCTCTCCGACTGGGGGTACGCCGCCACGTGCTGTCCGGGTGCGGCACCTTCCGTTTTATGCTTACGGCCTTGGGGCGATAAAGTGAGTGATTTGCACTTCGCCTTGAAGTAACTGGTTTATGTGCTGCTGCAATACGTAATCGGCGTTGGTCACGCGTTGATGCTGCCGCAAGTGTTCGGCCCAAGACGCAACGAAGATCACACCGTTATCTTATTCGGTTGCGCGATGGAGAGCGGCACACGCAAGAAGCCTGGTTGAGTCAAGTGCTGGGATGGCGGAATTCGCATCAGTGATGATCAACGGAAGCTCAGTGCAGCCCAGAATCACGCCTTCGCACCCAGCACTCTTCATACTCGCTATTACATTGCGCACGAAGTCGGTCGACTGCTCCTTAAAGTTTCCGTAGACGAGCTCTTCCAAAATAATTCTGTCGACCTCATCGCGTTCGGTCGGAGTCGGCCGAAGGTACGCAACATTGCGCGCGTCGAGCTTGTCGGTATAAACATTGCCATCAACGAGCCACCGCGTTCCCAAAATGCCCAAGCACTTGAGTCCGCGCCGCACCGCTTCGTCAGCAACGATCTCTGCGATATGTAGCCATGGAATTCTCGACTGTGAAGCGACCCTGGGCAATGCTTGATGAATCGTATTATCAGGGCAAATCAGCAATTCGGCCCCGATATCGGACAGTTTATTAGCGGAATCTGCCATAAGTCTCGAAACGCCCTCCCAATCGTCGTTACGAAGGCATGTCATGTAGTCTTCGAACGAGGCTGTATGCATCGAGACGGGTGGATGCATATGCCCACCGAGCATCTTGGCTCCCTCGGAGCAAATGGTGCGATAACAGAGCGCCGCCCCTTCCGCCGAGCAGGCGACGATGCCAATATGCTTTGCCCGCATCACGGTAAGACGGCCTTCCAGTCTCCCGTAGGAGTGATTCCCAAGGACTCGACCATCAAGACCACTGCGCGTTGTGGCGACCGCGGGCGGTGCATTATACCTTTGGGGACAGTGAAGCCCTGGTGTTGACGGACGAGAAAGAACTCATCTTGATCAACGTGCTTATGGCAGGAAAAATTCCCTTGGAAAATGCCCAGACGAACGACGGCTTTGTTGACCGTCGTCAGCGTCTGATTGAACCATGGCGCATGTGTCGCCGATTCTGCTGGAATGTCAACAACGCGTAACGCTCCGTACTTTACATCATCGTTGTTTCGAAAGTTGTCGGGCAAATGTTCTGGCATGAATCCCTCCCTTTATTGCAGCGTAGGGTATTGGCCTACTGGCATCAAGTTAACCAGGGCAGTCGATCCAGATCTACGTTGCCCCCTGACAAGATAATGCCGACTCGCTTCGAGACAAAAAGTGGGTCAGAAGTATTGGCAAGGATGGCGGCGAGGGATACCGCAGCGGACGGCTCGACCACGACCTTGAGGACCGACCAGATGATTCGCATAGCTCTCACGATTTCAGCCTCAGATACTGAAACGATGTCGTCCACATATGCCGCGATCAGCGCGAACGTGAGGGGACTAAGAGAGGTTCGTAGGCCATCCGCGACTGTTTGTGGGTTGGCCTGGGGGATCAGACGACCTTCACGAAAAGAGCGAAGCGCATCATCGGCCATCGCGGGCTCGGCCCCGACGACCATGATGCTCGGTCTGAGTGCTTTCGCCGCGACTGCGGTTCCAGCCAATAAGCCGCCCCCTCCAACGGGAGCGACGATCACGTCCAAATCTGGTTGATCGTCGAGTAGCTCAGTTACAGCGGTCCCTTGGCCGGCAATGACAAACAGGTTGTGATAGCTGTGAATGAAAAAAGCACCAGTTTTGGATGCTACCTCTGACGCGGCTGCTTCCCGATCCCTCAAAGTAGCCTTACAAGTGACAATGTTCGCGCCAAGTCTTCGAATACTATCGATCTTTGCCCGAACCGAGTTTTCCGGCACCACGATATGCGCCGGGATTCCGCGGCTCTTTGCCGCCATCGCAACGGCCGCTCCATGGTTTCCTGACGAGTGGGTCACTACACCTCGCTGAGCTTCTTGATCGGAAAGCGCAAACACCGCGTTATGCGCGCCGCGCGCTTTGAACGAGCCTCCTCTTTGGAGGTTCTCGCACTTGAAAAAGAGCCTTGCATTGCACAACGAGGTCAACGTGCTACTCTCAAGAACCGGAGTTCGATGAACGTAGCGCTGAATTCGGGCTTCAGCAGCCGTTATATCGTAAATGGACGGTAGGGTTAGCTCGTTATCGTAGGGAGCATCCATTTAGAACCTCCGTGTTCATTTCGTCGGAGTGCTCGAGCAGGCGCCGTTTTTGATACGGGCCGCGCACCCGTTTCCTCCAACTCGGAGACGCACCGCCGTCGCAGCCGTCGCAACGACCACGCCCCCTACCACCACCGTCCCTATTCCGACGGTCTCTCCTAGAAGGAGTGCGCCCCACAGGGCTGTCAAGGGAAATTGAATGAGTTGAAGTTGACTGACGCGGGCGGTCCCCCCGCGCGCGAGGCCAGCATACCAGGCGAAGAAACCCAAGAACATGCTTATGACGCCTACGTATCCGAAACCGATCCATGCCGATGGACTCGCCTGAAGTCCGCCTCGCCGGAGGACGTCAAGGCCGACTGGGATAATCAGCAGCGGCGCGGTGAGAACCAGCGCCCAACAGATGGTCCGCCATCCCCCAATCTCACGCGACACCCGCGCACCCTCGGTGTATCCGAATGCGGCAGAAGCTACCGCTAGAAGAAGGAGGAGGTCGGGGAGACGAAGCGCCCCGGCCCCTTGAAGTTCGGCGAATACGATGATCGCTACTAGGCCAAGTGCCGACGCGATCCAGAATGCGAGACTCGGCCGTTCATGATCGCGCAAGGTTGCGAACACCGCAGTCGCGGCGGGCGTGAATCCCACGATGACCGCGGCATGGACTGCCGGAACAGTGTTTAGCGCCACTGCGGAAAAGAGAGGAAATCCGACGACAACGCCGAGACCAGTCGCTATGAGCGCAATCACATGGGACGCTGGAAATGGCTCGCGCCGGAGCACCAACAGCGTGCCAGCGAGGGTAGCGGCAACTATCGCGCGACCAAAGGCGACGACAACTGCGCCAAGCTCCGGAACCGCAACGCGCGTAGCCGGAAGTGTCAGACTAAAAGACACGACGCCAAGCATACCCAGCAGTAGTCCGATCCTCAGGTCCCTCCGGGAACTTGCCACCACGCGAGTATTCGCTTGACTAAAGCCGCGTCCTCTATAGCGGACGCCGCAGCTATCGGGCGAAGGATCAGGGGGATTCGGTTAGGGCGCGGCGTCTCGTTGCGCTCCCTTGCCCAGAGCAGCGGTGTTTCCAGGTCGATGCTCTCGGACATCGAGCGTGGCGCAAAGTCGCCCACAATTGCGCTCTTGGCGGGAGTCGCCGAGGCATTGAGTCTGTCTCTCTCAGCGCTGGTGGACGACACTCCTAACAGCCTGCCTCGATCCCCTCGGGTCATAAGGGCGGCAAAGCAACGCACAGTAACCGACGTGTCTGGCGTCCAACGGACGAATCTCGCCGGCCAGCACGCCGGCAGTAGTGTGGAGTTCGTCCGATTCAAGTTGCCCCGCCGAACTGAGAGCGGAACGTTCGCGGCGCACGGTCCCGGTACGATTGAGCGAATCCACGTCGAGCGTGGGACGCTTCAAGTGAAATTTGGCGACGAGCGAGTTACACTACGCGCTGGGGACTCGCTTCTGTACGAGGCCGGAGTCCCTCATAGCTTTGCGAATTTAAGCGATAAAGTGGCTACCGTCTATCTCATCATAGAAAGAAGACGAATTCCTCACTAACGGCTCTCGGCCAAATGACTATTTTACGGCTGCCGCGACGTTGACGGCTTTTTTCGCGATCTTCGTCAACAACTCGTCAGTCTTCACTTCCTGCTCAAGCGTTTCTTGCAAGAGATCCGGCGCCTCAGACAATCGCATTACTTTCGCCCAAGCGATTAGCGTTCCGTAGCGAGAAATTTCGTAGTGCTCGACCGCTTGCGCTCCTGCAAGCAGACCGGCATCCAACGCTGGGTTGCCCTTGAAGTCTTCCATAACCGCGCTGCCTTCCTCGATGATACCGTCGATGGCATCACAAGTCTTTCCGCGCGCGGCTTTGCCGATAATCTCGAAAACGCGCTCGATCCTTTCGACCTGCCCCTCGGTTTCGTCCCGATGGTGCAGGAACGCCTCGCGCAGTTCGTCCGAGTTAACGGCCTTTGCCAACTTCGGAAGTGTTCGGAGAATCTTCTTTTCCGCATAGAACATGTCTCGAAGCGTTTCGTAAAACAGGTCGCTGAGCGTCTTGATCACGACCAACCTTTCATTCTGGAAAATAGTTCATATGCTGGCCTGCAATCTTATAACCGAAAGCTCAGCACGCTAAACGGCGGGCCCGCCTGGAGAGTCCTACCAGCAGTGAGCTGATCGCCCGGTTCTTCCGTTGGCCGGGTGTTAACGCAGATGCCGTTTTGGCTACTCGAATGCAGGGCAAGCAACATCTGGTTCAGCAAAGGCTTGCTATATTAGGGTTTTTTGGCCTGATACGCCGCTTTCTCCCCATTGTTCTACCCGCAGAGGAGCGTTAGGCGCCCCTCAAAAAGGAAGTACAAGTGAGTTCGACTATTGCGATCGACATCGCGTTAGAGCCTGACGCAACGATGATCCAGCACGCGCGCGCCGCCAATGCCCATCTGCTTGGGGAATTTCCGAAGGGCTTCTCTCTGGACGCTACGCATCACCCGCACATCTCCGTGCTGCAGGGGTACGTCTCGACCGAAAACCTGGAGCAAATCTACGATGTCGCGGCCAAGGTGATGGCGCGGGCGAATCCGTTGCCCTGGAAGCTGACGGCGTTCAAGTATTACTTCCCGGCGGCCCGATCGGTTTGGCGGGCATCGTGGTTCGACCGACTCCGGAGCTGCTCGCGTTACAGCAAGCCCTCATCGACGCAGTCGCGCCGTTCACCGTTAAAGAAGGGACCGCCGCTGCGTTTTTTACGACGCCCGAGGAACCGGATATCAACCAGCCGACGATTGATTACGTCGCGGCGTTCGTCCCGCAGGCGACCGGCACGCATTTCAATCCGCACGTCACCATCGGCGTGGGCACGGTGGACTACCTGAACAGAATGCTTGCCGCGCCCTTTGATGCCTTTACGTTCTCGCCTTCCGGGGCATCAGTCTATCAACTCGGTAACTACGGGACCGCTCGCAAAGCACTCAAGTTGCTGGAGTTAAGGCCGTGAGCGCCGCCGATCCACTGCCCTCCTGGAATGATGGGCCGTCGAAGTCGGCCATCCAGGACTTCGTTCGCAGGACGACCGACGCGACGAGCCCCGACTTCGCTCCCGAGAAGGATTGCATCGCGACCTTCGATCAAGACGGGACGCTCTGGGTCGAGCACCCGGTTTATACGCAGGTTGCGTTCGCTCTACATCGGCTCGCCGAGCTGGCACCACAGCATCCGGAATGGAACACCACCGAGCCTTTCAAATCGGCACTAGCCGGTGACCTCGCGGCGTTTGCAAGCTTCACCATGGATGACCTCGAGAAGCTGGTTGCCGCGACGCATGCGGGCATGACGACCGGGGCGTTCCATACTATCGTCGCCGACTGGATCGCCACGGCGAAGCACCCGCGCTGGAATCGCTTGTATACCGAACTCGTGTATCAACCGATGCTAGAAGTCATGCGGTATCTGCGCGCCAATGGATACAAGGTGCACATCGTTACGGGCGGTGGCCAGGCTTTCGTGCGGACGTATGCAGATCGGGTCTATGGCACGCCGGCGGAGAACGTCATCGGCTCGTCATTAGCCGCGCAGTTCGAGTACGATGCCAACGGAAATGCAATCCTCATGCGACCGCCAAAGCTGTTGCTCTACGACGATTCGTCAGGCAAGCCTCAAGATATCTACCTGTTTCTTGGGCATCCGCCCCGGGCGGCGTTCGGAAACAGCACCGGAGACAAGCAGATGCTCGAGTACACGCAGGCCGGGGGCGGAGCACGCTTCATGAGCCTGGTGCTGCACGACGATGCAGAACGCGAGTACGCCTACGGTCCGGGGACGGCGCAAGCCGACACAAAGTTCGGCGCATTTACGCAGGCGCTCGCGGACGAGGCGAAGGCAAAAGGCTGGATCGTCATCAGCATGAAGAACGACTGGAAGCGCATCTTCCCGTTCGATACTTAGATCGCTCGGCCGTCTTGCCGCAAAAACAAAAACGCCGAAATCCCTTAAGGAATCGGCCCGTTTTTTGGTGGAGATGGGGGGACTCGAACCGCAATACCGGTTGCTGATATTCTCGCTCGAACACGGTTTGCTGTCCAGATCCCAGGCATGCATTCGTTTACCAGTAGTGCGCTTCACGGCCTCAGTTTACGGTCGAACCCTAACGCCGAAAGTAAACATCCGCGGCGGCGCGTAGTGATTTCCCTGCGCATTTAAGAGCGTCACGAAGTAGCGATCGTTGAGCACGTTCTGGATACCGAGCGTTAGCGCGGCCTTCGGCGCGATTGCGATGCCTTCTGCGAGATTGAAAATGGTGTGGGGTGTCATCTTGCAGTTTCCGGGCGTGCCCGCAGGGCAGATCGCCGACGACAAGCCGCTGCCATATTCCCCGTCGAGCGAAAACCAGCCCCCGTGCCGATCGTTGAGTAGGACGCCGCTGGCGATGCTCCAGTTCTGTTCGTGATCCGCCGGTGTGAAGTCTGTCGGAGATCCGAAGCAGGGCGCGAGCAGTTGAGTTTCGCAACCCTTGTTGAGCGAGACCACGTGCGCAACAGAGAAATAAGCCCGACCGTTCCGTTCCAGCGGTTGAACGTAGTTAACAGCCTCTTGCGACAATCTCCCGAGCACGTAGTTGATGTCTTGATGGAGAAGCGTAAGGCCCACTTGGGTGTCGTCGATGAGGTCGTTTGCGTTCTTTTGCCAAACCCGGAAGCCAAGGTCGCCGGACCCTACGGGTATGTGGCCGCCGAATTCGAGCTGCGTATCACGCTCCGGTTTGAGGTCAAACTGCGCCAAGGTCGGCTGCAACGGAAGATTGAGAAGGTAGGCGGCATGCGGGCTAACGTTCTCAAGCGAAAATGGTTCGAAAAAGCGGCCGATGTAGGCGTAAAGACTCGCGCGTTTGCCGAAAAAGCGCGTGAGCTTGAACCGAGGGCTGAAGGCGCCGAATCCCTGCGAAAAGTCGGTCGACTTGATCGTGAAGAAGTCGTAGCGAAGCCCGTAGTCCGCTTCCCAGAGGCTGCTCATGCGCCAACTGTCTTGAAGGTACGACTGGTACGTATTTCCGAGGTTCGGAGCATTGTCGATGACGGTCGCCGGGGCGTTGGGCGTGCTCGGGGTTTGGATGGGCGCGAGAAAGTTGTTCGGCTGCAGCGTGATCGCATAATACTTCAATACGCGAGTTAGCTCGTACGATAAGCCGGCCGCGACGGTGTGCTGACCGAAAGTCTGAACGTAGTCGCCCTGCATGATGTAATCGAGCGCACTCCGCTGGTCTGCGAGCGTATAGCCGCACGTCGTCGCAGAAAAGGTTCCGGTCTCGAGGGCTTCCGCGCAATCCGTCGACGTGCCGCCGTTTCCGTAGGGAGGCGGTTGCACGTTGTGGGCCTCCCCATAGATCCAATCGTTAACCGGATCCCCGAAGTCTTGGATCTTTGAAGCCTTGTACGCCGGCCCGAACGTAATCAGCCCGGTATCGCCGATCGGATGATGATACTGAACCGCTAGAAAGGTGTCGCCCTGAGTTTCGTTATCATCGGTCGAAGCCGGTTCGCCGTTGGCGACGTCGTTGGGAATCTGAAACGTGCTGTAGCTGTTGGCCAACGTGACCTTCGTGAAGTTATTCCCGCCCGCGGGCAGTGTGGCCGTAGCGAACTGCCCCACGGAACTCGCATTGTTGTGGGGCGAGTTGAAGTTCGGAGGATCGAGCCCCCGCGTCGTTTGATACCCATTGAAGGCGATGTCGTAGCCGCCCGCGGTCCCGATCGGCGCGTGATAGCCGAGCTGCGATTGGGCGTTTGTATACGAGCCGGCAGACGCATAGCCGTCGATACCCGGGGGGCCGGTCCCGGATCGAGTGGCCATGTTGAATACGGAGCCGAAACGCAAGCCGTACTGCGCCGGGTATGCACCCTCTATAAGGTCGATGAAGGAGAGATCGTTGAGGTTGATCTCGCCGCCGATATCGCGGTTGAGCTCCTGCGGTAAGGCGACCCCATCGAGCATGTAGTTGATGACCCCGTGGTCGCCGTTGATGTGGACGACACCGTTTGCTCCCCGAACGGCCCCGGGCATCTGGATCTCCATCTCGGAGAAGCTGTTATTGAAGGGCATCTGGGTCAAGTACGCTTGATTCACCACGACGTCGCTGCCGCTTCCATGAATTACGTCCGTCTGCGCTCGACTCACCACAACGTGCTGAATTTCCTTCAGGGTCGTTAAGACGATCTCGACGCTGGCGCCGCCGCTTCCGAGGTCGACGCGTACGATACCCTGCAGGTCGCCGTACTGCGCGCCGACGTCATACGTGCCGAGCGGAAGTGGCGGGAACGAGAAGTGCCCGCGCGCGTTCGTCGTTACATGCATCGTGAGGTTGTTCCCGGACGCGCTTACTCGAGCGCCCGCGACCGGGACTCCCTTATTCGTTACCGTTCCGCTCAGGAAGGCGCTAGCATTGACGGCGTAGCTCGGAGCAGCGCACGAGAAAACCAAGGCGCCGGCAATCAGCGTAGCGGTAGCAAAGCGGCGCCAGGAGTCGCTCATCGTATCCTCTCCGAGTCGTAGCGGGCAACGCGCGGTGGCGTCGTGAGAAACGTGCCAGGGCGCCTTGCGATCTCAACTGAGATTAGCGTATCATTATCAAATAGTCAAGCGAATGCGGCAGGCGCTGCGCCCGGTGGGGCTGAAAAATGCTCCTGTCGTGAAGAGTTCCGAGGCGGAGGATAACAAGTAGTGGTTCCTGTGAGTCGGAAGACGAAGCAGCGGGACGCCGTGCGTGCGGTCTTGGCCGACGCGGAGCGCCCTTTAAGCGTCGACGAGTTGCTCAAGGCGGCGTCGAGGCGAGTCAAGGGTTTAGGCGTGGCGACGGTCTACCGTGCGGTCGCGGCGTTGTTGACCGAAGGTTGGATCGAAACGGTCGAAATACCCGGGGAACCCGCTCGCTACGAGCGGGCGAACAAAGGACATCACCATCATTTCCAGTGCGAGAAGTGCGATCGAGCGTTTGACGTCGAGGGGTGCCCGGATAATCTTCGTAAGCTGGCACCGCCGAGGTTTCGGGTTAAGCAACATTCTGTAACGCTGTATGGTCTATGTGCCACATGCGCGGCCTAGCCTAGCGGTCGCCTTTCTCCACCGGCCGCTAAGCCCGTGGGCGCCCGATAGGGATCGCGACTTGACGAATGCTAGTGATATGGTATTATCAGTAGCAAGCACAACCTTCTTTTTGAAAGCAGCGTCATGTCAAAAACCCTTTTCGTCGGAAATCTCCCGTACTCGATGACCGAGGACGACCTCAGAGCCCTTTTTGGGGCGTCCGGGCGAGTGATCTCCGCCCGCGTCGTAGTTGATCGAGTCTCCCAGCGCCCTAAAGGCTTCGGCTTTGTGGAATTCGACGCTCCGTATGCGGCCGATGCGGCGATTGCGGAGCTTTCGGGACGTATGATTGACGGGCGCGCACTCATCGTGAACGAGGCTCGGCCGCGCGCGTTCTCGGAAAGCGGCCGCCGGTAAAGCATGAAGTCGTCGACGGCATTCACCGTCAGTCGCAGGAGCGACGATCCGGTGCCGGAGTTCGTTCTCCACGAGCAGTGCTGCTTCAACTACGGGCGTATTGACAGCGTTCGCGGGTGTCTGGAGGAGCACTTACAGGCGTTGCGTGAACGCGTCGATGCGCTTGTCTCCGTTCTCGCAACGGGCGATCCGGAGAAGGCTGAGCGGCTCCTTTTCGATCACGTGCATGTGATCGCTAAGGAGGTAACTTTACAGCCGCGCAGCGAGTTCGTCGCGTTTGAGGCACTCGTGAAGGACATATTTCGAGACGGTAATCGCGGCACAAACTACTGACGGCCGTCATGACCTTACGGTGTCGGCGAGGCACTCAGTCCGCGCCGACCGACACGTAGAAGAGCCAAGCTACGCCTATCAGCAATGCGACTATTACGACGACGATCAGCGCGAGAAGACGCGGTTGCTGGAAACCAGGCATTTATCGCCGTTTCGGAAATGGTCCGGTCAAGGCATTTAGAAATAAGCCAACGAGACCGGCGAACAGAACCGAACCGGAAATGACATCCGGGCCCGACCAGGTGCCGCCCATAGACACCGCAGGTACGGCCAACAGCACCGCCCGCCCTCGGTTGTCGTAGGATCGTCGTCAATGAGAACAATGCCGTCGAAAAACGGCGAAAACAAACAGCATGCAGAATCAGGCGTTTTCGATAGTGGGAGAAAGGGGGACTCGAACCCCGACTCCCTTGCATGCGAAGTAAACGCCTCTCGAAACCTAGAGCGCGTACGAAACGCAAGAAATAGCCCATTTTCGTTGCTGCGTCAGTCTTTTCGAGGCCGATTTTTCGTCCGCTAGCGTCCGCGCTTTCCGCTAGTTTCCGCGCGAATTGTCGTAAGGTTGTCGTACGCTGCCAAGGGCTCGCTTGCGATCCGCCAAATCGCTTGACTCTCCCCTTGAGGGAGGTTTCACAATGTAATCATGCCAGCCAAGTTGTCCATTGGTGACTTTTCGCGGATGACGCACCTCAGCGTGAAAGCGCTGCGGCACTACCACGAGCTCGGTCTGCTAGAACCTTCCGATGTTGACCCGAGCACCGGATATCGCTCGTATGATTTGAGCCAGGTGCCGGCCGCGCAGGTGATTCGCCGATTCCGCGACCTCGATATGCCGGTGGAGCATATCAAAGCGATTCTCAAAGCACCTGACGTCGATCGGCGGAACGCCTTGATCGTCGAGCACCTTAAACAAATGGAATCCACGCTCGAGCGGACGCAATCGGTCGTAGCATCGCTGCGTTCACTCCTTGAGGGCTCGCCCGCGCCGATAGCGATCGAGTATCGGTCGGTTCCCGCCTTTCATGTCGGAGCCGTCACGAAGATCGTACGCCTTCCCGACATTGAGCCTTGGTGGTCCAACTCGTTCGCGGAGATCTACCGCGTGCTGCGCGACCAGGGCGTTTCACCGGCTGGGCCATCGGGTGGGCTATACCCGACGGAACTGTACACGGATGAAGTCGGCGAAGTAACTCTGTTCGTCCCCGTAGTCGGCAGGCTGGACGCGGTTGGCGAAGTGTTCGTGCGGGAACTGCCGCCGGTTGAGCTTGCCGTCGCCGTCCATCAAGGCGCTTTACGCGAAGCGGATCGCACCTACGCACCGCTCGGAACTCACGTGGTCGAACGGGCAATCGCGGTGTCTGGACCGATCCGCGAGAGTTACCTCATCACCAGCGACGACGTCGGTGACGAGAGCCAGCTAGTAACCGAAATCGGCTGGCCAATATTTCGCACTTCCTCGGAGGCATGAGGAAATGACTGCTGTGGAACTATCCCCACCCATACGCAAATATTTCGAATCCCGGAATGCGTTCGACGTCCCGAGTGCGCTCGCGCAGTTCGAAGATGACGCTGCCGTCAAAGACGAGGGCCAGGAATATCGCGGCGGCGATTCGATCAGAATCTGGATCGAGGAGACCCAACGGAAGTATCACGCTACGTTCGACGTCAGAGCGGTCGAGCAGGCCGGCGACACACTCATCGTGGGAACCCTCGTCTCGGGCACGTTTCCGGGATCGCCGCTGCCGATCGATCATGCATTCGTCATTTCGAACGGGAAGATCGCCCGCTTGGTGATCGGCTGATGTCGGGCGGCGAATTCGAGGGCAAGCGCGCCCTCGTCACCGGCGGGACGAAGGGCGTCGGTGAAGCGATCGCGCGCCGTCTGGCTGCCGGCGGGGCACGGGTCGCTACGACCGCGCGCGAGGCTCCGTCGCAAGATCGCCGGCCGGAGCTCTTCGTTCAAGCCGACGTCACTCGTGCCGAGGGCGTGCGCCAAATCGTCGAGCGCGTCACTAAAGGTTTCGGCGGCGTGGACATCCTCATAGACAATGTTGGAGGCTCCAACGCGCCCGCCGGCGGTTTTGCCGCCCTCTCGGACGACGAGTGGGGTCGCGCACTGGACCTCAACCTGCTCGGCGCCGTGCGTCTCGACCGCGCCCTGATACCGGGGATGCTCGAGCGTCGATCCGGCGTGGTCATTCACGTGTCGTCGATTCAGCGTCGCATGCCGCTCTTCGAATCAACATTAGCGTATGCGGCTGCGAAGGCCGCCCTCACGACGTACAGCAAGGGGCTGTCTAATGAAGTAGGACCAAAAGGCATTCGCGTACTCAGTATTGCGCCCGGCTTTACGGAAACGACTGCCGCGATGGGGATGATCGATAGGCTTGCCGTCGCCGCGGGAACCGATCGCCAATCCGCGCGTCACGAACTCATGAATGCGCTGGGTGGCATCCCGATCGGGCGCCCCAATGCCCCGGAGGAGGTCGCCGAGCTCATTGCATTCCTGGCGTCGGATCGCGCCGCGACGGTCGCCGGCGTCGAATATGTTATCGACGGTGGCACAATACCAACCGTCTAGCTCGTGCAGGCGGCTAATTTGGGAGCGCCTCGCTCGACTGCGCAAGTCGCGGCGCGTCATCTATCTTCCCGAGCTCGCACGAACGGCGCTTACCGCGCTTCGAGCAGAAAGCGGGCCCGGTTCGATCGTCTCGACCTCGGAAAGCCTTACGCGGAACCATCCGCGAAATTGATCGCCGCCTTCCAGCACGAGGTCGCAGGGCCATGGCGAGCGCGAACGCTGCGGGTGAGGCCGCCGGCGCTGCTACTCTATTGCGATTCGTGATCCTCAAGCGCGAGTGCGATCGCAGCCTCCGGATTAAGTGCAGCGCCCTCCATCATCAGTCGTGCGAGTTCGTCGGGCTTGAGGGTTTCGCGCAGGAGTGCGGTGAGGCGGTCGTAGGTCGTCGTCTCGGTGAACTCGCGCTTGAATCCGTGTCGCGCAAACGCATCGTCGGCGTAGCCTTCGAGCATGCCCGCTCGGGCACAATCGCCGTGCAGCGCGACGGCGAGCGCCAGGTGCTCGATCGCCATCGCGACGTAGGCATGGTCCGGCTCGCGCGCCGCGTGGATTCCGATCGATTCGCGGGCCGCCGCGACCGCGCCCGGAAAATCGTCAACCGCGACGAGATAGCCTGCGAGATTGGCGAGCAGGCTAGCGAGCATGCCTGTATCGGTGCCGGATCGCAGCGCGGGAAGGACCTCGCGAGCGATCGCGATCGCTTGCTGCGTCTGACCGCGCTGGTGTTCGATCTCCGCGAGGTTCCACGCCGCCAAATGCTGGCTGCGGACGTTTGCGAGCGAGTGGGCCGCCTTGCGGAGCTGCTCATGCACGCGCGCCGCCGTCTCGAGATCGCCACGGAACATACTTAAGTTTCCACGGCATTGGAGCAAGTCAATGCGAAACTTCGCCGAGGCCCCTGGAAACGCTTCGGCTTGCGCTAACGCCTCCTCCGCGTCGTCGAGCCGATGAAGCTTCGTCGCGATATACGAATACCGGACCAGCGCCGCAGCGCGGACCCGGGCATCGCCGCTTGCCCGCGCCTGCGCGACCGCTTCGGTCGCCAGCTGGAAGGCCTGCTCTAGCCGGCCGGAATTACTAAGCAAGTACTCCAACGCGATCAACAGCCGAGCGCGCAGCCGCGACTCGTCCGCCGGGAGCGCCGCGAGATACGCCTCACAGCGCGCCATGCCTTCGGCATCGAGCCCGAAGGATCGCCAACCCCCGCCAATGTTGGCGAGCAGGTCGGCGCCGTCGACGACCGTCGAGCGTGCCAACGCGCCGTCGAGGGCGGAGCGCACGTCCTCCAGTTCCGTCTTCAGCCTTGCATCGAAGTCGGAATGTCGTGCGGTCCGCTCGCGTTCTTCCAGCAACTCTGCGAACCCGTCGCGCAGATAGCGCAGATGGCGGTCCACAACGCGATCGCGCTCGCCCGCAGCCTCCAGCTTCTCCAACGCATAGGCGTGCGTTGATTCCAGCAGCCGGTAGCGGACCGCGTCACCCTGCGGCTCGGCCAGCACCAGCGACTTGTCAACGAGCGACGCCAGCACGTCAAAGACATCGAGCTCGTCAAGGCTCTCATCGCCGCTTCCGACGGCGATGGCTCCCTCAAGCGTGAACCCGTCGACGAATATCCCCAGCCGCCGGAAGAGCACCCGCTCGCGCTCGTCGAGCAGGTCGTGGCTCCAATCAATCATCGCCCGCAGCGTTTGTTGCCGCGGCAGCACGTTGCGCCCGCCGCCCGTGAGCACGCGGAAGCGTTCGTCGAGTCGGTCGCGCAGTTGTTTGACGCCGAGCATCTTTACCCGCGCCGCCGCCAGCTCGATCGCGAGCGCAATGCCGTCGAGCCGCCGGCAGATCTCCGCGATCACCGGCGCATTCTCGTCGGTGAGCGAGAACGTTGCGCTCGCGGCCCGCGCGCGCTCGACGAAGAGCGTGATGCCGGTGGGGAGATCGAGCGAGGGTACTTGGTACGTCGCTTCCCCGGCGACGCCCAGAGCTTGGCGGCTCGATGCCAGCACCGTGACCTTCGGCGCAGCGTGCAGGATGGCGGAGATGGCGTGCACCGCCGGCGCGACGAGATGCTCGCAGTTGTCGAAGATCAGCAGCAGCTGTTTTCCTTTGAGCGCGCGCGCGAGGTTCTCGACCGGATCGCCTTCGGACGGGAGCGTAATGCTGAGTGCCGACGCGACGGTCGTGGGAATGTACTCGCCCTTACTCAGCGGTGCGAGCTCGACAAACCACACGCCGTCGCTTAAGTCGTCAATGAGATCGGCTGCCACTTGTAAAGAGAGGCGCGTCTTGCCGACGCCGCCCGAGCCGACAAGCGTAACGAGGCGATGCCGCTCGACGAGCGCGGTGATCTCAGCGATCTCGGTCTCGCGACCGATAAACGAGCTGAGCTGTGCTGGTAAGTTGTTCGAGAGGTGTTCGAGCGAACGCAGTGGCGGGAAGTCGGCGATCAGGTCGGGTGCAAGCAGCTGGTGGATGCGTTCGGGCTGCGCGAGGTCCTTGAGCCGGTGCTCGCCGAGATCGCGTAAGCTGCACTCCGGCGGCAGCTCAGCTTGGAGTAGTTCCGCGCACGCACCTGAGAGGAGCACTTGGCCGCCGTGCCCGGCCGCCAATAACCGCGCGACGCGATTGACCGTCGGGCCGAAGTAGTCGCCTTCGCGCTCGTCGGTGCTACCCGCGTGCAGCGCCATGCGCACGCGCAATCCCTCGACTGCCGAGAAATCTTCGCGTGCCAGCGCCCGCTGCGCGTCGAGCGCCGCGGCAGTGGCATCGGGCGCGGTTGCGAAGGCCGCGCAAAAGGCGTCGCCGATCGTCTTGAAGACGTACGCGCCGCGGGTTTCCATCGCCGCGCGCATGAGCGCGTCGTGGCGTGCCAGCGCGGCGGCCATCGCCTCGCGGCCGCGCTCCCAGCGCACGGTGCTGCCTTCGATATCCGAAAACAGGAACGTCACCGTGCCGGTCGGGCGCGCCACAGCCGGCGCTCCCGGTTCCACGTGGGTCGCCATAAACCCGCATTTCGTGCTAGGCGCGGTCCCCTCCGCCGAGCAGCGCCAGCGTTTTGACGGGCGCTACAAGTTTGGTCGGTACCACGCGCCAACTGCCTATAACACGCCCCGAACCATGGAGGAGATTTTCAAAAACAACGACGTGCAACTCTTCGACCTGCAAAACGACTCGCTGGAGGTTCAAAACCTTGCATTAGATCGCGAAAAGAACCAAGCATTGATCGATGAACGCATTGCTCAATGACCTCATGGCAAAAGAACTCGGTGCAAACGACTGCGAACTCGTCACCAACGCGATGGCCCCCTCGGCCCGAAGTGAACCTCGCAATGTAGTTTTAATGCAGCGGCCTTGAAGTCATGTGCAATCGGCGCAATGCGGACCGTGGGCGTCGCCAAGTCTCTCGGATTCAGACTTTCCGCACGATTTCCATAGTGGAGATGGGGGAACTCGAACCCCTCGACCACTTACATATCGTGCAAGTAGTCAGATTGATCCGTAACTTCGGCCGCTGGGAACGCGGCTACTGCAAGACCAACTTCCATAAGCGCGTCCTGCTTGGTCTTGCCGCAAAAACAAAAGCGCCGACATCCCTCAAGGAATCGGGCGTTTTCGATGGTGGAGATGGGGGACTCGAACCCCCGACCCCTTACATCCGAAATGATTCGGGCACGAAGCGCCGTTCCACGAAAAAGGTCCCAAAAACGCGAAAGACCTCATAACCACTGAGCAATTTGGATAGCGTGCCAGTAGTTTCCACGGCTTTACAAGCTTTTCCGGAAGAAAGGTCGTCAAATGGTCGTCAGGCGCGCCCCCGGCATCTTCAACGGCCGTTAGGTTAGCCCCATTAATTCCTGGACGAGTGCATTCGGCGATCGCGAATGGGGGAGCCTTGTGATTCAACTGCAAACCTCTCGGCACAAGTGCTCTCCGAACCGAAATCATTTGCAAATGATCTCAATTCGTCCGCTCGTCGCCCGCCCGCGCCCGCGTAATATTGACCGTCGAGATGTAGCTTGTCGTTCTTCGGCACAATGTCAAACCAGATCGTGCCACGATGGGGAGCCATTGTTTCCACCGAACCGCTAATCGGCTCATTCCAATACCCGTAGGTCAACCGAGGCGCATCGGTTCCCTCGTCGGCGGCGGCGTGGCTGTCACGCGGCTAGTTGGTGACGATAACTTTCTATTTGCGCTCATGCGAGAATGCGAACCTTGGGGTATCCAGTTGCTTCAAGGATCACGTTCTGGCCGTCGGGTGAAATCGTGACATCATAACCCGCCGTGGCAAATGAAATCTCCGTACCGTTGCGGGTATAGGTCCCGCTGAAGGTTTGGCCTCCGTTTGTGACGGTGCAGGGGCCGCTCGGAACGGTTGGATCTTCGTCCGTAAGATCTATCTTCAGATCAAAGGTTCGGCTGCGCCCCAATGCCTTGTAGCTTCCTGAAGCGGCAAAATGATATAGATCGTTTACGGTAACGCTGCACGAGCCCACCGTATGCCAGCCCAGAACGCGGGCTTGCAGATCGTGCTTATCGACTGATAGCCCGTTGAGGGGTGGATGCAGCGTAGCCATTCGACCGACTCCTACCAAGTGACGAAGCGATAACTAAGCCAAACGCAAGACTAGGCGCGGTGCTTCTCGTCGCCTTCTCGACGACGCTCGTCCTGGGATTCGTTTCGTTTATGCTTGCAATCGTCGCACAGGGGGCGACCTTCAAACTGGCTGTCGGTCATGCGCCCACAATCGGTACAGTTATGCATTTCGAGAGGCTCCTTGTCTCAGATGGGCCGCTTCTTCGCCTCCGGGGCGTTGCCTTCCGGTTCTTGACCGAGCGAAACGAAGGGAAACACTATCATCGAATCGCCATCTCTCGCTCTCAAACGCTGCGAACAGGCTCGGTCGATCGCGACGCCGTACCCTGCAACATGTCAGAATCGCATGATCATCATCACCACGCAAGCGAAGTGCCGGCCGAGCAGCGACTCGCTGCCATTTTCACTCACATCGGCGGTGTGATTTTCCTGTTCGTGCCCGCGCTCATCGTCCGGCTGCGAACGCGCAGAGATCCCGTAGACTCGTGGCTAGCCCACCAGGCGAAGGAGGCGCTCAATTTTCAATACACGTTGACGGCCGCGTTTTGCGTTTGCGCGATGGTCGGCTGAGCGGCGTCGCGGCTGGCTTTCTGGCTCTTCGTGATCGTGCTTGCGTTCGATTTGCTGTTCTCGCTTATCGCCGCCGTCAAATCTGCGTTCGGCGAACGCTACGTTTACCCGGTCAAACTCACTATCGTCCGATAGGTCCGTCTTCGCGCTGGCGCGATCGCGAGGCTTTGCGACGCGTCGCGAGCAGCGGCGATTTTAAGCGCGCTGGCTGCTCAACGTTCGTGCTGATGGCTGAACATCGTGCTTACACTCTGAAAGCCCGTCGAAAGGCGGATACAAAGTGGCCATTCGAGTTACTCCTATTACGCGATTATGCCACGATCAAACGGACTCGGAAGGCTGACGGGGCCTCGTCAACGCACCTCAAGCCGGAATCGTTGAAAACATTAGCACGGACGTCCCTGCCGCAAAATTCTTTAGGTCGTCGACCATCGCCTTACCAGCAGGTGACTCGATCGCCGCAGTGAGGGCGTTCATCGAATCGAAGCCAATTACTGAGATCATATGATAAGGCGATGGCTGTGACGACTCCTGGGTAATGGGACCCTTGCTTATTTCAAATGAAGTAATGCCAGGGAGCTGCTTGACTAATGGAGCGTGCGTCGCGGTGTAATACTTGTCGAATGCGCCGGGGTCCTTAGTTGTAACCCACAGCGTGAGCATGATCGCTTGCTCACCGGTAGCGGCAGCTGCGGCCCCGAACAGCGCGCTCGTCATCCCAAGGAGGGCCGTTCCAGCGAGAAATGTCTTGCGTGAACTGGACATGGATTAGATCCTTTCTAATGTTGGCCGATCGTTGTACTGACGCCAGATTGTACTTCCTTTACTTCTGCTCGTTTGCAGCGCGAATGGCTGGAGCGACAATGCGCGTCACGAGCACTTGCAACACGGCCGCGGCCGGGACGGCGAGGAAGGCGCCAGCAATACCGAGCAGGGTTCCACCCACGACTGTCGCCAGAATGATCAGCAGGAAGCTAAGCTGAACCCGTTGGCCGAAGATAATCGGCGAAAGTACGTTTTGGTCAATTACCTGAACGACTGCGAAAATCGCAAGCGCGATGAGCATCTTCGCCCAGCCGCTCGTCGCTAATACAACCAGGAGGATGATCGGCCCGGAGATCACGGCGCCGAGCATCGGAATCGCCTGAAAGACGGCGGCTATGAATCCCAAGAGTAAGTAGTATGGGACGCCGAGGACTGCTAGCGAAACACCCATAACGACGCCGACGATCGAGCCGTTGATGACGACGCCCCCCACGTACGCGCTCAGCCGTGTCCCAATGTCGTCGAGGACGTCGCGCCACTGCGAACGCGCCGCGGGCGGCATCAGGCTCAGCACAAATCGCGCGAGCTCATCGCTCGAGAGCATCCAGCCGATGGCGAGCAAAAGAATGAGCACTCCGTTGCCGATTGCCGCGGCGGCGAGTGCCGTCCCGTTGAGCAGGTGAAGGCCGATCACGCTGGCCGCGTTGCCGGCACTGCCGGCGAACGCGCCGGCGATCTGGCGCGCCATCTGGTCGTTTTCGAAATAACGCTGTGCCACCGCGAGTTGAGTTTGGAGCGCGCTCGCATAGCCCGGTAAAGACTGGACGAACTTGATGAGCTCCGCTCCTAGCGGTTGGATGAGCACGGCTCCAATCACAACAATTGCCGCGATGACGGCGACGAACGATACCCCGACGGCAGCGCCGTACGGCATTCGCTTCGCCATTCGATCGACGATCGGCCGCAGACCGGCAGCGAACAGCACCGCGGTGAACATCAGGAGCAACGCCGAGAGCGCCCCCGAGAGCACGTCCCAGATCAATAAGGCGCCGGCGACGACCGCCGCACCGATAAGCCATCCGCGGATGCTATTCATCCGATACGTCCCAGGTGGAGGAGAAAACTACAGGTGATTGATGGTTCTCCCATGGTAACCAAGTTGGGATCTAATCGCATGCCCACCGAAATCGAGGCTCCCGTTATGCGGGGCGCTCCTCGAAACCTAGAGTGCGTACGAAACGCAAGAAATAGCCCATTTTCGTTGCTGCGTCAGTCTTTTTGAGCCCATTTTTTGTCCGCTAGCGTTCGCGCTTTCCGCTAGTTTCCGCGCGAACTGTCGTAAGATTGTCGTACGCAATCAAGTGCCTGCTAGTATGATCGACCGGCGGTCCCGTGCAACGGCGCGATTAGACGAACAGCGCTTTCTTCATACGCAACTCTGCGAGAGCCTTCTGGGCCTCCTCGCTGAGGTTGGACTTTCCGACCGCGACGGTCACCTTGTGAATCTTGCCGGTGAACTTGTTATCGCCCGCTTTGTAGTCGTCGCTCACACACGTATAGAGGTTCTCACCTACGTCCGTTGTTTCGGCACCAAATGCGAACGGCTGAGTGTGCTCGACGCGCCCCGCAGCGACTTCTTCATCGTTGACAAAGATCACACCGTTACCGCCCGCGCCCAAACCGCCGTCGAAAGCGAACTCGAAGCGCAAGGTCACCCGCCCGGCCGGCAGGCGAGCGGGGCCGGCGATCTTGTAAATCTCGCGACCGAGATAGTTCCAGGCAAACCGGGGCGCGCCGTCCGTGACGTAAAGGGCCCAGCCGCCCATCTCCCCGCCCTGGGCGATGACCACGCCCTTTGCGCCCGCCTGCGGAACTTCGATATCGGCCGTAACCGCGAAAGAGCGGTTCTTGACGTTGATGAAGGCATTTTCGGGAATACCCTTCATTCCCTCATAGACCGTGATCTCGGTGCGACCTTCCATCAAATCCGGACGGCCCGCTAGCGCGGCGTTGAAGCGCTCCCAAGCGCGGTCGTCAAGCGGAAGCACGTGGTACTTGGCGGCCTCTTCCAGGAAGACTCCCTTCAGCTTCTCAAGTTTGTCGGGATACTTCGCGGCAAGGTCGTGCGCGCAACTGAAATCTTCCTCGACGTTGTACAGCTCCCACTTGTCGTTCTCAAACGTAGCCCGCGGCTTGGGCTCCCACGGCGGGCGGTGTACCGTCGTAGCGAACCAGCCGTCCTGGTAAATGCCGCGGTTGCCTGCCATCTCGAAGTATTGCAAGGTGTGGCGCGACTTCGCGTCGGCGTTATTCAAGGTGTCGAGCACACTCACGCCTTCGAGCGGTTTCTGCTGGACGCCAGAGACGACCGCGGGCTCGGGCACACCAGCTGCCTCCAAGACCGTCGGGGCAATGTCAATCATGTGCATCCACTGCGTACGCAGGCCGCCCTTCGCCGTGATGCCCTTCGGCCAGTGGACCACCATGGATTGGCAGACGCCGCCGTACGAGGCCACTTGGTGGCCCCACCCAAAGGGCGTGGCGCCGGCGAATGCCCAGCCATTGTTGTACAAAGGGTGAGATTTGGGGCCGCCGATCTCGTCGAAGTTCTGCAGCGCAACGTCCAGGGGCTCGGGCAGCCCGTTGAACACGGACAACTCATTGAAGGCGCCGTTGAGGCCGCCTTGGAAAACCGAACCGTTGTCCCCGGTGATGTAGAAGATCAGCGTGTTATCCATTTCGCCCAGGGCCTCAATCTCGTCGAGAAACCGCCCGATTTCGTAATCGGTTACCTCGGCAAAGGCGGCATAGATCTCCATATACCGCGCAAAGACCTTCCTCTCGTCGGCCGTCAAGTCGTCCCATTCCTGGATTCCCGGCGGCTTGGGCGCCGCATCGGTGCCCGGCGGCACGACGCCGAGCTCGATCTGCCTGGCCAACGTTTCCTTGCGCACCCGGTCCCAGCCCTGATCGAACTTGCCCTTGTAGCGGTCGCGCCAAGTCTTGGGCACGTGGAACGGGCCATGGGTGCCGATCGCGGAGTAGTAGACGAAGAATGGCTTGTCGGGGGCCAGCGAACGCTGCGAACGCAGCCAGAGGATCGCCTTGTCGGTGATGTCGGTACTCGCGTAATAATCGGCATCGGGATGCATATCCACCCTGGTCATGTTGTCGTACATGACCGGATGAAAGAGGTCGGCCTCGCCGGACATGAAGCCGTAGAACCGCTCAAATCCGCTATGCACGGGCCAGCGGTCGAAGGGTCCGACATCGCTGCCTTCCCACGGTGGCAGCTCGTGACACTTACCGAACATGGCGGTGCTGTAGCCGTTGAGCCGCAAGATCTCGGGCAGATTCGTGACGCTACTGGGGCGCACCGCAGTGTACCCCGGGAAGCCGGTGGCAATCTCCGAGATCACGCCGAAGTTTGCGCTATGGCTATTGCGGCCGGTAAGCAGCGCTACGCGGGCGGGCGAACACAACGGCGGGACTTTAAGATTGTTGTAGCGCAGCCCGGTCTTGGCCAGACGGTCCAGCGTCGGCATCTGGATCGGCCCTCCGAACGTCGATATATCGCCGAAGCCCATGTTGTCGAGAAGAATGACGATCACGTTGGGCGCACCCTTCGGGGCCTTCACCTCGAACCGCGGAGGGGCTTTAGCGTTGTGCGCATCAAGCTCGGTACTTGGCGGATACTGAGGCGCTGGGATGGGCAGCACAGTGCGGTCCATGGAGCTCGTTCCGTTGCTGGTTTGGGCATCTGACTTGTCTGTCATGGTCTCTTTCCTGTCGATGGCTCTCGGCCGCGATTTTATATGATGAAGGCGTTGGCGAAAGCCTTCTTCGCGCAAATGACCAACTTCCTTTTGAGTAGTGTCAGCAGATCGGAGGCTCTAAGTCCCGCTCGCGGCCAAGCTTGATGCGACTTACCGTTATTTTCGCAACGTGTTCCCTTAATGTCGTCAATCCACGTCGATCATCGTTGTGCCGATCGCCGAATCGACTTGCCAACTCCGGGGCACGCCGCTCGCTTGGGGCGTCGTTAGCAAAGCGGTCGCGCCCGACCCTTTTCCCAGAGCGACGATGCCCCCCACGCGCACCTCGCGGCCGCGCGGGGGCCTTCCCGAACATCTTTACCGGGTCAGCGACGTCTTCGTCGTGCCTAAGAAGAACTACGGCGAGGGCAGCAACTCGTAGTAGACGCCGCCGGTGCGCGAGACTTGCTTCAGTCCGCGTCTCGGCGACGTGGGGGGCACGCTGGCAAACGCTGCCGCGGCGTCTTGGATCACGCGGAGATCGAGCAAATAGCCGTGCCCGGATTTACCGCCGCTCTTGAGGTAGCTCACGTCGACCGTGTCGACGCCGTTGCACAAGATGAGGTCGCCGCCGGCTTGCCCTGCGCGCTGATTTCCATGGAACTTTTCCGATTGTCTCAGCGCTCGGTCGTTGTTCGAAACGTACAAAAGCACCGGCGCGGAAGCAATAGGATTCGTCAGGGGCTTTTCCGAGCACAGGTTTGAGGCCGTGAGCGCGCTGCGCAAGTCTGCCGTGAAAACGTCCGGCGCGAACAGCACGGCACGCCCGAAGCAGTTAGTGCAGCCTTCCCGACGGAAAAATGCGATTCCCTCGGTGACAAAACGCGAGCCCAGACTATAGCCGGCCAGAGAGACGGCCATGCCTGGGAACGCCTTGTTGATGTTGCCGAGGAAGTTGGTGAAATGCGGCATCGACCACTTCGCATTGTCCTCGTCGGTGCGATAGGCTAAGGCGCTAGTCTTCCTCGACGGCCACGAATAAACAATGGCCGGGCCCGGAAACTGCAGCCCCTTTTTCAGAGCCAGCGCAGTTTCGACCGCCGTTACGAACGACGTATAATAGCCGTGTACGTAGACGAGAACTTGACGCGGACGCTTTGGAACGAACTGCGAACTTATCGCCTGGATGAGCGCTTGTTTCGACGAGCAGCGCGCTTCGTTGGCTTTGTCTACCGGCGCCGATATGACGCCGGTGGTGATCAAGGGATTGTGATTGGCGTCGGTGCCCCACTCGCCGCTGAAGAGCTGGTTATTGTCCAGCGGCTCGCGATCCGTAACGAAGAAGATCGATCCGGGCTTCGCGACGCACTCGGCCTGCGCGGGAGCGCAGAGGAAGAGCGTAAGGCCTAGCGCGCAAAGGCCAAACAGCGCAACGCGGTTCAATCGACACGGCATAAATTGGCCCCTCGATCTGTGGAAGTCGGCGATCCCGCTTACTGCGCTACGAAGGTCTCGGTGCCCTGGCACGCCGTGGCGGCGTACGGGAACAGGCCACGTGAAGAAATTTTCTCTGCTCGTGAAAATCGCGCCCCCTCGGCGATATACGGGATTTAGCGGAACTCGCGAATCAGCGATAGGCAGCCGTTCCCCGGTGGGATCGGGCTTATCGGCGTTCCCCGGTGGGATCGGGCTTATCGGCGAGTTTCACGGTCGCGCTGGTTGAGCGGCCGATTCGGCCACAAGTTTTCCGCGATAGCCGCCGCCCTTCAATGTCTTTGGTTCGACCGTCATTAGGAAGCGGCCCGGCCCACGACTTAGCGTTTTTTGCCAGGATCGTCCGATTCAGGTTCGATTCCCGTTGGCGCTACCAAAAAACCATTTTAATTGATTTTTTGAGCACGCCAGCTCACTTGTGGCACCGTTGTGGCACCTACAACCACTTGCAGCGGGCGTCGGAAGATGGACAACGATGAACGGCGGTCATGCCCGTTCCTCTCGCTGAGCCGAGCGGGCCAAAGTCGAAACCGATATACACGATTCCGACGCGCGCGCATGCGTGACAACCATCGACAATAGGTGCAGCGATCGTAAACCGCTGCCCGCCGCTGGGCCGTGCGGACTCGCCTACAAAGTCCTCGTTAGGGAAGACGCCGGCGTTCGGATGCGCTTTCTTGAGCGCCAGGAACGCGGCGTTTTTCGTCCAGGGCAACTTCGTCGTGAATGCTTCTTCTGGGTTTATCACCGCCGGCATGCCATTGACAAAAGTGTAGATCCAATTGGTGTTCGCGCGGCCTGGGAGCTCGATTTGCGCGATCGATACCGCGCCAAACCGCGGCTTCACAACGCGGTCGATGAAAGCCGAGTCACCTTCCGAGAAGGTGTAGTACCAGCGGGTAAAAGCTATCGCCTTAGACGAGGCCCCACCCGCGCGCATCGCTCGTAACAAACATGCCTGCTCCGGCGACTCGGCGTGCATCTTAACGGCGCATGCGTCGATCGCGGGGACAACATTGACCCGTGGCGACCACACGAACTCTTGGTCGACCCTTCCAAGGATCCACGGCACGCCAGCTTGAGCGTAAGCAGAAGACGACATGCACACCGTCAGATACAGGGCAGCTGCAATCGCTAGTGCGCCGACAAGTACGTGGATCCCAAACCTTGGGTTCTTCCATCTCTGAAGCGCTCTGTAGCGCTGGCTTCGTTTGGTCACACTTCCCGATAGCCGGTTGGTAGAGTTACCTGGAGCAGCTGTTTCAAATCTTCTCCCCACAGTTCTGCCCATTCTTCCCGAAGATAGGCGAAGAAAGACGAGGTTAGACGGCCTCGTCCTTCTCCGGCACTTTCGTTCGAAAAGCCTACTGCGTCAGATTTTTCGAATGATTTCGATTGTGGAGATGGGGGGACTCGAACCCCCGACCCCTTACATGCGAAGCAAGAAGTTCGGTTTGACGAACGCTTGCGCCATCAGGGTTTTCCGCGCGTCGAGCCGTTTGCTCCCCGTTTTTCTCCCCGTCAGGACTGCCTCAAGAATCGCCCGCGTAGCAGACCTTTCGCGTTGTCGCGAGATTGGGTATTTAGGCGGAAACTAGTGTACGAGCCCATCTTATCGCACCAGACCGCTACCGAAAAAGCGTTTTCGGATTGAAGACAGAGTAGGCGCGGCCAACAAGATCGTCACGCCACTTGCCAAACTCGAACGTTGAACGCCACTGTTTGCTACGCCTCGTCGGTGCAAAGGACCGAGCCGGAGCGAGCTCGGTCCTTTGTTTCCGATGTTTTACAGCGAAAAGATAGATTTGCGAAGGGCCGCCGGCGTGACACCCGTACTACGCAGTTGAATGCGCAGGCTTTGCTGTGCTGCGAATTTAGGTGCCGACACCCCGGTGGGCAAAACGGCAGCTTTTTTATCAGGAATTAGCACGACCGCACGCTCCAGGCCCTTCTGGTTGAGGGCTGTGCCGACGATCTTTCCGCTGCTGTTAATGTCGTTGCCATATACCACGTACAGCTTGCTGCTCGGCGGAACGAGCAGGTTGAGATCGGTCATCGTACCATTCTGCCATATGAAACCGCGGCAACTGCTCGCGTTGCACGATGCGCCGACGACCTGACCCCGGTCGTTAATCGCATAGGCGACGCTGAGATTGTCGCCGGATAACGTGCCAAGATCGCTCATCGTGCCGCTCTGCCAGAGGAAAGCATGAGTCGCCGCGTCTCCGGGAAGATCCGAGTAGCCGACAATCTGGCCGCGGTTATTGATGTAGTCTGCGGCGTTATTATAGCTGCCGCCGAGACTGCCGAGGTTGATCGTAGAGCCGTTTTGCCAGAGGAGCGCGTGAGCTGTAACGAGGCATGGTCCCGACCATCCGACGGCCGCTCCACTCTGGTTCATTGCAAAGGCAGTGCTAAAAGTATCACCGGATAACGGCGCCAGTGTGACGATCTTGCCGTTCGGCTTCCAAATCACGCCGCGGGAGTCGAGGACAAACGGTGGGGGGCAGCTCGGATCTTTAATGCTGGTCTCGGCCTCACCAACGATCTGCCCGCGGTTGTTCACGTCGTTGGCCGCAGAGTTGTTTCCACCCAGGGTCGGAAGCGACGTCATCGTACCGTTTTGCCAGCTAAACCCTAGGCAGATGTGTGACGTGCCGAAACCACAGTAGTTTTCGGCATACGGGTCGGTTTGGGAGACTTCGGAGAACCCCACGAACTGACCCCGGGTGCCGTCGTTATAAAAGTTAACGGCGCTGTTCGGGCCACCCAGCGTACCGAGGTCGGTCGCTCGATAGGCTCTCCAGAGCTCGGCATGTTCGACCTTGTCTCCCTTCAGAAGCGAGGTACCGGTGATCTGGCTACGGCTGTTGATCGCGGACGCGTAGTTTGCCTCACCGCCAAGCGTGGCGAGCGGGATCAAATGGTAGGTCGTGACGTTTGCTCGTGATCCTGCGCTCGACTCCGATTGCTTAAGGCTAGGCTGCATCGATCCTGAAGGCGCGAAGGCCGACAGCGAAGAGCCGTTGCTACACCCCGCCAACACGCCTGCGGCCGCCAGCGCAGCTGAAGCGAAGAGGGCTATTGTCAAGATTCTCATTGGGAATGCCCTTTCTCACTGAAAGAGTGATTGCCGGGGATAACTGAAGCGAAGCGATCTCGCACTGAGCCGTCCGGGGAGGTGCTCAGTTGGTCCACGGGCCAGACATGGTATGACTGAAGTAGCGTCACTTGCACGCTAGCTCAGGTTCGCTCACGAGTGTCTGACGGTGTGGCGTTCGGCAAGCCGTTCCCGCAGCTGGAGATGGCGATGGCGACGATGCAGACTTTTAGCGAATGGCAGGCGAAGGCTAAATGCTTCATGATGCGATCATCCCAGCGGCGGGCGATCGGCGTAACGTACAACCACCCGTACGAGTGACGCCAACCCCCTGAGGAGGCGACCGGCGCGGGCTCGAACCTTACGAACGAGCATGAAGACCGAGGAGCGCTTTGGGTCGCTCTTGCGCCATCACCGCATTGTCGCGGGACTCTCGCAGGAGGCCCTCGCCGAGCGTGCCCGGCTGAGCACGGAGGGAATTAGCGCGCTCGAGCGCGGATTCCGCCGAACCCCGCAACGAGGAACGCTCGCGCTGCTAGCCGGCGCGCTGGCGCTAGACGGCGAAAAACGGCGCACGTTCGAGGAAGCCGCTGCGCGGTGGGTGCTGCTCGGCAAGAAAGACGCCCCCGTCGAGGTTGGTGTGACGCGCGATTCCGGAGACGCCGCGCTACCGCTGATTCTGACAGCCTTCGTTGGGCGCGAAACAGAGCTTCAAGAGATTGTACATCTCGCTCGCGAGCATCGGCTGGTCACGATCACCGGTGCCGGCGGCATCGGCAAGACTCGGACGGCTTTGCGGGTCGCAAGAACGCTAGGCGCCGCCGAGGGTGCGGCCTGCTTCGTCGCGCTAGCGCCGGTGGGCGATGCCTCTTTAGTAGCTACGACGATCGCCTCGGCGCTAGGCGTGCAAGAAGTGCCCGGTCGTCCTTTGATCGAGACGTTGTACGCCTATCTCGAGAACAAGCCGGGGCTGCTGATCCTCGATAACTGCGAGCACCTTATTATGGAAACCGCACTTATCGTGGAAGCCTTGTTGGCCCGCTGTTCGGGGGTCCGAGTTCTCGCCACGAGCCGCGAGCCGCTGCGAGTCGCAGGCGAACGCCGCTATCGTCTGCCCTCACTCAACGCACAGGATGCAATGGCTCTCTTTCGTGATCGTGCGCAAGAAGTCGACCACTGCTTCGCGCTCGACGACGAGAACGCGCCGATCGTCGCCGCGCTTTGCCAACGGTTGGACGGCATCCCGTTGGCGATCGAATTGGCTGCTGCCCGAGTGAACGTGCTAACGACGAAAACGCTCAGTAAAATGCTCGACGATCGCTTTCAGATTCTCAGCGGCGGACCCCGCACGGCCCTCCCCCGACAGCAGACCATGCGCGCGACGATCGACTGGAGTTACGAGTTGCTCTCACCACAGGAGCAACGACTCTTCGAACGCCTCTCGGTCTTCGCCGGCGGGTGCACGCTCGCCATCGCCACGACCGTTTGTTCCGGCGACTGCGTCGCGGAAAATGAGATTCCTGAACTGCTACTGTCTCTAGTAAACAAGTCTACGGTGACCGTTGATGTGACGACGCGAGAGCCTCGCTACGGACTCTTGGAGTCATTTCGCCAGTATGCGCGTGAGAAGGTCGCGACGCGCAGCGAGCAGCACGCGCTGGCGCACCGCCATGCGCGCGCGTGTCTTAATCTGGCCGAGGAACTCCGCGTCGCGTGGGATGTGCAACCTGACGCCGAGTGGATGGAATCTGCCCGCGCCGAAATGGAGAATTGGCGGCAAGCGCTGGAGTTTGCGCTTGCGGAGCGATGTGATGTCGCCCTGGGTCAAAGTCTGGTGGCTGCGCTGGTCCATGCGTGGGTCGCCCTTGGCCCTGCCGAGGGACGTCGATGGAGTACTTTGGCGCGCGATCTTGTTTGTGAAGGCACGCCACCCAAGGTCGTTGCCGGACTCGACTGTGTCGATGCTTTTATTGCCAATCTTTTTGAGGAGGTCGAGCGCGAGCTTGCTGCCAGCAGCGATGCGCTTGGAATCTACAAAAGCCTTGGGGACGAATATGGCATGGTCGCTGCCGAGGCCCACCTTGTCCGCGCACTTGCGGTCCTCGGGCGCACTAAGGACGTTGAGAACGCGGCCATGGGGGCTCTCGCGCGGGCCCGAAAGTTAGGCCTTCATAAACTACTAGCGTACGCGCTTCGCGTTGCAGGCATGGTTCGTAGGAGCGATGGCGATCTTTCCAAGGGGCGCGCCCACATTGCCGAAGCTGAAGTGGTTGCTCGGGCTTGCGGCGCAGAGCGTGAGCTGGCTTGCAACGGTTTAGAGCGCGCAGAATTGGAGTTTCTTGCTGGCGACGCCGAACTCGCGCTCGAACGCGCATCAGAAGGCCTGCGCTACGCCCGCGCCGTGCACGACGTCGGGCTAATTACTGCTGCTCTGATAACAATCTCAAAATACCTCTTACCGCTGGCCCGTTACGAAGCGGCCGAGTCTCACGCACGTGAGCTTCTTGACATCGCAGGCAGCCAAGGCGCCGAGAGCGTTGTGACAATCGCTCTTCAGAGACTTGAGTCGATCACGGCAGCGCGTTCGAAAAGCTCATGTCTGAGAGTGCCACGGTGACAGCGCATCAGTCGATTCGTCTGGTGCTGCGCCGCTGATTTATGAACGTCGCTCGCACGCTACCCTTTTAGAGACTCTGGGTTCGGTCGCCGACGGTGATCCCGATGGTGTATTCACGGCATTGGTGGAGGCAATCGGTCTCTAAGTGATTCGCTGGTTCCCTCTCGCCTCTTTGTTGGCTTTTGCGATGGCCGGCTGCACGAATCGAGCCTCCGCCCCGCAGCGTTCAGACCTGCTGATCATCGCATCCGTGAGGGAACCCGCGTCACTCAATCCACTCTACCTGCAAGGTGGGGATGCCGTGGACATCAGCGCGCTAATCTATTCTTCGCTGACCAACTACGACACCAACGGTGCGATCGTTGCAGATGCCGCGACGGTCGTTCCGACGACCCAGAACGGCGGGATTTCTCCTGGTGGTAAGCGCATCGTCTATCATCTACGCCGTGACATCTCATGGCAGGATGGCTATCCTTTGACGGCACGGGACGTCGTCTTTACCTACCGCGCGAGTGTCAACCCGTCGAACGCGTTTTTATCGGTAGGTGGCTACGATCCCATCGCCAGGGTTTGGGCGCGCGACTCGTATACGGTTGTCGTGGAGCTCAAGCGACCATATGCATCGATCATCACAGGGTTTTTTGGAGGGGGCGGCGCGATTTTACCTGCCCACTTGCTCGCCGCGTACCCGAACCTGAATCGCGTCGCGTTCAACGGTGCGCCGATCGGATCTGGACCATATCGTTTCACTAAATGGCTCCGCGGCAACCGTCTCGACCTTACAGCCAACGACCACTACTATGCGACAAAAGCCGCGATTCGACACATTACCATACGTTTCGTTCATGACCCGGCAACGATCGTCAATGAGTTGATGACCAACGAAATCGATGCAACCTTTTTTGCGAACCCCTCGAAAATCGCCGCCCTACGATCGATTCCCAATCGGCGCGTCATCGTGACGCAGCGCCGCCCATATTTTGGTGTAGTTGCCTTCAACCTGAGCGATCCGATCGCAAGGAATCTCGCGATACGCCGTGCGTTCGCATCGGCAATCGATCGGCGCACCCTCGTGGCAAAGGCGACGTCTGGTCTTTACAATGCGGACAACGGTATGCGCGGACTGTTCACCTGGGCATTCGATCCGAGAGTGGGCACGATTTCGTATGACCCGATCCGAGCGCGGGCCCTCCTCAGCCAAGAGGGTTGGATCCCCGGCAACGACGGGATTCGCGTCAAGAACGGGCGGCGGCTAGAGATGCAGCTCGTTTTCTGGGCACAATCGATTTTCGCTACCCAGGTCGTACCGCTGATGATGGAAGAAGCGCGCGCAGTTGGCATTGACGTTCTGCCCAAGGCCTACGAGCAGAATGAACTCCTCTCGCTTGACGGACCGCTCTATCGCGGCAGGTTTCAAGTCGCTCTTTTGGGCCTTGTCCATGGCCTTGACCCAGATCCCTCAGACTATGTGGCGTGCGATCAGATCCCACCCAATGGATTCAAATTTTCGCGCTATTGCAGCGTAAAGGTCGACCGGGCTTTGTCAGAGGGCGTGTCCGTATACGACCGCGCTGCCCGGCGACGTGTTTACAGTTTTATTCAGCGGCGGTTGCTCGCAGAAATTCCGTACGATTTTCTATGGCAGGCTAGCGAAATCGATGTCATCCCCTCAGCCTTGCGCGGCTACGAGCCGTCTCCAGTCTCACCGTACGGCTCAGTCGCACGGTGGCATCTGTAGGTGACAATACGTCACTGTAAGCGGTCGGGCGCCTCAATCAGAGCAGCCGAAATGGCGCGGGCGTGCTTGCTTTGTCTGGCGTCACGAATCGGCGAGGTGGTCTGCAAGCGCTAAGCCATTCGCCGTCCGATCGCGTTTGGGCAAAGGTATCGCGGCGTCGGAGCAGTCTCTAGCATCGAGGACTTGCGGTTGCCGTCGGCGCTCGACGTTAACGCCTTGTTGTTGTAAAGGCGCACTCCCTCGATGAGGAAGGTTCGGAATTCCTAACAAAAATTGGCGGTTCCGATGCGGACTCGAACTCCGACCCCTTACACTGATTCTAAGTGGTCGCCGATCACGGCTTTGCGGAAGTAGTTAAAACGCCGAAATCCCTCAAGGAATCGGCGCGTTTCCGATGGTGGAGATGGGGGGACTCGAACCCCCGACCCCTTACATGCGAAGTAAACGACGCTCGAAACCTAGAGTGCATACGAAACGCAAGAAATAGCTCTTTTTTCTTGCTGCGTCAGGTTTTTCAACGCCGATTTTTCGTCCGCTAGCGTTCGCGCTTTCCGCTAGCTTCCGCGCAGATTGTCGTACGCGCCTATGCGCCTGCTTGCCTCAAATAATGCGGTCCACGAGCATAACCAACGGAACAGCCAAGCCTGGGTACAGATTCGATTCCTGTTTGGGCTACGTGCGCGTTAGGGGTATGGCGATTGAGAGTCGCACGCCAAGGGGACGTTTGTCTCCTACCGAACGCTTGTGTTCATGCGTTCTGTCGGCCTTGCACTTGCCTTAGCGGCACTCGTTTCGACCGCTCCCATCGCGGCGGCCGAAACATCCGATCCGAACGCGCAGATCGACGCGTACGCCCGGGCGTTCATCGGCACAGGAATCGCCCCGAGCGTCTCGGTCGCGATTACTCGTGACGGACAGGTCGTTTATGCCAAGAGCTTTGGGCACCGCAGTATCGACCCGAAGCTGCCGGCTGGACCCAATACTGCCTACGACGGCGCATCACTGATGAAACAGTTCACCGCAGCCGCACTAGCATTGCTCGCGACGCAAGGGAAGATCGATCTCCACGCGCCTCTCTCGCGCTACCTCCCGCAGATTCCGCACGCCCGCGAGGTAACGATCGCGCAGCTCTACGGCATGACTTCGGGTTATCAGGACACCGGCGAAGGCTCCGATGATGCTACCGTGCCTCTTGCCACGCGTATCACGCGCGATACGGCGCGTCCGCTGCTTTTCCAGCCCGGCACACGATTCAACTACTCGAACACCAACTACGAGCTGCTGGGCCTGCTCGTCGAGCGCGTCAGCGGCGTGCCGTACGTAACGTTCGTGCAAACGCACATCGTGGAACCGCTGCAACTGCGCAGTTGGACGCTCCTTGGCGCCGGCGCGCTGCCGCAGGATCGGGCGACGAGCTACTTCTTTCCGACGCCGATTCGCGGTTATCCCCAGCCTAATGTCGAAAAAACACATTTGCTGGGCGCTTCCGGCGACATCTTGATCGACGTGCGCGACATGGCCGCGTGGGATGAGGCGCTGCTAGCCCACCGCGTCGTCTCCGCTGCGATGTGGCGTATCATGACGACCGCCGGCATGCTCCGCGACGGATCGTCGACCGGGTACGGCGCCGGCGAGTACGTAACGGAGTTTCGTGGCCATCGCCTGATCTGGCATGGCGGCAACCACCTCGGCAGTACCAGCGAAAACTGGATCCTTCCGGACGGCCGCATGTCGATCACGGTGCTCTGCAACGGGGGCTTCACCGCGGTGCCGCAGTTGATCCGCGCGATCGCCGCACTCTACATTCCCGAAAATGGTGCAGCAACCCCAACGCCCGCGCATTTACCGCATCCTCCGTCAGGGATGCAAGCACAGGCGCTCGCGTGGCTACAGCGCGCGTTGGACGGCCGTGAAACGGCCGCAGATTTCGGCGACGATTTCGCCGCGATGGGGCGTAAGTATGGCGCGCCGCAAGACTTCACGCCAGTCGCGCTGGACGACCGCGGAACGGTGCAACTGTCGATTTTTTCCGTGGAGCTGATGGGCAAGCCTTACACGTACATTTACGATGCCACGAAAAAAGCCGGCCTAGCGCTGCTCCCTGTCTGGAAGCCTTAGCTCGGTATTGGTTACAACGGCGGCGGTTTGCACCGACCGTTCTCAACGCGGCAGGTGGCGATGCCAAAGGGAGATGCGGCAAGCTCGTGCCCCACGCTCATCAGAGCGCCGCTGTGTGGGTCGATCGAATAGCCGTAAACCTTGCCGTGGTGCTCAATCGAGTCGGACTCGTCGGTCACATACGCGAACTTGCCCGTCGGATCGATCGCTATGCCTCTGACGTCTCTGCCCACCTCAAACGGCGAACCCGGCACTGGCGTAAGCGCGCCGCTGGTTGCGTCGATCATGTAGCCGAAAACCTGGTTTTTCTGGCGCAAATTATTATTCAATAACATGTAGGCGAACCTGCCTGATGGGTCGATCGCGATCCCACAAGAACTGTGATCTCCGCCCCCGCCTCCTGCAAACGGCGATCCCTTCACCTTGTCCAACGCGCCGGTGTGTGGGTCGATCGCGTAGGCGAAAACACTGTCGGATTGCCACGCAGGCACATAGGCGAACTTGTCGTCAGGCGTTATCGCCACGCCTGTGGGAAACTTCCCCGTTGCAAACGGTGACCCCGGCACCTCCTTCAGCGCGCCGCTGGTCGCGTCGATCGCGAAGGCAGAAACAGAGCCGTCGAGGCCGTGCCGCTGCGCGTTGAACTTGTTAGTCACATAGGCGAACTTGCCGTTCGGCGTTATCGCCACGCCAGTGGGGTCGACTTCCGCTGCAAACGGTGATCCTGCCACCGGCGTCAGTGCGCCGCTTTGCGGGTCGATGCGGTAGGCGGAAACATCGGCGGAAACGTTCTTTGAGCGACGGTTTGTAACATAGGCGAACTTGCCCGTCGGATCGATCGCCAGACCTTGGGCCCCTTCGCCTGCCTTGAACGGCGACCCCTCCACCGGCGTCAGTGCGCCGCTTTGTGGGTCGATCGTATAGCCGGAAACATTGTCCGACCGGTAATTGGTCACGTAGGCAACCTTGCCCGTCGGATCGATCGCCACGCCCTCGGGACGCACGCCCATTGATGAGGTCGGCCTGCCCTTCAAACGAATCGCGCCGGTTTTGGCGTCGATCTTATAGAGAAGGATACGGTTATTGAAATGGTCGGTCACGTAGGCGAACTCGACTGCGTCGGAGTTGATTTGCGCCGGCAGCGCTTGCGAACCGGATGTTACGCTGGACGGCGTTATCGTTCCTGACGATCCGGCGTTCGAACAAGCGGCAAAGACCACCGCCGTCCCAAGCGCCGGCAGCGCTCGAACGATGGAAAGACCGGGCGTTGCGGCTCTCCTCATGTTTCTCATAATCATCTCTCCGGTTTAAAGTTGGAGCCTGAAGACCGTCCCGCCGTTGTACTCGCCGCCCTGCGAGGTCGTGCCATAGAGCACGCCGTTAACGTCGATCAGACCTGCGCGGGGATAGGCGCCATCGTCAGGCTGACCGGTGAAGTGGTGGACCACCGTATAGTTCACGTTGCCGACGGGATTGATCGAAAAGATCGTGCCGGCGTGGCCTTTGCCGTCCGTTCGCGTGGTGCCGTAGAGCTTGTTCCCCACTTCGAGGAGGCCTGCGACGGGGCGACCGCCTTTTTGATCCGTGTTATGCCCAATGAAAACGTGAAGCACGTTTTCCTTGCCCTTGGTGGTGACCCGAAAGAGCGTGCCGCAGCCGGAATAACACCCACCATATTCGGTCGTGCCGAAGAACGCGCCGTCCACGTCGATTAAGCCTGCCTCGGGACGTGCGCCGTCGGCACTCCCGCCCTTGAAGCTATAGAGCACGTCTTCCGTGCCGTCGGTGTCGAGCGAAAAGACCGTGCCGACGTTGGCCGCGCCGCCGGCGTGGGTCGTGCCATACAGCTTATGATTCGCATAGAGCAGCCCGGCACGCGGGTGCGAGCCGTCGCTCCCGCCCTTGAAAGTATAGACCACGCTAAATTCCGGCACACTCCCGACGTTCGTAATCTTAAAGACTTCGCCGCAGTCGCAGTCCGTATTACCGCCGTAAACGGTCGTGCCGTAGAGCGTGCCATCCACGTCCGTCAGTCCCGCCCAAGGATGTTTGCCGTTCACGCAGTCGAAGCTGTGGATCACAGAGTAAGCCGTGTGCTGGAGCGCAAAGACCGTCCCGCAGTTGTGTTCGCCGCCGTAGAGGGTCGTGCCGTAGAGCGTGCCATCCAAGTCGATCACGCTGCCGTGAGGACCCCAGCCGGCGTGGTCCTGGCTGAAACTGTGGAGCACGGTGGTGCCGGTGCCCGCGACCTTAAACACGACGCCGCACGCGTGTGTCTCAGGTTTTTTGCTGCATGCCCCACCTCCGCCCGCCACAGTCGTGCCGTAGAGCGTACCGTTCACCTCGATTACGCCTGCGCCGACCAACCAGCCGGTCGGGCCGTCGAAGCTGTGCAGTATGGTTATACCTGGCTTACCCATAGGCGAGCCCGATTCGCGCGACGGCGCAGCGAGTGAAGACGGGTTCTGCGGCGCGAGCGATGAAGGCGACGAAGAAAGGCCGCTACTGCCGCACGCGGTCATAAGAGCGGCGCTAAACACGACGCCGGCGACCTTGTACGAGTGTCTCATTGCTTGGTTCCTCCGAGAGCGGAAGTGCACTGGCGCGGGCCAAAAGTAACTGGCCACCCGCTCGAACGGTGACCTCAAAAGCGGACGTTCTGAAGGTACCATAGGCCCTCCTGCTACTTTCGCCTGTGGTGAAATGGCGCGTTTTGCCAGGCTTATTCTGCTGAAGGGTTCAACCGCCGGCACCCTAGGTTCTTTACGGAGGCTCGAAACATGGTGAAAGACCGCGCCGCTACGGCATTGTTACCGATCGCGTTTGCGCTTATGGCCGGATTAACGTCGACTCCATCGTTGAGTGCGTCGAACGGTAACGCCGATTGTGAATCTGTTCAACGCTGGTTTGCCGCGCAGCCTGGTTCGCGGCTCGTCCTGAGCACGACGAACAACGTTTACGAGAAGTCCGCGCGGGCGCGCAAGCCGGATACCATACTCGACTACGCTGCGTTTCCGCTTTCCCACGATCGAGCGCCATGGTACAAGGTCATGAAGCACTACAGTAAGAGTGTCGGCAACGGGCGTTGCTTATCCGGCGTCTACGATTCCGCCCACAAGACGGCGCTGATCTACTCTCAGTACGGAACGGCATCCGATCTCACCGCCACGGCGGTTCTCAACGCGCCAACGGGGCTGCCGCTCCATTCGGCGCCTAGCCAAACGCGAAATGGCGCGCGCCTCGGAATGAGCGTCGCGCAGGTCCAAGCGATCGACGGTCCGGGCACACTCCGCTCGGCCGGTCGCTACCAGCGGCTCACGTACAATCAAGATTTTAAGACGTCCGCTAACGTCGCAGTCAGCGCCTATCTAGGCTTTCTGTTCACTGACGGCAAGCTTGTGGCCATGGATGTTGGCGGAGGAGTCTGAGCCGGCCACCGGCAGCTGCGCCTTCGTTTGAAACATGCAGCTCCCACCCCGCCGCCGTCCGTCACTCCGATGCCCATGCCAACGCCCGCTCCGATCCGAACGCCGAGGCCCGTTCCGACGGTCGCTCCGCCGACATCCGCGCCAATAAGCACACCGAGAGCTATTACCGTCACTCCGACACCCGCGCCGATACGCACACCGAGAGTCGTCCCGACCGTCGCGCCGACCCCCACACCAACGCCCGTTCCAACCCGCGCACCGACGATTGTTCCGACCGTCGCGCCGACCCCTACGCCAACACTCACTCCAAAGCGCGCCTCAAAGGTTGTTCCGGACACTAGTCCAACGGCGACGCCTACCGGGTCGCCTTAGCGGCACGGCCCCCGGGCAAGGCCGATGCGAGGCTTGAAACCAACGGATGTCGCGTCGCTATGCGACCGTTACAGATCGCCTTCGCGGCTATCTATCGCTTCGTTCGGCCCGAAAGATAGTGATGGAAATCTCTAATCGTGAATCGTAGTGCATTTCTCTCGGGGACGGCCGCCGCGGCAATTGCCGCCCCTGACGCTGCGTTGGCCTACGAGCAGCCGGATCATATCGTGCGCATCGAGCACGCCGCTATAAAGGTCGCTCCGAATCGTTATGTTGAGACCACGACCTACAATGGTCAGTTTCCCGGACCGCTGCTGCGAATGCGCGAAGGTCGCCCCGTTGTCATCGACGTTCACAACGCTACTCTGATTCCGGAGCAGCTGCATTTCCACGGACAGACAATTCCGGCAGACGTGGACGGCGCGGCGGAGGAGCGGACGCCGTACATTCCGGCTCGAGCTGGCTACTGTCGTAAGGTTGCCCTAAATGTAGTCCGTCCGTTTTGCGAAGTCGCACTGGAGAAGGCTTTGTCATAAGGCGTTTTTCAGGCCTTGATGATGTGGCACGCGACCCTTGACTCCTTACATCAATTGTAAGTGGTCACGATTTCGGCCCGCCGCGCCGAATTCAAAAACGCAAAATGATCGTAAAATCAGGTGTTTGTGTTGGTGGAGATGCGGGGACTCGAACCCCGGACCCCTTACATGCGAAGCAACAAATCCGGTTCAGCAAAAGCTTGCTGTATCAGGCTTTTCGGCCCGTTATGCCGCTTTCTCCCCAGTTTACTCCCCACAGAGCACCCTGTTAAGAATCGTCTCCATGGCGATCGTCGGTTGATCGCGAAGATTGTCTGGGGCGAAAAGGACGTCCGGGTTCGACTCCCGGCCATCCCACGAAAACCAGCCTTATTTCACAGGCCTATTGATCAGGCGAAAGCGCCGTGGTGGCCATTTGGTGGCCGCGCCGTCAAAAAAGGGAGGCTGACCTGAGTGTAAACCTCGACGAAATGATGCAGCGAATACGGGAACGAGCCGAAGAGGCATCCATGTTCGAAATAGCGGTGGCGTGTCCGTCGGTGTATAATCGATCATCACTAAGCAAAGGGGGCCAGCGATTACGCTCGGCCCCCGGCCATTCACTACGCTATTTTGTACGATACTTTATGGAACAAGCACTGGAGTAACGGCCACGGCGTAGTCAACTGACTCGGGTGGACCTAGGACGGTCTTCTCCGGCGCGCCCCCGGCCGGATATACGTACTCACTCGTTCCGGGCTCATACGACTGGCCAACGCCTTCGTAGGGTGCCCAAAGGCCGCGACCTGAGGCGCGAAACGCAAACGTCCCTGCGGGATTACCCGAGTTAGTCAACGGAGTAGTCGAGACCGGACTGCCGAGAGAGCCACCCTTCGGCGGATCGTAAGTGTCGATAGCCACCGCATTTTCGTTTGTCTCCACAAGAATGGCGATCCTATCCGCCTTGTCAACTCTAACGCCACCGGAGTACGCAATCGTATTAGTGATGGTGAGTGTCTTGATTTTCTTCGCGTTGCAGCCGCCATCAATTTTGCCGAAGACCGAACCGCCGCCGCCGACGTAGAGGTTTTCTTTGTCGTCAAATGCCGCGCCATATTGTAACCCGTTTGGAAAAACCGATGCATTGGCAAGAACCGTGGCGCACGGCGTCGTCGAGTCAGCAGCGAAAAAAAGAACGCCATCACCGCACTGGCTGCCTGACGGAATCGTGCAGGTCTCTACGGCAACGGTGCCTTGCCGGGAAACCGCGACGCCCACGGGGCCTCGCCCTGCAGGAAATGTTAACTTTGGCCCATTCGTGTAGGGAGGCGCATAGATCCTCACACCAAAGTTGAAATCTACGGCATAGAGGTCGCCCGCGAGGTCAGTCGCGAGATCGATTGCGTTAGCACCGGTAATTTGGCCGACCACCTTGTTCTTGCCACCTTGCAGATAAATATCAACGTTGTTGTTTGCAACGAAGAGCAGCGGCTTCCCGACGGCCCGAGGGTCCATGAAGCTCGGCGTTGTCACGCCGTGACCGGAAACGATGCCTCCGTGCATCGCCAGGGAAACTGTTGAGGCGGCCATTTTGAAAGTCTTGCTGCTGGGTGGACGAGCTCCCGGTGCCTACTTGCGCGAGAGGAGCCGGCGCCATTTGTGAAATGCCGCCGCAACCGGACAGCATTGTGAGTGCAATGGATGCGGTCAGTGCATGACCCGTTGCGTTGAAACCACGCATGATTGAGTGCTCCTATGGAAGCGGGCAACCGAGGAGATCTCACGAGATTTGTAGGCTTAGATCAACGAGGCCGCCAGTGGTTTAGTGTCGCCTAACTCATCCTGCGCTTGGGGAGGTAATAGGTCAAGGTACACCTATACAGCTTATCTGTACAGTTCGGGCGACAGCTGGAGGCGGGATGGAAGCGGCCAGTCGACACCACTTCGGCGCTCTGCTCAGGCAGTTTCGCCTCGAAGCGGGGATGACGCAGCAGATCCTCGCCGAGCGGGCAAAGCTCAGCGTGGAGGCGATTGGCGCGCTGGAGCGCGGGGCCCGAAAACGGCCCTATCGCGAGACGGTAGCGTCGCTGGCAGATGCACTTGAGTTATCGCCCGAGCGTGAGGCGCTCCTACAACGTGCTGTCGACATCCTAACCGCCCCGTCGACGAGAGCGCATCGACGCGCTGAAACCGTCGCTGCTGAGGATCGTGCGTTCCGACGCGCAAGCAACGCCGAGACACAATCTCCCTGCGCAACTAACATCTTTCGTTGGTCGGCAGCACGAAGTTGTTGAGATTACCAGGCTGCTGGCCGAGCATCGACTGATCACGCTTGTCGGTGCCGGCGGAGTGGGAAAAACGCGCATTGCCGTGCAGATTGGCGGCGAACTGCTCGATGGTTATACGGACGGTGTTTGGCTGATCGACCTGGCCCCACTTGCGGCCGAAACACCGGTGGCGAGCGCGGTTTTAAATGCCCTGCAGCTTCCTCCTACCGCCGGGCCCGCGTTAGACGCGGTCGTAGCGTACCTCAAGACTCGCCGTCCCATGTTGATCGGACAACTGCGACCACGTTATGGAATCGGCTCGCGAAGTCGCCGCCAGCATAATTCAGTCGTCTATACTGTCCATTCTGGCCACGAGCCGCGAGGGGTTGAAGATTGCCGGCGAACATATCTACAGACTACCTTCGCTCTCAACTCCAGCCGATTCAAGCGTGAGCGCGCACGGCATCCTGGCGTATGGCGCGGTCGAGCTATTCGTCGATCGTGCGCTCGCGGCGAATCCAGCCTTTGCGTTGACCGATGATAAGGCGCCGGATGTTGCTGATATCTGCCGTCGCATTGATGGTATTCCACTCGCGCTCGAGCTCGCCGCCGCACGCGTAAAGGTGCTCGCCCCCCGCAAATCGCCGAACGGCTCCGCCAGCGCTTCGTCTGCTGACCGGCGGCGACCCGCGCGCTCTGCCGCGACACCGAACGATGATCGCCTTGATCGACTGGAGCTACGACCTGCTGACGCCGCGCGAGCAGAGGTTTTTTGAATCGCTTTCGGTTTTCGCCGACGGTTGCACGCTCGACGCCGCAACGGCAGTCTGTGCCACTGAGGCCGAAGCCGACCTCGACGAAATCGACCTCGTTGCATCGCTTGCATCGAAGTCACTCCTCGTCGCGGAGCTGGTCGGCAACGAGCAGCGCTATCGCCTTTTAGAGTCGTCGCGGCAGTATGCGAGTGCCAAGCTAATAGCACGGGGCGAGCAGGCAGCATTCTCTGGCGCCACGCGCTGTTCTATGTGGAACTGGCGGAACAACTGGAGAGAAAGTGGGCTACGATGCCTGATCGCGAGTGGCTTCCCCAGACCACCGGGGAATTGGGAATTGGCGGATGCTGCCTGAGTGGGCATTGACGAAACGAGGTGATGTCGTCTTAGGCCAACGTTTGGCTGCACTGCGCACCGTTATGTTGCGCGGCTTTCCGATAACCGAGGGCCGGCGTTGGGTGCGCGCGGCGATGGATTTAGTAGATGAAAGCACGCCATCCCGGCTTGTTGCGCAACTCGAACGCACCGAAGCCGACGGCGCTCGTCGATTCAGCGAATTCAAGGCGGCGCTGGATGGAGCTGAGCGCGCCTTGTTGCGGTATCGCGAACTTGGTGACCGCCCGGGAATCGCCGCGATGCAAAGCCTTGCGGGCACGATGCTCGCGGTGCTCGGAAGGCCCATGGAAGCTGAACCGCTGTTGCGTGAAGCTTTGGAAACGGCGGATACCATAGGTGATAACCAGTTGAGGGCCACCTCTGTGCACCGATCAGGCCTTAGTCTGGTCGGTGCTTGGTCATCTCACCGCTGACACGCCTACCTCACCGAGGCGCTTTGTCTTGCGAAGATGCTCGGCGCGACGATCCTAGGGGCCGCGGTAGGGACCGCCCTTTCTCAAAACGCGTATCTTGCCGGCGACCCCGAAACGGCCCTGCGGCTTACCGACGATGTTCTCGCGGACTACCGCTCGTTAGATTCTCCGGGAACTGCACCGAATATCGCCTACACGCTTGCCGACAAGGCAACGTATCTAATCGCGTTGGGTCGCTACAACGAGGCCCAAATACAGGCCGACGAGGCGCTGGCACTGGCTCGCAGCCTTCAGCTCGCGTTCATGATCTCCAGATCGCTGCAGCATCTCGCGGTAGTAGCGTTGCTGCGGTCTCAAGCCGAAGGAGAACTTACGGCGGTGGACTGCGCGGAGCCGCTCGGTTTTCGGCTTCGTCGAGGCTCGCCTCTCTGCCCTCGGTGACACGGAGGACCTAGACCGTCCCTATTACCAGGGTGCTCTCGCCCTGCTACGCGATGCCACAGGTGCAGACAAACTTACGCACCTCATGGCTACCGGCGCGACGATGACCGAGGATGAGGCGGTCGCGCAAGCGCAGGCGCTGGAGTAAGTGTGAGGACCGCCCTTTTGTTCTTTATTAGTCAATATTAGTCAATCGGCTCGCTGGGACGCGGGGGCTTGTATAGGCCGGAGATGCTATGATCCACGCGTGAGGTAGACCGATGGGGCCTGGGGTTCATAACCCGTAAACGAGTTTTTGGTCACCTCACGCGGTGTTCCATCCATTCCGAACAGTTGCTTGGGCTTTGAGCCCGCATTGACAAGATTGGAGTTGGAAGGTTGGACGAATGCATCTTTGTCGGCATCGACGTCGCAAAGGACCAGATCGACGTTTGCCTGCAGCCCGCGGATATCTACCGAACGTTCCCTAACGAGAAAAGCGGCTTCGATGAGCTGCAAAAGCTCCTTGCCCATCAGCGGATCACGCTGGCGGTTATGGAGTCGACCGGCGGTTTAGAAATTCCGGTTGCCGCGTCGCTGGGCTGTGCCGGCGTCCCCATCGCAATCGTAAACCCGCGCCAGTGCGCGACTTTGCTAAGGCCTCTGGGCGCCTCCAAAGACCGATCGTCTGGATGCGGCCATCTTAGCGCAATTCGTGCCGCCATTCGACCGGCGGCCCAAGCGCTCAGGGGCGACGAACACCGAGCACTGGCTGCGATCATGACTCGACGCGTGCAAATCATCGACATGATCGTCTCTGAGAAGACCCGGCTGTCGTCGGTACCGAACTCTGAGATGGCCAAAGATATTAAATCGCATATCGCCTGGCTCGAGAAGAGACTTCGCAAAATGACGAGGATCTTGGGAAACGGGTGAAGCAAACGGCGCTCTGGCGCGAGCGCGATGAGCTCTTTCGAAGCGTGCCCGGTGTCGGCACCGTTGTTTCGCACACGCTCTTGGCCCATCTCCCCGAACTGGGTACCCTCGACCGCAGAAAAATCGCGGCCCTTGTTGGTGTAGCGCCATTGAACTGGGACAGTGGCAGGATGCGTGGACGACGCGTCATCTGGGGTGGTCGAGCTGCCGTTGGAAAGCGCTCTATATGGCGGCAGTCGCATCCATCAAGTGGAACCCGATTATCACGGCATTCTATAAACGCTTGAGAGCTGCTGGGAAAAAACCCAAAGTGGCGATCGTGGCCTGCATGCGCAAGCTCTTAACCATCCTCAATAGCATCGCCCGCTCAGGGGAAGCCTGGCGCAGCTGCACCTAAATTCCCCCGATACAGTTGCTCGTTTTGAAAGGTGCTTTAAGGGACCAAAGGGACGGGAAACCTACCAGAGAGATGCGACACGACAGCCTGATCTATGAAGCCGCTGACGGAAGTTGCTGTCCGGGTGGTGGGCCTGACAAAGCGATGCCGCAATAGGTAGGCCACTCCCCAGGTGATGGATGGCCGTCCAGGTGCCGATGGAGTAAGGCGTCGTAGCTGCGCACCCCGCCACCACCATTTGCCACCTTTGAGGACAAGCGCGACGACTCCACGGAAGTGGCGTCCTGCGCGCCACGCAGCGACTGCTTCCGGCCGTCGGTTACGACCCAATCGACAACTATCGTTTTGCCCGAAAGGCCGTCATCTTGAGCGAGTAACAACGGGAGATCGTGCCGAATTATGTCGACCGCCGCGGGCGGCCCGATCTCCACGCTTGGCCCAGCTCGCACACAAGGCGGAGAGACAACGATAAGCGCCACGACCAGGAGCACCGTGAGCCCTGTGGCCCTCCGAACCACAATTTCGATGCTATTCGAGCAGTCAGTAGCCCTACTGGGACTTGGCCCTGGATCGGGAGCCAACGATTACTGTAATGCAGGCGGGTCGCTCGCCTAAACGGCCACGTTGCGCTTTGCGCGTCGAGTAGGTGCTGTCGTAGGATTGTCTTAAACGCGTCGCATCGCTTCGCAGGCAAAAGGCACAGATCCATTAGAGATCGAGCGCCTCCGGTCTCCGACCGAAGCGCGACCCCTGACACGGATTTTAAATGCTCGCCGATCCTTCGACATTCCGCGAAAGCAAAACGCCAAATTCCTTGTGGAATCAAGCGTTTCCGTTGGTGAAGATGGGCGGCCCGTACGTCTGACCCCTTCCATATCGTGCAAGGAGTCCGAATCGTCTTTAAACTCCGCCTTGGGATCGCGACGCAAGACCAACTGTCGTTAGCGTGGCGTCCTGATTCGTTTGCCCACGAAAAACGAAAACGCCGAAATCCCTAAAGGAATCGGGCGTTT
>CAWHGU010000003.1:0-430920 GCA_963829005.1 Vulcanimicrobiota bacterium | reverse complement strand
TGAACCACATTAGGCTGTCTTGCGTACAGCCGCCAGGGTGATGATAAGCGCTGAGCAGCGCGGCTTCGAGCGATTGTGCCAGCGGTGAAATACGCCGTTGTGTACGAGAAAGTCGCCGGCCTTGATGGTGACAAAATGCTCCACGCCATCCTCGCCGGGATAATCCACCGTCGGCTCGCCTTCGAGCACCACGATGAGATCGATGGTGTCGGTACGGTGCATCCCGCCGCCCTCGTCGCCAGCAATCATATTGCGCCCGGTGCCGAGGTCGATTGGGGGCGACGAGACTCCCGAGCTCGGAAGCTCGCCGGTATCCGGCGCCGGCGTCAGCAGATCGACCCGATTGCTCCGAGCCGACCGAACATTCCCATCTGCTGGTGCGCACCGAGCACGTGCTCCGGCCGCAGCGGCAAGTCGGGAACGCGATCGAAGCCCCAGATGTTCGTCGCAAGCGCGGCTGTCTCCGTATCGAGGGCTTCGTCCACCTGAGCGATCACGCCGGACTTTCCTTCGGCCGTTATGATGCGGTTGATCTTCATCGTCAAGGTCTCTCTTCGTAAAAAAGTGCGGAAAGCCGAGACGGTAACGGTAAATACTGGTGTTACGTCGTTGGTCAGCGGGTGAATTGACACCCCGGCGTCTGGACGGATTAGGCGCTTTTTTCGGCTTGCCGGCGGCGCCATTCCACCGGCGGTAGGTAGTCGGTTTTTGGGCGGACTCGGCTGGATTCAGGAAGCGGTTCGACACAGGGTATGACAACAAAGCGACTCGCGCGCAATAACGTGAGTTACGGCGGTGAAAGCTCGAAAGCTGGCGCCTGCTCCACTAACGGCCGTCTGATATGTTCAGCGGGCCGGTTCTCCGGCGGTGGGATCGAATGATCCTACCAGTGCTCGGTGACATCGACGCCGTCTTGGGCCGAGGGCCCGCCCGTTAGATTGGTGCCCGAGCGGCTTTGTGCGGTAGGTGATGATCGGACGGAATCCAGGGCGTGCCGTTAAGGCAACAGCTCGTATGTGTCAGACTGATCGACGCTGCCGCAGCAGGGAGGTTGCCGTGGATCTACCCGTTCTTGGCATCGACGTTGGGAAGTTCGAGTTTCATTGTGCGCTGAACGTTAAAGGTCGAGTTCACCCAAACCATTTCCCCCATTCGGAGGCGGGCTTCGAACGATTGCGCCGGTGGCTTGCGAACCGGCACGTCAGCCGAGCGCATGCGTGCATGGAATCGACCGGTGGTTGGAGTGAGGAACTGGCCGCGGATCTGCACGCGCACGGTCACGTCGTGAGCATTGTGAATCCGCTAGCGATAAAGTCCTTCGGTCAGAGCGAACTCTCTCGAACGAAGACCGACAAGGCTGATGCGGCGCTGATCGCGCGGTTCTGCGCGACGATGCACCCGGCACCGTGGGAGCCGCCAAGTGCGCTTCAGCAGCGCCTGCGCCGGCTGGCACGCCGGCGCGTAGCATTGGACGAAATGCGGGTTCAGGAATCGAATCGGCTCGGCGCGCCCGGCTCGGGTGACGTGCGCTCGTCGATCGAGGCAACGTTGTCGTTTCTCGATCGGCAGATCGATGAGATCGACGCACAAATTCGCTCGCCCATTGACAACGACCCAAGTCTGCGTGGGAAGCATCAGCTGTTGACGTCAATCCCCGGCATCGGCGAACGTCTCGCGGTCACGATTCTTGGTGAACTGCCGAACCTCAGCGAGTTTCGGAATGCCAAGGCATTGTCGGCGTTCACCGGGCTTTGCCCGCGTGAGTTCCGATCGGGGAAGTCGGTATCGGCGTCGTGGCTGTCAAAAGCCGGCAACGCTCATCTGCGGCGAATGCTGTACATGCCCGCTGTTGCGGCGATCCGCTGCAATCCCATTCTCAGAGCTTTTGCTGCTCGGTTACGATCTTCAGGCAAACACGACAAACAGATCGTTGCGGCTGTTATGCGTCGGCTCTTGGTCTTAGCGTACGGCGTCCTCAAGTCCAAGCAACCCTTCGATCCCGACATCGGGTGTGGGCGACGTCATGGAGGTCATCCTGCGGCGCTCAGTTCTTGACGTCGAACACAGAATCTAACGGATTCCCCAAAACTCGCCGGGATTCGATGGGACTAGGCGGGACTCGAAAACGCGAAAACCCGTATAAGAAAAGACTATCCGGTACCGGCCGGGAGCGGCCGGGACCCCTGATTCGCGGGTTCGATTCCCGTTGCCGCTACCAGAAAAATGCTTCGTCCTTCACTTCCGATGCTCAGCGCGCACTATCGCCTTTAGGCCGGCGTCCCCGGTGCGGCCAGCGCTGGCTGATCCGCGTCATTCCGCTTCCGTCGGCACGCATGAGGTTCGCTTGCGGCGGCCCTCCGCCGCGCGTGGGCATGAAAACGAAAAAAGGCCGCCCGGAGAGAAGCGGCACAAGATCGTTATCACGGATGGCGAGCTAGTCGCGTCAAGCAGCACGATCGCAACGAGCATCGACTAACTACATCGCGCACACTTTACCAGGAGTTCCACCTTGCAGATCAAGGAGAATCGGAACTATCGTTGATGGCTCGCCCAGCGATTGCTTCTTCCGCCGCCGTCGGTTGATTTTTCTTGATCCAGGGGGGGTCTCTGCGTCCTGCGAGAGGTTCAACGGCCGGCTTAGCGACGAATGCCTTAACGGGTACGATTGTGACAAACGCCGAGGGGTTTGCCAACTCATGCAGTAACTACGGCGAACACTCTAGCTGCCTTCGGTGTCGTAAGCGGCTGCAACATCTGGCGCGACGATTGTGAAAACCAACGCGTGAGGAACCCCGATGAAATCGAGCCCCATTGCCATCGTTGCTTCAATTCTGCTCGGGACTGCTTATATGCCGGCGAGCCACGCGTCCCAACTGACCCACATCGACAACCCTCAAAAACGTCCGACGAACGACGAGCCATTCCCGTCGACCGATGGGCGATATCTTGCGATTGAGTCCAATCGCACCAGCAGACAACAGATTTACATTATCGGCATTGGCCGGGCCATGGTGCGCCGCATCACCTACGACGACGGCGTCGACGATTCTCCCGCGTGGTCGCATGATGGGCGCCTCATTGCATACGTATCGTTGCGGCACGGGTTCACGGCCGTCTATGTCATTCGTCCCGACGGCACCCACGAGCGGCGGCTGGCGGCCGGTCTGGACTACTTTCATCCAACGTGGTCGCCCGACGACGCTTGGATCATGTACAACGCCAGCTCACGCGCGCGTCCCGGCGTTTACGAGCTTTGGGCGATGCGACCCGACGGGTCGGGGAAACACGCGATCACTAACGACAACCTGAGTGAGACAACGTACGGCTCCTGGTCTCCCGATGGAAAACGGATCGTCTTCCGGCGAAAGTTCCCTCCATTTCGCTCGCAGGTCTTCGTGGCAGATGCGAACGGTGCGAATCAGCGCAATCTCTCGAACACCGATACGTACGATGGCTGGCCATCATGGTCCCCCGATGGAAAACGAATCGTCTTTAGCTCCAACCGGCTCGAGACCGACCGTACGTCGCAACGTCAAGAGGTCTTTGAGATGAACGCCGATGGGAGCGACGTGCGGCTCCTCGCGCGGGCCGGCGGGCGCAACGTCGAGGCGCGCTTCTCGGTGGACGGCCGCTTCGTGTATTTCTCGCATTGCGTTCCGCAAAGCTGCCAAGTGTACGCCGTGCCATCGTGAGTTCGCGATCCCTGCACTACGGGCAGCAGAGCCTTTGGCGTTTTGAAGAGCATCCGTCAGATTGCTAATTGGGCCTAACTTCGCGCAACTCAAATCCGACTTTCCTTCGGCCGACTATGTACCGCCATTTTACATTGTTAGAAGCAGGTGGTCACTGTCGTGATGGACTCGCTCGGTGATCGTGCCAGTGCGATCGTCTGCCCTCCTGGACGGCGACACGACGGCGAGGACCAAGCGAAGAAACCTGGAGAGCTTTTTTTAAAATAGGCTCGGGGCGATTTATTTGGTCTCGACGGCGGAGGATAGCGGCCGGGGCTCCGATTTGCGGGTTCGATTCCCGTTGGCGGTACCACACGGCGTACGGAAAATCCGGATGTTAAAAGGCTTTTTTCGAGTTGGCGCTACGCTTTGGTACACGGCGCGGGACAGAATCAGCCAACTCTCCTTGAACGACGAAGCCAGGAGGGCGGTGCGTTGCGAATGAAGGCTGAAGCGCTGTGAAGTTGCGCGCTTTGCTTCTCGCTCTCGCAAGCCTTGGCATTCCGCTGGCGCTGGCGACGATCGCGCTGCCGATGACGTGGGGATATGGCGGCTTCAGCCTTTCCCCGGCGGCGAATGGTTTATTCCACGTCGCCTACGTAACGCCGGACAGCCCCGCAGCTCGGGCTGGCCTGCACAGAGGCGACGTCGTTCTTCCTCTGAAGGGCTGGGACGAAATTCGCGAGCTCGGCGGCTCGGCGAGCACCACTATAACGCTCCGCGTCGTTCGCGACGGGCATGTCACACCGACTAGCGTGACGTTCGTGCCGTTTTACGGCCCGCTCGCCGTTCAAGAGACAATCAGAAAGATTGCGGGCAGCCTAACGGCGATCGTCGCGTTCGGGGTAGTAGTCCTGGTGCTGCTCCGAGCGCGGGACATGCGCTTGGCCACTCGCGCCGCCACCGCCTTGCTCTTGGCCGGATCGCAATCGCTCAGCATCAGCGCCGCGCTCGTTGTCGGAGATGCCCTGCCGGCGCACGTACTCAACAGCCTCGCGCCGTCCATCCTCGGAGCGTCCGCCCTGTGGGCGGGCACGTGGCTGCTGGCCATGTTTCCGCCGATCCCCTCTCGCATACGCAAAACGACGCTGCGGCTCGGTTGGCTGCCGCTGACGTGGGTCTGCTTTCGAACGGCAATCTTGGAGTACGACGCGCTCAGCGGTACGGTGCTCCCGCTGACCGCCGTCGTTTCGTTCGATTCCGTCATTTCGTACTGGATCTCGCTCGCTTTCCTGGCCGTTCCGACGACCGCGATCGTCGACGGCATTCGTACTGCAAGCGGCGCTTACCGCGCCCCGATGCGATGGCTCGGTGGGATGTGGCTGGTCGCGATCGCATTCATCGCCGTACCGTTTGCCGCTGGGATCGCAGGCTCTCAGTATCTCCTCACGCACAACGGCGACATCATCAGGTTCGGAACGACCTTCTTCCTCGCTTTCGGCGTGGTGTACCCGGTGCTGCGTCACCGCCTCGTCGATCTCAACGTCGTCGTTACGCGAGCCACCGTCTTCGGCACGGTGTCGATCATCATCGTAGGACTTTTCGTCGCGGCGGAGTGGGTGATCGTCAGAGTCTTCGAACAATCCTCGCAGATCGTTACGCTCCTCTTCGTGCTGGTTCTCGGTATTTCTGCGCGATGGATCCACCGATTCGTTGACGAGCGCTTGTCGAAAGTCTTCTTCCGCAAGCGACTGCGCGCGATCGCTGAAATCGAGCGCGTCGCGCGTGAAACCGATGCCGCCACCGACGCGCAGGCCGTGCTGAACCTCGCCGCCGACACGGTCGCGCGCACGCTGGAACCATTCGGCGTTGCGGCATACGTGCGCGGAGGGCGGGGCTACGAACGCTCGATCCGCCGTGGGGAGGCGGCCTTCCCGCTCGATTACGACTACAACGACGCGGAGCCATTGCGGCTGCGGCGTTGGCAGGAGCCGTTCCAGCTCGACGACGATGCGGCTGATTCGCCGCACGCGCTGTTCGTGCCGATGATGCTGCGCGGCGAGCTGCTGGGCTTTTTCTACTGCGGTCCCAAATCCGATCGCGCGCCGTACCTGGCCGACGAAGTGGCGGCTTTATCGCTGCTTGCGCACCACGCCGGGCTTGCCTTCGCGTGGTTAGGGCGAGCGCCGCTTCCGCAGCTCAGCGTTGGAACGGCACTGCGACAGGACTAGCTAGTGTTATGAATCCGGCGACTCGGCGAACCCTATTGCTGATGGTGTGTGTTGTCGAGGGCGCATCGAGGCGTCGAGAAGCTAGTTAAGCTAGAGTCGTCCCGAGCGGAGCGCGCAAAGCGCCGTAGTTCGAGAGAAGGGGGACAGAGTGATCACCGGCATCCACGCGATCTTCTACACAAAGCACTCCAAGGAGATGTACGATTTTCTCAAGGATGTGCTCGACCTGCACTACGTCGACGCCGGCAACGGGCGGCTCTTCTTCGCCGCGCCGCCGACGGAACTCGCCGTCCATGAGACGGAAGACGACCCCGAGCACGAACTGTGGCTGATCTGCGACGACATCGCCGCGACGGTACAGCAGCTCGAGAAAAAGGGAATCAAAACGACACCGGTCGCCGACCGCGGCTGGGGTTTGGTGACGACGCTCGAACTCCCCGGCGGCGACAAGCTCGGCCTCTACGAGCCAGAGCATCTCTCGCCGCTCACGTAGCTCGTGTTGGGGTCAGCCATTGCACGCCTTAGATGGATACTTCATCGAGAGGGCCGCCTACCCGAGCCGGTAAAAATGCGTTGCGCGCGGTAATATAGGGCATGACTACACAAGAGTTGATCTCTCACGCTTACTCTGCTTTCAACCAGCGAGACATTGACGGCACACTCGTGCTAATGAGTGAGAATGTCAGTTGGCCCAAGGCCTCCGAGGGCGGTCGAGTCGTCGGGAAACAAGAAATCCGAGATTATTGGACGCGTCAGTGGGCTGAGTTCGACCCTCGCGTCGACGTACTTGAAGTGGTCGACGGTGAAGCGAGCAAGACTGATGTCAAGGTTCATCAGCTCGTGAAAAACTTGAAAGGCGACGTCTTGTCAGACACGGAGCTATGGCACGTCTATACGATTGCCAACGGCCTTATTGAGCGCATGGACATCAAGGAAGGTGAAGGCAGTTCAGAAGGTCCGTCGGCGGCTTTCTCGGGGAGCGATCACGCAAAGTGATCCCCGAGCGCGGCAGCTCAAGGTGCTGCGTCTCCTTGCAGACCAAACTTCATCCAGAACCTGAAGAAGGCATTAGGACTGTAATACGCCAGCGCTGAGAATGCCGCTCGTCGAGTCTCGATCTTCGGGTGGCTCCTAGCGCTTGCGGGTTTAGATGCCGCCCAGGCATGGCCTCCCTCGCGCGATGCGGACTGGCCGCGAGACCGTGGCAGGCATCGAGCGGAAGTGGTGCCTGCCGAGGCGAACCTTGCCCTTCCCCAGTGCTCTCGGAGGCAGAAAATCATGCTTCGTATCATCGTTCTTGGAGTGGTAGTCGCAGCCGTTATGATCGTCGCGCCAATCAACGCTCAGGCTCAGCCGATGGGCGCAATGTCAGACTCCGACTACATGGCAAAAGTTATGACCGCTGCGCCGGCGCCCGTCGTTAAAGGCGCGACGATCGTGCAGATGCAGAAAGACGGCACAATGCGGACCCTTCAGACAGGCTCGAACGGCTTCACCTGCATGGTCGCCGCTGGTAATTCCATGTGCTTGGACAACAACGCCATGAAATGGGCGCAGGCGTGGATGACGCACACGACTCCGCCTGACGGCGTCGGCTTCGTCTATATGTTGGCCGGTGACAACGGCGCAAGCAATACCGATCCGTACGCGACTGCACCGGCCAACGGTAACCATTGGGTGACAACCGGACCCCACGTTATGATCGTCGGTCCCCCTGCCACAACAATGAGCTATCCGACGACGGCCGATGCCGATCCAACGAAGCCGTATGTGATGTGGGCCGGCACGCCATACGCGCATTTGATGATTCCGGTTGGTTCTCCACCGTAATGTAGCGCCTCCCAACCCGAGCGCCGGATGGGTCTAGCTTTTTTGCTACGCGTGAACGAGCTCGCGATGGGGGACCGCGCGGCCTTCGTCTAGGTCGAGCAGATCTGCCCAAGACACGACGTCAGTACGGTCGGGAGCGATTTTGGCGCGCAGTTCGTCGAAATGCTTTAACGAGTCCCCGGTCGGCACCGCGGAGAGCCAGTTCTTGTTGAAGGCCTCGATATCGCGAGGGTCTTTCTTGGCGACGAATGTCTTCGCGTAAGCTTCGATCCCGGAATCGTCCCGCGCGGTCTTCACGATATTGAGGAACTCCTTCGCGTCCATGCCAAGGTATTCGAAGATGCCTTGGTCCATCGGGGAGTCGTACCGGTACTCACCGAGGCGCCCGTGCGCTACGGCCTTTGCCTTGTCGGTCGTCCGAGCGAGTTGCACGATGCCAAGCATCGTTTCTCCGACGCTGCGCGGCGCGGTCTTGGTTAGGTCCATCATAAAATGCTCAACTTTCATTTGAGTTTTGTTCTTTCCACTCGTCGCGAACCCGAAAGACCGAGAAAGGTTACACGGTGCATTGGACTTTCACTCTAAACAACGCATTTTGTGCAAAAGCGCCAACGTATAGAACCTGGCGTCATTTTTTGCCGAACGAATGCTTGTGTGAAGCGCACGCTTGCCGGCGGTCTAGGAGCGCTCGGGCTAATGCCGCAGATCGAAGATCTGCTCGATTCGTTGCACCCCGGCCGCTGCAGCGGTGTCGCGCGTAGCAGCAGCCAGTTGGTACCAGTGCAGCGCCGTCAGGTAATCCTGCGGCACACTCTCACCATATTCGTACATTTGGCCGACCGAAATCTCATCCGCGGCTTCAGGTTCGGCGGCGCCATGTGGGTTCGGCTCAATGATAAGTCGGGTCACGCACGCGGCGCCTTTCGCAAGCTCGGGCTCACGCGGACAGTAATATGCGGTTCTCGCGTTTTCACGCGATTCGTCACGGAATCGATCAGGGCTCTGGCCTTGACAATGATCTCATCCGCAGAGGAACCTTCAATGACCTCCCTGAGCTCAGTGCACAAGCCGATAAAGTTTCCGTCGTTGCGGTGGACGTAGAGGCGAAACGTGTTGCTCGAACCGAGCCCGTGCGTCACGGCAGCGCAGTAACCGCTAGCGATCCCGCTACGGAGAACGGCGGCTTACCCCTACGCGGGGATACGTCCTCAATGTCGAAAACGTCGTCTAACTCGCAGAGCGAAAAATTCGTCGGAAATGAGTATTAACATTGATCATCCGGAATCGGGTTGCGTCGATCTCCCGACGACGGCGTGCAATGTGCACAAAAATACCGAGGGTGCTAGCGTCGATAAATGTGGCGCGCGCGAGATCAACTGTAAGCCTTTGAGCGTCGATGAAGGGCTCTAAGGTCGCGGAGAGTTGCCGCTCGTTGGCAATATCGAAGTCCCCGTGTAATGAGAAGCGATGCTCTGATTCGTCAAGGCCCGCAATACGTCGTATATTATCGCTTCGCATCGTGTTGACGTCAGTAGTAGCGCTGCGCTTGCCCCGACCGGTTGAGTGCGTGAAATCTACGATTTCCAAACCGGTCCGCGCCATCGCGGAAGCGTTCGTCGATACTCGTAAATCAGCCACGTTGCCTCATTCAGATCAAATGATAATTGAGACTAGCCTAGCAACAGCTTGCCGGGAAAATCTGTACGGTTTCACACGAAATACGGCAAATCGTTTCTGGAGCAAGAGGCGGTCGAAAGACGGATCCACAGACCGAGCGCTGCTTGCGGCTACTTACCCATTGTCGTAGGCTTCAAGTAGCGGGCCAAATTGTGCGCGCGCTACGCCATAACACTCACAGGAGGCCTCTTCGAGACCTTGTCGATTGAGAATCACGATATGGCCGTGCGCGTAGCGAATGAACCCTGCTTGTGCAAGGGTGGCTGCGGCAATAGTCACGCCGGAACGGCGCGCGCCTAGCATCATCGCCAGATATTCGTGCGTGAGAGCGATCTTTTCGGAGTTGACGCGATCGTGCGTCAACAAGAGCCAACGTGCGCATCGTTCGTAGATGCTATGCATGCCGTTGCACGCGGCGAGCTGGCCCAGCATGTTAACGTAAGCCTGAAGAAAACGATCGAGCAGGCCACGAAGCTGGTCGTCCCCGGCGTCAAGCAATCGTCGAAAATGGTCGCTGCTGATGACGACCGCGCGGCCGGGAACTTGGCAATAACTTTCGTTCGCCGAGGTCGTGGCTCCGAGCAGCAAGGGAATTGCCGAAACGCCCTCTCGGCCGACTGTTCCCACTTCGATTGCGCCGCCGTCGCGCATTTGCGTTACAACTGAAAGCACGGCATCGATTGGGAAATAAACATCTCGTATTGGACGGCCGGCCTTATAAATCTGCTGGGATGTTTTCAGCGCGATCAGTTTCGCGGTCTTGAGGACCTCGGCGATCATAATCCGACTTAAGCCGCCCAGGATCGCATTCTGCTCAAGCACGGCTTGGCTGGGTATGAGGACTTGCTTAGCGGTCATTTTCTTGGCGGTTTAGTCGACCTTTGATCCCTAGAGGGGCACGAAAGAGAAGTTTTCTTCGAGCCGGGTGCGCTCCTGGTGCTATAGCGTACCGACTCTTGAAACCAGGTACCCTAGACTGAAGGTCCATGCTTGATCTACGGACGGCAATCGTCTCCGCAATGCTGGGCGCATTGGTCTGCGCGACGGCCGGCGCCTATCCCTCCACTCTGACTTTGAAACTGTACGCTCAGAATCGGCCAGGTGAAACCGGCGAGGTGACGCTCGAACAGATTGCCGGCGGTGTGAGGATCGTCGTCAAAATGTCCGGCGGTCAAAACGGCACGCAGCCAGTCCATATCCACACGGGCACCTGCGCAAAGCTGGACCCGGTTCCCAAGTACGCTCTGACCAACGTCGCCCACGGGAGCAGCACGACAACGATATCGGGCATCACCATCGGCGAGCTGCTCAAGGGTAAGTACGTCATCGACGTCCACGAGAGCAGTGCCGATATGAAAAGGTATGTGGCCTGTGCCGCAATCGCGACGCCGGATAATTCCACTTGATGAGGCTTGGGTCGAAGGAGTCCACACGCGCTAGCCCCGGTCCACCGAACAGGGGATCGTGGGAATGCTCGAAGAGCTGACGGCCGGCGTCAAAGCCGTAGCGCCCTGTCGCGCGAAGTACGGCGGACTCGAAGCATGTTGATGCAAGTGGCGTTGGCCCTTGCCGCGGTTGCGCACGTTCCAGCGACGGGTGCCTATCGAGTTGGAAGCGACGTCCTCTACGTAAGTGTAAACGGCGAGCCACCGGATCAACCGTCGATTCAGTATTACGACACGGCCACACGCCGGCTCGGAACACTCGATCACGTTTCGGCAGACGTTTACCGCACGGACGAGCAGCCCAGGCTGACGTTCGCCTTGAGCGCTCCGGTTGCATCCGTCGTGGAAAAGCGGTTCATGATTATCGGCCGCGGCGGCCGTTTATGCGCATTCCCTCGGGCATGACACTTCCGCCGCCGGCACCACTGCTTGATGCGCTGCAAGTCTCGCTGATCTTCGATCCACTTTCCACGCTCGAGCGCGTGCGCACGCCTACGCTTGCCGTCTTTGGCGCGCTCGACCGTAACGTCGATGCGGCCCGCAGCGCGGCTGGTTTCCGCAGCGCTTTCGGGCACGCCGGCATGCGCGATCTGACGATCGTTACGGTTCCCGGCGGGGATCACACGCTCGTGCGCTCGACAAGCGGGTACGAAGACGCCCCGTTGGAACCGGTACGGTTTGTGCGCGGCTACCCGGAAACCATGATCCGCTGGCTTGCCGCGCGCGGCTTCGCCAACACGCAGGTCTAGCGCGACCGCATAGATCGTGCCCAGCGAAGGGCACTTCAGTTCCGGCATGAGCGGGTCGCATCGGTTGAGAATAGTTGTCGCATGATCAGTGCGCGGCTGACGGATACGCTTAAAATATTATCTATAATAATTCTAGCGGCAGTGATTCTTCTGGGAATCGTGGCGTTTGTCCAACGCATTCCAGTGGTCGCGACCACGGTCGTGGGAGCGATCTTTCTCGTCTACGTCATTTATCCGGCGGTTCGCCGACTCAACGCACGGTTTCCGCTATGGGCTTCGATTATCGTCGTCTATGCGATCGTCCTCGGGCTCATTGCGATAACCCTCGCGTTTGTCGTTCCGTCCCTTATCGCCAACCTGCAGGGCTTGATCCATGACGCACCGATCCTGGTGCACAAAACGCAAAAGGCGATTGAGGACCCCAACAACGCATTCCTTGCCAAGTTGCCGCGGCCAATGAGATCGTACCTGTTGCGGGCGCCCGCGCAGCTAGCCTTGCTGCTGCAACAGTATGGCGGTCAGGCGACGACGGGGGTCTTCAATGTCGTGATTTCTGCCGCGTCCGTCCTCGCGCTTTTGGTGGTTATTCCGGTCGTTGCGCTGTACATGCTGCTCGACGTTGACGACATGCGCCGGGCGCTGTTGGCAAGCGTCCCTGCTTCCGCGAGAGCGCGAGTAGCTAAGATCGCACTCGAATGCAACATTGCCCTGGGTGGATTCATACGAGGGCAGTTGCTCGTTGCCGCGATCGTGGGGGCGTTGGTGATCGTGTTGCTCGAAATTCTTCACGTACCATATGCAGTCTTAATCGGGATCTTCGCCGGGGCGGTCGAGATCGTCCCATACCTCGGGGCGATTGTGGGCGCAATCCTAGGGATTGCGGTGGCGCTTCTCAACAATGGATGGGAGAGTGCCGTTTTAGTTTTGGTCGGTTTCGTCGTTATTAATCAACTCGAAGGCCACCTGATCTACCCTGTCGTGGTCAGCGGGAGCATCGGACTGTCTCCGCTGGTCGTCATCCTCGCGCTGCTGACCGGCGGCGAACTCTTCGGTTTACCGGGTCTCGTCATTGCTATCCCACTCGCGGCGCTGATCAAGGTGTTGCTCGCGAATCTTCTTCCGGAACGGGAGCCGCTGGAGTTGGAGCCGACGCTGCGCCGCGCTCGCCGCATGGCGGCATCTTCACTCCTCACTAAGATGCTGGCTCGAGCGAAGTCTAAGGCGGAGAGAAAAACAAGCAAGCCATAAAGCGCGTTCGATTCCGAGGAAACGGAATGGTTCGCGAGTGGGGAGCTTCATGCGGGCCGCGAACGGAGTCTTCCGCTTGCTGGCTCCGAACGGGTTGAGATCAGGATTAGCCTCTACGACCGTAACTCAGGGAGCGCAGATCAGTGGCGATCTTTCGAGATTCGGCGACCGAACGCTACATGACGATGGCAACAACACTAGTTTCAAAGTCGCAATAGTATACCACGCAGATACCTATAGCGCACTCCTCCGCCGCATGAAGATCCTGGGCTGTCTTTAAGTCTGCCGTGTCTAGCGCCGCTCAATGCGTGCTTCTGTCGTATCGCTGCGTACGATCACCCGACCCGTTGCGTCCCATTTCGAGCTCAGGGAGAGGCTGAACATGACTCAGGACCGCGGGCCGACCTTCGCCGGACTCGAAAACGCAAAAGCCCGTACAAGAAAGGACTGTTTGGTATTCGACGGGAGCGGCCGGACCCGTGTCATCCTGAGCTTGTCGAAGGACGCGGGTTCGATTGGCGCTGTGGAGTTTATTTGACTCGCTAGGTTCGTTGCGGCGATTCGCGCGGGAGCCTAAAGGATAGTCTTGAACGTACGGGTCAATGTCAGGTCGAATTCTGCGTCGACCTTGCCTCCGCCAATGGCACTATCGTCGATGTGCACCTTGCCCGCGAGATGGTCGGGCTGTTTCGCCGAAAGCGTGAATGCCTGCGCGTTTGTACCGCCGGAATATTGGACGAGTTCGTCGTTAAGCCTCAGTGCGTAGCCAAGATGCGTTGCGTTGCCGAAATCGATCATGGCCCCATCGTCTAGCGCGCCGTCTGCACAAGACAAAGTATTACACGCCCGGATCTTGGCATCGATGTCGACGCTAGACAAGTAAATGCGAAGAATGGTCTTGTTCGGATCCATTTCGTCTGGACCACGAACGAGCCACCCGTATTTGACCGCGGTCGAGTACGTCTTGAAACTGACCGTTCCGTTAGCTTTGTCGGCCGCAAGCGCGCCGGCCGATGCCGCGAACACTATTGATGCGAGCAGCAGCGCGTAGCCCGGGACAGTATGAGGAGCCGAGAGCGGAATCTTCATCGTGGGCCTCCGATAGGGCCGACAGATTCACCGCCCACCCACCAAGTCCCAGCGCTGCACGACCAGGCCAACGCTAGGTCGAGAGGGAAGCAAAGAGGGTCGGCTGGCCTTGGTTCAGAGGAGGGAACGTGTTCCACGCGCCTTCGCTTGCGACTCGTCGGTTACTGGTACGGATCGCGTGCGCGTCCGGCATCGTCGCGTCCGCTACGCTGGGGGTGCGCACGGTTGCGGCCGGCGTTTCCGTCGTCGTGGACGGGCGCCCCCTATATTTGACGCCCGGCCCCATCGAACGCGCCGGGCGCGTCTTCGTTCCGTTGCGGGGCATCTTCGAGCGGCTTGGCGCCAGCGTCGTGTACCAGAACCGTCAGATCAACTCTACGAAGGGAAGCACGAGCGTCTCGCTGCGTATCGGCTCGCGCGAGGCGACTGTCAACGGACAACCGCAGATCGTCGATGTGGCGCCGTTCATCGTCGGGGCGACGACGTACGTGCCGCTGCGGTTCATCGCACAGTCGCTAGGCGCGGTGGTGAACTACAACGGAACCACGCGGCTCGTCGCGATCACCGTGCCCAGGTCCCAGCTGCCCCCGCCACCCCCTGTGCCGAATCCTCCGCCCGTCAGCGTCGTTACCCTGAGAGCACGGCAACCGGCGCCAGACACGCTGACCGGCAACCGCTTCGCGCCGATCGCGGCGCAGTTCTCGCACGAGGTCGACGTAGACAGCGTTCGCGTACGGCTGGACGGCAACGACATCACCTCGCGCAGCGGCGTCTCGCCGGTCGGTTTTTCCTACAAGCCTCCGGCGCCACTCGACTTCGGAACGCATACCGTGCGCGTCGCCGGCCTCGACCGCGCCGGGTTGCGCTTTGCGCAGTCGTGGTCGTTCACGACGACGCGGCCGGCGCCACCGAACGAGAGTCCGGTGCAGCTGCGCACCCAGGAGCCCTCGCCGGGCGCCACGGTGAACAATCGCTTCGCGGTGGTCGCGGCGGACTTCACGCCCCAGGCCGACGCCGCCAGCGTGCGTGTCCGGCTGGACGGAAACGACATTACCTCGCGCACCCGCGTGTCGCCGGTCGGTTTCTCCTATAAGCCGCCGGCACCGCTCGAGTTCGGAACGCATACCGTACGCGTGACCGGACGCGGACGGGGCGGCTTGGCATTCGATCGCTCGTGGTCGTTCACGACGACGCGGGCGCCATCACCACCTGCGACTCCGACGCCCCAGCCGGTGCTGTTGCGCAACCAGCGGCCCTCGCCGGGCAGCACCGTGGAGAATCGCTTCGCGGAGATCGCGGCAAACTTCGCGCCGGAGGCCGAGGCCGCCAGCGTGCGCATCCGGCTCGACGGATACGACATCACGTCGCGTAGCGGCGTGTCGGCGGGCGATTTTTCCTATAAGCCCCCAGCACCGCTCGACTTCGCAAGCCATACCGTCAACGTGACCGGGCGCGGACGCGGCGGCTTGGCATTCGACCGCTCGTGGTCCTTCACGGTGCGCCGCGCCGCGCCGGCGCCGATCTCCCTCACCATCCGTTTGCCTGAAGAGAACGAGACGGTCGCACGCACGTTCGACGTCGCGGGAACCACCGCAGAGAACGCGCGAATTCGCGTTACCGCCGGAGCGGGGCAATCGGGCACGGGTCAGTTCAGCGGCACCACGACGGCGGGCGCGCGCGGAAACTTCAGGATCTCGGTAACGCTCACTACGCTTCTGGGCCAGCAAGCGGTGACGGTGAAGATCACCGCGACCCACCCATCGTCCTCCCAAACCGCAGAGAAGACGCTGCACCTTCGTTTGAAGCATGCAGCTCCCACCCCAGAGCCAATGCCCTCTCCAACCCGCACACCCAGGGTGGCTCCGACCTCCGCCCCGACCATGGCGCCTACCGCCGCTCCGACCCGCACACCAAGGGTAGTTCCGACTGTGGCTCCGACTCCGGCGCCAACCGTGGCCCCCACCCGTGCCCCGAGATTTGTCCCGACCGCCGCTCCGACTCCGGCGCCAACCGTCGCTCCGACCCCGGTGCCAATCGCTACTCCGGCCCGTCCACGCAAAGTCGCTCCGACCGCTTCTCCGTCGGCGACGCCGACCGTATCGCCGTAGCCACGCTTCCGTCACGCAACGCCGGGACGCCGCGGCTTTGGCAGAGTGCACCGGGGCCAAAATCGGGAGCTCGCGCTTGTAGCCGAGGTAACTGCGAACGCACCGTTGGCTTCATTCGTTCTGACACCGCGTAATGTTCTCTTCATTCTCGACTGGGAATGGTTTGACTGGAGAGAGGCCTACGATTGCGTTGTGCACGTTGTATGCAATCGTATAGCGTTTGACCGCGCATTGGCCGTACTGCACGTTGCCCAACAACACCACGTCGCTTCCGTCAGGGAACATCACATTGAGGCTCGCATAAATGTTGGTATTGCCTTCGTGCTCGAAGACTCCGCGCAGCATGCGTGGCCGGCGAGTTCCTGCATCCGAGAAGCGAGAGGCACGCCGCAATCAGAGCGTGCGAGCCTAGCTTCAGAACCAGTCGATCTGTCGAGCGTAATCGTCCATGCGACCGTCGGCGTTACATCCGGGGCATCGGAAAATGACCGCGCTGCTCGGCTAGCATGCGACGTACAGCTCGATGGAGATCAGCCGGTCCTGACGGAATGAAAAGCTCTGAAACTGTCCGCACGCCCCTCCGGGAACCGCTGCCCGGGTAGTCGAAGCTCTCCTTCTTCGCGGTGCGCGCTCGTGCGCCGCCGCAGGTGAAGTAGTCGTACTGATTCGTCACGGCCGCTTGACCTTTCTGCCACGCCACGTCCCCGATATTCGGATTGGGAAGGGCGTTAAAACGCGAGATCTTCATACCAAAACGTGCTCCAGAGCCTTACTTGGGCACGCAGATCCTGCCCTGGTACGTTTTGAACGTCCCTTTGAAGGAGTATTTACCGCCGGTACCTTGAGACCGCGTCCGATAGAACCAATCGAAGAACGCGAGTTCCTGAGGGTGGTATGTGAAGCCGTTATATCTTACCGTGAACTCAGAACCGGTGAGCGGATCGCCGGTCTCCAAGTTGCCCTGGCACTTACCCTGTGGTACCTGACCGATGCCACCCCAAGCGGGAACCTGATTGGATCGATCTTGCGTAAGAGGAAATGGGTTGTTCAGAAGGTCGCCAAACTCATGAGTCCAAGTGTCGATGTCGGCACTCCCCGGGTTCTTAAATATGCCCTTATCGTTATACACACCGACCCCGTAGACTTGCGTGCCGGCAGCACCACGGCCGAACGAGAGGTGGTACCCCCCGATCAATCCTGGTGAATTTACGTCCAGAGTTTCGAAGACATTGTAGGTAAGAAAGATCGCCACTTGGTTTGTCTTGGCCCACTTCTTGGCGAGCCTCTCTGCGGTGCTGAACATCCAGGCGATAGGAACTATACCAACCCTGTGGCCATCCCCGCCACAAAGAGGCTTGCTGGAAATCGTAGAATAAGGCGGCGCATCGACAAGCTCGACAATCGTCGTTCGAGCCGATTTCAGCACAGTGTGATAACCCGGACCCTTGCGGATTTTCCAGAATTCCGCACGTTGGAAGCCGTCGGTGATTTGCACCTTCCCGACGTTTGCGCCATTCGACGTCAAAGCGACTGGATTGAAGTTCGGCCCCTTGAGGAAACGGTTCGCAACTGAGACGCTGTCGCCGCATGCGGGCTTGGTCGGATCCAGCTGGAAGTCAAGGTTTTTAGCGCCAAAATTCCCCTTGAAGTGCACTTTCAATACGATCGCCACGAACGGAATGTTCGTCGTGGTAGCGCTCTTCCGCGGATCTGCACCGGCGATTCTGTATTTATAGGGGAGATCGCGGAACGGCGACTTGACCGTTCCAGAGAAGAACGGAATGGTACGCAACGCAGCCAGCTGCGCGTCAAGTGAAGCAAAGTCGACGTCGTGCGAGGGCATCGTAACATACATCGGCGCCCACTGATTCAGCTCGTCGATACTGATCAAGCGCCCAGCCGGGCCTCTCGTGTCGCCATTTCCCTGGCTCGCGAGCCCGGACTGCGGCGGGATCACACCCCCGCGTCCGCCGCAAGCCGCAAGGGAAAGACCGACGAGAATAGCGGCGCACATGCTAACTGCGCACCGGGCACGAGCCGAATTACTCATTTGGTGGTACCTCCTGAACAGAATCGCCGATTAGCGCTGGCAAAGGGTCTGAATACGCAACAGAGCTGTGCCTGTAGAGGCAAGCCCTTAAAGGCATGCTACGCTTATCAGCTGCCTTTGTCAACGAGCGCCTGCTACTAGGAGCTTCCCCTTCCTCATTAAAAGCGCAATGGCGTATTGCAATGCCGCGGGTGAGGCGTCTGCGAGCCACCCCGGGAGCTAAACACCGGCGGCCAACGCGTTCGGCTGCGTACGGCGGGGTCGCGTTCGCTCGCACGCGATGCAGACCTGGCTGAGTGGAGCGAGCAGTCGGGGAGCGCGAACTCACTTTCTTTTCTCGTGCAACGGAGCAAGCTCGCAAGATGGAACTAGACCCGACAGTAACCGATCCGCAACTGTACAAAATTCTCTTAGAGAACAACCGCGTTCGCGTGCTGCGATACACGGATAAGCCTGGTGACAGAACTAAGCCTCACCACCATCCCGATAGCGTTCTCATCACTTTCAGTCATTTCCGGCGGAGGCTGACTGTCGGAGACCGCCCGGAATCTTCTTGCGCAACTCGCGTGACCGTTACGCGTTACGCGATTCGGGGCTTTGGCTACGCACAGAGCGCCTGCGATGCCGACCGGCCGTTCAGCTACTACGTCGAGACGTTCGATCTCGGCGCGGCTTTCTTTCGCGTCACTAGGGCCATCGGGACAACAGCGACGGCTGCAGCAATCGCAACCGCCCAGAGCGAGCCGGCAAGTCCGGGCTTATTCGACATGACGTACAGGGCCGCAATTAGTTCGCACGCGGTCATGAACACCGAGTAGTTCAGCACGCGATCCGATCGCGCGGCCTCGAGCTCGGGGGTGATCGGACCGTCGGTTGCATCCTGCGCCAAGCGGTACAGCGCTTTGCCGCGTTTGCCGTTTGTGAGCGGGCCGTTTAGCGCCAAAACGATCGTAGCGATGAACACGACGGTGGCCCAAGGTTGCCATCCAAAGCTGCCCACGTACACCATCGCGACGCCCATAGCGACGAGCAACAAGGCGCCGAATCCCATGATTGGCCCGATGAGAGGACCATTGGACAGTGCGGCGCGCGCCTGCCCTACCGTTTGAGCCCGGTGCAATGCGACGTACACGGCCAGCTCGATGCCTATGGCCGCGAATAACGCCGCAACGGCCAGCAAATGAAAGAAAAGCAGTATGAGAAACATTGGTTCGCGCCTTCGGGCGGCGCCGCTTCTTAACCTGGGACGAGTGAATCGAGGTCCTTAGCCAGTTGCGCATAAAGCGGCTTTACGAACCACGCGTATCGGTTTACGGAGCGTACGTCTATGCAGTAGGTCGGCTAAAGCGAGCGGCGGCGCCGAGGCGCCGCCGCAGCCGATTAGGAGCGTGCCACCGCGCGAGCGGCGGCGAATCTCATTGCTCTAAGACCCTCAGGTTGTTGTGGTTGTCGTCGTTGAAATATATCCTAGCGTCGTAGATGTTGTTTCCGGTTGCCACGATTCCAAAAATCGCGCCCGCAGCACCCTTGTCGACGTTTCTCGTCGCCAAGACCCGGCCGCTTGACGCGATTTCCACCATGACGTTCCGCCCGCTCTTATTGCTCGTATTGCCGACCACGAGATTGCCGTTGAAGAGGAGCGTTGAACTAATGGGGCCGTTCAGCGGTGGTCCTGCGAAGACAAGACGAGCTTGGCCCGCGGAGGGGCCGCTGAAGCTCTTGCCGTCCTTGCCGACGACAATTCCGCCCGCCGGGATCGTGCTAACGCTGGAAAACGCGACGACGGTGTTATTCGTTCCGTCTACGATGTAGAGTGTGTCTTTCTCGTTATCGTAGGAGAGACCGGATGGGCCGAAGATGCCCCCCGGCTTTCCGTGGTTGATCGCAAAGCCGGTTGCAATCACGTCGTAGGTAAAACTGGAGCCGAGGTTGATTCGCACGATGGTTCCGCTTCGCGCATTGCTTTCGTAGAAGACCGGTGCACCCGAAGCACCGCCGTGCGCGGCGAAAACTTGTCCCCATGGATGGTCGAACGGCTTGCCTTGAATGTTCACAATGAGCTGCCCGGTTGACGAAATCACCGGATTGTCGTTGGCCTTGAAAGCCGCCGCCCAGATCGTGTCGTCGGGCGCGAGCGCGAGCGCGTCGCATCCTTTGAGCGTCTTGCTATCGGAGACCAGGGTGGGCTTCGCATTGTGCTCTGGATGGAGCGCAACGATGGTGTAGCCCGTGCCTTGGACGTTACTGCTCGCGTTGAAGTTGCAGACGACAAGATCGCCTTTGGTGAAGGCGCCGTTCGTTGAGGGGGCGACCGTCAGCCCGTAGGGATTCAGTTGGTGCAGTTCGGGATCGATCGTCGATCCGATCTGGCGCTCCCTCGCGAGCAGCTTCAAAACGGAGTAACTATTGTCGGGACTCGATTGGTGGGCCGACTCAGAAGTCGACCCCACGGGTTGCAATGGCATCATACCTCCGTGATTGCCGCAGCCTGCCGCTGCCAAGAGAGCGGCAGCCGCGACGATGCACGTGGCGCTGTGCGAAAGACGCATCGAGATACCTCCGAGTTGGGTGAGGGCTTTCTACGCTAGGCCGAGGGTATGAAAAATCTCTGAAAGGTCGGGCCACCTCGCGTCGAGCGCCGTACGCAGCGATTGCGACGATGCACAAGGACGTACCTGCAATCGTTTGCCGTAGCCAGGAGCGCTCGACGTCGCCCGAACCACGCGCTCTGGCGATAGGCGTCTCGGATGGCATCGACTACGGCGTCCGGAGCATCGAACTCAACGTACTCCGAGCTGTTGCGCACGAAGATTTGTTTGGCATTCGATGAGAGCGCGAGCCAGCGCGCTTGCGCGAGGCCGACTTCGTGCTCGTACTCGGTATGCTTGAGATCGTGCGCGTTTCGCGCGGGCAAATGACCTACGGCGTGGTTGCCGGTCGTGAGAACGCTGACCGGACGAGAACCAAGCGAATTGCTGTGGGCCTTGAGCCACGCTTCGTCCCACGCCATTTCTTCCATCTCAGAGATGAATGCATCGTACATCGCAACTTTGGTCTGTGCGGTCTGCAGCAGCTTCGCGTTGAGCTCCGGCGACCACTCGGCTTCCGGAAGTCCGCGAAAGAACTGTTGGGCGCAGGTGCGATGGGGCTGCCCCGGACGCGGAAGCGTCATCTCCGACGTCGCGACGAGAGCGAGGTTCGCGGTCAGTTCCGTCGGCGTGCCGTGATAGGGCGATGACGTTGAATGCCATGAGCCCGTCGTACAGCGTCGGAAGTGCCCAGAAACAACTCTGGTTGCCGCGCAAGCGACGGCGACGAGATGGCGGTCATTACGGCTAGGACCACGATCACAGCAACGGCTGGTTCTTATTTTATCGTGACCGTGACCGCCTTTGATGCGATGCCGTTTGCGACGACTACGAGCGAGCTCGCGCCGGTATCCATTTTCGAGGGAACGTCAAACTTCGTCGAAACGCGGAGCGAACCCGTGGCGACGCCCATTGTGCTGTGGTTGTGCGTGCGGGCGTAGAAGACGTTGCCGGTAGCGTTATTCGTGATCCGCACTAATGGGTAGTTAGTCGCATTCTCGTTTTCGTCACCGTACGACATCGCCTGCCCGAAGCCGTTGAACCGCGTTCCGATGATCTTATAGGTTTGACCGCGCGTCAGCGTCGTGGGGACCCTCTTGATCGTTGGCAACCACTTCGCGTGCGGCTGTCCGGTCGGCGTGTACAGACTTACGCTTGAATAGCCCAACACCATGACCTGTCCGGTCGGCAGCAGAAGCGGCGGCCCACCATACGATATCCCGTTGACTTGGGTGAGCGTGGAACCGTTCCACTCGTAGACCGTCCCGCTGACGCCGAAAACCAACACGTTTCCGCTCGGTTCGAGCGTCGCGTAGCTATCGCCGGCGTTGTCGCCGTTGGGAAAGTCCGGTCCAACCGTCCACTTGCCCGACGCGGTGTTATAGATCGCCGTGTGGCCGGCTCCGCCGGTTTTTGTGTAGGATCCGGTGTAGAAGACCGTTCCGTCGGGGCGGAGAATCGCGGGCCCGATCTCACCCGGCGGATAGTAGCATTCGCTTGGGCCGTACATGAGACAGCCGTACGGCGACGGCGAGTGCAGGTCCACGATCGTCGAGCCGGCGCTCGTCCACGTGCCGGTCGCGGGATTGTAGATTTCCGAATTGGGCGCATTCTTGACGTCGGCGGTAAGAATCATGCCGTTGGGAAGAAGCGTCCATCCCTCCTCGGCATTGAAGTCGGATTTGCCGGAATCGCCGACGAGTGTCCAGGCCAGCGTCTTCGGATCGAGGGTCGCATCCGCAGTAAGGAGCTTATCTCCTACCAGCATTTTGCCGTTCGGCAGTACGCTCGACGGAGAGTCGCCGATATTGTTCCACCCCGTCGGGTGGCCGAGCGGCGTCCACGTGTTCTTCACCGGATCGTAAACGGCGCCGAGATTGGTGAGCTGAAGATCATAGCCGTTCCCGGGTGTATTGTATTCACCACCGCTAATGGCCAAGCGCCCATCGGCGAGTACGTCGGCAGCCATGTAAAGGGGTCCGTAAGGGTACTGAAGGGAGGCGACCTGACTCCACGTGCCGTCGCTATAGTTGCCTTTCGCGTCCGGAACGTAACGGTACCAGGTGGTCCACTGATTGCTCTGCGCGAGAACAGAACCGTCGGTCAGCAACCACTCCATCACCATCCCGACCGGCGGTTGGTTAGCGATGCGGGCAAAATGTCCGGCATGGCTCTTTTCCAAAGCCTCCAGCGATTGTTGAGAGACGCCGGGCAGCATCGATCGCCCGCTCGAACATGCCGCCGTCCCAACGGCGATGACCGCGGCGACCACTACCCATAGGGACCTAACATTAGTGCGGCACACGCAAACCTCCAGAGAATAGCGAGTCTTGAGGAAGTCACTAGATTTGAGTTCAAGCGACCGTTTCCCGTTAAGGAAAGAGGACCCTTGAATAGGGTAGGGCGTCAAGCAACCCAAGCTTCCTCGTGCACGCACAGACGAAAGGATGCCATTGAGGATCAGACGTTTGGGTCCGGGCGAGGAACGCGAGCTCGAAAGACGATTCCAGCGTCGAGGTTACGGCGTCGCGTTGGTCAGGAAACTCGCCGAGGTTGCTCGCGATCGCGGCTGTTACGGAATGTGGGTCCTAAGCGATGAATGCAACGCGGCTGGGCTTGCAACGTACGCGTCCGCGGGCGCAACGCGAGCGTCGTCCGCAGTCCAACTCTGTTGGAGGTTCGACACGCGCGCCTAGCCGGGACCGCTGTCAGAAGAAGAGTGTAACTTAACGATCGAGTTCGCGGCGGCGCGCACTCGGTCGAGTGCTGCGGCAAACTTGGGATTCACGCGCGGTAGGACCGGCACCATCACTCGTTGTCCATTCCGGCGACGCTCTTCCAACCATTAGGCCCCCGTCGCCAGACCTCCAAAAAGCGCTGCCGAATGTAGAAAGTGTCCCCGCCGGTCCGTGGCACGAGCGTCACGACGAGATCTCCTCGCTGATATGCCAAATCGCCGGAAACCTCAACTTTATGGACGTTGATTTTGAGGCGTGGTATGAATTCGGCATGCACTTGTGCGACCTTTCGCAGCAGCCATTCCTTGGCCGCAGTGCCTTGCCGAGTCGGCTCGCCCGCAGACATGTCGACGAAGTCGGGTGAAAAGAGCGAGAGAATGCCTCCTTGATCGTTGCTTTCGTACGACGCGATGAATTTTTTCAACGCTGCCTTAATCTCGAGCTCATCGGAAGTTCGATATCGAGCGTTCTCCATTTATTACGCCTCCGATGCAAGCGTTCAGCAGCGATTATCTCACATCCCCGATCGATGACGCTTTATCATGTCGCAGAGGCGGAGCCGCTTCTTGTGCGGGCGGTGGCAATACCGGAGGCCTCTCTTGGCCCCGACCATCCCAGCGTTGCGCTGACTCTTGGCCTACTAGCGCAGGGCCGGCGTCGCGGCGATGACGCGCTTGCCGATGACGCTGCCGCTATTTTTATTCTTCCGCGTCCACGTGCCTCGAAAACTCATTCCATCCGAGGAAAACTTGAGCTCGAAGACTCCGGTTCCATGCGAGTCTCTCCAGGTGCCGAACAGCGACTGCGATCCGCGCGGAAGCGTTCCCTGTAGGCGTCCGTTTTTGAACGCACCTGTTACGGCTTGACCGTTTTGATCGAGTTTGAGCACATCGCCGCTGAATGTCGCGCCGCTCGAAGCGATTTGCCAGAGTCCCTTAACGCCGAGCTGTGCGGTGTCGACGACGCTTCCGGTGATTTGTCCGGCCGGCTCCGTGCCGGGGACCAGGCCCCACGTGCCTTGAAAGCTCTTGCTGTCATCGGCAAACTGAAGTTTGATCCAACCGTTCGAGCTGGGGCTCTTCCACGTACCGGCAAACGAGTTGGCGTCGGTCGCCATGCTGCCGCTGACCTGTGTTCCCGGCCCATAGTTGCCGACGACATCTAACGCCAACTGGTGTAGGCTGATACGGCGCGCCGTAAACTCACCGCTACCGGTTACGTTAACGTAGAAGAGTCCGGATACGCTGGGATAGGCGGCGCGGACGCCCTCGAAGTGTCCGCTCGGCCTACTGCCGGGCCGCCCCCATTCGCCGGAAAATCTTCTCCCGTCGGCCGCAAAGACGATCGTCATCCAGCCGCTACCGCGCGTGTCGCTCCAATTCCCATCGACTTGAAGCGTACCGGGCTCGAACTTGCCCTCGATTCTTCCCGTCTGCCCGTACGCACCGGTAATCGCCAATCCGTCTTGCCGCAGCCTCACGGTGCCGTTCGCTAACGATTCGCCACTTGGGGTAACGCTCCAGTTACCGGTCGCGTTGACGGCGTTCTGTGCGGTCGCGGTGGAGGCGGTGAACGTCAGTGCCAGTCCGAGCAATAGCAACGAGATGCGACCTCTGCCCATCGAGGTGTACCTCCAATCTGATGTTCTTCCCCCGATCGGGCGACGGCTAACCCCCGCGGGCCCAACGGAGCTGCTCGCGGGGGACGCCGGCCGGTATTACCGTGGCTACTGAGGCGGTCGGCCTCCCCCGCCGTGACGCTCGCCGCCGCCGCCGGCGCCACCCCCGCCCGATGAATGCGGCGGTGACCAGTTGCCCCGCGGGTACGAAGGAGCGGACCCGGACGAACCATGCGGATACGACGGATAGGATCCGCGCGGGGACGACGGATACGACTCGCGCGGATACGACGGATACGATCCGCGCGAGTACGACGGGTACGATCCGCGCGAGTACGACGGATACGATTCGCGCGAGTAGGGATTAGCGTACTGTCCGCGCGAGTACGAGGGTGTCTCGCGCTCGTAAGACGGCGCGGATTCACGCTCGGCATACGGGTTGCGTGAGCCTCCGTAGGATTCGCCGCGGGCGCTCCCATACGGTTCGCCGCGGGCGCTCCCATACGGTTCGCCGCGGGCGCTCCCATACGGTTCACCGCGCGCGCTTCCGTACGATTCGCCGCGCGAGGTCGAGAAGCGGCCCCATGAATCGGAGGGCGCCCGTTCTTCTCGCCCAGCTTCGCCAGGCGCCGAGACTTCGCTCCCGCGTATACCCCTAGCTGGCGTCGCACCCTCCGAACCGGCTCGTAGTTGGGCCGAGCGTGCGTCGCCGCGCGTTGTATTGAAACGGTCCCACGATGTGGTAGGCGCGAAGTCGCTGCGGCTAGCTTGGACTTGGCGCATAGTCTCGGCATTCTCGCGCATCGCCCTGTTCTCGCCGCGGGTCACCGGCGCAGCATTCTCACGGACAGCGGCTGCCGCATTCTCGCGCGTCACCGACGCGTTTCCACGCCGAGTGGCTTCGAACTGACGGGACGCGGCCGCGTTCTCACGCGTCACCGACGCGTTCGCGCGCGTCGTCGGCTCGTTCATGCGAGTGACCGGAGCCGTGGCATGGCTCATCTCGGCGCGCGCCGTGGCATGCCCGCCCGCGTTCATGCGAGTCACCGGCGCATTCATGCGTGCTACTGGAGCATTCAGGTGACGGCTCACGGATCCGTGCGCGACCGAAGTCCGCGCGGCAGGCATCCCGTGCAGCGCGAAGCGTGGTGAGTTGAAGGCCTTGGAGAACGTCACGGGTGCGCGCACCGTCCCGTGTGAGAACGCCAAGTTATTGCGCGTCGGTTTGACCGGGAGCGCTCCGTGAATTGTTCCGACATGGCGTCCGAGGTCGCGCGGCGTCACCGCAACGGTGTGCCCGTGAACCGTCCCGTGACGGAAGTGGCGCATCGTGGTACCGGTCGCACCGCCGTGGCGGAAGTTGCGGTAGATCCTCGTGATGTTGGTGACGTTTACGACGTTGGTCGCAAAGCCCGCCGGGTAGCCGTAGCCCCACCCAAAGCCGAGCCAGGCCCAGCCGGGATACCACGGATAGAAGGGTTCATAGGGCGCGACCGGGACCCACCCGATATATGGATAGGGGTAGCCGTTTGCGGCCGGATAGCCCGGCCCGGGGCCGCCCTCGCCGTACGGGCTCCCCTGAGAAGGGCCGCCTTCGCCATACTGGGCGGGCGCGCCCGAGCTATACGGCGCAGACGGAGCAGTCTGAGCAGTGGGAGCAGCAGGTGGTGGCGCTGCAGCGTTTGCGGTCTCGGCAACGGGACCGCCGGAGCTGCTCGGAGCGTAGCCGTAGTTCCCTCCGCAGTTATTGGGTCCGCCCGTAGACGCGACATCGAATCCGAAGAACCCCACGAGTGCAGGCGACCAAGACAGCGTAGCGGTGGACGACGGCGGCAGCCAGGCCCAGCCCGAAGAACCGCAGTCGCAGTAGTACCAGTTGCCGTAGTGATACGGCGTCCAGCCCCACGGCTCGGAGCCTACCCACGTCCAACCGTATCCACCCTCCCAGGTCCAAGAGCCGTTGCGATAGGGCACCCAGCCGGCCGGCTCGTTCGGCATCCACGACCGTCCGTAGCCGGCGACGGCTTCCCACTGGCCGTAGTCATTCAGATTTTCGTAACCGGCGATGCTGGGATTCAAGTTCGGGCTCGCGCTCAGCGCGGCCACCATCGCGTTGTCACGCTTCGCGTTGAAGTCGTCGAAGGAGTCGAATGCGACTTCGGCACCGTCTGTAATCGAGGGGTTGGATGCCGAGCCGCGCGCGCTCAGCGTTCTGCCCGTTGCGAGCGTGTAGGCTTGCTTCGGCGTAACTATGTCGACGCCGCCGCGCCGCGCGGTGATCCAACTCGAGCCGTCCGCGGCGATCGAGACACGAACGTCGCCGGCGTTTTGCGCGCGAACGGTAACCGAAGGCGTGTCGATCTGCATCGCTCCAGCGTCGCGCACCATACCGATCTCGATGGTTCCATCCGCCAGCTGCACCTCGCGGTTATTCGGGTCGTTGCTGACGATGCGCACCTGGACGTTCCCCCCGAGGCGAACGGCCGTGTAGCCGTCGAACTGGAGCTCGGCGCGCGACGTGTTACCAGTCGAAATATAGTCGCCCGGAAGCATCGGCGCGTTGCGTACCGCGATCGTCTGCACGCGGCTGCCGCCGCGCTGAACGACGGCCGAACCATCGACGAGGCTCACGCGGACTACGCCTGGCCCAGCTGCATGTGGCCTGTTTCTGTTAGGCGCCTGTTCGTGCGGAGTCCTAAGCGCACTCGTGAGTATACCTCCTACGAGTGCAGCCACGAGTGCAACTACAGAAATCACTCTCACGGAAATCACGCTGATGAACTTGTTTGTCATTGCCGGCTCCTTCCAGGTTCTTATTGAAGCCGAATCCGCCGGAGCAAGCATGGAGTCGCGATTAGCCGCCCATTAAGCTAGAGTGAGAGAGCGATTAAGCGGCCTCGTCCGGCTCCGAGGGAGCGCCGTCGTCGGCGGCCGAACCCCTATCCGGATTGTGGACAAGGCCGTTGCGAAGGCCGGCCTGATTCGCCCGCCGCGAGTCAAGGCGCGCGGGCATCTCGACGTTCGGCTCTTCGGTCATCTGGAAGTCGCTCTGGACGGCGAACGGGTCGCACTCGCGACACCCCGTAAGTCGCTGCAAGTTCTCGCGTATCTCTTGCTTCATCGCAGCAGCGCCGTCTCGCGCGAGTACCTCGCTTTTTTGCTCTATCCCGACGACGACGAGGGCTCCGCACGAGCGAAGCTTCGAGCGACGCTGAGCGAGCTCGCCAAGGTGCTGCCGCAACCCGTGGAACGGTACGTCACGATCGATACCGATAAGGTTGCGTGGAATCCCGCGGCGAGCGTCTGGATCGACGTCGAGGCGTTCGAGCAGGACGCGGGCGATCCCAACCGGCTCGCGGAAGCGATCGACCTCTACCGCGGCGACCTGTTGCCCGAGGTCTACGATGAATGGCTGGACGTCATTCGCGAGCGCCTGCGCGATGCGTACTTGCGCGGCGAAGCGTGGCCCGATCCTCCGCGCTAAGTTTCATGCTTCGCGCGAGGCCGTCGCTAGCTCGATCGCCTCGACGCGGTCGGGATAGAAGGCAAGATGGTCTTTGATCGCGGCGACGGCGTCGTAAGGCGCCTCATAGGTCCACACGGCGTTGACCGCACGGTCGCCGCCGGGCAGGATGCTGTAATAGTTGGCATCCCCCTTGTAGGGACAATACGATGCGTTGTCGGTGCGTGCCAATAACGTCATGTCGACGTCGGCACGCGGAATGTAGTGCACGACCGGATAGTCGCTTTCGCGCAACGCCAAAGCATTGCGCGAATCGGCGATGACTCTGCCGCCTGCCAGCACGCGCACGCGCCCGGCACTGGGCTCGATCGTTATCGGATGATCGGCGTCGGGAATCTTAACGGCTTTCATGGTTCTTATACTGCCGTTCTGCCACCGTCCACCGGAAGCACGGCTCCGTGAACGAAGCTTGCGTTATCGGACGCGAGATAGACGATCGCATCGGCGATCTCCTGGGGCGTTGCGGGGTGCCCGGCCGGTGCCGCCGCCGCAAGTTGGGCGACGCCGTCTTCAAAGCCTGCCGTTCCCTCGGTGCGCGTGGGGCCAGGGCTCACCGCATTCACACGCACGCCCATAGGGCCGAATTCGGCTGCCCAGGCTTTCGTGAGCAAATTCAGCGCGGCTTTGCTCGAGCCGTAGAGCGCCATCCCCGCGATCCCAAAATCGCCGGCCATACTGCTGACGTTCACGATTGCGCCCTTGCCGCGGTCGGCCATCTTCGGCGCTAGCTCCCCGACGAGAATAAACGGTGCTCTGACATTGGTTGCGTACACGTCGTGGAAGGTGTCGAGCTTGGCCTCGGCTGTCGGCCCGAACGGGAAAATGCCGGCATTGTTTACGAGGATGTCGACGCTTCCGGCGAGCTGCAGCGCGAGCCGAGCCAGGTCGCGCGTTGAGTCGGCGTCGCCCAAGTCGGCTTTCAAAAACTCCGCCTCGCCGCCGTCGGCCCTGATCTTCCCGACGACGGCTTGACCGCGTTCCGCATCCCGTCCTGAAACCAGTACGCGAGCTCCGCGGCGCGCCAGCTCAAGCGCAGTCGCTCTACCGATGCCGCTGGTCGCCCCGGTGACGAGGGCGGTGTTGCCGCTGAGATCCTGATGAGTGTTGGTGTTCATGGGCCTTCCGAACCAGAAGTTGGACTGGTCAATCCAAATATAGGACCTGGGAATTGGATTATCAACTCCAAAATATGCTATGCTGTGCGCGTGAAGACCGACGCGGCCGGCGGCCGCAAGCTGACGCCCAAAGGACGGGCGACGCGCGACCGCGTCGTCGCGGCGGCGGCGCAACTCATTGCCGAGCGGGGAGTCGCGGGAACGACGACGGAGGAGGTTCGCGACGCCGCCGGAGTGAGCTCCTCGCAGCTCTACCATTACTTCAAAGACAAGATGGCACTGGTGCGTGCCGTGATCGCATACCAAACTGATGCGGTGCTGGAAGCTCAGGCGGAATTTCTCGGCCGCCTCGATAGCATGCGAGCCTTGCGGCGGTGGCGCGATCTGCTCATCCGGATTCAACGCGGGCTGCGTTGTGAAGGAGGCTGCCCGCTTGGATCGCTTTCCACCGAGATCGCTGAAACGTGGCCGGAGTTCCGCGTCGACCTTGATCGCGCTTTCGCCCGCTGGGAGGACGGTATCCGAAGCGGTCTGCGCGCAATGCACGCCCGCGGCGAACTGCGTAAGGACGCCGACCCCGACCGGTTAGCGACGGCACTTCTGGCAGCCGTTCAGGGCGGATTGCTGTTGACGCAGCTCAGACGCAACACGAAGCCGCTCGAGTCCGCCGTCGACGCAATGCTCGACCATATCGAATCGCTGACGGCGCCGATCTCTCATCGACGACCCAAGGTGACTGCTATCGCGTGAAATCCGTAGGGCTCGCGGGCTCCTTGAGCCTCCAGCCCGCGATCAAGAGCCAAAGCATGAAGACGAGCTCCCCGAAGAACGTATAAAACAGCCAGTCTAGGTTCGCGCCGGGGTAGAGGTACGGCCCCAACTCATAGACGATCCAGCCGATGCCCGGGATGACGAGCAGCAGGCCGACGGCCTTTGAAACCCATCCGGTGTAACCCGATCGAAACATCAAGTAACCCAGCAAACACAAGTGCATGCCGAAGATAATCAAGACGAAGGAGTAGCCGTAGCGAAACGAATGGAGCAGCAGGGCAACCTGAGCTCGCAGCGGCCCCGGTCCGAAGATCCTCGCATACTCGGGCGTGTTGAGCACGCGGTAGACGGTCACTAAATTCAGCGTAGCGACGAGCGCGAGGGCCGCGTATACCAACCTCAACCAGGCCGCTAACAGCGAAAGCGATCGGTTGACTGGCGCGAGCAGCACGTAGAGTGCCCACGCAATGACGATGTCCTCGACGAAATTGACGAAATAGCAGAGGGTCATGGCGACGTACGTTCCGCCGTGAGCCGTGATGTTCGCGACGGTCTGCTCGATATGTCCGGGAATGACGAGTTTGGGGTAGAGCGTAAACTCCGCGTAACTGACGGGATCCAACAGGTACGCAAAGCCGGCGATTAGCGCGGCCTGGCGCAGAGTTATCCCCCAATACGAAGCTCTTGTCATGCTTTCGTCTCCATATGCTAGCTATTCGCCGGGATGGTAGGTTCGCTCGACGTGTCCCGCCAGCTCGTCGGGATAGAAGTAGACAGATCGGAGGCTGCCGGTGCTGTAGCGCACCGCCTGATCGTCGAAGTGCGGCGAGCGCGGGTCCCCGCTTTCACCGCCGGGGGACACCGCGATCGCGCGAACGCGCTTGCCGAACTCGACCACCGCGACGAACGTGTTTCCGTCGTTACCGTACCACCTCTTCGTGTGCGAACCCAGCGCGGCGTTGAAAGCCGCCAGCGAACCCCAATCGCCCGCGACGAAGGGCACTGGAATGCTCGGGGCCGCGTCGTCGAAGCGCGGCTTGATGTCGTCGGTCAAGCGCTGGAATCGATTGATCTGACCCCACGGCGTTCGCCAGGTTCCGAAATCGGCAGAGACGCGGCCCACCGCGAACGCGAACGATCTGAGCTTCCGCTGCGGCGCGGTCGCGAGCAAGGCGCGCAGGTCGACCGAGCCCGCTTCATTGGAGAGCGCCTTCGCCCAGAACGCGGCAAGCGCCGTCGCGATCGATTCGTCCGACCAGCGATAGTCCCAGGAACGCAACGCATCGATCGGCCCGGCGAGCCTCGTTTTGAGCGCGTCAGTCGCCGGCAACCCGTCATAAGCGCGAACCAACGACGGTACGAGCGAACGGAAGAACGGCAGATCGCGATCGAACGCGAGCGCGCGCAGCCGCTCGAGAGTGAAGTCGTGACGCCCGCTAAGCAGCATCGTCGCATGAACACCGCGCGCATCTTCGCCGGCCGTATCCATGTACTTGGGATAGCGGCTTCTCTTCGGACTCGCCGGACCAGCCGCCGAATACGGCCAGTCGTTGGTGTTGAAGACCCAGCCCGTCGACGGATTGACGACGTCCGGCTCCTCGTCCAGCGACAGCATCCCGCGCCAGTCGGTCGCCGGATTTGACCCGTCGACGGGTTTCGTATAGTCGAACCGATCATCGCGACGCGCGACGAAGTCGGTCATCATGAACGCGATCTCGCCCTTGTCGTCGGCGAAGATCGTGTTGTTGGACGAGTTGGCGCGCAGCTGCGCGATGCGATAGAAGGATGTGTAATCGGTCGCCTTCGTTCGCAAGAAGCCCGACTCCAGTGCTTCCACCGGACGGTACATCAACTTTTCCGCGATCCACCTGCCGTTTTCCGATGCGACGATCGGCCCGTGTCGGGTGCGGTAGACGGTGAAAGTCTTGCGCGCGAGCGATCCCCCGGCGGTGCGATACGGCACGACGATCCTCGCTACCGTCACGGGATGCAGCTCGCCGCCGTAGCGGTAGAAGAGCCGGCCGTCCCGCCGGACGATCGTCTCGGCATACTGGTCGACGTTGTCGACGCCGCTTGAGGTATGCATCCAACCGGCGTGCGCGTTGAAGCCTTGATAGATGAAGAACTGCCCCCACGTTACGGCACCGTACGCGTCAAGGCCCTCATCGCTCGACATCTGCAGCTCGGAGCGGAAGAAGAACGTGGTGTGGGGATTGATCAGCAGCAGAGCGTGACCGTCGACCGTGTTCTTCGGTGCGATCGCGATGCCGTTCGAGCCGAAGCCGCCGAGCGATGATCGATGTGTGAGTGCTGCGGCTTTCGAAACGCGCCCGGCGCCATAGAACGCGCGTAACCGAGAGAGATCGACGTCTTCGATGTCGGGGCCGATGGTGCCGTCGGAGAAACTGAGCGTCATCCACGGTTCGAAGTGGGTTATCACACGCGGGTGGACGTTCGGATGTGTTGCGAGATAGAAGTTGAGGCCGTCCGCCCACGCGTCCATCAGCGCGCGCAACCACTTTGGGCTGGCGCGATACTTCGTCTTGAGGTCGTTGGGGTCGATAAACAGCTTCGCGCGCAGATCGTTGTAGATCGCGGAGGCGCCGTCGCTCTCGGCGAGCCAGCCGAGATCCTCGAGGTAGTTGGTCTCCACGCGATTGAAATCGTCTTCGGCCTGAGCGTAGGCCATCCCAAACACCGCGTCGGCATCGGTCGGTCCATGTACGTGAGCGATTCCCCAGTCATCACGAACGATCGTTACGCGCGCGGCCCGTGCGCGTACCGCAGCCTCGTCATCCTGAGGCGTCGGCGTGGCGGTGGCGCCAAGGCTGGCGAGAATCAGCAGAGCCGCCGGAAGAAAGCTTCCCAATCGCAAGGACCGCACGGGTTCGAAGACCGATCAGCGCTACCCTCGCGTAGTTCAGACTACCGATCGGACTTCCACAGGCCCAGAACCGCGCCCGTCGGATCGCTGATGATGCTGAATGAGCCCATCTCCGGTACCGGTGTGATGTCTCTAATCACCGTAGCGCCGAGCGATTTCGCTTTTTCTGTGGCGGCCTTGACATCGTCGACTGAGACATATGCCATCCAGTTCGACGGCATTCCCGGCATCGGAGCCTTCATCATGCCGCCACCGACACCGTAATCGTTCTCGCCAACTTCGACCATCGTGTACGTGTCGCCGTCAGCCATCGGCATGTCTTCGAGCTTCCAATCGAACAGATTCTTGTAGAATTCCCGAGCCTTGCGGAGGTCGTTGGTGGCCAGCTCTACGTGGACGAACGGATTGGGCATTGACCTTTCCTTTCGCAGAAGCGAGAAAAACACTGTGGCGAGCGAGGGGGCTACTGCGTAGCCCCATGTGTTACCTGCGGAATCAGCGCCTTTGGCGTGTTGCGATCTGCCAGACGTTACCGCCCGGGTCTTCGATCATCCCGCGACGGTCGCCGTAGGGCATATCGGCCGGTTCTTCGATCGATTTCGCTCCAGCCTTTATCGCGCGCTGGTACGCCACGTCCGCATCCTCTACGTAGAGATAGAGGAAGCTCGAAGTCACTTGGCGCGGCCCTTCGCCGCTGATCATCACCATCGAGTCACCGATTCGAATCTCCGACGGCACGTCGCTCGTGTACTCGCCGCTCGCGCCGAAAGCGTCGTTCAGGAACCGCACGAGCCCTGCGGGATCGCGAGCCACGAGACGCGGCGTAACGCTATGCCAACCTTCGGGCTTCCATCCGCACACTTGATTTCTCCGTCTGAAGCTGCCTCCAATCATTCCACCGCATGCGGAGCTCGGCCCTTCAGACGCGCCAGGAGCTCGGGCGCGCCAAGCCGCTCGCACACGGCAGGGAATTGCGGAGTAGGTCCACGCCACTCTAGCTCGTTGACACTTGCAAATAGTGCAGCATCGGTTCGGAGGGTTGCGAGTTCCTTGAATAAGAGCGCAACTTGGTGACGCTCACCGAGCACCTGCGGCGGAAATCGTTCGATTCTGCCATAGCGCGTCAGGAGAGCTACCGCTCCCTTCGGTCCGATGCCCGGGATGCCGGGATAACCGTCCGCGGCATCGCCAACGAGCGCGAGATAGTCGGGTATCAGCTCCGGGTTCACCCCAAATCTAGCTCGCACGCCGTCAGCGTCCCGGATCACCTTATTTCTGCGATCCATTTGCACGATGCGGTCCCCACGCACGCATTGCGCGAGATCCTTATCCGGTGTCCAAATGCAAATCTTCTGCACGCCAGGATCGTTCGACGCGATAGCGGCGGCGGAGGCCAGCGCATCATCTGCCTCGAGCTCGACCATCGCCCAGACGGTGATCCCCATGGCCCGCAGCGCCTCCTCGAGGGGATCGAACTGTGCGAGGAGCGCGGGGTCGATTCCCTGACCGGTTTTATACCCGTCCCAAAGCTCATTACGGAAGGACTCGATAACGTGATCGGTCGCGACCCCCAAGTGCGTGGCTCCGTCGCCGATCATGTGGAGCACGGTATTGAGCACACCAACAACCGCCCCGAAACGGCGGTCCTTACCGTTGCTGAAACGCCGCAGCCCGTAAAAATGGCGGAAGAGTTCGTACGTCCCGTCGATCAGATGAACAACCACCGTTGACACCTTCGAACGCTGTCCGATGTAGCGCCCGCGCCTAAGCCGATATACCGTTCGCCATCAGTGCCGCGCAGAGCGGCAGGAATACGAAGAGGCCGATCTGGATCCAGAGCAAGGTCCGCAGCCGCCGATACTCGCTATCATCCAGGACGATTGATCCGTCGGCCGTCTGGCGCCGGTTCCAGCCTAAAAATGTGCGTGTCGGTACGATCGAGATCAACGCGATGCTCACGAAGATCGCCATTTTCACCCAAAAGATCGCGTTGTGCGCGTAATATGCGGGGCCTTTCGCCCCGAAGAACACCAGCAATAAGCCCGTTATGATAACCAGGCCGGCGGAAATCCCGTAGTATCGATCGATGTCTTGAAGTTGCGTTATGCCTGCGAGCGACAGTGCTTTCTTCAGCACGAACGCCTCGCCGGCCAAGAGGCCGGCGAGCAAGAAAATGCAGATGAAATGGGCGAAGTGAAGCAGCGCATCGCGCTCGATGATGGACATGTATGCAGCCTACGGTGTCTAGCTAACTTTGATCGCGCCGTGATCGTCGCAGTGTGCACCGTGCTGATTGTGCAGGTGCCCACGGACGACGTAATCGAGGTGTCCGGCGTGCGGCACCGCCTCGTGCCCGCATCCTGCCGTGTGGCGATGGGCCGTTTCATGCACGTCACAGTCGTGTCCGTCACTGCAATCGGCTGGGTTTTTGCCCGACGCGGCGAGCTCGTGCTCGTCGAAGTGACCGTCGTGTCCGTGGTGCATATGGCCGTCGTGCAGAAAATCGGTGTGGTTATCGTGCTGCACGCTCGAGTGTCCGCACCCGCCGGCATGGGCATGGTCGTGAGGCTCGTGTGTCTTGTGCGTCATGACCGTATTATGGCGCCACCGGCGCCGACTGTCCAGCACCCGTTTTAGCAAGCGAGGGGGACGGTGCAGCGCCGGCGGCGTACTGCGCGGCATGTCGAGGGGCGCCGCCTGGGCGGCGTGGAGCGTCGCGGCAATCGTCGCGGTGGTGCACTTCGCGGTGGCGACGCAGTACGGCGCGTTCCGAAACGAGCTCTACTTTATTATCTGCGGGCGGCACCCGGCGTTCGGTTACGTCGATCAACCCCCGCTGATTCCTTTGCTCGCGGCGCTGACGCAATCCGCCGGAATCAATCTCTGGTTGCTGCGCCTTCCGGCGGTGTTAGCCGCCGCGCTCCTCGTGCCGGTCACGGTGATGCTGGCGCAACTGCTCGGCGCGAGCACCCGCGGCGCCTGGCTCGCCGCGGTCGCGGCGGCCAGTGCGACGCTCGTGACGGCGATGACCGCAACGCTCTCGACGTCGACCTTCGAGCCGATCGCCTTCACGCTGATCGCCTACTTCCTCGTGCGGGCACTGCTGCTGGCCGAACCGCGCGCGTTCTGGTGGGCCGGCGCGATTGCCGGGCTCGCCTTTGAGGCGAAGTACGGCGCCTTCTTTTGGGCGCTCTGGCTGGCACTCGGACTCGCGCTGGCGGGCCCGCGATCGGCGCTTCGCTCTCGCGATTTTTGGATCGGCTCGCTGATTTTTGTGATGCTTGCGGTGCCGAACGTGATTTGGCAAGCCGTGCACGGGTTTCCGTTCCTCGAGCTGGTCCGCAACGACAACGTCGGAAACTTTACCGGGACGCCGCTCTACTTCACACTCGACCAGATCCTGGCGGTGAACATGGTCCTGGCGCCGCTCTGGGTTGCGGCGATCGTCGCGCCGTTCGCCTCGGCGCGGCTCGCACGGTTTCGTTTCGTGTCGATCGCTTTCGTCGCGATGGCGATCTTCATTTTGGTTACGCACGGCAAGAGCTACTATCTCGCGGGCGCTTATCCGACGATGTTCGCGCTGGGCGCCGCGGCGTGCACGCGGCTGCCGCGCTGGCTCGTCGCGCTGTGGGCGGTGCTCATCGCTGCAAACGGCGCGTTCTCGCTTCCGCTCGTGCTGCCGGTCCTGCCGCCGGACCGCCTCAAGACGATGATGGACAACATGCATCCGCGGCCGCGTCCGATCGAAGCGGCCGGCGTCGGTGCGCCGCTGATGCAGATGCTCTCAGACGAATTCGGCTGGCAGGGCCTCGCGCGCGCCGTCGAGGACGCGTACGGCGCCCTGCCGCCGGCCGATCGCGCAAAGGCCGCGATTTTTGCCTCGAACTACGGCGAAGCAGCGGCGATCGATTTTTACGGCTATGGACTCCCGCCCGCGCTCAGCGGCAACAACAACTACTACCTGTGGGGTCCGCGCGGCTATGACGGTTCGGTCGTGCTTGCCGTGAACGTCGATCCCGCGCAGTGGTCGAGAATCTGCGACTCGGCGCGCGTCGTCGCTACGTTCGGCACATCGCCCTACGCGATGCCGTACGAGCGCGATCGGCCCATCGTCTTATGCCGCGGCATGCATCCGTCGCTGCCGCAGCTTTGGCCGGCGTTCAAACACTACGGCATCGAGAATCTGGGCCGCTCTACGCCGTAGGAGTATCAGGGCCGCAAATGGATAGGTATCGGCATGTTGAAATGGCTTCTTGGCTTACTGCTGATCGCAGGCATACTTGCCGTGCCGCAGTTGGGCCGCGCCGACGATCCGTTGCCGCGGGTGGTCAACGGCGCGACCTTCGATCAATTCGTATCGCGAAAGCTGCGTGAATACGGTGTCCCTGGGGCGGTCGTCGCGATTGCGGGGCCGAACGGCCCGATATTCATCAGAGGCTACGGCGTCCGCGAGGCCGGCGGAGGCGCGCCGGTCGACCAAGATACACGCTTTCAGATCGGCTCAGTCAGCAAATTCGTAGCCGCTACCGCCGTCGGAACCGTCGTCGATCGTGGCGTTATCGACTGGGATCGGCCCGTTCGATCATTTAATCCTGGACTCGTATTAGCGGAACCCTATGCGACGAAGTGGGTGACGCTGCGCGATCTCTTCGCGATGCGCAGCGGCCTGCCCGCATACGGCGGCGACATCCTCACCCGATTCGGGCTGAGCAGCGCCGAGCTCGTACATCGCGCACGCTACCTCACCTTCGATCACGGTTTTCGCGCCCTGTACGCATACTCGAATTTTGGAATTTTCCTCGGTCAACAATCCGCCGCACATAGCGTTGGGCTAACGCCGCCCGAGCTCTTGCAACAAGATATCTTAACGCCGCTCGGCATGACCCGCAGCGGACCTTCGTCGGCCACGCTGAAGCAAGATCAAAATTACAGCTTCCCGCACAACATCGATGGATCCGTGATGCCGGTCGAAAATGTCGACACATTCAGCGGCGCGGGCGCGATGGTCTCTACCGGCGCCGATATCGCGAAATGGATGCAGATGCTGCTCGCTCGCGGATCCTACGACGGCAAGCGAATTCTCAAGCCTGCAACCGTCGATCAAATTTTTGCGGCGAGCATGGTTATGGGAACCGGCGGGCCGCTGACCGATCCGAATTACGCCGCCGGACTTGGCTGCGAGAGTTACCATTTTCTGCAGTACCGCGTCATCGAAAAGAACGGCGCGGTGAACGGCGTGCGGGCCATCGTAACCTTGATTCCGGAGAAAGACGTCGGAATCGCCGTCTTCGCCAATAAGCAGTTGACGACGTTTCCGGAAGCCATTCGAGCGGAGTTTTTGGAGCGCTACCTCGGGCCGTCCGGCGTCGATCTTCAGGCCCAAATCCGCAAAGAACAGCAGGCTTGGAATGCGCTCGTCGATCGGCCGAACCCACCTGCGGATGCGAAGACGCTCGGTCATCATCTCAACGCCTACGCCGGAATTTACGTGAGCCGGTTGTACGGGCCGCTGCGGGTGAGCGTCGATGCGGGATCGCTACGCGCAGCCATCGGTCCGAACGGCTACGCCGGACACTTGAGCCATTATTCCGGCGACTCGTTCCTATTGTGGTTTGACGATCCGGACGTACAGCCGGGTCTCCTCACTTTCGCGTTCGACCGCAACGGCAAGGTGCGCGGAATCAGAGGCAGCGCCGTTCCCAACACCCTGACCGTGAGCTACGGATACTTCACACCAAGTTAGGCGGGTCGCCCGCCAAACGGACCGGCGCGGTACTTACGCTCCGTCGCAAGTGGCGGAGCTTGCCGAAGCGATGAACCGCCCCGGCCTTGAGGCCGAGTCCGCCGCGCGCTTCGACGCCAAGCGAATGGAAGGCCGCCGCCGGCGCACGCCGTCGTCACCTGCCTCATCTAAAAGCGAGGAGGCGACGCTGCCTCTGCGCCGCCTCCTCTGTTGCTCCCTCTCGGAGTTAGCCAGGGAAGATCGAGTTCGTGATGTCCTGTTGCATCTGGTAGTAGTTGATCGATCCGAGACCCGTGGGTTCATCCCATCCCGGAGCGGCGGCACTTGGGATGCCGTTGGAGCCGTATAGGATGTCGTTGAAACCACCGATCGGAGCCGTCGTGTCCGGCGGCTGCGCGGATGTATCGTCACCCGGTTCGCCAGCCGGCACGCACGCCTTGGATGTCATCGGGCACGGCTCGTAGTATCCGTAGACGCCGTAGTACACGGGTGCAGCGAATCCGAGCTTGTTTTGGAACTGCGTCTCGAGGCGTGCCCATAGTCCCATCGACATCGGCGACGACAGGCTCGTTCCGCCAATGCCCGTTTGGGTGCCGTTGACGAAGACGTCCATCGGGCATCCGTTGTTGTCGGCGCACATCGCGATGTCGGCCGCGCCCCTCACGTTACCCGAAGTGCACTCCGCGCAGATGCCGTTGGCCTGCCAATATCCCGGGGATTCGAACGCGCTGAAGCCGCCGCCGGTCCCGATCCACACGTGCTCGCCGTAGTAGGAGCCCGGCTCGTTGCCGACCGCGTTGGTGTCCAGCGTCGTGCCGCCGACGGCGACGACGTAGGGCGACGACGCGGGGTAGCAGACTTGGGGCGTTCCGCCGACTGACACGCCCGTGTTGACCAGCACCGGGCAGCCCGAGCCGCTGTCGCCGGTCGATGCGAACATGGTCATGCCCTGGCTCGCGGCTTGGTTGAATTCCTCGTCGTCCAGCGTCATCGATCCGTCGGCATACGCGAGGGCTTCCGGTTCGCCGAACGAGGCGTTTCCGGCCTGGGCCTTGTGTTGGGTAACCCACTTGCTGAACTCGAGCGCGATATCGGAGTCGCTGAGCGACGTCGTGTCGTAAACGTACAGATGTTTGACCTTTTGCGCGAAGCCGCTCGAGATCTGCGTGTCGAGGTCCCACTCGTCGACGCCGGACGTATCGGCGCTCGGCGCACCGACCTTCACCACGGAGTATGGCACCTGGGGAAGACCCCAGAACGCCTCGGCGCTACGCAGATCGGTCACGACCTGCGACACGTTGCCTTCGGCCATGACCGCGATCGACGTCTTGATGGCGGTGCTGCAGGTCTTGGGGCAGCTGGTTGCACCATACGCGACTTGGTACTGTGGCGGACCGTATTCGCCGCCGATGCAGATGCCGTTCACGACTTGGAGACACGGCGGGGGCGTGCCGCCCGTCATCGGCACCAGTTTATGATCCGACTTCACGAGATGAAGCTGCATTTGATAGGCGTTGGTTAGGCCGAGTACCGCCACCACCAGTCCCTTGAACTTGTCCGGGACGAGAGCCGGTTTGACGTTGGCATAAACGAGCTTTCCATTCGCCTGGGTGCCGTGGATCGTCGTGTGGAACGCGGCCTCAACGCGCGAAACCGTGGCGCTGCCGCTGACGATCAGATTGTTGGGCTCGATGCTGATGCTCTCGAAACCCTTCTCTTTGAGATAGTCCGCAACGGAGGCGGCTTGGCTACGCGAGGGGTTGAACTGCTCGGTGAACTGCTCCGGCGTCAACCACTGGTGAAAGGATGCATCGCCGCGCGAGTGCTGGCGGCGAATCAGTCTCGCCGCGCCATCCCGATCGCGCATCGCGAGGCCGACGACCACGTGCAGCCGCGCCGTGTCGGGGACCCGTCCGCTCGGGAGGTTCTTAATGGGAACGCTTTGAGTCGCCGTGGCGGCCCACCCCTGGGGGACGCGTTCCGTCGAAGCAGGTGAATTGAGCGAGCTGGGAAGCGACGCGCTCGGTATCAAGTTCGACGCGCCGTTCCCGCTACACGCAGCCGTCATGATGCCTGCGGCAAGGCCGGCGTACAGCAGCGATTTCTTCATTTTTGACTCCTGTAGAGAGAAAGCAACAAGTGAAGAAATCGTAAACGAGCGTCCACGAGTCCGGCTGCGCGGCTTTACCATACAGTTTCCGATACAGTTGGCCGCCAGGGCTCCTCAGGGCGCTCGCTAGGCGGCCGGTAAGTTGCTTCCGAACCAGGTGGCGGCTCGAACCTCTTGAAGGATTCCCCTATGTTCCGCGTCGCTCAGACCGGGCGCTCGATGCTTTTCCTGGCCGGGGTTGCCGGACTGGCGGGTTGTGCGGCCGGCTCTTCGGCTTCGCCGCCGCTGCGCTCAGGTTGGACGCCCGTCATCGCCGGGGTCGGGTCCGACGCCCAGCATTACGGCAACGACTTCATGTACTCGTCGCAGCCGTACGGCAACGATGCGACGGTGTATCGGCGCAAGGGCCTCTCGCTCAAGCATCTGGAGACGCTGTCCGTCGGCATCTCGGCGCCGCAAGGCATGGTCGTGACGCGATCCGGCTGGTGGTACCTCGCCAACGCCGGCGACGCCGACGTGCTCATCTACCGCAGCACGAAAAACGGCCCGAACGGACCGGTCGGGTCGCTCGGCGACAGCGGCGAGGTGCCCATTAACGTCAGCGTTACGTCCGATCGTGACGTGGTCGCGGTTTCAAACGTAACTAGCGCCGGCAGCGGCACCGGAAGCGTGAGCGTTTACCTCAACCGAAGATCGGAGCCCTCGCGCGTTCTCACCTACGGAAGCGACGTGCTGGCGGGCGCGGGGGTTGCCATCGATCCGCAGCGCAACTGTTTCTGGAGTTTCAGCGACGTCAGCAAGCCGCGCCAACTGGGCTCGATCGTCGAGTTCAACCAATGCAAAGGAACCGGGACGGTCGTGATGTCGGGGATCGCCCAGCCGGGCGGGATGGTCTTCGACCAGAGCGGCGACCTGTATTATATCGACGAGGCCAGCGGCATCTACAAGTGCGTGGGGACGTCGAGCTGCAAACTGTTGGCCGGCGGCTTCGGGTTGCCGACCGATCTCAACTTCGACGCCGAGCAGAAACATCTATGGGTCGCCGACGCGACGGGCTATATCGACGCCGTGAATCCGCAAACCGGTAAGATCGAATCGCAGACGCTCTCGATCGACGGCGATCCCTTCGGAATCGCACCTTCGCCCGGAAATTAGTGCGCCCGGCGAGCGGCGCCGAGCTTTCCAGCCTGCTCAAGCGTTTGCGAACGCAGGCCGGACTTTCGCAGCAGATGCTCGCGGACCGCGCGGTCATCAGCGTCCAAGCGATTTCGGCGCTGGAGCGCGGCAGCCGTAAGGTTCCGTATCGCTATACGCTGGAGCGCATTGCCGAGGCGCTCGAACTCAGCGAAGAAGCTCGTGCCGAGCTGGAGCTGTCCGCGCGACGCGCGCGCGGATTGCGTCTGGGGGAGGCGGCCCCCGCACCGGCTCACAACCTGCCGCGCCAGCTCACCTCTTTCCTCGGCCGCGAAGAGGTCGTCAAAGAGGTTGTGGCCTTGCTTTCGCAGGCGCCTCTGGTCAGCATCGTCGGAACGGGCGGAGCGGGCAAGACGCGCCTAGCGATCGCCACGGGAGCCGCGCTGCTCAAGAACTTTGCCGATGGGGTTTGGTTCGTCGATCTGTCGCCTATCGGCGACCCGGCACTGCTGCCGCAGGCTCTCGCGGCCGCGTTGAGCGTGCAAGAATCGCCGCGCCGCTCGCTCCTCGAAACGCTCGTCGCCTACTTAGGACAAAAACGCGCCTTGATTGTTTTCGACAACTGCGAACACGTCATGTCCGGCGCGCGCACCGTTGCCGGATCGCTTCTGCGCGAGTGTCCGGACGTCGCACTGCTCGCGACGAGCCGTGAGGCGCTGACCTTGCCCGGCGAGCGCGCATACCGCATCCCGCCGCTCGCCGTTCCGCGCGACGGGATACCCGCGCCGGAAGAGGCGCTGCATTACGGCGCCGTCGAGCTTTTCGTCGACCGCATGCGCGCAGTGGACTCGCGGGTCGCGCTGAATCGCGAGAACGTAGAGCCCATCGTGGAGATCTGCCGGCGCCTGGACGGCTTGCCTTTGGCGCTGGAGCTCGCGGCAGCACGGACGGCGGTGCTCTCTCCCGCCCAGATCTGCACGCGCCTCGACAGCGTCTTCGACGTTCTCACCGGCGACGGCGCCGCCGCAGTTCCGCGACATCGAACGATGCGCGCGGTCATCGACTGGAGCTACGAACTGCTCTCTTCGCAGGCGGTCCTGATCTTTACGCGCCTCGCGGTCTTTGCCGGCGGGTTCTCGCTGGAATCCGCGAGCGCGGTCTGCTGCGACGAACGGCTTCCCGCTGCGGGGATGTTGGAGCTGCTCTCGTCGCTCGTCGCGCAATCGCTGGTCACGCCGGATTTCGCTCGAGGCGATGCGCGCTATCATCTCCAGGAGGCGACGCGGCAGTACGCGTTGGAAAAGCTCGAGGAGCACGGCGAACGTGCGGCCATGGGGCAGCAGCACGCGGTTGCGTTTCTGCGCGTCGCCGAGAGGCTCGACCGGGATTGGTACGACGCTCGGGAGCGCTCGTGGTTTCGGGAGGCGGAGGCGGAAGTCGATAACTTCCGCACGGCGCTGTCCTGGTCGCTCGCCGACCGCCGAGATCTGCGCTCGGGCCGAGTGCTTGCGTCAGCGTTGGCCCGCGTCTGGTACTCGATCGCGCCCGTCGAGGGACGACGCTGGGTTCGTCTTGCGATCGACGCAAGCGATGACGAACCTCCGCTCGACGTGCTCGCGCGCCTGTACGTCGCGGATGCAGAGCTGTGCGGCTCGCTCGGTGAGTACAAGGCCTCGCTTTCAGCGGCGGAGCGCGCCTTGCAGCTCGACGATGGACTCGATGAGTTGCAGCGAGCCCGCGCGGAACAGGCGGCAGGGAGCGCGCTCGGTGCGCTCGGGCGTGCCGGCGAGGGCCAAGCGCTTCTCGAGGCGGCGCTGGCGAGGGCGCAGCGGCTCGACAACCGCCGGATGCAAGCGCTGGTGCTCGGCGACCTCGGCACCGCGCGTTCGCGATGCGGTGACCTCGAAGGAGCGAAACGATTCTACGCCGATGCGCTGGCGCATTACGAGGGGCTCGGTTTCGAACGGCCCGCCGCGTCGATCGCGGGCAATCTCGCCGAGGTCGAGTTTGCCGCAGGCAACGCTTCTGCGGCTCTCCAGCTGGCCGAAGAGGCTCGCGCGGCGCACGAAGACACGCACAACCGCCGCGCGCTCGCAAACGACCTCTGCAACATGGCTGCCTATCTCATCGCGCTCGACTGTTTCGACGACGCCCGCGAGTATGGAAGGCAAGCACTCGTCACCGTCCGCGACGTCAAGCAGACGGTATTAATGGCCTACGTCCTGCAGCACCTGGCGGCGGCAGGAGCATTGCAAGCCAACGCCGGCGATGGCACCATCCATAAGCGCGCGGCGATGCTGCTGGGATTCGTGGACGCTTGGCTCGAGAAGCTGGAAGCGCCACGCGAGTACACCGAACGCCAAGAGTACGAGCGCGTCATCGCCGCGCTGCGGACGGCGATGGGCGATCGCCTGAATGGAATCATGGAGCATGGCGCCAATTGGACCGAGACGGCGGCCATTTCCGCCGCGCTCGAACTGTAGTCTTTAGTTTACTGCGGGGGGAATGCATCTCTAGGCGCGCTCGATACGGCCCGAGTAACACCCCGGCTTGGCGTTGTGCACGTGGATATAGGCGACCTTGGGATCGGCGAGGAAGCGCTCGATGAGTGTCTCGATGGATCGTCCGTCGACCAGATCCGCGTCACGCATCATGTCGTGCGAGTCGTACGCTCGCAGGCTCAACTGCCGAATCCGCATGACGCCGGGAACCTCGTTGACTCGATCGTAACGCTCGACGGCCCCTTCGCGCACGAAGATCGCGTGACTCGACCGATAGGGCGATGCGGCATCGAGGTGCGTGTAGTTCAGGAGAAGCGCACGCTCGCCGACCGCGAGGTCGCGCATCTCGACTCGATCCGGAAAGCCAGGCGTGACGTCGACGACGTAGCGCAGCGCCCCGTGGCGCGCCAGGTCGGTGTAGCTCTGCCCGTAGAGGTGCGTGAAGGATTCCGGTGCAAGACCGGTGACGCGAAAAGTGATCATCATCGGATATCTTCGCACGCTCGGTAAGGTGAAACCATCCGGATCTTGCTCGAATACCGGCGCACGCGGGTTTACGACGGTTCTCGCGAAAGGGTGCGCTTTTAGCGAAAGGAGCTATCCATGGCTAAGTTTTTAGTTCACGCCAGCTATACCCCGGAGGGGGCACAGGGCCTCGTGAAGAGCAGCGCGACACGGCGGCGCGAGGCGGTCGAGGAGCTGGTCAAGTCGCTCGGCGGAAAACTGGAGACCTTCTATTTTACGTTCGGCGAGGACGACGCGGTGCTCATCGTCGACCTGCCGGACGCCGAGGCCGCGCTCTCTGTCGGGTTCGCCGTTCGCGCCTCGGGCATGGTGCACAGCAAGACGACCGTCCTGATTCCGATCGAGGAGGTGGATCGGGCCATACAACGCCACGTCAAATACACTCCGCCCGGCGCGTAGGCTTTGGCCCTCGTGTTCGCTCCCGTTCGATTCCGCGCGCCGCTCGACGTGCGACCCGTCGCATCCCGTGTAGACGAACCCGCCGCTGGGACGGACCGGCCGTGCCGCCGCCGCGCTGTTCTACAGATGAATTGCTCGCGAAGGAATAGCGGACGGGAGCGCCAATCCGGCGATTCCCCCAAAGATTGAATTCACCGATTAGGAGGGTCTTTACTCCGATGCAACTCGAGCCATATCTCTTCTTTACCGGCGGCAAGTGTGAAGAAGCGTTAAATTTCTATAAAGGCGTCTTTAATGGCGAGATCGAGGGACTTTCGCGCTGGAAGGAGATGCCCAAGGACGCCGGCGGACCGCCGGTCACGCCCGATACCGAGAACCGGGTCATGCACGCGAGCTTTAGAGCTCCCGGCGTATCGTTCATGGCGTCCGATGCCTCTCCCGATAAGACGTACGGCGAGGGGCCAATGTCGCTGTCGCTCGGCACCGGTGACGTGGCCGAAGCCGAACGCGTGTTCAAGAGTCTCGCCGAGGGCGGCAGCGTCGAAATGCCGCTCGCGGATATGTTCTGGGGCGCGAAGTTCGGGATGCTGACCGACAAGTATGGAATCGACTGGATGATCAACTGCCAGACCGCCTAGTGTTTCGTCTCGCGGGAGCGCAGACTACTCGGCGGCGGTTAGTCCGGCTGGCGGCCGCTCGCGGCCGCTGACTTTCGGCAGCCTTAGCGAATCGACCCCGCAGCGCGTAGCGACCCTGACGTTTGCGATCGGATTCCCCGCCGGACGGCGTTTCCGCTCTCGTCTGGCGGGCGAGCCGAAGGATACGGTGATCGCCGAGAACGCGGGCCGCGGGGTCGTACGTCGTCGCCAGATCGCTCGCACTGCCCGATCTCTTTTTCACCCGGGAGCATCGAAGCCCGGTCGCGCAGGATGATTCCTTCGAGCCTACGATTACCCAGTTTCGGGGCGATGGCGTAAGCCTCGAGAATCGCCGCACGAGTCTAAAGCGGCACGGTCGCCGAGCGAGACAAAGTCACGCCGTAATGGGAAAATCGACTTCGAGGAGGCTGTCCCACGCGGGCGAACCTCGTCGTTCGCATGAACCCGATCCTGAGTGCTGTGCTTTCGACCCTGCTCGCGATAACCGGCGCGGCGCCCGTGTACCCGGGTGCCGTCGCCGCCGTTCGTCCCGCCGGAGTCGGGCTCACGAAACCCCCGCCGCCGCAAGCCAAGACCTATGTGACGCCAGACGACTTCGCGACCGTACGAGCCTGGTATCGCGCGCATCTCATGGGTGCTACTGAGCTGCAGCAGTCCGGCATGGAGAAGGTAGAGGACGCGTTCCTCGTCGGAGACGTCGCGTCCGGTACGGTCGTGATGATCGAGAGTTATCAAGGCAAGACGTGGATTATCATCGGACCTCCGACGTAGGAGCAGGCCGCCCTCTGCTGCGCTGACTCGAACGCGCATGAATGTGCAAAGGTATGCTACATCGCCTTGCCATCGAACGCCTCCGCATCGAGCGCATCCAAGAAACGGGTGAGCTCGGCGGCGCGCTCGGCGCCCATCTTTTGCGCCGTCTTCGTGATGAGGCGGGTAGAAATGTCGCGCACGAAGGAGCGCAGGGTCTTGGCCGCGCGGGCGAAGCTCTCGGCATTCTCGTCCGCTAGCGACAGCATGCGCGCGGCGCCGACGTCGCCCAAGAAATCGAGCGAATCGGCGTCGTGCAGTACGATGGCCTCGGGCTGCGCCCCGGGATTGCTATAGTACATGTGGCCGCGCTCCGCCGCCTGGACCGCCGGCAGCTTCTCCATTGGGAATCCGGCCGCGCGCAGGATCGCTCCGCTCTGCCGGGCGGCGCACTCGCTGTGTTCGAGCTTCGCGTCCTCGCACGGCATGAACGCAGCCATGTCGTGCAGGAGTGCCGCGGCGAAGAGAACGTCGTCGTCCACTCGCAAGCCGTCGCCGCGCGCGAGCACGAGCGCGACGCGGTAGTTTCGCTCGGAATGCTGCCATCCCCAGGCCGGGTGATGGAACTTCGCCCGGGCGAGGTCGTAAATCGTCACCTTCCAGGGAGCATCGAGCGGAATGCCGGTCGCGGTTTGCGCGGGCGTCACTCCTAGTAACATCGCGACCGCGGCGACGTGAGCTACATTCATGGTCGAAAGTTTCCACGCCGGCGCCGGCGAAGGCTTTTCGAACGCCGGCGACCAAGCTGGCATGAACCGCTTTTGGGCTGCCGGAGCTAGTCGCATGGAAATCGTCATCGCCGAAAAGGGCGCTTTCTATTTCGAGCCGGTGATTACGCCGCAGGAAGCGCGCGGCCGAGCGAGTGCGCACAAGGCATCCGCCTTTGGAACCTTGTCCCGGCTGTTCGCGCGCCCGAAAGAGGAAGACATCGCGATCTCCGAGCAGGGACTGTGGTACCTCCCGTTGTGGCACGCTAAGGCGCACCTCCGGTTTCTTTACGATCGCAGCGATTCGTACAAGGTCCCGGTAAAGACGCCGCACGTCACCGGCGTGACGGTGGGCAACGACGAGTACCCGGTGAAGACCGGGTCGATCGATCTGCCGGTGGTCGAACACTGCGAACGCGACGAACAGCGCGAGCTCTGGCTCGATGCGCTCAGCAACCAGCCGGCGAACGCTCAGCCCTATCTCAAGATAACGGCAATGCCGGTTAGTCTCGCCGAGTTCGCGCCGGAAGGCGCGAAGGTCCTCGCGCCGGCGGTCCGCGCGTCGGCGGTGATTCGGGCCCTTCTGGGCGAGGACTTCCGCCCGGCCGACGCCGACGAGATCAAGGAAGAGCGCGTGAATGTCGAGTGCATCGACCTCTACCTGCGGCCGACGTTCAATTTCAAATTCGAGTGGACTGCGAAGAACAAGTCGGCCGAAGTGGCGGTCGATGCGATCACCGGCGAGCTGCAGACGCAGCCCTCCGCGGCGATGGCCGCGGTCGCGAAGCTGTTGAAGCCGGAGACGCTGTTCGATCTCGGCGCGGAAACGCTCAACATCATCGTTCCGGGCGGTGCGATCCCTTTGAAAGTCGCGAAAGCGCTCGCCGAAAAACGCAAGGCATAGGACCGGAAAGGGCCTCTGAACGAACGCGCCAACTCCGTCCGCCGGCCCGAGGGTCTACCGGTTTGGAAACTTTGTCTTTGACGCCATGCGGAGGCTGCTGTTCAAAGGCTCGCAAACGATTCCGGTTCCCGAGCGCGTCGCGCTCATTCTAACGCAGCTCCTTCAAGCGAACGGCCGAGTCGTCAACAAGGAAGCGTTGGCCGTAAGTATCTGGCCGAACGAAGCCGTCACCGATGCGAATTTAGCGCAACATATCTACATGCTGCGGAGGCTCCTCGGAGACACGGCAAGGGCGCACACGCACGTTCTCGCGGTGCCGCGAGAAGGATACCGCTTTGCGGTGCCGGTTCAAGCGGCGAGCCTAACGCTGGACGAAACGTTTACCGCCGATGCAGCAGATCTCGGCGAGATCGTATCGGGAGGCGACTTCGAAGCGTTTCGCAACTACTGTCAAGGCAGTTTTTTCCTGGCCAAGCGTGCGGCCCCCGACCTCCGCCGCGCGCTCGAATTCTTCCACCGCGCTCTCGAGGCTAACCCTGACTATGTGCCTGCGCTCATCGGGTTGGCGCGTGCCTACGGGCTCTTAGGCTCATATTGGCACGCGCCGCCGAGCGCGACGTTTCCCAACGCGGCCGGGGCCATCGAGAAGGCGCTTACGATCGAGCCCGCAAACGGCGTTGCGCACGCGGTCAAGTCCGGCTTGCTGTGTTTCGGCGACTGGAACTGGCAGCGCGCCCGCGAAGAGATCGATCTCGCAATCGCGCTCAACCCCGGATCGGCTTTGGTTCTCAACAACGCCACGTGGCTCGATATCTGTACCGGTCGGTACGAGGATGCGCTCGAACACGCGCGACTGGCGCTCGCGCTGGAACCGGCCTCGCTCCTGCAGCAGGTGCTGATCGCGCGAGCTCTCGCACACTACGGCAAGTACGACCGCGCCATCGCGATCATGAGCAACATCGTCGAGGCTGACGCCACGTTCACGATCGCGCGGCGATATCGCGCTCAGGCCTACCTGCTGAGCGGCGATCCGGGAAAGGCTCTCGACGACCTCGAGCTACTCCCGCAAACGCAAGGCGAGGACGCCGGTTTCCGCCTGCCGATGCTCGGCCGCGCCTACGGGGATCTCGGCGAGGCCTCGCGCGCCGCCGAGACGTACGATGCGCTCCGTCGGTTAGCTCACACCGACTATGTCGCGGATTGGAACCTCGCGGTCGTCGCCGTAGGCATCGGACGGAATGACGACGCGCTGGCGCACCTCGAGACCGCCTACGAGCGGCACGAGGCGACGATGCCGTTCCTGAGGAGTTTGCGCTGGTTCGAGCCGATCGCGCGGACCGAGCGGTTTACCGGTCTCTTGCGCAAGATCGGGCCCTGACGGTCTGGGGACGCTGCTCGCCGAACATTGCCGCCATGGCAAACCAGTTAATCGTCGGCATATTCGCCTCGACCGACGCCGCCGCGTTGGAGAAGGCGCTGTCCAGCGTGCCGGGCCTCGATCGGAACCGGCTCCGCGTCTTCATGGCCGATAGCGGGGCTGCGCCGCCACAAGACGCATCGCTTCAGTATACGCTCCTGCGACCCGACGTCGAAGAGGAGCTGTCGCCGGAACTGACCCATGGCACTGGACTGCTCACCGATTTCGGAGGAACGGACGTTCCGGGAATCACCGATAGCAGAGAGAAGTCGTTGACGGATTTCGAAGAAGAGCAGCAGTTTCCAAACTATCTCGGCTTCTTAGCGATTCCCGACGACGAGGTCGACAACTTTAACGAGGCAATTGCCGAAGGGCGCAGCGTCGTCGCCTACTCGGTCGAATCGGAAGCCGAGGCGGCTGAGGCGCAGCGAGCCCTGCGCGCGGCGGGCCTGCGCAACGTCGAGATGTTCCGCGATAGCTGAGCCAAAACCCAACGGCGCGCGAGCGCACGACCACAGCGATAGACCGTGGCCTTCATCGCGTCAAGCGTTCGATCAACGGCGCGTGCTCGGGAAAAGCGCTGAGCAGCTCCGCGCGCGAGGCGATCTCGAAATCCCTGTATTCGAAGCCGGGCGCGACGTCGCAGCCTACCAGCGCGTAGCCCGCGGCGTCGGCGAGATGCGCGGCGAACCATACGCCGGGCCGGATCGCGGCCTGCCGCGCCGCGGGTCCGATCACGAGCCGCCGATGGCCGCCGTCGGGGTCGATGCATTCGATCGCGACGTCGCCGCCCTCGTAGAAGTGCCAAAGCTCGTCCGACTTGATCCGATGAAACGCCGAGAAATCGTCACCGCTCAATAAATAGTAGATGGAGGTCACGGCGCTGCGATCGCCGGCAGCGCCGACGACGCTGCGGTCGCTGCGGAACTTCTCGGTAAAGTACCCGCCCTCCGGATGGGGTCGCAGGCCGAGATCCCGGATGAGACGCGCGGCGTCATCGTGCATCGCGGACCCTTCGTTAACGCAGGCAAACCGGCGACGGTCGTCCGCGTCGACGATTTCCAGGATGTACTCGAGCTCGGGATTCTGCCGGAGCGTTGGCGCGTACTCGTTGCGGAAGAACGCTTCGTCCTCGGCGTGCTTGGGCCGAATGCGGCGCAGCGTCGCGTTGATGGCGGTGTACTGTGACGGATCCGTTCTCTCGCGCAGCCACGCTCCGACCTCATCGTCGCTCATCGCGCGCGCGACGATCGCGAGCAGATCCGCCTCAGCGACCCCGAGCCGCTCGAGCAGATAGCCGGAGATGCCCTTGATCGGGCCGTTGATGAAGTAACCGCCCGGATCGCCGCCGGGAAGCTGCCCCCGAAGTTTGTCGATGGTGCGCGGCATCAGCATGAGGCCGTCGAGCTCCAGGTAACAACTGCGCGGCGGCCTCGTGCGTAGATCGAGCGGTTCCACGTCCTACCTCACTGATTCGTGCCTGCCGTGCAGAGATACTCTCCGCCGCAGGTGCCGCCACTCGGGCGGACGTCGACTTCAGCCGACGAGGAAGCGCCGCACGTCGTCGCGCGGCTGCACGGCGCCGGCGAGCGCGCGCAATGCGTTCGCGAGCCGCTGATCAACGCTGGCGCGTTGTTCTGAGGCGGCGATCGCCGCGAACGCCGTCTCTAGCACGTCCGTCGCGTCGTCCAAGAAGTAGAGCGCGTACTGACAGAAGCGTTCGGAGTCGCGAACGGCGGTCTCGATCGTTCGGAGGAAACGTTCGTCGAAATCGACATGCCCGAGCACGTATGCGCTCAGATGGGCGAGAAACGCGCGAGCCGGCTCGGCGTCGGCATCGGCGGCAGGCGGTAACGGCGGAATCGCGTAGCGTAGGCCCTCGTACAGCACCTCGGGAACGTCCCGATCGAACGCGATCCGCGCTTCAGGCAGATAGAGATCGCAACCGATGGAACGATCGCGCGTCGTCAGCAGGTGCGTCAAAGCACGGAGGTGCCACCGGCGCCTGTGCCGGCTGCGGCGGTCAAACGTTGCGCCGATCGTGGCCGCGGCTCGCGCGGCAAGCCCCCGGTACCGGCGAGCCAAAGCGACCTCGTAGCTTTGGCCGGCGGAAGCCCTTGCGAGATCGCCTGACCCGGTTACGGCGAGATACCGCGCGTGCTCGATCTCGATCGCTACGCGATCCCAGGCTGCCGGCGAAAGATCTTTCGCGGCGCCGTCGCCACCGGCAGCTTTTCCGAGCCGAAGCGCGGCGCGTGCGGCCGTGACCTGACACCGGTGGGCGTCGCAATGGCGTCCCGCGAGAATCGCGTGGGCGCCGGCGGCGAACCGCTCCGCCGCGCAATCGTCACCGCGCTGCAACGCGATCTCCGCCCGCAGCACGCTGCTCGAGGCGAGCTGGCGCAACGCGACGTTGCGAAGGGCTTGGCGCTCGGCGCAATCGAGGAGCGCGGCCGCGTCGTGCAGCCGGCCGGCGCGCAGCCGTGCCTCGGCTTGCGCCAACAGCGATCGCGTCGCCAATGCTGGACAAGCCTGCGCCAGTCGATCGAGACTGGCCGCCACGCGCTCCATCGTCCGAACGCGGCCGCCGTGCCGCGCGCGCAAGAACGCCAGCCACTCCAACTCGAACGTGAGCTCGGAACCGTCGGTGCGATCGCGCGCGGCGCGCGTGAAGATGGGCAAGAGCTCCTGGCGGGCCTCCTGATCCTTACCGTTAATCGTCTTAGATTGCGCGCGCAGTGCGGCGAATAGCGGAGAGAACGCACCATGTGCGACGACCGGCTCATCGGTATCGCGACCAGTGTCGACGGAGGCGCGGGCCGCCAGCAGATCGGCGCGTTCGGCGGATCGCGGTCCGCCGAGCCGCAGTATGCGCGCGGCTACCGCGGGTTCGATGTCCGCGACGAGCTCCGCGAGCGTCTCGAGCGGGTCGGCAGGAATGCCGTCGCGCTCTTCGGCGGTCGTGGTACGTTCGCCGATGAGGCTGCGAATGTAGGCGGCCAGAATCGAAACCGCCTTCGCGCGACGGCGCTGCAGGTGACGCGTCGACACCTGGAGATGCGCCGCGGCCTCGTTACGAAACGTACGTCCGTCGAGATCCGCGGTGAGGAGGAGATCGCGCAGGCGAGTATCCGGCCAGACGCCGCGGAACGCCGACGCGATCACGTGCCGTAGGGCGTCGCGCGGAGCGGGAATGCCGGTAAGGTCGCAGAGCTTTTGCGCCAGCGGAAAGGCTGCGAGGCGCAGGGAGTCGTTCGCACGCCGCAGGAGCCGGCGAACGTCGGCTTCCATCTGAAGCTGAGACTGCGCGTCATCTTGTGGTCGAAACGACGGACGTAAGGCTATCGCCACGCATCAAATTATAAGGAACGCGCGAACGCGAAGTCATCAAAGAACCGTCTTGATAATTGTTGATAAGTGGGCCAGACGCCTAGGCTGCGCGCATCTAAAAAATGACACGCAAGCGACACTTTACCCAGGATTATAGGAAGCAAATGCGCGCCCCGCTGAATTCGTTCGGCATGCGCGACGAGGGTCGCGTAACAATTGAACGTTTCAGAGGAGAAACCATGCGCATAAAGCGACATCCCATTGCGCGCTGCGTGGTTGCACTCGCAACGTTACTCGTGCTGATTCTCTGTCAGGAAACATGGACACTGGCGGGCGTCACCGGTAACATGACGGGTAGCGTCAAGGATACGAGCGGCGCGCCGATTGCCGGCGTGGAAGTGCAGGCAGTTGCGCCCTCGATGACACGCACCGCAACGACGGACGCGACGGGACACTTTGTGTTCCTTTCGCTTGCCCCCGACACATATACCGTGAACCTGACCCGCTCTGGCTATCAGAGCGTCTCGTTCCCGGGCGTTGTGGTATTTGCCGACCAGACGCAAAACGTCGCGTACACGCTGATCAAGACACTCAAGACCATCGCGCGCGTGACGTCGCAGGCCGGTGCCTCGCTCGTGAAGTCGGGCGTGGGCAGCGACCTGTACAGCGTCAACGCCGCGCAGGCTCAGGCCGCGCAGGCGTTGGGCGGCGGCGGTAACCTCAACAACGCATACTCGGCCATGGCCACGGTCCCCGGCGTGCAAGTCTCGCAGGGCGGCATGGGCTGGGATTTCAACGCCGCGTACGTGCGCGGTCAGAACTCCTATTACACCGGCTACGAGTACGACGGCATTCCGGTCAACCGCGCCTTTGACAACTACAACTCGTCGACGGAGTCCAGCCTGGGCTTGCAAGAGCTGCAGGTGTATACCGGCGGCGGTCCCGCCTCGGTGTCCACGGCGGGCACGGCCGGGTTCATCAACCAGGTCATCAAGACCGGTACGTTCCCGGGCTACGGCCAGGCCAACTTAGGCTTTGGGACGCCCGCGTTCTACCATCAGGCCCAGGTCGAGATCGGCGGATCGACGCCGGATCGGACCTTCAGCTACTACATCGGGCTCGCGGGCTACAATCAGGACTACCGCTTGCTCGATAACAGCAACGGTGCCGGCTACATGACGCCGGGCGGTCCGTTCTCAGGCGACACCACCGGCAACGCGATCGGCTACGGCGCCGGCAGCAATCAGATACTGTTCGTCGGGCCGACGTGCATCATCGGCACGTGCCAGGGCGTCAAGCCGACCTGTCCGCTGTTCTCGGCGGGAATCAGCAAGTTCAACTTCCCGACCCAGGGCTGCTGGCAGTACTACAGCGGCATCTCGCCCAACCCGTCGATGATCGCGGACCGCGAGAACGTGATCAACCTGCACATGGGCATCCCCAAGCACAACGGCTTGCGTGACGACGTCCAAGTGCTGTGGAGCGGTTCGGCCCTGGCCAACTACTTCTACGACAGCCCGAGCGACATCGGCCCGGGCAACAGCCAGTACGTCTGGGCGCTCTATAACACGGTCGCGCACGCGCCGATCTGCGGTCCCGAGACGATCGCTCCGGGACTGACGGTCAACGGGTGTAACTCGCCGGGCGGTGCGGCCGGACAGATCGCCGCGACGCTGCACACCTCGCCGTTCTTCGGCGGTCCGTACGCGTGCGCCACCAGCGGTGTAGGGTGCGGCCCGACGTACACGCCGTACGCCGATAACGTTTCGTACAACACGCCGTTCGGCACGACGATCGCGACGAGCATGACGAACATCAAGGCGCCGGGGATCTACTTCGCGCCGGGCACGCCGGCGCACGCCTACCTCGGTCAGATTCCGCTGGCCGACAACTCGGCCAACGTCAATCGCAACGACACCGGCGTCACCAAGATACAGTACACCTACGCGCTCAGTCAGGCGGCCTATCTGCGGCTCTACGGCTACACCTTCTACTCCGACTGGCTGCAGACCGACCCGATCTACGGCGGCGCGCCGCTGCTCGTGCCCTCGGCGATCTCGCCGGAGTACGACCTGATCACGCACACGTCGGGCGCGGCGATCGACTTCCAGGACCAGATCAACGACCAGAACCTGCTCTCGCTCGACGGCAACTACACGACCGCGGGCGTGATCCGGTTCAACAACACGTCGGCCTATCTGGGCTGCCGCAACGCGTGCATCGGTGGTTCGCCGATCGGCTACATGGCCAAGACCGGCAAAGGCTTCACGTGCTACGACCCGACCACCGGTAAGCCGCAGATCTGCATCAACAGCGCGTACTACGACGTGGCCACCGGCGCGCCGGTCGCCCCGACGTGGACGGCGAGCGCGCAGAGCGGTCCGACTGGCTTCGGTCCGGCGGGATCTCCCGCGGCCCGGGCCGGCGCAACCTGGGACAGCCTGTGGGCCGGCAACGCCACGGGGGCGCTGAACACGGTGCGTCCGCGCTTTACCAACGCGGCGCTGCAAGATCAGTGGCGTCCCAGCGACAAGTTCCTGTTCAACGCCTCGATCCGGTACGACAACTACACGTACGTCCTGCCGAACACGGCCAACGCAGCGAACATCTTCTACGCCAATCAGACGGCCAATTTCACCTGCGTGCTGGCCGCGACCAACCAGGTGATGACGGTGCCGCTGGCGCCGGGCGGCGTCCCGCCGGCAAACGCGCAGTACGTCAACGGCGACTGTAACAAGGCCGCTGTTGCGCTATTCCCGACCGGACCGCATACCGGCTGGGTGCATCCCAACGGCACGGTGCAGGACGGCGTTGCGGCGCCCAACTTCACCTCCAGCTCGCCGGGTTCGTACGCGCTGAACTACTGGCAGCCACGCTTCTCGGCGACCTACACGGCCTCGCCGGACACCGTGTTCCGGGCCTCGGCCGGCCGCTTCACGCAGCCCCCGATCTCGGCCTCGGTGCAGTACCTCAGCGCGACCGGCGACAACCGCTCGCTGTGGAACAACATGATGAACCTCGGGTTCTACTCGCCGTTCCACCCGATTCCGGGCATCTCGTCGGCGCAGTACGACCTGTCGTGGGAGCAGCATCTGCACGGGACGGACATGAGCTTCAAGCTCACGCCGTACTACACGTGGGTTGCGGGTTGGCAGCAGCAGACGTTCATCGGCGCGGGCTTCGTGACGCAAGTGCCGGTGGGCGTGAACCGCAACTACGGCGTGGAGTTCCAGTTCAACAAGGGTGACTTCACCCGCAACGGGCTCTCGGGCCAGCTGGCCTTCAGCTACACCAACTCCAAGGTCCAGTTCACCAACTACGGTCTGAGCAACGGCGGCGTCGTGCCCAACACGATCACCGCGCTCAACCAGGCGATCACGGCCTACAACCAGCTGACCAAGGCGGGCAGCGGCGGCAAGGCCTTCCCTTGTTACCAGGGGCTCAACGGCGTGCCGTGCTCCAAGCCCAACGGCTCCACGCAAGACACGATCCTCAACCCCTACTACAACCTGCCGGCGCAGCCGCTGCTGGATCCCAACGGCTGGTACAACCCGTACACGACGGCCATCGCGCCGAACTTGTGGGGTTTCCTCCAGAGCTACATCTCGCCGTACGTGGCGTCGCTGTTGCTCAACTACCGGCACGACAAGCTGGCGATCACGCCCAGCTTCGCGTTCCAGACGGGCGGCTTCTATGGCAACCCGATGGACGTGACCGGCGTCGACCCGCGTGCCTGCACGCTCAACTCGGCGGCCACGGGCATCACCAAGCTCTCGCCCAAGACCAATCCGTTGCAGTGCAACTACCTGACGACGGTGGCGGCGGGGCTGGGGCAGTTCGGCTACCTCTACATCCCCAACCCGCAGACCGGAACGTTTGCGTACGACAACTATCAGAATCCCAGCTCGATCGTGGGGAATCTCCAACTCACCTACGACGTGAGCCCACGGATCAAACTGACGGTGCTGGGCGCGAACCTCTTCCACGCGTGCTTCGGCGGCTCGTCGACCCCATGGTCGTCGTCCTATCCGCCCAGCAACGTGGTCTGCGCCTACACGCCGGCGGGCGGACCGCTCAACAGCACGCTCTACCCGGGGAACTTCTACAACGGCACCGGCATCAACGACTTCAAGGCCAATGGTGCGCGGACGCCGTGGACCCAGAGCTACACGCCGCTCAATCTCAACAACGGCGGGATCGGCGGAGGCGTTCCGCCCATCAACGTCTACTTCAACGCATCGGTCAAAATCTGATATGCGCGGGAATTGCTAACGGTTAGAGGGGAGAAGGGACGCGGCCTCACAACGGGGGTCGCGTCCCTTGCTACAGTGAGCGAATGAACAGAATTGATCGTTTCCTTTTTATAACGTCGGCCGCAGCGATGTTGCTGCAACCGGCCTGCTCGCCGATCGGAGCTCCGCCGCTCGCCGGCGAGCACGCCGGCGCTTTAGGCGTCTCCAGCGCCTCCGGGCCGCTGGTCTACGCGTTCTCTCCCGACAAGGCGCTGGTGGCTTCGTACCCTGCCGGCGCCGACGGCCGCACGAAGCCGATCTCGGTGCTGGAGGGCGCGAAGACGCAGCTTTCGGTCGGCAACGGTATGGCGATCGGTGGCGACGGCACGATCTACGTAATCGTGTACGGCGCCGGGTCGAGCCACAGCCCGCTGCGATTGTTGGTCTTCCCGCCGAACGCGCAGGGCGACGCCGCGCCCGAGCGCACTGCCGTGCTGCGCGGACCGGTCTTGGCCGGCTACGCGCCCGGATTGGCGCTGGACGGTCGCGGAAACTTTTGGGTGGCGGCGATCGGAAAACTCTTGCGCTATCCCACGTCCGCGCAAGGTCGCGTTCGGCCGAACGCCTCGATTACGCTCGAGCTCGATACGCCCGACGGATACATGCCTGCGAACGCCGCGAACGTCGCACTCGACGCCGCGGGGAACATTTATTGCGCCTGCGCGCTCGTATATCACGGAAATCAGGCCATCGGCGTGTCCGAATACACGCTCGCGAAGGGGAAGGCGACGCTCGTTCGCAGCTTCTACGACTTCACGCTCCCCGAGGTGCCGCCCAGCAGCATCGCGATCGACGCATCGGGATCGATCTATCTCGCGTCGTCGCTTCCGAACACGGGCGTGTTTGTCTACGGCCCCCAGACGGGCTCGGGTTTGGTAACGCCCACGCGCAGATTCTCCTGGGGATCAGGCGTTAGCATCCGCACGATCGCGACCGATGCTTCCGGAGACGTTTACGCCGGAGCGGACGCGCGAATCGCGGTGCTCGGCCCGAAGTCAAACGGCCACGTGCGACCGCTGCGGACGATCGTCGACCCGCGCCATCTCGATTACATCTCCGGGACCTACGGCACGCTGCTGAACCTCCACTAGGTTCCCGAGACCGCGCTAGCCGATCTTCTTGTGCGGCCGGCAGAGCCGGTTGCGCACGTCGCCGAGTGTCTGCCGCAGCCGGCGGTCCTGCATCGGCGCCTGGAGCAGCGGAGACGCCAGCATCGCCGGAAACGAGAGGTCGTTGGTTGCGATCGCCCGCTCCGTCAAACCGACGGCTTCGTCGGGACGGCCCAGCGCGATGTGCACTTGGGCGATGCAGTGCGGCTGGACGATTTCGCTAGCGCAGCGGAGCTGAAGCTCCTTGAACAGCCGAGACGCGCCCAGGCGATCGCCCATGTAGGCTTGGATGCACGCGCGGCGGCTGAGGTTGGCGGGCGTGTCGGCGAGATCTTCGAGGTCCTTCATCGCGAGGTCGAGGCGGCCGTCCGCGGCGTACACCTCGCACCTTCCTTGGCGCGCGATCCTGCACGCCGGCTCGATCTCGAGGATTTCCGAGTACGACGCTATGGCGTTCGGAAGATCGCCCTGGAGCGCCAGGGCGTTGGCGAAGATGCCGTGTGCCGCGATGTCGGTAGGGGCCAGCGCAACGGCCCGCTTGGCGTTCGCCAGCGCCGAGTCCGCTTCGCCGCGCCAGGCCTGGATGAACGAGCTCAAGTGATAGACCACGGCTGCGTTCGCATCGAGGCAGGCCGCCCGGTCCAGCGTGCGCTCCGCCGCGCCGACGTCCCACTGCGCCAGCTGAATCTCGGCGAGCACGCAGTGCGCGAGCGCGGATGAACGATCGAAGTCGATGGCCTTGGCGATCGCGGTGCGCGCTTGCGGGAGCACCCGATCCCAAGTGGCAAACGCGTAGAACGCCAAGTCGGCGTATGCGCTGGCCAGTCCCATCCAGGCCGGCGCAAACGTGGGATCCGAACGCAGGGCCGCGTTGAAGTGCCGCAGCGCGAGGTTCAGGCTGGTGCGGTCGCGTTTGTCCGCGTATGCAATGCCGATGAGGTACTCTCGCCACACGCGCGGTTCACCGCGTTGCGAGGGCTCGCCGAGCGCGATCGCCCGCGGCGCTTGCGCCGCCTCCGCCTCGCGCGTGACCGGCGCGACGAAACGGTAGCCTTGGCGCGGTATCGTGAGGATATACTCGTGACTCTTCGCCCCCGCGCGGAGTGCTCTTCGCAGCATCCAAACGTGCTGCACAAGCGTTGCGTCCGAGACGTCCTCGTGGCGCCACACCTCGGAAATCAGCTCTTCCTTCGAAACCGTTCTGCCCGCGGCGCGCACCATGCACTGCAGCACGCCGAAGGCTTTCGAGGAGAGCGGAATGACGTGTTTCGCACCGATCGACAATTGGCGATCGACGTCGAGACGATAGCCTCCGAACCGAAAAACGCCCATCCTACGTTCCCAGCGAGTGTGCGGTGCCTAGCGTGACCGCGCGCTACGGCCCGACGGCACGCGAGATCTCCTTGAAGCGCGGCCGGTCGGCGATGTTCTCGAACCAGGGCAGGCTCTTGAGAAACAGCAGCGCGGGCTCTCGCCGCTCGAAGGCCTGGCCGAGGTAGACCAGCGCGTCATCCAGGCGACCCAGACCGGATGCGACGATAGCGAGATTCCAGGGCACGACGTACTCGCTGCCCGCCATGCTTTGCAGGTTGGCATAGATCTGTTCCGCGTGGAGCGTCTCGCCGCAGTCGGTATATGCCCGCGCCAAGAGCGGCAGTCTGAAGCGCGGCTCTTCCGAGCGCTCCCGGGACGGCACGAGGAGGTCGGCGACAGCCTCTTCGGGCTGGTGGTCGAGGAGAAACGCCTGAGCGCGGTAGCGTCGAGCGAGCTGGAGCTCTCCGTCGGTTTCCAGCAGCTTCGACATGCACGCGATGCCGGCCGCGTATTCGCCCGCGTGGATCAACGCGACGCCGAGCAATTGCCGGCGCGACAGCGACGACGGCTCGGCCATCAGCGCCCGCCTCGACTCGTAGACGGCCCGGTCGTACTCGCCCGTGCAGATGGCGTGTTCCGTGACGTTGGCCCGAACGACCGATGCGCTCGGATTGAGGCGCAGCGCTAAATCGAGCTCCGCCTTGGAGCCGATCCAATCCCAGTCCGCGTACATCAATATGCTGGAGAGCGCCGCATGTGCGGGCGCCGAGGCCGGAGCGATAGCCAAGGCTTTCCGCACGGCGTCCTTGGCGATCGTGAACGCCATGCCGGGCGGCACGTGCCAATCTTGCGCCAGGAGCGCGTAGCCGCGGGCGAGCCCGACCAACGACGGAACGTACGGCGACGGCCGCAGCGAAGCCTCGAAGAGCTCGATGGCCCGCTTGAGCGCCGGCGCGGTGCGTCTCTCCAGCAGATAGCTCGCTTCGCAGTAATCCGGAAACGGCTCCAGCGTGGCGTCTTCGCTGAGATCGGGCGAGCCCGCTGTCTCGAGGACCACCGGCGCCGAAAGCCGATAGCCTTGGCGGCTGACCGCCATGACGATGCCGCGATCGCGCGCATGTTCGCCGAGGATCCGCCGCAGCAGGTAGATGTGTTGAGCGATGTTTCCATCGGCTACCGCGGCGTCCGGCCACACTCGCAGCGCGATCGCGTCACGCTGCACGACGCCGCCGTTTGCCTCGACGAGCATGAGCAGAATTTGGAAGATCCGCTCGGGCAGCGGAAACGCGCGCGACCGCCTAAAAAGCAGGCGGCGCGCCACGTCGAGCCTGAACTCGCCGAAACGATAGACTGGCGAACCGGCGATCGATCGTGCATCAAGCATTTTCAAAATCTCTTGTTGAACCTTACCACCCGCCTCGCCGAGAAGTCATAAAGAAATCTAAAAGCGCCGCCGCGGCGAAAAGGCTTCGCGGCGGTCTTGAACGTAGGCGCCTCGGATGACGGCGCTGACCTTCGGGCGCTTCGCATTGGATGTGAATCGCCGGATCCTCTTGCGCGACGGTGCGCCGGTGCCGGCAACGCCGAAAACGCTCGATTTGCTCGAGGTCCTTATCAAGCAGGCTGGACAGGTCGTGACCAAAGACGAGATCGTTGCGCGGGTTTGGCAGGGCGAGAGCGTGTCCGACGCCACGATCGCCCAGCACGTCTCCATGTTGCGTGCCGTCCTCGACGACGAATACCGCGAGAACAGGTACATCGCGACCGTGCCGCGGCGCGGCTACCGTTTCGTCGGTTCGGACGCCGCATCCGTGCGAGCGGAGACGACGGAGAACGACGAGGCGTTTCGTGCGTACTGTCACGGCCAGTACTTGCTCCAGCAGCGCTCGGCGCAAGGGCTGGACGAGGCGATTCGCTGGTTCGAGCGAGCAACGCAGATCGACCCGAGCTTCGCGGCCGGGTATCAGGGCTTGGCCGCATCCGCAGCGATGTCCGGAATCTGGATGCACCGAGCTCCCGACCGGGTGTTTCCGCAGGCGCGCGCCGCGGCTATGCGGGCGCTCGAGCTGGGCGACGATCCCGGGCCGCACACCATCGTTGGGGAGATCGCGTGTTATTTCGAGCGGAATTGGGATGAAGCGTACACGGAGCATCGGCGAGCTCTCGACCTGCGCCCGGACTCGGCGCAGACGCGGCATTCGCTGGCGTGGCTCTACGTCTGCACCGGGAATCTCGACGAAGCGCTGGCCGAGATCACGCGAGCGCAAACGCTGGATCCGTCGTCACTGACGATCGCCGCGAATCGCGCGACGATCTTGTCTTGGTCCGAGCGACACATTGACGCCCTGCAACAGCTTGGGGACGTCTTGCAACTGTCGCCCGAGTTTTCTCTTGGCCGCTACATGCACGCCGTCTCGCTCGCGGGCGCCGGAAATCACGGCGCGGCCCTCAACGAGCTCCTGTTCGTGAACGGTTTCCGCGATCACACGCAGGCCCTCGAAGCGGAGTGCCAGGCGCGGCTGGGGCGCAAGGAGATCGCGCGCCAAACGCTGGCCGAGATCGAGGTTCGCTCGCTGACGACGTACGTGTCGCCCTTTTTCGTCGCGCGCGTGCGGCTGGCGCTCGACGAACCGGAGGAGGCGATGGCGGCGCTGGAACGCTGCCTTCGCGAACGCGCCGCCTGGACGCCGTTCGCCCTCGTCGACCCCACCTTCGCTCCGCTGCGGAAACACTCACGATTCGACCGGTTCGCGCACGCCGTCCGCGTGGGCGGCTGAGTCACGCGCCGAGGCGGCGAACCGCTACAATCGAGGCAGACGTGAGCTTCTTCGAGCGGCCCGACCCGCGGCTGATCCAGAGCGCCGATCCGACGCCGGCCGGCGCCGTCATCGCCGTGCTTCGGCGCCATGCAATCGGGCTGTCGATCTGCGTCGCGGCATTAGCCGGAGCGTATGCCGGCAACGTCGCGATGGGGCTGCACGAGGCTGCGGCGATGCGCGGGACCATTGTGGTGCCGGGGTTGTCGGCGCCGGCGACGATCGTCCGCGACCGTCGCGACGTGCCGCACATCAGCGCCGCCACCGATCGCGATCTCTACTTTGCGGAAGGCTACGCTCAGGGCTCGGACCGGCTGTTCCAGCTCGACTTCACGCGTCGCTACGCCTACGGCCGCCTCGCCGAGGTGCTGGGTGCGCGGGCGCTGCCGCTCGACAAAGCGCAGCGCGCGGTCGACATCGACGGCATCGCGCGCCGCCAACTGCGGGCGCTCCCGCCGAGCGATCGCGACGCGCTCGAGGCGTTCAGCGACGGCGTCAACGCGGCCGCCGCGCATCAGCCGCTGCCCGTCGAGTTTCGCATGCTGCTCCACCGCCCGGCGCCCTGGACGCCGAAGGATTCACTCGCGGTCGCCGTCGTTGCGTCCCTCGAGCTCGCGGACTCGTGGCATGACGTCTTCGCGCGCGACGCCGTTTGGCGGGGCGACCGGCACTGCTACGACGAGCGGTTTCCGCTGTCCGATGCGCGCTACGACGTGACGGTCGACGGCGTTGCGCGCACGGCGCCGGCGCCCTCGCCCGCGCGCGATTGTAACGCGTCCGTCACCGTCGCCGACGCGCCGCGCCGCGCCGCCGGCAGCAACGCCTGGGCCGCGGGCGCGCTGCGCTCCCGAGACGGGCACGCGCTGATCGCCAACGATCCGCATCTCGACCTCACGATCCCCGGGATCTGGTACATCGTCGAAATCCGATCGCCCGGCGTGCACGCCGCCGGCGCGACGATCCCCGGAATCCCCGGCGTGGTGCTCGGCCACAACGAGCGCGTCGCGTGGGCGTCGACGAACGCGGACATGGCGACGACGAGCGTGTTCGACGCCGGGCGCCTCGACCGGCGGCCATGGGTGACGGAGCGGTTTCGCGTGCGCTTTTCGCACGACGCGACCGCGGCGTACTATCGCACGCCGCGCGAATTCTCGGTAACCGACGACAACGATTCTTCGCGCATCGCACTCGTGCGCTGGCCGGTCTACGCGCAGACCCGCTCGACGATTTCGACGGTGTTCGAGCTCGACCGGGCCCACGACGTACGCGACGCGCTGCATATCCTGGGCCGCTACCGGGGTTCGCCGCAGAACTTCCTGCTTGCCGATCGCGACGGTGTTGTCGCCTGTCACGTGGCCGGACTCGTTCCCGACGATCCGGCGTGGGGCCGCTACGTGCATCCTGCGCGCGAGCTGCGCCGCGCCACTTCCCCGATTTCGTTCGACCGGCTTCCTCACCGCGATCCCGCGCGCGGCGCGATTCTCGTGTCCGCCAATAACAAGGTCTACGGCCCGGGCTATCCGTACAGGCTTTCCGCGCAGTTCGAGCCTCCCTACCGCGCTTACCGCATCGCTGCGTTGCTGCGCTCGCGCGAGAAGTACGATGTCGCGTATTTCGCGCGGATGCAGCTCGACACGCTCTCACCCATCGACCTTCGGATCGCGCGCGGCATCGCCGGCGCGCGAGCATGCTACGGAAGGCGATGCGGATGCGCTGCGCGCGCTCGGCCGCTGGGACGGCCGCTACGCGCCGGACTCGCGGGCGGCGGCGCTCGAACACGCACTGCGCGACCGCGCTCTACGGGGACGCGCAGGTGTTGGGCACCCCGCGCGACGACAGCGACGTCGGCGGGGCGCTGGCCTTTGCGGGGCGCGAGCGCCGCAGCTGGCGCGACGCCGGTGCCACGCGCATCGAACATCCGCTTGCGCCGATGAACTTCTCGTTCCTAAACGGCGCGCTGCTTCCGGGCGCGGGCGACGAGTATACGATCCACCTGCAAGAGCCCGGATTCGCGCAGGGCTTCCGCGCGGTCTGGGATATCGGCAATTGGGACGATGGCGGCATCGCCATTCCCAGCGGCGAGTCGGGAGAACCGGGCTCCGGACACTATACGGATCTGACGCACGATTGGATCGAGGGCGCGCTTCCGGCGCTTCCGTTCTCGCGCGCCGCGGTCGCGCGAAACGCGTCAACGGTGCTGATCCTGCGTCCGTAGGAAGCCGCCGCCGGCGTTATAACTACGCTGCATGGATGCTGACGCGATCGTGATCGGCGGCGGCGCGGCCGGTCTGGCGGCCGCGCGCCATCTGGCCGAACGATCGCTTCGCGTGATCCTCCTCGAGGCGCGCGAACGCTTCGGCGGCCGCGTCTGGTCGCGACCCGCACCGCGAACCGCGACGCCCGCAGAGCTCGGAGCGGAGTTCATTCACGGCCGCGCGCGCGAAACGATGGCGCTGCTGCGCGAGGCCGGCACGAGCACGATTCCCACGACCGGCGACAGTCCGTTTAAGTCGGCGCCCAACATCTTCGACGTGGCGCAGTCGCTGCGCGACGACGAGACCGTCGAGCGCTTCTTGCAGCGCTTCGAGGGCGACGAGGCAATGCGGCACATCGCGGCGCTGGCGCGCGCATTCGTCGAGGAATTCGACGCGGCGGATCCCGCGATCGCGAGCGTGCGTGCCATCGCGGACGAGTGGAAGTCCGGCGTCGATTCGAGCAGCGCTCGGCCGCGCGGCGGTTACGGACCGATGTTCGAACGCCTGATCGGCGCGTGTGCCGCCGCCGGCGCGCAGCTCTGCCGCTCGAGCGTCGTGCGAAAAGTAGCGTGGCGTCGCGGGACGGTTGCGGTCGACGTAGTGAACGGCTCAGGCGAAGCGAAGACGTTGCGGGCGCGAGCGGCGATCGTGACTCTGCCGGTCGGCGTTTTGCGCCGGGCGGGCGACGAGCCCGACGTCGTTTTCGATCCGGTGCTGCCGCCCGCGAAGCGCAGCGCGCTTGCCGGGATCGAGATGGGTCACGTCGTCAAGGTCGCTATGTGGTTCAAAACGGCGTTCTGGGAGCGAGTCGACGACGGCCGCTACCGCGATGCGTCATTTCTTTATCGCGAAGGCCAAGCGTTTCCGGCGTTCTGGACGCAGTTCCCGGTGCGCACCACGCTCGTGATCGCCTGGGCCGGCGGCCCAAAAGCCATCGCGCTGCACGGCCTTCCGCAGGCGGACGTCATCGAGCGCGCGCTGAGCGGATTCGGGGCGCTGCTGGAACAACCGGAGCTCGTGCGCAGAGAGTTCGAGCGCGCCCTCATGCACGATTGGAACCGCGATCCGTTCTCGCGCGGCGCCTATAGCTACGTCGCCGTCGGCGCGCTAGGCGCGCGCGCGGCGCTGGCCAAGCCGCTGAACAAGACGCTATTCTTCGCGGGCGAGGCGACCTCGACCGACGGTCAAGGCGGTACGGTGAACGGCGCGCTGCACACGGGCGAGCGCGCCGCGGCGGAAGCCGCGGCCGCGCTGCGCACGAAGTCGAATGTCTGAGCACCCCGCGCCTTTTCTCGCGGCCTGGTCGAGCTTCTACGTGACGATCGGCTCCTCGGCCGCCGCGCTCACCGGGTTGATGTTCGTCGTGATCACGCTGATCACGCGATCGGAGATGCCCGCGCGGCGAGACGGGCTCGCCACGTTCAGCACGCCAACGGTGCTGCATTTTTGCGTCGCGCTGTTCGTATCCGCGGTCATGTGTGCGCCGTGGCCCTCGCTCGTCGCACCGGGCGCGCTGATCGGGCTGGCGGGTCTGTGCGGCGTCGTTTACCAGCTGCGAGTACTTCGGCTGGCTAGACGCATTACGGTCTATGTTCCCGACACCGAGGACTGGATCTGGTACTCGGTTCTTCCGATGCTCGCAGCCTGCGCGATGCTCGGCGGCACGGTCGCGCTCCGGTGGGCGCCGGCGCAGGCGCTCTACGCGATCGCCGCGGGCGCGCTACTGTTGATCTTCATCGGGATTCGCAACGCCTGGGACATCGTCACGTTCCTCGCGACCCAAGGCCCGCCGTCGCCCCCGCCGGCCTAGGTTCTCTAAGGCGAATCGCGATCGAGAAACTCTTCGAGCGCACCCAGCGCCTCGCGCAGATTCGCGCGGCCGTAGCCGATGCGGAAGCGCTCGTCGCCGGCGTCGAAAGCCGAGCTGGGTAAGAGCAGCACGCCTGCCTCGGCCGCGACGCGGGTGCAGAACGTCTCGCTGCTACCGCCGAGATAGCGCGGAAACGCCGTGGTTCCGGCGCGTGGGCGCGTCCAATCGAAGAGCGCGCGCCGTCGCGCGAAGAAGGCGTCGAGCCGATCGAGATTTGCGACGGCGATGCGGCGCACGCGCTCGATCAGCGCGTCGCCATGACGCAGCGCCACCGCGGCGAGAAATTCGCTCGGCGCGCTGCTGCAGATCGTCAGGTAATCCTTGACGCTCGCCATTGCGTCGGAGAGCGCTCGGTCTTGCGTCGCGATCCAGCCGATTCGCAGGCCCGCGAGCCCATACGCCTTCGCCAGCGCCCCGAGGGACACGCCGCGCTCGTACAGGTCGGATGCGGCCGGCAGCCGTTCGGCCTCGCGCTCGGAGCCGCGATAGACTTCGTCGGAGAAGAGCCAGAGGCCGCGGCGCCGCGCCAGCGCGACGACGGCGTCCATCTGCGCGCGATCGAGCGCATACCCCGTGGGATTATTCGGCGTGGTGAGGACGATCGCGCGCGTCGCCGGCCGGATCAACGCGTCGAGCTCGTCGACGTCCGGCGCGCCCTCGCGCGCGAGGTCGCAGTGCCAGCGCGAGACCTCCGCTCCGAGCGACTGTGCGATCGAATAGTGCGATTGATAGCACGGGAACTGCACGACGACGTGATCGCCGGCGCGCAGCGCGGCATGCATGAAGGTGAAGATCGCCTCTTCGGCGCCGCTGTGGACCAGGATGCGCTCCGGATCGCCGTTTTCGTAGAGCGATCCGATCGCGAGCCGCAGCTCCTCGCCGCCGCGCGAATCGGTGTACCCGAGGCGCAGATCGGCGAGGCGCTCCGCGGAGCCCGGCTCGAGCTCCAGCAGCTCACGCAGGCTCAGCGTCTCCGGATCGCTTGCGCACAGAAGATAGCGCGCGGTGAACTCGTACCGCGCGAAAAACCGCTCGAGGGCGAAGGGCCGAAGGCTCATGAAGAAACGATGAGATTGGTGTTAACGCCCGCTCGGACCTGGGGAACAGAAAAGGTTGGACCCTAAGAGTTGGAGTTGACGATGCGTTATAAGGCTGCCTGGTACGCGCTGATCGCGATCGCCGTCGTCCTGATCGTGTTCGAGCTGTTCTTTCGCTACCGTTACGTAAGCGCGGGCGATCGCGTTTGGCGGATCGATCGCGTCACCGAACAGGCCTGCCTCGTGCGCGCCGGAAACGCCGATTGCTCGTCGGGCACGGCGGCCGCCGCAGCCCCGCGTAGCGCGCCGAAGGCGCCGGTAAACCCGTACCTGGCCTCGCCGACGCCGGAACCGAATCCGCGCTAGCCCGCGATCAGCTCGATCGTGTTGCCGGACGGGTCGCGTACGTACAGCGAAACGGCTCCGTCGTCTTCGATGCGCTCTTCCGCAATCGCGACGCCGTGCGCCGCCAAATGATCGCGGAGCGCCCGTTCGTCGGCGTGCTTCAGACGCAGCGCGATGTGATCGACGTTACGGCCCCCCGCGACAGCCGGCCGCGCCCACGCGCCCTGCGGGACCGCCGTGTCGACGAGGTCGAGGTGCGACGATCCCGCGCGCAGCTCGACCATGCCGTAGTCCGGCAGCCGCGACTCCACGTCGCAGCCGAGCACGTCCCCGTAGAACCGCAGCGACTCCGCCATTCCGCTCACGATCACCAGAACGTGGTCGAGACGGTCGATTGTAAATGGCGCCTGGTGTCCCGGCATGTGGCCTTTATTCTAGCATGGGCTCGGCATGGTGGAGGGTGCCTTCGTCGAACGGTTAGCTGCTCGGTCCGAACCACAAAGGAGGGCACCATGGCTCGGAAGTTCATCGACTGTCGCGAGTATCCCAGTGAAACGCACTGCACCGTCGCCATCTCCGCCGACACCGAAGACGAGTTAGTCGAAGCCGCGGCGCAGCACGCAGTGTCGGTGCACCACCATGCCGACTCGCCGGAGCTGAGACAATTGATGCGTTCCGCCGTCCAAGAGGGGACGCCGGCCTAAAGCTTACGTGCCCTCGTCGGCGCCCGCGTGGAACACGAACTTCACGATCAAGCGGTTTAGCGTGGCTCCGGCCGCCGGGCTCCCGAAGTTCACGTAGAGCTCGTTGCCCTTTGCGAACCGCTCGTGAAAGCCGATCGCGAGGTTGTTGCCGATCTGCGTCGCGAATCCGCCGCGTCCGTTGATATCGCGCAGCTCGAGCGAGAGCGAGCTCTCGCTGCTGAGGTTGTATCCGAGCGAAATGCGCCGCAGCCACTGCGAGTCGAGCACGCCGTCGGAGAACGCCCGCTGGTAGGTGCCGTCATACTCGAGGCCGAGGCTCATGCGGCGTCCGATCGGGCGGCTCGTGACGATCGAGAACAGGTGCACGTAGTTGTCGCCGAACGGCCCCCACGAGTAGTTGACGTCGACGGGCGTCGGCGTGCCGTCGCGGTAGCCGATGGGGATTTGGTAGAGGTTGAACGGCTGGGTAAAGCCGTCGAGGTAGCACGGGTAGCCGGTGAAGCTCGACGTGAAGAGAATCGGGCCGCTGCAGCCGGGCCCGGCGGGGATCGAATACGAGCGCAGCTGACCGACGGCTTCGCCTACGCCGTCGAGGGAGAAGAGATTGGGGAATGTTGCGTTCACGAAGAGCTGGGTGTCCGCCTGATGGACCGCGCCGGACCCGTCGAGAAAACGATCCATCGTGAAGAACACGGAGTAATTCTTGATCGCCGGAGTCCGCCCCTGAAAGTCGGTCTCGAACTGGGGCCCGCGTATGTCGGAGTTGGGCGTGTAGCCGTCGATCGGGTTGTAGTTCGGGGAGACGTCTAAATAGCCGGCGTTGACCTCGAAATTGTTCTTATGCCGGTCGACGAAGAACTCGGTGAGGTCCGCATGACCCTGCGGTACCCAGGTGCCGTTCTCGAAAGAGTGATCGAAGAAGTAGATCATGCCGTTGCTGTAGTCGCGCGCCTCGGCGCCGGCTTCGATCGTAGCGTCGGTCCCCGCGATGCTGTGATTGGCGAAGACGCCGTCGCTCCAGTAGATGAAGGACCCGCCCGGCACCATGTGTTCGTAGCCATAAGCCTGATCGCTGAACGTGTTGTTGCTCGTCTCGTCGTATCCGTGGAACGTCAGTGCGCCGAAGCTCTGATTGCCGAAGGTTCCCTCGACCTTGGCGCCGCTATCGAACGGCCCGACCGAGGGCGAGTAGAAGGCCAAGAACGGCGGCTGGACGTTGGTTCCGACCGCCGTGCGCGGGCCCGATGCGGCGTTGATGAACGCGGCGCCCTGCGCGAAGAACGGCCGGTACTCCACGAGCTGCCGCTGGAACTCCTGCGGCACGATCGTCTGCTGATCGATCTCCACGTTGGAGAAGTCGGGGTTGAGCGTGCCGACGAAGCGGATCGTTGGAGTCAGCGGATAGCTGAAATCGCCGCCGTACATTCGCACTTTCTCGGGCAGAAACGTTCCGTTCGGTTGTTGGGCGAGGTTGCGGTCGTTCCCAACGCTCGCGAGCGCGTAGACGTCGGCGCGCGGCTTCGGGCGCGTCACGGCCGCCGCCGCGAGCTGCAGACTTCCGGCGGCCCAGAAGCGCGTGTCCGCGAACGTTGGCCAGGTTCCCGCCGCCGCATCCGCCATGATCGGGTCCCACACCCAGGAGATGTGCTCGCCCCGCGCGGCCACGCCGCGCACGAAGTTGAAGCGCCACGTCTGTCTTCCGCCGCGCGGCACGCGAAGCACGTCGAGCGGCACGATCAGGACCGCGCTCCACGAGCCTTGCCCGATGCTGCCGGCCGCGCTCCAGCGCGCGCGGAAGCGAACGTTCTCGTTCGCCTGTTCGTAGCGGATGCCGCGCGGCGTCGCCTCGAAATAGTAGGCGTCGCTGCCGGTCCCGCTCGTGTCGAGGCCGATGCCGACGAAGTCGTCGAGGCCGAATCCGACGTCATTCGTCGTCTGCGCGGCGACGACCGGAGCGCCCATTTGCTCCGCCTTAAAACCGACGTAGACGTTCTTATCGTCGTAGAGCAGGTAGGCGGTGGTCGCGAGCGTGGCCGGCGAGCGCGTCGTCACGTTGATCCACGGTCCGGCGCCGTTTGGGATCTTGCCCGCCGCCCACGCCGGGTCCGCCAACGTGGGGTCGAGGGCCAGCGGATGCGGCGCCCGGGCGACCGTGAAGGCAAAGCTTCCGTCTACGGCGGCCCGGACGGGCGCACCGAGAAGAACGAACGCGATGGCCGTGCAAAGACAAACGCGGAGCACAGCGCAACAAGTCTAGCATCGCGCCCTTTCGGGCGCCTCAAATTCGCGGCGATTTGATGGTTCGTTGATGCGAAACGGCACGTTACTCTACACGTTTGGGCACGGCACGGCCGGCGAGGTCGAGCTGGCGGCGTTGATCCGCGCGGCGGGCGTGAAGGCGGTCGTCGACGTGCGCAGCGTGCCGAAGAGCCGCGCGCATCCGCACGTCTGGGCGGAGCGCATGGCGCAATGGGTGCCGGACCTTGCGGGGGCGAGCTACGAGTGGCGTCCCGCACTCGGCGGGTTTCGCAAGGCTCGCGCCGACAGCCCGAACGTTGCCCTGCGCCATCCATCCTTTCGCGGATACGCCGACTACATGCAGACGCCCGAGTTCGCGGCGGCGCTGGCGCAGCTCGTCGAAGATGCGCGACGCGTCGGCACCGCGATCATGTGCTCCGAGACCCTCTGGTGGCGGTGCCATCGCCGCCTCATCGCCGACGCGCTCGTCCTCGCCCATCACGTGGAAGTGCGGCATCTCATGCATAGCGGCGCGCCTCAGCTGCACCGGGTGACGCCCGGAGCGCGGCTGCTCGAGCCGGGGTACGTGCAGTACGATTTGTCGTGAGCGACTAGTGGTGATCGACTCGCGGAAGCGTCTGGCGCGCGAGCAGCTCGTCGACGAGCTCGACGATACCATTCGCCGCCGCGTCCAGAAGAACGCGGCCCTTTTCTGCCGACGCCTTGGTGGGATCGCCCATCACACCGCTGCGGCTGAGCCGGCTCCAGTGCTCCATCATCGCGAGCGGGCCGTCGCCGGCGATCAAATCGGTCCAGTAATTTTTCGACGGCCGGTGTGAGAGCTCGGCGACGGCCTTCGTCATGTCGACCAGCTCCGGCCGCAGCGCCAGATAGAGCGACGTCTCGAACTCGCATGCGTGGTTCATGCCGCCGACCGGCTCCGATTCGCGCAGGGCCTCGGCCGCGTCGCGCACGCCCGGCGCCGACCAGTAGTTGACGGCGGCGGCCAGCGCGCCGGTTTGCACCACGCAGAGTCTCGCGATGATGTCGGCGAACGGCGCGTTGCTGCCGTGGCCGTTCACGATGAGGATGCGCGTGAAGCCGTGATGCGCGAGGCTCTTGCACACGTCCAAGCCGTAGTCGATGAGCGTGTGCGGCCCGATCGTGAGCGCCCCGGGAAAATCCATGTGATGCGGGCTATATCCGTGATTGATCGCCGGCACGAGGACGACGCGATCCGCCGCGCGCGAGGCGGCGAGCTCGCACACGCTCGTGCATAGCGTCAGATCGGTGTCGATCGGAAGATGCGGCCCGTGGTCCTCGAGCGTCGCGATCGGCAGGATGGCGACGCACGGACGAGTCGCGGCCTCGCGAACCTCCGGCCAGGTCATCTCGCCATAGCGATACTTGCGCGGCATGCGCCCGTATTTCTTGGCGGCTGCGCAAAGTAACTTTCGCGCGCAGCCGGGAATACCGCGGTCATGAACGCCAAGCCGGCGGCGATCCTGGCGGGGACGCTCCTCGCTGCGGCGTGCGCGGGCGGCGCGGGAACGGCGCCCACGCTAGGGCCGCTGCGTGCGGCGCAGGCGCTCTCGCCGAGCCTCACCGGATTGCACGTCTCCGGCAACGAGCTCGTGGACGGCAACGACAACGTCATCCGCCTGCAGGGCGTGAATCGCTCGGGCACCGAGTACGCCTGCGTTCAGGGATGGGGCATCTTCGACGGGCCGAACGACGCCGCGTCGATCGACGCGATCGTCTCATGGCGCGTCAACATCGTGCGGGTTCTCCTCAACGAGGACTGTTGGCTCGATATCAACGGCGTGAACCCGGCATACGCCGGCAAAAACTATCGAGACGCGATCGTCGACTACGTAAACCTGCTGCATCGGCACGGGCTGTATGCCGAGGTGTCGCTGATCTGGGGAGCTCCCGGCAAATACTTGGCCACGTACCAGCCCGACGCCCCCGACGAGGACCACTCCCCGAAGATGTGGTCCAGCATGGCGGCCACGTTCAAGAACGATCCCAACGTGATCTTAGCGCCGTGGGGCGAGACGACGGTCGGATGGAAATGCTTCATGCGCAAGGGCTGTGACAACGAGGCCACCTACGGCCCGAGCAATCAATATTATCTGACCGCGGCGATGCAGCAGGCCGTGAACCGCATGCGCAAGGCCGGATACCACGGCATCATCTCGATCCCGTGCATCGACTACGCGAACGCGTGCGGCAAGATCGACGGCTCCGACTACAACGGCTCGACGTGGCTGAAGTCGCGCCCGAGCGATCCCGACGGGCAGCTCATCGCCGAGGCGCACGTGTACGGCAAGAACCTGTGCGACACGGTGAAGTGCTTCGATTCCAGCATGAAACCGATCACCAAGGTCGTGCCGATGATCTTCGGTGAGACCGGCGAAACCTACGACGCTTCGGATTGCGGATCCGGCTACATCGCGACGTTCATGGACTGGGCCGACGCGCACGGCGTCGGCTACGAGGCGTGGACGTGGGATACTTGGGGCGGCTGCGGCGTGCTGATCAAGAGCTACCACGGTACGCCGTCGTGCGCTTGGGCCAGGTGGGTTAAGCAGCACTATCTCTCCCGTTGACGATACGCTCGTGAACGTCGACGCGAAGCGCGTGCTGCGCTTTGTCGCGATCATAGGCGTCGTCAATCTGTTCGCGGACATGACATACGAGGGCGCGCGCGGCGTCGTCGGCGCATTTTTGGGTCATCTCGGCGCGAGCGGAGCCGCGATCGGAGCGGTGGCGGGGGGAGGCGAGCTGGCCGGCTACGCCATCCGCTTCGTCTCAGGTGCGATCGCCGACCGAACCGGACGCTATTGGCTGGAAGCCTGGGTGGGGTACGCGATCAACGTGCTCTGCGTTCCCGCGCTGGCGCTTGCCGGAAGCTGGCCGGCCGCCGCGGGCCTGATGATCGGCGAGCGCGTCGGCCGAGGAATCCGCAAGCCCGTCATGGCCGCCGTGCTTGCGGAGGCCGGACATACCATCGGGCGCGGGCGCGTGTTCGGGCTGAACGAGGCGTTGGACCAGATCGGCGCGACCGCCGGTCCGCTCGTCGTCGCGTTCGCGATCGGCCGAGCCGGGTACAGCTTGGGCTTCGGAATACTGATCGTTCCCGCGCTGTTGACGCTCGCGTTTTTGCTGGCGGCCACGGTCGCGGGGCAAACGATCACGCCACGCGCGGAAGCGCAAGAGGATGGCCCCACCGTTCGCGATCGGCGAGCGTTTCGGCGCTACGCGATCGGAGGGGCGCTGATCGCCGCGGGATACGTGGACTTCGCGTTGATTGCATTTCGCTTCGCGCGCGATCACGTGGTCGGCGTCGCAGCGATCTCGCTGTGGTTTGCGGTCGCGATGGCGCGTCGGCGCGATCGCGGCGCCGATCCTCGGTCGCCTCTTCGATCGATGGGGCAAGGTCGTCGTCGCGCCGGCGATCGTCCTGACGTCCGCCGCGACTCCACTCGCGTTTCTCGGAACCGGCGCGATCGCACAGGCCGGCGCCGCGCTGTGGGGCGTCGGGACCGCGGTGCAGGACGCGCTCTTGCTCGCGCTGATCTCGGGCGTGATCGCGCGCGGCCGAAGAGCCACCGCTTTCGGCCTCTACGATTTGTTCTTCGGGATCGCGTGGTTCGCCGGGAGTGCGGTCGCCGGTATGCTGCTCGATCGATCGATCCCCGCCTTGGTTATCTTCTCGACGCTCCTGCAGCTCGTCGCCATACCGTTCTTCATGTGAGCGCCACGCGTGGCTCCAGAATGCGAGCCGGCGTCTGCTTCCGCTTGAGCTTTCGCGGGTTGGGAATCATGGGGCTATGAGAGCTTTGCTTATGATTCTCAGCGGCTGGGCCGGGATCGCGGCCTCCACTGCGATCGCCGGCGCTCAGGGCGCTCCGCCGCCACCCGCTCCCCCGCCATACGTGGACACGAACTGCGGCGCATGGCAAGGCGATACGTGGGTTCCCAACGGCAACTGCCCGACGGTGACCTATCGCCATGAAGTCGTCGCGGGGACGATCGTCTCCGTCAAGGGCCACCTCGTCACCCTTCAGCAGACGAAGGGACAGGTGGTCGTCGACGACAGTGCCGCATTGAACAACCAGACATCCGGCAGAGTCGCCGTCGGACGGCAGATCATCGCGCACGGCTACTGGCAGGGCGACAACTTTTACGCGACCGCGATCACGGGCGGTCAGCCGCCTCCGTAAGGTCCTCACGGCTGGACCGATCGTGAACGGCGGACCGGCACTCAAAACGTGCCGGTCCGTTTTCTCTTATCTACTTGACGGTGACGTTGACCGGTTGCGACGCGATGCCGTTCGCTACGACGACGAGCGTGCTCGCCCCGGTGTCGATCGTCTTCGGTACGTCGAAGTTCGTGGAGACGACCTTCTTTCCGGTCGCGACTCCCATCGTGCTGTGGTCGTGCGTCCGCGCGTAGAAGACGTGTTTGGTCGAGTTGTTGGTGATCCGCACGAGCGGATAGTTCGTCGCGTTTTCGTACTCGTCGCCGAACGCCATCGCCATCGACAGGCCATTGAACTGCGTGCCCGTGATCTTATAGGTCTGTCCATGGGTGAGGGTGCTCGGGCAGTTCTTGATCGTCGGCGCCCAACTCGACTTCGGCGATCCCTTCGGCGTGAACAACACGGGGCTGCCGTAGTTCATCATCAGGACCTGTCCCGTCGGCAATAGGAGCGGCGGCCCCGCGGCGCTGCCGTCTTGCGCCCAAGACGTGCCGTTGAACTCGTACATCTCGCCGGTGAGCGACCCGAAGACCAGCACGTTGCCGCTCGGCAGCAGTACTCCCCAGCTGTCGCCGGCGTTGTCGCCGTTGGGGAAGTCCGGTCCGACGCTCCACGTGCCGGTCGCAATGGTATAGATGGCCGTGTGTCCGGTGCCGGTGCCGTGGGGAGCCGAACCGGTCGCGAACACCGTCCCGTCGGGACGCAGCATCGCGGGGCCGATCTCGCCCGGCGGGTAGTAGCATTCGCCGGGGCCGTACTTCAGACAACCATATGGCGATGGTGAGTGCAGGTCCACGATCGTCGAACCCGCGCTCGTCCACTTGCCCGTAGCCGGATGATAGATCTCCGAGTTCGGCGCGTTTTTGACGTCCGCCGTCAAAACGGTGCCGTCGGGAAGCAGCGTCCAGCCCTCCTCGGCGTTGAAGTCCGATTTCCCTCGGTGACCCATTTTCTTCCACGTGAGCGTATGCGGATCGAGGATCGAGTCGCGGTGCGTCAGCTTTTGCCCCACGAGGTACTCGCCGTCGGGCAGAACGGCCGAAGGCGAATCGCCGATCGTCGTCCAGGTGGTGGGATGGCCGATCGGCGTCCAGGTGTTGGCGACCGGATCGAAGACGGCGCCGAGATTCGTCAGTTGCAGCTGGTAGCCGTTCCCCGGATAGTTGTACTCGCCGCCGGTGATGACCAACCGGCCGTCGATCTGCACCGCCGACGCGAAGGCCGAGGGCCCGTACGGCGGGTCCTGCAACGACGCCGCCTGCGCCCACGTTCCGTTGGCATAGTTGCCCGACGAATCGGGCGTATAGCGGTACCACGCGGCGTTGTTGTAGGCTTGCCCGAGCACGGTCCCGTCCGTCATCAGGAACGTGATCTGGATTCCCGGCACGGGCGGCTTATGTTTGAGGGGCTTGAACCGGGTTATCACGCCGGGGCGCAGGTCGTTGGCCGACTGCGGCCCGACGCCGGGCAAGAGCGAATGGCCGCCGGAGCACGCCGTCGTTGCGACGGCCAGCGCGGACGCAGCCGCGAGACACGCTGATCTAAGGGTGAAGCGAAACACTACAAGACCCTCCAAGAGCTTGGGAGCTACGAGCAAGACCCGCTCCCTTTTGAGGTCCGGAGGGGGTTTCCCGCTAACCTTGCTTTTTGCGGCGCTTGCGGTCGCGCTCGATGATCTCGAAGGCCTCGCTGCGGGAACACGTGCCGTCGAACTCGATCGCGTTGCCTTCGATCTCGGAGTACTCGACCAAGAATCGTACGATCCCGTCCAGCGTGTCTTTGGGGACGTCCTTGAGCTTCTCGAACGAGTCGGTCCGCAGGGCGACGCCGGGGCGGCGCTTCGGGCACGCGACGACGCGATTGTTCACGACGCCGTTCTTCTTCAGGAGAATCGCGCCGAGGATGCGGACTTCAAGGAGGCAGCCCGAGAACGTCGGAGAGTCGTTGAGCACCAGGACGTCCGTGGGATCGCCGTCGCCGGCGACCGTCTGCGGAATGAAGCCGTAGTCGTATGGCCACGCGAGGCCTTCCGCCAGCGTCATCTTGAGCAGCATGATCCCGTATGTGGGCTCGAAGGCGTACTTGTGGCGCGTCTGCGCGGGCGTCTCGATGACGGCGTGAACGAGCTTGTCACCGGTATGCGGCACGTACGTCGGGATCGCGTCGTAATTCGTGGGGTTTATGGACGGCTTTGCCACGCTTGAATCTTACCCCGAAAGGGAACGAGCAAGCTATCGCGCAAAATCGGGCGAGGAGGTTTCGGCCGTGTTTTCACTGGGATTTCGCATTTTGGGCGGCACCTTGCTTGCTGCGCTCGCCCTCACGAGCCTGCCGCAAATCGCGGTCGCTCAGACGGTCACCGTCACGCTCAACGGACAGCCGCTCTACCTCAATCCGGGGCCGATCGAGCGCGCCGGTCGGGTCTTCGTCCCGCTGCGCGGCATCTTCGAGCGTCTCGGAGCGACGGTCGTATACGCCTCCGGCACGATCAACGCGACGAAGGGCCCCACGACGGTTTCGCTGCAAATCGGCTCGACGCAGGCCACCGTCAGCGGCCAGCCGCAGACGCTCGACGTCGCGCCGTTCATCGTCGGCGCGACGACGTACGTTCCGCTGCGCTTCATCGCGCAATCGCTCGGAGCGCAAGTAGGGTACGACGCGAACACGCGCGTCGTGGCGATCAACGTGGCACAACCGGTTCCGCCGCCGCCGCCGCGTCCTCCGCGTCCTCCGGTACCTCCGCCGTATCCGCCGCCATCGACCGTCGTGCGGCTGCGGCTGCAGCAGCCCGACCCGGGCTCGAACGTCCGCGACCGTTTCACCGTTATCTCCGCCGAATTCACCGCGCGCGTCGACGCGGGCAGCGTTCGCGTGTATCTCGACGGCAACAACGTCACGTATCGCAGCGGCACGTCCTCGACGGGCTTCTCGTATAAACCGCCCGCGCCGCTCGACTTCGGCTCGCATACGGTCCGCGTGGTCGGCCGCGGTCCGGGGGGCACGCCCTTCGATCGTTCGTGGTCGTTTGCGGTGATTCGCTCAGGGCCGCCGCCGCCGACGATGCGCCTGACGATCACCCAGCCGGCGCCCGACGCCTCGGTCGGGCGTACGTTCGATATCGTCGGGAACACGGTGCCGAACGGACACATCCGGGTGACGGCGGGGGCGAGGCCGTCGACGGCGGGGCAGTTCAAGGGCGAAACGGACGCCGGGCAGAGGGGCAATTTCCGGATCACCGTCACGCTCACGACGATGCCTGGTCAGCAGGCGGTCTCAGCGCGCATCGTCGCGACCGACCCGGTGTCGGGGCAGAGCACGGAGACGACGCTGCAACTGCGCTTGAACCAGTAGCGCGGGGCGGTTTATAGTTTCTTAACCCCGCGCTCCTAGGCTGGATCGATGGGCAGAAAACTCGTAGCAATCGTCATCGCACTCGTCGGCATCATCGTAAGCGCGTGCGCCGGGCACGTGGCCGGCGGCTATGCTGGGGCGCCCGGCGGCGGCACCTACGTGCTCCCGCCGCTCGACTCCGATCTCGTCATGACCGCGGTGCTTCCTAAGGACACCATCGGCGAGGAGAAGCCGGCCGAGGGCCTCGGCATGGTCAAGTCGCCGAAATGGCTGGCCGAGGTCGGCGGATACACGCAGCAGCGCTACTCGCAGACGCTCGGCTTCCCGCCCGGCACGAAGATCACCGTTCGCAATCTCTCGAAGACCACCGAGCACACGCTGGACGTCGTCAAGGTGATCACCAAACCACCCGCGATCTTTCCGAAGAATCCGAACCTACCGGTCAAGGCGCACGGAGGCGGCAGATTCGAGTCCGGATACGCCAGCGGTCCGATCAAGCCCGGCAAGTCCGTCACGATCACGCTCGCCGAGAACGGCATTTATTTGATCGGCTGCGCGTTCCACTACCACGAGGGCATGCATGACGTGTTCGTCGTCAGCCCACATGCCGCTCCGGGTAAACAGGCCACGCCGCCGCCGACGTCGCGTCCAACCACTAGTCCGACGTCGCGCTCGAGCTACGATCCGTAGTCTACGGGCGTTACGATTCGCGTGCAGGCGACCGCGTGACGATAGTGTGCAGCGTGGCTTAGCACGTTCGTAATCCTCGCTTAAGAATCGCTTGCTAGCATGGCTGCGCATGCTGCAAGCGGAAGACGCCGCCGCTAGGGCGCACAGCGGCGACGATCGTGCGCTCGCGAGAGTCGCAGATCCGGAGCTGCTCGCGTGCCGCACCGCCGGCGACGTAACGGCATATCTCGGGCGCGTCGGCGGCGCCGGCTTCGAAGAGACGCTCGTCGCGGGGATCGTACTGACGTGGTCCGGCGACGCGCCCGGCGCGTACGCGCTGCTGCGTCAAGCCCACGATCGCGCGGCCTCGCAGGGGCGCTTTCCGTTCGCGGTCGCGGCGCTCGAGCGGCTCGCGCACGAGGCGCTCCTGTTTGGCGACGTAGATACGGCGCGCGCCACGATCGACGACGCGATGCGTCTCGCGGGCGCGCACGGCCTGACGTCGGGCCTGCTGCGCTGCCTGATCGCCGCGGCGCGGCTCGCCCTGGACGCCGGCGATCTCGGCGCCGGCGCACAGCTGCTGGAGCGCGCGGTCGCGCATGCGCGTCCCGCGGGGGTGCTCGCTGCGTGCGCGCCGATCGGCGCGCAGCTCGCCGTCGAAAAGGGCGACCCCGCCGCGCTCGCGATCTGGACGGGACCGGACGTCGCCGCCGCCGCGCTGCGTTCGGACGATCCCGAGGTCGCAAGCGCGGCGACGACCGCGCTCTTGATCGCCGCCGAGAGCATAAGGGATCGTCTTCAAATTCGGCACGCGCTGCGACGCGCAGTACTGGGAACGGGCAGTCCATCGCGCAACCCCGAGTTGTTTTCGATGGCCGCACGCTACGGCGATCTCGACGAGGCGCGGCTTGCATCGCGCGCGCTCGCAGCCGTCCCGGCGGCAAATCGCCGCTACCTGCGCGCCCACCGGCTTTTGGCTCGCGCCTACCTGGCCTTTCGATTCGGTGGCCGGACCGCGTGGGCCGACCACGCGAGCGACGCGGCGCGCGCGTTCAACGCGATGGGCTTGCGACACTGGACGAATGAAGCCATGCTGCTGCTCGTGCGCCAGCCCGGAGGCGGTGGTCGCCATGCCGCGCAGGGACGCCCTCCGAACTCGATGCTGACCGAACGCGAGCAGCAGGTGGCCGATCTGATCCGGCGCGGCGCGCGCAACCGCGAGGTTGCGCTCGCGCTGCAGATCAGCGAGCATACCGTGGAGCGTCACGTGAGCTCGATCCTCGGGCGTCTCGGATTGCGATCGCGCTGGCAGATCGCCGATACGCGGAAGAAGAACGAAGATTAAGCCTGCTTGAAATTTCTTAAGATGACGTAATGCTGCATGCCGGTTCGTTAAAAGGCCGGCTGGAAACCCGGGATGCAGCGCCGGTCTCCCATCCCCTAGCATCGATTTGAAGAATCGGCCCGTATGCCGGCTCTTCGTTGCTGCTGGAGTTGAAGTTGCTCGATCGTCTCCTTGGTTTTAGGAAGCTCGTGGCGTTCGCCGGCTTCTGTTGCATGGTGTTGCCGCAGATCCAAGCCCGCGCGGAGACCGCGGGAATCGTTTCGGGAACGGTCACCGACGACCGCACGCATCGGCCGATCGCGGGGGTCGCGGTGGTCGCCAAGTCGCCCAGCGCGACGTATCGCACCGTCACCGACGCGCAGGGGCGCTTTCGCTTCCTTAGCGTGCTGCCGGACACGTACTCGATATCGTTTTCGTACGCCGGCTACGCGGCGTACTCGACCGCGCTGGTCGTGCTCAACGGGTCGCAGCAGACGGTCAACGTGCCGTTGTCGCACACGCTCAAGACCATCGCATCCACGCACGCGCGCTCGACCGGCAGCGCCTTTCAGCGCGGGATGACGATCGACACGTACACGGTGACGGGCGCGCAGATCGAGACGGTCACCGGCAAGGCGTTCAACGCCAACGAGAACGACCTGCTGCGCAGCATTCCCAGCGTCACGATCGACAAGACCGGCACCGTTTCGATCCGCGGCGGCTTCGCGTTCGAGGCGGCGTACGAGTTCGAGGGTATCGACTACACGACGCCGTCGGCCAACCTGCAGAACACGCTGCAGAACATCGCCAACTTCAACCTGCTCAACGGGGTCGGCAGCGTGCAGCTGGTTCCCGGCGGCGGCGACGCCACGCACGGCGACACGGGCACCGGGCTGGTGCTGTTCACGGCCAAGCACGGGACCTACCCCACCTATCTGCACGTCGACGCGGAATCGCTGGTCTTTCCCTACCTGCACCAGCTCGGGCTCGAGTGGGGCTGGGCCGATCCCTCGCAGCGGCTGTCCAACTACGCGGGGTTCATCGGCATCCGGCGCGCGTTCCAGTACGGCATCCCGGGCACGGCGGCCAACACGCTGGGCACGCTGGGGACCAACGCCGCGACGCTGGGCAGCACGATCGACCCGAACCTGGTCTACTACGCGCCGTCGTTTCTGAAGTCGGACGACTTCGTCGACAACCTCATCTATCGTTTCGGGCGCAACGAGAACCAGCGGCTGCAGTTTTTCATCCAGGATCAGGCGATCACGCAGACGCTCGACTACGGCGGCTTTCAACTCCTGCCGTACATCTCGGGCGGCACGACGGCGGGGAGGTGCGCGCCCTATCCCGTGATCGGTTCCAACGGTCTCCCGGTCAACACGGCGACGCAGAACTATGCGTGCGACTCGCTGATTCCGCTCTTTCCGGGCCAGCCAAATACCTACGCGTTCGTCTCGTCGCCGGATACGCTCAAGAGCCCGTTTCTGGCCTACAAGGCGGAGTACGGGGTGAACCTGGGTACGTCGTCGCTGCTGACGGCGCGCTACTTCCGAACCTTCACGGAGCAGTCGCAGGACATGCCCGCGCAGGGCATCTTCGCCGATCCGTACGGCGGCACTCGCACCGGCGGCCAGATCGACGTCACGACGCAGATCGGCGGCAAGAACCTGTTCAAGTACGGCGGGATCTATCAATTCGTCGTTCCCTACGGCAACCGTTACGACTTCACGTCGTACACGGCGTTCACGACGCCCGCCTACATCATCACGTACGCGATCACGCATCCGCTGCAGCCGTTGCCGCTCCCCTACACCTATAGCGGACTGCTGCCCAACAACAACCCGGCGGCGGCCCTCGGGCTGGAAAAGGACTTCATGTCGCCGGCGTTTTGCGCGCAGCAGGGCATCACGGGCTGCGGCTACCTGACCTCGTACTTCCCCGGCGGCGCGCGCTTCCCGTTGGAAGAAGACGTGTCGACCGTCGCGCAGCAGCAGTACGGCGCGTATCTGCAAGATACGATCGACATGTCGCCCCGCTGGAAGAGCGAGCTGGGCCTGCGCCTAGACGGCTACAACTTCCAGATCCCGCAGCAGGCCGGGGCGCCGGCTTCGATTCCGGCGGTCGAGCATCAGCGCCTCTACGAGCCGCACTTCGATCAGTCGTTTTCGCCGGATCCGCGCGACACGTTCCGCATCGGCTTCGGCCACACGCTGGCGATGCCGCTGCCCAGCCAGCTGGGCGCCGACGTCAGCCGCGCGCCGTACGCGCCCTTTGAAGGCATTCCGTCGTACGACAACTCGACCGGAAACGCGGCGCAATACTGCGGCCCACACGCCAATCAGCGGTGCGCCAACTACGCAGATCAACTGTATTGGCTGACGCGAGACTATCGCTACGGGAGCTCGACGCTGGAGGCGCCGCTGGTGGGAGCGACGTTCACCAACATCGATCTGTCGTGGGCGCACGAGTTCCGCGACGGTTCGGCGATGAAGATCACGCCGTTCTACCGGCGCGGCTACAACGTCATCGAGCAGACGGCGCAGATCCTGGGCTTCAACTATCAGACCGGCTCGCCGGTCTTCGGCGACGTCGCATACTCCAATCTCGGCATCCAGCGCGCCAAAGGCATCGAGGTGCTGTACAACAAGGAAGTCCAGCTGGGCCTCTCGATGCAGGTCGGCGCAACCTACATCAACCAGTTCGGCAACGAGCCGCCGGGGGCGTTCTTGCAGCCGGCGGCGCTGGCGCTGGGCACGCAGTATCGCTCGCCCGATCTCTCGCCGTTCCAAATGAACGCCGCATTCAATTGGAAGAACGCTCATGGCTGGCGCATCAATCCGGTGCTCTCGTTCAACGTGGGCTATCCCTATGGGGCCGGATACTACACGGCGGTCTACTGCAACGGCATCCCCGTCATCGTGCCCAGCACGAGCCTGTCGCTGATCTACTCGCAGGCGCCGGGCTACATCGATCCGCTCGACCCCGGAACGTGCACCAAGCCGAACATCGCGGCGACGCGCGGCATTCACGAACCGAACTTGGCGGGGGGCTTCTTGACCACGCCGCGCGTCGATGCCGATCTCACTGTCGAGTACCGGCCGCCGACCAAAGGCGTGCTCGCGCAATCGGTCTTCGGTTTGCAGGTTCAAAACCTGTTCAACCAGCTCTACAACGTGCCGATCGTCAACGGCTGCTACGGCGCGCCGGTGACCAGCGGTCTGCAGAGCGGCAACGCCCCGTGCACGTACTCCACGGCCCCCTACGCGGCGCCCGACGTCGCGTCGCACAGCTCCTCGCCATATCTGACCTTCCCGAACGAGCCGCCGATCTCGTTCCGCCTCTACTACCAGGTGACGATTTGAAAATATACGCCGTACTCGCCTTCATCGGTTGCTGTGCTGCGCTGGTCGCGTGCGGCAACGGCGGAGCATCCGAGCCGCCGGTGACGTCGTTCGATCCCGCCGCCACGAGCAAGTTGCAGTTCGCGGTGGGCGTCGCGACGATCGCGTTCAACGGCGGCCAAAGCGTCGCGTACGGGCTCAACAGCGTCGAGACGCTGCGCCAGAGCAACGGTTTGTCGGGGACGCTCTACAACCAGCCGATGATCATCGGTCCGTCGAGCTTCGACGTGCTGATCTCGACGCTGACCGGCAACGAAGTGCAATCCGCCGGCGCCGATCTCGGCACCAACCACATTACGTGGTCCACGCTCAACCAGAGCCAGTGGACCGGGCCGCCGCGCGGGCCCAAACAATCCAGCACCGGAGCCTTCGGCTACGGGCTGTGTCCGTGCAACTCGGATTCGGGCCCGGGCAACGGATTCTCGCCGCTCTATCAGGCGTACAACCTCCCGATCTACGGCGAGAACGTCTATGGCGTCGGCGCGGAGCTGTGGTACGGCGGACCGCCCGCGTTTCCGGCGGCCGGACCGTCGCTGATAGCGCTCGGCTGGGAAGGCTACTCGCTCGGCTTCAGCGACTTCGCGGTGAAGCCCGTGCTCGGTGCCTATCGTCTGTATGCGGCCGTGCCGCCGGCGTATGACACGCCCGCGAATCCGACGCCGAGCCCGAATCCCAACGGTTCGCCCACGCCGCCGCCCGGGATTTTGGCGGCCGCCGCGCAGCTGACGAAGCTCGCACCGCTGCCCGCGTTCGCGACGCCCGCGTTCCGGCCCGACGGCAAGGGCGGCGGCACCATCAGCCTGAGCGTGCCGGCGGGTGCGACCGAGGCGATGGCCGTCGTCCACGCCAACGCCAACAGCGGCGTCAGCGGCAGCGCGTGCGTGCTCGCGCACAGCAGCGACAGCTTTTACACCGTCGTCGCAACGCACGCCGGGTCGAACGCGCTGACCTTAGCGGACGACCTCGGCCCGCTGACGCAGTCGGGTCAAAAGACGGCGACGCTCTGCCCGAAGAGCCGCTATGAGATCTATGCCGTCGGCGCCGACTATCCGGCGTACGAGGCGTCCTATCCAAAGAATCTCTCGCAGCTGCCGGTGATCAAGGGCCCGAGCGGTCAGGCGGACGTCACCACTTCCGATCTGCTCAACGGTTCGTATCCGTGATGCGAACCGGCGCACGCGCGATCCTGACGGCCGCGGCGCTGGCCGCCGCGGCGTGCGGCGGCGGCTTCGGCACGCCCAACGGCCCGGTCGTGAACTCGCCGGGTGGCCCAACGACGCCGCCGCCGCGGCTCGTGAACGTGCGCGTGCACGTAACGATTCCGGGCGCGGGGCGCACGCAGCGCGCGCGGCCGGATTACGTCTCGCCCAACACGCAGTCGGTCGTGATTCAGCTCGCGTCGGTGGACGGACAGGGCGTCAGCGGCGTGAACGCGACGACGATCGAGACGCGAGCGCACGCGCGCGGATGCGCCGCGCAGGGGAGCGAGACCGTCTGCACCGCGACGGCGCTCGGCTCGCCCGGCGAGGACGTCTTCTCGGTGACGACCTACGCCGGATCGAACGCGACCGGCGCCGTCTTATCGGTCGGCACGGTCCAGGCAAAGATTGCGCCGGGCGACGGCAGCGCCCAGATCAGTAACCTCACGCTCACGCTCGACGGGGTAATCGCGTCGCTCCATCTCTCGCTGTCGCCCCACGCGGGGAAGCGCGGGAGGCCGTTGACCTCCGCGGTCACGCTGACGGCGTTCGACGCGACGGGAGCGCAGATCGTCGGACCGAGTGCATTTGCGGCGCCGATCTCCCTCACGATTCAGAACGACACGCAGAACGCGTTCGTGCTTCATTCCGGTGGGAAGTCGGGACCCACGCTGTCGATCGTGAAGCCGACCTCCGGCATCACGCTGAAATACGACGGCAGCCGGCAGGCGTCGCCGGTCACGCTGCAGGCCACCGTCGACGGACCCAGCTCGGTCAGCGCGCAGGCTCACTTCGAGCTGCGCGGGAAGCAGCCGCCGCCTCCGGTCGGAACGATCTACGCGCTCAACCTCGGAAACAACAACGGACTCGGGGCGACCGTGACCGAGTACGACGGCAAGGCGAAGGGCAATGCCGCGCCCGAGCGCACGCTGCAGCTGAGCGGCAAACTCTACGCGCGCGGCATCGCCGTCGATGCGAGCGGCAACCTCTACGTCGGATTCTTCGATAATCAGGCCGGCTTCTCGGCGTCCAACGGCACGCCGGATACGGGCAACGTCGTCGCGATTTACGCGCCGGGCGCGAGCGGGAACGCCCAGCCGACCGCGCTGCTGACGGCGGACGGCGCGACCACTACGGCGCTCTTTCCCCTCTACATGAGCTTCGATCCGTCCGGTGACCTCGTTACGTACGGCGCCACGAGCGTCGACGGCAACGGCGGCGACGCGGTGCTGACCTATGCGCCCGGCAGCACGGGCGCGGCGGCGCCGGCGCATGCCTGGGCCTTCGCGTCGCCGCAGATCCGCTATGCGGGACCGACCGGGCTCGCGCTTGACGCAGCCGGAAACTTCTACGTCAATGGAGCGCTGCATACGTCGCTCGGACCGTCGTATGGGCTGTTCACGGCACTCGCATCCGACGCCGGCAACCCGCAGACGAATCCCGCGCGCACGATTCCGTGGGATGCGACGACGAAGCTGATTCCGGGGCTAGCGAGGAACGTCTCGCTCGACTCGAGCGGCGAGATCTTCATTGCGAACATCGAGCTCGTGGGTAGCGGCAGCTATCGGCCATGCCAAGGACGGGCCAACGTCTTCGCCGCGAGTCCCAGCGGCGGAATCACCGACGTCCCGCCGCTTCGCACGCTCGTTCTCTCGAGCGTCTTTACGAAGAACACCCAGTGCGCTTCGCCCCGTGATCCGCGCGCGGCGTTCTACCCAACGATCACGCTCTACGGTACGAGCCTGTTCGTCGCGGACGATTTCAACGACGCCATCGACGCTTACGCTGCCGACGGGAACGGAACGGTCCAACCGATGCTCCGGATCGTCGGCGCCGCGACCGGATTGAACGCGCCGGTCGCGCTCGTCATCACCCCACCTTCCGGGCGGGCTCAGGCCCGCGCGGCTCGATCCCCTTCGATGCACTCCGACCGAATGTAAAGGATATCCATACATGAAAAACATGCTAGCTGGTTTGGGCTTGGCCGCGGTTTCGGCGCTGATGCTCAGCGCCTGCAGCGGCAACGCCGGCCCAAGCGCAAGCGGCGCCCTTCCCAACGGGCCCGCAGCGACACAGTACCGGGGCGTACATCCCAACGATAACGGCCCGCAGGATCTGCATGCGGGCGGCGCGACCTTTCCCGCATACGCTTACAATCTAGGGAATCAACCCGTCGGGCTCTACAACTATCCTCAGGCTCCACCGGGACAGGGTTCGATCTTCTACGCCGCGCCCACCAATGGCACGGTCTACTACTGCCTCACCGGCAGCGGCTACGGACGCGCTGCGTTCGAAGCGAACAACGGCACCGCGACCACGGCGTGCGCTCCGCTCGGCGTGTCGCCGACGGGCTTAGGCGGACGGCAAGATCCGCTAGACTTCGTCGGCAGCGACGTGGCGATGAAGTCGACCGAGTGCTGCGCCTCCGGAACGACGTATTATAACGGCCGCCTCACGGGTTCCAAAACGTGGGGTCAACCGTTCGAATTCCCGACGATCGGTGGACCGATCGTCTTTGGCTATCGTCTCAAAGACTTCCAGGCTAACGTGCCGGAGATCAAGCTCTCGGCGTGGACGTACTGCGCGATCGTCAACGGCACGATTAGCGACTGGAACGACGGCGCCATCACCGCCGACAACGGCAAGTCCGTGACCGGCGGCGTCTCGCAGAGCATCACGTTCTTCTTCCGCTCCGACAGCAGCGGAACGACCTACCTCTTCACGAATCATATCAACACGGCGTGTAACGTCACGTTCGGCCCGCCGTATAACGCGCCGCCGTACGGAGGCTCGGGCCGCAGCGCCGCGTGGACGTTCGGCGTCAACAGCACGTGGCCGGGGCCGGGCTCATCCGGCAATCCCAACAAGCGCTTCATGGGTGAGAGCGGTAACCCGGGCGTCCTTGCAGCCATCCAGTCGACGCCCTTCGGCACCGGCTATGTCGAAGGCGCGTACGCTCGGTCGGCAAACCCGAAGGTCGCACAGGCGTGGCTGCAAAACGGCGGCGCAGGCACTACAGCGGTATTCGTGACGCCGACGAACAAAGCGGCCGTCTTGGGTGCGCTCAAGAAAGTGACTGCCGCCAATATCACGTATGGCGGCGGGAGCGACGGGAATCCGCTCGCGTCTACCACGCCGTGGTGCCAGCTGTACGTCGACCCGAAGAACTTCGTGTCGCCGCCGGCGGGGACGTATCCCATCGTCGGTTTCAGCTACTGGCTCTTCTACGGTCAGAACAACGGCATCCACCTGGCCGACAAGAAGGCGCTCATCAACTTCCTCGTCTCGAAGAAAGCGAACAAGCTTGTCTCGAACCTCGAATACGCCGCGCTGTCCGATTCCATTCACGACGCGATCACGAAAGCGTTGAATGGTTCGGGCAAACACGCTGCGTGTCTGAAATAGACTACCTTAGGGCCAACACGCGCGCCGCATTGGTGCGGCGCGCGTGCGCCCTCGCTTGCGCCGCCGCCGCCGGGTGCGGCAACGGCTCGAGCTCATCGTCTTCGGCGATGCCGCCCATCTCGGCCAACGTCACGGTGCGGTTCGCCGACGGTGCGCCGTCTCTCGAGACGCTGATCAACGGCGTTCCCGCAGACATCGGCGCCGCATACCTGCAGGTGAACGGCAAGACCGTCGCCTCGTCGTTTGAGTATGGCACGCTGACCCCGTTCGTCACGCTGCCCGCGGCCACACTCACGCTCAAGGCGCTCGACACGCTGGGTTACTTCGTCGGGCCGCTTAAGACGCCGGCGCTGACGGCCGGTAACCGCTACACGCTCGTCGTCGTCGGCGCCTATCCCAACTACAGCGCGCTGGCGTTCGCGGAGCCGAAGGCGTCGAGCGGCGCGCAGATGTCTCTCTACGAGGCGTCGCCGACCGCTCCGTCGGCGGACTTCGGGAGCTTCAGCGCGTCGACGCACGCGAAATTTCAAGAAGCTCGGAAGTGCGCAGCTCGGGAACGTCGCGACGGTCCCGCTCGGAAACAGCGTGTCGAACCTCGGGGGATACGTCGGGAACGCGAGCGCGCCGCTGGGCACGCTGACGCTGCAGCAGATCGATCCCTTCGATACGCGCAACGCCCTGCCGTATCACCGCGCCGCACGGCTGTCGCTCTTTTTGTTCGACCCGAAGTCCGGCAGCGCGAACGGTCCCGTCTTTGGGAGCCTGGATCGATGAAAGCGTCCTCGTGTTTTGCGATACTCGTCGCGCTGGCCGGCGCCGTCGCGGCGATCTCGGGCTGCAACGGGATGACCGGTCCCGCTCCGATCGGGGTCTCGAACCCGCCGCAGCCCACCGCCACGCCCGCGGCGCACTGGCTCTACGTCGATCATAATGGAACGTTCTTCGCGTACACGCTTCCGCTGACGGCCCGGTCGCGGCCGGCGCGTACCCTGCAGGAATGGCCGGGCCTCGGCTTCGCGCCGCAGATCGCCGTGGATCCGTTCGGTAACGTCGCGCTCGCGAGCCACTTGGCGATCCGCCTCTTTCATCCGCCAATCGTTTCGTTCGCGCGCTCGCACGTCAAGCTCAACATTCCCCTCACGCCGGCGATAACGGAGATCGGCACGTCCGGCGCGGACCTGGTCGACATCGAGTACGACCCGAATCAAAACCTCTGGCTCCTCAACAACCTCGGCGGCGAGGTCTCCGAGCTGCGGGCACCGTTGTCGCGCAACGGCGTCGCCGCCGTCACGATACAGTTCGGCGCGCCGAACTCGAAGACGGCCGGATTCTCGACCCTGGTCCAGGCGCGCTTCGACGTCAATGCCGCCCTGTACGTCTACGCGAGCAACGGGCAGCGAGCCCGCGTCTTCAAGGTCGGCTTCCCGTACGCCAGGCCGCCTGGATCGATCGGGTTGAACATCCTTCAATCCGACTTCGTGGACTCGAGCCAATGGCCGCCGACGGCGCCCGTGCAGCCGTCGCTGCTCCTAGGCCAATACTTCGGGCCGCTTCGGTCGCCGCATCCCGGCTCGCCGCCGTCCCCGCCGGTCGACGTGATGAGCCAGTTCCAGGAGCCGCTCAACCAGCAGCAGCGCGGACTCTTTCCGGACGAGCACGCCGACACGATCGTCGGAGCGCTGATCGCGGATCCCCCGCGCGGAGTCTTCTACACGCTGGATGCGGCGGACGGCAGCCTCAACGTCTACGGCCTGCCGATGCGCAGCAATGCGAAGCCGACGCTCTCGCTGCGCTGCCTCGCCCCGGGCAGTAGCTGCGGCCAGAAGATCGAGCACCTCTTCTTGGCGCCCTAGGTACTTCGGCACCGGCGGCGCGTGCAGCCGCGTCGAAGCACTGCGGCGTGCGCGCGATGACGCTCGAGCGGCCCGCTGGGATCGAAAGCAATCCGTTGCGCCTGACGGATAAACCGAAGCCGGTGCCGGCCGCCGGCGAGATCTGCGTGCGCGTCAGCACGTGCGGCGTGTGCCGGACGGATCTGCACGTCGCCGAGGGCGACCTCGCACCGAAGCACGCCGGCATCGTTCCCGGTCACGAGGTCGTCGGGGTCGTCGAGCAGGCCGGTCCGGGCAGCCGGCGATTCGCCGCCGGAACGCGCGTCGGCATAGCCTGGCTTCGCTACACGGACGGCACGTGCGAGTACTGCCGCAGCGGGCGCGAGAATCTCTGCCCCAACGCGCTGTTCACCGGCTGGGATCGCGACGGCGGTTACGCCGAGTATGCGGTGGTGCGGGAAGACTTCGCCTATCGGCTCCCCGACGCGATCGGCGACGAGCACGCCGCGCCGCTGCTGTGCGCCGGGATCATCGGCTTTCGCGCGATCAAGCGCGCCGGCGTCGTGCCGGGCGCGACCGTGGGCCTGTACGGTTTCGGCGGCTCCGCCCATCTGGCGCTCCAGGTGCTGCGCCACTGGAGCTGCCGCGTGTTCGTCATGAGCCGCGGCGGTATCCACCGCGACCTCGCGCGGGAGCTCGGAGCGGATTGGATCGGTGACGCGTCGGATGCCCCGCCGGCGCCGCTCGACGCGGCGATCCTGTTCGCGCCGGCCGGCGATCTCGTGCCGCCGATCATGTCGGCGTTGCGGCGCGGCGGCGTGCTGGCGATCGCCGGAATCCATCTCACGCAGATCCCGCCGCTCGACTACGCCGCGCACCTCTTCGACGAACGCGAGATCCGCAGCGTCACCGCCAACACGCGCGCGGACGGCGAGGAGTTCCTCGCGATCGCCGGCGCGATACCGATCAAGTCCGCAACGGTGGGAATGGGCTTGGAAGACGCGAACCGCGCACTGAACATGCTCAAGCACGACGAGTTGCGCGGCGCCGCCGTGTTGCACGTATGAACCGGCTCGTTGCCGCGGCCGCAATCGTCGCGTTCACCGGATGCAGCGGCGCGTTCGGCGAACGCGCGCGCGAAGATTTTCATCAGGCGATCGCGGCGGGTGCCGGCGTGACGGTGCACGTCGACAACGTCGCCGGCAGCGTCAACCTCGACGCATGGGCGAAGCCCAGCGTCGACGTTCGTGCTACGAAGTACGGCAACGACGCTTCGGAGCTCCGTTCGGTCAAGATCGAGGTTCGCACTGAGGGCAAGGACGTCTTCGTCAAGACGAGCTACTCCGAGGGGCTGCGCCACGGCTCGGTGCGCTACCGCATCACGGTTCCGGCGGACGCGGCGCTGGATATCTCGAACATCGCCGGCGCGGTGAAGCTCGCGGGCACCACCGGCGACGTCACGGTGCAGACGCAGGCCGGCGCGATCACCGCGGACGTCGGGCGAGTCTCGGGAAGCCGCTCGATCGACCTGCGCGCTACGACCGGCGCCGTCGAGCTCTCGATCGCCCCGAGCAGCGACGCCGCGATCGACGCGACGAGCACCGTCGGCGCCGTTACGAGCCGCATCCCGGGCGTAGCCGCGAGCCGCGAAAACCTCATCGGCGCCCGCGCGAGCGGGCTGATCGGATCCGGGAGCGGCCGCGTCCGCATCGCCACCACGACCGGCGCAATCACCTTGCGATTCTAACTCAACGTATGTGCGGCGTTGACGCGTTAACGCCGCGATCTCTGCGATAATGGCGGCATGAAGGCTTTCACCGTGTTACCCACGGCTGCCGTCGCGTTGCTCGCGGCGTGTTCCGGCAGCGCGAGATCCCCCCAGGCGCTCTACGCCCTCCCCGCCGTCAACGCAGCCCCGCAGCGGTCGGACTTCGCGACCCTCGTACCGCCGCAACTGCGGCCCGTCGGCGGCGCCGCGGCGTTGCCATTGACGCTCGAGCCGAGCGCGCAGAGCGCCGGGGGAATCTACGCCAGCGAGGTCTACGCGACCGACATTTGGGGATTTCCGGCGCAGAACAACCACAACCGCAAGGCGATGTGCGTCGTCACACACGTCCAGGGCGCCAACGGCATCGCGGTCGACCTCAGCGGCAACCTCATCGACCCCGACGGCGGCACCGACACGATCATCGTCTTCAAAGGCCCGAAGATGTGTGGACCCAAGCTGGGCACGATCCAGGATCCGTACGGCCAGCCCTCGGACGCCGCGAGCGCCGACGCGGCCAAAGGAACGATCGTCATCGCTAACATCTTCGACACCAACAAGACCCCGGGGAGCGTCTCGCTGTGCACGCTCGCGCACGGTTGCAAGACGAACTTGCGTAACCCGAACATGGATGAGGTCGCTGCGGTCGCGCTCGCGAAAAACGGCGATTGCTGGGCATCGGCGACCGATTCGAAGGGAAGGGCGACACTAACCTATTTCAAGGGCTGCGCGGGCTCCGGGAAAACGGCGAGCGGCTACCGCAACGCCTACTACGGGGGTCTCGACATCGACAACCAGGGGAACCTCGTTTCGCTCAGCTACCAGGACGCAAAGCTCTACGTTTACCAGGGCTGCAACCCGCAGTGCACGCGGGTCGCCGGGCCGTTCCGGATGAAGGGCGAGGCCACGTTCGGCCACGTCAACGCCGCCTCCAACAAGCTGGTCACGGGCGACTTCCAGTATGGCCGGATCGACGTCTACAACTACAGCCCGACGAAGATCCGCTTCGCGTACAGCTTCAACCGGGGCTTCAGCCCCAGCGAGGTGGTCGAGGGGGCCGCCTTCAACCCGCGTTCCACGGAATAGCGCTCCCGACTCAATTGCACGACATATCGTTTGGCTGCCGGCTCTGCACGGTGCGAACTCCGATTATCACCTCCGTGGCCGGAATCATTCTTACTATCCCGCAATCCTCAAAGGCAAATCTCCTACCATGGGATAGCTTGGCGTAAACCAATACGTCGTAATACAGGTTGAGTTCTCCCGACAGCCGGCGCTGGTTGACGTTGGGCGGTACGACGGGACCCGGAATCACAAAGTAAGTTAGTTTCGATCCTTTCGGACTCGCGGTTATCGTTGACGCATCGCCGCCACTTGCAAGGCGTCGAACCTCTTCCTTGAGTGGGTTGATTATCTGCGGGTCCCTGAGCAATGCGATGCTGCTCGGATTCGGTTTCAGAACCGCCTTGCCGTACTCCTGGAAGGCAATCGTCCTATCCGTAGTGTTCACAATGCGCGCATCAACGTAAACACTCTTTGCTGCCCTGCCATTGGTCTTGCCGTACTTAACTTCCCAGGGGTGGCGTACCGCAAGCCCTTTGAACGGCACGTTGGCAAGATGCCAAACCCATATCGTGCCCGCGATACACAAGACGAAGATCAGGCTAGCGATGATCCCTGACCACTTCAACCCGCGTTCCACGGAATAGCGCCCTCGGCTCAATCGTCGCCGACGATGTGCTTCAGTGCTTCCTGGGGATCCGTCGTGCCGTCCAATCGTCGCCAATACGAAGCCGACTTGCCGGCGGCGATTTTCTTGAACGTGCGCGGCTTCTGCGTGTAGTCGAACGCATCGAATGCCGGGTCGTTCGCGCGCGCATCGCTGGCGGCCAGCGGAGGCAAGCCGAAGTTGTCCTCGATGTAGCGGAGCACGCTCGACGTCTCGTATTGGACGTGCGTGACGTAGCCTTGCTTCGCGTACGGCGAGATCATCAGCAGCGGCACGCGAAAGCCGAGCCCGTCGTAATCTTCGTAGACCGGCGGCACCGGATCGAACCATCCGCCCCAGTCGTCCCACATGATGAAGATCGCGGTCGAGCTCCAAAACGGGCTCGTTCCGATCGCATCGACGAGGGATGCCACCCAGGCCGGTCCTTGACTCGCCGCAAAGCCGGGATGATCGGAGGTCTTATAGGTGGGAGTGATCCAGGTGACGTCGGCGAGGTGGCCGGCGGCGATGTCGGTGAGAAACTGTGATGGCGGGTTGATGACATCGGTCGCCCAGTCCGTCGTGTCGTAAATCCGGCTCTCGGCCTGGTACGACGACCAGATGCCGCCGTCGCCGCCGATGGCTCCGGCGTAGAAGCGCCAGGTCAGGCCCGCGCTATCGGCTTCCGTGCCGATGCTCGGGATGTCGAAACATGCGGCGATGCGCGAACCGTACCTGCGGCGCGCCGTCAACGTCCGAATTGTATCGGTCGGGCCTCCTTCGCAGCCCCAGTCGGTGATCGGATAGTCCACCGCCCCAACGGCATCGGCGGCAACGACGTATTGATGCGCGATAAAGCTGCTGTCGAGATCGGAGGCGAACATGTCGTCGGCCAACACGTATTGTTTGGCCATGCTCCAGTACGGCGCGATCTGCCGGCGCGGCACGTACGCGTACGGATAATTCTTGGGAGCGCCGACCGGGACTTCCTTACTCCATCCATCCATCTTGCACGACGTGCCGGGCAGTTTTCCCTGTCCGTCGCAATCGACAAAGAATGCATGCGAATCGTGATTCATGTCAAAAGCGCTCGAGAGGTCTTGCGGCGCAAGTCGGATCTTTTTTCCGCGCGCGTTGTAGCCGTAGTCTTGCGTGAGCGCGTTCGAGTAGCCCATGAAGAGGTTGTTGAACGAGCGGTTTTCCTGCACGATGAAGACGACGTGCTGGATCGGGCTGGCGGCGGCCGTCACCCAGCGCCGCGCCGTCGCCGCTCGCTCCGTCGGCATTGGAGAAAGAGCGCCGCTTGCATTGCAGCCAGCGAGCGTCAGCATGACGGCGAGCGTAGAAGTTCGCGTCGCGGCATTCATGGCGGCGTCTTTAAAGGAAAACGGGCCCGCCGCAGCGGGCCCGTTGTGTCCTATTTTGTCAGTGCGAGAGGCTGAGCCTAGTTATGCAGCGCGCTGACGGAGGCGCCGTAGAATCCAACACTGAGACTTGTCGGAACGGTTCTGTTGGGAGTACCGCCCGAGTTGAGGTTCCAGTTGCCTACGTAGTCGCCGTTAGCGATGTCGGCGAAGGTGGCCGCCTTCTGCGTTCTCCGCGTACCATTGGCCCACCAGTTCTGCCCGTCGGTCTGGGCGCTGCTCGGCGACAGGAACCCGGCCGAGCTGACCACCGTTCCGGTGCTGCCCGAGATCGAGACGCGATAGGCGCCTTGGTCGTAGCTAAGGGTCGGATAGCTATACGCCTGATCTCCCAATGACAAGTAGTTGCCGTCCCAACTCGGTTGGCTCATGAAGCAAACCGGTGAGCCGCACGACTGATTCGGCAGCGAGACCGTGTGGAAGCTGCTGCCGCCGGCGCAGGTCGCCGGGCACTCCTCGAGATAGATCACGTTGCCATTGCTGCGGGCACTGGTCGTGGCGCTATTCTCGATGTAGAGATTGCCGCTTGGGTCGTAAGCGGTGCCCTCTGCATAGGCATAGGGCGTGGCGACTGCTGTCTCAGTCCCAGTAATGCCGCCGACGAAGATGTCCACGTTACCTGAGCCGAAGGACGGAAGCGCAACGTTCCCGCTCCCCGACGAGTCTGCCGCACATCCGAGCGGGAGGCTAGACAGGGTAATCGGGACGGGCCCGGCCGTCGCAGTCGAGGAACCGTGGGCGAACTCGGTAATCGTGCTCACGCCGAGGTCGACGATGAACACGTTGCCGGAGCTGTCCGTGCAGGATGGACCCGCTAGCGAAAAGCCGGTGAGTTGCCCGTACAAGTTACCCGCTTGGGACTTGTAGTTGAGAACATCAACCTGACCGGTGTTGATGTCGGAGACGTAGAGCAGGTACTGCGTATGCTTCGCCAGCGGACTCATCCAGGATTTTCCGTACTTGCCCGAATGGCGGGGCATCTGAATTCCTAAGCCGCGGACGTTCATCAGTTTCTGTACTTGAAGACTCGGCAGCCCGTGCGCCCCGTGGGACGTGGCCGCGTTTTGCTGCGGTGCCCCCGGGACTGCCGACGTCGACGATTGCATCCCGTTACAGGCAGCAAGCATCGCGGCGGCGGCCGACACGCCGACGGCGTATCGGGCCAAACGTAAGATGTTCATTCGAAATTTGCTCCTTGTTCTTTCATGAAAGTGCCATTGTTTATGCTCATTAGGAGCCGCTACGGGGAAGCCCGGTGTGTAACCGGGGGCACCTAAAATGCGACTAAGGTTCGCTTTCTCCTGCAGGCAGCCAGGTTTTCTTAGCTAAGCGGGCGGGCGTTCGTGCGGCGGGAGCCCATGACCCCCAGGAGCAATCCTGCGACGATGTGTTCAAGGTCCCTTAAGGGCGCCTTAAAAACCGTGGCAACCGCGGCGATGCTGGCCGGCTGTAGCGGCAGCGGATCCCATCCGTCGGCGGTCCCGGCGATCCGCGCCGCGGAGATCCGAGCGCTCGCCGCAGGCGGCACCGGTAAGATCGACCACGTCGTCTTCATCGTTCAGGAAAACCGCAGCTTCGACAATCTCTTCCAAGGGTATCCCGGCGCGGACACCGTTTCGAGCGGCAAAGACTCAAAGGGCGAGACGATCACGCTGCAGCCGGTGAGCTTGGCGACGGCATACCAGATCGACCATTCGGCAGCGGCGATGTTTGCCGCTTGCGACGGGACCGGCAAGCTTCCGGGCACGAAGTGCCGGATGGATGGCTTCGACCGAGAGCAGTCGGGTGGCGGACCCAGTCACCCGCAGTATGTCTACGTTCCGCCTAGCGACTCCAAGCCGTACTTCGATATGGCACACGAATGGGTGCTGGCTGACGCGATGTTTCAATCGCAGCTCGACGAGAGCTTCGTCGCGCACCAGTATGTCATCGCGGCGCAGGCGCAGTCGAGCGTCGATATACCTTCCGGCGCGTGGGGTTGTGAAGCGAACCGGCGCGTCACCGTCCAGACGATCACGCACAAGCGTACGTACGGTTCGCGCCAGCCTCCCTGCTTCGACTACCAAACCCTCGGTGACGAGCTCGACAACGCCAAGCTGTCGTGGCGCTTCTATACCAGCAAGTATGGATCGCGGTCCAGCGGCTTCGGGGGCGTTTGGTCGAGTTATCAGGCGGTCCGACACATTTACAAGGGGCCCGATTGGGGCAAAGACATCATCACGCCCCAGAAGAAATTCCTTACCGACGTCGGCGCGGGAACGCTCGCGGCATTCACCTGGATCACCCCGATATGCGCCAATTCCGATCACGTTGAATGCGGCGGCGGATTCGGGCCGTCGTGGGTTGCCTCGCTCGTTAACGCGGTCGGCGAGAGCCGGTTCTGGGACACGACCGCGATCTTCGTGACGTGGGACGACTGGGGCGGCGTCTACGACCACGTTCCTCCGCCGTACAAAGACTACGACAGCCTCGGCTTTCGCGTGCCGCTGCTGGTGATCTCTCCTTACGCGAAGCAAGACTATGTCTCGCACGTACCGTACGAGACCGCCAGCGTGCTGCGGTTCGCCGAGGACCTCTTCGGCCTAGGGCAGCTAGCGGCGGCCGACCGGCGCGCGACCTCGCCGGCCGCCGACTGCTTCGATTTCACGCAGCCGCCGCGCGCGTTCGTGCCGATCGAGGCACCCAAGAACGCACGATTCTTTCTGCACCAAAGAGACGACGGGCGCGCCCCGGACTACGAATAGGAGGCTCAATGACGCGGATACTCACCTTGCTTTTTTGCGGTCTCGTCTGCGCGAGTTGCTCGCGCGTGACCGGCTCAGCGCCGCTTCCGGTCACTCCGGTGACTGGTGCGCCGAATCGGCATCCGGGGACGGGTACGGGCTACCAGCTGCTCTACAGCTTCGCGGGCGGCTCGGATGCCTCGTTTCCGCTGGCGGGTCTCGCAAACGTAAACGGCGAGCTGTACGGCACGGCCGGGGGAGGCGGTAATAGCGCCAAATGCGCCGACGCCGGATGCGGCACCGTGTTCGAGATCAGCACGTCCGGCAGCGAGAGCGTGCTCTATCGGTTCAAGAGTATACCCAACGGCGCCATCCCGCTCGCGGGAATGATCGTGCTCAACGGTGTGCTCTATGGGACCACGAGTCAAGGCGGCAGCGCAGGCACGACCTGCACTGCTGGATGCGGGACCGTGTTCGACGTCGATACCTCCGGCAACGAGCACGTGCTCTACGCCTTCCAAGGCGGGACGAACGACGGCGCAGCACCCGAGGCTAGCCTGGCGGCGCTCAACGGAACGCTCTATGGCACGACGCTGGACGGCGGCCCGACGAGCACCACGTGTCCTAAGGGATGCGGGACCGTGTTTGCGATCAACGCGTCCGGCACGGAACGCGTGCTTCACACCTTCACCGCCAGCCCGGACGGCATCCGGCCCGAAGCGGGCTTGCTCGTCCTTAAAGGCAAGCTCTACGGTACGACCTCCGGGGGCGGTGCCAACAATGCGGGCACCGTCTTTGACATCAGCACTTCCGGAAAAGAGGACGTAGTCTACAGCTTCGGCGGCGGCTTAGACGGCGCTTACCCGAGTGCCGGCCTCGTCGAAGCGAACGGAAAGCTCTACGGCACTACGGTGGCGGGCGGCGGTAAGAAGGGTGCCTGCAGCTGCGGGACGGTCTTTGAGATGAGCCCGTCCGGCAGCGGCGAGCACGTGGTCTATCCCTTCAAGGGCGGCAAGGATGGGAAGTCCCCGCATGCGCCGGTGGTCGTCGTCAATCACAAGCTCTATGGCACCACCGCGGCGGGAGGCATCTATGGAACGGGAGGGTGCAACAGCAACTTTAGATGCGGAACCGTCTTTGAGGTAACTGAGTCCGGTACGGAGCGCATACTGCACCGCTTCTCCGGCTACCCAGACGGGGAATACCCATATGCGGGCCTCATCGACGTGTCGGGCACGCTCTATGGAACGACCAGCCAGGGCGGCTCTACCCCAAGCGGTTGTTGCGGGACGGTCTTTAAGATCGCACCCTGATTCCGTGTTCAACTCGCCGCGGCGTATCGGATTCTTGGTAGGCGCGGGCATCGGGGCGCTATTTGCGGCCACTGCCTGCACCCCGACTCGGCTTGACAACACCGCGCTGCCGGCACCCGTCTCGCCTTCCGGCGTTCATTCCGCTTTTGGCGGCGGTGAGATCACCCACGTTGTCGTGATCGTTCAAGAGAACCGCTCGGTAGACGACCTGTTCAACGGATTCCCCGGCGCCAGTACGGTGCAGTTTGGGCGGAACTCGCACGGTCAGACCGTTGCGTTGCGACCCATCTTGCTCACCGCGCCGTACGACCTCGGACACACTCATCCGAGCTTCCTGACCGAGTACGACAACGGTGCGCTCGACGCTTGGAACAAGGATGCAGTCCACTGTCGGAAGGGCTGCCCGCCTCCGGGGACGGGCGCCTATGGATTCGTGCCTCAGTTTGAGGTTGCGCCCTATTGGACGCTCGCGAGTGAGTACGTCCTCGCCGACAATATGTTCCAGACCAACGCGGGGCCGAGTTTCCCAGCCCACCAGTATATCATCAGCGGTACGTCGACCACCGCGAACGGCTCCGCACTGCGAGCCTCGGAGAACCCAACCGATAAGCGCCGGCATACCGGTCAGGACAAGGGCGGCTGTGACTCGCCTGCCGGCACGATCGTTCGCCTTATCGACGATAACGGCGACGAGAACCAGACCATGTTCCCCTGCTTCGAGCGCCTGTCGATCCTCGACCTGGCCGACAACGCCGGAGTCACTTGGAAGTACTACCAAGCCTACGGCGGGGGCGGTTTGTGGAATGCCGTCGACGCAATCAAGCAGATCTGGCAGAAGCCGGAGTTCCGGACCAACGTCGTCTGGCCCCCGAGCCAGATCCTGACCGATGTTGCGAATGGAAATCTAGCAGAAATCTCTTTCGTAACGCCTACGGCCCTGGCTTCGGACCATGCCCTGCGGACGGATGGCAGCGGGCCTTCCTGGGTCGCGTCCGTCGTCAACGCGATCGGCAGCAGTCAGTACTGGAACAACACCGCGATCTTCGTCACGTGGGACGACTGGGGCGGCTGGTTCGATCACGTAGCTCCGAATCAGTACAACTCGTACGAGCTGGGCTTCCGCGTCCCGCTTCTCGTGATCTCGCCCTATGCCAAGAACGCATACGTGTCGCACGTCCAGCACGAATTCGGCAGCATACTCAAGTTCACCGAAGAAACGTTCGGACTTGGGTCCCTCGGCACGACTGACGTGCGCGCCGACGATCTATCGGACTGCTTCAACTTCAACCAGAGCGCCCGGAAGTATTCGGTCGTCCGCGCCAAGTACGCAGCCGACTATTTCAAACACCAGCCGGTAGACCAAAGAAGCCCGGACGACGAGTAAGAGGCGGGTGCTTGCGCATCCGCCTCCATGTTGCGTTGATTGTCAAGCGTTCTAGAACGCGTTGATTCCCTTAGGCGATCCCCAGCCTCCCGGGCCGGAGTAGGTTTCGTCCTGGTTCGTTCCGGCGGTGCAGAGATAGGTTCCGCCGCAGCTGCCGTCATTGCCGCTGCTGATGTAATGGAGCCAGCGGTTGACCTTCCGGTCCTTCAGTTTCCAGAAGTGCTTGCCGCTATGCAGGGTGGCGGGATTGCCCTTGAGCGCGATGACTCCGGCCAGGAGCGGCGACGCTACGCTCGTGCCGCCGACGCCGAACCAGCCGCCATTGCAGGCGCAGTACTCGGCAACGCCGGGCGAGATGCCGGCCTGGGCCGATATGTCAGCGTCGGTGCGGTAGGTGCAGTCAGGGTCGTGCTGCCACGAGGGCTTCGGGACTCCCGGGCTGCCGACTTCGCTCGGGCTCGCGCAGCCGGCGCTCGCGCCGTTCCAGACGGTTTCGGTAAACGTCGTGCCGCTCTTCTCGAGCTGGGTGCCGCCGACGGCGACGACGTTAGCAAGTGCCCCCGGGCCGCCGAACTGGTCATAGCCGCCGTCACCGCTCGAGGCGAGAAAGGCGACGCCCGGGGTGTTAAAGTAGTTCGCGAAGTTCGTATCGCCGCAGTCCCAGCTGCCGTAGCAGCCCCAACTGTTGCTGACGATGGTCGCGCCGAGCGTGGCGGCTTCCGCGTTGGCTGTTTCGAGGTCGGAGGTCCCATTGGAATTAGCCTCCATCAGATAGATCGTGCACTTCGGGCACGAGGCGGAGACCATTTCGATGTCGAGGGCGGTCTCGACGCACCAGCCGAAGTCGTTACACGTCGGCGGATAGTTGGATTGCTGTCCACTCTGGTTGTACTTGAAGAAGCTGGCCGTTCCGAGGCCGTACTCGCTGCGGTACGTCGAGAGATCCGTCGCGGCGCTGGAGAGGTCGCCCGCCTCAACGAGCGCGACCTTGGTTCCCGATCCGCTTCCTAACGACGGCGTGAGATCGTAGGCGGACTCGAGCTGAGTCGCCGTAAAGCCGCAGGTTGACGTCGGGCTGCATGGCGGCGGCTGGCCGTTTTTACCAATAATCTGTAGCGCGAAGCAGCTCGGTTTGCCGACGACTTGCGGGCAGGTGGCACGCGCGAGATGCTGTGCCTGCCACTCAGGGATGCGCGTTGGACGACGACCCTGCCGTTTGGGATCCGGCCGTCGGGACAGTTGGAAGAGCCGCTGCTACAAGCGGCGATTGTCAGCGCCGCGACGAGCGGCGCCACGAGTTTTATGGTTCCGTTCACAAAATGCTCCTTGATGGATCCACAACGGTAGAGGCGGGTGCTTGCGCACCCGCCTCCATGTTGCGTTGATTGTCAAGCGTTCTAGAACGCTCTGATTCCCTTAGGCGATCCCCAGCCTCCCGGGCCGGAGTAGGTTTCGTCCTGGTTCGTTCCGGCGGTGCAGAGGTAGCTGCCGCCGCAGCTCCCGTCATTGCCGCTGCTGATGTAGTTGAGCCAGCGGTTGACCTTCCGATCCCGCAGTTTCCAGAAGTGCTTGCCGCTATGCAGGGTGGCGGGATTGCCCGCGAGCCCGATGACTCCGGCCAGTAACGGCGACGCGACGCTGGTGCCGCCGACGTTGCCGATCCAGCCGCCGTAAATGGCGGTGTACACGGCAACGCCGGGCGAGAGGCCGGCCTGGGCCGATGTGTCGCCATCGGTGCGGTAGGTGCAGCTAGGATCCGTCTGCCACGAGGGCTTCGGGACTCCCGGGCTGCCGACGACGCCGGAGCTCGCGCAGCCGGCGCCCGCGCCGTTCCAGATGGTTTCGGTGTACGTCGTGCCGCTCTTATGTAGTTGGGTGCCGCCGACGCCGATCACGCTGCCGAGCGCCGACGGGCCGCCGATGCCGTTGTAACCGGAGTCGCCGGTCGAGGCGAGATAGGCGACGCCCGCGTTGTTAAAGTAGTTCCCGAAGTTGGTATCGCCGCAGTCCCAGTTGCCGGGGCAGCTCCAGCTGTTGCTGACGATGGTCGCGCCGAGCGTTACGGCCTCCGCTTCGGCTTTTTCGAAGTCGGAGATCGAGGTCTGGTCCTTGGCCTCCATGAGGAAGATCGTGCACTTCGGGCACGAGGCCGAGACCATGTCGATGTCGAGGGCGGTCTCGAGGCACCAGCCGTAGTTGGTACAACTCGCAGGATAGTTGGATTGCTGTCCGTTCTCGTTGTACTTGAAGAAGCTGGCCGTTCCCAGGCCGTACGCGGTGCGGTACGTCGAGAGATCCGTCGCGGCGCTGGAGAGGTCGCCCGCCTCAATGAGCGCGACCTTGACTCCCGATCCGTTTCCTAACGACGGGGTGAGACCGTAGGCGGCCTCGAGCTGTGTCGCCGTCCAGCCGCAGGTTGCCGACGGGTTGCACGGCGGCGGCGGCGCACCGTTTTTGAGAGGTTGCAGTACCAAGCAGCTCGGCTTGCCGGGGACTTGCGGGCAGGCGTAACGCGCGAGATGCTGTGCCTGCCACTCAGGCATGCGCGTGGTGGCCGACCCTGCCGTTTGGGATCCGGCCGTCGGGACGTTGGAAGAGCCGCCGCTGCTACAAGCGGCGATTGCGAGCGCCGCGACGAGCGGCGCCACAAGTTTTATGGTTCCGTTCACAAATGCTCCTTATTCTTATTGGGTTCTGGACTTGGGGGGTTGTCTGAGAGTCTGATGAGGGTTCACCCTGGGAGTTTGATGACCTCCCTATTTAGAACGCCCCGATGCCGTTAGGCGTTCCCCAGCCGGCCGGGGCGGAGTAGGACTTGTACTGACCGGTGCCTGCCTTGCAGAGGTAGCTGCCGCGCAGGCTCGGCGGGCAACCGGCGACCTGCCCTTTCGCGATGGCGTTCAAGTCCTTGCGTTTGGTTTTGGGGAGCGTCCAGAAGGCTTTGCCGCTCTGACGCGTCTTGGCGTTACCGGCGAGGGCGTAGACGCCGCCGAGCAGCGGCGACCCGATGCTGGTGCCGTTGACGGTGACCCACCCGGGATAGCCGAAGCTGTCATACTCGGCGACGTTCTCGGCCACGGCGGAGACGTCGTTTCCCGTGCGCTCCGCACACGTGGGATCGTGCTGCCACGCCGGCTTCGTCACGACAGAGCAACCGCCGCCGCTAAACGGCCACACTTGTTCCGAGTACGTCGAGCCCTTCTTCGATAGCACGGTGCCGCCGACCGAGACGACGGTGTCGTAGTCGGCCGGATCCTGCTCGCCGTAGCCGTTGTCGCCGGCGCTCGCGAGATAGGTTACGCCGGGCTTGGCGAAGTCGCCGTGGGACGCGCTGCCGCCGCCGCCGCCGTAGCTGTTGCTGATGATGTGAGCGCCCATCTTCGCCGCCCGTGCGACGGCCGCGTAGAGATCGTTGCTGTTGTTCGTGTTCGCCTCGAACAGCCAGATCGTGCACTTCGGGCAGGACGCCGACACCATCTGGACGTCGAGGTTGATCTCGAGGCACCAGCCGAAGCTCCCTCGCGGACAATGAGGCGGATAGTGGTTCTTCTGTCCCAACTGGTTGTACTTGCTGAACTTCGGCGTGCCCAGGCCGAAGTTCTTACGAAAGACCCGCAGATCCGACGCGACGTTGGGGTTGTCGTATGCGTCGACGATCGCGACGATCTGCCCCGCGCCCTTCGTCTTCGACGGCAGATCGTACGCCGCTTGAAGTTCGGCCGGGGTCACTCCGCCGACGGCCGGGTTGACGCCGGGCGAGATGAGCACGTCGCAGTTCATGTATCCGGGTCGCGTGTCGGTACAGACGCGCTGATAGCCGCTTGCCTCGAGCTCCAAAGCCTGCGACGGTCCGCCGAGTTGTGACGTGACGGCGGGCACGTTGGGCGAACCCCCGGCATTGCATCCGGCAAACGCGAGCGCCACGCAAAGCGGCGCCGCGATTCTAATGGATACGTTCACGAGAAGCTCCTTTTATAATTTTCGCTCGGCCTGGAAAGCGTTGGTTCCCGAAGGGAATCCGGGGGGCCTGGTGGCATTGCTGCGCCTATCGTGATGCATCGAATCAGCATGCTTGCAGCGAGCGCGGCGGCTGCTATCGTCCTCGCCGCGTGTTCTATCGGGTCGTCCGCGCCGGCGCCGCTGCCGCGCGAAAGATGACGTGCTGCGCGGGCTGAACTCTGCCGGCGCCGGTAAGATCGAGCACGTCGTGTACGTCGTGCAAGAGAACCGGAGCTTCGACAACATGTTCCAAGACTATCCCGGCGCGAATACCGTTTCGACCGGCAAGGACTCGACGGGAGGCCGGATCAAACTCCGGCCGATCAGCCTGAAGACGCAATTCGACATCAACCATTCGGCGTACGCAATGTTCAAGGCGTGCGACGGAAAAGGCAAGCTGCCCGGAACGAGGTGCCGGATGGATGGATTCGACCTCGAGATCGAATATGGCGGCCCGTACCACGGAGAGTACTCGTACGTGCCGCACATGGAGTCGAAGCCCTACTGGGACATGGCGCACGAGTGGGTGTTGGCCGACGAGATGTTCGCGTCGCAGCTCGACGAGAGTTTCGTCGCGCATCAATATATCATCGCGGCGCAGGCCCAATCGAGCGTCAACATTCCCGACCTCTACTGGGGTTGCGCCGGGAACAAGACCGACGAGATCCAAACGATCACGCAACAGCGCGGGTATGGGCCCGTGCAGCGGGCGTGCTTCGACTATGCGACGCTCGGGGACGAGCTCGACCAGGCCGGCCTGACGTGGCGCTTCTATACCAGCCACTATCGGAAGCCGACGAGCGGACTGTGGTCGGCCTATCAAGCGGTCAAGCACATTTTCCACGGGCCCGATTGGAAGACCGACATCATTACTCCCCAAAAGCAGTTTCTCACCGACGTTCACGCCGGGAAACTCGCGAACTTCACGTGGATAACGCCGCTTTGCCCGGATTCCGATCACCCTCTATGCGGCGGCGGATTCGGACCGTCGTGGGTCAGCGCCGTCGTGAACGCGGTCGGGATGAGCAAGTTTTGGAAGTCTACCGTGATCTTCGTGCAATGGGACGATTGGGGCGGCATGTACGATCACGTGCGGCCTCCCTTCAAAGACTACGACGGCTTGGGCTTCCGCGTTCCGTTGATCGCGATCGGCCCCTACGCCAAGAAGAACTACGTCTCGCACACGCAGTACGAGACGGCCAGCGTGCTGCGTTTTGCGGAAGACCTTTTCGGCCTCGACCAGCTCTCAGCGGCCGACGCTCGTGCGACCTCGCCGGCGGCCGACTGTTTCGATTTTTCGCAGCGGCCGCGCAAGTTCGTACCCATCCAGGCGCCGCAGGATGAGTCGTTCTTCTTGAGACAGCCGAACGACTACCGAATTCCCGACGAACAGTGAAGCCGGCACTCAAAGTCGCGGCCGCATCGGCGGCGATTTCCGCGCTTGCGGCATGTTCGGTAGCGCCGAACGCTCCAGCGGTGCCGTACGCGCAACGAAACGAGGTTTTCCAGTCGGTCCTGGGCAGCGGCGCCGGCAAGATCAAACACGTCGTCTACGTCGTGCAAGAGAATCGCAGCTTCGACGACATGTTCCAGGGTTATCCGGGCGCGGATACGGTTTCTAGCGGCAAGACGTCCAAGGGCCAGCGCATCAAACTCGCGCCGGTAGGCCTGGCGGCCCAGTACGAGATCGACCACTCGGCGCACGCGATGTTCGAGGCCTGCGACGGAACCGGCAAGCTGCCCGGGACGAAGTGCCGCATGGACGGATTCGATCGCGAGCAGCTCTACGGCGGCCCTCCGCACGGACAGTATGTCTACGTGCCGCACAGCGAGACGAAGCCGCTCTTCGACATGGCGCACGAATGGGTGCTGGCCGACCGGATGTTCGCGTCGCAGCTGGACGAGAGCTTCGTCGCGCATCAATACATCGTCGCGGCGCAGGCGCACTCGAGCGTCAACGTCCCGGACTCGTTCTGGGGCTGCGAGGGATACCCGGGCGACGCAGGTCGCGACCCTCACGCATCGGCGCACGTACGGCAACGGACAGCGCCCGTGCTTCGACTATACAACGCTCGGCGACGAGCTCGATGCGGCCGGTCTTCCGTGGCGCTTCTACACGAGCTCATACCAAGTACCCGTGAGCGGATTCTGGTCGGGCTATCAGGCGGTGCGGCACATCTTCCACGGTCCGGACTGGCACAAAGACGTCATCACGCCGCAGAAGCACTTTCTGCGCGACGTCGCCGCGGGTCAGCTCGCGAGCTTCACCTGGATCACGCCGCTCTGCCCCGACTCCGACCATCCGATCTGCGGCGGCGGGCACGGCCCGTCCTGGGTGACGTCGCTGGTCGACGCCGTCGGCAAGAGCAAATTCTGGGATACGACCGCGATCTTCGTGCAATGGGACGATTGGGGCGGTTTCTACGATCACGTCAAGCCGCCGTATCGCGGCTACGACGGCCTCGGCTTCCGCGTGCCGCTGCTGGTGATATCGCCCTATGCAAAGAAAGACCACGTCTCGCACGTGCAGTACGAGACGGCGAGCGTGCTGCGCTTTGCGGAAGACCTTTTCGGTCTAGCTCAGCTTACCGACGCGGACCGGCGCGCCGCCTCGCCGGCGAAAGACTGCTTCGATTTCTCCGCGCCGCCGCGCAAGTTCGTCCCGATCAAGTCAGCCAATGGCCCGGATTTCTTCCTGCAGCAAGCCAACGACGGCACGATCCCCGACGAACAGTAGGGGCTACTCGGTGTCGACTGGGAGTCCCGACGGCTGCTGCTTGAGGAAGTACGACTCCGAGAGCTTCGACCTGATCTTGTGGAACGGACGCGGCGACTGATTGAAGTTGAATGCGTTGCCGATGCTCGCGGCGCGGACGTCGGGCGTGGCCGACAGCGTGCCGAGGTTCCAGTTCTCCTGGATGAACTTTAGCACGCTGGCCGACTCGTACTGGGTATGCTCGACGTGCGCCGCGACGTAGGGCGAAACGATCAGCATCGGCAACCGGAAGCCGAGCCCACCCTGATTGTCGTAAAACGCGGGTTTGACGTGGTCGTAGAAGCCGCCGGGGTCATCCCAGAGGATGATGATCGCGCAAGAGTTCCAGTAGGTGCTCTGGCCGACCGCGTTTACGATCGAGGTGACCCATGAGGGGCCGTTATCGACCGGGACCAGTTTCTTGCCGACCTTCATGTACTCGGCCGGATGATCGGAGTTGAACGCGTCGGGCGTGACCCATGCGACCGAAGGCAGCTTGCCGTACTTGATGTCCTTGAAGATGACGGTCGGATTCTTGGTGACATTCGACGTCCATTCTGTGCCGTCCCGGACCGCCTTGATCGCATCGAACGCGCTCCAGATACCCGCGCCGCCCTTCTTCGAGCTGATCGTGTAGTACTTCCATGAGATCTTCTTGGCGTCGAGCTGATCGCGAACGGTCGCGTAAGTAAAGCACGGGAACGGGCCGTCCCCCTGCAGATATTTGCCGCTCGTTGTTATCAACGATGTGACGGTGCCGGGCGCTGAGTCGCAGCCCCAGGGATAGAGCACGAACGGGTTGTCGATGATGCTGTTGTCGCCATTTTGCGACGGCTTGTAGTTAACCGCGGTGCCGCCGGCAATGAGGTCCTGGTGTCCGGTGAAGCTTTCGCTGCCCTGCGTGTCGAACATCGCATCGGCCAGCACGTATTGCTTCGCCATGTCCCAGTACGGCTTGATGTCGGCGGGATCGACGTACTGGTACGCATACGTGCACTCGGCTTGCGGGCCGAGACCGGTCGCGCCGAACTTCACGAGGTCGAAACCGTCCATCTTTCCGCTGTCGAGCTCCGTGAGGTAGCCGCCGTAGTGATGGTCCAGGTCATTGTCCTCGCCGAAGTTATTCGGCGGGAATCCCGCGCCCACCAAGGAGACCTTCGTCAACGGAACCGTTGTCGGTTTCGTTATGACCGGTTGCCCCCTGTTCGCACACGACGCGGCGATCGGAGAGGGCATCGGTGCGGCCTGCCCGCTCGTCGTGCCGTCGGCGCCCGGGAACGTGGCGAAGAAGTTGTCGAAGCTGCGGTTCTCCTGGATCACGACGATCACGTGCTGGATCTTGGTGCTTCCGCTCTGCCCGCGCGCGCCGGGGATCAACCCGCCGGCTCCGCCCGAAGGTAAGCTGCCGCCGCACGCCGCGATCGCCGCGCCGGCGAAGAGAACGAGCGTCCAGAGTCGCGGATTCATGAAACGGCCACCTTCCTGGCGATCGCGTCGACGTCGTAGCCGAACTTGGCGGCCACGCCGGACGTCGCCGAGATGATCGACGAGAGCTGCGCCTCGTCGAACTTTGGCTTGTAGTAGTCGGGGAATGACAGTTTCTCTCCGTACGCCTCGCGCGTCGCCGCGAACGTTTCCGGATTCAGCTCCGCATGCGCGATGATGCGGTCGATCGTCGGCAGCGAGTCGGCGCAGAGGTCCTCATAGCGCACGACGCAGACGCGCCGCGCCAGTTCGGGATCGCTCGCGAGCTGGTCGGCGACGAAGCCGTACACGTAGGCCCAGTAGCGCGCCCGCGACTCCGCTATGCGGCCGAAATCGAAGAGCGCGCGGATCTCCTTGAGCTCCTCGGGGTTCCCGACGTTGGCCATCACTTGCTTCGGGCCGAACTCGTGGTGCCCGGTGAGCTCGATAATTTCGATCTGGCGCGGGTCGCTCTGCTCGAGCTCGGCCCAGATGCGATCCTGCTTGATCAGCGAGGCGACGTGGTCGACCGGGTTGCGGATGTAGAGCAGGAAGCGCGCATCGGGGAAGAGCTTGCGCAGGTACTGCATGCGCACGACGCACATGATCGCCTTGCTCACGTAGCGCGTGCGTCCGCGCACGAGCGCGAGTTTGCGCAGGTGCTCGTCGTAGAAGCGCTCGAACGCGGGGTTCGACGTCTTTTCGTCGAGCACGCTGTAGTTCGCCTCTTCGTGGATGTGCGGGAAGAAGTGCTCCCAGAGAATCTCCTCGCCCATCTCGGCGCTGTCCCGCGTCACCTCGATCCGGTCGCGATGGATGCGCGGAACCGGCTTGCGCATCGCGTCGACCGGGATACGCGGGAACACCTTGTTCCACACGTACGGCATGTAGGGCATCAGGAAGTCGGCGTACTTGTGCGTGACGACGTCGGGATGCTCGCTGAGCATCTGCAGCGTGATCGTCGTGCCGGCGCGTGGAAGCCCGCAGATGTAGACCGGCCGGTCCACGTTCGTCGCGGCGAGCCGCCGCCGTAGAACGCCCGATTCGAGATTCCCGAGGCCGACGAAGAGCGGCGCGCCGGCGTGAACGGCGCGGACGCTCCAATAGAACGGCCCAGGCACGGAGAACCTCTGCGGTGTCGATGTACTCATAGCTCCCGTCGATTGTGACGCTATAGTTTTTCGAAAAGGGCGCCGATCACGGTCAAGCCCGGACCGAACGCCATGCTCAGGACCTTAGCTCCCCGTGGGATAGCGTCGGATTCCACGATCAGCTGCCAGATGTGCGGCGCCGTCGCGGAGGCCATGTTTCCGTTTTCGAACAGGACTTTCCGGCTCAGCTCGATCTGCGACTCCTCGATGCCGAGGCGGCCGCGAATCTGGTTGAGGATCGCCGGGCCGCCCGGGTGGATCGCGAAGACCATTTGCCCCTTCTCGCGCTCGAAGTCGAGGCCGACCTGACGGCAGATCGATTCGACGAAGTCTTTGATCGAGTCGCGGATCATGAACGGCACGCGCTTCGAGAGCGACATGTCGAACTGCAGGGGGCCGGGCCGCAGCGTCATCTCGGGCAGTGAATCCGGCAGGATGTACTCGTCGATCGCCAGGATGCGCAGCCCGCTCTTGCCGCTCTTCTCGAACTCCGACTGCGGATACGCCGCGTACTTGATGAAGCCGTCCGCAAAAAGCGTCGACGTGACGAAGTTGTCGGGCTCGTCGCCGAGCAGATCGAAGTGCAGCGAGAGAAACTCGGTGTGGACGAGGTCGACGCGTCGCTTGCGTTTCGGCAGCGAGACGTGCGAGGAGCCAACGAGTCCCACGGCGGTGCGAATGGCCGGAAACGCGCCGTAGCACCCCATGTGATAGGAATGCGTGACTCCGACGCCGAGCCAGCCGCGGCGCGATAGGTAGCTCTGCACCGGGCTGGGCGAGAGGTAACCCGAGCAGCTCACATGGATGACGTCGTCGGGCGGAAGCGCGGCCTCGTCGCGATAGACCCGCGCGAACACGTCGTACGCGACCTCCTCGAAGAGACTCATACGCTCGTCGAGCGGTTCGCCCGTGCCGGTGCGTAGGTCTCCGAACCTGCGGATGGGCTCGTACTCGTTGTCGGGATCCTGCGTGACGAAGCGCGAGGTCAAGACGCTGACCTGCCGTCGCGCGATGTGCTCGGACGACGCGCCGTAGCGGGCCATGCGCTCCTGCAGCGTGCGTGCGATGCGGTCGCGCTCGGCGGCCGACGTCACGCCGCGCGAAGCGCATTGCGCGAGCGTCATGAAGTGCGCCTGAATGACTTTCAGCTCGTCTTGCTCGCGCGGATTCGTGACGCCGATCGTTTCGAAATCGGACAAAACGACCGGAACGGCCGCGAGGCGCGGCCGTGCAGCGATCATCCCGGACACCTTCTCTAACGTGCGCATAGCGAACCGAGGCCGACGTTCGCCAAACGGCGCGCCGTTCCATTCGAGTTGAGCGGGTTATTCATCGATATTGACAGCATCGTTAATCGGGGTTATTTTTACTCGTCGTCCACCGGCAGATTCGAGGGCTGCTGCTTCATAAAATAAACTTTAGAATACTTTCCCCCAATCGGCGCGTACTCACGCGGTTGTTGCGTGAAGTCAAAAAAATCGTCTAAGAAATCGGGGGAAGTCGCGTCGGTCGTGCCGAGGCGAGGCAGGTTCCAGTTGTCTTCGATGAAGCGCACGATGCTGCCGAGCTGGTACTCCTTGTGCGAGATGTAACCTCGTTTGGCAAACGGCGAGACGACGATCATCGGAACGCGGAAGCCCAGGCCGCCGTAGCGATGGCGTCCGGGCGGCCGAATGTGGTCGTACCACCCTCCCCAGTCGTCCCACACGAGGACGATCGCCGTGTCCTTCCACGCGGGGCTCTCACCGATCGCGTTGACGACCTGTGCGACCCACGACGGTCCGGTGTCGCTGTTGTCGCCGGGGTGATCGGAGTTTTGGTAATCCGGAATCACCCACGACACCGCCGGGAGCGTGTCGCGCGAGATGTCGGTCAACACCTTGGTCTCGGGCGAAGCCTGATTCGTCTTCCACTCCGGGCCGTAGCGCACGGCCTTGATCGCGTCGAACGCGTTCCAGAGATTACCGCCGAAGCTTTGTCCGACGGTCGGAGCGTAGTAACGCCACGAGAGTTGTTTGGCGTCGAGCACGTCGCGCAGCGTCGCATACGTGAGGCACGGGAACGGACCTTGGCCGTGATACTGCCGCCACTGGTTGTCGGCGGTGATCAGCGACGTCGTCGTGCCGGGCGGCGCGTCGCAGCCCCATGGCGCCTGCGAGGGGAAGTCGATGATGTTGCGCCCGTCGCTGAGCTCCGTGCCGCCCCGGATCAGGTCCTGGTGGGCCGTGAAGCTGCCGCTGCCGTCGGTCTGGAACATGTGATCCGCGAGGACGTAGCGCGTGGCCAGGTCCCAATACGGCTTGATCTGCGCGGGATTGACGTAGGCGTAGACGTACGTGCCGGAGACCTTGCCGATCGGGACGAGATCGAAGCCGTTCATGCGCCCCCGGTTATAGTCTTGCAACCAGTTTGTGTAGCCGTTGCGGGGCGAGATCGGGCTCTCCAGATTGCTCTCGTGCAGCCGAATAGTCCCGTTGTGCGTCTTGCCGACCGTCGTTCCGTCCGCGCCCGGAAAGGTCGCGAAGAGATTGTCGAACGTGCGGTTTTCCTGAATGAGCACGACGATGTGGGTGAAGTGGTTCCCCTTCTTGGCCGGTGGCGGGGGCAGGAAGGGGGCCGAAGGGGTCGCGCCCCCGCCGCCGCCGCAGCCGCTGAGAACGACGGACAGCAGCGCGCTAAAAAGAAGAATGGCTCGCATACTGGCCCCAGTGTATCATCTGGCCGCGGGCGCCATCCCTTCCCTGACGGGCGGTCGCTAAGATGCCGGTTCTGCCCGCGACTCCCGAGAGCATCGCCCGCGCCGTAGCGCTCCTGCGCAGCGGCGGAGTCGTCGCGCTGCCCACCGAGACGGTCTACGGGCTCGCGGCGCTCGTCTGGGACGCCGCGGCGGTGGCGCGGATCTTCGAGATCAAGCGGCGCCCCAAGTTCGACCCGTTGATCGTCCACGTCCCCGATCGCGCGGCGCTCGAGCGGGTCGCCGCGCACGTACCGCGAGCGGCCGAGATCCTCATGGCGCGCTTCTGGCCCGGTCCCCTGACGCTCGTGCTTCCGAAGCGCCCGCGAGTCCCCGGCCTAGTTACCGCGGGGCTCTCGACCGTGGCCGTCCGCATGCCGTCGCATCCGGTGGCGCGCGCGCTGCTGCGCGACGTCGGCGAACCGTTGGCCGCGCCCAGCGCCAACGCGTTCGGCGGGCTGAGCCCGACCCGTGCCGCTCACGTGGCGCAGGCGCTGGGGGCGGAGGTGGATCTGATCCTGGACGGCGGGGCGGCGCACTACGGCATCGAGTCGACGATCGTTGCGTTCGAGCCCGCGCCGGCGCTGCTGCGCCCCGGCGCCCTGGCGGCCGAGGAGATCGAGGAGGCGATCGGGCCGCTCGCGCGCGGCGCGGCCCCGGGGCCGGCCTCGGCGCCGGGTCAGCTCCCCATCCACTACGCGCCGCGGACGCCGCTGCGCGTCGTGGACCCGGCGGGGGTCTCGGCAACCGAGCGTGCCGGTGCGGGCGCCCTGGCGCTGCGGGAGTCGTTCGATGGATACGCGGCCGTGCGCATCCTCTCGCGGCGCGGCGATCTGCGCGAGGCTGCGGCCGCCTTCTTCGAGGCGCTGCACGAGCTCGACGCGCTCCGGCTGGAGCGCATTGACGCGCAGCCGCTGCAAGAGCGCGGGCTGGGCCTCGCGATGATGGACCGGTTGCGCCGTGCCGCCGCGGCTCACTAAAAACAAATCCGGGTCGCTAAGCGTTCCGCGTATGGGGAACGAAAGGAAGGAACATGATGACGAGTCCCAAGCTTTTCGTACGCGCCGTCGCCGCATCGGTGCTGGCCGCGATCCTATGCGCGGGTGCGACGCCCGCCGCCACCGCGCTCTCCTATCAGGTCGCGGCCGACGTCGGCGAGAGCTATCGCCTGCTGACGACCACGTACTACGACGCCGTCGATCCGAAGGTGCTGCTCGCGGCCGCGAGCGACGCGCTCGCGAGCGCGGCACGCAAGCACGGCGCGAGTATTGCGCCGCCGGCGCTGCGCGTGGAGACGGAACGCGAGGCGACGCTGGACGCTCTCGACGACGCGATCGTCGCGAGCGCTAAGGCCGCGCACGCGACGCCGAACGACTTCGCCTACGCCGCGATCGACGCGATGGCCAAGGCGACCAACGACCGCTACACGCAGTTCTTCACGCCGGCCGAGTTCAAGGCATTCAACGAAGCGCTGGATCCAGAGCGCATCGGCGGCATCGGCGTCATGATCGAACCCGATGCCCTCTCCGGATCCGTTCGCATCTCGTACGTGCTGCCGGGCACTCCGGCCGAGCGCGCCGGCCTGCGCGTCGGTGACGTCGTCACGGCCGTGAACGGAACGCCGACGAAGGGCCTCAACATCGAAGGCGTGAGCGGCCTGCTGCGCGGCAAGCCGGGAACGGTCGTCGCCGTCACCCTGCGGCGTGACGGATCGCCGCTCGCGGTTTCGATCACGCGCGACAACGTCCAACCACCAACCGTCGTCTACAAGATGCTGCCCAATGGCATCGGTTACGTGTGGATCATCGCGTTTGGCCGCGCGACGCCGGACGAGTTCGACGCGGCGATCTCGCGTCTCAACGATCAGGGCGCGAAGGCGCTCGTCCTCGATCTGCGCAATGACGGCGGCGGCTATGTGAAGGCGGCGCTCGACATCAGCTCGCGCTTCGTTGCGAACAAAGCGCTGCTCACCGTGGAGGAGCGCGGCGAGCCCGATACCACGATCCGCGCCCAGGGTAACTCCTCCATCAACCTGCCGGTCACCGTGCTCGTGAATCAATACACGGCATCGGCGTCGGAGATCACCGCCGGTGCGCTGCAGGATGACGGCATCGCAACGCTGGTCGGCGCGAAGACCTTCGGGAAGGGCGTGATGCAGACGCTGACGGCGCTGCCCGACGGGGCGGCGATCAAGATCACGACCGCGCACTACCTGACGCCGAACCATCGCGACATCAACCTGCGCGGCATCGATCCGGACGTCCGCGTCGACGAGAACAAGGACGCGCGCTTCGGCGAGACGGACAAGGACGCACAGCTGCGCGTCGCGCTGGAGCTGCTGCAGAAGAAGATCGCGGCCCGATACTAAGGGGCGATTAGCTCAGCTGGGAGAGCGCCTCCCTTACAAGGAGGAAGTCGGCGGTTCGAGCCCGTCATCGCCCATTTGTCATCCTGAGCGAAGCGCCGAAGGCGCGGAGTCGAAGGGCCGTCATAGCCGCCATTCGGACGGCGGCGGGTGGGCGAGACTGTGCGAATGCGGCCGGCTTTCGTTTATGATGTGGCCCTACATAACCGTTAGCTCAAAGGTCGCCAAATGGGTTATTCCGTAGCAGCAACCGCCCGAAACGTCCTTGCCTTTAATCGCGAGCGTGTACGTCGTCTTCACTGTTTTCGGCGTTGCTCCTAAAGTAATATAGGCTACGGTGGTAGCGTTTGCGTCAAGCGGAATGTCATAACGCGGTTGATTAATGGTAACGCCGTCCCCGTGCGACTGCGGAACACTCTTAGTAATGCCCACATTAATGTTCCCGGCCAATCCGCAAAGGCTGGTCAGCTCAATGCTAAGTCTTACGCTCTGACCGCTGGTGATCGTCGCGCTTGACGGGCTAAGCGCAAGCGTGAAGTCCGGCTGGCACGTTGCATCGCCCGTATGAGTTCCGACGGCCTGAGCTGGGACACTAGGCATGGCGGGCTTCATCGTACTGGAGCTGCATGCAACGAGACCGAGAAGAAGCATTGCTACGACTGACGGCAATGCAGGTCGACGTTCGAACATCATTCCCGTCGCTCCTAACTAGCTCAACAAATAGCGCATAACCCAGCACATCGAAGCCGAAAAGACCGAAGCGGCGGCAGCGAAGACAGATCCCAAAAAGCAATCGGCGCTCCAAGATAGAGCGCCGACTGCCGCTTTGAAATCAAGTTTCGTTTGGCCTAGCGTGTGCACTTGCTATCGAACACTTCCTGCTGTCCATTTCCCGAAATGACTTGATGCAGGCTAATGTTGCTAGCGCTCGTCATGGCATATGTGCTGGTAACGTTCATGCTCATGGGGCCCATTGCACTCGTTCCGGTGTAGGTTTTTGAGTCGGGGGATGTCGCAAAGCCATGACCCCCTTGATTGTCGGCACTCGTACTCCAATACATCTTCATCTTAGCGCCATAGCCGAAATAGTCATCGCCGGTGTAGGTGGTTCCCGCGACATGATCGTGGAGTACGTTGCCCGGCACGACGTCAAAAGTAACCGTTACTTGATCCGTATGCGCGGGCTTCCCCATCATGGCGGGTACTGCGGTCGTGCAGTTCCACGGTGCGCCAACTATGGCATTCGCATAGGCCATTTCGCCGGTCAGCGTATTAGCCTGCGCTTGAGCGGCAACGGGGTGTCCGATGAAAGCTCCTATCGCGAGTATCGATACGAAAAGTATACGCATTCCCCCAACTCCTTCCGAGATGAGAAGTAACCCGAAAAGCGTCCTTCTTGGATACAAAGGGCTATCCTTTGCAAAGTTTTTAGAGTGTCTGTCAACGCCGTCGTCTGCGCTCAGTATCCCGGCGAGCCCGCCGACATGCTGATTCGAGACCTAAAGAAGCAGCTCACGAAATCCGGCCTGCTCAAGCTTTATAAAGAAAAGTGCGAGTTTGTCTCTCGCTCGAAACGCCGCCGAGCTAAGTCTGCGCGTGCCCGTAGGCGCAAACGGCAATGACACAAGTTTCCCGGCTCCTAGCGCCGACTGAACGCTCTTACTACGAAAGGAATCACGAACTATGCACTCACACTATGCCAGCCGCGAGCAGCTCCAGGCTCTCGGCCCTCCCGACGTGCTCGAGTCGACGCCTGCAACGGCATGCTTCTCCGGGGCTTCGAGCGTCTGAAGGCAGCGGCGATTTCGTAAGGCGGATGCAAGGAAGTGCTGCGTCGGCCTTAAAGGAGGATGGCGGTATTGTCTGCGATACTTAGTCGGGATGGAGACGACAGCGATAGCTTCGGTCATTCTGCTTTCAGCAATCAGCTTGCACGCCTGTACCTCTCACCAAGAGAGTGCTGCTAAGCCTGGAGTCACGGCGTCCCATCACTTGGCGAAGCATATACGGACGCACGTAAAGCGTCCGTCGCGAAGCATAAGCCCTTCGTTGAGTACAAGTACGAGTACGAGTACGAGCACGAGTCTCAAATAAAGACGTGCTCGGATCCGCGCCGCGCGCTGCTCCTGATCACAGCTCTTCAAGACGGGATATAGGCGACGCATTGGGGCTGCGGCCGTTTTCGTCCTTCTTTCTATCCTCTCGGACACTGATCCGCGAACGGAACACACCGTTAGCGAGCAATGCCCGAGCCGTTAGGTGATGCGTCCTCCCCCGGTCTAAGGGACGGTCACGCGGGGATAGATACCGTATTCGGCGTCAAGCGTAATTCGCATCAAAAGCGATGCCAGACCGAAGAATGCCGTAGGCAATGACCAAGAGTTTACGCATGACGGCGCCGATAACGAGTCGCTTGTGCTTTCCAGCAGCCAGCAGCCGCTCCCCGAAGATCCGGAGAGTCGGGTTGAAGCGAAGAGCAACCATCGCCGGCATGTAGAGCGCCTTGCGAACGCGAGCGTTGCCGGTCTTGCACAGCCGGGTGCGGCCGTGAATGGACGATCCAGAGCGGCGCTCTCGTGGCGATAGCCCCGCAAATGCGGCGACCGCTTTGGCAGACTGGAATCGGTCAAGATGCGGGATCTCCGAGAGAATGGATCCCGCGGTCGTTGCGCCGATTCCGGGAATCGACGTTAGGAGGTCGCGCCGGCGCTTGAGGTCGGGATGATCGTCAAAGTGCTGGCGGATCTTGCGCTCAACCTGCGCGATCTGCTCGTCGAGCGTGGCAATGACCTCCCGAATGGAAGCCGTGACGACGGCTGCCTCCGAGGATTGCGCGTACACCGATTGCTGCGCGCGCGTTGTCTTCAGATGCTCGTAATGGCGCATAAGTGCTTGTAGGATGCGGATTTCCGCTGGTGGCGGGATCCATGGTTCGGGGGTCTGGCTCTTACAGAACCGAGCGATCAAAGCCGCGTCAACCTCGTCGGTCTTGGTCCGTAGCAGCTCACTCTGCGCGAACGCTTTGATGCGGGCCGGATTAACGACGCTGACGCGCTGCTCGAGACCATGAAGATACGACCCAAGCGCTTCCCAATATGCGCCAGTTGCCTCCATGCAGAAGTGTACATCGCTGGCGTGACGATTCTTGAGCCACGCCGTCAGCTGCTCGAACCCTTTGGACGTGTTCGGAAACGCTTTCTTCGCCTCAGCGTGATCGCCTAAGAGGCAAGCGTGAAAGGTTTCCTTCGACAAATCGATCCCCACGAACGATGCCATCGAGCGTACCTCCGGTAACAGCGCCCTTCGCGATCGACCTTGTGCATTCGAGCTAACCGGCGATGCGGTGCTCACGATACCGTCCGATCTCCGTGGGCGCCAACGGGCAGGCCGCCTATCTATCCCGCGGGGTTACAACCCAAGGAGTTCAACCAGCGTGACCTGCCCTACCGACATCATACAAGATACCGTAGCTCAGCGGGTTGGCCCCACGCTGACCAACGTTTTTGAGATTTGGCGTGTATTGGAATCGCGAAGGTTCCGGCGCTTGCGAACATGCCGCGATGACTATGCAGCCGGCGAAAAGCAGGCACAGACTCAAACCGGGAGCCTTCATCTCCTTTGCTCCATCTTAGATGAGATGAGAAGGCCGGCCTCCAAGGCGGACTTCTGAACGAAGCATCCGCGACGCACTCGAGGTGCAATGAAAGGAGACCAACCTCATGATTAAGGATAGCACGAAACCGCCACTGCGCAAGGCACGGAGCAAGTCATCCAGGCGAAAGGTGTCAACAGACCTTAGGTCAACAGCGCTTGGCGCCATCGGAATCGATCTGGGTCCTGCCTCGAACTGAGGGCTATGGCGCAAATGGGGACCTCGCAGGTCCAAAGCTTGCGTCTTCCAAAGTGTCATCCTCTCTTCTCAAACCAGGCTCCAGAAAAATGCTTAACCTAGAAAGTCTACGGCTCAACCGCGAGGGCGACGTCGCGGTGATCTCGCTGAATCGCCCCGAGAAACGCAACGCGCTCTCGCTCCAGATGATGCGCGAGCTCGATGACGCCCTGGCAGAGATCGGACGAGAGGCCGAGGTACGGGTCGTGATCTTGCGCGGCGAGGGCGCGGCGTTCAGCGCCGGGCATGACCTGCGCGAGCTCGTCGACCGCGACGTCGAGACGTATCAGACGATCTTCGAGGCGTGCGTCGCGCTGATGGCGCGGATCGTAGCGACTCCGCAGCCGGTCATCGCCGAGGTCGCCAAGGTCGCGACCGCGGCCGGATGTCAGCTCGTGGCGGCGTGCGATCTCGCCGTCGCGTCTACCGAAGCGACCTTCGCCACGCCGGGCGTGCGCATCGGACTCTTCTGCAGCACGCCGATGGTCGCGCTCACGCGGGCGATCGGGCGCAAGCGCGCGATGGAGATGCTGCTGACCGGAGATCCTATTGACGCGCCCACGGCCCTGGCGTGGGGCTTGGTCAACCGGGTCGTCGCGCCGGAGCGGCTGCATGACGAGACGCTCGCGCTCGCGCGCAAGATCGCGGCCTCGAGCAAGCACGTCGTCGGCATCGGCAAGGCTGCATTTTACAAGCAAATCGATCTCGATCAATCGAGCGCCTACGACTACACGAAAGACGTCATGATCGCCAACGCGCAGGAGGCGGACGCGCACGAAGGCATCGCCGCGTTTCTCGAAAGGCGCAGGCCGCAGTGGCGTTGAATGCCCGCCATCCGCACCGCTCGCGCTCGTGGGCAGCGAGCGACGCGCGCAACGCACAAGCGTCGCCCACACCCGGTATGCGTGGCCCGACAAAAAGGGAATCGCGCATACGCGACGGCAGGGGGGCTCGCCTATGGCGAGCCCTTCTGTGATTCCCGCCCGGCGCGCGGCAGAAAAATAACGGCGCTAAAGCGAACTAGAGGCGACTCGTGACCTTCCTTACGCCGCGAACGCGCTATGCCGCCATCGTCTTGCTCGTTGCCCTGATCGCCGCGCTGGCCGTGGTGGCCTTTCGGGTGCGCGTAGAGTCGCACGCGAACCGCGTCGAGCTGGCCATCGATTTCACGGATTTCGACGCGCTCGCGCGCTCGTACGACTACAACCCGGCCGCGTTCCTGATCGCCTTGCGCCGTGCCGGTCTGACGTCACTTGCGCTGACGGAAGAGCTCGGAAGCAACGTGGGCTACGACGGTAAGGCGTACGCGACCACCGGTGCCGCGCTGCTCAACCAGGCGCGCATCAGCCCGATCTCCGATCCGCTCCTCGCGACCCTCGTCCGCACCCACCGCATCGACCGCGGCGCGATCTACCTGCTGGTCACGGACCCGTCGACCTATCACCGCTATCGCACGCAGCTGGGGCTGCACTTCATGGCCAAGAGCGTGCGCGTGCTGCGCGCGACGCGTCCATGGCTGATCGAGGTGCACACGCAGATCGATTATTTCAATGCCATCGCGCTGGGCATCCCCACCGATCAGATCGAGCTGGCGCGACGGCTCGGGCTGCTGGTCGTTCCGCGCTTTCAGAACGACGAACGCTTCGCGTTTCCGCAGATCGACGGCCTGTTCCGCGACGTGCTGCATTACGATCCCAAGGTCTCGACGGTCATCTTCTTCGGCCTCGCCAATCAGGTCGTCGGCTATCCCGATCACCTTGCGGACACGGCCGACGCGTTCAAGCGCCACATCTTCAACTTCGGCTCGATCGAGACGTACGACCCGAGCCAGGTCCAGAAGGGCAACGACACCTTGGCGAAGTTGATCCCCGGCCGGACGGTGCGAGTGCAGGCGATCGCCAAGACCGAGCTCGACAAGCTCAAGCTGGATGAGGTCGTCGCGCGTTACGTCCTCGGCGTGCGCGAGCGCAACGTCCGCGTCGTCTACTTGCGCCCCTGGGGGCATCAAGACGGGAACCTTTCGATCGAGGCTACCAACGTCGAGATGGTCAAGGCCATCGCCGACCAGCTCAAGGCCGCCGGCTTCCGCGTCGGGCGCGCGACGCCGATCCCCCTCTATCACGGGAACAATCGCGCGCTCGTGGGCGTGGCGACGCTCGCCGTGCCGTCGATCTTCGTGCTGCTGCTCGAGGCGTTCGGATGGTACCGGCGCCGATTGGCCGTCGCCGCGTACGGCCTCACGATCTTGCTCTACCTCGCCGGCGCGCTCTCGCACCACGACGCGTTTGCGCGCTCCGTCATCGCGCTCGCCGGCGCGCTGCTGTTCGCGACCGCGGCGCTGCTCTGCCTCATCCCCGCCTGGAACGAGGTCCCGGCGGCGCGCACCGGCGCACAGATCGTGCGCAGCTTAGGGTGGACGCTGCTCGTCACCGGCGTCGCGCTGCTCGGCGCGCTCGTGGTCGTCGGCATCATGAGCTTCCCGCTCGCGATGGAGGAGATCGAGCGTTTTCGCGGCGTGCGGCTGGTGCTCGGCCTGCCGCCGCTCATCGCGCTCGCGCTCTATCTCTTCGACAAGCGCTTCGGCTCAGGCGTCGAGCGGGGGCGCGACGTCTTCCTCTCGCCCGTGCTGACGTACCAGCTCCTCGCGGGGATCGTCATCGTCGCGGCGGGTGCGCTGATGCTCGTGCGCAGCGGTAACGAGAGTGACGTGTCGCCGTCGGCGTTCGAGCTGGCGCTGCGCCACTCGCTCACCGCGGTGCTCAGCGTCCGGCCGCGCTTCAAGGAGTTTCTGATCGGGTTTCCGGCGATCATGCTGCTGCCGGCGCTCCTGCCGCGTCACCGACGCGCGATCGGCTGGCTGCTCGCGCTCGCGATCGGCGTCGGCATCGGCGACGTGATCGACACGTTCTCGCACCTGCACACGCCGCTCGAGGTCTCCATCCTGCGGATCATCAACGGCCTCGTGCTCGGAGCGGTCATCGGAATTGCCGCGATCTGGATCTACCGGCGCTTCCAGCCCACCGCCCGGTGATGGCGCGCGTGCTGCTCTCGGGCTATTACGGCTTCGGAAATCTCGGCGACGAGGCGCTGCTCGACGTCTTCGTGACGCAGATGCGGCGTCGCTTTCCGGCGTCGTGCCTCGAGGTGCTGTCGGCGACGCCGAAAATGACGTCGGACGCATATAGGATCGAGGCCACACCGCGCTGGGACTGGCGCGCGGTCCGCGCCGCGATCGCGCGCGCGGACGTCGTACTCTCCGGCGCGGGAGGTTTGTTGCAAAACGGCACGAGCCTGCGCAGCCTGCTCTACTACGCCGCGATCCTGCGCGAAGCGATACGCGCGCGCCGCAAGACGATGGTCTTCGCGCAGTCGGTCGGGCCGCTGGACTTTTGGGGACGGCTCGTCGTGCGGCATTTCTGCAAGGGGCTCGACCGCGCGACCGTGCGCGACGAGCGCTCGCGCCGGCTGCTACACGAGTTGGTTCCGCGCGCGCCGGTCGAGAGAACGGCCGATCCGGTCTTTCTCTACGACGCGCCGGACGAGTGCGATCTCGTCGCCGAGGGACTCGGGCCCGAGAGCGGACCGTACGCGGTGATCAGCGTGCGCAAGGCCTCCGGCTTCCGCGACGCCGCGGCGGTGCTGGCCCGCGCGATCGACCGCCTCGCACAGCTGCACGGGATCCGCAGCGCCTTCTTGCCGCTCGGCGGCGCCGCCGATGCCGCCGCCTCGACCGACGTCATCCGCGCAGCCGCGTCGAACCCCGTGCTCTTGCCGGAGTGCACGCTGGCGAAGGCCGCGTCGATCCTACGCGGCGCGCGCGTCGTCATCGGCATGCGGTTGCACTCGCTCGTGCTCGCCGCGCGCTACGGCGTCCCCTTTCTCGCGATGGCATACGATCCGAAGGTGTCGGCGCTCTGCGAAGAGCTCGAGTATCCGCTCCGACCACTGTGGACGGCGGGCGAGCCGCGGCTCGGCGACGGCGCGGTCGACGCACTGATCGATCGGCTCGTCGAAGAACGCGACGCGCTTTCCGCGCAGCTGCACCGACGCGGGGAGGCCGTGCAAACCGCGGCGGCGCGCAACTTCGACGTGCTCGGGGAGCTCATCGGCGATGCCTGATACCGCGGACTATCGCTCGACGCTGAATCTTCCCAAGACAGACTTTCCGATGAAGGCCGACCTGCCCGTGCGCGAGCCGCAGCGCGTCGCGTGGTGGCGGGAGCATTGCACCTACGAGCGGCGCCTGGAGCGTAACGCCGCGAACGGGCCGTGGATCCTGCACGATGGCCCGCCCTACGCGAACGGCGACCTGCACATGGGGCACTTCCTCAACATGGTGCTCAAAGACGTCTTCGTGAAGATCGCGCTGCTGGACGGCAAGTTCGCGAAGTTCGTCCCCGGCTGGGACATGCACGGGCTTCCCATCGAGTTCGAGACGCTCAAACACCTCGGGATCAAGGACTTCCACGCGATCGATCCGCTGGAGCTGCGCGCGCAGTGCAAGCAACGCGCGCTCTTTTGGCTGGATCGCCAGCGCGATCAGCGCGTGCGCATGGGAAACTTCGGCTTCTTCGACAACCCGTACCGCACGATCGATCCCTCGTTCGAGGCGACGATCGTCGACGCGCTCGCGGACCTGGCCGAACGGCAGCAGATCTACAAGGGCCTGCGCTCGACGCTCTGGTGCGTCCACGACGAGACCGCGCTCGCCGAGGCCGAGATCGAGTACGAGCAGCGCGTCTCGCCGTCGATCTACGTGCGCTTCACCGCCGACGAGGAACAGGCGCAGCGCATCCGCGACGTCATGCACGTTTCTGGAAGTGATGCGCCGCCCATCTCGTTTCTCATTTGGACGACGACGCCGTGGACGCTTCCGGCCAACGCCGCGATCGCGCTGCGACCCGACGCGACCTATGGGCTCTACCGCGTAGGCGACGAGGCGGTCATCGTCGCGGAGGCGCTGGCGGAGCGGGCACTGGGCGAGCGCTACGCGGACGCGAGGTTGATCGGTCGCGCGCGCGGCGAGGAGCTCGACGATCTGGCGGTGCGCCACCCCTTCCTGGATCGCGACTCGGTCGTCGTGCTCGCCGGCTACGTCGATCTCGAGACGGGAACCGGCGCCGTGCACACGGCGCCGGGACACGGGGCCGACGACTTCGACACGGGGATGAAGTATGGGCTGCCGATCCTCAATCCGGTCGACGCGGCGGGGTATTTTACCGGGGAAGCCGGCCCGTATGCCGGCATGCACATTTTCGACGCGAACGCGCGCATCGTCGAGGACCTGCGCGCGAGCGGCGCACTCTGGAGCGCCGGTGAGTACGAGCATTCGTATCCGCACTGCTGGCGCTGCCACAACCCGGTGATCTTCCGCGCGACGGCCCAGTGGTTTCTCGCGATGGATCAGAACCTGCTGCGCCAGCGCGCCGTGGACGCGATCGCGAGCGTCGAGTACACGCCGGAATGGGGACGCACGCGCCAAGAACAGATGATCGAGACGCATCCCGAGTGGTGCCTCTCGCGCCAGCGCACCTGGGGAACGCCGATCCCCGCGCTGATCTGCGTCGAGTGCGGCGAGGCCGTGCTGGACCCGCGCGTCGCGCGCGCCGCGGCGAAACGCTTCGGCGAGGTCGGCGCGGATGCGTGGTGGAGCGATCCGGTCGAGCGCTATCTGCCGAGCGGCTTCGTCTGCCCGCATTGCGGTAGCGCGCGCTTCGAGAAAGAGAAGAACATCGTCGACATCTGGTTCGAATCCGGCGTGACGCACCTCGCCGTTCTCGGGCGCGACGGCATGCCGTGGCCCTGCGACCTCGTGCTGGAAGGCGGCGATCAATTTCGCGGATGGTTCCGCAGCTCGCTGATCACGGCCGTCGGGATCAAGGGGCGCGCCCCGTACCGCCGCGTGATGAAGAACGGCTGGGTGAACGACGAGCAGGGACGCCCGATGTCGAAGTCGCGCGGCACCGGATTCGATGCACTCGGCGCAATGGACCGCTGGGGCGCCGATGTGCTGCGTCTCTGGGCCGCGTCGGTCGAACCGATCGACGATGTGCGCTTCGGCCCCAACGTCGTCGACCAGGTCGGGCGCGTCTACCGCAACGTCCGCAACCGGCTACGCTTCATGCTCTCGAATCTCGACGGCCTCGACGCGACCAACGCCGTCGCGCGCGAGGCGATGGAGCCGCTCGACCGGCTGGCCTGCGCGGTCACCGATGCGTTCGTCTCGCGCACCAAGGCCGCGTACGACCGCTGCGAGATCCACGACGCCTACCTGCAGATCGTCGAGTTCGAGAGCTCGATGTCCGGCCTCTATTTCGATGCCCTGAAGGACCCGCTGTACTCGCGCGCCGCGGGCGATCCGCGGCGGCGCAGCGCGCAGTCCGCACTGCTCTACGTGCTGACGCGGTTCCTCACCGTGCTCGCTCCGGTGCTCTCGTTCACCGCCGAGGAAGCGTGGCAGTCCCTGCCGGCGTTCGTGCGCGAGCACGCGGAGAGCGTATTCGACAGCTCGTTCGACTCACACCGGCAGCGCGACGGCGCGCTCGAGAGCGACCTCGGGCTCTGGCAGCAGCTGCGAACGCTGCGCGGCCGCGTCGCGGCGGTGGCGAGCCCGCGCGACTTCGAGGCCGCGCTGCAACTGACCGTGACGCCGGGCCTCTACAGGCGCCTTATGGCGCTGGGCGATAACCTTCGCGAGGCGCTCGTCGTGTCGCAGCTCGACGTGCAGCAGGCCGAGCGCGCCGACGGCGATGGCGTGGTCTCGTTCGAGATGTTTTCGGCGGAGGGCGCCAAGTGTGCGCGCTGCTGGAAGTACCGCGAGCTCGGCACCGACCCGGATTATCCCTCGATTTGCGCCGATTGTTCGCGCGTCGTGCGCGACTTGTAACGCGTCCAATCACCAGCTGCGATCGCGTCGCGCGCCTCGCGCATGAGCGCGTTGACGAGGTATACGTTGTGATATGAGAGCAGCCGCGGTCCGAGCATCTCCTTCGCGCGAAACAGATGCGCCAGATAGGCGCGCGTGAAGTTTTTGCACGTCGAGCAGTCGCAGCGCGGGTCGACCGGCGAGAAATCGCGGGTGAATGCGGCATTGAAGATGTTGAGCTCGCCGTCACTCGTCATCGCGCGGCCGTTGCGGCCGCAGCGGGTCGGATAGACGCAGTCGAACAGGTCGATGCCGCAGTCGATGGCAGCGACGAGGTCGCGCACCGTGCCGACGCCCATCAGATAGCGCGGCCTGTCTGCGGGCAAGAGCGCCGCCGTCGCGCGAGCGGTCGCGTACATTTCCTCGCGCGTCTCGCCGACCGACAGCCCCCCGACGGCGTAGCCTGGAAAGCCGAGCTCGACGAGCTCGCGCGCGCTCCGCTCCCGCAGCTCGGCGTCGAGGCCTCCCTGCACGATCGCGAAGCATAGCGTTTCCGGCGAACCCCACGCCGCCGCCGAGCGCCGCGCCCACGCGCTCGTCAGGCGCACCGACTCCGCGAGCGCCTCGCGCGACGCGGGCAGCTTCACGCACACATCGAGCAGCATCGCGACGTCGCTCCCGATCGCCTCTTGGAACGCGACGACGCCCTCGGGCGTGAAGCGCTGCTCGCTGCCGTCGAGATGCGACGCGAACGTCACGCCGTCCTCATCGAGCCTGCGCCGTCCCTCGAGGCTGAAGACCTGAAAGCCGCCCGAGTCGGTGAGGATCGGACCGTCCCACGCCATGAAGCGATGCAACCCGCCCGCGGCCTCGATCGCATCGCGGCCCGGCCGCAGCCACAGATGATACGTGTTCGCGAGCACGATCTGCGTGTGCGCCTCGCGCAACTCCGCCGGCGTCAGACCCTTTACCGTGGCCGCTGTGCCGACCGGCATGAAGCTCGGCGTCTCGACGACGCCATGCGCCAGCTGCAGCGTTCCACGCCGCGCCTCACCGTCTGTTGCGAGCAGCGTGTACATCGGTTTCGTGCGCGAAGCTACGTCACTCGCGCCCAAGACGCCGGCGAACGCGCGCTGCGTCGACCCGGTCTTGATCCCGGCCGGTGGCTTCCTTATTTTTGAGAAATTCGTCGACTCCGATGAACGGCACGAGCAAGCCGTCGCGCTCGACTTCGATGCGCTTCGGCCACGCTTCGTCGAAGTCTACCCCCGTGATCGACGTGAGTACGTCGATGCGAACCGGCGCTACACCGATCTGGAACACCGTATCCTCGTCAATCAAGTCTTCGACGGTCAACGTGTCGAGTGGCGCTCCGAACGAAGCTAACGCCCGCCAAACGCGCCGCGCGTTCTCACGCTCCGGTCGAATCCAGACGTCGAGATCCTTGGTTGCGCGTGCGCGATCGTGAACGCTCAGGGCGTGGGCGCCGACGACGAGGAACTCAACGCCGGCGCTTAAGAACGCGCGCAACAGATCGCTGAAGTCGGGGTTCAATTCCATCGCTCGCGCCTCGAACGTGAAAGCTCAGCGTGTCGACCAGAGCCACCCGATCGGAGGCGGTCGACGCGGCGTCATCCGGATCGTCGCCGTCGGCCTCCGATCGCGGCACGAGGCGGCTCCATGCCGATGCGCGCCTGCGCTCGGCTCTCGCTTGGAATCCAGCATCGTTGTTTGGATCGAAAGCACCCACGAAACGCCTTTCGCCGCCTCGTCCAGCAGGACCGTTTTAGGACGACACTAGCGCGCGGGCGTGCTCGTAAGCGGGCGGTGGCGCCGCCTCGAACTGCATCCGCTGACCGTTGCGCGGGTGCGCGAAGGCGAGGCGCCACGCGTGCAGCGCCTGTCCCGAGAGCTCGAAGCGGGCCTCTCTTCGTCCGTAAACCGGATCGTTGAGGAGCGGATGTCCGCTCGCCGCCATGTGCACGCGGATCTGATGCGTGCGGCCGGTCTCGAGGCGGAAGATCAGCTCCGCGTGTTTGGCGAACGCCTCGCGCACCTCGTAGTGCGTGATCGCCGGCCTGCCCTCGGCCGTGATCGCGAACTTCAGGCGATTGCGCGGATCGCGGCCGATTGCTCCTTCGATGATGCCGCGTGCGTTCTCCGGGACGCCGCGCACGATGCCGAGATACTCGCGCTCGACCTCGCGCCGCTTCATCGCGGCGTGCAACGCCGCGAGGCTGTGCGCCGTCTTCGCGACGACCAGCAGGCCCGACGTGTCGCGATCGAGGCGATGGATCAGTCCGGGGCGCAGCGCGTCGCCGGGGAGCTCGCTCTCGACGTGCGCGAGCAGCGCATTGACGAGCGTACCGTCCACGGCGCCGAGTGCCGGATGCGTGACCATGCCCGCGGGTTTGTCGACGACGAGGACGTCGGCGTCTTCGTACACGAGGTCGAGCGGGATCGCCTCGGGGGTTGCGACCAGCACGCGTGCCTGCGGCACCTCGAACTCGACGACGTCGCCGGCCTCGAGGGGACGGCTGGGCTTGGCCGGAGCGCCGTTGACCAGGATTTCGCCGCGGCGCGCGCTCCGTGCGACGAGCGTTCGCGAGGCGCCGGAGAGCGAGGCGATGAGGACGTCGGTGCGTTTTCCGGCTTGATCAGCGGTGACGACGTGCAACAAGGCTGGAGAGCAGCAGCAATCCCACACCGACCGTGATGCAGGAATCACCGAGGTTGAAGATGTTCGGCCAGATGCGGTAGAAGTCGATGAAGTCGATCACGTAGCCGAAGTGCAGCCGATCGACGATGTTGCCGATCGCGCCGCCGACGATCATGCCGAACGCGACGCGCACCGTGCGCGACCGGGCGGCCGCGTCGCGGAAGCTGAACCAGAATAGCACGAGCACGACGATGGCCATCCCGATCAGCACGACCGCGTTGTTTCCGAACAAACCGAACGCACCGTGGACGTTGCGTTCGTACGTCCACCGCAGGAAATTCGGAATGATCGTGCGGCATGCCGGGAAGTCGGGGAGGCAGTGCGCGGCGATCCAGCGCTTGGAGAGCTGGTCTGCCCACAGGACGACGATCGCGACGCCGGCGCTGACGAGCGTGTTGACTAAGCTAGAGGCTTGGTTGCGGGACAAACTGATAAAACCATCCTGCGACGTTGAGGAATGCATTGTTGACGAGAACGAGCCCGACCACGATCAAGAAGGCCCCGGCGGCGAACTCGATTGCGACCAGGAAACGTTTGATCCGGTTGAGCCAGGGCAGCACGACGCCGATGGCGCCGGCCGTCGCCAAAAACGGCAGCGCTAGCCCGAGGCAGTAGAAGGAGAGCAGCAGCGCGGCCTGACCGCTGTGCTGCTGCGACGCGATCGCCAAGATGCCGGCGAGGATCGGCCCGATGCACGGCGACCATCCTGCGGCGAAGGCCATGCCCACCAAGCCCGATGTCCAGAGGCTCGCGCGGCCGCGGACGACGTGCACCCGGGCGTCGCGCATGAGCAGCGGGATGCGAATCATGCCCATCATGTGCAGCCCCAGAATGACGACGATCACGCCGCCGACCTGCGCGATCAGCACGCGATTCTGATCGAGCGCACCTCCGATCGCGCTGGCGCTCAAGCCAAGTACGACAAAAATCGCGCTGAAGCCGATCACGAACGCGATTGCGTGCGCCACCGTCTGTGTGCGTGCCGGCGCCGTCGGCCGCGCTCGCAGATCCTCCAGGCTCTCGCCGGTGAGGAGGGAGAGGTACGCCGGCACGAGCGGGAGGACGCACGGCGACACGAAGGAAACGAGGCCCGCTAGGAAGGCGATGCCGGCGGTAATGTGTGTCGTCGCGCTCATCGGTTACGTCAGGTTAGGAATGCAGCACTGGTTCACCTATCCAAACATAGATCCGGTCGCGATTCATCTCGGACCGCTGAAAGTCCACTGGTACGGCATCGCCTATCTGGTGGCGTTCGTCTGCGTTTACCTCTGGATGAGCCGCCCCGCCGGGCGGCTCCGTCTCGGCCTGACACGGGAGCAGATCCAAGACTTCCTCTTTTACGCGCTGATCGGCGTGCTGGTCGGGGGCCGGACCTTCTTCGTGATCAACGACATCATCAGCATGCACGATGCGTCGTATTACGTCTCCAACCCGATCAACATCATCGCGGTCTGGAACGGAGGCATGGCCTTCCACGGCGGGCTGATCGGCGTGCTCGTGGCGATGTGGCTCTTCATCCGCAAACACCCGGGTCTGAAGTACGTCGTCGTCGGCGACGAAGTGGTGATGATGCTGCCCGTCGGCATCACGCTCGTCCGGATCGTCAACTTCATCAACGACGAGCTGTGGGGAGACGTCTGCGTGCCGGACCGTCCGTGGTGCATGATCTTTCCGTCGGCGCCGCTCGTCAACGGCGCGCAGGCCTATCGATATCCGTCGCAGCTCATGGAGGCGGTACTCGACATTCTCACGCTGCCGATTCTGCTGCTCGTCTATCGCCTCAAACCCAAGGACGGCGTCGTCGGATGGACCTGGTTCGCGCTCTACGGCATCACGCGCTCGATCGCCGAGATGTGGCGGCAGACGGCGTTTAGCTGGATGGGCCTCACCGGCGGCCAGCTCTACGCGCTGCCGATGATCCTGCTCGGCGTGATCGGCATCGTCTATTGCGCGACGCGCGGTACGCGCACCGACGCGCGAGTGGCGGCTCGCCCGTCGGCCGGATGAGCAAGGGCGCAGCAGAACGTTATCTTCGGCTGCGCGACGAGATCGACCGGGAGCTGCGCGAATGCGGACGCGATCCGCGCAGCGTCACGCTCGTGGGCGTCGCCAAGGGCCAGCCGATCGAGGTGCTGACCGAGGCCATCGCGGCCGGCCTGGAGGACGTCGGCGAGAACTACCTGCAGGAGGCGCGCCGTACGTTTGCTGCGCTGCCGCCGGTGCGCAAGCATTTCATCGGCCACGTTCAGACCAACAAGGCGAGGGGAATCGCCGCCGCGTTCGACGTGGTGCAGAGCGTGGACCGCCCCGAGGCCGGCGTCGCGCTCGCCGAGGCGGCTCAGGCGCTCGGAAAGCGCCTGCCGGTGCTGCTGCAGGTCAACGTCTCGCCATCGGAGCGATTCGGATGCGCGCCGGCCGACGCGCCGCCGCTGGCAGCAACGCTCCGCGGCCTGCCCTCCCTGCGCCTCGAGGGCATCATGGCGATCGGACCGCTCGACGCGGATCGCTCGGCAATCGCGCGCGCTTTCGAGCTGGCCGCCATGACGTTGACCGCCATAGGTGGAAGTACGCTCTCAATCGGCATGTCGGGCGATTGGCGTGAAGCCTTGCGAGCGGGCTCAACGATGCTGCGCATCGGGGAGGCGCTCTTCGGCCCACGCCCGGCCAAAGGGAGGCAGGCGTGAGCATGTTCAGCAAGATCGGATCGTTTTTCTCGATCCGAGACGACGAGGAAGAGCTTTACGGCGACGAGGTAGCGTCGGGACGGGTCGTCCCGCTGTCGAGCGCCGGACGCCGCGGCGGCACGCAGGTGAGCGTCTATTCGCCGCGTTCCTATCAGGACGTCGTCGAGATCGCCGACTCGTTGCGCAACCGGCAAGTCGTCATCGTGAATTTACAGAACGCCGATCGAACGCTCTTGCAGCGAGTCGTGGACTTCACGTCCGGCGTGGCGTACACCATCGACGGCAAGATCCAGAAACTCGCGGAGTCGATCTATCTCGTCGTTCCCGCCGGGATCGTGGTCAACGCCGCGGGCCTGCGCGAGTCGATGATGGCCGACGGCACTTTCGATTTCATGGCAAATAGAACGTAGGACGGGGAGCGATGGAAAAAATTACACCGGTCGACATTCAGCACAAGAGCTTCAAAAAGGCGCTCCAAGGTTATGACCGCACGGAGGTCGACCAGTTTCTCGACGAGATCATCGAGACGCTCGAGGACGAGGCGCAGCAGCGGGCCGCGCTCGAGGCGGAGATCGCCGACCTGAAGGAGCGCATCAGCCACTTCAAGGCGATGGAAGAATCGCTGCAAAACACGCTCGTGCTCGCGCAACGCACCGCCGACGAGGTCAAGGCGTCCGCGCACAAGGAGGCCGACCTCATTCGCGAACAGGCTCGGCTCGCCGGCGAACGTGAGATCGCCGGCTACAACGACGCCATCGCCGAAGTGCGCCGCGAGCATCAGCGGACCGTCGAGGCGGCGGAGAAGGCGCGCAGCGAGCTGCGCAGCCTAATCATGACGCATCTGGCGCTGCTCGAGCGGGCCGAAGGCGCGGCCGGCAACGGCGAGCCGCAGAGTCCGACGACCGTCGAGAGCAACGCGATCGAGGAGTCGCCGCCCAAAGCCGACACGACGCGCATCACGGTCTACTAGTGCGCGTCGCCGTGCTGCCCGGGGACGGCATCGGCCCCGAGGTCACGCACGCCGGAGCTACCGTCCTTAACCGCGTGCGCCCCGACGTGGAGTGCGTCGAGGCCGCGGTCGGCGGCGCCGCGCTCGCACGCGGCCTGCCGGCACTTCCGCCCGAGACGCGCGAGCTGTGCGACTCGAGCGACGCGATTCTGTTCGGCAGCGTCGGGCTTCCGGAATACGAGGGCAAGCCGTTGCCGGAGCGGCCCGAGTACGCTTTGTTCCTCCTGCGGCGCGACTACGAGCTGTACGCGAACCTGCGCCCCGTGAAGGTGTTCCCGGGTTTGGAAGAGGCCTCGCCGCTGCGGCCCGAGATCGTGCGCGGTCTCGACCTGCTCGTGATCCGCGAGCTGACCGGCGGGATCTACTACGGCCGCCCGAAGGAGCAGCGCCGCGTCGACGGCGTCGACGAGGCGGTCGATACGATGGTCTACCGCGCGCCGGAGATCGAACGGATCGCGCACGTCGCTTTCACGTGCGCGCGCGCGCGTCACAAGCGCCTCACGTCCGTCGACAAGCAGAACATCCTCGAGACCTCGCGGCTGTGGCGGCGCGTTGTCAACGAGGTGGCGCGCGAATATCCCGACGTCGAGGTCGAGCACCTGCTCGTCGACAACGCGGCGATGCAACTGGTGCACCGCCCCGGCGCGTTCGACGTGATCCTCACGGAGAACATGTTCGGCGACATATTGTCCGACGAAGCCGCGATCCTCACCGGTTCGATCGGGACGCTTCCGAGCGCGAGCCTCGGAACGAGAGGATTACCGGGGCGCCAGTTTGGTCTGTATGAGCCGATCGGCGGAACCGCGCCGGACATCGCCGGAAAGGACGCCGCTAACCCGACGGCGGCGATCCTCTCCGCCGCGATGCTGCTGCGCTACTCGCTCGGCGACGAGCGCGGGGCGGAGCGCGTCGAGAGCGCGGTGGAGCGAACCTACTCCGACGGCCTGCGCACGGCGGAGCTGGCGCGCAGCGCGCCAGCGCTCTCGACGCGCGCCTTCACCGAGGCCGTCATCGCGCGGCTCTAGGCTGATTTAAACGCGCGTCGTCTCGTCGGCGACGTGCCGGCCGATGAAGTCGATGAAGTGCAGCCGCAGGACCGCGTGCTCGTGCGGATGCTGTGCGATCCAGGCGGAGCGCCAGCGCGCCAGCGAGTCGCGCTTGAGCGCGGCGACGGCATCGTCGTCCATCCCGATGTACTGCTGCAGGTCCAGGCTGATGATCAGCGTGTCGTCGCGCCGCAGGTCGAAGCCCATGACGACGTCGGGATGGCGTCGCTTCAGCTGCGCGAGATCGTTCAGCTCGGCCTGGTGCACGCGCTGCTCCGGCGTGGGGCCGCAGGCCGCGAGCAGCGCGGCGAGCGCGATTCCCATGAGATAACGCACGTCGGCCACGGTGCGGAAACGATTCGGCTACGCCGTTCCGCTACCATGCGCGCATGGACGGAATTGCTTGGGCCGCCAGCGCCATGGTTGCTGCGCGAACGCGCCTGGAGATCGCGACGGAGAATCTCGCCAACGTTTCGACGGACGGCTTTCGCCGGTTGGCCGCGCACGGCTTCCTCACCGCGTTGGGCGCGAAGGTCGAACGGCAGCCCGGCGGCGACCGCGGCGCTCTGCGGCGTACCGGGCGAGACCTGGACCTCGCCATCGTCGGCGACGGAGCATTTCGCGTGCGCGATGCCTCCGGCGGCGTGCGCGACACCCGGGCCGGCGCATTCGTCCGGCAGAGCGACGGCACGCTGCGCGACGCGAGGGGCGGCACTCTGCTCGGCCCGGACGGCGTGTTCCGCGGCACGCACTTCGCTGCGCGCGCTCTCGGGCTCCCGGAACCCAGCCGCGTGCAGACCGGCTACCTCGAGACGTCGGGTGTCGACGCAATCGCCGAGATGATCGACGTGCTGGCGGCGGAGCGCTCGTTCGAGAGCGCGCAGAAGGCCGTGACGGCGATCGACGCGTCGCGGCAGAAATCTTCCGACGCGGCGCGCGTCAAGTAGCGGCCGGCGATGGATCGCGCGCTCTTCGCGGCCGCCAGCGGTATGGCGGCGCAGCAACGCAACCTCGATACGATCGCCGATAACCTCGCTAACGCCGAGGTCGTCGGATTCAAAGGATCGGCGCAGACGTTCGCGGAGCTGGTCGCGCCGGGTCAGGCCGGCATCGGCACCGTCGCGCTCGGAACGCGCGTTCTCTTCGTTCAAGGTAAGCTCGCGCGCAGCCCGGGCCCCTTCGACCTCGCGATCGACGGACCCGGATTCTTCACGCTGGTCGACGGCCATGGACGCCTTCGCTACTCGCGCAACGGCGAGTTCTCACGTACGGCCGACGGGTCGCTGCGCAATGCGCAGGGCCTGTCTCTCGCGGGCATTCGCATTCCCGCCGACGCCGTTTCCGCGACCGTCGCCGCGGACGGAATCGTCGAGATCGCCGCTCCCGCGGGTAAGCGCACCGTCGGGCGCATTCGGCTGGCGGAGTTTCCGGCGCCCGAGGCGCTGCGCGATGCGGGCGGCGGTGTCTTCGCGGCGACGGCGGCGGCCGGCCGCAGGCGCGACGTCGTGCCCGGCTCCGACGACGGGCCGAAGCTGCGCTTCGGCATGCTCGAACAATCCAACGTCACGATCATCGATGCGATGATGCAGATCCTCACCGCGCAGCGCGCTTACGAGGCGAACGCCAAAGGCGTGCACGGTTCAGGCCGGTGGACGAACGATTTACTACCGAATAGGAGGCAGAGGCCCAGCGGTACTGCTTCTTCACGGCTACGGTGATACGGGACAGATGTGGGCAGCTTTTGCTCCGGTGCTTGCTAAGACACACACTGTGATTGTTCCCGATCTACCCGGGCTCGGCAATTCGCGGCCGGAGAGTCCAACCGCGCCATATGATATGGCGTCAGTGGCGCGTTCGATCCACTCGCTGATGCAACGGCTAAAAGTGCGGCACGAAGCCATTGTGGGTCACGACATCGGGCTGATGGTCGCCTACGCGTACGCAGCGCAGTTTCGCAACGATGTCACGAGACTTGCGCTGATGGACGCACCGATCCCAGGCGTCGGTCCCTGGCAGACGGTGCTGCTGTTACCCGGCACGTGGCACTTTCACTTTTATGGGAAGTACGCGGAACAGCTCACGGCTGGTCGGGAACGGATTTACCTCGATTGGCTCTGGGACAGATTCGCACTTCACTATTTTATAGGCAGGCGGCCGACGAGATGCTGCGGATCGCCAACAACTTGCAGCGTGGATAGCGTCACGGCTCGCCATGCGGCCGAGCTCTTCGAGGCGCTGCTGCTCGCGCCGGTCCTGCGCCCGATGATCGCGAACGCCGGCACGCTGGGCGACTACGAGCTCGACTCGCTGGCCCGCGAGATCGCGCGGCGTGACCAACGCTTCGCGGCGCTGCTCGCCGAGAGGCTCGAGAACGCGCCGTGATCGACGCAGGCGAGCGGGAGGAGCGCGTGCGCACCTTGTTGCCGCTGACGCGCAGGCTCGCGCGGCGGCTCAAGCGCCTCGTTCCGAATCTCGATATGGACGATCTGGTCGGGGACGGTTGCGTGGGCATGATACGCGCGGTCGACTTGTTCGATCCGCAGCGTGGGCCGCGTCTGGAGGAGTACGCGCGACGATTGATCGTCGGCGCGATGCTCAACGGCATCCGGCGCATGGATCCCGTCTCCGAGCGCGCGCGTCGCATCGTTCGGGACGGCGAGAACCAGCGTTACGCGATCGCGGTTGAGCGCGGCGACGTGCCGAGCGCGAAGGAGATGGATGTTCGCTGTCCCGGATACCGGCGCGCGCTCGCGGCGGCCTACCGCGGTCAGCCGCTTTCACTGGACGCGCCGCTTCCCATCGGCGAGTCCCTCTCCGGCGATTGGAGCGAGGATCCCGGCCGCATCATCGAGGAGCGCTCCGAACGCGAGCGGCTCGCCGCGCTCGTCGAGGGCTTGCCGCCGCGGCAGCGTCAGGTCGTGCTCCTGCACTATTACAACGGAAAGTCGCTGCGCGCGATCGGCAGGCAGCTCGCCATCTCGCCGCAGCGCGCGTCGCAACTGCACACAAGCGCGATCTCGGGGCTCAAACGTTTGTCCGAGCGTCAGGCATATGCTGCGCCGCATTGAATCCGAGGAGGGCGCCGCCGCGCTTCCGTTGCCCGTAGACGCGAGCCGCTCAGAGGCGATCGTCGCGGCCGCTCAGGAGGCGGAGCTCGAGACCGCACTGCTGCCGTACGATCATCCGCGCTGGGTAAAAGACGCGTTGGCGGTATCGCAGCGGGCGAGGGAGCTTCTCGCCAAGCTGCGTCCCGTCGCCGTAAAGGTGTTCTGTTTCTGGGATCATCGCATTCGCTCGATCGTGATCGGGGATCGACGCGTCCAGGTCGATCCCAGCGGGTGTTACCGCACCGACGCATAGCCGCCGGCTCTCTAGCGAAGGTGCGCCGCGAGGGCGATCGCGACGGTGGCCATGCCGAGAAAGACGAAGTAGATCAGGCCTCGGGCGAGCGCGAGCACGTCATGCGCATCGTTCATGTCCGCATGCTCTCACACAATGCTGATAGCGAGCGTAAGGGGCGCTGTGATTCGCCTGAATTTTTAACTAGGCGTGAAGAGATTCTTGCCGGTCATGCGTTCGGAGATCGGCAGTCCCATGAGCGTTAGCAGCGTCGGCGCCACGTCCCCGAGCTTGCCGCCGGAGGCGAGGCTGCCGCGCAGGCCGTTCGCGATGATGACCAGGGGCACCGGATTGGTCGTGTGCGCAGTGATCGGGTTGCCGTCGGCGTCGACTTCCTCCTCGGCGTTACCGTGGTCGGCAGTGATCGCGAGCAAACCGTTGGCGCGCAGCGTCGCGTCGACGAGCCGCGCGAGACACTCGTCGATCACCTCCACCGCCTCGATCGTGGGCTGCCACTTGCCCGTGTGTCCGACCATGTCGGGATTCGCGTAGTTCATGATGATGGCGTCATAGCGGCCGCTCGCGATCGCCTTCACGGCGGCGTCGGTGATCTCGCGAGCCCGCATCGCGGGCGCCAGATCGTAGGTGGGGACGGAGCGGTCCGAGGGGATCAGCTCGCGGTCCTCGCCATCGAATTGATCCTCGCGGCCGCCGTTGAAGAAGTACGTGACGTGCGCGTACTTCTCGGTCTCGGCGAGGCGGAGCTGGCGCAGTCCTTCCCCAGCGAGGATCTCTCCGAACGTGTCATATTGCGGGCGCGGCCCGAACAGCACCGGGTTGGTGTACTCTTCGTCGTACTTCGTCATCGTCGCGAAGAACGGATTGTCATAGCGTTTTGACGGAAAGACGCCGAAGCCGTCGTCGTAGTACAGCGACGTGCCGGCGTTGAACGCCGTCATGAGCTGCCGCGCGCGGTCCGGCCGAAAGTTGAAAAAGACGAAGGCGTCGCCGTCCTCGATCGGACGTGCACGCCCGACGGTGGTCGGCACGACGAACTCGTCGTCCTCGCCGCGCGCGTACGCGTCCACCACCGCCATGCGCGCGTCGTCCGCGCGGTGCTCGGCCTGCCCGTTGGCCAGCAGGTCGTAGGCACGCCGCGTGCGCTCCCAGCGACGATCGCGGTCCATCGCGTAGTAGCGACCGGTCACGCTCGCGACCGCACCCGGCCGGCCGACGGCGGCGAGCTTCGTCTCGAGCTGTTCGACGTAGCGTTCGGCCGAGCGCGGCGGCGTATCGCGACCGTCGAGGAAGCAGTGGATCGCCATCGGCACTGCCGGCGGCGACGGCCGCGTCGACGAGCGCGAAGAGATGCTCGATCGAGCTGTGCACGCGCCCGTCGGAGAGCAGGCCCATGAGGTGCAGCGCGCCGGCGCTCGCTGCGACGTGCGCGATGGCGCGTCGCAGTGTCTCGTTCTCGCCGAACTCGCCCGAACGGATCGCGGCGTCGATGACCGTGACGCCCTGCGGGACGACGCGGCCGCTGCCGAGGTTCATGTGGCCGACCTCGCTGTTGCCCATGACGCCGGGGGGGAGGCCGACCGCTTCGCCCGAGGCTTGCAGCGTCGTGTGCGGCCAGCGCTCGAGCAGCGCGCGCCAGTGCGGCAACTCGGCGGCCGCGATGGCGTTGCCTCGCGTGGAATCGCGGCAGCCCCAGCCGTCGAGCACCGCGAGAACGACCGGTCGGTAAGTCACGCAGCGTTGGCGATCAGGGTCGCGAAGCCGACCGCGTCGAGCGACGCGCCGCCGACGAGGCCGCCGTTGACGTTGGGCTGCCGCACGTAGGCGGCGACGTTGTCGGCCGTCATGCTTCCGCCGTAGAGGATCGGCGTATCGTCGAGGCCGCGCATGCCTGCGCGAATCGTCGCCATCACGCGATCGGCCTCTTGCGCATCGCAGTTGCGTCCGGTGCCGATCGCCCAGATCGGCTCGTACGCGATGACGACGCGGAAGAGCTGATCCCCCGCGACGCCGTCCAGCGCCGCGCGCGTCTGTTCGACCACGCGCGCGTCCGTCGCGCCCGCGTTGCGCTCATCGGGCGTCTCGCCGACTGCCACGATCGGCGTCAGCCCCTGCTCCAAAGCCGTGCGCACCTTCAGGTTCACCGTGCGATCGGTTTCGTTGCAGTACGCGCGCCGCTCCGAGTGTCCGAGAATGACGTGCGAGACGCCGAACTCGCGCAGCATTGGGGCACTGATCTCGCCGGTAAACGCACCCTCGAGCTCCCAATGCATCGTCTGTGCGCCCAAGCGGACGCGCGTGTCGCGCAGCAGCGCCGAGGCCGCCGGGATCGACACGAACGGCGGAGCGACGACGATCTCTACACTCTCGGGCAGCGTCGCGGCCTGCGGCAGGAAGACGTCGAGGAACGCGGCGGTCTCGGCCGCGGTCTTGTGCATCTTCCAGTTCCCGGCGATGATCGTCCTAAAGCTCAAGTGCTGCGACTCCGGGGAGCGATTTGCCTTCGAGGTACTCGAGTGTCGCGCCGCCGCCGGTGGAGACGTGCGTCACCTTGGATGCGAAGCCCAGCAGATGCGCCGCCGCGGCCGCGTCGCCGCCGCCGACGACGCTGGTGGCTCCTGCCGCCGTGGCTCGCGCGATCGCGTCGCCCACGATTTGCGTGCCGCGGCGGTACGCCGGATTTTCGTACACGCCCATCGGGCCGTTGAAGACGATCGTCTTGGCACGCTCGATCGTCGCCGCGTACGCCTGCGCCGTTGCGGGCCCGATGTCGAGAATCATCTCGTCCCCGACGTCGCCGATCGCGACGACGCGGGACTCCGACGCCGCCTCGATGGACGGGGCGACGACCGCATCGGTGGGAAGCTGCAGCTCGACGCCGCGATCCTTCGCGAGCGCGAGGATCTGCCGCGCCGGCTCGAGGTCGTGGTCGCGCAGCGAGCGGCCCACGCCGACGCCCGACGCCGCCAGCAGCGTGTTGGCCATTCCTCCGCCGATACAAAACGCGTCCACGAGCTCCATCAGGTGCTGCAGGAGGCCGAGCTTATCTTTGATCTTCGCGCCACCAATCGCGCACACGAATGGCTTTCGGGGATGCTCGAGCAGCGGCGACAAGGCCGACAGCTCGGCCTCCATCAAGAATCCCGCCGCGTTGGGGAGTATGCGTGCGAGCGCCTCGGTCGAAGCATGCGCGCGGTGCGCGGTCGCAAACGCGTCGTCGACGTAGTAATCGCCGATACTAGCCAGACGCCGCGCGAACGCTTCGTCGTCGCGCTCTTCCTCCGGATGAAAGCGCACGTTCTCGAGCAGCAAAATATCGCCGTCGTGCAGCTCGGCGACGGCGCGTTCCGCCGCTTCGCCGACGCTGTCGTCGGCGAACGCGACGCGCACGCCGAGACGATCGGCGAGCGCCCGCGCCACGGGCCGCAGCGAGAGCCGCGGATCCGGCTTCCCATCGGGTCGGCCCAGGTGCGATATGACGATCGTGCGAGCGCCGTGCTCGTGCAGCCAGCGCAGCGTCGGAATCGCTGCGTCGACGCGACCGAAGTCGAGGATGCCGCCGTCCGCGAGCGGTACGTTGAGATCCTCGCGCACCAACACGCGTTGACCCCGAACGTCGAGCTCTTCGAGCCGTCGAAAGCTCACGTTCGAAGCGGCGCTCACGCTTTCGCGGGAATGCTCGTCAGCACCATCGCCGTCAGCTCCGCGAGCCGGCACGAGTAGCCCCACTCGTTGTCGTACCAGGCGGCGATCTGGACGAGGTCGCCGTTGGCATTCGTCAGCTTGGAGTCGATGATTGAGCTGTACGGATTCTTCCTGAAGTCGCCGGAGACGAGTTCTTGCTCGGTGTACGCGACGTACTTGCTCAACTCGCCCTCTGCGGCGCGGCGCAGGATCGCGTTGAGCTCCTCTTTGGTCGTCGGCTTCTTGGTCTGTGCGACGAGATAGATCATCGAGACGGTCGGCGTCGGCACGCGCAGCGCGAAGCCGTCGAACGTCCCCTGGACCTCGGGGATCGTCAGGTAGAGCGCTTTCGCCGCACCGGTCGAGGTCGGTATGATGTTGGTGGCGGCGTTGCGCGCGCGGCGCGGATCCTTGTGGGGTCCGTCGAGCACGTTCTGATCGTTCGTGTACGAGTGGATCGTCGTCATGAAGCCCCGCACCCACCCGAGCGAGTCGACCACCGGCTTCACGGCGGTCGCGAGGCAGTTCGTCGTGCACGACGCGTTGGAGATGACGTCGTGCTTGTCTGGATCGTAGTTCCGGTCGTTGACGCCGAGGACGATCGTGATGTCCTCTCCGGTCGCGGGCGCCGAGATGATGACCTTCTTCGCTCCGCCGCTGTCTATGTGGGCTCGCGCCTTCGCGGCGTTCGTGAAGAGACCGGTCGACTCGATCACGACGTCCACGCCTAAGTCGCGCCACGGGAGGCGGGCCGGGTCGCGTTCGGCGAAGACCGTGATTCGCCGATCATCGATTGCGAGGGTGCCGTCCTGCCCCGCCACGCTGCCCTCGTAAAGGCCGTAGTTGCTGTCGTATTTGAAAAGGTGCGCGCATTGCTGCGCGTCGATCAAATCGTTGACCGCCACGATTTCGATTTCGGGATGGCGTTCGACCACCGCCTTTGTGAAGTTTCTCCCGATGCGGCCGAAGCCGTTGATCCCAATGCGCATGAGCGCGTTTACCTGGCCGCTTTCGCGCTCCCCTGCACACCGCGGAGGTAGTCGGCCAACCGGCTGAGCGCCCCCAGCCGCCCGCTCACGGTTGGCTTCGCGATCGGCGGATTGCAACGCCGCCCCAGCTCCGCGAGCGATTCGTCGGGATACAAGAGCCGAAGCTCCGCGACTTCCCGCAGCGCGGGCGTCAGCCGCGGCAGCCCGTATGCGCTCTGAAGATATTCGACTACTTGGCGGTGCGCGGCGGCCGCTTCCGCGGAGCGCTGCAGGTTCGCGGCCTCGGTGTTGACCAGGCGATGGATGCGATTCTTCGTCTCGCGCAGCGCACGCACGTCCTCGAGCGCCAGCACGGCGCCGAACGCGCCGATTCGAGTGAGCAGCTCGACGATGGCATCGAAGTCTTTGAAGTACAGCACGGCGCGACCCTTGCGCCGCGTTTCCTTGGGCACCGCCCCGGCACTGCGCAGCATCCAGCGCAACCGTTCCACGATCTCGTCGCTGCGCGCCACGAACTCGAGATGATAGCCGCGCGCACCCGCGGCGAGCGATCCACATGCGAGGAACGCCGCGCGAACCTCGATCAGACGGTCGCAACGATGCGCGGGTTTCGGCGGCGGCACCGTGAGGCGCTCCGGCAGGGCGATCGCGAACGTCGGAAGCCGCTGCAGGCGCGTCGGAGCGCGGGTCGCGATGGGATGCGACTTCCGCTCGTCGAGCAGCGACCAGAAGAGTCGCGCGACCGCGTTGCGATGCGTGACGAATTGGCCGCCCGAACTTCCATAGAATGCCAGCCCCGCGAGGAGCGCCTGGCGACAGTGCGCTTCGGACGGCAGCTCGCGCGCGAGCGCGTCCTTCGTATCCGCCGAGTTCACAGCCACTCGGCGTCGTCCTTTTTCGAGTCGAGGATCTCGTAGAGCGCCTCGCCGCGCACCGCCGGCGTCACGCGCAACGGCACCTCGAGGACGCGCACGGTGACGAATTTAGTGGCATAGTGAATCTCGAGTTCGTCCCCCGGCCTGACCTGATAGCCCGGCTTAAGCGCCTTGCCGCGCTTCGTGATGCGCCCATGCTCGAGCGCCTCGTGCGCCTCGCTGCGCCGCTTGGCCAGCCGCGAGACCTTCATGAACTTGTCCAACCGCACGCGCCACGGATTCAACGCGCCGTCGCTGGCGGCATGGCCGTCAAGCGGCGGTGCATTGACAGTATCACGATATATCGTCTAGTATCGCGATATTAACTGGAGGAAAAATCATGAACATTGGTTTTTGGGATCTGCGCTCGGGCAGGTGGGGCATGTACGGGCCTGGCCATCGCCGTCACAAGAAGCGGCTGAAACGCGGCATCCTGAAGTTCGCGCTCCTGAAGCTCCTGGCTGAGATGCCGCGCCATGGTTACGAGCTGATGCGGGCCTTTCGCGAGAAGGGCTGGGCCGCGGGAGCCGGTTCGGTCTACCCGATTCTCAGCGCGCTCGAGGCGGCCGGCCTGATCGTCGGGCGCGATGAGGGCGAGCGCCGCACGTACGAGATCTCCGACAAGGGACGTCGGCTGCTCGAGGAGCACGCGAAGGACCTGGGACGGCTCTTCGATGACGAAGACGACGACGACGCCTCCGACGCCGAGGGGGACCGGCTGCACGAAGCGGCGGCCCGACTCATGCAGTCGATCGCCCAGCTCGGCCCGACGTCGAAACCCGAAACAATCGGGCGCGTTTGTGAGTTGCTCAACGAGACTCGCAAACGCATCTACGAAGTACTAGCGCAGGAGTAGGGGATTCGAGCGATGGCGCAGACGCGCGCGGTACCACGCCGCGGGGTCAACGTGTTCGAGGAGGGCAAGCCGATGTGGCAGATCCTCCTCGTCTTTCTCGTGCCGCTGATGCTCAGCAACGTCTTGCAGTCGGCGTCGCAGACCATGGCGAGCATCTGGATCGGTCGCCTGATCTCCACGCAGGCGCTGGGCGCGATCTCGGCCGTCTTCCCGATCGTTTTTCTCCTGTTCTCATTCGTGTTCGGCGTCTCGAGCGGCGCCAGCGTCTTGATCGGCCAAGCGTTTGGCGCCGGCGATCACCACAAGGTGAAGAGGATCGCGGGAACGGTGATCGGCGCCGGACTTTATTTAGGAATCATCGTCGCGATTGTCGGCTTCTTCGGCTCGCCGACGATCCTGGGATGGCTGCGAACGCCGCCGGACATCATCGCGCAATCGGACGCGTACGCGCGCGTGCTCTTCCTGACGATGCCGATTTTCTTCGTCTATTTCGTCTACGCGACGATCCTGCGCGGCACCGGCGATTCCACGACGCCCTTCTACGCGCTGATCGTCTCGGCGGTGCTCGCGATCGTCGTCACGCCGCTCTTCATCGTCGGCGTCTTCGGGCTGCCGAAGCTCGGCGTCGTCAGCGCCGCGGTGGCGGGCCTGATCGCCAACTCGGCGGCGCTCGCGTGGCTGCTGTACTATCTCGCGCGCCGCGATCACCTGCTGAAGTTCGACCGCGAGATGCTGGACGACATGCGCCTCGACTGGGGCATCCTGCGTTCGGTGCTCAGGATCGGCGTACCGACGGGGATCCAAGTGATGATGGTCTCGCTGGCCGAGATCGCGGTCATCTCGTTCGTAAATCGGTTCGGGTCGAGCGCGACGGCCGCGTACGGCGCGGTCAATCAGGTCGTCGGCTACGTCCAGTTTCCGGCCATCTCGATCGGCATCTCGGCCTCGATCTTCGGCGCCCAGTGCATCGGCGCTCGGCGCGAAGACAAGCTGGGAAGCGTGATCCGTTCGGCCGTCGGCCTGAACTACGTCATCGGCGGAATCATCATCGGTCTCTGCTACATCTTCGCGTGGCAGATCCTCGGCTGGTTCATCACCGACCCGAATACGCTCAGGATCGCGCACGAGCTCCTGATGATCACCCTGTGGAGCTATCTGCTCTTCGGCAACTCGGCCGTCCTCAGCGGCGTAATGCGCGGCAGCGGCAGCGTGCTTTGGCCGACGATCAACGGCATCTTCGCGATCTGGGGCGTCGAGGTTCCCGCTGCGTACATCTTGATGCGCTATGTAGGACTCGACGGAGTCTGGCTCGGCTACCCGATCGCGTACTGCGTCGTGCTCGCGCTGCAGTTCAGCTACTACGAGTTCGTCTGGAAAAAGAAAACCCACGCGCGCCTGGTCTAGGGGAGCGTCAGGCTGGGCGTTCGGTCCTCACGTATTCCAGGTAGTGCGCGATCAAGTCGGCTCGCGATTCGCCATGCATCAGCGCGACGACGTGGATCGCGAGCTCGATGCCCGACGTCAGCCCTCCCGCGGTCTTGAGCTTGCCCTCCTCGACGTAGCGCGGCCCGCGCACCACCGTGACCTTCGGGAACGTCGCGGCGAAATCGTCGTAGAAGTCGTGGTGGGTCGTCGCGCGCTTGCCGTCGAGCAATCCCGTGCCGGCTAGGACGTAGGCCCCCGTGCAGACCGACATCACGACGTCGGCCGTGCGCGACATCTCGCGAATCCATTCCAACTTCGCCGGCGAGTGCCTCGACTGCGCGCCCATCACGATCACGCCGGGCGCCGGGGCGGAAGCGAACGTATAGTTCGGCACGATCGCTACGGATCGCCCGGCCTTGATGGGATCGAGCGTGTCGCTGACCAGATACGGCGCGTAGAGCGGCCGCGCGCCGTCCTCATTCCCGAGGAAGCTGTCGGCTCCATTCGGCGGCGGCCCGCCGCTCTTCGACGCGTACATGTCGCCGAAGACTTCATACGGTCCCGCGATGTCGATAAGATTTGAAACTGGGCCGACGACGAAGGCGACGCGGACCGCACCCGGCGGGTGCGCCGCACCCTGCGATTGCGCGACGGCCGTGCGCGGAAGTATCGCGCCGGCCATCGTCGCGCCGGCGATGACGAGGACGTCCTTGCGATTCATCGGCGCGATGATATCAAAGGCGCCGCGGCGCGGCTTCAAGAGATATCAAATCGGCCGCCAAACGGCGGTCAGCGGCGCTTCTTCGCCTTCGGTGTGACGCACGTGCCGGTGGCCCGGCAGACTACGACCGGCGTTTCGAGTGCGTCGGCGGCGCTGTCGCCGAGGTCGGGCCGCGCCGCGATCACCTTGCGCGCCTCGAACTCCATGCGGCGCGACGTCCGGCCGACCGTGACGACGCGCCCTCGCGCCTCGATGAAGTCGCCGGCGTAGACGGGCGCGAGGAACTCGACGCTGTCATACGCCGCGAAGAGTCCCTCGTCGCCGTCGAGACGTATCAGCAACTCGGTCGCGACGTCGCCGAAGAGCGCAAGGATCCGGGCGCCGTCCACGAGCGCGCCGCCGTAGTGCGCGTCGTGCAGCCCCATGCGCACGCGCAGAACCGCGGTTAGGCCTTCGCCAGTTTCCATAGCTCCTCCAGCTCGTCGAGCGAAAGATCGGCGAGGCTCTTGCCGTCGGCGCCGGCGCGCTCTTCCATGAAGGCGAAGCGGCGATAAAACTTCTCGTTGGCTCCGCGCAGCGCGGTCTCGGCGTCGATCCCCAGCGCTCGAGACACGTTGACGAGCGTGAAAAACACGTCGCCCAGCTCCTCGCGCACGCGCGGATCGTCCTGTGGTTGGCGGCGCGCCTCGGCAAGCTCGCGCAACTCTTCGGACAGCTTGTCCAGCACGCCGTACACGTTCGGCCAATCGAAGCCGACGCGGGCCGCCTTTTCCTGCATTCGCTGGCCGCGCTGTAGCGCGCCGAGATGCTTCGGGATTCCGTCGAGCCGGCTCTTGCGCCCGCGTCCGGTCTTTTCAAGCGCCTTGAGCCGCTCCCAGTTGCGCCACTGCGCGTCTACGTCCTCGATCACGGCGTCGCCGAAGACGTGGGGATGACGCCGGACCATCTTGTTGGAGAGCGCGTCGACGACGTCGGCGATGCTGAACTTCCCGACCTCGGTAGCGATCTGCGCGTGGAACAGCACCTGCAGCAGCAGGTCGCCGAGCTCTTCGCATAGTCCCTCGAGCTGCGACAGCTCGATCGCCTCGACCACTTCGAACGTCTCTTCGATGAGGTACGGAACGAGCGTGCGGTGCGTCTGCTCGCGGTCCCAGGGGCAGCCGAGCCGCAGGCGCGCCATGATCTCCACCAGGTCGTCCCAGGAATAGTGCGAGGACTGCGGCGGGAGCGGCACCAGCGGCATCGCGATCGAGGCGGACAGCGTCGCGCGCGGCACGCCGGGCAGGATCTCGGTCGTGACGTCGCGGGCTTCGAGCGCGCGAAGCAGAGCCGGGAGTCCGGGAAAATCCGACAGCGGATTTCCGAGCACGCCGAGCCCGAGCGCGCCCTCGCGCAGCGACGGGTCGTCGAAACGCTGCGCGAAACGCGCGATCTCGTCGGCACTGCCGCGGACGAGCAGCGCGGGATCGTCCACCCAACCGCGGACGATAGCGACGCCGTTGCGCTCGAGATAGGATGTGAGATCCTGCGGAGCGAGCAGCACGACGGCTCTTCCGACCGCCCGCAGCCCGTCGAGGCTGCCGATCGTCAGCAGTCGTGGATCGCCTGGACCGAGACCCGCGATGCGAACGAGCATTCCAGCGCGTTTCGGGGGCGTCGTGAGGACGCCCCCGCTAGCCGCCGCGCGGCGGACCTACTTCGTGCTGCTGGGTGCGGGCGATGCCGCGGCGGCAGAGACCGTCGCTGCGGGCGCCGGCGCCGGCGTCGGGAAGAGTCCGGCAAAGCGCGGATCGTTCGTGACGATGACCGCACGCTGCTGGAGGCTCTGAAGGAACGGCTGCATCAATGGGCCTTCCTTCTGTTGACGCAGGCTGACGAGCATCTTTGGAGTCGCGTCCGCGAGCGTCGCTTTCTTGCCGGGCGTGCGCTTTTCGACCTGAATGATGTGGTAGCCGAACGGCGATTTGATCGGCGGGCTGATCACGCCGATCGGCGCCGAGAAGGCGTACTTGTCGAACGACGGCACCATTTGTCCCTTGCGGAACGTACCGAGATCTCCGCCCTTGTCCTTGCTTCCGGGATCGGTCGAATACTTGGCGGCGAGCGTCGCGAAGCTCTGTCCGGCCTTGAGATCCGCCTCGATCTGGTTCGCCAGAGCGAGGCTGGGAACGAGGATGTGACGCGCCGTCACCGTCGCCGGCGTGTCGTATTGCACATGCTCTTTCGCGAACGTCGTCTTGAGCTCGGCGGGCGTGATCGTGACGTCCTTTTCGAGCGCCTTGTCGAGAATTATCTGTTCGCGTAACGCGGCGCGCACGTCCGTCTCAGTGAGATTGCGCGCCTTCAGCATTTCATCCCACGAGGTTCCGGGGAAGGCCGCTTTGATCTGATCCTCGCGGTCGTTGATATCGGCGTCGGTGACGACGATGTTATTGTTCTTGGCGTACTGCTCGATGAGCATCTCCTGCACCATCTGCTGCAGCACGGCGCGCGCCATCGGGCTCGTCTCGAGGCGGTCGTTGAATGCGGCTCGGCTGATCGGTTGGCCGTTCACCGTCGCGACCGTGCTCCCGCCGGAGCACGCCGCAAGGGACGTGCCCATCAGAAGGGCGGCGAGGCCCGCGGTGATGCGTTGGGCTTTCGACATCATAGCTCCGTAGGAAAGTTGAGTGCGTAGGAAGCGGGGCCAATGGCCCCGCGTTACGGCGCCCTGCTTCGCGCGTGGCATCTCAGGTCCTCTAATGAGGGCCCCTTGTGGCTTAGATCGCTTCGAGCAGCTGCCGCAAAAGTGGCATCCAGCTCGTCGAGGGGCTCTTGCGGCCGCCGCGGGGCGGGGCCAGGTCCACGACGATGCGTCCCTCGCCGAAACGAAAGCGATTCTTCGTGAGCTCGGCAAATCTGGGAACCGCCGAGGGGCCGAGCTCGAAACCGGAACCGACACCGAACGTCAGGCGATGATCGTCGACGACGACCCGAGTTACGTGCTTCTGTAGAGCGACGGCGCGCAGTTTGGTCAGCTCAACGAGATTGCGCAACGGTTCTGGGAACGCGCCGAAACGATCGCGCACGCCGGCCTCGACCTCCTCGACCTCGGCCTCCGTGCGAGCCTTCGCGAGCTGCTGATAGACGGCGATCTTCTGTGAAACCTGCGAGATGTATTCGTTGGGGATGAAGGCGCTGATCTTGACGTCGATGACGGCTTCCTGCCGATCCTCGAGCGAGGCCGGCGCGCCGCGGCGCTCCGCGATGGCCTCGGCCAGCAGCTCGCAGTATGTCTCGAATCCGACCGATGCGATGAAACCCGACTGGGCCGATCCCAACAGGTTCCCGGCCCCGCGAATCTCGAGGTCGCGCATGGCGATCTGCAGCCCCGAGCCCAGATGCGCGAACTCCCGAATCGCTTCGAGTCGCGCCTTGGCCTCCTCAGTGAGCGCCTTGTGCCCCTGATAGAGCAGATAGCAATACGCCTGGTGATTCGAGCGCCCGACGCGCCCGCGTAGCTGGTAGAGCTGCGCGAGACCGAACCGGTCCGCGTCGTTGACGATCATCGTGTTGACGTTGGGAATGTCGATGCCGTTCTCGATGATCGTCGTCGCCACCAAAACGTCGATATCGCCGTCGATGAAGCGCCGCATGACCGGCTCGAGCTCGGTCTCGCGCATCTGGCCGTGGCCGACCGCGATGCGGGCGTGCGGGACGAGCTGCTCGAGCGCGTTGCGAACGGCGTAGATCGACTCGATGCGATTGTGCAGGTAGTAGACCTGGCCGCCGCGGTCGAGCTCGGCGCCGATCGCGCGCTGCACGACGGCGTCGCTGGCCGGAACGACCATCGTCTTGATCGACATGCGGTTCTTCGGTGCCGTTTGGATGAGGGAGAGGTCGCGAACGCCCATCAGCGACATGTGCAGCGTGCGCGGGATCGGCGTCGCCGAGAGCGTCAAGACGTCGACGCCGGCGCGATATTCCTTGAGGCGCTCCTTATGCATGACGCCGAAGCGCTGTTCCTCGTCGATGACGATCAGGCCGAGGTCGGCGAAGGCGACGTCTTTCTGCAGCAGCCGATGCGTGCCGATGATCACGTCGACCTTACCCTCCGCCAAGTCGCGCAAGATCCGTTTCTGGTCGGCCTTGGGCGTGAAGCGCGACAGCTCTTCCAGGCGCACGGGAAACGCGCCGAATCGGGCGCCGAACGTGCGAAAGTGCTGGTCGGCGAGCAGCGTCGTCGGCACGAGCACCGCCACCTGCTTCTTGTCGGCGATGGCCTTGAACGCGGCGCGCATCGCGACCTCGGTCTTCCCATAGCCGACGTCGCCACAGATCAGCCGATCCATCGGCCGCGCGCGCTCCATGTCGGATTTCGTTGCGTCGACGGCCTTCTGCTGGTCCGGCGTCGGCTCGTACGGAAACGCCTCCTCCATTTCGCTCTGCCACGTCGTGTCCGGACCGAAAGCGAAGCCGAGCGACAGCTCGCGCTCCGCATAGAGCGCAACGAGCTCGTCCGCGATCTTCGACAGCGATTCGGACACGCGCGCCTTCGTGCGCGCCCAGTCGGCGCCGCCCATCTTGGAGAGGCGCGGCGCCTGTCCTTCCGCTGCCGAATACTTCGCGACCTGATGCATCTGCGTGACGGGTACCAGCATCCGGTCGCTGCCCGCATAGCGCAGGTCGAGGTAGTCCTGCGTCGCGCCGAGGATCGTCTCGGGGCGCAAGCCGAGATACTGGCCGACTCCGTGTACGGCGTGCACGACGTAATCGCCGACACGAAGGTCGGCCAGCGTCACCGGGACGCCTTCCTTGAGCGCTCGAATCTTGACGCGCTTGGGCGACGCGCCGAAGATCTCGCGATCTCCGAGCACGCGCAGGTGGGCTGCAGGCAGCCTGAAGCCCGACTCGATCGACCCGTGATCGACGTACACGGCGCCGCGCTCGGCGCGGCCGGGTTCTATGCCGGCTGCGCGCAGCAGGTCGATCGTTCGCGAAACCGCGGCGCTGACGATGAAGACGGTCTCGCCGGTCGAGATCCAGTCGCGCAGAGCCTCCGAGAAGAGCGCGACCTGCCGGTTGAAATGTTCCACGGGACGGCACTCGAGCACGAACGAATCGAGGACCGGAGGAACCCATTCGCTCGCATCTCGCGCTACCTCGATCGCTCCCGGCAGGACGAGCGTCGCGTGACGCGCGATCGACCGGGCGACGTCGCTCAGCGACGCGGGCGGCGCGGACGGATGCGCGAGCAGCGTCGCGGCGGCCTCTTCGTCCGCCAGCAACGTATGCCGCTCGCGCGCGCGCTCCTCGTCGAGCGCTCGCGCCGTCGCCGCGATCGTTGCCGGCTCCTCCAGAATGACCGCCGCGTCGGCCGGCAGATAGTCGAAGACCGTCGCCGTGCCATCGAGATCGTCGGACCACGGCGCGACGTCGAGCCGCTCGACCGCCGCGCTGCTGCGCTGCGACTCGATTGCGAACTCGCGCATCGACTCGATGACGTCGCCGACGAATTCGATTCGCACGGGAGCGTCTGCGGCCGCCGCAAAGCAGTCGACGATCCCGCCGCGCACCGCGTACTCTCCGACGGCGCTGACCACGTCGCGGCGCTCGTATCCGAGCGCGAAGAGCCGCTCCTGGAGCCGTTCCCAGCCCGGTTCGTCGCCTGCGCGCAGCACGAACGACGACTGCTCGAAGCTCGCGCGCGCCATCAGCGGTTGACGGACGGCGGCGATCGGGGCCAACACGACCCGCGGCCGTCCCAGCACGAGATCGGCGAGTAGTGTCAGTCGCGCGCTTCGCTCCGAGGGGCTCTCGATGGCCCCGAGCGCCTCGTCGCGCGAACGTAACAGCGCGACACGATCGCCGCGCTCGCCCAAATAGTAGAGCAGATCGGCGAAGCTGCGCTCGGCGGCATCGGGCGTGGCGACGACCGCGAGCAGCGTGCCTCCCAAGTCGCCCGCGAGCGCGCCCAACAGCGCCGGACGCGCGGCGCCGATCGTTTCGTGCAGCGCGTACGCGCCCGGTTTATCTCCGGAAAGCGCGCGCAAGGCGCGCATGCGTTCGAGCGTAGTTTGCCACGTCCGGCTCCCGTCCAGAATCGCAAGTATGTGGCCGGCGCTCGCGCCGGTTTCTTTGAGCAACGCGGTCATGTGGGTCGCTCATTATACCAGCCCGGGAGCAGCAACAGCATCGGAAGGGAGGCCGCGACGCCGAGCGCGACCGACCCGGCCGGGCCGGGCACCGCGACCGCGTCCGGAACGTAGCGCAGCAGCGAACTGAACGACAGCAGGATCGCCGCGACTGCGGCGCGCGACCGGGGCGCGAGCGCCGCGAGCGCGACCAGCCAGATCCCGTACCACGGATACGGGTTCGGGACAAGCGCCCATGCGGCGATTCCCAGCCAGATCCAGCCCGCGTCGTCGCCGCGGCGCAGGCGCCCGAAGCCGGCGGCCGCCAGCGCGACGCAGAGCGCGCCGGCCGCTGCGATCCCCGCGAGCGGGCTGAAGGGCGCGACGATCGCTTGCAGTGACGCCTGCGGCGCGTACTGTCCGTGCGGTGCGAGACGCATGCCGACGCCGAACAGCAACGGAACCGAGAAGACGGCGACGAGTCCAATGCCGATCGCAGCTCCGAGGCGCGCGCGCCGCTGCAGCGCGGCGAACGCAACAGCCGCGAGCGCGGCCGGCGCTTTGACGAGGCCGGAAAACGCGACGATCGCGGCCCCGATACCGAAGAAGCCGCGCCGCGCCACCGCGAAGCCGGCGAGCACGATGGCCAACGCGATCGCGTCGTTGTGTCCCTCGGCCGCGCACCAAATCGCGGGCGGGTTCAACGCGATCGTCGCCGCGGCGCGCAGCCGCGCAGCGCGATCGTCGCCGTAGGCAGCGTACGCGAGCGGCACGATCAGCAGCAGCGCCGCCGATGCCGTCACCCGCAGGGCGTCCAGCTGCGCGAGCGCGCCCAGCGGCGCGAGTGCGCCGACGACCGCTCGCGCCAAACCCACGAACGCCGGACCGTAGACGCAGATCGGGAACGCGCTCCCCCACTGCCACGCGGCGTCTTGCAGCAGCGCGTCGCGTAGGCCGGGCGGAGCGTGCGCGTACGGATCGAGCCCGAGCCGCGCGAGCTCTCCATAGGCAGCGTAAGCGTACACGTCGCTCGAGAAAAGGACCGGCGAGCACCATGCGGCCGCCAGCGCGACGGCGACGACGCCGGCGAGCATCCCGACCGAAAGCGACGGAGCTCGCGCGAGCGCGCGGCGGTACAAAAATCCGGCGGCCGCCAGGGCCAGCAGCAGGACGCCGAGCGGCAGCGCGCCGCGGGCGCCCCACTCGGTGACGACGACGAGCGGTTGGGCGGCGGCGTTCACGCCCGCGTGCTACGCGCCGCCGCCGCTATTCCGACCAGCAGCCACCACGCTGTGCCGACCTTCGGATAAAAGACCAGCAGGTCGACGACTTGATGCAGCGCGAGCGCGACGGTCGCGGCGAGCGCGGCGAGCACCCATGGGGATCCGGCGCGCAGGCGCGCGACCATGCCGTTGCCGCCGAACGCGGCGAGGATCGCCGCGACGAGCGTGACGGTCGCGGCGAGCAGCACGGCGCCGCCCTCCGCCAGCGCCTGCAGATACCAGCTGTTGGCGTGCGTGCGCACGCCTAACACGCCGTAACGCGGCAACTCGAGCTCGAAGTTTCCGGCGCCTACGCCGAGCAGCGGCCGGTCGCGCCACATCCGCAGAGCCGCGGCCCACAGTTCGCTGCGGTTTCCGACGCCCCCCGCGTACAGACTCGGCTGCAGCGAGACGCGTAATACTCCGGGAGTGTGCGCGTAGATCGCCCACCACGCGGAGCCCAAGAGCCCTGCACCGAGACCGTACACCGCCGGGCGCAGCGCGCGCCATGCCGCTTTACCCGCGACGAGGACCAGGATCGCGGCGACCACCGCGAGCCCAAAGAGACCGGCGCGCGAGAAGCTCAGCACGTCGGCACAAACGATCGAGAAGAGCGCGACGCGCAACGCGGTGCTTGGCCGGACGAGCGCCCACGCGCCGAGCGCCGCAACGGCAATCTCGCAGTACGCGGAGAGCTGGTTTGGGCCTTCGAGCACGCCCGCGATGCGCGGCACGATCGCAGCTCCGATGTACAGGCCCGACGGTGCGCCGACGATCTCCTGGGCGAGCGCCGTCGCCGCCACGACGATCGCCGCGAGCGCGGTCGCGCTCACGAGCGGCGCGTCGTCGGGATCCACCCGGTAGCAGCAGAACGCTGCGATGAAGAAGGCCGCGTATTCAACGACTTTGAACGTCTCGCGAATCGCCGGACCGCGGTGCGCCGCGTCTATGAGCGTGAGCGCGCTGGCGACGAAATACAACCCGAGAGCGCCGAGCAGCAGCGGCGCCGGTCGATCGCGCAGTGCGGCCGCGGTGCCGGCATAGGTCGTTAATCCGAGCAGGACGCCGAGCAGAACGACCTTCGGCAGAGTGATGCTCGTGCCCAAGACGTCGTGCGCGAAGGCCAACGGCGTCGAAAGGATCAGCGCCGCGAGGCCGTACGCCGCTCGGCGCGCCGTCAACAGCGCGGCGGCGACGAAAGCTGCGACGAACAGGACGGCCGAAAGCGGATCGAGCGCAACGGGCGTGACGAACTGGTCGACGACGGGTCGGTAGGTCAAGAGCGTTCGATGTCGCTGATCAGATAGAGCGGACGTCCCTTTACTTCGTCGTAGACGCGTCCGAGATACTCGCCCAAGATGCCGAGGCTCATGAGCTGGACGCCCCCGAGGAAGAGCACGGCCACGATCGTCGATGCCCAGCCGGGCGTGTATCCCGGCGGCTTGAGGCTGAAGAGCTTGAAGGCGACGACGATCAACGCATAGATGAATGCGACGGCGCTCACCGTGAAGCCGAAATACGACGCGAAGCGCAGCGGGATGTCGGAGAACGACGTGATGCCGTCCATCGCGAAACGAATCATCTTCGGCAACGGATACTTCGTCTTGCCCGTGAGCCGCACGTCGCGATCGTACTCGATCGCGACTTGATTGAAGCCGACCCAGCTCACCATCCCGCGCAGAAACCGGTGCCGCTCGGGCGAGCGGCGCAGCGCCTCGACGACGCGCCGGCTCATCAAGCGAAAATCGCCGGTATCGAGCGGGATCGCGACCTTGGTCAGCCGCTTGATGATCCGATAGAACGCGCGCGCCGTCGCGATCTTAAAGGGGCTTTCGCCTCGGCGCGAGCGCCGGACCGCGTACACGACATCGTAACCCTGGCGCCACTTGCGAACGAACACGTCCACGAGCTCGGGCGGATCTTGCAGGTCTCCGTCCATGAGGACGACGGCGTCGCCGCGCGCGATCTCGATGCCCGCCGTCGCGGCCAGCTGGTGCCCGAAGTTGCGGGAGAGATTCACGAGCACGATATGCGGCCGGCGGCGCATCTCGTCGCGGATCGCCGCCAGCGTGCCGTCGGTGCTGCCGTCGTTGACGAGGACAATCTCGAAATCGACGGCACCGCGCAGACGCTCGGTCAGGCCGCCGATGCGCTGCAGCAGCGGCGCGACGTTGCCCTCTTCGTTATAGAGAGGAACGACGACGCTCAGGACGGGACGCGCGGACTCGGCCACCCTCAAGGCTTTCCACACCTTCGATTTGTCATCCTGAGCCCTTCGACTCGCTCCGCTCGCTCAGGATAAACTCCGCGCCAAAGGCTTGGAGTCGAAGGGCGGCGGAATGCCGTAGGGCGCCGAGAAGCCTAAGGCCATGCGTACCGTCCGCTCCGCCGTATGCATCGCCGCGGCGGTGGTCGCGCTGGCGAGCTGCAGCCGCGGCACGCGCGCGACGAATCCGGCGCCGTCGCCGCTGGGCACGGCGGCGCAGCCGCCACCGCGACCTTCCGCGACGCCTGCCGCATCCCCGACCGCCGCCCCGACGGCGCCGCTGACCACGCCGACGCCGGCCCCCTCCGGCCAGGCGACGACGGCCGCCGCCCCGCGCCTCGTGAAACCCGTGCTCCGGGTGGCGGCCGACGCACCGCCGCAGATCCTCGCGGTCTCGATCAGCGAGACGGCCGTTCGGCCCGGCGACCGCGTTTCGGGGAGCGTGATCACGAGCTCGAACGTCGCGAGCGTCGAGGCGCGGATCGGCGGATACGCGATGCCGCTATCGAAGCTCGGCGTCGGAAGGTTTGCGCTGGCGTACACGGTTGCGCCGCTGCCGTGGTTCATTCGCGGCAACTTCACGTTGCAGGTGATCGCGCGCAACACGCGCGGCGCCGCCGCGACGCGGGCGATTCTCCTGACCGTGCGCTAGCGGTTTATTGGCGGCGGCCGGGGCGACGGGAGGCCCGGCGGAAGGTTCGGGAACGGCGCCGGATTGTACGGCGTCGGCATGATCTGCGGCTGCACCTGATTGACGCCGCCGTTGACCTGATCTTGCCACGCCGGGACCGTGTCGTGGATCACGCGCACGTCGGCGTCGGGCACGACGAGGTCGCGCGGCGTGCGCTGCAGCCCGTTGGGCGAAATCTCCGCCGATTGGAAGGAGCCCCGGTCGTAGAGGTAGCGGAAGATCGTCCCCGACGGATAGCGGCGCGTGATCTCATAGTGCAGCGCGTCGACGCGATCCATCGGAATGGCCTGCGCGTTCCAGCCGCTCTGATCCGTCGTGATGTACACGGCGGACGTAAATGGCGTGACCGGCGGCACCTGCACGATGAAGGTAACCAAGACCGGTCGCCCCGAGAAGCGCTGGGTCGGCAGCGGGGTCTGATCCGGTCCCGGCGTCGGTTGGTAGCCGAGCAGGTCCGGATTGGGCGCCGGCGTGGATATCGCGACGGCGAAACCCGCGACGTCCGCGAAGCTGCCCTGCGCCGGCAGCGGGTCGCGCGACAGGTCCAGCTCGGTCACAACACCGGATGCGTCGAACGTCGCGCGAGCCCAGATGCGCGGCGCGGGCGCGAGCGCCGTGGCGCCGCCCGTCTTCGCGTCGTGGATAACGACGTCGTGCGCGACGCGAAACCCGTCGCCCGTCGTAAAGAAGACGTAGCCGTCCTGATACGCCAAGAGCTGTCCGCTGACGACGACCGGCGAGGTCGCGGCGATGAGCACGAGCGCGAGCGCGACCGCCGCCAGGGAGCCGACGCGGCCGGTCATATCGGCAGGACTTGGACGACCGTGCTGGGCTGCCAGAACTGCGTGCGGTACGGATTGCCGTACCAATACAGCGTCTTCGAGACGTCGACTAAGGCGTGCGGCAAGATCTTCAGGCGCACGTCGAAGCTCGCGTCGTAGGGAGGCTGGCCGAGGAACCACGAGTAGAGCGGCTGCCCGAGAATGTTGTTCGGAGGCAATCCGAACACGCCGGGCACCGGGATCGGGTAGTCGACGTGGTGGCGGACGAGCATCGAGAAATTAAACTCGGGAGTCGGCACGACGCTGATGCCCAGGCTCGTCGTGCGCAGCGTCGAGACGCCACGGAACGACGTGAAGCTCAGAGGGCAGTAGAACGAGCCGACCGGCTCGCACGGCAGGTAGCTGCCGTTGATGTAGTGGTCGCCGACGTTTTGGATCTGGTAACCGACATAGGTATGGAGCGCACGCGTGAACTGGCGACTGATGCTGAAGTTTTCCGACGTGTTGCTGATCCAGTGCGGCAGCGAGTTCCACTGGTATTGCTTGTTGAAGCTTGCATTGAAGTAGAAGACCTGGTACGGGCTTGGTGGATTGTTCAGCTTCAATGCGGGCGTGAAGAAATTGAATCCCAGCACACTATTGTAGATCGTCGTGTAGACCGGACAGAAGTAGACCGGCGGATGCTTGACGCCGTGCTGATCCGGGCACGGCGCCCCGTAGGCCTGCAGGCCCGGCGTCGGAATGGGCGCCAGGCTGCCGCCGGGCAGATTCGGATAGCCGGCGAGGTACTGCTGTCCGCCGACGGTGTCGTGGTTGAACCCGTACCCGACGTAGGTCTGCTCGTAGAGCGGCAGATCGCCGATCTTGTTCTGAAAACTCGTCCAAGTGAGCTGCACCTGGCTGGGATGCGACAAGTTCCCGGCGATAGAGTGGTGCTCGAGCGAGCCTACTCCGAGGAGGTTGTAGTTCGTCAGCTGCGAGGTCGCCTGCACATAGGAATGGGGGAACGCATACGTCGCGCTCAGATAGGTCGTCTGTTGCGCGGCCGAGGGTTCCTGAAGCCAATTCTGCTGGGTATAAAACTGCGTGAAGCTGGAAATCTGGAAGCGGCTGCCCAGCTTCTCGTACAGCATCATGTTCCACCACTTCTCCGCTCGGGTCGCAGGGTTGACCGAGAGGATTGCGTACTCATGGTCGCCGACGAAGTGCTGTTCGACGGAGAGATACGTGTGGTAAGTCGGATCGTAACGCAGGTGCACGCCCGTGAGCATGTTGCTATTGCCGGCCACGTTCCAGGTGAGGTCGACGGTCGCGCCAGACAGCGTGTTCTGCGCGAAGTATTGGCTCGACGAAAAGTTGACGACGTCCGATCCGAGCGGTATCGCGGTCCCGGCGAGATACGTGTGTGAGTTGACGAAACGTATGTACGTCTTCGTGCCGATGACTGCGCCGCCGGCCTCGATGCTGGGAGTTCCGCCGACGATTGGAAAGTAGAACGCGTCGTCCGGCATCACGCGCCCCTTGGCTGGGTGTGCGAGGTCGCCGTTGAGGAACGTCCAGCGATCGGGCTCCGTCGTTACCGGGACGAAATAGATGCGCCGGAAGTCGAGGAAGTCCGAGATCGCCGCGCCGCTGACTTGTCCGGTGGAGTCGTGGAGCGTGACGTGCCCCGCCACGAGGAACCGGTTGAGCTTGAGGTCCATCGAGAAGGCGTCGCCGGTCACATAGAACCCGTCGCTCGTGCGCACCCGCACGTTGCCGTCGGCCTCGACCAGGAACCGGTCGTAATAGAAGTCGACGCGGTTCGCCGTGAGGTAGAGGGTGGTCCGAGGGGGCTCCGGCGTCGGCGTGGCAGCGGGTGCCGGAACCGCGGGACGGGCCGCGCGGCAGGTGAGGACGAGCATCAGCGTCATGAGCGCTGCCGAAAGCGCAATGCGTGGCACCGTCGCGACGCCTTTTGCACGCCGGCTCGCCACTCCTACGCGGGCAGGCGCGTGAACCGGGAACCCGAAGCCCCGCGGGCGATGAAGCGCGTCGTCACCATCGTGATCGATTCGGGCGGCGTCGGCGCGCTCGCCGACGCCGCCGAGTACGGTGACCCTCCCGGCGCGGACACGATCGGCAACGTCGCCCGCCGCGTGGGCGGCCTGCAACTGCCCAATTTCGAGTCCCTGGGTCTCGGGCTGTTGACGAGCATCGCCGGCGTCGCGCCAAACCCGCAGCCGGCCGCGCGCGCGGCACGCCTGCGCGAGCGAAGCCGCGGTAAGGATACGATCACCGGTCACTGGGAAATGATGGGCATCCTAACGGAAGTTCCGTTTCCGACCTACCCGGAGGGCTTTCCCCGCGACGTGATCGACGCGTTCACGGAGATCGTGGGCAAGCCGCCGCTGGGGAACAAGCCCGCGTCGGGCACCGAGATCATCGAGGAACTCGGGTCCCTGCACCTAGCGACCGGCCGCCCCATCCTCTATACGTCGGCCGATTCCGTATTTCAAATCGCGGCGCACGAGGAGGTCGTGCCGCTCGCGCGTCTCTACGAATGGAGCAGCGAGGCCCGCGAGATGCTCCGGCCGCCGCACGCGGTCAACCGGGTCATCGCCCGGCCCTTCGTGGGCGAACCGGGGGCTTTCCGGCGGACGCCGAATCGACGAGACTATGCAATCGAGCCGCCTGCAAACCTGCTCGACGAACTAAGAAGCGGGGATGTCGAGGTATACGCGGTAGGAAAGATCGGTGACATTTATTGCGGACGCGCCATCTCGTCGTGCGTTCGGGTGACCGATAATCGCGATGCGGTTGAGAAGACTTTCGAGCTGCTGGACAGCGTCGAGAACGGCTTCATCTTCACGAACCTCAATGATTTCGACTCGAAATACGGCCATCGCCGCGACGTGCGCGGCTACGCGCGCGCCCTGGAGGAGCTCGATACGATGCTTCCCGGCCTGACCGCTCGCTTGAGCGCGAAGGACGAGCTGATCCTGACGGCCGATCACGGCTGCGACCCGACGGCTCCGGGCTCCGACCACACCCGCGAATACGTTCCATTCCTACATCTCGGGCCGGAGCGGGGCCGCGCCTTGGGCGATATCGAGGGTCTCGATTACGTCGGGCGAACCGTCAAACGAGCGCTTTTGATGTGATGCGATGCAGATAGCGGTTAGCGGCCCGATGGAGCGCCCGGTCCCGCAGTCCTGGTCGGCGCTGAAGCGGACCATCGACGTCGTATTGGGCATACTCCTCTTGATCGCAACGGCGCCGATCGTTGCGCTCGCCGCGCTGGCGATCGCCTGTGCGACGCGCGGCACGCCGTTCTTCGCGCAGGAGCGGGTCGGTATGCACGGCCGGCGCTTTAAGATGTACAAGCTGCGCACCATGGTCAACGGTGCGCACGCGATGCGTCAGAGCGTGATGCATCTCAACGAGGTGGACGGACCGGTCTTCAAGATCCGCAACGATCCGCGGCTGCATCCCCTGGGGCGCTTCCTGCGCCGCACCAGCGTCGACGAGCTGCCGAATCTCGTCAACGTCGTGTTCGGTGAGATGTCGCTCGTCGGGCCGCGGCCCGCGCTCCCGAACGAGGTCGAGCACTACGACGCATTCGCGCAGCGGCGGCTCACCGTACCGCAGGGCGTAACCTGCCTCTGGCAGATCAACGGGCGCAGCGACGTGTCGTTCGAGCACTGGATGGAGCTCGACAATCGCTACGTGGACAGTTGGACGCCCCTCGGCGATCTGCTGATCATTCTGCGGACCATTCCGGCCGTGCTGCGGAGGGACGGAGCGCATTAAGTCCTCGCCGCGTTACCTGCGGGTCGTACCCTATCCGCGCCGGCCGCGCCACCACCGCATCTCGATCGCGTCGTCGACGTTCTTCATCATGGGCGCGACCTTCGCCTCGACGCTCCTCGGCTTCATGCGCGAGGTCGTCAACGCGCGATACTACGGCACGCGGTGGGAGATGGACACGTTCCTCGCGGCGGCGACGATCCCGACGATCCTCTTCGGCGTCTTCAACGGCGCGCTGCTGAGTGCGCTGGTTCCGACGTTTTCGGAGTACCTCGCTCGTCACGAGGAAGAAGAGGCGTGGCGCCTCGCCAGCACCACGCTCAACCTCCTGGCGATCGTGCTGACGACGTGCGCCGTCATCGGCTTCTTTACGGCAAAATGGTACGTGCCGCTGATCGCGCACGGCTTCCCGCAGCCGCAAATGGGGGTCGCGATCCGAATGACGCGATGGCTGATGCCCAGCATCGTGGCCGTCAGCCTCAGCGGCGTGCTCTCCGCAATGCTCAACGCGTATCACCAATTCCGATCGGCCGCGCTCGTGGGCGTCGCCGTCAACATCGTGACGATCGCGTGCGTCGTGCTGTTGAGCCACGGCGTGGGCATCTACGCCCTGGTGCTGGGAACGGTGCTCGGGCTGACCGCGCAGGTGCTCGTGCAGCTGCCCTCGTTCTTGTCGATCGGCAGGTACCGCCCCATCATCGACCTGCACCATCCGGGCCTGCGCAAGATCTGGCTCCTGCTCGGGCCGATCATGGTGGGCTCGGCCGCGGGTCAGCTGGCGCTGTTCTTCGACCGCTTCTTCGCATCGACGCTCGCGCCTGGATACATCGCCGGCATGAACTACGCGACGAAGCTCGTGAACTTCCCGCAACAAGTTTTCGCAGCCGCCATCGCCACCGTCCTCTTTCCACTGCTGGCCGCGCAGTTTGCTCGCGAGAACCGGCGGGGAGTCGCGCGCAGCGTCGTCACCGGTTTACGGCTCGTCAACTTCATCACGATTCCGTCGGCCTGCGCGCTCGTGATTCTCGCACACCCGATGGTGCAGGCGCTCTTCGAGCGCGGCACGTTCGAGGCGAGCGCGACTGATCTGACTGCCGGATTGCTGCCGTATGCGGCGGTCGGGCTGATCGCCTTGGCGGCGAACGTGGTACTCACGCGCTGCTGCTTCGCGTGTCACGAAACGGTGTGGCCCGTGACGATCTCCGTGGTGACGGTAGTGCTCAACGTCTTGCTCTCTCTCGTGTGGCTGCCCGGGTTGGGCGCGCGCGGCTTGTTGCTCGCGAACTCGACGAGTCAAACCGTGCAGGCCTTGTTGTTGCTGATGGTGACCGCGCGGCTCGTCGCCGGCATCGATTGGGGGGCGCTGCTTGCTTCGACCGGCAAAGTGGTGCTGAGCTCGCTTGCAATGCTCGCCGCGCTCGGCTGGATCGGCATGCTCGACGTAACGCCTGAAGCATCGCTCGGATCGCGCGCGTGGTTTCTCTTCGGACAGATCGCGATTGGCGGTACCGTCTTCGTAGCTGTCGCGCGCATGCTCGGTGTCGAGGAACTCGATTTGGCTTGGCGCACGATCGTAGCGAAGTTCGAACGCAACCTCGTTAGCCCGCCGGAGAACCGCGAAGCGCCAATCGCGTAGCGCCGACCATGAAGTCCCGGTTATTGACTACAATCAATTTTTTAGCGGCAGGCTGGTCCTCCGCGGAGAGCCAACGTTCCACGCCCATGCTCTCGATACTGATGCCCGCTTACAACGAGGCTAGTTCGATTGCCGAAAACGTGTGCGAGACCGTGGAGACGATGCGCGATCTCGGCATCGACTTCGAGATCATCGTCGTAGACGACGGCAGCCTCGACGGAACGCACGCCGCCGCCAGCAACGCGTTGCGCGCATGGCCGGACCACGTGCGCGTCGTGCGCTGCGCCCGCAACGAGGGCAAGGGCAACGCGCTGACCTGCGGGGCGGCATATTCCCGTGGCGACTACGTGGCGTTCTTAGACGCCGACATGGACCTCCATCCGGAGCAGCTCGCCGACTTTTTTGCGATCATGAACGATCGCAAAGCCGATGCCGTTATCGGCTCGAAGTTTCATCCGCAATCGAGAGTCAATTATCCGCCCACGCGGCGTGTCTACAGCTTCTTCTATTATCTGCTCGTACGGACGCTGTTCGGACTTCCCGTGCGCGACACGCAGACCGGAATCAAACTCTTCAAGCGGCAGGTGCTGGATAAGGTTCTCCCGCGCATTCTCGTGAAGCGATTCGCGTTCGATCTCGAGCTTCTCGCCAACATCCATCACTTCGGATACAGAATCGTCGAGGCGCCCGTGACACTGCACTTTCAACGGCTTAGCAGCCGGGTTCGGCTGCCGGCCGTGTGGAACGTTTTTCTCGATACCTTAGCGATCTTTTATCGAATGCGGATCCTGCATTATTACGATCGGCTGGAACGCCCGCCGGCACAAGTCGATTTCGCCGCGAGCTCGCACGAAGTCGTCGTTCCTGTCGCCATTCGAGATTAAGTCTAAAACTTGTCGGGCTCGGCGTTAGTGCTCCTGTTACCAGGGCTCGGGGATGCGCTGGCCGCGGGCCCGCTGCTTCGCGGCTTGGACGCGGATGCGTGGAGCACAGATGTGCTGACGTGGCAGCCGGCCGTCACGGAGTACGTGCGGGAGCTGGCCATCGCGCGAGACGTCGCGGAGCTGCCGCTGCGGCCCAGCCCGACCCAGATGCTGACTCACATCCGCCGCCTGCGTCGCCGGCGTTACGATCACTGCATTTTACCGTTTCCCGCGACCCGCTGGCAGTACGCGTTCGTTGCGCGTGCCGCCGGCGCAAAGCGCCTGTGCATCCATCGCTACGGCGGGGCGTCCACAGCAATCGCGCGGACGGCACGCGCAACGCTAATCCCGCTGCGCGGCGGCCACCGCATCGCGGAGAACCTGCGGATGGCGCGCGCGCTCGGTCTGACGGGCTCGCCCGCGGATCTTGAATACTGGTTACCCTCGAGCTGGCGCGCAGACCCGCAGGCCGGCACGCTCGGCATTCATCCCGGCTCGATGGCGTACAAGGGCAACGAGTCGAAGCGCTGGCCCTACGAGCGATTCGTAGCCTTGGCGCTGTTGCAGGCCAAGCGGGGGCGTCGAGTGCGATTCTTTCTGGGGCCTCAGGAAGCGAACGAGGCTGCTCGCGCTGAGCAAGATTTTCGCGGCGTCGAGGGAATCAGCATTATCCGCGAACCGCTCGCGCAGGCCGCGCGGCGATTGGCGGAGTGCGAGGTCTTCGTCGGCAACGATGCCGGTTTCAGCCATCTCGCGTCGGGACTCGGCGTGAAAACCTTGGCGCTCTTCGGTATGACCAGTGAAGTACGAGGAGCTCCCATCGGCCGAACGGTCGCTCTGCGCCCGTCGCCTTGTCCGGCCTGTCACGACGAAGGCTCGCACCGCTTCGAATGCGTTCGGCGGCTCGATTTTCGCTGCATCCTGCGCGACATCGAGTTTGGCGACGTCAGCGAGCGAATCGACCGGCTGTTCGACGTACCGTCGGTGAATCAAGAGTTGACTTTGGAAGGGCCGTTTAGGCTTTACGGAAAGGCGTATTCGTGACAGGTCGGTCTGGTCGCCGATGAAAGAGCAAACGGTACGAGCACCGGCGGACGTGGACGCCCTCGGGGCGGCTTGGGCCGTTCGAGAGGCCGCGCGCAAGGCGTTGGTTCCGGTGGTGTTCGTCGCCCTCGCCCTCCTGGTCACGTTTGGATACGGCAGCGGAGTGCAGCTCAACGACGGTCAAGCGGCGCTTCATATCGATCCGTTGAAGTTTTTGTGGCAGCTGCTCCGCGCCTGGAATCCGGCGCTGCACCTCGGCGAGCACACCGGATACTGGTATCCGTACGAATCCCCGTACGGATGGGCGTACGGAGTCGCGCAGGCGTTGCGCATTCCGCAAGACTACGCGCAACACGCAATCGTCTTTGTCGTCTACCTGGCGTGCCTCTTCTCGATGCACTATTGCTTGCGCTGGGTGACGCCGTGGCTCGACGAGGTGTCGCGCCTAGCCGGCTCGTGCGCGTACCTGTTCAACATGTACGTGGCGCTCAACTCGCAGGCGCAGGTCGTGTGGCTCCTCACCTATGCGGCGCTCCCGGCGATGGTCGGGGTCACGGCGCGAGCGCTTCGAGGCGAGATCAATCTCTGGCGCGCCGCGCTGTTCATAGCGCTGCTTGTCCTGGTCGGCGGCGGAATGAATCCGCCGCTCGTTGCGATCAACGCGATCATCCTCGCGATCTTCGTGCTGGTCACGATCGCCTTCGATCCGGCGCCGGCGGCCGCCGCGCGGCGCGCGTGGCCGTTCGTCGTGATTACCGGGGCGGCCACCGTCGCGATCAACCTCTACTGGCTCGTGCCCTTCGTCGATTTCTTCCGGAACGTCTACCTCAACGGTGTGCTCAGCGAGTCGCCCTCGATGCACAACGCGGCGACGTCGTTCGACAACGTGCTACGCGGCCTCGGGCATTGGGCAACGTTCGTTTCATTCAACGGGCGCGCGTACTTCCCGTGGGCCGCGTCGTACGCGGCCGGCCTATTCGGCGCGCTCCTCTGGTTCGTTCCGATCGTAGCGCTTGGGGGCATCGCGTTCAAGCGCAATCAGCGCCCCGCGACGCTCTTCTTTCTGATCGTCACGATCCTGTCGGTTCCACTGGTCGTGGGCTATTACCACGACGCGCTCGGCGACGCGGTGACGGCGCCTATCTACAACGTCCTCTATCGCAACTTCCCCGGCTTTCAGATGTTCCGGTTCTCATACAAGTGGGTCGCCGGCGTCGAGTTCGGGATCGCCGGGCTCTACGCGATCGCCGTCTCCGCGGTCCTAGCGTCGCTGCGCGAGCGCTTCGCGGAGACGACCCGCGCGCAGCGCTGGCATTGGCTCGTGCCGGCGGCCGCGACCGCGGTGATCGTCATCCCCATCGTCGCGTTCGTTCCGGTGCTCGTGAACAAGATGAACTATGCAGGCCCGGTCATTCCGCCGTGGGAGTATCGTGAGAAGTCGCTCGTCGGCGAGGACCCGAACCATCGCGTCGCGCTGTTCCCCACGCAGTATCTCGAGCAGTTCGACTGGGGATCGCCGCAGTTCTACATCGAGGATTCGTTCGTCGATCGCCCGATGATCTACGGGTTACTCGGCGGAGAGCCTTCGGAGGGAACCGACGTCTGGGTGCGCCGGAGCTACCGCGCCGCTCGCGAGGGATTGCCGTTCGCCGCGGATATGCTGCGCGTACTGGGAGTCGACACGATCTTGCAGCGCGACGACTTCATCCCGGCAATTGACTTCAGCTCGCCTGGAGAGTGGCGCTTCAACACGACCACGTTGACGCACGATCTGTTGCACCGCGTGGTAGGGGCGTCACCCGTGCGTTCGGATGGACCGCTGCGCGTGTATCATCTCGGCGGGGCGCTGCCGCTCGTCTACGGCGTGACTCATCCCATCGTCAGCACGCTGCCGACGTATTCGGACGGCTATCTCGGCGACGTGGACGCGATGGCGAGCGGAAAGGCCGAGTTCGAACCGCCGAGCCGCTCGGCTGACGAGTTTTCGGCGTCGCTGACGGAGCTCTCGCCGATACTGCCTGCCTCGCCGGCGCAGATCCGCGATCTGGCCGTCAACGAGGTGCTCGCGCACGGCGGCATTCGAATTCAGCCGCCCCCCGCCGAGGTCGGCTGGACGACGCCGTTTACCGTCCGATCGGCCGGCGTCTATGAGATCTTTGCGCTCGAGCAGTCGCTGCTGTTTGCCGCAGATCCGGCCCAGAACCTCGGGATCGATTCGAACTATTTTTCGCCGCTCACCACGGATGGTGCGTGGACCGAGTACGGCCTAATCGACCTCCCCGCCGGCGGTCACTTCGTCACCGATGGGTATCCCGACCCGAACCTCGTCGTCGCGCTCGTAAACGTAGACGATCTCCGCACGTGGGAGGACCGGATCGGGGCCCTCGGCAGAACGTTGCCGCACAATCGCTCCACGGCGAGCTTGGTCTACGCGAAGAAGACCACGGTGACGTTGCCCGCGTCCGGCAGGTATCTCATCTCCGCGGGCGCCGTCGCTCCGTTCGGGCCGGACGGCCAGGCACGTACCCACCTCGTAGCGCGAGCCGCGTATCGCGGCGCCTTCCCCACGAACCTGTCCGTAACGCTGCCGTATGTCTTCGGCGGCGGAGTGATCGGCACGGCGGCGCTGATGATGCCGGAGCAGTGGTATCGCGACGATCCGTCGGTGTATCAGTGGCAGCGCGGCGATTCGACGCCGTGGTTCCTGTTTGCGCGCGAAGCGCACGTAAGAGTCTTCGTCCCAGGCTCAAAGAGTGTCGAAGCGCGCGTCGCGATGCGGGTGAGCCGGTTGCAGGTATCGGGCGATGCGAGCGTCTCGGTGGACGGTGCGGCGCCGCAAACGGTCGTTCTCCCTGGATCGGCGGCGGCTGGTCAAGCCTACGACAGCCCCGCGAGCCTCGCCGGCTCCGCCGCATCGCCCGCGGCGTTCACACTCGCGCTGCATCCCGGCTGGAACGACGTCGCTTTTCGCTTCCGCTCCGCGGGCGGCGAGCGGGGCGACCTCGGCTCGCATGTGATCGCGGCAGGGGTCGCACCGGATCTCTCGTTTACTGTCGCCCGCGCGTCCGGTGGTTCAGCCGCGCGCGTAACCGACGACAAGTTCGCCGCCTATCGGGTGGCGGATCCGCCCGACGCGCTGACCGGCGATCCCGAGCTCACCGGTACCGTGGAAAACATGGGCGGTCACCCGGTTTGGTTGGCCGTGGCCCTTTCGAATGGCGGCCAGTATGCCTATCGGCTTTACCCGATTCCCCAAACCGGCACGTTCGACATCAATTTCATGCACGGGTTTCCCAATGGCTGGGACGACGCGTCGCAGCGCATCGCGGGCATATGGTTCCTGGCGCGCGGGGCGCGTCCGAAGTTCTCCGCAATCTCGTACACCGTGCACGCGATTCCAGAGCGCGCCCTGCGCCGGCCGCAATCGCTCGCACACCTGCCGGTTCGCGCCGACGGACGACTGGTCGGAGCCCAGCCCGTGTCTCTCAGCGCGGGCCGCCACCTTTTCGTCAGCGGCGACAAGCAGCTGAAGATCACGCGGCTGAACATCGAGCCCGTCAATTTGCCGCGCACGAGTCCGTTCTCACTGCAGTGGAACCGGCTTTCGCCCACGGCGCTTGACGTCACCGCGCGCAAGACGTCCAATCCGTTCCTGCTCGTGTTCGGCGAGGCATTCCATCCCGAGTGGCAGGCCACGCTGAACGGCAGCGAGCCGCTTCCGCACGTGGTCGTTGACGGTGTCGTCAACGGATGGCTCGTTCCGACTCTGCCCGACGGCGGCAAGATCTCGCTGGTGTTCGCCGGACAGCGCGATTACGTCGTCTCGGCGGTGCTTTCGCTCCTCGCGTTGATCGTGACGATCGTTCTCGCGTGCGCGCCGTCCCTCTGGCCGATTCGCGGATCCGACCGTTGAACGCGTGCGTCTGGACGTTGGGCCGGGCGCTTGCCTATGCGGCCGCGACGGCGGTTGTAGCCATCCTGATCGCCTCGTTCATCCCCGGCGCCGACGCCGAGAGGTTCGCGACGACGGCGTATCTCGCCGCAATCGTCGCTGCCCTGCTCCTGGCGACCAAGTGGTTTTTCAGGAGCGCGCCCGCAACCGAGTCCGGTCGCGCGTCCGGGCCGCCATTCCCGGCCGTTTTCACGTTTGCAAGCGGTGTTGGGGCGTTGCTCTTGATCGGCGCCGCGTTCGTTTCGGAGCCGGGAAGCGAGGTTCTCGCCGTCGCCGGGTGCTTCGGCTTGATCGTGGCGGCGGCGCTCGTGCGCGGCGGCGCCATCGCCGCCGTCAACGCGCGACTCCGCCGCGGAGACCGCCTCGCCGCCGCGACCCGCTATGCCGTCGCCGCTGCCGTCGCCGCGCTGGCCATGCGAGCGCTGTTCTCGTCGCTTGCCGGCGAGGGCTTGGCCAGACTCGCCTACGCGGCGGCCGTCGCCGCCACGGTGGCGGTCGCCGCCTCGCTGATCGCGCCGACGGCGGCCGGCCTGGCGGTGCGCCGCGGCGTAGCCAGGCTGGCCAGCGCTCTGCGCACTCCCGAAAGTTCGCGCGTGTTCGCGCGGACCGCCCAGTACGGCGTCGCGACGGTCATCGTCGCGCTGATCCTGGCGAGCCTTGTGCCGGAGGCCTACGCCGAGCGATTCACGACGACGGCCTATCTCGCGACATTGTTCGCCGCGCTCGCCATAGCCATGACGTGGCGGCTTCGCGACGGGACGCAGGACGACTCGCGCGACGGCGCGAGCCCTCGCTGGCCGCGGTTTGCGCTCGTCGTCGGCGCGATCTTGGTGATCGGGGCGGGCCTAGCGTTCAGCCCCCTAGCCGAAGCGCTCGCCGTTTGCGTCTGCCTTTACGTCATCGTCGCCGCGGTTCTGAAGGGAACCTCTGGGCCTTCCAACGCCGCCGCGTAACGAACTCCCGCTCTTGAGGCTCGTGACCATCGCGGCCGGGCTCGTCTTCGCCGCGTTCGTGAGCGTCAAGGGAGTTCCGACGCTGCGGCATGACTGGAACTGGCCGATTGAAGCGAGCGCGACTTCGTCGTTCGTGAACGAGATGATCGGCGGCTGGCTCCCCAACGGCTTCGGAATGCTCAACGCCCACCCGACGATGTATCCGCTCGCGTTGCCGATCGGTCTCGGATTATGGATCTTCGGTCCACTTGCGGCGCTCGTGCTCTTTGCGCTTTGCACGGGTTGGCTCTGCACTCTCAACGCGGTACGACTTGCGCAGCGGTTAGGCGCCGGCTCCGTAGCGGCCGCGGGGATCGGCGCGTTCGCGCTGTTCAATCCTTGGGTCTACAACGAGGTCGTCGCGGGACATCTCGTGATGGTACTGGCATACGCCGGTATCATCGGCCTCATCAGCGAGATGTTGCGCGGACGGGCGGCTTCGTGCGTGCGTCTGGCGCTGTGGCTCGTGCTCATCGAGACGCAGCTGCAGTTCTTCATCGTCGCGATGCTCGCGCTCGTCGTCTTCGCGGCGCAAACGAAGAAGTGGCTGCCTCCGCTCGCGGGCCTCAGCGTCGCGCTCCCGACGATCGTCGGCCTGGTCGCGGAGGGCGCCACCGTCGTGCGAACGCCCTACAGCCTCGCGTGGCAAAACTATCAGTCCGTTCCACCGGGCGCACTCTCCGCGCTGGGCGGATATTTCCCCGGTTACGCCGACCGCTTGGGACCTTTCGCGGCGATCGCGGTTTGGGCCATCCTCGCGCTTGCGATCGCCGGCATCATCGCCGCGCGCACGTCCCGCGCCGTGATCGCGGCTGCGGCCGCGGGCGCGGCGCTATTTCTCATCATCTCGGGAACGCAGGGGCCGCTGGCGGTGCCCTACACCTGGATCGTACGCAACGTCCCGGAGAGCGGAGTCTTCCGCGAACTGTACGACTTGGCCGGGATCTTCGCCGCCGCGCTACTGGTGCCGGCCGCCGCCGCGCTGCGTGCGCTGCGCCCGGCGGGATACGTCGCGCTCGCCGCGGGCGTCACGCTGGCGGCCGCGTGGGTGGCCGCGCCGCCGAGCGATCTGTGGGTCGGCGCCGGCGCCTATCCGCATCCGCAAATCGCAGCCGCGCCGTTTACGCGCGTCGCATTCTTGCCGGCGTTTCAGCCGCTGGGGCTGCGCGGCGACGGCGGCGACGGCGCCGATCCCGACTCGCGGGGATACCCCGGCAGCGTCGTCGCACTCAACGAATATCTTCCGACGTATCCCGTCGACATCGCGCTGGCGCGCTACGAGCAGAGCGGCGACGGCGAGGCCCTGCGCGCGCTCGGTGCCGCTGAGGTTCTCTCGCGCGGCTGGCTGATCTCCCGCGCGAACAGCCGCATCGTCCTGACGGCATCGCCGCCGCCGCCGAACCTCGCGACGCAAGCCGCATCCGTGCGCCGGCTCGCAAACCCGCTGCCGTTGCTCTCGACGTGTGCGACGAGCCGCGTCGTAGCGTTGCCGACCGCGCTCGATCAGTGCGACGTCTTCTTCGCCGACGCGGGACCAGCGTATCCAGACATTCACCCGTTATCTGCGGGATCCGATTCGGTCGACCCGCGAACCGATTGGATCGATGCGCGCCTAGGATTTACGAACTCCCCGGAGATCGCGCAGGGTCTCGGCGGAGTCTACACGCGGTCGCGCGTTCCGTTCCGCGTCGACGGCGGCGCCTGGATGCTCGCGTATGTCAGCGGCAGCCTGAACGACGCAAACGGGCGCGCGATTTTCGCGAGTCGCGGAGAGTTCGCGTGGTTGCCGGTTCCCGCGGGCGGCGAATCTGTTGTTTGCGCCGGCCTGTGCGAGCTCGTCGCCGTGAGCCAATCGCTGCCTGCTCTCGCCGCGAACCCGCCGAGCGGCGCGATTTCGGCAACGCGGTTTCGCGCGATCCTTCCCTGGCTTTACGTGGTGAGCGACGCTCCGGCCGCGACGCTGCTGCGCCTGAACGAACGCTATGACGCCGCATGGACGGCCGTGCGTGCGTGGCGCGCGTTGCCGCACGTCCGCGTAGACATGGCGGCGAACGGCTGGCTCGTCGGCGCACCATCGCCGGCTCCGATAATCATCGTACAGGTAACCTCCCTCTTGCAGATGCTCGCCGAACTCTCCGGAATCGTTTGCATCGTGTGGCTGTTGAAGGCGGCCCCGCGAGTGCCGACGAAACGCGGGCCGTGACAGTGACTACCCAAGTACCGTTCGTCGATCTCCGCGCTCAGTTTGTTGCACTGCGCGAGGAGATCATTCCTCGCGTGCAACGAGTCATGGAGAACGCGAGCTTTATCTTGGGGCCCGACGTCGGACGCTTCGAGGAGAATTTCGCGCGCTACGTAGGTACGCGGCACTGCGTCGGCGTCGAGTCGGGAACCGCCGCGCTGCAGCTCGCGCTGCAGGCGCTCGAGGTTGGGCCGGGCGATCAGGTGATCCTCCCGGCAAACACCTACATCGCGTCGGCGATCGCCGTTTCGGCGATTGGTGCAGAGCCCGTGCTCGTCGAATGCGACGAAAACTACCTGATCGATGCCTCGCGGCTTGAATCCGCGCTAACGCGGCGCACGAAGGCCGTAATGCCGGTGCACCTGTACGGCCAGGCCGCACCGATGGAACCGATCCTGAGCTTCGCTCGGCGGCACGGCCTGCGCGTGATCGAAGACGCGTGCCAGGCGCACGGCGCGATGTACGAGGGCAAGTCGGCCGGGAGCTTCGGCGACGCTGGATGCTTCAGCTTCTATCCCGGCAAGAACCTGGGCGCCTACGGCGACGCCGGCGCAATCGTGACCAAAGATGCCGAACTCGCCGACAGGCTCGTGCTGCTGCGCGACTTTGGTCAGCGCAAGAAATACGAACACTTGGTGAAGGCCGGCAACTGCCGCCTCGATTCCATTCAGGCCGCGGTCCTCGACGTCAAGCTCCGCCATCTGGATGGCTGGAACGACGCGCGGCGCCGCAACGCGCGCCGCTACGACGCGAAGCTCTCGGAGATCGGCATCGCTGCGCCCCCGCGGCTCACCGACGAGGGACACGTATACCATCTCTACGTCATCGAGGTGGAGAACCGCGCCCACGTGCAGAGCGTTCTCGCCGAGCGCGGCATCGCGACCGGCATTCACTATCCGGTGCCCATTCATCTTCAACCCGCCTACGCCGATCTGCGGCTCGGGCGCGGCGCGTTTCCACGCACGGAACGCGCGGCTGAGCGCATCCTCTCGCTCCCGATGTTCCCCGAGCTCACGGAGGAGCAGATCGATCGCGTGGTCGGCGCCATCGACGACGCGCGGCGTCTCGTGCACGCCTAGGGCGCGATCCCGGTCATACCGCCGTGCCGCGCGAACTCCGGGCCGCCGTCGTGGGGGCGGGCTATTGGGGACCGAATCTGGTCCGCAACTTTCACGCCTCGGAATCGTGGAGCGTCGCCTCGATCGTCGACAGCGACTCCGCCCGGTTGGAGAGGCTGGCGCGCCTCTATCCGCACGTCGCGGTGCATCGGACGATCGATGCGGTGCTGAAAGACGAAACCGTCGACGCCCTCGCGATAGCGACGCCGCCGCGCACCCACTACGCGCTCGCGGTGCAGGCGATTGAGGCCGGCAAGCACGTCCTCGTCGAAAAGCCGCTGGCGGAGAGCTACGAATCCGCCTGCGATCTCGAGGAGCGTGCGAAGCGCCGCGGCGTACGTCTGATGACCGACCACACCTTCCTGTACACGGGCTCGGTCGAAAAGCTTCGCGCGTTGCGCTCCAGCGGCGAGCTCGGCCGCATCTACTACATCGATTCGGTGCGGGTCAATCTCGGTCTCTTCCAGGAGAGCAACGTCGTGTGGGACCTCGCTCCTCACGATGTGTCGATCCTCAACTACCTCTTGGGCGAAGAGCCGCAGTCGGTTTCGCTACAGCTCGCGGCCTGCGTGCACGCCGAAACGCCCGACGTTGCGTTTCTCACCATGTGGTATCCGAGCGGATGCATCGCTCACGTTCATCTGAGCTGGCTCTCGCCGGTCAAGGTTCGCCGGACGACGATCTCGGCGAGCCGAAAGATGGCGGTCTGGGACGACGTCGATCCGAACGAAAAGATCTACATCTACGACAAGGGCGTGGTGCTGGATCCGACGAGCTCTACGCTGCAGCAGCAGATGGTCTCGTACCGGCTCGGCGACCTGAACGTTCCGCTCGTGGATAATCGCGAGGCGCTGGGCAAGCTGGTCGAGGACTTCGCGCGCTCGATTCGAGACGGGGTGCCGACGCGGTCCGACGGCCGCTTCGGCGCGGGCGTGGTTCGCGTCATCGAGGGCGCGCTGCGCTCCGCGCAACGGGGGAGCACGCGAGTCGAGCTCGCGGCCCTACCTGGTGTCGTGACGTGAGCTCGCCGGGCGTGCGCTTCTCTGTGATCATGCCGGCACTCAACGAGGCGAAGCGGCTTCCGATTCTGCTCGAGTCGGTACGGCGGCAGCGCTATCCGCGCGAGCTGATCGAGCTGCTCGTCGCGGACGGCGGCTCGACCGACGATACGGTCGCCGTCGCACAATCGTACGGGGCGACCGTCGTTCCCAACCCCGTACGCCGGGCCGAGCCCGGCGTCGGCATGCTGATGGATCGCGCGACCGGAGACGTCGCGGTGATCCTCGCGGCGGACAACGTGCTGCACGACGAGCACTTTCTCGAGCGGCTCGCGCGCCCTTTCGACGACCCCGCGATCGCCGCGGCGTTTCCGGCGCTCGTGAGCACGCCCGCCGACGGCGCGACGACGCGCTACTTCAACGCCTTCAGCGATCCGTTCAACCACTTCGCCTACGGCGGCGCGACCTCGCCCGTCTCGTACGCCCGAACGTATCGCATGAAGCGGCGCACCGACGACTACGTCGTGTACGATTTCGGCTCCGGCCCGACGCCCCTGATAGCGCTGGCCCAGGCGTTCGCGATTCGGCTTCCGTACCGAAAGCCGGCCGGGACCGACGAAGACGACGTCGCGCCGGTGGAGATGCTGATCGAATCGGGACGCGAGATCGCCTTCGTGCCCGGAGCAGCGCTCGAACATCACACGGTGGGGGGAATCGCCGACGCGTTGCGCAAGTTCGGGCCGCGCTTTCGCGCGCGCCTCGCCGATGGGGGACAGCCGATGTGGGGGCGTCTCCGCACATCGGGCCGCGCGCAGCGGTCGCGAGCATACCTGTGGCCGTTGTACTCTATCAGTTTCGTCTTTCCGCTCATGACGGCGTTGCACGGCTTGCTCCGCGATCGCCGTTCCGAATGGCTCTATCATCCGTTCGTGAGCGCGGCCTTCGGGTTCGAGTTTTGGAGGCAGGCAACGATCGTAGCATTCGAGCGCCTTAGAATGAGGGCTAGCCGTGCCCATTGATTCGAGCGTCGTATTGGGCGCTGGTGTGCGGATTTTTCACGAGGGCCTGGTCAATCTTTATGGTTGCCGGGTGGGCGACGACACGAAGATCGGGGCCTTCGTCGAGATACAGAAGAACGCGACCGTAGGGAGCCGCTGCAAGATATCCTCGCACACGTTCGTCTGCGAGGGCGTGACGATCGAGGACGAGGTCTTCGTCGGCCACGGGGTGATGTTCGTCAACGATCGGTATCCGCGGGCGACCAATCCGGACGGCTCGCTCCAGACCGAGGCGGACTGGAGCGTCCTGCCGACCAAGGTGTGCCGCGGGGCGTCGATCGGCAGCAACGCCACTATTTTGCCGAATCTGACCATCGGGGAGCACGCGCTGGTTGGCGCGGGGGCAGTTGTGACCCGCGACGTACCGCCCTTTGCAGTGGTCGCGGGCGTGCCCGCGCGGGTCGTGGGTTCTACACAGCGGTCATAGCGGCGAGGCATCGTGCGGCAACCAGTGCAGCCGCAGGTCCGTGGCCTGGATCGCTCCCGTGTGGTGGAAGATGTAGAACCGATTATCCGGTCCGACGTAGACCGTATCGTTGGTCAGTGGAACACGGCCGTAGAAGACGATGACGTTCGCCGCGGGGTTATAGACCGCTCTCCATTGGTATCCGGAAGGCAGATGCGCGTAGTCATAGCGGGCGGAAGGGGCACAGCTCGCGAGTATCGTCGCGAGGCTCGATAGGATGAGCCGCGTTGCGCGGCGCGTTAGAGGCTCCTCAATACGACCGCACATTGCGCAGACCGGCGGCCCTAAAGGCGGTTACGACCGCCTGCGCATCCGTTCCGGCGTCGGAATAGAGGACCACTGCTCGGCCGTCGGCCACGGCCTGATCGAAATTATCCACCTCATCCCGCGGAATGGCGAAGCCGGCGAGGTAGCGCGAGGCGGCGCCGCGGTGCGAGAAAGAATCCAGCTTGGCTTGGCGGCCGCCGATTCCCGGAACGCCCGTGCCGCCCGAGTCGCCCATGATTCCCATACCCTTCGTCATGTCGTCCGAGAGGGAGTTCGATTCCATGTCGGCGACCACGTCGACGAACTCGAGCGCCGAATCTTCCGTGTCGCCGGCACTGCCGCTCACGACCTTGACTTTGCTCAGGTCGAGCTGCTGCGCCGAGAGCGCGTTCTCGAGCGCCTTCGGGTCGGATCGAGGGAAGATGCCGACGACCAAGCCTGATGCCATGCGACGGACTCCTTGTGCTAACCTACGACGCCACGTTAGCCTTATAGGCTCGAATGGCGTGTGCAAGCCGTTCGACGCCGGTTCGGATATTCTTTTCCGATGCGTTCGAAAAATTCAGCCGCATCCCGTCGTGCACGTCACGGCCCGGATAGAAGTTGACTCCCGGGACGAAGACGACTTTCGATCGCGACGAGATGTTCAGCAGCTCCGTGGTGTCGACGCCGGGCACGATGACCCACAAGAACATTCCGCCCTTGGGACGCGTGAAGCTAACCCGCTCCGGCATGAACTCCGCGAGCGCCGACGCCATAACGCCGCGTCGCGCGAAGTACGTAGCCGCGATCTTCCGGACGTGCGCGTCGAAGCCTTGTCCGTCCCGAGCGTACTGGTAGAAGACGTATTGCGCGAACGTGCCGCTGTGCAGGTCGGCGCCCTGTTTCGCCAGCACGATTTTCTCGCGGATCTCCTCGTCCGGAATCACGAGCCAGGCGATCCGCATGCCGGGCGCCATGATTTTGCTCGCCGTGCCGGAGTAAATGATCGTAGCCGTGGTTTCGTGCGCAAGCAGAGCGGGCAAATCGCTGCCTTCGAAGCGGAGCTCGCCGTATGGATCGTCCTCGACGATCGGCAGCCCGAACTCTGCGCATATGCGCACGACGTGCTCGCGCCGCGGCCCCGAGAGCGTGCGCCCAGTCGGGTTCTGGAAGTTCGGTACGAGGTAGAGGAACTTGGGGAACGGGTCTGCGTGCTCGAGCACGCGCTCGAGGGAATCGGGCAGCAGGCCGTCCTCGTCCGTGTCGACGGTGAGATAGCGGGTCTGATAGGCGTCGAACGCCTGAATCGCGCCGAGGTAGGACGGATTCTCGAGCACGACGTGGTCGCCCGGATCGAGAAACACTTTGCCGACGAGATCGAGTCCCTGTTGCGAGCCGTTGACGATCGTGACGCTCTCCGCGCTGACGACTCGGCCGAGGCGCCGCGTCAGGCGTTCGGCGACCCAGCGCCGCATCTCCGGGATCCCCTCGGTGACGCTGTACTGCAGCGCGGCGGGTCCGTAGTGCTCCATGACCGCGCGCGTTGCCTCGGCGATGGCCGTCGTGGGAAAGAGTTCCGGCGCCGGTAGCCCGCCGCCGAACGATATGACGTCGGGCTGCTGCGTGACCTTCAGCATCTCGCGGATCGTGGAAGCCCGCAGGTGTGCCGTGCGCTCCGCGAACCTCGCGGCTCGCGAGATTATGGTCATCCCACTAGTATTACCCAGCCGTCATTGGGGGTCCGCTCAGGGGGGCGCGCGGGGAGGATGCGCCGGAGTCGATCGGGGCGGCGATCGTGTCCGCCGCAAACGAGAGTATCGTCGCGCCCAGACCGATGAGGCCGACGAGGATGAGTACGAGCGTGCCGACGACCGGAACCAGCTCCGCCGCCGTGATCAGCACGATCCCGACGAGCAGCGCGACCAGCGGCGAAGGGGTCGTCGATGGGCTCAACATCTCGCACAGCCGGCGCCCGATCAAGAGCGCGAGCGCGGCGGTGCCGAGGAAGACGCTCGCCAGAACGAAGACGAGCTCGAGCAGTATCAGCGGGATGAGCAGGATCGTGATCGCCAGCAGGACCGCGAGCGGAACGATGCCGACGCATCCGAGCAGGCCAGCCGTGACCGAGAGCCCGGGATGGCGCTCGAGTCGATCGAGCACCATCCGTGTGCGCAGCGGGAAGATAAGGAAGATGAGCAGCGCGAGCAGGTTCCAGGAGAGCCGCCACAGCAGGCGGTGATCAGGAACGAACGGATTGTAAACCGATTCGCTCGGCGCCCACGGGACGACCGCCTGCGCCACGGCGCCGCCGAGTTGGTTGATCTGTCCGGTAACGACCCCGCCGGGACGCGTATCGCAACTGCCGCCGATCGCGGTACAGTCTCCCTCGACGATGCCGGCGATCGTCGCATCGCCAAAGATCACGGTCAGGTCGCCATCGACAACCTGCCCCGGCTCGACCACGACCGAACCGAAATAGGTTCCGCCGTGATAGACGGCTTGCGGGTCCGCCGCGGCGGGCGCCGCGCAGAGCGTCAGCACCGCCGCCAGCGTTCCCAGAACGATTGACCAGCGAAACTTCACGGGCGGGGTCCTCGCGTCAGGTAGAGTGCCATCAGTGGCCGCACGTGCCGGTATCCGTAAACGATGGCGCAGAGCAGGAAGAGGTCGAGCAGCAGCACGCCGCTCATCGCCGCCGCCGCCAGCGGCGTCGCCGGCGCCAGCGCGCGCGCAGCCGCGCCGAGCGCGGCGGTGCCGTGGCGCTCGGACAGCACGAGTGCCGCGGCCAGGCCCGTCAGCGCGTGGGAGCGCAGGCCGACGAGAACGAGCGTCCACGCGATCGCGAGATATGCGAGCAGCACGAGGCCGAACGGGATGCGCCGGCGAGCGCGGGGCTGGACGACTCGCGCGGCCGTCACGACGGAAGCCGTGAAGTCGGCGCCGACGCTACCGGGCGGGCGAGCCGTCTCGAGCAGCGCGTCGATCACCCGCAGCTCGCGCAAGAGCGATGCGCAGTGGCCGCACGCGCGCAGATGCCGCGCGACCGCACCGCCCTGCCTCGGCGGGAGACTCGCCTCGAGATACGCATCCAGCAGCGGCTCACACGAGGAGCAGCGCATTCGTACCTCCCTTCGCGGCGGGATACGGCACGGCTTCGACGGCGGCGACTTCGCGTTCGCGCATCTTCTTGGTGAGGGCGATCTTGCCGCGATGGATGAGCGTCTTTACGTTGCCGAGCGAGAGCCCGAGCGTGCTCGCGATCGTCTGGTATTCCATATTGTCGAAATAGCGCAGCGCCAACACGGTGCGCGTGCGCTCGGGGAGTTCCGCCAGTGCGGAGCGCAGCTCGCGCTCTGCCTCTTCGCGCAGGACGCCGCCCGCTGGGTCGGCGTCGCGCGACAGGTCGGGAAGCGAGCTCTCGATGCCGTGCTCCGGCGAGAGCTCTTGGAGTTGCGGCGCGCGCAGCGACTTTGAAAGATAAGTTCGAATCACGTTTCGCGCAATTTGGTAGATCCAGGTCGAGAACTTTCCGAGCTGTGGGTTGAACGTTCCGAGATGTGCGTACGCGCGCAGAAAGGTCTCCTGCGAAAGGTCCGCCGTCTCCGAAGAGTTGCGCACCGTTGCGCCGATGAAGTTCGCGATACCGCGTTTATAGCGATCCACTAGCACGCCGAAGAGCTCCCTTTCGCCGGAGCGCACTCGTTGCACCAGAGCTTCGTCGCTCTGATCACGGAATGCCATCCCTCCTCGATTCTGTTCCTCTGGCGGCTCTTACCTCGGCCCGGCGCCGTTTGTTACGCGCCGTACAGCGAACGCAACGGGGGGCTTGCGGCGTCGCGGGCGGACAGGATCGGCCGCCCCCCGCCGAGCGGCCACTCGACCCCTAAGTCCGGGTCGTTCCACGCGACGCAGACCTCGTGCACGGGGTCGTACGCGGCGCTCTGCTTGTACCCGACGAGCGTTTCATCTTCGAGCGCGAGGAAACCGTGCAGAAACCCTTTGGGGACGTAAATTTGCTTGCCTTGGTCCGCATTCAGCACTGTGCCGTGCCAGCGCAGGCGCGTGGGGCTCGAGGGCCTCAGGTCCACGATAACGTCGAAGATGCTGCCCCGAGCAACCCCAACCAATTTGGCCATTCGCTCATCCCCGTGCAGCCCTCGCAAGACGTTGCGCCGCGACAGCGAAAGGTTGTCTTGCACGAACGTTTCTTCGACGCCGCATTGGCGATAGCGATCGAGCGAGTACGTTTCCTTGAAATAGCCTCGTTCGTCCGTGAAGATGCGTGGTCCGAGCACCAAAGCGCCCGTGAGAGGTAAATGCTCGATCTCCATGAGAACGAGGGTACTATGAACGGAAGCGTGAGTCCACCGGGCACGCTGGTGCTGCGGCGTGGACTCGAGCGCCTTCGCGCGAGCGCGATGCTCAAACAGAGCGTGCTCGTCTTCGCCGCGAGCATGGTGCTCAACGTGTGCGGTTTCGTGGCGCATGCGATCGCTAGCCGCCAACTGGGCGTAACCGTTTACGGCGGCCTCTACGCGCTGCTCAACGCCGCAGTGATCCTCGCGTTCCCGGCGGCCTTCGTCGCGCCGGTCGTGGCGCAACTCGCGGCCGAGTTTCGCGCGCTGCACGACGACGGACACCTGCGCGGCCTGACGGACAACGTTGCGGGCGCGTTCGCGAAGCTTGCTCTCGTTTATCTCGTGATCGCGACGCTCGGCGCCGTCCCCGTCGCGCGCTTCCTTCACGTACCGGCCTGGTCCGTTCCGTTGGTCGGTCTCATCGCGGGCGCCGCGCTGTTCGTGAGCGCGCTGCGCGCCATTGCGCAAGGGACGCAGGACTTCTTCGGATACGCGATATCCAACTCTGTCGAAGGTATCGCGAAGGTGCTCGGGATCGGCCTGCTCGTCGCGATCGGCCTCAAGCTCGGCGGCGGCATCGCGGGTTTCTTCTTCGGACCGCTCGCGGCGCTGATCTATCTCGGGTCGCGCCTGCGCCGCCGCTACGCCGCAGCGCAAGCGCATCGCGTCCGCTACGACTGGCGCCGGATCCTCAACGCGGGCGCCGGCGCGGCCGCGGCGACCATCGCGGTCACGCTGATGGGCTCGGCCGACGTCGTCCTGGTCAAGCACTTCTTCGACGCGCACGCCGCGGGGTTATACGCGGCGGCGTCGCTGGGCGGAAAGATCCTGCTCTATCTGGTCGGATTCATCCCGACGGTGCTGCTTCCGCAGGCCGCCGACCGTCACGCGCGCGGAGCGCAGACGCGCGAGGTCCTGGTAGCCAGCCTATTGATGTTCGGCGTCGTTGCGTGCGGCGGACTGTTCGTCTTCCGTTTCTTCGGCACCGACGTGCTCCATGCGCTGGTCGGGCACGCCTTCGACGCGGCGTCGCCGCTGCTCGTGACCTACGGCCTGGCGATGGTCATGCTGGCGCTGACGAACGCGCTCACGTTCTACGGCATCGCGACGCACCGCTTGGCGTTCACGGTGCCGCTCTTCGTCTGCACGTTCGGCACGCTTGGCGCGATCGCCGCGATCCACCCCACGCTCGCGACCGTCGTGGAGATCATGGTCGTCGGGAACCTCGCGGCCGCGCTAGCGGTCGCGATCGCCTTGATCGCACAGCGTAACACCACGGGCCGGCGGTCGACTGTGTGAAGCGCGTCCTGTTGATTGGCGGTTCCGGGCGGCTCGGAACGGCCATTCGACGGCGCTGGCGCGACTGCGAGATCGTTGCACCCTCACGCGACGAGCTCGACGTGCGCGACGCCGGCGCGCTCGTCCGCGAACTCGCCCGCAGCCGGCCCGACGTCCTGATGAACTGCGCCGCGTTTCACGACGTGGACCGTTGTGAGACCGAGCCCGTGCCGGCGTTCGAAACCAACACAATCGCCGTCGCCGGCGCCGCGCGCGCCGCGCGCGATGCCGGTGCAGTGTTCGTGACGCTCAGCACCGACTACGTCTTCGACGGCGCGGCCGCGTCGCCGTACGCCGAAGACGACGCACCGCATCCGCTCTCCGTCTACGGCACCTCCAAGCTCGCGGGCGAGTATCTCGTCGAGGCGCTGCGGGGCCGCGCATTCGTCGTACGCACGTGCGGCGTTTACGGTCCCGCCGAGTCGGCGTCGATCCGGCCGGGGCTCGTCGAGCGCGTGCTCGCCGGGGGCGCACCGCTGCGGGTCGTCGCCGACTCCTACGCCTCGCCGACCTTCGCCGGCGACCTGGCGGATGCGCTGCGCCGGCTCGTCGAGACGGCCGCCTACGGCCTTTACCACGCCGTCGACGCCGGCCCGGTGAGCTGGTACGAGTTCGCCTGCGAGGCGGCGCGGCTGGGCGGCGTGGACGTCGCGGTCGAGCCGATCGCGGCGGCGGAGCGGAAGGCGGTGGCGCGGCGGCCGCGCTTCTCGGCGCTCTCCATCTCCAAGCTCGCCGCCTTGGGGATCCGGATGCCGTCCTGGCGCGAGGGGCTGGCCGCGTACTTGGGGGTTTCCGAGGCCTTCGGATAAGATAGACTGCACCGTGGAACTGAAGATCGACCGGGAGCGCATCGCACGCTGCCGCGAGCTGGCGTCGGCCATCGTCGCGCCGGTGGAGGCATTCATCGCAGCGCACTCCACCGTGTCGGTCGAGCGCGCTGTGCTGCGGCTGTTGGGCGTGGACGGCGTCACGCCAGACGAGGTTCCGATCCCCAACGCCATGGTGGAGGCCCTGGCCCCCGACGAGCGCCGGCGCGGCGTGGCCCTCGCGTTCGGGCGGGCGCTGGCCGAGACCGGTCTCGAGCCCGCGGCTCTCGGCGAGGCAGTCGGTCTACGCCGGCTCGCGCTCGACCAGTTCGCGCGGACGCCGGAGGCGGCGGCGCGCGGCGCGCTGCGTCCGCACGTCGAGGCGGCGCTTCGGCGCATCGAGGCGCAGCGCGACGAGCGCTCGCGGCGGCTCACGCGCCTCCCGCAGCTCCCATCCCCGCTGTTATACGTGATCGTTGCGAGCGGCAATATCTACGAGGACCGCAGCGCCGGCGTGGCCGCCGCCGAGGCCGGCGCTCAGGTCATCGCGGTGATCCGCTCGACCGGGCAATCGCTGCTGGACTTCGTGCCCTTCGGGCCCACGACCGAAGGCTTCGGTGGGACGTATGCGACCCAGGCGAACTTCGCGATCATGCGCGCCGCCCTCGACGAGATCAGCGAGCGGTTGGGGCGCTACGTGATGCTGACGAACTACGCGAGCGGCCTGTGCATGCCGGAGATCGCGGTGATGGCGGCGCTCGAGCGGCTCGACATGCTGCTGAACGATTCGATGTACGGGATCCTGTTCCGAGACATCAACATGAAGCGCACCTTCGTCGACCAGCACTTCAGCCGAATGCTCAACGCGTATTCGGGGATCATCATCAACACGGGAGAGGACAACTACCTTACGACCGCCGACGCCGTGGATCAGGCGCCCGCTGTGCTCGCGTCGCAGTTCATCAACGAGGAGTTCGCGCATCGCGCCGGCCTGCCCGACCGTCAGATCGGGCTCGGCGATGCCTACGAGATCAATCCGGACCTCGAAGACAGCTTCCTGTATCAGGTCGCTCAGGCTCAACTCGCCCGCGAGATCTTCCCGCACGCGGCGCTCAAGTACATGCCGCCCACCAAGCACATGACGGGCGACGTCTTCAAGGGACACCTTATCGACGCAATGTTCAACCTCACGTCGGTGATGACGGGCCAAAGCATCCATCTCTGCGGGATGCTGACGGAGGCGATTCATACGCCCTTCCTCGGCGATCGGGCACTTTCGCTAGAAAACGCCCGCTACATTATGAACACCGCGCGTCACCTCGGCGACGAGATCGTGTTGCGGCCGGGCGGGACGATCGAGCGCCGCGCGCACGACGTGCTTGCCGCGTGTGAGTCGCTGCTGCGGCGCGTGTCCGAGGTCGGGCTCATGGCCGCGATCGCGTCCGCGACCTTCGCCGACGTCTCGCGTTCGCCGGACGGCGGCCGCGGGTTCGAGGGCGTGTTCGCGCGCGCCGATGATTACTTCAACCCGTTCGAAGAAGCCCTGAAATTCGCGGCGGCCTCATGAGTAGACTCGTGAAGCCGTACGGTGACACGCAAGACGACGGAAAGATTCAGTTGTCGTTCACGCTTCCGGTGGAGTGGAGCGAGGCCGCCGACGAGGCCGCGCGCCAGCTCGCCGGCAAGATGGGCTTCACCGACGTCCAGGTCGTCGACGGGCGCCCGATCGCGACGGGTTTTTCGTTCTTCGTCTTGTATGCGAGCACGCGCGAGGGCGTAGACGTCGACGGCATCCGCGCGCCCTCCGCGCGCACGCACGAGATGACGATGGACGAGATCGACGCGTTCGTCGCCGAACGAATCGGCCGCAAGGTCCGCGTGGCCGGCGCGTGCATCGGAACCGACGCGCATACCGTCGGCATCGATGCGATTCTCAACATGAAGGGCTACAAGGGCGATTACGGGCTCGAGCGCTATCGCATGTTCGAGGCGTTCAATCTCGGCAGCCAGGTCGCGCCCGAGGAGCTCGTGCGCTACGCGAAGGAGCACCGCATCGACGCGCTGCTCGCCTCGCAGGTCGTCACGCAGAAGGGCAGCGACGTCAAGAACTTCACGCAACTCGGCGAGCTGCTCGAGGCCGAGGGGTTGCGCGATCGCGTGGTCCTGATCTGTGGCGGCCCGCGCGTCACGAATCGCCTAGCGGGCGAGCTGGGGTACGACGCGGGCTTCGGTCGCGGCACGCTTCCGAGCGCGGTCGCCGCCTTCGTCGCGGTCACGCTCGCCGAGCGCTTGCGCCGGCCCGTCGCCTCGGGATAGCGCGCCACGTGGCCAAGACCGCACTTGTCACCGGTATCACGGGTCAGGACGGCTCCTATCTCGCGGAGCTCCTGTTGGAGAAGGGTTATCGCGTCGTGGGCATGACGCGGCGCACGAGTACCGAGGTGCACGAGCGCATCGAGCACATCGTCGACGATGTCGAGATCGTCTCCGGCGACCTGCTCGACCAGAGTTCGATCACGTCGATCCTGGCAGACGTGCGGCCGAACGAAATCTACAACCTCGCGGCGCAATCCTTCGTTCCGGCCTCGTGGACTCAGCCGGTGCTCACGGGCGAGTTCACCGCGCTCGGCGTCACGCGCGTGCTTGAGGCGATTCGCCACGTCGATCCGACGATACGCTTCTATCAGGCGTCCAGCTCGGAGATGTTCGGCAACACGCCCGAGTCGCCGCAGAGCGAACAGACCGGCTTCTATCCGCGCAGCCCGTACGGCGTCGCGAAGGTCTACGCGCATTGGATCACCGTCAACTATCGCGAGTCGTACGGCCTCTACGCGTGTAGCGGCATCTGTTTCAATCACGAGAGCGTGACGCCGGAAACGCCGGTCCTCATCAGACGCGACGGTGTCGTCAATGTGGCGCCGATCGGCGAGCTGTTGCACGTACGCGAAAAGGGAGCAATCTTCCAGACGTTTGATCTTGGCGATAACGTGGAGGTTTGGGACGGCGAGCGCTTCGCCCGAGTCCTTGGCGGGACGGCATATCTGCACCGTCCTGTCGTCGACAACAAGAGGGTTCGGCGCATCGAGGCGCGCTGTGGCACCGTGACGCTGACAGGCGACCACGTCGTCTTTCTGTCGGACGGCGAGTGTCCGGCGCGCGGAGTGCTTGAGGGCGATAAGATGCTTCGGGCGGATTTCCCGGGCGCGCCGAAGCTTTCCAACCCGACGCGCGAATTTGCCTGGATGCTCGGGGCCTTCGTTGGAGACGGCAGCGCCCACGTCGACAAGGACGGCCACGTACATGCGAAGTTTACGAATTCTACCGAAGCTCTTCGCGCCGCTTTCGCGGAGGCGTGGCGGCGGCAAACGCTTGGTTACGCGACGTACACTCCCACGTCGTCGGGGTTCGTTTCGGGGAGGACCGTCGGAGCGCTGGCGCAGAGCGGCGCACCCCGCTTCGTCGAGTGGCTCCGCGACGAGTGCTATACGAAGGAAGGCTACAAGCGCGTTCCTCGCATCGTCCTCAACGCTGACGAGGGCGCGTGGTTGGCGTTTCTCGACGGCTACAACGCGACGGACGGCCTCAAAGCCGGCCACGGTGCGCGCAGCTTCAAGAACTTCAAGACGAACTCACCGGCGCTCGCGATGGGTCTGTGGTGGCTGGCGCGAAAAGCGCTCAAGCAGGACTGCGTTCTGAACGTCGACGTTGGCCCCCCGGAGCGGCCGGGTCCGTTCTATTCGATCAATCTCCGTTCGCCCAACCCCGTTGGCCGAACGGGGGCGCATCTCCGCTCCGACTTGCGCGTCGTCAAGCGTGCCGTTGAGGATCCTCACTATTCCGGGTGGCTCTACGATCTGACAACCGAAACGGGCCGGTTTCACGCCGGCGTCGGGGACATCGTGATCCACAACTCGCCGCGGCGCGGGAAGGAGTTCGTGACGCGCAAGATCTCCGACGGCGTGGCCCGCATCAAGCTCGGCCTAGCCAAGGAGCTGCGGCTCGGCAACCTCGACGCTCACCGCGACTGGGGCTACGCGGGCGACTACGTGCGCGCGATGCATCTGATGCTGCAGCAGGAGGCGGCCGACGACTGCGTGGTCGCGACCGGACGAACGCACAGCGTGCGCGACTTCGTACGCATCGCATTCGAGGTCGCCGGTCTCGGCTCGTACGAGCCCTATGTTGTCATCGACCCGCGCTTTGTCCGGCCGGCCGAAGTCGACCGGCTGATCGGCAATGCGGCGAAGGCGCGGCGCGTGCTGGGCTGGGAGCCGGAGGTGAGCTTCGAGCAGCTCGTCTCCATGATGGTGGAGTCGGACATCAAGCGATGCGAGCGCTCGTAACCGGCGCGGGTGGCTTCGTCGGCCCATACCTTCTTGCCGCGCTGCGCGCCGAGGGCGCTGAAGTCGTCGACTATCATGTCGACGTAAACGACATTGCGACGCTTCGCGCGGCACTCGAAGCGTCACGGCCATCGGTCGTGTTCCACCTGGCGGCGCAGACCTTCGTCCCGGAGGCGCTGCGGACGCCGCTACCGACATATGAGACCAACGCGATGGGAACGGCGCGCCTCGCGGAGGCGGTTCGCGCATACTCGGGCGGCGTGCCGCCCAGGATCGTCTTCGCGAGCTCCGCCGAGGTCTACGGCGCCCGCGATGCCGGCGAGTACCCTCTGGTCGAGACGCTCGATCTGCGTCCCGCTAATCCCTACGGCGCGAGTAAGGCCGCGGCTGAGGCCATCTTGTTGGGCGAAGCGAGCAGTTTCGGTCTCGAGGTCGTCATCACGCGCGCGTTCAATCACATCGGGCCCGGTCAAGACGTGCGATTCGTCGTAGCATCGTCTGCGGCTCAGCTGGCACGTATCGCGGCGGGGGGTCCGCCGCTGCTGCTCGTCGGGAATCTGGAAACGGCCCGCGATTTTCTCGACGTGCGCGACGTCGTCCGTGCCTACGTTGCGCTCGCGCGTGAGGGCGAATCCGGCCAAATCTACAACGTCTGCAGCGGCCGCGCGGTGGCGATCCGCGACGTCCTCCGCGAGCTGATCGCGATCGCGCGCGTGCCGGTCGAGGTGCGCGAGGATCCCGCGCGTACACGCGGCGCAGATATCCCGCTTTCGGTAGGTGATCCCGCCAAGCTACGCGCCAAAACGGGCTGGGAACCGCATATTCCGCTGGTACGCTCGCTACGCGACGTCTACGCTGCGGCGCAGAAGCGGCTAGCTCGCGCGGCGGCAAACGGATGACGACACAAGAGTTCGTCTTTAAGAACCGCGGGCTGCTGCTAGGCCTGCCGGCCGCGGCGCTGGCGATCTTCGGACGCCCGAGCGCGCGCAGCGTTGCGCTCGGCCTTCCGCTCGCGATCGCCGGCGAGCTCGTGCGCTGCTGGGCGGTCGGGTACTCCGGCGTGACGACACGCAACGACGAGGTCACCGCGCCGAAGCTCGTGACCAGCGGTCCGTACAGCTACGTCCGCAACCCGCTGTACATCGGCAACTTCATGACGGCCGCCGGATTCGCGTTCGCGTTCACTGGAAGGAATTCGCCCCCGGCGCGCCGTGCGCTGGTCGGCGGATCGCTAGCCGCGATGGCGGCCGTGTACGCGACGATCGTGCCGCTCGAAGAGGCCTTCCTGCGCTCGAAATTCGGCGAGGAGTTCGAACGCTATTGTGCGCGCGTGCCGCGCCTTATCCCGCGGCTTCCTTCGACAGGCTCAGGACTTGCTCGTGCTGACTTAGGCGAGGGCACGTGGAACGGGGCAGTGCTGGTCGAGGCCGAGAGCAAGACGTTTGCGCTCTTCGGGGCGATGCTCGCTGCCTTGACCGTCAAGGCGCGCAGAGAGTAGCGCCGCGATGCCGACGCAACGCCGGCTCACGCTTGGTGCTGCTCGACGACCGGCGCATCAGCGAGGCAACCGAAGTACTGCACGAGATCACGGCGTGCGCGGAGTCGCGCTTCGGCATCGCGCACGTAACAATTCAATTCGAATGTGAGACATGTCCCATCGTCGTCGAGCACTAGAGGGTTGGCCGAGCGGTGCCCGACGTGTCGCGTAGGCGGCGTGTGAATGCGCCGCCCTTCGACTCTGCTCAGGACAGGCTCCGCCATGGAGGGCGGGAGCGGCGCAGAGGCCGAGTGCAGCGAGGCGCCGGATGCGCCGAGCAAACGGCCGCCCAAGCGACATGTCGGGGGACGCGCAGCAACCCTCTAGGCTTTGCGGAGTTTAAAAGAGAATTGCAATGACTATGGCTGAAATCAATTCGAAGACCGTCGTTCTCGGAATGGCGCGCACGCCGTTCGGCAAGCTCGGGGGAGCGCTCGCTCCGCTTTCCGCAACGACACTGGGCGCGGTCGCGCTGACCGCCGCCGTGGAGCGATCGAAGATCGATCCGTCCGAGGTCGAGCACGTGACCTTCGGCGAGGTGTTGCAGGCGGGGGTGGGGCAGAACCCCGCGCGCCAGGTGCTCTTCAAGTCCGGACTCGCCAAGACGGTGACGGCGGACACGATCAACAAGGTCTGTGCGTCCGGCATGCTCGCGGTCGTGAACGGGATGCGCGCGATCAACGCCGGGGCGAATACCGTCGTCGCGGCGGGCGGGATGGAGTCGATGTCAAACGCGCCTTATCTCCTGCGCGACGCGCGCTGGGGCTATCGTTTCGGCGACGGCACCCTCGTGGACGCGATGATCTACGACGGCCTGTGGGACCAGTATTTTCCGATGACGATGGCGGCGCAGGGCAGCAAGGTCGCGGACGAGCTTCAACTTGCGCGCGAGGAGCAGGATCGCTTCGCTTATCAGAGTCATCTTCGCGCCGCGGAGGCACACGCTGCCGGTCACCTGGCCGATGAGATCGTGCCCGTGAGGGTCGCGAGCAAGGCCAAGGACAAGGTCGTCGTCGCGGGGTTGCCGCAGCAGGGCAAGGTCCGCATTCCGGTTTCGGTCGGCGCATCCAGCCGCGTCTGGGAGCACGAGCCGTCGCAAGAGTTCACGCTCGACTATGCCGCCTACGCGCCGTTCGTCACGGGCGATCACCCGCACGTCGTCGTCGATCGCGACGAAGCGGTCCGACCCGATGCAAGCTTCGAGGCGATGGCCAAGCTGCGGCCGCTCGAGCGCAACGGCACGGTGACGGCCGGCAACGCCCCCGGCGTGAACGATGGCGCCGCGGCGCTGATCCTCGCCGACGCCGGCTACGCGGCCGCCCGCGGTTACGAGGCTCTCGCCACGATCGTCGATCACGATACGGTCGCGTGGGACTCGCCCTACATCAGCCTGACGCCCGCCATGGCCGCACATAAGCTGCTCGACCGGACGGGATACCGTGCATCCGACGTCGCCGTATGGGAGATCAACGAGGCCTTTTCTGCCGTAGCGATCACGTCCGCGCGCCGGCTCGAGCTCGAGGAGGGCTCGTTCAACCGCTTCGGCGGCGCCGTGGCGATGGGCCATCCGATCGGCGCATCGGGAGCGCGCCTCGTGGAGACGGTCATCAACCAGCTGCGCAAGCGCGGCGGCGGCCTCGGCATCGCCGCGATATGCTCCGGCGGCGGCCAAGGCGACGCATTATTGATCGCGGTGTGATCGCGCAGAGTACGACGCAGTTTGAGCTGACCGACGAGCAGCGCGCCGTTGCGGCGCTCGCGGCCGAGATCGCGCAGCGCGAGATCGCGCCGTTCGTCGCGGAGTGGGATCGCGGTCACGTCTTTCCGCGCGAGCTGTACGGCAAGCTGAGCCGCGCCGGGCTCATGGGGATCTTGGTTCCCGAAGAGTACGGCGGCGCGGGCGCGGACTACGTTTCGTACGCGCTCGCCATCGAGGAGCTCGCGCGGGTTGATGCCGGGACGGCGGTGACCGTGTCGGTGCACTCGATGATCTGCTCGGCGATCCTGAAGATGGGCACGCCCGCGCAGCGCGCGCGCTGGCTGCGGCCGCTCGCGAGCGGGGACGTGATCGCGGGCTTCGCGCTCACGGAGTCCGATGCGGGATCGGACGCGGCGGCGCTCCGCGCGACCGCGCGGCGAACCGAGACCGGCTACGTGCTGAACGGTCGCAAGCAGTGGTGCAGCACCGGGAGCTACGCCGGCGTCATCATGGGCATGTTCCGGACCGGGGGCACCGGGGCGCGCGGCGTCAGCGCCTTCCTGATCGAGCCGAGCCTCCCCGGCGTCGCCGTAGAGCGCGTGACCGAGAAGCTCGGCATTCACACGAGCAACACGTGCGACCTCGCGTTCGACGGCGTCGCGCTCGGCGCGGACGCGCTCCTCGGCGAGGAGGGCGCGGGGTTCGGCAATGCGATGACAGCGCTGACGGCGGGGCGCATCGGAATCGCCTCCCAGGCGATCGGTATCCTCGCGGCGTGTCTCGACGAATCCGTTACGTTCGCCCAGGAGCGCGTGGCGTTCGGCAGGCCGATCGGCGCCTTCGAGGGCGTGTCGTTCAAGATCGCGCAGATGGCGATGGACCTCGACGCGGCTCGGCTGCTCACCTATCGGGCGGCGGCCCTGGCCGACGCCGGTCAACCCTTTGCGCTGGCGGCGAGTAAGGCGAAGCTCTTCGCGTCGACCGCGGCGCGTAAGCACGCCGCGGAGGCCGTCCAGATCCACGGCGGATACGGGTACACCAGCGAATTTCCGGTCGAGCGGCACTACCGCGACGCGAAGATCACGGAAATCTACGAGGGCACGTCCGAGATCCAGCAACTCATCATCGCGCGCTCGCTCCTGGGACGACTCGACTAGCTCGGCGGCAGACCCGGGCGGCCCACTCGGCGCCCCAGAAAATCGACGAATTTTTGTTGTCACACACGAGGCGGTGCGGACGCTATCTTGAAAAACGTCCGCACAGTTTGCGTTGGAGGCTGACATGAGGCATGCGCCGTCTGTCGTTACGCGTTTTCCTTATCTGGGGATAGCCTTTGTTTTGGCCGCGTGCGCGTCGAACACGACCGTGCCGCTCACGCCGCAGGCCGCCCCGCCCTCGGGCCGAAACGCCGGCACGGCGCCGCTCGGCAGCGAGCAGATCCTCCAGGTCGGGATGCGCTGGCAGGCGCCGTGGAATCTCGCGGTCGATCGCCACGGCGACGTCTACGTCACCGATCTTCCCACCGGAAAGTTGTATGAGGTCGCGCCGCCGTTCACGGGGCGAACCCACGGTAAGGTCAGCGACGTCGGAGTGTACTATTGGTACCCGTGGGGGATCGCGGTCGACAAAGACGATAACGCCTACGTCTCGGAAGGCGCTCCGTACGTCGGCTGGTTCATCTATCAAGAAAGCAGGACCGGCGTGGAGAGCGTCGTCGCGAGAGGGCCGTATTTTACGGGCCTCGCGGTCGACGCACACCAGAACGTTTATGCAGCGGCCGACACGAGCGTGATCTTTCGAATCCTGCGCATTTTTGGGGGCTGGCAGATTCCCGTGCGCTACGGGCCGAAGTTCAAGCAGGCCACAAGCGTCGCCGTTGACGCTGCCGACGATGTCTATGTCACCGACGCCGTTGCAAATCAGGTCAAGATGATCGAGCCGGGCGGAAAGGTCGTGACCGTCGGATCCGGATACGACCAGCCGACCAGCGTAGCCGTGGACCGGTACTGCAAGACGGCATGTGCGGTCTACGTCGCCGACACGACTCACAACGCGATCAAGATGATCGCGCCGCCGTTTACCGGGCCGACTCACGGTAAGATCAGCGTTATCGGACACGGGTTCTGGCAACCGTGGGGCGTCGCGGCCAGAGGGAACGACGTGTACGTGGCGGACACGAATCACCACCTGGTGAAAGAGGTCATCCCGTAGCGCAATAACTCGGTGCGATAGAGCTCGCAAGGAGCGGGGCCCGAACTCCAGCGAACCTGTCGGGCCGCAATGAATCTGCTGGAGCATCAGGGCAAGGAGCTGTTCAAGCGCGCGGGCATCGCCGTCCCGCGCGCTCATCATGCGCAGAGCCCGGAGGCGGTCGAACGCTTCATCGCGAGCGCGCCCGGCGACTGGGTCGTCAAGGCGCAAGTGCTGATGGGCGGGCGCGGCAAGGCCGGCAAGATCAAGATGGCGAGCAGCGCGTCCGAGGGGCGCAGCGCGGCGGGCGAGATCATGGCGACGCCGATGCCGCCGAATCGCCAGAATCCGCAGGGCGAACCGATCCACTCGGTGCTCGTGGAGGAACGGCTTTCGATCGCCAAGGAGAGCTACTGCGCGATCACGATCGATCGAACCGCGCGCAAGCCCGTGTTCGTCGTGAGCCGCTTCGGCGGCATGGACATCGAAGAGGTCGCGGAGCACCATCCCGAGTCGATCGTGAAATTCTACGCCGACACGGCGATCGGCTATTCTCCGTTCATCGGGCGCGACCTGGCCTTCCGAGCGCAGCTGGATCCCGGGTATCGCCGGCAGTTCCCGGCGATCGCCGGCGCGCTCTACGAGCTATTCTTCGACTATGGCGCGAAGCTCGTCGAGATCAATCCGCTCGCGCTCACGTCCGACGGCCGCGTGATCGCCTCCGACGCTAAAGTCGAGCTCGACGACGACGCACTGTTCCGTAATCCCGAGTTCGACGAGTGGCGCAAGAGCCTGCCGCTCGACGAGGACGAAATTCTCGCTGCGCAGGCCGGCGTCGGCATCCGCAACTTCCGCCGCTTTCCCGGAAACGTCGGCACGATGGCCAACGGCGCCGGGCTCGCGATGGCGACGATGGACGCCGTGGCCAACGCCGGCGGCGTGATCGCGAACTTCCTCGACGTCGGCGGCGGCGCGAACGCGCAGCGCGTCCGCAGCTGCTACGAGCTCGTCGTCAACACCACCGGCGCGACGGTCTTCTTCATCAACATCTTCGGCGGCATCACGCGCGGCGACGAGGTGGCGCGCGGCGTCGTCGAAGCGATGTCGCAGACCACGTCGCGTAAGATTCCGCTCGTCATCCGCCTGACCGGCACGAACGAAGGAGAAGGCCGCCGCATTCTCGCCGACGCGGGAATGACGCCGGTGGAAACAATGGACGAGGGCGCGAGAGAGGCGGTCCGCCTTGCATCCGCGTGACTGCGACGCAAGAGCCGTTGAAAGGCTACGATGGCGATTTTCTTAGATAAGAACAGCAAGGTGATCGTGCAGGGCATCACCGGTTCGGAGGGCTCGTATCACACCGAACGGATGGTGAAGTACGGCACGAATATCGTCGGCGGCGTCACTCCCGGCAAGGGCGGGCAGCGGACGCCGCAGGGGCTGCCGGTCTTCGATACCGTCAAGGAGGCCGTCGACGCGACCGGCGCGACGCACACCTGCATCTTCGTGCCGCCGCCGTTTGCGGCCGACGCGCTCTACGAGGCGCACGACGCCGGCATCACGCTGGCGGTCTGTATCACGGAGGGCGTGCCCGTCCACGACATGCTCAAGGTCGTCGGCACGACCCGCGGCATGCGCATCATTGGCCCCAACTGTCCGGGCCTCGTTTCGCCGGGGAAGGCGCTCGTAGGAATCATGCCGGGCCACGTCTTCAAGGAGGGGCCGGTCGGACTGATGTCCCGTTCGGGCACCCTGACCTACGAGGTGGTAGACCTCCTCACGCGGGCCGGGCTGGGCCAATCGACCTGCGTGGGGGTCGGAGGCGACCCGATCATCGGGACGACCTTCGTCGAGTGCCTGCGGGAGTTCAAGAACGATCCGCAGACCCGGGCGCTCGTCATCTGTGGGGAGATCGGCGGGTCGGACGAGGAGGACGCGGCCGCCTTTGTTTCCGAGCACCTACCCGAGCTGCCGGTGGTGGCCTTCGTCGGCGGCCGCAACGCCCCGCCGGGTAAGTCTCTGGGGCATGCCGGGGCGATCATCTCGGGCGGCTTCGGGACCCCCGGGAGCAAGGTAGCGGCCTTCACGGCGGCCGGCGTCCCGGTGGCGCAGCGGCCATCAGAAATTCCTCAACTCGTGGCCGAGCGGCTGACGGTCCGGGCCTAGCGGGGGCGCCGCTTTACCTTTTAAGGGACGCTAAAGGAGCCGGCCCTTTTCTGAGCAAATCCTTGGCGCAGTGGGTCACTCTGTGAAGCTCCTGAGGCCACTGCGCAGCAGGGCAGGCAGGGCGGCTCGCCTTTTGACAACTTAACGACAAGAGGGTAACGAACAATGAGTTCACATCGAACCCTCCGTCGTGCGGGCATAGCCGTAGCGTTGCTGCTGGCGTTTCTCTGCCAGGGAACATGGGCACTGGCGGGCGTCACCGGTAATATGACGGGTAGCGTCAAGGATACGAGCGGCGCGCCGATTGCCGGCGTGGAAGTGCAGGCAGTTGCGCCCTCGGGGACTCGCACCGCAACGACGGACGCGACGGGACACTTTGTGTTCCTTTCGCTTGCCCCCGACACATATACCGTGAACCTGACCCGCTCTGGCTATCAGAGCGTCTCGTTCCCGGGCGTTGTGGTATTTGCCGACCAGACGCAAAACGTCGCGTACACGCTGATCAAGACACTCAAGACCATCGCGCGCGTGACGTCGCAGGCCGGTGCCTCGCTCGTGAAGTCGGGCGTGGGCAGCGACCTGTACAGCGTCAACGCCGCGCAGGCTCAGGCCGCGCAGGCGTTGGGCGGCGGCGGTAACCTCAACAACGCGTACTCGGCCATGGCCACGATCCCCGGCGTCCAAGTGTCGCAGGGCGGCATGGGCTGGGATTTCAACGCCGCGTACGTGCGCGGTCAGAACTCCTATTACACCGGCTACGAGTACGACGGCATTCCGGTCAACCGTGCCTTCGACAACTACAACTCGTCGACGGAAGCCAGCCTGGGCTTGCAAGAGCTGCAGGTCTATACCGGCGGCGGCCCGTCGTCGGTGGCGACGTCCGGCACGGCCGGATTCATCAACCAGGTCATCAAGACCGGTACGTTCCCGGGCTACGGCCAGGCCAACTTAGGCTTCGGGACGCCCGCGTTCTACCATCAGGCCCAGGTCGAGATCGGCGGATCGACGCCGGATCGGACCTTCAGCTACTACATCGGGCTCGCGGGCTACAATCAGGACTACCGCTTGTTCGATAACACCAACGGTGCCGGCTATATGACGCCGCAGGGCGGCCCGTTCTCGGGCCTTACCACCGGCAACTCGATCGGCTACGGCGCCGGCAGCAATCAGATACTGTTCACCGGCGCCGACGTGCATCATCGGCACGTGCCAGGGCGTCAAGCCGATCTGTCCGCTGTTCTCGGCGGGAATCAGTAAGTTCAACTTCCCGACCCAGGGCTGCTGGCAGTACTACAGCGGCATCGGCGGCAACCCGTCGCAGATCGCGGATCGCGAGAACGTGATCAACCTGCACATGGGCATCCCCAAGCACAACGGCTTGCGCGACGACGTGCAGGTCTTATGGAGCGGTTCGGCACTGGCGAACTACTTCTACGACAGCCCGACCGACATCGGCCCGGGCAACAGCCAGTACGTCTGGGCGCTCTATAACACGGTCGCGCACGCGCCGATCTGCGGTCCCGAGACGATCGCTCCGGGACTGACGGTCAACGGGTGCAACTCACCGGGCGGTGCGGCCGGACAGATCGCCGCGACGCTGCACACCTCGCCGTTCTTCGGCGGTCCGTACGCGTGCGCCACCAGCGGTGTGGGTTGCGGCCCGACGTACACGTCGTACGCGGATAACGTCTCGTACAACGTCCCGTTCGGCACGACGATCGCGTCGAGCATGACGAACGTCAAGGCGCCGGGGATCTACTTCGCGCCGGGCACGCCGGCGCACGCCTACCTCGGTCAGATTCCGCTGACCGACAACTCGGCCAACGTCAATCGCAACGACACCGGCGTCACCAAGATACAGTACACCTACGCGCTCAGCCAGGCGGCCTATCTGCGGCTCTACGGCTACACCTTCTACTCCGACTGGCTGCAGACCGACCCGATCTTCGGCGGCACGGCGCTGCTCGTGCCTTCGGCGATCTCGTCGGAGTACGACCTGATCACGCACACCTCGGGTGCGGCGATCGACTTCCAGGATCAGATCAACGACCAGAACCTGGTCTCGCTCGACGGCAACTACACGACGGCGGGCGTGATCCGGTTCAATAACTACTCGGGCTACCTGGGCTGCCGCAGCACGTGCATCGGTGGTTCGCCGATCGGCTACATGGCCAAGACCGGCAACGGCTTCACGTGCTACGACCCGACCACCGGTAAGCCGCAGATCTGCATCAACAGCGGGTACTACGACGTGGCCACCGGCGCGCCGGTCGCCCCGACGTGGACGGCCTCGGCGCAGAGCGGGCCGACGGGCTTCGGTCCGGCGGGATCGCCGGCGGCGCGGGCCGGCGCGACCTGGGATTCGCCTGTGGTCCGGCAACGCGACCGGTCCGCTGAACACGGTGCGTCCGCGCTTTACCAATGCGGCACTCCAAGATCAGTGGCGTCCCAGCGACAAGTTCCTGTTCAACGCCTCGATCCGGTATGACAACTACACGTACGTCCTGCCGGACTCGGCCAACGCAGCGAACATCTTCTACGCCAATCAGACGGCCAATTTCACCTGCGTGCTGGCCGCGACCAACCAGGTGATGACGGTGCCGCTGGCGCCGGGCGCGATTCCGCCGGCTCCGGCGCAGTACGTCAACGGCGACTGTAACAAGGCCGCTGTGGCGCTGTTCCCGACCGGTCCGCATACCGGCTGGGTGCATCCCAACGGCACGGTGCAGGACGGCGTTACGGCGCCCAACTTCACCTCCAGCTCGCCGGGCTCGTACAGCCTGGATTACTGGCAGCCGCGTTTCTCGGCGACCTACACGGCCTCGCCGGACACCGTGTTCCGCGCCTCGGCCGGCCGCTTCACGCAGCCGCCGATCTCGGCCTCGGTGCAGTACCTCAGCTCGACCGGCGACAACCGCTCGCTGTGGAACAACATGATGAACCTCGGGTTCTACTCGCCGTTCCACCCGATTCCGGGCATCTCGTCGGCGCAGTACGACCTGTCGTGGGAGCAGCATCTGCACGGGACGGACATGAGCTTCAAGCTCACGCCGTACTACACGTGGGTTGCGGGCTGGCAGCAGCAGACGTTCATCGGCGCGGGCTTCGTGACGCAAGTGCCGGTGGGCGTGAACCGCAACTACGGCGTGGAGTTCCAGTTCAACAAGGGTGACTTCACCCGCAACGGGCTCTCGGGCCAGCTGGCGTTCAGCTACACCAACTCCAAGGTCCAGTTCACCAACTACGGTCTGAGCAACGGCGGCGTCGTGCCCAACACGATCACCGCGCTCAACCAGGCGATCACGGCCTACAACCAGCTGACCAAGGCGGGCAGCGGCGGCAAGGCCTTCCCTTGCTACCAGGGGCTCAACGGCGTGCCGTGCTCCAAGCCTAACGGCTCCACGCAAGACACGATCCTCAACCCCTACTACAACCTGCCCGCGCGCAGCCGCTGCTGGATCCCAACGGCTGGTACAACCCGTACACGACGGCCATCGCGCCGAACCTCTACGGGTTCCTCCAGAGCTACATCTCGCCGTACGTGGCCTCGCTGCTGCTCAACTACCGCCACGACAAGCTGGCGATCACGCCCAGCTTCGCGTTCCAGACGGGCGGCTTCTATGGCACCCCGATGGACGTGACCGGCGTCGACCCGCGTGCCTGCACGCTCAACTCGGCGGCCACGGGCATCACCAAGCTCTCGCCCAAGACCAATCCGTTGCAGTGTAACTACCTGACGACGGTGGCGGCGGGGCTGGGGCAGTTCGGCTACCTCTACATCCCCAACCCGCAGACCGGAACGTTTGCGTACAACAACTATCAGAATCCCAGCTCGATCGTGGGGAATCTCCAACTCACCTACGACGTGAGCCCGCGGATCAAACTGACGGTTCTGGGCGCGAACCTCTTCCACGCGTGTTTCGGCGGCTCGTCGACCCCATGGTCGTCGTACTACTCGCCGAGCAACGTGGTCTGCGGCTACACGCCGGCGGGCGGTCCGCTCAACAGCACGCTCTATCCGGCGAACTTCTACAACGGCACCGGCATCAATGACTTCAAGGCCAATGGTGCGCGGACGCCGTGGATCCAGAGCTACACGCCGACCAACGGCAACAACGGCGGCGATCGGCGGAGGCGTGCCGCCCATCAACGTCTACTTCAACGCGTCGGTGAAGATCTAACGCTCACCTCGCGCTGACGTAGCGACGTCGACGAAGCGGGATCCCTTTGGGGATCCCGCTTCTGCTTTCGAGCAGGCGCGGCGCCTGCGCCAGCGAAGCGTCATGCGATGCAGAGAGCGTTTCTGCTGTCGGCATGCGTGCTAACGTGCGCCGGCTTCCTTCCGCTTCCGGCTCGTTCCGGCGGGACCGGCGCCAGCGCAGCCGGCACGCCGCCGCCGCAGATTTACCACATCGTCACCACCGCGCTGTGCGCTCGGCTGCACGAGCGCGTGCGCCCCGCCGTGGCGATGATTCTCGAGAACGACCAGTCGATCGCGAAGAGCCCGCCGCTCTTCAAGAAATATCAACGCGGCGCGCTCACTTCGATCGGCACGGCCTATCCCAACGGCAACGGCGCGCCCGCGATGAGCGACTCGGTCTACAATCACTCTCCCGAGACGGACATGGCCCTGCAGCAGATGTCCTATCTCGTGACGCCGATCGCGCGCAACATCATCGCGGCCCAGACGCTCCTGGACGACGAGAAGCTCCTCGCGCCTACCGGGAGTTCGGCGGACGACGCGAAGCTCGCGCAGATCAAGTCGCAGCTCCTCGAGACGATCGCCTTTCAGAGCGCCTCGCTCGATCTGATCAACGGGTTCGTGGCAACCCAGCAGATGGGCGAGCTTCAGCACTTCGGCGAGGAGTGGCTCAACGGAATCCAGGGGCGCGACACCACCCTCCAGCTGCAGCACGCCACGCCGAACCCGTGGCAAGACCCCAACACGCCGGGACTGGCGCCGAACCCGTACGCGTTCGATCCGGCGATGGTTCCGGGACTCGCGGTCGGCTACAACCCGCTGCGGCGGATCATGGACGGCATGGAATGGCTGAAGACCGAGGAGCAGAAGCGCGAAGGCACGGCGGGCGCCACGATCCAGGCCGCCTTGGCCGAATGCGGCAAATAACGAACGAGAACGTCATACGAGGTTAACGAACGATGTTGAAGATAACTGCGAGCCTTGCAACGGCGGCAATGACGCTGTTTGCTTTGTCGCCTCTTGCTGCGAGCGCGGATACGCCAACCGGCACTTTGGTCTATCACTTTTCGTTTAGTTCGCAATCAAAACATCACGGCGCGCGACTCTAGTACCCCGGCCGAGTTCGCGTCAACACCGAGACCGAGGCGTTGAACGCGGCTGGCGGGACGAACGGCACGAGTACGTATCAAGGCCAGCTCAACGACAAAGGCACGATAACCGTCAATGTCGTTCGCCAGCAGCCGGATGGCGCGCTGGTCGTCATGGTCAGCGAACAGGGCGAGAACGTGCGCCGCGCGCCGCCGGCGGAGTGCGTCGTCTACGGAAACACGAACGTGATCTGCGACCCCAACAAGACCGTCTACACCGAGGAGTACACGCTGTTGCGCTTCCTCGGCGGCAACTTCGTGGATCCGAGTGCCCTGGACGCGCATCGTCACTGGCAGATCGTGCAGAACACGCCTGCGCTGAACGTCATGGCCAACTATACGATCAACAGCAACGACAACGGCATCATGCAGATCGGCGAGACGCGCAGCCTGCGCAATCCCAAGGGTGGCAGCCTCACGACCGACATTCAGACCAAGATCGGCTACGACTTCAAGCGCTCGGTGCCGATCTCGGTGGACGAATACACGCAGCAGCGTGCCGACAACGGCGTGGTGGGAACGACGAGGACGATCTACCAGACGACACTGAACCTCGTCTCCGACTCGATGGCCAGGACATAGCGCGCTACGGCTACAGGTGCGAAGATTGCGAGAGCGCGATCTTCCCGGTAACGACCCGTAGCGAGCTCCAGTGGCTCAAGGACCGTCTGCACGTGGTCCGCGAGGTCGCCCGCCACTCGACCGACGGGCTCGACACGTGGATGAGGGACGGGGTGGCTTTTCTCGACGAGCACGACGGACACTCCGTCGTGCTCGCTTCGCGGCGTCAGTAGGACGAAGTCCAGCTCTGGACCGATTCTCAAAATAGGTCTATAATGAGCCTATGACAGCGGCGGCGGTCCTGGATCCCCTGGCAGTCCTGAGCGACTCCGGCCGGACGTCGGGGCCCGCCTTGCGCGCGTTTGAGCGGATCGGCGACCGGTGGCGCCTCTCGCAAAAGGAGCGCTACACGATTCTAGGTCTGCCGCGGTCCACGTACTTCACGGCGAAGAAGAACGCGGGCTCCGCGCGCTTCTCGCGGGATACCCTCGAGCGCATTTCCTACGTATTGGGGATCTACTCGGCCCTCAAGATCCTGCTTCCGCGCCGGGAGGCCGCAGACGGCTGGATCCGCACGCCCAACGACAACTCCCTGTTCAAGGGACATCCGCCGATCGAGATGATGTTGGGGGGCAAGGTCGGCGATCTCTTCGTCGTCCGCCGTTACCTCGACGGCGAGCGCGGTTGGTAACCCGCCTCCGCTCGCAGCGCGCCTACCACATCATTCCGTCACGCTACCCCACCGTGGGTGTGTTCGACGACGTTTCCGATCCGGCCGATCTCGAGGTCGTCATTGAGCTGGCGCAGGTCACCAACCCCCGGGTTCTCGACGCGATCGGCAACATACGGCTGGTGCGCGACAAGGATCGCATCGCCGGGCCCGGCAGCACGCCGATTATGGCGGCATTCACGCACGCCAAGCCGAGCCGATTCTGCAACGGCACGTTCGGCATATACTACGCAGCACCGGAAGAGGCGACGGCGATTGCCGAAACCGCCTATCACCGCGGACGATTCCTCTCTGACGCACACCTGCCGAACGAGCGTTTGGACATGCGGGTCTACGCGGTGACGGCGTCGGGCGACTGCGACGACGTACGCCCGGTCGCGTACGCGGATCCGATCTACGATCCGGACAGTTACGCCGCGTCACAGCCGTACGGAACCAAGCTCTACACCAAAAATGTGGTGGACGGCGTCCTTTTCAAGAGCGTGCGGCGTCGCGACACCGACGGCTTCGGCCTCTTTCGGCCCACGCGTATCGAAAGTTGCGTCGTTTCACGGCACCTTGAGTACCGCTTTGAAGATTACCAGCTCGTGAGCGTGCTCGGGATCGAGGAAGAGCAAAAAGCCCAGATTTAGCTCATCTCTGTGTCGCCTCGGGCCTCATTTACCATAGTAAATTTCGGCCACTCGGCTCCTTGACCTGAACTAAATCTGGGCTTTTATTTCGGGATTCTTAAATCTGCGCTTTACTGGGGGATTCGTAAATGCTGGCCGGGCTGCAGCGTCCCGCCGTGCAGGTGGTTGGCGTCGCTGATGCGGTCGACGAACTCTTGGAGGTCCGCGCTAGGACCGACATGGGCCGAGGCGATCGACCAGAGCGTGTCGCCCGGATGGACGGTTACCACGGCGTATCGCTGGGCGGTCGCGGCGTAGAGCCGCACGCTCGACAGCGTCGGCAACGCGACCATGAGACCGAGCCCGGCGAGTGCTATTGCCGGCATCAGGGTGAATCGTTTGCGCCTACCCACTCTTCTACTCCTATATCTTGTGCCAAACGCCTGTTCGTCCACTAGATTTTACCATGGAGGCGCGCAGGGCTGTCAAGAGGATTTCGAACGTATGTTTGCCTTCCGGTGCGGTTCATGGTAGGCTTATAGCCGCCATGAGTGCCAGACGCCTGGCATTCTTGGCGGGAGACGCAATGTCCAAAGAGACGATTGTAAAGCCGGCGACGGAACGGCAGCGCCGGATCCTGGACATTATCCGGGACTTTACCGCCGAACACGGCTACCCGCCTTCGGTACGGGAGATCGGGGAGCGCGTCGGCCTCTCGTCCTCTTCCACGATCCACGCCCACCTGAAGGCGCTCGAGCGCCGGGGCCTGATCTCGCGGGATCCGACCAAACCACGCGCGCTCCGCTCGTCGATCGGGCCCTCCACGCACCACGCGGTTGTCGTTCCGATCCTGGGCCGGGTCGCGGCCGGCGTGCCGATCACGGCACAAGAGAACGTCGAGGGCGAGTTTCTGCTGTCGCCCGATTATGTGCCGCGGGCCTCGGACGCGTTCATGCTGCGGGTGCAGGGGGACTCGATGGTTGACGCGGCGATTCTCGACGGCGACCTGATCTTGGTCCGGCCCCAGCGCACCGCCGAGAACGGCGAGATCGTCGTCGCCATGATGGACGGGGAGGCCACCGTTAAACGCTTCTACCGGGAGGCCGGGCGCGTCCGGCTCCAGCCGGAGAATCGGACGATGGCGCCAATTTACGCGAGCGATGTCGAGATCGTCGGTCGCGTCGAAGCGGTCGTCCGCCGCCTCTAGAGCCTTTCTCTCCTTCGAGCGCCGCGCCGTCCCGCTCATGCGGCGGGTCGGCGAGTTGGCGTTCGTTGCGGCCGTGCGCGACGCGCTGCCGTGGAGCTTCCTCGCGCTCGCGGCGGCGTTCGTCGTGATCCTCGGCGCGCAGCTCGCCGCCGGGGAGCCCAAGACCCCCTCGCTGGGCCTGCGGCTGGCCGCGGCCCTCCTTCCTTCGTTCGGCGTCATGGCGGCGGCGCTGACGATTCTGCTCGCCGTGCGGCTCGCGCGGGCAGCCGGTTACGCCGTCGTCCCGCTAGTAATGGCGAGCGCGGTGTCGTTCGCGCTCGCGCTGCCGCGGCCGTTCGGGCCGGACGTCATCGCGTATCTGCGCGTCCTCGGGGCCTCCGGGCTCTTCATTGCAATCCTGGCCTGCGGCGTCGCGGCGGCGTGGATCGCGCTCCTACGCCGGCGCCTGCGCGCTCCGCTCGCCGACTGGGGCGGCGCGCTGCTCGGCGTCGCGACCTTTGCGCTGCTCTCCGCGCTGCATGTCTCGCTGCCCGGCTCGATAACCGCGGCGATGCATCCGATCGCGCGGCTGGGCGACACCTATCTCGCGTTGATCGCGATCGTCTTTATCGAGACGCTGTTGTGGACCGCGGGCGTCCACGGTCCGGCGATGCTTGCGGCCATCGTCACGCCGGTCTACCTCACGATGCAGATTCAGAACACGCACGCGTTTACGGCGCACGCGCCGCTGCCGTACATCGTCGTGATCTCGCTGTTTCTCTTCGTATTCCCGGGCGGAGCCGGCGCGACGCTGCCGCTCGCGGGACTCCTCGCCATCTCTGCGGTTCCGCGCCTGCGCCGTGTCGGCCGCGCGACGTTCATCCCGTCTCTCTTCAATCTGAACGAGCCGTTGCTCTTCGCGGCACCGGTCGTCTTCAACCCGCATCTCGTCGTGCCGTTCGTCGGCGCGCCGCTCGTGCTCGCGACCGTCACCTATGCGGCCGTCGCCACCGGGCTCGTCTCGCGCGCGGCGTTCTACATTCCGTCGTCCGTGCCGACGTTCATCTCGACGTACCTGGCGACACAAGACGTTCGCGCGATCGCGCTCGCCGCAATCAACATCGCCCTCGCGACCGTGATCTATTACCCTTTCGTGCGCGCATACGAGCGACACATCTCCTTGGACGGAGCCTGTGCTGAGCGAAGTCGAAGCGCTCGCGACCGGGAGGCTCCGTGATCGCGGAGCTGTGCGAGCGCTTCGGCATCGCGGGAGATCTGCGCGCGGCGGCGCTCGATGCGTACGCGCGGACGGCGACGATAACGTATCCCGCTCAGGAGCGCGTGCATTCCCGCGTGCTGCAGGCGTTTCTCGACGAGGGTATCGCGGAGAGCGATCTGGCGGGCGGCCTCGGTTACGGCTACGACGACCCGGCGCGCGGGCGTTACGAGTCCCTGCTGGCGCGCGTGCTCGGCGCCGAGCGCGTAATCGCGCGCCTCTCGATCGTGAGCGGCACGCACGCAATCGTCGCCTCGCTCGCGGCGTGCACGCCGTCCGGCGGCACGCTGCTCGCGATCTCCGGCGCGCCGTACGATACGCTGCGCAACGCCATCTGCGATGCGCCGCACGCGCTGGTTCGCGAAGGCATCGCGTACCGCGAGCTCGCGCTCGCGCGCGACGGCGGCATCGATCTGCACGCGGTCGGCGCGGCGCTCGCGGCCGGCGATGTTGCGACCGTTTTCGTGCAGCGCTCGCGCGGCTACGCGCCGCGTCGATCGCTGTTCGTCGCCGAGTGCGAGCGCGCGTACGCGGCGATCAAGGCCGCCGCTCCCGAGGTAACGGTGCTCGTCGACAACTGCTACGGCGAGCTCGTCGAGGATCGCGAGCCCGCCGCGGACCTCGTTATGGGCTCCCTGATCAAGAATCTGGGCGGGTCGCTGGCGCCCGCCGGCGCCTACGTAGCCGGTCGCGCGGACCTCGTCGAGCGCGTCGCGGCGCGGCTCTACGCCCCCGGGTTGGGTGCGGCGCTCGGGCCGTCGCTCGGGCTCGGGCGCGCGCTCGTGCACGGGCTCTTCCTCGCGCCCGCGATCGTCGAGCAGTGTCTGCGCGGGCTGGACTTCTTCGCGGCGCTGTTCGAACGGCTCGGCTTCGTGGTCGATCCCGTTGCGGGCGCGCCGCGCACGGATATCGTGCAGGCCATCCGCCTCGGCGAGCCCGAGCTGGTCGCTACGTTCGCGGCGGGACTCCAGGCCGCGCTGCCCGTCAACGCACGCTTTCGGCCCGAGCCGGGGCCGGTACCCGGCTATGCGGAACCCGTCATCATGTCGTCCGGCGCGTTCGTCAGCGGCTCGACCATCGAGCTGTCATGCGACGCGCCGATGCGCGCGCCGTTCGAGGTTTATGTGCAGGGCGGGGTTACCGCCGCGCACGCCTATCTCGGCGCGCTGTTTGCGGCGCGCGCGCTCTCATGCGAGCCGAGGAACCCGTAGAAGTAGTAGCGGCACCCGTCGGTGGTCGTGACCACGACGCGCGTCTCCTCGATCGCCGCCTCCGCGACGCGCTTGCCGGCCAGGCCGCCGAGGACGTCCTGGACCTGGAGAAACTCCGCGGCGCGGAGCCCCTCCGGCTCCGCCTCGAGCAGATCGATCAGCTCGTCAATTCGGTCGCTCATGCCTTCCGTCTTAGTAATCGTCAGGGCCGGGCCCGATTCTTAGTCATACGAACGCCAGGAGGCGGCCGGATCGGCTAGAGAAGGGCTGGCAGCCATGTACCTGCTCGAAGTGCTCAGCGGTCCGCTCGACGGCAAGACGTGGGCGTTCGAGCGTGAGATCACGATCGGCCGCGACGACGCCCTGGCGGAGGCTTGTCTCGCCCTGGACCGCTACGTCTCGCGCCGGCACGCCCAGCTTCGGATCGACGCGGGTGCGATCCGACTCACGGATCTGCGCAGCCGCAACGGTACGCGGCTCGGCGACAAGGCCGTGGTCGGCGCGGTGCCTCTGCCGGTGGGCGTCCCGTTCGTCGTGGGCCGCACCGTGCTTCGGGTAACCCGAACGTAACGTCGTATGGAAACGGCTCGCACCGTCACGCAGGCGCGCGTGCTTTTTGATGCGTTGCCGCGCCCGCTCGGATTCGTGCCGACGATGGGCGCGCTACACGCCGGTCACCTCGAGCTCGTACGGCGGGCGCGGCAGAGGTCGGCCTCCGTGGCGGCGTCGATCTTCGTCAACCCGATGCAGTTCGCCCCAAACGAGGATCTCGCTGCCTATCCGCGCGACGAGGCCGGCGATCGCACCAAGCTCGCCGCCGCGGGAGTCAACGCGCTCTTCATTCCCGAGGCGGCGGCGATGTATGCCCCGGACTTCACGAGCTATGTGGACGTCGGCCCGCTCGGCGAGATCCTGGAGGGCGCTGTGCGGCCGCACCATTTTCGCGGCGTCACAACGGTGATGGCGAAGCTGCTCAACATCGTTCGGCCCGACCTGCTCTTCCTCGGACAGAAGGACGCGCAGCAGGCCGCGATCCTGCGCAAGATGATCGGCGACCTCAACGTTCCGGTGGAGCTCGAGATCGTGCCGACGGTGCGCGAGCAGGACGGCCTCGCGATGTCGAGCCGCAACCGATATCTCGACGCCGGCCGGCGTGCGGATGCGCCGACGCTGCATCGCGCGCTGGTGGCCGTAGCCGACGCGCTGGCGCGCGGCAGTTCCAAATCCGAGGCGGTCGCCGCGGGCGCCGCCGCGCTGAGTCCGGCTGCGAAGCTCGACTATCTCGAGATCGTCGATCCGGACACGTTCGCTTCGCTCGAGCGACCGCGCTCGCCGGCGCTCATCCTGGGCGCGGCGCGCTTCGGCTCGACGCGGCTGATCGACAACGTGTTAGCGGAATGAACGGGGCGCGTATCTTCCTCGGCGTCAGCGGCGGGATCGCGGCCTATAAGGCGGCGGCGCTCACGAGCACGCTCGTGCAGCGCGGCGCGGTCGTCGACGTCGTGATGACGGCCGAGGCCGAGCGGTTCGTCACGCCGCTGACCTTCGCGTCGCTGACGGCGCGGCCGGTCTACACGTCGCTGTGGGACGCCCCCGAGCGTATCCCGCACATCCGGCTCGTGCGCGAAGCCGACGTTGCACTCGTGGCGCCGGCGACGGCAAACATCATCGCGAAGCTCGCCGCCGGCATCGCCGACGATCTGCTCACGACGGCGCTGCTCGCCGCACGCATTCCGCGCCTTCTCGCGCCGGCGATGAACGACGCGATGTACGAAGATCCCGCGACGCAGGCGAATATCGCGGCGTTGCGCACGCGAGGTTACGAGATCGTCGAACCGGAGCGCGGCTTCCTGGCGGAGCGCGACGTCGGCGTCGGCCGGCTCGCCTCCGAGGAGCGGCTCCTCGGTGCGCTCGAGGGAGCCCTGGCGCGGCGAGCGGCGCTGCGCGACAAACGCGTCGCGATAACGGCCGGTCCGACGCGCGAGGCGTTCGATCCGATACGCTTTCTGAGCAACGCGTCGAGCGGCGCGACGGGCATCGAGCTCGCGCGCGAGGCGGCGCTGCGCGGCGCGCAAGTGACGCTGCTGCTCGGGCCCACGCTGCTCGAGCCGCCCGCCGGCGTGGACGTCGTGCGCATCACGACCGCGAGCGAGCTCTATGACGCCGCGCTCCAGCACGCGGCGGGCGCCGACCTCACGATCGCAACGGCGGCCGTCGCCGACTGGCGCCCGGCGCAGCGCTCCGACGCGAAGGTGAAGAAGACCGGCGAGGATCTCACGGTGCGGCTGACGCCCAACCCCGACGTGCTCGCGGAGCTGGGACGCCGCAAGGGCTCCGGATTCTTGGTTGGCTTCGCGGCCGAAACGGACCGCCACGAGGAGCGCGCGCGAGAGAAGCTGCGCGCGAAGAACCTGGATGCGATCGCGGTGAACGACGTGTCGGGCGAACGCGGTTTCGGCGCGGGCGATAACGCGCTCGTGCTGCTCTGGGGAGAGGCGGGGCGCCGCGAGCTGGGCCGCGCCGGCAAGGCGACGCTGGCTGCGCGCCTGCTCGACGCGATCGAGGAGCTGATGCGATGCTCCTGACGATCGACGTCGGCAACACGGAGACGAAGCTCGGCTGTTTTTCTAAAAGCGAGCTGAAGCACACGTGGCGCGTTACCACCGAGCTGCGGCGCACTCCCGACGAGTACGGCGTGTTCTTCACGCAACTCTTCGCTACCAGCGGCGTCGAGACGCGCGCGATCAGCGCGATCGCGATCGCGAGCGTCGTGCCGAAGCTCGATCCGGTTCTGGAATCGGCGTGTCAACGCTTCTTCGGCGTCGCGCCGGCGTTCTTGAAGCCGGAGGCGCAACGCCTGATCCCGATCGTAACCGAGAACCCGTCCGAGATGGGTGCGGATCTCGTTGCCGCCGCGATCGGAGCGCGCAGCAGCTTCGGCGCGCCGCTCGTCGTCGTCAGCTACGGCACCGCGACCGTGTTCATCGCGATCTCGGCCGCAGGCGAATATCTCGGCGTCGCGATCGCTCCGGGCGTGACGGTCTCGATCGACGCGCTGATCGGACGCACCGCGAAGCTGCCGCAGATCGCACTCGAGGCGCCGGGTCGCGCGATCGGGCGCAACACGGTGGAGGCGCTGCAGAGTGGCATCGTCTACGGCTTCGCCGGGCAGACGGAAGCCATCGTCGCGCGCATGCGCAGCGAGATGGACGCCCCCGCTCGCGTCGTCGCCACCGGCGGTCTCGCCGAGATCGTCGCCAGGCAGACGCCGATCGTCGATGAGATCGCTCCCCACCTCAGCCTGACGGGCTTGCGCCTGTTCCACGACGCCGAGGCGCGCGGCGACGAGCCGTTTAAGAGTTAGCCCATGCGTCCCGCGCCGCTGTGCATCGGTTCGATCGAAATTTGGCCGCCTCTGATTCTGGCGCCGATGTCCGGCGTTACGAACCGAACCATGCGTGCGCTCTACCGCCCCTTCGGCCTTGGGCTGACCGTAACGGAGTTCGTTTCGTCCAACGCGCTCGCGTACGGCAGCCGCCGCACGATGGAGATGATCGACCAGCACGGCCTCGAGAAGCCGGTCTCGACGCAGCTCTGGGGCGACGACCCCGCGACCATGGCGCTCGCGGCGAAGGTCGTGCGCGAGTGTGGTGCGGATATCGTGGACATCAACTTCGGTTGCCCAGCGCCGAAGGTCACGAAGACCAACGGCGGCTCCGCTTGCCTGCGCGATCCCGAGCGCTGCGAGGCGATCATGCGCGCCGTCGTCGACGCGGTGGATTGCCCCGTAACGATGAAGATGCGACTGGGCTGGACCGAAGACGCTCTCGTCTACGACGACGTCGCGCGGCGCGCGCAAGACGCCGGCGTGCGGGCCGTCACGCTCCACGCGCGCACCGCGAAGCAGTTCTACAAGGGCGAGGCCGATTGGGAGCACATCGCTCGGCTCAAGTCCGGCGTCGACATTCCCGTGATCGGCAACGGCGACCTCGACGACCCGCACGTCGCGATTCGGCGCATGCGCGACACCGGCGTCGACGCCATAATGCTGGGGCGCGCCACGCTCGGCAATCCCTGGCTGATCTCGCAGATTCGCGATCTGATGGAGGAACGCGAGCCGCAGCCGTTGCCCGCCGCGGCGGATCGCTTGCGCTTCGCGCTCGTGCATTATCGCCGGATGGTGGACGAGCTCGGCGAGCCGCGCGCGGTTCCGCAGATGCGCAAACACGTCGCGCTGTATCTCAAGGGCATCCCCGGTGCGGCATCGCTGCGTGAGCGAATCATGCGCCTCGATTCGGCCGCCGAGACGATCGCAACAATTGACGAGACGATCGCGCGGCTAGAGCTCGCGCCGCCGGTCGCCGCATAGACGTGATCGAGCAAGGGCGCGATCTCTACGGCGCGGCATCGCCGCAAGCGCTGGCGACCGAGACGTACGAGAACTACAAGCGGTTCGTCAATCCGCCGCTGGCGCGCGTGATGAAGCTCTCGGGTTCGCCCGTCGAGGTACGCGCGCAAGGCTGCACGATCTGGGATCAGACCGGCAAGGCCTACCTGGACTTCGCGGGAGGTTACGGCGTGTTCACGCTCGGATACGGCCATCCGCGCGTCGTCGAGGCCGTGCGCGCGCAGCTGGAGCTCATCGCGCTGTCCGGCAAGACGATGTTCAACGTGCTGCTGGGGCGCGCCGCGCGCCGGCTCGCCGAGCTCGCGCCGGGCGACCTGCAAATTTCATTCTGGTGCAACAGCGGCACGGAGGCGATCGAGGGCGCGATCAAACTGGGGCGCGCAGCGACTCGGCGCGCGAAGATCGTCGGCACGATCGACGCGTATCACGGCAAGACGCTCGGCGCGCTCTCCGTCAGCGGGCGTGAAAGCTTCCAGTCGCCGTTTCGTCCGCTGCTGGCCGACTCGGTCTCGATACCCTACGGCGATTCGGACGTGCTGGAGCCGGCGCTGCAGGATGCGGCGGCCTTCGTCGTCGAGCCGGTTCAAGGCGAGGGCGGAATCAACGTCCCGCCCGCGGGGTATCTGAGGGCCGTGCGTGAGGCGTGCGATCGAACCGGCGCGCTATTCGTTGCGGACGAGGTCCAGACCGGTCTTGGGCGCTGCGGTTATCGCTTCGGGTGCGACCGCGACGGCGTCGTGCCCGACGTGATGACCCTCGCCAAGGGACTCTCCGGCGGCGTCGTTCCGGTCGGCGCTTTTATCGCACGCCCGAACGTGTGGGAACGCGCGTACGGCGACGCGCCGCTCGCGCACACGTCTACGTTCGGCGGCGGCGAGATCGCATGCGCGGCCGCGCTGGCGGCGATGAACGTGCTCGAAGAGGATGGACTCGCGCAAAGAGCGCGCGAGCGCGGCGAACGGCTGCTGAGCGGCGCGCGCGCCGTCGCGGACGAGTTTCCCGCCGTGGTGCGCGAGGCGCGCGGCCTCGGGCTGTTGGTGGGCGTGGAGCTGACGCACGAGGGTTACGGGGGGTACGTCATCCCCGAGATGCTCAAGGCCGGCGTCACGGCGGCCTGGACGCTCAACCAGCAGCGCGTCATTCGCCTCGAGCCGCCGCTCATCGTGACGGAGCCGGAGATCGACCGCGCGCTTGAGGCGCTGCGCTCGGGCGTGGCCGCGGCCTACGAAAAGCTCGGCGACCTCTGCGCGTAACCGATGCCGTATGTCGAGAGCAGAATCGTGATCGACGCCCCCGCGCGAGTCGTCTACGAGCTGGCCAAGGACCAGGAGCGGTTTCCGCAGTTCATGCCGGACGTCGAGACGGTGACGATCCTCGAGCGCCGCGCCGACGGCGCGATCTCGCGCTGGAAGACGCTGGTCGAGGAGGCTCCGATCGAGTGGACGGAAGAGGATCGTTTCGACGACGAGGCGCTGCGGATCGAGTACCGGCTGCTGGAGGGCGACCTCGACAAATTCGAGGGGGCATGGACGTTCGAGCACCGCGACGGCGCGACGCACGTCGTGCTCGGCGTCGACTACGATTTCGGCGTTCCGACGCTCGCCGAGCTGATCGGGCCAACATTGCAAAAGAAGGTGCGCGAGAACAGCGAGATGATGCTGGCCGCGCTCAAACGCCAAGCGGAGCAACGATGAAATACGAGCGGTTCCTCAATTCGCCGATGTTCAAGCGGTTCGTCAGGCGAAGGCTCTTCGAGCGCGGGTCGGTCTTCAGCCGCATGCTCCTGGCGTGGTTCTCCGCGCGTTCGATGGGCCGGCGCCTCCCGGCCACACCCGAGGGCATGCGCGACTCCGAGCTGTTCAATCAGTGGTGGTACTACAGCTTCGAGCTGGCCCCCGGAGTGATGACCAGCTCGTCGTTTCCGGCCGACTTTCCGCTGCTGCCACGCATGCTGATGCGCAATGCCGATCTGACCGGCTGCGACTGCCTGGACATCGGCAGCGTCGAGGGTCTGATGCCCATCCTCATGTGCCGGCAGGGCGCCCGCGAGGTGATCGCGACCAACCCGCACCTGTACAATTACGAGAAGATGCAGGCGGTTCGCAGGCTCTTCGGCGTCAACTTCAAGTTCCGTCAGATCGGGTCGCTGTACGACGTCAGCGCAAAGCTGGGCAATAAGGGGTTCGACCTGATCAACTTATCGGGCGTGCTGTATCACGTCTATTCGCCGATGCACGTGCTCGCCGGGCTCCGCCCGCTGCTAAAAAAGAACGGGCTGATGATCGTCTCGACGAACGTCGTCAGGCGACCGGATTTTTCGATGGAGTTCAACGATCGCGGCAAGCTCCAGCGCGAGGCCACGACGTACTGGTATCCGTCGATTCCTCTGTACGACTACTTGCTCCGCTACTTCAAGCTTCTGCCGATCGATTGTCTCTACCATCCGTACGCACTCGACGACTCGACGCGCTTCACGGGCGAGTTCGAGTCGGGTTATCTGTCGGTCGTGTGCCGCGCGACCGAGGAGCCGTCGTTCGAAGCGGCCGATACGTGGGCGCCCGAGTCCATCACCGACTCGTACGAGAGCATTCTGCTCTGGGATCAAGCCAAGGAGGCGGCGCAGCCGGCGTCGGCGATCGGGTACCGCCACGCGCCCGGCGCGCACCTGATGCACGACGGCGGGCGTTCGCTCGACCTTTGGAAGGCCGTCAACGAGCTGCCGCCGGTGGGCGTGGCCGGCACGCCGCAGGACACCCACGCGCTGCTGCTCTCCGACCGGGCGTAGAGTGCGGCACTGCGTGAACAAATTCTGCTTCGTCATCCACCCGCTCTCGTTCGACGATATCGCGCGCTACGAGCCGGGCGCCAAGGGCAAGGGCGAGCCGATCCTGCGCAAGATCATGGAGTGGATGCCGCCCTACGCCGCCGTGCACGTTACGGGCGTGCGCGCGCCCGACGGGCGCGAGACCGAGGGCTGGTTCGTCGCGGCGCCGCTCTTGCCGCAGCAGCTGATGGATTTTCCGCGCGAGGAGGTCTACCGGCGCGTCATTGGCGCGATCGAGATCGGCGCGCAGCTCGGCGCGGACGTGGCGGGCCTCGGCGCGTTCACCGCCGTCGTGGGCGACGCGGGCGTCACGATCAACGAGCGTTCGCCGATACCCGTGACGACCGGCAACTCCCTGACGATCGCTGCGGGCGTGCAGAGTCTCTGGCGCGGCGCGCAGGAGATGGGGATCGATCCGTCATCGTCGTCGGCGGTCGTCGTCGGTGCGACCGGCTCGATCGGCGCCGCGTGCGTGCAGCTCATCGCGCCGAAGGTCAAGCGCATGGTGCTCGTCGCGCGCAACGAGACGCGCCTGCGCAAGTTCCACGAGTCCGTCGCCGCGACGCTGCCGTGTGAAAGCGAGCACACGACCGACCTGCCGTCGGCCGTGCGTTCCGCGCGACTGATCTTGACCGCCACGAGCTCGACGCAGGACGTCATCGCGCCGGAGGACCTGCGGACCGGCGCCGTGGTCTGCGAGCTGTCGCTGCCGCACGACGTCAGCCGCCGTGTCGCAGAGCAGCGTCCCGACGTGCTCGTCGTCGAGGGCGGCAACATGGTCGTGCCGGGAAGCCCGCGCTTCGAGCGCGTGCGCGAGCCCGGGACGGAGTTCGACCTGAACCTCCCGCCGCACACGGCGCTCGCATGCATGAGCGAGACGATGATCCTCGCGCTCGAGGGGCGTCTGGAGCCGTACACGCTCGGGCGCGGCATCCGCCTCGATCGCGTCGTCGAGATCTCAGAGATGGCGGAGCGCTGCGGCTTTACGCTCGCGGACATGCGTGCCTTCGACGCGGCGATCACGCCCGAGAAACTCGCCGCCACCCGAGAGGCAGCCAAGGCTCTCAGCGGAGTGACCTCATGAAGCGCGTCGTTTCGGTGTCGCTGGGTTCCAGCAGTCGCGACCATCGCGCGCAGGTGAGCTTCCTCGGCGAAGAGTTCGACATCTCGCGGATCGGGATGGACGGCAAGCTCGACGCGGCCATCGCCAAGGTGCGCGAGCTCGACGGCAGGGTCGATGCGATCGGCTTGGGCGGCATCGACGTGTATCTCTATGCCGGACGCCATCGCTACGCGCTGCGCGACGGCTTGCGTCTCCTCGAGGCGGCCCAGGTGACGCCCATCGTCGACGGCAGTGGGCTGAAGAACACGCTGGAACGCGAGGCCGTGCGTTTCATGCGGGACGAGCTCGGTATCGACCTGCGCGGCAAGAACGTGCTGATGGTCAGCGCGCTGGATCGTTTCGGCATGGCACAGGCGCTCGTGGATGCGGGTGCCGACGTCCTGTTCGGCGACTTCATCTTCGCGCTCGACAAGGACATGCCGGTGCGCGACCTGCACGAGTTCGAGCGCATGGCGGAGAAGTATCTTCCCGATGCGTGCAAGCTGCCGTTTCAGTTCTTCTACCCGACCGGAAAGAAGCAAGAGAAGCCGCCCGAGCCGAAATATCCGCAGTACTATCACGACGCCGATATCATCGCCGGCGACTTCCATTTCATGCGCCAGTTCATGCCCGAGCGGCTCGACGGAAAGATCATCTTGACGAACACGGTCACGCAGGGCAACGTCGAGGAGCTCACCGCGCGCGGCATCCGGATGCTGATTACGACGACTCCCGATCTTGCGGGCCGGTCGTTCGGAACCAACGTTCTGGAGGCGGCGTTGTTGGCGTTACTGGGGAAGCGCTGGAGCGACGTGGTGCCCGCGGACTACGAACGCGTGCTGCACGAGCTGCGGCTGAAACCCCGCGTCGTTAAGGCGGATTAGGGCCCGGGTATACTCCGGGCGGCAGGCCTCCGGTGTGCAGGAGGCCTTAAAGCGGCCCCCTAGAACAAACCGCGCCAGCGTTGGAGAATGCGCCATAGCGTGCTGTGGGGTTCGCCCTTGAACCCCGGTGAGGGTCTACAGGTTGAACGACAAGGAGATCGTCCTGACCGCGGAAGGTCTGTCGAAGCTGGAGCGTGAGCTCGACGAGCTCAAGAGCGTCCATCGGCGAGAGGTGAACGACCGCATCCGTCAGGCCAAAGAGTACGGCGACTTGAGCGAAAACGCCGAGTACGAGGACGCCAAGCAAGAGCAGGCGTTCATCGAGGGCCGCATTCTGAAGCTCGAGGCGATGATTCGCAACGCTCGCATCATCGACGAGTCGGAGTACGCCGCCGATGAGGTGCACCTCGGCGCGGTCGTCAAGGTCAAGGACCTCAAGAACGACGAGACCTATGAGTTTTCGATCGTCGGCTCGGCCGAGGCCGACCCGCCGAATCGTCGCATCTCCAATGAGTCGCCCCTGGGCAGCGCGTTGATGGGCCACAAGAAGGGCGTGACCGTCGACGTCGCGACGCCGCGCGGGCTCGTCAAATACAAGATCGAATCCATCAAGAGCAGCGCACCCAAAAAGGCCGCAAAGAAAGCTTCATAGACAACTAAAGGGATCTTCTTGGAAGAATTCGGCAAGACCGAAGCAGCGCTCGTGGCGGCCAGACGTGAGAATCTGGCCGCCTTGCGTTCTCGGGGAAAGGATCCGTTCGCGCAGCGGCGCGCCGACGTGGACGCGACCGCCGCCGAGCTATCCGAGCGCTACGGCTTCCTCGTTCCGGGACAGGATGCGGCCGCCGAGGCGTGGAGCCTCGCGGGGCGGCTCCTCTCGAAGCGCACGATGGGCAAGACGATCTTCGCCGACCTCGCCGACCGCACGGGCCGCCTGCAGCTCTACGTGCGCAAGCAGGACGTCGGCGACGAGGGCTTCGCCGACTGGAACGACCTCGATCGCGGCGACCTCGTCGCCGTGCGCGGCTACATGTTTCGCACCAAGCTCGGCGAGCTGACGCTCCACGTCACCAAGTTCAGCGCGATCGGTAAGGCGCTGCGGCCGCTGCCGGACAAGTGGTACGGCCTGCAAGACATCGAGAAGCGCTACCGGCAGCGCTACGTCGACTTGATCGTCAACCCCGACGTGCGCGATGCGTTGGTGATGCGCAGCCGGCTGATCGCGGAGATGCGCCGGTTCATCGATTCGCACGGGTTCTACGAGGTGGAGACGCCGACGCTGCTGCACCTCGCGGGCGGTGCGGCCGCGCGGCCGTTCGTCACGCACTGCAACGCGTTGGACAAGGCGATGCAGCTGCGTATCGCGACTGAGCTCAACCTCAAGCGGCTGATCGTCGCGGGCCTCGAGCGCGTCTACGAGATCGGCCGCATCTTCCGCAACGAAGGCATCGACACGACCCACAACCCCGAGTTCACGATGCTCGAGCTCTACGCCGCGTATTGGGACGTCTCCGACATGATGGAGTTCAACGAGGCGCTGATCGCGCATCTCGTCTCGGTCGCCACCGAGGGCGGCACCGATCTGCCGCACGGCGACGCGACGATCTCCTTCCGGCGGCCCTTCGCACGCATCGAGTACCTGGAGGCCTTGGCGCGGTACGGCGGCGCGCAATACACGCGCGAACGGCTACTCGACACGGCGGCGTCCGCGGAGATCCTCGGCGAGCTCGGCCTGCCCGCGTCGCCGACGCACGGCCACGCGCTCGACAAGATCTTCGAGCGCGTCGTCGAGCCGCGCCTGATCGCGCCGACGTTCGTCACCGGCTATCCCGTCGTGATCTCGCCGCTCGCGAAGCGGCGCGCGGACGATCCCGAGATCGCGGACCGTTACGAGTTGTTCTGCGCCAACATGGAGATCTCCAACGCGTTCACCGAGCTCAACGATCCCGACGACCAGCGCGCGCGCTTCGATGCGCAAGTCGCGGAGCGGCTCGCCGGCAACGAAGAGATTCCGGAGCCGGATTGGGATTACGTTCGCGCGCTCGAGTACGGCATGCCGCCGACCGCGGGGATCGGCGTGGGCGTCGACCGGCTCATCATGCTGCTCACCAATCAGCGCTCGGTCCGCGACGTGCTGCTCTTCCCGCTGCAGCGCCAACACGGATGACGCTATCGCGTCGCGTCGCGATCCTCGTGCTCGTGGTCGCCGCGACCGCGCTCGCGCCGCTGTCGCCCGAAACGGCGACCGGCTACTATTATATCGACCCGCGGCGGATCGACCTCACGAGCCTGTTGCCGCCGCCGCCCCAGTCCGGCTCGCCCGAGGCGCTTGCGGACATGGACGAGGTCCGAGCGGCGGTCGCGGCGCGCAGTCCCGCGCAGCTGCTCGAGGCGCGCGAGGCGTCGGCGCGCAGCGTCTTTTTCTTTGCGCCGTCGGTCGGCCCGGGCTTTACGCCGGATCGCCTGCCGCTGACCGCCGCGTTCTTCGAGCATATTGGCGCCGACGTGCGACGGCTCGTCGCATCGGCGAAGGAGTACTGGGAGCGGCCGCGTCCCGACGGCGCCGGAAAGAAGCGCTCGTATCCAAGCGGACACGCCGCGTTCGCGTCCTCGTCAGCGATCGTTCTGTCGCAGCTGCTGCCGGAGCACCGCTATGCGATCTTCTCGCAGGCGCGCATCTTCGCCGCGAACCGCATCCTGATGGGGCTGCACTATCCGACCGACATCGCGTCGGGATGGACGGCCGGGACGCTGGCCGCTTACGTGATGATGCAGGACGCCGCGTTCCGCCGCGACTTCGCGCGCGCGCAGGGCGAGCTGCGCCGCGCGCACTTCACCATGGCCGCCGCCAGGTAATCCTGATCCACCTGCGCCTCACCGTCGAATACGACGGCACGGAGTTCTGCGGGTTTCAGTGGCAGCCGGCGCTGCGCACCGTCGCCGGCACGCTGGAGACCGCGCTCGCGACGCTCTTCGCGGAGCCGATCAAGATCACGGGTGCCGGGCGAACCGATGCGGGCGTGCATGCCAGCGGGCAGGTCGTGTCGTTTTCGGCGAGCCGGCGGTTTCCGTTGGAACGCCTAGCGCTCGCGCTCAACGCGCTACTGCCCCGCGACTGCTGCGTTCGCGACGTCGCTGAGGTAGACGGCGATTTTTCGGCACGCTTCTCGGCGCTCGAGCGGACGTACGTCTACGCCGTCCTGAACCGTCGCGAACGCGGCGCCCTGCTGGCGCGCTATGCCTATCACGTGGCACGCCCGCTCGACCTCGCGGCGATGCGCGCGGCCGGCGCCTGCCTGGTCGGCGAGCATGACTTCGCGCCCCTGGTCGCCGCCGCCACGGCGCCGGCGGTGCGCAGCATCGTGCGCCTCGAGATCGAGCGCGCGCGGGGACCTGCTCCGCATCGAGCTGGCGGCCAAGGCGTTCCTGCGCCACATGGTGCGGGCGGTCGTCGGCGCGCTGCTGGAGTGTGGCGGCCGCCGCCGTCCGGAACAGCTGGCCGAAGCGTTGCGAGCCGGCCGGTCGCTCGGCACCGCGACAGCGCCCGCGCACGGGCTGTTCCTGGCCGGGGTGAGCTACGACGGGTACGACTCCTTCGCCGAGCCGCCGCTCTTTTAGGGGCTCGCCGTCCGCGGCGCCTTGACGGGCCGCGCGCCTTCCCGTAGGATACGTGGGTTGTGCGCACCTATCAGCAGACGACGGCTCAGGCCGACCATCGCTGGTACATTGTGGATGCGGCGGGCCAGCGGCTTGGCACGCTCGCCGTCCGGATCGCGCGCGCCCTTTCGGGCAAGCACAAGCCGACCTGGACGCCGCACATCGACGGCGGCGATCACGTGGTGGTCGTCAACGCCGAGAGCGTCGAGCTCGGCGGTCAGAAGTGGAAGCAGAAGCTCTACTATCGCCACAGCAACTATCCGGGCGGCCTAAAGGTGCAGACGGCACGCGAGATGGCGGACAAACACCCGCAGCGGCTGATCGAGAAGGCCGTGCGCGGCATGCTTCCGACCAACCGCATGCGCGACGCGCAGCTGCGCCGTTTGAGCGTGTACGCCGGAGCAGAGCATCCGCACGGAGCGCAAAATCCCGCGCCCCTTCCGGACTCGAAGTAGGAGTTCTCGTTGGATCAAGTCAGCGACGTCGTTCAATCCACCGGCCGCCGTAAGCGCGCCGTCGCGCGCGTGAAGCTTGCCCTGGGCCAGGGCGTGATCACGGTCAACGGAAAAGCGCTGGACGACTATTTTTCGCGACCCCAGCTCCTGCAGATCGTCCGTCAGCCGCTGGAGGCCACGCAGAGCGGCTCGCGCTTCGACGTCACGGTCAAGACCCAGGGCGGCGGCATCACCGGGCAGGCTGGTGCGATCCGCCACGGCATCGCGCGCGCACTGCTCGCGATCGACGAGTCGCTGAAGGAACCGCTCCGGCGCAACGGCTTCCTCACGCGCGATCCGCGCGAAAAAGAGTCGAAGAAGTACGGCCGCAAGCGCGCGCGCAAGCGCTTCCAATACAGCAAACGCTAAAAACCGCCGTCAAGCTCATCGCGATCGCGCTCGGCGCGCTCGCCCTCCTGTTTCAACCAACACCCGGGTGGATCGAGCGCGTCTATGTCAACGGCGCGTATCCCGGCTGGGCGCATTTCGCGTTCGCGCTCACGCATCCGCTGCCGTGGTCGCTCGGCGACGCGGCCGCGCTTCTCGGCGTAGCCGCGATCGTCTCGCTGATCGTTCGATTCGTTCGCGCGCCCTCGCGATCGCGCGCGGCCGATCTCGCCGCCCTGCTCCTGAGCTGCGCCGCGGTCCTCGGGATCTACGCCGTGTGGTTCGAACTGAGCTGGGCATGGAGCTACGCGCGCGCGCCGCTCGAGACGCGCGTGCAGTTTTTTCCGGCGCGGGTGACGCCGGGGGCGGCGGCGGTCTTGCGCGCGCGTGCGATGGGGCAGATGAACGCGCTGGCCGCGGCGGCGCACGCCCGAGCGGCGCAGCCGCTCGACCTCGAAGCGCTGCGCGCGACGTGGCTTCCGGCGGTGCAGCGCGCGGGCGACGATTGGACGCCGCGCGTCGGGTCGACGAAGCCCACGCTGGCCGACCCGTTCATGGTCGCGACCGGAACGAGCGGCTTCATCAACCCGCTCACGCTCAACGTCGCGATGGCGTCGGACTTGCTGTGGTTCGAACGGCCCTTCGATCTGGCGCACGAGTGGAGCCACGTAGCGGCCTACGCGCGCGAGGACGAGGCCAACTACTTGGCCATTCTGACCTGCCTGCGCTCGCCCGATCCGGCGGTGCAGTACTCCGGATGGTTCGAGCTGTTCCTCTATCTTCCGCAGAAGCGGCATTACGCGCACCGCGAGTTCGTTTCGCCGGTGTGGCAAGATTTCGCGGCGCTGCGCCGGCGCAACGCGCGGCACATCAACACGTTGCTCGCGCACTGGTCGTGGCGCACCTATAACGCGTATCTCAAGACCAACCGCATCGCGGCCGGCGTCGCGAACTACGACGAGGTGACGCGCCTGATGCTGGGCGTTCCGCTCGACGCCCAGGGCCTGCCGATCGCGCGTTAATTTCGTAAAAAGGAGCAGGGACCCGATAATCGGGTCCCTGTGGTTGTGAACGGAGCTTTAACCGCGCGGGGGTTTGTTCTTACCCTGGCCGCCGCCACCACCCGGAGGCTTGCCGCCTCCGTTAGGATTCGCCTGGCCGCCGCCCGGAGGCTTACCGCCTCCCGCAGGATGGGGTTGGCCTCCACCCGGCGGATGCTGGCCGCCCTGATGCATGCCGCCTTGGCTGTGCATCGCACCGCTGGGAGGCTGCTTATGCATCGGCTGCGACTGCATCGTGTTCGAGGGCTGGTGATGCGACGACGTCATCGTGTTGTTCGCCGGCGGCTGCTTGTGGGTAGTCGTCGGCGCCTTGTTGGTGGTTGTCGGCGCCTTGTTGGTGGTCGTCGGCGCCTTGTGTTCCGGCGCCATCTTATTCGTGGTTGTCGGCGCCTTGTGTTCCGGCGCCATCTTATTCGTGGTTGCCGGCGCCTTGTTAGCCGGAGTTCCCTTCATGCTCGCCTGCGCAGCCTGCTTGTCGGCAGTTGTTACCGGCGCATACTTCGGGAGCTGCTTCGGATCGCTGATGGGTTTCTGCACTGCGGTAACGGGCGGTTTGCCCTTGTTGACGTTGGCGTAGAGGTTGCGATCCTGACCCGCTACTTTCGCCGTTTGCACCTGAGCCGTCGTCGGCACCCGGCCGTTGCGTCGCGCGTCGATCTGCGCCGTCGTCGGCCGAGCGGTGACGCCGCCGTGGCCGCCGTTGTAGCTCACGCGAGAGTGGTTGTAGTTGTTGATGACCGTCCTGTTGTAGGTGTTGTGAATGACGGTCCGGTTGACGTTGACGACGGCCGTGTTGTAGTTGAAGTTGCCTCCGGACCACGTGCCGCCGTAGAAGCCGGTGCCGGGGTAGCCGAAGCCGTAGTTAACGCCGCCGTAGAAGCCCACCGACGCGCCCCAGTAGCCGCCGTTCCAGCCGTAGTAGCCGCCCGAGTAGCCCCAGTAGCCCGGCGTCCAATACACGCCGATGGTCGGGGGAGCCACCCACACGCCAGGCACCCAGTAATAACCGGCCTGTCCCCAGGCCCAGTAGCCGGGGGTCCACTGATAGTTCGGGTAGGGCGCCGGAGGCATGGTATAGACCGGCAGCGGCGGCGGCGGCGAGCCGATCGTAAAGCCCACGCCGACCGTAAATTGAGCCGGCGAAGGCAGTGGTATTGCGGTGATGAGTATTGCCGCGATGATTGCGGGAAGCGATCTTGTAATTCGCACGTTTCCTCCTTTTCCACGCACCATTATAGCCTAGTGCCCACTCGTCCTTACCCGGCGGACCCGGCGGCAATAGCGGTTTCAACCCTATTCTTACCCCTTAATTAGCCTGTTCCAACTTAATCTTCATCCGGCTCTCACGTCACATCGCGGCAAATCCAAGTATGCCCCGCAGTCAAACCGCCTCGTTACGATAATCGCATGTTTGACGTTGGAGACTCTCTTCGTGAAGCCATGGCCGCCGCCCACGCGCGCCTGCGCGACGCGCAGGCCGCCGTCGCTCGGGCGAACTCGGGTTCCGCACCGGGGCGCTCCGCCGACGCCGCGATGGCGCAAACCGCGCAGGCCGCGATCTTCACCGAGGCACTGCTCGGCGCAGAGCGGGCACGCTTCGCGGAGATCAAGGCGGTGGCCAAATGACAATCGACTTGTTGGACGCGGCTGCCAGCGGCATGGACGCGCAGCGTGCGGCGCTCGACGTCGCGGCTCGCAACGTCGCCGCCGCCGAGGCGGCCGGCCCAAACGCCGATTACACCCGCATGATTCCCGACTTCCGCGTGCTCGACTCCGACGAGGGTGACGCTCGCGTCGACTTCACCGGGACGCACACCGAACGCGGAACGAACGTCGACATTCTCACCGAGATGATCGCCGTCATGAACGCCTCACGAGCATACGAATCCGATGCATCGATCTTCGACGTCGGGAAGACGCTCGCCGAGCGGACCATTGAGTTGGAGCGGCTGTGACGGTCGAGCCGATCGTGCCGGATCTCCCACCCTCGCCGAGTGCGCAGGGCCACGGCGCGGACTTCGCGCGCGCGCTCGATGCGGTTGGAAACGTGCTGGGCGGCGCGACTCGAGCGGAAGACGCGTTCGCGTACGGCGCAGGGACACTCGAAACGGCCGTCTATGAGCGCGCCCGGGCCGACGTCGCGCTGTCGGTCGCGGCGGCCGCGGCGCAGCGTCTCACGCAGGCGATTCAATCCGTACTGAACATGCAAATCTAGCAGCATGCTTGCGCTGGCGCAGCTGTTGACGCGATGGAATGCCCTCCCGAGGGCCGCGCGCTGGGCGGCAAGCGCCCTCGCGGTCGCCGCCACCGCCGTCGTAATCGGCGTGATACTGCTGGGGCACCCGTCACGGTCGGCGCTCTTCGCTGCGCCGCTGCATCCCGAGCAGCTTACCGAAGTCGAGGAACGATTGGCGGGCTGGAACGTGCCATTTACGCCGACGGCCGACAACGTCGTCGTCGACGCGGCGCGCCGCAACGATATGTTGCTGCGGCTCTCGCTTGCCGGAGTGCCGCATCAGCACCTCTATAGCACCGGCGAGGCCCTGGCCGGCATCGGCGTGCTCACGCCGCAATCGGTCGTCGACGCGCAGACACGCGCAGGGCTATCGGGCGACATCGAAGCTGGATTGCGCGGCATCGACGGCGTGGACGATGCCCGCGTTATCGTCGCGCCGGGAAAGCCGGCCGAGTTCGCGGACGAGAGCTCGCAGGACGCCAGCGCGAGCGTCCGGCTGCGGCTGCGTACCGGTACGCAGCTCTCGCACGAGGCCGTGGCCGGCATTCGCACGTTCGTGGCGGCGAGCGTGCCGGAGCTTCGGCCTTCGCGGGTTACCATTCTCGACGACCGCGGCTTTGCGCTCGCCGATGATGCTCGCGTCGGTGACGATGCCGTCGACCTGCAGCGCTCGCTGCAATCGGCGCTCGACGTGGCGTTCGGCGACGGCGCAGCGATCGTGCGCGTACGGGCCGAGTACGACGGCACGCAATATTCGGAACGCGACGTGCGTCGCGCGCCGCTGGGCGCGCAGGCGATCGCCGCAGTGCACCGCAGCGAAAGCTACGACGGAAGCGGCAAACGCTATCGGCACGTCGAGCAGGGCGAGGATCGTGGAAGCGAGACGCGCGAGCTCGTCTCGCGCATGCCGCCCGGAGCGATCAAGCGCCTCTCGACGGCGGTGTTCGTCGACGCGACGCGTGCGCTCGACCTCGCGAAAGTGCGCGAGCTCGCCGCGGCGACGGTCGGCTACGATGCTCGCCGCGGTGACGCCCTTGCGGTCGAGGCCGTCGACTTCCGCAGCGCTCCCGTCGCGCGCAAGGACGTTTGGTGGCTTCTCTATGGCGCTATCGTCCCGCTCGCGCCGGTCGTTATCTTGACCATTGGGCTCGTCGCCTGCGCCCGGCTCGCGCTGCCTCCAGTCGTCGCGCTCGTACGGGAACTGGCGGAGCGCGCCATGCTCGCCCGCGCGTCGAAGGCCGCGGAAGGCTTCGCACCGGGACGCGTTCGTTCGATGCTCGAGCGCGAGCCGCCGCATGCGGCCGCGGCTATCATCAGCGCTCTGCCGGCGGCGACCGCGACCGCCGTGCTCGAGCTGTATCCGCCCCACGAGCGTGAAGCGATCGTCAGCCGCATGCAGCGCCGGCACTCGCCGCTGCTCGAGGATGCGCAGGAGCTGTTGCATCCGCGTGCGTGACGAGTTCGTTCCGCTGGACGTGTTCCTGCGCCCGGCGCCGTGCCAGCCGGAGGTCGCGGCGGTCGAGGCGCCCGCCGTTGCACCGGCCGCACCCGACTGCGAGGAAACGATCCGGGCGGCGCGCCGATTCCGCGCCGGCTTGGCCGACGCGGTCGACGTAGCGGTAGCGCGTCTGTTGCCGGAGATCGCCCGCGACGTTCTTGCGCGGGAGCTCCGGCTGCAGCCGGCCGACATCGCCGGGATCGTTGCCGGTGCGCTAGAGCGGTTCGCCGGCGAAAAGGCGCTCGCGCTGCGCGCTCATCCGTCGGAGGCCGGCACGCTCGCGGATCTGCCGATCGCGGTCGTTGCCGACGGCGCGCTCTGCCGGGGAGACGCCGTGCTCGAGCTGCGCATCGGAACCATAGATCTGCGCATGGATTCGCGTCTGGACGCGGTCCTGCAAGCCTCGCGATGACCGCGGCACGGCCCGCGCTCGACCTGGGAACCTGTGCATTCGGGCGTGCGATCGACGCATTCGGCGCCCCGCTCGACGGCGGCCCTGCGCTGCGCGGGCTGCTCGTCACCTTAGAACCGTCCGCGCCCTTTCCCGACGAGCGCGCGCCGGTTGACGTGCCGCTGTGGACCGGGATTCGCGTCATCGACGGGCTGCTCACGATCGGGCGCGGCGCGCGCACCGGAATCTTCGGACCGCCCGGCAGCGGCAAGAGCGTCTTCGTCGAGAGTATCGTGGGCGGCTGCGCCGCGGACGCCGTGGTCGTCGCGCTCGTTGGCGAGCGCGGCCGCGAGGCTCAGCGCTGGATCGCGCTGCGTGGCGAGCGTAGCACGATCGTCTGCGCGACGAGCGATCGCGCGGCGCACGAACGCCTCATGGCGTGTCACGTCGCGGTGGCACACGCGCGCGCCCTGCGCGATCGTGGCCTGGACGTCGTCTTGATCGTCGATAGCCTCGCGCGCGTCGCCGCGGCGCTGCGCGAGATCCGCGTCGCCGCCGGCGAGAGTACCGGGCGAGGGGGCTTCCCACCGAGCGTCTTTGCGGAGCTCGCACGATTGGTCGAGGTTGCCGGACAGCTGCATTCCGGATCCATCACGCTCTTCGCCACCGTACTCTCCGATGGCGACGACCGCGATCCCGTGAGCGAAGCGGCTCGGTCGCTGCTGGACGGACACGTCGCGCTTTCGACGCGCCTCGCCCACTCAGGCAGGTTTCCGGCGGTCGACGTGCTGCACAGCGCGAGTCGCACCATGGCGGACGTGGCGGACGAACGTCACCTGGACGCCGCGCGGCGTTTGCGGCGCGCGCTCGCGCTGCTCGACCGCACCGACGACGCGCGGACGCTGGGCATCGAACCGGTCGACCGCGCGGCGCGGGCCGCGATCGCAGCCGAGTCTCGCATCGAGTGCTTCCTGCATCAAGCCGGCGGGGGCAGCGCGGCACACGAGACCCTTTCGCAGCTCTTTGAAATCGCGGCGCTGCTGGGGGACGTGGATGGAGATCGCTGACGAGCTGACGGCGATTCGGAGACGGATCGATGCGATCGCGGCCTTCCCCGGCGAGCCGGGCCGCGAATTTGCGGCGACGCTCGCCGAGTCGTTCGCAACACACGACGCGCGCGCGGCGACCGGCGCTTTGCGCGCGTCGATCGATCGCATGATCGGCGCGAGTGCGGCCGAATTTAACGTCGATCCCGCGCTCGTGAAGGCCATCGTGTACAACGAATCGGCCTTCGATCCCGGCGCCGAGTCCGGCGCCGGCGCCCGCGGCTTGATGCAGCTGATGCCCGAGACCGCCGCCAGCCTGGGAGTAAGCGACCCGTACGATGCAGCGCAGAATGTTCGAGGCGGAACGCGCTATCTGCGCGGACTGCTCGACCGTTTCCACGACGTCGCGCTCGCGATCGCGGCGTACAACGCCGGTCCCGCGGCCGTCGAACGGTACGGGGGCGTCCCCCCGTACGCGGAGACGCGGAATTACGTGCGTGGCGTCTTGACCAGCTATCGTGCGCTGCGTTCTCAACTCGGCAACCTCGCGACCAACGATGGCTCACAGCACGCTGCCATCATCGTGCCATGATGACGCAGCAATTGGAGGTGAGTATCCTGGCGGCTCCGCTGTTGGCGATAGATCGACGCGTGCTTTCGCAGGCCTGGTATGCCGCGCTACGCCTGAAACAGGGTGCGCCGCCCGAGGCCGCACGCCGAATGCGCACGCCGGAGCACAGACCGCGCATCGCTTCACTATGGAAGGCTCGCGCAGCAACCGGCATCGTTCAGGTGCAGGCCCAACCGGCCGTCGCGCGGCGCGGGCGCTCGACGACACAGCCGCGTACGTCGACGAACGCGCAGTGCCGCCGGGCGCGCGATGCGAGCGCGCCGCGGCCGCCGCTCGCGCACGCGATCGAAAGCGCCTTCTCCGGCGCCGCGTTGCGACGCGCGACATTCACGGTCGGCCGCGGCAACGCCCGCATCCACGTCGTCTTGCAGACCAAGGGAAATCGGATGACGCTCATCGCTTTGTGCCGTCCGCATCTCAGCGAGGAGGTTGCGCGCGCGCTCGCACAAGCGCGCGTTGCGCTGGCGGCGCGAGGCATCGGCGTCGAGCTGCGTACGCAAGGAGATCGCAGATGTTTCTGAATGCCGCGATGAGTGCCGCGCTGGATCGAATTGCGGAGCGAGCCGCTGACGCGCGGCGAGCGTTCACTCCGGGAGCGGTGCCCGAGCACGACGACGTTTTGACGGCATCGGCCGCCTCCGACTTCACGCTCGATCCGCTCGCGGTCAGCGCCCCGGACCATGCATACTTCATCACAACCGACGACCGGGGGAGCGACGCGTATACGCGAGACGGATCGCTGTCGCTGCGCGGTGGCGCACTCGTCGACGGAAGCGGGCGGTTCGTCTGCGGCGTGCGCGGCATGTCCGACGCGCCGGCGCCGCTGCGAGTCGATCCCGTCGACGAATCGCTGGGGCGCGTCCGCTACGCACACGTCGAGCGCGATGGCACCTTCGTTTATCAACGCGAAACGATCGAACCGCGCTCCGGCGCGCGTGAATCGCAGCGCGTCGTCGTCGGCCGGGTCGCGCTGGCGCGCTTTCCGGCGGGAACGAAGCTCCTCGGCGACGGCGACGAGATGCATGCGCCGCCCGGCGTCAAGCCCGAGATCGGGCTGCCCGGCGGCGAGCGCTTCGCGCCACTCGCGACAATGCAGAGGGATCGCAGCCGCATCGACATCGACGAGAGTCTGATCCGGCTCAAGGATGCGTACCTCACGTTCGACGCGCTCCAAGCCGCGGAGGCAGCTAAAGGCCATTTCGGAAAGACTGCGGTGGATCTCGTTAAATGAAGTCGCTCGGCTTTGCGCCCGCGTCCGGGAACTCGCCGGAATCGGGAAAGCGCGTCAGGGAGGCTCGGTTCGAGCGGCGCTCCTCGCTCCCGGCGAGCGCGGCGTGCGTCGTCGCCAACGGCATACGCGAAACGTTGAGCGCGCTGCTCGGGACGCCGGTGACGCTGAGGCTGTTCGAGCCGGTCATCCCCGATCCGCGCGCGTGGGACGCCATCGCGCGTAACGCAACGATCTATCGCGTTCGCGGCAGCGTTGCCGACGCCGCCATCGTTCTTCGCGCGCACGACGCGGTCGCGCTTGCGAGCGGAATTTTCGGCGAGCCGGCGGCCTCGGGCGCAAGGACGCTCTCCCCGATCGAGCGCGACGTCATCGACCGCGCTGCTACCGCGATCGCGGGAAACCTGATCGCGGTCTGCGGAGCGCGTGAGGGCAGCGCGATCGAGGGTGTCTCCGCGATCGACCGATGCGTCACGTTTTTCGAGATGTCGATGGAGAGACCGGTGGAGGCTAGGATCGGCATCGCGCTTTCCCGCGATCCGGTGCCGGAGCCGCACGGCGGCTTAGATCTCGCGCATCTCGCGGACGTGCGCGTCTCGGCCGTCGCGGCGATCGATCTTGGCACCGCTCCGGCGGCAGCGGTCGGCGAGATCGCCGTCGGAACGATGCTCCCGATCCGCCCCGAAGCTCTGGGCCGCTGCACGCTGGCGACCGCGGGAAGGCGGCTTGCACGCGGCGTTTGCGGCGTCCGCAACGGCCGCTACGCAATCGCAGCCAGGGCGATCCGCGACACCGCGTGAGTCCGGCCGAAAAGCCGGCGGAGCCGGCGAACATGAGCCTGCTCATGCACCTCCCATTGCGCCTCACCGTCCAGCTCGGGAGCGCTACGATGTCGGTTGCCGAGATCCTCAGACTGGGCACCGGCTCGATCGTCGAGCTCGATCACCCGGCAAATCATCCCGTCAGCCTGCTCGTGAACGATAGGCCGATTGCGCGCGGCGAGATCGTCGCGATCGAAGAGAACTTCGGCCTGCGCATCACGGAGCTGTTCGCGCTCTGATGTCCCTCGACGCTCTCGCCGGAGCGGCAAGCCGGCATCCGGCCGTGCCGCTCGAGCTCCTCATCAGCCTCACGATTCTTTCGCTCGTGCCGCTGTTGCTCGTGATGTGCACGTCGTTCGTGCGAATCGTCGTAGTGCTGTCGCTCGTGCGGTCGGCGATCGGCGCCTCGGCGCTCCCGCCCAACGCGGTGCTCACGGGCTTGGCGCTCGTCTTGACGCTGGTCGTGATGGCGCCGACCGCGCAGCGCATCGCGCACGACGCCGTCGTGCCATATTCGAACGGAACGATCCCGGCTTCGCGCGCGCTCACGAGGGCGATAAATCCGCTGCGTTCCTTCATGCTGCGGCAGGCGCGAGCCGCCGACGTGAGCCTCTTCGAGCGCATCGCGCGCCGCAAGCCCGAACCGGAGCGCAACGCGCCGCTGAGCGTCCTCGTCCCGGCCTTCGTCGTCGGCGAGCTGCGCAACGGCTTCGCGATCGGCTTCGCCCTGTATCTGCCCTTCGTGGCCATCGACCTGGCCGTCGCCGCGATGCTGATGGGTCTTGGGATGATGATGCTCAGTCCGCCGGTCGTGTCGCTGCCGGTCAAGCTGCTCTTGTTCGTCATGGTCGACGGCTGGGCGCTCCTCTGCGGAGGCGTTGCGGCGAGTTTTCGATAAACGCTCCTTCATGCGGATAAGCGAGGCGCTCGCGACGCAGCGGCCATTTTTCTCCTTCGAGTTCTTTCCACCGCGAGATGACGCCGGCTCGGCACGGCTCTTCGAAACGATCGCTGCGCTCCAACCGCTGCGCCCGTCCTTCGTCTCGATCACCTACGGCGCCGGCGGCTCGACCCGCGCGCGCACCGTCGCTCTGGCAAAGCAGATTCAGCAAGAGACCGGTCTGACCGTCGTCGCGCACGTGACCTGCATCGGCGCCAATCGCTCCGAACTCCGCTCCCTGTTCGACGATCTGGCGCGCGCGGGGATCGAAAACGTGCTCGCGCTGCGCGGCGATCCGCCGGCGGGCTCGGTCTTCCGGCCGCCGCCGGGCGGGTTCGCTCACGCGAGCGACCTCATCGCGATGCTCAAGCGGAACTACGACTTTTGCATCGGCGCGGCGTGCTACCCCGAAAAACATCCGGAGGCTCCGACCGTCGAAGACGACCTGCTCACGCTGAAGATCAAGGCGGATGCGGGCGCCGATTTCCTGGTGTCGCAGCTGTTCTTCGACAACGCCCACTTCTTCGAGTTCGAGCGCCGTGCACGCGCAGCCGGCGTGGATATTCCAATGCTTCCGGGGCTGATGCCGATTACGAACTTCGGACAGATTCAGCGCTTTGTCGCGATGTGCGGCGCGAGCATTCCACCCAAGCTGCGCGTGGAGATGGAGGGACGCAAGGGCGACGACAAGGCCGTGGAAGACCTCGGCGTCGCCTACGCCTCAATGCAGGCGCTCGAGTTGCTGCTCGGCGGTGCGGCCGGCATCCATTTCTACACTCTCAATCGGTCGCCCGCAACGCGGGCGATTGTGTCGTCGCTGCTCGCCGCCAGCGCGTGGCGCCCGGCGTTCTCCATAACGACGCGGTAACGCGCCGGTAACCGCATCGTTGTACCGTTGAGCCGTGGATGCGCTCGACGGGCTGATGCGCGACGCACTCATGACGACGGCGGCGATCGCCCTGCCGATGCTCGCGGTCGCGGCGATGGTCGGGACGGGAATCGCGGTCGTGCAAGCGGCCACGCAGGTGCAAGAGCAGACGCTGACGCTCTTGCCGAAAGTCGTGGCCGTCGGTTTGACCGTCGCGCTGTTCGGCGCTCCGGCGATGCACCTTCTCGCCGCGCTCTTCGATCACGCGCTCGCCGCCATTCCCGCGCTGGACACGGGGCACTGATGACGCAACTGCTCGTCTTTGCGCGCTGCCTGGGATTCGTTTTTCGCGCGCCCGGCTTTTCGCATCCGAGCGTGCCGGCGCCGTTGCGCGCCGGATTCGCGCTGCTGCTCGCGATGGCCGTCGCGCCCGGCGTGCGAGCGGCTCCCCCGGGCACCAGCGGTGTTGCGTTCGTCGTCGCGCTCGTCGTCGAGTTTCTGATCGGCGGCGCAATCGGCATGGCGGCGTCGCTCCTCTATGACGGCGCCTATGCCGGCGGCCGCGTCGTGGACGATTACGTCGGCGTCAGGGCGATAGCTCCGAGCCTGCAGCTGGTCGCGCCGAGCGGATTCGGACGGGTTTGGTCGCTCGCGCTCACCGGCGCGTTCTTTCTTACGGGGGCCTATCGATTGACGCTCGCCGGCTTCGCGCAGAGCTTCGCGCGCATGCCGCCGGGGAGCGCGCCCGATCCGCCTGCGTGGGGCGGCTTTGTCGCAAGTTTCGCTACAGCCTTCGTGAGCGTTGCGGTGCAGGTTGCGGCGCCCGCCGTCGGATTAGCGTTCGTCGTACAGATCGCGCTCGCCGCCCTCTCGCGCGTCGTTCCGCGGTTTGGGAACTTCACGCTGGCCTTTCCTCTCGCGTTCGCCGCCGCGATCGTGATGACGGCAATCGCGGTGCCCGAAGCCGTGCGATGAGCGACGCCCCCGACAAACCGTTCGAGGCGACGCCGCGGCGCATCGCCAGAGCGAAGCGCGAGGGGAATGTCGCGAGGTCGAGCGAGTTTTCCGCAAACCTCTCGTTCGCGGCCGCGGCGGCGACCGCGCTTGCCGTCGCCCCGGCGCTCGGCGCCGTCTCTGCCGACGTAATCGTCACCGCCACGACGAAAGCCGTCGTTGCGCCGCGTAGCGCGCTCATCGTGGCAGTCGCATTGCTGGTTGTGGGCGCCGCCTCGCTGGCCGGCGTGCTGGCTGGTCTCTTGCAGACCGGGGGCGTGACGTTGGCCGCATCCGGGCCGAAGCTCGAACGCCTCAACCCCGTCGAGGGCTTTAAACGGATCTTCTCGCGTGAGACGCTCGCCCATACGCTGCGAGCGACGCTCGCCTTCGTCTGCGCCCTCGCCGTGATGACGCCGGTGATCGTATCGAGCGCCGCGGCGATGCTGCGAGCCGCGAGCTGGCGCAACACCACGGCCGGCGCGTGGAAGGGAGCCGAGGGCGTCGCGGCGGCGGCCGGCGCCATCGGGCTGTGCTTCTCGATCGCCGAGTACGCGGCAGCGCGAAGCGCGTGGCTGCGAAAGCTGCGGATGAGTTTCGAGGAGCGCAAGCGTGAGGCGAGAGACGAAGAGGGCGACGCCGTCGCGCGCGGCCGTCGCCGCGCCCTGCACCGCTCGCTTCTGCGCGGCGGCCTGCGGCGCATCAAAGACGCCGCCTTCGTCGTCGTCAATCCCGAACACGTTGCCGTCGCGCTGGAGTATCGCCCGCCGGCCGTTTCCGTACCGAAGGTCTTGGTCCGTGCCGCCAATGAGCTGGCCCTGCGAGTTCGAGAGACGGCGCGCGGCTACAAGGTTCCGGTCGTGGAGGATGCCGGCTTGGCTCGCGCGCTCTACCGGGACGGACGCGCCGGCGAACCGATACCGCACGCGCACTACGTTGCCGTTGCGGAGGTCGTCGCGGCGCTGCTGCACGCGTCGGCGCTGCGGTGATGACATCGCGCAAACCGGCGATTTATTCTTTCGCCGGTCTCTTGCTGGCCGTCGTCGCGATCCTGATAGTGCCGCTGCCCCCGTGGTTGCTGGACGTGCTGCTCGGCGTCAACGTCTTCGGCTCGGCGCTGGTGCTGCTGCTGTCGGTCACCGTCGAGGATCCACTCGAGTTTTCCGCGTTCGCGCCGGCACTGCTCATCGCGACCCTCTTTCGACTGTCACTCGACGTCTCGGCGACACGCTTGATTCTTACGTCAGGAGCGACCCCGGGAGCAGTAGGCGCGATCATTCCCGCGTTCGGCGCTTTCGTCGTACACGGGAACCTGATCGTCGGGCTGATCGTCTTTTCGATCTTGGTGACGATCCAATTCGTCGTGATCGCCAGCGGATCGCAGCGCGTCGCCGAGGTGGCGGCCCGCTTCACGCTTGACGCGCTGCCCGGTAAGCAAATGGCGATCGACGCGGACGTGCATGCCGGAGCGCTGGACGCCGAGGGCGCGCGGCGCAAGCGCGAGGCGGTGCAGCGCGAGGCGGACTTCTATGGTGCGATGGACGGCGCCGGCAAGTTCGTCAAGGGCGACGCGATCGCGGCGCTGATCATCGTGGCCCTGAACTTGACCGGCGGAGTCGTCGTCGGCATCGCGTACCACGGCCTGTCGCCGATCGACGCGCTCAGTACGTTCGCGCTGCTCTCGATCGGGAACGCATTGGTCACCACGCTGCCGGCGTTCCTGATCTCGACCGCCATGGGCATGATGGTCACGCGCGTCGCGTCGGACGGCGCGCTCGGCGCCGACCTCGCGACTCAGCTCTTCTCGCGTCCCGAGGTGCTGCGCGGCGCAGGCGGTTTGTTACTGGCGCTGGCGCTGGTCCCCGCGTTGCCGCGGCCGCTCTTTGCGGCGCTGGGCGGGTGCGCCTTCGTCATGGCCGCGGCGTCACAGCGGCATCGCGTGCGCCGTGAAGCCGAAGCCGCCGACGCGCGCGAGCGCATCAAGCGCAACGCGATGCGCCGTCCCGAGCTCGCGCTAGGCCTCGTCGGAGTCGATCCGATCGCCGTCGAGATCGGCGCTGATCTGGCTCCGTTGCTCGCGCCGCCTCTCTCCGACGTTCTGCTGGACCGAATCGGCGAGGTCCGCCGCGCGCTGGCGGCCGACATCGGCGTCGTGCTGCCCGGCGTGCGCCTTCGCGACGATTTCGCCCGCGAACCGCGGACGTATGGCATTCGCGTGCGGGATCGTCTGGTCGGAGTTGGGCGGCTCGAGCTCGACCGGCTGCTCGCCGTCGCGGACGAATCGCTTCTCGCACCGTTGGGCGGACGGATCGAACCGGAACCGGTCTACGGATTGCCGGCGACGTGGATCGCCCCGGAACGCCGCGAAGCTGCGGCGAACGCGGGCGCGCTCGTGTTCGATCCCATCTCCGTGATCGGCTCGCATCTCGCCGAGGTCGCGCGCGTCCATGCGGCCGAGCTCGTCGGGCGTCAGGAGCTGCAAACGCTGCTCGAACACTTACGCGCCATCGTTCCGGCCCTCGTAAAGGAGATCGGCGGAGACGCGTTGCCGTTCGGCGCGCTGCATCGCGCGTTCGGGCTGTTGCTGCGCGAGGCGGCATGGCCGCGCGATCCGATCGCCGTGATCGAAGCGATGTTGGAGGCCGGCACGCACGAGCCGCGCGAGCTCGCCGAGGCGGCGCGGCGAGACATCGTGCCGGACTTGTTGCGGCGCAGGGGAGTAACGCAGCTCGAGCCGGCGATCTTCGATCCGGCGTTCGAGCAGCGGCTGATCGCAAGCTGGTGCCGCTCCGATGCGTACGATCCCGCGACGGCGCTTGCGGTGCGAGCGCGCATCGAGACGTACGCGATGCGGACGCCGCGCGATCGAGCCGCGGTCGTCTGCACCGCGGCGCTGCGACCGATGCTCGCGGATTTCCTTTTGCGCTGCGGCCTGCGGATCGGCGTGTACGCCTACGGCGAGTTGCCCAGCGACGTGACGCTCGCGCCCGCCGAGGTCATCGACGAGAAGGAACCGAACGCGCTGCCTGCATGAAGCTCGCGCCCCTAGATTGGGTCATCGTCATCGCCTCGTTGGGCGTGAGCTTCGTGCCGGCGATCGTGCTGGCGCGCCGCGCCGGACGCAACATCACCGAGTTCTTCGCGGCGGGGCGGCAGGCGCCGTGGTGGCTGATCGGCATCTCGCTCGTCGCGACCACGTTCTCGACCGACACGCCCAACCTCGTGACCAATCTCGTGCGCGACGGCGGCGTCGCCGAGAATTGGCTCTGGTGGTCGTTCTTGCTGACCGGAATGGCGACCGTGTTTTTCTTCGCGCGGCTGTGGCGGCGCTCGGGCGTGCTCACGGATCTCGAGTTCTACGAGCTGCGCTACGCGGGGCGCGCGGCATCGTTCGTGCGCGGCTTCCGCGCAATCTATCTCGGGCTGTTCTTCAACTGCTGGATCATCGCGACCGTCAACCTCGCGCTCGTGAAGATCGCCGGCGTCCTCTTCGGCTGGCCGCGCGCCGAAACGCTCGCGATCTGCGTCGCCGTGCCGATCATCTTCGCCGCGACCGCCGGGCTGTGGGGCGTGATGGTCACCGACATGATCCAGTTCTGCATCACGATGAGCTCGGCATTCGCGGCGGCGTACTTCGCAATCCACGCGCCCGGCGTGGGCGGCCTGCACGGCCTCGTGGCGCACGTCGCGCAAGCGCACCCGCTCACGCTCTCGATCCTGCCGAACTTCGCCGACCCGAAGACGGCGCTCGCGATCTTCGTCATCCCGCTCACCGTCTTGTGGTGGTCGGTCTGGTATCCCGGCGCGGAGCCGGGCGGCGGCAGCTACGTCGCGCAGCGCATGCTCGCCGCGCGCACCGAGTCTGACGCGCTGTTCGGCACCTTCGCGTTCCAGGTGATGCACTACGCGCTGCGCCCGTGGCCGTGGATCGTCGTCGCGCTCGCCTCGACGATCGTCTATCCGTCCCTGCACGACATCCAGCTGCGCTTCCCCAACGTCGCGGCGAACCTGATCGGCAACGACATCGCCTATCCCGCCATGCTCGTCTTCCTGCCGGCGGGCTTCGCGGGCTTCATGGTCGCGGGCATCTTCGCCGCCTATCGCTCGACGATTGAGACGCACCTAAACTGGGGCACGTCCTATCTCGTGCACGACTTCTATCAGCGCTTCATACGGCCGGGCTCGAGCCAGCGCGAGCTCGTGTTGGCGGGGCGGCTCGTGACGGTGCTGCTGATGGGCGTCGGCGTCGCGCTCACGCTCGTGCTCGACAACGCGCACAACGCGTTCAACCTGCTGCTCTCGATCGGCGCGGGCACGGGCCTCATCTATCTGTTGCGCTGGTTCTGGTGGCGCATCAACGCGTGGAGTGAGGTGAGCGCGATGGCCGCGTCGTTCGTCGTGTCGCTCGCGTTCTTCGTCGGTGCCAAGCTCGGCCACGCCGTCGCCAGCGTCGACGCGCTGCTGATCACGATCGGAATCACGACGGTCGTGTGGCTCGCGGTCACGTTCCTCACGCCGCCGGTCGAGGCGAGCGTCCTGGCGGCGTTCTACCGCCTGGTCCGGCCGGCCGGTCCGGGCTGGGCGCGGGTGCGCCGGCGCGCGACCCTGCCGGCGTCGCCCGACTCGCTCTCGCTCGCGCTGCTCGGCTGGGTGCTCGGCCTGGCCTCGGTGTACGGCGCGCTCTTCGCGACCGGGGCTTTCATCTACGGACGGGCCATCCAGGGGGCGCTGTGGAGCACGATCGCGGTCGCCGCCATCGCCGGACTGCTCACGATCGGCCGCCGCCTGTGGCGCCAGCCGCTTCGGACGGCAGGCCCGGCGGCGCCGGAAGGCTAAGCTCCTCCGGCTCCAATGAACTGGAAGAACCTGAAGGCGCCGTTTAAGGCGCTCGTCATCGTCGCGATTTGCGCGGTCTCCATCTGGCAGGCGTGGCCGGTGCAGCAGAAGATTCACCTCGGCCTTGACCTGCAGGGCGGCGCGCGGCTCTTGCTGCAGTTGCGTCCGACCGCCGAGGTTCCCCAGATCACGAGCCAGGTTCAGGCGCAGACCCGCGAGGTGATCGATCGCCGCATCAACGGTCTCGGCGTGGCCGAGCCGTCCATCAGCAACATCGGCAGCGACCGCATTCTGGTCGAGCTTCCCAACGTGAAGAACCCGGACCAGGCCGAGCAGGTGCTCAAGCAGGTAGCGGTGCTCGAATACAAGATCGTTCCGTTCGACGTCGTGCAGAAGGCCGACGCCGCCGTCGCCGCGTTACAGCAGCCCAACCTGAACGCGAAGGCGAAGGCCGACGCGGAACTCTACGTCTCCAAGACCGCGTACGAGAAGAGCGGCGACGTCGTGTACTCCGGCAAGGATCTCAAGGCCGCGCAGGCCAGCTACGACCAGGCCGGCCGGCCCGACATCACGTTCCAGACGAAGAACTCGGCCAAGTTCGGCAAGCTCACGTCCTCGAATCTGCAGAAGCCGCTCGGCATCTTCCTCGACCATCGCTATCTCTCGGCGCCGATCATCCAAAGCCCAATCTACGACAGCGGTCAGATCACGGGCAGCTTCACGCAAGAGCAGACGATCACGCTCGCCAACGAGCTCAACGCCGGCGCGCTACCCGTCAGCGTAGAGATCATCGAAAAGGAGACGATCGGCCCGACGCTCGGCAAGATCGACCTGGTCCAGTCGATGCGCGCCGCGGCCCTCGGCCTGGGCCTCGTGCTGCTGTTCATGATCTTCGTCTATCGCCTGCCGGGCTTTCTGGCCGACGTCGCGCTCGCGATCTACGTGCTGATCATGCTCGCGATCCTCGCGGTCTCGCAGGCGAACTTGACGCTACCCGGCATCGCCGGCTTCGTGCTCTCGATCGGCATGGCCGTGGACGCCAACGTGCTGATCTTCGAGCGCATCAAAGAGGAGCTCTGGAACGGCAAGACGATGCGCGCCGCGGTGCGCGTCGGCTTCCAGCGCGCGTTCTCGGCCGTCTTCGACAGCCACTTCACGACGATCGTCGGCGCCGGCGTCCTCTACATGCTCGGCACCGGAACGGTCAAGGGCTTCGCGTTCACGCTGTTCTGGGGCACCGTCGTCTCGCTCTTCACGGCGGTCTTCATCACGCGCTTCTTCGTCGACGTGCTAGTGGACAACGACATCCTCACGGCGCCCGAGCTGTACGGCGTGAGGCGCCGCGACGTCGGCATCTTCGCCAGGGGCGCGGCGGAGGCGGGAGCGTAACCGATGCTTTTTCGCCGGCTGAACTGGAACATCGTCGGCTGGTTCCGCGTCGTCTCGTACATTTCGTACGCGATCATCGCGCTGGGCCTCGGTTCGATGATCTACAACGGCTTCAAGGGCGGGCAGGGCTTCCAGCCGTCGCACATGCTGCGCCTCGGCCTCTCGTTCACGGGCGGCACCGACATCGCCGTGAAGTTCACGCAGCCCACCACGGCCGACAAGGTCAAGGCGGCGCTCACGCAACTCGGCATGACCGAGGAGTCGGTCACGACCGCCGGCACCGACGGCACGCAGTTCGTCATCCAGACGCAGACGTCGTTCGCCAACGATTCGGCGCCGGTCTGGAGCGCGCTCGGCACTGTCGCGCCCGTCGATCGCGCCGCGTCGCAGATCACGGCGGTGGGACCGTCGCTCGGGCGCGAGTACCTCACCAGGGCGCTGTGGGCGCTCGTGATCGCGCTCAGCATCCAGTTCATCTACATCGCGTTCCGCTTTGGCTGGAACTACATCTTCGGCCTCGTCACGGTGGTCGCGCTCGTCCGCGACGCCCTGATGATGATCGGCATCTACGCGCTGGCCGACCGGCGCGCCGACGACGCGTTCCTCGCCGCCGTGCTGACGGTCATCGGTTACTCCGTCATGGATACGATCGTCATCCTCGACCGAATACGCGAGAACACCAAGCTGATGGCGGGCGCAGCTTACGACACCATCGTCAACGAGTCGATCAAGCAGACGATGACGCGCTCGTTCAACACGCTGGCGACCGTCGTCATCACGCTGGTGGCGCTGCTCGCGCTCGGCGGCGCGTCGCTCAAGAACTTCGCCTTCGCGCTGCTCGTCGGCATCTTATCGGGCGGCTACCACTCGATCTTTTTCTCTGCACCGCTCGTGCTCGTCTTCCGCAAGCGCCAGCTCGAGGCGGCGGCGAGGCGCCGCCGCGCCGGGCTCGCGCAGGATCGCACGGTGACGACGCGGACGCGCTCAGAATCGACCGCGCTGCAGAGCCGCGGCGGCGTAGCACGCGAGGACATCGTGGCCGCGCGCCGCGAGCGCCGCGCGAAGGCCAAGGCCGCGCGCAGCGTCGCGCCGGGGGCGCCGCAGCGCTATCGCAAGAAGCGTGACGCAGGCGGCGTTGCCGTCGAGGAACCGTACGCGGGCGAGGAAGCAACGGCGCTCGATCCGCTCGACGCGCAAAACGCCGGGCTGCACGACGCCGCGCTGGAGCAAGGCCACGAGGAAATCGCGCTCAACCTCGAAGCGTTCGACTCTTCGACAAGCTCAGAGCAAGCCACCAGCTCAGAGCCGCCGAAGGAGTAGGGCGCTCCCGGAGCCGACGCCCTCGGAGCTCGCCTTCGAGGCGGCGCTCCGCGCGCTAACCACTCCCTTTTCGAAAGAACAGCCTTCGCTAGCGGTCCCGGATGGCGCGGACGAAATCGTCGAGCGCATCTTCGCGCACAGCGAGAGCTATCTACGCGACCCGTATGCGACCATCGGCGACGCGCCGCGGTTCCACACGAAGATCGCGGGCGTGTCGTTCGAGGGGCGCCAAGACGTGATCGCCGGACTGCGCGTCGGCGCGCAGCTCGAGCTCCGCCGCGAGCCGCACAACCCGCACGACCCCAACGCGATCGCGGTGCACTACGGCAACCTGCAGCTCGGGTTCTTCAACCGGCGCATGGCGGCGCACATCGCGCCGCTGATGGATGCCGGGTCGTGCTATCGCGCGCGCATCGCGTCGCTTACCGGGGGCTCTCCGGAGAAACACCGCGGCGTGAACATCTTCGTCGAGCGAGAAGCCGCCGGCGCGCTCGCGCCGCGACGACGCCCTGGCACGGAGCCTGTCCTGAGCGAGCCCTTCGACCGTGCTCAGGATAAACTCAGCGAGTCGAAGGGCCCAGGACAGGCTCTGTCGGATGAACTCGACACCGCAGAGCTCGTGCGCTCGGCGTTGCTCGGTTCGGCGCATCCCCATCCGGCGCAACTCGCGGTGCTCGAGCGCGTGGACGCCGGCAAGAACACGCTGGCGGTGCTCGGCACGGGGCGCGGCAAGTCGTTCTGCTTCCAGTTCGCCGCGGCGATGCGCGCACTAAACGGTGACGCGAAGACGCTCGTCGTCTATCCGCTGCGGGCGCTCGCCAACGATCAATATGAGGCGCTGCGCCGCACGCTCGATCCGCTCGGACTGCGCTGCTTCCGCGCCAACGGCTCGATCGACAACGAGGAGCGCGAAGATCTCTTCCGCGCACTGCGCGAGGGCGCTTGGGACGTCGTGCTCGCGACGCCCGAGTTCCTCGAGTTCCACCGCGATGCGCTGCAAGGCGGCGGCGCGCCGTCGTTCATCGTCGTCGACGAGGCGCACCATCTGCACGAGTCGCGGCATCGCCCGGCCTACTCGCGCCTCGCGGCGACGATCGCGGCGCTGGGCGCGCCGCAGGTCCTCGCGCTCACGGCGACGGCCCGCGACGACGCCTTTCGCCGCATCGTCGACGATCTGAAAATCGGCGCGTGGGTGATCGATCCGACCGTGCGCGAGAATCTCGACGTCGTCGACGCGCGCAACCGCAAAGACAAGATCGGCTACCTGACCGACCTGTTCGGTGCGGCCGGGGCGCACGAGAAGGGCATCGTGTACTGCAACTCGCGGCCGGAGGTCGCCAAGGTGGCGCAGCGCCTGCGCAAGGCGTTCGGTAACCGCGTCGTCTTCTATCACGGAAAAATGCCGAACGCCGAGCGTCTCGAGGTGGAGCGGTTGTTTCGCGAGGGGCGCCTGCGCGTCGTGGTCGCAACGTCGGCGTTCGGCGAGGGCATCGACCTCCCCGACGTGCGCGAGGTCGTGCTCTACCACCTCAACTTCGACTTCGGCGAGTTCAACCAGCAGGCCGGACGCGCCGGGCGCGACGGCGCGCCCGCGCGCATCCATCTGCTCTACGGCGAACACGACCGCGCCCTCAACGAGTATCTGATCGACCTCGACGCGCCGCCGCTGCCGCGGCTGCGCGAGATCTACCGCGGGCTGCGCAGCCTCGCGCACGGGGGCCCACTGCGCGGCGACAACGCGCAGCTCGCCGGCATCTTGGACATCGAGCGCGTGGCGGACCGGACGATCGGAGCCGCGTTGCGCACCTTCGCGGACTCGCGCCTCATCGAGGTTGACGAAGACGACGAGGGGCGCTTCTTGCGCTTCCTACCGGTCGCGGGAAAAGTCGAGATGGAGCGCAACGAGCGGTACGCCGAGGGCGAAGCGACTCGGGAGGCGTTCGCGCAGTTTTCGAACCTCGCGCTGAGCGCGCCGGCTATGACGCTGCAACGCATCATCAACCGGCCGATCTATCCCTCCCGAGTCGAACTCGTCCGATAAGAGACTCCCAGGCTACTCCGTATCGACGGGCAGATTATCGCGCGGAATGTTCATGATGTTCTGCGTGGAGTACTTCGAACGAATCCGCTTGAACGCACGGGCCTTCTGCGCGAAGTTGAAGGCGTTGTCCAGGCTGGTGGCGCGCGTGTCGGTGTAGCCTTGCCACGCCGACGAGCCCGACAACTGGCTCAGTGACGGAATGTTGAAGACCTCTTCCATGAACTTCAGGATGCTGCCGAACTCGTAGTCCGTCCCGTCTACGTAGTTCGTCTTGGCATACGGCGAGATGATCAGGCACGGGACGCGGATGCCGAGGCCGCGGAAGTCCAGGTCCGGCGGCTTCGCGTTGTCATAGAACCCGCCCCAGTCGTCCCACAGTAGGATGATCGCGGTGGAGCTCCAGTCGGGACCCGACCCGACCGCGTTCACGATCGAGGAGACCCAGGATGGGCCCGTATCGCTCTTCGAGCCCGGGTGATCGGAGTCGGTGTGGTTCGGCGTCACCCAGCTCACCTGGGCCAGATTGCCGTTCTGGGCGTCGGTGATCACCTGCGTTTCCGGCTGGACCATGTCTTTTTGATAGTCGGGTCCGCGACGCACGTACTCGATCGCCTCGAACGGCGACCAGATGCCGGCGTGCCTGATCACGTTCACGTAATACTTCCACGTGATGCTGTTTTGGTCGAAATCCTGGGCCATCGTGTTGAACTGGGTGAGGCACGGAAATGGACCGGCGAAGAACAGCTCTTTACGGTTTTGGCCGATCACGTCGGTCATCGAGCCGCGCGGCGAGTCGCAGCTGTTGTAGGCGCCGTCCGAGAAGTCGACCAGCGCCCAAAGCGGATTTTGTTGCACGTTGTCGGTTCCGGCGATCAGCGTGAGGTGCGCGGTCCAGCTCGGCCCGAACTCGGTTGGGAACATATGGTCCGCGAGGACGTACTGATTGGCCATGTCCCAGTACGGCTGCACCTGCGAACGCTCGATGTAGGCGTAGGCGGCGTCGGCGCCGTTGTGGCCGAACTTGGAGAAGCCGTCCATCTTGCCGTTGTTCCAATCGGTGATCGAGGCCTGGTAGAGGTGCGGGAGGTTGGGTTCCACTTGAAAGGTATCTTGATGTAGGGTGATCTTGACTCGCTTGCCCTGCTTCAAGCCATAGCCCCACGTCGGCGCGTCCGCGTTCGGGTAGCCGGCAAAGAAGTTTTCGAAGCTGCGATTCTCTTGGATGATGACGACAACGTGCTTGATGTAGTTGCTCGCCGTGCTGCGTTCAATCGGCGAGATCCCCGGCACGACCGCCTGAGGAAGGGCGCTCGAGGAGCTACCGGAAGCACACCCGGCACAAACGGCAACGGCCAGCGCGGAAATAGCTGCGAGAAGTTTGGCGGCCATGATTTCCTCTTTGAAGTAGGCTAAGCTGTCCGGGTGCAGTTCCGCACGGCAGTTGCCCTTCCTTCGGATTCCAGGGGCGCCCGGCTCAGCTGATGACGCGGGTCATCGCATCTTCGTCGACCGCGTCATAAAACGCGTTGTCGGTCTCGGTCACGCCCGCAGAGGCCCAGGGATCGATCTCGCGGCGCGACGTCGGGAGATGGACCGTCGGCCCAACCGCGTCGGAGTAGTCGGATCCGCCAAACGCCTTAAAGTCGTCACTCTCGCGATGCGACAGAACGAGCGAGCGTACCGCCTCGGCGGCAGCCCGCGCGTCCGCGCGAACGCGAGCGCTCAGACGCGCGTCGGTCGCCAGCTTCTCGTAGAACGCGATCGCGGGCCGATCGGCGCGCCACGGCATGTCGCTGGTGGCCTCGGGAAAGCGCGCCATACCGTCGATCGAGCGCGCGTCTTGGCGCACGGCGCCGCGCCCGCCGTCCTCGCGCGCCTCGGCCGCCACGTCGTCGTTGAGCCGCTTGATGCTGCGTTCGGCGCGCGCGATCTTCTCCGGATCGAGGTCGAGCACGTCGAACGCCGCGGCGGGACCGAAGTCCAGCTCGCCCGCATCGTACTTCGCGCGCATGACGTCGTTGACGATCGCCTTGGCCATCGTGTCGGGGTCGTGCGCGTGCGAGGCGATCGCGTGCGCGACGCCGCTCGGCACACCCGGCGCGAGCATAGTCTCCGGGCTGGCGGCGAGATATTTCACGCCCGCGCGCGAGAGCGCGTCCGCGAATCCCATCGTGTCCATCAGGCACTGGTTCGCGACGACGCCGTCGACGCTGCGGCCGGTATCCTCGGGGTGCTCTTGCGCGTGCAGCGCGACGCCGTCGGAGATCGCTTTGGCGATGTCCGGCATGCTCATCACGCGTCCGTCGCGGGTCTCGAGACCGCCGCCGTCGCCGCCGCCGTGATCGACGAGATCGATCCAGGTCGTTTGCGCGCCGCTGGCCTGTGCGTTGTCGAGCGTGTGGGCGACGAAGCGCGCGAGGTTCGCCTCGCTGCTCATCTCGTGGGCCTGCGCGAGGTGCACGCGCGAAACGTCACCGTCGACGATCGTGTACTGCTCGGTGTGCAGCGCGCCGGAGACGACGGCGTCGCCGTCGGCCCGGAGCCGCGTCGTGTCCTCGATAGTGAACTCGATCCGCGAATCGGTGCGGCTGGTGCGCAGTGCCTGCGACAGCGTGGACTCCTGGATCGCGTCGAGATTGTTGTCGCCGTCGCGATAAATTCCGAACTCGAGCGAGCGGCGCAAGGGCGTCGCGGTGACGTTCTGCAGCATGAAGCCTCCTGACTGACGAGTCGGAAAGCCTACTGCGACGACGATGCCGGGCAACTAGAGAACCGAAGCGCTACGAAAAACGTAGCGACGCGCGCAGGCGCCTTGCTATGCTTCGGAGGTCGAAATGGATCGGTACTCGCATCGAACAAGCGTTCGGAATGGTGCCATGCTCTTAGGGGAAACTACCGGCTCGTGACGCGCGATCACGACGTCTTGGTCTTGGGCGCCGGCTTGGCCGGCATGCGAGCAGCGCTCGAGGCCGCGCGCGGCGGCGCCGACGTCGCGATCGTCACCAAGGTGCATCCCATCCGCAGCCACTCGAGCGCCGCGCAGGGCGGCATCAACGCCGCGATCTCCGAGGAGGACAGCTGGGAGTCGCACGCCTTCGACACCGTCAAGGGTAGCGACTATCTCGCCGATCAGGACGCCGTCGAGATCATGGCTCAGGAGGCGCCCGCGGACATCATCGAGTTCGAGCACATGGGCGTCATCTTCTATCGCGGGCCCGACGGCAAGCTCGGGAAGCGCGCATTCGGCGGCGCATCCTTGGCGCGCACCTATTTCGTCGGCGACATCACGGGGCAGGCGCTGCTCGTCACCCTGTACGACCAGATACTCAAGGCCGGCGTCAAGGTCTACGAGGAGTGGTTCGCCACTAAGCTCCTAATGGAAAACGGAGTGTGCCGCGGGCTCGTGGCACTGGAGATGATCACCGGCGAGCTGCACCTGCTGCGCGCCAAGGCGGTCGTCGTCGCCAGCGGCGGCCTCGGCCGTCTCTATGAGCCGAGCACCAACGCGCTGATCTGCACCGGCGACGGATACTCGCTTGCCTATCGCGCCGGCGCGCCGCTGATGGACATGGAGATGGTGCAGTACCATCCCACGACGCTCGCCGGCAGCGGCTTCTTGATGACGGAGGCGGCGCGCGGCGAAGGCGCCTATCTGCTCAACTCCGAGGGGGAGCGCTTCATGAAGCGCTACGCGCCCAATAAGATGGAGCTGGCGGCACGCGACGTCACGTCGCGCGCAGAGGCGACCGAGATCGCGGAGGGTCGCGGCATCGACGGCAACGTGCTGCTCGATCTGCGCCACCTCGGGTCCGACGTCATACTGAAGAAGCTCCCGCAAATTCACGAGATGGCGCTCGACTATCTCGGCATCGACATGATCCAGGAGCCCGTTCCGGTGCGGCCCGGCATGCACTATCAGATGGGCGGCATCAAGACCGACGTCGAAGGAGCGACGAGCGTGCCCGGCATCTACGCGGCGGGCGAGGTCGCGTGCGTCAGCGTCCACGGCGGCAACCGCCTCGGCGCCAACTCGCTGCTCGACACGATCGTCTTCGGCCGGCGCTCCGGCAAGGCGTCGGCGGAGTACGCGAAGCGCACGCCGGCCGGCACGGGCGGGGAGGACCTGTTGGCATCGGAGCAGGCGCGCCTGCAAGAATTGCTAGAGCGTCCGTATACCGGCGACACGCCGGCCGGGCTGCGCCTCGAGCTCGCGACGATGATGGACGAAAAGGTCGGACTTTATCGCAACGAGGCCGGTCTGCGCTCAGCGCTCGGCGCGGTCGAGGGATACAAGAAGCGCTACGAGCGCATCGCAGTCGGCGACAAGGGCAGGATCTTCAATCAGGCGCTGGAGTTCGTACTCGAGGTCGGCTACCTGCTCGATTGCGGCGAGGCCATCATCCGCGCCGCGCTCGAGCGCAAGGAGAGCCGCGGAGCGCATACGCACACCGAACATCCGGAGCGCAACGACGAGGACTGGTTGAAGCACGTCGTTCTGACCCACCGCGGCGATCGCGAGCCCGAAGTCTCGCACGTTCCCGTTACCATCACACGCTGGAAGCCCGAGGTGCGCACCTACTGATGCAGTTTACGATCGAAGTCGGGCGCTACAACCCCGAAGGCCGCTACGCCGACAACGCGATCCCGGGCGAGCCGTATCCGCCACCGTGGAGCCGTTCGCCGATGCGGCGCTATCAGACGTACACCGTCGATCTGCCGGAGCACGCGGTCGTGCTCGACGCGCTGATCGAGATCCGCGAATACCAAGATCAGTCGCTGGCCGTGCGCTGCGCGTGCCGCAGCGCGATCTGCGGCTCGTGCGCGATGTGGATCAACGGCCACGCGAACCTCGCGTGCAAGAGCAAGCTGCAGGAATTCACCAAGGATGGAAAGACGCGTGTCGAGTCGCCGCCGTCCATGCCGGTCATCCGCGATCTCGTATGCGACATGGCGCCGTTTTGGGAGAAGCACCTGGCAGTGAAGCCGTGGCTGCAGAACAAACAGCCGATCCCGCCGCCCGACGAGGAGTATCGCGTTCCCAACGCTGCGATGGAGGAGCTGATCCAAGAAGTCAGCTGCATCAGCTGCGGCGCCTGCCTGATGGACTGCGAGTCGTTCGCGGTCAACTCGGAGTTCCTCGGGCCGCAGGCGCTCGCGCAGGCCTATCGCTACACGGCCGATCCGCGCGACGCGGAGACGAAGGAGCGGCTCGGCCAATACAGCGAGTCCGGCGGCATCTGGGACTGCACGCACTGTTACGAGTGCGTCACGCAGTGCCCCAAGGGTGTCGCGCCGCTCGACCAGATCCTCAAGTTGCGCAAGCTCGCCGTCGACGCCGGCTTCACGAACAACCCCGGCACGCGGCACGCCGACGCCTTCGCCGAATCGGTGCGCGACAGCGGACGGCTCAACGAGCTCACGCTGATGCCGAAGTCGATCGGCTACTTCAACTTCGTCGAGCAGCTCAAGGTGCTCCCGAGCGCGTTCAACATGCTGCGCGCCGGCAAGCTCCCGCCGCTCATCCACCATAAGATTCCAGGACTCAAACGCATCAAGGCGATTTTCGAACGTGTCGGAGGACGGTTCAAGTGAAGGTTGCGTTCTATCCCGGCTGCGTCTCGAAAGGCGCTTGCCCGGAGCTCTACGTCGCGGCGACGGCCATCGCCGAGCCGCTCGGTCTCGAGCTCCACGAGCTGACGCAGGCGCCCTGCACCGGCGCCGGCGTCCTGAGCGAGCAGAACCCCGAGCTCGCCGACGCGCTCAACGGTCTGACGCTGGCCATGGCAGAAGCGCAAGACGCCGACCTCATGACGATTTGCAGCACCTGTCAGGGCGTACTCTCGAATCACAACTATCATCTGCAGAAAGATCCCGCCCGGCTGGATCGCGCGAACGCGACGATCGCCGACCAGGGCTTCCGCTACGGCGGCACCACCAAGGTCAAGCACCTGCTCTGGATGCTCTTCGAGGACATCGGCATCGAGCGCGTCGCCGCGCGCATCAAGCGCAAGCTCACCGGGCTCAAGATCGCGCCGTTCTACGGCTGCTACATCCTGCGCCCGATCGAATCGCTGGGCCTACGGGAGCGGCCGGAGCGCAAGACGTACCTCGAGCGGCTCATCACGCTGCTCGGCGCCGAGCCCGTCGAGTATCGCGGCTCGACCAAGTGCTGCGGCTTTCCGATGCTGACGTTCAATCGCGACAAGGCGCTCGCGATGGGCGGCAATCACATCATCGAGGCCAAGGAGAAGGGCGCCGATCTCCTCGTCACGCCCTGTCCGCTCTGTCATCTGAATCTCGACGGACAGCAGCCCGACGCCGCCCGCGTACTGAAGCAAGAGATCGACGTTCCGATCTTCCATCTGCCGCAGTTGCTCGGCCTAGCGTTCGGTTTCGAACCCGAGCAGTTGCGGCTCAATCATCACGTCGTGTCGACCAAGGCCGCACTCGAAAAGGTCGAGCTGAAAGTCTAAGGAGCATCCGGCGCCCGCGACGGCGCGGGGCAGTCGCGTAAGAGGGTGAGTCCGTCCGCCGTGCTATGGGTCATGACGTATTGCACGAGCGGCGGCTCACCCGTCGCCTTTTCGGGCGGCGGCTGCTGAAAGCGCGTCGGGAAGTTCGGGTCGCGCAGGTTCGCGTCCGACCACGGATTCGCGGCTTCGCTCGGATAGTACCAGCGATAGTCGAGAATCAGCGACTGCGTCGAGCCGTCGGCGAAACGCACCGCCATACGGATGTCGACCCAGAATCCGTGCGTCCGCGAATCATACTGCGAGCCGTGCGGATCCGAGAACGTCACGAATCCGCAGGGCCGCGTATCGCTCGCCGGCGCGGCGGCGTCGCCGGCCGCGCCCGCGCCGGCACTGCCGTTCGTACCGGCGCCGGCCGACGCGACGATAGCGCGACCGTTTGCGCTGCCGGCCGCGTCCCAGATCGGGCGGCCGTGCGAGAGCGCGAGCTTTGCGATGCGGCGCGGCGAGGCGTGTGCCGGCTGCGGCGAAGCGGCAGCCGCGCGGTGCGGCGCGGCCGGCGCTGCGGCGACGGGAAGAACCGTGGCCATGCGCACCGGCCGCGACGCCGGAGTCGCTACTGAAGGGTGTATCGCGACGCGCACGATCCGCGCGCGCGTAATGACTTCTTGGCTCGGCGACGGACGCCAGAGTGCCTGCGGCACGAGTCCGGCAGCCGCCTCGTGGATCGCGATGGAGATCGCGGCGGCGAGCAGTAACCGAGTCTTCGGCTCGCCGAGGTCGAGTTTCATCCGCTTAATAAAGAAGAACGCCGAGCCCGCTCCGCGGAGTGGCTCGGCGTCGTTGCGTCTTCAGTGCCTACGGATTCGTGTTGTATGTCTGCACGTACCACTGCCTGAACTGTTCGTAGGTCGGGTAGTAGCCGTACTTGTGATAGAACCAGTCGCGATAGGCGTCTTGCCGGCGCGCCACCTCCTGTTCCTCCGCTCGTTTCTCTCTGACCTTGTGGTTGTAGTTGACGATGAGCGGAACGGAGCCGACCGCGGCGGCGCTGAGTACGATGATCGTGGTGGTGCTACCCGCGCCGTTGGCGAGCGCGGGAGCAACCGTGCCCGCGGCGAGCGCCGCGGTCAGCGCGGCGGCCAGGGCGTACGGTCTCTTCATGTCCATCCTTTCTGCAGGCCCTTCGATTCCTCGACTGTAACCGGTCCATCGTGGAGATCGAAACCCTGATTCGAGCGATCCCGGATTTTCCGATTCCCGGGATCCTTTTCCGTGACATTACCCCGTTGTTGAAAGATAAGCAAGGCTTTCGGCGCGCGATCGACCTGTTCGTGGAGCGTTTCATCGGCCAGGGAATCGACTACGTCGTCGGCGTCGAGGCGCGCGGATACATCCTCGGAGCGCCGATCGCGTACGCGATCGGAGCCGGATTCATCCCGGTGCGCAAGCCCGGAAAGCTGCCGCACGACAAGCTCAGCGAGGAGTACGCGCTCGAATACGGGACCAATGCGCTGGAGATCCACGCCGACGCCATCGGCAAGGGCGACCACGTCCTCGTCGTGGACGACCTGCTCGCGACGGGCGGCACCGCCGCCGCCACCGGGAGGCTCCTCGAGCGTCTCGGAGCCAGCGTCGACGCCTTCGCCTTTTTGGTCGAGCTCGTCGACCTGAAGGGGCGCGAGAAACTGACGGGTCACGACGTCGTTACGTTCCTTTCGTACTGATCGCCGATGAGGTTCCTCGTACTCGCGGTCGGAATCGCGGTCGCCGCGGTGTCGGCGGCCGCGCCGAGTCTCGCGCGCCCGCACTCGACGCCCACGCCGCCGCCTACACCCACCCCGGTAGCGGACCCCGCGATTACCAAGCTCGCGCGCCAGCAGTTCGTACAGTGGCAGGCCGGGACCATCAACAAGAGCCTGTACTCGCAGCAGGTGTTGAACAAGCTCAACGACGCGAAGATCGCCGACACATCGACTGCGCTAGGCCAGCTCGGCGCGCTGATCGACGTCGTCTTTCTCGGGCCCTGGATCGCGCCCGACTTCCCGCCCGGGGCGCGCGGATACGCGTATCAGATGCGCTGCACCTCGGGTAACATTTACCTCTGGCTCGCGCTCGATGCGCAGGGCAAGATCGCGACGATCCTCTTCAAAAACCGGCTCGACGTCGAGACGGTGACCCCCGCCCCGAGCTCGTCGCCCCCCTAAGCCTGGCCCGCTGCGCTATAATAGCGGGATATCCATGACCATCACCGAGCTGATCGAGCGAGTCCGCCGCTACGACACCTCCGCCGATGCGGCGGCGCTGATCCGCGGCTACGAGGTGGCCGTCGCGGCCCATGAGGGCCAGAGGCGAGCATCCGGCGAGTCGTTCATCGAGCACCCGCTGGCCGTCGCCGGAATCCTGGCCGACCTCGAGATGGACCACCAGACGATCGCGGCGGCGCTCCTCCATGACGTCGTCGAGGACACCTCGATCACAAACGAGCAGGTGGCGGCACAGTTCGGCGACGAGATCTCGCGCCTGGTCGACGGCGTGACCAAGCTGACGCGGATTCCGTATCAATCTAAGGAAGACGCGCAGGTCGAGAATCTCCGCAAGATGTTCCTGGCGATGGCCAAGGACATCCGCGTCATCATCATCAAGCTGGCCGATCGCCTGCACAACATGCGCACGCTCGCGAGTCTGCCGCCGTCCAAGCAGCAGGGCATCGCGCGGGAGACGCTCGACATCTACGCGCCGATCGCGCACCGGCTCGGGATCTGGAAGATCAAGTGGGAGATCGAGGATGAGTGTCTTCGCTACCTCGATCCTGCGAGCTATCACGACATCGTCGAGCGCGTCGCAAAGACGCGGCGTGAGCGCGAGGCCGACGTCGAAAACGCGATCGCTCGGCTGCGCGGCGAGTTCAAGGCGCTCAAGATCAACGCCGAGATCCAAGGCCGTCCGAAACACTTCTATTCGATCTACTCGAAGATAAGCAAAGGCCGCGAGTTCTCGACGATCTACGACCTAACGGCGATCCGCATCATCGTCGATACCGTGAAGGACTGCTACGCGGCGCTCGGCGCCGTTCATACCATGTGGACGCCGCTCCCGGGGCGGTTCAAAGATTACATCGCGATGCCCAAGCCCAACATGTATCAGTCGCTCCACACGACGGTCGTGGGCCCGAGCGGCGATCCGCTCGAAATACAGATCCGAACGTGGGACATGCACCGCACCGGCGAGTACGGCATCGCTGCGCACTGGCGCTACAAGGAGGGCGGCAAGGCCGACCAATTCGAGAACAAGCTCTCATGGCTGCGCGCGTTGCTGGAGTGGCAGAAGGACATGCGCGACTCGCGCGTCTTCATGGAGAACCTCAAGCTCGACCTCTTCGACTCGCAGGTCTTCGCGTTTTCGCCGCGCGGCGACGTCTATTCGATACCCGCGGGCGGAACGCCGCTGGACTTCGCCTATCAGGTGCACACCGATGTCGGCAATCACTGCGTCGGCGCGAAGATCAACGGCCGGATCGTCCCGCTCGACCACGCGATGCAGAACGGCGACATCTGCGAGATCCTCGTCAACAAATCCAGCGGCCGGCCGTCGCTGGACTGGCTTTCGATCGTCAAGACCTCCAGCGCGAAGCACAAGATCAAGCAGTGGTTCCGCAAGGAGCGCCGCGAGGAGAACGTCTTGGCCGGCCAGGAGGCGCTCGAGCAGGAGCTGGCGCGCGCTGGATTGCGCACCGACGTCGCGCGCGGCGAGCTGCTCGGACGCATCGCGTCGCGCCTCAACTACGCGACCCCGACGGATCTCTACGCCGCGATCGGTTTCGGTGACGCCTCGGCGCAGGCCGTCGTCAATCGCGTACGAGACGAGCTCAAGCACGACAACGTCGTCGATCTCACGAAGATCGGGCGCCGCCCTGCGACGCGCAAGGGCGTGCGCCGCTCCAGCGGTGTGCGCATCGCCGGAGTGGACGACGTGCTCGTGCGGCTCTCGAAGTGCTGCTCTCCAGTGCCGGGCGATCCGATCATCGGTTACGTGACGATCGGCCGCGGCGTCAGCATCCATCGCGCCGACTGTCCCAACGGTGCCTACATGAACGCCACTCCGGAGCGGATCTTGCAGGCGCAGTGGATCGACGACGCGGGCCTGACGCACGGCGTGGACGTAGAGGTCGAGGCCGACGATCGCTCGCAGCTGCTGCAAGACATCATGGCGGTGTTCTCGGAGCTGAAGACCCAGGTCAGCTCGGTCAACGCGCGCGTGCGCAAGGATGGAGTCGCGGTGGCGAGCCTCACCGTGCAGATTCGCGACCTCGATCACCTGCACAAGCTGCTCACAAAGCTCGAGACGCTCAAGAACGTGCGCCGGGTCTATCGCGTGACCAAGCGCGAACGCACCGCGCTCTGATCCTACTCCCCGGTCTCGCCGCATTTGCGGCCGGAGCGATGAACAGCGTCGCCGGCGGCGGAAGCTTCCTTTCGTTCCCGTCGCTCGTGTTCGCCGGTGTGCCGCCGATCTCGGCCAACGCGACCAACAACGCGGCTATGTGGGTCGGCACGATCGGCAGCGCGCGCGGCTATCGCGAGGAGGTCGCGGCGCATCGCGGGCTGTTGCTGCCCGTGATCTGCGCGAGCATCGCGGGTTCGCTGATCGGCTCGTGTTTGCTGTTGGTCACCCCGCAGGCGCTGTTCGTACGGCTGATCCCGTGGCTGCTGCTCTTCGCGACGATCGTCTTCGCGCTGAGCCCGCGCCTGACGCGCGGCGCGCCCGCCGAGCCGCGGCACGCGCCGTGGCAGATCGCCGTGCAGTTCTGCGTGGCGATCTACGGCGGCTACTTCGGCGCGGGCATGGGGATTCTGATGCTCGCGGTGCTCGCCTTCTCGGGACTGCCGAGCTTTAACGCGCAGAACGCGATCAAGAACGTCCTCGCCGTGGCGATCAACGGCGTCGCGCTGATCCCGTTCGTCGTCGCGCGCATCGTCGATTGGCGCTTCGCGCTGCCGATGGCGGTGCTCGCACTCGCCGGCGGATATCTCGGCGCTCGCTTCTTTCGGCGCGTGCCCCAGCCGTTGGCGCGCGCCGTCGTCGTCGCCGTCGGCGCCGTGATGACTATAGTTTTCTTTGTGAGAACTTTCTCATGAAAGGTGACGGCGGTCGCTCGCTCTTGCAGGTTGGCCAAAAAGGCGATTCGAAGGCCGGGCCTTTCACTGCGGGTTACAGCGAGGTTTGAAATGCTTTTTCACAAATGGCCGGCGCCGATCGCGTTCGGAGCGCTTTTGGCGACGTCGGCGTGCGGCGGGAGCGGCGCCGTCCCGTCGAGCGCCGGAGCCAATAACGCGCTCGCACCGGTCGCCGCGAGCAGCGGAAGTTCCGTTGCGCCGGCCGACAGTACGTCGATTCTCAATAAGCTGAAGAAGGACGTCGTGATCGGTTCGACTGTCGATCCGTCGAACGGCGACAAGGGGCCGCGCGCCTTGTCGTTGGTGCCGCTCACATACGGCGTTTTGACGAAGGGGCAGCTACTGGTTTGCAACTTTGAAAACTCCGCCGGCAAGGCCGGCAGCGGCACGACGATCGAGATGCTGAGTCCGACGCCGAGCTCGAAGCCGACGAGGTTCGTGCAGAGTGCCAAGGCGCAAGGCTGCGACGGCTCCGCGGTAAGCTCGGGCGACAACGTGTTTTCGGGCGGACTGTCCAGCGGGATCGTCGAGAAGTTCAACCAGCACGCAAAGGCCGTCAAGGATTACGGCTCTCCGATCGCGGAGCCGCTCATCACTGACGATGCCGACTGCAGCCTACCCTATGCGCCCGAGTCCGTCTTCGTGGGCGACGGAAAGACGGGCTCGATCGTAAAATTCGCCGCAGGCCTCTACGGCCTTAAGACACCGATAGCCGTGATCACCGGCTTTGCGGTCAGCGGCTCGGGCTGGGGTGCCTTGGGCCCGGCCGGAATTCAGTACAACGGAAAACTCATCAAGCACGGAATGAAGTGCACCGACACGCTCTACGTCGTCGACGGCGTCGACAACACGCTCGTTGCAGTAACGACCGTGAGCAACTTGCTCACGACCGGCGAGATCAAGGTTCTGCCGGGCGGAAAAACGTTCAAGTGCAAGCAGAAGAAGTTTTCGTGCGCGTCGCTGGTGTACAGCGGCTCGCCGCTTAACGCGCCGGCAGCCCTCGCAATTCTGCCCAACGGGAACCTCGTCGTCGCGAACGGGGCGGGCGGCAATACGTTGGTCGAGATCTCCGCGGCGGGCACGATGCTCGCGACCAAGACGCTCAACAGCGACTCGACACAGGACGTCTACGGCCTATTGGCGACGGGAACGAGCGACTCGAATACGGTGCTGTTCTACACCGACACCAAAGACAACAGCATCCACGAACTCGAGCAGTAGGAGCCATGCGCCTTCCTTGCGCTACGAGGCTCGCGAGTCAGCCGGCGTTGCTAGCGCTCAGCGCGCTACTGGCAACGCCGGCGTGCGGCGGTAACGGCGCCGTCCCGTCGAGCGCCGGCGCGAATAACGCGCCAGCCGCCGTGAGCGATGGAAGCTCCATTGCGCCGGACGACAATACCTCTATCCTCAAGAAGCTGAAGAAGGACGTCGTCATCGGTTCAACGGTCGATCCGAAGAACGGCGACATGGGGTCGCGAGCCTTGTCGCAAGTGCACCTCAGCTTCGGCGACCTGAAGAAGGGGCAGCTGCTCGTGTGCAACTTTGAAAACTCCGCCGGGAAAGCCGGGAACGGCACGACGATCGAGCTGCTGGATCCCAAGCCGGGCTCGAAGCCGACGACGTTCGTGCAGAGCACGAAGGTCAAAGGCTGCGACGGCGACGCGGTGAGCGCGGGCGACAACGTGTACGGGGCCGGACTGTCCAGCGGGATCGTCGAGAAGTTCAGCCCCGAAGCGAAGGCGGTAAAGACCTACGGCGCTCCGATCGCGGAGCCGCTCGTCACCGCCGACGCCGACTGTAGCCTACCATACGCGCCCGAGTCCATCTTCGTGGGCGACGGCAAGACCGGCTCGATCGTTAAGTTCGCCGCGGGCCTATACGGCCTCAGGAAAGAGGAGGCCGTCATCACCGGCTTCGCGGTCAAGGGGTCGGGCTGGGGCGCGCTGGGACCGTCGGGAATTCAATACAACAAGACGCTCGTCAACCGAAACAAGTGCAACGACACGCTCTACATCATCGACGGCGTCGAGGACACTCTGGTCGCCGTCACCAAGGCGAGCAACTTGCTGACGACAGGCGAGATCCAGGTGCTGCCGGGCGGGAAGACGTTTAAGTGCAAGCAGAAGAGGTTCACGTGCGCGTCGCTCGTCCACAGCGGCTCGCCGCTCGACGCGCCGGTGGCGCTCGCGCTGCTGCCCAACGGCAACCTCGTCGTCGCCAACGGCAAAGGTGGAAACACGCTGGTCGAGATCTCCGCGGCCGGCAAGGTGCTGGCCACGAAAAAGCTCAACGGCGCCAAGTCCCAAGAGGTCTATGGCCTACTGGCGTCGGGAACGGGCGACTCGAATACGGCGCTGTTCTACACGGACAGCGCCGACAACAGCGTCCACGAACTCGAGCAATAGTCCATCGCGCTGACCGCGCGAGCGCGGCTATTGCGTGTCGACCGGCTCGTTCGACGGCGGCTCGTGCAAGAAGCGCGACCTCGGATACTTTGGCTGGATCGGGATGAAGGGCCGAGGTGTCTGCGTGAAATCGAAGCTGTCGTCGAGGGGTGCCGCGCGCTCGTCCGTGTAGTATTTGCTCGCCGGCCCGATGTACGGGAGGTTGAAGGCCTCCTCGATGAACCGCAGGATGCTCCCGAATTCGTACTGCGTGTGCGACACGTAGCCGGGTTGACTCGGCGAGGTCTCGCGCGAGTAGGGTGAGATGATCAGGCACGGCACGCGGATACCGAGTCCCCGAAAATCCAGCTGAGGCGGCGCGGCGTTGTCGTACCAGCCGCCCCAATCGTCCCACAGCAAGATGATCGCCGAGGTGTTCCAGTACGGGCTGTTGCCGATCGCGTCCACGACGTTGGCGACCCACGAGGGCCCGAGGTCGCTGTGATCGCCGGGATGGTCCGAGTCGGGTTTGCTCGGCGTGACCCAGCTGACCGACGCGAGATTATTGCTGCCCGGATCGGTGAGGATCTGGGTCTGCGGCGAGATGACGTTGCGGCCCCAGTCGCGACCGTAGCGCACGTGTTTGATCGCCTCGAACGGCGACCATAGTCCGGCCCCGACGTGCGTCGTCACGTAGTATTTCCAGGACACCTTCGCCTTGTCCATGACTTCGGCTAGCGTGTTGAACTGGGTGAAGCACGGAAATGGACCGCGATAGTGCTTCTTGCGCTCCTTGGTGATGTACGAGCTAGTGGTGCCGGGCGGCGAATCGCAGTCGCCCGGCGGCGCGGTGGGGAAGTCGACCTCGGCTCGCGCCGGCTTGATGCTGATGTTGTCGGTGCCGGCCACGAGCGTCAGGTGCGCCGTGAAGCTTCCGCCGAACTCGGTCGGGAACATCTCATCGGCGAGTACGTATGTGTTCGCCATGGTCAGGTACGGCTGGATCAAGCTCGGCTCTACATACGCGTACGCGTCGTACGTGCCGGTGTGCTTGCCGAACTTCCAAAAGCCGTCCATATTGCCGTTGTTCCAGCTCGTAATCGAAGACGTCCAGTCGTGGCGTATGTCGGGGCCGACGAACGAGATCGGGTGTAGGGGCACCTGCACGTCGCTAGGCGGACAGCCCGAACCTGAGGCCGAGTGCGCCCGCGACGGCAATGCGCCGCCGCTCTGACCGCTCGCACAGCCGAACATCGGGGCGTTGGCGCCCGGGAAGCCGGCGAAGAAATTCTCGAAGCTGCGATTCTCTTGCACGATCACGATGACGTGCGAGATGTACTGACTGACCGGATGGCCCGTGGCGGGACGCGCGTCGGAGACCGACTGCCGCCCCGGGACGCTCGATGGAGTGCCGTTCGAGGTGCATCCCGCGGAGACGACCAACGCCAGCGACGCGACGACCAAGCGTTGAACAACCATGGTTTCTCTTCGTCGTAACCTTTCCGGCGGCGGGGTAGGACCGAACCTTCAAAACCACTTTGCAGAGTCCTTGGGGCCGGTGCTTGCGGCCGCACGCACCGTCGGGCGGCCGAGCGCCGGGTCCGCTTTAAGTCGCACAGGCTGCGGCACGCGATCCCACGAACATCGCGCCCGATGAACGACTACGAGGTAACGTATATTCTGCGGCCGTCGCTCGAAGAGGCCGAGGTCGAGGAACGGGCCAGCGCGATCGGCGAGGTCGTGAAGAGCCAGGGCGGTCAAGTGTCGGCGATCGAACGGCTCGGTAAGAAGCGGCTCGCGTACGAGATCAACGACGTTCGCGAGGGCAACTACGTCGTGATGCAGTTCAAGAGCGAGCCGGCCGTTTCGAAGGAACTGGAACGGCAACTCAAGCTGCACGACGACGTGCTGCGCGCACTCGTCGTCCGGCTGGACGCGAAGATGCTCACCCACATGGCCGCGCTGGCCGCCGCTGCCCCTCCGGCGCCCCCGGCGCCCGCATAAAGACGCAGCCGTCCGGCAACATCTGTGCCATACAGTTGACACTCTGCGGGCGTAATCTCGTACTGAGCTTAAGATATTGGCGAAAGAGAGTATAGTATGTCAGCTTCGTTCAACAGGGTGATCTTGGTCGGAAACCTGACCCGCGACCCGGAGATACGTTACGTCAATTCCGGCTCTGCGGTCACGAAGTTTCGCATCGCCGTGAATCCCAACAAGCGCGACGCCAAGCCCGAGGACACGATGTACGTGGACATCGTCGCCTGGGAGCGCCTCGCCGAAACTTGCAACACCTATCTCAAGAAGGGCAGCCCCGTGCTCGTCGAGGGCCGGCTCTCGATCCGCTCGTACGACGACACGAAGCTCAAGGACGAGAGCGGCCAGCCGATTCGCCGCACCGCGACCGAGGTCGTGATCTCGGGCATGCAGATGCTCTCCTCTCGTCGCGACGATGCCGACTCGGGGGACCGCGGCTACAACGGCGGCGGCCGCAGCCACGCCCCGGCGCACGCGCCGGCCGGCGGCGGCTCCGACAGCGTCGGCGACGAGCTCGAAGACGAAATCCCCTTCTAGCGACGGCCCGGCGGTGCTGCGCTTCAAGGCGCGGCTCGTTCGGCATTCGCAAACGGCGAAGAACGGTTCCTCGACCGTGCTCGACGTCCCGGAGACCGTCAGCAGGAAACTGCACGGCATGGCTACGGTCGAAGGGACTATTAACGGTCATCCTTTTCGAGCGCCGCTCGACGCGGACGCGTCCGGAAACAGCTCGCTGCGTGTGAATAAGGCGATGTTCAAGGGCGCGGGTGCCGGCGTGGGTGATACGGTGAGCCTCGCCGTCTTGGGACCCGAGCCGAAACTCGTCGTGCCTGTCGATCTGCGCGTTGCCTTTGCCGCGTCGCACGAAGCCGAGGCATTGTGGAAAGATCTCACGCCGCTGGGCCGGCGCGATTGGGTTCGCTGGATCGAGTCGGCCAAAACGCCCGAGACTCGGGCCCGCCGGGTTACTCGGACCATCGAACAGCTTTCGGAGGGCAAGCGGCGCCCATGTTGCGTGAACTTCTACGAATACATGCTGCTTCGCGTTGATAAGAACAGGACTAGACCGAAGAGAGTCGTCCAAACCGTACGTTGATGCTGGACGTCTTTGACGCCTGATCCGAAGCGCCGTCCGCTCGCGACGCGCGAACGCGGATGGGCGAAGGCGCTGGCGCGAGCGCTCAACTCCGCCCATATTTCGCCCGACGCCATCTCGATAGCGAGCCTGGCTTTCGCCGCCGGAGCCGCGATCGCGCTGTGGGCGAGCGGGCAGAGCTTCGGCGTCGCTCGCGTGCTCGAGCTGCTGGCGGCGGCCGCGCTGATCCAGCTGCGCCTGCTGTGCAACATGCTCGACGGCATGGTCGCCGTCGAAGGCGGCCACGAGACGCCGCACGGCGAGCTCTTCAACGATATGCCGGATCGCTTTGCCGACCTCGCGATCTTGGTCGGCGCGGGCTACTCGCTCACGGCCTTCGCGTGGGGGCGCGAGCTGGGATGGCTCGCCGGCGTGCTCGCCGTGCTGACGGCCTATGCGCGCGTGCTCGGCGCGTCGATGGGCGCGCGACACTATTTCATCGGCCCGATGGCCAAGCCGCAGCGGATGGCCGTCATGACGGTCGCGTGCGTGCTCTCGGTCTTCGAGCCGCTGCTGGGCTGGCGCGGACAGATCGTGGCGCTCGCGCTGGCCGTCGTCGCGGTCGGCTCGCTCGTGACGCTCGTGCGCCGCACGCTGCGCATCGTCGCCGAGGTCAACGCGCCTTGAAACTCGCGCCCTTCGCCGGCGTCATCGCCGGCGGCGCGCGGCTGATCAGCGGCGTGCAGGTCACGTGGCGCGACGGCCTCCCGTCCGCGCGGCAGAGCGTCTTTTTCGCGAATCATACCAGCCATCTCGACTTCGTCGTGCTGTGGTCGTCGCTGCCGCGCAGCCTGCGGAAGCAGACGCGGCCCGTCGCCGCGCAGGACTACTGGGAACACGGTGTACGCCGCGCGCTGGCCGTCGACGTGTTCAACGCGATTCTGACACCGCGCGGGCACGCCGGCGCGAGCCGCATAGCACAAGCGCGCGAGACGATCGACCGCATCACGGCGGAGATGGGCGATCGCTACTCGCTGATCATCTTTCCGGAGGGCACGCGCAGCAGCGGCGAGGCCATCGGTCCGTTCAAGAGCGGGCTTTACTACCTCTGTCTGCGCAAGCCGCAGCTCGCGCTGATTCCCGCCTACATCGAAAACCTCAACCGGATCCTGCCGAAAGGAGAGTTCTTGCCCGTGCCGTTCATCAGCCGAGTCACGTTCGGTTCTGCCTCGTTCATCGACCCGGAGGAATCGAAGGATCACTTCCTCGCCAGGATGCGCGACGCGCTGGCCGCGCTGCAACGGCGATGACGCTCGCGGGCCACCGCTTCGACCCCCAGCTGGTCTGGGCGTTTGGCGGCATCCTCGCCGTCTTGGCCCTCGCCACCGTCATCGGCCTGGCCCTAAAAGCCGCCGTCCGGGCACCGTCCGCGCGCTCGACCATCGACAACGCCAACGCGCGCATCCGCACGTGGTGGGTGCTGTGCATCATCTTCGGCCTCACGCTCGTCGTCGGTCCGACCGGCTCGCTCGTGCTCTTCGGCCTAATCTCGTTCCTCGCCCTGCGCGAATACATCACGCTGGTCACGACGCGGCGCGCCGACCATCACACGCTCTTCTGGACGTTCTTCATCTTCACGCCGCTGCAGTATTATCTGCTCAGCCTGCGCTGGTCCGGCTTCGTGATCGTGATCCCAGTCTATGCCTTCCTCTTTCTGCCGGCCGTCATGGCACTGGCCGGCGACACGCAATCCTTCCTCGAGCGCGCGGCCAAGATCCAGTGGGGGCTGATGATCTGCGTGTACTGCCTGAGCTACGCCCCGGCGCTGCTCACGCTCGACATCCCCGGCTACGGTCCGGACGCGAAGCTGCTGCTTTATCTCGTGATCGTCGATCAGGCCAGCGACGTGCTGCAGTACGTGTGGGGCAAGCTGCTGGGCCGCCACAAGATCGCGCCGACGGTGAGCCCGAACAAGACGTGGGAGGGTTTCGCAGGCGGCACCTTGACCGCCACCGCCATCGGCACGGCGCTGTGGTGGATGACGCCGTTCCCGCCGCTCGTCGCGGCCGCGATCTCGCTGCTGATCACGCTGCTCGGATTCGCGGGCGGACTCGTCTTTTCGGCGATCAAGCGCGACCGCGGCGTGAAGGACTACGGAACGATCGTGCAGGGCCACGGCGGCATCCTGGACCGAATGGACTCGCTGATCTTCGCGGCCCCCGTGTTCTTCCACGTCGTGCGCTTCTTCTACGCGCTGAAGTAGCCGCGCGGACTCGAAAGTGTTGGCGGCGCGGCCGGGAAACACGGAGGAACAGGAGGCGACTTGACGGATCGACGGATCATTCCGGGAAGCGAGCGTTCGCCGCTGCCGGGCTCGCGGATTGTCGGCGACGCGGAGCCGACTGCGGAGGCGACGGTCACCGTGTTCCTTCGCTCGGAGGGCGGAGATGTGCCGCCGCCCGGCGCGCTGTCACGCGTGGAGTTCGCGGACGCGTACGGCGCCGCCCCGGCCGACGTGCAGAAGGTCGAAGCCTTTGGGCGCGCGCACGGTCTGCGCGTCGTCGAGAGCAGCTCGGGACGGCGCAGCGTCGTGCTGCGGGGAACGATCGCGCAGTTGAGCGCCGCGTTCGGCGTGACGCTGAAGCAGTGCGAGGCTGGGGGCGTGATGTATCGCGGCCGCGAGGGCGGCATCAGCGTGCCGGCCGACATCGCGCCCGTGGTGCAGGCGGTGCTCGGGCTGGACGATCGTCCGCAGGCGGAAGCTCGCGTACGCATCGCGGCGCAACCGACGGCATCGTTCACCCCCGTGCAGATCGCGGGTTTGTATGACTTTCCGAGCGGCGTCGACGGGACCGGCCAGTGCATCGGCATCGTCGAGCTCGGCGGCGGTTTTAGCCAGACCGACTTCGCGGCGTACCTCTCGGGGCTCGGCATCAAGGCGCAGACCGTCACGATCGTGCCCGTCGACGGCGCGAGCAGCACGCCGGGCCAAGACCAAAACGCCGACGTCGAGGTCATGCTCGACGCCGAGATCGCGGGCGCGGTCGCGCCGGGCGCGCGCATCGCCATGTACTTCGCGCCGAACACAGACCAGGGGTTCCTCGACGCGGTCACCACGGCGATCCACGACACGACCAACAAGCCGTCGGTTATCTCGATCAGCTGGGGCGCCGCGGAATCGACGTGGACGCAGCAGGCGCGCGACGCGCTGAATCAGGCGATCTCGGCCGCGGCGGCGATGGCCGTCTCCGCGTGCGTCGCTTCGGGCGACGGCGGGTCGAGCGACGGCCAAGCCGACGGCGCATCCCACGCGGACTTCCCGGCGTCGAGCCCGTACGTGCTCGGCTGCGGCGGCACGACGCTGAGCGCGTCAGGACAGTCGATAGCGTCGGAGACGACGTGGAGCGACTCGGGCGGCGGCGTGAGCGATTACTTTGCGCTACCCGCTTGGCAGTCGAAGGCGAACGTGCCGGCGCCACCTGCCGGATCGAGCGGCGGACGTGGCGTCCCGGACGTGTCGGGCGACGCCGATCCAAACTCCGGGTATCAGATCCGCGTCGACGGCTCGAACATGGTCGCGGGCGGAACGAGCGCGGTCGCGCCGCTATGGGCCGCGCTGATCGCGCTGATGAACCAGCAGGCCGGGAGGAACCATGGCTTCCTCAACACCGCTCTGTATGCGGTGCCGGGCTATCCGAACAACCCCGGTCCGCTGCACGACATCACTACGGGGAGCAACGGCGCGTACAACGCCGGCCCCGGGTGGGATCCATGTACCGGCCTCGGCTCGCCCGACGGCGCCCGTTTGAGCAAGGCGCTGGGCTAACGTTTTACCACTTGTCCAAAGGCGCGCCCCGTCGCTTGTGCAAGCGTCGCAGTAATACGCTCGCGTCCTACGCCACAGGAGACGACGAATGAATTCGACCGCGATGCCGACCGGTGCAGAGCTCCGGGATTTTTTGGCGCTTCCGTATGCGGAGCTCGAGGAGCTGAACCTGCGCGCCAAGGCGCAGCGCCAGGAGCGCGTCCCGCTCCATGCCCTGCAAGAAGAGCGATTGCGCTACCTGGCGGAGGAGCCGCGCATCAAGGCGCTGACGGTGTTGTTCAGCGATCTCGAGGGGCGTCTCCACATGCTCGACTACGACAAGAAGTTTCTACTGCGCGCCCACGACAACCTCACGTTCGACGGTTCCTCGATCCGCGGCTTCACGCCGCAGCGCGAGAGCGACCTGCGCCTGTCGCTGGACTGGAGCGCGTTCTATTGGGTGCCGGCCGACGTGTTTGGGCCGGGCAAGATCCTCGTGTTCGGCGACGTGTTCGACCGCGACGGCAGGCCGTTTACCGGCGACATCCGCGGCGCCCTCAAGAAGCTCGCCAACGACAGCTACGCCAAGGAAGGCTACACGCTCAACGCCGCTAACGAGATCGAGGGCTTCCTCTTCCAGGGCGTCGACGCGGAGCGGCGCTATCACGAGAGCGGTAAGTTCGAGTACGTCAACACGGGCGGGTACTACCACTCGCTTCCGGGCGATCCGCTGCGCAACTTCATCGACACCGTCGCCGAGGTCCAACGCGCGATGGGCTTCCAGAACGAGAAGGACCATCCGGAGGTCGCGCCCTCGCAGTTCGAGATCAACTACAACTACGGCGAGGTGGTCGCGGCCGCCGATCAGATCCAGCTCTACAAGCTGATCTGCCGGCAGGTCGCGACGCGTCAGGGCATGACGGCGAGCTTCCTGCCCAAGCCGGTCGTGGGCGTGAACGGCAGCGGCATGCACACCAACGTCTCGGTGAGCAAAAACGGCAAGAACCTCTTCTGGGACCCGAAGGGCCACGAGCAGCTCAGTGCCTTTGGCTGGAAGTTCGTCGACCGCATCCTCACGCTGGGCAATGACATCTGCTTGATGCTCAACTCGAGCGTTAACTCGTACCGTCGTCTCGACCCGCACTTCGAGGCGCCCAATCAGCTCAAGGCCTCGGCGATCGATCGCGGATCGATGATCCGCGTTCCGATCGGCAACGAGCGCAGCATGCGCACCGAGGTGCGCTCGGTCGCGCCCGACGCGAATCCGTACATGGTGATGCTGGCCGTGTTCAAGACGGGCCTCGAGGGCTCGGCGAGCAGCATCAAAAACCTGCGCCAAGCCGATCGCTACCTGCCCGACAACATCTACGACGCGCTCGCGGCGTTTCGAGCCTCGGAGTGGACCGGCAAGCTCCTCGGCGATGACGTGAAGAATCGCTACGCGGACCTCAAACAGGCCAGCGCCGATCGCTGTCCGCGCCTGCTCGGAACCTTCGTGAAGGCGCAAGAGGTGCAGTACCACCACGAAGTCTACAATCAGTACCTCTGGAATCTCTTTTAACCACGAGCCGAGGGTAACGGAGTCGGCAGGCGTTTCGCGCCGACGTCCGCGGTCGCGGAATGCTTACCGGCTCCGTTGCGCAGGTTAACGGCGGTTTGATGAGAACGATGCGATAGATTCGTGCTCCATCAGGGGCGCGTGCGTTGCTATCGGAGAAGTACGTGAAAACATCTTTACATATCAGCCGCCGTGCCGTAGGTATATGCACGGCCGTTTTTCTTCTCGCCGGGTGCGGCGGATCTCAGGGGGCGGGCCCCGTCACCCCGATGGGGGCGGGTGCCGGGGCGTCGTCGCGCCTCCACAGCCTTGGCGGCGATCCCTGTGAGGGCAAGGGCGGCAGCAGCAGGCCATCGACAAATACCGAATTCACCACAAACGGGCGCTACATAGAATACCGCGTTGGAAATGGGGCCCCGCATAACTTCTTCGTTAAGGGGGTCGCCTACTCGCCGACCCCGATCGGCGGCTTCGTTACGGACCCGCCGGCGTGTAACTCAGTGCTGCGCAACAGCAACAAGGACATTTGGTCGCGAGACCTTCCGCTGTTGAGGGCGATGGGCGTCAACGCGATCCACGTCTACAACGTCACTCCGCCGCCTTATGCGGAAGGACCGGACGCGCACGTGGGCACGATCAACGAGTTCCTCGATGCCGCCTGGAACAACGGCAAGGCCCCCATCTTCGTGCTTATGAGCATCCACTTCGATAGCAAGGTCCTTCTCAACGTAAACTCAGTGAACAGCCTCGTGAATCAGTATTATCAACTCGACAAACTGTACGCGAAGTATCCGGCCGTCATGGGCGTAGCGATCAGCAACGAGATCATAAACGAAGATTACCGAGACAACCCAACGTGGTGGGCGGCCTTCAACCGGATCGCGGTGTCGGCGAAACGCGGCTTCCAGGATCAGGGCGCAAAGAAGCTCGTGACGACGTCCGATTTCGACGGCCTCACCACGTTTGACTACAAAGGCCGCAAACAAATAGCCCAAATCTATTACGGCGAGAAATACCACGCAGCGGTCGACGTATGGGGCGACAACACGTTCCGTGGGCGCTCATTCACGGAGTACCCAGATCTGCTCACGCAGGTCCGGGATACCACGGCGAAACCGGTCATGTTCACGGAGTACGGCGGGACGGCCGCATATCATACCATTCAAGCAAACACGTATTCCTATCCGAACGACCCGGATAAAAACGGCGTGTGCGATCCCCTTAAACCGACAAAGGAGCCGCTAACCCGCGAGGTCGCGGAGCTGCCGAACGGCAGCAGCAAGAATCCCAACATGGCCGGACTCGTGGACTACGTGAAGAACAGCGCGGAACTTTTGTATAAGGGCTACAAAGCCGACGGCGTCGTTTCCGGCGGGTTCTATCTAGAATGGACCGACGAGTGGTGGAAGGCCGACGTCAACAACTGGGCCTTTCGGAGCAATCACGTGGGAGACCTCAACTTCACGAATTATTTTCCTGGATGCGCTAAGGATGAAGCGTGGTACGGGCTCAACGCGATCTCGAAAGGCTTCGGCGCCGTTAATAAGCTGACTCCCCGTGCAACGGTCGACGCGCTGAAGCAAGTCTGGTCGACAGAGCACTAAAGAGCGAAACGACCGCTACGAATCGTGTGAGTTGCGAATGTCTTCGAGGGGGATCGCGATCACCGCGCCCGAGTCGCTGCCGATCACGAGCGTCCTGCCGACGACGATCGGCGAGCCGACGTTGAACGCCGTGTGCATCAGCTTGTCGCCGAGGACGCGGCCGGTCTTGGCGTCGAGAGCCCAGAGGTAGCCGCCGAAGTCGCCGAAGTAGATGACGCCGTCGACGTCGACGAGGCCGCCCTTGACGGAACCGCGCGTCGGCGACTCCCACACGAGCATTCCGCTGCCCGGGTCGAGGGCATGCATCCAGGGGGTGATCGCGCTCCCCAGGTAGAGTAAGCCGTCGGCGAGCAGCGGGATGGCGGCCTCGTTGCGGATCGGTAGCGAGCCGCTCTCCAACGCGACGTCCCAGACGGGCGCGCCGCTATTGACGTCGAGGGCGTAGACGCGCTGAACGGTGAGATTGCCGATGACCGTCGAAGTATCGGGGAAGACCGGGGAAACGTAATCGCAAAACACTCGCGCGCCGTCGGTAACGGGAGGACAGTCCCCTATACCGGAGGCGCCTTTAGAGAAGGGACTGCGCCATATGAGCGTTCCGTCATCGGCATGCAGTCGCCACGCGGCGTTGCTGCCGACGCCCATGCTGACGAAGTCGCCGTTTCCGACGGGCAGCATCGCGGTCATCGAGGCCATCGATCCGATCTCTCTCGCGTATTTCTTCTCGCCGGTCGCCGGGTCGAGGCCGTTGATCCATCCGGCCCCGTCGTGATGCACGAGCACGCCGTCGATGATGGCGGGCGTCGGCATAGCCGATCCGGCGAGCATCGTCTGCCAGCGCATCGCGCCGGTAGCGCGATCGAACGCGATGAGCGCGCTCGGGCCCTGCCCGACCATCACGGGCTCGGAGGGCGACGATGTGCGGCTCGTAGGATCGCCCTCGCCGACGATCACGAGATCGCCGAAGATCAGCGGCGCGCTCATGAGCGGATTGGGGGCCTGCGCCTTCCAGAGAATCTGCCCGGTCTGCGCGTCGAGCGCGTAGAGCGAGCCGTTGTTGTTGCCGATGTACAGCGTGCCGTCGGCGACCGTCGGGCTCGCGGAGATCTGCCCACCGGTTTCGATGCGCCACGTCGCGTGCAGCGCGCCGCCGACGACGGCGTTGTTCTGCGGACCCATGCGGAACTGCGTCCAGGCCACGACGGCCAGCGCGAGCGTCGCGACCAGCCGTTCCAGCACCACGGTCATGCTTTAAGAGTCTTCCCGGGTACGTAACGGATCATGAGCGGCACGCCCTTGAAAGGCTCCGCGCTGGCACTCGCGTGGCTGGCCCTGGGAGCGACGAACGCTCGCTTCGTTGGCGAAGTGCGCGCTCACATCAAACATGTCGTCATCATCGTGCAGGAGAATCGCAGTGTCGATAACCTCTTCAACGGCTTTCCCGGCGCCGATACGGTAAGGTTCGGAGAGCGGCGCATCGGTCCCGTCTCCCTCCACCCCGTTGACCTGGGTTATCCGGCCGACGTCGACCATCAGCATCGCGCTTGGGTAACGGAATACGACGGCGGACGGATGGACGGCTTCGCGAGCATCGCGACGTTCCCGAAGCAGCCGAGAGACTTTCCCTACGCCTACGTGCCAGAGAATCAAGTCGTTCCCTATTGGACCATGGCGGACCGCTTCACGTTCGCGGACCGGATGTTTCAATCCAACACCGGCCCGAGCTTCCCCGCGCATCTCTATCTGATCGCCGGTCAAGCCGCATACACCGCGAGCAATCCGAATCACCTCGGTACGACCCGCTTCGCCTGGGGCTGCGACTCGCCGCTCTACGCGCGCGTCGCGCTGATGGGGGCGGATGGGCAAGAGGTCGACCCCGGCATCTTTCCGTGCCTCGACTTTCCGACCATCGCAGACGTGGCAAGCGAGGCCGGCGTGAGCTGGCGCTACTACGCGCCGGCGATCAACCGCCTGGGCAGCATCTGGTCGGCGTTCGATGCGATCGCGCACATCCGGTATTCGTCGCGCTGGCGCAACGTCGTGTCGCCGGAGACGAGGGTGCTGGACGACGCTCGGGCGGGAAACATCGCAGCGATCACGTGGGTCGTTCCGAAGATGCAGAACTCCGATCACGCGCTGCCGTTTCACAGCAGCAAGAAAGACGTCGGCTTGCACGGCGCGGCACCGTACGGCCCCGAGTGGGTCGCCTCGGTCGTCAACGCCGTCGGCGAGAGCCGCGACTGGGGCAGCACCGCGATCTTCGTCGTGTGGGACGACTGGGGCGGCTGGTATGATCACGTCGCGCCGCCGCAGCTCGATCGCATGGGCCTCGGCCCGCGCGTGCCGTTCATCGTGATCTCGCCGTGGGCAAAGCACCACTACGTGTCGCATCAGCAATACGAGTTCGGCAGCATCGTGAAGTTTTTGGAGGCCGCGTTCGCGCTGCATTCGCTGAACACTACCGACGTGCGCGCCGCAGAGCTGGCAGATTGCTTCGACTTCTCGCAGCGCGCGCTGCCGTTCGAGCCGATCCCGACTATGCGCCAGGCGGCGTTCTTCGCCGGCGACGGACAAATTGAGGTCGAGCCTGACGACGATTTCTAAAGCTTGAATTCCATCCCGTCGAAGGCGATCTCGGCGCCGGCCTCGCGCAGGCAAGCCGCGGCGGCCGAGTCCGGATCGAGCATCGGATTGGAGTTGTTGAGATGCGTGAAGATCACGCGTGTTTTCGTGCCGCGCAATCTTTCCAGTGTGCCGCCCGCGCCGCCCACCGGCAGATGCCCCAACAAGCGCGCTCGCTTTTGCGCCAAGCCCTGGCCGACGAGCTCATCATCGGCGTAGAAGGATCCGTCGAGGAACGCGACGGTCGCGGATTCTATCGCGCGCTCGAGCGCCTCGTCGACGTCAGCGAAGACGGGCGCAAAGAGTAGACGTTGCTCCTTCGACAGAGCCTGTCCTGAGCGACACTGAGCCTGTCGAAGTGGAGTCGAAGGGCGATCGGCGATCTCATAGGCGACCACGGCGCCGCGCAGGCTGCGCCGGCCGTCGTAGCCCGGCGTCTTGCCGGGCATCGGAATCGCGCGCACGGCGAGCCGGTTGCCGACGAGGTCGTCGGCGCCGTCGGCGTCGCACGGCGCGTCGAGCGGCACCTCCAGCCAGCGATGCGGCGGCCGAGCGAACGCGGCGAACGCCGGCTGCGCGGCCGCAATCGCGCGAACCACCGCGCTCGAACGCACGACGAGGCCGTGTTCGCCGTGCTGGCGCAGCACGGCGAGGCCGCCGAGATGGTCGACGTTCGCGTCGGTGACGAGCATGCCGGCAATCGGCGTGCCGCGCGGCCACGCGGGGTGCAGCGGCGCGAACGTCTCGATCTGCGCTGCAACGTCGGGCGAGCAGTTGAGTAGGAGCCAGCGTGTGCCGTCGGCGCTGACGGCGACACTCGACTGCGTGCGCCGCGGCCGCCGTCCCGCGCGCGCCGCCGCACAGTTCGCGCAGGCGCAGTTCCACTGCGGCACGCCGCCTCCGGCGGCCGAGCCGAGCACGCGGACGATCACGCCCGGCGAGCGACCAGTTCGCGCTCCTGCGTGCCGTCGCGCAGCGTCGCGACGAGGTGGTGATCGGAACTCAGCGAGCAGACCGGGTCGGTGGCGCCGGCGTCGCCGGTGAGCAGGAACGCCTGGCAGCGGCAGCCGCCCCAGTCGATCTCGCGGCGCTCGCAGGAGCGGCATGGCTCCGGCATCCAGCCGGTGCCGCGATAGCGCCGGAACGAATCCGATTCCTGCCAGATTTCCGCGAGCGCGCGATCGCGCACGTTTTCGAAGTGCAGCGCGCGGATCGCCGCCGCCGCCGGGCACGGCAAGACGGTTCCGTTGGGCGTGACGGTCATGAACTGCCGACCCCAGCCGTTCATGCACGGCTTGGGAAACTCGTCGAAGTAATCCGGTAATACGTAGACGATTTCCATCGCGCCGCGCAGTCGCTCGCGCGCTGCCGCGACGACGGCCTCGCTCCGCTCGACCTGCTCGCGCGTCGGCATCAACGCCAAGCGATTGCGGAACGCCCATCCATAGAACTGCACGTTGGCGAGCTCGAGGCGCCGGATGCCGAGCCCCTCGGCGAGCGCGATCACGTTGCCGATCGCGTCGTGGTTGAGCCGGTGAAGCACGCAGTTGAGCGTCACGGCGACGTCGCGCTGCAGCGCGCGCCGCAGCGCGTCCAGCTTACGCTCGTGTGCCGTCGCGCCTGCAATGCGATCCGCGAGCTCGGGCTCGGGCGCCTGGATGCTGATCTGTACGTGGTCCAGTCCGCTTAAGAGCAGCTCGTCGAGCAGCGCATCGTCCAGGAATGTGCCCTGCGTGATCAGGTTCGTGTACAGTCCGGCGCGCGACGCGCACGTGACGATCGCCGCGAGGTCGCGGCGCAGCGTCGGCTCGCCCCCGGAAAAGTGCGACTGCACTACGCCGAGCGCCGCCGCCTGCTCCAGCACGCCGCACCACTGCTCGGTCGCGAGCTCGTCACGATACTCCCGCAGCGCCAGCGGGTTATAGCAGTACGCGCACTGCAGGTTGCAGCGATACGTCAGCTCGCACAACAACGACAACGGCCTCGGCGCAGTCATTGTAGAAACCCGCGGACTTTCAAGCGTTCGAACAGTTCGTGGACGTCCGCGTGTGCGAGCTCGAGCGTCACATCGAAGCGTTCGACGATGGCGGCGACGATCTCGTCGATGCTGTGCTCGCCGTCGACGAGCTCGAGCGCCGCCGCCGCGGACGGATTGAGGACGAGCGCGCCCTCGGGCACGAGCAGCATCGCGCCGCCGTCGGCGTCCCGACGCAGCTTCACGCCCTTGCCGAACCGCGGCCGGGACTCGTCGTTCATTTAAAGACGCCGCTCGCGAGCGCGGTCGCGTCGAGGATCGACCACAGCACGTCGCACTTGAATTCCAGCGCCTCAACGCAACGCTGCGCGATCTCCGGCGGGCCGGCCTCCTCCAGCACCCACGCCAGCGCTATCTCGGCGTCGCGCTTCGCCAAGGGGATGCGCCTGCGAAAATAGGCCAGGCCGGCGGGATCGATCCACGGATAGCGTTCGACGATCGCCGCGACGCGGCGCTCCATCACGGGCGGACCGAAGAGCTCGGTCAGCGACGAGGCGACGGCCTCGACCCAGGGCTTCGTGCGCGCGAACGTCACGTAAGCGTCCACGGCGAAGCGCGTGCCGGGGGCGACGCAGCGCTCGGAGAGCACGTCCGCCGCATCGAGGCCTACCGCTCGGGCGAGCTCAAGCCACGCGGCCGTTCCGCCGCTCTCCCCGTTGCCGGTGCCGTCGTGATCGGTGATGCGCGCGATCCAGGCTCGCCGATGCGCCGCCGAAGGCAGGTTCGCGAGGATCGCCGCGTCCTTTACCGGGATTTGATTCTGGTAGTAGTAGCGATTCGCGACCCAGGCCTGCACCTGAGCGCGATCGAGCGTGCCGGCGATGAGCCGCTGATGGAAGGGATGCTTATCGTGGTAGCGCGCCTCGCCGACGGCATGGAGCCGGTCGATGAGGTCGAGTGACGCCGTCGCGATGTCAGCGCGGCTAGAGTTTTGGCTTGCGAATCGGTGAGGTCAGGTACGCCGTAACCTCAGCGCCAAGCGGATGCTCTTGAAAATCGGGCCGCTCCCAATGTTGGCGAGGCTGATTCATGCGGTTAGTATACCGTATCCGCGCCGTGCGTCCCAAACGAACGCACGTTTGCGTATGTGAGGCGGCGCTGCATCGGCGCGCTGGGAATCCGGATGCGGTCGGCCAGCCGCAGAAAGGCTAGCGCCCGGACGTGCCACCAGGTCATGTCGATCTCGAACCAGCGCAAGCCGTGCCGCGCCGAAAACGGGAAGGCGTGGTGGTTGTTGTGCCAGCCCTCGCCGAACGACAGGAGCGCCACCCACCAGCAGTTGGTCGAGCGGTCGGTGGTGCGGAAGGTTCGGTAGCCGACCATGTGCGCCGCGCTGTTGACGAGCCAGGTCGAGTGATAGCTGAAGACGAGTCGCGCGAAGACGCCCCAGAACACCCACGCCCAGCCGCCGAGCGCGAACAGCGCGGCCGCGAGCGCGAGCTGAAGCGGAAGGGCGAGATACTGCAACGCGCGATAGAACGGGTCCGCGTAAAGATCGGGAGCGAAGCGCGTGACCTCTTCGGGCGACGGCATCGCTACGTTGTGGCGATAGAGCCAGTCCACATGCGCCCACCGGAATCCGAGGCGGATGTCGTGCGGGTCGCCCTCGTGATCGGCGTTCGCGTGGTGCTTGCGGTGCACGGCCACCCAGCGAATCGGATCGCCCTGCAGCGCCAGCGTGCCGAAGAGCGCGAAGAGATATTCCAGCGGCTGGCGTAGCCGGAAGCTACGGTGCGTGAGAACGCGATGATAGCACAGCGTTATTCCGAGCACGCCGGTGAGATACGCGACGATCGCGGCCACGGCGAAGCCGGAGAAATTGAAGAACGCCGGCAAGAATGCGCAGAGGGCGCCAATGTGAATGATCGCCAACCCGGCGCCCGTGCCGTACCTCGCCAGCCGCTCCATCGCCGCTGCGATTTGCACGGCCGATGAAAAGAGCCTGCCGTGGAGGCAGGCTCTCGGTCATGTGAGGCGCGGTCGCCGGGGAAGCGCTCTACCGGAACGACGACCGGCGCGTCGCGAAGCAGTCGCGGCAGTACACCGGTTTATCGCCGCGCGGCTGGAACGGGACCTCCGCCACGCCGCCGCACTGGCTGCAAGTGGCCTTGAACATCTCGCGCATGCCCCCGCCGCGGCTGCCGCCGTTCGACGCACGGCCGGCCTTGCGCGCGGCGCGGCAGTCCGTGCAACGGCTAGGCTTGTTGGTAAAGCCCTTCATCGCAAAAAACTCTTGCTCCCCGGCGGTAAATGCGAACTGCTGCCCGCAGTCTACGCACGTGAGCATTTCATCTGTATACATAAAACGAGCGAATCTCCTAAAACTTGGGGTGACTTGTTCTCCGGATCCGACTCGCTTTCTGGATTGCAGCGGGCTTCGAAACCTGGGTAACCCATGCAGTATACACCATTGCGACCGAGCCGTCATTGAAACGGGCAGGTCGGACCGGCGGAGGCCCGAACATACGTTCAAAATCCGGCCCCACGCGTTGCGCGAGGCCGGTGGTGGCGTCCGCCCTTGGGACGTCACCTGGCTAGGGTCCGGACCCGAGCTGGGAGACCGGACCGGCAACCACCTAGTCGAAAGGACACCATGCCAACTAAGCTCAAGCGCGCCGTCAAAGAGCGGCGCACCAAGCGTAAGCCGTGCAGTTTTTGCACGGATCGTGCCATCGCGGTCAGCTATCGCGACGTGGCCCGCCTCAAGCGCTACGTCTCCGAGCGAGGCAAGATCGTTCCCCGGAGGATCTCGGGCAACTGCGCCAAGCATCAACGGATGCTGACGACGGCGGTGAAGCGGGCCCGCCTGATCGCTTTCCTCCCGTTCGGTTCCGAATAGGTCTCTCGTGCGGCTGATTCTCTTGCGCGACGTCGCGGCGCTGGGCAGGCGCGGCGACGTCGTAGATGTCGCCGACGGCTACGCGCGCAACTTCCTGCTGCCGCGCAAGCTGGCGGACGCGGCCGACAAGGGCGCGCTCGCGCAACGTGACGCTCAGGAGAAGGCGCGCGAGCGCCGCAACCTCCAAGAGCTCGAGGAAGCGAAGGCGCTCGCCGCGCGGCTCGAGTCTGCGAAGCTTTCCGTCAAAGCCAAGGCCGGCGGCAACGGGAAGCTCTTCGGCGCGGTCACCAACGCCGACGTCGCCGCCGCGATCGCCGGCGCGCTTTCGGTCGAGATCGATAAGCACAAGATCGAGCTGAGCGGTCAGATCAAGGCACTCGGCTCGTATCCCGTCGCGATCAAGCTGCACCGCAACGTCGTGGCCAAGGCCACGGTGGAAGTCGTTTCGGCTTAGGGAACCTCGAGAGCATGCCCCAGGTCTACGCGGCGCGCTTTCGCCGCAAGTTCGGCGTCGAGGACGAGATGAGCCGCTACGTCGGCGCGCTCTACGAGATGCTCTCGTCGGTGCTCGGCCAGGACAAGGTCGTGCTGCGCGCCGGGAAGGTGAACGCGCTCAAGATGATGCGCTCGCAGAACCTGCCCGACCGGCTGTGCGGGTTGCAGCGTCTTGTGTTCGAGGACCCGACGCTCGAGCGCGTGACGACGCGCGCGCAGCAGCGCAAGACGCTCGCGGAGATCGAGGAGGCGATGGCCGACGTGATCGCGCAGCGTCACGCCGGCGACTCGATCGACAAGCGCGTCAGTGAAAAGATGGCGGAGCGCCATCAGGAGTACGTCAAGGACCTCAAGCTCGAGGCGCTGCGCGAGACGGGCGGTCCCGAGACGCCGGCCTCGCAGGCCAAGCTCGAGGAGCTCAACGCGCTCTCGCAGCGCAGCCTTGCGGCGTCGGCGCTGCGGCAGCTGCGCCCGCAGGCGCTGCGTGAGGTCGTCGGCCAAGAGGGCGCGATCCGCGCGCTCCTGGCGAAGATCAGCTCGCCGTATCCGCAGCACACGATCCTCTACGGGCCGCCGGGGGTCGGCAAGACGACCGTCGCGCGCCTCGTGCTGGAGGTCGCGAAATCGCGGCCCTACACGCCGTTCGCGAAGGATGCGCCGTTCGTCGAGGCGAGCGGAACGACGCTGCGCTGGGATCCGCGCGAGACGGTCAATCCGCTGCTCGGCAGCGTGCACGACCCGATCTATCAGGGTAGCCGGCGCGAATTCGCCGACGCTGGCGTCCCCGAGCCCAAGCTCGGGCTCGTGACGCGCGCCCACGGCGGCGTGCTCTTCATCGACGAGATCGGCGAGATGGACGGGCCGCTGCAGCTGCGGCTGCTCAAGGTGCTGGAAGACAAGCGCGTGACGTTCGAGTCGTCGTACTACGACGAGAGCGCGCCGAACGTGCCGGAGTACGTGAAGCGGCTCTTTCGCGAGGGCGCGCCGGCCGACTTCATTCTGATCGGCGCGACGACTCGCGAGCCCGACGACATCGATCCGGCGATTCGCTCGCGCTGCGCGGAGATCTTCTTCGCGCCGCTGACGCAACACCAGATCGTGTCGATCGTGACGGCCGCTATTAAGCGGCTCGGCGCGCGGGCGGCGCAGCGCGTCGTGCAGCTGGTGGCGTCGTATACGATCGAAGGGCGCAAGGCGGTCCAGATCGTCGCCGATGCGTACGGTCAGGCGCTGTACCGGCTGCATCCCGGCCGCCATGCTGACGGCGCGGTGAAGAAGCCATCGATCACCGAGGACGACGTCGATGCGGTCGTGCGCGCGAGCCGGCTCGTGCGCCACACGCTGGTGAAGGGCCGCGCCACGCGCGAGATCGGCAAGAGCTTCGGACTCGGCGTGCTGCACCACCTCGGCAGCATCATCGAGATCGAGGCGGTCGCATTTGCGGCGTCGCAGAAGAGCAAGGGCACGATTCGGTTCAACGACGCGGCCGGCTCGATGGCCAAGGACTCGGTGTTCAACGCAACGAGCGTGCTGCGCGCGGTGACGGGCCTCGACATCGCGGACTACGACTTGCACATCAACGTGGTCGGCGGCGGCAACATCGACGGTCCCTCGGCGGGGCTCGCGATCTTTCTCGCGCTGTACTCCGCGGTCACGCGGACGCCGCTGCCGCAAGACGTGGCGGTAACCGGCGAGCTTTCGATTCAAGGCAAGGTGCGCGCGGTGGGCGGCATCGTGGAGAAGCTCTACGCCGCGCGCCAGGCGGGAATGCGGACGGTGCTGTTGCCTCGCGAGAACCTGCGCGAGATCGACCGCGCGTTGGCCGGACTGAAGATCGCCGGCGTCGCGAGCGTGGAGCAGGTGCTGCGCGAGCTACCGCGCCCGCGTAAAACCTCGTCGCGGCGCTAGAATGCGAGTCCAAGTTTTTTGCGTTCGCATGGTTAGCTAGCGGTGGTCACGCGGCGCCGGTTCCTCGAGTCGGGAGCTTCGGCTGCGGCCTTGACGTCGGTGGGCTTGTCGTTGTCGGCGTGCTCCGTCGCGAGCCGCCCGTCGACGCGCACTACACCCCTCGACCAGTTGCGTTCGGCGATCGAGGGGCGCGTCATTGTCCCCTCGGATTCCGCGTACGGCATTGCGAGCCAAGTTTGGAACGCGCGCTTTACCAGCGTACTGCCCGAGGCGGTGGTCGTCGTCGCAGACGCAAACGACGTCGCGCAAGCTATAAAATTCGCGCGCGAATACGGACTGAGTTTTGCGATGCGCAACGGTCGGCATAGCTTTGCCGGGTTTTCCGCGAACACCGGACTCATCATCGACGTGTCGGCTCTCACCGACGTTCGAGCGGACCCGGCGCGCGAACGGGCGACCTTCGGAGCGGGTCTGACGAATTTGCCGATGTACGCGAAGTTGTGGCCGACGCGAATGACGGTGCCGGGCGGAACGTGCCCAACCGTGGGCCTCACCGGATTGAGCGCCGCAGGTGGATTCGGCCGGCTGTCGCGGCTCTACGGCCTCACTTGCGACAACATCCTCGCACTGAAGATCGTTACCGCCGCGGGCGAGATCCTGACAGCCAATCAGCGTGAGAACGCGGACCTGCTCTGGGCGTGCAGGGGTGGCGGCGGCGGGAACTTCGGCGCGGTCGTGGAGCTGACGGCCCGGCTGCGTCCGGTCGACATGCTCTTCACGGAGACCGCCTTTACGTTCCCGATCGCCGGCGCAGTTCGCGTCATGACGGCGATGCAAGAATGGGTCGCCGAACTGCCGGATCGCGGGCATTGTTGGACCGAGATCCGCACCGGCGCGCCGAAAGACGGCGCGGTGGTCGGAATGGAGTTTACGTTTGCCGGCCCCGAAAGCCAAGCCCGCGCGCTGGGCGAAAAGCTCGTCCGAGCCGCAGGCGTCAAACCGATCACGCACTCCATCATGACGGACCGGTACTTGTCCCTCATGCGCGACTGGATATGCGCGGGTCTGCGGCCCGACGAATGCGCCGTCAAAGGGGTTTCACCGCACGGCGTTCTTCCGCGACCGGCGTTCTATGCTAAATCGGATCTGATAGGCCGAACGTGGCCTGCGGAAGCCTTCGAGGCGCTCGTCGACGCAATAATGCGGCGTCAAGCCGACACGGTGCTGACGCCACCGGATTTTCAAGGCGCGGTCAACGTGGGAAAGATCGCCTTCGAAACCGCTGGTGGAGCGATCGCGTGGGCACCGGCCGGCGGGGCGGCCTTCGCGCACCGCGACATTCGCTACGTCGCGCAGTATCAGTCGCGTTGGCGCCCGTTTTCGAGCGACTCTGTGGCCAATGCCAACATCGCGTGGACGCAAGCGACGTACGAGTCGGTGCGGCACTGGCTGTCCGGCAGCGCGTATCAGGGATACGCCGATCCGTACCTCGAGGATTGGCAGCGCCAGTACTACGGTGTCAGCCTAGAGAGACTGCGCACGATAAAGCGAAAATACGACCCGGAGAACATTTTCCGCTATCCGCAGTCGATTCCGCCCGCATAGGGGTCAGGCGAGTGCCACCACGTGTGGCACACTGTCCCCATAAAATCGAGTCTATGCACAGCCAACCCACAAGGGGCTCACAAGGCGTTCACCGCCGCAGCGCCGGACACCGCACGCGGCCATGACCGCGCAACCGCTTCCTTCGACCATCGATCGCATCCCGCCGCACAACCTCGAAGCGGAGATGGCGGTCATCGGCTCGGTGCTCGTCGACCGCGAGATGTTAGCGGCGGTCGGCGAGATCGTTCGGCCGAGCGACTTCTACGCGCACGTCCACGAGACGATCTTCGGTGTGCTTCTCGAGCTCTACGAGCGCGGCGAGCCGCTCGACAAGATCACCGTCGGCGAGGAGCTGCGCCGCCGCAACGTTTTGGAGCGCGTCGGCGGCCTGTCGTACATCAGCGCCCTGATGGACACCGTGCAGACCGCCGGCTCGGCGCGCTACTACGCCACCATCGTCCGCGAGAAGTCCGTGTTGCGCTCGCTGATTCACGCCGGCACCGAGATTACGCAGCTCGGCTACGAGGGCGAGGAAGACGTCCCGGCGGCGCTGGATCGCTCCGAGCAGCTCGTGTACACGATCGGCGAGCGCCGCGGCGTCACCGAGTTCATGCTGGTCAGCCGCTTGATGAAAGATGCGTTCGATCACATCGATCGCCTCTTCCACCAGCGGGGCGACCGGACGGGTCTCACGTCGGGGTTCCACGACGTGGACGCGATGACGACCGGCTTCCAGCCGGGCAACTTTGTGATCATCGCGGGGCGGCCCGGCATGGGCAAGACGTCGTTCGCGCTCAACATGGCCGTTGCTGCGGCGCGCGTCGAGGCCGAGCCGATCGCGTTCTTCTCGCTCGAGATGTCGAACAGCGAGCTGATCCAGCGCCTGATCTGCGCGGAGGCGCGCATCTCGATGAACGACATGCGGCGCGGCAACATCAAGGCGCACCAGTGGGAAGACATCTCGCGCGCGATGGGCGAGCTTAACGAGCTGCCGATCTACCTCGACGACCTCGGCGCACTGACCGTCAGCGACGTGCGCAGCCGCTGCCGCCGCCTGAAGTCCACCGTCGGGCTCGCCGCGATCTTCATTGACTACTTGCAGCTGGTCCGGCCCGCGGCGCTCACGCGTAACACGAACCGCAACGAAGAGCTCTCCGAGATCTGCCGCACGCTCAAGATGACGGCCAAGGACCTCGCCGTGCCGATCATCGCGCTCGCGCAGCTCAACCGCGGTGTGGAGATCCGCAGCGAAAAGCGCCCGATGCTCGCAGATTTACGCGATTGTATCGCGGGCGACTCGCTCGTGACGAACGCCGATTCCGGCGAACGCATTCGGGTCGCCGAGATCGTCGAAAGAGGGTTGCATTTCAACGTCTGGGCCGCCGACGAACGGCTCAAGCTAGTGCGGCGCCCGATCGTGGATGCATGGGGCGTGGGCGCGCGGCAAATCTTTCTCGTTACGACGCAGAGCGGGCGCACGATCCGTTGCACCGACGGTCATCGCTTCTTGTCGGTGAGCGGCTGGAAGGAACTCAGAAGGCTGCGTCCCGGCGACACCCTCGCCGGGCCACGCCGCTACCCCGTTCCGGCTTGGCACGGAGCGAGCTTTTCACGGGGGAAGGCGTTGCTGCTCGGGTGGCTGACCGGTGGCGGCCACCCGGGCGGCGGCGCGACCCTGACGGTGGCCGAGCCGTTCAGTAAGAACGAACTCGACAGCCCCGCGCGTTCCGATCTCGTTTGGGAAAGCATCGCCTCGATCGAGCCCGACGGCTTCGAGCCAGCCTACGACCTGACCGTCGGCGATCTGCACAATTTTTGCGTGGATGATCTGATCACGCACAACTCCGGCTCGCTCGAGCAAGAGGCCGACGTCGTTTCGTTCCTGTATCGCGACGGCTACTATAATCCCGAGACGCCGGAGCCGGACATGACCGAGTTCATCATCGCCAAGCACCGCAACGGCCCGACCGGCGCCGTCAAGCTGCGGTTCCAGCGCGAATACACATTGTTCTTGCCCTACGGGGATGAGTCGCACTATCCTAGCCCGTAAAAGGGCCGGGTGATTCGCTCCGCAGCTTCTTGTCTTTTAGCGGGCCTCGTCGGTCTCGCCGTCCCAGCCGCGGCGCAAACCGCGCGCACCGTCGTGACCGAGGAGACGCAGCTCCCGCGCTTTTCCTATCCCATGCCGACGCCGCCGTCGCAGCTCGTCGTCGCCTCGGAAGCCGCGTTTGCGCCGTTGCTCCAAGCCGTCGAGAACGACGTCAATGCGACGCTCGCGAGGTATGAGATTCGAGACAGGGCTACGCTGAGCGAATATTTGTCGACGCGATTAGCCGGGCAGATCCTCGCGGGCGACGCCGCGGGCGCGCGCGTCACCGTCGCGCAGCTGCGCGCGGTGCAGAGCAAGCCGGATCGAGCGCTGCTGGCCGGACGCTTGCAGCTCGTCTACTCAAACGCCCTCACCGCGGAGAAAACCAAGGGAACCTCGCTGAACACGGCGTTTGCTGCCGCGGATCGCGCGGCCGTCGCACCGCTGCCATGGAACGTCGTCCAGGACTCGGTGAAGGCGACCGCCGGCTTCGAGCCGGTTGCGACGCGCGATCAAATCGTCGGCCAGATCGGTCACGATCTCGATCAAATCGCCGCCAAGACCAGCACGCTCGACGGGCCTTCGGCGCGTGCGCTGGTGCAAACGCGAGCGCAGCTGGCGCTACTACCGTTCCTGCCGATCGATGCGAGGATCCTCGATGCGTACATCGCGCGGCACAACGTGATGAAGCCGGACATCTGGGCCAGCCGTGACGTCATGCTGCACGCGTCGCAGGTCAAGGCGCCCGTGCGCATCGGCATCCTCGACTCGGGCGTTGATTCGCACGATTATCCCGGCCTTATGTATGGCGGAGACTGCGCGCAGCAGCACGGCCTCGCGTTCGCCGACGACGGCACGCCGTCGACGTCGGATACGTATCCGCTGCCGGCCAACGTCGCCGCCGATTATCCGAAGCTCGTGAAGCTAATGACCGGCATGAGCGACATGCAGAGCGGCATCGTCTCGCCCGAGGCGGCAGCGGCCCAGGCCTACCTGCGCTCGCTCAACGTCACGCAGGACGAGGCCTTCGAGCACGAGATGGACTTCGTTGGAGAGTATTCGCACGGCTCGCACGTCGCGGGCATCGCCTCGCGCGGCAATCCCGGCGCGCGCATCGTCGTCGCGCGCTTCGACGACAACTTGCCGAACCTCGCGTTCGCGCCGACCGTCGAGTGGGCGAACCGGATGGCCGCAAACTTCGCGCTCATTGGCGCGTTCTTCCGCGACAACCACGTGCGCGTCGTCAACATGAGCTGGGGCGACCAGGTCAGCGAGTTCGAGCAGTGGATGGCGAAGACGGACCCGACCAGCGACGCGAAGCAACGGGAGGCGAAGGCCAAGGCGCTCTACGCAATCTGGCGCACCGCCGTCGCGAACATGATCGCGAACACGCCGGGGACGCTGTTCGTCGCCGCCGCCGGCAACGGCGACAACGATGCTGCCTTCGCCCAAGACGTGCCGGCCTCACTGACCTATCCGAACCTGATTACGGTAGGCGCGGTCAATCAGGCCGGCGATCCGACGGGCTTCACCAGCTACGGCCCGACCGTCGCGGTCTACGCCGACGGCTTTCACGTACCGAGCAAGATTCCGCAGGGCTACACCGTCAAGTTCTCGGGCACATCGATGGCGTCGCCCAACGTGACCAACCTGGCGGCCAAACTGTTCGCGCTCGATCCGTCGCTGACGCCGGTGCGGGTGCGCGCGTTGATCGTCGAGGGCGCGCGGCCGGTGCCGGGCGGCAAGCTCAAGCTGATCGATCCGAAACGCAGCGTGGCGCTGCTCAAGGCCGGCTAACAAAGGACTCACGGCAGGGGCGCCGCCGGGGCGTCCCAAATCCGTTAACCATGGTTAGCGTTACCCATGGCTAACGCGAGCAAGCCCGATCTCCTGATGGTCGGCTCGGATCGCTCACACTCGCGCGCCCGAGAGGACTACGTGAAGGCGATCTATCAGCTCGGCGCGGGCGAACCGGTGCGCGCCGCGGCGCTGGCGCGCTACCTGCACGTGAGCCGCGTCTCGGTCAGCAAGGCCAAGCGACAGCTGGAGCATGACGGCCTGCTCGAAGCGTACGCGGCGCCGTCCGCGCCGCTGCGCCTCACGCGGCGCGGCTGCAAGCTGGCCGTCGCGATGGTGCGACGGCATCGCCTGCTCGAGACCTTCCTACATCTCTCGCTGCGCGTGCCGCTCGACCGCGTCCACGCCGAGGCGGAGCGCATCGAGCACGTGGTCTCCGATGACCTCGCGCTGCGCATCGCGACGCTGCTCGGCCGACCAGAGCGCGATCCGCACGGTCATCCGATTCCCTACGGCGACAGCCTGCCGCGCGCGAAGCCGCTCGCCACGCTCGACACGCTCGCGGCGGGAGCGCGAGCGCGCGTCGTCAGCCTCGACGATCGCGACGACGAGGCGGTCGCGGCGATCGCGGCGGCCGGCGTGCTTCCCGGCTCGACGCTTTGCGTCGAGCAAAACGATCGCAGTGGTGTACGCGTGCGCCACGGAGCGCGCAGCGTCTCGCTGCGCCGCAGTCACGCCGCATTGGTGCGCATTGGAACGTAGCTACGGGCTCGGAACGAGCAGCTCGCGCATCGTCGCCGCCGCGCGCGACGTGCTCGCCGGCAATCGCCGCGGCTGGCGCGCGCTGCTGCCGTTCACCGGCCCGGCGTTCGTCGTGTCGGTCGCCTACATGGACCCCGGAAACTTCGCCACCAACATCCAGGGTGGCGCGGGCTTCGGCTACCGGCTGCTTTGGGTCGTCGTCCTCGCGAACCTCATGGCGATGCTCTTCCAGGGCCTCTCGGCGAAGCTCGGCATTGCGACCGGCAAGAATCTCGCCGAGCTCTCGCGCGAGCGCACGCTGCGGCCGGTCGCGCTGGCCATGTGGGTCGTCAGCGAGATCGGCGCGATGGCGACCGACCTCGCCGAGTTCCTCGGCGTCATCATCGGGCTCTATCTGCTGTTCCACGTGCCGATGCTGATCGGCGCGATCGTCACCGGCATCGTGACCTACGCGATCCTCGCGCTGCATCGTTACGGATTCCGCACGATGGAGATCGCGATCGGCTCGCTCGTCGGCGTCATCGCCATCTGTTACATCGTGGAGACGCTGCTGGCCAGGCCGAATTGGAGCGAGGTTCTGTATCACTCGGTGGTGCCGTGGCTCGGCGGGTCGTCGAGCATCTTGCTCGCGGTGGGCATCGTCGGCGCGACGGTGATGCCGCACACGATCTATCTGCACTCGGCGCTCACGCAGGAGCGGATCGTCCCGGAGCGGGCCGGGCACGTCGGAAAAATCGTTCGATTCGCCTACGTCGACGTCGTGATCGCGCTTACGATCGCCGGCCTCGTCAACCTCGCTATGATGTACATGGCGGCGGCCGTGTTTCACGCGACGGGAAACGCGAACGTGGCCGACATCACGACCGCCTATCGCACGCTGACGCCGCTGCTCGGTAGCCTCGCTGCGCTCGTGTTCCTCGTCTCGCTGATGGCGTCGGGAATCTCGAGCTCCGTCGTCGGCACGATGGCCGGGCAGGTCATCATGCAGAGCTTCGTCGGCTTCGCCGTTCCGCTCTGGCTGCGCCGCCTCGTAACGATGGCGCCCGCCGTCGTTGTGGTCGCGCTGGGCCTCAACGTCACGCAGACGCTGATCATCAGTCAGGTCGTGCTGAGCTTCGTGCTGCCGGTGCCGGTGATCGCGCTCCTCATCCTCACGTCACGTCGCGACACGATGGGCGCGATGGTCAACCGTCGCTGGGTGACCGGGCTCGCCACCGTCGCGACGGTAGCGATCCTAGGTCTCAACGCGCTGCTGATTTTCCAGATAGGAACGCGATAGCGTCACGTACGCCTCGGACGCCCTCTCGATCCAGCTTGCGGCCTCGCCTTCGAGCGTCTTTTTTACCTTGGCCGGCGCGCCGGCCGCGACGACGCCGGCGGGTATCGTCGTGTTCTCCCCGACGACGCTGCCGGCGGCGATCAGCGAGCGTTCGCCGATTGTGCAGCCGTTGAGCAGCGTCGCGTTGCTGCCGATCAGCGCGTGGTGCGCGATCGCGCAGTCCTCCATCACGGCGCAGTGTCCGACGGTCACGTCGTCGCCGATGATCGTCTGGCCGCGCTCGCTCACGTGCACAACCGCGTTGTCCTGAACCGACGTGCGCGCGCCGACGCGGATCGGGCCGTTGTCGCCGCGCAACACGGCGCCAAACCAGACACTGGATTCCGGCCCGATCTCGACGTCGCCGATCAGCACGGCCGTGGGCGCGACGAACGCGGACGCCGCGACGCGCGGCCGCTTGCCTCGATATTCGATGATCATGGAGGCGATGCTTCGCAGGCCGGCGCGTCGAACCTCGCGACCATGCACAGGCACCGGACGCCGCTGCGCGGCGTCAAGGCCATCCCGCGCCCGAAGCCGGGCGACCCCAACTACACCGACGTCAACTACGCGTACGCTGGGCGCGTCGGGCACGTGCACGAGGTCGTCGAGATCGACGGACGGTCGCTAGCGAAGATCGGATTCGACGACCGCAAGATCGTGTATTACCTGCTCGACGACATCGAGCTCGACTCCAGCGCCAAGCGCGGCACGTTTCACGACGACGAATCGGAGTAGGCTACGGCGTGACCGTCGGGTTCTTCCAGGCGAACGCGCCGTTCGGATTCGGCTTCACCCACACGATCAGATCCCAGATCGCCGGAAAGTGAAAGATCATGCTGACCTGATCGGCGTTAGGGACCTTGTTCATCGCCACGACGGTCGCTGCGGAGGGATGCTGCGGGTTGCCGCCCGCCGCCGCGAACGCCTTGTCCCAGGCCCAGCCATCGTAGGTGATGTTCCCGGTCGCGGGATCGCGCGTCACCCAATGGACGTGGCCGTTGAACTCGACCCATCTTCCCGGGTTGACGCCCCACAGCTGCGGGCGCGCCGCACTCGAGCTCACGAGCACGGAGTAGTCCGCGCCCAGCAACATGCCGTTCTTATCGTACCACAGCTGACTCGGATGATGAGCGTCGGACGATTGCCACTGGAAGTTGGTGTAGCTGATCGCGCCGGTGTCGTCCTCGCTCGTGTATCGGACATAGCCGGCCTTCTCCGCGTCGGCGGCGGTCGGATAGCGCGCGATCAGATCGGCGGCCATCGTAGCGACGAACGCCTTCTCACCCGCGCTGAGCGGCCCGTGGTATGTCGCGTCCTGGTCGGCCAGCGCGTAGGAGGGCGCGGCCAAAACGAGCAGCAGGGTGAGCATTGGGACGCTTTTCATGGTAAGAAACATGATGGCGCCGCAGCGCGCGCGACGCCATCAAAGACCGCTCAAAAAGGCCGTCGGTCGCCGCCGTTTTCGGGGAGGGGCGCGCCCGGCGCCGTGGAAAGACGCGCGGCCCGGCCGACGTAGCTCAACGGTAGAGCAATCGCTTCGTAAGCGATAGGTTATCGGTTCGAATCCGATCGTCGGCTATTTCTTGTGGGAGCCTGTTGCATTAACCGATGTGGCGGTCCATGAACGTCGGGCAGGGATAGCTCACCGTAGTGTACGGACCGCACTCGGAAAATCCGAACGACTGATAAAGACGGTACGCCGCAGGCAGCCGCTCCTTGTCGGTGTCGAGGACGACGCGGCTATACTCGGCCGTTTTGAGAAACTCGAGCGCGCGCTGCACGAGCGCTCGCGCCGCACCCGCCCCGCGGCTCTCTGGGCGGACGAAGAGCCGCATGATCACGCCCGTCTGGGCGTCCAGCTCCGAGACCGCCACGCAGCCGACGGCGTGCCCCCCAATATCGGCCAAGAATGCCGCGCTGCGTTCGCCGTAGTTTCGTTCCAACTCGTCGATGCTCGGAACCGATCCGTGCCGCAGCACCGGCGGCAGGGCCGCCTCGTACGCAACGAGCAGCTCGTGAAACGCACGAAAGTCGCGCTCGTCTCGGACCTCGCGAACCTCCGCAGCCATCCCTATGGCGCCAGCATCTCGCGCGCAACGGCCGTACGCTGCACCGCGGCGTCGCTGAAGGGCAACGGCCAGAGACGGCCGGCGATCCACGCTGGTGCCTGGTCCGTGTAGTGGCCCGAGCCTATCTCACCCGACTCGCCCTGCGGCAAAGTGATGCCGCCGGCGTCCCAGTTGCCGACGTCCCACACCGCGCGGAAACTCTGCCCGTAGCCGGGATACTGCACGTGCAGCGTCAGTGCGTCGCCGTACCCCGGAAGCGTAGTGCCGTCGAGGAAGCTGATGCCGAGCGACGATAACGCGTGCAGCACGGGCACCGCACCGGCGTCGCGCCACGGTGCGGGGGACGGCAGCGCGACCGCGCGCAGCGCCTGCGGCGAGATCGGTCGTGCGAGCAGCGACGGAACGCGCCCGGTCGTGTGATGCGTCAGCTCCAAGCGCAGGCCCTCGACGACCGTCGCGGTCGCCGAGTCGCCGTCCATCTCGCCGTTCCAGTGCGCGAGATCGGCGGCTAGCGCGGCATCCCTGGCGCGCAGCAGCGGCGCGACATCGCGCGCGAGCTCGCGTTCGGGCAGCGATAGCGCGTCCATCTGCATCGCGGTAAAGTACTCGACGTCGTAGACGCGGTGCGTGCGCAGCAACTGCGCGATGCGATACGCGCGATACGGCGGCGCGAACTGCGGGCTCAGCGGCAGCGGATAGACGCCGGGATACATCTTGTCGTTGGCGGTCCAGACCACGGCGTCGCGCGACGGCGCTACCCGCGGGAGGCGCGCGAACGGTATTGCCGGATAGTCGTGTGCGAGATCGCTTGCGGGATGCAGCCAGCGCGCGCGTACCGGATCGTCGGGGATCCGCCCGGCGAGCTGGTACGCGACGCGTCCGCTCGTATCGGCCAGGACGAAGTTCTGCGTCGGTCCCGGAAACCTCGCGAGGGTCGCGGTCGCCGCTTCGATCGACAGCGCGCGATCGAGATCGATGAACGTCTGCGCCGGCGTCACCGGATCGTCGTACGCGTTCCAGTGCACGAGCACGAAGCGCCCGTCCGCGGTCGGCGTACCGAACTCGCGCGCCGTGCGATAGTACCGCTTCGTCGCTTCGCGCCCGAAGCGCACCGAGAAGCGTTCCGTGCGCCAACCGGCCGGATCAAAACGCGCCGGCGGCAGGAACGCCGAGAGCGACGTGACCGTGCCGTCGGTCGCGCCCCAGGCGATTCGCTCGTTGTGGCCGAGCACGATCGCGGGGCAGCCCGGCAGCGTGGCACCCGCGACGTGGAAGCCCGGCGCGCGCAGATCGAGCAGATACCACACGCCGGGCATCTGCAGCTGGAGGTGCGGATCGTTCGCGAGCAGGGCGCGACGATGCAGCGCGCGGTTGGCGCCGGCGGCCCACTCGTTACTGCCGATCGGCAGGCGCGCGTCGGCGAGTCCGCGCTCCAGCGCCGCGACGCGGCGCCGGCACGCGGGCCCCGGCGCGATGCGCGCGAGCCCGGCAAGCACCGGCGCGTCGTAGCACGGATCGGTAAATGGATAGCGCGCGTCGAGCAGTGCGAGTCCCCCGCGGCGATAGGCGCGGTCGCGACGCGCGATCGCGTCCCAGTCGTCTATGAGATCGAGTACGGTCACCATCGCCACGGCGAGTGAGTCTCGCGGCGTCCACGGCGCCGGCCGATAGTTGAGGATGCGGAACTCAACCGGGATCGGTTCGCGTTCAATCGCCGCGTTGACGCCGTCGCTGAACGCGCCGAGGATCTCGCGCGAGCGGGTGGGAAGCCGCTGCCACTGCGCCTGCACCATCGCGCGCACGGGGATGGCGCGCTCCGTCTCGTCGGCCGACAGGGCGCGCGATCCGTAGACCTCCGCGAGCTGGCCGAGGATGAAGCGGCGGAGCGTGTCCATCTGAAAGAGCCGGTCGGAGCCTTCGACGTATCCCTGCGCGAAGAAGAGGTCGTGCTCGTTGGTCGCGAGCACGTGGGGCACGCCGCGATCGTCGCGCAGGACCTGCACCGGCGCGCGCAGGCGCAGGCCTGAGATCGTACCGGTCTCGCGCGCGTGCGAGCGCATGCCGAGGACGACGTTGAGGACGTATCCGAGCACGAGTAGCGCGATCAGGACGAGCACCGCCAGCGCGATTCGGCCGAGCGCTTTCACCGCTTTAGGCGTCGACGTAGATGTCGTCGCCTTCCACGCTCACCTCGAACGTCATCAGCGGAACGACCGCCGGCAGCGTCAGCGCGTCGCCGGTGCGAACGTCGAACGTCGCGCCGTGGCGCGGGCAGACCACGTGCTCGTCCTCGAGCGTTCCCTGATCCAGCGGGCCGCCGTCGTGCGTGCAGACGTCTTCGATCGCGTAGATCTTCCCATCGAGGTTGCACAGCAGAATCTCGACCGAATCGGCGACGACGCGCCGGGTCGTGCCCGGAGCAATGTCCGAAACCTTGGCGACGCGGTGCCTAGCCACGCGTCATCTCCTCGGGCTCGATCGCGTAGACGAACGTCGCGGGGTCGAGGCTGTCGCGGCGCTCCGCATGGATTTCGGCCTGCGGATACATGAGGAAGCCGATGTCTGTGCCGCTCGAGCCGGGCAGCGCCACGTCGTGACCATCGTTGTATGCGACGTAGTTGCCCTCCCACGCGCCGAAGAGCGTCTCGCGCGCTGCCTTCACCTTCGGATCGCTCAACGCGAGATGGCCGGGTGGCTCCTCGAGCATGACCTTGCGGACATCGGCCGGATCGGCCGGCACCCAGCCGTACTCGCTGAGATACACTTCGGCGCGACAGTGTTGTGCCTTGCTGATCGTGCTCGAGCTCGTCCCCAAGCTGTGATAGCCGAAGCGCGACGGCGCGACGCGAATCCCGTAGAGGTCGCGCGCCGGGATTCCGGCGGCGCGCGCGAGCGCGACATACAGGCCGTTGATGTCCGCGCATTTTCCGCTCAGATCGCCGGTCTCCAGCATGAAGCTAACGTCGCCGAGGCCGCAGCCGCGCGTCTTCGGATTGCGCGGGGCGCTCTCGACGACCCACTTGTAAATGAGTTTCGCCTTGACGGCGTCGCTCGTGGCGGAGCCGACGATCTTCTTGGCGGTGTCAGCCACGATGCCGTCGGTCGGCTGCAGCTTCGTCGCGGACGTGTAGAGCGCGTACTCATCGCCGCTCAGCGTCTGCGGCCGTCCGGGCTTCTCGAGATCGACGACCCGGTCGCGTGTCGAGACGACGCTCGTCATCTTGATCGTCGCCGACGGCTCGGACTTCAACCAGTCCACTACGAGCATCTTGACACCCCACTTGCCTTCGCGCACGATGCTCGCGGAACTCGCGTTCGTGTCCCACGTCGTCGCGCCGGGACGCATCCAATCGGACTCTACGAAACCGGGTACCGGGATCCACGCCCGAACCGGCTGTGCAGAACCGGGCAACGTCACGAGCGTCGTGAGCCGAAACGTGCGCCATGCTCGCGCCGCCGGCGCGAACGAATCCTCCTCGAATTTTGCGAGGGCGAGCCGCGGCTCAACGGCCAAGATCGAAACGGCAGCCCCCTGCCGTAAAAAGTCATCCCGCTTCATTCGGCGGGAGTTTGTCATCGAGCCCGGCGAACCTACGGGACTCGCTCGAACGGAGGCATGACCGTGGCACACGTTCCCTGGATGTCCGACTACGAGGCGGCGCTCGAGCGCGCGAGCTCGGAGCGCAAATTCGTCTTTCTCGACGTGTTCAACCCTGGTTGAGGGGGATGCCAAGCGCTGGATACCGTGACGTATCCTCAACCTCCCGTCGTCGACGCGATCGTCGCTCATAGCGTTCCAGTTCAGGTCGACAACTCGAAGTCCGAGAACAACAAGCTCCTGCACAGCATCCATCACATTTGGACGCCGGACATTCGCATCTTGTATCACGACGCCGCCGAGCTTTACCGCTGGGACGGCTTCCTGCCGCCGCCCGAATTCATCGCAAGGACGCTCTGTGGATTCGGCATGGCATACTTGCGCCTGAAGCGCTTCGATCAGGCCGAGGCATGCTACGCCGATGTGCTCACCCGCTTCTCCACGACCTACGCCGCATCCGAGGCGCTGTACTATCTCGGCGTGACGCGCTACCGGCGGGATCCCGACAGCGACGAGCTCTTGACGCAGTGGGCGAATCTTCGCTCCCGTTACCCGCTCAGCGAGTATCGCGTGAAACAGTCGTTCAAAGAGCTTCCTTGAAGCGCCTCATCGTTTTCGACTTGGACGGCACGCTCGCATTGAGCAAGGCGGCGCTGGACGACGAGATGGCGGCTCTCCTGGGGCGCCTCATCGACCTGATCAAGGTCGCAATCATCTCGGGCGGCGACTATCCGCAGTTCCAAAAGCAGGTGCTCGAGCGGCTCCCGGCCGGCAGCGACTTCGCGAACCTCTCGATCCTGCCGACATCGGGGACGAAGTTCTTCGTGTACGACGGCCAGTGGCGCAAGCTCTACTCGGAAGATCTCACCGTTGAACAAAAGAAGGAGATCGAAGACGCGCTCGAAAGCGCGGTCGCCGCGACGGGCTTTCAGCCTACGGAAACATGGGGCGAACGTATCGAGGATCGCGGAACGCAGATCACCTACTCCGCGCTCGGCCAGCAAGCGCCGCTCGAGGCGAAGGAAAAATGGGATCCCGACTTCTCGAAACGCAAGCAGATTCAGGCGATCCTCGCTAAGACGCTGCCGGAGTTTTCGGTTCGGCTGGGCGGTACGACTTCGATCGACGTCACCCGCCCGGGCGTCGACAAGGCCTACGGCATCCGCAAGCTGCGGGATGAGCTGGGCATCCCGATCGCCGAGATGCTGTTTATCGGCGACGCGATCTTTCCGGGCGGGAACGACTATCCGGCGAAAGAGGCCGGCACCGACACGATCGAAGTGCGCGATCCCGAGGAGACGAAGCACGTGATCCAGGCGATTATTGCTTGCGAATTGCCTCGACGTTGAGCTCGATGCGAACCTCGTCGCCTACGACGACGCCGCCCGTCTCGAGCGCGGCGTTCCAGGTGAGGCCGAAGTCCTTGCGGTTGATCGTCGTGTGGGCGCTGTAACCGACGCGCACGCCGCCCCACGGATCGTTCGCCCGGCCCTCGAAGCTGCCGCGAAGCGTCACGTCGCGCGTGATGCCGTGGATGGTCAGTTTGCCGTCGATCGTCAACTCGTCGGGTGTGCCGTAGACGCGGGTGCTCTCGAAGGCGAGCGTCGGGAATTTCTCGACGTCGAAAAAGTCGGCCGAGCGCAGGTGCGCGTCGCGCTGATCCTCGCGCGTGTCGATCGAGCCGGCCTGGATGGTCGCGCCGACCGTGGCGGGCACGTCGCTGTCGGGCTGCAGCTCGACCGTCCCGTCGAAGGCGGTGAAGCGGCCACGCACCTTGGTGATCATCAGGTGGCGGACGACGAACTCAATGGTCGTGTGCGCCGGGTCTAGGGCGTAAACGGCCTTCTCTTGCAGTTGGGTGGTCATATTGTCTTTTTGGCTCCTTCTGGTTGCCGATAGCCCCGAAGTGTGCTATCGTTGTGCTAGTAACTTTCACATACTAGGATGCCGAAAACAAGTACGCACCCTAAAGTAGCCTAGGAACCCAATGGAAACCATCAAACTTCCGCCCCTGCCCACCGGCGCCGACGTCTACAACCAGGCGCAGTGTCCGTCGCGGTTGATCCTGGACCGGATCGCCGACAAGTGGACGACGCTGATCATCGGCATCCTAGCCCAGGCCGAGCATCGCCGCTTCAACGAGTTGCGGCGCATGATCGGCGGCATCTCACAGAAGATGCTCACTCAGACGCTGCGCGACCTGGAACGCGACGGACTGGTGAAGCGGACGATCTATCCCGAGATTCCGCCGCGCGTGGAGTACAAGCTCACGCCGCTGGGGCGCACGCTCTGCGGCCCGCTCGGTTCCGTGACGCAGTGGGCGCACGATCATATGGAGGAGGTCAAGCGCGCTCAGGAAGAGTTCGACGCGCATGTTTGACCTGAGCCACCTCACGGATTATGGGCTGGTCCTGATGCGGCTGATGGTCGGTGCGATCTTCGCCGATAGCGGTTACGGCGACCTCAAGGATCCGGAAGCGCGCAGCCGGAGCATCGGGCTGCCGAAACCTTTTACGATTTTCCTCGCGGTGGCGGAGCTCGCGGGCGGACTCGCGATCCTTCTCGGCGTGCTGCAGCAGCTCGCCGCGATCGGGTTGAGCCTGATCATGCTGGGCGCGATCCAGAAGAAGATCTTCGTCTGGAAGACCGGCTTCTGGGGAAAGGATGGGCCCGGATGGTACTACGAATCGACGCTGATCTCGACGCTGCTCGTGATCCTCTTTACCGACGGCGGCCGCTTCGTAGTGCTGCGCTAGCCTTCGCGTTTCTGCTGGGCGCCTCGGCGTGTGCGCCGCACGTGCCCTACGCGCTTTCGCAGCAAGATGCAGCGCGTTTCGGCCACGTGCTGCGTGTCAACGTTCCGAATCACGATCCGATGATCTTCGGCCTGAACGATTGCATCCTGTATAAGGCCAAGACCGCGCACGAGGACATCGTCGGGTGGGACGTGGTCCTCGCGTCCGACTGGGGCATGTCGAGTTATCCCAAGTGGATGACCGCGTGCACGGACCAGCACGTGCGATATGACGGAAAGTACGTTATCGCGTCGTTTTGCGCGCAGGCGCTGGGCGCGGGCGGCGGCTGCGCCGGCGGAGACGGAACGTATCGCAGCCGCACCGGCGATGCGCAAGGGTGGGAGATCGAGACCATCAAAGGCTGGACCACCCTGCCAAGGTACTAGTCGTCGTCGGGTGTCTCGCTGGAGTTGGGCCGCCTCAAGAAGTATTCGGCATTGTACGGGGCCGGAATCGGGACGAATCTGCGCGGCCCGTGCGCGAAGTCGAAGCAGTCGGAGAGATCGTCGGCGCGGGCGTCCGTCGTGCCAAGCGAACCGAGAGCAAACGTCTTCTCGGCGAACTTGAGAAGGCTGCCGAACTCGTGCTGCACGTGGGAGATGTAGTGCGGCTTCGCATAGGCGGAGATCACGAGCAGCGGCACCCGGAAGCTGAGCTCGTAGGAGTTATACTGGTGAGGCGGAGCCGGATCGAACCACCCGCCCCAGTCGTCCCAGGTGACCAGGATCGCGGTGTTTTTCCAATACTGGCTCTGTCCGATCGTGTTGACGATGGACGCCACCCAGGATGGACCGGTGCCATCCGTACTGCCGGCGTGATCGGAGGCGGCGCCGGTCGGCGTCACCCACACGACGTTCGCGAGATTTCCGTTCTTGACGTCGGTTAGCACTTGCGACGGCGGGCTCACGACATCGGTCGCAAACTCGGAGCTTTGATAGACGGGCAGGATCGCGTCCGGTCCGTGCCAGAGTCCCGGGCCCGTGCCGGCCTGATAGTAGTGCCACGTCAGGTTTTGCGCCTCGACGAGCGGGATGAGCGAGTTGCGATCGAAGCACGGATAGGCCGTCTGATTCTCGTTACCGTACTGGTCGATGAGCTTCACGAGCGACCCCTTGGGCGAGTCGCAGCCACCGGTATTCTTTTTCTGCGGAGTCTGCGGATTTTCGGCGGCGCGCAAGTTGGATCCGTCCGAGATGGTCGACGTACCGCTCAAGATGTACTGGTGCGCAGGGAAGCTCGGCCCCTGGTTTGTTTGGAACATGTTCGGACCGAGCGTATAGCGGCGCGCCATAATAAAATAGGGCTCGACCTCGCGTTCCGGGACGTAGCCGTACGCACGGATGTCCGCGGGCGGACACTGGCCTTTCTTGCAGGTGGATTGGACCAGGTCCCACCCGTTCATCTGACCGTTCGCCCATTCGGTCAGAAAAGCGCTGTGCGCGTGGCTAATGTCATAGGGCGCGGTCAGCAGCCGGGGTTGGAGCTTCACCGTCTGATTATGCGAGTTTTCGCCGGTCCTCACGGTTCCGGCGCCGGGAAACCCGTTGAAGAGGTTGTTCGTGGTGCGATTCTCTTGAAATACAATGACGACGTGCGTGATCGGCGTACCGCCGCTGCCATTTGAAAACGATTGCATCATGCCGCCTGGTCGAGCGGCTAAGGGAACCGGCGGCGGTGTGGGCGATGTCGTGTTTTGGGAGCATCCAACGAGTGCTACGATCACAGCAAGCGCCGAGAAGCGAATGCGATTCATCCTACCGTCCTCCGAAGTAGCTAGACGATTGAACCAAGTCTATTGGCTTGTCAATCGCGCGGTCAAGATGCCGCAAAATAAATTTGCAACAAAGATGATTGCAGTGCAATAACTTCCGTTATCTCTTGCGCTTTACGGGAAGTAAAAACTACCTACGTTATCGTAACTCCCAGTGACGTAGCGACTCCGACTCTAGTGATATGCAGAGTGCGCGTAGGCGATCACTTGCATTACGCCCTTCGGCTCACGACGCTGATCGCCACGTCATGCTTCGTCCTGAGCGAGCGAAGCGAGTCGACGGGCTCAGCATGAGACCGAAAGGCACGCCGTCGCGGCTGTGACGCCCGCCGTGTTCGTGAGGCGGCGCCCCCTCTTAATCCGGATGGCAAGCAAGGGTCCAGTTGATTGTATCGCGCGCTGAGCGCAAGTGCGATAATACGAGTCTAGCCCAATTGCGCTAGCTGCGGTTACTATCGCACGCTCGCCGCACTGGGAAAGGATGGATGAGGGAATGTTTTTGTTCTTCCATGCCCTGGCTTTGGCGTTGGGTCTGTTCGGCGGTTTTGGCGGCGGCTTCACCCACTTCGGCGGAGCGCCCCCGATCAGCGCCGCGATGGGTCCGCCCGACAGCGGTGGGAGCATGCCCGGTCCGGGCGGCGGCGGCCCGGCCATGAGCCCGGGCGCCCGCTAATCACCGCCACGGCGGCGGGGCCGGCGCCACCGCCGCGCTAATCTCTTTGGCCATGGCGAAGAAGCAGCCGGTCGCGCCTCGCTGGTTCGACGAGATGCGCGGGCTGTTCGACCGATGCCAGTTCTTGGCAGCCGGTGATGTTTACGACCAGGCGGTCGAAGCCGGCGCTTCGCCCTCGTATGCCGCGCAGCTGCTCGCGGCACGAATTCTGCTCAAGCGCGACGAGAATAGAGCGGTTTCATTTCTGATCCGCCGCCCGCCCAGAGCCAACGCAACCCGCGAGCGTGCGGAATGGGCCCTACTGCTCGCGATCGGATATGCGCGGATGCGCGACTTCGAGCGCGCCGACCACCACTTCGAAATGGGGCGGAGGTTGGCGCGGTCACCCGCGGAACGAGCGGTCCTCGCGTACCAGCTCGCGCGCCGCCACATGCTGGAGGGGAACTTAGCCGAAGCGCGCCGCCACGCCGGCGACATGACGTGCGACAAGTCGCCAGCCGCCCGGATCCGGCACGAGTTGCTGGAGTCATTCATTCTTTGTCAAGAAGAGCGCTACGGTGAATCCGCGGAGGGCACGATCCGAGCCATCGAGCTGGTCGGCGAACGACGCCAAGATCACCTCGAAGAGTGGTTCCACGCGGTTCAAAACCTGGCGCTGCTTGGGCGCGAGCTGCCTCTGCCGGAGGCCGCCGATGTCGCGAAGGCGGAGGTCGATGCAGACGTCGAGTGGCCGCCGGACCTTGCGATGCAGCGCTTCCAGGCGCTCAAGGGCGTCGGCTGGTCGTGCGCGTTGCGCGGCGATCTCTTGGGCTGTTTTCGTTATCTGCGCGCCGCGGAGCGAACCAAGCCGAGCCCGGCGTTCGAAGCGATCGTCTTGCTCGATCGCGCGTACTTCGCACGCATCGTGGGCGAGACGAATTGGGCCTGCAACGAGGTGGCGAAGGCGGAGGTGCTCTTCGACCGCATCGACTGGAACGAAGCGCCGGGCGACGAGCGTGTCGGATTGCTGCTGATGGCCGAGGCGATCGTCGAGTACAGTCCGGAGAAGGCGCACTACTTCCTGGCCCGCTACAAGGGGCTCGATAAAATGCGCTCCCCCGTCTCGCTCTTCGCGTTCGATCAGCGTTGCGAAGCACTGGCGGCCTATGCCGAAGGTTTTGTCCGGCTCAAGAGCGGCGAAACCGGCGCCGAAGAGGCGCTGCGCAGAGCCTGGGTGATCTTCGACCGGATCGGCTACGACTGGCGCGCCGGTCGCACGGCGCTGCGACTATTCGAAGCCACCAGCAAGGAGCGCTGGTGTCACCTCGCGGAGGACAAGCTCGAGCCCTATCCGCGATCCTGGCTCGCACAGGAGATCGCAGCTCATACGGCGGCGCCGGTATCACCGGTGAAGTTGCCGCGGATGCAACGCACGGTCCTCGAAATGCTCTGCCGCAAGATGACGACTGCGGAGATTGCGCAAGACCTCGGGTTGAGCCAGCACACCGTCCGGAACCATCTGAAGGCGGTGTTTCGGGCATACAAGGTCAACAATCGGGCCGCACTCGTCGCCGAAGTGGCCAGCCGAGGTCAGTTACCGACGCTCACCTGATCGGTGAAGCCGAGGAGCCGCGGTCCGGGGCCTCCTTTCGCGAGCTTGTCGTCGGGGTTTCGCAGCCGGCATTTGTCGAGCGATAGACAGCCGCAGCCAATGCACTGGCCTAGCTGATCGCGCAGCGCCTCGAGACGCGCGATGCGGTCGTCGAGGCTGCGCTTCCAGCGATTCGACAGCGCCGCCCAGTTCCTCGCGTTGATCGCGCGGTCCGCTGGCAGCGTGTCGAGCACGGCGCGGATCTCTGTCAGCGGAATGCCGGCGCGCTGGCCGATTTTGATCACGGCAATCCGCCGCAGTTCGGCGCGTGCGAAACGCCGCTGATTCCCTTCGCTGCGCGCGCTGCGAATCAGGCCCTTCGCCTCCCAAAAGTGAATCGTCGACACGGACAGTCCGCTGCGTTTGGCGACCTCGCCGACCGTTAGATACTCCATCTCTTGACCTCAACTATACTTGAGGTTGTAGACTCGTCCTCGTTATGGATTGGTTTCAACCCGGACACGTCGCGATCGTCACCGGCGGGTCGCGCGGATTGGGAAGGGCGCTGGCTCGCGAGTTGCTCCGCAAAGGCCTCGTGGTCATCATCGACGGCCGCGACACCGCCGAACTCGAGCGTACGCGCAAGGAGCTTGCCGGAGCCGGCAACGTAATCGCCGTTGCGGGCGACGTTGCTGATCCGCGACACACTCACGCGTTGATCGAGGCCGCACGGCGCGCCGGGCGGCTAGACCTGCTCGTCAATAACGCGTCGACCCTGGGCAAGACGCCGCTGCCTGCGGTCGCCGACATCGACCGCGCGACCTTCGATGCCTTGTTCGCCGTAAACGTCTTCGCGCCGATTCACCTCGCGCAGCATGCGCTCACGCTCATGGCGCGGTCGGGCGTCGCAACGATCGTGAATATCACGTCCGATGCCGGCGTCGAGGCCTACCGAACCTGGGGCGGATACGGCGCGACGAAGGCAGCGCTCGAGCACGTCTCGCGCGTGCTCGCAGCGGAGCTCGAGGGAAGCACGACGCGCGTCCTCGTGTTCGATCCCGGCGACATGGACACGGCGATGCACCGCGATGCAGCGCCCGATGCCGATCCGGCGGAGCTTCGTGACCCCGCGGATTCCGCTCGCGCGCTGCTGCACGCGATCGCTGAGATGAAAACCGGCTTTGAGCGCGTGCGCGCTGCCGATTTGATCGTCGCGTGACGGCGGCTGCCGCACTTTCACGCGGCCTGGTCGAGGCGCCCGAGCCGCCGGAGCGTCGTGGCATCGCGCGCGACGGCGTGCGGATGCTCGTCACCGATCGTCGGGCGCGGTCGCAAACACACGCGCATTTCTACGACCTGCCGTCGCTGCTGCGACCCGGCGACCTCCTGGTCGTCAACGACTCGGCGACGTTGCCCGCCGCACTGCTCGCGCGCCGGCGTAGTGGCAGCACGCTGCCGCTGCACGTCAGCACGAAGATCGACGAGCGGCTGTGGACCGTGGAACCGCGAGGGCCGGTCGTTTCTGCAGAGACTCTGATGCTCCCCGACGGAGCGACGGCAACGCTTCTCGCGCCAGCCGATCCGCGCCGCCCGCGCCTGTGGTACGCTGCGTTCGAATTGCCCGTGCCGATGAACGCGTATCTCGCGACGTTCGGCGCGCCGATCACGTACGCGTATTTGAGTCGTTCGTTTCCGCTTGCTGACTACCAAACGCTGTTCGCGCGCAAGGCTGGATCGTCGGAAATGCCGTCGGCGGCGCGGCCCTTTACGGAACGGGTCGTCATGGGGTTGCAGAATCGCGGAGTAGAGATCGAGACCGTCACACTCCACTGCGGAGTGGCGAGCTTCGAGTCGCCGGAGCGTCCCGGGACGGAACGTTTTTCCGTCCCACCTGCGGCCGCCGAGAAAGTCAACGCCGCTCGCCTCGCGGGCCGACGCGTGATCGCGGTCGGCACGACCGTCGTTCGTGCGCTCGAGAGCGCCGCCACCGAGGGCGGCGTGATTGCGTCGCAGGGCTGGACCGAGCTGTTCATCGACCAAGCGCATCAGTTAAGAACCGTGGACGCCCTGCTCTCGGGCTTCCACGACGCAACCGCCACGCACGTCTCGATGCTGCGGGCCTTGATCGACGAGGATTTACTGCAAGACGCGTACGCCGAGGCCGCCGATCGCGGCTATTTCTACCACGAGTTCGGCGACATCCACCTGATCCTATAGCCCTATGCCGTCACCGCGCGTGGCGCCAGCAACCGCAGTTTGGCTTCTGTTTCGGATCCCGGGGCCGCGGTCAGCACGACCATCTTGATGTCACCGTCGCCCGGAAGCTCGAAGGTCGTGTGATCCAGGATGAACTCGCCGAGCTCCGGGTGGTTGAAGCGCTTGAGGCCGTCGGTCGAGCCGAGCACGTCGTGTTCCGCCCACAATTCGGCGAAACTCCGCGGAGTTCGTGCGCAGGTCGTCGATGAGCTCGACGAAGCCCGGATCGTTGGGGTACTTCGCGGCGACGGCGCGGAACTGCGCGACGGCGCGCCGCATCGTGCACTCGGGATCGCCGTACCGGCAACGCGAGTTCGGGTCGCGAAAGAGCCGCCACACGATGTTGCGCGCCGGCCCAGTTGCGCTCGCGAAATCGGCGAGCGCGTCGGCGCTGGCGTTCCACGCGAGAATGTCCCAGCGGCGGCCGCGCACGTAGGCGGGCAACGGATCGAGCCCGTCGAGCACGCGGCGCACGAGCTCGCTCACGCGCTCCTCATCGGGCACGACGACGGTCGGCGCCATTCCGGCCAGCAAGTGAAGGTGGCGCCGCTCCTCGGAGGTTAGCCGCAGCGCGCGCGCGATGCCGTCGAGCACTTCGGCGGAGACGTTGATCGGCTGCCCCTGTTCGAGCCGCGTGTACCACGTCGCCCCGATGTTGGCCAGCAGCGCCACTTCTTCGCGCCGCAAACCGGGCGTGCGCCGGCGGGCGCCGTCGACCAAGCCGACGTCCGAGGGGACGATCTTGGCCCGACGGGTGCGCAGGAAATCGCTCAGCTCGGAACGTCGCGGGAGAGTCAAATCCATAGTCTTGCCTTCTCAGGGTGTCCGCGTCAGTGCTAGGATAAGCGCGGTTCTAGTAATAGTATTGCACACGGGCTAAGCTAAACGCAAGCCACTTTCCAGTAACCACGGCCTCCCCTATGCAAGTTGCTGAAACAGCCCAAACGACGCGGGCCCGTGTTCCCGCACGTCCCGTTGCGCCGGTCTCAACCAACGGCTCGCCGCGCCAAGCGGCGCCGTTGCTCGTCGAGCATGGGCTGTCGCGCTACCTGGTCGTCATCGGCGTCATGCTCGCGGCGCTGCTGCAGACGGTCGACCTTACGATCGTCAACGTCGCGCTACCGACGGTTCAGGGTAACCTGGGCGCGACCGTCGACGAGGGCACGTGGGTGCTGACCGGATACGTGATCGCCAACGTCATCGTGATTCCGATGACGCCCTGGCTGCAGCTGCGTTTCGGGCGCAAGAACTATTTTCTAGCATCGATTGCAGGCTTCACGCTGGCGTCGGTGCTGTGCGGCATGGCGACGTCGCTGACGGCATTGATTCTATTTCGCGTGCTGCAGGGTGCGTTCGGCGGCGGCCTGCTCGCGACGGCGCAGGTCGTGCTGCGCGACACGTTCCCGCCCGAGCAGCTCGGGATGAGCCAGTCGATTTTCGCGTTGGGCACCATCGTCGGACCCTCGGTCGGCCCGACGCTGGGCGGAATTCTCGTCGACAACTTCTCGTGGCCGTGGGTCTTTGACGTCAACGTTGTGCCCGGAGCGCTTGCCTTCATTCTATTGTGGCGCTACATGCGCGACGACGGCAAACGGCAGCGGGCTGGAGTCGACGTCGCCGGCATCGCGCTGCTCGTCGTCGCCGTCAGCTGCTTGCAGTATGTGCTCGACCAGGGCCAGCACGACGACTGGTTCGCGGATCAATCCATCGTCCTGTGCACCTGGCTGGCCGCCGGCACGACCGCGGCGTTCGTCTGGTGGGAGCTTCGGGTGGCGCAGCCGATCGTGGATCTGCGCGTAATCGGGAAGCCTGCCGTGGCCGCGGCGCTGACGATCGCGGCGGCGTATGCGGCTATCATCTTCCCGAGTCTGCTGTTGCTGCCGCAGTTCACGATCGATAATCTTGGCTTCACGAGCACGAGCGCCGGCCTGCTGATCGGCGCGCGCGCGCTGCCCGTGCTGCTGCTGACGATTCCCGTCGCACGCCTGGCGGGTCTTCCGCGCTTCGATCTGCGCTGGGCGATCGCCGGCGGTTTGGCGGTGTGCGGGCTGGGTTCATTGTGGCTGGCGACTCGTCTCACCACAGACAGTAATTTCGGAACGTTTATCGCTCCGCTACTCTTCATCGGAGCCGGCTCGGCGTTCGTCTATACGCCGCTGCTGGTGGCGACGATGCGCGCAGTCGCGCCGGAAGCGGCAGCCAAGGCCGCGTCGTTCATCGTGCTGTTCTTCCAGTTGGGCGGCTCGATCTCGTCGGCGTCGGTCGTCGCCTTCTTGGATCGGCGACTGCAGTTCCATCAGACGATCCTCGCCGCACAGGCGGCATTATCGCGTCTGCCGGTGGCGGACTTCGTGCAGCACGGCGGTCTGGCGCAGCTTGCCGCCACAGTCGCCGCACAGGCCGCCGCGTTATCGTACGCAGACATGTTCCTGGTCACCGGCGTCGCGGCGTTATTAGTCACTCCCGGCGTGCTGCTGTTGGCACGCAAATCTTAAACTCTCAGCATAAACCAAGGAGCTACGAATCTTGCAGTACGAAACGATTTGCGACCACATCTGCGATGACATCGCCACGGTATTGTTCGAGATGAAGCCGGCGACGCGTCTCGCCGCGTATGCAGCGGCGCGCGCGACGCGAGATATCGCGGACGCGTTTCACCACGCGGCCGGTGACCCCGCGAGCTCGCGCTGGCGCGAGGCGATGGACAGCCTCGAACGATTCCTCGACTATTCCAGGCGATCGCCGAAAGTCCTGAACTCCGCGCCGCTGCGCGAGCTCAGCGCGTTCGTCATGGAAAATTCGGACCTTCTCGCCGCGGCGTAAAATGGGTTCGGCAGCGATGAGCGTGGCCTACTAGTCCGACGAGTTCCGCGGCCCTAGCGTTTTCGATGCGGCCGCAGCGGCGTGACATTGGACCTCTCGTTCGTATCGCCCGGTGGCTTCAAAGATCCGTGAGCGGCTGCATAATAGCTGTCGCGCAGGTTACCCAGCTGGAGGTCGCGAGAGAGAGGCGTCCCGTCCCCGAGGTAGATTGTGGCGCCCTTCGCCAGCAGTCGATATGCGTCGAGACGCGCGTTCTTCCAATCCGAGACCTTCCAACGCTGCGGCGCCATCTCCGCAAAATCGTACGCGGGCAACGACTGTCGCTTCTCGAAGAGCTCGAGCTCTACGCGGAATCCCTCGCGTTCGAAGATCGCCTTTTCAACCTGTGCTTTGTTGGCCACTCGACCCTATTCGGCGTCGCGCGAACACTCCCCCAAGCCGAGCGGGCTTACGGACAGGGCGTCTCCAGCTCTTGGATGCGACTGATTCCTGCGCTCGCGCTGTGCGTCGGTTTGTGCTCGAGAAACTCGACGACGGCCGGCCACAGCGCCTCGCTAGCCGCTTCGTCGGCGGCGGCCGTTCCGCCCACGTCGAGCGCGCTGTGTGCGAGTTCCGCTTTTGCGAAGAGATACGGAATTCCGATGAGGTGGCCGGCGTCGGGAAAAAGGAGCAGCCGATCCGCATAGCGCTTCGGCATCACGTCGCGGCGCCGCTCGATCTGTTCCGCCATATATTGCGACGGCCACAGGTGGTCGGCGCCGCCCGCCGCGAGGAGCAGCGGCGCGGTAATGCGCTCGACGGGAATGATTGCGGCGGCGTCGGTGTTGTTTTCGATTTGCGCCTCGTAATCGGCGACGTACGATACGCGATCATGTGCCGCTTGCTGTTTTGCGACCGCGGCCGTGATCGAAGTGGGCACGTCGCCGTTGGCGAACGGGATGGGTTTGCCGCCGTACGACCACGACGATTGCGGTGTGGTCGAATCGCCGAACAGGCCGGAGAACACGACCGACGACGGCTTGAGCGCAACGACGCCGCGAACTCCGCCGAACGTGCTCGCGGCGAGGAGCGCCAGCTCAGCGCCCTTCGACCCACCGAACAGCGCCACGTCGCCGGCGCAGACCGACGGATCCCCGCTCAAAACTTCCATCCCGCGCCGAACAACCTCGATCGGAACGTTCGTCAGCGAGCGCGAGAGGCCGCGCGCACCATAGTATGCCAACGCGAGCGTCGTCAGATCGTGCGATGCGAGGACTGCTGCCTGCTCTTCTGGTACGCCGCCCTCGCTGCCACTCAATACCACGACCCCCGGGTGGCAGCCGGCGCGTTTGTTGCGGTATAACGTTGCGATCAAGCCGGGGGCATCGACGACGCGACGTTCGACGTCGTCCGCGATGAAGAGCCGTGTGCCCTGCGCGGTTGCGGTTTGTGTGCCCGACGATGCGGTGACGCGGTACGCGATCGGCCGCACTTCGGTGTCGCGTTCGAAAGTAAACCCCTTGGCGGGCGGGCCGTTTGGCATCGCGGACCAGAATAGGCCCATCGCGTTGTCGCCTTGATACGTGCCCGACAATGGCGCCGTCTCCGAAAGCTTGAGCACGCCATTACGTGGAATGCGATACGTGGCGTCGGACGCGAACGTCATGCCGTAGCGCTGCGCCGCGAGCGCTACACGCACAGTCGATCCTGGGTTCGCGCGGATCGTCGTTTCGATCGGACGGTCGACTATCGCAACGGCTGGAACCGAGATCTCGAGAGGGAGACACGGCGCCGGACAGGTCGCAAAGATGCAAAGAGCCGCGAGGAGCGTTGCGGAGCGCACCATTCTGCGCTAACGGTAAGAGCGGGTACCGAGCAATTCCTCTCGGTATCCGCATCAAGAATTATCAAAAAGGTTGGCGGCTTAGCCGACCGCGCCCTCCATCTCCATCTTGACCAGCCGGTTGAGCTCGACCGCGTATTCCATCGGGAGCTCCTTGACGAAGAAGTCGAAGAACCCGTTGACGATCATCGCGGTGGCGTCGGCCTCGGACAGGCCGCGCGACATCGCGTAGAACAGCTGCTCCTCGCCGATCTTGCTGACGCTCGCCTCGTGCTCCACCGTCGAGCGCTGCTCGTGGATTTTCATCGTCGGCTTCGTGTCGCTCGACGACTCCTCGTCCATGATCAACGCGTCGCACCGCACCCGCGTCTTCGCGCCGACTGCGCCCGCGTGTACCTCGACGAGCCCGCGGTAGGTCGTCTTTCCGCCGTGTGCGCTGACGCTCTTGTTGGTAACGACCGACGTGGTGCGCGGCGCGACGTGGATCACCTTGGCGCCCGCGTCCTGATGCTGGCCCTCGCCGGCGAACGCCATCGAGAGGATCTCGCCCCGCGCGCCCTCGCCCATCAAGTAGATCGAGGGATACTTCATCGTCAGGCGCGATCCGATGTTGCCGTCTACCCACTCGACCGTGGCGCCGGCATGCGCGATCGCGCGCTTCGTCACCAGGTTGAAGATGTTGCGGTACCAGTTCTGGATCGTCGTGTACCGGATCGACGCACCGTCGAGCGCCACCAGCTCGACCACGGCCGAGTGCAGCGACGAGGTCGAGAACTTCGGCGCCGTGCAGCCCTCGATGTAGTGCACCTTCGCGCCCTTATCGGCGATGATCAGCGTGCGCTCGAACTGGCCCATGTTCTCGGCGTTGATGCGGAAGTAGGCCTGCAGCGGCATCTTCACCTCGACGCCCGGCGGCACGTAGATGAACGAGCCGCCCGACCACACGGCCGAATTCAGCGCCGCAAACTTGTTGTCGCCGGGCGGGATGATCGTCGCGAAATATTTGCGCACGATGTCCGGGTACTGCTTGACCGCAGTATCCATGTCGCAGAACAGCACGCCCTGCTCGTCGAGCGCCTTGCTCGTGCTGTGATAGACCACTTCGGATTCATACTGCGCCGAGACGCCGGAGAGAAACTTGCGCTCGGCCTCGGGGATTCCGAGCCGATCGAACGTGCGCTTGATGTCCTCGGGCACGTCGTCCCACGAGCGCTCCGTCTGGTCGGTCGATTTCACGAAGTAGTGGATGTCGGCGAAGTCGATCTCACTCAGCAGCTTCGTGTCGCCCCACGTCGGCATCGGCTTAGCGATGAACAGCTCGTACGCTTTGAGCCGGAAGTCGCGCATCCAGGCCGGCTCGTCCTTCATGGCGCTGATCCGCGCCACGATCTCCGGAGTTAGGCCCTTGTCGGACTTGAAGACATAGTTTTCCGGGTCGTGGAATCCGTGCCGATAGTCCTCGATGAGCTCGGACGGGGCGATTGGGGCTTGGAGATTGGCTGCCATGGCACTGATGAGCGTACCCCCCGTGGCGGACATAGTCAAGATAATAAAGCACGAGCTTCAATTACTCCCGTGAGAGGTGCTCCTGCCTAGCCTCTTTACAGCAGGGGGTCCAGGGGGTATGATTGCCCCCGGTCCTTCAATATCCACAGGTTTTCGAAGGGCTTCGGGTCCCGGGGTGGACCACCGGTTCTGGGGAGGGCGCGCCCTTACGCGCCATCGCGGCGAGTCGCTCGCGCACCGCTCAAAAGCGCCGGAAAGAGCTCGCCGATAGGTCGGGGGAGGAGGCTGCAAGCAGCCGCCAGCCGACGAAGTCCGGAGGTGGGATTCCTCAAGGGTCAAGGAGACCTGGAAAATTGAAGGCACTCGGCAGGCACATCGTGTGCGAGCTCTCGGGCTGTCACCCTGCGTTTCTTTCCGACATCAACGGCATAGCGGCCATGATGATCGGTGCGGCCAAGGCCGCCCGCGCTACCATTATGGAGAGCGCGTTTCACCGTTTTGAGCCCCAGGGCGTCTCGGGCACCGTAATCTTGGCCGAGTCGCATCTTTCGATCCACACCTGGCCCGAGAAGGGCTACGCCGCCATGGATTTTTACACGTGCGGCGACCATACGGACCCCTGGCTCGCTTGCGAGCACGCCGCGCAGGCGCTGCGCGCGACGAGCGTCCTCGCAACCGAACTCAGGCGCGGAATCGAGAAGAGCGACGGAGAGTTCACGCACGTCCTAAGTCGCAATCACGACGTGCGCGTACTGAGCGCGTAGCGGTTGGCTATTTAACCGGCATCATCAGCAATTATCACCTTAATTCGGCAGGCTCGCTGCGCTCGCGAGTCCAATTCTGCATTCCAAGTCTCTGCTTTCTCGAGTGAGGTCAAAAACAAGCTCCATGCGTCTCTCTCTGTTTCGCTCCGGCGTAATTTGTGCGGCGACTGCACTCGCGCTGGCAGCCTGCGCGGGCCACGGCATCGTGCCGTCGGCGCAAGCTCCGCTCGGCCCGTCAAACGGCCCAGACATGCTATCACAAGATAACCTTCTGTCGCCCGATCTCACGACGTGCGCGACGAAACCGCCGCAAGGGGAGTGGGTGATGAAGGGCGCTTGCACCAAAATCAGTCTCAAGCCCACGGGGGCGAATTTCTCGCTCGCCAAGTATATGGATCTCACGGTCACGGGCAGCATCGGCGCGAACAGTCTCAAGAAGCCCGCCACCGTGTATGTTGCCGATGCGACCGACAAAGGCGACATCGAAACCTGGCAGGGTGCCGCGTTTCCGAAGTACGTTGCCAAGGGAACCACGATCGCGTATGCCGGGGCGATCAATCAGGGCACCGTTCCGATCGTTCCGAAGGTCGTGAAGAACAAGCCGGTCCTCGAGTACGTGATCACCGACTCGAAGGGTTTGCCGGGCAAGGAGTGCAGCGAAGCCGTGCTGACGTTCTCCAAAGGCAAGGCTTTGTGGAAGCCGCTGCCGATCACAGGTCCCGTGAAAGGCAAGACCGTCACGCTCGCGCAGTATACCGTGCCGCGCGGTTTCGAGCTTCCGCCGAAGGGCAAGAGTGGCTTGGTGCCGCTGTACTTCGCGGTCAACTGCTTCCAGTAATCGCGAGGCAGCGCGAAGCGCAGTCCTGAGCGAGCGCAGCGAGTCGAAGGAGCCCCGCCGGCGACGGCGGGGTTCTTCGTTCGCGGCGCCAATCTAGGCCGCACATGCCGAAGACGCAGCATTGGCAATGGTACGTCGAGGAGTTCGCGCCGACCGAGCAGCACCATCACGCGCTCGATGAGCTTTTGTTTTCCGGCCGTTCCCAATTCCAACAGATCGCCGTCGTACGCTCGCCGGTCTTCGGCAAGATGCTCGTGATCGACGGCGACACGCAGAGCTCGCAGACGGACGAGCGCATCTATCACGAGGCGCTTGTGCACCCTGCGCTCGCCGCGGCCTCCGATCGCAGCCACGTACTGATCCTCGGCGGGGGAGAGGGCGCGACGCTGCGCGAGGTGCTGCGCTGCCCCGACGTGACACGCTGCACGATGGTCGACATCGACGCGATGGTCGTCGACCTGTCCAAGGAGTACCTCGACGAATGGTCCGCCGGCGCGTTCGACGATCCGCGCGCGCGGGTGATCGTCGGCGACGCGCTGGCCTTCATGCGCTCGAACGACTGCCGCTACGGCACGATCGTCTCGGACCTCACCGAGCCGTTGGAGGACTCGCCGAGCAATCCGCTTTTCAACGACGACGTGTTCGCGCTGATCAAGTCGCGGCTGGTCGAAGGCGGCGTCTACGTGCTCCAGGCGAGCACCGCGGCCGTGCACAACGCCGGTCTGCACTGCAAGATGGCCCGTACCCTGCGCAGGCACTACGCGCGTGTCGTCTCCTTCGCGACCCACGTACCCGCGTTCGACACGCAGTGGGCCTTCCTCGCGTGCAGCGATCGTGTCGATCTCTCCGAACTGGACGCGCGTGATATCGATGCCTATTGCGCGCGCCTGCGCGGCGACAACTTCTTTTACGACTCCGTCACGCACCGGCGGCTCTTCGCGCTCCCGCTCTACCTGCGGCGCATGCTGGCCGCAGGCGGGGATACGTTTTAGCCGTCCGGAAAGCCCCGCTATTATGGCCATCGACTATTCGCGCGCCCCGCACGCCTGGGAGAAGGAGAAGAGCAACTTTGTCGCCCTGCTCGACCTGAAGCTCGAAGAGGTGGAGCGCGGCCGTGCGGTGATGCGCATGCCGTATCGTTCCGAGATCACCAACGGAACCGGCGCCGTCCACGGCGGCGCCATCGTCAGCCTCTGCGACACCGTGTTCTACGTGGCGCTCGCCTCGATCTACGGCCGCGAGCAAGACACCACGACCGTCGCGCTGCAGTGCAACTTTCTCGCCCCCGCCGGACCGCCGCACGACCTCGTCGCTGAGGCGCGCGTGCTGCGGGCCGGCCGGCGCATCTGCTATGGAGAGGTCTACGTGCGCAGCGGCGACAAGATCGTCGCGCACTCGACGCTCAACTTCCTCAACACCTACCCCGAAGAGAAACCTCGAGCCCGTCCTGAGCCTGTCGAGGGATGACGCGTACTCCGCTCTATGATGAGCACGTGAGCGCGGGCGCGCGGCTCGTTCCCTACGCCGGCTTCGAGATGCCGGTGCAATACGCCGGCATTCTGAAGGAACACGACGCCGTGCGGCATCGCGCCGGTCTCTTCGACCTCTCGCACATGGGCCAGTTCTACCTCACCGGCGATCGCGTCGCCGAGTGGGCGGACACGCTCACGATCAACGCCGTCGCGACGATGAAGCCGCTCCAGGCGCGCTACAACGTCTTTTGCAACGAGGCGGGCGGCGCTCACGACGACACGATCTTCTACCGCCTCGACGGACGCTGGCTGCTCGTCGTCAACGCCGCGAATGCCGACAAAATGTGGGCGCACCTCAATGCACACCGGGCCTCCGGCGTCGCGCTGCGCAACGAGCACGGCCGCAACGCGCTGATCGCGATCCAGGGGCCGCGCTCGGTGGAGCTGCTGCAGCCGCACATCGACGTCGACCTTGGATCGATGCGCTACTACTTCGCGGCCGAGGGCCGCGCCGGCGGCATTCCCGCGGTGATCGCGCGCACCGGTTACACAGGCGAGGACGGGTTCGAGCTCTTCGTCGACGGCGAATCGGCGCCGCAGCTGTGGCGCGAGCTGTTGGAGGCCGGCGCGCCACATGGCTTGGAACCCTGCGGGCTCGGCGCCCGCGACGTCCTGCGGCTAGAGGCGGGGATGCCACTTTACGGGCACGAGCTGACCGAAGAGATCACGCCGGTTCAGGCGGGCCTGAGCTGGGCGCTCAAGCTGAGCAAGCCCGACTTTCTCGGCAAAGCCGCTCTCGCGGAGCAGCACGCACGCGACGACTATGCGCGCATCGTCGGCCTAGTGATGGAAGGGCGGGCGCCCGCGCGCGAGGGATATCCGGTGCTGCTCGACGGCCGGCAGGTCGGCGAGATCCGCAGCGGTTCGATCGCGCCGTCGGCAGGGAACAAGAACGTCGCGACGGCGCTCGTCGCGCCGGAGGCCGCAACCGAGGGCACGGGGCTTGGCGTTACGATTCGGGGCACGTCGCACGCGGCGCGCGTCGTGTCGCTGCCGTTTTACAAGCGCGCGAAATAACGAAGAGGGAGTACGTAGTGGCGCAGCCGGAAGACCTGCTCTACAGCAAGGAACACGAATGGGTCAAGCTCGACGGTGAATCGGCGACGATCGGTATCACCGACTACGCGCAGAACGCGCTGGGCGACATCGTCTACGTCGAGCTGCCGAAGGTCGGCGCCGCGATCAAGCAGTTCGCGCCGGTTGGCGTGATCGAGTCGGTCAAGGCTGTTTCGGATCTGTTCACTCCGCTCTCCGGCGAGGTCCTCGCGATCAACGATGCGCTAGAAAACGATCCGGCCGCCGTCAACCGCGACCCGTACGGCGGCGGATGGCTGCTCAAGATCCGCGTCGGCGATCCGAACGAGGCCAAGACCCTGCTGCCGCCCGCGGAATACGCCAAGATCGCCACGGAATAGCCCCCGTGTACGCACCGCACACCGAAAGCGACATCCAGAGCATGCTGCAGGCGATCGGCGCCGATTCGCTCGACGATCTCCTGCGCGTTCCCGACGCGATTGCGCTGAAAGAGAAGCTCGACGTCGTTCCGGCGCTGCCCGAGTACCTGATCGCACGCCGCTTCGACGTGCTCGCGCGGCGCAACACGGCCATCGAGTATCGCTCGTTCCTCGGCGGGGGTGCCTATCGCCACTACGCGCCGCCCGCGATCGCGGCGCTGGCAATGCGCGGCGAGTTCCTCACCGCCTACACGCCGTATCAGGCCGAGGTCTCACAGGGCTATCTGCAGGCGATCTACGAGTGGCAGACCTACATCTGTCTGCTCACCGGGATGGAGATCGCCAACGCGTCGGTCTACGACGGCGCCACTGCATTGGCGGAGGCCGCGATCATGGCACTCGGCGCGACGAATCGGCACAAGGTGCTGGTGTCGCGCGCGATCCACCCGAACTACCGCGCGGTGCTCAAGACGTATTGCGACGGTCTGGATATCGCCATCGACGAGATTCCGCTCACGGCCTCGGGCACGACGGATCTCGCATGGCTGACGAACGCGGATCTCGCGTCGTACGCCGCCGTCGTCGTGCAGTCGCCGAACTTCTTCGGCTGCGTGGACGCGTTGTCGCGCGATGTCGCGTCGGCGGTTGCGTGGAGCGGCGCCGTGCCGATCGCCGTCGTCGCCGAGGCGCTCTCGCTCGCGGCGCTCGCGCCGCCGGCTTCCTGGGGCGCGCAGATCGTCGCCGGCGAGGCGCAGAGCTTCGGCGTGCCGATCGCCTACGGCGGTCCCTACGCCGGTTTCATCGCGTCGACCAAAGAGCATATGCGGCGCATTCCCGGACGTCTGGTAGGAAAGACGGTCGACAGCGCTGGGCGTACCGCCTACGTGCTGACGCTGCAGGCGCGCGAGCAGCACATTCGGCGTGAGCGCGCGACCTCGAACATCTGCACGAATCAGGCCCACTGCGCGCTGATCGCGACGATCTATCTCGCGTTGCTGGGCGAGACCGGATTGCGTGACGCCGCATCGCTCAACCTCGCGCGCTCGCGCGAGCTGGCGAGCGCCGTCGCGAACGTGCCCGGCATACGCCTGCCGTACGACGCGCCGTTTTTCAACGAGTTCGTCGCCGATGTGGGGCGGCCGGCGGGGGCCGTGCTAGCCGAGCTGCAGGATCGCGGCATCCTCGGCGGCATCGACCTCGGGCGCTTCTATCCCGAGCTCGCTAACTGCGTGCTGATGACGGCGACCGAGCTGACGACGAGCGGCGACATCGACGCGCTCGCGGCTGCTCTCAAGGAGGTGCTGCGTGAGCACGCCGCCGTCTGACACGCGCGAGCGCTGCATCCCGCTGATCTTCGAGCTCGGCCGGCCCGGCCGCGCCAACAAATATTTTGAGCAGGGCAAGCCGCTGGACGCGTTTCTGCCCAAGTCCGTGCTGCGGGAAGCGCTGCCGCTGCCCGACAACAGCGAGCTCGACGTCGTGCGCCACTACACGCAGCTCTCGCAGCGCACGTTCGGGATCGATCTCGGATTCTATCCGCTCGGCTCCTGCACGATGAAGTACAATCCACGCATCAACGACGCCATCGCGGCGCGCCCTGAGTTCGCACAGCTGCACCCGTACGCGCCTGACGAGCTCGCGCAGGGTGCGCTCGCGGTGATGTACGAGCTGGAGCGCTCGCTGAGCTCGCTGTTCGGGATGGCGGCGTTCTCGCTCAATCCCTCGGCCGGCGCGCACGCGGAACTCGGCGCGCTATTGATCGCGAAAAAATACTTCAAGGATCGGGGCGAGACTCAAACGCGACAAGGTGATCGTGCCGGACACCGCACACGGCACGAACCCCGCGTCGGCCGCGATGTGCGGGTTCAAGGTGATCTCGCTGCCGAGTGATCCGCGCGGTCGCGTCGGCGTCGAAGAGATCCGCAAGGTGCTCGGCCCGGATACGGCCGTCTGCATGATGACCAATCCGAACACGCTCGGTCTGTTCGAAGAATCGATCGCGGAGATCGCGGCGGCCGTCCATGCAGCGGGCGGCCTGATGTATTACGACGGCGCGAACGCCAACGCCATCATGGGCTACACCCGCCCCGGCGACATGGGCTTTGATCTCATGCATCTCAATACGCACAAGACGTTCACGATTCCGCACGGCGGCGGCGGTGCCGGTCACGGCCCGCTCGGCGTGGCCGCGCACCTCACCGAGTATCTTCCGACGCCGATCGTCACGAGCGACGGCTCGACCTTTCGGCTCGATTTCGACCGCCCGAAGTCAATCGGTCCGATGCGTTCCTTTTGGTCGAACTTCGCTCACGCGGTGCGGGCGCTCGCGTACCTGTACGCCAACGGCGCGGACGGCCTCAAGCGGGTGTCGCAGTTGGCCGTTCTCAACGCGAACTACCTGCGCGTGAAGATCGCCGAGTTTCTCGAGACTCCGTACGCCGAGGCGTGCCGCCACGAGTTCGTCGCGTCCGCCCAGGCGCTCAAACGCGAGCACGGCGTGCGCGCGCTCGATCTCGCCAAGGCGCTGCTCGACCACGGTTACATGGCGCCGACGATCTACTTTCCGTTGATCGTGCCGGAATGCTTGATGATCGAGCCGACGGAGACGGAATCGAAAGAGACTCTCGACGCGTTCGTCGCGACACTACGCACGATCGTCGAGACCGCTAAGCGCGATCCCGAAGAGCTCTTCGCGGCGCCCGTCAACACTGTGGTCGGCCGCGTTGACGAGACGCGCGCCGCCCGACAGCCCGACCTGCGCTGGAGACCGCAATCAGGGAATTAGTCTGAGCGTGGAGCCCGAGCAGCCACCCATAGTCCCCACAACCTTTGTGCTGGAGGTTGTTGAACGAGCCAACGATCATCTACTGGATCGAATCGACTCTTTAGACGCTTTTTTCGGGGTTTTGATGACGGCCGTGCTGGCCGTAGTGCTTCTAGCTCTGGACCGATTTCGGCTGGTTGGGAAATACCCCGACGTGCTGTGGGGTTGGGCTGCCATCGGGGCCCTCATCTTGGCGTTTGGATGTTCGATCGCGGGATGGCTCAGAGGCAATGACGTCCTGCTGCGTAGACTGTTTAATCGCGGTCCTGAGGAGGAACGCGATGCTCCTATTCCGCGCCGGTTCATATGGGCCGTCGGCACCAAGGGAGAAAAGGCGCTCACCGATACTATCCGCGCCATGGAATCCAGCTTTAGTCGAAACCAACCGATTCGTACCTATAAGAGGCACCTAGCGGCTATCGCGCTACTCCTCCTAACCATTGGAACCGTAACCGCCGGAGTCGCAAAGGTGGTATACTTGACGCACAATGGCACCCCAGGTGAGTCAAGCGCTAAAAGAGCTTGCAAGTGCGATCGAGTCCGAGGGCGGGATCCCGGTGGCGCAATCCGACACGCCGGATTTCTACGTGTTCGGCCATCAAAGCGGTGAGCCGGTAGTTTCTGATAACGCTTAGACCGGGCCAGCCGCGGCCTGCCAGACCCGCCTTCTAGGCGGGTTTTCTTTTGCGGAACAGACTACCAAGCGCTAGGCAAAATTGGCATAAAAAAGGCGCTCCCTGCCCGCAGCCGCTTCTTGGGCCGGGAAGTTATAATGGATGTAACAGGGGGCTCCGCAAGTGGCCCCCTTCCCCATCTAGATACGGAGCGCCATGCGGATCAAGTACGAGGTGTCGGCGGGCGGACTGCTGCTGCGCCGCCGTGATTCGACCTACGACGCGCTATTGATCGGGCGCGGCGCGCCCCCGCGCATCTGGACGCTGCCGAAGGGCCACGTGGAGCATCGCGAGTCGACCGAGCAGGCGGCGCTTCGCGAGGTCCACGAGGAAACGGGCTGCTGGGGAGAGATCGTCACGCGGCTCAGCGAGATCGCCTATTGGTTTTACGTGGGGAAGGCCAAGCACCGGAAGTCCGTCACGTTCTTCCTGATGCGCTACCTCTCGGGCGATCCGGCGAACCACGATCACGAAGTCGACGACGCGCGCTGGTTCGACGTAGCGCAGGCTCGCAAGGCCCTCAAATACGTCAACGAAAAGCGCTTGATCGATCTCGCGATGGAGTTCTTAGCGGAAAACCCGGACGCGATGGGCGAGCCCGCCGTCGCCGCGCAAACCTCGCTGTCGTCTTAAATTGTCGAGCGAACCGGTCAACGACGCCGCTTTTTGCGTGCGGCTCGACGCGTTCGACGGTCCGCTGGATCTGCTGCTGAGCCTCATCAAGGAGCAGCAGCTCGATATCGCTACGGTGCCGCTCGCCAGCGTGGCCGAGCAGTATCTCGCGTACGTGCGCACGATGCAGGCGCTCGACTTCGAGATTGCCGCGGAGTATCTCGTGATCGCCGCTACGCTCGTCTTCTTGAAGTCGAAGGCGCTCCTGCCGCCGATTCCGCAAGAGTTCGAGGAGGAGCCCGGCGAGACGCCGGAAGAGGTCGAGGAGCGACTGCGCCGGCGGCTGATCGCGTACTCGAAGTACCGCGAGTTCGGCGAGGAGCTGCGCGAGCGCCAGGCGGAGGCGGGATCATACTTCTATCGAGAGTCCGGCGATCCGGCGGGCGAGGTCGTGCAGCGCTACGACATCAACCCCGAAAAGCTCAAGCGCGCTTTCATCGCGATGCTGACCCAGGCGCGCCCGGAGAAGCGTTCGATCGCGCGCGAGCGGATCTCGCTGCTCGCATCCATGGACTACATCATGCGGCGCGTCAAAGAGGCGGGCGAGGTGTACTTCTCGCAACTGTGCAACGAGCTCGGCATGACGCGCGACGTCGTGATCGTTACGTTCCTCGCGATCCTGGAGCTCGTCCGGCGGCGCCGCGTCCGCTTCGAGCAGCCCGAAGCCTTTGACGACATTCGGCTCTGGGCGAAGGCCGCGTGACGGAGCTCGACGAGGCCGCCAACCGCCTGCAACGCCCGGTCGAGGCGCTGCTCTTCGTCGCGAGCGAAGCGCTGTCCATTCGGGAACTCGCCAAGCTGCTGCGCGCGGAGGAGCACGAGATCGCGGCCGTGTTGCAGCGCATCGAGGCAGACTATGCGGATCGCGGCATCGTGCTGCGCGAGATCGCGGGCGGCTATCGCTTCGCCTCGTCGCCGCTCGCGCGCGACGCCGTCGAAGCCTACCTGCTGCCGCCGAAGACCAACCTCTCGACGCCGGCTCTGGAGGCTCTCGCAATCGTGGCGCATCTTCAGCCGGTCACGCGCAGCGAAGTCGAGGCGATCCGCGGCGTCAACTCCGACAGCGTCGTGAACACGCTTCTCGATCGCGAGCTGATCGCGGAGGCTGGCCGCAAGGACGTCGTGGGGCGGCCGATGCTGTACACGACGACGCCGTTCTTCCTGGAATCGTTCGGGCTACGTTCGCTCGACGATCTGCCGGCGCTGGAGCTGGAGCCCGGACAGCCACTCGAGTTCAATCTCGAAAGCGTCAGAGTCTCCTAGTGCCCGAACACGACACTAGATGAAGATCGGCCTGCACGTGCACGTCGCGGGCGGCCACGTCAAGGCGGTCGAACACGCGAGGGCAGTGGGCTGCAGCGCGATGCAAGTCTTCGCGACAAATCCGCGCGGTTATCGTCCGGCAGCGGTGGACCGCGTCGCGCTCGACAAGTTCGCGCAGCTGCGCCGCGAGGCGGGCATCGCCACGTGTGCGATCCACACGCCGTATTTGATCAACCTCGCGAGCGCCGATCCGAAGATCGCTCAAGGTTCGCTACGGCTCTTGGAGCACGACCTCGCCGTCGCCGCCGCCGGCGGGATGCGCTTCGTCAACACGCATCTCGGCTCGTACGGAACGCGCGATCGCCGCGAGGGATTCGACGCGACCTGCCGCGCGCTCGAGGCGGCGCTCAGCGCGATCGAGCCGGGCGTCTTCCTCGTGCTCGAAAACTCCGCCGGCGCGGGTCAACTGATGGGCGGAACGCTCGAGGAGCTCGGCGCCCTGTCGCGCAGTCTGTCGCACCCGCAGCTCGGATTCTGCATCGACACGGCGCACGCGTGGGCCTCGGGATACGAGATCAACTCGCCTAAAGGTGTGGATCGCTTCGTCGAGGAGGCCGAGCGCCAAATCGGCGTCGACCGCATCGTGATGTTCCATTTCAACGACACGCAGGTGCCGCTCGGCGCGAGCCGCGACCGGCACTGGCACATTGGCGAAGGCAACATCGGCTTCGAGGGCTTCCGGGCGCTCCTAGCTCACCGCGAGCTGCGCGACAAGACGGCAATCCTCGAAACGCCGGGGACCGATGAGGACGACCTCCGCAACATGCAAACCATTCTGGCTATAAAAAAAGGAGTGGGTTAGTCACGCTAACCCACTCCCTGTATCGGGCTCGCCTCCATCGGGTGACAACCTACGTGACTCGCAGATGCGGGAGGCGCAGGCTGGACTCTACGAAGAGTGCCGAATCGGCGCGCTGGATCTTCAGACGGAGAGCGACGTCGCTGATGTCGGAGACGAACGGGGCGGTGCGGATGGGATCGCGGAACATTTGATGCAACCTCTTGACGAACGGGTAACCTTTAATCATTATATAGAGGTGACAGTAACTTGTCAAGTAGTTTTGCCGGTGACAGGGCGGGCGCCCCGGTGGGCTCAATGAGCGCGGTCGCCGACCTCGCCCCTGGGGGCCTCGAGCTGGTCCGGCGCTTCGTCAACACCGCCGAGCTGCCGAGCGGTCCGGACGAACTGGACTCCCTAGAGGAGGCGCGCGGTTGGTGCCTCAGCCACGGGCTCGCGCCGCCCAAGGATGCGACGCACCTGCGGCTCTTGCGCGACTTCCGCGAGACTCTGCGTGACCTGCTTTTCGCCAACAACGGCGAGGGCGATGCGCCGAGCGCCTGGCAGCGCCTGGGGCCCTTCCTGGCGAGCACGCGCCTCAGCCTGGCGGTTAGCCCGGAACGCGGCCTCGAGTTGTCACCCGAGGACAAGGGGCCGATCGCCTCACTGTTGGCGATCGTCTACGAGTCCCTGCTGCTCGGGACGTGGACTCGCCTGCGGGCCTGCCGCAAGCCCTCCTGTCGTTTCGCATACTACGATCGCACGAAGAACGCGTCGCGCGCCTGGTGCAGCATGGCAACGTGCGGCAATCAGGCCAAAGCGCAGCGCCGCCGCCAGCGTGAACGGCAACAGTAAATTCGTCGCTCACTTTGACGTCGACGCGTTTTACGCGAGTGTCGCCGTGCGCGACAATCCGGGGCTGCGCGGCAAGCCCGTCGCGGTCGCGGGCAGCAGCCGGCGCGCCGTCGTCTTGACGGCGTCGTACGAAGCTCGCCCGTACGGCGTGCGGTCCGCGCTCCCGCTCTACAAGGCGCGCATGGCGTGTCCCGAGCTCATCGTCGTCCCGCCCGACATGCAGAAGTACCGGACGGTATCGCGCGAGATCTTCGAGATATTCGAAGGCGACGGCCGGATCGTCGAGGGCCTCTCGATGGACGAGGCCTTCGTCGCGGTCGATGCCCTGACGCTGGAAGACGCGCGCGCGTGCGCGGCGCAGATCCGCAACGACGTCTTTGCGCGGACGCAGCTCACGGTCAGCGCGGGCGTGGCGACCGGCAAGATGATCGCGAAGATCGCATCGGACGCCTGCAAGCCGGACGGCCTGCTCGCGGTTCCGCCCGGCGAGGAGGCGGCGTTCCTGGCGCCGCTGCCCGTCGGCCGGCTGTGGGGAATCGGCCCGAAGATGCAGGCCCGTTTGAGCGTGTTCGGCATCACGTCCATCGGCGAGCTCGCCGCCCTGGACGACGCGCGCATGCGCGAGCTCTTCGGATCGTGGTGGCACGACGTGCGCGACCTGGCGCACGGCGTCGACCGCCGCCCCGTGGAGTCGGAACGCGAGACGAAGTCCATCTCGACGGAGGAGACGTTCGAGTACGACGTGCGCGACGAGCGTCAGCTCATCGGCGTGCTGCGCGTGCAGGCGCGCGAGCTCGCGGAGGCGCTCGAGCGCGCACACACCGTTTGCGCGACCGTCGGGGTGAAGATCCGGCGCGGGGATTTCACGATCGTAGGCCGTCAGGCGCACCTGACCGAGCCGACACGCGAAGCGCGCCGCATCTTCCGCACCGCCGTCCACTGCCTCCGCCGCGCCGGCCTCGAGGGCACGCCGGTGCGCCTGCTGGGGACACGCGTCGCGTCGCTCAGCGAAGGCGACGCGCTGCAGACGAGCCTGTTTTGACAATGCTGGAGGAGGACGTCGAGCTGGGGCCCGTTCCGCTGCTGCTCGGCGTCGTCGGCCATCGCCGGCTGCCCGATCCGCCCGACGAGCTGCGCCGCGTCGTGCGCGGTGTGCTCGACGGCTTTCGCTCGCGCTATGCGTCGACGCCGATCGTCCTGCTGTCGGCACTCGCGGAGGGCGCGGATCGACTCGTCGCGCGCGAGGCGCTGGACGCGGGGTTCTCGCTGGTTGTTCCGCTCCCGATGCCGCGCGAGGAGTACGAAAAGGACTTCGTCACGCCGCAATCGCTCGCGGAGTTCCGCTCATTGCTTATTCGAGCCGCCGCGTCGTTCGTCGTGCCGGCCGAGGCGCCCGAGATCCTCACCGACCGGAGCACGCTCTACGCCAACTGCGGCGCGTACATCGCTCGACGCTCGTTCGAGCTGATCGCGCTGTGGGACGGCGAGGATTCGACGAAAATCGGCGGCACGGCCGAGATCGTTAGATTCCGGCTCGAGGGCATTCCGACGCCGTACGTGCCCGAGGAGCGTGCATACGATCCGTCGGTATGCGGGCCGGTCATTCACGTCGCTACGCCGCGTGACCCCGATTGCACGGCCGCGCCGCCATACGCGGTGACCCTGCTCTATCCGCGCTCGGCGCTGATCGATCCCGCGGCCGCGTTCGAACGGGCGAAGTACGACGTCGACATGTTCAATCGTGACGCGACGGGCGGGCCATTCGCGAGCCGCGTCCGCGGGCTCACGCTCCGCCGCCAGGCCGAGGGCCTGGCCAACGGCTATCAGCGCCGAACGACGCGAGCGCTTTTCGCGATCTCGGCGTTGGTCTTCATGGCGGTCATCGCTTTCAACGCCTACACGATCTTTCCGAGTCATCCGTTCACCCTGCTCGTGGCGTACGTGCTCTTCACCGCCGCGGCGTTCGTGCCGTATCTCATATCGCGTCGCGGCGACTGGCAGCTGCGCTATCAAGACTATCGCGCGTTCGAGCAGACGCTGCGCACGTGGGAGTACTGGCGCCTAGCCGGCATCGAGCGCTCCGTCGCGGCGCGGTTCGCCGAAACGGAGCGGACGAAGATCGACTGGGTGGCCGTCGCGCTCAAGGCAGTTACCGAGCCGTTCGATCCGGAAGCGCGCTCCGTACACCGCGCCTCCGCGCGGGACCTGAAGGCGATCTACGAAGGCTGGATCTTAGATCAGCAGCTGTACTTCACGCAGGCCGCGGGCCGGCGCGAGCGGCTGCGCGAGCGCGCAGCGTCGAGGGTCGTAACGGCGTGCGTCGCGCTCTCGATCGCGTTCACGCTCGCGTCTTCGTGGCGCTACTTCGGCGCGATCGCGAGTCCCGTGCTGCTGGGAGCCACGCTGCTCGCCGTCGCGGCGGCGCTGGTCCACAACTTCGCGGACAAGCGGGGCTGGAGCGAGCACGCGCGGCACTACGAGCTCATGGCCGCGTTGTTCGGCTACGCTGCCAATCGCATCGCGCCGCTGCTCGAAAAAACGGCGCTCGAACCGGCCGACACCGCGAAGGCGCGCGCGATCCTCATCTCGCTGGGCGATGAGGCGATCCGCGAGGACGTCGCGTGGCTGAACCTCCATCGCTCGCGGCCGGTAAACGTGCCGCGCGTCTGACGGACGTTAGGCGCGCGACGTGGTTGGCGTCATTGCTACCGCTCGAGTACCTGAACGTTGTTGTCGTTATCGTCGTTGAAATAGACCTTCGCGTCCGAGGCGCTCGTGCCGGTCGCGACGATCCCGAACAGCGCTCCGGCGGCGCCGTTGTCGACGTTACGGACGTCGAGTACCTTGCCCGCGGCCGACAGCTCGACGATGAGGTTCTTACCGGTGGGATCGAGCGTGTTGCCCACCACGAGATTGCCGTTCGGCAGCAGCGCGGTGCTGATCGGGCCGTTGAGCGGAGCACCCGCGAAGAGGATCCGCGCGTCCTTGGCCGAGGGTCCGCTGAACTTCATGCCGTTGCCGCCGGCCTTGATGCCGCCCTTCGGAATCTTCGTGACGTTCTTGAACGCCACGACCGTGTTGTTCATCCCGTCCGCGAAATAGAGCGTGTCGACCTTGGGGTCGTATGCGAGGCCGGACGGCGCGAGCGCCGTTCCCGGCCTTCCGTGATTGACGGGAAACCCCGTGGCGATCACGTCGTAAGTGAACTTCGATCCGAGATTGATGCGCACGACGGTCCCGGTGTGTGCGTTGGTCTCATAGAACGCCGGCGCGCCCTTCTTGGGCGCGGCGAAGACCTGGCCCCACGGCTGCGCGAAGGGCTTGCCGGAGATGTTGGCCTCGAGCTTGCCCGTGACGCCGAGCACCGGGTTGTCGTTCGCAACCATCGAGGACGCCCAGATCGTGTCGTCGCCGCCCAGCGCGAGCGCGTCGCAGCCAAGCAGCGTTTTATCGGATGAGACGTGCGACGGTTTCGAGCCGGCCACCGGATGAAGGGCCACGATCGACCGCCCCGTTCCCTGCACGTTAGACTTCGCGTTGAAGTCGCAGACGACTAGATCGCCCGCCTTGAACTTTCCGGCGGTGATCGGCGCGACCGTTAAGCCATAAGGGTTCTGCGCGCCGTTTACCGGATCGACCGTCGAGCCGATGACGACCTGTTTGTGAAGTTGCTTCAGTATCGAAATGCTTGCCGCGAAATCGGTCGCGCCGTCATCCTGCGCGAGCGACGCCTGCGGCATCGCTGCGGGCAGCGCGTTCGGCATGCCGCCTCCGCTCCGGCTGCAGCCGCTCGCGATCAACGTCGTAGTGATTGCGGTTATGAGTACGTGCGTCGCTTTCATTCGACGCACTTTAGCGAGGCGACGTGAAGAATGTCTGAATTCAGACGTGATCGGTCGCCCAAACGAAGTCGGCGTTTGAGATACCGCAAAGCGTCTCGATCAGACGCTTGCCGTTTCCGCTAAGCGGAGCCATCATCAGCGTCGCGCCCTTGCGCTTGCGCGTGGTGCCTTTCGGCAACGTTTGCCGCGCGCCGTCGGGCGGAAGCCATCCGACGACGCGCCGCAAATCGCCGGCCGCCGCGCGAAGCAGCGCGGGGACGACCGATGCCGCGGCGTCGTCGGAGAATCCGAACTCGTCGAAGATGTAGGCGTCACGCTCGGGCACGCGCACGCCGAGCACGTACGCGCAAATGCCGCGCCCGCGCCGCACCGCGAGGTTCGTCGTGTGCCCGAGCCGGTGTTCGGAGCCGTGGTTCATGCGCGTCGCGATCCAGCGCCACATCGCGTCGTCGCGTACGAAGGCGCTGCCGCGACGAAGTTCGGCGCCCTCGAAGCAACGGCGCACGGCGGCGGTATCGGCGCGTCGGAGCGACGCGATCTGCAGGCGCTGGGGGGGCAGCGCGTCGGCTCGCAGGGTCAGCTTGCGCGACGGCAGCGAGCGGAATCCGACCGTCGCGTAGAACTGCGGGCGGATGTCGGAGAAGAGGTATGCGAGGTCACAGCCGTCGTGCCGCGCTGCGTCGAGCGCCGATGCGAGCATGAAGCTCGCGTAGCCGCGCCCGCGCAGCTCGGCGGGCGTAAACACCGCGCCGAACCCGATCGCGCGCAGAGCTCGCGGTCCGTCGCGTATCGCGCGCTCGTAGCGCTTGAACGACGCGACGAGGCGGCGCCCGTCGTAGAGTCCCACGGTGCGAAAAAGGCGTCGGCCGTATGCGCTTGCGGCGAGCTCGAGCGTCTGCGCGACGTACTGGTCGAAGCTGCGGCGCCCCGCCCACAGCGGCGCCGTGAGCGGCAGCACGTCGCGCGCGTAGGCCTTGGCAGGTATCGTGCGCAGCTTCACTACCGGAGCTCTTCGAGAAGCTCCGGCGCGCTGACGCCGCGCGTCGGCGTGCCCGAGGCCGTGACCAAGACGCTCGCGCCGGCGCGCCGCAGCGCGTAATTAAAGGCTCGGCGCTCCGCTTCGTTGTACCGGCGGGCCGCCTTGGCGGCAAACATGTAGTAGCTGAACTTGGCCGTTCGCGCCGCTCGCGCGGCGCCCGAATTCTCCTTTGGAATGACGCCGAGCCTCGGGCTGAAGAGGAACGCCTCGGGCGAGTACCACAGCGGAAACGCGCCGGGACGAACGTTCGCGACGACGACGCGCTCGAAATGCAGTCCCCGCGCAGCCTCGACGCTGCGTAGTTGCACGAACTCGTCGCCGCCCGCCGGCGGCGCGCACGCCTCCAGGTCGCTCTCCATGCGCCGCTCCGCGTACCGGAGTACGTCCTCGAGAGTGGCGCCGCGGCTGCGCTCGACGAACTCGTTTAGCCGCGCGAGCAGCCGGCGCAGAACCGCCTGCTGCGCGACGGCGCGAGCGGAGCCGGGCTCTCCCTCGCGCGCGAGACCCTCGCGCCACACGGCGCGCGCGAACGCCTCGAACGGCTCGGCGTCGCGCCGCCGCAGCCAGCCCTCGCGCATTCGCCGAAAGCGCTGTACGCGCTCGGCGGCGTCCGCGCTCAACGCGTCGTCGCGCTCGCCGCGAATCACGTTCCAGCCGAGCCGCAGGTCGCGCTTAGCGTCCCATCGTCCCGGACGCAGCGTGGGCGCCGGCTCGTCTTCGAATGCGAACAGCTGCCGCTGCGGGTCGGCGGGCTCGCCGCACAAGATCGCGAGCGACGCGTCCGATAGGCCGACGGCCGGATTCGAGAGGGTCCGCAGCAGCCAGTCGTGGCGGAACGGATCGCGCACGTTCCAGAGCAGCGCCAGCGCGTCGAGCACGCGCCGGTCCTCGAAGATATTTGCGTCGCCGGTCACGATGGCGGCGACGCCGCGGTCGAGCAGCGCGGCCTCGTACAGCTGCACGTTGCGCACCGACCGGAAGAGCACCGCGATCCGGCTCGGCGGGACGCCTTCGGCGAGCCATGCGGCGACGCGGTCGGCGATCAGCCGGGCCTCGTCGAGCGGCGTCGCGGCCCTGGCGCACTGCGGCTTTGGCCAGTCGTTGCGCGGCGGCAGCTCGACGCGTGACGCCGCGCGCGCGAAGGTCCCCTCCGGCTGCGTCATGCGCACGGGCGAGATCGCCGCTGCGGGATCGCCGCACAGCGTCACGCCCGACAGCTCTTCGCCGAAGATCGCGGCGAGCAAGCCGAGCTGCGCGTTGGTCAGGTCCTGCGCCTCGTCCACGAACGCGGCGCGGTGGCGTGCGCGCAGTCGCGCGGACAGGGCGGCATCCGCGCGCACGCGTCGTGCGGCCGCGATCGCCGCGTCGCGCCCGGTCATCCTGCCCGTCGTCTCGACCAGCTCTACATACGCCTCGAAGAGCCGCGCGAGGATCTTGGCCAGGTCGAGCTCGCGTTTGCGCTGCCGATCGAGCTCTCTCCCATCGACGTCCAGCGAGTCGTAGTACGCGCTCTTCGTCGCCGCCAACAACGACGGATCGGCGAAGTTGGGCGGGTTCGCGTAGAAGTTCGTCGCGCCGGTCTGCGCCGCGGCGAGAAATTCACCCGGCGTCACTCCGGCGTCGCGTAACCGCCGAATCAGCCGAAACGCCGACGCGAGAAAGCGCTCGGGCGAGCGCAGACCGGGCACCTCGGGATCCAGCAGATTTTGCGCGAACTCGGGCCACTCCATCGCGAAGAGCGGCGCGCACGCGGCCGCGAACTGCAGCTCCGCATCCACGTCGTCGACGAGCGTCACCTCCGCGCCTTCGGCCGCGAGCAGCGACGCGGCGTACGCGTCGAGGCCGTGCGTGGCGTCGACGTGCAGCGGCTCCGCGTCGGGAAACTCGGCTCGCGCGCGCTGCACGCGCTCGAGCAGCGCGGTGGTCTTACCGCTCGAGGGCGGGCCGACGATCGCGATGCACGCGTCGGTGCTCGTCTGGATCAACTTCCGAAGCGCCGTCCCTCCGGCGGCGGCCGGCGCGCGCACGCGATTGCGTAGTTGCAGAAAGAGCATGCCGCGGGGTCCGTCGCGGGCTCGAAGTCGCGAAGCTCACCCGACGCGAGCCGGTCGCTCAGCTCGATCATCCGGGCGCGCGAGCGCTCGAGCTCGTCGACGCCGATCGAGCCCCGAGCCGATCCGTTGTTGCGCGAAGTCGCCGGCGCTCGATCGGTGACGTCGAGAACGATGGGCCTCAGGTCGAGCAGCGCGTCGCGCAGTGGAATGAGGACGAGCTTAGTGACGCGATCGCCGGCGGCGGTGCGCGCCCAGTAATAGAATGGCAGCTGGAAGTCGCGGAAGCGCCGGACCTTGTCGCAATACTCCGCCGCGCTCATCGCGATCCTGCCCGTCTTATAATCCACGACCCCGATGCCGCCGGAGCGCTCGTCTCGGTCGAGCCGATCGATGAAGCCGACGAAGGCCCGCCCTTCCAGGTCCAGATTGGCGGCGACCTCGCGGCCGAGCACCTCAAACGGCGCCTCGCGCTCTTGCACGAGGAGCCAGTCGACGTAGCGCTGAGCCGTGCGCTGCGCGCGGCGCACCTGGAGCTCGAACTCCACGGCCGTCTCGAAGCCGTCGCGGTTACGTTCGAACGCCCAGGTTACGCACTCGCGCATGCGGCGGCGCATCGGCGCCTCGTCGCCTGCCGCCGGGCGTGGGAAATCGGCGTGAAAATCCTCGAGCGCGAGGTGCAGCGCGGTGCCGTATGCGGACGCCGCCGAACCGGGATCCTCGACCGCCGCGCAGGCGTACCGGTAGAACCACTTGCGCGCGCACTCGGCATATGCGTTGAGCGCCGACGCGCTGAAGTGCCGTTGCCAAGGCTCGACTCCGGCTGGGGTCTCGGCCGGGGGCGGCTGCACGAGCTCGATCTCGCCACCGTCGCAAACGCTGCCGTGCTCGGCACGCGGCGAGACCGGTGCGACCGCCGGCAGCTCGAACGTTTGCGCGATCAGCGCGCGCAGGCGCTCGGCTTCGACATCTTGCGGGATCGCGCGAACGCGGCGCGCGCGCTGGGAGAATCGCAGCACGTCGTCGCGCTCGGCCGGCGGCAGCGCCAGCCGTCCGCCGTCGATCGCGTCGAGCAGCGCCCCGGTGCGCCGTGCGAGCGTCGCATACGCGGCGGCGACGTCGTGACCCACGCCGGAATGCGGCGAACGAATGAGACGGAGCAGGGATTCCTCTCCGCCGGCGCGGTGCCACTCGACGGCATCGGCGACGAAGGAACGGAACAGCGTGGACTCGGGCGGCGCCACGATCTGAAGTTACAGGTTCCACCAGGCGCCCCTGCAGCCAACGTATAACCGCCTTCCGATGCGGCGCATCATCATCGGCGTTAGCGGTGCCAGCGGTAGCCTTTACGGTTACATGGTGCTCCAAGCGCTGCGCGCGATCGGCGGGATCGAGACACACTTGGTGCTCACCGGGGCAGCTCGCCGGACGATCGAGCTCGAGACCGAGATGACCGCCGAAGATTTCGAGGGGCTGGCCGACGTCGCGCACCGCGACGACGATCTAGCGGCGGCGATCTCGAGCGGTTCGTTCCTCACCGACGGCATGCTGGTGATCCCGTGCTCGATGAAAAGCGCGAGCGCTATCGCCTATTCGATGAACTCGAATCTGCTCGTGCGCGCCGCCGACGTCTGCCTGAAGGAGAAGCGCCGGCTGGTGCTGGTGATTCGTGAGACTCCGCTGCACCTCGGGCACCTGCGGACGCTCGCCCGGCTGGCGGAGATCGGCGCGGTGATCCTGCCGCCGGTGCCGGCGATGTATGCCAACCCGCAGAGCGTCGACGACATCATCGCGCATACGGTCGGCAAGGCGCTCGACCAATTCGGCATCGCCAACGAGCTCTTCAAACGCTGGCGGTCGCCGTAGACGAAGCCACCACCCAGGCGGCGCCCGTAATCAGGAAGTTCAGGGCGAACTCGGACCAGTTCAGATGCGCCTCGGGGTGCGCGATCAGGCGAGGGACCCAAACTAATAGGCCGAAGAGCGCTAGCATCAGGGCGAGCAGACGCAGCGCCAGGCGCGCCCGAACATTGATGAGGATGGCGATCGCGGCGAGTGCGAACGCGATCGTCGTGAGTATCGCCCAAAACATCTGATTCGGCGGTATCCACGTCGGAACCAAGTCGGCCGTCACGCGAAGGTAGACGACCTGAGCCAGCGTGAATGAGATCACGCTCAATCCGAACCCGAGACGCGCGGCTCGGGCGAGCGTCGCCGCCGGTGCCGCATTCGCGGCGGTAGCTGCGTACACGGCGATCGCGCCGCACAACAGCGAGAACTGCTCGAAGAATCCGTCGTACTGCCCGAAGACGCGTGGTGCGGCGACGACGCCGGGAATGCAGGCCAGCGAGAAGAGCGTGTAGACGACGAGGAGGACGATCGACGCGGGGCGCGCGCCTCGTGGGAATACCAGCAAGATTCCGCCCACGATTTGCGCGATCATGAGAACGGCCCCCACGGCGTTGCCGGCAGGCAGTTTCCAGATGCTGCTCAGGCTTTGCCAGGTATCGGGATCGTGCCACATCAGCGCGATGACACCGAACAGCACCGCCGACGCGCCAAAGACAATCCGCCCATACAACGCTGTTTTCATGCAGAAGGCAACGCCCTAAGGTCGCAACCTGTGACTGGATCAGACCAGGCTGGCTTTGAAGTGTACGGCGGCCGTATGTTTGTCAGCAATGCCGACGACGCCATCACTCCGGCGTTGGCTTAGGCGTTTCGGGATGCTGTTCTTTAGGTTCCGGCAGCCGAGTCCCGTTGTCTTCATACCCGCGCTGGAATGACATCCCGTGTTCCCACGACGACCCGTCGGCAAATGTCGCGCGCTTCACGGTGATGATCTCGCGCGACATGAGCCTCACCACGCGATCGGGCCAGAGCTGACCGAACCAACAGTGATCGGCGATAGAATGCCGCAGCCGCAGCAACAGCGATTAGCCCGAATCTCATACTAGGCTCGTTCCCCTTCGCAGACGAAAGCCGCGCGAAGCTCTTCCGAATCGCGCTCAGTTTGATTGTACCACCCAAGCCGCACTTCCGACAGCCGCCTCAGCCCCGGCAAGGTGGCGTCGGAGTCTTGGGCGAGGCCGCTGCCGGGATAGATGCTAAGGCCTTTCAAAACGAGGCGTCCCAGCCGCAGAGCCACTTGGTTCTAAACGGTCGAAGCCGCGCCGAGCTGGCTATGTCGCCATGCGATCGGCACCGCTACGCTGCAATGCCCGCAAAGCGCAATGCAATGCAACGTCGCGATGAGCGCCGGCGGGGGAGCGGTCAGTTTTGGCCGGTACCGCGGTTAGCCGGGTCCGAGTGCGAGCCCGCTCACCTGCGCCTGCGGAACGAAGCTGTTCTTCGGCTTCACTTTCCCCGGCGCGTATACCGTGATTCCTCCAGTATACGTATCGACGTAGAGCGTGCCGTTCGAGGCGGCCATCAGAGTGACGACCGTGTCTTTTGTATGCACGATGCGCGATGGACTGGTTGCGCCAGGCGCGTAGACCGAGACCAACGTCCCGCCGCCCACGTAGAGATTTCCCGATCCGTCGGTTGCGATCAGCCCACCGTAGGCCTTCTTGAGGTTGAGATTGACGAACGTCGACGAACCTGCATTCAGACGGAATACCGCTCCGACTTGGCCTTGTTTGTTGCTCGCGAGCGCAGCGACCCCGACGAGGAGAGCGCCGGTTGAGTCGAAGGCCATGCCCTGCGGCCCTGATACCCTACCGATCGACGGGACGACGTACTCATTGGCATAGTTCTGACTACCCGGCGGATAGACGTCGATCACTTGTTGACCTTGACCGTTGATGACCGCCTCTCCCTGGGCATAGACGTTCTGCGCCGAGTCGGCCGCGACGATGGCACCGTAATGCTGGAGTATGAGTGAGAAAAACGGGCTCGTGGCCCCGGGTTCGAACTCCTCGATCGTCTCATACGGGTACTGGCGGTTATCGGTGAATGCGTACAACACGCCGGTTTGATCCACCCAGACGCTGGTAACTCGCGGCAGTTTATCGGTGATGTCGCCGACCTCATGCGGGTTTTTGCCGGTCGAATAGAGAGGCACGCCGCCAAGAATGTTTCCGATGTAGAGATCCTGCCGACCACTCGGAGGCCGGTTTCCGTGCGTCATCGGCGCTTGGGTCGTCGGCACGCCCGTTGTCGGAGCTCCCGCAAGTGAAGAGCATCCGGCGAGTGCGAGCGCGATCGCGGCCAAACCGTAAATTGAATGCGAAGCGAGAGCATTGCTACCTGACATGTGCAGCCTCCGGCGGACCGTCGTCGCCCAAATCGGGGCGAGTGGCCTCAGTTTGAAGCGGACTTATGAAGAATCTCTGAACGGTGAGCCGAATCTACTCCGCCAATGGTTCCAGGCCACAGCGCCGATCGGCGGCCCCTCGTCGGTCTAGTCGTAAATGCGGAAATGGTGAGGCTTTATCGCTATCGCGTTGTCTACCGTCGTGATTACCCCGAGCCGATTCTTTTAGCAGTTTTTGGAGAAAAGCCGATTCACAAGGGCGAGGATTTGACCGGTCGATGCCAAGAACGATCGACTACCACTGGCTCCTGCCGAGCGAGTGCCTTTGAAGGCCCTGCAGCAGACGCCGTAACGGCACGGCTTCGCACTTGCGAGGCCATTGGCGCAGCGCCTCAGCCTTGGGCTTCGAATCGCGGCGCCGGGCGAGGGGGCCTTGTATAGGCGGGAGATGCTATGATCCACGCGTGAGGTAGACCGATCGGGCCTGGGGTTAATAACCGTAGGCTGCGCTACCGAAAGTCGAGATGAGCTTCATCGGCTGGTAGTTGCAAGGTACATCTCTTCGATGGGCGTTCAGCTAGGAGAATAGGTATGAACAAAAATACGAAGATTTCACGCCGCGACATAATCGGAAAGCTGGTGGCCGTCTCGACCGCAATCGGCGCGTTCGTGAAGCTGCGGGCGCCGGCACAAGCAGCTCCGACCCCACAAGCAGCTCCGACCATTGACCAGAAGACAGCGGACTACGTGTCGCATCCCGTGTTCGGAAACGAATGCTCTTGGTGCATCCACTTCGTTTCGCCGAGTTCTTGTCAGATCGTAAAGGGCGCAATCTCGCCCCACGGCCATTGCAAGTTCTTCTCAACGACGGTGCCATAGCGCGCTGGCACCACCATTGTCAGAGCCGTGCCCACAAGCGACGTTTGACTTTAGCCCCAATCCTGCGTAGCTTTTCTGAACGACTATTAGCCGCAGGCAGGCACAAGCACCTTAGCCGGCTCGCCACCCTCGCTGAGCGAATGTCGGTTTACGTCATTGTGAGACTGGCTCCGCCAGCAGATTGCTCGCACTGTCCACGATGCCTGATTTTCGCAGACAGCTTCTTCGAGCTATCGCCTTCGCCGAAAGCCGTTGTAGATCTCGACTAGACGATCTACTTCCAAATTAGCATCTATGTAGGCACGTCGCGCTGATTCGAACTCATCTGAATCTACATCGCGCACAGCGAACCAAGCCTCCCAGGCATCCTCTTGCACCTCGCGTGCGGCCTGGATAGCGTCGAGCACTGCTTGTGACGACTTAAATTCGTCTTTACTTTCCTGCATGGCGATTTCAAACGCGCCCTTCGTGGCCCATTGACTTCTTCCCGGTACCGTGTACAGCGCCCTCCAAATTCTGCTTACGCTTAACCGAGCCGCTTTATAATGGCCGGCGCAGTGAGGCGCCATAGCACCTGGCCAACGATGATTCCCAAAAACGCCCATTCCGGCCAACCCAGTGGCAAGAAGATTGCTAGCCCAAACAATGTTCCAAGGGCGACGCTAAGGACGCGCCCCGTCGATCCGACGCCGCGACGCCGTTCCTGCGCATCAAGTTCGGGCCAGCGGATGCGCACGCAAACGAAGACCAGGCTCCCATGTACCAGGCAGACGAGTGCGTATGTCAGGACGTAGCTCACGACGGCCGTCGTCGCGCTCGGCGTTCCTTCAAAATGGACGAAAAGCTGCAACTGATAGACCAGCCATACCAGCAAGCCCAAGTCCACAAAGTTCAGAAAGACCGTTGACCGGCGAGGCACGAAATACTCCGCGAAAAGACGGTGGTGCGACCACCAGAAGGTCGCGATGACGGCGAAAGTCACGGCAAACGCGGTCAGGGCTACCGGACGCGTGTAAACGTCGCTAGCTTGTCGCGGAATGCCGAAGTTTAGGCTCATTTGAGCCAAACTGAAAGCGATTACAACGTCAGAGAATGCCTCCAGGCGGTGTGTATAGCGCTCATCGTGTTCATTGCTGAATCGTGAATCCGACACAGCGTCGCCTTTCGCCCAGCTACGGCAGCAACCCTCACTAACGCAAAGGACAGCATGAGCATTGGGCTTTTAGGAACCGGCGTAACCTTCGCATCAATCAATCGAGACCTAAAAAACATTCGGTGGGCTACGATCTCGTCAAACCAGCTGCAGCAAGTTTTCAAAATCTTCACTTTACGTCGGTCCTCAACCGTCGAAATCGGAACGAGGCAGCAAAATCTCGGAGCTTCTGAATGAGATGCTCCGCCAGCGCGACGTCGCTGACGCGGTCCACGTTGACGGCCGTCTCGGGATATGGCGAGACGAGCGCGCGCACCGGCGCGCCGAGGATCTTCGATGCGCGTGCCTCTGCGGCGGCGATGCTAAGTCGCCCGAGGGTAAAACGTGCGAGCATGTCCCAACCGAAGAGCGATGCGAGGCGAAACGGCTGTTTGCGCGCTGCGCCGAGCCGCTCGATGAAGCGCTCGAGCATCGGCAGCGCGCGCGGCTTGATGCCCACGATGCCGCCTCCGCAAAAGGTACCGTCGCGCATGCGCGCCCATGTGTGCGGCACGTCGGGAAAGCGGCGTAAGTGCGTGCTCTTCTCCACGCAGCCGTAGACGACGTCCGCGTCGAGTGCGCTCAGCCGCGCGACGAAGTCCTCGACGATCTCGGGCGTCAACACGGGCATGTCGGAGGCGACGACCAACACGGCTTCGTCGGGCGCGAAGCCGGCGAGCCCGCTGCGCAGGCTCTCCGTGATGCGCACGCCGTCCGGCCGGAGCTCGTCGGCCGGCGCCAGATCCGAATGACCCGCGAGGCTCGGCGGCGCGACGACGACGATCCGCCCGATCTCACGCGATCCGCGCAGCGCTCGTAGCACGCGCCCCACCAGCGTCACGCCGTCGATTCGAACAAACGCCTTGTTCGGAGCGCCCGGCTGCAGGCGCGCGATGTCGTCGAGCGGACCTCCGGCCAGGACGATCGCGTCCACCGTCAGCGCCAGTCCGGAGTCGCTGCGAACGCGGTCACGTAGGGCTCGTACTCATCCGGCAGCTCGAGTCGCTCGCCGATCGCCTCGATGCGCGCGCGCTCCGGTGCGATCGTGAACACGCACGAGCCCGAGCCGGCCAGCAGGGCGTTGCGCGCGCCGGCGGCGCGCAGCGCCTCCAATGCCGTTGCGACCTCCGGAGCTTGCGCTGCGATCACGTCGTGGAAATCGTTCTGCAGCAATGCCTCGACTCGTTCGAATTCGTGGCGTTGCAGCGCCTCGAGAAGCGCGAGCGATACGCTGCCGCTGCGCGCGCGCTGCGGCCGCGGCAGCCGGTCGAGCGCCGCGTACGCCTGCGCCGTCGAGACGGCCAGCGGCGGCTTCACGATCAGCACGTGCCAGCGCGGCAGCGCCCCGGCCGGCGTGATGCGTTCGCCGGTTCCCTCGACGAGCGCGCCGGTGCCGGCAAGAAAGAACGGAACGTCCGACCCGAGCACCCGCGCGATCCTCAGCCAGTCGGACGGCCCGGGGTCGCCGAAGGCGCCGCGCATCGCGGCGCGCAGCACCGCCGCAGCGTCGCTGGATCCCCCGCCCAGGCCCGCCTGCACGGGGATCCGCTTGCGCAGCTCCATCCGCACCGGCGGCAGCTCGCCCAGCGCGCGCACGGCCGCCACGGCGAGATTGCGCTCGCCGCCGAGCTCGCGCACGTCGCACGAGAAGATGAAGCGCTCGCTACGTTCGATGGCCAGTTCGTCGGCCAGCTCGAGCGGCACCATCACGCTGCGAATGCCGTGATAGCCGTCTTCGCGCCGCGCGAGAACCTCGAGCGTGAGGTTGATCTTCGCGGGAGCCTGGTGAATCGGCACGCGGCTGTCGTTTGCTGCCGCGTGGGAAGGCGCCTTTGCGCTCGGCGCCGCAGTACAGGCTAAAGAGATGGGGTCCAGTTATGATGCGCAGCGCAACGAGTTTTGCGCCTACGTCCTGCACGAATCGGAGACGCCCTACGGGCTTTTGCTCGGTAACTTCAAGACCTACGCGCAGTCAACGGCCAAGGGCGGCGTGCGCGGGCTGTGGGACGCCGATACTGATCAGATCATCTTCGGCACCCATCACATCGCGTACCGGCTCGGCGAGCGCACGTTCTTCCCGCATGAAATCGAGCGCGATCTCACCTTTTTACCCTACGCGCAGATCTCCGAATTTACGCTCGAGCATCGCCTCCACGTAACGGAAGCGTTCTACGTTCCCTTCGGTGGGGGATTCGAGCGTGCCGTTTCCTTCGTCGTCGACGTCACGCTGTACAATCCCGGCGCCGCGGAGATTGAGGTCGCGCTCTTCCCATGGGCGATGCTGGTAGGTCAGCGATTCTACGGGGAACCGGAACACGAGGTGCGCGCCTGGAACGACGGTCGCTTCATCTGCTCGCGGAATCTCGAGACGGGCGGCGAGCGCTGGTGGGGCGGATCGCGCGCGCCGGTCGCGGTGCAGCTCTCGCTGCGCGAGCAGGTGCTGCTGGAAGCGATGCGCCGCGCGACGCTCGCGACCGAGGATTCCCCGCAGACTCTGGGCGACGTGACGCCGCAACAGGCCGAACTCGTGAGCCGCCGCATCTTCGGCGCGTTCGAGTATCGCATCAAGGTGGCTGCGGGAGCGCGCGAGTCGCTGCGGCTCGCCGTCGTCTACAACAAGGGCGGAACCGAGCGCAGCCGCCCAGTGCTGGAGTCGCTGATCGGCGACCAGCGCGCCCTGCACGACACGCAGGGATACTTCACCGAGCGGCTCGCCGACGCGCGCTTCCTCACGCCGTCGCCGGAGATCAGCCGGGGCATGGCGTGGGCCAAGGCCAACATGCTGCGCGTCGTCAAGGAGTATCCGCATGGATGGGGCGCGACGAATTCGCCGCCGTCCGACATCCTGGTATCGCGCGACACGTCGTGGCTGGTTCACGGCTTCGACTACTTCTGGCCGGAGTTCAGCCGCAATGCGCTCGAGGTGTTCAACCGCGCGATGGAAGACACCGGACTGATGGTCGAATACGTCCGCGGCGTCAGCGGCTACAAGACCGACTACGATCTCAACATCAACGACGACACGCCGCTGCATATCATCGCGATGCTGCACCACTACAACGCCACGCTCGACGACGACTGGGTGCGCGAACACGGCGCGATGATCGTAAAACTTGCGGACTATATGCTCACGCAGCGCGACGACAAGGGGCTGATCACGTGCCGCGCCAAGGGCGTGGACCTCTACGGCATCAGCTCGTGGCGCAACATCATTCCGTACTACACGCTCGACGGCGCCGTAACGGAGATCAACGCCGAGGCCGTGTTCGCGCTCGAGGCGGCCGCGATGCTCTGCGCCGTGGTCGGCGACAACGAACACTGGGAGCGCTACGGCAATGAGGCGCAACGAATGCGCGAGGCGATGATGGATTACCTGTACAACGACGACACGGGCGCCTTCGTGCTCAACTACGATCAAGATGGAAACTATCAGGACAACTTCACGGCCGACGAGATCTTCCCGGTGCTCTTCAACATCGCCGACGAGCCGCAGCGCCGCGCGATCCTCGCGCGGCTGCAGGAGGCCGACTTCGTCACGCCGGTCGGGCTGCGCACGATCTCCACCGCCGACGCGTGGTACTTCCCGTCGTATGGCTTCGGCCTGCTCGGCGGCATCTGGCCCGATCTGACGCTGTGGTTCTGCGTAGCGCTCGCGCGCAATGGCATGACCGATGCGGCGGTGCACTTCCTCAATGTTTCGTACGCCGCGATCGAGGGCGGCAGCCCGCGCAACACCGTGCCGGGCGAGTTCGCCGAGTGGTTCGACGGCGGTTCGCTCAGCAATCGCGGCATGTATCTCTCGCCGTGGACGAGCGCGAAGTTTCTCTGGGCTGTCGCCGAGACGGTGGGCGGACTGAACGGCTATCGCACCAGCGGCCGTCCGCACCTGGCGCCTTTGCGTCCGAAGGGTTGGCAGTGGGTCGCCGCGGCGCGCGTTCACTGGGGCGGACGCCGCTGCACGTACGTCGTGGATCTGCGCAACGACACGATCTACGGCGACATGCCGGAGCTGTCGGCAGAGGAGCCGTTCAAGTGCATCTTCGCGGGCCGCGACGTGAGCGACGAGGTCACGACGTCGCCGGTGGAGGTCGGCGCAATCGCTTTCGAAGACGAGAGCGGCGCGGTGCGCATCTTCGTCGGCAACCTGACCGACCGCGCGCGCAACGTCCTGCTGGAGTTCCGCGGTCACACGGCGCGCGTCGACATGGCGGCCGGCGAGCTGCGCGAGGTGCACCTGATCGGCAAGCCGAGCGACCGTCGTGCACGCGCGGCGAAGCTCGACGTCGTCCGTCCGCTGGCGCGCGTATGAGACTGCCGACGATCGTGCTCGCGGTCGGCGCCGTCGTGCTGCTCGTCGCGGTAGCCATCGGCGAGCGCATGGGCGATCGCCTCATCGGTCAGGCCACGGAGCAGACGCTGCAGTCGGTCGGCCCGGTCTCGGTGAGCCCGTCACCCAACGGGTCGCCGCAACCGTACGGCCCGGACTGGAAGCGCTCGCAGGCGCTCTCGGCCGCAGGGGATCCGCGCTTCCCCGACCCGCGCGTCCCGCCGCAGCCGCTGCCCACGCCGCTGCCGACGCCGAAACCGCGCCCGACGCCCATCCCGACGCCGACGCCCAATCCCAACATCCCGATCTGGCGGCAGAAGCCGCTGCCTACAATCCCGCCATCGGCGGCCCCGGTCGAACCGGCTGCCACGGAAGAGCCCTCCCCGCCGGGGTCCCCCGCGGCCGCGGTGACGCCCGCACCTTAGCGGGCGTTCTCAATGTTCTCATTGGGATCGCTTGTTATGATAGGAACATGGAAAGCACCGGAACGATAACCGTCAAGCGCGGGCTCGCGCAGATGCTCAAGGGCGGCGTGATCATGGACGTCGTCACCCCCGAGCACGCGGCGATCGCGCAAGAGGCCGGCGCCGTGGCCGTGATGGCGCTGGAGCGGATACCCGCTGACATTCGCGCCGCGGGCGGCGTGGCGCGCATGAGCGGCATCGACCTGATCCGCGGCATCATGGACGCCGTGACGATTCCGGTCATGGCCAAGGTGCGCATCGGCCACTTCGCCGAGGCGCAAGTGCTGCAGCAGCTCGGCGTCGACTACATCGACGAGTCCGAAGTGCTGACGCCGGCCGACGACAAGTATCACGTCGACAAGCACCCGTTCAAGACGCCGTTTGTCTGCGGCGCGCGCGACCTCGGTGAGGCGCTGCGTCGCATCGCCGAAGGCGCCGCGATGATTCGCAGCAAGGGGGAGGCCGGGAGCGGCAACATCGTCGAGGCCGTGCGCCACATGCGCGCGATCGGCGACGCGATTCGCGACCTGAGCGTGGCCCCGAAGGAAGAGCTCGTCGCTCGCGCGCGCGACATCGGCGCCCCGCTCGAGCTCGTCGCCGAGGTCGCCGCGCACGGCAAGCTGCCGGTCGTGCTCTTTTGCGCCGGCGGTGTTGCCACGCCGGCGGATGCCGCACTGATGATGCAGCTCGGCGCCGAGGGCATTTTCGTCGGCAGCGGCATCTTCAAGTCGAAGGATCCGAAGCGCTTCGCGCGCGCCATCGTCGACGCGACGACGCACTTCAACGAGCCGAGCGTCGTGCTTGAGGCATGCCGTTCGTTCGGATCTTCGGAAGCGATGCCCGGCCTCGACGTGCGCAACTTGACCGAAGCGGAACTCATGGCCCCCCGTGGTAACTAGCCCGGCAGTCGGCATACTGGCGCTTCAGGGCGATGTCGTCGAACACATTGCGGCGATGCACCGCGCTGGCGCGCGGGCCGTGGCGGTGAAATCGTCGCGCGATCTGGCCGGCGTGGACGCGCTCGTCATTCCGGGCGGCGAGTCGACGACCGTCATGAAGCTGCTGGAGCGCTTCGCGCTCGACCGGCCGATTGTTGCGCGCGTGCGTGCCGGGATGCCACTCTGGGGCACGTGCATGGGGATGATCGTCGCCGCGCGCGAGGTCGCCGATGTGCGGCAGCCGACCTTGAACTTGATCGACATCACGGTGCGGCGTAACGCATTCGGGCGCCAGAACGAATCCGCCGAGATCGATCTGCCGATCGCGGCGCTCGGGGACGCGCCGTTTCCAGCGATTTTCATCCGCGCGCCGTGGATCGAGCACTGCGGCCCCGGGGTCGAGTTGCTCGCGCAGCGTGATGGGCACGGCGTGATGGTGCGTCAGGGCAACGTGCTCGCGACCTCCTTTCATCCTGAGCTCACCGCGGACGACCGCGTCCATCAATACTTCCTCGGCATGCTATCCAAGCAAGGGAAGAAAACCGCAGCGGCGTAGATTGGGCCGAGATGCCTAACTCGGCCGCCTCTCCGGATACACACGGAGGATTTCAAGGTCAGATACCGCCCGTCGAGCCGCTGCTCGGCGAGGTGATAACGACGCTGGCGCTCGCCGCGCACGCGTACCTCACCGAAGGCGGCGGGCACGAACCCGATCACGCGTCTGCGGAGGTTGCGATCGACGTCGCGACCGCCGCATTCGAACGCGTAAAGGAAAGGTTGAGTCCAAACGAACGGTTAGCGATCACACAGATGCTAACCGAAACGCGTCTGACCTTCGTTCGGAAGCGAGGCACCTAAGATGCCTCGCTTTATAAACTGCTCATGAGCGAGGTGCTGGTTCTGAACTTCACTTACGAGGCGCTGAACGTGACGAGTTTTCAGCGCGCGGTAAAGCTGATCTTTGCCGGCAAGGCGGAGATGCTGCACGGACGCGAGCGCATCTTGGCATCGCCGAGCTACGAGATGCGCATGCCGTCCATCATCCGGATGCTGTACTACATCCGCCGGCCGATGCAGAAGGTGGCGCTGACGAAGAAGAACGTCCTGATCCGCGACGACCACATGTGCCAATACTGCGGCGCCCGAGGCGAACGAATGATGACGGTGGACCACGTCGTCCCGCGCAGCCGCGGCGGCGACTCGACGTGGGAGAACCTCGTTTGCGCGTGCATGCGATGTAACAATCGTAAGAACAACCGCATGCCCCAAGAGGCCAACATGTCGCTGCGGCGCAAGCCGCGCCAGCCCAAGTATATTCCGTGGATTCAGATCAAGCGCAACACGCTGCCGGACGAGTGGGGCAAGTTCCTGTTCCTCTACAACGTCTCGATCGAAGAGCGCATCGAAGCTTAAGCGGCCTAAGTGGCTCTGCAGAATCGCGTCACCCCGTACGGGGAGATCGTCGCGGTGCGAGGCCGCGGCCTGATGATGGGCAACCGCGGAATTTTACACGACAATGCAAGGCGCATCGTCCGGGCGTTCCAGGTGAAGCGCTGGATCGCGTGCGTCCTGGAGTTCCGCGGCCGGCACCGCGAAGTGATGACGCCGCATCGCTACACCGAGCTGTTCTTCCTCGACGAGGCAACCGCGCTGGGCGCCGGCCACCGGCCGTGCGCGGAGTGCCGCCGCGCGGATTACAATCGCTTCCTCGGGCTGTGGGAGACGTGGTCGTGCGCGCCCGCGAGCGCGGACGCCATGGACGCGCGGCTGCACGCCGATCGCATCGAGCGCAAGCGCAAGAAGTCCTATCGCGCGGAGCTCGCGCGCCTTCCGGACGGCGCGTACGTCGCGCTTGACGGCCAGGCGTGGCTCGTCTGGGGTTCCGACCTGTTCGCGTGGTCCGACTCCGGCTACACGCAGCGCCGCCCGCGAGCCCGCGGCGAGGTTGACGTGCTGACGCCGCGCTCGGCGGTCGCGATTCTCTCATCCGGCTACCGCCCCACGATTCATCCTTCCGCGCAATGGTAGTCCTCCACTAGCACCGAAGCGGCGGGAGATGCCGCTGCTGCTCGCCGCTTTTCTGTTGGGCTGCGTCGCCGGTCTGCGGACGTTCACCGCTCCCGCAGTCTTGTGGCTGATGCGCCATACCTCGATGCTCGCATACGTGTTCGGCGTCGCCGCGCTGGCGGAATACTTCGGCGATCTCCTTCCAAACGTTCCGGCGCGCACGAGCGTTGGGCCGCTCGTGGTACGAATCGCAAGCGGCGCGTTTTGCGGGTGGGGGCTGACCTGGTCGGCCGACGGCTTGACGATCGCGGCCGCCGTCGCGGGGGCGCTCGGCGCTCTCCTCGGTGCGTACGGCGGTTTGGCGCTGCGAATGCGCGCGATCGAGTTGATCGGCCGCCTGCCGGCGGCGCTGGCCGAGGACGTCGTCGCCATCGCCGGCGCAATCCTGGTCGTTGCGTACGCATAGCGTCGTACGCTGATGGCGCACCTCTGGCTGCCGTTCACGCAGATGTGCGGCTTCGATCCGCGCGCGCGGACGTTCGTGCGCGGCGTCGGGACGATGCTGGAAGACGCGCGCGGCGCGCGCGTGTATGACGCGGTGAGCTCGATCTGGACGATCGTCCACGGGCACTGCCATGCGCGCATCGTGGAGGCGATCGCGCGTCAGGCGGCGACCCTCGATCATGCGACGCTGCTCGGCGCGACGAATCCGGCGGCGGAACAGCTCGCGCAGCGGCTCTGCGCGCTCGCCGGTATGGACCGAGCGTTCTTTGCCTCGGACGGTGCGAGCGCCGTCGAGGCGGCGCTCAAGATGGCGGCGCAATTCTGGCAGAACGCCGGCCAACCGCAGCGGCGCCGCTTCGTTCGGCTGAGGCACGCCTACCACGGCGACACGATCGGCGCGATGAGCGTGTCGGACATCGCGCTCTTCAAGTCGCGATTCGCAGACCTGACGTTCGAGACGCGCGCCTTCGACGACGGCGCGGCGCTCGGGCCCGACGTCGCGGCCGTGATCGTCGAGCCCCTGATCGAGGCGGCGGCGGGCATGCGGCTCGTCGATCCCGCCGTCTATGGCGCGCTGCGCGACATGGAGCCGCTGCTCATCGTGGACGAGATCGCGACCGGATTCGGCCGAACGACAACGATGTTCGCCTTCGAGCAGACGGCGCTGCGCCCCGACATTCTCTGCCTCGGCAAGAGCATCACCGGCGGAGCGCTGGCGCTCTCCTGCGCGCTCGTGCGGCGACGCGTCTACGACGCGTTCCTCGGCGAGCACGGCGCCTTCATCCACTTCTTTCACGGCCACTCGTATGCGGGCAACCCGATCGCGTGCGCCGCGGCGCTGGCGTCGCTCGACCTCTTCGACGAAGAGCAGACCCTCAAGCGCGTCGCGGGGATCGCGCGCCGCGTGGCCGCGCGCTTGGGAGAGGTTCGCGCGCATCCGCTCGTGCTCGATGCGCGCCAGGCCGGCGCGATGATCGGCGTCGAGCTGCGCGGCGATGCGATCGATGCGCAAGGCTCACCCACGCCGGCGTGGCGAGTCACCGACATGCTCTACGCCGCGGGCCATTTTACTCGGCCGATCGGCGACGTGCTGCAGTTCGTACCGCCGCTCTGCTCGACCGACGCGGAAATCGACGCCTTTTTTGATGCCCTCCTTGTCGTCCTGAGCCGGAGCCGGTCCTGAGCGACACTGAGCCTGTCGAAGTGGAGTCGAAGGGAAGGATGACTTACCTCCAACGCGTCGAGTCAGCGTTGAACGACATCCGTGCAAAGCAGCGCTATCGCGAGCTGCCGGAGCGTCAGCTCTCCAACGTCATCGACTTTTCGTCCAACGACTATCTGGGGCTCGCGACGGAACCGCAGGTCGTGGAAGCGCTGAAGCGTGCGTCGCGGGTGGGCTCGGGTGGAGCGCGGCTGCTGGCGGGGCGACATCGCGAGCTGTCGCTGCTCGAGGACGAGCTCGCGAGCTGGCTCGGACGCGAACGCGCGCTGCTCTTCTCGTCGGGCTATCACGCGGCCGTCGGCGCGATTCCGGTGCTCGCGCGCTGCGTCGACGCGATCGCTTCGGACCGGCTCAACCACGCCTCGCTGATCGACGGGATCCGTCTCGCGCCGGTACCGCACGCGGTCTACGATCACGCCACGATTCCGCCCGCGAACGACCGGCCGACGTGCGTCGTGAGCGAGACGATCTTCAGCATGGAAGGCGACGCCGCCGATCCTCGCGCGCTGCTCGCGGGTTTGGGCGACGCCGGCGTGCTGCTGCTCGACGAGGCCCACGCGCTCGGCGTCGCGGGCGCGGAGGGCGCGGGTCTGGCGCGCGATCTCGACGATCCCCGCGTCGTCGTGCTCGGTACGCTCTCGAAGGCGCTCGGCGCACACGGCGGCTTCATCGCCGGTCCGTCGCCGGTCGTCGAGCTTCTCGTCAACGAGGCGCGCGCGTTCGTCTTCGACACGGCGCTGCCCGCCGCGATCGGGCTGGCGGCGCGCGTCGCGTTGCTGCTCGCGCGGCGCGCCGACGATCGGCGCGCACGGCTGCGCGCCAACGTAGCGCGCCTCTGCGACGGCTTGCGCGCGATTGGTTTTCCCGTGCCGAAAGCGGCCGGCGCAATCGTTCCGGTGCCGCTTCGAGCCGAGGAGCGCGCGCTGCGCGTTTCCGATGCGCTGTTCGCGCGCGGCATCTTCGTGCCGGCGATTCGTCCGCCGACCGTCCCGCCCGGAACGTCGCGTCTGCGCGTCTCCGTGCGCGCCGATCACACGGCGGAGCAGATCGACCGCCTAGTCGAGGAGCTCGGCAAGCTATGAGTACTTCTTCGCACCGCTACTTCGTGACCGGCACGGACACCGACGTCGGGAAGACGCGCGTGGCCGCCGCGCTCGCGCTCGCGTTGCGACGGATGGGAGAGACGCCGACGGTCGTCAAGGTCGTGCAGACGGGCGTCGCGCCGGGCGCCGAGGGCGATGCGGCGCGAGCCGGCACCCTCGCCGGCGTGCCGCACGTCGAGCTCGAGCGATTCGAGAAGCCGGCGGATCCGTGGTCGGCCGCGCTAGCCGCTGGCGCGGAGTTGCGCGGCCGCGACCTTGCCGCTCGCCTCGACGCGCTCGACGGTCCCCTCGTTGTCGAGGGATCGGGCGGCATCCTGGTGCCCCTGAACGAGCGCGAGCATCTCGTCGATGTCGTACGGTTGGCGAAGCTGGAGGTCGTGCTCGCAGTAGGCCTGCGGCTTGGCTGCATTAACCACGCGCTGCTGACGCTCGAAACCTGTTACGAAGCGGGCATTCCGGTCGCGGGATCGATGCTGGTCGAGCGCTGGGGCCCGACCGACGCCGAGTATCGCGACGACGTGATACGCGCGCTGCAGGGAAACTCGACTATACTTGGCATTCTGCCGCATGCGCCCGCCCAAGCGGATTCCGTAGCGGCGGGCGCAAATCTCTTGCTGCCTTTTATACAAAGAAACCGATGACGAACTCCGAAGCCACGCTCGAACGCGCCCGCGCGCAGGTCCTCGACCGTGGCATCCCCGCCGGCGCCGAGCTGCTGCGCGAGCTCGCTGAGCTGCCGGCGGTTCAAATTCCCGAGCTCCTCGCGCTGGCCGACGACGTGCGCTCGCACCACACCGGCAACGCGATCGCGGTCGAGGTGCTGTACAACGCGAAGAAGGGCGGCTGCTCGGAGGACTGCAACTTCTGCTCGCAGAGCGCGCGCTACGCCACCGACGTCGAGGCCGAGCCGCTCTCGACCGTCGAAGGCTTCGTCGCGGCGGCGCGCGCCGCGCGCGAACGCGGCGCCGGCGAATTCTGCATCGTCGTCGCCGTGCGCGGCCCATCAGAGAGGTTGCTCGAGCGGGTCTGCGCGGCCACGGCCGCGATCAAGGCCGACCTGCCGCTGACGGTCGCCGTGTCGCTCGGCATCCTTACCGACGGCCACGTGGAGCGGCTGGCGCAAGCCCGCGTCGACAAGGTCAACCACAACCTCGAGACCTCGGAGCGCTACTTTCCGTCGGTGTGCACGACGCACACGTACCGGGAGCGCTGGGACACGTGCCTGCGCGTAAAGCGGTACGGCCTGGAGCTGTGCTGCGGCGGCATCATCGGCATGGGCGAGACGCTCGACGATCGCAGCGCCTTTCTCGGCGCGCTCCAGGAGCTGCAGCCCGAAGAGGTTCCGGTCAACTTCCTCAACCCGCGACCCGGCACGCCGTTCGCCGATAAGCCGCTGCTCGATCCAGCCGAGGCCCTGCGTTTCGTGGCGCTGGTGCGGCTCGCGCTGCCGCGCGCGCTCGTGCGCTTCGCGGGCGGACGCGAGATGACGCTAAAGGGTCTGCAAGATCTGGGAATGCGCAGCGGCGCGAGCGGCATCGTGCTCGGCGATTACCTCACGACGCCGGGTCGGGGAGACGCTGAGGATTTCGGCATGCTCGATCGCCTCGGCTTCGAAGTTTTGGCGTGAGCGTTGGACCAACATAAGACCCCGTATTTCCAGGCGCTGCTCGACTATGTCGACGCGGGCGTGCTCCCGTTCCACACGCCGGGTCACGTACAGGGCAACGGCATGGACCTGGCGTTTCGAGAGTTCGTGGGCGACAACATCTGCGCGATCGACCTGACACCGATGCCCGGGATCGACGACCTGCTGCAGCCCACGGAGTCGATCAAGGAGGCGCAAAAGCTCGCGGCCGAGGCCTACGGCGCGGACAACACGTTCTTCCTTATCAACGGATCGACTAGCGGCAACCAGTGCATGATGATGGCCGCGGTGAACGCGGGCGAGAAGATCGCGGTCCCGCGCAATTCGCACAAGTCGATGCTGGGCGGACTGGTGATGAGCGGCGCGGAGCCGGTGTACATGCGCCCGGAGGTCGACGCCGAACTGCGCATGGACCACTGCGTCACGCCCGAGACGGTCGCGGCGACGCTGCGCGAGCATCCGGAAGTTGTCGCCGTCTATCTCGTGTCACCGACGTACTACGGCGTCGCCGCCGATCTGCAGTCGATCGAGCGCATCGCGCACGACGCCGGCAAGTTGTTGCTCGTGGACGAGGCCTGGGGGCCGCACTTCCACTTTCATGCGGCGCTGCCGATGTCCGCGACCGCCGCGGGCAGCGACCTCTGCATCAACTCGACGCACAAGATGCTCTCCGCGTTCTCGCAGTGTGCGATGCTCCACCAGAAGGGCCCGCGCGTGCGCGTCGACCGGCTCAAGGCCGTGCTCAAAATGTTCCTCTCGACCTCGCCCAATCTGCCGATGGTCGCGTCGCTGGACGTCGCGCGCAAGCAGATGGCAACGGAGGGCGCGGCGCTGCTCTCGCGCACGATCGAGCTCGCGCAGGAGATTCGCGACCGACTCAACGCGATCCCCGGCATCTACTGCTTCGGCGAGGAGTTGCAGGGGCGCCCGGGCATCTACGATCTCGACCCGACGAAGATCACCGTGACGGTCAAGGGCCTCGGCTACACGGGATACGAGGCGTCGGAGATACTGCGCCGCCGCTACAACATCCAGGTCGAGCTGGCGGATCTCTTCAACATCGTCGCGCTGTTTACCATCGGCACGACGCGCGACGCGGCCGAGCGGTTCGTTGAGGCGTTCGAAGAGCTGGCGCACGGCAAGCGCGAGCTCGACATGTTCGCGCCGTCGGGAATTCTCGAGCAGCGCCTGAAGCGCGGAACGTTTCATCTCCCGGCGGTGCCGCCGATGCGGATGCGGCCGCGCGAGGCGTTCCTCGCGGACACGGAGTTCGTCAAGCTGCGCGAGTCCAAAGGACGCATCTGCGCCGAAACGATCACGCCCTACCCACCCGGCATTCCAGTGATCGCTCCGGGCGAGGAGCTCACGCCCGACATCATCGACTACTTGCGTTTGGAGATGAAGGCCGGCGTGCGCATCCAGGGGCCCTACGACGACACGCTGCGCACGATCCGCGTCGTAAAGGAGTGAAGGCGCGGCCCGAGTAACCTTGCGACAGTGCCTCGCGGAGGCGCGGAAACGGGGATGAGTATTGGCGGTTAGAGTTCATCAAGTTTCCCCTAGTTGGGAACTCTCTCAGCTCCTCGACATCTTCCCACTCGCGATACGGCAAGCGCTCGTCCGTCTCAACAACATCGAAGACATCATCGAAGTCGTGCTCGACCTAGGGCGGCCGCCCGAAGCGCGCTTCGAGAGCGACTTCAAGTATCTCACCGACTCTGCGGTAAGCCACGAAGACATCGCGCACGTCTGCTCGCGGATTTCGCCCTTCGGCGCAGATAACCGCGCCGGCATCGAGCAGACCCTGCACCGCATCAGCGCCATTCGTAACCGCACCGGCAAGATCGTGGGCCTCACCTGCCGCGTCGGCCGCGCCGTCTACGGAACGATCGACATCCTGCTCGACGTGCTGCGCAGCGGCAAGTCGACCTGTCTACTGGGGCGTCCCGGCGTCGGAAAGACAACGATGCTGCGCGAGTGCGCGCGGGTGCTTTCGGAGGAGCGCAAGCGCGTCGTCATCGTCGACACGTCGAACGAGATCGCCGGCGACAGCGACATCCCGCATCCCGGCATCGGCCTCGCTCGCCGCATGCAAGTCGCGGATCCGGCGCTCCAGCACGCCGTGATGATCGAGGCGGTCGAGAACCACATGCCGGAGGTCATCGTCATCGACGAGATCGGTACCGCCGCAGAGGCCGAAGCGGCACGAACGATCGCCGAGCGCGGCGTGACCCTGATCGGGACGGCTCACGGGCAGACCCTGGAAAACCTCCTCATGAACCCGACACTCTCCGACCTCGTCGGGGGAATCAGCGCGGTGACGCTCTCGGACGAAGAAGCGCGCCGCCGGGGCACGCGCAAGACGGTGCTCGAGCGCAAGGCGCCGCCGACGTTCGACGTGGTCGTCGAGATCCACGATCGTGATCGCCTCGCGATCCACAAGAACGTCGCCGATGTCATCGACGCGCTGCTGCGCGGCTATCAGCCGCAACCGGAGATCCGGCAACGCGAGGCGAGCGGCGCCGTCACAGTAGTTCAGGAGGCGGATCCCGAGTCGATGCCGCGCCTCGCCGACCGCTACGAGCACGAGCGCGAGCACGACGAACGCGACCGCCCGCTCTCGATCTTCCCCTACGGCGTGTCGCGCAACAAGATCGAGCGCGCTATCGCGAACCTGCGCGTCCACGCCTCGATCGCGCGCAACTGGGACGACGCCGACGTCGTGCTCACGCTCAAGACGCTTGAGCGGAAGGAGCAGCCCAAGCTCAAGCAGATCGCTTCCGACAACGTGCCGCTCTACTCGATCAAGACGAACACGACGACGCAGATCCAGGCCGCGCTTCGCGACGTCTTCAACCTCGGCTCGATCGACCACGAGGAGCTTGCCTTGCGCGAGGCGGAGGAGGCGATCTATCAGGTGCTGCTGACCAATCAGGGGATCGAGCTTTCGCCGCAGACGTCGTACGTGCGGCGGATGCAGCACCAGATGGCGGAGCGCTACCGGCTGCAGTCGCGCAGCACCGGGCTCGAGCCCAACCGCCGCGTCAAGATCTATAAAACGTCGGACGCCTAAGCGCGCCGGATGTTCGTCGTCGTTGAAGGCATCGAGGGCAGCGGGAAGAGCACGCTCGTCGCCGGGTTAGGCGCGCGACTGAAGGCAGAAAAGAAGAACGTCGTGGTGACGCGCGAGCCGGGCGGCACTCGGCTCGGCGACGCCGTGCGGGGGATCTTCTTGGATCGTTCGCTCGCCATCGACCCGCTCGCCGAGGCGTTCTTGGTGAACGCGGCGCGCGCGCAGCACGTCGCAGAAGTGATCCGGCCCGCGCTCGCAAGGGACGGCATCGTGGTGTGCGACCGGTTTACGGATTCGACGCTCGCGTATCAGGGCTACGGACGAGGCATGGATCTCGAGCTGCTGCGGGCGCTGTGCGACTTCGCGGCCGCCGGACTGGAGCCCGACGTCGTGCTGCTCGTGGATCTGCCGATTGCCGCTGCGCGCGCACGCCTGCGCGACCGGTCCGATGCACCCGATCGTATCGAAGCCGAGGACGACGCATTTCACGAGCGCGTTCGGCGCGGATTTCTCGAGCTCGCACGCCACGCGCGCCATCGCGTGCTCGATGGAAGCCTGCCGCCGGAGCATTTGCTGGACGAGGCGCTGCGGCAGCTGTGAGCGAGCTGCGCTTCGACGCCGTAGGCGCGGAGGGGCCGAAGCGCTATTTCGGGGCGCTGACCCCACAGACGCTCGCGCACGCGTACCTTTTCACCGGCCCCGCCGGCGTCGGAAAGAAAACGTTCGCGCGGCGCCTCGCGCAGTCGCTGCTCTGCCTGGCGCCCAAGACCGGCGTGCTCGGCTACGACGGAACGTGTTCCTCGTGTGCACTGTTTCGCGGCGAGAACGTGCACCATCCCGACTTCCTCGAGCACGAGGGCGTGCTCAAGATCGGCGACCGCGACGCGCCGGCGGGATTCGGCGAAGGCGAGCAGCTCTCCGCGCGCGACCTCGTGCGCCAGCTCTCGATGCAGTCGTATAGCGGCGGCATGCGCGTGTTGCTGCTCGGCGACGTTGACTTTGCGACGCAGCACGCCGCCAACGCGCTGCTGAAGTTCTTGGAGGAGCCGCCGGCCGGCGTCGTGATGCTCGTGACGACGGCGACGCCCGGGCGGCTGCTCGAGACGATCCGCTCGCGCGTGATCGAAGTGCGCTTTCCGCTGCTCTCGAAGACCGAGGTCGTGGAGGTGCTGCGCCGCATGCATTACGGCGACGCCGATGCCGAGTTGGGCGCGTCGCTCGCCGGTGGAAGCGCGACGCGGGCGCTGGCGGCGCTCGAGCAGGAAGAGGAGTCGCTGCGCGCCTCGGTCGTGCGCTGGTTCTTCGAGAGCGTCGATGGGAAGTCGCCGCACGAGCCGTGGGCGACGCGCGAGACGCTCGCCGAGGGGCTCGAGACGATCAAGACGCTGGTGCGCGATTGGATCGTCGCGACCGGTCACGACGGCGTCGCGCTGATGTCGATCGATCACGCCGATCGCTTGCGCAAGCTCAAACCGCTGGGCCGGCGCGAGGCGGCGGCGCTACTCGCGAAGCTCGACGAGGCTCAGCGGCTCGCGCGCACCAACGTCAGCCCCGCCCTGATCGGCGAGTACGTGCGCATGGCGCTCACCAGTAGCCGGTGAACGCGATGTCGTCGTATTGCTTGGCGAACGGAAAGGCGAGGTAGGCGAGCGCGAGAGCGCGCGCGGCGGCCGTCACGATCGACCACATCGTCGGCGAGAGATGCACCAGCAGGTACGGCAGACCGTTCGGAACGGCGACGTACCAGACCGCGAAGAACACGACAGCGAGAATGACGGAGCCGACCGGTTCGGCGCGCACGCCGCGGATCGACCCCGAGATGGCGAGCGCGCCCGGCAGTCCGCCGATTGCCGCCGACGGAATCGTGTAGATCAGGAAGAACGCTGCGATCGCGCCGAGTATCAAGCCCAAGCTGCCGCCGACAAACGAGCCGATGTAGCTCGCTGCCCACACGACGAACTGAAAGCCGATCGCGGCGAGCGCGATGCCGCCGAACTTGCGGCGCCCTTCCTCCCAGGCTTCGTCGAACGTGCCGCGCTGGCGCCGCCAGATGTTGTTCGCCTGGATGATCGTGACGCCGAAGGCCCACAGATAGACGAGCTGCACGATCAGCCCGAAGAGCCCGGCGCCCGCGCCGCCCAGCGGATCGGTGAACAGATACGAGAGCTGCGACAGCAGCAGATCCACGACCGCGGCCAGCAGCGGCATGGCGAAGACGGACGGATGACGCAGTAAGAGCGGAACGGCACGCGCGTACATCCCGAGGTCGAACCGCGGCCGACGGCGTTGCATTCCCTAAAAACGTGCTCCCGCGAGCGCGTGGCGGCACGGGCAATCCGAGTCGATCGGGATGCTCGCGACGATCTTGCCGATCGCGTTCTTCACGCGTTCGTTGCTGCGATTGAACACCTCGATGACCTCGTGGTGCGACACCGGCGGCATCCCCTCGAGCCCGACGTCGTAATCGGTGATGAGTGAGATGTTGACGTAGCACATCTCGAGCTCGCGCGCCAAGTAAGCCTCGGGATACTGCGTCATGTTGATGACCTCCCAGCCCTGGCTTTGAAACCACTTGGACTCGGAGCGCGTGGAGAAGCGCGGCCCCTGGATCACGACGACCGTGCCGCGCTCGTGCGTCTCGACTCCGATCGAACGCAGCGCGTCGATGGCGATCGGACGCAGCGTCGGGCAGTACGGATCGGCGAAGCTGACGTGCGTGGTGATCGGGCCGTCGTAAAACGTGTCCTTGCGGCCGCTGGTGCGATCCACGAGCTGGTCGCAGACCACCATCGCGCCGGGGGGCACGCTCTCTTTGAGCGAGCCGCACGCGGTCGGACCGATGATCCACTTCACCCCGAGCTGTTTCATCGCGTATGCGTTCGCGCGATAGTTGATGGACTGCGGCGGAAAGCGATGATCCTTGCCGTGGCGTGGAAGAAACGCGACGCGCCGGCCCGCGATCTCACCGAGCGCGACCTTGTCGCTGGGCGCTCCGTAGGGAGTCTCGATCCAAGCCTCGTGCGACCTCTCCATAAGCGAGTAGAATCCCGACCCGCCGAACACGCCGATATCGGCGCGCAGTTCATTGGCCATAAGCCCCCGCAGGTTCGCCCTAACCCCGCATTGTCATCCTGGGAGTTGACTAGCGGTTGAAGTCGCTGGGTTTTAAATCGTCGAGGAATTTCTTAAAGCGCGCCATCTCCGTGTCGTTGATGGGCTTCTTCTCGGCGGTGGCTTCCTCGAGCACGATCTTGTCGGAGACGAAGATCGGGGCGGGGACGCGCAGCGCGAGCGCGATGCCGTCGGAGGGCCGCGCGTCGATCTCCTGGAGCTCGCCGTTGGTGCGCACGACGAGCTTGGCGAAGAACGTCGAGTCTTTGATGTCATGAATGACGACCTGCTCGAGGTTGGCGTTGAGCGATTCGAGGATGTTGCGCATGAGGTCGTGAGAGAGCGGCCGCGGCACCGGTGCGCCTTCCAGTGCGAGCGCGATCGCGGTCGCTTCGAACGGTCCGATCAGAATCGGGAGGTAGTGCGAGCCGTCCATGTCCTTGAGGATCACCACCGGGTCGTGGGTCAGGAGGTCGATGCCGAGTTTGTCGACCTTCATTTGGCGCATGACGACGTATCCGACACGTCCGGACCATTCTCTTGCCGCCGTCGTCGCGCGTGGGCCCTCCAGGCGCAAGGGCGGGCGCCGCGAGCGGCCGAACCGGCGGCCTGCAATGCCACTCTCCTGTGGAATCGTCGGATTGCCGAACGTCGGGAAGTCGACGATCTTCAACGCGCTCACGCGCTCGGCACATGCCCTCGCGGCGAACTATCCGTTCGCGACGATCGAGCCGAACGTCGGCGAGGTCGCCGTGCCGGATTCGCGCCTGCCGGTCCTCGCGCAGCTCGTCAACGCCAAGCGGATCGTCCCGGCGACCGTTCGCTTTGTCGATATAGCGGGCTTGGTCCGCGGCTCCAGCGCCGGCGAGGGACTCGGCAACACTTTCCTCAGCCACATTCGCGAAACTGACGCGATCGCGATGGTCCTCCGCTGCTTCCAGGACGCCGAGGTGTCGCACGTCGAGGGGCATCCTGATCCGCAGCGCGATTCCGACATCATGGCGATCGAGCTGGCGCTCGCGGATCTTGCGACGATGCGCCGGCGCATCCCGAAGCTGGAGCGCGAGGTGCGCGCCAATCCAAAGCTCAGAGAGCACATCGCCGCTGCACGGCGGCTGGAATCGGCGCTCGAGGAAGCGCGGCCCGCGCGCAGCTTCGCGCCCGGGTCGCTCGAAGCGCAAGTCGCCGTCGACTCGTTCCTGCTTACGGCTAAGCCGGTGCTCTACGTGGCCAACGTTGGTGAAACCGAGCTCGGCGCAGACGGGGAGCAGATGCGGGTCGTGCGCGAGATCGCGCGGGCGCAAGCCGGCCGCGCCGTCGTACTCAGCGGGAAGGTCGAGGCCGAGCTGGCCGGCCTGAGTGAGAGCGAGGCGGCGGAGTATCGCCAGGAACTTGGGATCGAACGCAGCGGTCTCGACCAGCTCGCCGAGGCGGCATACGACCTGCTTGGACTGACGACGTTTTTGACCGCCGGAGAGAAGGAGGCTCGGGCCTGGCCGATACGGCGCGGCACGAAGGCCCCGCAGGCCGCCGGCACGATCCACGGCGACATCGAGCGCGGCTTCATTCGGGCCGAGATCGTCACATACGAGGACTACGTCAAATATCGCACCATGGAGGAGTTGCGGGCGGCCGGTCGCGTCCGCAGCGAGGGGCGCGATTACGTGATGCAAGAGGGCGACGTCGTCAATTTTCGTTTCAACGTGTGAATCAAGGGGCCGCGGCGCGGCACCGACAAAAGGTTAGGCATGACCGCTACGCTGCGCCCTGCGACGGGCTCAGGACCCTCCGTGCGCGACGTCTCCGTCTTCGGCGACGCCATTGCCTATTTCAACGAGGCCGCCGACCTGTTGGAGCTCGACGCCGGAATGCGGCGCATTCTCACCCATCCGTCACGACAGATCATCTTCTCGATCCCGTTCCAGCGCGATTCGGGCGAGTTCGAAGTCTACACCGGATATCGCGTGCAGTACAACTTCGCGCGCGGTCCCGCGAAGGGCGGCATCCGCTACCACCCCGGCGTGACGCTCGACGAGGTCACGGCGCTTGCGTTTTGGATGACCTGGAAGTGCGCCGTCGTGGACCTGCCGTTCGGCGGCGGCAAGGGCGGCGTAACGTGCGATCCCGCGACGCTCTCCTCCAACGAGCTCGAGCGCATCACGCGCCGCTACGCCGCGGAGCTCGTCGAGGTCGTCGGGCCGGATAAAGACGTTCCCGCGCCCGACGTCAACACGACACCGCAGGTCATGGCCTGGTTCATGGACACGTATTCGATGCATGTGCGACAGAACACGCCCGGCGTGGTCACCGGCAAGCCGCTCGACATCGGCGGATCCCGCGGCCGCGTCGAGGCGACCGGCCGAGGCGTGACGATCTGCGCCCTCGATGAGATGGCCGAAATGGACTTGCGCCCCGACAGGGCAACGATCGCGATCCAGGGATTCGGCAACGTCGGCAAGCACGCCGCTAAGCTGTTCGAGGAGCGCGGCTGCAAGATCGTCGGCATCTCCGACGTTACCGGCGCGTACTACAACGAAAGCGGCATCTACGTCGCCGGCGCCATGGAACACGCGGCCAAGTTCGGCACGCTCGAAGGCTTCAAGGGCGGAGAGAAGATCACCAATAGCGAGCTGCTCGCGAGCGAGTGCGACGTGCTGGTTCCCGCCGCGCTCGAGAAGGTGTTCACGGCCGAAAGCGCCGCCAAGGTGAAGGCGAAGCTGATCGTCGAGGGGGCCAACGGTCCAACGACGCCCGAGGCCGACCGCATCTTCCGCGAGCGCGGCACCGTCGTGCTCCCGGACATCATGGCTAACGCTGGCGGTGTAACGGTGTCGTACTTCGAGTGGGCGCAAGACCGGATGGGATACTTTTGGAAGGAGCCCGAGGTCAACGAGAAACTCGAGGACTTCCTCCTCACCAATCTTCACCAGATCCGCTCGATCGCGAACTCGCGCCACGCCACGCTGCGCACCGCGGCGTACACGCTCGCGATCGATCGCGTCGTCAAGGCCTCGAAACTCCGCGGCATCTACGCCTAGCCGATTAGACGCGCCATCCGCCTGACGGCGTCCAGGTACGCGTCAGCGCGCTCGCGCAGCGGTCCGTGGAGCCGAGCGAGGCTCGCCGCTATTTCCGAATCAGCCGGCGCGCGCCGCGACTCGCGCAGCGCTTGAGCGATCTCGGCCATGCGCACGTCGAGCGCTTCGGCGAACGCGCGCAGCGCTGCCGCGTTCGTCGCGAGATCGAGACTGGCTAGCCCCGCCTCGAGCGCGAGGTTGGCCAACGCGAAGCGCTGCGTCGCGGCGAGGATGCGCAGCGCGCGCCCCGCGCCGATCGTGTGGTGGCGGTGCGGCTCGCTGCGGGTGCGATCGATCGACGCCTCGACCGCCGTGCGGATCTTCCATACCTCCGTGCGAAGGCGTTCGATCGCCGCACGAGACTTGTCCGAGGGGTCGGCGTAGGCGCGGAAGAGGGCGCTCGCGAGCGCGCGCTGCGCATCGATGAGGTCCGCGAGGAGCGCCCGGGTGCGCTTGCGTTCCCACGTCGGCAGGGCCAGGTAGCCGATCATCGCGAGTGCGCCGCCCGCGAGCGTGTCGAGCACGCGCTGGTCGATCGTCGTCGTCCCGGGAAGTCCACGCATCCCGAGAGAGATCACGACGAACGACGTGATCGCAATCGTGAACAGCGCGTAGTTCGGATTGAAGGTGACGTAAGCCGCCGCCGCAGCAACGATCGCGCCGGCGACCTGCGCCGCGGCGTGACCGCGCAACAGCGCCGTCGCTAGCGAGGCGACGACCGCTCCGACCAGCGTGCCGCCGATCCGGGCGAAGCCGCGCACGACGGTCGTGAGAAAGTCCGGCTTGAGCACGATCGCCGTCGTCAGGGGGATCCAGTAGCCGCGGGCGGCCTCGAAGTGGCGGCCGAGCGCCATCGCGATCGCGAGGACGAGCGCGAAGCGCAGCGAGTCGCGGCCGAGCCACACGATGTGGTTTCCTACGTACGGACCGGGTTGCGGGCGCGAGAGCAGATCGAAGCCCGGCAGCCACTCCGCTTCGCCGCCGCTCTCGAGCGAGGCGGCGATCGCGTCGAGCTTCTCTGCGACCGGCAGCGTCGGTTCGCGGATCGACACCGCCGCGCCGAGGCGCTTGCGAATGACCTCAGCGTCCTCGAGCAGGCGCTGCAGGCGCGCCGTCTCGGCCGCGCGGGCGAACGGCTGCGGGTCGGCGAGGACCTGGCGCGCCGTAGCGAAGGGCGTGATTGGCGGCATGGCGGACGTTCCGTGCGCGACCGCTCGCGCGTACGCGGCCAGGTCGCGATAGACGCTCGCTACCGCCGAACGCTCCGTCTCGAGGCGCGCGAAGGGCCATGCGATCAGCAGCAGCAGCGCCTGAATCGCACCTCCCGCCGCGACGAGCCCCGACTGAACGAGCGCGGCCGGCGGCGTCAGCGGCTGACTCGAGAAGAGTACGAACGCGACCAGCGAGTTGAGGCCGACGGTCGCGGCGATGGGGCCGGTCTGCCCGATCGTCGCGCACAGATAACCGGCTACGGCGGTCGCGGCGATCACGCCTGAAGTAGAATGAGCCGCGACGGCACCGACGAAGCTCGTGGCCGACATGCTCACCGCCGCGACGAGGATCGCACTCAACCGCGTTCGATAGATGCCCTGCAGCGACGTGAATCCGGTGATGAACGCCCCGATGGCAGCGGTGATGCCGAGCGCGGGGCGCCCGAGCGCCGCGGCGACGATCAGCGGAATCGCGACGCCGATCGTGCAGCGCAGCGCGAATCCCGGCTCGAGCGTCGAGCGGTCGAAGAAGGTCACCGTCGCGACGAGCTCGCGCAGCCACGTGACGAACGGAGAGGTGCGCGGTTTAGCTATGCGGGGCGTAGGGATCCGGGTAGCAGAGTTTCGTGCACCGGGATCCGTCGTAAACCGCCTTGACGTCGACCTCGGGGATGTGCGCACCGTACGCGGCGTTGATCACTTTGATGAAGTCGTAGGCGACGAGCCCGTACCCGGTATCTGACGGGTGGATGCCGTCGAAGCTCAAGATGCCGCCGGGCGCCGCCGTCGAGCCGATGAAGTGGATGAACCCGAGCGTGCAGCAGACGCCCGGCGCAATCGACGTCGCCGCATGGTAATACGGGTTGGAAGGGTCGCCGCTCGCGATTCCTTGGAAGATCGCGTGAACATCGACGAGCGGGACGCGTGACGATTTCGCGGCAGTGTCGATGCCCTGGTTGATCGCGTCGTTGAGCGCCTGCACCTTCGCCGCGAACTCCGGAGTGATGTAGTTCGCTCCCAGGCCGCTCCCTTTTACGGGTTTACAATGCGGCGCGGGGTTCGCGCAGTCGAGGTTGGGCGGGCTTCCGTTCGCGCCGATGTAGTTGATGATCAAAACGGTAGCCGGCAGCGTGAGGTAACCGCAGGGCTTCGACACCGACGTCGGTACGCAGCCGGGCGCGTTGAGATGATACGCCTGCGCGATTCCGGGCAAGAAGCTCGCCACTCCGGGCGAGATCGCCATTAAGCAGCGCGCGTAACTCGAGATCTTGCAGGCTTGTGCGCCTTTTACCGGTCCGACGCGCTGGAAGTAGCCGGTCTCGAGGATGTTCGGCAAATTCGCCAAGACGACGCGCGCGCCGGCGTGCTGCAGCGTCGAGATCGTTGCGCGGAGATCGCTCTCTACCTGCCCCGGGTTCCGATCGCCGCCGACGAAGCGGCCGCCGCTGCCCATGTACTTGAGCACGTCGTTGGCGCCGAGCCATACGGTCGCGAGCGTCGGATGGCGAGAGGCCGCGGCGTTGACCTCGGTGAGGTGCGGCCCGAGGTTCGTAAAGTTACGGAGCACGGGCCAATACGTGCCGCTCTCCTCGTTGACGACGTCGCTCAACAGGCCCGGAATGCCCGGGAGCTTGCTGCACGTATTGGTTTGCGGTTGATGAATCGTGTTGGCTTCGTGCAGCGTGAGGCCGGGGATGCCGACGTTGCGAATGGTGGTCGAATTGGGATTCATGCGCACGCGCGCCGACGCTTTGAACCCGAAGCCGGCCTGATTGAAGCCGTGCGCATACGTGCATGGATCGGCGCCCTTGAACTGGCCGAACGGCGCGAAGCTGCTCGGACCGGTCGGCACGATCTGATTGTCGAGGCCGGGGCCCTTGATAAGCGGCAGCGGGCTCGTTGACGGATCGTACATCTGCGCGATCGCGGACTGCAGCGGCAAACTCGACGCCTGCTCCACCAGAAGCGTCCACCAGCCGTTCTCCTGAGTCTGCGGAATCGGGAGGCCGGGGTCGATCGGATTCGGCACTCCGGCTTGACCCAAGATTCCGTCCGATTGGTACCCGGCCGTAAGGCTGTCGCCGACGCCGACGATCTTTTGCGTCACGCCGGCGTCGACGCGATTCCGTCCTGCCGCGCTCATCGGAACGACGCCTTGTCCGCCGCTCAGAACGCCGCCGCAGCCGCCGAGCGCGGTGACCAACCCCAACGAAGCCAATGCACGAGAGCTTTTCATATGAACCTCTGAGCCTTACAACGGGAAGACGCTGGGTGAACCGATGCCGAACTGCAGCTGCAGCTGCGTCGCCTTGAGGCCGCCGATCGCGAGCCCGCACGCATTGGTGAGGGCCTGCTGAACGCTCACGCACTTGATCGCGGTGATGCCGTCCGGCCCGAGATTGGTCGGGTTGCCGCTGTTGAGCACCAGTTGCACGAAGGCGTACTTGCTCAGGCGCTGCGATGCGCCCAGGAAGTACGCGATGAGATGCTCGGGATACGGGTCGGTCGGTAGATAGTCGCGCGCGCTCTGCGGCTCGAAGAAGAGAGTCGTGCCGTGGAACGGCGTGTATTCGAGATAGATCACCTGCGGCAGCTGCATGGAGTTGCCGACGTTCGCTCCGGCTGTGTGCACGAGCCACTGCGGCGCGATCGTAAACGTACCGAACATCTTGGGCGTCTTCAAGAACGGCAGCGTGATGGCGACGGCGTAGTACTGCGCGGTGCGTACCGGGATGTTAATGACCGGGCCGTCGGGCAGGTTGTAGGTGAACGGCACGACGTCGTTGTTATGCTGCGCGAAGCCGATCTCGCCGCCGCGCGCGACGTAGGTCGGCGTGATGACGAACGGCACGGGACCCGGCAGCTTGTCCGACCTGATCACGAACATCTTCTGTAGCATGAAGACGCCGAACGTGTCCTTCGTGCGGACGTTGATGTTCCGTCCCGCGCCGGGGCCGCACTTGTTGCCACCGCTGAGATCGGCGCAGCCGACAGGATTTTGGAATCCAGCCAGATAGACCGGCGCGAGGCCGCTGTTGAAGCCGTAGGGCCAGTGCTGCAGCTGGAACATGCTCGCGACCACACGCGTCGACCAGTTGAATCCATAGCCGAGGGCGGCGTCCATGCCGCCCATCAGCCAGCCCTTGCCGTACGATCCGATGTTGCCCCACGGATACGCGGCAGAGATGTCGAGGCGATATTCGATGCGGTTGCCAGGCAGCTCCATCTTCGGTCCGACGCGGTGCTGCTGCACCGGCGGCACTTGTGCGACGCCGTCGTTTTTCTCTGCCGGCGCTGACGCTTGCGGCCGCGGTTGCGGTGTTGGCGTCACGGGCTGGGACATCACGCTCTTGATGGCATCGTTGGCGCCAGGCACGATCGATCGCTGGTAAACGTCCTCGGTACCGTCCGCTAGCGCCGGCAACGCCATTGCGCAGCTCGAACATACCGCCGCCGCGGCCGCCACGATGCGACACAAATTACCGAGCATGCAAGCAACTCCCAAAGCCGAGGATGACGGCGGTTATTAAAACTATCAGCAGTTCAGCAACAGGGTTGCGCTTATCGCATCGAGTTCCTTCTGACCAAAATCATCAATCCGCGAAAGACCCTAAACGCCTACACGCGGAGCCATCGGTTCCTGCGCGATTTCGCCTCGAGTTTGTCCGTCGCGTCCGGCCACGCCGCCGCGCAGCTCGAACGACTTGATGATGACGTAGAGCACCGGAGTGATGCCGAGGTTGAGGACCGTGGACATCAGCATGCCGCCGAAGACGACGGTGCCGAGCGAGTGACGCGCGGCTTCACCGGCGCCGCTGGCGAAGACGAGCGGGATGACGGCGATCACGAACGCTATTGATGTCATCAGGATCGGACGCAACCGCGTTTGCGCGGCGCGCATCGCGGCCTGCACGATGCTCGCGCCTTGCCGCAGCTGCTGATTTCCGAACTCGACGATCAGAATCGCGCTCTTACTCGCGAGTCCGATGAGCATGACGTAGCCCACCTGCGCGTAGACGTCCTGTGAGAGCGTCGGATCGAAGAGAAATGGCAGCGGGAAGTGGCGCAGGTTGATGAAGATCAGGGCGCCGAGCAGCGCGGTCGGTACCGCGAGCAGCACGATGAGCGGATCGATGTAGCTCTCGTACTGCGCGGAGAGCACGAAGAAGACGAACACCAGCGCTAGGATGAAGATCTCGATCGTCAACGGGCCGGCTGCGATCTGATCGAGCTGCAGCCCGGTCCACTCGTAGCTCACGCCCTTGGGCATCACCTTGGCGGCGATCTGCTGCATCGCCTGGATCGCGCTGCCGGTGCTCGTGCCCGGGGCGTTGCTGCCGTTGAGCTCGATGTTGCGGTAGAGGTTGTAGTGCGAGATGATCGGCGGCCCCAGCACCTTCTGAATCTGCATCAGCGCGGAGAGTGGCGTCATCACGGCGCCGTTTGCGGTGGTCGAGGTCGCGCCGAGTCCGGGCGCCGGCGTCGCGATCGCCGACGGCAGCACCGTCGTTCCCGGTGCCGAGCTCGAGTGCACGTACAGATTGCCGAGCGAAGACACGCTGTTACGGAACGGTGCGTCGGCCTGAACGTCCACCTGCCAAGACCGGTTCAGATACGTGAAGTTGTTGACGTAGAGCGAGCCGAGATCGACCTCGAGCGACGTGAAGATGTCTGAAAGCGAGACGCCGATCGACTTGGCCTTGTTGCGGTCGATGTTAGAGTCGATCTGCGGCGAGTTGATCCGGAACTGCGTGAAGGTGTTCTGCAGCCTGTTGTCCTTGGCGGCGGCGCCCATCATCGCGTACGCTGTTTGCATCAAGGCCGGTAAGCCGACGTTACCGCGATCCTCGAGCTCGAACTGAAAGCCGCCGAAGTTCCCGACGCCGTTGATTGCCGGCGGATTGAACGCGAAGATCTGCGCCTGGGGAATCTGCATGTAGAAGGCGCCGTTAAGACGCTGCTCGACGGCGAATACGCTGTGCGGGATGCACGCGTTGGGGTGAGCGAAGAGGAAGATCAGCTGGCACCAGGCCGGCGATTTTCGCTCGCTCCACGGTTTCATCAGCGTAAACATGATGCCGCGGTTGGGCGCGGTGCCCGAGAAGCCGAAGCCGCCGACGTCGAAGATGTGCTGCACCTCGGGCTGCGCTCCGATGATCTGCTCGGCTTTCGTTGATATGGTCCGCAAGCCTTGAAGCGAGGTGCCCTCCGGTGCCTGGACGAGCGTTATGAAGTATCCTAGGTCCTCGTCCGGCAAAAAGCCCTGCGGGGTCCTCGAGGCCAGGAACAGTGTGGTCAACAGAGCGCCCACGAAGATGGCTGCGACCAGCCAGCGCCGGCGGAACATGATGGGCAGCGTCCGACCGTACCAGTCGCGGAAGCGCTTGAAGTGGGAGTTGAACCACCGGAAGAAGGCGGCCTTCGACTCGTATTCACCGGTAAGGAGCCGAGATGACAGCACGGGTGCGAGCGTCAATGCCATGAACAGCGAGATCGTGATCGAGGCCGCGATCGTCAGCGCGAACTGCTTGTAGATCTGTCCGGTCGTTCCGGGCAGGAAGCCGACGGGCACGAACACGGCGAGGAGAACAAGCGACGAGGCGACGACGGCGCTTTGAATTTCGCGCATCGCCTCGGCTGCGCTCGCGACGCCGCTCTGCTTGCCCTTGTTGATCTCCATGTGCCGCGCGATGTTTTCAATGACGACGATCGCGTCGTCGACGACCAACCCCGTGGCGAGCGTCAGGCCGAAGAGCGTGATCGTGTTGATCGAGAAATGGAAGAGCTCCATCACGAAGAAGGTGCCGATCAGCGAGACGGGGATCGTCGCAGCCGGAATCAGCGTGGACTTCGGGTTTTGCAGGAAGACGAAGATGACGAGGATCACGAGCAGGATCGACAGCAGGAGCGTCAGGAGTACTTCCTTGATCGACTCGTTGACGAATGTCGTAACGTCGAAGGCTACCGTCCAGTGCATCCCGGTGGGGAACTGCGGGGCGAGCTGGGCCATTTGGGCGTTGACGCGGCGCGAGACGTCAAGGGCGTTGGCGGTCGGATACTGCAAAACGCCCAAGCCGACGACCTGGCTGCTGCCGTCGAATCGCAGGTCGGTCGTGTAGCTTTGCGCGCCGAGCTCGATGCGGGCAACGTCCGAGAGGCGCACGTAACCGCCGTTGGGATTCGCCCGCAGGATGATGTTGGCGAACTGTGCCGGATCGGAGAGCTGCGTGAGCGCGTTAACCGTATAGGTGTACGGCTGGTTCGCCGGCGCCGGTGGAGCGCCGATGCTGCCGGCCGCGACCTCCGCATTCTGCTCCTGCAGCGCGCTGACTACGTCGCTGGCGTCGAGCCCCTGTTGTTGGAGCTTGACCGGGTTGAGCCAGATGCGCATCGCGTACTGGCGCTGGCCGAAGATGATGACCTGCGAGACGCCCTGCACACGCTCCAGGTTGTTGACGATGTTGATCTGCGCGTAGTTGCTCATCGTCAGGGTATTGAGGCTCTTGCTGTCGGACGTCAGCGCGATGCCCATGACGAACGAGCCCGAGTTCTTGGCGACCGTGATGCCCAGCTGCTGCACCGTCGCGGGCAGCTGGCCGAGCGACGACTGGACGGAATTCTGCACGTCGGCCGCGGCGATGTCGAGGTTGACGCCGAGGTTGAACGTGCATGTGATCGTCGAGACGCCCTGGGAGCTCGTCGAGCTGATGTAACGCAGGCCCTGCACCGTGTTGACGGCCTGCTCCAGCGGCGTCGTGACTTGCGCCTCGACGGCCTGCGGGCTGGCGCCGGTGTACGTGGCGGTCACCGTGACGACCGGCGGTGCGATCTGCGGGTACTGTGCGATCGGGAGGGCCGGCATCACGATGAGCCCGGCGATCAGGATGAGAAGCGAGCAGACCGCCGCGAGGACGGGCCGGTTCAAGAAGAGCTTCGTCACGTTAGCTGTAGCAACCTAATGCGAGTACGGGCGGTTTCAGCCTCGCGCGCGATTCGGGAACGCTTGCTCGGCATGATAGGAACTGCGCGAGAGCGGGCTGGACACGACCTGGTGAAACCCCTTCCGCTGCGCGAGCCGGCCCAGTTCCGCGAACTTCGCGGGCGTCACGAACTCGACGACCGGCAGATGCTTCTTGCTCGGCTGCAAGTACTGCCCCATTGTGAAGATGTCGACGCCCACCGACCGTGCGTCGTCCATCGCGGTCTCGATCTCGGCATCCGTCTCACCGAGCCCGAGCATCAGCGAGGTTTTCGTGTAGCGGTGCGGCGCGCGGCTCTTGGCGTGCGCGAGCACCTTCAGCGACTGATCGTACCCGGCGCGCTTGTCGCGGACCGAGGGGCTGAGGCGCCGCACGGTCTCGAGGTTATGCGCGAAGACGTCGGGCTTGGCGTCCATGACGATATCGACGGCCGCCAGATCCCCGCGGTAGTCGCCGCTGAGGATCTCGACGCGCGCGCCCGGCACGCGCTCGTGGATGGCGCGCACCGTGTTGGCGAAGATCAGCGCGCCGCCGTCAGCGAGGTCGTCGCGGTCTACGGCCGTCAGCACGAGATACTTCCAGCCGAGGTCGCGCACGGCTTCTGCGACGCGGATCGGCTCCAGCCAGTCGACCTCGCCGCGCGGGTTGCCCGTCTTGACGTTGCAGAAGCGGCAGCCGCGTGTGCACGTGTCGCCGAGGATCATGATCGTCGCCGTTCCCGCGCCCCAGCACTCGGCCAGGTTCGGGCACGCCGCCTCGCGGCATACCGTGTGCAGCCCGAGCGTGTTCACCTTGGCCTTCACCCGCTCGTACTCGTCGCCCATCGGCAGCGAAACCCTCAACCACTCCGGCTTGCGCCTGACTAGGTCGATAGTAGTCACGCAACGGCCTCGTATTGCGCGGGGATGAATTCCACGTCGAAGATGCGCGCGAGCTCTTCGAGCAGCGCGCGCTGGGCGCTGTTCATTTCGATCGCGCGGCCGGTCTCCGCGGACAACGACGTGATGCCGCGATCGCTCAGCCCGCACGGGTTGATCAGGCGATCGTAGTCGAGACGCGTGGAGACGTTGAGCGCGATGCCGTGTAGCGTGACCATCTGGCGGACGGCGAGGCCGATGGCGCAGATTTGCTTGAGGCCGACCCACACGCCGGCGTGCTCGGGGCGGCGCTCGCCGCGTACGCCGAAGCGCGAGCACACGTTGATCGCCGCCGCCTCGAGCGCGCGCACGAGCGGTACGACCTCGCGAAAGCGCTCCAGCCTGCGAATCGGGTAGACGACGAGCTGTCCCGGGCCGTGGTAGGTCACGTCGCCGCCGCGCTCAATGGCGACGCGGTCGACGCCGCGGCGCGCGAGCTCCGCCTCACTCAGCAAGACGTTCTCAGCCTTGGCCCGCCGACCGAGCGTGATCACCGGCGGATGCTCGACGACGATCCACGTGTCCGGCTCATGACCCTCGCGCACGGCGTCGTGAAGACGGTGCTGGAGATCCCACACGTCACGATAGCCTCGCACGCCGAGATCGAGCAATCGCGCGCGCATCATTTATCCATCGAACTCCTGAGACACGACACTTAGTTTAAACCTTCGCGGGGACCGGAGGCTTCGGCTTGGGGTTGAGGATGTGGATCGCCTTGCCGTGCGCGGCCTCCGCGGCGTCCATGATGCCTTCGGTCAGCGTCGGATGCGGATGGACCGAGAGGCCGATGTCCTCGAGCGTGGCCCCCATCTCGAGCGCCATGACTCCCTCGCCGATCAGCGATTCGGCCTGCGGGGCGACGAGGTGCATGCCCAGCAGCAGGTCGCTGCGCGCGTCGCCGACGAGCTTGATCAGACCCTCGGTGTCGTTCATCGTGCGCGCGCGCCCGCTCGCGGCCAGCGGGAACTTGCCGACGCGCACCTCGTATCCGGCCGCCTTGGCCTCTTCCTCGGAGAGCCCGACGGTCGCGACCTCGGGGTCGGTGTAGATGCAGTTCGGCACCGCGACCGGATCGAATGCCGCGGATTTGTCGCCGTTGATCACCTCCGCCGCGACGACGCCCTGCTTCATCGCGCGGTGCGCGAGCAGCGGAGCACCGGTGACGTCGCCGATGGCGAAAATGTTGGCGACCTTCGTGCGTTGCTGCCGATCGTTGGCGATGAAGCCGCCCTCGTCGGTGCTCAGGCCCGCGGCGTTCAGCCCGAGGTTGTCCGTAACGGGCCGCCGCCCGACCGCGACGAGCACCATGTCGAACTCGCGCGTCTCGTCCTTGCCACCCGTGGCTTCGCCGTTGATCGTTGCGCGCGCGGTCTTGCCGCGTTTCTCGATCCCGCCGACCTTCGTGTTCAGCATGATCTCGATGCCCTGCTTTTTCAAGATTCGTCCGAGCGTCTTGCCGATCTCGAGGTCCGTGCCGGTGAGGATTTGCGGCATCATCTCGACGACCAACACCTCCGCGCCCAGTCGGCGGTATACGGTCGCGAACTCGAGGCCGATGACGCCGCCTCCGATCACCAATAGTTTCTTGGGGATGCGCGCTAGGCCGACGGCGTCGTCGGAGTTGATGATCGTCTCGCCGTCGCGGGGCCACGCCTTGACGTCGACCGGCGCCGAGCCGGTCGCGATCACGATGTAATCCGCCGTAACCTTCGCGCTGCCGCCGTCCTTCGTCTTGACCGCGATCTCGTTCGGACCGCGCAGCGTCGCCTCGCCGGCGAGAAACTCGACCCCGTTGGCTTTGAAGAGCGTCTTCACGCCGCCGACGTTCGCATTCACGACGTCCGTCTTGAACTTCGCTACCGTCTCGCGTTCGATCTCGGCCTTCGGCACCTTGAGGCCTAGCGAACCTGCGCGCTCGATGTGACGGATCACCTCACCGACGTGCAAGAGCGCTTTGGTCGGAATGCAGCCCCAGTTGAGACAGACGCCGCCGACCTCGTCGCGATCGATGCACAGGACCTTCTTGCCGAGCTGACCGACACGGATGGCGGCGTGATAGCCGCCGGGACCGGCGCCGATGACGGCGACGTCGACCTGGTGTTCTGCAGTGCTCATACGGCCAGGCTTCGCCGGGACGGAAGCGTTCCCCAGGAAGATTCGCGAAATGGAATCATCCATGTCGAGGATTGGATGGGCGGGAATTCTGCCGGAGCTCGACCGCGATTCGATCGTGCCGCTCTACCGCCAGATCTACGAGCACCTGCGCGAGGCGATCTTGGCCGGAACCCTGCCCGAGTCGACGCGCCTCCCGCCCGAGCGAACGATGGCGGAGCGGCTCTCCGTGAACCGCAGCACGATCGTGCACGCCTACCGGGAGCTGGTCGGCGAGGGCCTGATCGAGCAGCGGGTCGGTTCGGGCTCGCGCGTCGTGCCGCAGCTCCGCGGCGGTCAGCCCGAGCGTTCCGCCGCCGTGCCGTGGTGGGTTACGCTGCCGCCGTGGCGCGTCGGGGAGTTTCCCAACGTGTTGGGCGAGCTCGCGGCCAAGCACGAGGCGGGGCGCATATCGTTCGTGCAGGGCGTGGCCCCGGATGAGCCGTCCCCGCTCGGTGAGCTCGCCAAGTCGTTCGCGCGCGTCGCGCGCGACCCGCGCTTCGTGCTCTCCTACGGCGATTCGGAAGGATACGAGCCGCTGCGCGCCGCGATCGCCGCGCGCATGAACGCGCGGGGCGCCGCGGGCATCGCGCCCGGCGGCATCATCGTGCTCACCGGCTCGACGCAAGGCATCGCGATCGTCGCGCAGAGCCTGGCCGAGCCGGGCGACGAGATCATCGTGGAATCGCCGTCGTATCCCGGCGCGCTGCAGGTTTTTCAAATCAACGGGCTGCGCGCCATTCCGGTGACCGTGGACGACGAGGGCATGCGCGTGGATCATATCGAGGCGATCCTCCGCACGCGCCGGCCGCGCTTCATTTACACGATGCCGTCGTTGCACAACCCGACGAACGCGACGATGAACGAGGACCGGCGCGAGCGCCTAGCGACGATTGCGCGGCGCGCCGGCGTGCCGATCGTGGAAGACGATCCGTACGGTCCACTCGGGCCTCCGGGAGCGCCGCTCGTGGCCCTCGCCCCCGACCACGTCGTCTACATCTCTACGTTCTCCAAGACGATCGCGCCGAGCTTGCGCGTCGGCTGGCTGGCCGCGCCGCGTACCATCTTGGAACGCCTGCTGCTTCGCAAACAGGCGTACGACATGGCAACCAGTCTGTACGTACAGGCGGCGGTCGCGGACTATCTGGAGAGCGGATACGACGCGCACGTCGAGCAACTGCGCAACGAGCTGGTCGCCCGGCGGATGATCGCGGACGCGGCGATCGCGGAGCACTGGCCCGTGAGCCTGAAGGTGAGCCGCCCGAGCGGTGGATTCTATCTGTGGACGTCGACGCCGCGCGAGCTGCGCGCCCGCGCGCTACTCGACGCGTCCGAGCGCCTCGGCGCTTCGTTTCTCTTCGGCGAGGCGTTTTTCGCAAACTCGGGCGGCGATCATTACTTTCGTCTCGCCCTCACCGCGGTCGCGCGCAGCGAGATCGGCGAGGGCATTCGCCGGATCGGCGAAGCCATCGCCTCGCTGCGGTCTTGACCTAGCGATCACGCGCCGCGTCCTTTGGCCGTTATCATCTTCGCGATGATCGCCGGTGTCGGGCAGATGTGATTGACCGGACAAAGCGGACACTTTGGCGTCGGCGCCTTGCAGAGCGCGCGGCCGTGTAGGATCAGCCAGTGCGTTGCATCGCCCCACTTGTTCTCGGGAACGAGCGCGGTTAGGTCCCCTTCCACCTGACGCGGCGTCTTGCCGAGCGTGAGGCCGAGCCGATGCGCGACGCGAAAGACGTGGGTATCGACGGCCAGGGCTGCTTCTCGAAACGCGGCCGCCATCACGACGCTCGCGGTCTTGCGCCCGACGCCCGCCAGCGATTCCAGATCCTCGCGGTCGCGCGGCACGACGCCGCCGAACCGCTCGACGAGATCGCGCGCGCACGCGATGATGTTCTTGGCCTTCATGCGGAAGAAGCCACAGGACTTGATGATCTTCTCGACATCGGGCTGCCGAGCTCGCGCGAGCTTCGCGGGCGTTGGGTACTTCGCGAAGAGCTTCGGCGTCGTCATGTTGACGCGCGCATCGGTGCACTGCGCGGACAGGATCACCGCGACGAGCAGCTCGTACTCGCTACGATACTCGAGCGCGGTTATCGCGTGCGGGTACGTCTGCTCGAGGATCGCGAGCTCCTCGAGCGCGACCGTGCGCGGCACCTTCTTTTTCGGAAACGGAATGGTTCGCACGCGGGGTCATTCGCGCAGCGCGATGCCGTCTCCGTCGCTGGTCACGAGGCCGTCGCGTTCCAGCGCCGCCACGAATTCGCGCATGTCGGCGAGGCTGCGTTCCGGAATGGCCGGCGCGACGGCGCGGTACAGGTCGAGCAGGGAGATGCGCCGGCCGGGCGGCAGATCGCGCAGCCGGTCGACGATGCGGCCGCGCGCGTAGCGGACCGTGCGTTTGAACGGCAACGCAGCCGCCTTGGGCGAGACGCGCAGCTGCGTAGAGTCGATCGGCGCGGCCGCGCAATTCGCTCGCAGCGGGCAGCGGCCGCACTGCGGCGAGCGCGCCGTGCAGATCGTCGCGCCGAGATCCATGAGCGCCGAGCTCCAGTCGTGCGCGCGACCGGCGGGAACGAGCTCGCGAGCGCGTGCCGCGAGCTCGCGCGCGGTCGCGCGGAGCGGATGCTCCACGCCGAGACAGAGCCGATGCACGACGCGCCGCACGTTCGTGTCGACGGGCGCGTCGTCGAGGTCGAACGCGAAGGCTCGAATCGCCGCTGCCGTGTACGGGCCGATCCCGGGCAGCGAGCGCAGCGCCTCGCTCTCGCTCGGCAGCGCGCCGCCGTGCCGCTCGGCGACGGCCTTTGCGAGTCGATGCAGGCGAACCGCGCGCGAGTTGTATCCCAGGCCCTTCCACTCGCGCAGCACGTCGGCCGCCGAGGCTCGCGCGAGCGCGGCGAAATCGGGGAAGCGCTCGACGAACGCCGCGAACTTCGGCACGACGCGATCCACTTGCGTCTGCGCGAGCATGAACTCGCTGATTACGGTGCGATACGGATCGCGCCGCAGGCGCCACGGTAGGGTCGCTCGCCCATGCCGCCGGTACCACCGCAGCAGCTTAGAAGTCGGTGTCAGGGTTTTCGGTCGACGGCGGTGAGTTGAGGAAGTAGCTCGCGGGGAGCGCAGCGGGGATCTTCTTGAACTCGCGCGGTCCCCGCGCAAAATTGAAGCAATCCGACAGGTCGTCGGCGCGCACGTCGGTGGTGCCCAGCGAACCGAGCCCGAAGGCCTCTTCAGCAAACTTCAGGATGCTTCCGAACTCGTGCCGCTTGTGCGAGATATAGCTCGTGCGCGCATAGGCCGAGATGACGATCAGCGGGACGCGGAAGCTGAGCTCGTAGCTGTTGTATTGCGGGGGCTTCACGTGGTCGTACCATCCGCCCCAATCGTCCCAGGTGACAAAGATCGCGGTGTCGTCCCAATACTTGCTGTTGCCGATCGCATTGACGACGGAGGCGACCCACGAGGGGCCCGATCCGTCGGTGACGCCGGCGTGATCCGACGCCTCGGGCGACGGGGTCACCCACACGACGTTGGCGAGCTTCCCGCCCGCGATATCCGTAAGCACCTGCGACGACGGCGCCAGCACGTGGGTCTTATACGCGGGGCTGTATCGTATCTGACGGATCGCATCGGGTCCGCTCCAAAGGCCGGGCCCAACGTGATGTTGATAGTAGCGCCACGTTAGGCCCTTCGTCGCCTCGACCAAGTCGATCAGCGATTGCCGCTCGAAACAGGGATAGACTTCGCGGTTCTCCTGGCCCGCGGGGTCGATCACCCATACGCGGGATCCGCGCGGTGAGTCGCAGCCTCCCGTATACTTGTGTTCCGGCGTACGTGCGTTCTCGGCCGCTCGCAACGGCGAGTCGTTGCGGATGGTCGATGTGCCGCTCAGGATGTACTGGTGCGCGGGAAGACTCGGCCCCTGGTTCGTTTGGAACATGTGATCGGCAAACGCATAGCTCTCCGCCATCGTAAAGTACGGCGCGATCTCGTGCCGCGGCACGTACCCGTACCCGCGGATCTCCGGCGGCGGACACCGGGCGTCTTTCTTGCAAACGGACGCGACGTTGTTCCACCCGTCGAGCTTGCCGTGGTCGTATTCCGTCGTGAAGGCGAGATGCTCGTGGCTGAGGTCGTACGGCGCGGTCAAGGATGTGGGTTGCAGCTTGACCACTTGCCCGTGCGAGTTCTTGCCGCTACGCACCGTGTCGGCTCCGGGCAGTCCGTCAAAGAGGTTATCCGTCGAGCGGTTCTCCTGGAAGATGATAACGATGTGCCGGATTTTCCCCTTACCCAAGAGCAGGTTAGTCGCTGTGCCTTGAAAAGCCGCCGGTTGGAATTCAACCTGTGCGCCCGGTTGCGGACCGCACCCCGTGGATTGGGCGAGCGCGCCAATGAGCGATAGCTCGAGCGCCCTCTTTCGCATTAGGCTCTTCCGACGAGGTTGCGCGAAATCACCAGGCGCTGAATCTGCTGCGTCCCTTCGTAAATTTGCGTGATCTTAGCGTCGCGCATCATGCGCTCGACCGGATAGTCGGCCGAGTAACCGAACCCGCCGAGCACCTGAACGGCGTCCGTCGTTACCGACATGGCGACGTCGCCGCACTTGAGCTTCGCCATGGCCGCCCACAACGTGACGTCCGGCGTGCCCGCGTCGCAGCGGCGGGCCGCCTCGTAGAGCAGAAGGCGCGCCGCCTCGACCTCCGTTTTCATGTCGGCGAGCATGAACCCGACGCCCTGATGCTGGCCGATGGGCTTGCCGAACGCGATGCGCTCCTTCGCGTAATTCGTTGCGTAGTCGAGCGCGCCGGCCGCGATGCCGAGGGCCTGCGCTGCAATGCCGGGCCGGGACTTGTCGAGCACCTTCATCGCAATCTTGAAGCCCTCACCCTCCGAGCCGAGACGGTTAGTCGCCGGGACCTCGCAATCTTCGAAGACGAGCTCGACGGTAGGCGATCCGCGAATGCCCATCTTTTTCTCGACGTTTCCGACGGTGAAACCGGGCGTGCCTTTTTCCACGACGAATGCCGTCACCCCGCGCGATCCCGCCGACGGATCGGTCACGGCGAACACGCACACGACGTCCGCCACGCTGCCGTTGGTGATCCAAATCTTCTGTCCGTTGAGCACGTAGGCGTCGCCGCGCTTCTCGGCGCGCGTGCGCATCGAGCCCAGCGCGTCCGAACCGCTCGAGACTTCGGTGAGCGCGTAGGCGACGAGGTGTTCGCCCGACGCGATCTTCGGAAGGAAGCGGTGCTTCTGCTCGTCGCTGCCGCCGATGACGATCGGCAGCATGCCGAGTTCCTGCACCGCGACGATCAGGGCGCTTGACGCACACGCCCTGGCGATCTCCTCGACGACCTTCACGTAGGTGAGGAACGTTCCGCCGAGACCGCCGTAGTCGGCGGGAATTGGGATTCCGAGCAGGTCGTTTTGCGCGAACAGCTCTTTGATGTCCCATGGGAACTCGCCCACGGCGTCGATCTCGGCGGCGCGCGGCGCGACTTTTTCGGCGACGAGCTCGCGGACGACCGCGAGAATCATGGCCTCTTCGTCGCTGGTTTCTATCTGGGTCGGTGCCATCGTCATGACGAGTTCGTTCCACGGAGGCGGTGCTCGTTCCGTCGGCGCATTAGGGCGCCATGGAGAAGGTCTACGCCTCCTGCGCCGAGGCGGTCGCCGACATTCCAAACGGAGCTTCTATCGCGGTCGGCGGCTTCGGGCTCAACGGGATTCCGCACAACCTGATCGAGGCGCTGCTGGAGCAGGGTGCCACCGACCTTGTGACGGTTTCGAACAACTGCGGGGTCGACGGTTGGGGCCTGGGAGTGCTGCTCGACAACAAGCGGATACGCCGAACGACCGGCTCGTACGTCGGCGAGAACCGGGAGTTCGAGCGCCAATACCTGCAGGGCGAGCTCGAAGTCGAGCTCGTTCCCCAGGGCACCCTCGCCGAGCGTCTGCGCGCAGGCGGCTGCGGGATTCCGGCCTTCTACACGCCGGCAGGCGACGGCACGCTGATTGCCGAGGGCGGTCTGCCGTGGCGGCACACGCCGGACGGCGGCGTCGCGATCGCGTCGCCGAAGAAGGAGACGCGCGTGTTCGACGGCCGCGAGTACGTTCTGGAAACGGGAATCGTCTGCGACTACGCGTTGGTTCGCGCGTCGCTGGGCGATCGCAGCGGGAACCTGATCTTCCATAAGGCCACGCGTAACTTCAATCCGCTCTGCGCGATGGCGGGCAAGATCACGATCGCCGAGGTCGAGGAGCTGGTCGAGCCTGGCGCGATCGATCCCGAAACGGTTCATTTGCCGAGTGTCTTCGTGCAGCGCATCGTGCACGTCGGGCCGCAGGGGAAGCGTGTCGAGCGCGTCACGACGCGTATGAGGGCGGGATAATGCCGCTAACGCGAGCTCAGCTGGCGGCGCGTGTCGCGCAGGAGCTGCGTGACGGTCAGTACGTGAATCTCGGGATCGGCCTGCCGACGCTCATCCCGAATTACGTCCCGTCCGACGTGACGGTGACGCTGCAGAGCGAGAACGGCATCTTGGGCATGGGGCCGTACCCCTACGAGGGCGATGAAGACCCGGACCTGATCAACGCCGGCAAGGAGACGGTCACGGTGCTCCCGGGCGCGTCGTTCTTCGATTCCGCGCTCTCGTTCGGCATGATCCGCGGCGGCCACATCGATCTCGCCGTGCTCGGCGCGATGCAGGTCTCGGAGCATGGCGACCTGGCGAACTGGATGATTCCCGGAAAGATGGTCAAGGGGATGGGCGGCGCGATGGACCTCGTGCACGGGGCGAAGCGCGTGATCGTCATGATGGAGCACGTCGCCAAGGGCAACACCCACAAGATCGTGCGCAAGTGTTCGCTCCCGCTCACCGGCCGGCGCGTCGTGCATCGCATCATCACGGACCTCGGGACGATCGACGTCGGCGGCGAGGGATTGATCCTGCGCGAGGTCGCTCCGGGCGTCACGGTCGAGGAGATCCAAGCTGCAACCGAACCAAAGCTGCACGTCCCCGTCGAACCTATGGTCATGGAGATCCCAACTTAACTCGTTCTCTTTGCTATGGAGGTAAGTTCTCGATGTATATTTCCAAGCTGCGTTTGGGCCTTTTGGCGCTGATCTTTGCGGTGTTCTTCGGCTTCGCCGGAGCCGGCACGGTGCTGGCGCAGCAGAGCCACATGTCACAGGCGCGCACCTATCTCAACTACGCGCTAAGCCAGCTGGAAGCGGCGACGGCCAACAAGGGCGGACATCGCGTCAACGCGATCAACTACGTCAAACAGGCGATCAACGAGGTCAACCTCGGAATTCAATACGCAAACAGTTAAGGTTACGCGGACAGGTCCTTGAACTGCGTGCGATACAGCCGAGCATAGAGGCCGCCGCGCGCGAGCAGGGTCGCGTGGCGGCCTGACTCTACGATGCGCCCCGCGTCGACCACGAAGATGACGTCGGCGGCGAGCACGGTGGAGAGGCGATGTGCGATCACGAGGCTGGTTCGCCCGCGCATCACAATCTCGAGGGCCTTTTGAATGGCGGCTTCGCTCTCGTAATCCAGCGAGCTCGTGGCTTCGTCCAGAATTAGGATGCGCGGGTCCTTGAGCAGCACGCGCGCAATTGCGAGGCGCTGACGCTCCCCGCCCGAGAGCTTATGGCCACGCTCGCCGACCACCGTCTCGTAGCCGGCCGGCAGCGAGGCGATGAAGTCGGCTATGTTCGCGGCGCGCGCCGCGGCTTCGATCTCCGCATCGGTCGCATCCGGTTTGCCGTACCGTAGGTTGTTCGCGACCGTGTCATGGAACAGATACGTTTCCTGCGTCACGATGCCGATGTCGCGGCGCAGCGAGTCGAGCGTCACCGTGCGAAGGTCGTGCCCGTCGACCTGTACGCTCCCCTGCTGCGGATCGTAAAAACGCGGCACGAGTGCGGTGATCGTCGTCTTGCCGGCGCCCGACGGGCCGACGAATGCGGCCACCTCGCCGGGACGCACGTGAAATGAGACGCCGTTGAGCACGTCGCGCGCTCCGTCGTAGGAGAACACGACGTTTTCGAAGCGGATGTCGCCCGTCACGGCCGGCATCGCTATCGCGCCTGGCGGATCGTAATCCTCGGTCTTCATGTCGAGATAGTCGAAGATGCGCTCGAAGACTGCGAGCGCGCTGACGATCTGCACCTGAATCCCGGCCAGCGTGGCCGCCGGGCCGTACAGCCGCCCCTGGATGAACGAAACGAAGGCAACGATGACGCCGACCTTCAGCGTGGATACGATGGCGAGCCATCCGCCGCCGAACCAGACAAGCGCCGGACCGACGACGACCATTGCCGTGACTGACGCGATGAACCAGCGGCCCACCATCGCGAGATCCACCTCGAGCTGCATGAGGCGAGTGCCGGCGCGGTAGAAGCGCGCGCGCTCGTACGCCTCGCGCGCGAACGACTTGATAAGCGTGATGCCGGAGATCGACAGCGTCTCCTGCGTGATCGACTCGATCTCGTCGCGCTTCTCGCGGGTGTTCTTGCGGATCTGATACATGCGCCGGCCGACCGGTCCGAGCGGGAGAACCATCAGCGGTACGATGATCACGGAGATCAGCGCCAGCCGCCAGTCCCATAGGAACATCGCGATGAGCGTTGTCCCGATGAGCACGACGTTGGTCACGATCGTGGTCAGCGTTCCCGTCACGACGTTATCGACGTTGTCCACGTCGTTGCTGACGCGGTTCATGATCTCGCCGGTCTTCGTGCCGGTGAAGAAGTCGAGCGGCATGCGATGGAGATGCGCGACGAGACTCGTCCGGATGTCGCGCATGATGCCTTCGCCGACGACGGAGTTCAGGAAACCCTGCAGTACGCCGATGGCCGCCACGAGCAAAGCCGAACCGAGGATGATCGCGACGTCGACCCCCAGCGCCGCGAGATTGCGCCGGGGGATGGCGGCATCGATGATGTGTGCCGTGATGAAGCCGGGGATCAGGCCGAGCGCCGCGACGGCGACGATGCACGCGAGCACCGTCGCCTGCTGGCGCCAGTACGGCGCGAACAACGCCGCCATCCGCTTCCAGTCGACGCGGCGCTTGACTTTGGGCTTATCGGGCTGATAGATATTCGACCACATCAGCCCGTGGCCGGCCATCACGTGAGTCTAGTGCGGAACCGTTACTTGGTGCAGCGAAACCTTGTTGCCTTCGAGGTCGCTAAAGGAAGTAATCTTGCAAACCGGCGTCGCGTACGGATCCTCGACATCGATGCCTTTGGCCCGAAGTTTCGTGACCGTATCGTCGATGTTGTCGACTTCGAAGACGACACCCGACGCACTGCCCGGCTCGCGGTCGGCCCACTCCTGCGTCAGCACGCTGAAATAGCCGCCGCCGACGTTGGCCTCGTTATATTTCTCGACGCCGTCCTCTTCGTACGGCCCGCTGAACGTGAGTCCGAGTTTATCTTCGTACCACTTGCGCAGACCGGCCACGTCTTTGGCCGGATACGCGGTAAACGCAATCTCTTTAATCACAAAAAGCTTCTCCTGGAGGTCGTAAGTGGTCTTGGGTGCTTCGATAAACCCCGCCAAGTCACCCGAGGTTGCCGAGCTAGGACGGCCTTGCCGGGACCAGAACCCTTCCGATCTGGATTCCGGGACGATCTACGGCGTGCTTACCGCAGCAACTGCTGTTTCGTCGGGTTTGGCTGGAGCGAGAGCGGCTTATTTGAGCCGAGAAGCCAGTCCTTCCAATGAATCGCCAGACCGTCTATCGTTGACAAAGGGCGGTGGCGAGGTCGTCCGCGCACAACAGGCGGTGCGCGAAGCAGTCTCCGAGCGATGTGCGGGTGCCCAAAATGCGGCGGCTTGGCTCGCTACATCCACTGCGCTGTTCGGAGTCGCGAGCACGCGGCCCGCGCCCGACGGTGGCAATCGCGGCACTACTGAAAGCGAGCGATGCGGCGAAACTTCCGGCCGCGCCCGCCGCATTCGAGCGTTGGTACCTGCCCTGGATTCATGCTCGAATCGCAGCGCGACCGACCGATGAGGAGATCGCCGACGCGTTCCCGAGCAAAATCCAAGGTTTGCGCCTGATTGACTCGGCGAAAGGTGCGTCTCCAGCGCGGGCACGCGCACATTCCAGACGTGGCCTAGGCTTTTCCGTTCCTGAGGCTCGAAAGCTCTTTGAAGAGCTTCTTTTCTTTGTCGGAAAGATTCTGGGGAAGCTGGCCGATTAGGCGCACGTATTGATCGCCGCTGCCCTGGCCCTTTACTTGCGGCAGTCCGCGGCCGGAGAGGCGGAGCAGCCGATTGTTCTGGGTGCCGGCGGGGATCGTCATCGCGACCTGGCCGCTCAGCGTCGGCACCTTGACCTCGCCGCCTAAGACGAGGTCGTAGATGCTGACCGGAAGATCGACGTAGAGATCGTCGCCTCTACGTTTGTAGGTCGGATCGTCTTGTAGCCTGACGATGAGGTAGAGGTCCCCGTTGGGTCCGCCGTTGGTTCCGGCGCCACCCTGACCGGCGAGCCGAATGCGCTGCCCCTCGCCGATGCCCTTGGGGATCGTGACTTCGAAGCGCCTGTTGAGCAGCACGCGTCCGGTGCCGTGGCACACCGGGCACAGGTGCCCGCCTTCGGTGCCCGTTCCGTGGCAGCGCGGGCAGAGATCCTCGATCTGCAGCGACACCGCTTTTTTGCCGCCGTCGTAGACGTCGCGCAGGTTGAGCTCGATCGTCGTCTCGAGGTCCTGTCCTGGGCGCGCGAATCCCGCTCCCGAAGCCGTCTGCCGCCGCCCGATTCCCGAGAAGAACACGTCGAAGAAATCGGAGAAACCGCTCGGGCCTTGGGGTCCGCCGAGATCGAACTCGAACTCACGACCGTCGACCGTCGTCCGGTAGCGACGCTGCTGCTCGGCCTGCTGCGCGGCCTGCTGCCAGTTCGGCCCGAGAACGTCGTACTTCTTACGTTTCTCCGGATCGCCCAGAACCTCGTAGGCCTCGGCGATTTCCTTGAACTTTTCCTCGGCCTCTTTGGGGTTTTTGGGGTTGGCGTCGGGATGCCACTTGCGCGCGAGCTTGCGATAGGCGGACTTGATATCTTTCTCGGCAGCGTTCTTCGGAACGCCCAAGATCGAATAGTAGTCCTTGAAATTCATTCGCTGGAATGCTTGGCGACGATGACCTTGGCGGGCCGAAGCAGCTCGTCCCCGAGTGTGTAGCCCTTCTGGATAACGGCGACGATCGTGTCATCGGCGACGCCGTCCGGGTCGGAGGTTCCTACGGCCTCGGCGACCCTCGGATCGAACGGCTCGCCCGCGATCTCGATCGGTTTGACGCCCTCGCTCGCGAGGACGGCCTCGAACCCACGCAGGGTCTGTTCGAGGCCTCCGCGCAGCGACTCGCCTTCGGCGTTGGATTGCAGTGCGCGTTCGAGGTTGTCCAGCACCGGCAGGATGCGCTCCAAGAGCATCCGCCGTCGCGATGCAACCATCAACTCGACGTCGCGCGACAGGCGCTTCTTGAAATTGTCGAAGTCCGCCGCCGCCAGCAGAAATTTCTCGTAGTTTTCGTCGGCGCGGGCGTTCGCCGCGGCGAGCTGCTCCTCGAGGGAGGGCTGCGCCGCGGCGTCTTCGATCTCGGCCTCGCCGGCCTCGGTCTTCAACAACGGATCGTTAGACATCGGCAGGCTCGGCGTTACTTGGCTTCCTTGAACTCCGCGTCGATGACGTCTTCACCGCCCGCGCCGCCCGCCGCACCGTTACCGGTGGGCGCTCCGTCCCCGGCGGCCGCGTGCTCGCCTTGCGGCGACGCCGCCTTGTAGAGCAGCTCGGCCATTTTGTAACTCGCCTGCTGCAACGCGTCGATCGCCGGTTTGATCTCGGCGATGGTGCCGTTGTCGCTGACGCGCCTGAGCTCCGCCAGTGCGTGCTCGACCTCGCCGCGCGCGTTTGCGTCAAGCTTGTCGCCGACTTCCTTGAGCGACTTCTCGGTTGAGTAGATCAGGCTCGAGGCGCTGTTGCGGACCTCGGCCTCCTCGCGCTTCTGCTTGTCGGCCGCGGCCTGCATCTCGGCGTCGCGCACCATGCGCTCGACTTCGTCTTTGGTGAGATTCGTCGAAGCCGTGATCGTGATGGCCTGCTCCTTACCGGTGCCGAGATCTTTGGCGCTGACGTTGACGATGCCGTTGGCGTCGATGTTGAAGGTGACTTCGATCTGCGGCACGCCGCGCGGCGCCGGCGGGATGCCTTCCAGCCGGAAACGCCCGAGCGTCTTGTTGTCGGGCGCCATCTGACGCTCGCCCTGCAGCACGTGGATGTCCACCGACGTCTGACCGTCCTCGGCGGTCGTGAAGATCTGCGACTTCTTCGTCGGGATCGTCGTGTTGCGATCGATCAGCCGCGTCATGACGCCGCCGAGCGTCTCGAGCCCGAGCGAGAGCGGCGTGACGTCCAGCAGGACGACGTCGCGGACTTCACCCGACAGCACGCCGGCCTGGATTGCTGCGCCGATCGCGACGACCTCGTCCGGATTGACGGTAAGGTTCGGCTCTTTGCCCGTCAGTTTGCTGACGAGCTGTTGAATCACCGGCATGCGCGTTGCGCCACCGACCATGATGACCTCGTCGATCTTCGAGATGTCGAGTTTGGCGTCGGCGATGGCGTTACGGAACGGCCCCACGCAGCGGTCGGTCAGATCGCTGGTCAGCTCCTCGAACTTTGCGCGCGTCAGCGTGAAGTCGAGATGCTTGGGGCCTTCCTGGTCGGCCGTGATGAACGGCAGGTTGATCGTCGTCTGCACGACCGCCGACAGCTCGATCTTGGCCTTTTCCGCCGCCTCGGTGAGGCGCTGCATCGCCTGCTTGTCCTTGCTGAGGTCGATGCCCTGATCGCGCCGGAACTGGTCGACCAGCCACTCGACGATGCGCTGGTCGTAGTCGTCGCCGCCAAGGTGCGTGTCGCCGTTCGTGGCCTTCACCTCGAAGACGCCGTCGCCGACCTCGAGGATCGAAACGTCATACGTTCCGCCGCCGAGGTCCCAGACGAGGATCGTCTCGTTGCCTTTTTTCTCGAGCCCGTACGCCAAGGCTGCGGCCGTCGGCTCGTTAATGATGCGCAGGACGTCGAGGCCGGCGATCTTGCCGGCATCCTTCGTCGCCTGGCGCTGTGAATCGTTGAAGTATGCGGGGACCGTGATGACCGCCTTGGTCACCCGTTCGCCCAAATAGTTGCTCGCGTCGTTGACGAGCTTTTGCAGGATCATCGCCGAGATCTCTTGCGGCGTGTAGTCCTTACCGTCGATCTTGACGTGATAGTCGGCCTCACCCATGTGGCGCTTGATCGAGCTGATCGTGCGATCCGGATTGGTGATTGCCTGACGCTTTGCGAGCTGCCCCACGAGACGCTCACCGGTCTTCGTGAACGCGACGACCGAAGGTGTCGTACGCGAACCTTCGGCGTTGGGAATTACGACGGGCTGCGTGCCCTCCATTACGGCCACGACGGAGTTCGTCGTGCCCAGGTCGATACCGACCGTCTTAGCCATGAAACTCTTTACCTCGTTCCTAGAAATTTGCCCGATCGCTCCGGACCAGCAGTGCCGAGCGTTTGCGTCGCGCAGGCCGAGGTTTCAAAGCCGTGCGCCGCACCGCCGGCGGCGCCTTGCCGCTTACGAACGGATCGGAAATGGGATACCGCACCATCATACTCGATGCGCGGCCAAGTTGTTCTACTCGCCAAAGACACAGAAAGAGGCCCTGCGGTTGCAGGGCCCTCCTTTCGCCCTTCGACCCCGCCGCTTCGCGGCTCCGCTCAGGATGACAGCGCCCTACGGCGCTTGCCGGTAGGGATTTTTGCTAGGGCTGCTGTTCCTGGGGCTGCTGTTGCTGCTGGACCGAGAGCGGCTGCTCGGCGGGGGTCTCGCCCAGCTTGATGGCCACGAACTTCTTCATGCCCTGGGACCAGACGTTCAGGCGGATGGTGTCGCCCGGCTTCTTGCCCCCGATGTAGTCGTGCAGCGCCTTGACGCTGTCGAAGGGCTTGCCGTCGGCTTGGAGGATCACGTCGCCCGGCTGGATGCCGGCCTGGTCGGCGGGCGAGCCGGAGAAGACCTGCTGGACGGCGATTCCCGAGTTTCCGCTGTAGCCGATCTGGTTCTTGACGCCGGCCGTGAGGTCGGCCATGTAGATCCCGAGGAAGCCCGTGTCGGTGCCCTGGTGTGCGCCGGGGTTCTTCTCCAGCGCTGCCACGACGCTGCGCAGCGTGTTGGACGGGATAGCGAAGCCGATGCCTTGCGCGTAGGCGGACTTGACCGTCGACTGGTTCATCCCGATCACTTGCCCATCGATGTCGATGAGCGGGCCGCCGGAGTTGCCGGGGTTGATCGGCGCTGAGGTCTGGAGCAGGCCCTTGAAGTCGATCTCACCGCCGCTCTCCGTGGGGATTGGCTCGGAGCGATTGAACGCCGAGACGACGCCGACGGTCACGGTCTGCTGCAGCTGCAGCGGCTCGCCGATCGCGATCGCCCACTGCCCCTGCTCGAGCCGGGTTGAATCGGCCAGCTGCAGCGGCGGCGGAAGCTTCGAATAGCCGTCGACCTTGAGGATCCCGACGTCGGCCGCGAGGTTATAAGCGATGACGTGCGCCGGCACGTGGTCGCCGTTGGCGAAGACGACCGTCAGCTTTGTCACGTGTCCGCCATTTGGCGGCTGCAGGACGTGCGCGTTGGTGACGATATCGCCGCGACCGTCGATCACGAAGCCGGAGCCCGATGCCTCACCGCGGTACGGCTGCACGATTCCGGGACCCTGTCCGCCGAAGAACTGCTGGAAGAACGGATCCGCAGGAATGACTTGCTGGCCGTTCACCTGTTCGGTAATCGCCACGACCGATGACTTCGTGCGCTTGACCGCGCTGACGATGCGATCTTGGTCGCTCACGCCGCTGAGCGGCACCGCGGCCACGGCGGGCGGAGTGCGATCGGGGCCGGTCGCGCCGCCGAAGTGACTGCTCGCGTAGAGCATCATAAGGAAGCTGCCGATAACGGCACCCACGAGACCCACGATCAACGTGGGCAGTATTCGATTTCTCACCATCTCAAACGTATTCCGTAAGGTAGAAGGGGTTTTCTTCCAGCATCTACCCGCTTAACGGAAAAAAGTCGCAGATGGTGTCAGCGTGTCATCCTGAGCCTGTCGAAGGACGGGGGAAGCAAGCGTTCTCAGCCGAGGTCCAGGTAGTGGGCTCCTGGGGGCGCAGCGCGGGCGGCAGTTGCCGCAAGAGCGCGGCGCGCACGCACTCGAGGCGCTCCTCCCGGAACTGCAGCATGCGCATTTGAATGAGGAGCTTGGCTCGGCGCAGCGCGCGCCGCGAGTAGAGGGCGTCGGGCGAGAGCGGCATCGAGGCCGCAGGCGCGGCGCTCGGAGACGGCGAGGCGGCGGGGCGTGCCGCGAGCAGGATCGATAGCAGGGCGAAGACGGTCATCGTGAGCAACCTCCGCCGCGCAATTCACGGCTTGCGCGCGGGGGAGCAAGGATGAACGGCAAAAGCACCGCTCGTGAGCTCCGACGCCCTGGCCGTTGTCGCGCCGCCCTCGCAGCCCTACGTGCGCATCGTACCGCTCGGCGGCTGCGGCGAGATCGGCCGCAACATGACCGTCATCGAGACAAACGACGATCTCGTCGTCGTGGACTGCGGCCTGATGTTCCCGGACGAAGAGATGTACGGCGTCGATATCGTCATCAACGACTTCACGTACGTGCGCGAGCGCGCGCACAAGCTGCGAGCGCTGCTCGTGACCCACGGGCACGAGGATCACATCGGCGGCATTCCGTACTTCGCGAAGGAATTTCGCGACACACCGATCGTCGCGACGCCGCTGACGATCGCGCTGATCAAGGCGAAATCGCGCGAGCAGCACCTCGGCGAAGCCCAGTTTAGGCCGGTCAAGCCGGGCGACCGCGTGCGCTACGGCGAGATCGAGGCCGAGTTCATCCACGTGAACCACTCGGTGGCGGGTGCGTGCGCGCTGGCGCTGCGCACGCCGGTAGGTACGATCTTTCACACCGGCGACTTTAAATTCGATCAGACGCCGATCGACGGCAAGCCTGCGGACTTCGCCCGCATCGCGCGAGTGGGTGACGAAGGCGTGCTCTGCATGCTCTCGGATTCGACGAACGCCGAGCGGCCCGGCCACACCCTCTCGGAGCGGATCGTCGGAGAGGCGTTCACGTCGATCTTCTCGCACGCGAAGGGGCGGATCGTCATCGCTTCGTTCGCGTCGAACGTGCCGCGGATCCAGCAGACAGTTGACCACGCGGTGCGATTCGACCGCAAGGTCGCGTTCCTCGGCCGGTCCATGCGCAACGTCGTGCACTTCGCGGGCTCGCTCGGCGACCTGCGCATTCCACCCGACACGACGATCAAGATCGAAGACGTCGACCAATATCCGCCCGAGAGGATCGTCGTGATGACCACCGGCGCGCAAGGAGAGCCGATGAGCGGCCTCGCGCGGATGTCGGTGCGCGACCATAAGCAGTTCCGAATCGTGCCGGGTGACACGGTCGTGATCAGCGCTACACCGATTCCCGGCAACGAGAAGAGCGTGCATCGAACGATCAACAACCTCTGCAAGCTGGGCGCCACGGTCATTCACGGCACCGACGGCCGCTCGCACGTCTCGGGGCACGGCTCCCAAGAAGAGCTGCTGCTCATGCTCAACCTCGTGCGGCCCGAGTTCTTCGTCCCGGTGCATGGGGAGTATCGCATGCTCGCCGCGCACGGACGGCTGGCCGTTCAGACGGGAGTCGAGGCCGGGAACGTCTTCGTGGTGGAGAACGGCGACGTGCTGGAGTTCACGCACGAATACGGCGACAAGATCGGCAAGACGTACGGCGGCCACGTCTTCGTCGACGGCTCGGGCATCGGTGACATCGGCGAGGCGGTGCTGCGCGACCGCAAGGCGCTCTCCAACGACGGCATCATCATGGTCGTCGTCGCGATCGACAGCGAAGAAGCGCGAGTCATCGCAGGGCCCGACCTCATCTCGCGCGGCGTCTTTTATCTTCCCGAGGCCGATGGGGTACTCGACGAGCTGCGCGCGGAGCTGGTAACCATGATGGAAGGAATCTCGGTGGACGCGATGCGCGACGTGAACACGGTGAAGGAGCACATTCGCAGCGCGCTGGCCGGCTCCGTGCACTCGCGGACGAAGCGGCGGCCGGTCGTAATCCCAGTCGTAATGGAAGTGTGAGGAGGTTCTAAGATGCTACTTCGAATGAACGCGATGGCGGCGGCAGCGAGCCTCTCGATGCTGGCCGCGTGCGCGTCGGGACACCAGACATCTCAAGCGGGATCTGCCCTCGTGCCGCCCCCGCTCGGCGCGGCGGCCTCTCCCGACAAAGACTGCGGCGGAACGGGCGGAGTCGAGGTCCTACCGTGTCCTGTTCGGCTGACGAGACACACGAAGCCGGGCATCGTCGTGACCGTGAGCGGTCCCCACGTCGTCAACTCCTACCTCGGTCAATTGAACGGATGCTTTAACGGCCAGAACTGCTACAACGCGGAGCGCGAAGGCAGCAGCCAAACGCAGTGGAGGATCACATCCGGCCGGGCCTGCGGCGGCGCCGACGTCGAATTCTACGGGGTGGACAGACACGGCGCTAAGAGGGGCTACTTTTTCTTAAAAGTTTCCAACCACTACTGCCCCTAGTCACGGCGCGGCGATCCGGGAGATGACGGCGTCGGTGAACTCCGACGTCGTGGCGTGGCCGCCGAGGTCGGCGGTGGCGATTCCGTCAGCGACGGTCGCCATGGCTGCGTCGTAGATTGCGCGTGACGCGGCCGCGGCGCGCGGGTCGTCAATGTAGGACAGAACGGCGGCGACCGCAAGGATCATCGCGAGCGGATTCGCGACGTTTTTGCCCTCCAGCCGCGGCGCCGTGCCGTGCGGGGCCTCCGCCATGATCGCCGAGGGCGCGAGGTTCTCATCGAATGCGAGAACGACTGACTCGGCCCCGGCGATCGAGCCGAACAGCTGCATCACGAGGTCGGAGAGGCAATCGCCGTCGCGATTGAGCGCCGGGATCACGAGCGGCGCATCCCCGGCCGCCGATAGCAGCAGCGCGTAGGTCGCGTCGATGAGCTGCGGGTCGTACGCGACGCCGGGATGCCGCCGCGCGGCCGCGTCCATTTCCTCTTTGAGCATGCCCTCGTACACGGGGCTGACAGTGTACTTGGGGCCGCCGAACACGGTCGCGCCCGTCTTCGCGGCGTGTTGGAAGGCGTACTCGGCGACGTAGCGGCAGACTCGCCGCGAAATCGTCTCTGTGCGGCGCGCGATCTCGTCGACGCCCTCGCCCTCGCGCCACTCCTGCGCGCCGTACGCGTCGCCGACCGCCATGCGCACGACCGAGATGGGCGCGTGAACTCCGCCGACGGGCAGCACGCGCGGCAGCTTTCTGCCGGTGCGGACGATGACCGACGCCCCCATCGCTTCGCGAATTATCCGGTTCGGCGAGCCGACGTCGTCGCGGCCCTCCGGCGTGATCGTCGCGGCCTTGAGCCCCAGACTGTGGTGCTTGATCGCGGCCGCCGCTTCGTGCGCGACCCGATTGCGCGTCGCCCGGCGGTTCGCGAGCGAAAGGTCGAAGGGCATGAGCGTGAGCTCGACGCCGATGATCCGCCGGTCGAGCACGCGCAACGCTTCGAGCAGCAACTCCTGTCCGGTCTGATCGCCTTCGAGGACGATAAGCGTCGGCACGGCCAAAATGAACTCCCAACGTGACGAAGAAGAGGTAGATCCCATGGCGCGGGCGCGGCGCAGAGCGAATGCCAGGGCGAGGCTTAACCTCGAGATCGTTGGGATTACCGCGATAGCGCTCGCCGTCCTTTGCGGGATCGCCCTCGCGTTTCCGCATCATGCCGGCGCCATCGGCGCCTGGACCGCCGCCGGGCTGCGCCGGCTGTTCGGAGCGGCCGCGCCCCTTTTTCCGGTGCTGTTTGCGCTCTTCGGGGCGATCGTCTTCTTAGAGGTAAACGTGCCGCGCATGATCGCCGGCCTTGGCAGCAGCGCGCTCGCGTACTTCCTCATCGTCGACGCGATGTTCGGCGCGCGTGGCGTAACGCGCGGCGGCGCGATCGGCTCGAACATCTGGTGGGCGCTGCACGCGCTCTTCGGCAACGCCGGCGCGTGGATTCTGCTCGGCCTCGCCGCGCTCTCGCTGACGCTGTGGCTGACCAACGCGAGCATGAAGCAGCTGATCGGACGCGTCATCGTGTTCTTCGGCGGTTTGCGGCGGCCGCCGCTGCCGCGCTTGCCGCGCCTGCGCGAGGCCTTCGCCATGCCGATGCAGCAAAGTGCCGCCGAGCCGGTGGTCGAGCCCGAGATCGAATCCGCGGTCGAGCTCGAGGTCGAGCCGGAAGCCGAGCCCGAGCCGCCGCGCTACCCAGAGCCGAAGCCGCTGACGACGTCGAAGGGCGCCTACCGCCTTCCGGACCTCGCGCTGTTCGACGTGCCGCCGAGTCAGATCGTCGACGACTCCAATCGCACGCACATCCTCGAGGACACGCTGGGCAGCTTCGGCGTCGGCGCGAAGGTGGTGCACATCGAGCGCGGACCCTCGATCACGCGCTACGAGCTCAGGCCGGAACGCGGCGTCAAAATTTCCCGCATCGCATCGCTCGCCGACGATCTCGCGCTCGCGCTGGCCGCGACGAGCGTGCGCATCGAGGCGCCGATCCCCGGAAAGTCAGCCGTCGGAATCGAGGTTCCGAATCAAACGGTCGCGGTCGTCGCGATTCGCGAGATTCTCGACTCGCTGCCCAATCGGGGGCAGGTGCCGCCGCTGTGGATGGCCCTCGGCAAAGACATCACGGGCCGGCCCGTCTTCGGCGACCTCTGCAAGATGCCGCACGTACTGGTCGCCGGCGCGACGGGCGCGGGCAAGTCGGTCTGCCTCAACACGATCATCGCGTCGCTGCTGGTCAGCGCGACGCCGGATCAGGTGCAGATGCTGATGATCGATCCGAAGCGCGTGGAGCTGGCCGTATTCAACGGCATCCCGCACCTTATTAAGGAAGTCATCGCCGATCCGCGGCTCGCCGCCGGCGCGCTCTTCGAGATGACCAAGGAGATGGAGTCGCGCTACGAGCGCTTCGCCAAGGCCGGGGTGCGAAAGATCGAGGAATACAACGCCAAGTATCCGCAGGAGCGGCTGCCGTACGTCGTCATCGTGATCGACGAGCTGGCCGACCTGATGCTGGTAGCACCCGCGAAGGTCGAGACGACGATCATGCGGCTGGCACAGCTCGCGCGCGCGACCGGCATCCATCTCGTCGTCGCGACGCAGCGCCCGTCGGTCGACGTCATCACCGGTCTGATCAAGGCGAACGTGCCCTCGCGCATCGCCTTCGCGGTGAGCTCGCAGGCCGACTCGCGCGTCATCCTCGACATGAACGGCGCGGAGCGCCTGCTGGGGCGCGGCGACATGCTCTACCTCCCGATCGACGCCCCCAAGCCGATCCGCGCGCAGGGCGCCTTCATCACGGCGTCCGAGGTCAGCCGCCTTGTGGAATTCTGGGCGCGTCAGGCGCGCCCGGACAACCTGCTCGACGTGGAAGTCGTGCCGGTCGGCGACGACGAATCCGCGCGCCGCGACGCCGACCCGTTGTGCTACGAGGCTGCGAAGTTCATCATCGAGACGAGCTACGCATCAACCGCCGCGTTGCAGTCGCAGTTTTCGATCGGTCATCCGCGTGCGGTTCGCGTGATGAAGCAGCTCGAGGACTTCAAGGTCGTCGGTCAGCACGAGGGGACGAAGCCGCGCAAGATCCTGATCGGGCTGCCGGAGCTCGAGCTGATGGCGCCGCGACTCGGCAAGAACCCGGGCGGTCAGCAAGATCTCTTCGCGAGCGGCTGACCGCATGCGCTACGATCTCGGATACGCCATCCGCGCGATGATCGTGATGATCGTCGCGGCTGCACTGTTCGCCGTGCTGGGGGTGCAGGTCGTGCACTTCGGGGAGCCCGCAGCCTTGAGCGCGTGGGAGCACTCTTTGGTCGGGCATTCGACACTTATCGCATGGTGGCTGACGTGGTCGTGCTACGTTCAGGTCGTGCTGCCGATCGCCGTGATTCTGCTGATCGTCGCGTGGCTCGCGCCGGAGTGGCGCATGCGGATCATTTTCAGCGTGGCGATGCTATTGCTATGCTGGCGCGGCGCCGATATATTGCAACACCTCTTCGCGCGGCCGCGGCGCCTCGATTGGGTGGTCAAGCACGAGACCGCGTTTTCTTACCCTAGCTCGCACGCGGCGATCGCGACGGGGTTTTACGGACTGTGGGCGCTGATGCTATATATCTCGGAGCTGCCGAGCGCCACGCGGAAGGCGGCGGCGGCGGGGCTTGCGCTGTTCGCGATCGCGATCTGCTGGGCGCGCCTTGCGCTCGGCGCACACTATCTCACCGACCTCGTCGGCGGGGCGCTCCTCGCGGTCGCCCTTGTCTCGGCTGGGCTTTCGGTCGTTCCGCACGCGATATCCGCCCGGCAGGCTGCGGGGCGGCTCTACCGGTCGGCAGAATAGCCACAGGATGCCGTTTTCCGACCCGATGTTCGTGGAGGTCGAGCGCAAGCTCGATGCCGGCGTGCCGCTCTCGTTGGACGACGGGCTCGCGCTCTATCGCACGTGGGACCTGCACACGCTCGGGCGGCTCGCGCGCAAGCAGAAGGAGCGCAAGAGCGGCAAGAAAGTCTTCTACGTTCTCAACCGTTACATCAACTCGACGAACGTGTGCTTTGCCGGCTGCACGTTCTGCTCGTTTGCGGCGGATGAGTTCAAGGAACCGCAGCGCGTCTTCCGCATGACCGCGGATCAGGTGTTTGCCAAGGCCGTCGAGACGGGAACGAACTTCAATCAGGTCCACATCGTCGGCGGCCACGATCCGCGTCAACTCTCCCTCGACTATTGGCTGCCGCTGATGCGCCGCTTCAAGCAGGCGCTTCCGCACGTGCAGTTGTCGCTTTTCACGGCCGCCGAGCTCGAGTACATGGCCAAGCGCCACCGGCTATCGTTCCCGGCGATCATCGGCATGCTCAAGGAGGCCGGGCTCGACAACGTCAACGGCGGCGCGGCCGAGATCTTCGCAGATGGGACGCGCTCGAAGATCTGCCCGAACAAGGTGTCGGCGGCGAACTGGGTCGAGATTCACGAGGAGTTGCATCGCCAGGGCATCGCGAGCAACGCGACGATGCTGTACGGGCACATCGAGTCGCTCGAGGATCGCGTGGATCATCTGATCCGCCTGCGCGAGTCGCAGGAACGCTCGCCCGGCTACAACGCGTTCATCCCCCTGGCGTTTCATCCCGACGGCAACGAGCTTTCGTATTGCGGCTGGACGACCGGTCTCGACGACATCCGCACGTTCGCCGTCGCGCGCCTGATGCTGCACAACTTCGATCACATCAAGGCCTACTGGATGATCCAGGGGCTGAAGGTCTGCCAGGTAGCGCTGCAGTTCGGCGCCGACGACATGGACGGAACGCACGGCTCGACCGACGAGGAGATGATCTATCACGCGGCCGGCACTCAGTCGGGCCAATACGTCGACGACCGCGAGTTTCGCGGGCTGATCGAGGAGGCCGGTTACGTGCCCGTCCGCCGCAACTCGACCTACGAAGAGTTCGCCTATGACTGGGCCCCCGCTCTCGCAGTGCCGTCGTGATGCTCCACTGCGGCCGAATCAAATACACCAACGACTTGCCGATCTACGCCGCGTTCGACGCGGGCGCCATAGAGTATCCGGGCACGCTGCACGCAGACGTGCCGGCGCGCTTGAACGCGATGCTACTGCGCGGCGAGCTCGACATGGGGCCGGTGAGCGCGTTCGCCTGGGCGGCGAACTCCGATCGTCTCGTGCTGCTGCCCGACCTGTGCATTGGCGCGCGCGAAGAGGTCGTTTCGGTCGTGCTCGTCTCGCGCAAGCCGCCGGCGCTGTTGGGGAGCTCGAAGGTCTACATCAGCGAGGAGTCGGCCAGCGGGCGCTACCTCTTGCGGATCATTCTTGAGCAGCGCTATCGCGTGCGGCCGAAATACGTGGACGAGAGCAAGCCGCGCGAGCGCGCGTCCGCAGGCGATCCGACGCTCCTGATCGGCGACGCCGCGATCGATGCGATCGAAAGATTCCCGGCCGAGATCGTTTACGATCTGGGAAGGTTGTGGCACGAGTGGAGCGGCCACCAGACGGTGTTCGCCGTGTGGGCCGCGCGCCGCGACGCGTACGAACGCGATCCCGCGCCGTTTCACGCCTGCATGCACGCGCTGACCGATGCGTACACGTGGTCGCGCTCGCACTCGCCTGAAGTCGTCGCGCTCGCGCAGCGCACGATCGCGCGTCCCGCGGGCTTCTACGAGAGTTACTTCGGAAAACTCAACTTCATGTTCCACGCCGCCGCGCGCAACGGCTTGGCGGCGTATTGCCGCGAGCTCGTCGAGATCGGCGCGATTCCCGACGTCCCGGCGCCGCTGCGGGAGGGCGCAAGTGCCCTCGCTGGCTAGTCTGCTCGACCGCGCGGCCGGCGGAGGACGCCTCGACTTCGAAGAGGGGCTGCGCCTCTACAACGAGGCGGACATCCACGAGCTCGGCGCCGCGGCGCACGCGCGGCGCATGCAGATGCATTTGCCCGGTGTCGTTACGTACGTGATCGACACGACGATCAACTACACGAACGTGTGCAACGTGCACTGCACGTTCTGCGCCTTCTTTCGGCCGGAGCATCACAGAGAAGGCTACACGATGTCGCACGATCAGGTGCTCGACCGCGTAAAGTATGCCGTGGACCAGGGCGCGACCCAGATCATGATCCAGGGCGGTGTGAATCCGGAGCTCGGCATTGAGTGGTTCGAGACGCTCTTCGAGCGGGTACGCTCGGAGTACCCGCAGGCGGACCTGCACTCGCTGTCGGTGTCGGAGATCGTCGGCATCGCGTACATTGAGGGCATCTCAACGCGCGAGGTTCTGGTGCGCCTGAAGGCCGCGGGCATGAAGTCGCTGCCCGGCGCGGGCGCGGAGATCCTGGTGGAACGCGTGCGCAAGCGCATCTCGGCGCGCAAGGTGCAGCCGCACGAGTGGCTGGGCGTGATGCGCGAGGCACAGCTGCTCGGCATGCCGACGACGGCGACCATGATGTTCGGCTCCATCGAGACCGCGGCCGAGCGCATCGAGCATCTGCACGTTCTGCGTGAACTCCAGGACGAGACGGGCGGGTTCACCGCCTTTATCCCGTGGTACTACGTGCCGTTCAAGACGCCGCTGCGCGGCAGGGAGGCCACCGGCCTCGAGTACCTGCGCGTACTTGCGATCTCGCGGCTCTATCTCGACAACTTCGCGCACCTCCAGGCATCATGGCTCACGCCTGGCCTGAAGATGGGTCAGCTCGCGCTGTTCTACGGCTGTGACGACATGGGCGGAACGATCATCGAAGAGCAAGTCGTACACGACGCCGGCAGCACCAACGAGGCGACGCGCCGCGACCTCGAGGAGCTGATCCTAAAGGCCGGCTTCAAACCGGTCCTCCGCGACACGTACTGGAACCTCCGTGACGACCTCGCCCTAGCCGTGTCATCCTGAGCGAAGCGAGGCGCAGCCGAGCGCAGTCGAAGGAATGAGCTTGCGACAGGATTCGGACGCAGAACTGCTTGCTTTCCTGCGCTCTGCGAAGGAGCAGAACATCAGCGACGACTTCGTCGTCGCATTGCTGCGGCAAAACGGGTGGCCCGAACGGCGCATTTATAAAGCATATTCGGCGTTCTATGCCGACCGGCTGGGAGCGCCGCTGCCGCAGCGATACCAGGCCGCGGAGAACTCGCGCGACGCGTTTTTCTATCTGCTCAACTTCATCACGCTCGGCTTCTGGACCGTGGCGTTGGGTCAGATATTCTATCGTTTGATTGCCTACTGGCTGCCCGATCCGTCCCAACCGGCGCTTTACGGGTCGCTTCGCGACGCCATGGCATGGCAAATCGCCGCCGTCATCGTCGCGTTTCCTGCGTTCGTGTACGTCCACTCGCTGATTGCGCGCGAGCTGCGGAACCGCAGCGACCTCTATGAGTCGGGCGTCCGGCGATGGCTCACGTACCTGACGCTGGTGGTAGCGTCGATCGTCGTGCTTACGGATGCCGCGTGGGTCATCGAAGCCCTGATCCGCGGCGAGCTGACGTTGCGCTTCATTCTCGATTCGCTGGTCTTGCTCGTCATAGGCGGAGGCGTCTTCGTGTACTATCTTCGGACGATGGAGCCGCCGGCCGCCTCGGCGTGACCTTCAATCCGACGTGCGCGTCCCCGATCCCCAGCGCGCGAATCCCAGCATCCGCCACAGCACCAGCGCGCCGATCGCATTGAGGAGCACGCCGAGAACGCCGACCTCCGGCCCGAAGATCGCGGTGTTGCCGATGCCGAGCGCGCCCACGTGCGTTCCAAAACCGAAGAGTACGTACGCAAGGCCGTTCCAGACGCCGTGACTCACGCTCGACACGACCAGCGAACCCGAGCGTAGCCGCAGCATCCCCCAAATGGCGCCCAGCAGTACCGCGTTGGCCATGAACGTGGGAACCTGTGCGAGCGGCGGATTGTATCCCGTCGGCAGCACGACTGACGACCAGTGCCACAGCGCGAAGGCAACGCTCGTGAAGACCAGCGTAACGATCGGCGCAGCGCCCGCCCGGCGCAGCGACGCCCAGAGCCACCCGCGGAAGAATCCCTCCTCGGTGACCAGTGCGACGGGAATCGTCGTTACCGTCAGGAGCAACAGATTGAGCCACGCGCTCGTTTTATGATGCGGCGCGGCGGCCGGGTTCAGCGCGCCGGTGAGCGCCGCGATGCCCGCAAGGATCGCCATGAGGACAACCGGATAGAACACGGCGATCGCGTACCATCGCAGCGCACGCGGACGTCCCCACGTAAAGCCGACCTCGGTTGCCGAGAGTCGCTGCGCGTACCAGAAGATCGCCAGCAACGGGAACAGGGGGAGGGCGCTGAAGACCGAGAGGCCCGTCGCGTCCATGATCGACGTGACGGCAATCGCAATGGCGACGCCGATTAGGGACCATCTCCAAGCTCGGTTCACCGAGGCATGTACGGCGCTGCCGCCGCCGGGGTTTCGGCGCCGGTCAGTGTCCCATCGGGAGGATGGTGGCGGCGCCGAGGACTTCGTCGGTGGCCGGGTCGAGCAGCGCGACGAGCTGGCCGGGGGAAACAGCGCGCTGCGGCCGCTCGAAGCGCAGCCGCAGCCGGCCGCCGCCGAGCACGTTTGCGACCGCGGGCGCCGGAGCGGCCCGATAGCGGATCATCGCTCGCACCGTCGTTTCGCCGGAAGCGAAGCGCTCCGGGCGAATCAAATTGAGCTCAGTCGCCTCGAGCTCGTCCGAAAGTAGCTCGTCTTCGCGCCCGACGACGATCGTGTTCGTGGCGGAATCGATGCGCGTGACGTAACGCGGACCCGCGCTGCTGGCGGGAAGGCGCGTGCGCTGTCCGACGGTGTAGTACGCGATTCCGGCGTGCTCGCCGAGGTGCTCGCCGGTCGTCCCGACGATCGCGCCGGCCGCCTCGATCTCCGGACGCATGCGCTTGATCACGTCGCGATAGTCGCCGCCCTCGACGAAGCAGACGTCTTGCGATTCCGGCTTGTCGTGCACCGGCAGTCCCAGGCGCGACGCGTGTGCGCGCGTCGCGCGCTTGTCGAGCTCGCCGAGCGGCAGCAGCAGGCGCGCGAGCTGCGCGGGCGTCAGCTGCGCCAGCGCATAGGCCTGATCCTTCGCGTGCGGATTGCGGAAGAGATGCGGTCCGTCGTCGCGGCGCTCGACGTGCGCGTAGTGACCCGTGGCGACGTAACGCGCGCCGAGCCGATCCGCATACTGCGCGAGCGTCCCGAGTTTGACGAAGTTGTTGCACGACACACACGGGTTGGGCGTACGGCCGCCGGCGTAGTCACTGACGAATCGCTCGACGACGTTGCGCCGGAACGCTTCCTCGAAATCCAATACATAATGGGGAATTCCGAGCACCGCGGCGCTGCGCCGAGCGTCGTCGAAGTCGTCGATGCCGCAGCAGCTCCGCGCGTGCGCGGGCCGCGTCGGCGTGTACATCTTCATCGTGATTCCGACGACGTCGTAACCGCTTTCGAGCAAGAGACCGGCGGCAACCGCGGAGTCAACTCCGCCGCTCATAGCCGCAACGACACGCTCTTTTGCCATATGACTTTCGCGAACAGGATAACACTAGGGCGAAGCTAACTCAAAGCCCAAATGTCAGGAGCGTCTGAAGCGCTGGGTGAGCGGTTTCGCGCGACCCGCGAGGCGCGCGGCATGTCGCTTTCGGACGTCGCCGAGCAGATCCGAATTCGCTCCCTCTATCTGGCCGCCATCGAGGACGAGAACTGGAACACGATCGGCGCCCCGGTGTACGTTCGCGGCTTCCTCCGGACGTACGCACGCTTCCTAGGGTTGGACCCGGAGGAGGCCGTCGCCGCCTTTAACAGCACGCAGCCGCTGCCGCAGACGACCACCGCACGCGAACCGGAGCCCCGCGGCGGTGTGCCGCCGTGGGCGGGCGCGGCCCTGCTCTGGGGCGCGGCCACGGTGGCCGTGCTGTTGATCGCCTTCGTCGTATTCACCGAGCTGACCATGCCTCGCAGGACCGGCCTGCCGACCGCCGTGGCCAGCGCGGCCCCGGTGGCGGCGAGCCCTACGGCGCCCGCTGTCACCCCGCCGCCGCCGAACACGCCGGCCCCGTCGGTCGCCGGCGCCAAGTCGCTCGCGCTGGTCCTCTCCTCCCCCTCTTGGCTGCGCGTCACGGTTGACGGCAATGTTAGCATGGAAGGCACGTTTCCGGCCGGAACGTCGAAGACGTTCCACGGGAAGAACGCCCTCGTACGCATCGGAAACGCCGGCGGCGTGGAGATCTACGTCGACGGAAAAGACGTCGGAAAACTGGGAAAGCAGGGCGACGTCGTGGAGCACGCGTTCACACTATAATAAGGAGAGAGTAAGGTTTGGCGGGCGAATCTTCGTTCGACGTGGTCTCGCGCGTCGATGGGCAGGAACTCGACAACGCGCTCAATCAGACGCGCAAAGAAATAGAGAACCGGTTCGACTTCAAGCACTCGAAGACGAGCATCGAATTCGACGGTAAGAAGATCACGCTGATCTCCGATGACGAGCTCAAGATGAAGAACGTCGTCGACGTCCTCCAAGGCAAGGCCGTGCGGCGCGGCATCGACATCAAGGCATTCGACTTCAGCGCGGTCGAGCCCGCCGCCGGGAGCACCGTGCGTCAGATAGTCACGCTGCGCAGCGGCATCCCCAAGGATCAGAGCAAGGCGCTGATCGAGCGGATCAAGTCGTTAAAACTCAAGGTGAACGCGCAGTACCAAGACGAACAGATCCGCGTGTCGGGCAAGAGTAAGGATGACCTGCAGAAGGTCATGGCGTCGCTGCGCTCGATGGATTTCGAGCTGCCCCTGCAGTTCGTGAACTACCGCTAACGCATGCCGAGCGTGGCGTTCGTCAGCCTGGGCTGCGCGAAGAATCTCGTCGACACCGAGGTGATGATCGCCAAGCTCGGCGGCGCCGGCTGGCGCCTCGAGGCCGAGGCCGACCGTGCCGACACGGTGGTCATCAACACGTGCGCGTTCATCGATCCGGCGAAGGCGGAGTCGACCGAGACGATCCTCGAGCACGCGTCGCGTAAGCGCGCGGGGCAGCAGCTGATCGTCGCCGGATGCCTGGCGCAGCGCTACGGCGATCAGCTGCAGAGCCTCATTCCGGAGATCGACGGCGTGGTCGGTACCGGGGCGTATGCCGGGATCGTCGAGCTGCTGGCCGACGTCGAGGCCGGCCGCCGGCCGGTGCGGCTTGAGCTGGAGGCGGAGCCGGAACACGACTTTCTGCCGCGCCTCGTAACGACGCCGCGCGCCACGGCCTACCTGAAGATCGCCGAGGGCTGCGATCATCCGTGCACGTTCTGCATCATCCCCACGCTACGTGGAAAGTTCCGCAGCCGCAACGCGGAGTCGATCTGCGCGGAAGCGCGGGCGCTGGTCGCGGGCGGCGCCAAGGAGCTCGTGCTGATCGCTCAAGACACGTCGATGTGGGGCCGCGATCGCGGCATGCGCCGCGGCGGTCTCGCCCAGCTGCTGGAGCGGCTGCACGAGATCGACGGCCTGGAGTGGATTCGGCTCCTGTATCTCTATCCGGCTACCGTGGATCGCGAGCTGATCGACGCGATCGCGCGCCTGTCCAAGGTCTGCAAGTACATGGACATGCCGCTGCAGCACGCGCATCCGGACGTGCTGCGCGCCATGCTGCGCCCGAGCAACGGCGAGCGCTATCTCGAGCTCATCGAGGAGTTTCGCGCGCGCGTTCCCGGCATCACGATGCGCTCGACGTTCATCGTGGGATTCCCCGGTGAGACCGACGAGCACGTCGCTTACCTCGAGGAGTGGATACGCCGCGCGCAGCTCGATCGTGTGGGCTTCTTCGAATACAGCGCGGAGGAGGGCACGCCGGCCGCACGACTTGCCGATCGCGTCGGCGCTCGGCGGCGCCGGCAGCGTTTGATCCGTTTGCGCGAAGCGCAACGGCTTGCCTCGGAACGAGCGCGCAGCAAACGCTGCGGCACGACGGTGCGCGTACTGGTAGAAGAATCGCGCCGGCTGCGCGAGCGCGACGGTTTGCGCCGCTACCTGGGAGAATCCCGAGCATGGTTTGGACGGTCGGACGGTGAAGCGCCTGCGGTTGATGGCGGTATTTACTTCACCGGCCAGGCCAGCGTGGGCGACTTTACGCACGTGCGGCTCGAAGGACACGGCCCATTCGATTTCTTCGGCAGAGCGATACCGGCGGAGCGCGAGGTTTGTTGAGTAGGCGCATTCTCACCATCGCCGGGATCGTCGCGATCGGCCTCGTTTCGACGCTGGTAGGCTATGCGGTCTTCGAGCACAAGAATCCCGTCACGGCGATCACACAGATCTTCGTGCCTGCGCCGCAGCAGGTGTTCGGCAAGAACAACCTGCTCGTGCTCGTCGAGGGTCTCGACTATGACTACACGGACAAGGATGAGGAGTTCTCGACCAACTCGCGCAGCGACGTCATCTGGGCGGTCAACCTCGACTTTGCCAACAAGCGGATCTACCAGCTCTCGATCCCGCGCGACATGATCGCCACGTTGCCCAACGGCTCGCAGGCGAAGATCAACCAGGCGCAGTCCGACGGCGGCGTCAAGGAGGCCAAGAGCGTCATCTCACAGTGGCTGGGGATCCCCGGATTCGACCGCTACGCGGTCCTGCGGATCGATGCGACGAAGGAATTCGTGGATGCGATCGGCGGGGTGAACTTGTACGTCAAGTCGTCGAACTGCCTGCGCTACAAGACGGGCTGCACCGGCGACACGCTCGACTACGACGACACCTGGGGCCACCTGCACATCCATTTAAAGGAAGGCCTGCAGCATCTCAACGGCGAGCGCGCGGTTGCGTACATGCGCTTCCGCCACGACTGGTGCAGCGATCCGTGCCGCATCATGCGGCAACAACAACTTCTGCACGCCCTGGTCGCCAAGGTCAAGGGCGACCAGATCAATACGTTGCTCCACTTCGGCGACCTCGTCCAGGTCTTCCGTAAATACGTGCAGACGGACCTCGCCGACTCGGAGCTGCTGTCGATCGCGAACTACTACCAGGGAATGTCCGATTCGTCGGTGGTCGCTGCTCAGGTTCCGTATACCGACGACGTGAATCTGCCCGGCTATGGCGACTCGCTCGTCCCGGACTCCGGCGCGCGCGCGCACCTGGTTGCCACGATGCTGACCGAGCCGACCGCGCCGGTGCCGTCGCCCGACGCGATGGCGCTCGCGGCGATCGCGCCGAACACGCTGCGCGTCGACGTCGAGAACGGCAGCGGCGTTACGGGCGCCGCTCGGCGCGTCGCGACCGTGCTGAAGCAGGCCGGATTCACGATCGGCGACGTGGGCGACGCCGACCGCTCGAACTACGGAACGACCGAGATCCACGAACACTCCAGCGTCACGTTCGCCGGCGCCAAGGTGCGCAGCGCGCTGCCGCACACCCTGCGCAAGGCGGTCGTCGTGCCGGATCGAGCGCCGAGCAGCTCGCCGGTCCCGACGGCGACGCAGACCAGCGACGTCACGGTCATCGTCGGCAGCGATCTCGTGACGGAGTCGTCGGCCGACTCGCTGCCGGATCACTCGTAACCCTTCGCAGCTGGTGTCGGCGCAGACCAAGGGCATCATCGCCGTCGCCGCGGTCGTCGCATTGATCGCCGGCGCGTGGCGCGCCGTCGTGCACCGCAGCGCCGTGCCACCGGCATTGGTCACGCCCAGCACGAACGTGCATCTCGAGTTCTCGAGCGACGTCGGCGCGCGACTCTTTCGCGTGATGCACGAGCTTCCCACCGAGGATCGCTCGGGACGTCCGCGTCTCATCGCGCTGACCTTTGACGACGGGCCGTATCCCGTCTACACGCCGATGTTGCTCGACGTCTTGCATGATCTGGGAGTGCCCGCGACGTTCTTTCTTATCGGCGCCGACGCGCAACAATGGCCCGAGCTCACGCGCAGGATCGAGGCCGACGGAAACGAGATCGGCGATCACACGTATACCCATCCGAACCTCGATCAAGAATCCGCGGACACCGTGCGCCGGGAGATCCTCGAAGGGCGCGACGCGTTGTGGGCGCTCAGCCACGATCCGGCCGTGCGCACGCTGATGCGTCCACCGCACGGGCGGTATACCGAGCGAACACTGAAGATCGCTCAGGCGCTCGGATACTCGGTGGTGCTGTGGACCGACGACAGCGGCGACTGGCGCACGCTTACCGTCGACCGGCTGCAGCGCCATCTGCTTGCCTATGCGACCGCGCCGGAGATCGTGCTCCTGCACAGCGGCAAGCTGGCGACGATCGAGGCGCTGCCCTACGTGGTCCAGCGCTTCAAGCAGGCCGGGTATAAGTTCGTAACCGTGGGAGAGCTGCTCAAGCTCGTTCACACCGACGAGCTCAACCATCCCTTGCGCCGCGCGGTTTAAGGACGATGCGGCGCCAGATCATCGACACGGAGTCGAGCCGGCCGGCCTACGTGCGGCGGCGCCTGCGCCGGCTGCTCGCGACGTTCCTGCTGCTCGTCCTGGTAGCGGCCGCCTGCTGGTGGTTCCTCGCTCACCACGCAAGGGGCCAGGAAACTGGGGCCGCTGGGGGAAGCGCACCTCCGCAGTACTTGTCATTAGAAGAGAAAGGGGTCCGCAGCGTGATGACGTTGGGGAAAACGAATGCTGCCTAAGCTGACGGCAGGGTTTTTCGTGCTCGTGCTGGCGGCGGGGATCATGGCCTGCAGCAACCTCGGTAATACGACCGGGGTTGACGTGGGTCCGAACTTCCCGTCGAAGACACTCTATGCGTCCAACAGCAATCAGAACGCGATCAGCATCTACTCGAATGGAACGAAGAACGGCGGTGGCCCCTCGTTCAATATCGGCGGCTCCAGCACGACGCTTGACGGCCCCCAATACCTGGCGTTCGATCATCGTTCGGATCTCTGGGTGACGAACTACAATCCGAGCACGAACAAGGCGCTGCTGATCGAGTTCGAGGCGCTCGCGACGGGCAACGTGTTGCCGATCGCGTCGGCGCCGCTGATCGGGCGCCCCCGCGGCGTCGCGATCACGCCGAGGCAGCCGAAGCCCGATGCGTCCAGCTCATCGAGCCCGGCGCCGAACCTCATGGTGATCGCCGACAACGATCCGCAGATCACGTATCCGAACCGGGTGCTGCTGTATCGCACCGGCACCGTCGAACCGTACCAGTCGCTCGCGGGGCCGCGGCCGAATCTGCACCTGCCTGGCGGCGTTGCGCTCGACCCGACCGGCGCGCTGTACGTGACCAACATTGCGGGCGCCAACGTCGAGAGCTTCATCCTGCCCACACCGTCGCCCACGCCCAAGCCGACGCCGACGCCCAAGCCGACGCCGACGCCGAGCCCGACGCCGACGCCGAGTACCTCACCGAGCCCGACGCCGACGCCCACACCGACGCCGACGCCGGTCAACATCTTCCCGCGTTTCACGATCACGGCGGCCAGCGGCATCGTCACGCCGGTCGGCATCGCGCTCGACACGAGCGGAAACATCTATATCGCGGATCAGGGCAGGCCGAAGGCCGGCTGCAGCTCGCGCTTCGGCCCGGCAATCCTTGTGTTCCCCGCGTATCACAAGGGCCTGCGATACAAGAAGCCCATCCGCGACATCCACGGCTGCAACACGGGGCTGATTGCGCCGACCGACGTGAAGGTCGACGCGGCCGGCATCATCTACGTGGCGGATCAGACGAGCACCGGCGCCGGAACCGTCTTGATCTTCCAAGCCGGCGCAGACGGTGACGCTCCACATACGTCGTACAAGTCGCCCGGCGCGGTCACCGGATTGGGTATTGTGCCCTAAGAGTCCATGGCGTTTCTCAAGGGAATCATCGACGGCAACGAGCGAGAGGTCGCGCGCCTTCGGCGCACGGCTCGAGCCGTCAATCTGTTGGAAGAGGAGATGGCGGCGCTCTCGGACGCCGATCTCCAGGCCAAGACCGCCGAGTTCAGGAGCCGGCTAGAGCAGGGCGAGTCGCTCGACGACATGCTGCCCGAGACGTTCGCGGTCGTGCGCGAGGCCAGCAAACGCACCATCGGCATGCGGCATTTCGACGTGCAGATCATGGGCGGTCAGGTGCTGTACGAGGGGCGGATCGCCGAGATGAAGACCGGCGAAGGCAAGACGCTCGTCGCGACGCTGCCCGTGTACGCGCGCGCGCTCGAGGGGCGCGGCGTCCACTTGGTCACGGTCAACGACTACCTCGCGCGCCGCGACGCCGAGTGGATGGGCCCGATCTATACGTTCCTGGGCCTGACCGTCGGCGTGATCCAGCACGGCCTCGATCCGGCGCAGCGCCGCGCGGCCTACAACTGCGACGTCACCTACGTGACGAACAACGAGGTCGGCTTCGATTACCTGCGCGACAACATGGCGTGGCAGGTCGAAGACTTGGTGCAGCGCGAGCTGTACTTCGCGCTCGTCGACGAGGTGGACTCGATCCTCATCGACGAGGCCCGCACGCCGCTGATCATCAGCGGGCCGTCGCAAGAGTCGGGCGAGCTGTACGAAAAGTTCGCGCAGATCATCCCGCGGTTAAAGAAGGGCGAGGACTACACGGTCGACGAGAAGGCGCACGCGGTTCCGATCACGGAAGCGGGCGTCGCCAAGGTCGAGAAGATGCTCGGCATCCAGAACATGTACGATCAGCGCAACATCGAGCTGGCGCACCAGCTCAACGCCGCGCTGAAGGCGTGGAACCTGTTTCACCGCGACCAGCAGTACATCGTGAAGGACGGCGAGGTGATCATCGTCGACGAGTTCACCGGACGCCTGATGTACGGGCGCCGCTACTCCGACGGCATCCATCAGGCGATCGAGGCGAAGGAAGGCATCAAGGTGCGCGGCGAGGATCAGACGCTCGCCACGATTACGTTCCAGAACCTCTTCCGGCTGTACGAGCATCTGGCCGGCATGACCGGCACGGCCAAGACCGAGGAGCGCGAGTTCCGCGACATCTACGGCCTCGACGTGGTGATCGTGCCGACGAACATGCCGATGATTCGCAAAGACAACTCCGACATCGTCTACAAGTCGGAGAAGGCCAAGTTCGACGCGGTCGTCGACGAGATCATCGCGGAACACCAGAAGGGGCGGCCGGTGCTGGTGGGCACGCGCTCGATCGAGAAGAGCGAGCTGCTGGCGACGATGCTGCGGCGCAAGGGCGTCGAGTGCAACGTGCTCAACGCGAAGTACCACGAGCAAGAGGCCGAGATCGTCAAGGACGCCGGGCAGGAAGCCCAGGTGACGATCGCCACCAACATGGCAGGTCGCGGCACCGACATCAAGCTGGGCGAGGGCGTGGCGCGAAACGGCGGCCTGCACATCATCGGGACGGAGCGTCACGAGTCGCGGCGGATCGACAACCAGCTGCGCGGACGCTCGGGGCGCCAGGGCGATCCGGGCTCGTCGCGCTTCTACGTGTCGCTCGAAGACGAAGTTATGCGGCTGTTCGGCGGCGAGCGGATGACGAACATCATGGAGCGCGTCGGCTTCACCGACGAGCAGCCGATCGAGTCGGGACTCGTGACGAAGTCGATCCAGCGCGCCCAAGGCAAGGTCGAGAACCACAACTACGAGATCCGCAAGCACGTGCTCGAATACGACGACGTGATGAACAAGCAGCGCACGATCATCTACGCGGATCGGCGCGCGACGCTGGAAGGCAACTTCGACTCGCGGACGTTCATGCTGCAGACGCTCGAGGCCAAGGTGGATGAGGCGGTCGAGGAAAACGCGCCGGAGAATGCGCACCCGAGCGAGTGGGATCTCGACGAGATGCTCAACGCGCTCGAGCTGATCTTCCCGATCAAGCGCGAGCTATCGGTGACGGATATCGCCGGCAAGGACCGCGAGGAGATCCGCCGCGTGCTGCGCGAGCGCGCGCGTGCGGCGTACGAGACGAAGGAGAAGGACGTAACTCCGGAGATCCTGCGCGTGGTCGAGCAGCGCTACCTGTTACTGCCGATCATCGACCGGCAGTGGGTGGACCACCTGTACGTGATGGACCACCTCAAGACCGGCATCGGGCTGCGCGGCTACGGCCAAAAAGACCCGCGCGTAGAGTATGAGAAGGAAGCGTTCGAGATCTTCGAGTCGCTGAAGAACAACATCGCCGACGAGGCGATCAAGGGCGTGTTCCGCGTGGTGATAGAGCACGGTCCGCCGCAGCCGCAGATGCTGCCGGGGCCGCAGTTCGAACCGATCCCGTCGGGCGAGCTCGTTCCGCAACCGGTCGCCGCAGGTAACGCGCTACCGCCGGAGCAGGTGGAGCAGATGCTCGGCCCGATGCCCGGCAGCGGCCGCCGCGTTCAACAGTTCCACACGAACAAGGACGACGAATCGCCCGCCAAGCCGATGCAGCGCGAACAACCGAAGGTCGGCCGCAACGAACTTTGCCCCTGCGGCAGCGGACGCAAATACAAAAAATGCCATGGCGCCGCCGCATAGCGGGATAGGGGAAGGGGGTCAAAACCGGCCACCCTCGTGCGCGATCGCGGATCCGCCGGCCTCGCGAAAAGGCCTGTAGAATAAGGCTTTTTCAACTATGCGCCCAGCCGTCGCGCCTCGTGCAAACTTTGCAGTGTCGTTTGCAAAAATGCGGAACGTCTAAAACGCTATATGGTACAAGGCTTTTTCGAGCTCGCTGGCTATATACGGCCCTAGCCTTCGCATTTAGTGTTTAATGATTACGTCGTTTTTGCCGAGGGATACTACATAAGGGCACCGGAGCTTCCGGTCCGGCTGTCAGGCGAGGGGATTCATCACCGGCTGGCGTTGGCTGGAGCCGAACGCCGGCTGCTGAAGCGACGGGGGCGAGCTAGACAGGCGCGCTCGCCCTTTGGCGATCGTCCCTATTTCCCTACGGCCAAAAAATGGGAAATAATGCCCGCGATTGAGGCGCTCTCGCCGGACGACAGCGTGAATCCTCCACTGCTCAAATTGGTGTCTGTGCCATCTATTGTGACGTGCCCTGAGCTCGTCACGTAGAAAGCGATCGGACCAAACCACCCGTTAGGCGCATTGGTCCACCCGCTCGTATTCTTAAACGTTCCTGTCGGAGAAGTCGTTTGTAACACTGTGCCCTGATCGTTGTAGCCGGAGCAATCCGTGATCTCTATCTGCGTGCCAGAAAAAGGGTTAGTAAAGACTGCGCCATCTTTGTTGCCCGTCAGAATGCAGCCTCGAATGTAGGCTCCTGCGACCGCGGCGATGACCGAAATGCCGTAGGGTTGTTGCCCAAGCCCGCCTGGCACCGTTCCTGAGCAGTCGCACGCGTTAACAACCACATTCGCCGCTGCACCGGTGATTGTGATTCCGCCGGTGTCCGCCGCTGTTCGCACCGCACACGAACCGACCCGGCATCCATCGATTATAATATCCTGCCCAGCGTTTATTTGAATGCCTGCGCCACCCCAGTCTCGAATTATGCAGTTATTAAACTGGATGTCGGCGACATTAGAATTTGGGCCGCCGTTTGTGTCGATCTTAACGCCTGGCGTTGTCTCAGTCGAGTCCGCCGATTGCGAGAGGATACAGTTGTCAAACATTACGTCATAGATTTGCCCTGCGCTTGACGTCGGCTCGATTAATACTGAGTTTGCGTTGCTTTGACATGCGATATTCGCGAAGTGCGCCCATAGCGGATACTTCCCGCCACCGACGATACTGATCCCGGTATCGAAGTCAGAAATGTGCGTGTTAGTTATGTACGGCTCGGTGGCCGATTGAATCTGGACTCCCGTGCAGCCCAGGGGAGCCCCCATTTGGCTCTTGGGCTTTTGTCGGATCACGCAGTTGTGGATGTAGTCTTCGGAGCCGCTAAAGACGACCATTATTTGATTATTGGTACCTGTCGCGTAGTCGATCGTGCAGTCGGTCAAGCCGCACTGGAGCGACATGTTGTCGTCAAACAAGACTCCGGGGCAGTTGGAAAAGTAGACCTGATCGAAGGAGATATTTTCGCAGCTCTTTACGTAAACGGCAGGGCCCATCGCCGGGAGGCTCGGTGATGTCGCGTAGGTTATGCGCAAGTTGTGGAATCGAATTCCGTTGCCCTCAGTATTGAAGCCATCAAAGCTAAATAGCGTGCCGCCGGTCGAGCCAAAATTCGCCACGAGTTCTGTCGCACCAGTCCCGGCAATGATGATGCCCACATCTTCCGCTGCCAGCGCGGTGCGGCTGACGCCGTGCGTAAATGTGTAGCTCCCCGATGGGATGAAAAGGGTACCGCCGCCACCCGCGATGATTGCATTGAGTGCGGCCAAAAAGGCTGTGCTGTTATCGGCAATGCTCGGCGACATTCCGAAGTCAACGCCATTATAGACGGTGTTGTTGTCGCTGCCGTCCCAGGTGGTCCACGGTGCGGAGCTTGCGGCCTTCGTAAAGTAGTGGATAGACCCATCCGGGTTCTGGACTGTCGCGTAGGCGGGCTGCCCGGACGTCACAAGGGCCCACTGCGGGGGGGCCTTACTCAACTGGGCATTAACGGTCCGATATTGTTGCGATCCAGGTCCACCAGTGAGCGAAACCTCCCGGTCCTCATGGTAGAGAGGCGTGCCAGTAGTCTCGGTTGGCTCATAGTTGACGCCGGGGTAATTGTTGTTGATTACTACATCAGGAGTCGGCATATTAGTTTCCCTTATCTTTTTCCAATGTGTCGTTGCTTTAAAGAAGCCTTAGCCGGATCTCACCGGCTATGCTAAGCTTGTTCCGATTCGGCGGCTCCAAAGCCAACGTGTCCTCGTTGCACCAGACGCCGAACTAAAAATTCCATCAGCAGCAACGATCATAACGGCACAAAGCTGTGACAAAAAGGGCGGACAAATCCAGCTTTGCCTGATATTATGGTGAATTAGAGCTTTTATCGCTTGTTAAGCACTAGAGGCAAGGAACGGGTTCGAAACTGTTTGGCGTTATCTCCCAGTCTGCTATGGGCTCCCACGCGAATTACAAACGGCTACCCGCGGGGGAGGCCAACCGACCGGCAGCGCTGCCAGATTTTCAGTTTGTGGCTTATGGAACAGGTGCGCCTGAGAAAGTTTTGACGAGCAAGACCGGCCAGGCCTCGGCAGCAACCTGGTGCCCGCCAGACTCTCCTTCGCCGCGGTACGAACGCCTCTGCACACGCCTGGTGGGGTCGCTAGGCCTCACCTCTCTCGACTAAATGCTGAGGCCTTAGATTTTCGGCGTCCTAAGGTCGCCAATGCGAGGATTTCACACTGAGCTGCGCGCAGTGTCGCACCTCCAAGGCCTTTTATCATCTGAGCAACGGCGAGTTGAGAGATCCTGCTGCGCATATAGGCAGTGCAGCAAAAACGAGGTAATCCCGTCACGCATGAGCGGCGCGCGCGATTTTGAGGATTTTTACGCAAGAACTTGCCGCCATCGCTTGCTTGCTCACGTTAAGCACCCCGTGGCCACCCTACCAAAGCCGAGGGTGGCTCAGGGCAGCAATGGTGGAAAGTAAGCAGAGCCTTCCGGAGTGTACAGACCTTTGCTGATCCGCCTCCGTGACGGTGTGACAGAACCAGGTGCGAACTCGACGACGACGTTATTTGCGTAATTGCTGACATAAAGCCAGCCCTTCTTGTTAGCTGTCACTGCGACCGGATCGTCTAGCGCTTCTGTAATCGTCCGGTAAGGATGGCTTTTGCCGAGGCGATACTCTTCTACGTTGTTTTGAAGATAGTTCGTAACGTAGAGAGTACCGTTTGCGTCCACCGCAACGCCCGCAGGGGAAGTCACCCCATCGGTGATGGTCCTGGAGGGCGACTTGCTGCCCTGGGAGTAGACTTGAACGTTTAGGGTCGATCCGCCCGAACCGTTCGACACGTACATATTGCCAAAGTGGTCGATGGCTATGCCGATAGGATATACCATCCCATTCGTAATGATGCTATACGGTCTCGTTGACCCTTTCCTATATTCGGTTACATTCGGGCCCGAAAGGTTAGTTACCCACAGGTCCCCCTTCGCGTCGATCGCGCAGAAGGCCGGACTGCCAATGCCTTTCGTGATGGTCTTAAGAGGTTGGGTCTGACCGTAGGAATATTCCGAAACCCAGCCAGGACCATCAGCTGGCTCATTAGTTACGTAGAGCGTGCCGTCGGCGCCGAGACAATCGCCAATCGGGGAATCGATCCCAGCCGTAATCGTCTGTACCGGGCTGGGGCTCCTATCTCTAGCGTGATATACTTTCACGTCATTGTAGTTCGCGGTGTAGTTTGTAACATATAATAGCGGTTTGGTGACGCTGTAGGCTAGGCCGCCCCGGACCCGTTCGCGTGCCGTTACTAGGGGTCGTGGCAGTGTTGGCCTCAGAAGAGGCGCGTTGATTGCATTCGGCGCGCCTGTCGACGGCTGCCAAGCGCCGCAGGCAGGCAATAATACCGCAGCCGCACCAATCGTAAGCGCGTAGCGGGTCAAAGTGCTCATGTGCGTACCTCCCGGAAGCTGAACCGAACCAGCGGCTAGGGACGTTCGGCGCCTGGACCCTCAGTTCCAGCGCAGCAGCAACACTGCTAAGGCGGGAACCGCCTCAGCCCACGGCTGCCTATGCTGCGGCGCCGACCGGCGGCCCTCGTCGCTGCCTGCCTGCCTTCGATCGAGGCCGGAGGCCTGGTGACTACGCACCCAGCCCCCAGCGCCGCTTCGATTTTCGCGAGCGTAGACCGCTGGGGTGCCGTTCCTTGGTTCACGAACGACTTGACCACCGAACGGCTCACCTTCGCTTCCCGCGCGACTCTAGATATGCCGGCGGCGCGGATCTGTGCGCGCAGCGCATCGTACATTTTACGCGCATCGCGATAGATCACCGGATCGGTTGCGCCGAGCTGTTCGGCGGTCAGTTCTTCCGGCGTGTCGGTTGGGTCGACGATGACCTCTTTGCCCATGTGCTCGATCGAAGTGACGTGCACCGGTCGCGGAATCGTCAGTCCACGAATTCCCCCAGGCGCCGGCTCCGAGCCGTCGGCGCCAAGGCGTTTGAGCTCGACCGCATGTGCGAGGCTCGCAACCACGCGGCGATAGGTCTTGAAGATCGGCTGCGAGGTATCCGCGAGGAACGGATCGATCTGCGCGCCGCAACTGAGGCAGCGCCACGGCTGCTCAGGCCACCTCGCGCGATCCGCATAGAGCAGGCTCGATGGCCGTGGGGTATCGCAGCAGCGCAGCAGTCCAGGGTACGCGAGCTGCGCGACCACGAGGAAATCAAATGGCTCGCACGTTTTGGCGTAATGCTCCATGAGGTTCGCTGTCGTGAGCGTGAGCTGCGAGGTCGCCGGCAGCTCGAACCAGGCCGGCGTTGGCGTCGGTGCACCGAGCACTTCGCACATCGCGTACTGCCACGCCTCGCCGATCCAGCGGCGCTGCCGATCGGTGGGATAGGGCGAGCGATACTGGCCGATCGTGTGCGCGCTGGTCTTGACCGGCACCCGCATCCCGTCGTCGCCGATCACGAAGAGGCCGTACGACTTCTCGCGCGAGCCGTAGAACCAGATCTCGCGGCGGTCGCCGCCGTCGTCGAAGTTCTCGTCTTCGATCTTGAACGAAGAACCATCGAGATCGTAGACCTTGAGCGATGCGAGCTCGCGCAGAATATCGTCCACCTGCGCCCACCGCAGCGCGCGGACCGCGCGACGCCCATCGGGCAGCCGATAGGGACCGTTCGTGCAGGGGACCAGGCCGCCGTGCTCTGTCGAGGCGATAAAGAGCGAGTCAGTGTCGCAGTAGGCGACCTCGCCCCAGGCGTCGTGCACGAGCCGTTCGGCCACTGCGAGCAAGAGCCGCGCGCCGGCCGTTACGAGCGCCGCAATCGGAAACGAGCAGAGCGGGCTATGGCGCTCCGGCCGGTCGACCGGCGATTCGAACGCGCGCATGCCCCATACGCGCACCCGCGTCGGCGTGCGCGAGGCCTTCGGGTCGATGTCTTCGGGCGTCGTCTCGACGAAGATCCCGTATGCGCCGCTGTTGGCGATAACTTTGTAGCCCGTCGATCGCAGGTCGTCGTCGAGCTCATTGCCGGTCTTGCGCTTGCGCAGCTCGACGAGCCGCTGGAACGGGTTGGTCACGCGCGGATCGATGCGATCGTTCTCGCCGCCCCGAAACGCGACGGATCGCAGCGTGTCCTGCATGCCCTCGGAGCGCAGACGCCACGCGCGCTGCACCCGCGCACGCCCCGATCCGCTGATCGCCGCCGCCGCGAGGTCCGGGCCGCCATACCACAAGGGCGTCTGCGAGGTGACCGGCCCGATCGTCACGAGGCGATGCGAGGCCGGATCACCAAGGTCATCGGGGACATCGGCCGCAGCCAGCTTGCGCGCGGTGTCCAGCGATGGGCGCTCATGCGAGGTAAAGAAGTCGAGCACGTCGCTGGTCGTGAGTTCTGGATCACCCAGCGCGTTGCGGACGATCTGCGTGATGCGATCGAGGTTGCCGTCGACGCGGCCCGTCGTCGAGCGCCGCGGATTGGCGCCGAGAAGTTTGCGCGGTACCTCGGCAAACTCGCCGGCACCAACCCAACGCTTGCGCTTACGATCGAAGATCATGTCGGGGATGATCTTGCCGCCGCATTCGTCGAGCGCGCGCCAGTACGGCTCCTGCGCGCTGCGCTGCTCGGCCAAGATGCGCTCGGCATCCTGCGCGACCATGGCGCGCCGCGAGACGTACGGCGAGGGGATCGTCGGGCGCGTCGGCAACTGCGCGGCGTTGGGATCGACCTGTGCGAAGAACGCGAGATGCGGCCACAGCGCCGGATCGAGCAGCCGGCGCGGATCCTCGTGCAGCTCGTCGAGCAGCCTTTGGACCCGCTCGGGGTCGACCTCCTCGGGTTCCAGCCGCGTGGGGATAACTTGGTCGAACCAGAGATTGAGCAGCGCGAGCGCGGCGGGGTAGTTGCTTACTGCGTCGATAAACGTCACGGGAACCGGCTCTCCGACGATACGCGCCTCGACGCGGCCGCCGAAGTACGTGGTGGCGGCAATGCCCTGGTGCTCCTTAGAGAAGTCCGGTTGCACGATTGAGCGCGGCGCCACACCGAACGCGCGCAGGTAGGCCTTCGCGAGGCTCGCGCCCGACTGCGCGTGCCACGGCGGCAGATCGATCGGGTGGCGATCGTACTCGTGACCGGCCACAAAAAGCAGTTCGCTAGTCTTGGCGACATCGTAGAGGCAGCCGGCGACGTTTTCCTCGGTGATCGTACCGTCGTGCTCGCCGGGACGCGCCGTGAATTCAACACCGAACGCCGCACACGCGAGCGGCAGCGAATACGTTTGGTCGGTGAGCGTGTGCGTGACGGTTGCGAGGTCGAGCACGTTGGCGCGGCCCATGTCGTAGCGGACGTGGTGACGATCGTCGCGGCGGATCCGCACGAACGGGCACTCCACGATCCGCGATTGCAGGGCGCCGTCGGGGCCGACGAGCGGCTTACCGTGCCGGTCTTTCCACGTCTCGAACGAGCGGATGAACTCGAAGCCGTTGATGAACCGCGCGCCGCGCCTCGCGGTGGCCACGGCCGGCCGCCAGGTGCTCGCGAGGCGCGAGAGGTCGTAACTCGCGTTGAAAAAGACGAAGGTGCCACCCGTACGGCGCATCCGCCAGATATGCGCGGAGAAGACGTTGGCCAGAAAATACAATCTCACATCGAGCTTCTGGCAGATCGCGCGCAACTGGGCGAAATCTTCGGGCTCGGTCGTCGGCAGGTCGTCGTGGCAGAACACGGCCCGCTCGATGCACTTGCCGCGCTTGTAGCGCTCGTATGCGCCGAAGGTGAGCCGATGGCGAACCGTCTCGGTGTCAATCACGAAAAACTCACCGTCGAACCAGGATGGTGGCCGCGCGCGCGGCTCCCAGGGGTCAACGGCGCCGCCGCGTCGCGGCCGCTGCGGCTCGGCGTAGGCGCGGACGAAGATCTCCTTGCAGATCGACGACGGCGCGACCTCGGGGACGACCGGGTCGTACTCTACTTCTTCTACGTCAGTGACGATCTCGCGTCGGTTCATTGAGGCGCCTGCCCCTCGCACTGGTTTACGTAGTCCGCAATCGCGTAGATCAGGTCGCCGATGCCGTAGAGCAGCTCGGCCATCTTGCCGGTCGTCACGCCCTTGTGCAACCGCTGCAAAGCGCTGACGATCCGGTGCCAGTTCGGTGTTAGGTCGAGCACGATCTTCCAGCGCCGGCCGCCGGGATGATGGCGCTCGGAGTCGTTCTTTTCGGCCGCCACGGCTGCATGGTCAGCACAGAGCACCGGGGCTAGGTTTGCGTCGAGCTTGAGGGTATCGGTCGTCCCGCAGGCCTCGCATGCGGAACCGGGCGGCAATAGCGCCGCACGGCGTTTACGTTCGGCCGCCAGCGCATGTCTCACACCACCTTCTTATACTCATGGCGGTCGCGATAGAAGAGGCCGAAGTCAAACTCATCGCTGTGCGCCAAGATTACGTCGATGTTGGTGACGAAGGGGAGTCGCTTGCCGCCAATCTCGTCGTAAATTGAATCACCGTCGAATTGCTCGAACGACGCGGGCTGATGCGCCAGCAGCCGATCGACCTGGCGCCAGTACTTGCCGACCTTCGAGCGGTCGTCTTTAGAGGGCGGCCAGACCCCGACGACGCCCCTCTCTATAGTAAGGAAAGGCACCGCCAGTCCACGGCCCGGGGTCGCCGCGGCCTGAATTGGGGCCGAAGCCTTCCGCGCACGCCGAGCCATCCACCCCCTCTTTGCGGCCTCGCTGCGCTTCTGTTTTGAAGCGGCGCCGCGTGACGTACGCGCACGGGCGGCTTGCGCGATCGCGTTGCGCGCTTTGGTGAGCAGCCCTTTCGCGGCCGGGATCTGGCGGGCGAGCTTGTTGAGCGACCGCGTCTTGGCGGCTTTTCTTCCGCGCGTTCGTGGACGAGAGCGTTCCAGCGAAGCGCGCAAGGCTTCGAGGTCCGCGAGCTTCGCGCGCGCGTGACGGTAATGCGTATGCGGCGACACTTTGCGCGCAGCCACGCTAGGGATCCCCGGTGCGGACTGTCGCAGCTAGGAGGTCGGCCGCGGTCGCCGAATCTGAAGGACCAGGAACAATGATTCCGCGACCCGCGTAGCCGCGCGGGTCTTTCTCTTTCATCTACATCGGCCCACGCTCGGGATACGGCGGCCACTCGCCGGGCTTGTGTCGCGCACCAATGATGCACAGCACGGTAAAGGCTATCGCGACGGCGCCGATGACGAGCCACCCCACGACTCCTAGCGGCTCACTAGCCGGTACGTCGCGGCGCGGCGCCATCTGGGCGCCGCCCTTCATTGGTCTCGTATCTCCGGCCAGTTCGCGCGCAAATTTTCGAACCGACCATGAGGAGCAGCCGGCGAGGTCCGCTATCTGGTTGAACGATAAGGATTCGTCGCCGAGGAGTCGCTCGACGAGCTCGTAGTCGACAGCCTTCCTCATATCGAGCCCTCCACACGTCGGCGCTCGACGAGCACCAAATCTTCAAGGACGGTCGCCGGATCGGTCTTAAGACGATCGGCGCGCTCTAGAACGAAGGCAGTCGTGCTCGGCGATAAGAGCCACCGCTCGGGTGAGATTGGCTCGACCGAAGGCTTGTCGCTGCGGGTCTTGCGATCGTCGTCGCTCACGATAGCGCCTCCACGATCGCCGGCCGGCCGCCCAAGCCGCGACGCACCAGCGCCTCGTCGACCGCTTTTCGGATCAGAGCTGCGATGGGGAGGCCCGTCTCATCCGACCATCGATCGAGCGCCTCGTATTGACGGCGTAAAAGGTTGACGTATTCCGGTCGCCAGCGGAGGGGCGGTGAGGATGGCAAGACGGTTGCGCGTGGCTTCTCCATACCCCCTTAGACCCGGCGACGCTCAGCGCTCTGAGAGCTCAAAATATAAAGCTCTGAGAGGAGAATATGCCTAAGAGCTAAAATCAATAACCATCGAAGATCTCACCTACGACCAGCTCCACGCTCGACTGGTCGCTGAATGCAAGCCGCGGAAATGGCGTGCCCCGTCGCGCGCGCGGTTGAAAAAGCTTCGCGACACCGGACAACTACCCAAGGCGATTACGGTATACGAAAAAGGCCGGCGGGGGCGGTCCTCGCGCTTTCCTGAAACGACCGTCAGCGCTTACATCCGGACGGAAGAGCTACGGCGCGCGAGCGGCAAGCGCGTGCGATCGTGGAAACTCGTTGCGCAGCGTGAGAAGGCATCCATACTTCGGGAGTGGTTAGCGCAGCCCGATAATGAAGTACCGCGAGAGGTGATTGCTTCAGCGCTTGAGGGTTTCGCTGGTATTCTTCGGCAGTTCGCTCCCGATCTTTATGGCTACATCGAGCATCCCGTTGGCCCGCTTGAAGATGACCGCGTCGAGGGTGCGCACATCGCGATCGAGTCGGTACTCGATGCATCTGGCCTCCGCGATGATACGCGCGCCGCGGCCGAAGCTGTGCTGCAAATGCTGATCTTCCGCGGTGAGGATGGCAATGCTGAGGATTTCGACCTGTCCGAGCTACTCGCGCCGATTAAACAGCGGGCTGGCCCGTTTGCCGCCCTCGGCGGCATCCCTGGGTTACGTGGTCTCGTTTGCGAGATCCCAGCGAACGAGCTTTTGACGCATCCATCCGAACTGTTGGAACGTGTTAGCGATCAAGAGCTTCGAGACTCCATTCGGATGACTACGGCGCTTTTCAGCGCAATCGAACGCGTCGCCAACGTCGCCAAACGCGTCATGGTGGTCGTGGAAAAGGCTAGAACCGACGAACGGCTGCGCGGTGATGTACGGATCGACTGGTGTAAGCCGATCGTCGACGGCGCAACGGCGGTTGCCAACTTCCTTCAGTCTGATCTGGCGCCTACAATTCTGTGCTCGTGCGCCCTCGTCAACGTTTTTCTGATCCGCAATAACCCCAACACGATCGCTGATGGCGCCAGCGTTACCGGCAGCATCGCGACCTTCGCGTCGGCCATCGAGCAGTCCAACTTTGCGAAAAAGACTATACCCGCGTTGAACTCTTAAATCACTCAAGGCGCTCTCGGCCCGCTGCGAACGAGCCGAGAGCTGTCACAATCAGGAGGTGTGATCTCCCGAATGCAACAGCAAAACTTTACGCTTCCCTATCCGCCCTTGCAAGTCCGGGCCGGCGTGCTCGTCGCCGACGGCTACGGTATCAGCCTGCGCGTGCTCTACGGCAAGCTGCGCGTGGAGGACGGCATCGGCCCGCGCCGCCGTTCGATCGCGCTCGACCGGACGGGGTCGGGGCTCGAACGCCTCGTGCTGCTCGGGAAGAGCGGCACCCTTACCTTAGAGAGCCTCGCGTGGCTGCGAGCCATCGGAGCCGGCCTCATTCACCTGAGCGCCGACGGCGCCGTGCTGACCCATTCGGTACCGTTTGGGTACGACGGCCATCCGATTCGCCGCTCGCAGGCGTTCGCGGTCGCCAACGGTCTCGATCTGGACCTCGCACGCGAGCTGATTCGACGTAAGCTTGACGGCCAACGCGCGAACCTCGCGCGGCTGCGAGTCGCCGATTTCCGCGGATTCGACGCCATGCGGAAGTCGCTCGATACCGCGAGCACCGTCGACGAGGTCCGTTTGTGCGAGGCGAAAGCAGCCGCCGTCTACTGGAACGCGTGGACGACCGTGCCGATTCGTCTCCGCGGCCGGGATCTTGGCCGCGTACCCGTCCCGTGGACTCGCTATGAATCCCGAAAGTCCACGCTCACGAAAGCACCTCGCGCGGCGACTAATCCGGTGAACGCCCTCTTGAATTACGTCTATAGTCTCCTGGAGTCGGAGTCTCGCCTCGCACTTTTGGCCGTCGGTCTCGATCCGACGCTGGGCGTTCTCCATGCCGATCAACGCAATCGAGACTCGTTCGCGCTCGATGCGATGGAACCGATCCGGCCGGCGGTCGATGCGTTCGTGATCGATCTGCTCGAAGAACGCGTGCTAACATCGCGCGATTTCGTCGAGCTGCCGAACGGGATCTGCAGGGTACGCGCACCGCTCACGCACGACCTCGCGCTCACGCTGCCACGCTGGCGGCAGCTGATGGCGCCGGTCGTCTCGCACCTCGCGCAAGCGTTCCGCGGGACGCTCACGAGGGCGGCGGCGCCGATCGAGGTGCTGCCTCGCACCACCTCGCGAACCTCGGCGAAGCCTGCGCTGGTCGCGTCGTCGCTTGTGGCGACACCTCGCAAGCACCAGCGGCCGCGGCCATACACAAGCAAGGCGTGGAGTCCGCCGCGGCCAGAGCCGCTCGTGCTTGCGCCGGCGCCGTGTGCGGCCTGCGGGAAGCCGGTGCTGAAGCGGCGGCGCCGGCATTGCGATGCGTGCATCCCCGGGATCCGCGCGGAGCACGCGAAGAAAGTCGTCGCCGTGGCGCGGAGGGCGCTCGCGGAACGCGCAGCCGCAGGCGAAGATCCTCGCACTAGCCGCGAGGCGAATCGTAAGCGCGGCGCCGCGAACGCAGAGCATCATCAGCGCAATCGTGAGTGGAAGCGCGAGCATCGCAACGACGGCCGGGACGCTGCGTGGTTCACACGTGAGGTGGTTCCGAAGCTCGACCGCTTTTCGCTCCGCAAAATGGCCGAGGCGACGGGGTTATCCCTCGCGGCCTGCTCGCGCATCCGAGCAGGGACGAGGGTGCCGCACCCGCGGCATTGGGAGGCGATGTTTGCGTTAGTCATGGGATGAATCGTCGTCGTCATCGCGATCGGCGTTCGACACGATCGGCGAACTCGGGAATTGGCTTCGGTAGCGGGAGGCAGCGGCCTCGACACGCTTCAGCCATTCTTGGTTCTTCTTACGAACGGCATCCTTGATCTCAGTGATCACTTCATCGACTACGTGTGCCTGAATCTGTTCACGTAGAATCACCTCGAAGGCGCGCCGAGCTTCCGCTGATGGCCGAACTTCATGCACGAGATGTTTGAGCGCGATGATCGATTTCTTTAGCTCCACTTGAGTCCATTCCCAGGACAACGCGTCGTCTTCTTCGATTGGGTCAAGATGATCAGGAAAGAAAAGTTCCAGCCGGGGAAGGGCTCTACGATCTATTATGTTCTGACATCTAGCGCGGAGGTCGATGTAGATGTCCTCTGCACCAACCTCGACTGAGATGTAAGGCCCCGCGTAGACAGCATCGAAAAGCGCGGCGACGCGCTCGTAGGTAGCCTGCAGCAGTAGAGCGTCAAAGGTGCGTATAAACTCGCTCGTCGCCTCCTCTTGCGCGAGTTCCTCCGGCGACAAGGCTTGCGAGATGTAATAACCTTCGCGGTCTGTACCGGCGACGAGTTCGCGCGAAGGGCGGCCTAAGGCCGCAGCGAGCTTGCTAATGACCTGGACGCTCGCGGCGAGTTCACCCTTCTCGATCCGAGACAGCCGCGGTTGCCCGAGGCCGGTCTGCTTCCCGAGTGAGGCCTGCGATACCCCGCGCTCTTTGCGGATCACCGCGATCCGCTTTCCGAATGGCTCCACTATCATTGCCCCCTTGCTGCCGACTTTAGCGCGCCCACGGTATACATAACAAGCCGCATATTCCATGCATAACGCGGAAACCGTAACGACCCTCCCTAGCTCACTCCCATCGTCGAAGGCGACCGCTGGCCGTAGCGTAAAACTCGGGCACGGCGGGGAGTTTCGCTGGTAGTGCCGGGACCAAAGACCGCGGCGTGGAACCCAAACCCATTGCGGCACTTGCGGCGTGAGGAGCGAGACACATGCGAGGCTTGAATGTTACACGCTATTCATTAGGCATCGGCGCGGCTGCGGCGCTACTTGCAGGCTGCGGCGGATCGTATGCGCCGATCGGCGCGCCGGGCGCGATGCAGCAAGCGCTCCGGGTCGTGCGATCGTACCATGTCCTGTACAGCTTCGGTCACAACGCAAACGACGGCAGAGATCCGCAGGATCGATTGACAAACATAGACGGCACCCTCTACGGCACGACCACTTTTGGCGGTGCGTACCGCTGCGGCGGCTTCGCGTGCGGAACAGGTCTTAGGATCACGACGGGCGGCGTCGAGAAAGTGCTGCATAGCTTCGGCAATGGAAGTGATGGAGCAAATCCGGAAGCAGAGCTGATCGACGTGAGCGGCACGCTCTACGGGACGACGTACTCTGGCGCTTATGGCTTTGGCACCGTCTTCAGCATTACGACGGGCGGCACGGAGAAAGTGCTGCACAGCTTCGGCAATGGAACCGACGGCCGTAATCCGACCGCCAGCCTGATTGAGGTGAAGGGCACGCTCTATGGCACGACGGAGTTTGGCGGTAAGCATAACCGCGGAACTATCTTCAGCATCACGACGGCCGGCGTAGAGAAAGTGCTGCACAGCTTCGGAGAGCCAACCGATGGTTCTCAACCCTTAGCGCAGCTGGTCCACGTAGGCAGCACGCTCTACGGCACGACCAGTAGCGGAGGCGCGTATACTTGCGGGCGCAATCGGTGCGGAACGGTCTTCAGCATCACGACGGGCGGCATGGAGAAAGTGCTACACAGCTTCAACGGAACCGATGGTCAGGGTCCCGCCGCGGGCTTGCTCGATGTAAGCGGCACGCTCTACGGCACTACTAGTAAGGGAGGCGCATACACCTGCGCCGGCGTCACATGCGGAACGGTCTTCAGTATCACCACGGGCGGCGTGGAGAAAGTGCTCCATAGCTTCAACGGAACTGATGGCGAGGATCCCGCCGCAGGCTTGCTCGATGTAAGCGGCACGCTCTACGGCACGACATATTTAGGCGGCGAGCACACCTGCGCTGGCGTCACATGCGGAACGGTCTTCCGCATCACAACGCGCGGCGCGGAGAAAGTGCTACACAGCTTCGCGGCCGGTTCCGATGGAGCGTTGCCGCTTGCGGGCTTGATCAAGGCAAATGGCACCCTCTACGGCACGACGTCCCTCGGCGGCGGCGGTTCGGGATGCTCTGGTAACGGTTGTGGAACCGTGTTCTCGATGAGCCCATAATCCACCGCGTCCGGTACGGCTTACTCATCCTGTGCAAGCCCTGCACGCTTGATGCATCATCCACAAGCACGCATCGCCGAGTATTACGAAAATTTCGTATGCCATATAGCGTTTTCGACGCCTTGCGAGTTTTGCAAACGGCGCTGCAAACTTTGCACGAGACGCTGCGCCGCGCCGGCCCGATCCGCCGGCCTCGCGAAAAAGCCTGTAAAATAAGGACTTTCCAGCTCTCGCCAAAACGCGTCGCGCGCCGTGCATTTTGCAGCACGCGTTTGCAAAAGCCGCACACATCGAAAACGCTATATGGGGTAACGCTTTTCACGCGGTCCCGACATGCATGCTCCACGCGCGGTGCGTCTACATGCATGATGCATCGGGAGCATAGCTATCAGGTGCCGCTCGGCCTGGGCGGCGTCGCTCTCAAGGACAGATAAATCGCGTGGAGCTCATCATCGGACATTTGCCCGACTTCCGGCCAGGGCATTTGTTTGGCAAGCGGCGTGCCGTCGGGTCGGCGTCCGGTTCGAAGCGTGCGCGTGAACTGTTTGAACGTCCAGTGGCCGAGATCGCCCGAGGCTGTGAGGTTCGGCGCAAAGGCACCGTCGGGCATGTGGCCGCCGGAGAGATGCGCGCCGTGGCAATCCATGCATCCGCCCACGCGCGTGAGATAGCGTCCATACGCTACACTTACCGCAGGCGACACGTTCGATGGTGTGGGAGCATCTTTGCGAATATCGTCCGCGTCAGGATGGAACATGCCCAACGCAACCCCACCTACGGCTAATGGGCCGAGGCGGGGAGGCGGAACCGTATTCGATACGGGTGGCAGGCTGTGAAGGTATGCGACGGTATCTGCCAGATCGCCATGGCTGAGTTCCGCGAAATCGCGCGAGGGCATGACGATCAGGGGGCGGCCGTCCGGGGCGCTGCCGAAGCGGAGCGCGCGCACCCAGTCCGCGTTGCTGTATTGCGCGGTACCGCCGGGGCCACGCGTGAGGTTCGCGCTATAGATCGTCCCGAGAGCGAAGTTTTGGAGAAGGAGCGCCCCGCCGCCATTCGCTGCGTGGCACGTCGTGCACCTCATGACGACGGTGACAAGGTGGGCGCCGCGCTTGGGGTCGCCCTGCGAGAGCTGCTCGGCGAGCGGGCCTTGTGGGACGGTCACACTCCGTGAAAGCTTGTACTGGCCAAACGCATAAACCACAGCGACAGCGGCAATGACCAAGACCACAATCGCTGTGAGCACGCGCAGCGCCCATCGGAGCATGTAAGCGTGCGTTCGCCAGATCGAGGTTGGGTCCCCTCGCATTTCACGCCCTTTCCTCATATGCCCGCACTGCAGCTGTGCGCGATAGGAGACAGAGCCCTTCAAAACAAGGCCCCCTCCCCGGGCGGTGGATGGAGGCCACAAAGCGCAAAGCAACACGGCCTCGCGATTGCGAAGCCGTGTGCGGGGCAGCGAAGTAGTACTCCGCTTTCAGTGGGTGGGTATGGACTGCGGCGATCTCTGCCGGACTAAGCCTCTCTTTCTATGTTGCTCGCCTGGCGCACCATAGGTTGGACCCCACGCCAGACCGCCATTGGATGGATATACGCCGTAGCCGAGCGAGATCGTGGCGAACGGCGCTCCGCTATAGGGTGGCGCGTACTCCGTGACGTTCTCGCTCGTATAGTTCGCGACGAAGAGGTTGCCGCTCGTGTCGAACGCCAGGCCAAACGGGTTGTCCACGCTGTTTGAGATCGTCAGGATCGGCGCGCTGTAATCGGTAAAAGGCGGTGCGTAAACGTAAACCGATCCGAGGTCGCCCGCCCCGCCCCGAGAGTTCGCGACGTAGAGGTTGCCGCTCGCATCGAACGCTAGCTCTTCCGCTCGGTGCACCGGCGAGATCGTGACGACGGGTGCGCTACTATCGGTAAAGGGCGGCGCGTACTCCGTAATGGTGGTTCCCCCTTGCAAGACGTAGAGGTTGCCGCTCGCGTCGAACACTGAGCTGCCCGGGCCGTTCATGCCGTTCGAGATCGTGACGACAGGCGCACCGGTATAAGGCGGTGCGTATTCTGCGACGTCCCCGCCAACGTTACCGGCGCTGCCTCCCCCGTTCGTACCGGCGTAGAGGTTGCCGCTCGCGTCGAACGCTAGGCCTGACGGTGAGGTCACGTCAATCGTGAGGATAGGTGCTCCGGTGTAGGGCGGTGCATACTCCGTGACGGTGTTGTTTCCGTCATTCCCAACGTAGAGGTTACCGCTCGCGTCGAGAGCTAGTCCGGCTGGGCCCTCGATGCCGTTCGAGATCGCGGTGGGCTGGCCGGTATAGGGCGGTGCGTACTCCAAGACCCCGTTGCTTCCTGCGGAGACGAAGAGGCCGCTTTGGCTAACGCATGGGGTCACCGACGACGTACCACTCAAACTGCCAGTGTAGTTCGAGCCGCCACCGCCCATCGCACCACCGACGACGTAGGATTTGTAGTTTTCCGGAGTACCGGCGTGATCAGAGTTCTTATATTGACTCATCTTGTTGTCATCGACCGGCTTTACACCCAAAGCACTGTAATCGGTGCTGAATTGTGAATACACGGCCGCGCTCCAGGCCCACTGCAACGTTATGCCGCTTTGCGTCGTGTTGAAGGTCGCGGTCATCGTAACGTTATGGATGCCGCCCGGCAAATTGCTCGTCACCGGATATTCCCCGGCTCCAACAAGCACGTTGCCGTCGATTGCGGCAGGTACGCTCTCAGTCCAACCGCCGCTTCCGTAACTGATCGTCGCCGTGGTTCCGCCCGGAACGAACGTCACTGCAAAATTCGGTAAAGCGATCGAGTACGGCGTGTTGTTGGCTGTGAACGAGACTACTGCTTGCGTCACGTTCACGATGACGGGCGAACTGCCAATGCCCTTGGCTTTGACCACGCTCGTGAACCAGAGCGTTCGCCCAGCTGGAACCGCCGTACCGTTGAAGTTGGCACTCGACGAGAAGGAGCAACCCGGCTCCCCCGGGTGCTTCCCGTGTTTCGAGTGCCCCGGCGCGTTTTGCTGTATTGACGAAAGTGGACCGACTTGTGATCCACCGCAGCCAGCTATAGCAACGACCGCGCAAACGCTTAACACATACCGAGCCAGAGTGGGAATTCGCATTGATTCTAGCCTACTTTCTCCGAAAACGGCTCTCGCGCTTCGGATTGGAGTTGCCAATAGTGTGCAGGCGTGAATCTCACGCTTGCTGGCCGTCAAGGCGATACTTTGAAAATAATTCCATAGCCTTGTCGAAGACCTCCGCCGAAGGTCGTACCGTCCAGCGCACCAGCGGCGTCGGCGACCAGGCCTCCACGTGGATCACTGCCGTCGCCGCCCCTCCCGCCCTTAAAGCTGTAGAGGACCTTTTCCGCGCCCGAAAGATTCAGCTTGAAGACCGTTCCACAGAAGCATTTAGCCGTACCACCAGCTGCCGTCGTGCCGAAAAGGCAGCGAGCATTTCGCGAACTTTGGCATCTGCCGAAGTAGAGGCCGTTCTCGTCGAACGGAAAGTAGCCGTCCGTGCCATTGAACGAGTGGAGCACGCTTTCGGTATATCCGAATCCCTTAGTTGTAAGTTTGTACACGGTGCCTGCGCCACTTGCGCCGCCGTGCACAGTCACGCCGTAGAGCGTGGCGCTATTGGATGCCGTCCCGAAGAGCAGCGCCGACCGCGGCAGCCAGCCGTCGGCCGTTCCGCCTTGAAAGCGGTACAGGACCGTTTCGGTATAGCCCAAGCCCGAAGGCGTCAACTTGAACGCGGTCCCACAACCGAGGTTGCCGGAACCACTTGTGCACGCGCTCACGCCACCGCCGTACTCGGTCGTGCCGTAGAGCGCGCCGTGGGCATCAGCGATCAGCGTACCGACGGGGCTGATGCCGTCGGTCCCGGCTTGAAAGCTGTAGAGAACGGATTCGGTGTAGCCCGAGCCCGCAGGCGTCAACTTGAAGACGGTTCCGCAACCTGTGACGCCCGAGCCATTTGTGCATGCGGTGCTCCCACCGCCATGTTCAGTCGTACCGTAGAGGGCGCCGTTCTGATCGATCATGAGACTTCCCACGGCACTCGCGCCGTCGCTGCCGCCCTGAAACGCGTAGATTACACGCTCGCTATAACCAGAGCCCGAAGGAGTTAACTCAAACACGGTGCCGCAACCGTTAGGGCATTGGGTGGCGCCTCCACCGTAGACGGTGTTACCAAAGAGCACGCCGCCGCTACCGGCGATCAGGCCCGCCTGCGGATACCCAGCGTCATTGCCGGCTTGGAAGTTGTAGAGGACGGTTTTGGTGCCCGACGGAGACATCTTGAACGCGGTGCCCGCGCCGCCGCTTGGGCCTGTGCCGCCCCCGAACGTCGTACCGTAGAACTCGCCGTTCTCGGCAAGCAAGCCCGCATAGGGATTCGCGCCATCCGTACCGCCCTGAAACGTATGGAGGATCTGATACCCAGCTAACGGCGTCACGTTTGCCGTCGCCCCCTGGGTCGGCCCCAATGGGGCGAGCGGTAACGACCCGCCGCTGCTGCAGCCCGCGAGTATCGCAACGACTGCGCAAACGCCTAACGCGTAGCCGACCGAATTCGAAATTCGCATTGGTTCCAACCTGCTCTCTCCGAAGTGGTTTCGGGATGGACCGTGCGCCTGCAACGCATCTTCCGAATGGAACGAATCGCGTCATCGAAGCCTGGGCTGCGATCGCAGGACTGACGTGAAAGGGACCTGGCGCTGCCAGAAAGAGATAACTGCGACGGGCCAAAGCCGCGACGCATTAGGACGACCCCTTTCTAGTCCAGGGTGCGCTTTCTCGCTAGCATTGTCAAGGGCGCCAGGCGTTTACAACATCAATTTCCAGCGCAAAAGCCAGCGGCGCAAGGCTGAGAGAAGTCGCTGCGACTCAAACCGAGATCGCCGAATCGGCGGCCCCTTGTTGCTGCCGGCTCCGGCCGGAACCGCTGGCGCGGCGGTTATGCGCCAAGGCGCTCCAGCGCCGCTTCGATCTTCGCGATCGTTGACCGGTGCGGCATCGTTCCTCGATTTACGAACGCCTTAACGATGGAACGACTCACGCTGGCTTCCCGCCCAACGACGGAAATGCCGGCGGCACGGATCCGCGTGCGCAGAGCAACCTACATTGTGCGAGCATCGCGATAGAGGACCGGATCGGTCGCGGATAGCTGCTCGGCGGTCACTTCTTCGAGCGTATCGGTCGGGTCGACAATGACCTCCTTGCCCATGTGCTCGATTGACGTGACGTTTACCGGCCGCGGAATCGTTAACCCGCACGTCGATCCCGGCCTCGGCTCCGAGCCGTCAGCGCAGAGGCGCTTCAGCTCGATTGCGCGTGCGAGGCTCGCGATCACGCGGCGGTACGTCTTGAAGATCGGCTGCGGGGTATCCGCGAGGTACGGGTCGATCGGCGCGCCGCAACTGAGGCACCGCCAGGGCTGCTCAGGCCACCTCGCGCGATCCGAATAGAGCAGACACGATGGCCGCGGGGCATCGCAACATCGCAGCAATCCGGGGTACGCGAGCTGCGCGACCACGAGGAAATCAAACGGATCGCAGGTTCTGGCGTAGTGTTCCATGAGGTTCGCCGTCGTTAACGTCAGCTGCGAGGTCGCCGGCAGCTCGAACCATGGCGGCGCCGCCATCGGCGCGCCGAGCACCTCGCACATCGCGTGCTGCCACGCCTCGCGGATCCAGTGGCGCTCGGGATCGGTGGGATACGGCGAGCGATACTGGCCGATGGTATGCGCGCTCGTCTTGACCGGCATCGGCATCCCGTTGTCGCCGATCACGAAGAGGCCGTACGACTTCTCGCGCGAGCCGTAGAACCAGATCTCGCGGCGGTCGCCGCGGTCGTCAAAGTTCTCGTCCTGGATCTTGAACGAGGAGCCGTCGAGGTTAAAAACCTTGAGCGCTGCGAGGTCCCGCAGAATATCGTCCACCTGCGCCCACGAAAGCGCGCGCACCGCGCGACGCCCATCGCGCAGCCGATAGGGACCGTTGGTGCAGGGCACAAGGCCGCCGTGCTCCGTCGAGACGATGAAGAGCGAATCGGTATCGCAGTAGGCGACCTCGCCCCCGGCATCGTGCACGAGCCGCTCGGCCGCCGCGAGCAACAGTCTCGCGCCGGCCGTTACCAGCGCTGCGATCGGGAACGAGCAGAGCGGGCTGTGGCGCTCCGGCCGGTCTACGCACGCCGGGAACTCGTGCAGTCCCCACACGTTAACCCGCGTGGACGTGCGCGCGGCCTTCGGGTCGATATCTTCGGGCGTCGTCTCGACAAAGATCCCGTAGGCGCCGCTGTTCGCGATGACCTTGTATCCCGTCGATCGTAGATCGTCGTCGAGCTTGTGGCCGGTCTTCCGCTTACGCAGCTCGACGAGCCGCTGGAATGGGTTGGTCACACGCGGATCGATGCGATCCTCCTCGTCGCCCCGAAATGGAACGGATCGCAGCGTGTCCTGAATGCCCTCGGGGCGCAGGCGCCACGCGCGCAGCACCCGCGGCCGCCCCGATCCGCTGATCGCGGCCGCCGCGAGGTCCGGGCCGGCATACCATAGCGGCGTCTGCGAGATGACCGGCCCGATCGTCACGAGGCGATGCGATGCCGGATCACCGAGGTCATCGGAGACATCGGCCGCGGCCAGTTTGCGCGCGGCATCCAGCGATGGACGCTCGTGCGAGGTAAAGAAGTCGAGCACGTCGCTGGTCGTGAGGTCCGGATCGCCCAATGAGCTGCGCACGCTCTGGGTGATGCGGTCGAGGTTGCCGTCGACGCGGCCCGTTGGCGAGCGCCGCGGATTGGCGCCGAGAAGTTTGCGCGGTACCTCGACAAACTCGCCGGCTTTCTGCCAGCGCTTGCGCTCACAATCGAAGACCATATCGGGGATGATCTTGCCGCCGCACTCGTCCAGCGCGCGCCAGTACGGCTCCTGCGCGCTACGTTGCTCGGCTAAGATGCGCTCGGCATCCTGCGCGACCATTGCGCGCCGCGAGACGTACGGCGAGGGGATCGTCGGGCGGGTCGGCAGATGCGCGCCATTCGGCTCGACCTGTGCGAAGAATGCCAGACGCGGCCACAGCGCCGGATCGAGCAGCTGGCGCGGATCCTCGTGGATCGCGTCAAGCAACGTTTGGATTTCCTCCGGATCGAGCTCCTCCGGTTCGAGCCGCGCAGGAATCATTTGGTCGAACCACAGATTGAGCAGTGCCAGCACGGCAGGGTAGTTACTTACTGCGTCGATGAATGTGCACGGCACGGGCTCGCCGTCGATTCGCGCCTCGACGCGGCCGCCGAAATAGGTCGTGGCGGCGATGCCCTGATGCTCCTTCGAGAAGTCCGGTTGCACGACCGAGCGCGGCGCTACGCCGAACGCGCGCAGGTAGGCCTTCGCGAGGCTCGCGCCCGATTGCGCACGCCACGGCGGCAAATCGATCGGGTGGCGATCGTATTCATGACCGGCCGCAAAAAGCAGTTCGCTGGTCTTGGCGACATCATAGAGGCAGCCGGCGACATTCGGCTCGGTAATGGTGCCGTCGTGTTCGCCGGGGCGCTCTGTGAACTCGACGCCGAACGCCGCACACGCGAGTGGCAGCGAATACGTCTGGTCAGTAAGCGTGTGCGTGAGGGTTGCGAGGTCGAGCACGTTGGCGCGGCCCATGTCGTAGCGGACGTGGTGACGATCGTCGCGGCGGACCCGCACGAACGGGCACTCCACGATCCGCGATTGCAGGGCGCCGTCGGGGCCGACGAGCGGCTTACCGTGCCGGTCTTTCCACGTCTCGAACGAGCGGATGAACTCGAAGCCGTTGACGAACCGCGCGCCGCGCCGCGGCGTGGCGACGGCCGGCCTCCAGTTGCTCGCGAGGCGCGAGAGGTCGTAGCTCGCGTTGAAAAAGACGAAGGTGCCGCCGGTACGACGCATCCGCCAGATGTGCGAGCTAAAAACATTGGCCAGAAAATACAACCTCACGCCGAGCTTCCGGCAGATCGCGCGCAGCTGGGCAAAGCCTTCCGGATCGCTGCTCGGAAGGTCGTCGCGGCAGAAGATGGCCCGCTCGATGCACTTGCCGCGCTTGTAGCGCTCGTATGCGCCGAAGGTGAGCCGGTGGCGAATGGTCTCGGTGTCGACCACGAGAAACTCGCCGTCGAACCAGGATGGCGGCCGCGTGCGCGGCTCACAGGGGTCAACGACGCCGCCGCGTCGCGGCAGCCGCGGCTCGGCGTAGCCGCGGACGAAGATCTCCTCGCAGATCGACGACGGCGCGACCTCGGGGACGACCGGGTCGTACTCTACTTCTCCTACGTCAGTGACGATCTCGCGTCGGTTCATTGAGGCGCCAGCCCCTCGCACTGGTTCACGTAGTCCGCAATCGCGTAGATCAGGTCGCCGATGCCGTAGAGTAGCTCGGCCATCTTGCCGGTCGAAACGCCCTTGCGCAACCGCTGCAATGCGCTGACGATCCGGTGCCAGTTCGGCGTTAGGTCGAGCACGATCTTCCAGCGCCGGCCGCCAAGGTGATGCTGCTCGCGGCCCACGGACGCGGCATGGTCGGCGCACCGGATCTGCGCCAGGTCGGCGTCGAGCACGAGGGTATCGGTCGCGCCGCAGTCCTCACACGCCGACGCGGCCGGCAGCAGCGCCGCGCGCCGTTTACGTTCGGCCGCCAGCGCATGTCTCACGCCACCTTCGTATACTCATGGCGGTCGCGATAGAATGAGAGGCCGAAGAGGTACTCATCGCTATGCGCGTAGATGAGGTCGAGCTCGGTGACGAAGGGAAGACGCGTGCCGCTGATCTCGTCAAAATTGAGTCGCCTTCGAATTGCTCAAAGGACGCCGGAAGATTTGAGAGGAGCCGATCGACGCTACTCCAGTATTTGCCGACGTTCGAGCGATCGTCGCGCGACGGTGGCCACACCCCAACGACGCCCTTCTCACGCGTGAGAAACGGAATCGCCTTGCCGCTTGCCACGGCGGCCTGAATTGGGGGCGGGGAAGTCTTCCGTGCGCGACGCGTTGCCCACCCCTTCTTTGCAGCGTCGCTGCGCTTCTGTTTAGCCGCGCTCGTGCGAGCAGAGCCGGTGCGGGCTGCCTGCGCGATCGCGTTGAGCGCCTTGGTGAGCTGCCCCTTCGCGGCGGAGATCTGACGCGCAAGCTTGTTAAGTGCTCGCGTCTTAGCCGCTTTCTTGCCTCGTGTGCGAGGTCGTGTGCGCGCGACTGCATCGCGCGAGGCTTCGAGGTCCGCGAGCCGTGCGAGTGCGTGCCGACGGCCCGTATGCGGCGAAAGCTTACGCGCAGCCATAGGATGCGACCCCGCGGTCGATGGCGCGTAGTACGGCTAGGAAATGGACCGTGATCGTAGAATCGTTGAAAACTGGAACACCAACACCGATTCCACGACCCGCGTTGCCGCGCGGGTCTTTCGCTTTCATCTACATCGCACCGTCCGGTGGCGGAAGTCGGCGCCCTAACAGCCACACGCCGCCGAAGATCAAGATGAGGATGCCGCCAAAGACGCACCATTGGGTAACGGTGAGCGGCTCGGTATCGGACGCATCGGTCGAGCCGACGGCTTCGAGCTCTCGCGATATCGCGCGAACGGAAAAATCGGAGCAGTTTGCTCGGCGTGCGATCTCGCGATAGCTGAGGGATCCATCAGCTAAGAGCTCGCTGACGAGATCTCGATCAACGCGTTTCACTGAGGGCCCCGCGCGTGCGCAACGTGTCGTGCACGATCTCGAAAACGTCGGCGGTCAGTACCTCGGGGTCGTAGCCGAAAGCGGCCTCCAAACGCTCGGCGGCGCCCTCGCCCGGACGCTGTAGGCCACGCTCGACCAGCGTATAGTCGGTCAGGAGCATCCGGACGAGCCGGGCGACCTCGGCTTTTGAGAGGCCGCGGTGGAGGCGCAGAAGCTCTAAAAAAGTCATGGCTTGAGCTTACCAGGGTCTGGCTTACTCTTTCCGAATCACTGCAATAGTGGAGAATGTAAAAGAAATGCTCACGACGGCGGAAGTGCTCGATCGGCTCCGTCGGCTCGGGCTATGCGTGACCGAGAAACAGATCGCCAACGACACCGTCGATCGCTTCTTGCCGCCGCGGCCTCTCGGGCAGGCGCGCGAAGGTCGCGGGCGCACCGGCCTGTGGGAACCGTGGATGGTCCGCCGGGCCGAACGCCTCTACCGTCTACGTCGCCGCAAAGGCGCCGAACGGGCTGGCCGATGGTCTACGGCGACACGCTACGGATTCTTTTGTTCATTCGCGACGGGTGGGGCTGGTCGACCGGCATTCGCGATCTGTGTCTTCAGGGACTTGAAAAGGGTCGTCACGGCGACGCTCGCAGCCGGCTCGACAATATATGCGGGGGCCCGCCGATCGCGAAAAAGTCGAATTCGCGCTTGACGCGCACGACGTCGATCTGATTCCGGCCGAACGTTACGCCGTCGGCATGGCCGCCTTTGGGCAACCGCTGGAAGGCGGCTCGCTCAAGGGATTGTTTCAGAGCCGCGCAAGTCTTTGGGCTGGTCGATTTTCCACCCGAGTTCGTAAAGCTCTTCGAGCCTCTTGGGGTTCGCGATTCCGTTGACTTGGCGAGCAAACTTGCTGCTCCGCTTGTGCGCGGCCAGGCCGCCTTGAAAGCGCTGCTGGAGAATTTCAGCGACCGCGACGCCGGATGCCGCACGCCGCAATTCATCGCATTCATCACGCGCATACGTCGCGCGCTTCATCGCATGGCGATTACCGAAGGCCAGCCGGGCCATCCCAGCAACCCATTGACTTTCTTTGGCCGAACGCAGCGAGAGCTCGAACGCGAGTTTCGCGCGCGGAAAATGCCCCAGCGAGTCACGCCGGCACAGATGCTCGCGATGCTCATCGGGTTTTGCGATCCTTGCCAACTATCTTTTGGACATCGGCGAGCGCATCGCGCGATTTGCATTGAATGTTGCGCGGCGAGTCTTCGGCTGGAAATTCCCAACAGAAGAAAGTCAGATCGCTCCCTTCGCATTCAACGTCATGCAACAGGTCTACGGTGTTCCGATTATGGAGCAAATGTAAAACGAAATAAACGCTCACAGGTGCCCCCGGCCCGCGGGAACGAGCCGGAGGCGTCGCATCAGGAGGTATGAGCTCCCAATGCAAGATCAGCAGTTTACGCTTCCTTATCCCCCTCTGCAAGTCCGGGCGGGGATCCTTGTCGCCGACGGCTACGGCATCAGCCTGCGCGTGCTCTACGGCAAGCTGCGCGTCGAGGACGGGATCGGCCCGCACCGCCGCTCGATCGCGCTCGACCGGACGGGATCGGGCCTCGAACGCCTCGTGCTGCTCGGCAAGTCCGGGCACCCTTACCTTAGAGAGCCTCGCGTGGCTGCGAGCTATCGGCGCCGGTCTCATCCACCTGAGCGCCGATGGCGACGTGCTCACGCACTCGGTGCCGTTCGGCTACGAGGGCCCGATCCGCCGAGCGCAGGCGCTCGCGGTCGCCAATGGTCTCGATGTGGACCTCGCACGAGATCTGATCGCGCGCAAGCTCGACGGTCAGCGCATGAACCTCGTGCGACTGCGAGTTGCCGATCTACGCGGGTTCGATGCGGTGCGCGAAGGCGCTCGATCGCGCTAGTACGATCGACGAGATCCGTTTGTGCGAGGCGAAAGCCGCCGCCATCTACTGGAACGCGTGGACGAACGTGCTGATTCGTCTCCGCGGTCGCGATCTGTCTCGCGTACCGGTCCCGTGGACTCGCTACGAATCCCGAAAGTCCACGCTTACGGGAGCACCTCGGGCGGCGACTAATCCCGTGAACGCGCTCTTGAACTACGTCTATAGTCTCCTGGAATCGGAGTCCCGTCTCGCGCTCTTGGCCGCCGGTCTCGATCCAACGCTGGGCGTTCTCCACGCCGACCAGCGAAACCGCGACTCGTTCGCCCTGGATGTGATGGAACCGGTCCGCCCCGCGGTCGACGCTTTTGTTCTCGATCTTTTGGAAGAGCGCGTATTGACCTCGCGCGACTTCGTGGAACTTCCAAACGGGGTTTGCCGCGTACGCGCACCGCTGACGCACGACCTCGCACTCACGCTGCCACGCTGGCGGCAGCTTATGGCGCCGATCGTCGCGCACCTCGCGCAAGCGTTCCGCGATGCGACCGGGCGCGAACCGCGGCGCCGATTCACGCATTGCCTCGCACGACCTCGCGCACATCGGCGAAGCCACGCGCATCGCATCGCCGCTCTTAGAGACACCTCGCAAAGCCTGCGACAGCCGCGGCCGTATGCGAGTAAGGCGTGGGGCACGCCGCGGCCCGAGCCGCTCGCTACTCGTACCCGATCGCGTGTGCCGCTTGCGGCAGAGCCGGTCGTCAAGCGACGGCGCCGGCACTGCGATGATGCATTCCCGGCATCCGAGTCGCGCATGCCAACAAGGTGGTCGTCGCGGCTCGCAAGGCCCTCGCCGAACGAGCCGCTGCCGGCGACGATCCCCGAAACAGCCGCGAGGCGAATCGCAAGCGTGGGGCAGCGAATGCCGAGCACCACCGCCGCAATCACGAATGGGCGCGTGAGCACGGCGCCAACGGGCACGACAATATTTGGTTCGGGCGCGAGATCGCGCCGAAGCTCAGCGCGTATCCGTTGAGCGCGATCGCTCGCGCGACAGGATTATCGCCGGCGGCTTGCTCACGCATCAGGAGTAGTAAGCACTTGCCCCATCCGCGGCATTGGGATGCCTTGCGCGAGCTTGTCGAAAAGCCCGTTTCGGACCAACCGTAGCTGGTGGAGATGGCCTACGGGTGGAATGGCTGTCGTTCGATGAGGTAACGGCTGAGAACGCATTGATAGCCAAAATACAAGAAGCCGATGCTCCAAACTAGCAAAAGCATTTTTGATGGGTACGCCAGCACCGAGAGAATAGCGACAAATTCGCACAATCTCAACCGCGATGTATCCGAGGATGGCCTTTCGGTATCCCTGCGGGTCTGGCGCATCTGCTCGTAACGCAGCCTTGCCGCGCAGGACTCTAACACCAAAGATTCCCTCCTGGATTGTCGTCTTGACATAGAGTGCTGCAAAAATACCAGCGGCGAGCCGCAACCAGTTACCAGAAAGAAAAAGCCCCATGATGGGAGCAATGACGCCTATACCAAGCATAACAAGCGACGACATCGAGAGCATCTCCTTCGGCGTCCTGAAATCATCTGCTTTGGGTCGCACAGGGAACTGATTATAGCGCCACGCCTCTTGGGTCGTTGTAGCGCCTTCCTTCGCTTTCCCAAGGCTTTCCGAAACTTGTATAACGATCAGCGATCCCGTCCAAAGAATCGCGCTCGCCGCCGACGTGGCGATCAGCGCCTCATCGACTCCACGATCCATACACGCACCTCTCTTCAGCGTCCCGGTTCTCCCCTGGTGTTGGATGGCGCACCCGAGACGGCCTTGGCGCGCTGCCGCAATGCCAAGCAGAAGCTGGAACTCAGCAGTTGAACTCGAAAGCCCTTAGCCGCAGATCCGTTCACTGGAGCGAGGAGTAAGGTAGATGAAGAGCTTCGGGCTTGGCCGCAACACGCTTGGCATCTGCGCAGCTGCAGCGATGCTCACAGGGTGCGGCGGATCGCAGTCGCCGATCGGCGCGCCGGGGACTGTGTCACGCGTCAACAGCGCCGCGTCCATTGCGGAGTCTTTTCCGTATAGTCGTACGTTTCAGTATACGCACACCCGCCGTGCGTTCATCGTGCCAGCCCATGTTACGCAAATCGCGGTCGTGGCTCGCGGCGCCGGCGCCGCTAGCGCCTCGGGTGGTGGCCGGCGCGGTGGTCGCGGTGGGCGCGTGTACGCATTTTCTCTCTGGTCACTCCGGGCGAAAAACTCGTAGTCGTAGTTGGTGGGGAAGGGTCCGGGATGGACGGTGGTTTTAACGGCGGCGCTAACGGCGGGCTTTCGTACTATTGTGAAAGCTGCTTCGGCTATGGCGGCGGCGGCGCATCCGATGTGCGATTGGCCGGTGGCAAACTGCGCGACCGCATTCTCGTAGCCGGTGGTGGGGGCGCCCCAGGCGGCACCTATCACACGCATTTCGGTAAAGGCGGAAAAGGAGGCGGAAGTGTCGGCGGCGCTGGCGAGAACGGCGGCTACGGCGTCTGCGGAGGTAAAGGTGGAGGCGGTGGCTCGCAGAGTCAGGGCGGCATAGGCGGACCGGGTGGCTTTTGCTATGTGGGCGGCGGCAACCCAGGCTCCAATGGAACCTTCGGTGCGGGCGGTGTCGGCGGCCAGGGTAGCCCATCCGGCGCTAGCAAAGCCGGCGGCGGTGGTGGTGGAGGCGGCTATTACGGGGGAGGCGGTGGCGGTGCGGGCACTTTTTATAGCGATGTAGGGGGCGGCGGTGGAGGCGGCGGTGGCGGATCATCATACGCCGACCCTAGCGCCCTAAGGTTCGAAAGCTGGCCCGGATGGAAAAGCGCGACGACTAACGGTCTGATCGTCATTAGCTGGTAGGGGCGGAAGTATAACAACATGAGAGGCTTGGCTTGTTACACGCTTAGCATTAGCATCGCTGCCGCATTGCTGGCAGGGTGCGGATCGCCGCCGCCGATTGGCGCGCCGGGCGCGATGCCGCGAAGCCGTGTTGCTTCAGCGCATTCCGATCGCAGCGGATCGTGGATGCTGCCGGAAGCGAAGAGCCAGGACTTGCTCTACGTCTCTACCGACAACGGGCCGGTAAACGTATATGCATACAAATCACGCAAACTAGTGGGAAGCCTGACGGGGCTCGACAGGCCGATAGGGCAGTGCGTCGACGCCGTTGGCGACGTTTGGATTACGGATGGTGCAACGAGCCAAATAGTAGAGTATGCTCACGGCGGTAGCCAACCATTGAAGACGCTAAGCGCCAGCGGAAGCGAGCTCGTGGGTTGCTCAGTCTCGCCGAACGGCGATCTCGCCGTAGCCGATCAGGCTGGCATTGAAGTCTTCACCAACGCCTCGGGTTCGTCGAAGACATATTCAAACGAGCGCTGCCAAGACCCGCAGACCCCAGGCTATGATAACAACGGTAACCTTTACGTTGAGGGATTTATCATCATCAGCGGCTATCTTAGGCGCGTTCAAGTCTGCGAATTACCTGCTGGAGGCAAGGCGCTGAAGGCGGTAAGGTTCAGCCTGCGGCATTTTCGGGCTGCGGGCAGCGTTATGTGGGACGGGGAGGACGTAGCGCTTGCCGCAGACGACAAGCGCCGCCACGGAGCAACTATTAGCGAAATCTTTCGCGTGCGGGAGTCACCGTCGGGCGATTTGACGATCATCGGAGTCACGCGCCTGACGTTCGGCGGCGAATGTCAGGACCAAAGCGGCCAGTTCTTCATCGTCGGCAAGAAAAATCCGCCCCTGAACGACCAGCTCGGCACGACGATCATAAATCCCCAGTCTGGACCTTACTGCGACGTATTATTTGGCTGGAAGTACCCACGTGGCGGTGCGCAGCTGTGGTCGCTGAGCGTAACGATGCCCAACGGTGCCTCCGTTAGCCTCGCGCCGAGCAACTAGGCAATGAAAAGCTTCCGTCTTGTCCGCTACGTCGTCGGCGTTAGCATTTTAGCGTTGCTGCTGGCAGGGTGCGGCGGATCGCAGCCGCCCGTCGTAGCGCCGGGCGCTATGCCGCAAAGCTCGGCAATCGCCACGCACGCCGATCGTGGCGGATCGTGGATGCTGCCCGGCACTTCCAGCCAGGATCTGCTCTACGTTTCAGACGCTTACAAGAACGTTTTTGTGCTGACGTATCCGGAAGGAAAACTCGTCGGAGAACTGACCGGATTTAACCAGCCACTTGGGGAATGCGCTGATTCGGCGGGCAATGTTTTTGTTCTGTCATATACGAGCTCGTTCAACGCCACCAACATCTTTGAGTACGCACACGGCGGCACAATGCCGATTGCCACGCTAAGCGACCCTTATGTTGCGGGAGGCTGTTCCGTCGACCCGACAACGGGGAACCTTGCGGCATCAGGTAATGGTAATATTGCAATCTTCCCAAATGCCAGCGGTAAGCCCGAAATATTCTCCAGCGCTGAATACAGTTTCCTATATTGCGGATATGACAACCGAGGGAACCTCTATATTTCAGCGACGGTCAGTTCCGGTAGCGTATATCAGTTGGTTCGCTTTACAAGCGCCGGTAAGGGATCGTTTGAAACGATTAAGCTGAGTGTTCCCTCTTTACGGTGGCTACGAGTTTTGGCCATCCGTCCAATGGGATGGAAGGCATATAACCGTGTCGTCAAACGTTAGGATTCAGGGGCGACATGAGAGCGGTTTGGTTTCCGTATACCGATTGAGCGTCACGGGAAGCAAGGCTAAGATTGTCGGAACTGCAAAATTGGACGTTAAGGAAAACCGCCACAGGGGTCAAAGCTGGATCCAAGGCAATGCGATCATTGGCATCGCCTATATTAGGAGAGGCGGAGGAGCCTTGTATAGGCGGGAGATGCTATGATCCACGCGTGAGGTAGACCGATGGGGCCTGGGGTTGATAACCCGTAAACGAGTTTTTGGTCCCTCACGCGGTGTTCCATCCATTCCGAACAGTTGCTCGGGTTTCGAGCCCGCATTGACAAGATTGGAGTTGGAAGGTGGACGAATGTTTCTTCGTCGGCATCGACGTCGCAAAGGACCAGATCGACGTTTGCCTGCAGCCCGCGGATATCTACCGAACGTTCCCTAACGAGAAAAAAGGCTTCGATGAGCTGCATAAGCTCCTTGCCCATCAGCGGATCACGCTGGCGGTTATGGAGTCCACCGGCGGCTTAGAAATTCCGGTTGCCGCATCGCTGGGCTGTGCCGGCATTCCCATTGCGATCGTAAATCCGCGCCAGGTGCGCGACTTTGCCAAGGCCTCCGGGCGCCTCGCAAAGACCGATCGCCTGGATGCGGCCATATTTAGCGCAATTCGGGGCCGCCATTCGACCGGCGGCTCAAGCGCTGCGGGGCGACGACCATCGTGCACTGGCTGCGATCATGACTCGGCGCGTGCAAATCATCGATATGATCGTTTCTGAGAAGACCCGGCTGTCGTCGGTACCGAACTCTGAGATGGCCAAAGATATTAAATCGCATATCGCCTGGCTCGAGAAGCGACTTCGCAAAATTGACGAGGATCTTGGAAAACGAGTGAAGCAGGCGGCGCTCTGGCGTGAGCGCGATGAGCTCTTTCAAAGCGTGCCAGGTGTCGGCACAGTTGTTTCGCACACGCTCTTGGCCCATCTCCCCGAACTGGGTACCCTCGACCGAGAAAAATCGCGGCCCTTGTTGGTGTAGCGCCATTAAAATGGGATAGTGGCAGAATGCGGGGACGACGCGTCATCTGGGGTGGTCGGGCTGCCGTCCGGAAAGCGCTCTATATGGCGGTAGTCGCATCCACCAAGTGCAACCCGATTATCGCGGCATTCTATAAACGCTTGAGAGCTGCCGGGAAAAAACCTAAAGTGGCGATCGTGGCCTGCATGCGCAAGCTCTTGACCATCCTCAATAGCATGGCCCGCTCAGGGGAAGCCTGGCGCGGGCTGCACCTGAATTTCCGATACAGTTGCTCGTTTTGGTCCTATCCGAAGGGCGGCAAGCCTATAGGTCGAGCGAATATCCACACTGGATTTGGAAGCCAACTCTGGGGCGTAACCATTTCGCCTGCTGGATCGCGTTAGCCTCAGCACTTAGTAGGCGTGTTGGAGCTGCGCGTCGGGAAAAACGTCCCCGCGCCCCGCACTTTGCCCGGCCCAGCGCAAGCAAGCGGCACCGGAACTGCCGAGGCTCTTCTGTAGTATCCCGTCGCAAAAGCATCGTAGCCATCAAGCACTGAATGCATCGTGCACGAACGGCGCATCGCGGGGGATCCCGAAAATCCTTATGCCATATAGCGGTTTCGACGGGTCGCAGTTTTTGCAAACGGCGCTGCAAAGTTTGCACGAGGCGCTGCGCCACGCCGGCCCGATCGCGAGAGTTGGAAAACGCCTTTATTTATAGGCTTTTTTCGCGATGCCGGCGGATCCTCGATCGCGGCCACCCCCGTGCGCAGTCGCGGATCCGCCCGGCCTCGCGAAAAGCCCTGTAAAATAAGGGTTTCTTGAGCTACGCGATCACGCTCGCGCGCGGTGCAAACTTTGCACCGTCGTTTGCAAAACCCGCGGCGCGTAGAAAACGCTATATGGCATATGGCTTTTTCGCGGGGGCTGGGATGCATGCCCGAGCGGGATGCAATTGGGACTTTGCCGGGAGATGCACCCATCCGGCGGCGCGATGGAGGAACCTTAAGGTGTATCCGACCCCTCGAAATAATCGTCGTCAACGCGGGGAATCTCGTAGATCTCTTTAACGGTGGTTCCCACGCCGTGCTCGATCATAAGGCTAACGAGCTGGCGCCCATCCACGAAGACGACCGTCTTGCCTTCAATGGTCTGCACGTACGTTTTCGCGTCCGGTGAGAATCCAGAGGTTGTAAAGAACACGCCCTTTCGAGCCCTCTTACCAACAAGCGCCCCGACGAAATCTCTTACGTCACCCGCAGGTACGTTGCTAACCGTATATCGCTTGGCCTGAACGTAAATCATATCGAGGCCGAGTATGTCTTCCTTTATCAGGCCATCGACCCCACCGTCGCCCGATCTGCCAATAGCTTGTGCAGCATCACGGAATGATCCGCCATAGCCCATCTTGTGCAACAGCTCTGTAACGAGTTGCTCAAAAAACTCTGGCGTACCAGCCTTGACCTTGGCAAGAAGCTGTTCCTCAACGTACTGTCTTAGCTGGGCGTAGGCATCCGCAAGTCGCTCTAGGGGTGGAATAGCAGCGTCAAGAGCGGATGTGACGCCATGACTCTGTAGCGATGGGGTCGTGGGCTTCTCAGCACTGGGCGTAATGTATTCGAGATACTCGGGGTATCGGCGCAAGAACTTGTAGCTTAGAGCTTCAGGTTTTTCGGCAAGGAGCGCTTCACCACGATCGGTGATGCGAAAATGAGCCCGCCGCGTCGCGTCAAGAAGCCCCGCCTTTTTAAGATCCGTCCGTGCCCATCCAACGCGATTTGCAAATCGAGTCTGCACACCGCTGGGAAGTAGCTCAGCCCTCTCCTCATTTGACAGCTTGAAGTGGCTCGCCAGGACTTCGACCGCCTCTTGAAACGAATGCTCAGCACGATCAGCCGAAAGTTGAAGCAACGGTAGCATAAGCTGCTCGTAGGTCGGAATCGCCATAGGTGGCCCTTCTTACGCCCGCCAAGCGGGCATTCCCCTCAACGCGTGTTCCCGAACGCCTCCCGGATTGCGCTTTCGATGTCCGGCGGCTCGTCGGAAGTAATAAAATCACCAAGATAAAGCGGCTCGCTCGCGACGGTACCATTCCGTTCCATCTCGGACTCTTCGTGTTCTTGGTCTTCGATGGTCGGACCGAGAAGGATCTCCGCGGTCGCCTCGGGCAATTTTTCAACGTCGTGCAACTTGCGATGCATAGCGCGACTTCGAATTCCCAGGGTTTCAACGGATTTGCTAGCTGCGCTTAGCTGTCTTGCTAGTTTATCTACTACCGCGTTGTACTTGGCAAATTCGGTACTCACAGCGCCTAGAATGTTCCAGACTTCGCTAGAGCGTTTCTCAATCGCTAATGAACGGAAACCCATTTGTAACGCATTAAGTAGTGCAGTAAAAGTGGTCGGGCCAGTCAGCGTAACGTGATAATCGCGTTGCAGTTGCTCAAATATCCCTGGGCGCCGAAGCACTTCGGCATAGAGGCTTTCCGTCGGAAGGAATAGTATGGCGAAGTCGGTCGTTCGAGGCGGCGCGATATACTTTTCCCTGATCGTCTTAGCGGCAACCTTGAGTCTGTTTTCGAGCGCCTTTGACGCGTCGGCGGCACCATCGGCGTCCGCGGCTTCTACCGCCGTTATCAGCCGCTCATAGTCCTCCAGAGGGAACTTGGCATCGATGGGGAGTAGGACCTCACCTTCAACATCGCGCCCCGGTAATCTAATCGCGAACTCGACCCGCTCAGCGCTCCCCTCTTTGATTTGCGCGTTTTTTAAGACTTGCTCCGGTGACAGGAACTGGTCGAGCAGCGTTTCGGCCTGAACTTCACCAAAGATGCCGCGAGCTCGAACGTTAGCTAGAATGCGCTTTAGGT
>CAWHGU010000002.1:0-472462 GCA_963829005.1 Vulcanimicrobiota bacterium | reverse complement strand
ATCGGTTTCCCAGTGAAATTCAATATCGATTGGTCGGGGAAGAGGAGCGAGAGCGCCTGTACGCCGAGCACGGCCGCGCACGGAAAGGCCATTTTGGCTACCTTCGGCGCTCGCCGCAAGCCCCTACTTCGGATTCGCGACGTCCTTATGCACTCGTAGCTCGGCTTAAGCAGTTCCCGTCGCGGTCCTACCCAGTCGTATGCCGGCCACATTCACGGCAAATCCGTAAGCCCTGAGCACTCGGGCCGGAACAGGAAGCAAGGAGCCGCTTTGAAGTCCGGTAAATCAACCGATTAGTCTCTCGGCCCAAGGCGTCGTACGATTTTACGAGTGGACGCCGTCTGGAGGAATATAATGGCAAGACCAATTCTCGTGGAATACTTGCTCAAGCTCTCCACCGATCAAGCAGAGTACGATCGCTTCAGAAGGAGTGAAGCCTACGCCACGAGTTCGATGAACGAGGCCGGACTCAGCGAAAAGGATCAAAAGATCATCCTAAGCGGCGACGCCAAGAAGCTGCAAGACGCAGTCGTCGACGAGCTCAAGCAAAATTGGCCTTGGGTACCGCCAATGGTGACCGTTTCTGGACCTCCGCAAAAGGCGTGTATTCCGATCAGTTTCATCCAACCTCTCGTGAAGCCGTCGCAAGATTGAAACCACGGAAGAACGGTTCATTGGCCGTTGTCGGCGTTGGGATTCGCGCGCCCGCGCAAACAACGCTCGAGGCACGCGGACGAATCGAACAGGCGGAGAAGGTTTATGCATTGCCGGCGAACGCATTCACGGAATACTGGCTGCATCGGCTCAATGACAATGTCGAGACGCTCGTAGATCTTTATGCCGTCGGCAAAGACCGCCGTCAAACGTACCTCGAAATGGTAGAGCGGATCGTAGGCGCCGTGCGTAAAGGCTTACGAGTCTGCGTCGCTTCATACGGTCACCCGGGCGTCTTTGCCTATCCCTTTCATGAGGCGATTCGACGACTGCGCAAAGAGGGTTTTCCCGCCGAAATGCTAGCCGGAGTTTCGGCCGAAGATTGCTTGATTGCCGACCTGGGCGTCGACCCTGCTTCGGCGGGCTGGCGCAGTTACGAAGCGACCGATTTTCTCATCTACCGGCGCGCTCTCGACCCGGCAAGCGGCCTGATACTGTGGCAGGTCGGCGTTATCGGGCATTTAGGATACGAAACGGAAGACGATCGACCGTGGAACTCCGACGGCGTTCTCGTGTTGACCGAACGGCTTCTCGAGGGCTACCGCCGCGATCACGAGGTCATCGTTTACGAAGCAGCACAACTGCCGATTTGTAAACCTAAAATAGACCGCGTTCTCTTACAGGATCTTCCCGCTGCCCCCATTACAGTTAGGTCGACGCTGTACGTTCCGCCGATGACGGAACCCGTGCTCGATGCTGCGATGGTGGAGCGGCTGCGACTGTCACAACCCGTCGAAGCCGTAGCGGCAGGGTCGTGCACAGGCTGACTTAGTACTGATGTCGAGCGCAGTCCGCACGATAATCGTGATCGTGATCGGAGCATGGATGCTCGGAACTGCCGTCTTCGACCTTCGGCACCTCGTCCGCCCATCGCCCGACAACGGCTTGTGGCCCGACTTCGACGGCGTCGTAACCGCCGTTGATCCCGGTTCCCCGGCGGCCGCAGCCTCCATTACGCCCGGGGATCGCATCCTGCCTCCGCTTCCGCGAAATCTCCTTCGTCAACCGCCGCCGGTTCTTTCATTTAGGCTGTTGCACGACGGATCGGTACGTACCGTGACGCTCGTGCCTCGCGCGTACCTAGTGGCGCAAGATTGGCGCCTGGTCTTCGGATCGCTCTATCTATCCTACCTCATCTTCCTCCTTGTGGGATCCGCAGTCTTACTCTTGCGTCCGAGTCCGATGACTTGGGCCTTCTATCTATACTGCGTCGCTCGGCGCTGGGGCGACCTCTGGTTCTACTGGCCGGGCTCGGACAAATTCTTTTGGGCGAATACGCTGGCCTTCGCGGCCCTTGGAGGGACGAGCTGCCTCCTCGTAACGATTTTCGCGTTACGATTCCCGACAGACCGGTTACAAGGCTGGCGCCGCGCGGCAGAGCGAACTGCCGTCGCACTTCTGCCGCTCTTCGCGGCCGCGTGGCCCTACATTCTGATTCGCTTCGACTTTCTGGGTTTGCCGTCGCAGCGCTTGTCCAATGTAATCCTCGACCTGAATTCGGCCGTTTATCTCGTGGCGGCCGGGATCTTCATCGTGATGCTTCTCCAGAGCAAGGGAGAGGAACGGCAACGCCTTCGGTGGATCCTCGTATTTCCGGCGGTGCTCGTGTTGCGCGTTATCGCAATAAATCAAGCGAACGGCCTATTCCCGTACTCGCTTCCGGACTGGTTTTCCCGAGCGCTAACGATCTTGGCAACCGCCGTGCCGCTCGTCGTGGCATACGCGGTCATTCGAAAGAGAGTCTTCGACGTCCAATTCGCGATCAGCCGCGCTTTGGTCTATGCAGGTATTACGACGATTATCGCGGGGTCCTTCTTGTTGCTTGATTGGTTCATGTCGAAGCAATTCGCCGAAACACGATTCACGCTGACAGCGGAGATCATACTCGCGCTGGCGATCGGATCGTGGCTGAACATGCTCCATCGCAACGTCGATCGCTTCGTGGATGGCACGTTCTTTCGGCAGCGCCATCTCGCCGAGGAACGGCTCGCAAAGGCCGCGGCGGCCGTCCTGCGCGCCGAGTCGCACGAGGTCGTCGACCGCTTCCTGGTCCACGAACCCGTACGTGCGCTCGATCTCACGTCCGCGGCCGTCTTTCACCGTCATAGGGTTCGCGCACACTTTGTGCGCGAACAGACCGTCGGCTGGGATCGCGACGAGACGGCAGAGCTGACTGCGAACGATCCGCTCGTCCTGCACCTCTTGGCCGAAGGCAACTCGGTTCGACTCGCCGAGGTTGATTGGCCGTCTGAAGCATCAGCGAGACATATCGGTGATGCGGTACTTGCAATGCCGGTTCTGCTTCGCGACGAGCTCGTATCCATAGTTCTCTACGGTCCGCACCGCAACGGCGCCGATATCGACCCGGACGAGATCCGCAGCATGGCGCTCCTGGTCGATCGTGCCGGCGCGGCGTACGATCACATCGAGGCGCGAACGCTCCGGGCGCAAGTGGAAGAACTGGTTCGGGAGCGCGACGCCAAGCAGCGCGAAATCGAGATCCTCCGTGCGAACACGGCATGACCGGACAACGTCGCTGGCCGGCGGTTAGCCGTCGGTAAAGGTGTTGTAGGCACCGAGTTTACTGGGCGATGGCGCATTTGATAGCAGCGTTGCCGCGCGTCGCGCCGTTGAACGCGGAAGCATATCGCACGGAGACGTCTTCTCCACGCTTGCCACGGCTTCGTCCAAACTCTCGACCTCTGCGTCGTTTGATATTTCTTGATTGACGGTTTGAAAGCTCAGCGGAAGGCGCAGCAAGAGATGCGCGCAACGTATCCTCCAACACAGGTTAACCGAATCGTGGCTGCGCTAGGAGGTGCAAGGTGCTCGACGACGGTCATGTTCGAGGAGATGCGATCGCACCTTTCGTTGCTCCGCCGGTACTTACGTTTGCGGGCGAAAGTTCTTGGGGTAAGCGACCCCAACTATTTCGACCTGTTTGTGACCCCACCGGTGGATCATCGCTTCTCGGTAGCCGAGACGTACGCGATTGCGCACGAGGTCGCCGCACCGGTGGGGCCCGCCTATCAAGCGCGGATGAGCACCGAGCTAGCCAAGCCTTGGAATCACCTTCCGCCGTGGCCGCAAAAACGTGACACATACGGGGCCTGGGGGAATTTCATCGGCGGAAGGCCCTCATTCGGATTCATGCGTTACGAGGGGACGTATGACGACTCGTCGCGCCTGACCGGCCTCATCTTTTCAATGATGGCCAAGGCCACCATGCCGGCGAACCGCCCAACCGATCAGCGTGAGGATCCGGCAGTGTATGGGAACGCGATACTGAGGGCCGGACGGATGTGGCAGAACGACTATCTCATCGCGCACGCAAGCGCGAGCGCAGTGCGCATGGCCTATTTGATCTTCGGCCTTGACGCGCTTGCAACTGCATTCGAGGATACGCTCCGCGCCGAGTTTGCCTGGGAAACCGAACGGCAGATCGCCGCCGGCGCTACACCGACCGGAGGCGAATTATCGTCGCGCTACGGCGCGCTTTTGGAAGAATACTATGGCGGCCTGGGCGGCTATCGTATCCCCAGCTATGCAAAGCTCGCGTGGATGTCGGAACCGTACTTATTTTATGGATATATCAATCAGCACTTCCCGCCGGCGACCGCTGCGGCGTCTCTATTGATTGAGCGCCTCGGAAAGGGGGACCCGGTCGCGAGGCGCGCTTTCGACGCGGTCCGAGGCAGGCTCGACTCCGACCTCTCGTACGACCTGCTTGCGGCCTGTAACGTCGACCTCGCTTCGGGGGCCCCCTACGATGCGTTATTTCGTCGAATGGATCATCTCATTACCGTACTTGAAAGATCTGCGAACGGCGCACCGCTCCCACTGACCGTTGATCGTCACTCGCTGCCAAACTCGTCGAGTGAGCCATAAACAAAACGCCGAAGCCCACCAAATCGCCTCCACCGGCGTGGAGCTTGCCGCCTCGGATCGCGGTCGCAACGCACGCTATCGGCGTGCGGTTATGTGTAGGGCTGGAGGATCCCGTATGCAGCTGAAGCCTTTTGCGCTCGAGACGTGGCTGGACACGTACGAACACACTATCGAGTTTAATCTCGCGGCAAGCACGGGGCCGCCCTGGAACGTGAGTCAGCTTCTCGACTTAGCCGGGGACGGTGCGCGGGAGCGGTTCCTCGACCACTCCGTCACGTACGGTCATCCGGCGGGATCCGATGGCTTGCGCGCGGCGATCGCCGAGATGCAGGGCGTGCAGCCGGAGGACGTACAGATCGTCACCGGCGCGTCGGAGGCTCTGGTAGTCCTCACCTGGCTTGCCGCGGAACGTAATGCGAACGTCATCCTTCCTCAGCCCGGGTTTCCTACGTTCGCCGCCCTCGCCGACTCGCTCGGCCTCGAAGCCCGTTTCTATCGGATTCGGAGAGAGCACGATTTTCGTATCGACGTCGATGAGATCGAAGCGCTTGCCGATGCGAACACCAAGCTCGTTCTGATCAACAGCCCGCATACGCCGACCGGCACGGTGCTCGGCGACGCGGAGATGGATCGCCTCCACGCGTTCACATCCGCGCGCGGCATTCAGCTCGTCAGTGACGAAGTCTACCACCCGATCTATCACGGACCGGCTGCTCGCTCCGCCGCGCGACTGCCGAATGCGACGATCATCGGTGACTTTTCCAAGGCATTTCCACTCGCAGGTACGCGCACCGGATGGATTGTCGAGCGCGACGCAAACCGTCGCCACCAGTACTGGAATGCCCGTGCCTACTTTTCTGTGACAAACAACTCCGCAGGCGAACTTCTGGCAGAGATTGCAGCGCGCAACTACGCACACGTCCTGCGCGTGTCACAGGAAACAGCGAACAGCAATCTCAATGTTCTTGATGCTTTCATGGCCGAGCACCGCGACACGTTCGGCTGGATCCGGCCGCGAGGCGGAATGACGGCATTTCCATGGCTCCTTGGCGAGAAGGATGCGCGGCCATTTTGCCAGGCTGCGGCGGAACGTGGAGTCCTATTGGCTCCCGGCGACTGCTTCGATGCCTCCGAGCACTTTCGCATAGGCTTCGCCGCTAGCGGCGACCGATTCGCGCAAGCATTGGATCGACTCTCCGAGTTCGTAAAGACCTGGCCCGTGCAAACCGCAGGCACGCTGTAGCACACGCACGCCGGGTGCAGAAGCGGCCGTATTCGCCGGTGCAACCAGCGCCGTGAGGGGGCTACTTCACCGCGGTGCCCAGCTTTCTGCAGTCGTCGCAAAGCCGGTGCCCCGCAGTGCCCGAGCGTCGTTCATCTCGGAGGACGTCGCGCCCCGCTGGGCAGGTGCTGTTGTTGTGGTGGACTCGCTTTTCCTCGGGTTTCTTGGATTCGTTGATCGAGTAAAATTCAGCTATTCCAGGCATGGGCGTTCCTCCGTCACGTCGGGTCTTACGCGCTGACGCGCGTGGCGAGGCTGGGCGATTCAGCTTGGCTCATACGCACCAACTCTGAGGCCAAATACTCGAGTGCATCGGGTGGTGGAGACGCCGTCCTCTCCAGGTGGCACATCGTAAGGATAGCTCTTTGCGCCTCTGCTACGCTGATGAAAGTCTTACGCTTGGCGACTTTGGCTGCGGTGGTCTTCATGCGCGTCCAAACGCGCTCCATCGGAGTGGTCATGGCTGGCCTTTCTCTCGCGGAAATGCGGATTGGCCGGCCGCTGAACTTTCGGTCAAAGCGTATTAGGGTGAGGCTCTCAGCGTAGCACCGTTCAGCCTCGCAGTCCATAGGCACAAAAGTGCTATAGCCACCCCGCGACGCCGGGGCAGCGCCGCCGGAATAAGGCACCACTCGCCTGGGAGGGCGACTTGGACGCGACCGCGGCCGTCGGCGCGGTGGCAACCTCAGGCCGGCAGCGCCGGTTAGGTCGAGTATGAAAATTCTCGTTATCGGTGCCGACGGCACGATGGGCAGCGCGGTCGTCGACGAACTCAAGCAACGGCACGAAATCGTCGCTGCGGGAAGGTCGCACGGCGAACACAAGGTCGACATCGGCGATCTCCAAAGCATTCGCAAGCTGTTCGCAAGGGTCGGCAAGGTCGACGCGGTCGTAAGCGCCGCCGGCAGCGTGCACTTCGGTCCATTGCTCGAGATGACTCCCGAACAGCTTCAGGTCGGGATCGGCAACAAGCTAATGGGGCAGGTTCATCTCGCATTGGAGGCGGCGATGCACTTGAACGCCGGAGGTTCGGTGACGCTCGTCGCGGGCTCGCTCAGCAAGGACCCCATTCGGTACGGTGCAAGCGCCTCGCTCGTCAACGGCGCGCTCGAATCGTTCGTGCGTTCGGCCGCGCTCGAATTCCCCGCAGGAACGAGGATCAACGTCGTCAGCCCGACGGTATTGCGCGAATCGATGGAAGCGTACGGCCCCTACTTCCCAGGCAGCGAAGGCGTTCCGGGCAAGCGCGTCGCCCTCGCCTTCGCCAAGAGCGTCGAAGGCGCTCAGACCGGTCAAGTGTACTACGTAGAGTAAATCCTAGACAGTCGCAGAAAGAGCGCTAGCGCTTCCCACGCGCAAGGCAACACCTGACGCGGCTACACTCCGCTCCGGCCTCTTTCAGCAGCGAAGAGTTGAACAATCACCTCGCATAGAGTCCCGTCATGCGTCGCCGAGGAAACGCTGCGGGAGATTGCGCGCGCTTCACGAAAGCCGATGATCTACCGAGCGGCTACGGTGTGAGCCCCGGTAACGTTGCTAGAGAGAAGGAGGGAGCTTTGAAAACGCTTTGCTGGTGCGTTGGCTTTGTCGCGTTGAACGCCACGGCCCTTTTGAGCGCATGCGCGGGTGGCACGTTCGCGCAGTCCGGTTCGAACGGTGGAGTTCCTACGGGCATTGCGCTGCCTCACGTCGCGCTTCCCGCCGCCGGCATTGATTCCAAGCCCATACCTCGCGACTCGATCTTCGTCGGTTACAGGTTGCCCCAGAGCAGTGGCATCGACGTCTACGCCGATGCGGCCGACGGTTGGGCGCACCTTGGCACCATCACCGAACACGTTGATTTACCCCTAGCGATAGGGATCAGTAAGGACGGCTTTCTGTACGCTTGCGATTCTGTGCTCGGTCAAGTCACTATCTACCGATTGGCAACCGGCGGATCCTACGTGGATAAGCTCACGAAAGGCCTCAACTTCCCCTATGCGATGGCATTCGACGCCTACAGCAACCTCGCCGTGATCAACACCCCCCACCGAATCACCGTCTTTCCCTTCGACCACGACAACCGGCCGTATGAAGTGGGCGAGGGACTCCACACTCCATCTGCGGTCGTATACGATCGACCAGGCGATCTCTATGCTGCGAATTATAGCACCAGTTCGGTGCTCGAATACTTTCCGTACACCAACCGGATTATGAGGAAGATCACTAACGGCATCGATAATCCCGAAGCCCTGGCGATCAGCGCTTCAGGGGCACTGTACGTGGCCAACTACCGCGGCCACAACGTCACCGTATACTCTGCGAAGACGCGCCAGCTCATCTACACGATTCCGACCGGGAGAAATGCGCCCCGCGCGCTCGCAATCGACGGCGATCAGGTGTACGTTGCGGCATACGACAGAGATTCTGAAGTGATCCACTATAACGCCACGATTGGGACGTCGACTACGATCAAAGACGGCGTGGAGCAGCCAACGGGGCTGGCCATATGTTCGAAAACGTATCTTTGCGTGATGAACCGTCAAAGCGTGACGATTTACCAAGCCGATAAGCTGGTTCACACGATCCCCTTGGCCAAGAAGGAACTGCGATCGATCACTTCCGGTCGCTAAAAACGCGATCTTAGCACAGCGGGAAACAGGCCAACTCGGTCGCAAACCGAGCTCCAAAGAATAGAAACTCCATTGCTTTACCTCCGTCGCAACTCTCGCGGCTTGCGGCGGAACACAGAACGTTACAGGGGTGATTCCCCAGAACGGGCTCCATCTTCGCGGTAAGGCGAGCTCGATTAAAGCCTTGCTCTATATTGCGAGTCAGGGAGTTCGATACGAAGGCGGTGCGCTCGATCGCGCCAGCAACCTCGGAGCTTAGGCGATCGACTTGAAACAGCGACCCCAGGCCTTTCGTCAAAATCGAAGGCGGGCCGCGTTGCAGCCCGAGCTGAAGCGCCGTACCCTATTTACCCGATGTCGCAATTCGTCCACGAACCGCCGCGCCATCCGAGCGTTCCGCGAGGCGGCGGGCGGATTCAAAGCTGACGTCGCGGATAATGCCAGGATGTCGGAGTGCCAACGCGATTGCGCGAGCGCAGCCGCGCGGACCCGCTAAGATTTCCATTTGCTCGAGAGGCTGGCCGACACCGTCGAGGACGATGATTATGTGCGCGGTTTTGTGGCAATCTCCTAAGACATAAAGTCCAGCTCCCGAAGGGGTCATCTCACGCCTCAGGATGACACGCGGCCATCGTTGGGGGAACTCGTCGCAGTCAGGGTCAAGAGCAAAGCATGGAACCAGCACGCTTTGCCCTAGACGACGTTAGGGAGTTGCACCGTGATTCGACTCGGTGATCACGTCATCGTGAAAGGCGAGGACGAGGAAGCGATCGTTACCGCCGTGCATCCCGACTCGCAGGTCGAAATCGAGTTCCTTCATGCGTCGGAGGGAGAACCGCGGCGCAGGCGCTACGCCGCCGAAGCGCTCGAGAAAGTTTCGCGGACCCCCTAATCCGCCTACTACATGCTTTGCTTGACTGGAATGTTCGTCAGTGGCCCTTCTCCGCCGACCTGCTCGATGGTATCGCCCTGTGCGACCGACCAGTGATGGACGCCTGCTGGGACAGCAATGAACGACCCCGCCGGTAGCACCCGCGCGTTAGACTTGTCGATCGTATCACCCGTCCCGAACAAAAGCGTTCCTTGGATCACGGTTATATATTCGGCGTGCGAATGGTAATGCGGCTTGTTTGTGTAGCCGCCGGGCATCTTGACGCGAATGATTGCGGTGCCGGATGAGTTCGGATTGCCGACCATCACCGCATTCCAAGAGCCCTTCGCAGGACCGGTGGCGGCCACCCAGTGGAGGCTATCGGACGTAAAAAAGACCGGAGCTGACTGCATCGCGGCGAGCGTAGCGCCGGCAGTCACGAGCAGCCCCAAAACGAGCCACGAGAAGAGTTTCATAGACTATCCTTTCATCGAAAACCTATAGAAATACAACGTGATTGCTTGCCCCCTTCGCTACTACGAAGACGGGGGCCCTTTGCGAAAGAGATGTTCGTTAGAACGCCCCGATGCTGAATGCAGCGTGGGCCGGTCAGGCGGGAGAGATTAAGTGGCGGGAGCGTTATTGACTTGGTGGGAGCGTGTAGGGGGTTCTCCTAGCGTCCCCGCCACTACCTTATGAGCGTCGAAAGTCCCTCGTAGTACTGGCAATTTCGCGTATAGCTTTGCGAAGGCCAATAGAATCGCAGGCCGCTTTTGGCCGATTCTGTGTAGTGAACGGTGTAGTGACCTGCCCGCTCCTCTGGTGAGCCACCATCGCTTCGGGTACGTCGGGAATTTCGATCCTGAAAGTTGTGTATCACGCCTTTATACAGAACACGCGGAGCCCTTACCGACCTCTTCTTCCAGGATCGGTATGCCCATATTGCATGCCTGAACACCCTGGACAACGCGGAGTTTGAGACCTCGACGATTTCTTCCACGGTGGCGCCGGCCTCGAGTGCCCGTTTTATGTGGCGGCGCGTACCAGGTGCGTACATGTGCGTGTAAGAGGCATCGCAGGCGATGCTGAGCAGTTCAAGCTCTTTTGGCGGCAGGGGACAGGTCTTGGTAAGTCACGGCTGCGGCGGCCATGAACTCATCGAACTACTTGGGGTCGAGGGCGACGAGGGGATCCCAGACCGCGTTCCACTGGCCGATGGCCTTCATTGCATCGCATGCCGCCGTGGGGACCACGTTCGAACGCGGCGCCTGCTTCACCCCAGCCGCAAATGTTAGACGGCGCGACGCCGAATAGCAGGGGATGGCAGGCGAGGTCACCTTTGCCTTTACGGATATCGAAGGCAGTACGGAGCGATGGGAGCGCGACGGCGTCGCGATGCAAGACGCCGTGCGACGTCACGATGCGATCGTGCAGACGGCCATTGTTCAGGGCGGCGGTCATGTCTTCAAAACGGTCGGTGATGCCTTTTGCAGCGCGTTCGCAGCGCCTGAGGACGCCGTCGCGGCAATGCTGGCGGCGCAGCAAGCGCTAAACGCGGAAGATTTTTCGATGGTCGATGGATTGCGCGTGCGCACGGCGATTCATACGGGCGCCGCCGAGATGCGCGAGGGCGACTACTTCGGTCCAGCCCTCAACAAGGTCGCACGGCTGCTGGCAATCGGCCACGGTGGTCAGGTACTCCTGACTGCAGAGACGGCTGCTCTCGTCGACGGCACTTTGCCAGCCGACGTCTCCCTACGCGAACTGGGCGCGTATCATCTCAAGGACTTTACGAGACCGCAGCGGTTGTACCAGTTGCTGGTACCCGGTTTGCCAGCGGAGTTTCCGCCACTGCGTTCGCTTGGAACGCTGCCCAGCGATCTTTCCGTCGTCGATACAGCGGAGTTTCACCAAGTTGCAAACTTCAGCGGACGCGACGAGGAACTCGCGACGCTGCAAGCGGCGCTGAAGAGCGACGGTGCGATTGCGGTCGTCCATGGCTTGGGCGGCGTGGGCAAGTCTTCGATTGCGCGTGAGTACGGCTGGCGCAACCGCGAGCACTACTCGGTCGTTTGGTGGCTCAACGCTCAGACCGAGGACGGCATCATCGAGGGACTGCTCCGCTTGGGCACGATGTTCGTGCAGGGCCTCGATCAGCTGGCCGACCGGCGCGTCGCTGCAGAGCGCGTGATCAACTCGGTGCTGGGTGGGTTCGACAAGCCGGTCCTGCTGGTCTTCGACAATCTCGAAGACGAAGGGCTCATGCGGACGTGGCTACCGCGCACCGGGGCCCGAGCGTTGGCGACTTCGCGTGATATCGCGTGGAGCGCGGACATTGCGGCGATTCCGTTGCATATTTGGACGCTCGAGATTGCAGTCGAGTATCTTACGCGAGCGAGCGGGCGCACAGACCTGAGCGACGATGATGCTCGCGCAATCGCGCAAGCCGTCGGCGCACTGCCGCTAGCGCTGGCACACGCGGCCGCGTCATTGCGTAGCGCGCGTATGGTCAGTCCGCGGCGGTACTTGGAGCACATCAGCGAGCGTCTCCACAATGCTCCACGCGGCACCGAATATCCGCGTTCAGTCTTTGCGACGTTCGGCACCGCGATCGCTCAAGCCGAACAGCAGGCCGCCGGCGCGGCCGCGGTGCTGTGTTTTGCCGCATCCTTTGCGCCCGATGCGATTCCCGACGAGCTCTTCCGCCAGGGGATCGAGTACTATGCTGAGGGTCTGCAACTCGTGCTCTCCGACGGCCTCGCACTCGATTTGCATTCCGCAATCGCCAACGAAATGCTCGTTGATGAGGCTTTGGGCGCGCTCGACCGGCTTTCGTTGTTGTCTTTTGCACAGAGTTCGCATACCTACAGCATGCACCGCCTGGTGCAGCTTGCGGCTCAGGATCTCGAGGGCGAGGGTGTTCGCGCGTGGCGTGAATGCGCGGTCTCTGTTGCGGACATCGCCTTTCCCGAAAATATCGATGTTGCGACGTGGCCGCAGTGCGATCGGTTGTTCCCGCATGCGCGCGCGGCGTTGGATGCGTTGGCGGACGATAGCGTGTTTCTGCCCGGCGGGCGCCTCGCATTCCGCTGCGCCTGCTACCTGCGGGATCGCGGCGAATATGCAACCGCCGAACTCGTCGCCAAGCGCGGACTAGCAATTCAAGAGAGGGCGCTCGGATCGGATCACCCCGACGTCGCGCGCAGCCTGAATAACCTCGGGGTCGTGTACTGGCTGCAGGGGCGTTATTCAGAGGCAGAGTCGCTTCATCTGCGCGAGCTCGCGATTGGGGAAGCGAAACTAGGCCCGGAACATCCCGATCTTGCTAAGACCTTGAACAACCTCGCAAACGTGTATCACGATCAAGCACGTTATGCGGAGTCGGAGTCGCTTCGTACTCGCGCCCTGGCGATTTGGGAAACGGCGCTCGGCCCGGATCACCCTCTCGTTGCGCTCGCTCTCAACAACGTCGCGAATTTATATCACGATCAAGCGCGTTATGCGGACGAGGAACCGCTCCATCTGCGCGCGCTTGCGATTCGGGAAAAGGCGCTCGGGCCGGATGACGCGCAAATTGCGTACAGCCTGACGAACCTTGCGCTCCTATACCAAGAGCAAGGGCGTTACGCCGAGGCAGAGCCGCTCAACCTGCGATCGCTGGCAGTTCGGGAAAAGGCGCTCGGGCCGGATCACTCGCACGTTGCCATGAGCTTGAACGTCCTTGCACTGATGTGCGCTTCCCAAGGACGCTACGAGGAGGCAGAGAGGCACCACACGCGCGCGCTCGCAATTCGCGAGAAAGCCTTCGGACCGGATCGACCCGATGTCGCGCAAAGTCTCAATAACCTCGCCGAACTCTATTGCTTGCAGGAGCGCTACGCAGAAGCGAACCCATTGCTCGAGCGCGCGCTGTCAATTCGAGAGAAGACGCTCGTACCGGATCATGTCGATATCGCCGAGACGCTGAATGCCCTCGCGAAGGCGCACCGCGGCCAAGGCCGTGACGATCAGGCAGAGCCGTTGCTTTTGCGTGTTCTGGCAATCCGAGAGAAGCGTCTGGGACCCGATCATCCATCGACGAAAGAAGCACGCGACGCGCTCGACGCTCTTCGCGCCGCGAAATAGCAACGAACAATCGAATCTAACGAAATGCCGGTTACCCGGAAACTACCTCTCCCCGTACGCCAGCGGTTGGAGGGAGTGTGAAATGCCGTTGTTTTTAGACGCGCATTTTTCGAAGAAAACCGAAGCAGACGGTGTAGTGAAAGCCGCGTCGTGCTGCAAAACGCCCGTAAATACTGGGGTAATTTCAAGCTGGCGGGAGCGTGCAGGAGGTTCTCCTAACGTCCCCGCCACTACCCTCTGAGCGTCAAATATCCTTGGTGGTACTGGCTTTATTGCGCTCACGGCTACGAAAATCAATGAAATCACAATCCGGTTTTGACCGATTCTGTGTAGTGAACGGTGTAGTGAGCCGCCCTCCCATTAGACGCGAATCGTGTCCAGTGGCATCGAGGTCGCGGTTTCAGGGCGTGCGTTTCCGATCACCGTTTAGGCGCTTGTTAGACGAAGGTCAGTCGAATTTGCAAAAGTGCAAGCAGAGTAATCAGTTTTCGGTTTGCGCCAACGGGAATCGTACCAGTACTCGGGGGGACGGTGAGTCCCGCCCGCTACCGATTCGTTATTCTGCAAGGCTTTTTCGCCGCGTGGCTCCCAGCCGATCCCGTCCCTTATTTTGGCGATCGGCTTCTAGCCCTCGCACTACCCTCCAGTTCGGGAAAGCTCCTCGTCGAGGATCGGTATGCCCATGTTAAATGCCTGAACGCCCTGAGCGACGCAAAGTTTCAAGACATCCATGATTTCGTTGATCGTTGCTCCGTGTGCGAGCGCGGCCTTGATATGGCGGCGCGTACCCGGCGCGTACATGTGCGTAATCGACGCGTCCAAAGCGATGCTTAATAATTCGGCGATCTTCGGTTCGAACACACCGCCGGCGTAGACGGCAGCGCCGCAGGCCATCACCGCGTCGGTCCATGCTGGATCTAGCGCGTAGAACGGATCCCATGCGGCGTTCCATTGTCCGGCGGCGCGCATCCGATCGCAACTCGGTGTTGCGACGTTCTTCTCTGTTGCGGTTACGCCGGCGTTCTTCGCCTCTTCAAGTAAAATCGGCGCGCCGAGACTGCACGTGTGAATAGACAAGAGCGACGCCATCATCAGCACGGTCAAGAGCTCGTCGCGCGTCGCTCCGGCCGCAAGCGCGTTGCGGATATGATGCCGCGTCCCATCCGAGTTGAGGTTCGTGCACGCCGCGTTAAACGCAACGCAAATGAGTTCCACGGTTTTGCGGTCCAGCGCTCCGGTCCACGGATCGTTGGTTACCTTCTCTACCGCCGCTCCCATCGCTGGAGCCCAACTCACGAGTTTGTCGAAAGCCGCTACGTCCCACGGCCCGGTTTCGTCCATCGTCATCATTCGTCCACGTCTTCCCATAGCTGAAGGAGTTCGCGCGCCTCCTTCGATGCAAGCATGCGGGTCAGGCGCGCCACCTTTCGCCCGACATCTTTTAGACGTCCCTCGATTGCGGCATCCCCGAGGCTTCCGTCGGTGGCGAACGCCCGACGATGCATCGTACACCCACGCCTCCCAAGGGATGACCCAAGCGTGCAGCGTGCGCCCGATCGCGCGCAGCGTGTTGAGCGTGTTCGCGCCGCCCATTCGTCCGCCTGAGACACCTACGAGGCCGACGACCTTGCCTTCGAACTCCCGCACGTTCATCAGATCGAGCGCGTTCTTCAGCACGCCGCTGAGCGTCCCGTGATAGTTCGGCGTCGCCAAGATTACGCCGCTCGCCTCCCTGACGCATCGACGCAGACGCTGCACGCCGGGCGTTATTTGCGATGCGTCTTGCGTTTCGCCGGTGCAGAAGGGAAGGCCGTAGTCGCGCAAATCCAGCAGCTCGACGGCTGCGCCCTTCTCTTGAGCACCGGCGAGAGCGATGCTCAAAGCCATCCGCGTGAACCCTTCAACTCTCAGGCTGCCGCAGAGTCCGAGGACGCGGACCGTTCCATCACCCGCCACCGCCCGGCAGTTATGCTAGCATGTGTCCGTCGGAGCCCGCAAAAACGGTCTCGTGCAGCTTCCCGTCGGATTTGTGAACTAAGAAGCCCTGGTGTCCCGCTTCGCGGTTCGGCGGCAGGCCAAGATTCGCGAGGGTCTCTTCGATGGAGTTGTACGTGACGCCGATTTTGAGCATCTGCCGCGCCTGCTCGGGCGTGGCGATGTCGCGGCCGATCTCGCGAGCCATCCGCACATGCTTCTCGACCATTTGAACCGTGTTCATCCGCACGCCCTTTTTGACATCCCAGAGGTTGTCTTCAATGCCGGCGCGCGTGTGCTGCCCGAGCGCGATCATCATCATGGAAATCGGATGGGTTAAACGAAACGTCGTTTGATAGGTGAAAAACGATCCGTGTGGCGTGCGCCGCACGAGCTCCATCAGGTCGAACGGGTTTGCCCCGCAGATGCCGCCGCCGCCCGTGCTGAAGAAGCCGTTCATCGGCCCCATGTATTCGCCCCGCCGAACCATGCGCTCGACGAGCTCGAGCCCGTGGATGTGCGGAAGCGCGAAATATGGCTGGATCCCGTGCTCGACGCACAGCCTGGTCTCTTCGACGTAGAAGTCCGGCGTCGAATCGGCGACCATGTTGGAAATCCCGTGCATCGCGTCTTCGTTGCACAGATGAGTCCCCTCGAACGCCTTCATCGGGTGCAGGGCCGTCAAGTCGTAAAGCGAGGTACCGCATGCGACGGTGATCTGATCAGGCTTGGGATCGATCGTCGTCAACTTGTGCCGCTGCTCGTACGTGCCGAACGCCCCGACCTCACCCGGCTCGGGCGCAAATGAGATCGAGCCTCCCACTTGAAGGATCATCTTTGGAACCGCCTCACGGACGCGCCCGATCTGCTCGCCGTATTCCTTGAAGTTCTTCGAGATGTGTCCCGTCTTTGGGTCGCGCACATGGATATGCAACAGCGTCGCCCCGGCGTTGTAGCAATCAACTGCCGCTTGAACTTGCTCGTCCCAGGTGAGCGGAATGTATCCAGGTGGGCCGTCCTGGGGCATCCACATCGGCCCGTACGGCGCAGCGGTGATCATCAGCGGTGCCATGTTTTCTGGTAAAAGTGAGTCGTCAGTAAAATATGCCATGTTTTCAGGTCTCCTAAAGGGGACGCGGAGCTTTCAACGCCAGACGGTCTGGGCCTTCACAGTGGCGAAGACGGGATCGCTGCGCTTGGTGCCCCCACTAGCGAGTTCGATTTTCTGCGATTTCAAGCATAGTCGGATCATGCAGCGCTTAACCTCAAACGATCCGTGTAGTAAACGGTGTAGCGAAAGGCGCGGCGCACTGCAAACCCGCGTAAAATATAAGCGAAAAGTGAAGGTGGCGGGAGCGTTTTGACTTGGCGGGAGCGTGTAGGAATCGAACCTACCAGCCGCCTTGCGACGGCCTCAGCGATTTTGAAGACCGTGCGGGCCACCAGACCCGTACGCTCCCATGGTGAAGGCGCCTTATTTGCGAGCCTTTTCGAGATAGCTAGCCGTGCGGCGACCGGTAGTTACTTTTGGTAAACACCGTCCAGGAACCACCAGAGGGCTTCGCACGCTGCGATCGTCGCGTCGCAAACCTCGCCACGTATGGCCGACGATCCGGCGGCCAGCTCTATGATTCGCCATTCCTTGGCCGAATGAGCGACGTCGGCGTCTTTGTGCACGGTGAAAAACTCAAACTCGCGCGGATCCGCAAATCCGTAAAAGCGCCGTAACCCCTCGATCTTCACCTGCGCTATCGCCGGGACCTGTGATTCAAAGGCGTGCAACGCAGCTAGACCCGCATAGAACGGGCGATTACGGCAGAGCTCCGTAAAGGTCTGCACGAGCCGCGCGGTGGCCGGCATCGCTTGAACTGCGGCGAGCTCGCGCTCCGTGAGCCCTAGCGCCGCACAAAAGCGCATCCAAAGCCGTGGATGATTGTCCGGACCCATTTCCTCGTCCAAGAGGTTTTCGAGAATTGTCTGACGCGCACTTAGGTCGCAGGTTCCGTCGGCGGCAAAGTGTGGCGTGTTCGAGTGAACGGCACTGAGATAAGTGGGCTCTGCTAGCACGTGCTGCAGATACTGACCGGCATACTGCCGGAGCTGATCGCGTGATAGTTGCCCCTTCGACCACGCGACGTAGAAGGGATGGCCGAGTAGATGCCGGTCTTGGATGATCTCGCGGATTTCAGCCTGGAATGCAGACTGCGTCGCTATTCTCATGTACCGCGGGTTCGGTGCGGCAGCCTAGCCCCCTTTGGCGGGAGCTAGTCGCTATTTGGTTTTGTGCCGGTTGGCCGGCCTTCGTAAAGCGATAGACGAAGCGGGAAGATCTCGTAGTCGGTGACGTTCGCGATGACGGACGGGTCGCCTCGCATCAGCTGCTCCGCTTCTTCGGCGTCGCGCGCACGTAAGATGATGATTCCAAAGGGAGCATCGGGAAGAGGGACGGGCCCAGCAAGGATCAGCACGTGTTCGCTCATGCGAGCTTTCCAGTAGGCGTAGTGCGCACGCATGACAGCCCGCTCCTGTTCCGTCATGGTGCGCACGAAATTCAACCTGCCGGGGTGAATGCGGACGAAAAAGCTTTGTTTCTCCTGGTCTGCGTTCATGCCTCAATTGCGGGGTGTGCGATGGCCCAATCGAGGGCATCTTCCAGCGTCTCTTCCCCCCAAAAGAGTTCCAGATTGACGACGCAGTTGGGGGCGCCGAAGATGCCGAGCTCGATCGCACGGCTGACGTTTTCACGAAGCATGCCTCGCGTGTCTGGAGCCTCGGCTCGCGCAATCCAGCCGCTTCCCCCGGTCTCGTCTAACAAGCGATCCACGACGGCATGATCGCTGATATCGCGGTCCTCTGCGAAATTGGCGGTAAAAGTCCGCCGGATAAAGTTTCCGCACCAGGGCTCTTCCGAAGCAGCACACGCGACGCGAGCTGCGAGCACCGAGTTGCGTGGAAAGACCGTCGGCTTCTGCCACGGTATCCGGTACTTTCCGGTTAGCCGCTCCATATCGCGCCACATATAGCGGCCGCGTCGCTCGTTGATGTTGAATGGCGAATCGTTCCAGCCTTGTAACTCAAAGATTGGGCCTAGTAAGAATGGCTTCCACGTTAGGACTACGCCGCGATCCGTGCAGAGTTGCTCGATGCGCATAGCAGCGATATACGAATATGTGCTGGCAAAGTCGAACCAGAAATCAAGCTTGCTCAAGTGATCCTAGTTGGTTGGCGCCCGCGCTTCGGACGAGGCATTTGTTCGCCGCCAAACGTGATGGTCTTTGGGACCGTCAAGGAGATGGGATATCCGACCGGTCCCGATGCCGATCCCTCCAAGCCGTACGTCATGTGGGCGGGCACGCCGTATGCCCACCTCATGATCCCGGTAGCGGTCGCCGGTTAGATCGTTAGGCTGGTTTTAACTTCCAGCCCAGCCAGGTCCAGGAGATACCGGCGAAAATGAAGTTCAGCCCGACGACGAACCCGATGAACCAGATCGCCGATATCGGCCACTGCGCCCAGAGCAGAATGCCCAAGATGATGCTGAGCACGGCGCTGGTCGCCACCCAGCCGTAGTTCGGAAACTGCATCAAAAGGGCCGTAATGAAGCGGAAGACGCCGCCGAACACGAGCAGCACGGCGAGCAGTAGGGTGACTATGAGCGCGCCCCCGACGGGATGCTCGAGCAACATCAAGCCGACGATGACGTCCAACGCCCCGACCAGTAGCAGCAAAATTATGTGGCCCGCGCCGCGCGCCATGAAGGCGGCAACGAGCTGACCGATCCCTGCGATGACCAGTACGATGCCGAGAGCGAAAACGGATGCCAGCGTGGCAGCGCCCTCGGCCCAAATGGCGTAGATCCCGACCAGGATGAACAGGATGCCGAGCGCGACGTACCAGCCCCAGTTCTTTTGCGCCTCCGCAGCATCCGCGACGATTTGCCTCACTTGAACCTCCTTCGGTAAGCTCCATTCAAAGGGGTTGTGCCTAATGGTATCCGATTCGGCCAGCTAGGGCCAGCAGTTGGGGGAAGGCCATAGGGCTCAGCCCGAAAATGCTCCGTCCTATGGCGGATAGTGCGCTGACCAGTTCTCCCTACGATTCGGTGTTCGAGTCGCGTTGGCTGCAGGAGGCCGCCCCGGACCGCTGCTTTCCTCAGGACGAGATGCCGGCCGAGGCCGCCTTCCAGATGGTGAGCGACGAGCTCTTCCTCGATGGCACGGCGCGTCAGAACCTCGCAACGTTCTGCCAGACCTGGGACGACGAGTACGTCCATCGGCTGATGGACATCTCGCTCAATAAGAACTGGATCGACAAAGAAGAGTATCCGCAGTCCGCCGCGATCGACCAAAAGTGCCTCAGCATGGTGGCCGACCTGTGGAACGCGCCGGCCTGCGACGACGCCACCGGCACCAACACGATCGGCTCGAGCGAGGCGTGCATGCTCGGCGGCATGGCGATGCTGCGGCGCTGGCGCACGAAAATGAAAGCCGTCAACAAGCCAACGGATAAGCCGAACTTCGTGTGCGGCCCGGTCCAGGTGTGCTGGCACAAGTTCGCGCGCTACTGGGACGTTGAGATGCGTGAGATCCAGATGGAGCCGGACCGGCTGTTTTTGGATCCGGAGCGCACGGTCGACGCCATCGACGAGAACACGATCGGCGTCGTCCCGACGTTCGGCGTCACCTATACCGGCAACTACGAATTCCCGGAGCCGCTCCACGACGCGCTGGACAAGTTGCAGAAGGCCAAGGGCCTCGACGTCGACATGCACGTCGATGCCGCCAGCGGCGGATTTCTCGCCCCGTTTTGCGCGCCCGAGATCGTCTGGGATTTTCGTCTGCCGCGCGTGAAGTCGATCAGCAGCTCGGGCCACAAGTACGGCCTCGCGCCGCTCGGCACCGGCTGGATCATCTGGCGCGACGCGGCCGCGCTCCCCGACGAGCTGGTTTTCGACGTCGACTACCTCGGCGGCAAGGTCGGCACGATCGCGATCAACTTCTCGCGACCCGCGGGGCAGGTGATCGCGCAGTACTACACGTTCATCCGGCTCGGCCGCGAGGGCTACAGGAACGTGCAGATGAGCGCGTATCACGTCGCTGCGTATTTAGCGAATGCGATCGCCCCGCTCGGGCCGTATGAGTTCATCAACACCGGCGACCCGAAGGCTGGAATACCCGCCGTTTGTTTCCGCATCAAGGCGGGCGCGGACCCAGGCTACACGCTGCTCGACCTTTCCGATCGGCTGCGTATGAGCGGCTGGCAAGTCCCGGCGTTCGCGCTCTGCGGCCGCGCGTCGGACATCACCGTCATGCGGATCATGTGCCGGCGCGGCTTCGAGAAGGACTTCGCCGCGTTATTGATGCGCGATTTCAAGGCCGCGCTCGCGTTCCTCGAAAGCCACCCCCGCCCGGAGATACGCCCGTCTGAAGGAACCGGCTTCCACCACTAGCGGTCTAGCCACTACCGCGCTCCGCAATGCGACCGTGAAGACTCGTCCAGACATCCGCAACGTGGCGATCGTGGCACACGTCGATCACGGCAAGACGACGCTCGTTGACGCGATGCTCAAGCAGAGCGGTGTCTTCCGCGAAGGCCAGCAGGTGGCCACGCGCGTTCTCGACTCCAACCCGCTCGAGCGCGAGCGCGGCATCACGATCCTCGCGAAGAATACGGCCGTGCGCCACGGCGACGTGAAGTTCAACATCGTCGACACTCCGGGCCACTCCGATTTCGGCGGCGAGGTCGAGCGCGTGCTGCAAATGGTACAGGGCGTGCTGCTGCTGGTGGACGCCGCCGAGGGCGTGATGCCGCAGACGCGCTTCGTCCTGCGCAAGGCGCTGGAGCTCGACCTTCGCGCCATCGTCGTCGTCAACAAGATCGACCGCAAGGACGCGCGTCCCCAAGAGGTCGTCAACGAGACCTTCGATCTCTTCGTCGAGCTCGGTGCCAACGACGAGCAGGCGGATTTTCCGGTGCTGTTCACCAACGCGAAGGCCGGCATCGCGAAGCGCTCGCTGGACGACGGCGGCGACTCGCTCGAGCCACTGTTCGAGACGATCGTCGCGCGCGTGCCGGAACCGCCCTCCGAGGACGGCCCGTTTCAGCTGCTGATCTCGGCGATCGACCATAACCGCTACGTCGGGCGCATCGGCATCGGCCGCATCTTCCGCGGGACGTCGCGGCGCAACGAGCCGATCGTCAAGCTCGCGCGCGACGGCGCCGTCACGACGGGTCTGCGCCTTGCGACGCTGCTGACCTTCGCCGGACTCGAGCGCATCGACGTCGAGGAGGCATCGGCGGGCGACATCGTCTGCGTCTCCGGGATCGAGGATCTCAACATCGGCGATACCATCGCCGATGCGGACGCGCCCGAGCCGATCGCGGCGACCGCCGTCGATGAGCCCACCGTCTCGATGTTCTTCTCCGTGAACAACTCGCCGTTCGCCGGACGGGAGGGAAAGTTTCTCACGTCGCGCCAGATCCGCGAACGCCTCATGCGCGAGCTTGAGTCGAACGTGGCGCTGCGCGTCGCCGATACCGCGTCGCCCGACACGTTCGAGGTACGTGGACGCGGCGAGCTGCACCTCGCGATCCTCATCGAGACGATGCGCCGCGAGGGCTACGAGCTCGGCGTCTCCAAGCCGCAGGTCATTGTCACGGAGCGCGACGGCAAGCGCTACGAGCCGATAGAATACGTCGTCGTCGACGTCCCCGAGGAGTACGCCGGCGCGGCGATCGAGGCGCTGGGCCGGCGCAAGGCGACGATGTCGAACATGCTGACCGTCGGCGACCTGCAGCGGCTCGAGTACACGATGCCGACGCGGGCCATCTTCGGGCTGCGCGGCGAGCTGCTGACGCTGACGCGCGGCACCGCGGTGCTCTCGCACACCTACTACGACCATCAGGCGTGGCAGGGCGAGCTGCCCGGCCGCAGCGTCGGCGTGCTCGTCGCGAGCGACACGGGACGCTCCACGGGCTACGCCCTGATGGGCCTCGAACAGCGCGGCCGGTTCTTCATCGGGCCGGGCGTCGACATCTACGAGGGCATGATCGTCGGCCGCGCCGGCGACGAGTACGACGTCGCGATCAACGTCGTGCGCGAAAAGAAGCTCACCAACATGCGCGCCGCGGGATCCGACGAGAACGTCAAGCTCGCACCGCCGGAGGAGCTCTCACTCGAGCGCGCGCTCGAGTTCATCGACGACGACGAGCTCGTCGAGGTGACCCCGAAGTCGATCCGTCTGCGCAAGCGCATCCTCGACGAAACCCAGCGGCTGCGCCTCCGCAAACGCGAGGCAGCGAAAGCCTAGCCCAACTTCTGATGCGGCCGTTCGACTTCGTTATCTCGTTTCTTGCCTTTATCTATGCACTTGCGCTTGCCCATCTTCTGCTGGCGGCGGCGCACATGATCCGCCGCCGGCGCGACCTGGTTTTCGATTGGGCGCATGCGCTGTGGATGACGGCGGCGCTCGCGTTTCTTTGGGCAAACTGGATCAGCTGGTGGGACGTTCACGCCCTCGCCACCTTCACGCTGGCAACTATCACGGCTGGATTCCTCTTCAGCATAAATCAATACCTGGTTTGTGCGCTCGTGTCACCTAGGCTCAACGCGGAAGACGGTCTGAACATGCGCGTCTTCCATGAAACGCAAGGCCGTACGTACATCGCGGCATTCGCAGTACTGATCGTCGCTTCGATTCTAATCAACTATTTTGGCGGATCCGGTCTGAACGTCGTGAACTGGATGCGCGAGAACCTAGTGGTGATCGCGATGCTGCCGGTGACGCTCGCGGCGCTGCTTTGGCGGGCTCGCTGGATTCAGATCACCGCTCCGATTGTGCTTTTAGCGCTTCTCGTCGCCTATATGGCAATGTTCTATTCGGAGATACATTAGCGGATAACAAGCTCGCTCAGTGTGACACGGGGAGTAACTGCCGGCTGAAATAGTTCGCCGTCGCACTGTCGGCCTCGACCCAGGACGCGTAGCGCAGGAAGCCGTGGATCTCGTTAGGGATCACGATCTGCTCGAACGGCACCCGCGCACGCTGCAGCCGCTCCACGAGATCGACCATCTGGTGGAACTCCACGTTGCGGTCGTCGTCGCCCTGGATCAACAGCACGGGCGACTTCCACGTCGCGATCGAAGAATCGGGCGACGATTGCCACGCCAGCTTCATTATCGCTCGTGTATCATATTGTTCGTAACGCTTGAGCTGCGTAAACCCCCATATGGGATTGTCGATGTCGAGCGACCAGTCGTGCACGCCGTGGAAGTCCACGCCGGCCTTGAAGATGTCGGAGTTGCGCGCCAGCGCGAGAGCGGTCAGGTATCCGCCGTAGGAGCCGCCCCAGATTCCGATGTGCTTCGGATCGACGCTGGGCTGGCGCTGAAGGAAGCGCGCGCCGGCGACGACGTCTTGATATTCCGACGCTCCGGTCGGTCCCCAGCGCGGCGGAAAGTTGAAGTCGTGGCCGTAGCCGATGCCCAGGCGATAGTTCACCGACAGCACGACGAATCCGTGATTGGCCAGATACTGGTTGACGGCGTACGCGTTCGAATAGTAGTCCATGTAGTGCCATGTCAGCAGCATCTGACGAACCGGGCCGCCGTGCACGAAGATCACCGCCGGATGCTTTCCGCCGCCGCTGGGTAGGAAGAGCTGGCCGTACGCGCGCCCGCCGTCGCCGGCGAGGAACGACACCTCACGCGGCGTGACGAGCTGCGATGAGGGAAAGTCGCTCGGCAAAAGGTCCGCATCCAGCGCCTTTTGCGCGCCGGGCGCCTGCAGCGTGACGAGCGGCGGCTGCTGCGCTGTCGCGCGATCGTACGCGACCGCGTCGCTCGCGAGTGCCAGCGGTTGCCACTCGCTAGTCGCGCCGCTCGTTAGCTGACTGACGGTTTCACTTGCTACATCCAAACGAAACAGGTGGCGCCGATCGTCGTCGCCTTGCAGCGTGCCCGCATTGCCTGCAAAGACCACGGAATTGCGATCCGGCGATACATCGACATTCTCAACCATGTATTTGCCGGGTGTGACCAGACGCGCCGTTCCGCCCTCGGCGGAAACCGAATATAGGTGCGGCCAGTTGTCCTGTTCGCTGTTGAAGACAAGCCGATCGCCGGCGACCCACTCCAAAAACGGACCGAGTCCGCTTTGCGGCAGCGAGCCGCGCGGCGTGTTCGAGCTGGACCAAGCGAGGTGTCCGATTCCTGTAGCGCTGTCCGCGACCCAAATTTGCCACGGAACGGGATTCCAGTCGAGCGGATTCTGCGGCGGCCCGCCGTCGCCGGGCACACGGACGAACGCAATCCGAGCACCATCCAGCGACCAGCGCGGCATGGAGTCTTGCGACGTCGTCGGCGCGAGATACTGGATCGGCGTCGCGTCGTTGCGATAGATGCCGATGAAGCTGTGGTCGGTGCGGGTCGAGACGAAGGCTAGCGCGGTTCCGTCCGGCGACCATTGCAGATCGGAGTCCTGTCCGCGGTCGAAGAACAGCCGCTTCTCGGGCGCGCCGCCGTCGATCGGCGCGATCATCACCGCGCCGCCGCTCGTGAATGCGACGCGCGTGCCGTCCGGCGAGATCGCCGGCGCGTCGCCCGCGCCGAGCAGCTTCGGTGTGCCAGTCCTGAGCGAAGTCGAAGGGCTCGTCGAAACCGACCAGACCTGCATGTCGGGCTGCGTCGTCGACAACGCCGGGTTCGGCTGCAGTTGATCGGGCCAGTTCGCGTCGTGGGCGCCGCCGCGAACATAGACGACGTGAGCGTCGTCGTTCGCGATGACGAGATTGGTCAGCTCCTGACCGTCGTCGCCTCCCGACGAAAACAGCTGTTTCGGCACGAAGTCCGGCGAGCGTGCGAACCATAGCGTGCGGACGCCGCGCGTATCCAGCGCATAGGCGACCGCCGTCCCTTGCTTATCGCGAACGAGCGCCGCGGGAAACGGGTAGCCGAGAATCTGAGCAAACGTAAAAGCAGCCAGCAGCATGCTGCTTCCTACGCCGTTGCGGCCACCCGTCCCCCGAGCGTGAACGTCAGCTCGCCGCGGGCGTCGTCGAAGCCGACCTCCACGGTGTCGCCCTCGTTGATCTCCCCGGCGAGAATCTTGCGGCCCAGCGGCGTCTCCACTTCCTTTTGAATGGTGCGCTTGAGCGGACGCGCGCCGTACACCGGGTCGTAGCCGACCATGACGATGTGGCGCTTGGCCTCGTCGGAGACGACCAGCGAGATTCGCCGCTCGGCGAGCCGCCGGCGCAGATGCCCGAGCTGGATGTCGACGATCTTCATCAGATCCTCCTCGCTCAGGCCGTGGAAGACGATGATTTCGTCGACGCGATTGAGGAATTCGGGCCGGAAGTGCTGGCGCAGCTCGTCGAGCACGGTCGCGCGCATGATCGCGTAATCGGCGCCATCGAACGAGCCCTTGTAGTCGAGGATGCGGTGGCTGCCGATGTTCGATGTCATGATCACGATCGTGTTCTTGAAGTCGACCGTGTGGCCCTGACCGTCGGTCAACCGCCCGTCGTCGAGAATCTGCAGGAAGACGTTGAACACGTCGGGGTGCGCCTTCTCGATCTCGTCGAACAAAATGACGGAATAAGGCCGACGCCGCACGGCCTCGGTCAGCTGACCGCCCTCTTCGAAGCCGATGTATCCGGGCGGAGCGCCGAGCAGCCGCGCGACGGTGTGGCGCTCCTGATACTCCGACATGTCGATGCGGATCAACGCGTGCTCGTCGTCGAACAGATACTCCGCCAGCGCGCGCGCCAGCTCCGTCTTGCCGACGCCGGTCGGGCCGAGGAAGATGAACGAACCGATCGGGCGATTCGGGTCCGCCAGCCCCGAGCGCGAGCGCAATACCGCCTGCGCGACCGCGTCGACGGCCTCATTCTGACCGATCACGCGCTTGTGCAGCTCGTCCTCGAGATGCAGCAGCTTCTGCTTCTCGCCCTCTAAGAGCTTGGTGACCGGGATTCCCGTCCAGCGCGCGATCACGCCGGCGATGTCGTCTTCGTCGACCTCTTCCTTCGACATACGCGCGCCGTCGCGCTGGGAGAGGCGCCGTTCCTCGGCCTCGAGTTCCTTCTGTAGATTCGGCAGCGTGCCGTAGCGCAGCTCGGCGACCTTGTTGAGATCGTACTGACGCTCGGCCTGTTCGATCTGCACCTTCGTCTGCTCGATCTGATCGCGCAGCGAGCGCAGCTTGACCGCGGCGTTCTTCTCCGCGTCCCAGCGCGTGCGCAGCCGCGTCTGGTCCTCGCGCAGCGTCGCCAGTTCTTTCTCCAGCTGCTCCAGCCGGCGGCGGCTCGCGTCGTCATTTTCTTTGCGCAGCGCCTCGCGCTCGATCTCCAGCTGCAGCACGCGCCGCGAGACCTCGTCGAGCTCCTGTGGCATCGAATCGATCTCGGTGCGCAGCTTCGCGGCGGACTCGTCGACCAGATCGATCGCCTTGTCCGGGAGGAAGCGATCGGTGATGTAGCGGTTGCTCAGCGTAGCGGCCGCAACGAGCGCGGCGTCCTTAATGCGCACGCCGTGGTGGGCCTCGTATTTTTCCTTCAGGCCGCGCAGGATCGAGATCGTGTCCTCGACGCTGGGCTGATCGATCATGATCGGCTGAAAGCGGCGCTCCAGGGCCGCGTCCTTCTCGATGTACTTGCGATACTCGTCGAGCGTCGTCGCGCCGATCATGTGCAGCTCGCCGCGCGCGAGCATGGGTTTGAGCAGGTTGCCCGCGTCCATCGCGCCCTCGGCCTTGCCGGCGCCGACCACGGTGTGCAGCTCGTCGACGAACAAGATGATCTGGCCTTCCGAGGCGGCGACGTCCTTGAGCACGGCCTTGAGTCGCTCTTCGAACTCTCCGCGATACTTCGCGCCGGCGATCAGCGCGCCCATGTCGAGCGAGACGATGCGCTTATTCTTCAGCCCCTCGGGAACGTCGCCGCGCACGATGCGCTGCGCGAGGCCCTCGACGATCGCGGTCTTGCCCACGCCGGGATCGCCGATCAGCACCGGGTTGTTTTTCGTGCGCCGCGAAAGCACTTGGACGATGCGCCGGATCTCCTCGTCGCGCCCGATGACCGGATCGAGCTTGCCGCGCTCCGCCTCGAGCGTGAGGTCGCGGCCGTAGCGCTCGAGCGACTTGTACGTCCCCTCGGGATCCTTGGTCGTCACGCGCTGATTGCCGCGCACGTCGCGCAGCGCAGCGAGCAGTTTGTCTTTGGTTAGACCGGCCTCGCGGAAGATGCGGCCGACCTCGCCCGACGACTGCGCCATCGCGAGCAAGACGTGCTCGACGGACGTGTAGTCGTCTTGAAGCCCTTTGGCCTCGTTCTCGGCGACACTCATGATGCGCGCCAGCTCGGGAGAGAGCGTTACCTGGGCGCTGTCCGCGCCGGAACCGCTCAAGCGCGGGAGCCGACCGATGGCGTCCTCGACTCTGCGCCCGATCGCCTTCGGGTCCGCGCCGGCCTTCTCCAAAATGTCGGGCGCGATGCCGCGGTCCTGATCCAGCAGCGCCGCCAGCATGTGCTCGGGCGCGGTCTGCGTGTTGTGCTCGTGCAGCGCACGCGAGTACGCAGCGTTGAGCCCGTCGGCGACGCGCTCCGTCATCTTCTCTACGTTCATTGCTCAACCATCATATCAAAGTTTTTGGTATGCGGCAGACAGCGCCGCGTATTCCGTCCGATACTCGGCGACCTGCGAGAGTTGCGCCGCTGTCGGCGTCTGGAACGATGTGCTCATCCGGGAAATCAAGTCGAGAAGCCCCTCGCGCAGCTGCGCCGGGCCGCTCAGATCCTCGATATTGCGGGCGTCGTAGGTCACGCGTAACTTGAAGGCTCGCAGCGCGGCGGCTCGCGCAGGCGACGCGGTCTTGAGCCGAGCGTCTATTTGATTCAACATCGTATTGACGCCGCTCAGCTCGGCGAAGAGCTCGGTCAATGCCGCGTGCCGGCGTTGCGCCGCGTTGAGAGTATCCTGCTCCCTGGGATCCATCTTTACCACGAGGGGTTGGCTCTTGCTGACGCCGTCGACGGTCAGCTGCACCGTATACTTGCCCGGAACCGCTTCGGCTCCGGTATCCGGACCCTGATTCTCCTTGAACGTGCCGGTCCATTTCACCGGTCCATCCTCGTTGAGATCCCACGAGGCGCGGTTCACCCCGGCGTGCCTCGGAACGTCGTCGCCTCGTAGGTGGCGAACGGCTCGACCGAGCGAATCGAAGATCGTAATGGTCGCCTGTCGCGGAACGCGCGCGAGGTAGTACGTGATGAGGGCACCGTCCGGCGGATTGTCGCCGACGTACTCGTTGGGTGGGATCTTGGGTTCCGAGAACGTGTTCACGGGCGACCACTGCCACGTCCGGTAGGCGTCGCGCAGCGGAAAGAGCGTCGCCGCCGAGAGCGGCCCTGAAGCAAGAACTTCGATAGGCGCCAGATCGTCGAGGATCCAGACGCCGCGGCCGTGTGCGGCCACGACGAGGTCGTTCGCCTCGGATTGAATCTCGATGTCGTAGATCGCGCTCGCAGGCATGTTGAGGCGCAGCGATCGCCAATGCGAGCCGCCGTCGAACGTAACGAACACGCCGCGGTTAGTGCCCGCATAGAGCACGTTGGAGTTCTTCGGATCTTGCCGAATCGTTCGCACGAACTGTTCGGGCGGCAAATCGCCCGCGATGGAATGCCACGTCGCGCCGTAGTCGTCGGTGCGCAACACATATGGACGCTCGTCGCCGAGGAGACGGCGCTCGATCGCGATCAACGCCGTCGCGGCGGAGAAGCGTCCGGGCTCGAGACCCGTGATGCGCCCCCAGGGCGGCACGAGTGACTCAGGCGGCGAGACGTTCCGCCAGTGCTGACCTCCATCGCGGGTGAGTTGGACGAGTCCGTCGTCGGTGGCGGCCCAGATGATGGCGCTATCGAGCTTCGTCGTCGCGAGCGACAAGATCGTGTCGTAGAACTCCGCGCCGGACTGATCGTACGCGATCGGTCCGCCCGACGGTCCCTGCTTGCTCTTGTCGTCGCGCGTGAGGTCGGGGCTGATGACGCTCCACGTGCTTCCGCGGTCCGAACTCTTGAAGACGACGTTCCCGCCAACGAGCGCGGAGCCGTCGTCGGTGAACGCGATCGGCGTGTCCCAATTGAATCGATACCGCAGGTCGCGGGCGGGGAGCTCGCCGTTCGACTCCGCATCCGGTGAGACGTCGTACGCCTGCGTCGTTCGCTCGCTCCAGAGATAGACTTGGCCCGTATCCGAGTTCGTCGAGGTCGACCATATGTAGCGCGGGTCTTTCGGATCGACGACGGCCCACATGCCGTCTCCCGGGGCGATCTGATACCAGTCGCGGTTCATCACGCCGATGCCGTTGGGCGGTGACGAGGGGCCGCACCAGGAGTTGTCGTCTTGCAAGCCCACGCAGACGAGATAGTTATAGTCCGGCGCACTGCCGAGGCCGACGTGATACGGCTGTGCGAACGGCAAATCGTAAGGCTGCCAAAAGTTCTTGCCGCCGTCGGACGAGAGGATGACGCCCTCGTCGCTTCCGTTGATGATGCGGCGCCCGTCCGCCGACCACCAGACCACGTGGTAGTCCCAGCCGCCGCCCGTCGCGATGGGATGAAACGTTCGTCCCCCGTCGGTGCTCATCGTGAGGATCAATGAGACGTTGATGAGCCGATCCGGATTTGAGGGATCGACGAAGACGCTGGTGAAGTAGAACGCGCGCGCGCCGAGGTACGGGCTGTGCGGCATCTTTCTCCAGTGCACGCCGTCGTCGTCGGAGCGCCACAGCTCGCCGGCCCGCGACTCGATCGCGGCGTACACGCGCGAACGCGTCCCCGCGGCCAGGCCGATCCGGCCGGTGAGCCCCGCGGGAAGGCCGTTGCCGCGCAGCCGGCGCCACGTCACGCCGCCGTCGTCTGAGCGGTAGATGCCGCCGAGCGGGCCGCCGCTCTGGAGGTTCCACGACATGCGCCGTACCTGCCAGACGCCGGCGAAGAGCGTCGCGGGACGCCCCGGCACGCGCACCAGCGACGAGACGCCGCTCGACGGGCCGACGTACAGCGTCCGGGTCCAATGCGCGCCGCCATCGCGCGTAACGTAGACGCCACGATTCGGATCGTCGGCTGAGACGCGCCCGAGCACGCCCACGGCGACCGTGCGCCGGTCGCGAGGATCGATGGTGATGCTCGAGATATGCGCGGAGCGCGCGAGCCCCACGTCCGCCCAGTGCGCGCCGCCGTCGCTCGAACGGTAGATGCCGTCGCCCGACTCGACGTCGTTGCGCGGATTGGACTCGCCCGTTCCGACCCAGACGTCGCGCTCGTCCTGGGGCGCGACCGCGATCGCGCCGATCGGCGCCGCGGGCTCGCGGTCGAAGATCGGCAGCCAGGACGCGCCGCCGTCGGTCGACTTGAAGACGCCGCCGCCGGCGCCTCCCGCGTAATACAGATGGGAATCGTGGTCGCTGCCCGCGACGGCCGTCGCCCGTCCCCCGCTGATTGCGGGGCCGATCTCGCGGTACTTCAGGCCGGAGAGCGCTGCCAAGGTCGTATCCGCGCGCGCCGGCAATGCGGCGACCGCCGTCAGCGCGACGGCGAGTGCGGACAGCGCGACGCTCGCTATCGCGCGCATATGCGCCCGTAGATGATCGAATAGTTCCAAGGGCAGCTTCTTTAGCCGCGCGCGGCGAAATTCCGCGCATGACCGCAAACCAGACGGTGCCGATCGAAGGCACGCATCGCAACGTGTGGCCGGGCGCCGCCGCGGTCGCCGAGTTGGCCGACGGCGACGCGCTGCTCACGGCGTGGCTGCGTCCGCGCAAGGGCGGCGAGCTCGACGCCGAACGCGCCCGGCAGCTCGGCGCGACGCCTGCAGCGCGACGCACCTACGCGAGCAGGGCCGAGCTCGCGCGGGAGACGGATGCCGATCCGAGCGACGTCGACACGCTCAAGGCGTACTGCACGAAGATGGGCGTGGACGTCGTCGGCACGCACTGGCGCTCCGTCACGATGAGCGGCCCGATCGCGAAGCTGGTCGAGGTCTTCGGCGCGACCGCCTCGATCTACGAGCTCCCCGACCGGCGCCGTTTTCGGCATCGTTCGCAGTCGCTGCACGCCCCGAGCGAGATCGCCGCGATGCTGCGCGGACCGTTCGGCATCCATCAGTGGCCGCGGTCGCACGCCATCGGCGCGCCGCAGGAGCATACGCTCCCGCTGTCCGCAAGCGACGTAGCGGCGCGCTACGAGTTTCCCGGCGGCGACGGTTCGGGCCAGACCGTGGGCGTGATCCAGCTGCGTGGAATCTTCAAACCGGACGACTTCGGCAAATGCATGGCGCAGCAAGGCGTAACCGCCAAGGTGCCAATCGTCAAGCGCATCGACAACGCGGAGCTTGCGCACGTGGCAAATACGGAGAAGGACGTCGAGTCCGCGATCGACACGCAGATCGTCGGAGCGCTGGCGCCGGGCGCGCAGATCGTCGTCTACGCCGCCCCCGACGACGAGCGCGGCGTGCTGGACGCCGTTCGGGCGGCGATCTTCGACGACGAGAACCGGCCGACGATCCTCTCGATCAGCTTCGGATTTCCCGAGCACCTCTGGACGCCGGTCGCCCTGACGGTCTTGGACGAGCTGTTCACGGCCGCCGCGCTGCTCGGCGTGAGCGTCTTCTGCGCCGCGGGCGACAACGGGGCGGAGCTCGATGCCGAGGGCAACGCGCACGTGCTGTGCCCTGCGTCCAGCCCGTTCGCGCACGCGATCGGCGGCACGCAGCTGCTCGCCGGCGCAAACGGCACGGAGGTTGCATGGCCGAAGACCGGCGGCGGTTTTAGCGAGAGCTTCGCCCCCGCTCCGTGGCAGAACACGGCGGGACAGGGGCGCGGTGTGCCGGACTTCGCCGCGCAGGTGATGCCGGGGTACCCGATCGTCTTCGAGGGGACTGCGCTCGCCGCCGGTGGTACGAGCGCGGCCGCGCCGATGTGGTCGGCGCTCATCGCGCGCATCAACCAGCGGCTGGGCGCGCCCGCCGGTTTCATCGCGCCGCTGCTCTACGCAAGCTCGGCAACGCTGTTCCGCGACGTGACGAGCGGAAGCAACGACCGCTATCAAAGCGCCGTAGGGTGGAATCCGTGCACCGGCCTCGGCGTACCGATCGGAACGGCGATCGACGCGATGCTGCGAGGAGCTTAGCTAGCTAAAAGCCTACACAACCCAGCGCGTCGTCGTGAAACGCTTGATGCGCTGCCTTGTACTTGCGGACCGCCGCACCCAGGCGATCCTTGTCGCAGCCCGGCATCGCCGCGAGTTTGTCGTGGAGCTCGTCGATCGCGCGGCCGTGCGCCTCCAATGCGCTCTTTGCGTCTGATTTAACATCGGACATGACGTGTTCACCCCTCCTGCGGCCGAGCCGCTGCGGCAACGGTGTGTTGGTGTATCGCCGCCGCGTGTTCGAGCGCCTGCTCCTCCGTCAGTGAGGCGCCGCCCCGCATGTACTCCGCCAGCTCGTCGGCCGAGTACGCCGTCCGCAGAATCTGCTCCAGCCGCTCCCAGCTTCGACGCTCCGTCTGTTGGCGCACCTCGCCGCGCGACGCATAGCGAAAATCGGTAAATCCCGCCAGCACGGCGGCGCGCTCGCGGTCGCCGAGCAGCGCCGCGAGCAGCGCGTGGTGCTCGACCACGTTGGCGAGCCAGCCCGAGCGCGAGCGGCGCTGCAGCGCGAGCGCCTCGCGCAGATGCTCGCGAGCGACTGCGAGATCGTCGAGCGCCATCGCGTAGGCCGCCATGTTCGACAGCGCGAGGACGAGATACACGGCGTCGAGTGCGGCATAGGTCTCCTTCGCCTGGCGCGCGGCCTCGCGCGCCGCGTGCGCGTCGCCGGCGGCGAAGTGCAGCTCGCCGAGGTTGAGCAGCGCGCTCGCGTGGGCCTCGCTTCCGGGCCGCTCCGATCCGGCGACCTCGGAGAACCGGCCGCGCGCGCGTTCGAGGTCTCCGCGTTGCAGGTCGGTCACGGCCCATATGCGCAGCACCGCGTTCTTGGTGAGCCGCGACAGCGATTCGGGCGTCGCATACGCCTCGACGAATGCGCGCTCGGCTTCGTCGAATCGCGCGGCGTCGCGATAGTTTCCCCCGAGATTCGCCAGAGCGCGAGCGATCTCGTCCGCGTCGCGCGCGTCCCTGGCGACCTCGAGCGCGTGCAGCGCCGTTTTGTCGCTTTCGGACGGCGAGCGCCCAGCCAGGCGCGAGAGCACGAGGAAGTGACGTAGGATCCGCGCGTGAGCCAGCTCGCTGGGCATCGCGCCGGCGAGCGTTGCCGCGCGCTCGAACCAGCGCAGCGATTCGTGCGGCGTGGCGAGCAGCTCGGGCCACTCGAGATCGGCGAGCAGGGCCAGGCCGACCTCGGGATCGTGTCCCGCGAAGATCGTGCGGTCGACCGCGGCGCGGATGTTGTCGAGCTCCTCGCTCAGCAGGCCGCGCCACTTCACGTCTTCGAGCTCGCGCACGAGCGGTCGCAGTCCGTGGACGACGTCCGCGTAGAAGCGTGCATGCGCGGCAACGACCTTCTCCTCATCGTCCGCCGCGGCGAGACGCTCGGTCGCGTACTCGCGTATCGAATACAACATCCCGTAGCGGCGCTCGGGACCGAGCGAATCGGCGGTGACGAGCGACTTGTCGACGAGTGATGTGAGCGCGTCGAGCATCTCCCACTCGTCGAGGTCGCCCTCGCCGCACACCGCGACCGCGGCCGGCAGCGTCCAGCCGCCCGAAAAAACCGCGAGACGCCGGAAGAGCATCCGTTCGCGCTCGTCGAGCAGATCAAAGCTCCAATCGATGGCGGCGCGTAGCGTCTGCTGACGCGGCAGCGCGTTCCGGTCGCCTCCCGTGAGCAGGCGAAAGCGCTCGTTGAGCCTCTCGAGCAGCTGCTGCGGCGAAAGCACCCTGACGCGCGCGGCCGCCAGCTCGATCGCGAGCGGAATCCCGTCCAGGCGGGTGACGATGTCGCCGACGAGCTCGGCGTTGCCTTCCGTAATCGCAAATCCGCCGTCAGCGGCGAGCGCGCGGTCCGCGAACAGGGCGACCGCCTCGCGCGCCGGAGGCAGCGGCAGCGACCCGAGGCGCAGCGCGTGCTCGCCCGCAATGTTCAGAGCCTCGCGGCTCGTGGCGACGACCCGAATGTTTGGGCAGGAACGCAGAATCGCGGCCGCAACGCGCCGCACCTCGTCGATCACGTGCTCGCAGTTGTCGATGACGATCAGCATGTGACGGCGCTCGAGATGTCCGATGAGCGTGTCGAGCAGCGCGCGGCCCGGATGTTCCTTCACGCCGAGCGTCTGCGCCACTGCGGCCGTCACCAGCGCGGGATCCGAGATCGGCGCCAGCTCGACGAGCCACACGCCGTCGATGAACCGATCCAGCAGCTCGGCACCGGCCTGAATCGCGCAGCGCGTCTTCCCGGAGCCGGCCGTACCGACCAGCGCCACGAGCCGGTGCTCGCGCAGCAGCCGATCGATTTCCGCAAGCTCGGCTTCGCGACCGACGAACGACGTGAGCTGCAAGGGCAGATTGTTGGGCGTTTGCTCGAGCGAGCGCAACGCCGGAAACGCGTGCGGCAGGCCGCTGCCGCTCAGCTGATAGATGCGTTCCGCGCGGGCGAGGTCCTTGAGCCGATGCGAGCCGAGATCGCGCAGCGTGCTCTCCGGCGGCATCGCGTCGTGCAACAAATCCGCGGCCGTCCCCGAAACGATCACCTGGCCGCCGTGGCCGACGGCCAGCAGCCGCGCCACGCGGTTCAGTGCGGGGCCGAAGTAGTCGCCGTTGCGCTCCTGCGCACTGCCCGCGTGCAGCGCCATGCGAACCGGCATCCCGCCCACTTGCGAGAAATCTTCCTCGAGCAGCGCGCGCTGGATACGCAGCGCGGCCGCGGCCGCGGCCGGCGCCGTCGCAAAGGCGGCGCAGAAGGCGTCGCCCATCACCTTGAAGACATAGCCGCGGTGCGCCTCGATCGCCGCGCGCAGCAGCGCATCGTGGCGCGCGAGCGCGTCTGCCATCGCGTCAGGATCGCTCTCCCACCGCCGCGTGCTCCCCTCGACATCGGTGAACAAGAACGCGACCGTGCCCGTGGGGCGGCTCGGCACGATCAACCCTTGCGCAGCGTTCGGTAGTCGCCGTTCCGAACCGTGACGGCGTGCGCGTCGAGCCATTCGAGCAGCGGAACCGCATATTTTCGCGACGTTCCGAGGATGTCGCGAAACTCTGCCGCCGTCATGCGCCGGCGCTCGCGCAGATGCTCCTCGACGCGCGAACGGATCTCGGCGATCTGCGTTGCACGATAGAGATCGCTGCCTACCTTGACGAGCGTTCCGCGCGCGAGCATCGTGTCGAAGGCCTTCGGCACGCCGAAAAGCCGCGACAGCTTGACGGCCGCCGCGGCGGTCGCAAACGGTATCGGAAGGAACGGGCGCGCCTCGTCGACGGGCACGAGGTGATCGAAGAACGCGCGCTGCTCGAGCGTGAATGACGGCCGGTGATCGATCGCGGCGTAGTAGCCGCCGCGATTGCAGAGCCGCCCCTCGCTAACATAGTGTTCGAGAACGCGCATGAGTTGCGGCTCCGCGACTCCGAGCTCGCGCGTCAGCGCGATCGACGTCACGCCCATGGCCCACGGCTCGTCGCGGTGCGCCGCCTCTATGTGCTCGAGCGCGCGCTCGAACGCGCCGCGCGCGGCACTCGCCTCGACGTAGCCGAGCGGCCGAGCAACGGCGACGGCGCCGCCGCGCTCGGCGAGCCGTCGGAGAACCGCCGACGCGGCATCCTCGCGCAAATTCGCCGCGAACGCGACCTCGGCCGGCTGCATCGCGTCGATTCCGCGTACGCGCAGAACCGCGAGCACGGCCTCCTCGTCCGGATCGCCCCCGCCGGCGAGCTCGTGTGCGTGCGCGATCTCGACGAAACCGCCGCCGAGCAGCGTCATCGGCGAAGGACGGCGCAGGACGAAGCGCAGCCCGGGAAAGGCGACGACCGGTTCGCGCAGGAGCAGCTGTGCGCGCTGCTCCCGGTCGTCGTATGCGCCGTCGGCGACCAGCGTTCCGAGCACCTCCGCCGAGCCGAAGTAGGCGCGCACCGGGGTGCGCCTGCGCAGCAGCGGCGCGGCCTCCGGAAGCGGCACGAAGTGCACGGTCAGGTTGCGCCGGGCGGACAGCTCGCGTCCGACGATGGCGTCCCCGCGCTCGACCTCGTGCCGGTCGATGCCCGGCACGTTCAACGCAACGCGGGCGCCGGCGTCGGCGCGCTCCCGCGTCGCGCCGAAGACGCCGATGCTACGCACGTGCGCCGGCTTGCCGCCGGGCTCGAGCACGAGCGTGTCTCCGGCCCGGATGCGGCCCTGCATGAGCGTGCCGGTGACGACGGTACCAAGACCGGGGAGCGCAAAGACGCGGTCGATCGGCAGATAGACGGGCGCGTTCGGATTACGCGGCGGAACGGCCGCGAGCTCCTCGTGCAGCGCGACTTTCAGGGCCTCGAGGTTGAGACCGGTTACGACGGACACCGGGAATATCGGAGCGTCTTCGGCGATCGTTCCGCGCACGGCCTCGCCGATCTCGCGGCAGGCCTCGGCGGCGCGCGGCCAATCGAGCAAGTCGACCTTCGATACCACGATCAGCACGCGGCGCACGTTGAGAAACTGCAGGATCGCGAGGTGCTCGAACGTCTGCGGCATGACGCCTTCGTTGGCATCCACAACGAGCAATAGCAGCTCCATGCCCGCCGCGCCGGCCAGCATGTTGTGCAAAAACCTTTCGTGGCCCGGCACGTCGACGATGCCTCCCTCCACGCCGTCGTCAAAGCGCAGGTGCGCGAAACCGAGATCGAGCGTCATGCCGCGGGCGCGCTCCTCAGCCCAGCGGTCGGGATGCGTTCCGGATAGCGCCTCGATCAGCGCCGACTTGCCGTGATCGACGTGCCCCGCCGTTCCGATGATGTGCACGTTCGTCCCTATCCGACGGCGCGAATGCGATAGTCCGCCAGGACCTCCGCGGCGGCGCGGACGCCCGACTCGGCGCCGCCCTCCATGAAGCCCTGGTACGCGACCGACGTGTGCTCGCCCGCGAAATGCACCCGCCCCTGCGGCCTGGCCTCGTGCCCCGCGATCGTCGTGCACTGACCGACGAGCCAGCACGAGTAGCTGGCGCGGATATTCGGATCCGCTTGGGCGTTGCCGAAGGTCGCCTTTCCGTTCCACGTCGCGGAGACCCCGGGCCAGATGTGGTCGAGCTCGGCGAAGAAGCTGCGCACGTGCCGGTCTACCGCGCCGGAATCGCCCGCGTGCGCGTACGGCGTCGGTGGCGTGTCGAGCATCGCCGGTCCGCCCGCCGTGAAGACCTCGATCAGCCCGTCGCTGCCGCTCTGACCCAGCGAGTAGTCGAGCGCGCTCTGCACGCGCAGCGTCGTCCAGATCTGTCCGTTGGTAGCTTGCGGCCACGGATGCGGCGTGCGCATCCAGGCGCGGCGATCGAACTGAAGGTGCAGCTTCGTGTGATACCCGTAGCCGAGGTTTTGGATCGCGTTGTCCTTGGCGGAGTCGAAACCCGCGCCGGACGTGTCCACCGCGCGCAGCACGACGAATGGAATCGCGAGCACGACGCGATCGGCGTAGACCTTTTCGGTCGTTCCGCCGTGATCGAAGCGCAGCTCGTACGTTCCACGCGGGAGGCGCCGCAGGGCGATCAGGTTGCGCTCGAACGCAATGCTGCCCGCGGGCAACGCGCGGGCGATCGCCTCGGGAACGGCCTGGCTCCCGTCTGCCAAGATGTAGCGCTGATCGGAGTAGCCCAAGACGTTCAACTCGCGATCCCGCGCGTAGTGGCGCTGCGCGCCGAGCTGCGCCACGAGGTTTACCGCGCTGAGCTCGCCTGCGTCGCGCCCGTACTCATTCCAGTAGGCCTGCGCGATCAGGCGGCCGAGCTGCGATTCCGTTCCGCCGGGCACGTAGCGCGCGATCCACTCCCTCATGCTCATCAAATCCAGCCTGCGCGCCATCGGCGTCGCGTTGGCGTAGGTCGTGGCGGAGGGGATTGCCGCGAGCTGCGCCTGCAGCACGGGATAGATCTTCGCGAAGTCCCTATCCGCGTCGGCCATGGAGTAGTACCGACCGTCCAGATAGCACGTGTCGCGCGCTCGCGGCGGCCGCGCCGCGTGCGTGTCGAGAAGACCTAGGCCGAAGCGCCGCGCTAGGCCGCGAATGTTTTCGTGGAGCGAATCGACCATCGCGCCGCACCACTCGGTGTGCTGTCCCTGGTTCCAATAGCCGCGCTCCGAATGCATTCGCCCGCCCACGCGCGACGACGACTCGTAGATGATCGAGGCGATCCCGGCGTCTTGCAGGCGCAGCGCCGTAACCAGACCGGCGATCCCGGCTCCGACGATCGCGACGCGCTCGCTCGCGCGCGCCTGCGAGCTGCCGCAGGCGACGAATTCGGGGACCGCCGCCGCGCCCAGCGCGGCCATGCCGGCGACGTGGACGAAGCTCCGGCGCTTCAAAGCTTGATGCTGAGGTCGGCAAAGAAGCCGAAGGGCTGCGACACCGACGAGATGCCGACCTCGGTGACGTTGAAGAACGTCCCGTACGGATAGCGCAACTGCAGCGGCGGATTCTTCAAGAAATTGCCCGCCGGCGCCAAGATGTTCGACGGCAGGGTTGAGTACACGCAGGTCACCGAGTTGTCCCACGCGTAGCCGCGCTGGAAGCAGCGGTCGTAGAGGTTGACGGCCTGGAACGTGACGGTCATCCGCGGCGAGATCTCATAGCTCGTCTGCAGATTCAGCGTGAGCTGCGCGGGCTGAATGAAGGCGCCGAGGTTGTCGAAGCGGCCGCTATACGGATCGGGCAGGAAGATCGCGCCGATCGCGCCGCCGGGACAGCTGACGCCCGGCGTCAGCGGCGTTTTCGCGGGCTGCTTGGAGCAGGATTGCGGCACGTAGCCCGGCCACACCAGCGGCGAGCCGTAGTTCGAGCCGTTCACGTAATGGACCGACGGCGTCACCGCGAAGCGGCCGTGCCGGTAGTTCACGATCACCGACGCGACGTCGGGCACCTCGTAGCCGTTGGCGGCGTTGAACGGGCTGGGGATCACGTCGTACGGCGTGTACCATGCGCCCGTATCGAAGAGCGGCTGCAGCCCGTCGTTGTAGTACGGGTTCGGAATCTTGAGCTTGCCCTGATCGCCGGTGCCGGACTCGCTATTGAGCAGCAGCGGCGCCGCGTTGCCCGGATAGGCGCCGCTCCCGCATGCCGCCCACTTGGGAGAGCTGCGCGTCACCCCCGCGCACGCCGCAGAGTACGAGTTGTAGAGCTCGACCTGGGCGTTGAGCGCATCGATCACGCTGACGCCGTTGATGGGCTTGAATCGAATCTGATTCTGCGTGTGCGTATAGGAGAGCAGGGCCGAGAGGCCGTTTTGACTGAAGTCGCCGTACTGCAGCGACAGCTCGACGCCGTAGGAGCGCTGCGTGCCGACGTTGAGGCCCGCAAGCGTCCCCTGCACCGCGTTGATCGCCTGGAACTGCAATTGATTGCTCGTGTCGCGATAGAACGGCGTCACCTTATACGAGAGCCGCGTCCCCTTCACGTGCTTCTCCAGCGAGAGGTCGAAATTGTTCGACGTGTCGGGATAGATGTCGTGATCGGGCGTGTGGTAGCCCAGCGGATAGAACTGGGCGATGAACGAGACGAGATTCTGCTGGTACGTGTTGTACTGATAGTACGAGGAGCCTTCGGCACGTGCGTACCTTCCGGCCGAGCCGCGGATGACCGTGTCAGGATCGATCGTGTACGTAAACGAGAGGCGCGGCTGAAAGACGTTGGCGACGTTGCTGCCGGAACCGACGTTGTAGAGCCCGTTGCCGGGTGCCGTCAGCGGCGCCAGACCCAGCGCGCACGCGCCGAACGAGCTCGTTGCCGCGTTCCAGGTCCACTGCGTCGCCTTGCCCGGCGCGCCGCAAAATTCGTTGTTATACGCGTTGAACCAGAATTGCCGCGCGGGATACGCGGCTTCGAGGTTATTGGTGAAGTAGGCGAACCGGTCGAAGCGCGCGCCCACGTTGACGACGATTTGATCGTTGGGCTGCCAAAGGTCGGTCAAAGAGACGGAATCGAAGCGCGGCGTCACGTTGTCAACCTGCGCGCTCTGTCCATTTTCGGTCATCATCCAGCGCGCGCCGGCCTCGGCGGCCGGTGAGCCCCGCGGCGCGAGTCCGGGCGTCAGGTTGAAATTGAACGATCCCGTCCCCGGATAGCAGCCAAAGGAGCTCAAGCAGCCGCCCTGGCTGCCCGCATCGAAGCAGCTCCACGGCTGCCCCGTCACGTAGTTGTAGCACTTACCGTTCGGCGTGCCGTAGCTCGAGAGAATCGTTCCGAGGCCGGTCGGGGCGAGGCTGCTCGTGCTCGGATCTGTCGAGCTGAACTGCGCGTTATAGGTTTGCAGGTACTGCGTCATGTACGTCGCTTCGGCGGTGATCAGGTGGCGTGGAGATAGCTGATTCGAATAGATCAGACCGGCTCCGTATCCGTGCTCCCAGACTTCGTAGTCGGCAGGATCGGAACCGAAGACGAGCTGCGCGCTGTTGGGTCCGTTGATGAACCAGTCCGAGTACGCTCCCCAGAAGAGCGCACGCAGATACGAACGCGAATCGAAGTTCTTCTGATATTGTAGTTTTTCGATCGAGTAACCGTTCCAGTTGCCGTCGCGGTTGGCAAGCCCGATGGGCCCTGCGATTGGGCGATCGGTGGGACTGCTCGGGAATAAACCGATCACGACCTTCTTTTGATCAGGCGTCTGCATCAGCGGACCGGTGTAGTAGAGCGAGTCGAGATACGGCATGGGATATCCGACTCCGGTCGCGGCGCCGGCCTTCGGCGTGAACCAAACGTCGTTCGCCGAGCTCAAAAACTGGTCGGCAATTCCTCCGGTCACGTACAGCATCTGGATGTCGTCGCGCAAGAACGAGTCGCGATGTGGAATGGCGATGTGCAGATTGACCACGTTTTCGCGGTCGAAGTTGACGCCTTGGGCGTAGCTATACCCCGGTGAAAAGATGAAGCCGTAGGGAAACGCCTTGGCGCCGGAGCCGTCGAGAATATTGTAGACGTTGTTGTTCGTCGGAACGTTCAGCGGGTAGAAATACAGCGGATCGCTCACGCCGCCGAACTGATCGCCGAAGCGGTACGCTTGATTCGTTCCCGACAGGCCGATGTAATAAGAAAAGAGGCGATCCGGCGTCGCGCCGCCGGCCTCGACGGTCGCCTGATGGTAGAACGCGGGGCCGCCGATCCCCAGATCGCCGCTCAGATAGCCAGGGAACGTGCCGGTCTTGACCACCTGGTTGATGTAGCCGGCGAGTCCCGACGAGTTGGACGTCGCCGGCGTGCCGCCGGTGTAGACCTGCACCTCTTGATTGCCGAGCGAGGTCAGCGTCGCGATCGGTGCGAGGTCCGATTGGCGCGTCGTCGGCAGGCCGTCGAACTCGTACGCGACCTGATCGACGTCGCCGCCGCGGATGTACACGCTCTGATACCAGCCCTGCTGGTTCGACGGTATGCTGACGCCGGGGGCGGACGCGATCGCGCCGTATGCCTGGGTCAGCGAGCCCGAGCCGGAGAGCGTCGATGCCGCCTTCTGTCCGGCGGAGTTGATCGAGAACACGTCGCTCGTGACGCCCGAGTGCACGAGCGACTGCGCGGAACGCGACGTCGTGCGGGCGATCGTCTTGAGCGCCTTCTGCATGGATAACGGGACGTTGGCAGACTGATCGGCCACGACGGTGATCCCGGCCTGCGACAGCGGCTCGTAGCCCGACTTGCTCGCGCTCACCGTGTACGTGTCGGGCAGCAGCGAGATGAACGAGAACTCGCCGGCCGCGTCGGAAACCGTCTGCGCCGCCTGCGAGGGCGATACGGCGGTGACTGCCGCGCCGGCGATCGGCGCGTGCGACACTGCGTCGAGCACGCGGCCGCGCAGCGTGCCGGTCGTACCGGCCCTTGCCCCGCAGGGCATGGCAAACGCGAAGAGCAGGGCGAGTCCGGCGATTCGCTTTCCCATACTAAAGAAGAGCGCCTTTAAACCCGCCGAATACAACCTCCTCGCTTCTACCATGACCGTACGAGAAAAACCAGTGAACACCGCACCGGCGTCGCTCGCGCAGCGCCGCGACGAAAACGTCGCGCGCGGCGTCGCGACAACGCATCCCGTCTGGGTGGCCCGAGCCTCCGGTGCGACGCTGTGGGACACCGAGGGCCGCCGCTATCTCGACTTCGCGGGCGGCATCGGTACGCTCAACGCGGGCCACGCGAATCCCAAGGTCGTCGCCGCGATCGCCGCCCAGGCCGCTACTCTCACGCATGCGTGCTTCCAGGTCACGGCCTACGAACCGTATCTTCGCGTGGCCGAAGAGCTCAACCGCCGCGCGCCGGGCTCGTCGCCGAAAAAGACGCTGCTGCTTTCGACGGGCGCCGAGGCGACCGAGAACGCCGTGAAGATCGCGCGCGAGTACACGCGGCGCCCGGCGGTCATCGCCTTCACGCACTCGTTCCACGGCCGGACGATGCTCGCGCTCTCGATGACAGGCAAGTTCGCGCCCTACAAGCAGCACTTCGGCCCGTTCTGCAGCGAGATCTATCACGCGCCGTTTCCGCACGAGCACCACGGAACGTCGGCGAGCCGGGCGCTGCGCGCGCTGCAAGAGATGTTCGAGACGACCGTCGCACCCGGGCGTGTCGCGGCGATGATCGTCGAGCCGGTCCTCGGAGAGGGCGGCTTCGTCCCGGCTCCGATCGAATTCTTGCGCGAGCTGCGGAAGATCGCCGACGCGCACGACATCGTGCTGATCGCCGACGAGATCCAGACCGGGTTCGGCCGCACCGGAAGGCTGTTCGCGTGCGAGCATTACGGCGTCGAGCCCGACCTGATCGCGGTCGCCAAGTCGCTCGCCGGCGGGCTGCCGCTCGCTGCCGTCGTGGGAAAGGCGCACATCATGGACGCGCCCGAGCCGGGCGGCCTGGGCGGCACGTTCGCCGGGAATCCCGTCGCGTGCGCGGCCGCGTTGGCGATACTCGACGTCATGGACGATGCGTTCCTGGCGCGCGCCCGCGCGGTCGGCGCGCGCATCGAGGCGGCGCTGCGCGCGCTGCAGTCGCGCTTCGCCGCGGTGGAGGACGTGCGCGGGATCGGGGCGATGCTGGCAATGGAGCTCGAGTCGGGAGCACCCGAAGTCGTCGCGGCCGCCCGCCGCCGCGGCCTCATCCTGTTGCTCGCAGGAGAACGCGACGTGATTCGCATTCTCGTGCCGCTCGTCGTCAGCGACGAAGAGCTCGAGGAAGGGTTCGCGATCTTGAGCGCCAGCATGGAAGACGCTTTTAATCAAACGAGGTGACCGAAAATTACCGGTGATCGAGAAAAGAAAGTATACGAATACACGCAGCGCGTCTTAGATCTGATCGAAAAGACTGACGTCGCGCCCGCCGACGCCGACTGGATCACGCGCGAGACCGTCGAGTCGTTCCGCAACCACGTCAACCCCGGCTTCCTCGAATATCGCAAGGCGAGCGACCCGAATCGCGCCGCTGCCGTCGTCGAGTGGGCGGACGCCGGACTCAACTCCTACCGCGACGTCACCGGGCGCACGTACATCGATTGTTTGGGCGGCTTCGGCATCTTCAACGTCGGCCATCGCAATCCGAAAGTGGTCAAGGCCGTGATGGATCAGCTGCGGCGCCAGCCGCTGCACAGCCAAGACCTGCTCGATCCGCTGCGCGCGATGCTCGCCAAGGCCCTCGCGATGCTGATGCCCGAGGGCCTCGACTTTAGTTTCTTTTGCAACAGCGGCACCGAGGCGGTCGAGGGCGCGTTGAAGCTCGCGCGAGCCTACGATCCCGTGCGGCAGACGATCGTGGCCGCCACGAAGGGCTTTCACGGCAAGAGCTACGGCTCGCTGTCGGCCAGCGCGAAGGCCGAGTTCCGGCGCCCGTTCGGCGCGATGCTGCCCAACATCGAGCACGTGCCATTCAACGACTTGCTCGCGCTGCGCGACATGCTGACGTCGTGCAGGGCGGTCGGCGAAGACGTCGGCGCCGTGCTCCTCGAGCCCATCCAGGGCGAGGGCGGCGTCAACATCCCCGACGACGACTATCTGCCCGGCGTGCGCGCGCTGTGCGACGAGTTCGGCGCGTTGTTCATCCTCGACGAGGTGCAGACCGGCATGGGCCGCACGGGAAAGATGTTCTGCTGCGAACACTACGGCGTTGCGCCGGATCTGATGTGCCTGGCGAAGGCCTTCGGGGGCGGCGTCGTGCCCGCCGGCGCCGTGGTCGGGCGCCGCGAGATCTTCGCACGGCTATTCGACAACCCGTTCCTGCACACGTCGACGTTCGGCGGGAATCCGCTCGCCTGCGCGGCCGCGCTGGCGACGATCAACGTTCTGATCGGCGAGCGCCTTCCCGAGCGCGCCGCGGTGCTCGGCGAGCGCATGCTGGCCGGAATCCGCAACGCTGTGCGCGGCTACGAAGAGTTGGTCGTTGCGGTGCGCGGCAAGGGGCTGCTGATGGCGTTGGAGTTCAGCGACGATGCGATCGGCTTCGAGTTCGGAAAGCAGATGCTCGATCGCGGCGTCCTCGTCTCCGGTACGCTCGTGAACGCGCGCACGATCCGCATCGAGCCGCCGCTGACGATCACGGAGGAAGAGGCCGACTACGTGTGCCAAGCCATCGGCGAAAGCTTGAAATCGATCACTAAGGTAGAGGTATAGCAGCATGCAGACAACGGCCGACTCGAGCGCGCGCGCCGAGGAAACTCTTCGCAACCTGCCGCGGATCAACGGCGTCGTTCCGATGTACGTCAACGGAGGCTGGACGCTCGCGGCGGACGGCGCGACACGCGAGCTGATCAACCCGGCGGACGGCCGGCCGATCGCGGTCGTCGCGGAGGGAGGCATCGCCGACGCCGAGGCTGCGATCGCGGCCGCACGTAAGGCGTTCGATGGGGGGCCGTGGAGCGGCATGAGCGCGGCCGACCGCGCTGCGCTGCTCTTCCGCGTCGCGGACGCGATCGACGCGAACCGCGACGAATTCACGCGGATCGACACCCTCAACAACGGCAAGCCGTTGCGCGAAACGGAATACGATGCGATCGACGCGGCGAATTGCTTTCGCTATTACGCAGGCCTCGCGACGAAGCCGCACGGGCAGACCTTCGACGTGCCTGCCCCCTCGCAGACGTTCACTGTGCGCGAGCCGATCGGCGTATGCGGCCAGATCGTCCCGTGGAACTATCCGCTCCTGATGGCGACGTGGAAGCTGGCGCCGGCGCTCGCGGCGGGAAATGTGTGTGTGCTCAAACCGGCGGAGCTGACTCCGCTCTCGACGATCCGTCTCGCGGCGATCTTCGAGCAGCTCGAGTTCCCTCCCGGCGTCGTCAACGTCGTTTTGGGTCCGGGTGCGACCGTCGGCCACGCGATCGCCGCGAGCGTGCTCGTGGACAAGATCGCGTTCACGGGCGGGACGAAGACGGGCCGCAGCATCATGCAAGCCGCGACGTCGAACCTCAAGAAGATCTCGCTCGAGCTCGGCGGCAAGTCGCCCAACGTCGTGTTTGCGGACGCAGACTTCGACACGGCGGTCGACTACGCGCTCTTCGGCATCTTCGCCAACGCGGGTCAGGTCTGCTCGGCGGGGTCGCGGTTGATCGTGGAGAGCTCGCTGCACGACCGCCTCATCGAGCGCGTCGTGGAACGAGCGCGCAAGATCCGCGTCGGCGACGGGTTCGACCCGGAGACGGAGATGGGCCCGATCATCTCACCCGTGCACCGCGAGCGCGTCGAGGGCTACATCGAGAGCGGCCTAACCGACGGCGCGAAGCTGTTGTGCGGCGGGGAGCGGCTCGGCGGAGAGCTCGCCGACGGCAACTTCATCGCGCCGACCGTGTTCGACCGCACGTCGCCGAAGATGCGCATCGTGCAGGAGGAGATCTTCGGGCCCGTGCTCGTCGTGCAGACGTTCGACGGCGAAGCCGAAGCGATCGCGCTCGCCAACGACACGATCTACGGGCTAGCCGGCGCCGTCTTCACCCAGGACATCGCCAAGGCGCACCGCGTGATCCGCAAGATGCGTGCCGGCATCACCTGGATCAACACGTATCACCCGACCTACAACGAGGCGCCATGGGGCGGCTACAAACAGTCGGGCATCGGCCGCGAGCTCGGCACCTATGGTTACGACGCGTACACCGAGGTCAAACAGATCAACGTCAATTTGGACGTCGAGCCCTCCGGCTGGTTCTCCGACCGCTGAGTCTGGGAGCCCGGCGCGAAGTCGCCTAATTGTGCTACGATGGCAGCATGCGAAAGATTCTCATTGGAGCCGGCTTTTTGTGTGCGGCCGCGTTTGCTGTCGCCCTGGCCGCTCCGTCAACCAAGGTCGTGATGTTTGCGCCGTTCGGCTCCGGAGGCCTACACGCGGGCTACAAGGTCACGTCGAAGATGCACGGCTCATGCTGGACGGGGTCTATCGCATCCCAAAGGCCGGATGCGTGGAGATGCATGGTCTCCAACAGCATCTACGATCCGTGCTTCAGCAACGCCGCCCTGTCGAGCGTCGCCTGCGCGAACGACGCCTTCGCAAAGAGCATCGTGCTCATCGTCCTCGACAAACCCATCCCGACGCACGAACGCAACCAGGGTAAGCCGTCGCCGTGGGCGCTGCTGCTCGCGAATGGGGCGCGCTGCTTCTTGGCAACCGGGGCGACGGGCGAGGTCGCGGGGATGCGATTGAACTACGAGTGCAGCTCGAACGGATGGGTCCTCGGCACGCCGGATCAATCGAAGCGGCCGTGGCAGGTCTTTTACAGCGCGAAATCCGACGGCACTCACTCTACACGCGTTTCCGTACGTCAAGCGATTCTCTAACGAGAGATCAGCTGTTAACGGCGCTCTTCCAAAAGTTGAATGAGCGCTCGGATATGCGCCTCGACCCGGCTCTGAGCTCTTCATCGTAGATCTCGGTCAGCGCCGCAAGGAGCGCGAGCGCGGCCTGACGCTCTCCTAAGAGCGTCAGGGAACGCAGCATGCGCGTGAGGCGCAGATGGTTGTGATTTCCCGGGCGCAGCCAGTTGCCGGCGCGCAGAGGAAAGGACGCGCTCCTCACGATGCCGTCGCCGCTCCGGGCGAAGCCGTAAAACGAAAGCATGCGGTCGAGCGACCTGCGCAGCGCGGCGCGTAACTCGGGCCGCGCGCGGAAGGCCTCGATGGCGGCATCGTCGAGTATCGGCGCCGCGGGCTGGGCTGCGCTGCGCTCCGGCAGCGGGAAGAGCCACTGAATGAAGTCGTGGACGTACTCCAACCGCTCGTCGTCGAATCGCAGAATATCCTCATGCAAGCGGCCGCGGTCGTCGAGCGAGCTGCCTTCATAGAACGCGACGATGCGGCGGCCTTCGTCGCTCAATTTCGCGCGAGCGCGGCGATCACGTCGCGATCCTCAGAGGCCGCGATCGTGCGGAGGTCGAGCAGCACTCGCCCTTCGTCGATGCGCGCGACGATGGCCGGCATCCCGCGGCGGAGCGTCGCGGCGAGGAGGTCCGGCTTTTCCGTCGTGACCGCAACGGCGATCGATGGAACGCGCGCCTGCGGGAGCGCGCCGCCGCCGATATATGCGCTGCTCTCGACCATGGTAACGCCGGGAAGCTCCGCAACGTAGGCATCGGCGCGGAGGCGCAGGTCTGCGAGGCTCGCCACCAGCATGCGCAAGATCGGAATCCGCTCGCGCTCGGAGCTATCGCGATAGATCTGCAGCGTCGCTGCGAGCGCCGCCAGCGTCATCTTGTCGACGCGCAGCGCCCGTAGCAGCGGATTGTTGCGCAGGCGCGCGACGAGATTTGCGCGCCCAACGATGATCCCGGCCTGCGGCCCTCCGAGCAGCTTGTCGCCCGAGAACGTGACGAGCCCGACGCCGTCGGCGAGCGCGTCCCGCACGGTGCGCTCCCGCTCGATGCCGTACTCCGCAAGATCAACGAGCGCGCCGCTGCCCAGATCCTCGACGACGACGACTCCGGCCCTGCGCCCGAGCTCGACCAGCTCGCGCGCGCCGGCGTCGTGCGTGAAGCCTTCGATTCGATAGTTGGAGGCATGCGTACGCAGCAGCAGAGCCGTGCGGGGCGAGAGCACGCGCTCAAAGTCTTCGATGTAGACGCGATTTGTCGTCCCGGCCTCGACGAGCGTCGCTCCGCTGCGCTCCAGCACCTCGGGGATGCGGAAACCGCCGCCGATCTCGATCAGCTGATTCCGCGCGACAATCACCTCGCGTCCCTTGGCAAATGTGTCGAGCACGAGCAGCACCGCGGCGGCGCAGTTGTTGACGACGAGCGAGTCCTGCGCCCCGGTGACGTCGTTGAGGATGGCGCCGACACGCGCGTAGCGCGAGCCGCGCTCACCCGCATTGAGATCGTATTCGAGGTTTGAATAGTCGCGCGCGACCTGCGCGACGGCGTCGAGCGCTTCCGCCGCCAGCGGCGCCCGCCCGAGATTGGTGTGCAGGATGATGCCGGTCGCGTTGATGACGGGCGCCAGCCGCTCTAACGCAAGCTCGTCGAGCCGCGCCACCACCGCGAGCACGATGGCCTCGTACGGTGGTTCAGTGCCGGAAGCACGAGCGCGGTCAAGAATCGTCTCGACCGCGCGCCTTACGCTCGCTCGCCCTAGGCTGGGCTCGTACCTTTCAACCGCGGCATCCTCCAGGATGCGCCGCACGGACGGCAGTTGCCACCGCCGCTGCTTCACGAGATCACGAGGGAAGGCAGACGCTGTTGCTGAGGTCTGAATAGGTGAGTTCCGCTCGATTGGAGCTCGCGGCCGGCGCCACCGCGCGCACTTGGAAACAATCCCCCGGCTTCCACGCGCCGGCCGGGACGGTGATCGTATATGAAACCAGTTGCTGCGAAGAATCAGGCACTTCGCCGGCGTCGATGCTTGCCACGACCTGTCCGGTTCGTATGGCCTGAAACGATTGAGCCATCAAACAAACGTCTTGCGGACAGTCCATCTTCCACGAGAATTGCATCGTGACCGCGCCCGAAGTGGTCGCGGTCACGTGAAGGTTGCTGGGAGCGGCTACGGCAGTCGCAAGAGCGAGGAGCGCCCCCGATAACGGCACTCGATTTACGCCACGTGTTTGCTGAGCATCGAGGTCACGGTGTTCTCGGGAACGTAGCCGACGATACGGTCGACCGGCTGACCGTCCTTAAAGAGAATCAAGCACGGAATTCCCGAGACTTGATACTGTCCCGCGAGGCTCGGATTCTCGTCCGTGTTCAACTTGACGAACTTCGCCTTGCCGCTGTTTGCCGCTGCGACTTTTTCGACAATCGGGCTCAGCATGCGGCACGGCCCGCACCACGGGGCCCAGAAATCGACCAGCACCGGCTGCTGGCTCTTCAGAACCTCAGAGTCAAAATTGGCTTGCGTGACGTCGGGTAGTGCGCTCATGGCTCTTCAAACACTCCTATAACTCGGTCTGTTGCGGCTCGCCGGTGATCTCGGTGATCTGCTTGGCCTGTTTGCCTAGGTTGGTGATCGCGATGACCTCGTCGCCCTCGCCCAGCCGCTGGAGCCGGACGCCTTTCGCATCGCGGCCCGTCTTGCGGATGTCGCCGACCTTGAGGCGGATCACCTGATTGCCGGAAGTGATCATCAGGATTTGGTCCTCCGGCGCCACGAGGATCTGATCGAGCACCTGGCCGATGTCGTCGCGCTGGCGCGCGAAGGCCTTCACGCCCTTGCCGCCGCGCGACGTGTGGCGATACTCCGTGATCGGCGTGCGCTTGCCGAAGGCGAGCGACGTGACGAGCAACACCTCGCGGCGGTCCTCTTCAACGACGTCCATCGCGACGACGGTGTCGCCCTTATCGAGCGTCATCGCCTTGACGCCGCGCGCGACGCGTCCCATCGGGCGCACGTCCTTCTCGTTGAAGTACACGGCCATGCCGCGCGTCGACGCTAGGATGATGTCGCGCGAGCCGTTCGAGAGATCCACCGCGAGCAGCTCGTCGCCCGGATCGAGGTTGATCGCGATCAGGCCGTTGCGGCGAACGTTGGCGAACTGGTCGAGCTTCGTCTTCTTGATGACGCCGTTCTTGGTGACCATCACCAGATATTTCTCGCCCTCGAACTTGTCCACGGGGAACACCGCGCTGACCTGTTCGCCGGGCGGGAGCGTCAGCAGGTTCACGAGCGCCGTGCCGCGGGCTTGCCGCGTCGTGTCGGGAATCTCGTAGCCGCGAAGCCGGTAGACACGGCCCATGTTCGTGAAGAACAGCACGTGGTCGTGCGTCTTGGTCACGAAGAAGTTGCGGACGACGTCCTCGCGCTTGAGATTGGAGATGCCGGTGACGCCGCGCCCGCCGCGACTCTGCGTGCGGAACGTGTCGACCGTCACGCGCTTGATGTAGCCGCCGACCGTGTAGGTTACGACGACGTCGATGTTCGGAGTGATCTGCTCGATCGAGATCTCGTCTTCCGCCGGCTCGATGTTCGTGCGCCGCTCGTCGCCGAAGCGCTTCTTGACGTCGAGCGCCTCGCTCTTGACGATACTTGCGATCCGCCGCGGGCTGCGCAAGATGTCCTGAAGCTCCGCGATCGTCTTGATCAGTTCCGCATATTCTTGCTCGATTTTCTGGCGCTCGAGCCCGACCAGCGTCCGCAGACGCATGTCGACGATCGCCTGCGCCTGCACGTCGCTGAGCTCGAAGCGCTTCGAGAGCCGCTCCTTGGCCTCGTCGGTCGTCTGGCTGCCGCGGACGATCTCGATGACCTCGTCGATGTTGTCGAGCGCGATGCGGTAGCCCTCGAGCAGGTGCGCGCGCTCCTCGGCCTTGCGGAGGTCGTAGCGCGTGCGGCGCGTGATGACGTCTTTGCGATGCGCGATGAAATGCTCGAGCAGCTGCTTGAGCGACAGCACCTGGGGCTCGATCGGCACGGAACCGTCGGCGCGCGGCTTCCCCACGGGCACGAGCGCCAGCATGTTGAAGCCGAACGTGGCCTGCAGCGGCGTGTGCTTGAAGAGCTGGTTGAGCACGACCTTTGGCGTAGCGCTGCGCTGCAGCTCGACGACCACGCGCATGCCCTTGCGATTCGACTCGTCGTCCATGCGCGCGATTCCCGCGATTCGCTTCTCGGCGTAGGCCTCGGCGATTGCCTCCAGGATGCGGCTCTTGTAGACCTGGTACGGAATCTCCGTAATGAGGATCTTGTGCTTCCCGCGCTCCTCGATGATCTCGGCCTTACCGCGGATCGTGATCGAGCCGCGCCCGGTCTTGTAGGCCTCGCGGATCGCCTCTTGGCCTAGGATCGTGCCGCCGGTCGGGAAGTCCGGTCCGGTGACGATGTCGCACAGGTTGTCGTCGCTGGTCTCCGGATCGTCCACCAGAGCCGCGATCGCGTCCGCGATCTCGGCGAGATTGTGCGGAGGAACGTTCGTGGCCATCCCCACCGCGATGCCGCTCGATCCGTTGACCAGCAGCTGCGGGAGCCGGCCCGGAAGCACGCTCGGCTCCACGCCTTGGTTGTCGAAGTTTTGGACAAATGGAACCGTCTCTTTGTCGATGTCCGCCAACACGTCGAGTGCGGTGCGCGCCAAACGCGCCTCGGTGTAGCGATAGGCCGCCGGCGGATCCGGATCGATCGATCCGAAGTTGCCGTGACCGTCGACGAGCGGGTAGCGCAGGGTGAAGTCTTGCGCCATGCGCACCAGCGCGTCGTAGACGGAGGTATCGCCGTGCGGATGGTAGCTCTTGAGAACCTCGCCGATGATGCCGGCGCACTTACGATGCTGCTTGCCGGGATCGAGTCCCATCTCGCGCATCGCGTAGAGGATCCGCCGCTGCACGGGCTTGAGGCCGTCGCGGACGTCCGGAAGCGCGCGCGAGGCGATGACGGACATCGCATACGAGAGATAACTCTCCCGCATTTCGTCTTCGACGTTGACCTGTGTGACGATATCGTTGTTCAATCTTAACTATACCTATCATGGACGACCGCATCACCCTTGCGACCCAAGACGACTTCGATGCATTTGCCGCCGCGTTTTCGCGGCGCCTCCGTGCCGGCGACGTCGTCGCGCTGTCCGGACCGCTCGGCTCCGGAAAGACCGCCTTCGTCCGGGCCATCGTGCGTTCGCTCCACGGCGCCGATCAAAGCTACAGTCCCACCTTCACGTTTTGGCACCACTACGACGGGACTCCGCCGATCGATCACATCGACCTCTTCCGCCTCGACGATCCGCGCGAATCCGCGGAGCTCGGCCTCGAGGAAGCGCTCGACGGCAGCTCGATCGTGCTGGTGGAGTGGTGGCGCAACGCGCCCGAGCTCGTCGCGGAGCGCCGGTATGAAATCGAAATCGAAGGCTCCGGCAACGAACCGCGCATGATTTTCGTTCGACAACTCACTTGAACGTTCTTGCTCTGGACGGAGCGCTGGGCTCCTTCTCGGCCGCGATCGCGTGCGACGGCCGGATCGCCGCCTCGCTCAGCGAGCCCGGCAACGTCGCGCTCGAGCGCGGCCTCGCCATCGTCGAGGGCACGTTCGGACAGGCGCGTTTGACACACGCCGACATCGATCGCTTGGCGGTAGGAATCGGGCCCGGCCGCTTCACGGGTCTGCGCATCGCCGTCGCGTATGCCAAGGCGCTGGCGGCGGTGTGGGACCGCCCGCTCGTGCCGATCCAGTCGTTCGATATCCTCGAGTACGGCCGTACGCTCCCACGCGTGCTGAGCGTCGTCGAGGGGCGCCCCGGCGTGATCTCCGTGCGCTATCGCGTTGGGGACGAGGTGCGCCGCGCCTCCGGCCGGATTGCGGATGTGTTGGACGCGCTCCAGCCTGAAGGGGAGGTGGACGTTGTCGGGGCGGCGGAGGACGTGCTCCACGCGCTCGCCGAACGCGCAGTCATCGTGCGCTCCGTAGACCCCGTCGTGACGCCCGCCGCAGCGGCAGCCGCTCTGGCGGCCGGCACGCGCTCGCCGGCGAGGAGCCTGCACGAAGTCCGCGCCGACTACGGCGAGCTGCCCGCCGTCACGAAGCCCCGGCGCTAGCGCTTCATCCACTATGAAAATGGAGCTCGAGCGGCCGGCGGAACGGCCCGAACAGTTCTCCGTCGCGCGCATGGCCACGTCGGACATCGCGGCCGTGACCCGGATCGAGCGCGCCTGCTTTTCCGCGGTGTGGCCGTCCGATGCGTTTTACAACGAGCTGAGCACGAACAAGCTCGCACATTATTTCGTCGGTCGCTACCAGGACCGCGTCGTAGCGTACGGCGGCATCTGGGTTATCCTCGAGGACTCGCACGTCACGACGCTCGCCGTCGACCCGGCCTATCGGGGACGCCGCTTCGGCGAGGTATTGCTGTTGCGCCTCATCGACGAGGCGATCGCGCGCGGGGCGGCCTGGATGACGCTCGAGGTCCGCGAGAGCAACACGATCGCGCAACGCCTCTATCGCAAGTACGGATTTACTACGGTGACGATGCGGACGGGCTACTATAGCGACGATAACGAGAGCGCACTGATCATGTGGGCCGGCAGCCTCAAGAGCGAGCTCTACCGCAATCGCCTGCGCGCCTTGCGAGAACGATTCCAGGCGCGGTGAGCGCTGCATATCCCGCGCCGTTCGTGCAGCTGCTGCGGCGCGTCCGCCAACATCTGGGCCAGGACGAGCGTTACGCGCACAGCCTTCGCGTCGCGCGCAGCGCGGCCGCACTGGCGCAGCGACACGGCGTCGACCCATGCAAGGCCCGCCTCGCCGGGCTCCTGCACGATCTCGCACGCCTCTACCCGGCCGCACGCCTCCTCGACGAGTGTGAGAAGCGCGGCTTCTTCATTGACGACTTCGAGCGCGCTCATCCCGTGCTGCTGCACGCGCGGCTCGGCGCCGCGCTCGCGCGGGAGCAATTCGGGATCGAGGATCCCGACGTGCTCTCCGCTATCGAAAAGCACACGACCGGGGGCGCCGCGATGTCGGCGCTGGATTGCGTCGTCTATCTGGCCGATTCGCTGGAACCGGCGCGCAAGTTCGCGGAGCGGCCAGCGTTGTGGCAAATCGCTCTGCTCGATCTCGAGGCGGCGATGCGCGAGACGCTGGCGCTGGCGATACGCCACCACGAACGCAAGGGGATCGCTCCCGCGCCGCCGACCCTCGCCGCGGCCGCCCTTTTCGGCGCGGAATCCGAGCTCGACGGACCTCCGGAGGTGCGGGCATCCGCGAGCTGATCGAGGTCGTGCGCGAGAGCGCGCTCGACAAGAAGGGCGACGCGTTCGCGGTGCTCGACGTGAGCGGCCGAACGATTTTGGCCGATACGTTCGTGATCGTCAGCGGCCGTTCCAAGATCCAGACGCGGGCCATCGCCGACGCCGTGATCGAGGCCGTCCGCCGCGACGGCTTCGGGGTCGCTCGGGTCGAAGGATACGCCGATGGATCCTGGATTCTCATCGACCTCGGCGACGTGATCGTGCACGTGTTCACGCCGGAGCAGCGCGCGTTCTACAACCTGGAACGGTTGTGGTCCTTCGCCTCCGCTCAGGATGACAAGCACAGGAGGGTACAGGGATCGTGAAGGGGCGCCGGCCGACCCACCACACGCGCGCCGCTCGCGCGCGCCGCGATTTCTGGAAGCGTTTCGGCGTGTGGGTCTTCATCGTGTTCTTCGCGCTCAGCGTCGCAGGCGGCCTGATCATCGTATCGGGCAGGCTGGGCACCCGATGAAGCCGTCGACCCTCGTGGCTCGCGACATCGCGGGCATGCACGAGCGCTACGTCCTAACGCCGTGGGTGGCGCAGGCCGGACGCAAGACGCCGGTCATCGTGCGCGGCGAGGGCGCATACCTCTATGACGAGGCGGGAGCGCGGTATCTGGACTTCTCCGCCGGGCTCGTCGCCGTGAACCTCGGCCACGCGCATCCCGCGATGGCGAAGGCGATCGCCGAGCAGGCCCGGCGCGTCGCCTACGTCGCGCCGAGTCTGGCCAACGATCGGCGCGCCGAGCTCGCGAGCGCGATCGTCGAGATCGCTCCGTGGGACGAGGGCGGGCGCGTGTTCTTCACCACCGGAGGCGGGGAGGCCAACGAGGACGCGATCAAGTTCGCGCGCACACTGACGCGTCGCCACAAGGTGCTGACCGCGTACCGCTCGTTTCACGGCTCGGCGCCCGGCGCCGGGACGCTGACCGGCGAGAACCGGCGCTGGCCGAACGAGCCCGGGCTCCCCGGCATCGCACGCTTCTTCGCCCCGTTCCCGTACCGCAGCCCGTTTCATACGCGCGATCCGCGCGAAGAAACGCAACGCGCGATCGAGCACCTCGAGGCCGTCGTCGATTACGAAGGCGCCGATCGTATCGCGGCGCTCTTGATCGAACCGGTCGTCGGCGCAAACGGCGTCATCGTCTATCCCGAAGGTTATCTCGCGCGCGTTCGCGAGCTGTGCGACCGCCACGGAATCCTCCTGATTTTCGACGAGGTCATGACGGGCTTCGGCCGCACCGGCGAAGCCTTCGCGGCGCAACGCTTCGGCGTAACGCCCGACATCTTTACGTTCGCCAAGGGCGTCACGTCGGCGTACGTTCCGCTCGGCGGCGTCGCCGTGCGCGAGTCGCTCGCTCGCCATTTCGACGCGCATCCGCTTCCGAGCGGCCACACATTCAGCGGGCACCCCCTCGCGATGGCCGCCGGCATGGCGGCGCTGCACGCCTATCGCGACGAGCGGCTCTTCGAGCGAGCTCGCGAGATCGAGGGCTGGTTGCGCGCGCGCTTCGATCAACTGGCACGCCGCCACGCGGTCGTCGGCGAGGCACGCGGCGTCGGCGCCTTCTTCGGTTTGGAGCTCGTCTCCGACCGGGAGACGCGCGCGCCGCTCGTCGCGTGGCAAGGCGCGCAGACGCTCGGCGCGTTCTTCAACGACCTGCTCGCCCATGGTCTGTACGTGTACGGCCGCTACAACGTCGCGATCGTCTCGCCGCCGCTCGTCGTCACGCCCGAGCAGCTGGACGAAGGCTTCGAAATTCTCGACGCGGCCCTGACGCGTCTGGAGAAGTAGTGTCGCTTCAGGTTCACGACAAGGCGACGCGCGAGCTGCTTGGCGAGGTGAGCGTCGCTCGCCGTGCCGAGGCGGATCGCGCGGTGGCGGCCGCGCGCGCGGCGTTCGAGTCGTGGCGCGAGATCCCGGTCGTCGAGCGCGCGCGTCTCTTCTTTCGTTACGCCGACGCGTTGGAGCGGCGGCGCGAGGACCTCGCGCTCTCCGTTTCGCGCGAGAACGGCAAGACGCTCGCCGATGCGCGCGCGGAGGTGCGGCGCGGAATCGAGGCCGTCGAGTTCGCCTGCGGCATGCCGTCGCTGATGATGGGCGACGCGCTGCCCGACGTCGCGCGCGGGATCGACTCGATCTCCGTGCGCCAGCCGCTCGGGGTCTGCGTGGGAATCACGCCGTTCAACTTCCCCGCGATGATACCGCTGTGGATGTTTCCCATCGCGATCGCCGCCGGAAATGCGTTCGTGCTCAAGCCCTCGCCGCAGACGCCGCTCACGTCGGAGCTGCTGCGCGCGATCGCGCGCGAGTGCGCGTTTCCCGACGGCGTGCTGAACGTCGTGCACGGCGGCGCGGAGACGTCCGAGGCGCTGATCGAGCATCCCGACGTCGCGGCCGTGTCGTTCGTCGGCTCGACCAACGCCGCACGCGCCGTGCAAGAGCGCTCCGTGCGCGCGCACAAGCGCGTGCAGGCGCTGGGCGGCGCAAAGAACTTCTTGATCGTCATGCCCGACGCGGTCAGCGACGCGACGTGCGACGCAGTGATGGCGTCGGCGTTCGGCGGCGCCGGCCAGCGCTGCCTCGCGGGCTCGGTCGTGGTGGCCGTCGGCGACGCCGGCGACGCGCTCGCGTCGCGGCTGACGCAGGCGGCGAGCGCGCTGCGCCTCGGGCCCGGCGTGGACGAAGGCGTGCAGATGGGGCCGGTCGTCAGCGACGACGCGATCGCGCGCATCCGCGGCTACGTCGAGCGCGCGCGCAGCGGCGGCGCTTCCGTGCTGCTGGACGCAGGTAATACGCCGGATCAAGGCTCGTTCGCCGCGCCGGTGATCTTCGATCACGTCGACGCGAGCAGCGAGCTGGCGCGCGACGAGATCTTCGGGCCGGTTCTCGCAATCGTGCGCGCCGGCTCGCTCGACGAGGCAATCGCCGTCGCCAATGCGTCGCGCTACGGCAACGCGTCCTCGATCTTCACGCGCGACGGCGGCGCGGCGCGGACGTTCGCGGCGCGCATCGAGGTCGGCATGGTGGGCGTCAACGTCGGGATCGCCGCGCCGATGGCGTTCTTTCCCTTCGGGGGCGTCAAGGACTCGATCTTCGGCGACCTGCGCTGCCATGGAAAGGACGCTATCGCGTTCTACACGCAGCAGCGTGTCGTGATCAGCCGCTGGCCCTCCTGAGGCGAAAACCGATCCACCCCACCGCCAAGAACGCGAGGAAGTAGTACACGAACCAGTGCTGCGGCGGTGCCGGGATCGACGAGAAAAACCACACGGTCGAGAGAATCAACAAGACGAGCGCGATGCCGGAGATCGCGACGTCGACGATGCGCATCTCGCCCAGCTGCTTCGTATACACGAACGCCGCGACGGCGATCAGCATGTAGATCAGGATGAATCCGAACGTGCTGAGCGTCCCGCAGTTGTTGAAGACGTCGATGGGCGTCACGCGCAAGGCTAGGGCGACGACCGCCACGCCGAGCGTGAGCGCGGTGACGACGGTCACGGCGACGTTCGGCGTATCGTGGCGCGGCTCGATCCGGGCAAACGCCGCCGGCAGCAGTCCCGCCTTGGCCATGGCGTAGGCGATGCGGCCGGCCGTCGTGATGCACGCCAGACACACGGAGAAGGCGCTGAACAGCGCGCCGACGGTAATCGGCAGCCTCAGCTCGCCGATGCCGTACGCGTTCACGAGCGTCCCGAGGGGAAACGTCTCCTGGTCCAACGGTTTGCCGGCATGCGCGAGCCCGACGATCTCTCCATAGGTTGCGACCACGAAAAACGCGCTCGCAAACAACACGCTGCCGATAACGGCCCGCGGAATCGTCACGAGCGGCCGCTTCGCCTCGGCTCCGAAGGCGGTAGCGCTCTCGAAGCCGACGAAGCTGAAGACCGCAAACGCGATCGCGAGGCCGATGCCGCCCGGAAACGCGTGCACGAGGTGCAGCTGGTTACGGTCGAGTGTCGGCCCATGGTCGTGCAGCACGATCGCGACGACGAGGCAGATGATGCTCACCGAAACTACTTCCAGGACGAGCATCACGATCGCCGAGATCTGCACGCCTCGGTAGGCGGCCTGCCACGCAATCACCGCAAGAACCGCGACGATCGCGATGGCCGGGAGACGAAGTCCCGTGCCTTGCGCCAACAGTTCGACGAAGAGCGCCATCGCGCCGAGTACCGCCGTGGCGACGAACCCATACGCCCACAGCAGCGTCCAGCCGCCGATTGCTCCGACCATCGGCCCAAGATGGTCTGCAACGTAGCCGTACATCGACCCGGCGGCGCTCGAACGGCGCGCGAACTGGTTGATGCACAGCGCGACGAACGCGAGCATCGTCCCGCCGAAGACGTAGGCCAGCCATGTCCCGTTTCCGGCCAGCGCGTACATGTAGGGCGCAATCAAAATCGGCGTCATGCTCGGGCCGATCAGGGCGACTGACGTAGCCAGGACCTCAATAAACGTCAGCGAGCCTTCACGCAGGGAGGCGGCCGGCGTCGTTTGACCCATGAGCCGCCTTGTGAGCCGACCGGCCGCCCAGTTCCCGCAGGAGCACGAAACTTCGGTCCGGACGCCGCGGTAGCACCCCGCATGAACGCCATGGCCTCCCGCTCGCTCGCGGTCGCGGCGTGCGCTTTCGCGGTGCTCGGCGGCGCCTTCCCCGCGGCGGCTCGCGACTTCGTCGTGGATCAGGCGGGAATGTTTTCGGCCGCCACCGTCGCGGAGCTCAATACCCGCATCGCGAGTTTCAACGCGCAGACCGGCAAGGAGATCGTCGTGGTCACGACGCCGTCCCTCGGCGGAGCGGCGCTGCAGAGCGCGGCGAGCTCGGCGTTCGCCGCGCAAAACGTCAACGGCGTCCTGATCTTCATCACGCGCGATGACCGCAAAGACATCATCGTGCCCGACCGCGCCGGCGCGCAGGCCGGATGGTTTACCGGCGACGTATTGCGCTCGATCCGCACAGCGATGGAGGCGCAGTTTCGCAGCGAGTCGTACGACGCCGGCATCACCGGCGCCGTCGACGCCATCCTCAACATCTATCGCGCGCATCTGGGCGGCTTGCAGCGCTCCGCGGGAACGAGCGTCGTGCCGGTGCAGCGCGTCTCGCCCTCTTCAGGAGGCTTACACATCTCAATGTTTTGGTGGGTCATCATCGCCGTCGTCGGCTTTTTGATCGTGCGATCGATTCTGCGCGCGTTAGCGGCGCCGCGTTACTATGGCGGATCGCCCGGAGCGACGCCGCCGCCGGGCGCTGCGGCTGGTCCGGGTTACGGGCCGGGCTACGGTTACGGCGGCTTTGGCGGCGGAGGCAGCTTCTGGAGCGGACTGCTCGGCGGTTTGGGCGGCGCGTGGCTCGGCAACGAGCTGTTCCGCGGCGGCAGCGCCGTCGAACCGGCGCAAGGCGCGCAGGTGACGCCGGACGCGGGCGGCGGCTGGGGCGGAGCCGATTCCGGAGGCTGGCAGAGCGACGCCGGTCAGGCGGACATGGGCGGCGCGAGCGGCGGCGACTGGAGCGGCGGCGGATTCGGCGGAGATACTGGGGGCGGTGGCGACTTCGGCGGAGGCGACAGCGGCGGCGGCTGGTAGGCGCGTCGCGTAGCGGCAACTAACAGCAGGCGTCTATGCGACGCCTGTTCTCTTTTCTGTTGGTCTGCACACTCGTCATACCGGCGACGATTGGGGCTGCGGCCCGCGGCGACGCGTCCATATCGGCATACTTCGGCATGCTGCAGTGGCGCTCGATCGGACCGTTTCGCGGCGGGCGTGCGCTCGCGGTCGCGGGCGTGCCGGGTCAGCCCGACCATTTCTACTTCGGCGCCGTCGACGGCGGAGTGTGGGAGACGCGCAACGCCGGACGAACCTGGAACCCGATCTTCGATCGCCACGACGTCGCATCGATCGGCGCCATCGCCGTCGCGCCCAGCGATCCGCGCGTGATCTACGTCGGCACGGGCGAGGCCGATATGCGTTCCGACATCGCCTACGGAGACGGCGTCTATAAATCCACCGACGGCGGCAAGAGCTGGGCCCATGTCGGCCTGAGCGACACGCGGCAGATCGGCGCGATCGTCGTCGATCCGCGCAACGCATCGGTCGCCTACGTCGGCGCGCTCGGACACGCCTACGGTCCCAACGCGGAGCGCGGCGTCTTCAAGACGAGCGACGGTGGCGCAACCTGGAGCAAGGTGCTCTACAAAGACGAGAACACGGGCGCGATCTCGCTCGCGATGCAACCCGGCGATCCGGACGCGATCTATGCCGCGTTGTGGCAGACCCGCCGGCCGCCGTGGAACGTGTATCCACCCTCGAACGGTCCGGGCAGCGGACTCTACAAGTCCAGCGACGGCGGCGCGACGTGGACGCAGCTCACGAGCGGCTTGCCCGCGCGGGTCGGCCACATCGGGCTGTCGATCTCGCCCTCCGCGCCGCGCCGCGTCTACGCCATGGTCGACAGCGCCCCCGGTTTGGGGGGCGTCTACCGCTCTGACGACGCAGGGGCGACGTGGGTGCACCTCGACCGCGAGCAACGCATCTGGCAGCGCGGCTGGTACTTCAGCGGAATCACCGCCGACCCGCGCGATCCTAACGTCGTCTATGCGATGAACACCGCGACGTATCGCTCACTGGACGGCGGTAGAACGTTCGACGCGTTTCTCGGCGACCCGACGGGCGACGACTATCACGCGCTGTGGATCGATCCGAACGATTCGAACCGCATGATACTGTGCAGCGATCAGGGCGTCATCATCACGATGGACCGCGGACGAACGTGGAGCTCGTGGTACAACCAACCGACGGGCCAGTTCTATCACGTCGTTACCGATAACGCGTTTCCGTACTGGGTCTACGGCGCGCAGCAAGATTCCGGCGCGGCCATGGCGCCGAGCGCGAGCAAATACGGAGTGATCTCGCAGCAAGACTTTCGGCCGCTGGACGTGGGCGGTGAGAACGGCGAGCTCGCACCGGATCCGCGGCATCCCGGCGTCGTGTACGGAGACTCGAGCGGCCAGGGCGGCCCCACCGTCACGCGTGAGATTCCGTCGACCGGATGGGAAGAGAACCTCGATCCGGTCCTCGATCATCCGGGAGTCGTTTGGCGCAATACCTGGACGCTGCCGCTGACGTTCTCGCCGGCCGATCGTACCTCGCTGTACTTCGCGCACCAGAACGTCTTCCGGTCGCGCGACGGTGGCGCGACCTGGGCGCTCGTCAGCCCGGATCTCTCGCGCGTCAACGAGGGGACGCCGTCGAATCTCGACGCGCCGACGCTCGCCGACACCAACGGCGTGCGCCGCCACGGCGTCGTCTATACGATCGCGCCGTCGCCGCTGCAGGTGGGGTTGGTCTGGGCGGGTACGGACGACGGCTCCATCTGGGTGACGCGTGACGATTCGCACACGTGGCACAACGTGACGCCGCCGGCGCTCGCCGCCTGGAGCAAGGTCGGAACGCTCGAGGCCTCGCACTTCGACACGAACGTCGCGTACGCGGCGATCGACCGCCATCGGCTCGAAGATTACGCGCCATACATCTACCGCACGCGCGACGGCGGCGCGACCTGGAGCTCGATCGCGAGCGGCATCCCGAGCGGCTCGTTCGTCAACGTCGTGCGCGAGGATCCGGTGCGGCGCGGATTGCTGTACGCCGGAACCGAGAAGGGCATCTACGTCTCGTTCGACGACGGCGCGGCGTGGCAATCGCTGCAGCGCAACCTCCCGGTCACGTCGATCCGTGACATCGCCGTACATGGCGGCGACCTCGTCGTCGCGACGCACGGGCGCTCGTTCTGGATCATGGACGACGTCACGCCGCTGCGGCAGATGAGCGAGGCTCTCGCGTCCAACGACGTCTTCCTCTTCGCGCCCGCTCCGGCGTACCGCGTGCAGCCGGGCAACGAGGAAGGCACACCGCTTCCGCTCGACGAGCCTCAGTCGGATAACGCGCCTGTGGGCCTGTACATCGACTACTATCTCGCGCGCGCGCCGCGCACGCCGGTCGTCATCGAGATCTTCGACGACGGCGGCCGCCTCGTTCGACGCTGGTCGAGTGCGGAGCCGCCGAAGCCGAAGGATCCGAAGTCGGTGCCGTACACGCCGCACTGGATCGCGCGCCACCCCGTTCCGCCGGCAACGAACGGCGCGCACCGCTTCGCTTGGGACTTCCACCAAGGCGATCCGGACGGGCCGCTCGCGCCGCCCGGCGCGTACACGGTTCGGCTCAGCGTGAACGGCAATGCGTACAGGCGCAGCGCGATGCTCTTGCGCGACCCGCGGATCCGAGCGACCATCGCCGACCTTCGCGCGCAATACCAGCTGGCCCGGCAGGTGGCGGCGCTGCGCGCGGAGGTCGCGGCAGCACGGACGCGCGCAGAGGCGCGAGCCAAAGAGCTATCCGGTGCGGCCCTCGCGGCGTTTCGCCGCGACGTGGTCGGAGAGGCTCCACCGGATAATCCCGACGACTCGATGGGCTCGTACTCGCACGACTTCACGAGCTTTCTCTACTTGGAGAACGAGCTCGATTATCTCGAAAGCGCCGTCGAGAGCGCCGACGCGGCCCCGACGCCGGACATGCGCATCGCCTACCAAAGGCTGGAGGGAATCTACCGCGCGACGCTCGCGCGCGCGCAGGCGCCTTAGGGAACCTCCTTACCGTCCGGCCTGGAGCGTGTCCGTGTACCAGCGCTCGAGGTCGTCGTGGAATTGCGCGAGCGCCTGCGGGTGCAGATACACCATGTGTCCGGACTGGTAGAAGCCGTAGCTGATGTTGCGCTGCAGCTGCGGCGGGATGTTCAAGTGGTTGAGCGTGTAGACGGTCGCGAAGAAAGGCGTCGCCAGATCGTAGTAGCCGTTGCCCGAAAAGACCCGCAGGTTCGGGTCGTATGTCATCGCGCCGGCCAGATCTTGCGCCGTGTTGGTGGGCAGGTTGCCGTTGTGTTTCCAGTCCCACTGGCGGAAGACGTTGGTCACCGGGCGATAGATCAGCGTCGTCTGGTAGCCGAGAACTTGACGCACGAAGTAGTTCCCAGCCGCCACGAAGGCGGAGTCTATGGCAGCGTCGGTCGGATCGAAATCGGCCGCGTCGTTCAGCGTATCGAGCATGAACGACGTGTAGCGCGCGTCGTAACGCCCCGTCGCCTCGCCGCTGTTGCGCAGCAGCTGCGTCGCGTAGCGGCGGTACGGAATGCGCAGGTTTGACTGACGAATGTATCCCTCCGAGAGACCGGTATATTGATGGAGCTTCGCGACGACGCCATTATAGGCGGCGGGCGATAGATTCGCGCCCTGCGCGAGCGCATTGAGATACTCGTGCATCGCGAAGTCCTCGACCTGCGGCAGCAGCGCGGGCAGCGTCGTGGTCGGCCCGGGGAGCATGTCGTGATACCACGCCGCTGCCGCCTCGGTCGGAAGGTAGAGCGGAAACGCCCAATCGCCGCCCCCGATCGCCGTCGGCGAGAAGTTGATGTCCCAGTCGAGGCTGAAATCGAGGACGGAAGAGAGCAGAACGACGCCGTTGATGCCGATGCCCTGCCGCTGCAGATACCGCACGAGCATCGCCGACCGCGGGGTTCCGTAGGACTCCCCGAACAAGAACTTCGGCGAGTTCCAGCGTCCGAACGTAGTGATGTAGCGCGACACGAACTGGCCGAACGCCTTCACGTCCGGATCCGCGCCGAAGAAGTCGGTCGGCTTGCCCGGCGGCACGATGCGGCTGAATCCGGTGTCGGGCGCGTCGACGAACACGAGGTCGGTGCGGTCGAGCAGCGAGTATTGATTCTCGACGAGATTAAACGGCGCGTCGGGCGTGGGCCGGGCGTCGCCCACCTGCACGCGCATCGGCCCGAACGAGCCCATGCGCAGCCAGATCGTCGAGCTTCCGGGGCCGCCGTTGTACAGAAACGTCACGGGCCGGGTGCGCGGGTCGGCCCCATCCGCGGTAAAGGCCGTATAGAACATCCGGCACGTCGTGTGACCCTTGTCATCGTCGAGCGCGACCGTGCCGGCACGAGCGGTATACGGATACGTCTTGCCGCCGAGCGTGATCGTGTGCTGCGTCACCGCATCGGCGTTCGGCGCCGCGGCGGGGGCCGGCGTCGGACGGGGCGCCGCCGCCAGCAACACGCCCGCCAAGAGTGCGAGCGCGCCGTTACGCATGGCCGAGGACTCGCGCGTACCAGCGCTCGAGGTCGGCGTGGAAGCGCGCCAGGGCCTCCGGATGGAGATACACCATGTGGCCGGAGTCGTAGAACCCATACGTGATGTTGCGCTGCAGCGCCGGCGCCAGATAGAGGTGATTGAGCGCATACACCGTCGCGAAGAAGGGCGTAGCAAAATCGAAATACCCGTTGGCCGAGAAGACCTTCAGCCGCGGGTCATAGGTCATGGCCTGGGCGAGGTCGGGCGTCACGTTGAGCGACTGAACGTTGGCCCCGTGCTTGAAGTCCCACGTCTCGCCGTCTGCGTAGATCAGCCCGTAGATGTCGGAGCGATAGAGCAGCGGCGTGCTGTATCGCAGGACCCGGCGTAAGTATTCGTTGCTCGTCGTTACGAACGCCGAGTCGATCGCCGCGTCGAGCGCGTCCCAATCCGGCGAGATCTCGGGCTTGTCGAGCACATAGGTCTCGAAGCGCGAGTCGATCCGCCCCACGGTGACACCGCGGTCGCGCAGGAGCTCGTTTTGAAAGCGATCGTACGGAACGCGCAGGTTGGACCGGCGAATGTACTGCTCCGAGAGCCCCGTGTACTCGTGCAGCTTGGCGACCACGTCGTCGAAGCGGCTCGGCGCGAGCTGCGCGCCTTCGGCCAGCGCGTCGAGGTACTCCGTGAGCGCGAAGTTTTCGACTTGGGAAAGGAAGGTGTCTAGCCCGGCGCGCCGCGGCACGGCGTGATGGTACCACGCGGTCGCGGCCTCGGTCGGAAGATACAAAGCGTATGCCCAATCGCCGCCACCGACCGGCGCGCCGTCGTTATAGTCGATGTTCGCGTTCAAAAACGACGAGAGCAAGACGATGCCGTTGAGCCCGACGCCTCGGTTCTGCAAGTCCGCGGCCAGCACGCACGAGCGCATCGTGCCGTACGATTCACCGAAGAGAAAGCGCGGTGAGTTCCAGCGGCCGAACGCGCTCAGATAGCGCTGGATGAACTGCGCGAATGCCGAGGCATCCTGGTCGACGCCCCATAGGTCCTTGCGCGTGCCCGCGCCGATGATGCGCCCAAAACCGCTGCCCGGCATGTCGATGAAGACGAGGTCGGTCGCATCCAACAGGCTGTACTGATTGTCCACGAGCCGATAGGGCGGCGGTCCGGTAATCCGCCCGTCGGCCGTAACGACGCGGACCGGGCCGAACGACCCCATCCGCAGCCACATGGTGGAACTCCCGGGGCCGCCGTTATAGAGGAACGTGACCGGGCGCTTCGCCGGAGCGGCGCCGTCGAGCGTGTACGCGGTGTAGAAGACGCGCGCAATCGGCTCGTCGCTCCCGTTGCGCAGCGTCATCGTTCCGGCGCGCGCCGTATACTGAAGCGAGCGCCCGCCGAGCGTCAAGCGGTGATGCGTTAGCGCATCCGGCGTCGAGGGCGGGAGGGGCGGCGCCTTCGACACGCCGCGAGCGGGCATGCCGATGGCGAGCGCCAACAGCGCGAGCACTACGATCCTCAATGCGAACGCCAAGTATCGGCGCCACGGAGCAGCGCTCCTGCTAAAAGCGTGGCGGCGTCGCAATCAAAGTTCGGTCAAAGACCGCGTGTCGGCGCCGTACAACTCCGACTTGAGCCGGACGATCGCGGCGGCAATCGACTCGAGATAGGGCAGCATCAGACTCTTGATGCGCGACAGGCGCTCCTCGCCCTGCGACGTGATCGCGTAGACGCGGCGGGAACGCTTGGTCGGGTGTTCCCACGCGGCGGTAACGAAGCCGCGCTCCTCGAGCCGGCGCAAGAGCGGGTAGATCTTGTTAGTGTTAACGGCGATCAGATCGCCGCAGACCGCGTCGATGCGCTGCATCAACCCGTACCCGTGGTCCGGGCGCTGCGCGATGAAGTGCAGGATCAAGGCTGGGAAGATGGTCTTGCTTTTGATCGGGCCGCGGAGGACCTCGTCGACGCGGCGCGAGGCGGGAGCCGCCGTCGTCACGCGAGCACCGGTGACTCGGCGCGGTATGCCCGTTCGATCTCACGAGCGTAGTGCGTCTCGACCACGCGGCGTTTGATCTTCATCGACGGCGAAAGCTCGCCCCTCTCGACGCTGAACTCGTGAGGAACGACGACGACGTGCCGGACCTGTTCGTAGGTCGCGAGCCCGAGCGTCTGTCTTCGCACCTCGTGATTGAGAAACGCCTGCACGTCGTCGCGCTCGGCGAGCTGCTCCGGCGTAAGCTCCTTGGGAAGCGTCGCAAGCTCGAGGCGCAGCAGCGGCCAGTTCGGGCAGACCAAGGCGATCGGGTGAGCCTGCCCCCGTCCGGTGACCATGGCCTGCGCCACGAAGATCGAGCGCTTGATGCTCGCCTCGATACGGGCGGGCGAAATCCACTTGCCGGTGCTGGTCTTAAAGATCTCGCCCTTGCGGTCGGTGATGCGCAAGAAACCGCGTGCGTCGATCTCGCCCACGTCGCCCGTGTGCAGCCAGCCGTCTTCAATCGCCTCGGCCGTCGCCTCCGGGTCGCGATAGTAACCCTGCATGACGTTGCGGCCGCGGACCATCAGTTCACCATCGTCATTGATGCGCACGTCCACGCCGGTGATGGGCCGTCCGACGGCGCCGTACTCGTTTTCGGTCAGCCGGCTGACGGAGACCACCGGCGACGTCTCGGTGAGCCCGTAGCCTTGCATGACCGGCACCCCGAGCCCGAGCAGCGTCATCGCCGTATCGACGTGCAGCGGCGCGCTTCCGCTGGTGAGGAACTGGACTCGGTCCAGCCCGAGCGCCGCGCGCAGCTTGCGCAGCACGAGCCGTTCCGCCAGCCTATACCGCAACGCGAGCCACGCGCTCGCTCCGGCGCCGAACGTCTTGGCCGTCATGTATTCGCGGGCGACCTCGAGCGCCCACGGGATCATCTTTCCGCGCAGCCCTCCGGTGCGCAGCGCCTGACCCCGTATGCCGGCCATCACTCGATCGAAGATCCGCGGGACGGCGGTCATCTCCGCGGGCCGGACCTCGCGCAGGTCGCCCAGGAGCTCGGCGGGATCGAGGCAGATGAAGTAGCGGACCTTTGCGAGCAGGTAGATATAGATCAACGTGTGCTCGTAGATGTGCGAGTACGGAAGCACCGAAATCACGTCGCGCCCGCCTTCGATGCCCTCAAATCCGCACGCGAGCGAAACGGCGGCGTCGAAGGCGAGATTGTCGTGCGAGAGCATGACGCCCTTCGGCGTACCCGTCGTGCCGGACGTGTAGATCAGAACGGCGAGATCGTCGGGCACGAGCGTGGCCTCGTACGCACCGGGAAGCTCGGGATGGGCCGCCCGAATCTCCTGGCCGCGCGCCTCGAACGCCGCAAAACCGTCCGAATCGCCGGAATCGAAGCGCACGACTCGCGGCAACGCCGCGCCGCTGTCGCGCAGACGTTCGAACGTGGCGAGCGTGTCCGCGAAGATGAGCCGCGCGCCGGAATGTTCGAGAATGTAGCTCAGGTGGTCGAGGGCCTGTGTGGGATAGATCGGGACGACGACGCAGCCCGCGAACAGCGCGCCGAAATCGGCAACGATCCAGTCCACGCAGTTGTGCGAAACGAGCGCGACGCGGTCGCCGGCGCTCAAGCCGGCGTCGCGAATCGCGCAGGCGACGCGTTCCACCCGCTCGAGCAGGTGCGCGCCGGACGTCGGAGTCCATGCGCCGTCCACGCGCTCGACCAGCACCTCGGCGCGTGGTTGGGCGAGCGCGTTCCGTACGAGACTCGGAAGCGTCACCTTTTCGGGTAGCTGTGTACCCACGACGCGTTCTTCAATGCGCGTCCGCCGCCGCGTACCCCTTGCGATAGTGTCGTGTTCGCTCTAGGGATTCCGAAGGTACGGTCGCGCACGCTCCAGCCGGGCCTGGGTCATTCCGGCCACGTCGAGCAGCTCGTCGAGCGACGCGAAGCTGCCTTCGCGCTCGCGCAGCTCTACGATGCGGGCGGCGACCGCGCGCCCGATTCCGGGCACGGCCGCCAGCTCGGCTGCATCGGCGCGATTGACGTTGACGCTCCCGCCCGGCGGCGGCGAGGCGCGGCGCCGTGCGCGCGGCGGGCTCTCGCGTGAACCGGGATGCCGATTCTCGCCCGCGAGCGGGACGTAGATCTCGTCGCCGTCCCCGGGGCGCTGTGCCAGGTTCACGCCCGCGGCGTCGGCCGAGGCGCGCATCCCACCGGCCAGAGCGACGGCCCGCGCGACGCGGTCGCCTTCGCGGAGGTGGTAAAGGCCCGGCGTCTGCACCGCGCCCGCCACATAGACGACCAGCTCGTCCGAGCGCGGTGAGCGCACTGCGCGGCGGGGCGATCGCTGCGCAGGGGCCGGCGACGGGCCGGCAGCCGCGCTCACGCTTTGGACGCCCGGTTGCGGTGCCGGATGGCGCAATAGGAAGATGCCGAGCCCCACCAGCGCGGCGACGACGGCGATGCGTGCGATCATGCGCGCCAATCACGCGCCCCCCGGGCGCCGTCAAGGCTGGCGCCGTCACCGCCGAGCGTGTACGATGCTGCACATGGCCGACGGCTTCGAATTTGCGGCGATCGAGAGCAAGTGGCAATCCCGCTGGGAGCGCGAGGGCCTCTATCGCACACCTGACGAGAGCGACAAGCCCAAGTACTACGCGATGGAGATGCTGCCGTATCCCTCGGGCGATCTCCACGTGGGGCACGCGAAGAACTACACGCTGGGCGACGCGGTCGCACGCATGCTGCGCATGCTCGGCTACAACGTACTCCATCCGATGGGCTGGGACGCCTTCGGCCTGCCCGCCGAAAACGCGGCGATCGCGCACCGCGTGGACCCCGCCGCATGGACGGCCGAGAACATCCTCAACATGCGCCGTCAGATCAAGCTGATGGGCACCGGCTACGACTGGTCGCGCGAGATCGCGACGAACGAGCCGGAATACTATCGCTGGAATCAGTGGCTGTTTCTCCGCCTCTACGAGCACGGTCTCGCGTACAAGCGCGAGGCGCCCGTGAACTGGTGCCCGTTCGACCAGACCGTGCTCGCGAACGAACAGGTCATCGACGGGCGCTGCTGGCGCTGCGAGAACCTCGTCGAACGCCGCCTCCTCTCCCAGTGGTTCCTGCACATCACCGCGTATGCCGATCGCCTCCTGAACGATCTCGACGAGCTGACGGGCTGGCCGGAGCGCACGCGCACGATGCAGCGCAACTGGATCGGCCGCAGCGAGGGCGTACAGTTCGCTTTCCCGATCGAGGGACTCGACGAGAAGATCGAGGTCTTCACGACGCGCATCGACACGCTCTTCGGCGCCACGTTCTTGGCGGTGGCGCCCGAGCATCCGGTGGTCGAATCGCTGCTGCGAGCCGTCCCGCGCGATCGCGCGGCCGCGATCGAGTCGTTTGCGGCGAGCCTAAAATCGAAGTCGGAGCTCGAGCGCACGAGCCTGATGGAAAAGCAAGGCATCTTCGCCGGCGCCTATGCGATCAATCCGCTCTCGCACGAGCGCATCCCGATCTGGCTCACGAACTACGTGCTCGCGGAGTACGGCGGCGGCGCGGTGATGGGCGTGCCGGCGCACGACGAGCGCGACTTCGACTTCGCGCGCAAGCACGGGCTGCCGATCGTGCAAGTGGTCGTGCCGAGCGAGGAACCGTCGCCCGAACCGCTGGAGCGAGCCTTCGTCGGGGATGGGCGGCTGATCGCGAGCGAGGATTATAGCGGGATGTCGAGCGAGCGCGCGCGGGAGGCGCTCGCGCAACGGCTCGCCGCGCTCGGCGCCGGCGGCAAGAGCGTCAACTACAAGCTGCGGGACTGGCTGATCTCACGCCAGCGCTACTGGGGCACGCCGATCCCGATCGTGTACTGCAGCGGCTGCGGCGAGGTGCCGGTTCCCGACGACCAACTGCCGGTCTTGCTTCCGCCGCGCTCGCGCGTCGAGGAGTTCTTGCAGACCACGTGTCCCAAGTGCGGCGGACCGGCGCGGCGCGAGAGCGACACGATGGACACGTTCTTCGAATCGTCGTGGTACTACTTACGTTATCTCGACCCGCACAACGATCGGGCGCCCTGGGCCGTCGACCGCGCGCGGCGCTGGATGAACGTCGATCAGTACATCGGCGGCGCCGAACACACCGTGTTGCACCTGCTGTACTCGCGCTTCTTCTATAAGTTCTTTCACGACCGCGGCTGGGTATCGGGGCCTGACGAACCGTTCCAGCATCTCTTCCACCAGGGCCTGGTGCTGCGGGACGGCGAGAAGATGTCGAAGTCGCGCGGGAACGTCGTCGGCATCGACGAGACCGCCGAGCGCAACGGCATCGACGCGATGCGCCTCTTCCTCCTCTACGTGACGCCGCCCGAGGAGACCAGCAACTGGACCGACGACGGCATCACGGGACGCGTGCGCCTGCTCAATCGAATCTGGCGCGTCTGCGAGCCATATTTCGATCGTCACCCTGAGCGGAGCGCCGCGCACGGCGCCGAGTCGAAGGACGAAAAGGCGCTCGTACGGGCCGTGCACGTCGTCGCCAAGTCAGCTATCGACGAGACGATCTCACGCCGCTTTCACTACAACACGACGATCGCGAAGCTCGACGAGCTGGTCAACGCGATGACGGCGGCCGCCGCCACGATGCCGGATTCGCCCACCCTGCGCTACGCCGTGGAGAAATTGCCGATCTTGGTCGCGCCGTTCGCTCCGCACATCGCGGAGGAGCTCTGGGGACGCCTGGGCCACACGACCTCGGTGCATCTCGAGCGCTACGTCGTGCCCGACGAGGCTGCGCTGGCGACGGAGGAGGTCACGCTCGTCGTGCAGGTCAACGGCAAGGTACGCGCCCGCATCTCGGCGCCGGCCGGCGTGACCGAGAACCAGGCGCTGGAGCTCGCCCTGGACGACTCAAACGTGCGCATCCATCTCGGCGGAAAAGAGATCCGCAAACACATCTACGTCCAGGACAAGCTGCTTAACCTGGTCGCGGCGTAGCGCCCTCGCGTTTGAGCATCTCGTCGTAGATCTCGCGCACGCGTTCGAGCGTGTCGATCTCTTCCGGCGGCTTGTCGTCGCGGATGCGCACGATGCGCGGAAAGCGCAGGGCGAATCCGCTCTCGTGCAAGCCGCTCTTTTGGATGACGTCGAAGGCCACCTCGATCACGATCTTCGGCTCGACCGGTATCTCGTGCGCGCGGGCCTTCTCGCGCTGCAGCGACGCCGGGAGCCGGTGCTCCAGAAACCACGCCGTCAGCGTTGCGATCTCGGCGTCGGTCAGGCCTGAATACGCCTTGCCGATCGCCTGCAGCGCTCCGTCGTCACCGCGGACGGCGAACGTGTAGTCGGACAGAACGTTGGCGCGCTTGCCGTGGCCCCACTCCACGGCGACGACCGCCACGTCGAGCGTCGACAGCTCGCGCTTGAGCTTCAGCCACCACTTCCCGCGCCGCCCCGGAAGATACGGCGCGTCGAGGCGCTTGAGCATCACGCCCTCGTTGCCGCGCGCCCGCGCCGCATCGAATCGGAGGTTGACCGACTCGCCCGCCTCCTCGCCAACGGGATCGAAGGGCGCAAGCGCGAGGCCGGGGCAGGGCGCGAGCACCACGCGGAGCCGTTCGCGCCGCAGCGAAAGCGGCTCGTCGACGAGCAACTCGTCTCCGATCGCCATCACGTCGAACACGACGTAGGTGAGCGGAACTTCGTGCAGCAGCTCGGCGTCGACGGTCTTGCGCTGCAACCGCGCCTGCAACACGCGAAACGGCAGCACGCGCCCGTCACGCATGGCGACGATCTCTCCGTCGAAGATCGCGTCGTGGGAGATTGACGCGAGCGCGGACGCGACTTCCGGATACGAATCGGTTACGTCGTTGAGCCGCCGCGAGAACACCCGAGCGACTCCGCCGCGCACGTGCGCCTGCGCGCGGATGCCGTCGTATTTATCCTCGGCGATCCACGCTCCGCGCGCTAACTCCGCATAGGCCTCGCCGTACGGCACGGGCGTCGCCAGCATGAAGCCGATTGGGCTGCCGTAGTCGACGCGCAACTCATGCAACGTCCCGCGCTTGGCCGCGCGCGCGACGGCGCCTGCGTCGCCGGACGCCATCGTGGCGCGCCGCACCGCGGCCGGTTCGGCGCCGAAGGCCTGCGCGATCGCCTCCAACACGAGGCCCTCGCGCAACCCGACGCGCAGGTCGCCGGTAACGATCTTGACGACGTAGGTCGCGGCTAAGGGATCCTCACAGGCGCGCAGGATTCGCTCAAGCACTGCGGCGCGGCGCTTGTTGGCGTTCTTTCCCGACGCTGCGGCGATCTCGCCGAAGAACGCTTCGAGCGCTGCCGGCGTGAGGCGATCGCGAAAGAGCATGGCGTCGGAGGGCGGACGCACGAGCGCGCCGATCGCCGCGCCGAGATCGCCCGTCGACCGGTAGTTTTGCATCAGCGCCGCATCGTCGAAGCCGTAGACGCGCCGCGCGACCTCGACGATCGTGCGTCCCCCGAGCGCGAGCGTGCGGCGGTCGCGCGCCGCGAACGGGCCGCCGCCAAAGAAGCGCGCCGTGGCCGCGAGATCGTCGTCGTCGAGCTCGCGAAAGTACTCGGCCAGCAGCGCGATCTTCGCGAGCTTGGCCGGCTCGCACGCGATTCGCTCCGCCGTTCTCGCGAAACGCTCCATTGTGGGCTCTAGTCTAGCGCGCCATTCTTTGGAAATAGGCGTACGTGGCGCGAATGCCGTCGTTCAGCGGCGTTGTGGCCGCCCAGCCCATCTCGGCCGCCGCTCGCGACGCATCGAACTGCGCGTCGCGCGCGTCGCCGGAACGCTGCGGCCCTCGCTCGATCGGCGCCTCGAATCCGCTGACGTCGACCAGCGCGCGATAGATCGCGTTCACGCTGGTCGAAATTCCGGTACCGATCACGTAGCACTCGCCCGAGCCGCGCTCCAGCGCAGTGACGTTGGCGCCGGCGACGTCGGCGACGTACACGTAATCGCGCGTCTGCTCGCCGTCCCAGTCGATGCGGACGGGTTGGCGCGCGATGAACCGGCCGATGAAGATCGCGATGACGCCGGCCTCGCCGCTCGGATCCTGGCGCGGGCCATAGACGTTGCCGTAACGCAGCGCCGTGAAGTCCAAGCCCTTGTTGGCGCGATAGAACCGCAGATAATACTCACCGACTAGCTTCGTTATGCCATAGGGCGAGGTCGGGTGCTGCGGCGTGGCCTCGGTGATCGGCAGAAACGTGGGCGTTCCGTACGTCGCACCGCTCGACGCGAAGATCACCTTGCGCGCGCCGCTGCGCACGCTCTGCTCGAGCACGTTGAGCAGCCCGACGACGTTGACCTGGGCGTCGTACACCGGGTCGCGCGCCGAGATCGCCACGGAGTGCTGCGCGGCATGATGGCTCACGACGTCGGGTTTGAAGTCCGCGAAGACGCGCCCGATCGCCTCGTCGCGTATGTCCATGTGGACGAGCGAGACACCGTTGCGCACGTTGATGCGTCGTCCGCCGCCGTGCTCCCACAGCGAGTCGACTACGAGCACTTCGTGACCCGCGCCGACGTAGGCGTCGACGACGTGCGAACCGATGAACCCGGCTCCGCCGGTGACGATGATGCGCAAGTGTTACCTCTCTAGATACGCCGTGCGGCCGTCGCAGGAGAAGGCCGATGCCGTCGTTCGCGATCCTCCTGTGCGCGGTCGCTTCGGTGCTCGGGACGCTCGCCGCGACACCGCTGCCGTCGGACGTGCGCGCCGTCGCCGACGCCGGCCTTTTCGCGTTCGCCGCTTCCCTCGTCTTCGGCCGATGCGGACCGCGGCGATTTCGCGTGCTGCTCGCTGCCGCCCTCGTCGCCTCCGCGGCCAACGCCGAGTTGCGCGGCCGCTCCGGCGCGATCGCCGAGCGCCGCACGGCGCGCTACGGCGCGACGCTCCTGGATCGGTCGAGCGCGGGCGACGGCTCGACCGAGGTCGCACTCGCGCTCGACGGCGGCCCGCGCCTGCTCGCGCGGTTGCACGGCGAGGCGCCGCCGGCCGGAACGCACGTGCTGGTTCGCGGGCGGCTCGAGCCGTTCGACGATGCGCGTAATCCCGGCGAGCCGAGCGAACGCGCGCTGCAGGCCGAGCGCGGCCTTGAGGGGAGTCTCGAGGGCGCGACGCTGCTGCACGCGGACGCCGCGCCCACGTGGAAGGCCGGCACGCTGCTGGCGCGCGCACACGAATGGGCGCACGAGCAACTGCGGGAGCGGCTCGGGGAACCGGGCGCGTCGCTCGTCGCAGGCGAGCTGTGGGGAGAGCGTGCGGCCTTGCCGCCGGACCTGCGCGCCGAGTTCCAGGAGACCGGGACGGTGCACGTGCTGGTCACCGCCGGACTCCACCTGGGCGTGGTCGCGGCGCTCTGCGCCGCGGTGTTCACGCTGCTCGCGCTCCCGCGCTGGCTCGCGTGCTGCGCGGCGATCGCTCTGTTGTGGGCGTTCGTGTGGTGGAGCGGCGCGCAGCTGCCGGCGGTCCGCGCGGCGACGATGGCGAGCGGCGCGCTTGCCGCGCGCGCATGCGGGCGCGCCACTTTGTCGTGGAACGCGCTGGCGATTGCCGCGCTCGTCGTCGCGTTCGCACGGCCGCAGAGCGTCGCGACGGCGTCCTTCGCGCTATCGTTTTCGTGCGTCACGGCGATCTTCGCGTGCGCAGGTCCGCTGGAGCGCTGGATCGCAGCGCGCGTGACGCTGCCGGCGCACGCGCAAGAGGCGATCGTGCTGACGCTCGCGACGCAGCTCGGAATCTGGCCGCTGAGCGCCGCGATCTTCCTGCAGCTTACTCCGTACGCCGTCGCGGCCAATCTCGCCGTCGTGCCATGCGTCGGCGCGACGATGGCGCTGGGCGCCGCGCAGCTCGCGCTCGCGTGGTGCGCACCGCTCGCGCAGGCCTGCGCCAATCTCGACTCGTGGCTAATCGCGTGGACGCTCGGCGCGGTGCGCGTCATCGGCTCTCTGCCCGGCGCGAGCGTGGCGATGACGCCGCCGCCGGCATGGTGCATCGCGGCATACGACGCGGCGCTCCTCGCCGCCCCAATGCTGGCGCGGCGCGGCGCGCAGACGCTCGCCGCGGCCGCGCTGCTGGTCGGGAGCGGCCTCGTGCTGTGGCCGCCGCGCGGCGCACAGGCGCGTCTCGTCGTGACCGTCCTCGACGTCGGGCAGGCCGACGCGATCGTCGTTCAGACACCGCGCGGGCACGCGATCCTGGTGGATGCCGGCGGACGGCTCGAGCGAGCGGCGCAGCTGGACGGATCCGCGGCCGAGCGCGTCGGCGAGCGCACCGTAGTGCCGTTTCTACTTCGGCAGGGCATCCATGCGGTCGACGCCATCGTGATCTCGCATCCGCATGGCGATCACGCGGGCGGCGTCGCTCCCGTCTTGCGCCGCCTGCGCGTCGCCGAGGTTGCGGACGGCGGCCAGCGCTACGGCGGCCACGCGTATCTCGACGCGATCGAGACGGCGCGAGCGCGGCGCGTGCCGATGATCTATCCGCGGGCGGCGGCGGAGTGGCGAACGGATGACGGCGTCGTGCTGCGTTTCATCGGCCCGTCGCTGCCGTTCATCGGCGGGCGCAACGCGATCAACAGCAACTCGATCGCCTTCGTGCTGCAGTTTCGCCGCTTTCGCATGCTCTTCACCGGCGACGCCGGGACCGAATCGGAAGAAAGATTCCTGGCCGAGCGCGTCGATCTGCGCGCTGACGTCCTCAAGGTGGGCCACCACGGCTCGGCATACGGCTCGTCGCCGGCGTTCATCGCGGCCGTCGCCCCGAAGTACGCGATCATCTCGGTGGGTCGCCACAACATCTTCGGCCATCCCGCGCCGTCGACGCTCGCCACGCTGCACCGCTTCGGCGCGCGCGTCTACCGCACGGACGAAAACGGCGCGGTGACGATCATCAGCGACGGGAAAAGTGAAACCGTGACGAGCGCTCTTAAGTAGGTTGCTTACCGGCCGGACGCCGAAGGTCTGGTATCGTGAAAACGACGAGCCTTTCCATCGCTGCCGTCTTTTTTGGCGTTGCCGTTGCGGCGGCCGTCGTCTCGACGCCGGCACAGCAGATCGAACAGCCCAAGGGACCGTGGCAGACGCCCGGCGCGATCCAGCAGCCGAAGGGACCGTGGCAGGTTCCCAAGGGGATCCAGGCCATCAAGACGATCAATCAGCCGTGCGGAAAGAAATACACCGTCGACGCCGACGCGCTGTTTGCGTTCGACAGGTACACGCTCTTGCCCGACGCCGAGAAGACGTTGAGCGTCCTCGGGCCGATGCTCAAGAAATCGAGCGGCTCGATCCGCATCGACGGCTATACCGATTCGATCGGCTCGGTGGCCTATAACGTGACGCTCAGCGAGGAACGCGCCAAGACGGTGCGTGATTGGCTGGCGTCTCACGGTTACATCCCCGTGTCGACGCCGTACGCCGGGCACGGAAAGGCCGATCCCGTTGCCCCGAACACCAATCCCGACGGTTCCGACAATCCCGCCGGCCGCGCCAAGAATCGCCGTGTCGAGATCACGGTCGGATCGTGTCACTGAACGCGAACGCGAGCTCCGTGGGGCCGCAGCGCGAGCTCTTCGTACTCGGACTCCTGCGGCGCAACGCCTCCTCGGCCTACTCGATCGATAAGGCGATGCGCGAGCATTCACCCTTGTACCGCAGCTTCAAGCGCGGCAATCTCTACAGCTTCGTAGAGCGTCTCGCGAACGCCGGGCTTCTGGACCGCCGCCAGATCCGCTCGCGGCGCGGTCCGCGCGAAACCAAGACGCTCTACCGCCTGACGCCCGACGGGGAGCGGCGATTCGGCGAGCTGCTCCGTTCGGTGATTCTCGACGTGCAAGCCGACGATCCGGCACTCGAAACCGCGCTCGTACTGCTCGGACAGCTCCGTCGCGACGCCGCGACGAAGCTGCTCGCCGAGCGTGCCGGCAACGTCGCCGCGCACGAGCGGCGGCTGTCGCGCCTACTCGGTGACATGCGCGAACGCGCCGGCTCGGCGTATCTGAGCGCGTCGCACACGTTGCACCGCCTGCGCGGCGAGCGCCGCTACCTCAGCGACACCATCAAACTACTTCAGAATTTCGAAGTGGGAGCCCGAGTGGATCCTCAACGACGGGCCGATCGTCGATACTTCGCGAAAGGTCTAGCGCGTTAGCGGTTCAGCAGCGCGTGGCCGGCCGCGAGCAGCATCACGATGGCGAACGTTCCAAGATGCCACCGGCGTAGTACGCCGCGATAGCCTCCGGGCGACTGCAGGTTGCTTCCGATGAGCGCCTGCCATCCCAGGCCCAGCAGAGCCAGCGTCGCAAACCAGATGCCCGTCTCGTCGGCCCCCGCCATCGCCCGCATCGAAACGGACAGGTGGACGATCGCGAGCGCGAGCGCCCCATAGCCGATGACGTAGTGCGGGCGCATGCGCAGGGTGAAGCTGCCCCGCGCGAGCCTGCGCAGGATCCAGCCCGCTGCGGCGGCCAGCGGGATGGCCGTGAACGCGAGCCAGCCGCTCGCGGGACCGAGCGCAGTCACTCGACCTTGACGTACGGCGTCACGACGATGACTTTCTTGACGTCGGCGTGAGCCGCCGTCGTCGCTACCGCGTAGACGAACACGATGGCTCCCGGCTTCAGATCGGACATTGACCCCATGACGAAGCTCGTCTCTGCAGGCAGATACAGCGACACGCGCTGCCCCGTCGTCTTGTAGAGCGAGTCGCTGACACGTTCCAACAGCTCCGCGTCGAGCGAGGCGCGCACCAGCCGGTCTACGCGCACGACGAGCGTCACGCTCTGGCCTGTCGCGCTCGACGCGAACTGCGCCGCGGTCAGCGGCATTGGGGGAGCCATCTGCGCGCGGGCCGCGCCGCTTGCCGCGAGCACCGCCATTACGAGGTATACGAGGTGCTTCATGGCATCCACGATAGTGCGCCGGCCGCGCCGAGGTAAGCGCCCGCGGCGCCCATATTACTGCCGCTTGCAGTAATTCGGCGCGCTCCTCCGGAGCCTCGCGAGCGCGCTCTCGGTAAAGATGAGCGTATGTGGCTCACGCGATTCTCGCTGCGTAACCCCATCGTCGTGACGCTATTTTTTGCCCTCGTTGGGCTCGTCGGAATCGCGGCGTTCGCTCGCATGAGCCGCAGCGTTCTGCCGCCCATTGCGCTGCCGGTCGTCGCGATCTCCGCGCCCTATCCCGGCGCCGCGCCGAAAGAGATCGAACGGCTCGTCATCGTCCCGATCGAAGAGCAGCTGCGCACGCTCCCCGGAATCGATCGCGTCACGTCCTTCGCGCAAGAGGGCAGCGCGGAAATCGAGGCGCGCTTTCGGTTCGGAAGCGCAATCGAATCGGACCGAGCCGACGTTCAGGAAGCCGTCGATGCGGCGCGTCCGAACATGCCCGCCGATCTCGTGCCGCCGGTCGTCCGCGAACGCGATCCGTCGCAGGCGCCGGTCTTACAGGAAGCGATCAGCTCCGGAGTCCTCCCACTGCGTGCGCTCACCGACCTCGTCGAACTCCAGATCGCGCCCGCGTTGCGCGGCTCCGCCGGCGTCGGAACCATCGTCGCGAGCGGAGAGCTGACGCGGCAGCTTACGGTCGTGCCGCGTGCCGGCGCTCTCGCGGTCGTGGGCGGAGCGCCGCTCGACGTGGTTCGCGCCGTCGCGTCGGCAAACGACGTTTTCCCGGGCGGAGAACTGCGCTCGCCACAACGAGTGTCGAGCATCGGCGTGCGCGCGTCCGCCGACACCGCGGCGTCACTGCGCTTGCTCCCCGCCTCGGTTCCATCGAGCGGGGCGCTGCGCGTCGGCGACGTGGCCACGGTGCGCGACGATTACGCCGATCCGGTCGCGCGGGTGACGGTCGACGGCCAGCCGGCGATCCTGCTGTCGATCTCCCGCGCACCCGATGCCAGCTCGCTGACCGCGATCGGGTCGGCGCTGCGGACGCTCGATGCGCTTGCCCGACAATATCCGCTCGTGCGTTTTACGCCGCTACGCAGCGAGGCGCCCTATACCGTCGCGGCCACGAACGGCGTCTTTACGACGATCGCGGAGGGGATCGTGCTGACCGTGGCCGTCATGCTCTTCTTCCTGCGCGCGTGGCGCAGCGCGGCGATCGCGGCGATCGCCATCCCTGCCTCGTTGTGCGCGGCACTGGCAGCGATGTGGGCTATGGGATTTACGATCGACGTGCTATCCCTGATGGGCCTCTCGATCACGATCGGCATCCTAGTCGACGACTCCATCGTCGTCATCGAGGCGATCGCAAATGCCGCCAAGCGCGGACTAAAACGCGACGCGGCTGCGCTGGAGGGTCGCAACGAGGTCGGCGCTGCCGCCTTTGCGATCACTCTGGTCGACGTCGCGGTGTTCGCCCCAATTGCGTTCATGAGCGGCATCGTCGGCCAATTCATGCGCGAATTCGGGCTCGTCGTCGTCTTCGCGACGACGTGTTCGCTGATCGTCTCCTTCACGCTGACGCCGCTGCTCGCCGCGCGCTGGAGCCTCCGGACGCGCGCGCCGCGTGAGACACGAACCCTGCCGTGGATGCTGCGCACCCGCGCCGCGCGGACGATCGGCCGGGCGGCCCGCGCTTGCGCTGAGACCACGCAACGGTGGGAAACGGCGATCGGCGAAACCTACGCGACGCGCTGGCTGCCGTGCGCCTGGAACCGCCGGAGAGCGATCGCCGCGATCACCGCGGCGGCGTGCGCCGCAGCGCTGTGGCTCGTAGGATCGGGACGCATCGCGACCGAGTTCTCTCCGCCGACGACGGCCGGCCACGCATCGGTCTCGCTGACGTTTCCTCCCGGAACGCCGCGCGGCCTAAGCGCCGCTCGCGCACAGCGGCTGGCGGATCCGCTGCTGGACGACGACGGCATCCGGCACGTCGTCGTGACGTCGGGCCTGGCGTTCAACGGAACGACCGGCGTCTTCGCCACGAACGTCGCGCAGATCGATGCGATTCTGGAGGATCAGACCGCCTCGGCGGATCCGACCGTCGATCGGCTCAAGAGCCTTGCGCCGCTGGTTCCGGAGGCGCAGATCAGCGGCGCCGGACGATCGATGGGTGGAACCGCGCCGGTGAGCTACAACGTCGTGGGCGATGGCGGCGCGGCCGACGTCGCGGCGGCCCGCATCGCTGCGCAGCTGCGCGCGAACCCGTTTGCTACCGACGTCCGCACGAGCAACGCCGGGGTTGGTCCTCGCATTGACATCGCGATCGATCCACAAAAGGCTCTGCTGCTCGGCGTTGGCGCGGACGACGCGGCGCAAACGGCGAGAATCGCGACGGGCGGCGCGATCGCCGCGAGGGTGCGCACGCCCTCGGGGCTCACGAATGTCGTCGTGCGATCCGACGCGGCATCGCGGGGCGATCTCGACGAAACGCTTCGTACGGTGGTCCGGGCATCGGACGGCCGGCTCGTTCCTTTGGGGGATCTCACGACCGTCACCGCAACCGCAGAGCCGGTCGTCGTCGAGCGGGAGAACGGCCGGCGGATCGTCTCGGTCACCGCCAACACCGTGAACTCGGCTCCCATCGGCCTCGTCACCGGACCAATTGCGCGCAGCCTGCGCGACCCGAACTTCCTGCCCGCAGGAGCGCGAGTCGAGCCGCGCGGTGACGTCGAGCAATTCCTCGACGCGGCAACCCGGATCGTGGAGTCACTGGCGCTCGCGATCCTCATCGTGTATGTCATCCTCGCCGTGCTCTATCGCAGCTATGCGCTTCCGCTCGCGATAATGCTGTCGGTGCCGCTCGCATCCGTCGGCGCGTTCGGCGCCCTCTTCTTCACCAACGCACCGCTCAATCTGTACTCGATGCTCGGCATCGTCATGTTGATCGGTCTGGTCGCGAAAAACGGAATCTTGCTCGTCGAATATGCCGAGCAGAAAATGCGCCGCGGCGAGACGCCTCACGCCGCGATGTTCCTGGCCGCGCGCCGCCGCTTCCGGCCCATCGTGATGACGACCGTCGCGATGATCGCGGGGATGCTGCCGCTCGCGGTCGGTCACGCGGCGGGCGCGCAGTACCGTCAGGCGCTGGGAATCGTGGTCATCGGCGGCCTGGTGAGCTCGCTCTTGCTGACGCTGTTCGTCGTGCCGATCGCCTACATCCGCTATCGCGCGAGGCGGCTCGACATGCGGAAGAGCGCGGCGATCGCGAGCGCGAACGCGACGGCGCCGATGACGTTGGCCGCCGGCGCGAACGCGTCGCCGACGAGACCGAGCGGCGAGGGATTGCCGGAAACGACGATGAGCCCCGCGAGCAGCACGCCGAAGATGCTCTCGCCGACAATCAGCCCGGATGCCACCAGCACGCCGAGCTGCTTCGCGCGATCCGCCTGCGACCGGCCGGCGGCCCAGCGATTGTAGGCCCATCCGAGGATCGCGCCGAGCACGACCGGCGCCGTCGTAGAGGCAGGCAGATAAATTCCGAGGCCAACGGCCAGCGGCGGCAAGGCGAGGCGCTTCGTGCGCAGCGCTTCGTCGGCGGCAACGACGAGCGCGCCGACGACCGCCCCGATGCCGATGAGATGCCAGTCGATCTGCCCGCCGATCACGCCCTTCGCGAGCGCCGAGATCAGCGTGGCCTGCGGCGCGGGCAGCGGCTGCGCGATAGCGTTGCCGAGATGCGGTGCGCCGGCAAAGCCGTAGGCGTGATTGAGCAGCTCGAGGATCGGCGGAATGACGATCGCCCCCATCACGACGCCAACGACCAGCGCGACCTGCTGCCGCCACGGCGTCGCGTCGACGAGCTGTCCGGTCTTGAGATCCTGCAGGTTGTCGTTCGAGATCGTGGCGACGCAGAGCAGTACCGCGGTGACCACGAGCGCATAGGCCACGAGCTGCACGTTCAGCGGCGCGCCGGCGCTCTTCGCGATTGCCAGCACGATCAGCGACGCGCCGATGACGGAGAGGATCGCAAGGCCCGACACCGGGCTATTGGACGAACCGATTAGCCCGGCCATGTAGCCGCACGCTGCCGCAACGAAGAAGCCGGCGATAACGACGTACACGATCGCGGCCGACGTCAGCGGCACTGCGAGCGCAGCGAGCGGTCCGCCGGAAAGAAACGTCCACAGCAGAACGCCGAGCGGAATCAGGCACAGGAGGCTGATGAGGCCGACGAGCCCGATCGGGATGTCCTGCTCGGTCCGCGGTAGGCCGGCCCCCTCTCCGCGCCGGCGCCGCCGCGCGGCCAGCATCGCGGAGGCGATGCCGTTCGCGACCGGTCGGATGAGACGGCCCAACGACCATAACGCCGCGACGCCGATCGCGCCGGCGCCGATGAAACGCACTTGATGCGCCCAGACGGCGGTGGCGACGTCGGCAGCGCTCCCAGCCGCGGGATGCGCCGCCGTCAGCAGCGGCGTCGCGATGCCCCACGCAATCACGAGCCCACCTAGGATCGCCAGGCCGACCGTGAGGCCGATGAGCTGACCCGCGCCGACGAGCGCGAGCGACAACGAGAACCCTATTCCGGTGGCCGCGTTACCGGCGCGGAAAAACCCGCCGATTTGCGCGGCAAAGACGCGCGTCGCCACGATTGCGGCGAAGAGCGCCGAGGCGAACGTCCCGCCGACGAGCGCGGCCAGCCCGGCGCGGTCGCCGTCCGCCGCTCCAGCCGCCGTGCCCACTTTGAGCACCTCGGCGGCGGCGACGCCCTCGGGGTACGGCAGGCTCGACGTCGTCACGAGCGCGCGCCGCAGCGGCACGCTGTACATCACGCCGAGGATTCCGCCGATCGCGCAGATCGAGAACGAGACGCCGAAGGGAAAGCCGCTCCACCAGCCGATCATTACCAGCCCCGGCAACACGAAGATGATCGCCGACAGCGTGCCGGCCGCGGAGGCGACGGTCTGGACGATGTTGTTCTCGTAAATCGTGGCGTTACGCAGCGCGCGCAGCACGGCCATAGAGATCACCGCGGCGGGAATCGTCGACGCGAACGTCAGCCCGACCTTGAGCCCGAGGTACACGTTCGCCGCGGTGAAGACGAGCGTGATCGCGCAACCCAGGATAAGCCCGCGCAGCGTGAGCTCTAACCGGCGCTCCATGGACCTCTGTTGCGCCAAACGGCGACCGAGGCCTTTGGAAGTACAAAGCCCGCGGCGTAAACGCTGCGGGCTTTGCTGTATCCCGGTCATTCTCGCCTGTTTGAAGCCGTTTCCGGCTTCCCACCGACGTGTCGTCCGGTTTTCGATCGACCTCACTCGGATTAGTCGCGTCAGACACGACGGGTCGTCTACATGCTGTCGATCGCGGTTCGATACGCTCCGCACTTCGCCATTGGACGAAGTGTTTGCATGCTACCAAAGCGGCAAACGACGTGCAATACGCTTACGCGCTAGTCCACAACCGTTCCACAAGAAATTTCGGTTACCCACAGTTTATGGACACGATCGGGGGCACGACCCTATGTCAGGGCTGCATCGTCGTCATCGGCGATGCGGATTCCATCGGCGACGCGCTTGGACTTGGATAGGGTTGTGCGGTGGCAGCTGCGAGCGACGTTGCACCTGCAACGAGAGCTCCAACGAGAATGATACCGACGAACCAGCGATTCATGAAATTCGGTTCCTCCTTAAATGGACTGCCCAGATAGTGGTCTCAACCCGGCTGGTACCCAGGCGAGCTTCGGCTCTAACGAGGCGACGCGCCGTCTCGCTTGCCAGTAAAGCAAGCTAGCTCCATTCGCAAACGGCCGCGACGCCGGCGGGTATAGACTTTAGGGGAGAAGCGGCGACCCAGGCCGCAACCTCCCCGAACGAGCATGGGCGTCATCGATTTACCCTACACGCGCAGCGTCGCCGAGGAAACCGACCCGGTGTTCGAGCGCGTGGAGCACGTCATCCCGCGGGTCGAATGGCCGTTGCACGCGCCCTACGTCGCCGAGATCAAGCGTCTCAAGCGCGAGCGAAACGCCGTCATCCTCGCCCACAACTACCAGGTCCCCGAGATCTTCTACACGGTCGCCGACATCGTCGGCGACTCCCTAGCGCTTGCAATGAAGGCGGCAGAGACGACGGCCGACGTGATCGTGCTGTGCGGCGTCCACTTCATGGCCGAGACGGCGAAGCTCGTCAATCCCGACAAGACGGTGCTCGTTCCAGACCTGAAGGCGGGATGCTCGCTTGCGGAATCGATCACGGGCGCCGACGTGCGGCTGCTGCGCGAGAAGTATCCGGGCACGCCGATCGTCACCTACGTGAACACGTCGGCGGAGGTCAAGGCCGAGTCGGACGTATGCGTGACGAGCGGCAATGCCGTGCAGATCGTCGAGGCGCTAGGCGTGCCGCGCGTCATCTTCCTGCCGGACGAATATCTCGCAAAATGGGTCGCCTCCAAGACCGGCGTCGACATAGTCGCGTGGAAGGGACACTGCGAAGTGCACGAGCGCTTCACCGGCGCGGACGTACGGCGCTTCCGCGAGGGAGACCCGTCGCTGATCGTCCTGGCGCACCCCGAGTGTCCGCCCGACGTCCTGGCCGAGGCCGACTACGTCGGCTCGACCCAAGGCATGACCGAATACGTCGGACGATTAGCTCATGGGGACCCGCCCCGCGAAGTAGGGGCGGGGGCGCGCAGCGACGTTCCGGCGCAACGTGCCGGAACCGGAGCGGAGCGCCAGCGTGGTGCGCGTAGTGCACCACGCATTCTAATGATGACGGAGTGTTCCATGGCGGACAACGTGTCGGGCCGATATCCGAGCGTCGAGTTCGTCCGCCCGTGTAATCTCTGCCCGCACATGAAGCGCAACACGCTGCCTAAGGTGCTGCATTGCCTGCAGGCGATGGAGTACGAAGTCACGATCGAGCCGTCGGTCGCACAGCGAGCACGCCGCGCAGTCGAACGGATGCTCGAGTTCAGCCGGCCGCGCGACTAAAGAAGCGGCGGTGGAAACGATGCGCGGCGACGCGCTGGTCGTCGGCGCGGGAATCGCCGGTTTGATCGCGGCGCTAAAATTACAGCCGGCCAACGTGATGGTGCTTTCCAAAACTCGCCTGGGCAAGGGCGCGGCGACGGATTGGGCGCAGGGCGGCATCGCGGCCGCGGTCGGCAAGGACGATTCCCCGCGCCTGCACGCAATCGACACGCAGCGCGCCGGCGCGGGAATCAGCGACACGAAGATCGTCGAGATCCTCACGCGCGACGCACCGGCGCGCATCGAGGAGTTGCTCGAGCTCGGGGCGGCGTTCGACCGCACCGACGCGGGCGAGCTCGCGCTGGGACGCGAGGCCGCACACCAGCGGCGCCGTATCGTCAAGGCGGGCGGAGACGCGACGGGCCACGAGATCCTCAAGACGCTGATCGAAGCCGTCGCCGCGCATCCGTCCGTTCGCGTCGTCGAAGACGTCATGGCCGACGATCTGATTCTCGATGAAGGAGCGGTCGGCGGCGTCTACGCGCATCACCACGGGAGCACCGCGCGGATCGCGTTCCGCGCGACAGCCGTCGTGCTCGCCACCGGCGGCGTGGGCCGGCTCTACCGCTATACGACGAACCCCGTGGAGGCAACCGGCGATGGCATCGCGATGGCGGCGCGCGCCGGGGCGACGCTAGCCGACATGGAGTTCGTGCAGTTCCATCCGACCGCACTCGCGATCGGACGCGATCCGATGCCGCTGGTCACGGAGGCGGTCCGCGGAGAGGGCGCCACGCTCGTCAACGATCTGGGCGAACGCTTCATGCTTGCAGTTCATCCCGACGCCGAGCTCGCGCCGCGCGACGTCGTCGCGCGCGCCATCTTCGAGCAGCAGCAACGCGGACGTACCGTCGGGCTCGACGCGCGTTCCGCGATCGGCGCGCGTTTCCCGAAGGCGTTTCCGACGGTGTTCGGCTTCTGCATGGGGGCCGGCATCGATCCGCGCGCGCAAAACATTCCGGTGACTCCGGCAGCGCATTACCACATGGGCGGAATCGCCGTCGACGAATGGGGACAAACGTCGCTGCCGGGCTTGTGGGCGTGCGGCGAGGCCAGCGCGACCGGCGTGCACGGCGCTAACCGGCTCGCCAGCAACTCGCTACTCGAGGCGCTGGTCTACGGATCGCGCGTAGCCATCGACATCGAGAGCCGCCGGCCACACGCAGTCGCTGTCTCCGCAGAGCGACCCGCGCACCGCGAGCGCCGCGTCGCGAGCGCCGATACGACCGCCGCGCAGGCCCTCAGTGATCTGCGCAACCTCATGTATGCCAACGTCGGACTGGTGCGCAACGAGTCCGGCTTGCGCGAGGGGCTTGCGCGCATCGATGAGCTTGAGGCGTCTCCCGCGTCGGCACACGGCGAGCTTCGCAACCTCCTCGTCGTCGGACAGCTGATCGCCGAGGCCGCGCTGGCGCGCCACGAGAGCCGCGGCAGCCACTATCGCAACGATTATCCGCAGACCGATGAAGCCTTCGCCAAGCGTTCCTTCACGCGACTTCGCAGCGTCGCTTGAACTCCTCGCGGAACCGATCGTTCGGGCAGCGCTGCTCGAAGACATCGGCCGCGGCGGAGATCTCACGACGGAGGCGATCGTCGAGCCGAACCGCGAGGCGACTGCGCAGGTCATCGCGCGATCGAGCGGCATCATCGCCGGCGTCAGCGTCGCCGTGCTCGCGTTCCGCGTCCTCGAGGAACGCATCGGCGCCGCGATCTTGACCGGCGACGGCGAACGCCTCGAAGCCGGCGGCGTCGTCGCCGAGATCGCCGGAAGCGCGCGCGCGATCCTCACCGCGGAGCGCACGGCACTGAATTTCCTCTCCCACCTGTCCGGAATCGCGACGGCAACGCGCGCGCTCGTGGACCTCGTGGCCGGAACGCGCGCAAAGATCGCCGACACGCGCAAGACCACGCCCGGTCTGCGCGCGCTCGAGCGCTACGCCGTGGCGTGCGGGGGCGGAACGAATCACCGCTTCGGCCTCGACGACGCCATCCTGATCAAAGACAATCACCTGGCGCTGGCCGGATCGATCCGCGCGGCCGTCGCCGCCGCGCACGCCCGCGGCGGGCACATGGTGAAGGTCGAGATCGAAGTCGACACGCTCGAGCAGCTAGAGGAGGCCTTGGCCGAACCGATCGACGCGGTGCTGCTCGACAACATGGACCCGACGACGTTGGCTCAGGCGGTTGCCCTCGTGGACGGCCGCGTCGTCGTCGAGGCGAGCGGCGGCGTGAACGAGTCCAACGTCTTCGAGATCGCGCGTACTGGCGTCGACGTGATCAGCGTCGGGCGCCTGACCCACAGCGCGCCCGCGCTCGACGTCTCCTTAGAAGTGTTAACGCTGGGCTAGCAGCGCGAACGCCACGATCGCCCCCGCGACGACGACGAACAGCGAGATCGCGTAGCCGGTCACGCTCGACATCGTGACGACGCGATTCTCGCGCAGCCCGCGGTCGGTCACCGCGTAGCGCCACGCCCCCAGCACAGCGATGTAGACCCCGAACAGTGCCATCGCGATTCCGAAGCCGCTCGATGCTCCGGGTGCGGTGACCGACCCGTGGACGATCAACGCGAACTCGCGCGCGAACAGCGAGAACCGCGCGACCACAAAGCCGAAGGCGATGAAGGCGAGGGCGGTCCGGACGTACGCCAAGTAGGTCCGCTCGTTGGCGAGGGTGTCATTAGCCTGCATGACCCGTCGAGCCTTAGGCGAATCTCCGTCGAACCATGTCTGCAGATCGTACCGCCGAAAAACCGGCTGACGCGAGCCGGGCCAGCCACGACTTCGTGCCGCCGAAGGCGCTGATCGACTTCATGGCCGGCGGCTGGATCGACCGGCCGGCCGCGACGGGCGTCCATCCGCAGGCCGAGCGGTTTCGCACACGCCGAGAGCTGCTCGGCAAGTCGTATCCGGGCGACTATCTGATCGTGCCGGCCGGCCGCGAACGCGTGCGCGCCAACGACACCGCATATCATTTTCGGCAGTCGAGCGACTTCGCGTATTTGACCGGCCCCGGCGAAGCCGGCGCGGTCCTGATCCTCGAGCCCGACGGCGCCGAGCATCGCAGCGTCCTCTTCGTGCCGGCGCACAACCGCGGCGAGGCAGAATTCTTCACGGACCGCGTCTACGGCGAGCTTTGGGTCGGCCGGCACCGCGGCGTCGAAGAGAGCAAGACCTTTTACGGGGTGGACGAGAGCCGTCCGCTCGCGTCGATGCCGCGTTACCTCGAGGAGCTGGGCGACGCCAAGCACGCGGTGCGCGTCCTTCGGTCGCACGACGAGGACATCGACCGGCGTTTCGAGCCGGCCAATGCCGACGCCGAACTGGCGGAGCATCTCTCGGAGATGCGGCTGGTCAAGGACGAGTACGAGCTCGCGGAGCTGCGCCGCGCATGCGAGCTCTCGAAGCTCGGTTTCGACGATGCGATCCGTGCCATGCACAAGGCTGCGTCCGAGCGCGAGATCGAGGCCGCGTTTTGGAGTCGTGCACGCGTCGACGCCAACGACACCGGTTATCTGACGATCGCGGCGGCCGGCGAACACTCGTGCACGCTGCATTGGACGAAGAACGACGGCGCGCTGCGCCCCGGCGCGCTGCTGCTGCTCGACGCCGGCATCGAGTGCGAGTCGCTCTATACCGCCGACATCACGCGCACACTGCCGATCTCCGGGCGCTTCTCACCGGAACAGGTGACGATCTACGACCTCGTCTGGCGTGCGCAACGCGCGGGCATCGAGGGCGTCGCCCCCGGCAACGACTTCCTCGAGCCGCACCGGCGCGCGACCAGAGTGCTGGCCGAGGGCCTCATCGACCTGGGAATCCTCAAGATGTCGCTCGACGAAGCGACCGATCCGGAAAACCTCTTTCACCGGCGCTACACGCTCCACGGCGTCAGCCATATGCTCGGGCTAGACGTCCACGATTGCGCCAACGCGCGAACGTCCGAATACCGGTACGGCAAGCTGCGCGAAGGCATGGTCCTCACCGTTGAGCCGGGGTGCTACTTTCAGCCGGACGACGCGACCGTGCCCGAACGCTTCCGCGGCATCGGCGTCCGCATTGAAGACGACGTCGCCGTTACCGCGACCGGTGCGGAGAATCTATCGGCGATGGTGCCGTCGCGCCGCGAAGACGTCGAGCGCTGGATCGCCGAACTCTGGCACTAGCTCTCGTTACGTCGGCATGACCGACGTGCCTGGAGGAGCCGGCGGCGGCGACGTAGGACCGACGGGGCCTCGCGACTGTAGCACCGCGAGCTGGTCCTCGATCGGCCAGCGGCCGAAAGCGAGGATGATCATGCAGATCAGCGGCCCGACGCCGGGGACCAAGTTGAGCAGCGACAGCGCGCCGTTGAATCCCGCCTTCGCGAAAATTCGCCAGTAGACCCAAATCGTAAAAGCGACGAGCGCGCCGATTACGATCAGGTACACGAAGGCAAACGCGAAGATCGCGCTCGTCGCGGCCGCTGAGTGGTCATCCATGTCCGAGCTTTCCTTTCCGTAGCAACGTTACGTCGAGCCCGCCGACCGGCGGGTCAGTGGACGGTTCAACCTTGCGGCGGCGATCCCCAACCGGACTGCACATACCCTCCGTTGACGACGATAACCGGCACCGTTGGATCGCCATGACTGTACGCAAGCATCCGACCGCGCGCGTCGCGATCGTTTTGGGCGTCGTAGCTCGTATAGGGCGTGCCCACCGACTCGTAATATGCGATGGCGCGCCGGCAATACGGACACGTCGGCGAGATGTACAGCTCGAGCTTTGCGCCCGGAGGTATATGCTCGACGTCGAAGCCCCGTGGCATGCCGCTCATCTTCGTACCGACGCCGCTCGGAAACCTGCGCGACGTCACGCTCCGCGCGCTCGACGTTCTGCGCGATGCCGCGCTGATCGTCGCCGAAGACACGCGCGTGGCGCGCAAGCTGCTGAACGCGCTGGAGCTGGGCGGGCGCGAAATTTGGAGCTACCGCGAGCAGAACGCGGCCGCGGCGACCCCGGCGATCCTCGAACGCGCGCGCACCGCAATCGTCGCAGTGACGAGCGACGCGGGCATGCCGGGGATCTCCGACCCCGGAAGCGCGCTGATCGCGGCGGCGCACGACGCCGGGGTTCCGGTGGAGGTGCTGCCCGGCCCGAGCGCGGCGCTGGGCGTCGCGCTGCTCTCGGGGTTCGACCTGCGCCGTTTCTCCTTTGAAGGGTTCCCGCCGCGCGGCGCCGCGGCGCGCCGCGAGCGATTCGCAGAGGCCCTGCGGAGCGGAATCACGACGATCTGGTACGAGTCGCCGCGACGGCTGCTCGCCGCCATCGCGGACCTCGTTTGGGTCGCCCCCGACGCCCAAGTCTTCGTCGTTCGCGAATACACCAAGCTCCACGAGCAGCAGCTCTGGGGCACTCCGCAGGAAGTCCTCTCCTCGCTTCCGGAGCCCGTGCGCGGCGAGGTCGCGTTCGCGATCGCGCCCCATGCGATCGAGCGGCCGGAGCCCGCGACCGAGGAGGCCGGGGCCGCGATCGACGCGCTCCTCGCGAGCGGGCAGCGCGTCGGCGAGGTCGCGAAGCTGCTCGCCGCGCGCGGATTCGGCGAGCGTCGCCAACTCTACGCTCGCGCCGCCGCCCGCAAGGCGCGCCGCGAACCCTCGATAAACCAAAGCTAACCCATGGAACGCGCCTACTACGTCACGACGCCGATCTATTACATCAGCGGGGAGCCGCACATCGGTCACGCCTATACGACGATCGTCGCCGACGTGCTCGCGCGCACGGCGCGCACGTTTCGGCCGACCTTCTTCCTCACCGGCACGGACGAACACGGGCAGAAGGTCGCCAACGCCGCGGCCAACGCCGGCAAGACGCCGCAGGAATGGACCGACGAGCTCGTGCCGCGCTGGAAGGCGCTGTTCGCGTTGTACGAGATAGAATACGACGACTTCATCCGCACGACGGAAGCGCGTCACATCGAGAAGGTGCAGCGCGTCTTCGAGCTCTTGCGCGAGCGCGGCGTCGTCTATCTCGGCAAGTACGAGGGCTGGTATTGCGTCTACGACGAGACGTTCTGGCTCGAATCCAAGCTCGTCGACGGGCGCTGCCCCACGTGCGGACGAGAGGTGCAGTGGATATCGGAGGACGATTGGTTCTTCCGGCTGTCGGCCTACCGCGACCGCCTGCTGGAGCACTTCGAGCGCCATCCGGAGTGGGTTCGGCCGCGCAGCGTCTACAACGAGATGATGTCGATCCTGGTCGAGGGGCTCGACGATCTCTCCATCTCGCGAACGAACTTGCACTGGGGGATACCGATCGCGGGCGGCGGCGTCATCTACGTCTGGCTCGACGCGCTGCTCAACTACATCACGGCGATCGGCTGGAGCCAGGACGACGCGCGCTTCCACACGCTCTGGCCGGCGCAGACGCAGCTCGTCGGCAAGGAGATCGCACGCTTCCACACGATCATCTGGCCCGCGCTTCTGTGGGCGATCGGCGAGGCGGCGCCGGAGCTCGTCTTCGCCCACGGCTGGATCACGGTCGACGGGCAGAAGATGAGCAAGAGCCTCGGCAACGCGGCCGATCCGTTCGCGCTCGCGCGGCGCTTCGGCTCGGGCTCGATTCGCTATTTTCTGCTGCGCGAGGCTCCGTTCGGAAGCGACTTCTCGTACTCCGAGGAGAAGATTGCGCAGCGCCACAACAGCGACCTCGCCAACGATCTGGGGAATCTCCTGCAGCGCACGCTCTCGATGCTGCGCCGCTATCGTGACGGCCTCGTTCCGGAAGCACCGGTGGTGAGCGAGCTCGGCACGCGTTTCGCGCCGCTCCCCGCCGGCGTCCGCGCGCAGATCCTCGATCTTCGCTTCCGAGAGGCGCTAGAGTCCGTCTGGGAGCTCGTCTCGGCGCTCAACCGCGCCATCGACGAACGCAAACCCTGGGTGCTGTACAAGGAAGGGCGGGCCGCCGATCTTGACGCGACCCTCTACGACCTGTGCGAGGGCCTTCGCTGGCTCGCGATTCTGCTCCATCCGGTGATGCCGGAGCGGATGAGCGAGATGTGGCGGCAGCTGGGCAGCCCGGGCCGCATCGACGAGGATTGGGCGGCGGCACTCGTTTGGGGAAGACTCGCGCCGAGCACGCAAACGTCGCCGGGCGCGTCGCTGTTTCCGAAGATCGAGCTCGAAACGCAGTCGTGATCGACACCCACTGCCACATCCACGACCGCAAGTTCGATGCCGACCGCGACGGAGTCGTCGAACGCGCGCGCGCGGCCGGGGTCTCGGGGATGCTCACGATCGGCGAAGATCTCGCGGACAGCGCCCGCGCGATCGCCGCCGCCGGGCGCTACGGCATCGCTGCCGCCGCAGGCATTCATCCGCACGAAGCGCGCAACGCTCCGGCGGAGCTGGCCGAGCCCCTGTGCGCGTTGCTGGAAGACCCGCTTGTCGTCGCGGTGGGCGAGATGGGGCTGGACTATTACTACGAGCATAGTCCCCGCGACGCGCAGGCGCGCGTGCTTCGCGCGCAACTCGGCGTCGCTCGCGAAGCCGGGCTTCCGGTCGTGTTTCATCAGCGCGACGCCTTCGAAGACTTCACCGCAATCCTGCGCGACGAATGGACGAGCGGAATGCGCGGCGTCGTTCACTGTTTCACCGGCTCGCCGGAGCAAGCCCTGACCTACACCGGGGAGTTCGGCCTGCTGCTGGGCATCGGAGGCGTCGTCACCTTCCCAAACGCCGAGCCGCTGCGCGAGGCCGTGCGCGCCGCCGGCATCGACAACATCGCGCTCGAGACCGACTGCCCCTATCTCACGCCGGTGCCGATGCGCGGCAAGCGCAACGAACCCGCATTCATCACGCACACCGCCGCGCGAGTTGCTGCAGTGCTTGGCATGCCGCCGGCGGACGTCGCGGCACGTACCGACGACAACGCCCGGCGACTCTTCGGCCCTGGCTTGAACGGCTAGACTGCGCTGCGGATCGCCGCGCCGGCGAACTCGCGGAGAAAGTCCTTCCACACGCGGTACTGGTTGTAGTTGCCGGCCGTGATCATCACGAGCATGTCGAGCTGGGGCAGGATGACGAGCTGCTGGCCGCCATTGCCTCCGGCATCGATGAACCGGTACGTGCGTCCGCCGGCGGTCAGCGTGCCGAGATGCCAGCCGTAACCGTAGCGATCGCCCTCGCCGTAGGCGTCCTCGTTCATGATCGTGCGCTGCACGGCCGAGCCGCGCAGCCACTCGTCATCTATGACGCGGCGCCCGTTCCAGATGCCATGGCTCAGGAAGAGCTGGCCGAACTTCATGAAGTCGCGCGGCCGAAAATAGTCGCCGCCGCCCATGTACGCGGCATTCGTCGGCGGAGGCATCAGCAGCATCCCGTAGTGTTGGAACTGCATCGGCACAGCGAAGCGCTCGTAGAAATACTGCTCGAGCGGCACGCCCGTCGCTCGTTCGGCGATCGCGCCGAGCAAATTGATGCCGGCGCTGCAATAGACAGCACGCGTGCCGGGATCATACTGCATCGGAAGGTCGAGCGTGTACTTGTACCAGTCCGGCTGGGTACTCTGGTTCTCCATCGCGTCCTCGTTACCGGGCGAGGCGTCGTCGTTGTCGTCGCACGCCAGGCCCGAGGACATCGTCATGAGATTCTCGACGGTCATCCGCTGCTTGCGCGCGTCATCGTTGGCAAACGGAGCGTACCGTGAGAGAAACGAGAGCACGCGCGTCTGAGGGGTGAAGCGCGCGGTGTCCGCGATCGCGCGGCCGACCAGCAGCGTCGTCACGCTCTTGCCCGCGGAACGCACGTCGTGCGGCCGGTCGGCGTCGAAGCCGTAAAAATACTCGTCCAGGACGAGCCGGCCGTGGCGAGCGATCGCGATGCTCTGCACGTACGGCGACGACAGCTGCGGAGTCCGCAACGAGACTATGCTTTGTATAGCCGCTGCGATCGGCTGCAGGCGCAGCCCGACTTGCGCCGGCGTGCCGACCGGCCAGCCGTCGGCGGCGGCGAGCGGCTCTCGATAGGCCCACGCCGCCGCCGCGCGCGGATAGAACCAGCGCAAGTCCTCGCCCATAGGGCGGTGGAACACGAGGCCGTCCCCGGTTCCCGGTAGACCGAGCGTGAGCGTTCCGTCGGAGTTGACGCGGCCGGCGACGTCGCGCTTGCCGGTGGCCACGAGGCGCAGCGTCGCTCCGTCCGCAACCAGCGTTCGCGTCCCAATGAAGGCTCCCACGTTGGCCTCCGGATTGCGAACGAACGCGCGGAGCGTTCCGTCCGCGGAGGCGCTGACCACGAGGAAGTAATGCATCGTTTCGTCGATCGGATGCGCCGGAACGGCGAAGCGCGGCCACGGATCGTTCGCGGGTTGAATCCACTGATTAACGACGGCCGGCGGCGCCTGAGTGGCCGCCCAGACGCCGGCGAGCGCGAGCATGGTGCTATAGTACGAGCGGCTTGGCGCGCGTCCATTCCGCCTCGATGCGATCCTGGACGGCGGCAACGATCGCCGGGTCGTCGCTGCACAGGCCCCAGTCCGGCAGATCGGCGCGCCCGAACGCGACGGTGGCGTTCGCCGAGCCGATCCAAGCCCGATCGCCCGCGGCCGCGAGTTTCTCCGTATCCCGGCCGACGCGAACGCGTATGCCGTTGCGCTCGAGTGCACGTAGCGCGGCGCGTTCGCGCGCGTTTCCGCGCAGCTCCCGCTCGCAGACGACCAGCCGCGGCGCTCCGCCGCGCCTCGCGAGCGCCTCGAGCGCGGAATAGACGCTGTTGCCGGATCCGAACGACTCGCTGGCGACGATGACGCCGTCTTCGCACCGCGCCGCGCGCAGCAACCCCGCCTCCGCGGCCAGCGCCTCGTGCTTGAGCTTCGGAATCGACGCCGCGTCGGCGGGATCGTCGTCGCGCAGGACGATGTCTGACGCGTTCCAGTTCCGGTCGTCGAGGAAGAGCGTGCCGTCGGCGACGATCGACTTCGCGTGCAAGGGATCGCCGAGTCTCGCGTCCACGCCCGCCGCCCGAAGCTCCGCGACCATCCGGCCGTTTTCGCGCGCCAGAGCGCCGCCCGGATCGTCGCGCGGGCTGCCCTCCAGCTCCACGCCGACATGTGCGCCGCGGCTCGCCGCAGTCTCGAGCACGCGCAACACGGACCGGCCCAGCGTGTAGGCCTGCAACTCGATCGTCTTGGCGCGCGCGAGCGCGGCAAACAGCTCCCGGCCCGAGCTCAGCTCCACCATCGCGCCGCCATCACGACAAAAGGCGTGTGCGCCTACCCGTCGCTTGGGGGGAGCCTGAGGCGGCACTTGGAAGCAGGCCGGTCAGCGATGACTGCGGCGCCGGTGCACGACAGATCCGAAACGTCTACGAAGGGCGGCTTTGTCCGCGATATGTTCGCATCCATCGCGCCGCGCTACGACCTGACCAATCGCGTGCTGACCGCGGGCCTGGACGAGCGCTGGCGGCGGCGCGCGATCACGCTCCTTGCCCCGCAGCCGGGCGCGCGAATCCTCGACTGTTGCTGCGGCACCGGCGATCTCGTCTTTCATCTGCTGCGCGTCCAGCCGTCGCTCGAGGTGACGGGGATCGACTTCTGCGCGCCGATGCTCGAGCGGGCAGCGCGGCGGGCGCGGGCGGGCCATCGCGACGCGACGTTCGTGCAGGGCGACGTTATGGCCATGCCCTTCCCCGACGGCGCGTTCGACGGCGCCACGATGGGATTCTCGCTGCGCAACGTCGTCGACGTCAATGCCACCCTGCGCGAGATTCGCCGCGTGCTCCGCCCAGGCGGCCGCTTTGTCAACCTCGACGTGAGCAAGGCGCCGAATCGCGCGTTCAAGCGGATCTTCGATCTGTACTTCTATCGCATCGTGCCTCTGGTCGGCGGAATCGTGGGCGGCTCGCGCATGGCCTACTCCTACCTGCCGAACTCGCTGACGCATCATCCGAACGCCCCCGAGCTGCGCGAACGCTTCGTGCGCGGCGGCTTCTCCGACGCAGGCTTCCTGCCGCTGATGGGCGGCGCAATCGCCGTACACTACGGAACGAAGCCGTGAGCCTGGTCGATTCCGCTCACGGAACCTACGACGACCTGCACTCCGCGGTCGAACGCTTCTTTCGCGCGACGTTCTCTACGGATAACCCGGTCATCACGGAGGCGATCAAACGCATGTTGGCGGCGGGCGGGAAGCGTCTGCGGCCGCGCATCACGCTGCTGGCGGCCGAGGCGTGCGGCGGCAATTACGCGGATAATCTGCATCTCGCCGCGTACATGGAGCTCATTCACGTCGCGACGCTGATTCACGACGACGTCGTCGACAACGCGCGGACGCGGCGCGGCGTCAACGCCACTGCGGTCGATTACGGAAATCGCGTGAGCGTGCTGGCCGGCGACTACCTCTTCGCCTGGATCTTCAAGAACGTCACGCTAGACTATCCGCATCCGATCCCCAACGTGCTCTCGGCCACGCTCGCGGATATCTGCGACGGTGAGGTGTTACAGCTGCAGGCGCTGGGGAACCTCGACCTCCCGGTCGAGACCTACGTCGAGATCGCGCGCAAGAAGACGGCATCGCTGTTCGCCGCCTCCGCTGGGTGCGGGGCCGTCATGGGCGGCGGCGAGCCGCGAGAAATTGAGGCGCTGCGCGAGTTCGGCGAAGCCTTCGGCGTCGCGTTCCAGATGCGGGACGACCTGCTGGACGTCACCGCCGACGAACGCTCGCTCGGCAAACCCGCGGCCAACGACCTTACCGAGCGCAAGACGACCCTCCCACTGATCGCCGCACTCGCCGCGGGCGACGGGAACTTTCGCTCGCAAGTCCGGCGTTTCTACGACACCGGAGCCAACGAGGCGATCCCGGCGATCGTCGAAGCAATCGCTCGCGAGGGCGGCCTGACCGCGACGAGCGCGCAGATCGCTCGCTTCGTCGCCCGTGCCAAGGCAGCCTTAGAGCCGATTGCCGCGTGCGCGGCGAAGGTGGAGCTGGTGAAACTCACGGAGGCCCTTGCATCATGACCGTACACCCGCTTCTCGCAATCATCGACGCACCGATCATCATCGGCATCCTGGTCGTCGGTGCGCTGCTTTTCGGGGCGGAGAAACTTCCGAAGCTCGCGCGCAGCGCCGGTCAAGCCAAGAAAGAGTTCCTGGCGGGACAGGCCGAGGCCGACGAGGCCGAGGCCAAGGCGCGCGAACAGGCGCGTCAACGAGCCGAGACAGCGAACGCCGACGTGATGAATAACGTCCAGGTCGGCTCGATCTCGGGCGAGGCCGTTCCGCCGCCTACCCCAGACCGGGGCACGCCGAGCTCGTAGCGACGCTTAGTAGCGCAGGATGTTGGCGCAACGCCCGGCGCGCGACGCCGACGACCAGGCGTCCTGGGATCAGAAGGAGATGCCGTTCACGGAGCACCTGCGGGAGCTCCGTAATCGTCTGCTGATCTCCATCGCGACCGTCGGCAGCATCGCCGTGCTGCTGTTCTGGCCGTCGCAGTTCGTCATCCGCTGGATGATGCGCGAATACTTCGGCGGCATCCAGCTGCACGCGTTCGGCCCCGCCGACGTCATCTTCACGGAGTTCAAGTTCTCGGTCGTCGGAGGTATCATCATCGGGCTGCCGGTCCTGCTGCAGCAGCTCTGGCTCTTCGTCGTGCCGGCGATCCACCCACGCACGCGCCGCATGGTCTACGCCTTCATCCTGCCGTCCATGGCGCTGGCCGCGCTCGGCATCGCGTTCGCCCACTTCGTCGTGATCCCGCGCGTGATCGCAGCGCTCATCCACATCACGAACGCCGTCGCGACGCCCACGTTCGGCGTCGCCTCGACGCTGAACTTCGTCATCGTTCTCTTCGCGCTCTTCGCTATCGTCTTTCAGACCCCGATAGTGTTGGTGGGCCTCGCACGGCTCGGCATCGTCAGCTCACGGTCGCTCATGCGCTACCGTCGCCACGCGCTCTTCGGCTTCTTCGTGGCGGGCGGCATCGCGGCGCCCGACGGCAATCCGCTGACGATGGCGCTCCTCGCGCTTCCGATGTACGCCCTCTACGAGCTCTCGATCTGGCTGATTTTGCCGCTCGAGCGCCGCTGGTCTTTCAATAGGCTCGAGCCGAGCTCGTGACCGCCGCGCTGCGTAACGCGTATGCCGACTTCGTGCGCACGTTCGGCAACGTGCTGTTCGCAGTTTCTTTGTTCGTCGTCTGGGGTGTGCTCACGCTGATCGGCGTCGTCGTCGACCAAGGCCAGGACCGGGTCTCGTACATGCAGGCCTATGCGGCGCCGATCGCGCGCGCGATCCTGCGGCTCGACTTCAACAACATCTATCACTCGCCGTGGTACGTCGGGATCATCGGGCTGATTCTACTTTCGCTTGCGGTCTGCACGTTCAAGCGCGTCATCCCGGCGCGGCTCCCGCCCCTGCGCCCGGTCAACGTCGAGAAGATCCCGCTCCACGCGACGTTCGAGGTCGCCGGTGCCGCCGCCGACGTGCGGCGACGCCTGAACCAATCCTTCGCTTCGCGCGGCTGGCGGATACGCGAGCGCGCGTTCGGCGGGGTCGAATGGAGCTTCGCCGACAAGCACGACTGGGCGCGCCGCGGGGTCCTGGTCGCGCATGCCGGATTCGTCCTCGTCGCGGCCGGAACGACGCTGTACTGGGCGCGAGGCTTTTCGGGCGAGATGGCCGTCCTGAAGGGCGAGACGGCACAGGTAGCGCAGACGCACGCGCTGATCCGGCTGGACGACTTCGAATACCGGATCGCGCCGATCATGACCAAGAGCGGCATGGTCTATCAGCCGGTCGACTACGTCTCGCGTGTCACCGTAACCGGCAACGACGGCGTCCCGAAACAGATGACGGTTCGCGTGAATCACCCGATCGACATCGACGGAACGCTCTACTACCAGGCCAGCTACGGCTTCGGCATGCGCTTTCTGGTGACGAGGAGCGGGAAGCGCAACACGGCGCTATCCGACCGCACGTACGTCGAGGGCGAGTCGTTCGACGTGCCGGGCACGCAGCGCACCGTGCTCTACGACCGCTTCGCGCCTACGGTCGACAAACAGAGCGGGATGCCCACCGCCGACCCGCGCGTCAACGACCCCGGCGTCGTCCTCGGCGTCACCCAGGCCGGCGCCGCGCTCGGCGAAGCGCTGGTGCCGCTGCGCACGTGGATCGACCTGGGCGACGGCTGGCGCGTCGCCCCCGAGCGCTACGTGCTCTACAGCGGCTTTCAGTACCGCAACGACCCCGGCGTTCCGCTGGTGGGGATCGGCGCCTTCGTGCTGCTCGCGGGGCTCGTGATCTCGTTTTACCTCTTGCCCGCGCGCATCTATCTGCGGGTGGACGAGGCCGGTCCGAACCGTTCCCGCGTCGGCGCGGCCGCGACGACCGTCAAAGGATACGACGTTTTCGAGGGCGAGTTTTCACGGTTGATGGTATCGTTTGAGGCGTCATGTCCCCCGACGAAGCCCTAATCGCGGTCGCGCTAGCAGCGTACACGCTCGGCGCGCTCGCGCTGCTCGTCTACTTCTTTTCGCGGGTGACCTGGCTGCGCGACGTCGGCATTCCCCTCGCGATCATCGGTTGCGCGGCGCAGTTCGTCCAGCTGGTCGTCCGCTTCGAATTGACGCACGTATGGCCGCTGCTGAATCTGTACGGCTCGCTCTCGCTGTTTTCGGCGATGTCGGTCGCGATCTACATCGGATTCGCGTTTCGCTACCGGCTCTGGTTCGCGGGCGGATTCGTGCTGGCGCTGGCCGCGATCTTCCTCGCCTACGGCGTCACTTGGTACGAGGGGACGATGCCGCCGGTGCCCTCGCTGCAATCCTACTGGGCGAAGATCCATGTACCGATCGTCGTGTCCTCGTACGCCGCGTTTCTCGTGGCATTCGTCTTCTCGTGCATCTATCTGGTCAAGTACTACGCGGCGTCGGCGCGGCCGGGCAGCGCCGTCGCCGCCTGGCTCGCGGCGCTTCCGAGCCTGCCGCAGCTCGACGTCATCGTGTATCGCGCGGTCGCGATCGGCCTGCCGCTCATCTCGATCGGCATCATCACGGGAGCGATGTGGGCGAAGGAGGCGTGGGGCGCCTACTGGCAGTGGGATCCAAAAGAGACGGCGGCGCTGTTCTCGTGGATCATCTACCTCGCGTACATGCACCTGCACACGCGACACGCCTGGCGCGGTCTGCGCACGAGCTGGGTCAGCGTCATCGGCTTCGTCTCCATCATTTTCTGCTATCTCGGCGTCAACATCTGGATTTCGGGCCTGCACAGCTATAAGGTCTGACGCTGCGGCGGCAGGCCGGGCGCTGCGGTCCGTTCAGAGTTTCGTCCTGGCGACCGGGTGGAGGGCGGGCTTACAATTGTGCCAAATGACGCTCCGACCCATCGCCTGGCACTTCTGGGAGAAAGAACTTGTCTGATTCGAACGCGGGCGCTTCCCACGGCACCCCCGGTGCGCCGTTGACTGCGCGCGACGCCCCGGCCGATCCGCTGGAGGTCAGCCGGCGCACCTTCATGGCGAATGCCACGATCACGATCGGCGGCATCGTGGGCGTAGTGCTGGCCATACCCATCATCGGCTCGCTGCTCCCGCCGAAGAGTTCCTCGGCGGGCAGCTGGTCGCCGCTCTCCAAGCAAGAGTTGGACCTGTTGCAAAAGGCGACCGACAAGCCCGTGAAGCTCACGTTCACACTGAAATTCACCGACGCGTATTTGCCTGAGCAGTCGCTGCCCGAGTACTGTTGGGGCATCAAGGTGGATCCCGCCAAATTCCAGGCGGCGCGTCCCGATATCTTCAATCAGCCCGGCGGTAAGGCCGACGTGGACTATACGGTCGTGAACATGGGCTTCGTCGCCTTCAGCCCGATCTGTCCGCACCTCGGCTGCTACTATAATTGGAGCGACGCGCAGAACCGGTTCATGTGCCCGTGCCACGGCTCGCAATACACCTTCGACGGCACGCACGTCGCGGGACCCGCGCCGCGCGGGCTCGATCCGCTGCCGCTTCGCGAGCAGAACGGCGCCGCGGAGGTAACGTGGATCATCTATCAGTCGAACACGCCCCAGCGCATCGTCGTCTCCTATCAGGCATAGGTTTGCGTTCATGTTGAATTGGATCGAAAAACGCACCGGCTTCGTCTCTATGACCAAGGACTTCCTCACGGAAGACGTGCCGGGCGGAGCGAGCTATTGGTACGTCTTCGGCAGCGCCACGCTCTTCGCGATGATCGTGCAGATCGTCACGGGAATCTTCCTGACGTTCTTCTACGCACCGTCCGCGGCGACGGCCTGGGAATCGACGCGCGCGATGTATCTCAACCCGTACACGCACTTCCTGCTCGCCGTGCACTACTGGGGCGCGTCCGCGATGATCGCCCTGGTGTTCCTGCATCTGCTGCAAGTGTTGATCTTCGGGGCCTACAAGTCGCCGCGCGAGCTCCAGTGGGTCGTCGGCGTGCTGCTCCTGCTCGTGACGCTCGTGCTCGGCCTCACCGGCTACCTGCTGCCGTGGGACATGGACGCGTACTTCGCGTCACAGGTCTCGCTGAACATCACCGGGTTGGCGCCGGTGCTCGGCCCCGTGCTGCAACACGTCGCGCAGGGCGGCGGCTCGATGGGGACGGCGACGATCAATCGCTTCTTCGGGCTGCACGTCTGGCTGATGCCGGCGGTCTTGGTGCTGCTCGTCGGCGCCCACCTGGCGATCTTCCGCCATAACGGCGCCGCCGGACCGGTCGTCGAGGATCGCCGCACGCTGCAACACGGACCCTTCTGGCCGGATCAGTTCTTCATGGACGGAGCGTTCTCGCTCATCGTCTTCGTCATCATCTGCTTCCTCGCGTTTGCGTTTCCGCCGTATCTCGACGAGAAGGCCGACCCGACGAAATTCTTCGTGCCGTACCCCGCGTGGTATTTCTTGTCGCTGTTCGGCCTGCTCGCGATCATGCCGCCCGAGATTCACCTCGGCCCGCTCACGATCAGTCTGGAGCTGATCGCGACGATCATCGTCCCGACGCTCTTCTTGGTCGTCGTCCTGCTCCTCCCGTGGCTCGATCGGAGCCGCACCCGGAGCTTTGCCGCGCGCGCCCGGCTGCTGTGGGCCACGACGATCATCGTCGCCGGCATCGCCGGCCTGAGCATCTACGCCCAGGTGACGACGATGGTCAAACAGGCCGCCGCGCCGCCGTCGCCGCCGGAATCGGTCGTACTCAGCGCGTCGGCGGCGACTCTGCCGCCGGGCGGCGCGCCCGGCGCCGCCGCAGCCAGTTCTGGAACGACGGCATCGCAGGGCTCGGCGACGAGCGGCAACGGGGCGAAGGTGTTCGCGTCAAACTGCGCGAGCTGTCACGGCGCGCAGGGTCAGGGATTGCCCGGAACGTTTCCGCCGCTCGCGAACAATCCGGTCGTGACCGGCGACGCCAACAAGGTGATCGGCATCGTCCTCGACGGCCTGCACGGATCGATCTCCGTCAACGGCGCGACGTACAACGGGCAGATGCCGGCGTGGAAGGGCACGCTCTCGAACAAAGACATTTCGGACGTCATCACCTACATCCGCGGATCGCTCGGCAACAACCACGCGTCCGCGGTCACGGAGGCGCAGGTCGCGGGCCACAAGCCCTAGGGAGCCTCGACTTCTTACGGGCAGCGAGGTCCGTCGTAGAGTAACAGCGCGGCCTTGCGATCGACGGCGACGACGCGCCGGTCGCGGCCGTACGTCGGATCTTGCGCGGCGCGGGCCGCCGGCACGATCACCCACGCGCGCGACGCCTCGCAGATGACCGCCCGCGGATCCATGCCGTCGTTCTGCGGATCGTTTCCTCCGGGCGGCGCCACCACGCGCACGACGGGCTGCGTGTAAAAGAGCAGCGCGTTGCCGCCCGACACGCCGGAGATGGCGACGACGTCTCCGGCACCTCGTTCTCGTTCGATCACGGCGGCCAGCCGCGGCACGGGTTTGAACGTCTCGGCGTGCGGCAGCACCGTCACCGCGAGCACGTCGGCCCCGATGGTCGCGGCGAACGCGAGGGCATACGGCGCCGCGCGCGCGCTCCTCGGTCGCGCGACGAGCAACGCCGTCAGGAGCGAACCCGCGAATATCGCGACCGCCATCCCGAGCAGCGGCGGCACCGCGAGCGCGACCTCGCCCGTCAGGCGGTTATTGCGCGTGAACAACCAGATCGCGAACGCCAGTGCGCCGATCGTCACGGGGACGGTGACCGCCGAGATCACCGCCGAGCGCGTCCGCGCCCTGCGGACCACCGCCTCGAAATACAGCGCGGTGATCACGGCCAGCGCCGGGAATTCGAGGGCTACATAGTTCGGCAGCTTCGTTCGTGCGAAGCTGAAGAACAGAAGCGGCATGACGATCCATGCGGTCGAGAGGCGCACGAGCCGCGCGATCGGCCGGTCTTGCGCGATGCCGGAGCGCAGCTGCGCGGCGGCGTTGACGATGGCCATCGGCAGAAACGCTATCCACGGCAAAAAACCGAGGATGATGACCGGCACGTAGTACCAGACGGGCCCGGACTGATTCTCGACGACGCCGGTGTAACGGCCGATCGTGTATTCGCCGATCAACTTCTCGATCGGAAACAACCGGTAGTGGGCGATGAGCGCGAGCGGCCAGGGCGCGGCAATCAGAACGAACGCGACGAGCCCGACGATCCACGCTCGCGCCGACGGCGCGCGGGTGGGCTCGCAGCGCCGGTTCCAAAGGTAGTACGGCACGATGACGAGCAGCGCGATGGCCGGCGCGACGAGACCCTTGGCGAGAAAGCCTCCGCCGGCCGCGATCCAGCCGTACACGTGGTAGCGGTCGCGCCCCGTCTCCAGGCCGCGAAACCACCAGAAGATGGTCATAGCGACGGCGAGGTCGAGCAGCGCGTCCATGATCGCGAGCCGGCCGATGACCGTCTGCATCAGACACGTCGACAGGATGACGGCGGCGTACGCGCCGACTCGAGTTCCCGCTTGCCGCGCGACCGCATAGCCGGTCAGCGCCGAGAGCGCGATCGTCGCGAGCGCCGACGGAAGTCGCAGCGCGAACGCGGTCGGATGTCCGAAGAGCAGCGAGAACGCCGCGCCGGCCCAGAAATATAGCGGCGGCTGCACAAAGTACGGCACGCCGTTGAGATGCATGACGATCCAGTTGTGCGTCAACAGGATCTCGCGAGCGACTTCGCCGTACGCCGTCTCGCTGTTATCCCACAACGTGCCGACGCCCAGCCCAGGCAAGGTTGCAAGGGCCGCGACGACCGCGCCGACGATCGCGGCGCGGGTGGGGCCTTGCGAAGCTTGCGAGCGCAGCACGAAAGGCGGTTTTTGACCGCCGGGCGCGGAACTCTTTTTGTGTTCGTATGCTGCCCATCTCTCTCCGGCCGAACGGTCGTCGCGCCGTCATCGTCGGCGGCGGCACCGTCGCCGCGCGTAAGGCCGAATCGCTTCTCGCCGCGGGGTTTCCGATCTTTGTCGTCGCGCCGCACATCGATGACCGCCTGCGCAGCGTGGTCGCGCAAAGCGGCGGCGAGCTCGCGCAGCGCCCCTACTCGCGCGGCGACCTGGACGGCGCGGCGCTCGCGATCGCGGCAACGAACGACGCCGAGCTCAACGCGCGTGTCCTCGCCGACGCGTGCGCCTCGCGCGTACTCGCATGCGACGCGACGGGCCTCGACGCAGGCGACTTCACGATGGCGGCGACGACGCGCATCGGCGACCTCACGATCAGCGTCGATTCCGGCGGCAACGCGCCCGCATTCTCGGCGCGCGTCGTGCGCGAGCTGGCCGCGCTGCTCGGTCCGTGCTACGGGGACGCGGTGCGCACGCTCGCGCGCATGCGCGCGTACGTCAAGGACACGTTTCCCGCGGTCGAACGCGCTCCGATCTTGCGCGCGCTGGCGGAGCGCTCGGTCGACGAGCTCGCGTCGATGCCGGCGACGACGCTCGTGTGCGCGTCGCGGCGCAGCGAGCTGGCCGCGATTCAGAGCCGCTCCGTCGCGGCGCGGCTCGCCGAGCGCGGCGTCGCGACGAGCATCCTCGGCGTCATGACGCATGGAGATCGCGACCGCGAGCGTCCGCTCGACGAGCTCGGTGGCGTCAACGTCTTCGTCAAGGAGCTCGAAGAGGCGCTGCGCGCGCGTCACGCCGACTATGCCGTGCACTCGTGCAAGGATCTGGCCGGCGTGCTTCAGCCGGACATGCGCATCGCCGCGATCACCCGCCGCGACGACCCGCGCGATGCATTCTGCAGCGAGCGCTACGCCGACTTCGAATCGCTTCCACCCGGCGCCGTCGTCGGCACGTCGAGCCCGCGCCGGCGCGCGTTGCTCGCCGCGCTGCGACCCGATTTGCGCTACGAGAACCTGCGCGGCAACGTCGACACGCGGCTGCGCAAGCTCGCAGGCGGCGCGTACGATGCGATCGTGCTGGCGATGGCGGGGTTGAATCGCCTCGGCCTGCGCGCGACGCACGTCATGCCGTTCGGCGTCGAACGGCTCGTGCCGGCGGTCGGCCAGGGCGCGCTCGCCGTCGAGACGCGCGCCGAGGACGATGGCCTCGCCGAAATGCTGCGCTCCGCCGTGAACGATCCATCGAGCGAGCTGTGCGTGGAATGCGAGCGCGCCGCGCTGCGCGAGCTGCGGGCCGGCTGCAGCGCGCCGCTCGGCATCCACGCTCGTCTCGAAGGGTCGAACATGATCGTCGAAGCCGCCTACGTGCCCGCGAACGGAACGATCTACCGCAAGCGGTTCGAGCGCCGCGTCTCCACGCCGGAAGAGGCGCGAGCGCTCGGCATCGAAGTGAGCGCACACTTGAAATCGTCCGAGCAGAGTTCGGTCCTCGGAGCGCAGCTGTGATCGCCCTGCGTCCGCGCCGTTTGCGCCGGGGCGAGGTCGTGCGTTCCCTCGTGCGCGAGAACCGCGTGCACGTGGAACAGCTCGTGCAGCCCCTCTTCGTCGCCGAGCGCCCGGGCGACGCCGGCCCGATCGAGGCGATGCCAGGCATCGCGCGACTGCGCCTCGCGGACGCGGTCGCGGAGGCTCGCGAGCTCTTCGCGCTCGGCATCAAGAGCGTGCTGCTCTTCGGCGTTCCCGCGCACAAGGACGCGATCGCGTCGAGCAGCTACGATTCCGACGGCATCGTGCAGCACGCGATCCGCGAGATCAAGGCGAGCCTCCCCGACATGCTGGTGATCGCGGACCTCTGCGCGTGCGAGTACACCGATCACGGGCACTGTGGCATCCTCCAGGCCGACGGCGACGTGGACAACGACGCGACCGTCGAGCTGCTCGCGCGGATCGCCGTGACGTACGCGCAGGCCGGCGTCGACGTCGTGGCTCCGTCGGACATGATGGACGGTCGCGTCGGCGCGATCCGCGCGGCGCTCGACGCGCAGGGCTGGCGCGACGTCGCGATCATGGCGTACAGCGCCAAGTATGCGTCGGCGTTCTACGGCCCGTTTCGCGAGGCGGCCGGGTCGGCGCCGCGCTTCGGCGACCGGCGCGGCTATCAAATGGATCCGCCAAACGCGCGCGAGGCGCTGCGCGAGATCGCGCTAGACGTCGACGAGGGCGCCGATATCGTCATGATCAAGCCCGGCCTGCCTTATCTCGACGTCGTGCGCGCGGCGCGCGACCGTTACGACGTCCCGATCGCGGTCTACAACGTCAGCGGCGAATACGCGATGCTCCACGCCGCGATCGCCAACGGCTGGCTCGACGGAGAGCGCGCGATCGACGAGCTGCTGACGTCGTTCGTGCGCGCCGGAGCCGACGTCGTCATCACGTACCACGCGAAGGAGTACGCGCAACGCCATGAATGAGCGCTGCCCGGCCATCATCCTGCTCGCCGGCGGCGAGGCACGCCGCTTTCCCGGAAAGCTCGAAAAGCCGATTGACGGAGAGCCGATGGTCGTGCGCTGTTATCGCAAGCTGCGCGTGACGGGGTTGCCGATCTACGTAGCCGCGAACCGACCGTTCGCGCCCGAGATCGACGCCCTGCTCGACGCGCCGCGCCTGGCCGATCGCGATCCCGGCACCGGCCCTTTGCGCGCGTTCGCGTCGGCCTGCAGCGTCATCCGGGCCGAACGCTGCTTCGCGGTTGCTGCTGATCAGCCGTGCCTCGATGCGTCGGTGCTGCAGCGGCTGCTAGCGGCGTGGCGGCCCGGCGACGAAGCCGTCGTCCCGATTCACGACGAACGTATCCAACCGCTCGCCGCGCTGTACGATCGCGCCGCTGTCGTGCGCGAAGATCCGGCGCTCATGAGAGACGGCAAGACTGCGATGCGCGACCTCGTCGCGCGTGTTCGCGCGCGCTTCGTGCCGATCGAGGCCGAGTATTTCTACAACGTCAACGTCCCGAGCGATCTCGCGAGCGCGACAAGCACGTGAAGCTGGAGCGGTCGATCGCGGCTTTCGCGCGCGCGCGCGCCGTCATCGCGGGCGGTGTGAACTCGCCCGTGCGCGCACTCGGCGCCGTCGGGCTGTCGCCGGTCTTCATGAAGAGCGGCTCGGGCGCGATGCTGTACGACCTCGACGGCCACGAGTATCTCGACTACGTGATGTCGTGGGGCGCACTGCTGCTCGGCCACGCCCATCCCGCCGTGACGCGCGCGATCGCCAACGCGGCCATGCGCGGGACGTCGTTCGGGACGCCGACCGAGCTCGAGAGCGAGCTCGCGGAGCTCATCGCCTCGATGATGCCGTCCATCGAGCTGCTCCGCTTCGTGTCGAGCGGCACGGAGGCGACGATGAGCGCCGCGCGTCTGGCGCGCGGATTCACCGGGCGCTCCAAGATCGTGAAGTTCGCCGGCTGTTATCACGGGCACGCCGACTCGTTTCTGATCGCCGCCGGCTCGGGAGCTCTGACCCACGGCACGCCCGACTCGCCCGGCATCACCCCCGCGACGGCGCGCGACACGATCGTGCTGCCGTTCAACGACGAGTCGGCGATCGACCGCGCGTTCCAGGCCAATTCCGGCGAGATCGCGGCCGTGATCGTCGAGCCGTACCCCGCGAATATGGGACTCGTGCTGCCTCGGCCCGGCTTCCTGCGGACGCTGCGCGAGCTGTGCAGCCGGAACGCAGCGCTGCTGATCTTCGACGAGGTGATAACGGGGTTTCGCGTCGGGCGTGGCGGCGCGCAGGCGCGCGAAGGCATCACGCCGGATCTCACGACGCTCGGTAAGGTCATCGGCGGCGGGCTGCCGGTCGGCGCGTTCGGCGGCCGTGCGGACGTCATGGCGCAGCTCTCGCCCGACGGGCCGGTATATCAGGCTGGGACCCTCTCGGGGAATCCGCTCGCGATGGCGGCCGGGCTCGCGACGCTCGGAATCATCGCGGCCGACGCGACGTTATACGACCGGTTGGAAGCCCTGACGCGGCGCCTGACCGGGGCGCTGGATGAGATACTGACCCGGCACGGGGTGGAACACGTCTGCAATTCCGCGGGTTCGATGTTTACGATGTACTTCACGAGCGAGCCCGTTACCGATCTGCAGAGCGCTCGGCAGTCGGATCGAACGAGGTACGCGAAATATTTCGGCGCCATGCTGGATCGAGGCGTCTACTTCGCGCCCTCGCCGTTCGAGGCGAGCTTCCTGTCGACGGCGCACACGGCACAAGAGATCGACCGGACCATCATTGCGGCCGACGCGTCGCTGTCGCAGCTCGTCGCTGCGCCGGTACGCTGATGCCGATCACGTGCATCGGGCTCTCCCATCACACCGCACCGGTCGAGGTGCGCGAGCGCCACGCGTTTCCCGCTTCGCGGATGGCGGAAGCGCTGGTCGCGCTGCGCGACTACGAGGCCGTGCAAGAGGCCGTGATGCTGCAAACCTGCGGCCGCCTCGAGATCTACGCCGAGCTCCACGACTACGAGCGCGGAGTCGCGCAGTTGAAATCTTTCCTCGCGAACTTTCGCCACGGAGCGACCGGCTACGACCTCGAGTCGTACCTCTATACCCACCTAGGCCATCAGGCAGTCGAACATCTGTTCCGAGTCTGCACCGGCCTCGATTCGATGCTGATCGGCGAGGCCGAAATTCTCGGGCAGGTCAAGGACGCGTACGTCGCGGCGACTCAGGCCAAATCGCTCGGACGCACGCTGCACCGCCTCTTTCGCGACGCGCTGGCCGCCGGCAAAACCGCGCGCGCGCAGACTCAAATCGGCGGCGCATCCGCGTCGATCGCGACAGCCGCGGTGGCGGCGGCACAGTGCCGCTTGGGCACGTTGGAAGACAAGTCGGTCCTCGTCGTCGGTGCCGGCAAGATGGGACGCACCGCCGTGAAGCGGCTGCGACAAGAGGGCGCGGGGCGCGTCATCGTCGCGAATCGAACGATGTCGCGCTCGCGCGATCTCGTCGCGGAGACGGGATTCGGAGAGGCCGTCGAGATGCCGGGCCTCGTCGAGGCGCTGGCGCTGGCCGACGTCGTCGTTGCGTCGACCGGCGCGTCGCACTTCGTACTGAACGAGCCGCGCGTCCGCGCGGCGATGGGACGGCGGCCGGAGCGTCCGTTGTTTATCGTGGACATCGCGGTGCCGCGCGACGCGGATCCGGAGGTAGCGAACGTGCCCAACGTCTCGCTCGTGGACATCGACGGGCTAAAGGCGCTGGTCAACGAACGCCTCGAGCTCCGGCGCGAGGCGATTCCCGCGGTGGAAGAGATCATCGACGAGCACGTCGAGCGTTTCGAGAACTGGTATCGCTCGCGCGTCGCGGTGCCCGTGATCGCGCGGCTGACGGCGAAGGCCGAGTCCATCCGGGCCATGGAGCTGGAACGGTTGCTCGCGCGCTGCCCCGACCTGGACGAGCGCGAGCGCATGCTGATCACCGGCACGACGATGACCATCGTCTCGAAGCTGCTGCACTCCGCGATCCTCCGCATCCGCGAGAAGGCGACGCTCGACAAAGAGCAGGCGCTCTCGACCGCGCGCGTGCTCGATGAACTCTTCGAGCTGGACTCCATCCCCGACTCGCCTCCGTGAGCGCTCCACTCGTGCATCTGGTCGGCGCGGGCCCGGGCGATCCGGGCCTGCTGACGTTACGGGCCGCAGAGCTGCTGCGCGCCGCCGACGTGCTGCTCTACGACGCGCTCGTCGCCGATGCGATCGTCGCGCTCGCGCCGCCGGGGTGCGAGCGCATCTTCGTCGGGAAGCGTCGCGGCGCGCATGCCATGCCGCAGGCCGACATCGAGCGGCTGATGATCGAGAAGGCGCGCGCCGGCAAGCGCGTAGTGCGTTTAAAGGGCGGGGACCCCTTCGTCTTCGGACGCGGCGGCGAGGAGGCGCAGGCGTTGCGCGACGCGGGCGTAGCGTTCGACGTGGTTCCCGGAATCAGCTCGGCGGTGGCCGCGCCCGCCTACGCCGGCATACCGCTGACGCACCGCGAGCACGCCGCGTCGTTCACGGTCATCACGGGGCACGAGGATCCCGCCAAGTCCGCGACCGCGTTGGACTGGGCCAGGCTGGCCGATCCGCAGCGGACGCTCGTGCTCTTGATGGCGACGGCGACTCTGGACGAGATCGCGCAGCAGCTCGTCGCGCACGGGCTCGACCCGGCAACCCCGGTCGCGGTGGTGCAAGACGGCACGCGCCCGAGCCAGCGAACGGTGTCCGGTACCCTCGCGACGATCGCCGCGGAGATCGCGCGCGCGAACGTCGGCTCGCCCGCGGTCGTCGTGATCGGCGGCGTCGCGCGCCTGCGCGAGACGCTGCGCTGGTTCGATAACGCCGCGCTCTTCGGCAAGCGGGTGCTCATCACGCGCGCGGGCCACCAGTCGGACGCGTTCGCACGCGCGCTCCTGCAACGCGGCGCCGAGCCGATCTCGGCGCCCACGATCGCCATCCAGCCGCCTGGCGATACGCGTGCGGCAGAGCAAGCCTTCGACGAGCTCGCATCGTTTGCGTGGATCGTATTCACATCGCGCAACGGCGTCGATGCGTTCTTCGAGCGGCTCGCCGCGCGCGGGCGCGACGCGCGCGCGATCGCGGGCGCGAAAGTTGCCGCCATCGGCGAACGCACCGCCGAGCGATTGGAACGCAGCGGCGTCCGCGCCGACGTGGTTCCCGCGATGTACGTTAGCGAGGAGGTCGCCGCCGCGGTCGTCGAGCGCTCGCGCCCCGGCGACCGCGTTCTGCTGTACCGCGCAAGCGAAGCGCGCGACGCGCTGCCGCGCGCGCTCCAGGCGGCCGGGAGGCACGTCACCGACGTCGGCGCGTACGCGACGGTCGTCGCGCGCGATCCGGATTTTGCTGCGAAGGTGGCGCGCGCCGACGTGGTGACGTTCACGAGCGCGAGCACCGTGCGCGGCTTCGTCACCCTGCTCGGAGGGAGCGACGCGGCCACGGCCACGGCGCGCGGCAAATGCGTCGCCTGTATCGGACCGATCACCGCCGAGGCGGCGACCGGCGCGGGACTTCGCGTGGACGTCGTCGCGGCCGTGTACTCGACGGCCGGAATCCTCGACGCGCTCGAGGCGCATTTCGCGAAACCGCGGTGACGCAGGCCGCGCTCGGCGCCGCGCTGGCCGCCGCGGTCGCGCTCATCGCATATCGCGCGCGGGCGCTGTCGCGCAGCGGAGCCGTCGCGGCTTTCGCGGTCGGAACGATCGTGTTCGCGGCGGCGGGATGGCGCGGCGCGGCGGTCCTCTTCGCGTTCTTCATTCCGTCGGCACTGCTCTCGCACCGCGGCTCGGGCGGCGCGCCGCGCGGCCGATGGCAGGTGCTCGCCAACGGCGGCGTCGCCGCGTGTTGCGCGCTGCTGGCAATGCGCTATCACGCGCCGTTCGCGGCCGCATTTGCCGGGGCGTTGGCTGCGGCTTCGGCCGACACGTGGGGAACCGAGATCGGCACGCGTATCGCGCAAATCCCGATCTCGATCCTCACGCTTCGTCCCGTCGCCATCGGCCGCTCCGGCGGCATCACGCTCGCGGGATCGCTCGCAACGATCGCGGGGGCGTTGTTCGTCGCGGTCGTTGCAGCCTCCGTCAACGTCGCGCCGTTGCTCGTGGTCGCCGCCGGCGGCGTCGCGGGCGCCCTGCTCGATTCGTTGCTCGGCGCCGGTCTCCAGGCGTTGCGCTACTGCCCGGCGTGCGCGTGTGAGTGCGAAACACGGCGCCACGCATGCGGCGGCGCCACGCAGCTGCGGCGCGGCGTGAGCTGGATCGAAAACGACACGGTCAACTTCGCCGCGACGCTGTGCGGCGCGCTGGTCGCGGCGTTGACCCTCAGGTAATCGGCGTTCCCCACGACGCCCAGCCGCGCGCCGATTCCCGCGCGAACAGCTCGATGCGTGAACGCCCGCCGCATAGCTGCTCGATCATCGTCCGAAACACCGCGGGCTTGCGGCTGTGCTCCGCGCGTTGATGCAGCACGACTTGACCCTGCGCGAGATCGCGCAGCGGAAACGGACGGCCCGTGGGCATCGTCGTCGCGGCGAGGACGAACTCGGTCGTCGGCTTGGTGAACGTCGGCGCGACGCCCTGTCCGCGAATGATCTCGCCGCGCCGATTCGTTTTGACCCAGACGTAGAGCACGCCGCGGAAATGCAGGCGCCAATGCTGAACGAGCTCGAGCGCAAGATGCAGGCGAGGCCCCGTCGCCCAGAGGAACAGGGCGGCGCGCTTGGCCATGATGTCGCGCACCGGCAGCCTCGCGAGCGCCTCCTGCGACATCAGCGAGTAGTGCTTTCCCGCGGCGGCGTCTTTGATCGGGCTGCCGTAATACGCCCACGGCGGGTCGGCGTAAACGATTTCGAACGGCCCCTTCGGGAGGGGCGGCACTGCGGCGGGCTCGCGCGCCGGGGAACGCCGGGCCAGGCGCGCCAAATGCTCGAGATTCTTCTTCGAATACGGGCTCACGATCCCAAAGAGGGGTCACGGACCGGGGCAGTTGCACGTTGAAGCCGAAGGGAGCTTTTCGATTATGACGGCAGCGCTCGGTGCTCAGACTCGCATGGGTCGGGCGACGCTCGCGTCGGTGGGGATACACCTGCTCGCGGCGCTCGCGATCCCGGCGTTGGTCTGGACGAGCGCGAGCAACGCGTCGGTTGAAACGATTAGCTTCACGCATATCTTGCGGATCCAGATCGTGCGGCCGCGCGTGGTTCAGCCTCCTCCGCGAGCGGCCGCACCCCGGCATAGCGTCTCGCCGAGGCTGTCGTACACCAAGAACCTGCATCTCGTCGCGCGCTCGCCCAGCCGGCAGGCCTCGCCGCATCGTCCGGTCGCAACCGACGCGCCGGCTGCCGCGCCGGCGGTCGCGTCCGTGACACGCGCCGGCGTGGTAAGCGCAGGCGGCGCCGCGGCGCCGGAGGTCACGCCGTCGCCCGTTGCGCGCACCGTCGCGAGCGAGGCTGCGCGCCAGACGGGCGGCTACCTCCCGTTCGGCGCGGAACAACCCGTACCGGTGCTCGATCCGATCGTTCGCAAGCAGCTCGATGCGCTGAACGTGCACGTCACGCTGCTCGTCAGCGTCGGCGACGACGGCCGCACGCAGAACGTCGAGTTTCAGCCGCCGGTCGACCCGCAGATCGAAACGCGGATCCGCTCGATGCTGGCAGACGCGAGTTGGGACCCGGCCGTGTGCGGCGGCGGCGTCTCCTGCTCAGGCGTCGCAACCATCAAACTGTAAATCAAATTCCCAAGTCCCGCCTCTTAGCGGTAAGCCTCGAACGGATCCTCTTTGACTGCGTCGACGAAATTTTCCAGGTGAAATCCGGGCACCATACGATAGCCGATGTCGGTGATCCAGGAGTTACCGGTCGCAAGCGGCTTTCGCTTGACATATGCGGCGACGGTATCGAGGAAGACTGGGACGAAGTTGCTTCGGGGAGCCGCCGCTAGCACCGCGACTACCTCATCCTTCTTTAGGATATCGAGATGCGCGCCGAAGTCTGTCGCAACGCCGGCGTTGACGAGCGCCACCTCCGGCTGCTTAAAGCGCGCAATGTCCCCTTGGTCGTGGAGCGCAACGGCATCCCAGATGATACTAGACCGCGCGCCGGCAACGTTATGTTTCTTGCACAGATCCAGGGCCAGAAACGCGCCGTCGACTTCGAAGCGCCGTCGGTCGCTCATGTATCGCGCGCTCAGTCCAGCGTCGTGCAGGATCGAGGCAACGTACACCGCCTCGGCGTCGTGCTCGATGCCCGACGCCCTCGCCACGAGCTCGGCGAAGAGAAACGTCCGTAGGGAGTGGGCGAAGACCTCGGGCGATTCGGCGGCGGTCGCGATCGCGGTTGCTTCTGCAGCAAAGGCGGACGCGGGTATCGGCACGCCTGCAATAGTCGGCCCGCCGCGCAGCTTTGCCGCTGGCGCCGTGGCGGCAGTCGTTAGGGTCGCGATGAAATGCAGTCGGTCCATGGCGACAGGATACCTTCGCACCGGAGGCCCTGTAATACATTTGGATTTGATATCATTTTATCGCCCGAAGTGATGCGGTTCGCAGCCGAGGAACTACAATATCGATTTGCCGAGGCCGGAGCAGATTAGGTCGACTGCGAGCGATGCCGTCTGATTGCGGGTGTCGAAGATCGGGTTGATCTCGACCATCTCGATCGAGCCGAGCTGCCCGCTGTCCGCAAGCATCTCCATCACGAGGTGCGCCTCGCGATAGCTGAGGCCGCCCTTGACGGGCGTGCCCGTGCCGGGGGCCTCGCTCGGGTCGAGGGCGTCCATGTCGAACGAGACGTGGATCGGGTGCTGATCCGCGCCCGCGATTGCGCGTGCATCGTCCATCACGTGCATCATGCCGCGCTTGTCGACGTCGGTCATCGTGAACGTCTTCACGCCGAACTCGCGCAGGATGCGCTTCTCGTCCGCGTCCACGTCGCGCAGGCCGATCTGCACGGTGCGCGCCGGGTCCGCGAAGCCGTTCTTCAGCGTGAAATAGAGCGGCATGCCGTGAACGTTGCCGCTAGTCGAGCTCGCCGGGCTGTTGATGTCGGCGTGCGCGTCCACCCAGACGAGTCCCGGTGGCGAACCATACGCGCGGGTCAAGCCGGTCATCGTCCCCATCGCGATCGAGTGGTCGCCGCCCAGCACGATCGGCAGTCCGTCTGCACTCACCGCCTGCTCGACTAGCAGAGCGAGATCGTGGCAGACGGAGGAGATCACGGTGAAGTATTTCGCCGAGGCATCCTCGGAATTGGCCGACTCGCGGATCGGAACCGCGAGGTCGCCGCGGTCTACGATCGTCTCGATGCCGAGGCGGCGCAATTTCTCGTGGAGTTTGGCATAGCGCACGGCCGACGGTCCCATGTCCACGCCGCGCCGGCTCGCGCCCAGGTCCATGGGAACGCCGACGATGTCGACGCGCCGTACGGGAGAAAGCGTCGTACTCACGACGGCCGGGGGTTCGTTGCCCCGTGCGGCAGGACCCGCGCGCGGCGGAAATCGAAAGTCGACTCCCATGTTGCGGCGTGCGGCGACCATTGCGGCGTTTGCTCTCAGCGCCGCTATCACGTGCACGACACCGGTCCTCGCAGATCTTCCGCCGCCGTTTGCGGCCCTGAGTCACGATGTTCGAATCGCGGCTCGCCACATTCCGGCCGCGATTGGACTCGACGTTCTCGATTTGAACACCGGATATCACACCGGTTACAACGCCGCAAAGAGCATGCCGGCGGCGTCGACGATCAAGGTTCCCGTCATGGTCGAAGTGTTCGAGGATCTCGAGGCGGGTCGGTTCGATCTCAATCGGCGCGTGACGCTGGAGCCCGGCGACAGGGACCACGGATCCGGTGACTTGGCGTACGACGCGATCGGCGAGACGTTCTCGGTCTCCGAGCTGCTCGCCAAGATGATCGACGTCAGCGACAACACCGCGACGAACATGCTGATCCGGCTCGTCGGCCGCCGCAACATCAACCGGCGAATGGCCGACCTCGGCCTCGAGCACACGCACCTGACCGGCGACGTGCGCACCGACGCGTGGTCGATCCGACAGGCGCTGCGCACCTCTCCGGCCGACCTCGTTCACCTGCTGATGATGATGGCGCGCGGCGAGCTCGTCGACGAGTGGTCGTCGAACGAGATGATCGCGCTGCTGAAGGCCGATCGGATCAACACGCTCCTGCCCGAGCCGCTGCCCGACGACGTCGCCGTCGCTCACAAGACCGGATCGCTCTTCGACACGCTCAACGACGCCGGAATCGTCTACGCAGGCGATGCGCCCTACGTGATCGCGGTCATGACCACGGCGCTGCCCTCGCAGGACCTCGGTCGCACGTTCATCCGCCGCATCTCGCGGATGGCCTACGCCGACGAGCTGCGCTTCGCGCGCTGGCGCGAGGACATGGGCATCGCGCCCGCGTTCATACCGCACGCCGCGCGCGATAGCGCCGGCACGTCGCCCGACGTGCCCTACTGGAACGACGCCCCGCCGAGACCTCCTAGGCGTTGACGCGCGCCGACGCGTACACCCGCGTCAGCCACGCTTCGTAGCGCGGCTCGCGCCCCATGACGATTCGCTCGTAGAAATCGCGCAGCCGCGCCGTGACCGGACCGATCGTGCCGTCTCCGACCATGCGCCGGTCGATCGACGCCACGTACGCGATGCCCGCCGCCGTCCCCGTAAAGAAGACCTCGTCCGCCGAGTAGAGCTCGCCGCGGTCGATCGAGCGCTCGACGGTCTCCAAGCCGAGCTCGCCCCGCGCAATCTCCTTGATCGCTCTCCAGGTGACGCCCTCGAGCACGTTCTGCGACGGATCCGGCGTGTAGAGGACGTTGCGGCGCACGAGGAAGATGTTCTCCGCCGAACCCTCGGCGACGTGACCGTCGTGCGAGAGCAAAATCGCCTCGTCATACCCGTTGAGCACCGCCTCGCTCTTGGCGAGGGCCGAGTTGACGTACAGGCCGGTGATCTTCGCGCGCGGCGGAGCCATCGTATCGTCCGAGCGGCGCCACGAGCTGACGCATACATGCAGGCCCTCGCTGGTGTCGAGATAACGCGTGAAAGGAATCGGCACGATCGCGAACGCGTCGGGCACCCCGTGCAGCCGCACGCCGACGTCTTCGGCCGACTTGTAGGCGAAGGGCCGGATGTAGATGTCGGTCAGGTAGTTGTTGCGCAGGCAGAGCTCCAGCGTGATGTTTACGAGCTCGTCGACCTTGCGGGGAAGCGACATCGTCAGGATCTTGGCGGACGTCATGAGCCGCTCGTAATGATCCCGCACGAGCAGGAGCAAGAGCTCTTGTTCTTCCGGGACCCAGTACCCGCGGATCCCTTCGAAGCAGCCGGTGCCGTACTGCAGCCCGTGCGTGAGCAGTCCGACCTTGGCGTCCTCGTATCGGCAGAATCGGCCATCGGCAAAGACGGTAACCGACGAAAGCTCCATGCGGATCGCCTCCCTTCCTGTCCGCCGGTTGTTGCCTTCGGCAGTCGGAACTCCTTTGGCCAAGCGTCGGACCCCGGTCGGCCTTGATGCACAACGCGGTGGGAGCCCATGGACCGCGCGCGAATTACCGGGACATGAGCAAACCCTACATTCGATTGACGCATCCGCTGGTGCGCGACGGCGAGCGCCTGCGCCGTGCGACGTGGGACGAAGCGCTCGACCGCGCCGCGGCCTGCCTGCGCGACGCACGCGATCGCGGACCGACCCGCACCTACGGGATGTTCAGCTGCTCGAAGGCGACCAACGAGATGAACTACATCGCGCAAAAGTTCGCGCGCGCGGTCGTCGGCAGCAACAACATCGATAGCTGCAATCGCACTTGACACGCCCCGAGCGTCGTCGGTCTGACGGCGGTCTTCGGGGCAGGCGGCGGCACGAGCTCTTACGAGGAGGTCGGGCAGTCCGACCTGATCGTCTTGTGGGGCTCGAATGCGCGTGACACGCATCCGATCTTCTTTCATCACGTGCTCCGCGCGCTTCGCCGCGGCGCGAAGCTGTACGTCGTGGATCCGCGCCGCACGACGAGCGCGCGCTGGGCCGACGGCTGGCTGGGCCTCGACGTGGGATCGGACATCGCGCTCGCCAACGCGATCGGCCGCGAGATCCTGGCCGCGGGCCTCGAGAACCGCGCGTTCATCGAACACGCGACGGCGGGTTTCGATGAGTATCGCGCGTCGGTGCAACCGTACACGCTCGAACACGCCGAAGCCATCACCGGCGTTCCGGTGCCGCTTATCCGCGAGCTGGCTCACGCGTACGCGGGCGCGGGGCGCGCAGAGCTGTGCTGGACGCTCGGCATCACGGAACATCACAACGCCGTCGACAACGTCCGCGCGCTCATCAATCTCGCGCTGCTGTGCGGGCACGTCGGCCGTTACGGCTCGGGCGTGAATCCGCTGAGGGGACAGAACAACGTCCAGGGCGGCGGCGACATGGGCGCGATTCCGAACAAGTTTCCCGGCGGTCAAGACGTCGAAGACGACGCGAGCATCCGCAAGTTCGAAGCGGCGTGGAACGCCAAACTGCCGCACAATGCCGGCTGGAACCTCACCGACATGTTCGCGGCTGTCGAGCGCGGCGAGCTCGACACGCTCTATGTCATCGGCGAGAACCCCGCGCAGTCCGAGGCGGACCAGGAGCACGCGATGGCGCTGCTGCGCAGCCTAAAGCACCTGATCGTGCAAGACATCTTCCTGACGAAAACGGGCGAGCTGGCCGACGTCGTCTTTCCCGCCTCCGCGAGCTGGTGCGAGTCCGAAGGAACCGTGACCAGCAGCGAGCGGCGCGTGCAGCGCTGCCGCAAGGCGCTGGATCCGCCCGGCGAGGCGCGTGACGACATAGCGATCCTGTCCGCGCTCGCGCGGCGGTTGGGCCAAGATTGGCCGGAGTACACGCCGCGTCAGGCCTGGGACGAGTGCCGCTCCCTCTCGGATTGGCACGCCGGCATGAGCTACGAGCGTCTCGACGCGCTCCACGGAATACCCTGGCCGTGTTACGACGAGAGGCACCCCGGCGAGCAGTTCCTGCACGCGCGCCTCTGGGAGGAACCGTTGCGCGGCCCGCGAGCCCCGTTTGCGGCCGTCGAGCACGATCCCCCGGTCGAGGCGCTCGACGCGGAGTATCCCGTACGCCTCACGACGGGACGGCGCCTGGACTCGTTCAACACGGGCGTGCAGAGCGGCGGCTATCGTTCGCCGCTGCGCCGCGGCGAGACGCTCGACATCTCGCCGGACGACGCGCGGCGCTACGGCGTCGCCGACGGCGACAGCGTGCGCGTCACGTCGCGTCGCGGATCGATCGTCGTGCCCGTGCGCATCGACCCCGGCCTGCGCGAAGGACTCGCGTTCACCACCTTCCACTTCAACGACGCGGTCGCCACGAATCTGCTCACGATCGACGCGACCGATCCGAAGTCCGGCACCGCCGAGTTCAAGGCGTGCGCGGTGCGGATCGAGGCGCAAACAGCATAGTGCCCGATCTACACTTCACGTCGGCCACGGCTACGCCGCAGGAGCGCGCGGCCGTCGACGGCGCGCTCGCGGGCGCGCCGGGCGGCGGATGGCACGCTGAGCGCCGTCACTTGCTACTCCCCGTGTTGCACTCGATCAACGATCGCATCGGCTGGATCAGCCCCGGAGCGCTGAACTACGCCGGCGAGCGCCTCGACGTCGCGCCCGCCGAGGCGTACGGCGTCGCGACGTTCTACGCGCTCTTTTCGACGACGCCGCGCGCGCCGCGCGTGGTGCACGTGTGTGACGACATCGCGTGCATGGTCGCAGGCGTGCCGTCCCAGATCGACGCGACAGGCGCAGAGATCGTGCACAGTCCATGCCTCGGCCTATGTGATAGGGCGCCGGCAGCGCTCGTCATTGAGGCCGGCGATCCGCCGCGAGCGCGTCAGATAGCGCCAGTCGACGCGGCCCTCGCGAACGGCGCCGCGGCGCCGCCGCACGTCGGGGGCGCACCGCTGCGGCTGTTGCGACGCGTCGGGCGCGTCGATCCCGACAGTCTCGATGCGTATCGCGCAAGCGGTGGGTACGCCGCACTGGCGCGGGCGCTCGACGTGGGCGCGCAGCGAGTGATCGCCGAGGTCACGGCGTCGAAGCTCTTCGGACGCGGCGGCGCGGCGTTTCCCACCGGGCGTAAGATGGAAGCGGTTGCACATGCTCCCGCGCGCCCGCGTTATGTCATCTGCAACGCGGACGAGTCGGAACCCGGAACGTTCAAGGATCGCGTGCTGATGGAGCACGATCCGTTCGCGATCGTCGAGGCGATGACGATCGCCGCCTACGCCGCCGGCTGCGAACGGGGCTTCGTCTACATCCGCGGTGAGTATCCGCTCGCGGCCGCGCGCCTCGAACGAGCGATCGCGCAGGCGCGCGAGCACGGGCTGCTCGGCGACGACGTGATGCGACGCGGCGTGCGATTCGACGTCGAGCTGCGCCGCGGTGCCGGCGCCTACATCTGCGGCGAGGAGACGGCGCTGTTCAACTCGATCGAAGGCAAGCGCGGCGAGCCGCGCAACAAGCCGCCGTTTCCCGTGGAGGCCGGGCTCTTCGGACAACCGACGCTGATCAACAACGTCGAGACGCTCGCCAACCTGCCGGCGATCGTCCTCGACGGCGGCGCGGCGTACGCGGCGATCGGAACGCCGGAGTCGACCGGCACGCGTCTCTTCTGCGTGTCCGGCGCCATCGCGCAGCCGGGCGTCTACGAGGTGGCGCATGGCACGAGGCTCGGCGAGCTCGTCGAGATGGCCGGCGGCGTTCCCGCGCCGCATCGCCTGCGCGCGATCCTCCTAGGCGGCGCGGCCGGATGCATGCTCGCGCCGGATGCGCTTTCGCTGCCGCTCAGCCATGAGGCCGCGCGCGCCGCGGGCGCGACGCTGGGCTCGGGTGTCGTGATGCTCTTCGACGAACGCGTCGAACTCGCCGCGATCCTGCGGCGCATCGCGCGCTTCTTCCGCGACGAGTCGTGCGGACAGTGTGTGCCGTGCCGCGTCGGCACCGTTCGCCAGGAGGAGGCGCTGGAGCGCGGAGATCTGATTCTGCTCGATGAAATTGGCCGCGTCATGCGCGACGCCTCGATCTGCGGTCTCGGACAGACCGCCGCCAACGTGATCGCCTCCGCGCGGACGAACCTGGGGGACCTCTGAGACATGGTCGAGCTGACGATCGACGGCGCGCCGGTGCAAGTGCCGAACGGCGCGACCATCCTGGACGCCTGCCGCGCCGCCGGGATCGAGACGCCGACGCTGTGCTTTCTCGAGTCGCTGACGCCGGTAAACGCCTGTCGCGTCTGCGTCGTCGAGCTCGAGGGATCGCGCGCGCTCGTACCCGCCTGCGCGCGCCGCGCCGAAACCGGCATGGCCATTCAGACGGATTCCACGCGGGTGCGCCACAGCCGCAAGATGGTGCTGGAGTTTCTCGCTTCTTCCGTCGACCTCTCGACCGCGTCGGATGCGCAGCACTACTGCGAGCGTTATGGCGCCGACCCGCGGCGCTTCGGTGCCGCGCCGGCGACGGTCGCGCAGGCGGTCAAGATCGACAACGAGCTCTACGTTCGCGACTACGCGAAGTGCATTCTCTGCTACAAGTGCGTCGAGGCGTGCGGCGTCGACGCCCAGAACACGTTTGCCATTGCGGTCGCCGGGCGCGGATTCGACGCACACATCTCGACGGAATATGACGTCTCGCTGCCCGACTCGGCCTGCGTCTACTGCGGGAACTGCATCGGCGTCTGCCCGACGGGCGCGCTGATGTTCTCGTCGGAGCACGAGCTGCGCGCTCGCGGACAGTGGGACGAGCCCGCGCAGACGCAGACCGACACGATCTGCTCGTACTGCGGCGTCGGGTGCACGCTTACGCTGCACGTGCAGGACAACGACATCGTGAAGGTCACGTCGCCGGTCGAAAACGGCGTGACCCACGGGCACCTCTGCGTCAAGGGCCGCTTCGGCTACCAGTACGTTCAAAACCGTCCGGAAGAAGGCGAGGACGTGTCATCCTGAGCGGCGTCGAGGGGCGACACGTCCGAGCGGGGCGCACGGTGGAAACCGATCTCGTCGCGCTCGAGCGCGATACTCGCACCGCAAGGCGCGACGACGTCGTCGGCGAGGAGCCGCTGGAGCTTCGCCTTTCTGCCGCCGGAACCACTGCGACGCTGGCGATCACGATGCGCACGCCGGGCAACGACTTCGAGCTCGCCGCAGGATTTCTCTACGACGAGGCGATCGTGCGCGAGCGTGACGAGATCGCGACGATCGACTATTGCCTCGATCCGGCAATCGATCCTGATCAGCGCTACAACATCGTCAACGTTGAGCTGCGCAAGGCGGTCGCGGATTTCGCGCGTTTCGAGCGGCACTTCACCACCAGCAGCGCCTGCGGCGTCTGCGGACGGGCGCAGCTCGACTCGCTGCGCGATCTCGGCGTCACTGCGTTAGCCGACGAAATGCGGGTTCCCGCGAGCCTCCTGTACGAGCTCCCGCGGCGGATGCGCGAGGGTCAGCGGGTCTTTGCCGCGACCGGCGGTCTGCACGCCGCGGCGCTCTTCGACGAACGCGGTGACCTCGTCGTCGTGCGGGAGGACGTGGGGCGTCACAACGCCGTGGACAAACTCGTCGGTTGGGGACTGCTCAATACACACCTGCCGTTCGAGCGCTCGATGCTGATGGTGAGCGGACGCGCAAGCTACGAGATTTTGCAAAAGAGCGCGATGGCGCGCATTTCGATCGTGTGCTCGGTCTCTGCGCCGAGCAGTCTGGCAGTGGATTTAGCTCGCGCATTCAACATCACGCTCGTCGGCTTTTTGCGCGGCGAGCGCGCGAACGTCTACGCGCACGGCGAGCGAATCGTCTAGCATGCTCTATTTCAAGAACTCGCGCAACAGCGCATTGAAGGTCCCGGGATCATCGGCGTTGGCGACGTGGCCCGCGTTCGCGATCGCGACGATTCGCGAGCCGCGAATCCCGTTCGCGATCTCTTCGGCAAGCGTGCGCGGCGCGACGGCGTCGTGTTCGCCATAAGCGACGATCGTGGGGACGTCGATTGTGGGTAGCACGTCGCGATAGTCGCCCGTCCAGGTCGCATCCGTCGCGGCCAGAAAGCAGTCCACCGACTTGCACGCGTACTGCTCGACCGTCTCGCGCAAACGCCCCGGCGGAAGCCCGAGCTTTGCCGCCCGCAGCTCTCCGAACGCCCGCATGTCGTTGATCTCGCGTGACTGCGCGCGAATTTGTTCCGCATAGCGCGCGCCGTCGGGATAACGAGCAAAGGTGCCGAGCAAAACCATGCCGGCGACGCGATGCGGCGCGCGCCGCCAGAGCTCGAAGGCGATCACGCCGCCGAGACTGCAGCCGACGACGATGAAACGCTCGGCGCGCAGCGCGTCGGCGACCGCGAGAACGTCGTCGGCATAGCCGGCCCGCGTGATCGATGCGGGATCCGGATCAGGCTTCTGCGTTCCGTTTCCGCGCAGCTCGACGGCGGCGCACGTGCGGTCCGTACCGAACGCTTCGAGCTGCGCGTCCCAAATCGCCGCGGTCGAACCGATGCCGTGGACGAAGAGCAGCACGCGACCGCGCGGCGTCGGCTCCAACGGGCCGGATAAACGCGCACCGGCAATCATGCTGCGCCGCGTTTGCGCGCAACGAAGGCACGCACCTCTTCGAGCGGGCGCGCGTTCAGCGCGTCCGCCGCGCCGAGTCCCGCGCGTCGGGCCTGCCCTACCGCGAACTCGATGGCCGACAGATCGCCCGTGCGATGCGCATCGCTATCGAGCGCGAAAGTCACGCCGTAGGATTTCGCCATTCGCGCCAGAGGTGCCGGCAGGTCGAGGCGCGCGGCCTGCCCGTCGATCTCGAGCGCGGTGCCCGTGCGCGCCGCCGCGGCGAACACGGCGTCATAGTCGAACTCGTAGCCCTTGGGCGCTGAGCCCGCCGAAGCATCGAAGCGACGGCCGGTCGGATGGCCGATGATCGTCACGTACCGATTCTCACAGGCACGCAGCAGACGTTCCGTCATCTGCTCGCGGGATTGGCTCGTCGCCGAATGTACCGACGCGATCACCACGTCGAGCTCTGCCAGGACGCTATCGTCTAAGTCCAACGAACCATCCGGCAGAACGTCCACCTCGCTCGCGAGCAGCGTGCGAATCCCGATGCTCTCGTTCAGGCGAGCGATCTCCTCACGCTGCCGGCGTAGCTCGTCGGCGCCCATGCCGAAGCGGCGCGCTCGGCCGCGCGAGTGATCGCTGATCGCGTGATACTCGTAGCCGCGCGCCGCCGCCGCCGCGATCATCGCCTCCAGCGTGTCGTCGCCGTCGCTCCACGTCGTGTGCATGTGGAAATCACCGCGCAGGTCGGCCGTCTCGACGAGCGTCGGGACCGCGCCGGCGCGGGCCAGCTCGATCTCGTTCAGTCCGCTGCGCAGTTCGGGCGGGATGTACTGCATGCCCAGCGCCGCGTACACGCCGTGCTCGTCGGTGCAGGTAATGACCTCGCCGTTTTCCAGATTAAGAATGCCGTTTTCGCTCACGCGCAGGCTCCGTCGCACGGCATATTCGCGCAGCTTGATGTTGTGTTCGCGCGAGCCGGTGAAGTGCTGCAGCAGATTCCCGTAGAGATGATCCGGAAGCACGCGCAGATCGATCTGCAGGCCGCCCGGGAGCCAGATGCTGGCTTTGGTTGGTCCCTCCGCGAGCACCGCCTCCGCACGCGGCCACACCGCGAAGTGCGCGACGACGTCGGCCGCGTTATGCGACGTGCAGACGACGTCGACGTCGCCGACCGTCACCTCTTGCCGCCGCAGGCTGCCGGCGAACGCAAGGCGCTCGAGTGGGGGGCCTTGCTCGAGGTAGGCCACGACTTGGCGCGCCACCGCGAGCGCCTGCGGCAGCGGCGTGCGGCGCTGCCGGCCCTTGTAGGCGAGGATGCCGCGCTTCCAGTTCTCAATCGTCTTGCTCCCGAGACGCGGTACGCCGGCGAGCGTCCCGGCCCCGATCGCGGCCTCGAGGTCCGAGAGCGACGCGATGCCGTAATCCGTGAAGAGCATCGCCGCCGTCTTCGTGCCGATGCCGCTCACACCGAGCACCTCGATCAGCGAGGGCGGAAAACGCTGGTAGAGCACGTCCAGCTGCTCCGCGCTTCCCGAAGCCAGGAGCTGCTCGATCGCAGCGCCGATCGACTTCCCGACGCCGGGGAGCTTGAGGTGCTCGCCGGAGGCGACGAGGTCGGCGAGCGGCGGCGCGTTTTCTACCGACGCCGCCGCCTTCTCATACGCCATGTACTTGTAGAACGACTCGCCCGCCATCTCCATCAGCGTACGGATCTCGAGCAGCTTCTGCGCGATTTCGGCGTTGGAAAGCACTCGGGAGAGTTGGGCGTGGGCGCCGAACGATACTGCTGCGATGCCGCTCTTGCGCATGCGGAAGGCTTCATTCCGCCTCGGCAGTTGGTCGGTCGCTGCGGTGACGCTGGACGTGTATCCCGGCGAGGTCGCGGCGCGGACGTTTGCGTCGCCGCGGGAGGCGGCGGTCGTCGCCTTGATGGCCGCCGGAATCGTGAAAGCGTCGAGCGGCTGCGTGCTGATCGGCGACTACGACCCCCGCTTGCAGTCGGTCCACTGCAAGCGCATCGCGGGATTTGTTCCACACGAGACCGTCGCTCTCGACGAGCGCGACTTCGGAGCCTATATCGCTTACCGTGCGGCGCTCTGGAACGTGGATGCGCGCCTCGCGTTCGCGCGGGCGGCCGAGCTGCGCGCGGCCCTCGGCGACATGCACGAGGCATTCGCGCTTCCGCTCATCGGAGCGCTGATCGCCATGCCCGAGCTCATCGTGCTGGACCGCCCCGTGCCCGCGTACGCGGAACGCATCCTACGCGTCGCCGAGGGACGCGCCGTATTCTCGACGCACACGAACGTCGCCGGCGCGCGAGCGTATCGCCACAACGACGCGCTTCGGGCGACGCAGGCGTGACGTTTCGAGCGCTCACCGCGCTCGTCGCGGCGCGGTTGTACGAGCAGCGGCGCGTAGTCCTCTACGCCTGTGCGGCGGCGCTCGTCGTCGGGTTGCTGCAGCCGCGCGAAGCGGCCGGACCGATCATGTTCTGCTCGTTCTTGGGGATCCTCATGGCGCTCGCGCAAAGCCCAGGGCGATACCCGCACCTCGATCGCTGCGAGCAGAGCGCGCCGCTCTTCGGCCGCGAGCTCGCGCGGGCTAAGGCGCTCGTCCCGTGCATCGCCGCGGCGCTGGCGACGCTGGCCTACGCCGCCGCGGCGTTCGTGGGCGGAGCGCCGAACGCGCCATACGCGCTCGCGGTCGCGCTCGCCGCAGTCATCGCGACGACCCTCATCGCGCTCTCCGCGACGCTGCGCCTCGGAAGTTCCCGGGCGCTCTACCTGCTGCTCGCTGCGCTCGCCGGTGCGATCGCATACGCGCTGGCAGTCGCGGCACACTCGCTGCTCGCCGCGCTGGGCTTCTGCGCGGTCGCATCGTTCTTCGCGCTGCGCCAATACGGCGAAGCGCTGGCGCGTTACGACCCGATCGGCTAGCGCAAGGGGACGGCTACACTTTACGGTACGGGCTGCACCGGCACGGCGGTCGCGAGCTTCTCCAGCATCGCGCGGTTGAACTGCGCGAGATCCTCGCCACCGCGCGTCGAGACCCAGTTGGAGTCGGTCACGGTAGGCTGGTCGCGGTAGAGGCCGCCGGCGTTACGGATGTCGTCGGCGATCGAGTGCACGCCGGTGATCTGGCGTCCGCGCACGAGCTGCGCGGAGATGAGCACCTGGGCGCCGTGACCGATGGAGAACATCGGCTTCTTGATCGCGTCGAACTCGCGTAGGAAGCGCTGCACCTCGCGATCCGTGCGAATCCGGTCCGGCGACGTCCCCCCGGGGATCAGCACCGCGTCGAAATCCTCGGCCGTGCAATCGCCGATGAGCTCTTCGGCCCGCACGCTCTGACCTTCATCGAGACCGCGCTTGCCGCGGACGCGCTGACGCGCGCGCTCGTCGCATCCGACGATCGTGACAATCGCGCCCGCCTCTTCCAGGGCGCGGCGGGGCTCGATCAGATCGACCTCCTCGAACCCATCGCCGACCAGCGCGGCGACGCGTTTTCCTTCTACTGCCTGCATACCGGCCCGGTGATTCGCGCCGCTCCCTTGCGCTCCTACCCGTAGAGTCCGCGGGTCAGGCCGCCGTCGACTGAGATCGTTTGCCCCGTGATATAGCTCGCCGGTTGGCTGCACAGAAAGACCGCCAGCGGCGCGAACTCCTGCGGTGTAGCGACGCGACCGATCGGCACTTCTCTTCCCGCCGCGCGCAGCTTCGACTCGTCGTGGTCGTACAGCTCGCGCAGGCGCGCCGTATCAACGCGACCGGTGGCGATGCAGTTGATGGTGACGCCGTCACTCGCGACCTCGACGGCGAGCGTCCGTAGCGCCGCCACGAGCGCGGTGCGAAACGCGTTCGACAGCACGAGCGTCTCGATCGGCTGCTTCACCGAGGTCGACGTCAGCGCGACGACGCGTCCCCAGCCTCGGCCGCGCATGCGCGGAACCAGCGCGCCCGCGAGCTGGAGCATGCTGCGCAACAGCAGCCGATAGCCCGAATCCCAGTCGCTTAGATCGACGTCGCCGAATCGGCCGGGCTTCGGACCGCCCCCGTTGAGCACGAGGATGTCGGCGTCGCCGATGAAGCCGTGCGCCGCGTCGAGCATCGAGGTGATCGATTCGGGATCGTGCAGATCGATCGGGAAGCCGCGCGCGCGTTCGGCGCCGAGGCGCTTCGCGTGTTGCGCCACGACGTCGAGGCGCTCGGCGTCGCGGGCCCCGAGCGCGAGCGCAACGCCCTCGCGCGCCAGCGCGAGCGCGACCGCTTCGCCCAGCCCGGCGCTCGCTCCCGTGACGACGGCCGTCTTACCGCGCAACCCGAGATCCATGCAACCGCTCATTGTGCGGCCGCGCGCGCTCACCTTGCGCTCGCGGTGGGCCTTTTGGTATTCTAGGCCGGTCGCCGGGACGGTCGCGAGCAGTCTGTCCCCGAGCGAGACCATCCTGTACAAGGAGCCCAACAACGTGCCGCTCTCAAAAGAACAGAAGTCCGTGATCAGCGCAAAGTACGGCCGCGGATCGAACGATACCGGCTCGGCCGAAGTGCAGATCGCGATGTTAACGGCATCGATCAATCAGCTCACGGAGCATCTCAAGATCCACAAGAAGGATCATCACAGCCGCCGCGGCCTACTGCTGCAGGTCGGCCAGCGCCGGCGGCTGCTGAACTACCTCCACGCCAAGAACCTCGAACGCTATCGCAGTCTGATCGGCGAACTCGGCCTCCGCAGATAATCGTTTAGGAGGTCTGATTTAGTTCAGATCGAGGAGCCGAGCGGCCGAAGTTTACTTACCTCAGCCGTGTCATCCTGAGCGGAGTCGAAGGGCCCGAGGCGACAACGAGCTGGGCTAAATCGGGCCTCCTAAAACGTTTTGCGGCGGTGAGCGCGGCGAACAGCCTGCTCGATCGCCCCGACGCCCATCCCGTAGTGCTCGATGAGCTCGGTGGGATCGCCGGATTGCCCAAAACGGTCGTTCACGCCGACGAACTCGATCGGCGTGGGGTGATGCTGCGCTAGTATCTCCGCGACGCGCGAGCCCATTCCGCCGTGCTGCTGATGCTCCTCGACGGTCACGAGCGCGCCGCAGGTGCGCGCGGCGTCCAAGATCGCCGGCTCGTCCATCGGCTTGATCGTGTGATTGTTCACGACGCGGCATTCGATGCCGTCCTCGCGCGCCAGCCGGTCGGCGGCGATCAGCGCGTTGTAGACGAGGATGCCGCACGCGACGATCGCGACGTCCCGGCCTTCGCGGAACGTCTGCGCCTTGCCGATCTCGAACGGCGTCTGCTCCGTCGTGATCACCGCCGACTTCTCTCGTCCGAAGCGCAGGTACGCAGGCCCCCAGGTCTCCGAGAGCGCGAGCGCCGCCTTCTTCGTCTGCGCCGAGTCGCACGGCACGACCACGAACATGTGCGGGATGACCCGCATGATCGCGATGTCTTCAATCGCCTGATGCGTTGCGCCGTCGGGGCCGACCGAGACGCCGGCGTGCGCGCCGGCGATCTTCACATTGGTCTCGTTGAGCGCCATGATCGTACGCACTTGCTCCCACGATCGGCCCGGATTAAACATGGCGTAGCTCGCGATCCACGGGATCTTTCCTACCGCGGCCAGTCCGCCGGCCATCGCGACGAGCATCTGCTCCGACACGCCGATCTCGATGTACTGCTGAGGATGGGCCTTGCGGAAGCCTTCGAAACGCGTGGATTCCGAGAGGTCGGCACAGATGCCCAGCACGTTGCGGTTGCGCGAGCCGGCCTCGATGAGACCTTCGCCGAAGCCATTGCGCGTCGGCACCTGCTTGACGCTGCCGGCGCGATAGTCGACGAGGTGCATAGAGAAGGCCGCAGCGTCTAAGGTGCGCATGCTGCAATGCTTTCCCGCTCGGCGGCGAGCTCGCGTAGCGCCTCGTTGGCCTGCTCCGCGTTCGGGGGCTTTCCGTGCCACGTGTAGTCGCCTTCCATGAACGAGACGCCCTTGCCGGGAACGGTGCGCGCGACGATCACCTGCGGCCGGCCAACGCATTGCGTGGCGCGCTGCGCGGTCTCGATGAATGCGGCGATGTCGTTACCGTCGCATTCGAGCACTTCCCAGTTGAAGGCACGATACTTGTCAATCAGCGGTTCGAGCGGCATGACGTCTTCCGTGCTGCCGTCGATCTGAATGAAGTTGCGATCGACGATCGCGGTGAGATTGTCGAGCTTGTACTTGGCTCCGGTCAGCACCGCTTCCCAATGGAGCCCGCATTGATGCTCGGCGTCGGAGGTGACGACCCACACGCGGAAATCCTTGCCATCCATCTTGGCGCCCAGCGCCATGCCGACGCCTTGAGCGAGGCCTTCGCCGAGCGGGCCGGACGTCGTCTCGACCGCGGGCAGTCTCATGCGCTCCGGATGCCCCTGGAGTCGCGACCCGAACTTGCGCAGCGTGAGCAGCTCGTCGATCGGGAAGTATCCGAAGTTCGCCATCGCGGAGTAGCGCACCGGCGCGATGTGACCGCACGAGAGCAGCAGCCGATCGCGGTCGGACCAGTCGGGGCGGGCCGGATCGTGGCGCATCAGGTAGCCGTACAGCGCCGCGAACACGTCCGACATATCCAGGGGTCCGGCGGAGTGCCCCGAGCCGGCGGCAAGCAGCGAACGAATGATGCCCTGCCGCACGTCGTTCGCCTTTAGCCGGAGCTCTTTCAACCTCTCCGGGGTAAGCGTTTGCATGGAAGCCGTTATTACCGCCGGATTCCTCCGGAACCTCGGAGCGTGTGGAGCGATGCGACGTTTGTAGCTGTGCGGCGCAACCGGCAGGTCGCACCTCGAATCCTCCCGAAATCGAGCGCGACATAACAAGAAGAATAGAAGTTTAAATTAGGAGATAAGGTGCCCGAATCCGTAAGTGTAACGGTCGGCGGGCGCACGATGATCATCGAAACGGGCGAACTCGCGAAGCAAGCAAACGGCTCCGCTCTGGTTCGTTATGGCGATCAAAACGTCGTGCTCTGTGCCGCCACCGCATCTGAAAAACCCCGCGAAGGTATCGACTTTTTCCCGCTGACGTGCGACTTCGAAGAGAAGATGTACGCCGCAGGCAAGATCCCCGGCGGCTACATCAAACGCGAAGGCCGGCCTTCGGGGCACGCGGTGATCAGCTCGCGTCAAATCGATCGCCCGATTCGTCCGCTCTTTCCCGACGGGTTTCGCAACGACGTTCAGATCGTCGCGACGACGCTCTCGGTCGATCCCGAGCTCGACGCCGATGTGCTGGGCATCTGCGCCGCCGGCGCCGCGCTCGCGCTGAGCGACATTCCGTTCGATCGGACTGTCGCGGCAGTACGCGTCGGCCGCGACGAGCGCGGACAATACCTCTGCAACCCGGCGCTGCCGCAGTACGAGACCGGCGGCATGGACATTGTGATCGCCGGAACGGCCGACGCCGTGATGATGGTCGAGGGCGGCGGGAACGAAATTGACGAGCAGGATTTTCTCGGCGCCGTCGAGTTCGCGCACGCCGAGATCCGGAAGATCATCGCGGCGATCGACGAGCTGGCGAAAAAGGCCGGCAAGCCGAAGCGCGAGTACCCCGTTTTGAAGGTCGACAGCGATCTCGAGCGTTGGGTGCGCAAGAACTTCGCGAAAGACGTCGCCAAGGCGATGCGCGTCGTCGACAAGCAAAAGCGTGAGGAGGCCTTTGCAGAGCTGAGCGTCGACGCAGCGCTGGCGCGCTGCGGCAAGAAGGACGACGCCGTCAAGGTGCTGCTCGAGTCTCCCAACACGGCCAAGGAGTTCTACAAGGTCATCAAAGCCATGGAGGAAGACGAGCTTCGCACGATGGTCGTGGACGAGAAGATCCGACCCGACGGCCGCAAGCCGGACGAGGTTCGACCGATCTGGTGCAAGGTGCATTTCGTCCCGCGCGTGCACGGCTCGGGCGTCTTCACCCGCGGCCAGACGCAGGTGTTCACCGCGGCCACGCTGGGCTCGACCAGCGACGCGCAGCGGCTCGACGGAATCGTCGCGCTGGAAAACAAACGCTACATGCACTTCTATAATTTTCCGCCGTACTCGGTCGGCGAGACGCGGCCCATGCGAGGTCCCGGGCGGCGCGAGATCGGCCACGGTCACCTCGCGGAGCGCGCCCTCGAGCCGGTGCTGCCTCCTAAGGACGAGTTTCCGTACACGCTGCGCCTAATCAGCGAGGTGCTCGAATCCAACGGCTCATCCTCGATGGCTTCGGTGTGCGGCTCGTCGCTCGCGCTGATGGACGCCGGCGTGCCGATTCGCGAGCACGTCGCCGGCGTCGCGATGGGGCTCATCCTCAAGGGCGACAAATATGCGATCCTGACCGACATTCAGGGGCTGGAGGACGCGCTCGGAGAGATGGACTTCAAAGTCGCCGGCACCCGCAAGGGCATCACGGCGATCCAGATGGACATCAAGGTCCAGGGCATCACGATCGAGATCATGCGTGAGGCGATGGAGCAGGCGCGCAAGTCGCGTTACGCCATCATCGACACGCTCGCGGAGACCATCGCGGAGCCGCGCGCGGAGCTATCGCAGTACGCGCCGCGGATGATCGTAATCAAGATCGACCCCGCCAAGATCAAAGACGTCATCGGCCCCGGAGGCAAGGTCATCAACAAGATCATCGCCGACACCGGCGTCGAGAAGATCGACATCGAGGACGACGGCAGCGTGTTCATCACCTCGCTGGACGGCGCGTCGGGCGACAAGGCCAAGCAGATCGTAGAAAACCTCACCAAAGAGGTCCTCGTCGGCGAGACCTACCTCGGCACGGTCACGCGGATCATCACGATCGGCGCCTTCGTGCAGATCCTTCCCGGCAAGGAGGGGCTGGTCCACATCAGCCAGCTGGCGCCGACGCGCGTCGAGAAGGTCGAAGACGTCGTCAAAGTCGGCGACGAGGTCATGGTCAAGGTCATGGAGATCGACGGTCAGGGACGCATCAACCTCTCGCGCAAGGCGCTGCTCGGCGGCGTCTCGGCCAACGGCGACTACGCGTCCCGCGGGCCGCGCGCGCCGCGCGAGCCGCGTGACGAGAGCGCGGCTACTGCGCCCGGCGCGCCTCCCACTCGGCGGCGCCGCCGTCCACACGGGCGTCACGACGACTAACTCGTAGCGAAACCTAAAAGCGTATTCCGGCGTCGACGAAGGTTCGATGCAGCCAATCCTCGGCGCCGGCATACCAGCGCAGCCGGCCCGCGATTGGGCCGGAGATCGCGCCGTCTACGTGATAGAACGGCGCGCCTTCGAGCAAATCGCGGCGGTAGATAACGTCGGCGCGCACGCCGGCGCCGGTGTCGTAGGTCAGCCACAGCGCGTTGACCGTCGGCGCCGCGCCGCCGTAGGGCACCCCGCCTCCATAAAGCGGCACGTTGTCGGTAACGTGCATCGTCCACGCGCGCAGCGACAGCGTCGGCGCGACCTGCCAGGTCGCCGCAAGTCCGGTCGACGTAACCGATCCGGTCCACACGCCGTTGACGCTCTCGGACGCCTGCTCGAACGACACCCGCAGTCGAGAACCGTCCGTGTAGTTCAGCGCCTCGGCGAAGAGCGTATTGCGCAGAGCCTGAAGCGGCATCGGCAACCCGCCCACATATTGGTACTGCTCGACGAAGGTCGGTAGCGTGAACGAGCCGCTGCCCTGCAGCGTGAGGCTCAGTTTTCCGTTCGTGAACAACTGGGCGTCCACCGACGGCAGGACGAACGCGGTCTTGGCCGGTTGCGACACGCCCGTCGTGCCGCCCGAATAGTTCACCCAGAACGCGCCGACGCCCGCGACGACATTGTAGTCGTTGCCGCTCACGGTGAAGCCGGCGTCGAGGCGCGTTTGCGCGAACATCGCGCCGACGCGCGGCAGCGCCCCCGGCAGCGCCTGCGCGTCGTAGAGTCCGGTCGACGCGCGCGTCGCGACGTCCGCAAACGCCGCGACGGGTCCGGTCGTGTGAATTCCCGCGGAAAACCCCGAATCCGACCAGACCGCGGAGATCGGATACTCGAACTCGCTCATGGCGTAGTCGCCGCGATCGGCGACCGCCGAGATCTGCAAGTTCAGGGCGCGCGGGTCCGTAAACGTCGCGTTTCCGAACGAAAAGCTGCCCGCAAACGCCGAGTCCGGCGATTGATAGTCCCGGCCCTGTTCCGTGCCCAGCGTGATCCCGAACGACTGGTCCGCCGGAAGCGGCAGGTTCGCGAAGAGATCGGTGCGCTGGCGCGATTCCTCGTTATTGGTGAACGACCCCGCGACGATTCCCGCGGCGTCGGATCCGGCTTGCGCCCGCACGATCGCATCGCTCCCGAGCGTGGCGACCTGGGCCTCGAGCCCGGCTCAAACGGCGTGAGCGCGACGATTCCTCCGCCGGCCTGGTCCCCGTAACGAAACGCGCCGGTCGCGTCGTAAACGACCGCGCTCCGCTCGTAGTTGGCCGGTATGAAAGCGTACGGCGACAGACCGTTAACGATGTCGTAGTTCGGCACACGGTCATCGATCGAGAGGGAACCGCTCGGGGAGAGCCCGCGATCGCTCAGGCTGGACCCGGGATAGGGCGTGCTGCTCTGCGCGAGCAGCGTGAACGGACGCAGGGCGATGGCGGACTCGACGTGCGAGTAGGGCAGGTTGTCGAGGTCGGCGGCCGACGGCGCGTCGACCAACAACGCCTGGTAGCGGCGGACGATCACGACGACCGGCTCGGACGGACGCGGCACCAGGCGCGCCGGCTCGCAGAATCGACACGTCACGAGCAGTTGGCCGACCGCCTGGCCGTGGATCACAAAGGTGCCCGCGGCGTCGGTCGCCGCCTGGACCGGCCTGGCCGTCGGAGGTCCGGCCGCTGACGAGCGCTCCCTCGATCGGTGCCCCACGTTGATCCCGCACCGACCCCGCGATCAGGGGGACTTGGCCCCACGCCGGCGCCGCCACGAGCGTCACGATCAGCAGCCCCGCGGCGCAATCCAGCGTGCGATTCACGGATTCTTTAGACTTTCGGCTATGATAGAGAGCAGTGTCAAGAACCCTGATCCCCCGCTTGCTCGCGGTCGCCCTCCTCGCAGGCATCTTGTTTTGCGGGCACTTCGCCTTGGCAGGCGCCGCGTCGCTGGAAGAGATGCTCGATGGAGCGCTCACGCCCTCGTCTGCCCCGGCGCTGCTCGGCCCGATCACGTCGGCCGGGCGGATCGGTTGGCAGTGTAAGCCAGAGCATGCGGCAGCGGCCAAGGACGCACGAGATTCCGAGCTTCCCGCCGACCCCACCACTCCGTGAGCGATGCGGGTTCTGCTTCTCGCCGCCCTTCTCGTACAGCTGATGGCGACCTCGGGACCGGCGCAGACCTACTCGCCTGTGTCCCCCGTGCCGCGCACGACTTCGGTTCCGGAGCTGCGCGCGTTCGCCAGCGCGCGTGAGGTCGAAGAGCGCTTCAAGATCGGCCTGGACGCCGAAGCGCGCGGCGACTGGAAAGGCGCGGTCGCCGAGTTCGATCGCATCGTCGTACTGAATCCGCCCGAGCCCAAGGGCTCGACGGCGCAGTACGATCTGGCGATCGCGTATGCAAACCTGCAGCGTAACGACGAAGCTGCACGCGCGCTGCGCGCGGCCATCGCACGCGATCCCGAATTCTTGGCCGCCATGGCAAACTTGATCGCCGTCGACTTGGCTCGCGGCGACCTGCAAGAGGCGCGCCGCATCGCAGATCATTACGTGGCGCTGGCGCCCGATTCGGCGCGAGCGCTCTACTCGCGCGGAATCGTTGCGCTGCAGGCCGGCGACGCGACGACGGCGCGCGAGGACTTCGGCAAGCTCCTGCACGGCAGTCCTTCCTACGCGGTGGCACACTACGACCTCGCGCTCGCCGAGGAGCGGCTCGGGCGCTACGACGCCGCCGAACGCGAGCTCAACAGCGCGCTCGCGCTCGCGCCGGGGTACGCGCGCGCGCGTTTCGCGCTCGGCGTCGTGCTGCTGCGCCAAGGCGAACACGCGGCGGCGCGCAACGAGTTCGCTCGCGCGACGGCCGACGCGTCCGGCGATCCCGCCCTGAAAAATATCGCCGCCGCCATGCGCGATTCGATCAAGAGCCCCTAAAAGTTCGGGTTTCGGATGCGTCTTTAGACTTTCTTCATCCGCGGCCCGTAGCATCGCCACATCAACCACTCTCTTGGAGGCACTATTATGTCTGGGAAACTCGCGGCACTCTCGGTAGCGCTCGCAGCGGCCGCCCTTGCGGCGTGCGGCGGACATTACGGCAGCAGTGTTGCTTCGAATGACTCGACGTTCACTTTACCCGGTATGCCCGACCTCCGGATGACGGCCACCAACCCGGATGGTTCGAACGCTCTGGTGTCTCGCGACGCGACAGGGACCGTCATGGAGGAACTTCCGGCCGAGGGGCTCGGAACGATCAAGGATCCGTTCTGGCAAGCCACGCTCGGCGGCTACACGCAACAGACGTACTCTCAGGCCCTCGGGTTTGCGCCGCGCACGAAACTCACGATAAAAAACATCTCCCCGGTCAACGATCATACGCTCAACGTCGTCAAGAAGATCGCGGGGCCGCCCGCGAATTTCCCGTCCAATCCGACGCTCCTGAAGACCGCGTCGGGCGGAAAGCTTCAGAAAGGCTACCGCAGCGGTATCATCCCGTGGGGCGGTTCGGTCAGCGTGACGCTCGGCAAGCCCGGCATCTACCTCTTCGGATGCGCCTTCCACTATCACGCGGGCATGCAGGACGTCTTCGTCGTGCACGCAGGCGCGACGCCCGGTCCGCAAGCCACGAAGCCGGCGTAATGAAACTCAGAACCGTCGCCGCGGCACTCGTCGTGCCGATCGCCTGCGTCATCGCCGCATGCACCAACGGCGGCGGGCTGGGAAGCATCGGGGGCGGCGGCACTCCGTCGCCGTTCCCCTCGGGCGGGATCGGAATCGGCATACCGACCGGAAAGATCGGCGTCGAAAACGATCCCACCTGGGGAAATGTGAGCGGGTACACACAGAATCAGACGTCGCAGGTCATGGCGTTCCCGCCCGGCTCGAAAATCACGGTAAAAAACCTATCCAAAACGACGCCCCACACGCTCAACGTCGTTGCCGTGGCCAGCGGTCCGCCGCCAAACTTTCCGCCGAGCCCGAGTCTCGATTTCTCCCCGCGCGGCAACGGCGTCCTCAGCGGCGACTATGCGAGCGGGACGATCAACCCGGGAAGCACGGTTACGCTGACGCTTTCGAAGCCCGGCATCTACCTCATCGGCTGCGCGTTCCACTACGTCCAGTTCCACATGCGCGACGTGGTCCAGGTGATCGCGGGCGCGACGCCCGGGCCTACCGCATCGCCGGGTCCCGGCGGCTACGACTCCGTCGCGACGCGGTCCACCGCCGTCAAGCACATACCGGCCGTGCCGCAGCCGCGGCTGGTCGACCAGCAGCGCCGAGCGTTTACACTTTTGTCGCTGCGCGGCCGGCCGCTTGCGGTGACGTTCATCGCGGCCCACTGCACCGATGCGTGTCCGTTGATCAATGCGCAGTTCTCCGCGGCCTCGAAGGAGATCGCGCGCGAGCACCTGCGGGCGCGCCTGCTCACGATAACGCTCGATCCGGAGCACGATTCTCCGGCGACGATGCGCGAGGTCGCCCGGCGCTTCGACGCTGATCCGCGCTACTGGCTCCTAGCCGGCGGGTCGATGCCGGACGTGCATCGCATCATGCGGACGTTCGGCGTCATCTCGGTCGAGGGACAGCGCGGCTATCACGATCGGCACACGACGTTCGTCTATCTCTTCAACTCGGACGGAAAACTCGTCCAGACGATGCTCGCCTCGACGGCCCTAGTCGATACGCTCGTCGACGCGTTTCGGGACCGCAATGTGGTCGCGCAGCGATGATCCGATGCTTCACCACGATCGCGCTGGGAACGCTCGCGGCGTGCACGGGTGGAGGTATGCCCACGTCCGCCGGCAACAGCGCCGGCGTAACGGTCGACATCAATTTGACGCTCAACGCCCGGGGAAACACGCCGTACGGTGAGAGCGGCGGCTACGCTCCGCCGGTCACGAAGGTCGCGGTGGGCTCGCAGATTCACTTCCTGAACACCGACGGCTTCACGCATACGGCCACGCTCATTCCCGACGCCACGCATTTCCCGAAGGGCTCGCCCTTCGGGCTCTCGGCGCTGATGCAGCACGGCACGACGCTCTCGGGCGGATTCAGCAGCGGTACGTTGCAGCCCGGATCGTCGTCTCAGACGATCACGGCCGATCGGGCCGGAACCTACCTCCTGGGTTGTTTCTTCCACTACGGCGCTCCGATGAGGGCGGCAATCGTTGCGCAATAAGTTACGACTCACATCGGCGCTGGCGTTCGTGTACGTGACGGCGTGCACGAACGGCGGCACTCCGGTGCCGACCGGCGGAAGCGGTGGCATTACGATCGACGTGAACCTGACGCTCAACCAGCCGCAGCCGACGCCGTACGGCTTGAGCGCCGGCTACGCGCCGCCCGTTACGACCGTAGCGGTGGGCTCGCAGATCCGGTTCATGAACACGGACAGCTTCACCCACACGGCGACGCTTATCCCGGCTGCGACGCAGTTTCCTAAGGGATCGCCGTTCGGCGCGAGCGCGCTGCAACAGAGCGGAACGAATCTCTCAGGCGGTTTCAGCAGCGGCGCGCTGCTCGCCGGGACGTCGTCGCAAACGATCACCGCCGACCGGGCCGGAACGTACTTCTACGGCTGCTTCTTTCACTATGGCGCGGGCATGCGAGGAGTCGTCGTTGCGCAGTAAGCTCTACATCGCCGCGCTTGCCGCGCTCTTCGTGCTCGTCGAGGCCTCGCCGGCCTCCGCAATTCCGATCTTCGCACAGCGCTATCACCTGCGTTGCGGGCAGTGCCACAGCGTGCTCCCGGAGCTGAACGCGTTCGGCAACTACTTCCGCTCGCACGGCTACCGCCTGCCGCTGCCCGAGCACGGCACGACGGTCTTTGCGATTCGCTATCAGATGGAATACGACGAACATCCCGCGGCGGGCGCGCGCCAATGGCAGGGAGGCGGGATCGTGCTCGGAAGCGGCAACATCGGACCGATCACGCTCTTTTTGCACTATAATCTTGGCGCGGCCGGTGGTCCGTCCGCGACGTACCTGCTGTTCGCGGCGGGATACGACGCGCACACGCAGACGCTGATCCGCGGCGGCCTCTTCGAGCTTCCGCTCGCGCAATCACCCGGCCAGCGCCTCGACGATCTCGAGCAGTACGGCTACTACGGCGCGCACGTCGGCTTGAACAACCTGCCGCTGTCGTCCCCGCGCTGGGGCATCATGGGTGAGCGGACGTTCGGGAATTTGAAGGTCGACGCCACCGCCGCGTTCGGTTCCTATCAGGGTTCGGCGTACGGCGGTAAGCCGATCGCCACGGGCGAGACGACGTGGCTCACGCAGCCCGAGCTCGGGCTCTGGCTCCGCCAGACGCTCGTCCAGAGCCAGCACGCCGAGGCCGACATCGGCGGCACCGCGCTGGGGGGTTCGCTCGGCGTGTTGCCGGCGGGGCGCCTCCCCTTCGCCGACCTCTACACGCGGTACGGACTGCTGGCCCACGCCAGCTATGGCGATCTCGACTTACAGGCCGAGCAATGGTACGGCGACGATCACGACGCGGACGGATTCTTGACGAATCAACACTCTTCGGGCGGATACGTGCGCCTGAAGTACTACCCGATCCCGCACGCGTACCTCGGCGTCCGCTACGACGCCTTCGCCAACCCGTTCATCAACCGCGACTTCGTGTACTATGGAGCCGTTCAAATCGCGCCGTTCCGCGTACTGATGCAAGAGGTGCAGTCGCCTGGACAGCATCCGTACCTGAGCGGAGCGCTGACGGTCGCCTTCCCCGGGCCGCTGAAATACTAGGAGGCAGAGGTTCTCTCAATGCGAGTGCTCGTCGTCGAAGATCACAGCGCGGTGGCCGAGTCGATACGCAAGATGCTCGAGGCGCGCAAGTTCGCCACCAACGTGGTGGGCGACGGCGAAGCCGGGCTCGATCACCTGCTGCGCCGCTGCTACGACGCCGCGGTGGTTGATGTCGGCCTCCCCGGCATGGACGGCTTCGCGGTGGCGCGCGCGGCGCGGGCCGAAGGAGTCCAGACGCCGATCCTCATGCTCACGGCGCGCGACGCCGTAGAGGATCGCGTTGCCGGCCTCAACTGCGGCGCCGACGACTACCTCGTCAAGCCCTTCGTCGAAGAGGAGCTCATCGCGCGCATCTCGGCAATCCTCCGCCGCGCCGAGCGCCCGGCCCTGGGCGTCGTCGAAGCCGGCGGGTTGCGCGTGGATCTCACGGCCCGAGCCGTCACGTACGACGGAAATCCGGTGGTCCTGGGCGCGACGGAGTTTCGCTTACTGGAGTTTCTCGCTCGCAACGCGGGCATCGCCTTGTCGCGCGCGCAGATCGTGGAACGCATCTGGGACTACGATTTTGACGGCTCGAGCAACATCGTCGATGTCTACGTCAGCCAGCTTCGCCGCAAGCTGAAGGGACTGGGCGCGCACGGTGTGATAGAGACCGTGTGGGGTATCGGATACCGCCTACGAGGCTGACCGTCCGCGCGGCGGGCCTCTACCTGGCCATATTCGTTTGCGTAATGCTCGCGCTCAACGCGGGCGCCTACGCCTTCATGGCCCGGGAGTACGCGTCGATGCTGGCGCCCGCGCTGGGTACGCCCGAAGGGAGCAGCGCGTTCGCGACCGCCATGCGCCGCGTCGTCATCACAATCGCGGCTCTGGACGCCCCGCTCGTCGCCATCGTCGCGATTGCATCCTACGTTCTGGCGCGCGCAACGATCGCGCCGCTCGAGGCGGCGCGGCAGCGCGAGCGGCTCTTCGCCGCGGATGCGGCACACGAGCTCCGCTCCCCGTTGACCGCCATCGCCGCGATCGCGCAGGCCGCGCGAACCGATGCGTCGCCGCAGAGCCGCGAGGCGTTCGAGAGCATCGCGCGCGGCGCGATCGACGCGTCCGACGTCGTCAGCGATTTGTTGACGCTCGCGCGTGATCCGGCGCGGCGCGCACTGCACTGCGAGCCGGTCGACTTGGCCGCGATCGTTACGCGAACGTCGCGCGACACGCAGCCTGTTGCGGACGCGCACGGCATTCGGTTAGGCGTTTCGGCCGCGAGCGCGATCGTCGACGGAGACGAACGGCGCCTGCGCGAGCTGACGCGCAACCTGCTCGAGAACGCGATTCGTCACGCACGCGCGAGCGTATTCGTCGCTTCGCGCCAAAACGGCCGCATCAGCGAAATCATCGTCGACGATGACGGCGACGGCATTCCACCCGCCGAGCGGGAGCGCATCTTCGAACGATTCTATCGGCGCGCCGATGACGGGTCGGGCACGGGCCTGGGGCTCGCGATCGTGCGGTGGATCGCACGCGCGCACGAGGGCGCCGTAACGGTGGACGTCGCGCCCAGCGGCGGCGCGCGCTTCGTCGCCGCCATTCCCGCGCACGTGGAGTAGTCGGAGGCTCGGGCGCGTAATTCACCGCGCCATGCCCTTTGACTCCCTCGGCTCCTTCGTCGACGCCTTGCGAAAAGCCGGCGAGCTGCACATCGTCACGGCCAGCGTCGATCCCCGCCTGGAGGTGAGCGAGATCACCGACCGGGTCGTGAAGGCCGGCGGCCCGGCCCTGCTCTTCTCGAACGTCAAAGGGTCGCGTTTTCCGGTGCTCACCAATCAATTCGGGACGCGCCGGCGCATGGCGATGGCGCTGGATGCGCCGGACCTCGACGCGGTCGGGCAGCGAATCCGCGAGCTCATCGCCGTGACGCCGCCCTCGGGATCGCTCATTTCCAAGGTGTGGGGAACGCTGCGCCTCGCGCCGCTCGCCAACGCGATCCCTAAGGTCGTGCGCAGGGGCGGGGTTCAAGAGGTCGTCGTGACGGAGCCGGATCTCACGAAGCTCCCGGTGCTGACAACGTGGCCGCTCGATGCTGGGCCGTTCATCACGCTGCCGCTGGTCATTACGAAAGACCCGCGCACGAACCGCAATAACGTCGGAATGTACCGTATGCAAGTCTTCGGACCGCGCGAGAGCGCGATGCATTGGCAGCGCCACAAGCAGGGGCGCGAGCATGCGGACGCATGGGGCGCCAAGGTTCCGGCGGCCGTCGCGATCGGCACCGATCCGGCGCTGACGTACGCCGCCACGGCCCCTCTGCCACCCTTGCTCGACGAGTTCGCGTTTGCCGGTCTCCTGCGCGGCAAGCCGGTGGAGCTGGTCCGCGCGAAGAGCGTCGACCTCATGGTGCCGGCCGAGGCCGAGTTCGTGCTCGAGGGATACGTCGACAACGAGGACGTGCGCATCGAGGGCCCGTTCGGCGATCATACCGGCGTCTACAGCCTCGCCGATCGATACCCGACGTTTCACGCTACGTGTATCACGCACCGGCGCGATCCGATCTATCCGGCGACCGTCGTCGGCAAGCCGCCGATGGAGGACGCGTGGCTAGGAAAGGCGACGGAACGCATCTTCTTGCCGCTGCTGCAAGCGATGCTGCCCGAAGTCGTCGATATGAACCTTCCGGTCGAAGGCGGATTTCACAACCTCGCCATCGTGTCGATTCGCAAGTCGTATCCCGGCCAGGCCAAGAAGGTCATGAACGCGCTGTGGGGACTCGGACACATGATGATGCTGACGCGCGTCTTGATCGTCGTGGACTCCGACGTCGACGTCCAGAACCCACGCGAGGTCGCGTGGTTCGTCCTCAACAATTTGGCGCCGGAACGTGACGTCGTTATGATGCCGGGGCCGGTCGACGACCTCGATCACGGCTCCTACAGCGTCGCGTACGGCGTTAAGGTCGGCATCGACGCCACACGCAAAGACGCGTCCGAAGGCTACACGCGACAGTGGCCGCCCGACATGATCATGGACCAGGCGACGCGCAACCTCGTGGACGGACGCTGGCGCGAATACGGCTTGGAGAAGATCGAGCGAGGGCTCGTGCCGGACGCGTGGTCGGGTCAGGGGCCGCAACGCAGACCGTGAGGCTCTTCGCGATCTTTCTGCGGGAGATCCGCATCGAGCACACGCTGTTCGCGCTGCCCTTCGCCTACGTCGGCGCGATACTGGCCGCGCGCGGCATTCCGTCGCTGGCCGCGCTTGGGTGGATCACGCTGGCGGTCATCGGCGCGCGCACCGCGGCCATGGCGGCGAACCGCTTTCTCGATCGCGAGATCGACGCGCGCAATCCGCGCACGGCGCGCCGCGCTGTCGCGAGCGGCGCGCTCGCCCCGGCGGCGATGCTCTGGGCGGCGGCCGCCGGCATCGCCGTGCTGCTCTGGGCTGCGCTGAAGCTCAACCCGCTGTGCGTCGAGCTGATGCCGATCGCCGTGGTGCTGTTGCTGGTGTATCCGCTCTGCAAGCGGTTCACCTGGGCCGGCCACTTCGTGCTGGGCGCGGTGGACGGCCTCGCGCCGCTCGGCGCATACATCGGCATCGCGGGCCGGATCACGCTGCCGGCCATCCTGCTGTTCGCTGCCGTCACGATATGGGTGGCGGGCTTCGACATCATCTACGCTCTCATGGACCTCGGGGTCGACCGCCTGCAAGGAATACGCTCGCTGCCGGTGCGCTTCGGCGAGAGCAGCGGGCGCAGTCTCCCAATCCTCCTGCACATCGGGATGCTGCTGCTCCTAGCCGGCGCCGGCATGCTCGCCGGCGCGGGCGCGACGTACTATCTCGGCGTGGTCTCAGTCGCCGGACTTATCTTGTATGAGGAGTACCTGTTTCGCAGCGGGGCCAACCTTTTCGTCATCAACGAGCGAGTCTTCATCTCGAACATGCTGTTTTCGGTTCTCTTCTTGCTCACGACCGTCGGCGGCTTCGTATGAAACGCGCGCGGTTCATCGCGGCTGCTGCGGCCGCGGCCGCAGGCGCCGGCGCCCGCGCGGGCGCTCAGGTGATCCCGGGCCAGCCGATCCAGCCGCAGCAGCAGTTCCTGCCGCAGCTAACGATTGCGGTGAACGTGACCCTAACCGGCTCGCTGCAGAAATACGGTCAGGAGGTCGTCAAGGGCGTACAGTCCGCGGTCGACGAGACGAACCGTTTCAACGCGCCTGTGTCGCACGTCTGGGGCATGCGCCCGCTGGACGATCGCAACGACCCCGGCGTGGCGGCGTCCAACGTCAACGTCGCCGGCGCGGATTTTTCTGTGATCGGCGTCGTCGGGAACCTCACCGCGGCAATGACGCTCGCGGCGCTCTCTCGCTATGCGAATCAAGGATTGCCGGTGATCGTGCCGACCGTCACCGCGGATGCCGTGACGAAACGCGGATTTCACAACGTGTATCGCCTCCCTGCCAAAGACAGCTCGGCCGGGCGGCTCTTCGCGAGCACCGCTCTCGAGGGAAAGCGCGGCGTCGCCGCGATCGCCGTGGCCTTCGACGGCGACTACGGATACGACGTGGCGCGCGGCTTCGTGGATCAGGCTAAGGCCAACGGACACCCGGCCGACATGCTGCTCTTCCCGCTCGACAAGACCGACCCGGCGGCAGCGGCGCGCACCGTGCTCGACCGCGCGCCCGGCTTCGTCTTTCTCGCCGGTAAGACCGCCGAGCTCGGACCGGTCGCGCAGGCGCTGCGCCTGGCGCGCTACGCCGGCGACTTCGGCGCGAGCGACGGCTTCTTCAATTTGGACACCATCACGAACTACGCGGCGACCCTGGCGGGTGCGTACGTCGCCTCGCCCATGCCGCCGCTCGACAAGGTCCCCAGCGCGATCCAGCTGGTGAGCGATTTTCAGCGCGAAGTTAGCCAGATCACCGCGTTCTCCGCCTTCGGCTACGCTGCCGCGCAGGTCATGATCGCCGCCGTGCAACGGGCGAATGCCACCAGCAAGTTCGGTCTGCTGCATTCGCTCCAGTCCGGCGGCACGTTTACCACGCTCATCGGACAGTTCGCGTTCAACATCAGCGGCGATCCGCTGATCCCGAACATTTACCTCTACACGATCACCAAAGACGGCTTCAAGTACGCCCGCCCAGCCATCCGTACGGGGTTCGTGCTCTAGCGAACGTATTCGTCTTCCGGAACGACGCGCAGTTTGTGCGGCGGGCGGATTTTTTCTTTGGTCTGCTCTTCGTTGTCTTCGAGCGCCAAGACGAATCGCAGCCGCAGGGAGCCGAGCGATAGCGTAAAGTTTGTTCCAATGATTTCCACGATTACGCCTCCACGCGCTGCCACTTCCAGATGGCCAGCGCGCCGTACACTACGAACAGCAGAATTTCAATCGAAAGACGGCGGGCGAAGTCGCCGCCCTGGTAGGTGAGGGTGTTATGTGAATCGGGCATCGCCCACTGCACGTACGAGAACGGAATGATGTGAGCCAGCACCCAGGCCACGTCGTGAATGAACAGCGCCACCACGTTGCTAGGGTGAATGATGGAGAGCACGGCGATGAGGATGACGACCGGCCAAGCGAATCCCAGCACGGCGCCGTACGAGCGGTGCAGCCACGTCGTGGCGGCGCACAGCATCGCGTACCAGGCCAGCGGAGCCGCGAGGCCCATCACGATCGCGCGCGAGTTGATCCCGCTGAAGTCGACGCGGGCCGACTCGAAGAGCAGCTGGCAGAGATAGAACGCCACGACGGTGATGAACGAAGCGGCGATGATGCCTACGACGTCCGCGCCGATCGTGCCCAGGGCGAATCGAACCCGCGAGATCGGCTTCGTCAGCGCGATCTCTAGATGGCCGTCGGCCTCGCGCGCGAAGGGTGCAGCCAGTATCGTCGCGACGATCAGCGCCACGATGTCGGCCAGCAGCATGTAATAGATCATCGGCACCGCGCCGTTAGTGTCGATGACCGTCGTCGTCATCGAGCCGTGGCGCGATTCCATGACCTGAATGCTCCCGACGTTGACATGGTCGGTATCATTGTGCGACGCGCTCGTAGGTTCGGTGATGACGATGTGCCGGCCCGCATATCCGTGATCGTCGACGACGATGCGCGTGCGCTTCGAGGGGTTGTCGAGAATCAGTCGCTTCGTCCCGTCGGGCAGCGTCACGCGCGTCTCGTGCGTCCCGCGCTCCATCGCGGCGTGCGCGACCCAGGCCTCCGGTGACATGTACCGCGAGAAGGAGACGCGCAGGACCACGGCAAGCACGACCAAGATCGCCAAGATGATCGCGACGAGCTTGAGCAAATTGCGGACGCGCAGCCATTCGACGTAATTCATGACGAGGTTTCCTTTGCGACGACGTCCGTAGTGGCCGTCGCCGGCGAAACGGCGTAGAGGAAGATGTCTTCGAGGTTGAGATCGAGCACGCGCACACCCATCGCACCCGCGTTGGAAAGGCGCTCGGCGATCTCATCCGCGCCGCCGGTGACCAGCAGCCGGACGATCCGCTCGGTCCGATCGGTTCGCGCCACCCGCGAATCGTTGGCGATCCCGTCGAGCGTGAAGCTGACGTCGGGGAAGATTCCCTCCACGATCTTGCGGTCGGCCTTGAGATCGTCGACGAGGCCTTGGAGGACGAGCTGCCCGCGGTCCATGACCGCGATGTGCTCGGCGGCGCGCTCGACTTGACCGATCTGGTGTGACGAAAATATTACCGAGTTGCCCTTGGCCGCCTCGTTGATCATGAGGCTCAAGACGTGCCGTTGGTTGACCGGATCGAGGCCCCCGGTCGGTTCGTCGAGCACCAGAATTTCCGCGTTTCGCGCGAACGCCAGCGCGACCATCACCGCGGTGCGCATTCCTTTGGAAAGGGCGCGCACGCGGCGGCGCCGGTCGATGTTGAACGTGGCGAGCAGCTCGAATGCGCGCGCGGGATCGAACGCCCGAAAGGCGCGTCGCGTCATCTCGACGTGTTCCTCGACCGTCATCCAGTCGTACAGAACGCTGCGCTCGGGGATGTAAGCTATGCGCTCGAACATCTCGGGCACGAGCGGTTTTCCGTCATACAGTATCTCACCGCTCGTCGGATGCGCCAGCCCGAGCATACACTTAAACGTCGTGGTCTTGCCGGCGCCGTTGGGGCCGAGGAGACCGAAGACGCTCGCTCCGGGAATCTCGAGCGAGAAGCCGTCGACGGCGGGGATCCTACCGTAAAACTTTCGCAGGTTCGAAATCGTGATCGTGCTCATGTCTTCACTTCTCAATGGTGGGGAACCAGCGGTGCAAGGCCGCGTCGAAGAGCTTGCGCACTTCGTCACGCCCCAACCCCACCGACTTCGCCTCGCGCAGTGCAACGTCGAGCGCGTCGCGGCCGATCTCCGCGGCCACCTTGGGCGCCTCCGTCACGCCGTTGGAGCGAACGAACGATCCCCTTCCGGGGGCAGTCTCGATCACTTGCTCGCGCTCCAACTCGCGGTATGCCCGCGCGACGGTGTTGGGGTTGACGGTGAGGTCGATCGCGAGCTGCTTGACCGTAGGGAGCTGCTCGCCCGCCTGCAAGATCCCGAGTGCGACGGATCGCTTTACTTGCTCGATGATCTGCAGGTAGATCGGCACGCCGCTGCGCGGATCGACCGTAAGAACGGCCGGCATCGTGGCGTTCCTAAAACTTGGGTCCCCAGCCAGGGAACAGCCCGGCCGGTCTGCGGTCGGGAAGCCGAACCGGCGTGCGCGTCTCGCGGGCCGTCTCGGAGTCGAAAGAAATCGTCGTGTGCGTCATTTTGGTCCCTCCTTGAAGTCTAGTACCATCGAACTGTCGTACTAGTACACTAGTACAATAGCTCAACAGTACGACCGTGTCAAGGCCGGGGCGGAAAATTTTTTCGCTAGGCGGGCTTCGGGACCGCGGCCACCCCGATGGCGTTGCGCAGCGGCGCAAAGCGCGGGTCGTTGGCCATCTCGGCGGCGACGTATTCGCTGCGCGAGCGGCGCAGGAGGTCGATGGCCGCTCCGCGCCGGCCGACCGCCGCGAACGCCAGCGCCAGGTCCTCCGGCGCGACGTCGCTCTTGTGGCTCTGGGCAAACGCGATCTCGGCCCGGGCCTCCGCGAGGCGGTTGGTGCGGGCGTAGACCGGCGCAAGCAGCGCAGCGGCCTGGCCGCGGCACTCCACGCAGACCTCAGCAAGCCGGGCGAACGCCGCCGCGGCGCGCGAGTCGTTCCCGAGCGCCTCGTAGGCGAGACCTAGTGTCTGGTAGGCGTCGGCGCGCTGGGGCGAAAGGTCCAGCGACTCGCGCGCGTACGCGATAGCATCGTCGTAGCGGCGCTCGAGGTAGGAGGCGGTTCCGAGCCAGGAGGTCGTGGCGACCGACAGAGGGTCGAGCACCGCTGCCCTGTTGAGCTCGCCGTAAGCCTCGGACAGCCGACCCTTCTCAAGCAGCGCGACCCCGTACCAGAGGTGGGCGGGGCCGCTGGTCGGATCGAGCGCGATCGCGCGCCGCAGATCCTTGAACGCCTCGATCAGGTTCGGCATGCTGCCGCTCTTCTTCTCGGTGGCGAGCATGCCGAGGACGGCGTAGGCCTCACCGCTATCAGGGTCCAGCACGAGCGCCTTGTGCGCATAGGCTCGCGCCCGCGCGGCGTACACTTTGGCGGGGGCCGCGCCGTAGCCGTAGTCCGCCATGATGGCGTCGGCCGACGCCAGGCCCGCGTAGCCGCGCGCGTCGTGGGGATCGGAATCAACGACCCGGGTAAAGTAATCGACGCTCCGTGCGATGCTGTCGCGCGTGCGCAGGTTCCAATAGTAACGGCCGATCTCGTAGAGGCGGGTGCCTTCGGCGGAGAGGCCCGAACGCGCGCCCACTCCCCGCGGGATCGCAATCGCCAGCGTCAGCGCGGCGGCGAGAGCGACACCCGAGGCCCCGATCATAGCCCAGCGGCGATAACTCGGGCGCAACCGTGCGGGCGGCGGAGGCGGCGCGTGCGCCGGCTGCGGCCGGGGCGCATCGTCGCAGCACTGCACGGGCGCGATGAAGCGATAGCCGCGCCGCGGGATCGTCTCGATCGCTTCGACGTTCCAGCGCGACCGGAGCGTCTTGCGCAAGACGTAGATGTTTTGCGCGAGGTTCGCCTCGTCCACGTAGCCTTCGGGCCAGATCCTAGCGAGCAGCGCGCTCTTGGCGAAGAGCTCGCCGGGATGCTCGACCAGCGCCAACAGCGTCTCGACAACCTTCGGCCCGATCGGAATCGGCTCGCCGCGGTCGAGCAAGAGTAGACGCTCGGCATCCAGCTCAAAGGGTCCGAAAAGATAGAGGCTCATTGTGGCGCTCCTGCAGAGAACGTTGATGCCCTTCTTCACGTATATACGCACGCCGCCCGCGAAAGTTTTCACGGAGGAAGGCTAGCTTGCTTATTACCGTGCCGCGCCCTCCGGGACGAAGACGCGCAGTGCCCTGTGCAGGATCTCGAAACGCGCCGGCGTCTTCCCGGCCGGCTCCCCGTCGGCGACGATGTGCCGGGGGCGCATCGTGGCGACGCTGAAGGCGGTGGAGCGAAACGTGCGCACGTTTTCCGCGGCTCGCGGCTTCCCGGACAGCAGCGCGCCGGCGAGCTCGACGACGCTCCCGGCGTCCTCGACGTCGACCGAGTACAGGTCCAGCCAGCCGTCGTCGACCGCGGCGTCCGCGACCGTGATGAAGCCCCCGAAATGATTGCTGTTGGCGACCGTGAGCTGAACGGTGCGCAGGCGCACCGTCGCGCCGTCGTAGGAAATCCACGCGTAGAACGGCCGCAGAAACCTTACGGCCGCGACCGCGCCGGCCAGTACGGCGAGCAGCCCAAAGCGCCGCTTGTCGCGCGCCTTCTGCAGCCGCGTCACGCGGCTGGAGACGCCGATGCTCGCCTCGCTGGCGTAGAACGCGCCGTTCACGCGGGCGACGTCGATCGCGCGCGGGCGGCCACGCGCGATCGTCTCGCATGCGCCCGCGACATCGAACGGAATCGCGAGCGTGCGCGCCAGATCGTTGAACGTCCCCAGCGGCACGAGCCCGATCGGCAGGCCGAAAGCCAGCGCCGTGCCGATCGCTCGAGCGAACGTGCCGTCGCCGCCCGCGACGACGATCGCGTCGAGACCTTGCGGGCTTGCCGCATTCTCGACGGCGTCGATGCCGCGCAGCGCGAGCTCGCGCCGCACGTCGCGGCCGAGTGCGCGGCCGCGCCGCGAATGCGGGTTGACGACGAGCTGGACGCGCACGGCGCGGCTAGCGCTGATGCCTCAGGAGGAGCCGGACGCAGATAAAGGCAGAGCGCATCGCGACGAGCGCGAGCAACACCGTGCCGACGATCATGACGAGATAACCGAAGTCGATGCCCGCCTGCGTCATCGAGTCGACGTAGCCCACGGCCTTGGCCGAAACCGTGAGATTCTCGTAGACGGCGTGGAAGATCAACCACACGATGGCCGCGCTCGGCGCGGTCACCGCGAAAATAGTCAGATGCCGCCTCAGCTCGTCGCGGTCCGTCATCATCGGCAGCTTCGCCGCCATCCCGCGACGAAACCCCCGCGCCATGTCATCGCGCGCGCGAAACCCCAGGCCACACAACCCGCTCCCCGAGTCGCCGATCGAAGTGCTCGTGCTCTTCACGGGCGCAATGGCCGGCGCGTCGCTCTGCCTCATGTCCACCGGAGCGCTCATGCCGTTCTTCACCGCGGCGCTGCACGTCGGACAGACTCAGCTGGGGTGGATTCTCGCGGTCCAACTGGTGGGCTCGGTGGCCGCGACCTGTATCGCCGGGCTCCTCACCGATCGCTTCGGCGACCGGGCGGTCGTGTTCTGGAGCGGCGCGGTCATGGGGCTCGCGCTGATCGGAGCGTCGCTCGTCGAGAACTACGCGTGGCTGATCTGCTGGCTGCTCGTCTACGGCATTGGTTACGCCGCGGCCACGCCCGCGGGAAGCCATGCCATCATCTTCTTTTTCCGCAAGGCCGACCGCGGCTTAGCGATGGGTGTGCGAATGGCGGGCGTGCCGATCGCCGGAGCCGTAGGCGCCATCGTGTTGCCGCCCATCGCGGTGCACTTCCAATACCGCGGCGCGCTCGCGGCGGCCGGATTTCTCACGGTCGTCTCGTGCTCGATCGCCTCGCTGCTGTATCGCGAGCCGCACGAGCTTGCGGGCGAGCGCATCTCGATGCGCGCGATGCTCGTCGACATGCTGACGATCGCCCGCGACTCCCGCCTCGTTTTTCTCACGCTCACGTCGATGGTGCTGATCTGCGCGCAGTTCGCGCTCATGGGATTCTTCACGCTGACGCTCGTGCATCGGGCCGGGTATTCCCTTGCGGTCGCCGTTGGACTGTTCACGCTGGCACAGGTCGCGGCGATCGGCGGGAGGTTCTCGTGGGGATGGGTCAGCGACCGATTCTTCGGCGCGAGCCGCGCCTTGCCGCTCGCGCTCGCCTGCGTGCTGGTCGCGCTCGTCGCATTCGCCGTCGCGTCGATGACCGCGGCAACGCCGCTGTGGGTGGCCGTTGTGGCCGCGGTCGTGCTCGGATTCACCGCGGAAGGATGGATCGGCCTCAGCGTCCTCGGCTTCGCCGAGATCGGGGGCGAGCAGCGCAGCGGCAGCGCGCTCGGCGTCGGACTGACGTGGACGCTCTTTGCCGCCTTCGTGACGCCGGTGATCTTCGGCGCTCTGGTGGAGGCTTTCGGTTATCAGCTTCCGTGGATCGGGCTGGCCGCGTTCGAGTTGGTCGGCGTGATCCCAGCGCTTCTCGCGAGTCGATCAGTGAGCCGCGTGCTCGCCGCGCAATCGTCGCCTTAACCAAATCGGACCGCGCAGAAAGGGACTGGTGCCCAGAAAGGGACTCGAACCCCCACGGTGTTGCCACCACTGGTACCTGAAACCAGCGCGTCTACCAATTCCGCCATCTGGGCGCAGAGCAGAGCACGATTCGGGGCGGTCGGCAACGCCCCTTTGCGCCGCCGGAAACCCCGCCGCACCGCGCGCGGTTTGGAGTGACCGAAATGGTTCTCCCTTTGATCCAGGCTGAAAACACCGCCGAGCTCGACCCTTACTCGCACGCCGTCACAGCGGCGGCGGAGCGCGTGAGTCCGGCCGTCGTGAGCATCGAAACGCGCACGCGCAGGCGCGGCGGAAACGGCAGCGGTTTCGTCTTCACGCCCGACGGCTTTGTGATCACCAACAGTCACGTCGTCCACGACGCGCAGCGCATCGGCGTGGCGCTACTCGACGGCCGCGAGCTGTCCGCGGCGCTGGTCGGTGACGATCCGCACTCCGATCTCGCCGTCCTGCGCGTCAACGCGCCCGATCTCGCCTACGCGACACTGGGCAACTCGAGCACGCTGCGCCCCGGCCAGCTCGTCGTCGCCGTGGGAAACCCATACGGCCTCGCCTACACCGTAACGGCCGGCGTCGTCAGCGCGCTGGGACGCTCGCTGCGCTCGCAATCGGGACGGCTCATGGACAACATCATCCAGACCGACGCGGCGCTTAATCCGGGCAACTCCGGCGGCCCGCTGGTTAACGCGAACGGCGAAGTCATCGGCGTCAACACCGCGGTCCTGCCCGGTCAGGGGCTGTGCTTCGCGATCGCGATCGACACGGCCAAACACGTCGCGAGCCTGCTGATGCGCGACGGCAAGGTCCGGCGCGGCTACCTCGGCATCGCGGGGCAGGACATCGTGCTCGACGCCGCCGCGGCGCGGCGCATGCAGCTCGACGACCGCCGCGCGATCGTGGCCGTCTCGATCGAGTCCGGAAGCCCGGCCGATACCGCCGGGTTGAAGGAGGGCGACGTGTTGCTCGCCTTCGAGGGCGAGCGACTCCCCGGAGTGGACGCCCTCCACAAGATCCTGACCAGCGTCGACCTCAGCCGGCCGTACAAGCTGGACGTCGCGCGCAAGAGCGAGCGCCTCTCGCGCATCGTCCTGCCGGTAGAGTCGCGCGACTAAATGTCGAATCACCCCCGCCCATGATCCGCAGGCTGCTGCCGATTCTCGGCATCACGTTCATCGATATCGTCGGCTTCAGCATGCTGATCCCGATGCTGCCGTATTTCGTGACGCACTTTGGAGCGTCGGCCTACGTCGTGGGCCTGCTGATGGCCACGTTCTCGTTCTGCCAGTTCGTCTCGGCGCCGCTGTGGGGCAACGCCTCCGACCGGATCGGCCGTAAGATGGTGCTGATCGTCAGTCAGATCGGAGCGACCATCGGCTGGGCGATGCTGGGCCTCGCGCCGGGAATCGCGTCGGCGCTCGCGGTCGCGCCCATCGGCGTCGTCTTTGCCGCGCGCGTGCTCGAGGGCATCTCCGGCGGAAACATCAGCATCACGCAGGCGTACGTGGCGGATCTCGTCACGCCGCACGAACGCGCGCGCGCCTTTGGGCTGATCGGCGCGATGTTCGGGGCCGGCATGGTCTTCGGCCCGTTCGGCGGCGGCGTGCTCTACGCGCGTTTCGGCTTTGCGGCGCCGTTCTTGGTGGCGGCCGCGCTGCAGCTCGTAACGCTCGTGCTCACGATCACGATGCTGCCCGAGTCGCGCACGCGCGTCAAGGACGAGGAGCGCGTCGGCATGGGCGCGTTCATGCGAAGCTTCCGCAACCCGCACCTCGCACGTTTGCTCGTGCAGAAGTTCGCCATCGCGCTCGCGCTGTACGGCTGGTTCGCTGTGTTCGCGCTGTACCTCGCGCGGCAGCTCGGCTTCGCGCTCGCGCAGACCGATTATCTGTTCTCGATCTTCGCCGTGTTCAACGTCTTCATGAACGCCGTCGTCGTCGGACGCGTCTCCGCGCGGCTCGGCGACCGCACGATGTCCAACGTCGGGCTCGTTTCGCTCGTGGCCGGCTTCGCGCTGGTTCCCTTCGTCCATAACCTCGCGTCGCTCTCGGTAAACATGCTGCTCTTCGCGTTCGGAATGGCGCTGACCAACACGGGCATCACGGCGCTGATCAGCAACGCCGCGTCGGATCGCGAGCAGGGGACCGTGCTCGGAACGAGCTCATCGCTCGACTCGCTCTCCGGAATCCTCGCGCCGCCGGTCTCGACCGGCCTGCTCGGCGCCTACGGCTCGCGTTACGCCGGAATGGAGTCGTTCACGCTCGCCGCCATCGCGCTGGCGCTCGGCCTACGCAACGCGCGCGGCGAACGAGAACACGCGCTAACCGACGGCGAGGCCACGGTGAATGTGGCCTGCGACGCCGACACGGTGAAGATCGTCCAGGGTTAGGTCCTCTAGGCGGCCGTCTTCTTGCGGCGCTTCGTCGCGGTCGCCTTGCCGTTGCCCCCGACGCGGCGCTTCTTGCTCTCCTCCAGGCTCTGCGCCAACACGTCCATGAGATTGACGACTTTGGCTCGGGCCGGCGCCTTCTTCGGCTTGGGCAGTTCCTTGCCGGCCGCGCGCGCCTCGATCATCGCCATCACCTGATCGTAGTAGTTGTTCTTGAACTTCTCAGGCTCGAACTCGTCGACGCTCATCGTGTCGATGAGCATGCGCGCCATCTTCATCTCTTGCTCGGGCAGCTTCTCCCGGTCGGGCAGCTCCAGCGTGCCGGTCTCGACGATCTCGTTCGCCCAGTGCATCAGCTCGAGTACGAGCGCGTCGTCGCTGGGCTTGACGGCCGCGATGTACTCCTTAGTGCGGATGACGACGCGCGCGATCGCGACGCGGTTCGTCGTAGCCAGCGCCTCGCGGAGCAACGCGTACGCGTGGCGTCCCTGTTTGGTCGGCTCGAGGTAGTACGGCTTGTCGAAGAACATCGGGTTGATCTTATCAAGCTCCACGAACTCGACGATGTCCACCGACTGCGTCGCCTCAGGATTGACTGCCTTGAAGTCTTCGTCGGTGATCACGACGTACTCGCCCTTCTCAAACTCATAACCCTTAACGATCTCGTCCCACGGTACCGGCTTGCCGTCGACGCTGCAGATGCGCTCGTACTTGATGCGCCCTTCGTCCTTGGCATGCAGCAGATTAAACGAGAGGTCGTCGGACTTCACCGCCGTGAAGAGCTTGACGGGAATCGTTACGAGGCCGAAGTTTATCGCCCCTGACCAAATTGCGTGCGCCATAGGTGCATTATTCTACCCAAGGGGCATCCCGTCGTCTATCCCGGCTCCGACCAAAGTCGCTGGGCCTTGCCCAAGGCCCCTTCGAGGCGCTGCTTCTTCCAGTGGGCGCCGCCCCACAAGTCACCCTCGCGCTCGAATCGCTTGGACGCTGTGCGGATGTTCATCTTTGCGAACTCGTCCGCCGGGGCGGTCGTCGCGCGGCGGCGCGCAAACACCTCGACCTCCGACCAGTTCAGCGGCGTCGAGACCGGCGCGCCGTCGCGGGCGCGGACCGAGTAGGGTGCGACGATCGTCTTGCCCAGACCGACCTGAACGTAGTCGAGATAGACGGCCGCCTGCGGCCGTTTTGCAACGGTCCGCTGCAACGTGACGCTCTCTCCGAGCCGCTGCGCGGCCTGCCGCGCGACGATCTCCGCAAAGACTTTGGCCGTGTCGTAGGTGTAGCCCGAACGCAACGGCAGCACGACGTGCACGCCGTACCCGCCGGTCGTCTTGACCAGCGGCCTCAGCCCGATCTCTCCGAGCAGGTCGCGCACTCCGAGCGTCACCTCGGCCAGCGTGCGCAGCGTGCATTTCTCCCCTGGATCGAGATCGAAGATCACGAAATCCGGCTCCTCAAGCTCCGGAACGCGCGACGTCCAGACGTGCAGCACGATCGTGGCGAGATTGGCGAGCAAGACGAGCGTCGGCAGGTCGTTGCACAGCACGAACGTGATCTGGCTGCGCGATCCGCTCGGCGTAGGAACCGTCACCCGCTCGACCCAGTCGGGGATGCCGCGCGGGATCTGTTTTTCGAAAAACGTTTCTCCGATGATGCCGTTCGGGTAGCGCTGCAACGTGAGCGGCCTGCCCTTCAGGTGCGGGAGCGCGTAGGGCGCGACGCGCTCGTAGTACGCAATCAGATCCCCCTTGGTGTAACCGTCGGCCGGCCACAGGACCTTGTCGAGGTTCGAGAGCGAGAGCTCGTGCGACCCTACGCGCCGCGTCACGCGCTGCGGCGCCACTACACGTGCTCCGGTATTTCCGCGACGACCTCGCGCGCGCGCTTATCTAGACGCAGCCCGAGATATGCCGGCTGACGCAGATAGCCGTCGCGCGTCCACTCTGAGAAGCGCACCTCGACGACCAACTCCGGAGAGGTCCAATGCGGTCGCGGACGCACGTCCACCTCGTTGACGAACGGCGAGGTCTTGCGATCCAGCTGGCGCAGCCTGGCAGACAGCTCGCTCAAGAGCTTGGTGCTGAAGCCCGTGCCGACTGATCCGACGTAACGCAGCTTATCTTTCTGATACACGCCGAGCAGCAGCGCTCCGAATCCTTTGCGGCTACCCTTCGGATCCGTCCAGCCGCCGACGACGAACTCTTGCTCGTGACCGGTCTTGATCTTCACCCAGTCGCGGCTGCGCCGTTCCTGATACGTCGAGTCGCACTTCTTGCCGATGATCCCTTCGAGCCGGCGCTTGCGCGCGTTTTCATAGAGCGCCTTGCCGCGATCGACGACGTGTTTGGAGTACAACACGAGGCCGTCGTTGCGAATCAAACGCTCGAGCCGCGTCTTGCGCTCCTCGAGGGGTTTCGATCGCAGGTCGGTGCCGTCGGCATAGAGCAGGTCGAAGGCGACGTAGGTGAGCCCCGCGGGTTTCTTCTGCGACTCCTGCAGGCGCTGAAACGATGAGCGCCCGTGCGAGTCGAGGCTCACGATCTCGCCGTCGACCATGACCGGAACGCTCGCGAAGGCCGTCGTTAGTTCCGCCAGATCCGGGAAGCGCGCGAGCATGTCCAAGCCGTTGCGCGACACGAGCGACAGCTTTCCGTCGTCGATCGTGCACAGCGCCCGATAGCCGTCCCACTTGATCTCAAAGAGCCAATCCGGATCGTCGAACGGTTTATCGACGAGCGTCGCGAGCATGAGCGCCTTAGGATGGGGCAACGGATCGCGCTTGACGCTCGAGCGCCGGCTCGCCATGGCGTGCCGCGCCGTGGGTTTCGACTGCCACGTCGGGGCGCGCTTGTCCGCGGCGATATCGGCGAGCGTCTTTCCGCTTTTGACCGACTCCGGATGCTTCGCGGGATCGTACTTCGGGTCGGAGTACTCGTCACGGTCCTTGAGGAGCAGCCACGGCTCGCCGCTCTCGCCCTCGCGCGCCTTGATCTTTACGAGCGTGAACTCGCCGTGCAGCTTCTTCCCATTCAAAATGAATTTGATCTTGCCGCCGGCGATCTCGGCGGCTGGATCGTCGCCTTCGGCCAGCTTGTACGTGCCGCGATCCCATACGATGACGCTGCCAGCGCCGTACTGTCCCTTCGGGATGTTGCCCTCGAAGTCGCGATAGTCGAGCGGATGATCCTCGACATGCATGGCGAGGCGCCGGTCGCCCGGAACGAGCGTCGGGCCCTTGGGGACCGCCCACGACGCCAGCACGCCGTCGGCCTCCAGCCGGAAGTCGTAGTGTAGGCGCGTCGCCCGATGCATTTGCACCACGAAGCGCGGCTTGCTGCGGCCCGTCGCGCGCGCCGCCTTACGCTTGAGGCCGCTCGGCTCGGGTGTCTGCGCGAAGTCGCGTTTGCGGTGGTAGCGCTCGAGCGAACCCGGACGCGACGAGGTCGTATTGGCCGCCATCGTCGTTGGCCTTCGACGGCTCGGCGCGGTACTCTTAGAATCGCGATGATCTACAACATCGGCGGCATGGCGCTCGCACTCTGCGTCGCCGCGATCGCGTGGCGGCGCAGCCGCGGTGCCGGCGGGTTCTATGACCGCGAGGTCTATGGAATGCAAGCGGCGACGCACCGCCGCTACGCGATCGCCAGCTTAGCGTTCGCCGCCTTCTTCGGAGCGACATACGCCGCCCACTCTGCGGCAGCAGGCATCGCGGGCCTTGCGCTGTATGCGTTGGTCGCCGTGTTTTACGCCGCTTCGTTTCTCCAGGGAGCGCCCGATCGAGATGAGTGAGTTTCGTTTCTCGCCGCGGCCCAACCGCGCGGGCGAGATCGGTTGGATGCCGTGGGGCGAGGCTGCGTTTGCGCGCGCGGCCGCGGAAGACAAGCCGATCCTGCTCTCGATCTCGGCCGTGTGGTGTCACTGGTGTCACGTCATGGATGAGACCTCGTATTCGGACCCGGGCGTCATCGATGCGATCAACCGCAGCTACGTGCCGGTGCGCGTCGACAACGACCGCCGTCCGGACATCAACGCGCGCTACAACATGGGCGGCTGGCCGACCACCGCCTTCCTGGCGCCTGACGGAACGACGCTGACCGGCGCGACGTATCTCCCACCGCACCAGATGCGCAATGTGCTCGAAGAGATCGCGCGCTTTTATTCCGAACGCAAGGACGAGATCGCGGCACGCACCTCCGAGCTGCGCGCGCGCCAGCCGCACCCGCTTGAGTCCGGCGAGGAGCTGAGCGACGCGCCGATCGTTGCGCTGACGGAGACGCTGCGCGCGGCGTTCGACGAAGAGTTCGGCGGATTCGGCGACGCGCCCAAGTTCCCGCAGCCGGAGGTGCACGAGTTTCTGCTCGGCGAGTGGCGGCTGCGCGGCGCGCAGGACCTTTACGACATGGTCGCGCGCACGATGCTCGGGATGGCGCGCGGCGGCACGTACGATCACGTCGAGGGCGGCTTCTTCCGGTATTCGACCACGCGCGACTGGAGCGTTCCGCACTTCGAGAAGATGGCCGAAGATCACGCCGGACTGTTGCGCGTCCTCGCCGGGCTCGAGACCTTCGCGCCGACCGAGGATTTTCGCGCGACGCTCGTCTCGGAACTGGGATATGTTCGCGCAGTGTTGCTCGACCCGCAGACGGGATTCTTCGCGGGGAGCCAGGACGCCGACGAGAGCTACTTCGCGCTTCCGCTCGAGCAACGACGCGAGCGAGAGGCGCCGTACGTCGATCGAACGTCCTACACGAACTGGACGTGCGCGCTGGCGGGAGCGCTCTGCCTGGCGGCGCAAGCGCTCGACGATGACGCGCTGCTGACGATCGCGCAGACGACGCTCGACAACGTCCACGATCGCCTGGTTGACTCAGACGGTCTCGCGTATCACGTGTTGCAGCCCGGCGGCGGGCCGGAGGTGCGCGGGCTGCTTACCGATCAGGTCGCCTACGCGCGGGCGCTGCTCGATGCGCACGAGACGACCGGAGAGGCGCGCTTCCTCGATCGCGCGCACTCGCTCTGCGACACGGTGATCGAGCACTTCGCGGCGGAGGACGGCGGATTCTACGACCGGCTGCCCACGCGGGACGCGGTGGGACGGCTCGCCCTTACGGATCGTCCGATCGGCGATAACGGCACGTTTGCCGAGGTCTTACTGCGCCTGGCCGCGCTGACGGAATCGCCGGGCTACCGCGACCGCGCCGCATCGACCTTAGCCGTCTACGCGCGCACGTCTGCATCGGCCGGCCCTTTCGCGGCGACATACGCACGCGCGCTGCGGCGCTATCTGTGCGCCGGAGGTCACCGTTCGCATCGCCGGCGCCCCCGCGCGGACCGCAGCGTTTCGCGAGGCGGCGCTGCGGCTGCCGGCGCCGTTTGTGGCGATTCGGACGCTCCCGGCCGAGGACGGCGCCGTCACGGCGTGCGTGTGCAGCGGCCAAACCTGCGGGCCGCCGGCCGGCGATCCGGGCGCGCTGCGCTCGGCCTACGACGCGCTACGTGCGGACGTAACTTAGCCAGTACCAGCAGCCCCACAGCCCAGCGGCGCACGAGTAGACGATCAGCGCGCGGGCCCAGACCGTAATGCGCTCGCGGGCCGCGAGCAGCATCAGCGCGACGAGGAACGGCTCGAAGTCCAGCGCGTGACGCATGCCGAATTGCGCGTAGCCGTTCACGTAATATAGGAAGTTCGGAGCGGCGGTGAGCAGCGTCGCCGCCCATAGCGCGATCACCCAACGCAGCGGTGTTCGCGCGAAGAACGCCAGAACGAGCGCGGGCGACGTCCAGGTGAGCGCGACACCCGAGTACTCGGGGCGCAGCCCGGGAAACTCCGACAGCTGGGTCGGCGTCTGCACGAAGAACGACCAAAACTGATACGGCAAATACTCGAAGCGAAACGGCGAGCCGGTCGGCATCCCGGCCTCGTCCTGGTGATACCACGCGGTGTAACCGATGTCGTTCCACACGCCCCAGCGCGCGAAGTTATAGCCAATCCAGAGTAGCGCGACGCCCCCCAGAACGGCGGCAAACGACGCCCCGCTTCGTCTCTGCCCTGCGACAGGCTGCGGGTGATAAAACAGAAGATAGGCGTAGACCGGCACGGCCAAAGCCATCGAGAAGCGCGACTCGAACGCGCAGGCGGCGAAGAGCGCAACGAGCCAGCCGCGCCGCTTGCCGGCAAGCTCGACCAGTGCGAGCATCGTGAAGCAGACCGCGCTGACGTGCGCGAGGAACCACACGTCGCCGAGCATCCCGCACCACAAGACGTCCGTGCCGGCCAGCAAGAACGCGCAGATCCACGCGATGCTCGAACGCCGCACGCCGAAGCGCTCGCCGAGCTCCCAGGCGGCGCCGACGCCGATCCCCGTCAGGACGAGAGAGAGTATCGTCTGATTCGTCTGCGCCCCGAAGATCGCGACGAAAGGCAGCAGCAGCAGCGCCGGCAGCGGCGCCTCGATCACGTAGTAGCGGCCGCCGTACGGCAGCGCGTCGATATACGCGCCGGGCCAATTGATCCAGGTGTGCCCGTGCAGCAGCGCGCCCGCCAAGAGAACGAAATTGTTGTATGGGGTCGGATGGAGCCGCGATATCAGCGCCGTCACGACGAACGCGACGAGGCCGGCGAGATATGCGGGCTTGATCCGCGCCGTCACACCGATGGCGAAGTTGCGTGCGGAAGCGGTTCGGGGGGCTGGAAGGTCGAGGGCCGCAGGCTGGACGGGAACCGGTAGTCGCTCCACGTGATCAGCTCACGAGCCGGCTTGCCCTTCACGCGCGCCTGCGCGACGGCCGCGACCGGCATCCAGTACTTGCCGAACGGCGCGAACTCGATGTTTCCGGTGCCCTGCGCGTCGACGCCGCTCGTGTGAAAGTGCACGGCCCGCGGAAGAAAGTTCTCGCCGTCGATCGTGAGCCGATCGATCCACGCGCCGGACGTCGGGCTCAGCGGGGTGGCCTCGTAGACGTAGTCCAGGTGCCGCCCGTCGCGCGTCGTGCCCAGGAACAGCAGCTGATAGGTGTCCGGGCGCGGCGCGAACCGGCCGACGGCATAGCGGTCCGCGCGATGCGAGAAGCGCACGATCTTGCGGCGTAGCGTCATGCCGTCGACCCATACGGTCTCATCGCGCACTGACGTCCCGCTGCGATAGACGCGGTGGCGCTGTTCGATGTTGCTCGGTCCGACCTGCGAGACGGTGTACGAATACACGACGACCTTCGGCGACACGACGTTCGCAACGGCCAGCACGTAGTGCTGCAGAACGTACTGCGAGTCGAGTGGCACCGGAGCAGCGCCGATCGAGAAGACGAGCGCGAGAACGGCGCCGCGTCGCGTCATGCGAAGACGGCGTCGCGGATCGCGCTCAGCGCGGCCTCCGCGCCGCCCGCATCGGTTCCGCCGCCCTGTGCCTGCGCGGCCTGGCCGCCGCCCTTCCCGGAGATCAGCGGCGCCGCGAGCCGGACGAGGTTGCCGGCATGCACGCCGGCCTTCACGAGATCGTCGCTCGCGCTGACGAGGAGGCTGACGCGGCCGTTGTCGACGCCGGCCAAGGCGACGACGCCGCTGCGCAGCTGCGCGCGGATCGCGTTGCCGAGGTGGCGCAACGCGTCGCCGTCGGCCTCTTGGACCACCGCGCCGACGAAGGCCCGATCGCCGCTGCGCTGCGCGTTGTCGACGTACGACTGCGCCTCGGCCGCCGCGAGCTTGGCGCGCAGCTGCCCGAGCGCAGTCTGCAGATCCTTCACGTCGCGCTGCATCTTCTCGATTCGCTCGCTCAGCTCGTCGGGCGCCGACGCGAGCGACGAGGCGAGCGTCCCGATCAGATCCGTCTGCTTGTTGACGTACTCTTCCGCCGCCTCGGACACGCAGGACTCGATGCGCCGTATGCCGCTGCCGATCGAGAACTCGGACAGGATCAGGAACATGCCGAGCTCGGCGGTCGTGTGCGAGTGCGTGCCGCCGCAGAATTCGATGGACGGCCCAGCCTGCACGACGCGGATCATGTCGCCGTACTTCTCGCCGGCCATCCAGATCGCACCCGTTTTCTTAGCCTCCTCGAGCGGGAGCACGCGGGTGAGGAGGTGCGAATCGTCGCGAATCATCTCGTTGACCCGATGCGCGACGTCGCGCTTCTGCTCGGGCGTCAGCGCGCCGCCCGGCCAGCGAAAGTCGAAGCGCATGCGGTCGATGCCCACCCACGAGCCGGCCTGATTGACCTCTTCGCCGAGCACGTCCTTGAGCGCGCGCTGGAGCAGGTGCGCCGACGTGTGGTGCCGCCGAATCTCGCGCCGCCAGCGTTCGGAGACGCTGGTGCGCACGCGCTCTCCCACGGTCATCTCGCCTTGGAGCAGGATGCCGTGATGCGCGATGGCATCGCCCATGTATTGCGTGTCGCGCACCTCGAAGCGCGCCGCGCCCTCCGATTCGATCGTCCCCCGGTCGCCGATCTGCCCGCCGCGCTCGGCATAGAAGGACGTGCGGCTCAGGATGATCGTGCCTTCCTCTCCGGCGCCCAGCGATTGCGTCGTCGCTCCGCCGCGCAGCAGCGCAACCACCTCACCGTCGGACTCCAAGCCCTGCTCGTGGCCGGTGAACTCGCTGCGCATCGCCGGCAAGTCCGAGAGCGCGACGACGTCGCGCTTCGCCGCCGCGTCGCGTCGCGCGCGCTCGCGCTGCTCCGCCATCAGGCGATCGAACCCAACCGTGTCGACGGCGGCTCCGCGTTCCGCCGCGATCTCGCGCGTGAGCTCCAGCGGAAACCCGTAGGTATCGTGCAGCAGAAAGGCCTCCTCGCCGCCGATTACGTGGTCGGATCGCGCGAGCGCCTCGTCGATCACGCGATCGAGCATCGCCATGCCGCGCTCGAGCGTACGATCGAAGGTCTGCTCCTCCAGTCGGAGCGCGGCAACGATGCGCGGCTCGCTCTCGCGCAGCTCCGGATAGCCCAGCTCGAGCGAACGAACGACTGCGGGCACGAGCCCTGCGAGAAAGCCGTCCGGATAGCCGAGCAGCTTGCCGTTGCGAATCGCGCGGCGGATCAAAAAGCGAAGCACGAAGCCGCGATCTGTGTTGGACGGATAGATGCCGTCGTTGATCAGGAACGTCGCCGCGCGCAGGTGGTCGGCGATGATGTTTCGCCGAGCCCGCTGCTCCTGCTCGGACAGCGACGTGCGCCCGATCGGAGGCTGCGCGGCCACGACATCGGTGAACAGATCGGTCTCGTACATCGACGCGGCGCCGTTACAGACGGCGAGCATCCGTTCGAGACCGGCGCCGGTGTCGATCGCCTTGCGCGGAAGCTCCGTAAGTTGCGCGTCCGCGCCGCGGTTGTACTGCTGAAAGACGATGTTCCAGACCTCGACGTAGCGGTCGCCGAGATTCGGCCCCGTATCGCCGGGATCGCTCGCGTGCTCGGCGCCCGTGTCGTAGAAGATCTCGGTGCACGGGCCACACGGGCCGGTCGCGCCCATCGTCCAGAAGTTCTCTTCGTCGAAGCGTGCCACGCGCGACGGGTCCAGACCGACCTCGTCGACCCAAATTCGCTCGGCTTCATCGTCGCCCGTGTGCACGGTCACGTACAACCGCTGCGGATCCAGCCGCAGTACCTGCGTGACGAACTCCCACGCCCACGCGATCGCCTCGCGCTTGTAATAGTCCCCGAAGCTGAAATTCCCGAGCATCTCGAGGAACGTGCCGTGGCGCCCGGTACGTCCGACGCTCTCGATATCGCTCTTCGCGCCCGCGACCCGCAGGCACCGCTGCACCGTGACCACGCGCGGCGCAGGCGCCGGCTGTTCGCCGAGAAAGACCGGCACGAACTGCTCCATCCCGGCAATGGTAAAGAGCGTCGTCGACATCTCGTGCGGAACGAGCGTCGCGGGAGGAAGCAGCTTGTGCTGCTTCCCGACGAAGAAATCGATCCACGCCTGCCTGAGTTCTTGGCTCTTCATCCCGCTCGCAGCGTTCGACTTGACGCCCTTGTCATCCTGAGCGGAGCCGCGTAGCGGCGGAGTCGAAGGGCGCTCGTCGCTCCGCCATCCAGGCTCCGCTCCTGCTGCTCGGCCTCCTCGCTCCCGCCCTCCATGGCGGAGCCTGTCCTGAGCGAAGTCGAAGGGCTCGTCGGTCCGAGCTTCCTCGGCATCACGTCGAACGCCACGACCTTCTTCGCAGCCCGGTTTATTATTTGCCCAATGCGACGAGCGGTCACGAGGCATCATGTCGAGCCGACGGCCGCGGGAATCTTACTCAGCGAGAACGGCGCGAAGTTTCTCCAAAGCCTTAGCCTGCAAGCGGGAGACGTGCATCTGGGAGACGTTGAGACGTTTGGCGATCTCCGTCTGCGAGATCGATTCGTAGAAGCGCAGATAGATGATGACGCGCTCGCGTCCCGTGAGCACGCGGAACGCGCGCTCGAGGTTTGCGCGGTCCTCGAGCAGCTCGAGCCCGGCGTCGGATACGCCGACGGTGTCGGCGAGCGTCTGCGACTTTTTGTCCGCTTCGCCGGAGACCTCGCTGTCCAACGACAGCAGGTTATATGCCTGACCGAGTTCCTGTGCCTCGAGGATCTCGTCTGCGCCGGCGTTGAGGTGCGCGGCCAGCTCCGCCACCGTGGGGCTGCGACCGAGCTCGATCGCCAGCTTGTCGCTCGCGCGATTGACGGCGAGGTTAAGCTCCTGCAGACGGCGCGGCACCTTGACGGCCCAGCCCTTATCGCGAAAATAACGTTTGATCTCGCCGACGATCGTCGGAGTGGCATAGGTGGTGAACTCGACGCCGCGCTCCAGATCGAAGCGATCGATGGCCTTCAGCAGGCCGACCGTGCCGACTTGCACCAAGTCATCGAGCGGCTCGCCGCGATTCGCAAACCGCACCGCGAGAAACCGAACCAAGTTGAGGTGCACGACGATGAGCTCGTCGCGTATTCGCTCGTACTCGGTGTTGGCGGGTTCCGGGTGTTCGGAATGCCGCTGGCGGGTGCGGATGAACTTCTTGAAAAGCGCGCGCGTCCGTTCGCGGTCGGGGCGTGCGTCGTCCCGTTCGTGCACTAGTGGGTCACTAGTATGCGGCCAACCTCTTAACCATCAGCAAGTCGGTCCCCAACTGCGGGTGTACGTCGTAGCTCACCTCGTCCATCAAAGTTCGAATGAGAAAGACGCCGAGCCCGGCGATGCGAGCCTCCTCGAAATCCATGCGCCGTCCGTCGGTCGCGTCGACGCCGTGCCGGCCACTATCGTGCACGCGCACGCGAAGCGAGTCGGACAGAGCCTCGCAGGTGAGCTGAATGTATTCGCCGTGATTCTCGTGTTGGATTACTGCCGTGCACGCCTCTGCGACGGCCAGCTTCACGTCCTCGATCTCCTCGATCGAGAAGCTCAACCGATTCGCCACCGTGGCCGCCGCCAGACGCGCGAGCGCGACCCATTCGGGCCGCGCCGGAATCCGCAGCTCGACAAGCTCCGGAATCGCACGCTGGACGGGCAGATTCATACCAGGGCCTTCATCGCGGAATCCTCGCTCTCGAAGATCCCGAAGATCTTGACCAGTCCGGTGATATCGAAGATTTTCTTGATCTGGGGGTTGGTGCAGACGAGGTTTACCGACCCGCCGTGCTCGCGGACGCGCTTGAGACCGCCGATCAGCACGCCCAGGCCGGTCGAATCGATGTATCGCACCTTCTCGAGGTTGATGATCAGGTGATACACGCCGCGGTCGATCAGGTCGCCGATCGCATCCTTGACCTTCGGCGACGTGTAGACGTCGATCTCACCGCTCAAATCGACGACGTAACAGTCACCCGGCGCTTCGCGTACGTTCACCTTGATGTCCAATTTGCTATTCCTCGGCTTTCCGTTGGAGCTCGTCGCGGGTCTGCTCCGCTGTCGCACGGCCTTCGGCAACGGCGGCGTCGATATTGGCTCGTGCGCTCTCGACGACTTGCCGTCCTCGCTCGTAGAGTTCGGATACGCTCGACTGCCATTGCGACGTGACATCGTTAACCTTTCCTCTCAAGTCGTCCGTCGCGCCCATCGCAAAGTTGCTCGCCTCGCGCGCCTTGCCGGCGAGTCGATCGCGAGTCTCCTCCTGCGCGAGCAGGACCGCTGCGGCACCGCCGACGACGGCACCGATAAGAAAACCGGCGAAGAATCCTCCGCCTCCACCATTGCCTTTACCCATGCTAACTACTCCCTAGCTTCTCGATCTTTTCCCGTAAGCAATCGCCGTAAACCGGCGGTCACGCCGCCAAGCATCGCGCCGACGTTCACGATGGCCGGCGCGACCGCGCTCTTCGTCAGGTCCGCCGTTCGCGACAGCGTTCCGGCGGCATCCTCCAATGATTTCGTCACCCCGTCGACGTGCGCGAGGGTGCTGCGCACCGGCGTGCTGACGTTTTCCAACTGTCGATCGACCTCGTCGAGGGTCACCCGCAGCCGGCGCAGCGTCTTCGCCAACGCCAGCATCCCGACGAATACGCCGATCCCCACCAATAGGGCACCCACTCCGGCGCATACGTCGAGGATCAGGCTTCCGTACTCGGTACTGCTCAAGCTTGTGCCTCCAGCCGCGCGCCGTTCGTCTCGAGTCTACCCATTCCCCCGGAGCCGGCCGATCAATCCGGGTAGGAGCGAGACGGTCCGCTCGACGTCCAGGGGCGTCGTCGACGAACCCAGCGAGAACCGGATTGCCCCATGAGCCCACTTCGGATCGAGGCCGAGGGCGCCGAGCACGTGGCTCGGCTCGAGTACGCCGGAGGTGCAGGCGCTGCCCGCCGAGACGGCGACCCCGGCGAGGTCCAGCGCGATCAGCAGCGCGGCGGAATCGACCCCCCCAAAGCTCAGGTTGGCGATGTTAGCCGATCGCGGTCCCGCTGCCCCGTTGATGCGCACGTCGGCCACGGCGGAGCGTATGCCCTCTTCGAGGCGGTCGCGCAGCGCGGCGACCCGCGGGCTCTTCTCTGTCCGCTCCGCGGCGGCCAGCTCGAGGGCCGCGGCCAGTCCGGCCGCCCCGGCGACGTTTTCGGTGCCCGCGCGCCGCCCCGACTCCTGGCCCCCTCCACAGACCAGGGGCAGAAGTCCAATACCCTCGCGCACGTAGAGCACGCCGATGCCCTTGGGCCCCCCGAACTTATGCGCCGACAGCGAGAGCAGGTCCACGCCGAGCTCCGTCACGTCGACCGGGACCCAGCTGGGCGCTTGAATTGCATCGCAATGGAAGAGAACGCCGCGTTGACGCGCGATCCGTGCGAGATCTGCGATGGGCTGCACGGTACCGATTTCATTATTAACGTACATTACCGAAGTGATCAGCGTGTCCGAGCGCAGCGCCTGCGCAAATGTCTCCGGCTGTACCGTTCCGTCGGATTCGACGGGCAGCAGCGTCGTCTCGAAACCCTCGCTCTCCAGTTGCTCCAGAGCCGCAAGCACCGCGTGATGTTCGATCGCGCTCGCAATCGCGTGCGCGGGCCGCGCGGAACGCCCGAGCGGCTCCTAGTATTGCCTGGTTGTCTGCCTCGGTTCCGCTGCCGGTAAAGATAATCTCGCCGCGCTTGGCGCCGAGCGCAGCGGCAACGCGGTCGCGCGCGTCGTCCAGCACGGCGCGGGCCCGGCGCCCCTCAGCGTGAAGAGAACTTGGGTTAAATCCGCTCTCAGCGAACGCTATGCGCATTGCATCCGCGACCTCCGAACGCAACGGGGTGGTAGCCGCATTGTCAAGATAAATTCGTTCGGAATTCACAGGTCGCTCACAGTTAGTCGCTATACTATCGATTCGTGCGAAGCTCCAACGCACACTCCGAGAAGTAGCAACGGGAAACTGGCGGTCCGAGAATCACTCGGGCCGCCTTTTTTTGTCCGGGCGATAATAGCGCCGCTCGCTCAGGTTTTCCGGCAGGTTCAACTGCTTGACGTCGTAGTCGTCGTGAGCGTAATGGTAACCCTCCCCGTACCCCAGCTCTCGCATCAAGGGCGTCGGCGCGTTGCGCAGATGCAGCGGAACGGGATCGTTGCGGGTCTCTTGCACGTCCGCCATCGCCGCGGCAAAGGACGTTCCGACGCTGTTGCTCTTCGGCGCCGTCGCGAGGTAGAGCGTCGCGTGCGCGAGCGGAAAGAAGCCCTCCGGCATTCCGACGAAGTGCACGGCCTGCTGCGCCGCTACGGCGACGCGCAGTCCGTTCGAGTCGGCGAGCCCCACGTCTTCCGAGGCGAGGATCACGAGTCGTCGCGCAATGAACAGCGGATCCTCGCCGCCGTCGATCATGCGCGCGAGCCAGTAGAGGGCGGCGTCCGGGTCGCTCGCGCGAATCGACTTGATGAACGCGCTGATCGTGTCGTAGTGCATCTCGCCGGACTTGTCATACGCGGTGCCGCGCCGCTGCATCGCCTCGCGCACGAGCGCGACGTCGATCGTGCGAGCGCCGTCGCGCTGGGCCGCCGAAGACGCGGCGAACTCCAGCGCGTTGAGCGCCGCTCGCGCGTCCCCATTGGCGAGCCCCACGAAGACGCGGCGCGCGTCGTCGTCGAGCGTTACCCGCTGCGCGCCTAGGCCGCGCTCGCGATCCGCCAGCGCACGGTCCACGATCGTCCCGACCTCCGCGTCCGAGAGCGGATGGAGGACGAACACCCGAGCTCGCGACAGCAGCGCCGAGTTCACCTCGAACGACGGGTTCTCGGTCGTTGCGCCGATGAACACGACGGTTCCGTCCTCGACGTAGGGGAGAATCGCATCCTGCTGTGCCTTGTTGAAACGATGGATCTCGTCGATGAAGAGCACGGTGCGCTTGCCGGAGCGCTCGCGCGCCCGTGCTTCGCCGACGACGCGGCGAAGATCGGCGACCCCGGCGCTGACCGCCGACATGCGCTCGAAGTACGCGCCGCGTCGAACGCGCTATGATTTCCGCGAGCGTCGTTTTTCCCGTGCCAGGCGGGCCCCACAGGATCATCGACGGCACCGCGTCGCGCTCGATGGCCGTGCGCAGAACGCGGCCCGATGCCATGAGGTCCTCTTGGCCGACGAACTCGTCGGAGGTGCGCGGCCGCATTCGAGCCGCAAGCGGCATCTCGCGGCGAGCGAACTCGAACGGCAGATCGCCGCCGGGGCGGGCTATCGGCACCTCAAGGCTGCGCGCTCGGACTGCCGGCCGGCTGGGTCAAGCGGTTCTTCGGAATCTTCAGCGGCCTCGGCGTCGCGATTCCGCGGTGGACTTCGTTTGGGAACTGCATCGTGACGTCTCCCTCGGCGTGAGCGCTTCCCGTTTCGGTGTTGTAGAGAACCTTCCGCGCGGCCATGCTGCGCGTGCCCTGCGTGATGTGGACGGTGCCTTCGAGCAAGAGGCTGTGCGCTTGCGTCGTTGAGCGTCCCGGTGTCGGCGTCTACGACGGTGTCCGCCTGCACGTAGTGAACGTTGCCGATCGCCTTGTAGACCTTCGCGGCTCCGTCGATCTGCGCCTGATCCGCCGTGAGCGTCGAGGGGCCTGCCGACTGCGACTGAGCGCTGCCCTCGAGGCTGCTGACGACCATTGCCCTGTGAGTCGTGCATGACGACGTGTCCGTTGAGATAGAGCACCTGCTTCTTGTAGTTGCCGTTGGCGCGATCCGCCGACACGTCGCCGCCGACGCGCGTCATGACGATCTTCGCGGGCGTGCTGAAGTCGCCGTTCTTGAAGTTCGCGTCGATCGAGCTGGCATGGACCGTCCAGACGCCGAGATCGAACGACGCCTGTGCTCCCGGCGGCGATGCCGCGGTAGCCGGGACGCGTGAACGCGCGTGGGCGCCTGGCGAACGCTGCGCCGCCGGCGATCGCGCCGGCGCGGGCGAACGAGGCGGCGTGGCGAGCGCGAGCGGCGTGGCGAGCGCGAGGGCGGCGAGTGCGGAGATGGATCGGATCATGCGAGTTTGCGTACCTTTATCGTCGGGCGTTCGATCGGTCCGAACAACTCCGTGAGGCGCTGCTCCGAGACCGCGCCTTCCCGCAGTAGACGCGCGTGCGCACCGGAGAGATCGACGATGGATGATTCGCTGTCGTACCGCGTCGGTCCGTGCTCGACGAGCAGATCCGCTGGCGGCAGCATCGAGCGATCCGCGCCGCCGCGGTAATGCGCCCCGCCCGCTGGATTCGCCGTCGTTCCGGCGATCGGCCCGCAGCGCTCGAGCACCGCCCGCGCGAACTCGTCGTCGGGCACGCGAAACGCCAGCGTCTGCAAGCCTGCGGCCAGTTCGTCGCTGATGAACGCCGGCTTGCGAATCAACAGGATGACGGGCGCGGGAAGCAGCCGTTTGGCCGCGACGACCGCAAGCGCGTTTTCTCCAGCATACTCTAAGAATTCCGCCGGCGTCGCCACGTGCAGCGTGAGCGGCCGGTTATCGGGTCGACCTTTGGCCGCGTAGACGCGATCGATGGCCTCGTAGTCGTAGGGATCGCATCCGATCAAGTAGCTCGTATCGTTCGGCAGGATGACGGTGCCGCCCGAAAAGGCGACGCGGACCACCGCTTCGGCGACATCTTCGACGCTCGCCGCAGCAGCGTTGATTACCCTTCCAGAGAAACCGCGGATTGATCCCATGTACCGATCGTTTGCGCCGGAAAGGCGTCAGGTGCAAGAAGAAGGCGAGGAAGCATACGCGAGAGTATGTGACCGAGTCTTCGACGACGCAAATGACGCCTTTGCGGCCAAACCCTTCGGGCAGCGGCATTTTCGCTGCGATCGGTGCATGGGATCAATCCGAGGTTTCTAAACACGCAGCCGCGCGCCGGTTCCGATCGCGACGCACGAGAGCGGATCGTCCGCGACGATCGCCGGAACGCCCGTCACCTCAGAGAGAAGTTTTTCCAACCCGCGCAAGAGCGCGCCGCCGCCGGTCAAGATGATGCCGCGATCGATGATGTCGGCCGCCAGCTCCGGCGGCGTCTTTTCCAAGACCGCCTTGACGGCTTCGACGATCGCTCCGACCGGCTCGGAGAGCGCTTCCCGTATCTCTTCGCTCGTGATCTTCACGGATTTCGGCAAGCCGTTGATGAGATCTCGCCCGCGAATTTCCATTGCGAGTTCCTGCTCCAGTTTGTATGCGGAGCCGATCTTCATCTTGATCTCTTCGGCGGTACGCTCGCCGATCATGAGATTGTAGACTCGCCGGATGTAGCGCACGATCGCCTCGTCCATCTTGTTGCCGGCCACGCGGAGCGACTGAGAAACGACGATGCCGCCCAGCGAAATGACGGCGACGTCGGTCGTACCGCCGCCGATGTCCACGACCATGCTTCCGGACGGTCCGCCGATGGGAAGGCCGGCCCCGATCGCAGCGGCCATGGGTTCCTCGATGATGCCGACGTCGCGCGCCCCCGCGAGCTTGGCGGCATCTTTGACCGCGCGCTCTTCGACCGACGTGATCTCGGCCGGAACGCAGATCGTGACGTGCGGCTTCGGCTTGACGATGGACGCCCACCACGAGCGATCCTTCATCACTTTCTTGATGAAGTACGAGAGCATCGCCTCGGTGACTTCGAAGTCCGCGATCACGCCGTCGCGCAGCGGACGGATCGCCTGAATGTGCGCGGGCGTCTTGCCGAGCATCTGACGCGCTTCTTCGCCTACGGCTAAGACGCGGCCGGTATTCATGTCTTTGGCGACGACGGAGGGCTCGCGCAGAACGATGCCCTTCCCCTTGACGTGAACGAGCACGTTCGCCGTGCCGAGGTCGATCCCGATGTCCAAAACGACTCCTAAGTCTCGAAAGTTGAGTTATCCCGTCGCCGAAACGCGCGGGTATTCGCTCGTTTCGAAGAATCCGCTCGGCTCGACCAGCGGCGTGACGCCGCTGCTGCGCTGCACCTGACCGCCGAGTTCCGAGAGCAGCTCCTCCAGGCGTTCGTAACCGCGGTCCACGTACTCCAAGCCGATGATTTCCGTTTCGCCCGCGGCGGCCAGACCGGCCACGACGAGCCCCGCGCCCGCGCGGATGTCGGGCGCCTCCACCGGTGCGCCGGAAAGCTGTTTGGGACCTTTGATGACGGCGGCGTTGCTCTCCATCGTCACCTTGACGTCCGCGCCCATGCGAGCGAGTTCGTTGACGTACGAGAAGCGAGCGTTGAAGATCGACTCTTCGACCACGCTCGTACCGGGACAGGTGCACAGAAAGCCGACCATCTGCGGCTGGAGGTCGGTCGGGAAACCGGGATACGGCGCGGTCAGGATGTCCGTGCCGCCGGTGATCCCGCCCGCCTTCGCGCGGATCCAGTCGTTTCCGGACATCGTGACCACGCCGCACTCCACGAGCTTGTCGAGAAGCGCGCCGAGGTGTTCGGGCCGGCAGTGCGTCACAGTAACGTCGCCGCGCGTAACCGCTCCGGCGACGAGCAGCGTCCCCGCGACGATGCGATCGGGGATGATCTCGTATTCGACGCCGTGGAGCTCGGGCACGCCCTCGATCGACGATCGTGTCGGTGCCTTGGCCCTTGACCTTCGCTCCCATCGCCACGAGGAAATCCGCCAGGTCGACGACCTCGGGCTCCATAGCGGCGTTTTTCAACGTCGTGGTGCCGTCGGCCAACGCGGCGGCCAGCATCGCGTTCTTCGTCGCGCCGACGCTGGGCATGCGGAACTCGATCGTCGCGCCCCGCAGGCGCGCGCTGCTCGATTGCGCGATCAGATATCCGTGGGCGTTGTGGACGTCACATCCCAGCGCGACGAACGCCTGCTCGTGCATGTCGGTCGCCCGCGTGCCCAGCACGCATCCGCCCGGCAGCGGCACCTCGGCGCGTCCGAAGCGTCCGAGCAGCGCGCCGACCACGTCGAACGACGCCGCGAGCTTGCGCACGAGCGCGTACGGGGCCCGATACGACGCGACGTTGCTCGCGTCGATCGTCACCGTGTTGTCGCCCTCATAGCGCATGCGCGCACCCAGCGCCTCGAGCAGCGACCACATGACGGAGACGTCGGTGATGCGCGGAATCCGATGCAGCGTTACGGTGCCCTTCGCCAGCAGCGAGGCCGCCATGATCGGCAACGCGGCGTTCTTCGACCCGTGAGTCGCGACCGAGCCTTCTAAACGCGCGCCGCCCCGGATCCGGAGCGTCGTCTCAAGACGATCGAGCACGGTGATTTACGTTCGCGTAGCCCCGTGGCTCGCCTACCGGTGGCCGGTGAGCCGCAGCTTGGCGTTTGCGAACTCGATCGTGGCCTGTTCGCGCGCGTAGAGCTCCCGATCGTCCCCCGCGGCCTTCTGCCGCTCCGTTGCCGCCTGCAGCTCCTCGCGAGCCTCCGCCACGTCGACTTCTTCGAACCGGACGGCCGCGTCGACCAAGATCGTGACGCCGTCGGGAAGCGCCTGCATGAATCCGTCGCTGGTCGCGAGCTCCAGCCGCGAAGCGGCGCCATCGCGCAGCACGTTGGCGCGCAGGACGCCGGGCTCGCAGCGCGGCGAGAAACGGCGCGTGCCGGGGGAGGATGCCCTCCTCGCCTTCCGTCGTCACCGCGATCACGAGCTCCGCGTCGCCCTCGAAGACGATTTGCGTCGGCGTGACGAGCTTGAACGGAAGCGTGCTAGCCATGCGCCATCCGCTGCGCGTTCTCTTTGACCTCTTCGATCGTGCCTGCGTAGAAGAACGCGCCCTCCGGCAAGTCGTCGACCTTGCCCTCGAGGATCTCCTTGAACGATTCGATCGTCTCGGGAAGCTTGACGTACTTGCCCGAACGTCCCGTGAATTGTTCGGCCACGAAGAACGGCTGCGAGAAGAAGCGCTGGATGCGGCGCGCGCGCGCCACGGCGATTTTGTCTTCCTCGGACAGTTCCTCGACGCCGAGGATTGCGATGATGTCCTGCAGGTCGCGGTAACGCTGCAGCACCTCTTGTACGCCGCGCGCGACCTCGTAGTGTTCCTCGCCGATAATCTGCGGATCGAGGATGCGGGAAGTTGACGCCAGCGGATCGACCGCAGGATAGATGCCGAGCTCGGAGATGGGCCGGGAGAGCGCCGTCGTCGCATCGAGGTGCGCGAACGTCGTGGCCACCGCGGGATCCGTGTAGTCGTCGGCGGGGACGTAGACGGCCTGCACCGACGTGATCGAGCCCTTGCGCGTGGACGTGATCCGCTCTTCCAGCACGCCCATGTCCGTGGCCAACGTCGGCTGGTATCCCACGGCCGAGGGCATGCGGCCCATGAGCGCCGAGACTTCGGAACCCGCCTGCATGTAGCGGAAGATGTTGTCGATGAAGAGCAGTACGTCGGCGCCGAGCTCGTCGCGGAAGTACTCCGCCATCGTCACGCCGGTTTGCGCGACCCGGAAGCGCACGCCGGGCGGCTCGTCCATCTGTCCGAACACGAGCGTCGTCTGCTCGAGCACGCCGGAATCTTTCATGTCGAGCCACAAATCGTTGCCTTCTCGCGTTCGCTCGCCGACGCCGGTGAACACGGAGAAGCCCTTGTGCACGTACGCGATGTTGCGGATCAGCTCCTGAATGAGGACGGTCTTGCCGACGCCGGCGCCGCCGAACAGGCCGACTTTACCGCCGCGCGTGTACGGCGCCATGAGGTCGACGACCTTGATTCCCGTCTCGAAGACGCGCGCCGTCGGCTCCTGGTCCTTGAGCTCGGGCGCGGGGCGGTGAATAGACCAGTGTGCCGCCGCTTTCACAGGGGCATCGCTGTCGATCGTCTCTCCGAGCACATTGAAGATGCGTCCGAGCGTGCCTTCGCCGACGGGCACCGTGATCGGGCCGCCGATGCTGCGCACAGCCGCGCCGCGGACGAGGCCGTCGGTCGACCCGAGCGCGAGACAGCGCACCTGGTTGTCGCCCAGCTCGTCCTGCACTTCGAGCGTCAGCTCGCGCGCCGCCATCGCGGTTCCGCCGAGATCGACGCCGTGCCCCGCGGCAGCACCGTTGTTGCTCGCATGGTCCTCGTTCACCTTGACGCGCAGCGCGTCGTTGATCTTCGGCAGCGTCTCGGGGCTAAACTCGACGTCCACGACGTTGCCGAGCACTTGGACAACCTTTCCGGTATCAACAGCCATTTCTCTCAATATTCCTCATGCATTTGGTTTGTAGCACGGCGCCGAGTGACGCCATATCACTCAACGCCAAGCGCCTCCGCGCCTCCGACGATCTCGAGCAGCTCCTTGGTGATCGCCTCCTGGCGCGCGTTGTTCATCGCGATCGTCAGCTCGTCGATCAGCTTCGACGCGTTGTCCGTCGCGTTGGTCATCGCGACGAGCTGCGCGGCGAAGAAGGCAGCGTCCGTCTCGAGCATCGCGGAGTAGATCGTGAACTCGAGATACCTTGGAAGCAGTCTTCCTAGGCACGAACTCGGGAGACGGCGCGAATTCGATGGATCCGCGCATTGTCTTGTCATCCTGTCCCTTCAATCTCAGCAACATCTCGTTCAACGGGTACAAGCTTGCGTGTCAGCGGACGCTGCGACATCATGGTGATCAGCTGCTGCGAGACGAGCACGATCTCGGAAATCTCGCCGTACCGGAAATCGTCGGACGCGCGGCGCGCGGCGGCGCGCGCGGTGTCGATCTTCTCGCCGCTGCCGAGCTGCCACGTCGCGTGATCGGGCATCCCCCAGCGCCGCACCGCGTTGCGCGCCTTCAGGCCGATCGTGTAGTATCGGGCGTCGCCGCGCTGCCGCGCGAGCTCCCACGCCGCGTGGATCACATGGGAGTTGAAGGCGCCCGCGAGGCCCTTGTCGGCGCTGATCAGCACGATGCCGGCAGGAGCACCGCTCTTTCCGGACTTCATGAAGGGATGATCGACCGAATGCACGGCTCCGATCAGATCCTGAAGCATCTGCGCGAGCGCGTCCGCGTAGGGGCGGGCGCGCTTCCGTGCGGCCTCGGCGCGGCGTATCTTCGCCGCGGCGACCTGCTTCATCGCCTTGGTGATTTGCTGCGTGTTCTTCAGCGACCGAATGCGATCGCGCAGATCGCGTACTGTCGACACGTTTGTGCTCCTAGAATCCCTTGTTGAACTCGGCCAGCGCCGCATCCAGCCGTTTCTTGGTCTCGTCGGAGAACTGGCCGGTCTGCGCGATCGTCTCGAGTATCTGCGGATGCTTGGCGCGGAGGAAGTCGATCAGCCCGGCCGCCCAATTCTGCAGCCGCGGCGTCGGAATGTCGTTCACGAAGCCGCTGGTCGCGGCGTAGATGATCGCGACCTGGTCCTCCATCGGCTGCGGCTGGTACTGCGGCTGCTTCAGGAGCTCCGTCAACTTCTCGCCGCGCATCAGCTGGTTCTGCGTGGCCTTGTCGAGGTCGCTCGCGAGCTTGGCGAACGCCGCGAGATCGCGATACTGCGCGAGCTCGAGCTTCAGCTGACCCGCGACCGACTTCATCGCCTTGGTCTGAGCCGCACCGCCGACGCGCGACACGGACAGACCGATGTCGACGGCGGGGCGGATGCCCTGGAAGAAGAGCTGCGGCGTCAGGTAGATCTGGCCGTCGGTGATCGAGATCACGTTGGTCGGGATGTAGGCGGCGAAGTCTCCCGCCTGAGTCTCGATGACCGGCAGCGCCGTCAGCGATCCCGCGCCCATCTCGTCCGAGAGTTTCGCGGCGCGCTCGAGCAGGCGCGAATGCAGGTAGAAGACGTCGCCCGGGTAGGCCTCGCGACCCGGCGGGCGCCGCAGCAAGAGCGACATTTCGCGGTAGGACTGCGCGTGCTTGGTGAGATCGTCGTAAACGATCAGCACGTCCTTTCCGGCGTACATCAGCTCTTCGGCCATGGCGCATCCGGCAAACGGCGCCAGCCAGCGCAGCGCCGCGGCCTCCGACGGGCTCACCGCGACGATCGTCGTGTACGCCATGGCCCCCTTTTGCTCGAGGATCTGCGCCAGCGCAGCCACCGTCGAGTTCTTCTGGCCGATCGCGACGTAAACGCAGAACACGTCGCGGCCCTTCTGATTGATGATCGTGTCGACGGCCATGGCGGTCTTCCCGGTCGAGCGGTCGCCGATGATGAGCTCGCGCTGCCCCTTGCCGATCGGGATCAGCGCGTCGATGGTGCGGATTCCGGTCTGGAGCGGCTGCTTTACGGGCTGGCGCTGGACGACGCTCGGCGCGATGTTCTCGATCGTGCGGAAGCGGCTCGTCTCGATCGCGCCCTTGCCGTCCGTGGGCTGGCCCAGCGGGTTGACGACGCGCCCGAGGAGCGCCTCGCCGACGGGAACGGACGCGATCCGGCCGGTGCGGCGCACGCTATCGCCCTCCCTGATCTCGACGTCGGGGCCCATGATCACGACGCCGACGTTATCCTCTTCGAGGTTGAGCGCCACACCTTGCAGCCCGTTCGCGAACTCGACGAGCTCGGACGAGCGCACGCCGCGCAGGCCGTAGACCCGCGCGAGGTTTGCCCCGACCTGCGATCACCGTTCCGACCTCGTCCTCTTGGATCCCAGTCTTGAACTGCGCGATCTGCTGCTTCAGTATGCCGGCAATTTCATCAGCGTTTATCATTCGTCTACTTCCTTAGGGTTGAACGTCATTGTTGCGCGAGATCCCGAGCGAGGGCATCCAGCCGCCCCGAGATCGTCGCGTCGATGCGACGATCGCCCATCATGATGCGCAGGCCGCCGATGAGCGACGAATCGATGACCTCGGTAGCCTCGAATTTCTTTCCATAGATGCGCTCGAGGCGCAGGATCAACGCAGCGTATTCGGCGCGATCGAGCGCGCGCGCCGAGGTGAGGGTCAGCGTCTGCGCCCCGCGCGCAGCGCGCTGCAGGGCGAGATACTCGGCGACGAGGGCGGGGAGCAGCTGCTCGCGGCGCTTGCGGACGAGCAGCAGCAGCGTGTGCAGCGCGATCGGGTGGAGCTTCCCTTCGAAGGCCTCGGCGAGCAGACGCTCCTTGTCGGGCTTCGGAATCACGGGAGAGAGGAAGAACTCGCGGGCGTGGGTGTTGTCGCCGATCGCGGCGGCGACCGCCGCCAGATCGGATCCGACCCGGTCGGCGGCCTGCTGCTCGGCGGCCAGAGACGAAACAGCCGTGGCGTAACGCCGCGCGAGCGTCTGGTTAACCACGAGCGCGCTCCAGCGATCCGACGAATCCTTCGATCAGGCGCTCGTCCAGCGCGGGGCTCACGCGCCGCACCGCATCTTCGCGAGCCGCGCGCAGCGCGCGTGTCAGCAGCTCGTCGCGCAGCCGCCGCTGCGCCGCAGCCCGCGCGCGAGCGAGTTCTTTGCCGGCATCCTGCAGCGCGCGTTCGCCCGCCTCCCTGCAGTCCTCTAACACCGACTCGCGCTCGTGCTCGGCATGCTCGGTCGCGCGCTGCACGATGAGTTCGGCGTCGCGATGCGCGCCCTCGACCTGCGAGCTGAGCGTCTCGAGCGCCGCCTTGACCTCGTCGCGGTGGCGCTCCGCCTCTGCGATTTGCTTGTTGCTGCGCTCCTGCGCGCCCATGATGACCGGCAAGAACCAGCGGAACCATGCCAACACCAGCACCGCGATGAAGAAGACCGACGATACGACCTGGCTCCAGATCGCGATCCGAATGTAGAGCTGCGCGTCGTTCATCGGGCCGCCTCGGGAATGACGCGATCGAGCATGAAGTCCGCGAGACCGCGCACAGCATCGTCCTCGCCCGACGCGCGCCGTATCGAACTCGTCCTCGGCCTTGCGCTGCGCCTCCTCGACGATGGCCTGCGCCTGCTGCGCGTAGCGGCCGGAGAGCTCGGCGGCTTCGTTGGACGCCCGAGCACGCGCCGCAGCGACGCGGTTTTCGGCCTCGCGCCGCGCGTCGCGGCGGATCGCTTCGGCCTGCGCGCGCAGGCTGCGCGCCTCGCTCTGATACCGGTCGTAATCGGAGACGAGGCTGTTGATGTACTCGCGCCGGCGTCGAATTGCGGTGGCGACCGGACGGAGAAACACGACGCTGAGCACGGCGAAGAAGATCGCGAAGTTGACCAGCTGCACGATCAGCGTCCCGTTAACGCACAGAAACGCCGAGGCCTTGGCAGTTCATTTAACCAGAGCGGAGATGATCGCCGGCACCTTCGTGACCACGAGCAGGATGTAGAAGGAGAGCGCGATCGCGATGAACGGCACCGCTTCCAGCACGCCGACGCCCAAGAACATGAAGAGAAAGATGTTCGGTCGCGCCTCGGGCTGGCGCGCGATCGACTCGACCGCCTTGGAGGCGACGACGCCGTCACCCACGGCGGAGCCGAATGCCACCCCCGAGATTATGATGCCGAAGCAGATCACCGCTGCGGCCGCAATTAAGGCTTCAGGGTTCACAAACGTTCCTTTCTAGTGTTCGTCGGCAAGCGCCAACGATAGGTAGACGATTGCCAGTAGGGTGAAAACGAAAGCCTGAATCGTTCCCACGAAAAAGTTGAAGAACTTGAATCAGGATCGGGACGACGGCGACGCCAAACGACAGGTTGAAGAATCCGATCTGGATGCGCGCCACGATGATCGAAGTGACGATGACGAAGAGCAGCTCGCCGACGAAGATGTTGAAGAAGAGCCGGGCGGCCAGCGTGATCGGACGAAGGATCTCGTCGAGAACGTTCACCGGAAAGAGCGCGGGAAACGGCTTGAACACGTGGCCGAGATACGCTACGCCTTTTTTGCGAAACGCCGCGACCTGGATCATGCAGAAGGCGACCAGTGCCAGCGGAACGACCGTGTTGAGATCGGCGGTCGGCGATCCGCCGAACGGCAGATCGAACGCCTTGAACGGCAGCACCCCGAACTGGTTGAGCAAGAAAATGAAGATGAACAGTGCGACGAAGAACGGGACGAACGGCTCGCCGCCTTCGCCCAGAACGCTCGTCACGAGGTCCGCGATGTAGTTGAACACCGCCTCGAGCACGGCCTGACGCTTCGTGACGTACGGAGACCGATAGCTCGCGCCGATCCACCCGAAGAACAGCAACGCGATGACCATGACGAGCCACGTCGTCATGATCGTGTCGGCATGAACTGCGCCGAGCACCGGCAGATGCCAAAGAATATGTTCGCCGATCTGTTCGTGCACGCGTTTTCCGTTACGTCTTGCTGCGGAAGAGTCGCCACGCGCGAAACGCGTACGTGACGAGCGGGAGAAAAAAAGCGGCCAGAAACGGCCCGAGCGCCCACCAGGGCCCACGCACCGCCAATGCCGCGGCTACTATACTAAAGGCGACCAGGCGCAGTAAACTACTTAACCCAAAGAATGCCGGGTTACCAGACTCGAGCAGCCGCTCGCTTCCCCGCATCACCCCGAGCATGTTCGCGATGCCGCAGGCGGTGCCCACCGCGACCGCCAGCGAGCCGTAAGGGGCGGCCGGTAAAAGCGCCAGCGCCGCGACCCCGCCCACGAGCGCCGACCTGGCCACGACGGATCGCTTCAGGCGCGAGAGCGTCACGAGCTCCGAGCGGTTCACCGCATGGCTCGCAGGAGGATTCGAAAGGCGGAATAGGCGCCCACTGCCGCGCCCAGCACGAGCCCCACCGGCGCGTACAGCGGCTCGCCGAGCCGGGCGGCAACGAGCACGCCGCACGCGAGCCCGATGACCGAAGCACCCGCGAACGCGCTCCCGGCCGCGACGACCGGCAGCAGCGTTTTCACGATCCGGCTAGAGCCGAGCCGGCCGGCTGCTGATCGACGAACGGCTCGGGATATGCCGCGCCGCGCAGCCGCGCCAACAGCCATGCGGCGATGCGCGCGGCGGCGCGCCCGTCGCCGTATGGATTGACGGCTTGCGCCATGCTGGCGTACGCCGACTCATCCTCGAGCAACTCGCGCGCCGCCGCGAGGATGCGGCGGCCGTCATGCCCGACGAGCCGCAGCGTTCCGGCGCGCAGGCCCTCGGGGCGCTCGGTCTCTTCGCGCATCACGAGCACCGGCTTGCCCAGGCACGGCGCCTCCTCTTGAAGACCGCCCGAGTCGGTGAGCACGAAGGAAGAGGCTCTAACGGCGGCCACCATCGCGGCGTAATCGATCGGCTCGACCAGCACAACGCCCGGCATGCCGCCGAGCACCTCGCGCGCCACCGGAGCCACGCGCGGCGACGGGTGAACCGGCCAATACAACTGCGGGTGCGATGGAAGCTCGGCGATTGCGCGCAGCGCGTCGCAGATCTCGCGCATGTGCACGTGGTTCTCGCGCCGGTGCGCGGTCACGACGATGGCCGGACGCCGCGCGTCGAGCTCGTTCCAACGCGGCGGGACGGGAAGGTCGCGGCGCGCCGCCGTTGCCAGGAACGCGTCGATGACGGTGTTTCCGGTGACGACGATGTCCTCGGGCACGACGTGCTCCTGCAGCAAGTGCTTGCGCGCGAGCATCGTCGGTGCGAAGTGATAGGACGCGATTGTCGCCGTGAGACGCCGATTCATCTCCTCTGGATACGGCAGCCAGCGATTGCTCGTGCGCAGGCCCGCCTCGACGTGGCCGACCGGAATCTGCTGATAAAAGGCCGCCAGCGCCGCCGCCGTGCTCGTCGTCGTGTCGCCGTGAACGAGCACGACCTCCGGGCGCGCGTCTTGCAGCACGGGCTCCATACCAGCGAGCACGCGCGTGGTGATCTCCGTGAGCGTCTGATCCTCCGTCATCACGTCGAGATCGTAGTCCGGCGTGATGGCGAACAGCGAGAGCAGGTCGTCGAGCATCTTGCGATGCTGTGCGGTTACGCAGACGAGATGCTCGATCGCGGGCGCGGCCTGCAAGGCGGCCACGACCGGCGCCATCTTGATCGTGTCCGGGCGCGTTCCAAAGACGCTCATGACCTTCAAGCGGTTGGTCATGGCGTTTAGGTCGCGTGACGAAAGACGTGCGTGAATTCGCCGGAGAAGGCCAGCGCCACCGCGCCGAGCACGAGGCATACCGCATAGAGCAGCAACACGGCCTGGCGCACGTTGAGACCGAAGCGGAAGATCAGCTGATGGTGCAAATGCCCGCGGTCCGCCTCGCTGATCCGCTTGCCGGTGCTGGCGCGGCGCACGATCGCGGCGGCCGTGTCGATGACCGGAAGGGCTAGGACGAGCAGCGGCACCACGACGCTGATCGCGATCGCCGTCTTGCTCGCGCCGATGATCGACACCGTCGCGAACACGTAGCCGATAAAGAGCGAGCCGGCGTCTCCGAGGATGATCCGCGCGGGGTTGAAGTTATACGGCAGGAAGCCCAGGGCCGCGCCGGCCAGCGCGATCACGACCAAGGCCACGACCGGGTTGGCGTGAACGACGGCGATCACGAACAGGAAGACGCTGGAGATCGCGGCGACGCCGGCGAGCAGTCCGTCCAAACCATCGAGGAAGTTGATCGCGTTCATCATGCCGACGTACCACAGGAGCGTCAGCGGCACGCCGACCCAGAGCGGGAAGTCGATCCAATTCGTGCCGGGATTGTGGTCGAACGGGTTGTTGATGCCCGGGATGACGAAGCCGTAGAGCAGCGAGATCAGCGCCACGACGATCTGCGCGACGAGCTTGTTGCGCGCGCGCATGTGCATGACGTCGTCCCAGATGCCGACGCCCTAAGATCAAGAGGCTCCCGAAGAGCAGACCCACGAGCCGGTGAATCGCGTCGACCTGTTCGGTCGACGGCATCAGCGCTTTCGGCGAAGCGAGCGATACGCCCAGCACCGTGAAGAGGGCAAACGCAAAGCCGAAGAAGACAGCGATGCCGCCGACCCGCGGCTTCGGCAGGTCGTGCATGCGCCGCTCGGCGCCGTCGTTGTCGACGATGCCGAGGTGGTTGGCCAGCCGCACGACGAGCGGCGTCGCGAGCAAGCAGACGATCGCGGCGATAACGAACGCGGCCGCATACAAGACGCCGGCGCTGATCGGATGAAGGGTCATCCGCGCGCGCCCTCCAGAGCGCCGTACGCGACCAGCGCGACTCCGGCCTCGGCGAGCAGCTGGCTCGCCACCGGATCGGGATAAGCCTCCTCGTACACGATCTTCACGACCCCGGCGCTGATCAGCAGCTTGGAGCAGTTCACGCAGGGCTGGTGCGTGCAGTACGCGGTCGCGCGATCCAGGCTCACGCCGTGCAGCGCTCCCTGCACGACGGCATTGGCCTCCGCATGAGTGGCACGCAGACAGTGTTCGTTAACCAGCGTGCAGCCTACCTCGGTGCAATGCGCGACGCCGCGCGGCGCCCCGTTGTATCCGGTCGTCAGAATTCGATGGTCGCGGATCAGCACGCAGCCGACCGAGGCGCGCGGACACGTAGCGCGCGTGCCGACCGTATGCGCGATCTGCATGAAGTACTCGTCCCAGCCGGGGCGCATGTATCGCTTTACCCTACGGAACGTCGTAGCGCGACGTCAGCTCGCGAACACGCCCGCGCAGCGTTTCGATCTGCGCGCGCTCCTCGGTGTCGCCGAGACCCGCGCAGATGATGCGCGCGACCTCACGGGACTCCTCGACGCCAAGCCCGCGCGCGGTGATCGCGGGCGTGCCGAGCCGGATGCCGCTCGCGACCATGGGTTTCTGCTTGTCGAACGGAATCGCGTTCTTGTTCACGGTGATGCCGATCTCGTCGAGATACGCCTCTACCGCCTTGCCGGTGAGGCCCTTGACCGAGACGTCCACGAGGATCAGGTGCGTGTCGGTGCCGCCTGCGACCAGGCGCAGTCCGGCGCGCGTGAACTCGTCCGCCATCGCCCGGGCGTTTTCGACGACCTGACGCTGGTAAACGGCGAACTCCGGCCGCAGCGCCTCGCCGAACCCGACGGCCTTCGCGGCGATCGCGTGCATCAGGGGACCACCCTGAATCCCAGGGAACACCGTCTTGTCGATCGGCTGCGCCCACTTCGCCGTCGAGAGGATAAAGCCGCCGCGCGGGCCGCGCAGCGTCTTGTGCGTCGTCGACGTCACGAAGTCCGCGACGGGAACCGGCGAGGGATGCAACCCGACGGCGACGATCCCCGCAATGTGCGCGAAGTCGACGAGCAGCGGCGCGCCGACTTCGTCGGCGATCTCGCGGAAGGGCACGTACTCCATCACGCGCGGATATGCGCTCGCGCCCGCGACGATCAGCTTCGGCTTGTGCTCGAGCGCGAGCGCACGCACCTGATCGAAGTCGATGAGCTCGGTGTCGCTCTTCACGCCGTACGCGAGGGCGTTGTAAAGCTTGCCGGAAAAGCTCACCTTCGTTCCGTGAGTGAGATGACCGCCATGCGCGAGCGACATGCCCAGGACCGTATCGCCCGGCTGCAGCGCCGCCATGAACACCGCCATGTTGGCCTGCGCGCCGGAGTGCGGCTGCACGTTGGCGTGGTCGGCGCCGAAGATCTGCTTCACGCGGTCGATCGCGAGCGTCTCCGCCACGTCGACCCACTCGCATCCCCCGTAGTAGCGCTTGCCGGGATAGCCCTCCGCATATTTGTTGGTCATCACGCAGCCCATCGCTTCGCGCACGGCGCGGCTCGCGTAGTTCTCCGATGCGATGAGCTCCAGGTTGTCCCGTTGGCGGCGCTCCTCGCCGGCGATGGCCGCGAACAGCTCGGGGTCCTGCGCCTCGATGGCGGAAGGTGTGAGAATGTCCATCACGGCACTCCGACGAGGTCCTTGGGTGTTTGCGCGTCGGTTACTTCCCCACGCTCCAGATCTTTGAGGGTACGCACGCGCTGCGCCTCACCGAACTCGAACAGCTGTTGCGTCCGGTACGCGTGACGGCCGCCGTCGAACGGAGTCGCGAGATAGACGTCGAGCATTCGCTCGACCATCTCCCAACCGGTGAGCCGTTCCGAAAACGCGATCACGTTCGCGTCGTTGTGCCGGCGCGCGAGCTCCGTTGCGTACGGTTCGTCTACCGGCGCGCAGCGTATTCCGGGCACCTTGTTGGCGGCCATCGCGATGCCGAGGCTCGACCCGCAGACGAGTATTCCGCGGTCGGCGTGGCCAGTCGCGACGGCCTCGCCCACGGCGTAACCGTACTGCGGATAATCCACGGGCGTCGCGTCGTGCGTCCCAAAATCGAGCACGTCGTATCCGCGGTCGCGCAGAATCTGCGCGATGCGATCCTTGTATTCGAACCCGGCGTGGTCTGCGCCCAGAGCAATTTTCATAGTTTTTCGGATGTCCAGCGGCAAGGGTGAGTCACGAGCAACGGTCGAACGTCCGACGCCGATGAAGCTTGCTTGCGCGAGCAGCTCGTTCCACCGCGACATCGAGCGCGGCGAGCTTACGCAGCTGGAGTTCCTCGACCTATGCGCACGCGAGCTGGCCTGCGACGGCGTCGTTTTAGACGTGCGGCATTTTCCGCGAACCGACGACGACTACCTCGCTCAAATCAAGAAGATGACGACCGACCGGGGTCTCTCGCTCGCGGCGCTGGCCGATCCGGGCTTCTTCGCTGCCGCGCCCGAGCGCATGCGCGAGGTCTTGCGCTACGCGGAGGTGCTGGGCGCTCCGCTCGTGGCGGCGCCGCTCGAGCTCGAGGTCAGCCGCTCGTGGAGCGATCAGCTCGCGCGGCTCGGCGACGCCACGTCCTTGGCAAAGATGCTCAACGTGACGCTCGCCGTCCGCAACGCCCCCGCCACGTTCGCGGCGGGAACGCACGACCTCAAACGCGTGGTCAAGGAGGCCGACTCCGCGTGGCTGCGCTTCGGACCCGAGCCTGAAACGCTCGACGCCGGGAGCGACCCTGCGGCGCTGCGGCCGAACACGGTGCTGCTCTGGAGCAATCTCGGGACGCAGAGCGACGCATCGATCGGGGACACGGTCGCCGCGTTTGCGGGATTCTGCGGACACGTCGCGCTCGACGAGCGCTCCGGCGCGGCCGACGCCGCGCTCGCGGCGGCGGCGATGCGCCGCTGGCGCGAAATACTCAACCGCGCATAGCGTCTTGCGCTCGTGGTGATCGAACCTGCTTTCTCGCAGGTGGGTGCGGCCCGGGCGCCGATCCGTCGGGCGTTCGCCCTCCGTATCGTCGTGACCGGAGCTGGTGCTCCCTAGGTAATCATAGTCGGTTCGGTACCTACGTGCGCTGCGCGCCTACGCGCAGTCGAGCCTCTCTACAGTATCATCGGCAGTCAAGCGGGAGGGCCTCGCGACCGGCGGAACGCACCAAGCCGCAATGCCAAGGCTGCGCCTCTCCGTTTCGTCGCTTGCGTTGCCGCTCGTCCATCCGTTCAAAATTGCGCGCTGCGAAGAGTCCGTCGCGCATACGGCGATCGTCCGCGTGCGCGCGGACGAACGCGAAGGAATCGGCGAAGCGGCGCCGATCGAACGCTACGGCGAATCCGTCGAGAGTGTCGTCGCTTATCTGACGTCGCATCCGCTCGCCGCAGACGATCCGTATCGGCTCGAATCGCTGCTGCACGCGGGAATTCCGGCGGCCGCCCGCGCGGGACTGGACCTCGCGCTGCACGATCTGATCGGCAAGGAGCTCGGCAAACCGCTCTACGACCTGCTCGGTCTCGACCCGTCGGCGACGCCCGCCACGTCGTTTACGATCGGCATCGCCGATCCGGAGCTTACGCTGCGCAAGGTCGCGGAGGCCGGCGACCATCCGATTCTCAAGATCAAGCTCGGCATCGGCACTCCGTCCGAACAGGTCGAGACTATCGCCGCGATCCGCTCGCGCTACCGCGGCGTGCTTCGCATCGACGCCAACGAGGGCTGGGACGTCGCGACGGCGGTGCGCATTTTAAATGAGCTCGACCCCTATGGGGTCGAGCTCGTCGAACAGCCGCTTCCGGCCGGACATCCGGAGCAGCTGCGCGCCGTTCGCGAGCGGGTTTCGATTCCGATCGTGGCCGACGAGGACGCGCTCGTCGCAAGCGACCTCCCGCGGCTGCTCGCCTGCGTCGACGGCGTGAACGTGAAGCTGGCCAAAGCCGGCGGCATTCGCGGCGCGCTCGCGATGATCCATACGGCTCGGGCCATGGGTCTGCGCGTGATGATCGGGTGCATGGTCGAGAGCGCGGTGGCGTCGACCGCGGCGGCGCAGATCTCGCCGCTCGCGGACTGGGCCGACATCGACGGACCGTTCCTGGTCGCGCGCGATCCGTTCGCCGGCGTCACCTATCGCGCGGGAAAACTCATTCTGCCGGACGCGCCCGGGCTGGGCGTTCGCGAAGCGGTGCCGGCATGACGCGGCGCTTTGCGATCCTCGCGCCCGGACTGTTTGCGACCGACGCGAAGACGGCTCACGGCGTCCTCCGCTACGGCGTCGACGACGTCGTCGCGGTGATCGATGCGTCCCTCGCCGGTAAGCGTGTCAATGACGTAATGCCGCACCTGCAGAGCGACGCGCCGATCGTCGCGAGCGTCGCGGAGGCGCTGGCGTTCGGGCCGACGGCGCTGCTCATCGGGACCGCTCCGAAGGGCGGCGGCTTGACGCCGGAGTGGCGCGCGGCCGTTCTCGAGGCGATCGCAGCGAAGCTCGAGATCGTGAGCGGACTGCACGACATGCTCGATCAGGATCGCGAGCTCCACGTCGCCGCGCTCGCGGCCGGCACGACGATCTGGGACGTGCGCGAGCCGCCCGACGTACCGCTGTTCTGCGGCGACGCGTACGGCATTCAAGCGCCGATCGTTTTAACGGTCGGCAACGACTGCGCCGTCGGTAAGATGAGCGTCGCCCTGGAGGTCGTGCGCGCGGCGAAGGCCGCTGGAAAGAACGCGCGCTTCGTTCCGACGGGACAGACCGGTATCCTCATCGCCGGCTGGGGCATCTGCGTCGACCGCGTAATTTCGGACTTCGCGCCCGGCGCCGCCGAACAGCTCGTACTCTACGCGGCGCACGAGGGCGCCGACCTGATCGTCGTCGAGGGCCAAGGCGCGATCAACCATCCGGCATACGCCCCAGTCACGCTCGCGTTGATGACCGGCTGTGCGCCGGACGCGCTGATTCTCGTCTTCGACCCGCGGCGCACGGCGATCGAGTCGTACGGGACACCCACGCTGCCGTACGCGGAGTCGATCGACATTCACGAGCGCCTCCTGCGCAGGGTGAAGCCCGCCGAGGTCGTGGGAATCGCGCTGAACACTCGCGGACTCGACGAGGAACGGACGCGCGCCGAGATCGCGCGCGCCCGCGACGAGACACATTTACCGGCCGACGACGTCGTGCGTTTCGGAGGCGAGCGATTCTACGCCGAGATCGCAGCGCGGATCTCAAAGCGGCCGCCGCTGCAAGCGCCTGCGTGAGCGCGACGATCCGGCTCGCGGCCGCGGCGCTCGCGCTGCTGGTGGCGTTCGGCGGATGCGCGCGACCCCACACGAGCGCGGCCGCCGGCGAGCGCAATGCGTGGACCGTGCCCGGCGTGTTGCGACTCGGTGAAGACGAGGAGCCCGACAGCCTCAACCTGATGTACGCGCACACCTGGGCCGCGGATACGGTCGCCGGCCTGCTCTTTTCGTTTCTGCTCCGCTACGACGCCCGCGGGAACCTGATCCCGGATCTCGCGCTGACCGTTCCTACGCTCGCCAACGGCGGCATAAGCCGCGACGGAAAGCGTATCGTCGTGCACCTGCGCAAAGGCGTGGCGTGGGCCGACGGTGCGCCGTTGACGGCGGCCGACTGGCTCTTTACGTATCGCTCCGTGATGAACCCGGCCAACGCCGTCAAGACGCGCTACGGCTGGGACGGCATCGCGTCGGCGAGCGCGCCGGATCCCTATACGATTGACATCCGCTTGCGCAAGCCCAACGTCGCGGTGCTCGGCATCCTCGCGATCGGGGGAGCGGCCTATCCGCCGCTGCCGGCGCACGTGCTCGCGAAGCTGCCCGACCTCAACCGCGCAGCGTTCAACCAGAGCCCGCTCAGCAGCGGACCGTACGTGCTGCGAGTGTGGAATCACGGCACGTCGCTGACGTTCGCGCCGAACCCGCGTTACTTCCGCGGCGCGCCGCGGCTCAAAGAGGTCGTCTGGAAGGTCATTCCCGACGTCAACACACTCTACAACGAGCTGGCAACCCACGAGGTCGACGTCTACCCGAACGTCAACGCCAACGCGATCGCGCGACTGGCCGGCATCGACGGAATCACCGTCACGCGGGGCCTCATCGCCAACTGGCGGCATCTGGGCATCAACTCGAGCCGGCCACAGCTGCAGGACGTGCGGGTCCGGCGCGCCATCGCCGAGGCGGTCGATTGGGCGCGCATCGAGAGCACCGTGTTTCATTCGCTCGACTCACTCGCCGTCTCGGACATCTTCCCCGAATCGTGGGCGGCGCCGGCGCTGGCGCCGTACCGCTACGATCCCGCCGACGCGCGCCGATTGCTCGCCGCCGCGGGCTGGCGGCTCGGCCGCGACGGCGTGCTCCACAAGGGCGCGCTCGCGATGCGCCTCACGATCTACGCGACTACCGGGCATCAGGAGAACACTGAATCCCAGGTGCTGATACAGTCGATGCTGCGCGACGTCGGCGTGGACGTTGCCGTGCGCAACTATCCGGGAAGCTATCTATTCGCCATGGACGGTCCGCTCTACACCGGCAAGTACGACCTCGAGTGGTCGATCGAAACCAACGGCCCCGATCCCGACAACTCCGGCGACTGGAACGGTACGTTCATCCCGCCGCACGGGGCCAATACGTCGTGGCTGAACGACCCGATCGTCAATTCGACGAGCGCGGCGGCAGCGAGCACGTTCGATCAGGCACAGCGCAAGGCGCTGTACCAACGCGAGGAAGAGCGCATTCGCGAGGTCGTGCCGGCCGTATTCTTCAGTTGGCAGACCAACTACACGGCGATCAACGACGACGTGAAGCACTACGTTCCAGCCGCCTTCATCGGCGACAGCTGGAACGCGTGGGAGTGGAACGTCTGAGCGCGGCCGCCTTCGCGCAAACGCTGCGGGCACGCGAGTGGGCGCGCCTCGAGTTCGAGCCGGCGCGCAGCGGCGTGCTCAGCTGGAACACGCACGCACCGCACGGTCGGCTGCAGTTTCGCATCCTGCGAGCGGGCCAACCGGCCAGCGACTGGCTCGATCACTCGGAATGGCAACCCAGCGGCGCGAAGTCGTTCAGCCCGGAGCATCAAGGCGTCCGCGCCGACGTGGACGTCGTTCGCGCTGGGCAGCCGTTTGACGGCATCGAGGTACGCGCGCGCGATGTGGAGTTCGAGCTGATCGCGTTCTCGTCGCCGGTGCATTCGCGCCCGTCGCTCCCCTACGCCCGCGATGCGCTGATCCTCGACGTCCCGGTCCGTTCTCAATACTCCCCTTCGACTTCGCTCAGGACAGGCGAGGACGAAGGCCAGCGCGGCTGGTGCAGTCCGGCGAGTCTCTCCATGCTCCACGCCTTCCACGCCGTCGATCATTCCGTTGCGCAAACAGCGCAAGCCGTCTTCGACCGAGCGTACAACGGCACGGGAAACTGGGCGTTCAACGTCGCGTACAGCGGCCGGCTCGGGCTGCGTGGAGTCGTCGCGCACCTCCGCAACCTCGATCACGCGCAGCGTCTGATCGAACGCAACCTTCCGATCGCGATCTCGTACTCGTGGGCCGCCGGCGAGCTTCCGGGTGCGCCGCTCGAACACTCCGACGGGCATCTCGCCGTCTTGTGCGGCTTCACCCGCGACGGCGACTGCGCGGTCAACGACCCCGCCGCTTCGAACGTCCGCGTCGTCTATCCGCGCGGCGCGCTCGAGTACGTCTGGCAGCGCAACGAGGGCGTCGCCTATGTCGTCGCGCCAATCGGCATCGAGTACGCCGACGTGCTTGCGCAACCGTGAGGTCGTTGCCGGCGATCGGGAAGGCGGTCGTGCGCTGCCGGCGTTGCCCCGAGCTGCGCGCGTACACCGCGCAGATCGCGCGCGACAAGAAGCGCGCACATCGCGACTGCGACTACTGGGGCAAGCCGGTGCCGGGGTTCGGCGACGCTCGCGCGCGCATCGTGCTCGTCGGACTCGCGCCCGGCGCGCACGGCAGCAATCGGACGGGACGCCCGTTTACCGGCGACGCTTCGGGCGGCTTTCTCTACCCCGCGTTGTATCGCGCGGGCTTCGCGTCGCAACCCGAGGCGATCGATCGCGGCGACGGCCTGCGTCTGCGCGACTGCTTCATCACGGCGGCCGTGCGCTGCGCGCCGCCCCACAACAAGCCGACGCCGGGGGAGCTGCGCAACTGTTTCTCCTATCTGCTCGAGGAGTTCGAGGCGCTGCGGCGGCTGCGCGTCGCGATCGCGCTCGGCTCGATCGCCCACACCGCGATCCTGCGTGTGCTGCGCGAGCGGGGCTTCGCACGTGCGGGGAGCTCAACGTTCGCGCACGGCGCCGAGCTGATCGCCACGCGCGGCCGGCGGGGCATAACCGTCATCGCCTCATACCACCCGAGCCGGCAAAACACGAACACCGGCAAGCTTACGGTGCCGATGTTCGAAGCGATTTTCAGACGTGCGAAAGAGCTATTGGGGCCCTAGAGAACGATCGTGGCGCCGTATTCATAACCGGCGAAGAGCGCGGGCGGCTCGTAGTCGCTTGAACCGTAAATGTCCCGGTCGGTGTCATTTTTCGACGCAGCGAGATAATATGTGCCCGGAAAGAGCGTGAGAAAAATGAACTGCCCTTTCGAATCCGAGACGGTCCTTGCATCGAAAGCAGCCGACGCGGCGTAGACCGTCGCGCCCGGTACCGGGCGGCCCGTGGCGGCGTCGACAACCGAGCCTCTCACCACGACGTTTTGCTGATTCATCTGCCAATCTAACGCACTCGGCCAGAAAAAGAAGTGCGATAGCATCAACAAGACCGCGATTTGCATAAGGAACTCCTAACGTAAGCTTTTCCGTTATGTTAAACGCGGGACGACGGACGATCGTGACGCAGGTGCAGGTCTCGCAAGAGCTGATCGGGCACCGGAGCGGGCGCGTCCATCATCAGGTCGCGCGCGACCTGATTCTTCGGAAACGCCGTGACCTCGCGCAGGTTCTCCTCGCCGCACGCGATCATCACGATGCGATCGATGCCGAGGGCCATGCCGCCGTGCGGCGGAGCTCCGTAGTCTAGGGCGCGCAGGAAGAAGCCGAAGCGCTCCTCGACCTGCTGAGGCGAGAGGCCGAGCATCTCGAAGATCTTGCGCTGCTCGTCGGCCTTGTGAATTCGGATCGAGCCGGAACCGAGCTCGTATCCGTTGAGCACCATGTCGTAGTGCTGCGCGCGCATCCGAATCGGGTCGCGGTCGATCAGCTCCCAGTCGCCGGGCTCCGGCGCCGTGAACGGATGGTGCGCCGGAATCGGCTTCCCGGTCTCCTCGTCGATCTCTAGGTACGGAAAACCCGTTACCCACGCGAACGCGTATGCGTTGGGGTCGCGCAACCCGCAACGCTCGCCGACCTCGTTGCGCATCCTGCCGGCGACGGCGTGCGCAAGTTCCGCGGAGTCAGCGAACAGCAGGAGCGCATCGCCGCGCTCCGCGCCGACGGCCGAACGCACGGCCTCGACGTCCGCATCCGTCAAGAAACGCACCGCCGACGACTTGATCCCGTCGCCCGAAAGCGCGATCCACACCATGCCCTTGCCGCCGAACTGCTTGGCCGTCTCGGTTAGCGCATCGAACTCACGCCGCGACAGCGACGCTCCGCCTGGATAGCGCAGCGCGACGATCGCCCCGCCGCTCTCGATCGCCGACCGAAACACGCCGAACTCGGTGCCCGCGAACGCGTCCGTGACGTTGGCGAGCTCGAGGCCGAAGCGCAGGTCGGGCTTGTCGAGGCCGTATCTCGCGATGGCATCCTGATGGGTCATGCGCACGAACGGTGGCACCTCGATGCCGAGCGCCTCGCGCCACACGTAGCGCATGCACGACTCCATCGTCTCCATCACGTCTTCCTCGATACAGAACGAGAGCTCGACGTCGAGCTGCGTGAACTCCACGAGGCGATCGGCGCGCTGGTCTTCGTCGCGCATGCAGCGTGCGATCTGCATGTACTTGCCGAACCCGGCGATCATCAGGGTCTGCTTGAGCAGCTGCGGTGACTGCGGCAGGGCGTAGAACGAGCCGGGGTAGAGACGGCTCGGCACGAGGTAGTCGCGCGCGCCCTCGGGCGTCGACTTGATCATCATCGGCGTCTCGATCTCTAAGAAGTCCCGCGAGTCGAAGAAGTCGCGCATCGCCTTGACGATGCGGTGTCGCACGCGGAGATTGCGCTGCATGCGCGGCCGGCGCAGATCGAGATAGCGATACTCGAGCCGCAGGTTCTCGTCGACCTGCTCGTCCACGTTGATGTGAAACGGCGGCACGAGCGACCGGTTTAGGATCTCGAGGGCCACGACGGCGACCTCGACGTCGCCCGTGGCGAGCCGCGAGTTCTCCGTGCCCGCGGGACGGCGCCGAACCGCGCCGGTTACGCGCAGCACGTCTTCGTTGCGCAGGTGCTCGGCCTGCGCGAAGCTGGGGTGCTGGGGATCGAAGACCACCTGCGTGATGCCCTCGTGATCCCGGAGGTCGACGAAGATCAGGCCGCCGTGATCGCGGCGCCGGTTGACCCAGCCGTCGAGCGTTACCGTCCGCCCCGCGTCGTCCGCGCGCAGCGCGCCGCAGAGCACCCTATCGCTCATCGTTGGCGCGCCCTTCCTTGATCCCGGAGACGTAATGATACTGCAGCAGGAGCTCGCGTGCCACGCGCGAGCGCCCGGCCCGCCGGTCGATGTAGCCCAGCACTTGCGGCAGGCGCGTCAGGAGAGAGTGCAATCCCAGCGAGAGCGGTGTCATCCCGAGGTTCAACCTCACCGCGAAATCCGGATGCTTGCGATAGAAGCGCGCGGTGGATCGTCCCGCGAGGCGCATCTTTTGCTTCTGATCCTCGTACGGAACCGCTTGGCAATGATAGCTCACCGCGCCGGGTTCGTAGAGGATCCGCACGCCGTTCTTTTGCAGCCGGTAGCCCAGCTCCAGATCCTCGTGACCATAGCCGGTAAAGCTCTCGTCGAAGCAGCCCGCCGCGACGAGGTCGTCGCGACGAACCGAGGCGTTGCCCGTCAAAAAATAGAGCCACGACAGTTTTTTTCGTGAGGGCGGATGGAGATGCCCGCGGGCCGCCGGATGATCGCATTTGTAGCGGTAATCGTCCATGTCCTTGACCTGGACCTCGAGCCCGACGATCGCGACGCGGCGCTGCTCGCGGTGGCGGCGCAGGTGCGTCGACAGGAGATTCGGTGAGGCCAGGATGTCGGCGTCGTTGAAGACCACGACGTCGCCGCGCGCGGCCCCGATGCCGGCATTGCGCGCGGCCGCGCGGCCGCTGAAGTTCGCCGCGAGGTGACGCACGTTGGGATGCTCGGCTCGCACCGCGGCGAGATAACGATCCGTGCCATCGTCAGAGTTGGAATCGCATACGAGGAGCTCGTACTCCGAGGGCGCGAGATCTTGCGCGAGCAGCGTTGGAACGACGTTCGCGAGCGTGTCGCGGCGATTGTAGGTCGGGATGACGACGGAGATCTCAGGCATGGGCAACTTGCAACAACCGGCCGACGCCGCTGGAGATCTCGTCGCGGAAGCGCGCGAGCGAGTCGTCGTCCTCGCGAGCGGGCTTGCGGACCAGAACGTGCGGCACGCCGTAGGGCGACCACTCCTGCGAGTTCAGGCGAAAGTATTTGTGCTCGAACGCAACGAGCGTCGGCCGTCCGACCGCGCTGGCCACGTGGGTCGCGCCCGTGTCGACTGTCACGACGACCCTGGCGCGCTCGAAGACCGCGGCCCATTCGTAGAAGGGCAGCGAGCACATGACCCGCGCGACACTGGGACGCTCTTCGAATATCGCCGCGCTCGACTCGGTGTCGCGGGAACAGGTAATCACGACCGGGGCGAACCGCGCGAGCTCGTCGATGGTTGCGAGGGTCCCTTCGAGCGTGCTCCCGTCGGTGAACCAGCGCTGGCCGAGGTGAAACACGATCGGATCGTTCGGCAGCGTCTGTGCGGCCAGCCGGTCCTGCGGCCGGACGTCGAGGCGCAGCCGGTAGTCGCGGCGATGCGCACCGGCCAGCGCGACCAGATCGAGCAGCTGCACGACCTCGTGCCGCACGACGCGCCGCGGATCCCGATCGCACAGCTCTGGGTCGGCCTCGGAAATCATGACGCGGTTCAGGTACAGTTGAGCCGTGAGCCGGGCCAACCAGCGCCGTTCGTACGTGTAGCCGACGCGCAGGCGCGCACGCGTACCGCCGACCAGCTGGAGGTCCACCGCGCGCGGCGCGAGCGCGATCGCGACGTCGTAGCGCGGCAGGCTCGCTCCGAACCGTCGCGGCGAGGCGTCGCGGGGCAAGATGATGAGCTCGTCGACGTCGTCGTTGCGTTCCATCACCACGCGGTTGTACTCGCTCGTGACGATCGCCAGATGCGCGCCCGGAAACGAGGCGCGGACCGTTGCGATCGCCGGAGTGGACAACACCAGATCGCCGATCCGGTCCGTGCGCGAGAGCAGGATCCTCACGTGTGGGGCGATCGCAGCACGCGCTCCAGCTCCTCGAAGTACGCCTCGTTCGCCAGCGCGCGGGCGGCGCGCAGCTCGCCGCGCTCCAACGCGCGCGCGCCGGCCGGTTGTCCGAGCCTACGACGAAAGCGATCCGCGAACCGCAGGCGCCGCAGCAGGCCGTGGAATCCGCGCTGCACGGGATTGATTCCGGTCGCGAGGTAGGCGCGCCAGTTAGGATGCAGCGCCACGAGCCGCGCCGCCGTGCGCGCCTGGGCCCGCGACTGCCGCAGCATCTTTTCGACCCCGTCGGCGCGCGGACGTGGCTTGTAGTGGTAGACGAGGGCCGCCGGATGAAAGACCGCCTTGACGCCGCGCGCCCGCAGGCGCAGTCCGACGTCGATGTCCTCCCAACCGTACTCGGAGAACGACTCGTCGAATCCGCCGATCGCTCGGATCGTGGCCAGCGGCACGGACACGTTCGTGGTCCAGAAGTAGTTGCCGCTGTAGTTCCGCAGGCTCCAGATCGGCGGCGGGAGATCGTCGAGGCTCTCCACCTCGATCGCTCCGCCCCGGACGATGCCGGCCGGATAGCGCGCGGCCGCGCACAGATGCTCTTCAACGAAGTTGGGAAGCGGCAGGACGTCGTCGTCGATGAAGATGATCCGCTCGCCGCGCGCGCGGGCGATTCCCGCGTTGCGCGCATTCGCCAGCCCGGCGTTGCTCTGCGTCACGACCTCGAGCGCGCAGCGGGCGCGCGCGCGGGCGCGATTGATCACGGCCGGCGTCGAGTCCGCCGATCCGTCGTCCACGAGCACGATCTCGTACTCGCGATCGTCCACGCTTTGCTCCAGGCACGAATCGAGGACGCGTTCGAGCAGCGCAGCGCGGTTGTAGGTGCACAACTGAATCGTCGCCCGTATCACGAGATTAACGACTGCACGGCCGCCAGAATCCGCGGCTCCTCGAGGTGCGCAACGCACGCGTAGTCGCGGCAGCGCTCCTTCGTGTCGCCCTTGTGACACGCAAAGGACGGCCGCACGACGGCGGTCTGCGCGCCGAGCGGCGCCCAGCGGTCCGGAAAGTCCGATTGGAACGGGAAGATTCCTACGGTCGGGCACCCTACGGCGGCAGCGACGTGCATCGAACCGGTCGTGATCCCGACGAACGCGGCCGCGCGTTGCGCGAGCGCCCCGAACCCGCCGACGCTGGTCTTCCCCGCCACCGAGACGACGTCCGGAACCTGCGCCAGATCGGCGATGCCTTCCGCGAAGCGCGCGTCCGCGGGCGCTCCGCTCACGAGTACGCGAACGCCGAATTGCTCACGCAGCGCGCGAGCCAGCGACGCCCAGCCCTCGAGCGGCCAGATTCCCCGCGCCGACGCCACGGCGTTGCACGGGTTGAGGATGACGAACCGCCCCGCGGCCGCGACGAGCTCCGCCGCCTCACGCTCGTCCCGCGCCGTCGGCACGAAGCGATATTGCCGATCGTCGGTGTCGCAATCCAGAGCGCGCGCGAAGTCGAGCAGGATCTCGGACCAATGCGAGGTGACGTCGCCGCGCTCGCTGCGGACGACGATGCGCTCCGTAAAACGAAACGAGTAGAAGCGGCGCGCCTGGCCCACGCGCACCGGAATGGCCGCCAGCTGCGGCACGCGTGCCGTTCGCGCCGTCGCCCACGTAACCACGCACGCATCGTAACTGTGAAGCGTCAGGCGGTTCGCCAGCGCGCGTTCGTCACCCTCATCGACCAGCACGCGATCGATGTCGGGCACGCGTTCGAGCAGGGGCCGGTGGGCGGACAGCGTCAGCGCATCTACCATCGCGAACCTGCGCCGCAACGCCCGCGCGACGAGCGAGGCGACGAGTGAGTCGCCGATGCCTCCTCCCGCGCAATAGACCAGTGCCCGCTTAGCGTTCTGCTGCATCGAGCGTGCGCGCGAGCTCGCGCGTGTAGATTCCGTCGAGAGCCTGCCGGCGCGCGAGCGCGCTCAGCCAATTCGGCACGCGCCGGCTCCCCGCAAGGCCCGCGTAGAATGCGAGCAACCAATCGGGAAGCAGGTATCGCCCCCGCAGCACGTTGGGCGCGTAGGCGCCGGTCGCAAGGCGCGCGCGCAGCGAGGGATGCTTCACGACGAACAGCCGCGCCATCCGCGCCTTCTCCACGGCCTTGCGGCCCTCGACCGCCAGCGTGTGCTCCTCGGGCGGCTTGATGTGCCACAGGTACGCTTCCCACGAAAACCTCCATCCCACGCCCAGTCGCCGCAACCGGAGCCCCAGTTCCGTGTCCTCCCACCCGTAGAGATCGAAGTTTTCGTCGAAGCCGCCCACGTCGAGGAAGACGCGCTTGGACAGCGACACGTTGCAGCTGCATAGAAACGCGCGCGAATAGTTCACGGCGCGCGGGGCGGGGCGCGCGTCGGGCGAGCCGACGTTGAGGATCGGCCCATTGACCACGTAGTCGCCGCCGCGCTGCGCGGCGGCGTGTGCGGCGACCCAGCCCGCGGGCAGCCGCACGTCGTCGTCGCAAAATAAAAGGTAGTCGCCGCGCGCCGCAGCGGCCCCGCGGTTGCGCGCCTTCGCGCGGTTCGGCGCAGGCTCGCCGACGTACCACACCGGCGGATCGCCGCCGGCGCGCGCCTCGACCAGACCGCGTGTGCCGTCGCGCGAGCCGTTGTCGACGACGATCACCTCGAACGGCGGGGCGCCGGCCTGGCTCTCGAGCGATGCCAGCGTGTCGCGCAGATAATGCTCGCGATCTCTGCTGGCGATGACAACCGATATCATGCCGCCAGTGCGAGCAGCGAGTCTGCCATTCGGTCCGCGGCTCCGACGTGATCTCGATACAGCCGTGCGAGACCGTCCGCGGCGGCCGCGAGCCACGCGCGATCGTCGTAACACTCGAGCGCGACGCGCGCGATGCGCCCGGGAGTGACGGTGCCGTGCACCTCGCGAATGAGCGGCGCTCGCGCGTCCATATTGGGCTGGGTGTGATACTCGAAGCGCCGAGAAAGCGCGACCGCGGCGGCGCGCTTGAGCGGCGCGCCGACCAGCGGAACGCGGTCGAGATACGTCAACGGGCCGTTGATCGCGACGACTTCCGGCGCGTTCAGCGGAGTGATCGCAACGGCGGGCTTGCCGAGCACGGCCAACTCGATCGTCTTCGTGCCGGGGATCGTTACCGCGAGCCGCGCGTGCCGCGCCGCGGCCAGCGCGTTGTAGAGCACGGGGACGCGTATCCCATCGTCGTCCGCTTCCAGAAAATCACGGCCGCGTTCCTCGACGAGCCGGCCGCGCCGGCCGAACATGCGCCGATGGCCTCCGGTCTCGATCGCGCTGCGCACCTGCGCCCGCGTCGTAAACGGCGAAAGCGCGAACGCGATCGGCATCTCGGGCCGCTCGCGCAAGATGCGCAGCGCCATCGCAAAGAAGAACGGGACGAGGTTCTCGATCTCGTACGCGCGCGACCCGGGCATGACGAGTATTCCGTCCTGCGGCGTTCCCGGTTCGGGCGTCAGGCTCGCCTCGAACAGCGCGCCGTCGATCGCGAGATTGCCGACTCGCTCGATTCGTTCGCGCGGCGTGCCCCACTCCGCCAGCTGGTCGGCGTTGCTGCGATCGACGGCGAACGCGCGATCGAACAGCCGGCGATACGCGCGCCGCGAGAACTTATACGTCGCGGCGCGTCCCTTCAGGCGAGCGTGAACACGCGCGGCGTGCAGCAGGTCCCCGCCGATATATTGCACGAGCTCCACGCCGGCCGGCGCCTCGTCGAGACGCGCGCCCAGCGCGAACTTGAGGTAGCTCTTGGGATCGAAGACGCGCGCCGCAGGGAAGGCCTCGCGTACCATCGCGGCCTCGAACCCCGTCGCGTAATCGTCGGGCACGAGGAACACCAGCGCTTGCATGTCGGGTGCGCGCGAGTACAGCGAGCGTAGCAACGGTCGTAGCCAGCCGGCGACTTCACCCGGTCCGTTAGCGGTGAACGCTATACGCATGAAGGATGCGGGCGATCGTGTCCGTCGTGCTCTCCCCCGCGACGTGCGGTGCGAGGGCGATTCGGCCGCCATGGCCGAGCACAACGCTTCGCTCGGGTAGCTCCTCTTCGCGGTACTGATCGCTCTTGACGTGCACGTCGGGTCGAATTCGATCGAGCAACACCTCGGGTGTGCGCTCGCCGAATCCGACGACCACGTCCACGCTGCGCAACGCGAGCAGAACCCTCGCGCGCTGCGCGAACGCGACGATCGGACGCGACTGGCCCTTGATTCGACGCACCGAGTCGTCCTCGTTCAAGCCGACGATCAGCGCATCGCCCTGGCTGCGCGCCCATGCGAGGTACTCGACGTGGCCGGCGTGCAGCACGTCAAAGCAGCCGTTCGTAAACACCACCGTCCGATGCTCCACGCGCATCTCCTCGCGCCACGCCACCGCTTCGTCGACGCCGAGCAGCTGCCCGAAGAGCCGTCCCTCGCTCATCGCGCTGCCGGATCGACCAGCGCGAGAATCTCGTCCGACGAGGCCGTTGCCGTACCGAGCTTCTCGACGACGACGCCGGCCGCGAAGTTCGCCAGCTGCATCGCCTGCTCGATCGGCGCGCCGGCCGCCAGCGCCAGCCCCAGTACGGCCGTCACGGTATCGCCGGCGCCGCTGACGTCGTAAACCGTCCTTGCCACCGACGGAATCTGCAGACGCTCGCCGGCCTTTCCGAACAGCGCCATCCCGTGCTCGCCGCGAGTGATCACGGCGTAACGGCAGCCGAGCATCTCGATGAGCCGCACGCCCGCGCGTTCGAGGTCCGCGTCATCGCGGATCGGGACTCCCGTCATCGTCGCGGCCTCGGCCACGTTCGGGGCGACGCACGTGATTCCGTTGTACAGCGCGATGTTCTGGGGCTTCGGATCCGCCAGCACGAGCTGGCAGCGCGAAGCGGCCTCGACGATCTCGCGGCAGAGCAGGCCCTTCGCGTAGTCGCTCAAGATCACCGCGTCGCATTGCGGCGCGCGCTCGCGCACGAACTCCGCCATGCGGTGGCGATCCGCGTCCGAGAGCATCGCCGTCGACTCCCAATCGGCCCGGACGACCTGCTGGCTGTGCGCGACGATGCGCGTCTTGCGCGTCGTCGGCCGATCGAAGATCGTGAAGACCCCGGAATCGTCGACGTCCTCCGCGCGTAGCAGGTCGCGCACCTGCTGCGCAAACGCGTCGTCGCCGACGGCTCCGACGAATGCCACGCGCGCGCGCAGCGCGCGTAAGTTGTTGGCCACGTTGCCCGCGCCGCCCAGCGTGAACGAGTGATCGACGACGGCGACGACCGGGACCGGCGCCTCGGGGGAGATGCGCGTGACGGTTCCCCAGATCCACTCATCGACCATCAGATCTCCGACGACCATGATCCGAACACGGCGCGCGCGGTCGAAGAGCGTCCGCGCGTCGGGCACCATCAGCGTTGGCGTCACGGTATTCCGCCCTCGAAGATGAGGTGCTGCTCGACGAGGTCGCAGACGATGTGCGCCATCACTTGGTGCACCTCTTGAACGATCGCCGCGTAGCCGTTCGGCCCGATCAGCGCGTAGTCGGCCACCTCGGCGACCTTGCCGCCGCCGTTCCCGCTGAAGGCGACAGTCACGGCGCCGCGCTTGCGCGCCGCCTCGAGCGCCAAGACGACGTTGCGCGAGCCGCCGCTCGTCGTCATGCCGATCACGACGTCGCCCGGTTGCGCGAAGGCCTCGACTTGACGCGCAAACACGTAGTCGTATCCGTAGTCGTTGCCGACGCACGTGAGCGTCGACGAATTGACCGACAGAGCCTCGCTATGCAATCCAGGGCGTTCGCGCAGATATCGCCCCGAAAGCTCGGCAGCCATGTGCTGCGCCTCGGCCGCGCTGCCGCCGTTGCCGCACCACAGGACCTTCTTGCCGGTGCGCAGCGCCGTCACGATAACGTCGACGATGGCTTCGACCTGCGCGCGGTAGTGCTCGGCGTCGAGCAGGCCGCGGCGATCGGCGAGGAGCTCCGCGAAGTCGCGGCGTCCGTGATACATCATCGCTGGATCCAAAACAGTTCGTTGCCCTGAGTGACCAGCTCGCCGTTGTCCGGAACGATGCGGGAGATCGTGCCGGCGTCGTCGCTCTGGATCTCGTTGAAGAGCTTCATCGCTTCCAACACGCAAAGCACGTCTCCCGGTTCGATGCGATCGCCGACCTCGACGTAGGGCTCGACATCGGGCGACGCCGCACGGTAGAAGACGCCGGTCAGCGGCGCGAGCACCTTCGTGACATTGGCGGGCGCGGCGACCACGGAGTCGTCGGCCGCGGGCGCCGACGGCGCGTACTGCGCCGGTGCCGCCGGCCGGGCGTTTGGGTCGCGCCGCGACAGCTCGTATACCGCATCGCCCAGCTTGATCTTGAGCGTTTCCAGGTCGTGCTCGTGCATGAGCGCAAGCAGCTCGCGCAATGTCTGGGCTTCTTCGGCGTAGTGGTCTTCCATCACGCCGTCGCTTCTACGAGGAGCTGGGCAAGGACTCCGCTGGGGGCTAATGGGAGCCGGCGGTCGCTGCGCATTTGCAGGTCACGCAGCACCGCCTCGCCCGCGGCGAGCTCGTCGGTCCCGACGATCAGCGCGTAGCGAGCGCGGTTGCGATCAGCGATCTTGAGGTGCGCGAGCAGCTTACGATCCTGGTAGTCCATGTACGTCGGCGCATCGAGTTTGCGGCGAAGCTCCGCGACGATCGGCACGAGGAGCGCGCGAGCCTGCGCGCCCAGAGCGATCGCCGCGATGCCGCGGCGCGGCGGCTCGCCGCCGCCCTCGTGCGCCGCCAGGATCATCAGAAAGCGTTCCAGGCCCAGGGCGAAGCCGACGGCCGGCACCTCGGGTCCGCCTAGGGAACGCACGAGATCGTCGTAGCGCCCGCCGCCGCAGACGCTGCTCTGCGCGCCCAGCACGCCGGACGTAATCTCGAAAACGGTCCTTCCATAATAATCGAGCCCGCGCACGATGCGCGGGTTGACGACGAACGGGATTCCAGTCAGCTCGAGATACGACTTGAGAGCTTCGAAGTGCTCGCGGCACGACGCGCACAGAAATGCCTCGAATACCGGCGCGCTTTCGATGTACGGGAGGTCCGCGGGATCCTTGCTGTCGAGCAACCGCAGTGGATTGCGTTCGACGCGTCGCCGCGCGTCGGCGCTCATCGCCGACAGGTGCGGCGCGAAGTGCGCCAGGAGCGCCTCGCGGTAGACCGGCCGGCAGGCCGCGTCGCCGATCGAGTTGACGTGCAGCACCGCATCGTCGATCCGGTACTGCGCAACCAGCTCCCACGCCAAGCCGATGACCTCGAGATCCGCCTCGGGGCCGGCGAAGCCGAAGCACTCGACGCCGAACTGATGAGACTGGCGATAGCGTCCCTTCTGCGGACGCTCGTAGCGAAAGATCGGGCCGATGTAGTAGAGCCGCAGCGGCAAGACCGCGAGGAGGCCGTGCTCGAGCACGGCCCGCACGACCGGCGCCGTCCATTCTGGGCGCAGCGTAATGCTTCGGCCGCCCCGATCGTCGAATGTGTACATCTCCTTTTCCACGATGTCGCTCTGCTCACCGACGCCGCGCACGAAGAGATCGGTGGACTCGAACATCGGCGTGCGAATCTCGCCATATCCGAACCGAGCCGCCAACCGATGAATGCGCGCTTCGAGTTCGCTCCAACGGCCCGACTCCGGAGGGAAAAAATCCGCGGTGCCGCGCGGCGCGTTGAAGCTTTTTTCCGGCATCCGGCTGCACTTCGGGTAGCCGCCGCGCGTTTCCGGCGTGAATGTCGCGCGTGCGCGTGATCCTCTACGGAGCCGCGGCGCTCGCGGTTGCGATAACGTCGTCGCCGGATACCGTTCGAACGGCACTCGCCACGTCGGCGAGCGCGCTCGTCGAAGCGACGCCGTTCGTATTCGCCGGCGTCGCCTTGGGATGCGTCTTGCGTCGAAGCGGGAGCGTCGTCGCGCACCTCGGTTGCGGGTGCAGCGGCGGCCCGTCGGCGCGCTCCCTTCCCGCCGCCGCGGCGACGTACCTGATCTTCGGACCGTTCGTCGCCGGGGCGCGCTACTGCGCCGCGCTGCTCGTCGCGCGCGCCCTTCGCTTGCGCGGGCAAACGGCCCGCCACGACGACGAACGGCCGCTTCCGCTCGCGGAGCTGGGCGCGGTGCTTCCGGCAGCGCTGATGGCGGGCGCTTGCGCGCAGCTCCTGGGCGGCTTCGACTCAGCGCGCCTGTCACCGATAACGGGCGCCGCGATCGGCGCGGCTCTCGGCTTCGGCGCTGCTCCGTGCGGGCTCGGCGCGGTCGCGCTGGCCGGCGCGTTGCGCGTCCACGCGCCCGTGACGGCGGCGGCGTTTCTCTGCGTCGCCGGCATCCTGGATCTGCGCGCGCTACGACCCAGGCCGCGCATTCAAATGGATCACGACGTGCTCGCGTACGCGCTGCTCGCCGCCGCCAGCGCGATCGTAGCGTGGCGTCACGGCGACGCCCTCGTGCATCCCGCCCTCGCGCTGCCGCTGTGGGTCTGCGCTGCGGCGGCGCTGTTTTGCGCCGCGCGCCACCGCCGGCGAACGTGCGCGACCGCGCGCGTCGCGCCGGGTCTGATGCTCGCCGGCGCACTGATTGGCGCGCCGCCTCCGGTCTATCACGCCACGGAAACGACGCTGACCGAGCTCTTTGAGGGCGAGAGCCTGAGCTTCGCGGGGGTGCTGACCTGCGAGCATGGCGACTGCGCGCTGGTGCGCTATGCCATCACGTGTTGCCGTGCCGACGCGGCGCCGGTCGTCGTACGCCTGAGCGCCGCGCCGCGTTATCCATCCGGGACGTGGCTGCACGCGACGGGCCGAATCGACGAAGTCCGCGGCGACCCGCGCCTCGTCGCGCGGAGCATCGACCGGATCGTACCGCCGCTGGACCCGTTTGTTTATAGGTAGCTAGGAGAGATTTTTCTGCTTACGTGGCTCGAGCAGCTCGACCGGGATTCCGTTGGGATCCTCGATGAAGGCGATCGCGCGCGTTCCGCTCGGAGACTTGTAGACGTCCTTGAGCACGCGGACGCCTTTCGATTTCAGGCCGTCGACGTAAACGCTCAGGTCATCGTCGACCTCTAGCGCGAGATGCTCGTAGCGATTGCCGATCTCGTACGGCGGATGCTCTTCGAGGTCGTAGACGAGCTCGATGTACGAGTTCCAGTCCTTGCCGACGAAGGCCATGTCGGCGTTGCCCGGATAATGATGCGGGCCGTCGAGCAGGCTCAGCCCGAGTTTCTTCGTGTAGAAGTCGACCGACTCGTTCATGTCGTTGACGAAGATCGACGTGTGCAAGAATCGCGGCATATGACGCTCTTTCTTTACTTCAATGCAGAAAATACCGGTACGTCGAGAAGACCAGCGCTACGCCGTTGCGGTCGGCGGCGGCGATTACTTCTTCGTCGCGCACGGAGCCGCCCGGCGCGATGATCGCAGCGCAACCTCGCTCGACGGCTGCCTCCAGCCCGTCCGCAAACGGGAAGAAACCGTCGCTAGCGCAGGCCGAGCCGCGCGCCCATTCACCCGCGCGGCGCGCCGCGATCTCCACCGCGCTGACGCGGTTGGTCTGCCCGGCGCAGATTCCCCGCGTGGTCCCATCCTTGACAATCACGATGCCATTGCTCTTGACGTGCCGCACCACGTCCCACGCAAACGCGAGGTCGTGCCACTGTTGTTTCGTCGGGCGCGCACGGCTGACGACGCGCCACTGCTCGGGAGGCGCGGATGGATCGTCGTCTTCCGCTAAGACGCCCCCAAGCGCACTGCGCAAGCGCAGCTCGCGCGCTAGCTCGTCGGGCAGCGACGGCGCGAATCGCATGATGCGAAGGTTTTTCTTCTTGCGAAGAATCTCGAGCGCGTCCGCATCGAAGCCCGGAGCGGCCACGATCTCCAGGAAGAACTCGCGCAGCGCGGCGGCCGCGTCGCGATCGAGCGGCGCGTCGGCGGCGACGATTCCACCGTAGGCCGACATGGCATCGGCGTCGAGCGCCTCGCGCACGGCCAGCCCCACGCGGGAACGCTGTGCAACGCCGCACGGCACCGCATGCTTGACGACGGCGGCGCGCACGAAACGGCCGTGCTCGCTACCGAACTCGGCGCCGAGCGGGGCTCGCGACAGCAGGCGCAGCGTCGCGTCGAGATCGAGGAGGTTGTTGTACGACAGCGCCTTGCCGCCGAGTTGCTCGGGCAAACGATCGGCGCGGTCGAGGTAGAACGCCGCGCGCTCCTGCGGGTTCGTGCCGTAGCGCAGCCGCTTCGCCAGCGGGAGCGTGAGCGCGAGCGCGCCCGGAAGCTCGCTCGGCAGCACCTCGCCGGCGGTAGCGAGATAGTGCGAGATCGCCGCGTCGTACTCGGCCGTCCTTTCGAAGGCCGCGATCGCGAGCCGGCGGCGCAGCGCGGCCGCCTCCTCGTCGGTCTCGATCGCTCGAACGTACTCGGCGTATTGCGACGGATGCGTCAGCACGGCGACGTGCTCGAAATTCTTGGCGGCGGCGCGCAGCAGGGCCACGCCGCCGATGTCGATCTGCTCGATCGCCTCGGGCAGCGTCGTCCCCGGACGGGCTACGGTCGCCTCGAACGGATACAGGTTAACGGCGACCGTCACAATCTCGGGTATCGCGTACTTCTCTCGGTGCCGGCGGTGCTCCGGATCCGCGCGATCGTACAGGATTGCGCCAAAGATTTTCGGATGCAGCGTCTTGACGCGTCCGCCGAACAGCGCCGGAAAACCGGTGACGTCGCCGACGTCGTGGGCCGGAATACCGTGCTCCTCCAAGAACGCGCGCGTCCCGCCGGTCGCATAGATCTCTGTGCCTCGCTCGCGCAGCACGCGCGCGAGGTCGGCGGCGCCGGCCTTGTCGTACAACGAGAAGAGCGCCGCCCTATGCAAGCAGCGCCTCCGCCTCCGCCGCGAGCTCTGCCGATACGACCGCGCTGGCGCCTGAGTCGCTCGTCGTCACGCCGTAGATCCGGTCCGCGATCTCCATGGTCTTCTTGTTGTGCGTCACGATGAGCATCTGCGATTCCGTCGCGAACTCTTTCACCATCGCGCAGAACCGGTCGATGTTTGCATCATCGAGCGCCGCGTCGACCTCGTCGAGCAGATAGAAGGGCGCCGGTTTCGTCGCGATCAGCGCGAAGATCAGCGCGGCGGCGGTCATCGCGCGCTCGCCTCCGGAGAGTGCAGCCAGCGGCATCTCCTTCTTCCCGGGCGGCTGCACCGCGATCTCGATTCCGGTCTCGGCGAGGTTCTCGGGCTGGGTCTGCCACATCTTAGCCTGGCCGCCGGAGAAGAGGCGTCCGTACATCGCAGCAAACGCCTCCGAAACTCTCGCGAACGTCTCGTTGAACCGCACCTGGGTTTCGCGCTCGATCTCGCGGATCGACTCGAGCAGCGTCTCGCGCGCGGCGCTCAGGTCTTGCAGCTGTGTCCCGAGAAACCGCTGCCGCTCCGCAAGCTCGTCGCGTTCCGCGTCCGCGTTGAGATTGACGTTGGCTTGCAGGCGCGCGAGCTCGTCGCGCAGGCGCGGCAGCTCCTCGACGACCGCGTCGGGCTCCTTTTCGTATCGCTGCGTGACGTCGGCACACTCGTCGTTGGTGGCGGGATTCTGCGCGAACTGCGAGACGAGCATCCCGAGCTCGGCCTCGATCTCGGCGAGCCGCGTGCGCTGGCGCTCGCCGCCGGCCGCCGTGTCGCGCTCTTCCTGCTCGGCGGTCCGCAGCTCCGACTCCAGCTGCGTCTGCCGCAGGGACAGGGCCTCGCGCTGTCCGCGGGCGGAGTTGAGTCGCTCGTCGAGCCCCGTGATTCCATGCCGCAGCCCTTCCACGTGAGCGTGCGACCTGCGCGTCTCCTGCATCAGGGACGCGATCTCGGCGAGCACCTCTTCGCGCGCAACGCCGGCGCGCTCCCCGTCCTGATCGAGCATCCCGAGACGCGCCTTCGCGGCGTCGCGCTCCGCGGTCAACGCGGCTGCGCGCTCGCGCAAATCCGCGGCGGCGGCGCTGGCTGCGAGCTGTTCGGCCTCGGCCCGCGCGATCTGCTCGCGCACGCCGGCGAGCTCGCGCTCGAGCTGCGAGCGATGCTCGTCGCTGCGCTCGGCCTCGGGCTCGGCGCGCTCGTACTCGTGCTCCCGCTCCCACGAGAGCGCGGCGGCGGCGCGCACCTGCGCTGCCGCCGCGCGGGCCGCCTCCAGCTCCGTACGGGTACGTTCCACCTCGCCGGAGAGCGCGGCGAGCTCCGCGCGCAGGCCGACGAGCTGCGACTCGGTCTCGGTCTGCTGGCCGCGTGCGGCATCGCGCTTGTCGATCGCGATTTCCGCGCGCTGATGCGCCGCGCTCAGGCCGCGCTCGGCGTCCCCGAGTTTCGCGTGCATGCCGACGAGCGCGTCGCGCAGACTCTGTGCCTGAAAGCGCCGCGAGAGGATCGAGCGCTCGCGCGCGAAGCGGCCGCCGGTGATCGCGCCGCCGCCGGTGATCTGCTCTCCGCCAAGCGTGACGATCGTGTCGCGAAAACCGCGCCCGCGAACGAGCTCGATTCCGGTTTGAAGCTTGTCGACGATCAACACGTTGCCGACCAAGAAGCTAACGACTCCGGCAAACCGCGGCGCGGTGCGGATGAGCGTATGTGCGTAGCCCAAGATGCCGGCGACGGCGCCGATCGCCGGATCGAGCTGGCGTCCCTTGCGGTCCGCCAGCGTGTCGAGCGGCAGGAACGTGGCGCGGCCGGCCTCCTTCCGATTCAAGAAGTCCACGCCGTGCTCCGCATCCTCCGACGTCGTCGTCACGACGTTGGAGAGGCGCGCGCCGAACGCTACGTCCATCGCGCGCGCATACCGTTCTTCGGTCGTGATGAGATTCGAGACGATCCCCTCGATGCCGCGCAGCTCGCCGCGCTGCCACGCCTCGATGACGGCGCGCGTGCCCGGCACATGACCCTCGAGCGAGTTCTCGAGCTCTTCGATAGTGTGCAGGCGCGACTCGGCGGCCTTGACCTCGCCGGACTGTTCGTGCACGACGGCGAGCGCGCGCGCTACGTCCTCCTGTGCGAGCGCCGCCTCACGCGCCGCGTCTTCAGCGCGCCCGCGCGCATCGAGCGCCGCCTCTTCGAGGATCCCGAGCTGCCGTCGCCGCTCGCCGTGGCGATGCGCCGCACCGCCCGCGACGATCTCGACGTCTTCCGCGCGTTCGCGCGCTGCGCGGGCCTCGCGATCGAGCCGCTCGGCTTCGGCGCGGAGGGCGTCGGCCTGAACGCGGCGCTCCGCCTTGCGCGCCGCGAGCTCCGTGGCCGCGACCTCGATCTCGCGCAGCTGCATGAAGACCGACTCGAGCTTCCCGTGCGTCTGCGCGAGCGCCGCTTGCGCCGCCAGCTCGCGTTCGCGCGCCGCCTCGATCTCCCGCGCGAGCGGCGTGATCCTTTCCTCCAGCCCGGCGATCGCCTCGACGAGGGCCGCCCGCTCTTGTCCCGCGCGCGCGACATCTTCCGACGTCTGCGTGGATTGCCGCTCGAGCGCCTCACGCCGCGCGAGCGCCGCGGCGTACTGCGCCTCGCTCGACGCGAGCTCGCCGCGCCGGCTCTGCGATTGCGCGCGCAGCTCCTCGAGGTCGAGCTCGCAGCGGTAGAGCTCGGTCCGCAGCGCGGTCAGCGCGGCAGCCGACGAGGCCGACTTAGCGGCCGCGACGCTGCGCTGCTCCTCGTTTTTCGCCAGAACCTCGCGCAACGCGGCGGCGTCCGCGCGCCGCGTCGCGCTCGCGCGTAGGTAGCCCAGGATCTCGAGGTCGCGAACGCGCGCGCTGACGCGGCGATAGCGCTTCGCTCGCCGCACCTGCGTTTCGAGCTCGGGAATGCGCCGATCGAGCTCGGTGATGAGATCGCTGATGCGGATCGCGTTCTGCTCCGTGCGCTCGAGCCTGCGCAGCGACTCGTGCTTGCGCGCGAGAAATTTTCCGATGCCGGCGGTTTCCTCGAAGAGCGCGCGCCGCTCCGCCGGCTTGCTCGTGAGAATCGCATCGATCTGTCCCTGCGACACGATGGCATACGAGCCGGGGCCGAGACCCGTGCCCATCAACAGGTCGACGATGTCGCGCAGACGCACCTGCGTGCGGTTGATGAAGTACTCACTTTCGCCTACGCGATAGGCTCGCCGCGTGATCTCGACCTCGCGGAACTCGATCGGCAGCCGGCCGTCGCTGTTGTCGAAGACGATCGACACCTCGGCCAGGCCGAGCGGCTTGCGCTGCTCGTTGCCGGCGAAGATCACGTCCTCGAGCCGCCCGGAGCGCAGGCTCTTGGTAGATGTCTCGCCCAGCACCCAGCGAAACGCATCGACCAGGTTCGACTTGCCGGATCCGTTCGGGCCCACGATCGCCGTGACGCCGCCGGAGAACGCGAGCTGCGTCGGCTCTGCGAACGTCTTGAACCCAAAGGATCGAATGCTGCGCAGCTTCACGCGCGACCCATGATCGAAACGAGCGCCGCCCGGGCCGCCGCCTGCTGCGCAGCCTTCTTCGAGGGCCCGTCGCCCCTGCCCAAGATCTTGCCCTTCACGATCACGCGGGACTTGAACGCCGGGCGCTGCGGCGTGCCGCGGCTCGTCTCGCGGTAGATCGGCGTAGCCGCCAGGTGCTCTTGCGCGTAATGCTGCAACCGCGTCTTGGCGTCGAGCGGCGCGCCGGCCGAATGATCCAGTTGTTCGATGTGCTGCGTGATGACGAAGTGCCGCGTCTTGTCGAGCCCGAACCGCAGATACAGCGCGCCCACGAAGGCTTCGAACGCATCGGCGAGCACCGATGTGTTTTCGGCGCCGCCGGCCGCGCGCATGCCGGCACCGACCTGCATCAGGTCCGAGAATCCCAGTCGCCGCGCCGTTTGCGCGAGCTGGGCGTCGTTGACGATCGCGGCCTTGCGCAGCGTCAGCATCCCCTCCGGCTCGCCGGCGAACGCATCGTAGAGCCACGCCGCCGTGACGCACCCGAGGATCGAGTCGCCAAGAAACTCCATTCGCTCGTTGGAACCGCCGCCGTGCTCCTTAGCATAGCTCTGATGAACGAAGGCGGACGCAAACGCGTCCAGCTGGCCGGGTTTGCGAACGTCCGCAAGACGAAGCAGAGCACGCAGGCGCCGCCGGTTTGCCTCACCGCTCACGTTGGGAAGCTCGTCCTATCTGACCTTGCCGAAGACGATGACGCTGTTGTGGCCCCCAAAGCCGAACGAGTTAGAGAGGGCGACGCGAATCGGGGCGCTGCGCGCGACGTTGGGGACGTAGTCGAGGCGGCATTCCGGGTCGGGAAACTCGTAGTTCGTCGTGGGCGGCATGACGTCATGATGGACCGCCAGCGCGGTGGCGACGCCCTCGATGCCGCCGGCCGCGCCGAGCGCGTGGCCGTGCATGGACTTCGTCGAGCTGACCCCGATCGCAAACGCGTGCTCCCCGAAGGTCTTCTCGATCGCCTTCGATTCGGCCGGATCGCCCACCGGCGTCGACGTGCCGTGGGCGTTGATGTAGTCGACGTCGCCGGGCTCGATCCCGGCGCTTGAGAAGGCGCGCGCGAACGCCAGGCGGACGCCGTTGCCGTCGGGGTCCGGCGCGACGAGATCGAACGCGTCCGAGGACTGGCCGTACCCCAGCACCTCGCAGTAGATCCGAGCGCCGCGCGCTCGCGCGTGCTCGTACTCCTCGAGCACGAGAATCCCGGCGCCCTCACCCAAGACGAAGCCGTCGCGCTCCTTGTCGAAGGGCCGGCTGGCGCGCGCCGGGTCGTCGTTGCGCGTCGACATCGCGCGCATCGAGGAGAAGCCTCCGATTGCGAGCGGCGACACCGTCGCCTCGCTCCCGCCCGCGATCATCGCGATCGCCTCCCCATAGACGACGGCGTTGTACGCGGTGCAGATGGCGTCGTTGGCGCTCGCGCAGGCGCTGGCCGCGGCGAAGAACGGGCCGCGATACCCGTACGCCATCGAGATGTGGGCTGGCGCCGCGTTGGCCATCAGCATCGGGATGAAGAACGGCGTCACCTTCGACCAGGTCCCGTTTTCGTTCGCCTTGTCGGAGTTCAGCCAGAAGGTGATGATGCCGCCGATTCCGGTGCCGATCACGCCCCCGACGCGCTCCTTGAACTCCGCGTCCTCAGGGAGCCTCGCGTCCTCGATCGCCTCGCGGGCCGCCACGAAGGCGAACTGCGTGAAGCGGTCCATACGCCGCGCTTCCTTCCGCCCGATCAGCTCCTCCGGCTTGAAGTCCTTGACCTCGCCGGCGATGCGCGTGATGAAGTCGCTGGCGTCGAACGCCGTGATCGGAGCGATGCCCGACTCGCCGGCCACGATACGCCTCCAGAACTCGTCGCGGGTATTGCCGACCGGCGTGACGGCGCCCAGCCCCGTCACCACGACCCGCCGGCGGGCAGGCGGCTGCATAGTGGACTCGCTCAAAACTTCACCAAGTTACGGCGACCCCGGGATGCTTCCCCGCACGCCGCCCGCTTGCGCTCGCCTTTAGGGCTGGATATAATCAGGGGCTGTCTGCCACCAGGGTGTGGGGCATTACTCTTCGCCACAAGGGACGTTATGAAGCGGACGTATCAGCCGCACAATCGCCGCCGCAAGCGCGTGCACGGATTTCTGGAACGCATGAGCACCAAGCCGGGGCGTAAGGTGCTGGCGCGCCGCCGTAAGAAGGGGCGTCATCGTCTCACCGTCTGATGCGCCGCTTCGCAAGCCTGCGCCGTCAAGCGGATTTCGCTCGTCTACGGCGGCACGGCCGGCGCATTTCTACGAAGAGCCTCACCATTTATCGTAGCGACTCACTCCCTGGGGACGTCCGCGCGCTCGTCGGCATTAGTGTGAGCAAGACGATCGGCAAGGCCGTGCTCCGGAACAAGCTGCGGCGGCGCCTCGCAGCGATTCTGGACGACGCTCTCGCCCGACGCGACGCGATGCGACTCCTGTTCGTCGCGCGCCCGCTTGCCGCCGGCGCGTCCTTTGCCGATCTGCGCGCCGAGGTAACCTCGGCTCTCGGGCCGGTGTAGTAGGTCGCATGCGGCTCTTGCTCGCGGGGTTGGTCCGGCTCTACCAACTCGTGGTCTCTCCGCTGCTGCCGCGGGCCTGCCGCTTCTATCCCAGCTGTTCCCAGTACGCGCTCCAGGCCGTCGTCCGCCACGGCGCGTGGCGCGGCTCCCTCTTGGCAGCGGCGCGCCTCGCACGTTGCCACCCGTGGAATCCGGGCGGCGTCGACCTCGTCCCCCCTTCGACTCCACTTCGACAGGCTCAGTGTCGCTCAGGACAGGCTCCGGCAGCGAAATTGCAAGCGGGTAGCTAATGCATTTGCTGATCGCCGCATCCTGGCTCGATCCGATCGTCAACGCTATGTCGTCGGCGGTCATGCTCATCAACAAACCGCTCAACAACCTCGGCTGGAGCCTCGTGATCCTCGCAGCGCTCATTCGTCTCGTCTTCTGGCCGCTCAACACGGCGCAGTTCAAGGCGTTTTTGGGCATGCAGAAGATCGCGCCGCAAATCAAGCGTCTGCAGGCAAAGTACAAGGACGATAAGCAGAAGCTTCAGCAAGAAACGATGGCGCTCTACAAGGAGCACCGCGTCAATCCATTCGCGGGCTGCTGGCCGATGCTCGTGCAGTATCCCGTCATCATCAGCGTCTACTACGTGGTGATGAACCACAAGACGCTCTTTGCGAACCAGAGCTGGTTGTGGATCGGGAGCGCGATGACGCACGCCGCCTCGGCGCCCGCGATATTCGGCGCGCCCATCTTCGCCGCGAGCCTGGCGCTCCCGGATCTAGTGCTGATCCTGCTCTACGCGTTCTCGATGTATCTGAGCGTCCGGTTCGTCAGCATGCCGGCGACCGATCCGCAGCAGGCGCAGACACAGCGCATGATGGCCGTGTTCTCGCCGTTGCTGCTCGGCTTCATGGGATGGAAATATCACTGGCCGTCGGCGATGGTGCTGTACTGGTTCTCCTATAACGCCTTCACGATGGGACAGCAATTCTACTTGCTTCGCCGCTATCATCAGCCGCTCGCGCTGATCGACAGCGAGCACGTGATCACGCAGGACGGGCAGGACGCGCAAGCCGGGTCGCAAGCCAAGGGCGGCGCCCAGACCTCGCCGAGCGGCAACGGCGTCGCCAAGTCCGGGGCACCGAAGTCTGCGCGCGGAACGCGCTCGAAGCGGAAAAATAAACGAGGAGCATAAGCGTTTACCATGCTCTACGAAGACGATTTTGAGTTCGAGGAACAGCCCGCCGACGTTCGTGACCGCGCGATCGGCAAGCCGCGCGGCGGACGCGGCGGAGGCACGCCTCGCGGACCTCAGCCGCGCCGCGCGCCCGCGCGTCCGCGATCGCGCCGTGAGATGCCCGAATCGGCGAAGCCCGCGCGCGATCTGCTGCGCGAGATTCTCGCGGGCATGGGCGTCGGCCCCGTGGACATCGACTACATCGAGCGCAAGGAGGGCGAGTATCTCGAGATCTCCGGTCCTCACCTCGGGATGCTGATCGGCCGCCACGGCAACACGCTCGAGGCACTCAACCTGATCTTCAACAACGCGTTCAACGCCGGCGTACGATCGAATCGCCACTATTACACGATCGACGCGGAGGGTTACCGCGCGCACCGCGCGGATCAGCTCAAGAATTTGGCTCTCGCGATGCTCGAGCGCTGCGTGCGCGAGAATCAGCCTCAGAAGCTCGATCCGATGCTCCCTTCCGAGCGCAAGATCATCCATCTCGTGCTCGCCGATTCGGAGCACGTGCGCACGGAGTCCGAAGGCGAAGAGCCGGAGCGACGCGTCGTAATTCATCCTCGCTAGTGGATCGGGGGGCCCCGGCGGCTTTGCCGCTGGGGGGCGCGGAGCCCAACGGGCGCAGCGCCTTTTCAACAGGAACGATTGCCGCGATCGCGACGCCGCCGGGAAAAGGTGCGATCTCGATCGTCCGCGTTAGCGGTCCCGCGGTGCCGTCGCTGCTGGAGCGTCTCGTGCGCACGAGATCCGGCTTGAGACCGCGCGTGGCGACACGCGCAACGGTCGTGGACGAATGCGGGCGCGAGCTCGATCAGGCGATCGCCATTCGTTTCACGGCGCCGCACAGTTACACCGGCGAAGACATGCTCGAGCTGCAGCTCCACGGCTCGCCCGTCGTCGCTCGCGAGGTCGTGCGCGCGCTGCTGGCGTGCGGCGCCCGCCTCGCCGCGCCCGGTGAATTTACGCACCGCGCCTTCCTCAACGACAAGATGGATCTGCATGCGGCGGCCGCGGTCGCGGACGTCGTTAACGCCGAGACGCGCGCCGCCGCGCAGGCGGCGCTCGCCAACCTCGGCGGCGGCCTGGCTGACGAGATCCGTTCGCTGCGCTCGTCGCTCGCAAAGGTTCTCGAGGAGCTCGCCGGCGCGATCGACTTCCCGGACGAGGTCCCCGAGCCCGCGCGGGCAGACGTCGAGCGCCGTCTCGAGCCCATCCTGGCGGCGCTGGGGCGCCTACGCCACGACGGCGAGCTCGGCCGGCTCGTGCGCGAGGGCGTGGGCGTCGCGATCGTGGGGCCGCCGAACGCCGGCAAATCGTCCCTGCTCAATGCCCTCCTCGGCTTCGAGCGTGCGATCGTCTCCGAGATTCCCGGCACGACCCGCGATGCGATCGAGGAGGCGCTCGTCGTCGACGGCGTGCCCGTTCGCCTGATCGACACCGCGGGAATACGCTCGCATGCCGACCGGCTCGAGGCCGCCGGCATCGAGCGGACGAAGCGCGCGCTGGCCGGAGCCGGCATCGCGCTGGTCGTGATCGACGGTTCGCAGCCCCTAGGCCCGGATGCCGTCGCGCTGCTCAAGCGCACCGCCGGACAGCCGCGCATCCTCTTCTTCAATAAGTCCGATCTCGGCACGCGCGGCGCGCGCGAGGCCGGCGAGCCCGACGCGATCGTCGGCAGCGTGCTGCATCCCGCCACGCTCGAGGAGCTGCGGCGGGCCGTCGCGCGCCTCGGCTGGAGCGGCGAGCGGATCGACCTCTCGCGCCCGCATCTCGTCGCGCTGCACGAGTTCGACGCCGCCAACGCGGCCCTCGACGATCTGCACCAGGCGCGCAGGGCGCTCGCGGATGGCGAGCCGATCGACTTCGTCGCCACGGCGCTGCAGCGCGCTTATTCCTCGCTTGGGCATGTAAGCGAACAGGTAGCCGCCGAAGAGGTCATCGATGGCATCTTCTCGCGCTTCTGCATCGGAAAATAAAAGGGAGGCTACGGTAATGCGGCGTGTTCTTCTGGCGCTGATCGTGGTCGCCACGTTCGCCGTTCCCGCGACGGTGCAGGCCCGGAACGTCTCGCGTTTTGGCGTGACGATCATCAGCTGCGTCGTCAACTCCAACGGCAGTAACCTGACCAACGGGATCAACGTGGTCTATTACAACACGCACGATTCGCCCGCGACCGAAGTCGACTTTCAGGTCAACTACGGAGGGCACCGGTTCATCCTCATTGACAAAGGCACGTTCACCCGCGGTTCTCAGATCAATCACAATCTGGCCAACGCGCTAACCGGTCAGCCGTGGTACGGCCCCCGGCCCAAACTCTGCCGAGTCGAGCGCGTCTATCTCGCTAACGGACGGAGCTACTAACGTGGAGAGTATTTCGACCGCCCATGTCCTAGCGCGCAACTGGTGGGCGCTGCTGATCCGCGGAATCGCCGCGGTGATCTTCGGGATCCTGGCCTTCCTCTGGCCCGGCGCCACCATCCTGGCGATCGGGATTCTGTTCGGCGCCTACGCGCTGGTGGACGGGATCTTCGCCATAGTCGCGGCGGTTCGCGCGGCGGAGACACAACAGCGCTGGTGGCCGCTCGTCGTCGAGGGAATTATCGGGATTCTGATCGCCGCGATCACCTTCTACGACGTCGGAATCACGCTGCTGGCGCTGTATTTCACGATCGCCGCGTGGGCGTTTTTGACCGGCATCTTCGAGATCGTCGCGGCCATACAGCTGCGCAAGCTCATCCCGAACGAGTTCTGGCTGATCATCGGCGGGATCGCGTCGATTCTCTTCGGCGCGCTGATGATATGGCGTCCGCTCGCCGGGGCTCTGGCCGTCATCTGGCTGATCGGCGCTTATGCGATCGTCTTCGGCGTCATCATGATCGCGCTCTCGCTGCGGTTGCGCGGACACGCACATCCGCCGGCCACCGCCACGACGACGTAGCGAGACGAACAATGCGCGGCGACGCCGGCACGATCGTGGTCGGCGGCGGCCATGCCGGCGTCGAAGCCGCGCTTGCGTCGGCGCGCCTGGGAGTGCCGACGCTGCTGGTCACGGGCGACCCGGAGAAGATCTGCACGCTTCCGTGCAACCCATCGATCGGCGGCAGCGCGAAGGGGCAGCTCGTCCGCGAGATCGATGCCCTCGGCGGCGCGATGGCGTTGATCGCGGACCATTGCAGTCTGCACGCGCGCTTCCTCAACGAGAGCAAGGGTCCAGCGGTGCGAGCGCTGCGTCAGCAGATGGACAAGCCCGCCTACGCACGAGCGGCGCTGCAGCTGCTCCGCAGCCAGCCGAACCTTACGATCGTGCCGGGGCTCGTCGAGGATCTCGAGGTCGAGGCGGGCGCGGTGCGCGGCGTTCGCTGCAGCGACGGCTCGCGCTATCTTGGGAGATCGGTCGTCCTGGCCACGGGAACATTCTTGGGAGGAAAATCCTTCCGGGGCGACGTCGTCCTCGCCGAGGGACGCTTCGGCGAACCCCCCGCGATCGGGCTCGCGGCAGCGCTGCGCCGCCTCGGCTTTCCGACGATGCGGCTGAAGACGGGCACGCCGCCGCGCATCGACAAGCATAGCGTCGACGTCGCAGCGATGCTGATCCAGCCGCCCAGCTCGCGTCCGCTGCTCTTCTCGTACCGGAGCGAGCCGCGCTTCGGCGGCCCGCAGCTGCCGTGTTACCTCACGCAAACTAACGAGCGCACCCACTCGCTGGTGCGCGACAATCTCCATCGCTCGCCGCTCTACGGCCTCGATCTGATTCGCGGAATCGGGCCCCGCTATTGCCCCTCCATCGAAGACAAGGTCGTTAAATTCGCCCATAATCCGTCGCATCAGATCTTCATCGAGCCGGAGGGCTGGCACGAGCCGACGCTGTACGTCGGCGGCTTCTCGACGTCGCTCCCGGCTGAGGTTCAGCTCGCGATGCTGCGTACGCTGCCCGGTTTGGAGAATTGCGAGATGCTGCGGGCCGGATACGCGGTCGAGTACGACATGGTTCCGCCCACCGAGCTGCGCTCGACGCTCGAGACGCGGCGGATCGCGGGGCTCTTCCCCTGCGGCCAGATCAACGGCACGTCGGGCTACGAGGAGGCGGCCGCTCAGGGTCTGATAGCGGGGATCAACGCAGCGCGCGCCGCGCGCGGCGACGAGCCCGTGCGGCTGGGTCGGGGCCAGGCGTACATCGGCGTCCTGATCGACGACCTCGTGACCAAGGGCGTCGACGAGCCCTACCGCATGCTCTCCTCGCGAGCGGAGCATCGCATCCTGCTGCGGCACGACAACGCCGACCTTCGCTTGACGCCCGTCGGACGCGCGACCGGTCTCATCGACGACGCGGCGTGGGAGGCGTTCCAGCAGCGCCGGACCGCCCTGGGCAAGGCGCTCGAGCGCGCGCAGACGACCCGCCTGACCGCCGAGCGGCTCGGCGTCGAGCGGTTCGAGCGCGGTAGCACGCTCGCCGACGCGCTGCGGCGTCCCCGCCTCGGTTTCGGCGACGTCGCCGCCCACTTCGACCCGCCGCTCGAACTCGAGATCGGCGAGCGGCTCGCCATCGAGCTCAAGTGCGAGGGCTACGTGCGGCGCGAGGAGCTCGCGATCGAGAAATCGCGTAAGACCGAGGACGCGCAAATCCCCGAAGACTTCGACTATCTCACGATCGCGGCGCTCTCACGCGAGGCGCGCGAGAAGTTCGTCCGTCAGCGTCCCCGCACGCTGGGAATGGCCGGCCGCATCCCCGGCATCACGCCCTCGGACGTGGCAATCGTCGCGCTCTTCCTGCACCGCCGCCACAACGATGTCGGAATCGTGGGCGCTCAAACGTCTATCGTGACGTGAGGAGGAACCCACATGAGTGAATATTTGTTCCTGTACCGCGGCGGCAGCCGCCCCGAGTCACCGGCTGAGGGCGAGCAGGTCATGCAGAAATGGATCAGCTGGATGCAAGACCTGGAAACCAAGGGCCACCTCAAGGACCGCGGGCAGCCGCTCGAGGGCGAGGGCAAGGTCGTGCGCGGCACGCATCGCTCGATCACCGACGGACCCTACGCCGAATCGAAGGACATCGTCGGCGGCTACACGCTGATCGAGGCCAAGGATCTGGCGCAGGCGGCCGAACTGGCCGGCGGATGCCCCATCTTCGACCGCGAGGGCCTCGTCGAAGTGCGCCCCGTCATGAAGATGTAACAAGGGCAGTGGAGCCCAGCGAGCACCTGTTCCGGCAAGAGTCGGGACGCATCGTCACCGCGCTGTCTCGCATCTTCGGGCTCGACAACATCGCGTTGGCAGAGGACGTCATGCAAGACGTCTTCTGCCGCGCGCTCGAGGTGTGGAAGCTGCGCGGAGTGCCGCACAATCCTTCGGCCTGGCTGATGAAAGCCGCGCGCAATCGCGCGATCGACGTCTTGCGCCGCGAGCGCACAGCGCGTAATCTCGTGCCGGAACTCGGACGCCTTCTGAACAGCGAGTGGACGATGGTCGCGACGGTCGACGAGTTCTTCGGCTCCGAGACGATCAAAGACGATCGGCTGCGGATGATGTTTTCGTGCTGCGACCCAAGTCTATCGGAAGATGCGCAAGTTGCGCTGACGCTGCGTCTGCAGTGCGGCTTTACGACTGCCGAGATCGCCGGCGCGTTCCTCAGTAAAAATGCCGCGATCGAGAAACGCATCGAGCGCGGCAAGAAAGTCTTGGCGAGCTCGAAGCAGTTGTTCGATTTCGCCGATGCCGAGCTGCCCGCGCGATTGTCCGCGGTGCACCGCACATTGTATCTGCTGTTCAACGAAGGCTATCACGGCGCGTCCCACAAGATGCCGGTGCGCGCCGAACTCTGCAATGAAGCGATGCGACTCGCCGCCTTGCTTCTCGAGAATCCACGCGTCGCGACGGCCGCGTCGCACGCGTTGTGCGCGTTGATGTTCCTGCACGCCGCCCGCCTGCCGGCGCGAATCGACGCGCGTGGCGACCTCGTGCCGCTCGCGCGACAGAACCGCGCGCTGTGGAACCGGATGCTGATCGCGCGCGGCAACCAGCTGCTCGATCGATCGGCCGTCGGCAGCGAGCTCAGCGAATATCACGTCGAAGCGGCAATTGCGTCGTTGCACTCCGGCGCCGCGACCGACGGCGACACCGATTGGGAACGGCTGCTCTGGCTGTATGACATCCTGATGCGGATTCACCCGTCGCCGGTGATAGCACTGAACCGCGCCATCGCCGTCGCGCAGCGTGAGGGTCCCGAGTCGGGAATCGCCGCGATCCACGCGATCCCCGCCAGCGGGCAGCTCGCAGCCTATCCGTTCTTTCCGGCGGCGCTCGGGGAGCTGGAGCTGCGCGCTGGGCACGTGGATCGGGCGCGCGGCCACTTCGAGGCCGCCGCAGCACTCGCGCGCAACCCGATGGAGCGCCGTTTTCTCGAGCTGCGCGTCGAAGCGGCCACGGGTGAGCAACGGCGCTGAAGACGAGCTCCTCGCACTCCTAGAAAGCGCTGGCGTCGCGCCGGCCCTGCGCGCGCCGCTGAGCCGCTATGGGGCGCTCGTGCTCGAGGCGAACCGGCGCATGAATCTCACCGGCGCAAAGTCGCCCCGGGCATTCGCTGCGCATCTGCTTGACAGCCTGACAGTCGCGCCGCACCTCCGCGAGCCCTACGTCGACGTCGGCTCCGGCGCCGGACTCCCCGGCATCCCGATCGCGATCGCGGCCGGCATCCCCGTCACGTTGATCGAGTCCACGGCCAAGAAGGCCGCCTTCCTTGCGAGAGCGCTCGAGGAGTTGAACCTGCGGGGGAGCGTGATCCAGCAGCGCGCCGAGGCCGCCGGGCACGACGATGCCCTGCGCGAGCGATTCGCCAGCGGCACAGCGCGCGCGCTCTCCGGAGCCGCGACGGTAGCGGAGCTGCTCTTGCCTTTGATCGCGCCGGGCGGCGTGGTGGTGCTGCAGCGCGGGCGGTTCGATGAGAGCGAGCGCCGTAGCCTCGAAGACGCGAGCTTGATGCTGGGCGGCCGCCTCGAATCCGAGCTGCGGCTGGACGGCGAACGCCGCATACTGCTCCTGCGCAAGGAGCGGGCGACGCCGCCGCGCTTTCCACGCCGGGCCGGAATCCCCGAGAAGCGCCCGCTCTGCACCTAGGGCCTCGGCGTTTCACGGCGAACATCGGCGTGAAACAAACAGGAGGACGGGTGGAAGACGCGGGCGAGGGGTTGTCGGGGTTCGAGAAGGGGCTGATTCTCGGGATCCTTATCGCGGAGGGCCACTTTGGCGGCGACGGCAAGCAGCCTCAGATCACGCTGAAGATGAACGTCCGCCACGAGCGGCTGCTGGGCTGGCTAAACGACCGGGTACGCTGGTCCCGCCTGTACGGACCCTACCACCACGACAACCGGCACTACCTCCAGCTGATGATCCGCGGCCCGGCGCTCCGCCAGGAACTGGCGCCCTTGTTGGCCGGCCTGCCGTGGGCCGAGATCGACGAGCACTCGCATGCTCGCTTCGTCGAGATGCTGCACCGTTACGGTATGCTGGGCGAGATTGTTTCACGGAGCAGTTCGACGTGAAACTCGCCGAGCTCGACCGGCGGCTCGCCGGGGCGCTTCCGGCCGGGAGCCTCTTTGCCGTGGGCGGGCGGGTGCGCGACGAACTGCGCCGCGCAATCGAAGGCTCGGCCGCCCCGGCCGACTCCGACTACGTCGTCGTCGGCGTGCCCCAGGACGATCTGATCCGCCGCCTCCGCGGCCTGGGAAGCGTCGATCTCGTCGGTGCCTCGTTCGCGGTCCTCAAGGTCACGGTCGAGGGTCACACGGTCGATGTGGCGCTTCCCCGGCGGGAGTGGTCCATCGGGATCGGCCATCGCGACTTTACCGTCGAGAGCGGCGAAGGCGTGCGACTCGAAGAGGATCTCGCGCGGCGCGATTTCCGGATGAACATGATCGCGCGCGCGATTCCGTCGGGTGAGCTCCTCGACCCTTATCGCGGCGAGGCCGACATTCGCGCCCAGCGCATCGACATCTTAACGCCGCAGACCTTCGCGGAGGACCCGCTGCGGATGCTGCGCGCCGCGCAATTCGCCGCCCGCTTCGAGTACGCCGTGACGCCGGCACTGCGCGCAGCCATGGCGGATGCGGCGCCGGCGGTGACCACGGTTTCGGCGGAACGAATCCACGACGAGCTCGGCAAGCTCTTCCAGGCGAAAAAGCCCTCAATCGGATTCGAGCTCCTGCGCGAGACCGGCGTCCTGGCCCACCTCTGGCCCGAACTGCTCGAGGGGGTTGGCGTCGAGCAGAATCAGTGGCACGCGTACGACGTGTACCGGCACAGTCTCGCTACGCTCGACGCCTCGCCGGCGGGCGACCTGGTGCTGCGACTTGCGGCCCTGTTGCACGACGTCGGCAAACCCCGCACGAAAGATGGGCCGCACTTTTATCGCCATGAGATCGAAGGCGCGGAGATGACCCGGGCGATGCTGGAGCGCTTTCGCTACTCGAACGACGTCATCAAAGCGACCGAGCACCTGGTCCGTCAGCACATGTACTCCGCCGATCCGGGGCTTACGGACGCGGCCCTGCGCCGCTTCATCCGCCGGATCGAACCGGTCAATATCGAACGTTTGTTCGCATTGAGGTGGGCGGACATCGCGGGCAGCGGTCTGCCGCCACGCGACGGTGCCAATCGCGCGTTCGAGGCCCGCGTGCACGCCGAGCTCGCGCGCAAGCCGGCGTTTTCGATTCGCGAGCTGGCGATCGGCGGCGACGACGTCATCGCCGCGCTCGTCCGCCGCGGCGACGCGCCGGACGGATTTCGCGGTGACGAGCGCGTAGGAGCGGCGCTGCGCTGGCTCTTCGAGCAGGTCACCGATGAACCCGAACGTAACGAGCGCACCTTGCTGCTGCAACTCCTCGAGCAGTATCTGACGACGTGATGGGTCGCATCATCGCGCTCGTCAATCAAAAGGGCGGCGTCGGCAAGACCACGACCGCCGTGAATCTGGGCGCGGCGCTCGCAATGCTGGGCCGGCGCGTGCTGGTCGTCGACAGCGATCCGCAAGGTAACTCCACGACGGGGCTCGGCGTCGAGAAATCGGCCCTGGCGCACGACATTTATCACGCGCTGATGCAAGAGATTCCGCTCGAGCGCGTGATCGTCAACACCGAGCTCTCCAACCTGTGGCTCGCGCCGGCGACGATCAATCTCGCCGGTGCCGACGTCGAGCTCGTCGCGGCGCTGTCGCGCGAGACGCGGTTGCGTCAAGCATTGGCGCCGGTCGCGTCGCGCTACGACTACGTGCTGATCGATTCGCCCCCGTCGCTCGGCCTGCTGACGATCAACGCGTTGACCGCCGCCGACGACTGCATCATTCCGGTGCAGGCGGAGTTCTACGCGCTCGAAGGGCTCGCGCAGCTCACGAGCGTCATCTGGCGCGTGCGCGATGCGCTCAATCCGACGCTGCACGTCAGCGGCGTACTCGTTACGATGTTCGACGGCCGCACGCGCTTGTCGTTGGAGGTCATTCGCGAGCTGCAGAAATTCTTTCCGCAGGAGGTCTTCAAGACGCAGATCCCGCGCAACGTGCGGCTCTCGGAAGCGCCGTCCTACGGCAAGCCGGCGATCCTCTTCGATCTCAAGAGCCGCGGAGCGCAGGCGTACCTTGCCGTCGCGCGCGAAATGCTCGAACCCGCGCGGGCGCGCGCGTGAGCGCACCGCGGCGCGGGCTCGGGCGCGGGCTGGCCGCGCTGCTCGGCGAGGCCGCGGTCCCCGTCGCGAGCTCCGGCGAGGTCGTGCGGGACATCCCCGTCGGTGAGATTCGTCCGAATCCGTTTCAGCCGCGCAAGAACTTCGCCGCCGAGGCCTTGGACGAGCTCAAGGCGTCGATCGCGGAGTACGGCGTGCTCGTGCCGATCATCGTGCGCCGGCGCGACGACGGATACGAGTTGATCGCCGGCGAGCGCCGCTGGCGCGCCTGCGCGGAGCTGCAGCGCTCAACGATTCCTGCGTTGATCCGGACGAGCGACGATCGACAGACGCTCGAGTTCGCGATCGTCGAAAACTTGCAGCGCGAGAATCTCAACCCGCTCGAGGAAGCGGCGGGGTTCGCGTATCTGATCGACGAGTATGGTCTGACGCAAGAAGAGGTCGCGCGCCGCCTCGGTAAGAGCCGGCCCGCCGTCGCGAACACGCTGCGGCTCCTCGGCCTGTCCGACCGGATCAAGGCGATGCTGCTCGACGGCCGGCTCTCGGCCGGTCACGCGCGCGCGCTGTTGGCCGCGCCCGAGCGCGAGCGCGAGGCGCTCGCCGATCGCGCCGTGGGCGAGGGAGCGACCGTGCGCGGCCTGGAGCGGATCGTCGCCGGCCTGGCGGCGCCACCGCAGCGCTCGCCACTGCTGCGTCCGCTCTCTCCGGAAGAGCGCGACTTCGAAACGCGGTTGCGCGAGAAGTTCGGAACGCACGTCGCCGTCATACGCTACGGGCGCGGTGGACGCATCGAGCTGCGTTTCAGCGACGAACCCGAGCTGACGCGGCTCGGCGATCTGCTGTTGGGCGAGCCAACGTAGGAGCTCGGCCTCGTGTTCTTTCCGCTCTCGCGCATCATCGCGCTGCTGATGGCCGCCGTGCTCTGCTTCGCGCTGCTGATTCCTCTCGCGCTCGCGCGGCATAACACCGCGCTCGCGATCTTCGTCGCGATCGTCTTCGCCGCGTATCTTTTCGGAAACATCGTCATATGGCAACGCATGCGCCGGCGCGGCTGAAGCGCGCCGCCGGGCTGCAGGGAATCTACGCGATCCTCGGCGAGGAACCGCGCGTCGTGGAACGGGTGTGCGCGATCTTAGACGGCGGCGTCCGCATCGTCCAATACCGCGCCAAAACCGGAATCGTCGCGGAGACCCTGCGGCGTCTGCGCGAAATCACTCGCGAGCGCGATGCGTTGCTGATCGTCAACGACGATTGGCGCGCGGCGCTAGACTTCGATTGCGACGGCGTCCACCTCGGGCCCGACGACGACGGCTTTGCCGACGTCGCGCGTGTGCGCGCGGCGCTGCCGGAATGCCTCATCGGCCTGTCCTGCGGCACGCCGGAGGAGGTGCGGCGCGCCAACGCAACCGATGTGGACTACATCGGCGTCGGATCCGTCTATCGGACGCAATCGAAGACCGATGCCGGCGAGCCGGTCGGCATCGACGGACTGCGCCGGCTCGCGCGCGCCTCCGTGTCGCCGGTCGCCGCGGTGGGCGGCATCGATCGTCCCCGGCTCGCGGAGGTGCGCGCGACGGGCGTCGCGATGGCCGCGCTCATCTCCGCGCTCGCGAACTGTAGCGAGCCGGAACGCGCCGCACGCGAGCTCGTCGCGGGTTGGAATGGCGCATGAATAGGATCGTTCTGTCGATCGGAACGAGCCATCCTTGGAACATCGCCGGGGTCGGCCGCGATCTCGTCGTGGGCGAGCGGTTGGACGCGCGCGTGTTCACGGCGATCGCCGGCGTCAGCGCGCAGGATGGCAGCGGCACGGTCGTCGTGCAACCGATTTCGAGGGACGTCCTCGCCGCGCAGCTGGCGGCACTTCCGTGGGACGCCGCCGGCGCGGTGCGCGTTGGGGCGCTCCCCACGCGCGAGGCGGTGGGCGCGGTCGCCGCGTCGTTGCGCGCGCACGCGTGGCTGCCGGCCGTCGTGGATCCCGTCTTCGCGGCGAGCGGCGGAGGAGAGCTCGGCGACGCCGCAGCGCGCGACGCGATTCGCCACGATCTCGCGCGCTTGGCCAACGTCGTCCTCACGCCGAATCTGGCGGAGGCCGCGACGCTGCTGGGCGTCGGCGCGATCGACCGCGACGCCATCGGCGACGCTGCCGCGCAGCTGCGGGCGGGGGGAGCGCTCGCGGTGCTGATCAAGGGCGGCCACCTCGACGGCGACCCGGTCGACGCTTTGGCCACCTCCGACGGCGTGGAATTCTTCACCGAACCGCGGATCGCCGGGCGCATGCACGGCACGGGCTGCACGCTCGCGATGGCGCTCGCATGCGAGCTGGCGCGCGGCGCCGCGTTGCGCGACGCCGTGCGCGCCGCTCGCGCTTACGTTCGCGACGAAATCGCTCGACATTGAAGGCGTCGCGCGCTTAGGCGTCGAGCATTTCGAGCTAATGCAGAACACTCACAGGCCGCGCGTCATGTCGGGGATGCGGCCGACCGGACCGCTGCATCTCGGCCACCTCGTCGGCGTGCTGACGCAGTGGGCCAACTACAGCGAGACGGCCGACGCGTTCTTCGAGATCGCCGATCTCCACGCGTACACCACGGAGTTCGACGACACCGCAACGATTCGCGGCGCGCGCGAGACGATGGTCGGCGTGTGGCTTGCCGCCGGCGTGGATCCGCAGCGCTCGACGATCTTTTTGCAGTCGGGCATACCCGAGATCTCCGAGCTGCAGGTACTGCTCTCGATGATCACGCCGGTCTCGTGGCTCGAGCGCGTGCCGACGTATAAGGGACAGATCGACGCGCTCGGCCAGAAGGTGGCGACGTACGGCTTCTTGGGCTATCCGCTCTTGCAGCTCAGCGACATCGCGGCATTCCGCGGCGAGTACGTGCCGGTCGGACGCGATCAGGTCGCACACCTGGAGCTCGGCCGCGAGATCGTCCGCCGCTTCAACCATCTCTACGGTTCCGGTAAGGAGATCTTGATCGAGCCGCAGCCGACGCTGTCTGAGTTTCCCGAAGTGCCCGGCACCGACGGGCGCAAGATGAGCAAGTCTTACGACAACGCGATCCTGATCGCGGACGACGAGGAGACGACGACGCGCAAGGTTCGCGCGATGGTTACGGATCCGCTGAAAGTCCGGCGCGGCGATCCGGGGCGCCCAGAGATCTGCCCGGTCTTTGCACTGTGGCGCTTCGTCAACCCGCTGCGGCTCGACGGCATCGCGGCCGAATGCCGCTCGGGCGCGCTCGGCTGCGTTCAAGACAAGAGCGAGTTCGCCGAGCAGCTCAACGAGTATCTGCGCCCGGTGCGCGAGCGCTACGCCGCGCACATGGCGGATCGGCCCGCGCTCGAACGCATCATCGCCGACGGAACCGCGCGTGCACGCGAGATCGCGGCTGGCGTATTGCACGACGTCAAACACGCAATGCGACTGACCTAGGCTCGACGCGTGGATCCGGCCCCCGCGGTATTAGTTAAGCGAGGGCGGATTCGGAGGAGGCTTGCGCAGCAGCGCGGCCAGCGGCGCGCCGAGGATGAGCAAGAACGGAAAGAACAAGATGTGGCCGCTCGAGAGCGCGTAGACGATCGCGGCAGCCAGCAGCATTAGCGCCACCGCGACGGCGACGCGCAACGCGATAGACGCTGCGTTTACCCCTTGAACTTCGGAAGTGTCTTCGCGATCGAGTCCAGAGCCCAGTCGATGTCGTCCAGCGACGCCGCGTAGGAGAACCGCAGATAGCCCTTGCCCGCGGCGCCGAACGACGAGCCGCCGCCACAGGCGACGCCGCCTTCTTCCAGCAGGAACTTCGCGAGCGCGCGATCATCGTGCGTGATCGCCGAGACGTTGGGGAAAGCATAAAACGCGCCCTCGGGCAGCAGACACGACATGCCGGGGATCGCGTTGAGGCCGTTGACCAGGCGGTCGCGGCGACCGCGGAAGATCTCGTTCATGCGCTGCACCGGCTCGTCCGGTCCGGTGAGCGCCGCGATGCCGGCCATCTGTACGAAGGTCGCGACGCAGCTGAACGTGTTGTTGTTGAACAGCGTCACCGTGCGCGCGAGATCCTCGGGCATGATCGCGTAGCCGAGGCGCCAGCCGGTCATCGCGTACGCCTTCGAGAAGCCGTCGACGACGATCGTACGCTCGCGCATCCCGGGGAGCGACGAGATCGAGAGGTACTCCTGATCGAGATAGAAGTTGCGGCTGTAGATTTCGTCGGCGAGCACGAGGAAGTCGTTGCGCTGCGCGAGCTCGGCGATGAACTCGAGGTCGCTCCGCGCGAGAACGCCGCCGGTCGGATTGTGCGGCGAGTTGATCACGACCACTTTCGTCTTCTTGGACACGCGACGGGCGAGCTCGTCGAGATCCATGCGCCAATTACGCGACTCGAGCAGCGGGATCGCGTGCACCGTCGCCTGCAGGTAGCTGGCGCAGGAGGCGTATGCCGGATAGGCGGGATCGAAGTAGACGAACTCGTCTCCGGGGCCTAGCAGCGCGCTCAGCGTGTTCCAGATGACCGGCTTGGCGCCGGGTGAGACGACGACGTTCTCGGAGCCCCACTCGGGCGTCACGTGCCGGAAGCGGCTCGCGTAGCTCGCGATCGTCGCGCGCAGCGACGGCAGGCCGCTGGACGGCGTATAGTGCGTATGGTTGTCGTAGAGCGCGTCGACCGCGGCCTTCTTGATTCCGTCGGGGGTGTCGAAATCGGGCTCGCCGATCTCCATGTGAACGACCCTGCGGCCGCGCGCCTCGAGCTCACGGGCCCGCGCTAAAATCTCGAACGCGTTCTCGGATCCCAACCTCGCCACGGCCTCGGCCAAACGATCTTCATGCACTGCGAGCATCTAGGTCCACCTCTCTAAAAGAATCTCGAAACCGTGGGCGAAACGTCCTCGCGTCATGCGTCCGCTGTCGGAAGTCTTCGCGCCCGGAGCACCGACGCTGCCCGAACGGCTCAGGACGCTCGTCGTTTCGCCCGAACGCGAGTTGGAACCTGGAATGACGGTGCGCGCGACGTTTACGTTTCGCAACCAGGGCGGCGCTCCCGCGACCGGCGTTCGACTCCGCTTCAACGCACCCGATGGCCTGATCTATCTCGTCGGAAGTGGGCGCCTCGACGGCAATCCGCTAGACGAGGTCGGCAATTCGCCGCTGCTCTCGCGCGCCGGCGCGGCGATCGGCGACGTCGCGCCGGATGAAGAACGCCGCATCGAGCTCGCGTACACCGTGGCCGGCGCCATCGAAAACGGCACCACGATCGAGCTGCAGGCGGCGCTGGCCTCCTTCGAGTTGCCTCCGATCGGCTCCAACGTGGTGCGCTTGGTCGCGCGCAGCAAGCCTCAGTTACGCAACGCGCTCACACGAACGACGCTCGAGACCGCGCAACTTCCGGTGCCCGGATCCGAGGCCCAGCTGACGGTCTACATTCACAATGCCGGCGAGTCGAGCGCGCGCGACGTCGTCGTTGTCGCGCCGGTACCGGAACACACCGCGTACGTCGCCGGCTCCGCGCGCGTCAACGGCCGCGACGTCGAACGCGAGCTGGGTTCGTCGTTCGACAACGTGTACGCACCGATCGTCGTGCGTTCGCTCCCGGCCAGTGCGTCGGCGACGGTCTCGTATCGCGTGCGTATCGACTCGCCGCTTTTCGACGGCACGCAGATCGTCGCGGAGGCTCAGGTCGCGTCGCAGGAGACGGCCGCGTTCGCACTCGACCCGGCGTCGCTGACGGTCTCGGCGATTCCCGACTTCGCCGACGAGCGCACGAGCCTGACCGCGGAGCCGGCAGCCGACGTGCGGCCGGGTGGGCGCGTCCGTATCACACTCACGGCGCACAACGCCGGTACGGCGGCCGCTGCGCGCGTCACCGCCGGCATCGAGCCCGGCGAGAACCTCATCCCGGTGCGCGGCGCCTCGACGATCGACGGAAGCCCGACCCGCGATCGCCGTAAGGATCCGCTGCGCTTTGCGCTCGGCCCGATCAACGCGGGCGAATCGGTCACGCTGTGTGCCGATGTCGTCGTCGCCTCGCCGCTCGCGGACGAGACGCTCGTCACGGCCGCCGCCACATTGGAATGGGAACCGGCACGCGACGGCGCCGGGCGCCGGCTCCAGTGCGGAATCGCCGTGCGTTCTGAACCGGCGTTCTTGGCGCGCCGCAATTTCGTCGAGCGCAAAGGCAGCGGGATCGTGCGGCCGGGAGCTCAGATCGAGGCGGCGATCATCCTGACGAACGACGGCAGCGCGGCCGCGCATGACGCCGTCCTCCATCTGCGTCTCGCGCCGGAGCTGGAGGAGGTTGCTGCATTCGAAAACGGCGCCCGTCTGAGCCTCGATCCCGGCTCGGCGGGCCTTCCGCACGCGGATATTGTCGATCTCGGCAGCATCGACGCGCAGGAGGTGCGCCGGATCGTGATTCGCGCGCGCGTCCCGTCGCCGTGTCCCGACCGCCGCGAGCTCTTAGTCGGCGCGAGCCTGCACACGCGCGAGCTCGGCGAGACGCCGCTGCGAGAAGCGTTCTGGCGCGTGGACTCGCATCCGGCCTTCACGCCGGAGTCTTCGCGCATGGAGCTGGCCGACGACTCAGCGCTCCGGCCGAATCAGCTCGCACACGTCGACCTGCTGATCGCCAACACGGGAACCGACGTCGCGCACAACGTTCGCTTGCGGCTGTATGTCTCGGCCGAGGCGCGTCTCGAAAGCGTCGACGGCGCGACGCGCGACAAGTCGTCGCTCTCTTTCGGCGACATTGCGCCGGGCGCAAACGGGCGGGCGCGGTTGGGTCTGCGACTGCTGCGCAGCTTAGCAAAGGAGTATCCCGTAACGATCGACGCGGTGCTGACCGCCGACGCGATGCTGCCGGTCCCGCTCGCGCGGCTGACCATCGCGACCGCGGCGGAGCCTGACTTTTCGATCGGCACGTTCCGCAGCGATCCGGCCTCCGGCGTGGACGTCGGCGATTCGGTCGAGTGGGTGCTGCACGTCCGCAACGGCGGCGACGGCGTCGCGCACCACGTCGCGATCTTCGTCGATGCACCCCAGTCGCTGATCTACGTACCGAACTCGACGACCGTCAACGACGTCGCGATTCGCGACGTCGGCACCGCCGCGCCCTTCGCGGCGCCCAAGGGCATCGTGCTGAACGAGGTCGATCCCGGCGTCGAGGCCGCGGTCCGGTGGCGGACCGTCGTGCACAATGGATTGCCCGCCGGCACGATCATTGCACAGGTCGGCCGGGTGCGTTACGACGCAGAGCGCGAGGACCAATTCGTTTCGCCGGATCTGAAGGTTCGCTCGGGACCGGTCTTCGCCAACGCGATCGCCGGCCTGCCGTTCGGTCTCGACGGCGTGCTCGGCCCCGCTCTCGGCGCGCAGCGCGCGCTGACCGAAGACCGCTTCATGGAACTGCCGCCCGCGACACCCGTGGGCGAGGGCAACGGCGCGTTTGCGCTCGCACGTCTGACGTCCGCCTCTTCGGAGGACGCGCCCGCCAACGCCGCGGGAACGCTCGTGACGTTCACGCCGGAACGCATGGAGCGCACGCTGCGCTTCTTGCACGAGGCGCGCTTCGGTGGGCTGGTTACGCATCTGTTCGTGTTGCGCGCCTTCCTTCCCAACGCCCTCGGCGACACGCACTGCGGCGCACTCGCGCCGATGCGCGACCTGCTGCGCGAGGAGCTTGACCGGCTATTCATCAAGCTGCGGCTCCCGCGCTATGCGATCGCGCCGCGTGACGTCGAGACGCCGTCGCTACGCTCGACGATCGAACGCGTTCTGCACGAAGCGGCGCTCGCGCGCGGCGTTCCCGCGGAACCGCCGACCGAACCGATCGTGCTGCGCGGCAGCTTCGACCCCAACGGCGTGCACGAAATCGCGGAGCGTCTCGGGTCGGCCGAGCTCGCCACGCCGGCGCCGTGGGCGGCGCTCGCGCGGCTCTTGCCCGCCGAGACGAGCGCGTTCGCGCGGTACCAGAGCAGTTTGATCGACGTCCTCGATCGGCTCGCCGACGCCGACTCCGGTGAGTTCATCGAAGAGCTCCAGCAGCGCGATGACTCCGCGCTCGATGCGGAGTTGGACGCGGTACTCGCGGCGCTGCGCGAGACGGCGTAGCGATGGCGAGTGCCGCGATAGCGCTGTTCGTGCTCGTCGCGGTCGCGTTCATCGCGGCGGCGATACTGCTTCGGCGGCGGCGTCCGCCGCAAGTCGAGAGAATCGAAACCAAGAGCGACGCCCGCGATTGGGCCGCGGCCGCGGGCGCCGAGTTCGCGCATCTTTCCGAAGCGGATCGCTGCGACCTGGTGTTTGCCGTCGCGGCGCTGGGCGACCCGCGGTCGCAGCGGCTGCTCGCAGACGCACTCGACGATCCTTCCGAGGTCGTGGCGCTCGCCGCCGCTCGCGCGATGGCGAAACGAGGGCGCAGCGCCGAGCTGGAGCGCTACCTCGCGCAACCCGGCGAGCGCAGCCGCCGCATCGCTGCGACGCTACAGCCTTTTTTGTTGAAGTATTTGACGAGGATCTGCCGCGCGATCGGCGCAGCGACGGTCGCGCCGTAGCCGCCGCTGCGGTCCACGAAGACAGCGAGGGCGAGCCGCGGATGCGCCGTCGGCGCCCACGCGATGAACCACGTGGTATTCGGGCCGTTGCCGCCCGCGGTTTCGGCGGTGCCAGTCTTTCCCGAGAACGGCAGACCGTCGATCGCCAGGCCGTAGGCCGTACCGCCGGGATCGGTGACGCGCGCCATTCCCGCGCGCACCGCGGCGAGCGCCTGCGGCGTCACCGGAACCCGGCGAATGACGCGCGGCGCAGAACCACTTGACGGCTCCGCCGTTCGGCCTTCGAATCTCACGCACGATCTGCGGCTGGTAGAGCGTGCCGCCGTTGATGACGGCGGATGCGATGTTGACCATTTGAAGAGGCGTGGCTTGCATGGCGCCCTGTCCGATGCCTAAGAAGCACGCCTCGCTCGGCTCCATCGGAACGCCGAACGCACGCATCTCCCAAGCGTTGGTCGGCCAGTTCCCCTCGTTCTCGCCGGGAAGATCGATGCCGGCCTTCGCGTCGAGGCCGAAGGCGAGCGCGTATTTACGCAGACGCGCGTTACCGAGCCACCACGAGAGGCGGAAGAAGTATCCGTCGCTCGACGCCGCCAGCGCCGGGACGAATGTCGTGTCGCCGAGTCCGCCGGCCGCGATGTCGCGCGCGTAGTAGCCGCCACAGTCCCAGCCGCCGGTGTCGTCGACGACTTGATTGACCTTCACAACGCCCTCGGTCAGCGCCGCGGAGCCGGTGACCATCTTGAACGTGGAGCCCGTGGGCGTGGCGGCGGCGATGGCGCGATTAAAGAGCGGTTGGGTGGAGTCGGTGAGGTCGTACGCGATCCGCTTCCAGCGGTCCGCGGCGAAGTCGTTGGGATCGTAGTTGGGATAGCTCGCGAGCGCGAGGATATCGCCCGTCCACGGATCTTCGGCGACGACCGCGCCGGAGAGCGAGCGCCGCCCCAGGCCGCGAATTTCCTGCGCGAGAGCTTCCTCCGCGATCTGCTGCAGCCGCCAGTCGATGTGCGTCACCAGCGTGTCGCCCGGCACGGGCGGCTTCGAGGGTAGCTTGACGCCGGAGACGACGGCGCCGGTCGCATCCACGACGACGCGCTGGCCGCCCGGCGATCCGCGCAGATACGAATCGTAAACGAACTCCAAGCCGTCCTTGCCGATGACGTCGTTGGGAGAGTAGCCCGCGCTGCGGAGTCGCTCGTACTCCTCTTGCGTGATCGCGCCGACGTAGCCGACGAGATGCGATGCGAGCTTGCCGTGCGGATAGTTGCGTGCCGGCTGCACCTCAAGATCGACGCCCGGAAGATCGGAGAGCACCTCGGAGAGCCGCGCGACCACCGCAACGGGCAGATCCGTCGCGAGGATGACCGGGCCGTAGGGCTCGTTTTGCGCCACCGCTTCGAAGCTCGGATAGGTGATGCCGCGATGGTGCAGCAGCCGATACCACAGCGCATCGGCATCGACGCCGAGAATCTGCGCCAGGTTCGCGAGCTCGCCCGTACGGATTCGTCACCTGCGACGGAATGAGGCCGACGACGAACGACGGGCGGCTGCGCGCCAGGACCGCTCCGTACCGGTCGTAAATCACGCCGCGCGGCGCGGCTACCGGAATCAACCGAATTTGATTGGCCTGCGCCGCCGCGCGATAGCGCTGCCCATCGACGAGCTGCACGACGATCAGGCGCGCGAGCAGCACCGACAGTGCGACGACGACGAGCGCGGCGAACGTTACGAGCCGCCACGTGGGGAGCCGCCACGGCGCGCGGCGCGGCGGATTGATCGGTCGCATCAGCGCGCGCGATCGAAGCGGCGGCCGAGCAACATCGCGACCACCATAACGGCGGCGTTGAGTACGCTTGCGAGGACCGCTTCGTGGAGGTGCATGAGCCCCGAGTCCGGGCGGATAGCCGCCGAGTGCCGCCACGACCCAATAGAGCAGCGCGCGCACGAGCGTCGTCGACGACCGTGATGATGATGACCAGCGGAATCGAATCCGCGAAGAAGCCGCGCGAGAGTACGCTGGCCAGGACGGCGCTGAGGCTCGTCGCAATCGTCCAACCCGCTCCGGACTGCGCGGACAGCGCATCTTCGCAGAGTCCGGCGGCGAGGCCGTAGAGCACGGCGCGGCGCGCATCGACGCGGATCGCGTACCACACCACGACGACCAACACGAGGCTCGGAACGACGCCGCGAATCGCGACGTAGTGCACGACGGTCGACTGCGCGAGCAGCGCGGCCGCCAGCCACGCGGCCGCGACGTACCAGGCCGGGCCGACGAAGGGTGCGACGTGCGGCTTAAGTCTTGCGGAGACGACGACAACGCGATCGAGAGCGCCGAGATCGACCGACGTCTTCAGCACGGCGGTCTGGTAGAGCGTGGCGTCGCCCCGTTCGATCGCGGTCACCGTCCCGATCGGAACGCCGGAGCGAAACGAGCGTCCCTCACCGGTGACGACGACGTCGCCGACGCGCAGCGGCGCGTCCTGCGGAATGTACTCGACGACGACGCTCGCCGAGGTTTCCGCGGGCGATGCCCCACCAGCGTCCGCGCTGCACGACCACCGGGATGCGGCTCGTGTAATCCGTGGCGAGGAGGACGGTGCTGGAGAAAGGAGTCGACGGCGGCGATGCGGCCGACGACGCCGTTTGCCGCGACGACGCCATCGTCTCGCCGCACGCCGGAACGAGAGCCCTTGTCGATCGTAACGGCGCGAGATTCGTTCTCCGGCGGGAAGCCGATGACGCGCGCCTCGACGCCGTGGTAGAGGTTGACGACCGGCCGCACGTCGCTCTCGGCGGCATACGCGGCCGCCAGCTCGTGAAGGCGCGCGTTCTCCTGCGTCAGCTGCCGGTTGCGCGCGCGCAGATCGACCGTTCTCGCTCTCGAGACGCGGCAACGAGACGACCGAAGTGCCGAGCGTTCGCGCGCCGCCGATCGCGGCCGACACGGCGGCCTGCGCGAATCCGAAGATCGAGCTCGTTACGGTCGCGATCGGGCTCACCGACCCGGTGCGCTGCGCGTTGATCTGCAGCAGCGCGAGCGCCGCCGCCACGATGATGATGCTGATCAGCGCAAAGAGCCTGCGCTCGTCTCGATACGTAAAGATGTCGATCCCCCGATTCCGCCTCCTCATTTCGTTTCCGGGAGCGCAAATCCCAACCGCCGGAGCGCACGAACGAAGCGGGCCAGCGGCAAACCCATTACCGTGTAGAAGTCGCCGTCGATCGCCTCGACCAGCGCCGCGGCTCGTCCCTGGATCCCGTAGGCTCCGGCCTTGTCGAGCGGCTCACCGGTGGCGACGTATTCCGCGATCTCATCAGCCTCAAGCGGGTAAAACCGCACGCGCGTCGTCGCCCGTTCCTCGATCCATTCGCGGACGCCGGGCACGGCGAGCGCAAACGCCGTGTGCACCAGGTGCTCCCTGCCCTCCAGGCGCCGTAGCATCGCCGTCGCCTCGCCGGCGTCGCGCGGCTTGCCGAGCGCATTGCCGTCGAGGTCGACGACGGTGTCGGCGGTGAGCACCGGCGCGTCGATGTCGCGATCGAGCCGCAGCGCCATGACGCCGGTGAGCTTCTCGCGCGCGTGATGGCTGGCGAGTTGCGCGGGGCTCATCCCGGGAGCCGGCGGCTCGTCGTACCCGCTGGCCACGACGTCTACGGCGAGACCGAGCGAGCGCAGAAGCTCGAGGCGCCGCGGCGACGAGCTTCCGAGGACGATGCGCGAGAGACGCTTATTCGTAGACCTGGCCGCCGGTCGCGATATAGCCGCCTTCGTGCCGCCCGCGCGGATCGCGATGGGTCCAGTGCACGACGCCGCCGCGCGGATAGTACTCGTACTCGCCTTTTACGGCGACCCGTTGACCCTCCGCGAGCGGGATCGGACCGGTGAAATCGGTGTTCGCCTCCACGCGAACGATGAGGCTGCAGCCCGACGCGAGCCGCAAGAGAAAGCCCTCGTGCGGGCTCACCCGCCCCGGCGCGACGCCCAAGACGCGCGTCACGGTGCCGTCGGCGACCACTTCGACGCGCGACCGCTGCGCGGAGTATGCAGCGCAGAGCGCGCGATCGTTCGGCGACTGCGTCGTCGAGCAGCCCGCCGCGGCGACGGCGATCAGCAGCGCATAGGCGACCCTAGCGGCGGTCGCCACGCGTGAATCCGTACAGCCGATGCGCGACGATGTACTTCCAGACCGGCTCGGGCACGAGATAGCGAATGCTGCGTCGCTGCGCAATCAGGGAGCGCACGAGGCTCGCCGATTCCGGGATCTCGGGCAAATTCAACGTCGTGACGCGCTCGCGCAGCGCCGGGGGAACCGCGGCGATAACGCGAGCCAGCGCGTCGGCGCCCACGCCGGGCCGCGGCGCGATCGCGAACCGTTCCAGCGCCTCGAGCACTTCGTCGAAGCGCACCCAGTTCGCGTTGACGAGCGAATCCGCGCCGATGATGAACGTCAGGCGCGCCGACGGATATTTGCGGCGCAGGCGCGGCAGCAGATCGGCGGTGTAGCCGCTCGCATTCTCGCGCAGATCCGTATCGTCGAGCTCGAACGCCGCGTTGCTCTCGATCGCCCCCAAGATCATCGCGCAACGATGGGCGGCGTCGGCCTGCGGTTTTTCGCGATAGTGCTGATTGTTCGTGGGCACGAACAGCACGCGGTCCAGCCGCTCCATGATCCGCGCCGATTCCGCGACGAACAGATGCGCGTTGTGAACGGGGTCGAAAGTGCCCCCGAAGACGCCGACTTTCATGAGTAGGTGAACTCGTACGGCCCGATGTGCACGGTATCCCCTTCCCGCGCGCCGAGCTCGCGGAGCTTTTTCTCGACGCCCATCTTGCCGAGGGCATACTCGAAGCGCGCCAGCGCCTCGTCCGAATCGAAGTTGGTCATCGCGGCGAGGCGCTCGACGCGCTCTCCGGATACGACGAACGCGCCGTCGCTGCGGCGCTCGATCAAAAACGCGTCCGCGGGTGCGAGCTCGATGTGTGCCGCAGGCGGCTCGACGATCTCGCGGCATCGGCGCCGACTCGATGGCTCGCGACACCGCCAGCACGACTTCGCGCACGCCCTCATGGGTCGCGGCGCTGATGCCGAAAATGTCGGGAAAGTGCTCGCCGCAGCTGGGTGAGGCTTTCGCGCGCGCTCGGCAGGTCGAGCTTGTTGAGCGCCAGCAGCGTCGGCTTCGTCGAGCAGCGCGGGATTCCACGCCGCGAGCTCGGCTTCGATCATCGCTTTGTCGGCAACGATTTCCTCGAGCGGCTTCGCGCCGTCGAGGAGATGCAGCAGCACGCGCGTGCGTTCGACGTGGCGTAGGAATTGGTCGCCGAACCCCGCTCCCTCGTGCGCGCCAGCGATGAGCCCGGGAACGTCGACCATCACGAACGATTCGTCGTCGCCGGTGCGAACGACGCCGAGCTGCGGCTCGAGCGTCGTGAAGGGATAGTCGGCGATCTTCGGGCGCGCGGCCGAAACGACCGAGAGCAACGTCGACTTTCCCGCGTTGGGAACGCCGACGATTCCGCAATCGGCGAGCAGGCGAAGCTCCAAGCCGCAGCGCGCCGCGCTCGCCCGGCTCGCCGCGTTCGGCGAAGCGCGGCGCCTGACGCACGCTGGTGGCGAAATGCTGATTGCCGAGGCCGCCGCGACCGCCCTTGGCGGCGAGGATGCGCGCGCCGGGTTCGTTCAGATCGGCGAGCAACAGCTCCGGCCGCTCGTCGCGCACGCGAAAGACCAGCGTGCCGACGGGCACCGAGATCGTGAGATCCTCGCCGCTGCGTCCGGATTTTTTCGACGTGCCGCCGGTCTTGCCGGACTCGGCCGAAAAGCTTCGCTTAAAACGAAACTCTACGAGCGTAGAAAGCTCGCTGCGTCGCTTCGAGATAGACGCTGCCGCCGTGGCCGCCGTCCCCGCCGGCCGGACCGCCCTTCGGTACGTATTTCTCGCGTCGCCACGCCACGATGCCGTCGCCGCCGTCACCGCCCGCGACCGTGATTTCGGCCTCATCGATGAACTGCACGAGCTACCCGCGCGGCAAAAGGAAAAGGGGCCCATCGGCCCCGTGCTCCCGTTTCGTCTTCGAGCCTTAGGCCGCGGGCACGACCGAGACCCGCTTGCGATCGGTGCTACTGCTGAACTCGATGGTTCCGTCGATCAAAGCAAAGAGCGTGTGGTCGCGCCCGATGCCGACATTCGCACCGGGATAGATGCGCGTGCCGCGCTGGCGAACCAGGATGTTTCCGGCGATTACGCGCTCGCCGCCGAAGCGCTTCACGCCGAGGCGCTGCGCGTTCGAATCGCGGCCGTTGCGCGTCGAACCGGCACCCTTTTTCGACGCAAAAAGCTGGAGGTCGAAGTCAAACATAGCCGGGCTATTGTAGCAGAGCCCGGCCAAAATGCAACGGAAGCCGAGCAACCAGGCAGTAGGCGCCTCGGCGTCTAGGTCTTCTTGCTCTCCTGCCTCCGCGTTGCCACCTTTTTCGCGCGGGCGGAGCCCGCCGGCGCCTTGTTCGACGCGTCGATGTCGCGCAGGATCTGGGCCTCCTCGGCAGTCTCCCGCTCGACGGCATGAAGGCCCGCAAGGCGCGGATCGGTCAGGGGCGCTTTGTGCGAGCGTCTCGCCATGTCCTTAGCCCTGAGCGATATCCCGCGCCGAAGCCAAGGGCGACTCTGGAGAGCACTGCCCATGATACGATGTGCGCGTGATCACGGGTTTGCTCGAGCATCCTCTTGCCCTTTGGTCGGTCTTGATCGTGCTAGCACTTGGCCTCGCCATGTGGCCTCTAGCCCGTCGCCTCTAGCCCGTCGCCTCTAGCCCGACCCGCTTCACACTGACCACTTCCGTCGTCCGCGATCTGAAAGAGCTTATCGAACTGCACGATTTCGAACAGACGCCTGAGCGCCGGCGTCGCGCCCAAAAGCGTTATGGGCACCTCCTGAAACCGCAAGGCGAGCGATGCCAAAAGGTGCAGCAATGTCGAATCGGCGTAAGTGACCCGTCGCAGGTCAATTGTCAATGGGCCGTCTTTTTCTAGCGGGTCAAATAGACGCTTCAGCTCATCCTTACGGGACAGGTCTAGCTCGCCCGCAAGCTCGATTCGATGCCCGATATGGCCCGCCGATGTGCTCATGATCCAGCCTCCCCCATGCTTGCCTTTGGCCGACTAAAATGAACAGTCGAGGCTAATTTCACAATTTCGCCTGGGTGAAAATCAAGGGGGGTCCCTGAGCGCATACCATGCGACATTCTCTCGCTAGGACCACCCAGCGCGCCGAGAGGCCGGATTCAAAAAGGAACCCCCACCGGGTCTGGTACCGCCTCGGTCGCGCCCTCTGCGCTCACCCCAACTTTCTACAGAACCATCCTCAATCGCTGGAGAAATTTGCTCGGGAATAAGATGCACGACCAAATCGTTCGCGACATAACGATCATCCAAACTTGCGACAGTGTGGATCAGCTTAAAGCTACGTTTGCACGAGTGTTCAAAAAGACGCCGGCTCAATTACGGCTCGACGACCCCTGGAGCGTCTAAACGTGTGCAGGGGTGGCCGAGCGGTTTAAGGACCCGATGTAGATTCGGGCGGGAGCGTCCGTGAAAAAGAGCTTGCCGTCGGTCCGAATCCCGTCCCCTCCGATCGTTCTAACGGTATTTGCTCGTCTTGAGATACCGCAGACGGTGCGCAAGGGGTCCGGCTGACTGGCGCCTTTTTATTTAACGGGATCGGCGTCCGCGCGCTTCGTCGACCCAGCCCCCAGAGGTTGACCGTACAAGGGACCACTACCCGTCCTATTCACACCTGTGGACAAGCTTGTGGAGAACGGGCCCCCATTCGGCCTAACGGGCGCCTAGGAAGCCTTACCCCGTCGAGCAATTCGGTCGGGCGGCGGCCGGCCCGGGCGCCGTTCATAAATCGGAAAAACCCCCGAAATAACGTGCTTCCTCGCCTGTGGATAAGTGGATAAAGTCGTGCATAGATTCCGCAGGAGCAAGGCTTCATTAAGCCAAGTGGTTGCGCCCTCACGGGGGTGGCACAGCCCGATTGCTAGGCATCGGAACGGCTGCGCAGTGCTTTGTCAGACGTCGGAACGAGGATGCAGAGGATGGCGCTAGCGATCAATTCGGACATCTCCAATGAGCTCTGGCAGACCGCACTGGACACTCTGGAGCGTACCTTCTCCAAACCCGTCTTCGAGATGTGGATCAAACCGATCCGCTTCATCTCCTTTCACGGCAACGAGCTCCATCTCGCCGTGCACAGCAAGTTCGCACAAGACTGGGTAGGAAGCAAGCTCCGGGCGCAAATGATCGGCGTCTTAAGCGAGCTCTTCGGAACGAGCATCGAGCTCCGCTTGTCCGTCGCCGAACCCGGCGAGGCCGGCCGCGCGACCGCGCATTTCCCCGCCCGCCCGCTCGAAGAGTTTCGTACCGCAAACCTTAATGTTCGTTATACTTTCGAAGAGTTCGTCGTCGGCAATTCCAATCGGTTCGCGCACGCGGCGGCGCAAGCTGTAGCCGGCGCGCCGGCCAACGCGTACAATCCGCTCTTCTTATACGGTGGCGTGGGTCTCGGAAAGACGCACCTCATGCACGCCATCGGCCATCGCGTCATTCAAGACAACCTGGCCGCCAACGTCGTGTACGTGACGTGCGAAAAGTTTACCAATGAGTTCATCATCGCGTTGCAGAACAACCGCACGCCGGAGTTTCGCAATCGGTATCGTCAGGTTGACGTGCTGCTAATCGACGACATTCAGTTCCTCGCCGGCAAGGAGACGACGCAAGAAGAGTTCTTCCACACCTTCAACGCGCTTCACGAATCCGGGCGGCAGTTGATCATCTCGTCGGATCGGCCGCCGAAGGAAATCCAAACGCTCGAGGCGCGCCTGCGGTCCAGATTCGAATGGGGGCTGCTGACCGACATCCAGGCGCCGGACCTCGAGACGCGCGAAGCGATCCTACGCAAGAAAGCCGCCAGCGAGAACATTCCCGTGCCCGACGAGGTGACGTCGTTCATCGCCAAGGTGATCCCGTCCAACATCCGCGAGCTCGAGGGTGCCCTCATCCGCGTCATCGCCTACGCGTCTCTGACGAAGGCCCCGATCACGACGGACCTTGCGGCCGACGTCCTCAAGAGCGCGGTCGCGCAGGCGCCACTGCACCGGATCACGATCGGAAAGATTAAAGAGACGGTCTCCAGCGCGCACGGCCTCACGGTCAAGGAGATGGACAACGGCCGGCGCGATCAGCGCCTGGCCGCGCCGCGTCAGATAGCGATGTACATCGCGACGGAGCTGACCAACTATTCGCTACCGCAGATCGCGCGCGAGTTCGGCAAGAAGGATCACACGACGGTCATGTACGCCCGGGATAAGATCAAGGACCAGATGCAGCGCGACGAGGCGTACCGCAACAAGATCCGCCAGCTCATCGCGATGTGCCAGACCCTCTAACCGCGCGCGACGCAGCACACATCACGTTCTCCACACTCTCGACAGCCTTACACACGGGCGCGGCATGCTCGGACGCATAACTCGACCGCGGTCCGCCCGGCGTGGAAAAGTGCATAGCCAACGCCCGGTCGTCCACACGGTTATCCCAAGCCGAAATGCAACTGGGCACAAGCAAAATCGGAGTTTTCCGCAGAATACACCGCCCTACTACTGCTACGGCTCTATTGTTATTCTCCTAGGAAAACGGCGGCACACGCCCAACGGTGAAAACGATGAAATTTAGTTGCACGACGAAAGACATCGCGGCGGCGGTCGGAGCGGCCAGCAAAGTGGTGAACGCTCACACGACCGTGCCGATCCTCTCCAACGTGCTGCTGCAAGGCGAGGGCGGTACGATCGCGGTGCGCGCGACCGATCTCGAGCTGACGCTCGAGCACGCCTTCCCGGCGCAGGTAGTCGAGGGCGGCTCCGTGACCGTTCCGGCAAAGCTGTTTGCAAGCTACCTGGGCAACCTCGCCCCGGGAACGCTGGAGCTGACCGGCACGCCGACGCGCGCGAGCGTCAAATACGAGCGCAGCAACTACGACTTCCACGCCCTCCCGGCGGACGAATATCCCCCACTCCCGGCCGCGGCGCGCGGGTCCCAGTTCCGCATCGCGGCAAAGCGCTTCCGGGACGGCATCGATGCGACGATCTTCGCGGCCTCCGGCGAAGAGGCTCGCGGCGCGGTGCTCATGGGCACTCTGTTGGAGGTGGAGGGCAAGTCGCTGACGATGGTCGCGACCGACGGCTATCGCCTCGCGAAGTTTGCGACGACGATGGATGACGAGGTTTCCGCGAACGAGAAGTTCATCGTGCCCTCTCGGGCGCTTGCCGAGGTCGCCCGGAATCTCGGGGGAGGCGAAAGCATCGAGGTGAGCGCGCTCGGCGCTCAGAGTAACCAGCTGCGCATGACAGGTGGCGACGTCTCGATCACGGTCCGGCTCGTCGACGGCCAGTATCCGAACTATCAGCAGGTCATTCCCGCGAAGTTCGACCGCTCGATCACCGTGAGCACACCCGCCCTGATCGGCAGCCTACGTCGAGCCGAGCTCGTCGCCGGCGACCGCGCGAGCATGGTCAAGCTCGCCATCGCCAACCAGACACTGATCGTGACGGCCAGCTCCGACATCTCGGGCAACGCCTACGAGGAGCTCGAGGTCGAGCAGAGCGGCGAGGATCTGACGATCGCGTTCAACGCGCGCTACCTGGTCGAGATCCTGAACCACATCAAGGGCGACAAGGCCGTCATCGAGTTCCTCGGCCCGCTCTCGCCGGCGGCGATCCGGCCGTTAGAACCGCTCGATACCGGCCAGCAGCTCTACGTGCTCATGCCGCTGCGGCAATGATGTGTTCCTACGCCGGCTAGGCTTTTCGAGTTTTCGCAACTATTCGGAACTGGATCTCGAGCCCTCGACGGGCCTGAACGTGTTGGTCGGCGCCAACGCGCAGGGCAAGAGCAATCTGCTCGAGGGCATCGCGATGCTCGGCACCGGCAAGTCGTTTCGTACCGCGCGCGACTCCGATACTGTGAGCGCGGGCAGCGAACGCGCGGTGCTATCGGGCGAAGCGGCTTCGCGCTCGGGAAATGTCAATCTGGCCTGCACCATCGAGCGCGGGGCGCGCGGAACACGCAAGAGTTATACCGTGAATGCGAGCCCGGTGCGCTACGCGAACTACCTCGGGCGGATTCGCGTCGTAACGTTCGTTCCCGCGGACCTGCGGCTTGCCGCCGGCACGCCGAGCGCGCGACGCGCGTTCGTGAACATCGCGCTGTCGCAAACCGAACCGCGCTACTACTACGAGCTGGCGCGGTATCGCAAGGCGCTGCAGCAGAAGAATGCGGTGCTGCGCGGCGCCGACGAAGCGGACCAAGCTCTGCTCGACGTCTACGAACGGACCATGCTCGCGGCTGGCACGGCGATTATGCTCGCCCGCGCCCGGCTGATCGATGAGCTCGGACGTGGCGCCGCCGCTGCGCACGCGCGCTTTGCGCCCTGACGAGCTCCTCGACGTTCGTTACGAGCCCAACGTCGCGTTCGAGGCAAGCACGCCGGAGGCTGTCGAGGCGGCGTTCAAGGCGCGGATGCGACACGCCGCGGACGCGGAACGCGCGCGCAAGGCCGCGCTCGTCGGGCCGCATCGAGACGACGTCAGTCTCGCACTCAACGGTGCGTCGCTCGCGGCGTACGGATCGCAGGGACAGCAGCGCACGGCGGTACTCGCGCTCAAGGTCGCCGAATATGCCGTCATGCGGGAACGCTCGAACGAGGCTCCGTTGCTGCTGCTCGATGACGTGCTGTCCGAGCTCGACGAGACGCGTGCGAGCGCGTTTCTCGGCGAGATCGGGGAGTACGAACAGGCCTTCGTGACGGCCACGCAGCTTCCGGCGGGGTTGTCGGATGCCGCACGCGTCGCGCGCGTCGAAGGCGCGCGCGTGCTGGAGTGGGTCGCGTGCTGAAGCTATCGCGCGCCCTTTCGGGTTGGGAGCCGGCCGCGGGGGCGGCCGAGCGAGAACCGATCGTGCTGCTCGAGGCGGGGTGGCCGGACATCGTCGGAGCGCAGGTCGCGCGCAACTCGCGCCCCGCGCGAATCGCGGAAGGAACGCTGACGGTCACGACCGGCTCGAACGCGTGGAGCCATCAGCTTAGCCTCTTGGGCGAGCACGTGTTGCGCGCGATCGCGGCGCGCATACCCAAGGCCGGGGTTGAGCGGCTGCGCTTCCGCGTTGGACGGCTACCCCAAACGGATGCCGGACCGGCGCCGCGCGCGCGGCGCATCCGCGCACGAGCTCGCGTCGCGCGTCCCGAGGCCGGGTCGGCGGCCGAGGCGCTGGCGCAGTTCCGGCAGGGAGTCGAAGAAACGGGCCTTGCCAAGCGCTTGGAGGGCTGGTCGGCGTGCGCCGGGTGCGGCGCTCTCGTCCCTCCGGACCGGGGCCGCATCTGCGCGACTTGCAGCAACGAAATCCGGCGCCGGCGGGCGGAGGCGACGGCACGCTTGCTCTTCGAGGCGCCTTGGCTCGGCTATGCCGGAACGGCGGCGCTCGTGGACGGGTTAAGAGAAGGGGAGTACGAGGGCATTCGCGCCCAGCTGCTTACGCGCTGGTGGAGCATGCTCGTGCAGGCGCGGGCCGCGAAGCGGCTGTCGCGCGATGGACGCGAGCGGCTCGTCGCGAGCTCGTATGTATTATTGCGGAGCAACGTGCCGCCGGAAGAGATCATGCCGGCAACGGTACGCAACGTCTTGGGAGACGAGCTTCACGACTTGATATACACGGAACGACAGAACACATAAATGTCAACGAATTACACTGGCGAGCAAATCGAGGTCTTACGCGGGCTGGAGGCGGTGCGCAAACGCCCGGGCATGTATATCGGCAACACCGCGGAGCGCGGTCTGCATCAGCTCGTCTACGAGGCCGTCGACAACTCGGTGGACGAGGCGCTGGCGGGCTACGCGCGCACGATCCGCGTCGTGCTGCACGCGGACAACTCGTGTTCGGTGGAGGACGACGGCCGCGGCATTCCGATCGACCTGCACGCGGAGGAGAAGCTCCCCGCCGTCGAGGTCGTCATGACGATCCTGCATGCCGGCGCGAAGTTCGGCAAGGGCGGTTATAAGGTTTCGGGCGGCCTGCACGGCGTGGGCATCTCGGTCGTCAACGCGCTCTCCGAATGGATGGTGACGCAGGTCAAGCGCGACGGATTCTTGTGGCGCATGAAGTTCGAGCGCGGCGTGACCGTGCAGAAGCTCAAGAAGGTCGGCAAGACGGAGGGCACCGGAACGCTGCAGTGGTTCAAGCCCGACCCCGAGGTGTTCGAGGTCGCCGAGTTTCACTGGGACATCCTGCAGAAGCGCCTGCGCGAGTTGGCGTTCCTGAACCGCGGGCTCTCGATCACGCTGCGCGACGAGCGCGGCGAGCCGCAGAACGGCGCTCTGCCCCGGCGGTGCGCGAGCGCACCTACACCTTCGACGGAGGCATCGTTTCCTTCGTCGAGTGGCTCAACGAGAAGAAGGATCCGCTGCACCCCATCATCTCGACGCACGCCGAACGCGACGGCGTGGACGTCGAGGTCGCGATGCAATACACCGGTGCATACGCGGACCAGATCTTCTCGTATGCCAACAACATCGGGACGATCGAGGGCGGCATGCACCTGCAGGGCTTCCGGCAGGCCGTCACCACCGCGATCAACTCCTACGCGCGCAAGCGCGGCATGCTCAAGGAATCCGAAAACTCGCTCTCGACCGACGACATCGTCGAGGGGCTGACGGCCGTCGTTTCGGTGAAGCTGACGGATCCCCAGTTCGAGGGCCAGACGAAGACCAAGCTGGGCAACGCCAGAGTGCGCAGCATCGTGGCGGGCCTGGTAGCGGAGCGTCTCGAGTTCTTCCTCGAGGAAAACCCCAAGTATGCGCGCGCGATCGTCGAGAAGTGCATGCAGGCACAGCGCGCGCGCGACGCGGCCAAGAAGGCGCGCGATCTGTCGCGCCGCAAGAATGCGCTGGAGGGAACGGGCCTCCCCGGCAAGCTCGTCGACTGCAAGAACGGCAACCCGGGCGAGTGCGAACTCTTCCTGGTGGAGGGCGACTCGGCCGGCGGCACGGCCAAGGGCGGACGCGACCCCAACAACCAGGCCATCCTGCCGCTGCGCGGCAAGATCCTCAACGTCGAGAAGGCGCGCCTCGACAAGGTACTGGCGAACGAAGAAATTCGGACGATGATCACGGCGCTCGGCACCGGCTTCGGCGACGAGTTCAACGTGGCGAAGCTCCGCTACCACAAGATCATCATCATGACGGATGCCGACGTCGACGGCTCGCACATCCGCACGCTGCTTCTCACCTTCTTCTATCGTCAGATGCGCCCGCTCGTCGAGGACGGACACGTCTTCATCGCGCAGCCGCCGTTGTATGGAATCCGCAAGGGCAAGAAGCAGTGGTGGGCGTTCACTGAGAGCGAGTTGAAGTCGATTGTGGGCGAGGACGGCAAAGACTTCACCATCCAACAGTACAAGGGCTTGGGCGAGATGGACGCCGAGCAGCTGGCCGAGACGACGATGGAGGTCGGCAATCGCCGCCTCAAGCAGATTACGGTCGAGGACGCCGTGGAGGCCGAGCAGATCTTCACCGATCTCATGGGCGACAAGGTCGAGCCGCGCAAGCAGTACATCTTCGACTACGCCAAGAGCGTCAAGAACCTCGACCTCTAGCGTACAGGCCGGCTAATGCCGACGATCGCGCGGTGGCTGCCCACGCGCTCGTCCTGCTGCTCGCAGCCGGCCTCCGCCTTTACGACCTTTCCGGCGTTCCCACCGAGCTCAGCGCCGACGGACAGCGCCACCTGTTCTTTTTCAGCGCAAACCCGGGCCGCAATCCGCCGATCTATTCGATCTCGGAGTAGCCGTTCGGCGCGCGTCTTTGCGACGGCGGTGCTTACGATGGTCACCCAATACGTCCACCGAGCATCGAACGCGTGGGATTCCGCAACTGCTGCGACCTTCGCGTTCATTCGCGCGCACCTCGTCGGCTACCAGACGGTCTGCTCTTCGATTCGTCCGGCGTGGTACGCGCTGGACGTCGGTGTCGTTTCCGACCGGTAGGGCAGCCGCTGGGTTTAGAACATCCTTAGCCCAGCGGGGCGCGCCATGGGCTAGGAGGTATAGAGCCACGTGCGCACTCGTCTCGCGATCGGCATCCTGGCCACCGCGATCGTACTGGGGTTCGTGGCGGCGAACGGCCGCGAGTTGTCGCGCGTCGCGATCCAAGAGGGCGCCAGGTTAGCGACCGGTTATGGCGTGCAGATCGGCGACCTGCGCGTCGCGCGCGACGGCGCGACGCTTTCCGGCCTGCGCGTGAATCGTGGGTCGCTCCCGATCCTCAGCGTCGAGCGCGCCTCGATCCGTTACTCGCTGCGCGATCTCTTTCCCGGCAGCGCGCACCGCTTCGGGATCACCGGCATCGACGTCGCGGGCGCGCGAGCGACGCTGACGCGGTTTCGCGACGGCAGCTTCAGCATCGGCTTCCCGCAGAGCGGGGCCGCCGTTCCAGGACCGCAGCGCGTCAACCCGGTTCCGTTGCGCCTGCACGTCACGCTGCGCGACGCGCAGATCGAGCTGCGCGAGCCGTCCGCGTACGACGCGAGCGCGAAGGTCATCCGCATCGCCGGCATAAACGCGGACGCCGACGTCGACACCGCCGCCATAACGCACTACAGCGTCCGCGGCGCGTTCGTGCGTGAGTCGCCCGAGCCGTTCACGATCGTCGGAACCGTGGACGCGCTACGCGGCTACGCGCTCCATCACGCGCACGCGACGCGCTTTCCGCTGCGTGGGCTGGCGAACTACTTCGCCGATACGCCGCAGGTGCGCATCCTGCACGCGACGGCGGAGAACTTCGACGCCCGCCTGTACTCGCTGGGCGTTGCGCCGAACCTCTCTCCGTCGTATCACGTGAGCCTAAGCGTCGACGTGCGTGACGGACGCCTGGCGTTGGCCGCGCTGTCCGCGCCGATCGAGCAATTTCGCGCGCGCGTGGAGCTCGTCGACAACGCCTTCTACGTCGACCGTGCGGACGCGGTGCTGGCCGGCATCCCGCTGAGGATCGTCGGCGGCGCGTACGACTTCACGGGCGCGCTGACCGGAGCCGCGCAGCTGCGCTTAGGCGTCGACGGCGCCGGCAACCTTTCGGCGCTGCGCCGAGCCTTTGCATTCGCGAAAGACCAAGACATCTCGGGGAGCGCGCATTTCGGGGTGCTCGTGCACGGCCGGATAGACGACCCGGTGATCGTGGCACGCGTGACAGCCCCGCATGCGTCCTATCGCACGATGCCGTTCGACTCGCTCGCCGCGGGCGTCGTCTATCACTCGAACGCCATCGCGCTCGCGCCGCTGCGCGCGAACTACGGCGGCATCGATATCGGCGTTCGCGGCACGATGCAGCTCGGCGATCACGTGCTGTCGCGCTTTGCGGTGCACGTCACGGGCTCTGCCGGCCGCCTGCCGTATCTCGACGAGATGCTCGGCGACGAGCCGATCGCGATCGACGCCTCGGCCGTCGGGCGCGACCTGCTCTTCCGCGTCGCGGGAAGCGCCGCGTCGGAACGCGGCGTGCAGCGCGTCGCCGCGCTGTTCGCGCTGAACCCGGACGGCACCGCGACGGTGCAACCCTTCTGGCTGCACACCGAACGCGGCGATTTCGACGGCGCGTACGCGCTCGATCGCCCTCACGACACCAGCGCCTTCTGGTTGGCGTCGAGCGGGTTGCGCATGCGCGCGCCGCGCTACGTCGCGTTCCCCGGCCTGTCGCTGCCCGCCATGCCGCCGATCGATGGACGCTCAGTCGGGATAACGCTCGCTGGCGGCGGATCGGGCAGCCACATCGCGCTGGCCGGACGGGTCGCCGGAAGCGACACGACGATCTCGGGCGTTCGCTTCGATCAACTTGCTGCCGCGTTCGGCGGCACGATGCAGAGCACGGCGATCAACTCGCTGCGCGCGTCAGGTCCGTGGGGCGAGTTCTCCGGCGACGGCCTGTTCTCGACGCAGCGCTTCGTCGCGTACGGCGCGTATCGCGGAACGTTCGAGGGGCTGCAGCCGTACTTGGGCAGCGCTCTGCCGGCGCACGGCCGGTTGAAAGGCACCGTCGCCGTCGCGATCGAGCCGCAGCGCATCGTCGTGCAAGGCACGAATTTGTCGATGCAGCATGCAACGCTCCGCGGCGTCCCGCTCTCGCGCGCAAGCCTCACGCTCGCGGTCGCGGGCAATCGCCTGCGCATCTTCTCGGCCGACGCCGGGGCCGCGGGCGGCGACATCGTCGCGGCGGGTGAGTTCTCGCTCGCCGCCGCGCAGAATGCCGGCGCGCTCTCGCTTGTCGCGAACCAACTGCGCGCAGCGCAGCTGCACGGTATCGGATTGCCGCTGGGCGCGGGAATGCTCTCGGCTACCGGTAATCTCGCGGCCGGCGCGTCGCTACCGCGATTCGACGGCGGCGTGACGATCAGCGGCGGGCGCGTGGCGAACTTCTCGATCGCCGGCAACGGCAGCGTGCACCTGTCGGGCGACGCCGTCTCGTTGCGGCGAGTCGTCGGCGCGTTCGGCGGCTCGAGCGCCCGAATCGACGGAAGCATCGGATCGCTGAGCTCGGGCGCGCCCGCGTATGACCTCGAGGCGAACGTTCCGGCCGCGCGGGTGGCGCCGGCGCTCCACGACTTCGGGATTCCGAACTACATGACCGACGGCACGTTCAACGCGCAGCTTCACATTGCCGGCGCGAGCCTGCGGCCGCACATCAGCGGGCACGTCGGGGTACCCGCGGGCGAGGTCAACGGGCTGCCGTTCATCGACGGCAGCGTCCTGCTCGCGGCGGATCCGAGCGGCGTGAGCGTGCGGCGAGGCTCGGTCCTGATCGGCACGACGGCGGCCGCTTTCGCGGCGGTCGCGCGCCCCGGCCAGAGCGCGATCGATCTGAGCGCGCCGCATGCGATCCTCTCGGACTTCAACAACTTCTTCGACACCGGCGACACGCTGGCGGGGCGCGGAAACGTCGACCTCGCGGCGGCCTCGCAGGGCGGGGGCGTCACCTCGAGCGGCGATCTCGACGTGCGCGGCTTTCGCTATCGCAACCTCCCCATCGGCGACACGCGGGCCATTTGGTCGAGCGCACGCAACGTGGTCACCGGGGCGCTCACGGTCGGCGGCCGCGAGGGGATGCTGCACGCCCGCGGCACGATTGCGTTGAGCCCGCAGGCGAATTGGCAATCGACGCTGATGCGCTCGCGCTTCGACTTGCGCGGCGAGGTCGGCGATCTCGACCTGGCGCTCTGGATGCCCGCGCTGGGAATGCAGAGCGTTCCCATCACCGGACGAGCCTCCGGCGACGCGATCATCCGCGGACGCTTTCCGCTGCTCGACGTTCGCGTCAACGCGCAGATCCACGACGGAACGCTCGGGCCGCTCACGCTCGACACCGCCGACGTCGCGCTGCATGCCGCGGGGCGGCGCATCGTCGTCGATCGGGCCGAACTCACGACGCCCGAGATCACAGCCTCGGCCGCGGGCAGCCTCGGCTTGGGCCGCAACGATCCGCTCAATCTTAGCGTGCACGCCGCGACGGATCATTTTGCCAAGCTCGTGTATGACGTCGCGCGCGTGCGCCTCCCGATCAGCGGGTCGTTCGAGTCGACGCTGGACATCACGGGCACGTATCACGCCCCGACGTTTCTCGCGGGCTTCGACGCGACCGGCGTGCGGGCGTATGGAATTTCCATCGCTTCGATGTTCGGCGAATTCCGTCTGCAGCGGCGTGCGCTCGTGCTCTCGAACGCGGGCGCGACGCTCGGCAGCGGCGAGGTGACGCTGGCGGGCTCGCTGCCGCTCTCGCTCGCGCCGCTGCGCCTTCCCGCGGATGAGCCAATGAACTTCGACCTCGACGTCGTGGGCCTCGATCCCGCGCTCTTCGACGAGACGCTCGGCAACGAGACGAAAATGAGCGGCCTCATCGACGGTCACATCGGCCTGTCGGGGACGGTGCGCCGGCCGTCCATCGTCGGTCGCCTCTCGCTGGCGCGCGGATCGTATGCGAGCGCGCTCGAACGCGTCCCGATCACGCAGCTCGCCGCCGCGATTGCGTTCGACCGCGGCTCCGCGTCCGTCGACCGTCTGAGCGCGCGGCTCGGGAGCGGCACCGCCCAGCTCTCCGGGCGCGTCGCCTTCCCCAACGGATTCTCCGGCGGCAGCTCGACGCTGCAGTTCGCCGGCGTCGCGCGCGGCGCGCAGCTCGACCTTCCTGCGTACGGCAGCGGCACGCTCGACGCGCGGCTCACGCTCGACAAGAAGACCGGGACGGCGGCGCTGCTATCCGGCAACGTCACGCTCAGCAACGCGACGCTGCCGTTCGCGACGTTCATCAAGGCGGCGCAGGGGGCGGCGTCGCCCACCCTTGCGCCGTTGCCGCTCGCATTTGACCTGCGGGCCACCGCCGGCAAGAACGTGCGCGTCCGCGGCAGCGGCTACGGTGCTGGCCTCGACATCGGGGCGAGCGGATCGGTGAATCTCGCGGGCACGCTGACCGCGCCCACCCTCTCGGGGAGCATCGCCTCCACCGGCGGGACCCTGACGTACTTCGACCGCGCGTTTCGCGTGCAGCAGGCCGATGTGCGCTTCGACCCCGCCGACGGCGTGCTACCGAACCTGCACGCGGTGGCGAGCAGCACGGTCGTCAACCCCGACCCTGATCGCGCGCGCAATCCCTACGGCAGCGCCGAGATCACGATCAAGGTCGACGGGCCGATCGCGGGCCTGAAGGTCGGGCTAACCTCGAATCCGCCCGGCTATAGCCGGGACGAGATCCTCGGATTGATCGCGCCGTTCGGCGGCTTCGTCAACGGGATCGGGTTCAGCCGCCAGTCGATGCTGGCACCGCGGCAGCCGAGCGGCATCACGCCGCTCGGGGCGCTCTCGCCGATTCCGAACGTGGAGCTGGCGCAACGCAGCTCGATCACCGTGGGGCAAGAGGCCTTTAATATACTGAACGCGCAGTTCGCCGCGAGCCTGCTCGGTCCGGTGGAAACGACCATCGGCCAGGGCCTCGGTCTTTCGAGCGTCAACCTCACGCTCGGCTACTACGGCAACGTCGGCTTCACGGCCACGCGGCTGCTCGGCAAGGCCGTGAGCGCCATCTATGCGGTGACGTTCGGGTTACCACAGGTTCAGTCGTTCGGTCTCCAAGTCCAACCCAACCCGGTCACAAGCGCCACGCTGAACTTCTTCTACCAGAGTGGGCCTACGAAGCTCTTGCAACTCCCGAACTCGCCGGTGGGGTATAATGCGGGCTACACGGTGGCTCAGCCGCTGATTGGGAATAGCGGCTTCAGCCTTACCGTTCAACGCTATTTCTGGTGAATGGGTATTCGATTAAGCACACGTTCAGGCTTTTGGTGCGAGCAAGGACCCCGGGTGACCCGGGCGGAACAGGGCGTGCCGGGTCGCGCGCGATACGCTAGCGCGCGGCGGCGCATGGCTTGCGGGCCCCTGCGAACCCTCTTGGAAGATCGAGGACGGCTTTTTCGAATGACCTTTGACCCCGGGCGGCGCTTGGGCGCGTTGAAATGGTGCATCGGCGTCGTGCTACCGCTGATCGCGGTGACCGGACTGAGCATCGCCCCCGCATCGTCGGCGACGGGGCCCAAGATCGTGTCCGTCGACGTCACCGGCAACCTCCACGTCCCGACCTCGACGATCATGTCGGTGATCGCGGCGCGGCGCGGACAGCCGTACAATCCGAAGGTCGTCCAGGAGGACCTGGCGCGCATCAACGCGCTCGGCTACTTCGCCGACATCGCACCCCCGCTGGTGCGCCAGCGCCCGGGCGGCATCGCCATCACGTATCGCGTCGTCGAAAACCCGGTGCTGACAAAGATTCAATTTAGCGGCAACGCGAAGGTCCCGAGCGACACGCTGCTGGCGCTGATGGATCTGTCGGTCGGGCAGGTGTTCAACACGAACACGTTCCGGCAAGATGTACTCAAGATCAACAACTACTACGAGCGCATCGGGTACGGCGGTCAGGTCCCGACCCACGTCAAGGACGTGAACATCAATCCGCAGAGCGGCGCCTTGACCCTGACGATCCAGGAAGGACTCGTCGTCACGCGCATCCTCATCGGCGGCGATCCGCTGCTCCCGCCGCCCGCGATCCTTCCGCAACTCACGCTGAAGATCGGCAGCGTCTATTCCGACGCGGTCCGCGACGCCGACTACAAGGCGCTGCAGAAGTTCTACGAGGACAGGCTCCACCTCGAGGTCGGAAACTTCGAGGGCGGCATCGTGCCGTCGTCGATCAACCTGCAGGCGGGCACCGCTGAGGTGCGCTACAATATCTATGTCGCGCGGATCGCCGTCGTCGAAGTCACCGGCAACACGCGAACGAAAGACGTCGTGGTCCGCCGCGAGCTGCGCGAGCGGCCCGGCATGGTGCTCAACACGGACGCGATCAAGCGCGATTACGAGCGCCTTAACGCGCTGAACTTCTTCTCGAAGGTGGAGCCCGACGTCAAGCCCGGCCCCGATCCCAAGAAGCCGCAGGACGTGACGCTGGTGTGGCACGTTACCGAGCAGCGCACCGCGCAGGCCTCGCTGGGCTTCGGCTATTCGGGCGGCCTGACCGGCCTGGGCCTGTACGGAACGCTCGGCTTCTCGGACAACAACTTGCACGGGACCGGCAACTCGGCCGGCATCCAGTTCGAGGAGGGCTCCCGCACGGGCGTGGCTCAGATCACTGCGTCGGTCCCGTATCTGAGCAACACGCCGCAGGGCCAAAAGTACACGGCCGGAGCGTCGATCTTCACGAACCACACGACGTACTACTATCCGATCTACAGCATCACGGGCACCGGGCAGTCGGTCGCCCAGCGCGGGACGATTCCGATTCCCGTCACGCTGTATCCCAGCTCGAACGCGTCGCAGATATCTAACGTCGTCGCCACCAACACGTCGAGCGCTACGGGCGCCTCGGGCAACGTGGGACGTCGCCTCAGCGACTACACGATCCTGTCGCTCTCCCTCAGCGGGCAGAAGATCCGCTACAACACGACCGTGCCGTCGCCGTACTACTTCCAAGGCAACCAGCCGAACATCTTCGTGGGACCGACGCCCGGACCGCTTAACTCCACGCAGCAGAACTACGGCGGCTCGTTCGGAATCGCGGCGTCGTCCATCGCCAACGTCAACACGGGCAATCCCTATAACCTGATCACCGCCGGCCTCAATTTGCAGACGATCACGCTGGACGACCCGTTCAACCCGCGCAACGGCATCAAGGCACTGCTGAGCGCCACGATCTCCGAGCCGGCCATCGGTTCGAACTTCTCGTTCACGCAGAGCACGCTGGACCTCGCGAAGTTCTTCCCGGTGCTCAGAGCCGCGACGCTCGGCGTGCACGGTGCGGCGTATAACTCGACGGGCGTGATCCCCCCGAGCTCGCTCTTCACGTTCTCCGATCAGCAGATGCGCGGATACAACACCGTGTTCTATGCGACCAACGCCTATCTGGGGCAGATCGAGCTGCGCCAGCCGCTCGCGCTGGATCGGCGGATAACGCTCGCGGTTTTCGTCGATGAGCTGGACTACCACATACGCGGCGCCTACCCGCTGCTCAATCCGTACACGAACCGCATCACCGGATACCCGGCGGATTGGGCGCTCTACGGCGATGCGGGTGTCGGCATCCGCTTCGACGTGCCTCAGCTGGGCTTGCGCACGGTGCGAATCGACTTCGCCAAGGGCGTTAACGGCACGCACACCAGCTTTGGAATCGGCCAAAGCTTCTAGACTACTTAGGACCCGACAAAACTTGGATATTGGAGCCCATACGAACCACATGAAAATTCGGTCTGCGATTTTCGCCGCCGCTGCCATGCTGCTCGGCGCCGCGTTGGCGCCTGGTGCCATCGCGGCCGACGTCACCGACGTCGGCTACATCGATCAGGCGGACCTCGCCAGCCTGCCGGTCTTCGTCAACGCAAACGGCGCGCTCGCGGCGGACAAGGCGCGGCTCGACGCGCAGTTCAACGCGCAGGTCAAGCGCGCGCGCAGCGACGCTCAGCGGCAGCAGATCACCATGCAGTTCCAGCAGCAGTACAGCGACCGGCAGCGTGAAATCGTCGGGCCTCTGTTCCAGCGCGCGCAGCTGGCGATCGCGGCGGTGGCCGCCACGCGAAACCTATCGGTCGTCGTGGACAAGCGCATCGTCATCTACGGCGGGCAGGACGTCACGAAGGACGTCGAGGCCGTGTTCTCGAGCTCGCAGGCGATCGTGCCGCCGTCGGCGACGCCGCCCCCGTCCGCGATCGGGTTCGTCGATCAGAGCGTGCTCGACGGAATCCCGAAGGTCCAGAACGCCAACAACGCGATGAATCAGTTCGAGTCGACGCAGCGGCAGATCTATTCCGCCAAGATGGCGCAGGCCCACCGCGAAAGCGACAAGCGCGCGATCCTCCAGGACTACAACAAGACCGTTTCGGACAAACAGGACCAGCTGCTCAAGCCGCTCGTGGAGCAGACGAAGACCGCGACGGCGGACGTCGCCCGCAGGAAGTCGTTGCTCCTGGTCGTCGATAAGGCCGATGTCATCTATGGAGGGACGGACATCACGACGGATGTCCAAAATGAGCTCGGCAAGTAGCGCGTTCGCGCTGCTCGGTGCGTCGGCGATCCTGTGTCTTGCGGGCTGTGCGCCGAACGTTCACTCGTCGTCGATACGCGGCACGGGTTACGTGCGGCTCGACGACGCCGTGAAGCATCATCCACTCTATGCCCAGCTTTCACAGCTCGACGACGCGATCGCGGCCATCGGCCTCCGCTACACCGGTCCGCATGTCCCGCTCGGCGCCCGCCAGATGGCCGCGCAGACTGCCGAGCTCAACCGTGAACTTCGAGCCGCGCAGATCCGCGCGAACAAGGTTCTCGCGCAGAAGCAGCGCGATTACGAGCAGCGCGAAAATCAAGCGGTGCGCGCGGCGCTGGCGGCGGCGGGCATGCGCGGCCAAGGGGCGCTTGCGGCCGCGCAGATGAGCAATCAATCCGCGCTGCAAGCGCAACAGGCGGCGCAGGCGGCCAACGCCGACTACATGGCGTATCAGCAGAACGTCGTCGCTCAAGACAACGCGGCGAGCTCTTCGATCGCGCGCCAGCTGCAGGCGCAGGCGGAGCAAAAATATCGCGCCAAGGCCGAGCAGCTGCAACAGAACGAGACGGATCTCTCGCTGCGGCTTACGCAGCAAGATGCGACGGCACGCCTCGCGATCAAGATGCGCCTCTCCAACCTCGCGATGGATCCCGCCGCGCGCAAGCAGGCCGAGTCCCAGCTCGCGGCGATCAACTCGAAGGAGGCCGGCGAGGTCGCCGCGCAGCGCGACGCCGACGCCGCGACGCTGCGATCGTACCGCGCTCAGCTCGACAGAGAGACGAGCGCGGCCATTCGCTCGCAGGTGGGCGCGATCCAAAGCCAGACGACGGCCAAGCTCGAAGAACATCGCAACCAGGTAACGTCGCAGCTGCGCAGCCTCGGCCCCGCGGCGACGCCGCAGAATCTCTCCCCCGGCGTGCAGGCGCAGATCGCCAAGATCCACCGTCAGTTCGTCGGACAGTTCCAGGCCGACGCGCGCAAGACGATCCAGGAATACAACGATACGAAGAGCGATCTTGACCGGCAGTTCGCCGCGATGCACGGCGCCGACGTCGGGGCGACGGGGGCGGCGGGCAAGGAGCTGGATGCGTTGCGGAAGCAGCGCGGCGATCTCTACGCACAGATCGTCGGGCAGATCCAGCGAGACGCCGCGCGCATCGCGCAGGACCGCGGCTTCAGCATCGTCTTCGTCAACATCGATAGCGCCGCGGGTGGATATGACCTCACCAACCAAGTCATCAAGGACGTCGAAAGCCAACACGAGTGAAAACACATAACGGAATCGCAGTCTTTTTGTTCGCCGCGACGGTGGCCGGCTGTGCGCCGCACAGCTCGATCGGACTCATCGACGTGCAGCGCGTCGTATCGAACTGGCCGGAGTATCAGGGTTATCAGACCCAGATGTTTTCGGAGGAGCGATCGATCTCGTCGCGGCGCGAGAGCAACGCGCGCAAGCAGCGCGACGCGTTCTACCTCCAGCGCAAGTACTCCAAGGTTACGGATCAGCTGTCGGCGCAGCTGCGCGACGTCGCGGGCAAGATCGCATCGCAGCGGCAACTCAAGCTGGTCTTGACGCGCGAGGGCATCGGATACGGCGGCGTGGACATCACCGCCGACGTAGAGAAGGCGCTCAACATCACGGAAAAGGCCTCGCCGACGCCGGGCACGTAGCCCGAACGGATGCTGGGAACGCTGCAGGATCTCGCCGCTCGGATCGGCGGACGCGTCGTCGGTGACGGCGGCGTTGACATCAGCGGCCTCGCAACCGTGGACGACGCGACGCCCGGCGCGCTGACCTTCGCGACCACGGAGTCGTACTTTGCCGCGGCCCTCGCCGGGCCGGCGGCGGCGATCCTCGTCGACGCGGCCCTCGCGCGCGACGACGCGGCAAAGCCGCTGATCGTCGCGGAGAACGTCCGCCTCGCGCTGGCGCGGCTGCTCGTGATGGTCGCGCCGCAAGCGCCGCGCGGCCCGTTCCGGCACGCAAGCGCGGTGATTGAATCGGACGCCGGCATCGCCGCCGACGTCTACATCGCCGCCGGAGCCTACATCGGAAACGGCGTGACCATCGGCGCCGGCAGCGTCGTCGGCGCCGGCGCGTACGTCGGCGACGGCGTGACGATCGGCGCGGCGGTCCGGATCCACCCGCACGTCAAGCTGCTCGCCGGGTGTACCGTCGGAGATCGCGTCGTGCTCCACGCCGGCAGCGTCATTGGCAGCGACGGTTTCGGCTGGGCTTTCGTCGACGGCCGAGCCGAACGGATCCCCCAGATCGGCAACGTCGTGCTCGAAGACGATGTGGAGATCGGCGCGAACTCATGCGTCGATCGCGCCCAGATCGGCAGCACGCGCGTGGGCGCCGGCACGAAGATCGATAATCTCGTCCAGGTCGGCCACAACTGCCGCATCGGCAAGCATTGCGTGCTCGCCGCTTTGAGCGGGCTCGCGGGATCCACGGTGATCGGCGACTACGTGAAGGTTGCGGGGCAGGTCGGCTTCCGCGGGCACATCACGGTCGGCTCCGGCGTGACGATCGCAGGGCAGTCCGGAGTCTGGGGCGACGTCGCCGACGGCGCGACGATTTCCGGCAATCCGGCGAAGGATCATCACGAGGAACTGCGGCGACAGGTCATGATTCGTAAGCTGCCAAAGCTGTTCGATCGTGTCGAGGCTCTCGAGCGCTCACGCCTGCGCCAGAGCGAATAACGCCGCATGATGCAGGCCACGCTCTGCGACGCGCTGCACTTCGAAGGCGTCGGACTCCACACCGGAGAGCACGCGGCAGTCGACGTCCATCCGGCGTCGCCCGACGCGGGGCTCAGCTTCGTCATCGGATCGACGCGCGTGCCTGCTAGCGTCGAAAATGTGCGTGACACCTCGCGCGCCACGGTGCTCGGACGCGACGGTGCGACCGTGTCGACGACGGAGCATCTGCTCTCCGCGCTCTTCGCGATGGGCGTTACCAACGCCGATATCCACGTGCACGGCCCGGAGATCCCGGCGCTGGACGGGAGCTCGGCGGATTTCGTCACGGGGATTCTCGCGAGCGGGCTCCAGACGCAGCCCGCGCAGCGGCGCGTGCTCGAGCTCGCCGAGCCGCTCTACGTCGCGGCCGGAGACCGGATGATGATCGCGTTGCCCGCCGAGCGTTTTCGCGTGCGCTTCGTTGCGGACTTCGCGCCGCCGATCGGCACGCAGTACTACTTCGGCGAGATCGAGGCCGACGGCTACCGCGAGGAGATCGCCGGCGCTCGCACCTTCGCGTATCTCCACGAAGTCGAGGCATTGTGGGCGCGCGGTCTGGGGCGCGGCGGAAGCCTAGACAACGCGCTGGTCTTCGCGGCCGACGGTCCCATGCAGCCGCTGCGCTGGCCCAATGAGGCGGTCCGTCACAAGGTGCTCGATCTGATCGGCGACCTGGCCCTGCTGGGGGCGTGGCCGCAGTGCGAGATCGTTGCGATCAAGAGCGGCCACGAGCTCCACGCATCACTGACGCGAGCCCTGCGTGCGCGCTTGCGCGTGCCGTCCGCATAGGAGAACGACGTTGGCCGAATTGGATATCCGCGCAATCTTCGAGATCTTGCCGCACCGTTATCCCATGCTGCTCGTCGATCGCATCATCGAACTCGAGCACATGAAGCACGTTCGCGGATACAAGAACATCACGTACAACGAGCCGATCTTCGCCGGCCACTTTCCGGGTAACCCGGTGCTGCCGGGAGTGTACATGATCGAAGCGCTCGCGCAGCTGGGCGGCGCGATGATCCTGGAGCCGGGCGAATTCTCGCGCAAGACTCCGTACCTCGCGGGGATCGACAAGGCGAAGTTCCGGCGCCCGGTCATCCCGGGCGACCGGCTGGACATGGAGGTGACCATGTTGCGCCACAAGCGCAACATCGGCTGGGTCAGCGCGCAAGCGGAGGTCGACGGGCAGTTCGCGTGCTCGTGCGAGATAATGTTCTCGATCACTTCCGACGCGAGGATGTACGGCGCGGATTCGACCGTGCTGCACGTCTGACCGTAACGCCTGCGCGATGCTGCATCCGACCGCCATCGTCCATCCCGCAGCGGAGCTGGGAAAAAACTCCGAGATCGGACCCTACTGCATCATCGGCGAGCACGTTTCGATCGGGGCGCGCACGGTGCTCCAGGCGCACGTCGTCGTCAACGGCTGGACGCAGATCGGCGACGACTGCCTGCTCTATCCGTTCTCGACGGTCGGCGCGGCCTCGCAAGATCGCAAGTACGCCGGAGAGCGAGCCTTCACGCGGATCGGCAATCGCACGATCCTTCGCGAATACGTCAGCATCCACCGCGCCACCGGACAGGACGAGGTGACGGCGGTCGGCGACGACTGCCTTCTGCTCGCCTACGTGCACATCGCCCACAACTGTGTGCTCGGCAACGGCGTCACAATGAGCAACCTGGCGCAGCTCGCCGGTCACGTGCACGTCGCGGACTACGTGACGATCGGCGGCCACACCGGCGTCCATCAGTTCACGCGCATCGGGCGCCACGCGATGGTCGGCGGGATGAGCAAGTGCACGAAGGACGTGCCGCCGTTCTTCCTCGTCGAGGGCAACCCGTGCCAGCCTTACGGGCTCAACAGCGTCGGACTGCGCCGCGCCGCGTTCACCGTCGAGGAACGCGCCGAGATCAAGAAGTTCTACAAACTCCTCTACAATCCGAAGCTCAACGTCTCGCAGGCGATCGACGCCATGCAGGCCGCGGTCTCGACGAATCCCGGTCGCGAGATCATCGCCTTCCTCGAAGCCCCGTCGGAACGAGGCGTGCTGAAATAGTCGGCATTGCGTCGAATCGGCGTTCCCTGGCAGTCTTGTTAAGCGGAAGCTGCGACGAGCGCGGACCAGCGCACGATGCGCACTTCGTTCCGAGCTTGCTCGTCCGCGCGAGCGCCGCAGCAGGAGGAGCACACGATGTGCGACGACGAGCGGTTCCGCGAACAAGACTGCCAGGGAGCGCCGATTCGAGCAGCGCGTGAGATACTTTTTTTCGACTGGAGAGCCGTCGGGCGAGGCTGCGGCGCTGATCTTCGCGGACGCGATTCGCGCGATCGATCCGCAGGCGGAGTTCGAAGGCATCGGAGGCGAGCGGATGAAGGCGGCCGGGTTTCGTCTATGGCGCGATCACGCCGGGTGGGCGAGCATGGGTCCGCTGGCGGCGATTCCTCGCATCCCGAAGCTGCTGGCGGAGATGCTGCGCACGGCTTATCATCTGCGCGCATCGAAACCGGACTTGATCGTGCTGGTGGACTTCGGCGTGTTCAACTTGCGCCTGGCATCGACACTGCGGCGATTCGGCTACGCAGGGCCGATCCTCGATCTCTTTCCTCCCGGAACCTGGCTCGACAACGCGGAGAAGGCGCGAAGGGTGAGCGCGCTGACGGTGCCGATGACGGCGTTTGCGCATCAGAACGAATTCTATCGAAGCATCGGATGCCGTATCGTGTACTTCGGCCATCCGCTCGCGAGCCGGTATACGATGCGCCCGTTGCGGCCGCCGCCGCCGCTCGGCGGCGGGACGGTGGCGCTGCTACCGGGCAGCCGCGCCGGCGAGCTGCGCCGCCACCTGCCCGTCCTCGCGGCGGCGTATCGCGTGCTGCAGCGGCGCCGCCCACGGCTGCGCGGGGTCGTCGCCGCGGCCGACGCGCGCGCGGAGTCACAAATCTCCGGCGCGCTGGCGCGCGAAGGAGTGAGCGGGATCGAGATCGTGCGCGGCGTTCCCGCGGCGCTTGCCGACGCGGACGGCGCGTGGGTCGCTTCAGGAACCGCCGTGCTCGAGACGGCGCTGTTGGGCGTGCCCGCCGTGGGGATCTATGTCATTCCGAAAATTCTGATCCGGTACGGCCATCGCATGATTCGGCATCGCTTCATCACGCTGCCCAATTTGGTGCTCCGGCGCGAAGCGGTTCCCGAGCTGCTTCAGGAGCGCGCGACGCCGGAGGCGCTCGCCGGAGCGCTCGAGGCGCTCATGGAAAGCCCGGGCGAGCAGTACGCGCAGTTCGTAGCGATGCGCGAGGCGTTGGGGCCGAGCGACGCGCTCGAGCGCTGCGCGGAGTATGCCGTCGAGCTGGCCCGCGCGGGCGCGCGGCACGAGGTTTCCTAGCATGGTCCGCATCTATCACACGTCGGATCTGCACGATCATCGCGGCATCGGTCCCCGGCTCAAGGCGCTGCGCAAAGTTGAGCCGGGCCTGCTGTTCGATTGCGGCGACTCGCTGCGCGGCAGCCAGACCGTGTACTACGGTAAAGAGCCGATCGTCGCGGAGATGGACGCGGCGGGCTACGACGCGCAGGCCGTCGGCAACCGCGAGTTCCACTACGTCTTCGGGCTGCTGCGTGCGCGTGCGGAGCGCATGCAGCATCCGCTGGTGTGCAGCAACCTCGTCGATACCAAGGGTCGCGCGCTGCCGTTTCTGCCGGCGCTGCGATTCGACGTGCCGGCAAACGGAGACGCAGAGGCCCGCGTCCACGTGCTGGGACTGCTGGTGATGCAGTACGGCACGAACAGCATCTGGGAGAGCGTGCTCGGCTGGCGCTTTCTCGAACCGAACGGCGTGGTTGAAGAGTACGCGCGCGAACTCGGGGAACGCGACATGCTGGTCGTGCTGTCGCATCTCGGGCTCTCCCGCGACCGCGAGCTGGCACGGAGCGTGCCGCGCATCGACGTCGTGCTCGGCGGGCACAGTCACGACACGCTAGAGGCGCCGGAGCGCGTCGGCGGCGTCCCGATCGTGCACGCCGGGCCGTACGGCCGCTTCGTCTCGCGCAGCGAGTTCGCGTACGAACCGGAGCGTGGCCGGCTCGCGCTGACGGACTTCGCACTCGTTCCGCTGCTCGCGGGGCCGTGATGCGCGTGCTCTTCGTGACGAACGGCCACGGCGAAGCGGCGATCGCGGAGCGCATCGCGGTCGAGCTCGAACTTCTGGCGGGCGATGCGCAGATCGACCATCTCGCCCTCGTCGGCGACACGCCGTCGCGCCATCTGCGCGACGTGGGTCCGCGCGCGAGCATGCCGAGCGGCGGCCTCATCGCGATGTTCAACCTGCGCAACATCGCGCGCGACCTGCGCGCGGGGCTGCTCGGACTGACGGCGGCGCAGCGGCGCTTTCTCCGCCGCTCGCGGGATTCGTACGACGTGGTCGTCGCGGTGGGCGACGTGTATGCGCTCGCGATGGCGCTGACGCTCGCGAAGCCGACGGTGTTCGTGGGCAGCGCGAAGAGCGTGGCGGTCGCCCCGTACGGAGCCGTCGAGAAACGATACCTCCGGCGCGCGCGCGCCTGTTTCGTTCGCGACGAGGCGACGGCGCAGAGCCTGCGCGAGGACATTCCGGGCGTTGAGGTCGCCAACGCGATCGTCGATCTCTTCGCGACGGCGGATGACCCGGCGGCGCAGCGCGCCGTGCAAGGATTCGCGCCGGCGCTGGCCTTGTTTCCAGGGAGCCGCGAGAACGCGTACGACGACGCTGCGTTTCTGCTTAGCGTGTCGCGGCGGATCGCCGCGTTTTTTCCGGCGCTTGGCGCGGCGCTCTCCGTCGCCCGCGGGCTCGACCCGCAGCGCTTCGCGGCGGAGGCCGCGCGGCACGGTTGGGAGGTGCACGCGAGCGCGGACGAATCGATTCCGTTCGCTCTCGTCTCGGACGGGCGCGAACTCGTCCGAGCGTGGCGCGGCGAGCTCGGGCCTTTGCTCAGCCGCGTCGCGCTCGTCATGGGACAGGCGGGCACGGCCAACGAGGCGGCTGCGGCGGCCGGGGTTCCGATCGTCGCATTCGAGCGCGACCGCTACGGCAAGGCCAGCTGGTATCGACGCCGTCAGCGCGGCTTGTTGGGCGACGCGCTGGTGGTGTTCTCCAACCGCGGCGACGAGCCGGTCACGGCCGTGCGCGCCATCCTGGATGATCCGGCGCGGCGCGCGCACATGAGCGCCGTGGGCCGGGCGCGCATGGGCGAAGCGGGCGGCGCGCGGCGAATTGCGGAGCGAGTCGTCGCGCTGGGACGAGTTTCATGATGCGGCGCCTCATGCCGGCGGCGCTGGGCTTGGTCTACGCGCTGGTGCCGCTATTCCCGAGCTTCATCGCGCTGACCGTCGTCGCGTTTCCCGGCGACACGTTGATTTCACGCTCCGCGGCCGTCGGCGTGTTCGGCATCTGCGGCGCGCTCGCGGTATACGCGCTCGCGATGCTGGCTCGCTATCGCGTCCTTCCACAGGCTCAGGATGACATGCGCGGATCGCAACCGCTGCTGCTGCCGCTGCTCGCCGTCTTCGGTGCGGGTCTGCTCGCAGGAGCCCTGGGCTTCGACCCGCGCGCCGGCCTGCTCTTCACGTTCATCGGCGGCCTCGGTATCGTATGGCATTGCGCAATCGTGCGCTTCTACGACGACCGCGGCGCGGCGACGACGCTCCTGGCCGCATATATCGCCTCGGGCGCGGCCGCCGCGACCGCGGCGATCGCCATGGTCGCGTTGCGCGCGCCGGCGGCGCAGTACGCGATCCAGCACGGGCGCGCCACCGGCACGTTCGTCCTGCCGGGCGAGCTCGCGGGCTACTTCATCGTCTTCGTTCCAATCGCGTACGCGATAGCCCGCGTCGGCTCGTCCGCGCTGTTGCGCGGCGCCGCCGCGATCGCGGCCGCGCTCGGCGTGACGGCGCTGGCCTTGAGCTATTCGCGCGCGGGGTGGATGGGATTCGCAGCCGCCGTCGCGTTCATCGTCGCCACGCGCACGCGCCACGGCGCGCGCGGGGCCGCCGTCGTCGTGGCGGTCGGCGCGATCGCTGTGTTGCTGCTGTTTAACGCGCATCACGACCCGAGCGAAGACTACACGCGTCTGTCGATCTGGCAGGCCGCGACGCAAATCATCGATCGCTTTCCGCTCACCGGAGTCGGGCCGTTCAACTTCTCGCGGCTCTACGCCATCGTGCGCGCGCCCGATGCCGACGCAAGCGCGTTTCACGCGCACAGCCTGTACCTGACGTTCTTCGCGGAGTTCGGCATCATCGGCGTGGCGTGCGTCGCGTGGCTGATGTGGCGCTTCGCGGTCGAGCTGCGCCGCCGGCTCGCGCACGCGCCGCAAGCGAGGGCGTTCTTAGCGCTGAGCGTTACGGCGGGACTGGTCGGCATCGCCGTGCAAGGGCTCATCGATACCGTGAGCGTGGTGATTTTTGGTTTATGGATGCCGACGCTCGGCCTCGCGCTCGCCGCGGCCGGCGACGGCGCGGCGCCCCCGGACTCCGAGCGCTAGTGCGGGTCTTGGCCGCGGCCGCGGCGGCGTGGCTCGTCGCGACGGCCGGCTGCAACCCGCAGCCGCCCAAAGCGACCCCGCCCCCCTTCACTCGGGCCGCCCACGCCCGGGTCACGGCCACGCCGCTCGTGCTGGAGATTCGCGGGAAGGGCGCCGCCAATCGGCCCGTGCACCTCATTCAGCAAGTCCACAACCGCGTAGACTACGATCTGCTTGCAAGCTCGTACGAGAGCAAAGGGCCGCAGGGCCTCGCGCGCGCCGTCTTTTCCGACGCTCGCGTGACGTTTCGCGACCGGCACGGATCGGAGATAACGGCGAGCGCTCCGCACGCCGTCGTCGATCAGGGGGCAAACACGGTGACGCTCCTCGACGGCGTGAACGCGCGGTCGTCTTCGGGTATGACGCTGCAGTGCGCGCAGCTGGTCTACGATCGGGCCAGCGGGATGCTGCACGGCAACGGCGCTGTCGTGGTCACGGACCCGAAGGGTTTCCGAGCGACCGGTTCGAGCTTCGATTCCGATATCTCCCTGACACACATGCGAATGCAATGAGCGAACATCCATCGATCAAGCTGCGTGGACTCGTCAAGCGCTACGGCGAGCGAACCGTCGTCAACGGCGTCACGGCCGAGGTCGAGACCGGTGAGGTCGTCGGCCTGCTGGGACCCAACGGCGCGGGCAAGACGACGACCTTCTACATGGTCGTCGGACTCGTCAAGCCCGACGGCGGCACGGTCGTGCTGAATAGAGGCGACCGCGAGATCGACCTGACCGGCGCGCCGATGTACGCGCGAGCCCGCAACGGCATCGGCTACCTCGCCCAAGAGAACTCGATCTTTCGCAAGCTCTCCGTCGGCGACAACATCCGGCTGATCTGGGAACAAAACGGCATACCGCACGACGAGCGCGAGCAGCGATTGCCGGGGCTGCTGGAGGAGTTCGGCCTGCGCGCATTCATCGATGCGCGCGGCGACAGCCTCTCGGGCGGCGAGCGGCGCCGCGTCGAGATCGCGCGCGCGCTCGCGATACAGCCCGCCTTCCTGTTGCTCGACGAGCCGTTCACGGGCATCGATCCGATCGCGGTCGCCGACATCCAGGCCATGATCCGCCAGCTGCGCGACCGCGGCCTCGGCATCCTGATCACCGACCACCAGGTGCGTGAGACGCTGGCGATCGTCGATCGCGCCTACATCCTCAACAACGGCCGCATCGAGGTCTCCGGCACGGCGCAGGAAGTCCTCGACTCGCCGATCGCCCGCCAATTCTACTTAGGCGAGGGCTTCCGATTATAAGGCAAACGCGGGCAGCGCAATGAGACTCAGCATTCTCGACCGCTACGTGTTGACGGAGCTCGCCGGACCATTCGTCTTCGGATTGTCGGCGTTCATGCTCATCTTCGCGGCGACCGAGATCCTCAACATCGGAAAGCTCGTGAGCAACGAGCACGCGCCGCTCTGGGCGGCGCTTTTGGCCTTCGCGTGGTCGCTTCCCGCGGACATCGTCTTGGTGATCCCGATGGCGCTCCTGCTCGGAACGCTGCTTTCGATCCAGCGGCTCTCCGGCGAGAGCGAGATCACGGCCATGAAAGCCGCCGGCATAACGTTCGCGCGCATCGTCACGCCGCTGCTGGCCGTCGGGATCGTGTTGTCGTTGGTCACCCTCTACCTTCAGGAGGGCGTCGTGCCCTATGCCAACGATCAGCTCACGGAGATCGAGAACAACGTCATCAATCACGTCAGCGCCTTCAGCCGGGACCTGACGGTCTCTGCGCCGCTTCCCGGCGGTGGACGCCAGGTCACGATCGCCACAGCCTACGAGCCGCACTCGCGCGCGCTGCTGCACGTGACGCTGATTCAGTACGACAACCACAACGATCCTCGGCAGGTTGCCTTCGCGGACCGCGCCGAGTTTACGGCCAATAAGTGGACGCTCCAGAACTCCAGCGTCTATCGATTCAATCCGGACGGCACGACGCTGGCCGAGCCCAAAATCGCGCAACAGGAGGTGCAAATCGGGGAGAATCCCGGCGATCTCGTGAAACGGATCAGCAATGGCGATCCGGAAAACATGAGCCGGTCGGAGATCGCCGACGTCGTACGCTCCGGCCAACTGACGCAGAACGAGTATCGTAAGTACGTGACGACCTATCAGGAGAAGCTGGCGAGACCGTTCGCGTGCTTCGTGTTCATTCTGATCGCGATTCCGCTGGGACTGCGTTCGATCCAAACGAGCGGCAGCACGAGCCTGGGGTTCGGCCTGTCGCTCCTCATCGTCTTCGTGTACTACGTCGTGATGACGATCTGTTCGTTCGCCGCCGAGGCGTTTTTAGCGTTCGCGTCGCTCTGGGCGTGGATGCCGAACATCCTGTTTACGGCCATCGGCCTGGCTCGGCTGCGCCGGGCGGCGCTCGTATGAACTTCGTGCAGGTCGTGCGCGGCGTCGGCAACGTCGCGTTCGTCATGGCGCTGGCCGGCATCGTCGCGTACGTCGGCGACCGGGTGGGTCATCAGGTAGGCCGCAGGCGGCTGAGCCTCTACGGCATTCGGCCGCGCTACACGTCGACGATCATCGCCATCGCGACCGGAATGATCATCGCGCTGGTCGTTACGCTGGTCGCGATCTTCGCGTCGGAGCAGGTCAAGACGGCGTTCTTCAAGCTCGCCTCGATCAACGCGCAGATCTCGGAGCTGCAAGCGCGGCAGCGCGACCTCGAGGCTAAGGTCAACAGCGGCCGGCTGGTCTTTCCCGTCGACACGCTCATGGTCCCGTTCTATCGCATCATCGATCAGTCCGCGTCGCAAACCCAGCGACTCTCGACGATTCGCGAGTATTACTTCTTCGCGGTGAAGTACGTGAACGCGACGTACCCGCGGCTCGGGTTGCGGGCGTACACGATTCCATCGGATGCCGACCGGAAGCTCCAGGGACTCGCCGGCGATCTGACGACCGCCGCCAAGCTGTCGCAGGCCAACGTTATGCTGACGGTGACGTCGGATCAGAATCTGTTCGAGAACGACCCGATTCACTTCGCGATCAACGTGACGCCGGACATCCGCTACTTCGAGAAGGGTCAGGTTATCGCGCAGCTCGTGGTCCCCGGTAAGAGCGGCGCGAGCATCAACATCGCGCTCATCCAGCTGCAGAGCTACGTCTCGATCACGGCGCGCCGGCTGCACCTCGTGCCGTTTCTGGCCGACAACGTTCAGCCGGTGCAGCTGATCCCCGCCGTCGCTCAGATGCAGCAGCAGATCGGCAAGGCCGGAACGTATCTGCTCACCGCCTATGCGGCGGCAGACTTCTATCCGCACCTCGGCGGCATTCCGATCGTCATCGTGCTGACGCAGCAGCCGTGACGCGCGCCGCGGTCCTCGGAATCGACCCGGGCCGCAGCAAGGCGGGCTACGCCCTGCTGGACGACGCCGGCGCGGTCGTCGCCGCCGGCATCGAGCCGCTCGAGCGCCTGGACGGCTGCGTGCGCGAGCTGCTGGCGCGCCGCCCGGTGACGGCCATCGCGCTGGGCCGGGGGACCAACGCGGGCCGGCTCCGGGCCGCCCTCATGCATTTCAGCCTGCCGATCCACCTGGTGGACGAGCGCGAGACGAGCCGCCTCGCCCGCGACCTGTATTTTGCCGAGCACCCCCCGCGCGGCTGGCGCCGGCTGATCCCGGTCGGGCTCCAGCTGCCGGACCGTCCGATCGATGATTATGCCGCCATCCTCATCGCGCGCCGCTTCCTTGCCAGGGGAGACGAGGCTCGACCTCCAAGCTAAGAAACCCTGCGTAGAGTGACTCCAACTACGGTCCGATTGGGTAGTAGTGTCTAGAATCGGAGGATCGGTGCTTCGAGTCGGCGGCATCCTGGCAAGCGCGGCGCTCGCCGTCGTGCTGTGCTCAAGTGCGGCCCGCTCAGCCCTCATCTCGTTCGCGCCCTCGGCGCCGGATCTCGGCTCGCAGCTCATGCTGCGCGTCTTCGGCGAGACGTCCGACTCTCGGGCGACGTTCTCGGCCGAGCGCGGTAATCGCGTCGGCGAATCGCCGCTACGTGACCTGGCCCTGCAGATTTCGCCGCCGGAACAGCCGGCGAGCTTCGCGGCGGAGCTGTCAGCGATGTCGCTTGCGCGCACCGGCGTCGAGACGGTCGCGATGACGGGCGCAGGACTCTCCGATGTAGCGGGTGCGTTCGATGCGGGGCTCGTGCGCCGCGTGCGCTTCGCGCCGCAGGCTCAGCCGCGCGAGAACGTCGTCAGGCTCGCTCCGCCGGCGCCGGTCACGGCGGCATATGAACCGGTTCCGCCGTTGCCCAACATCTCGCCGGGACCGGGAACGGTCGCGTTCGACAGCTCTCCGGCCGCCGCGGTGCAGCCGGCTGCGTTCGCTCCGGCGGCACGACTCGGCGCGGTGCAGTTCCAGGGTCACGCCGAGGGCAGCTCGACCGAGACGCCGGGCCTCTCGCTGCACGACAACTCGAGCACCGCGGACGCCAACTTCCTCGTGCGCGCAGGCAAGCGCGATCTGAACTTCAACGTCTCGACGCAGTACGAGCACCTGCTCCGCAACGACAGCAACTCGTTCGCCGCCGCGCCCAATCCGACGTCGGCGTGGCAGCTGCCCAACGCTGACGCACCGTTGGCGATTCCCAGCTACAGCGACCTGAACCGCGTGTCGGTCGGCGCCGGCGTCGACGTGCCCGTGTTCCGCGGACTGACGTTGAATCTCAACTACGGCATCGAGCACCTCTACGGCGGATTCGGACTGCCAGGTCTGATGAACCTCGACGCCATCAACAACTCATACGGCGGCAAGCTGACGTTCGATATCCCCGATGCCTCGAAGACGCTCTCCATCTCCGCATATCAAGAGCACTTCAGCGATAGCGTCCTCCCGATCAACGGGTCGACGCAGACGCACGAAGACGTAAACTTCACCGTCAAATTCTAAGCACTCCCGGTGCTCCCAAGCATGTCATCCTGAGCGAAGCCGCGCAGCGGCGGAGTCGAAGGACGAAGCATGACCGAGTTGCCCGCCTTGGTTGGATCATTGGCGTGGTAGTAGCTGCGTTTCTGCTGGGTTTAGCGACAGTGCAGCTTGCGTCGGTCTCGTTGACCGCGAGCGCGGCCGCTCCGGGCACGTTTCCCACACGCGTTCCGCCGAGTTTCGGCCGGCTCGTCTACACGTGGCTCGATCGCGTCGCGCCGGCGTCCTACGTTGAAGTGACGCTCGCGCAGGACGCGCTCGCGCGCGGCGACGCCGCGGCTGCTGAGCACTATGTTCTGCGGCTTCCGGCCTCTCCCGTTCGCGACGAACTTTTGGCGCGTGTCGCGCAGGTACGCGGCGAGAAGTTGCTGGCGCTCGAGTATTTTCTCGCCGCGCCGGACGCCGACGCGGTGAACGCGGCAGCGGATGATGCGCTCGCGTCGCACGATCCCGCCGGGGCATATCGCCTCGAGGAGTTGCTCGAGATTCGGCTCGCGATGCTGCGCACGCATCCCGACGCGGTCGCCGCGGCGTACTGGCGCATGGGCCGGTACGCGAATCAAATGGCGTTCGTGCAGCTGTCCGGCAGCCCGGCGCAAAACGCGTGGCTGCGGCGCGGCCGCAACGCCTTGGAGGCGGCGGTCGCGTTGTCGCCGCTCTCGGAGCGCTACGCGATCGAGGCCGCGAACCAGGCCGATCTTCTCGGCGATCGTGCACGCGCGTCGCAGCTCTTCGCGCAGGCACTCGCGATCGATCCTGCGAGCGCCGACGCGGTAGCGGGACTGGGCGTGCTCGCGTTCCAAAACGGCGACCGCGCCGCCGCGACGCGCTACTTGTATCACGCGCGCGCGCTCGATCCGCAGTCGCTCATGGTGCAGGCACTGGAACGCGATCTGCGGTGAGGGTTGCGCTTGACGCGCAGCTCACCGTCGGGACTGCGACCGGAATCGGAGAGTACGTCCGCGGGCTGATTGACGCGCTGCGGAGCAGGGGCGTGGACGTCGCCGAGCTGAGCGAGCCCCGGCTGGATCCGTGGCGCTTCGACCGGCGCGTGCTCTGGGACCAGGTGCTGTTGCCGCTGCGTGCGCGCGCCAGTGGCGCGTCGCTGCTGCACTGCGCGTCGGGCACGATGCCGCGTGCGAACGGGATCCCGATCGTCGTCACGGTGCACGACGTCGCGTGGCTCGCGGATCAGGTGAACGCGCGCTCGTATGCACGCTACTACTTCGGAAAACTCACTCCGCAGCGCTACCGGCGCGCGCGCGCCATCGTCGTCGACTCAAATTTTTCGCGCGACGCATTACTGCAGTTCGTGCGCGGCCTCGATCCGCGGCGCGTGCACGTCGTCTATCCGGGCGTCGCTGCGGACTTCTGCGAGTTAGTACGCGGCGCGGGCGACGGGCGCACGATATTGGCGGTAGGCACGATCGAGCGGCGCAAGAACCTCGAGGTGCTCGTGCGGGCGCTGGCGAGGCTGCCCGCGGCACGCCTCGTCGCGGTCGGGCCGCATACGCCCTATGCGGTCGAATGCGCGGAGCTCGCGCAGCAACTTGGCGTAACCGATCGCGTCGAGATGCCGGGCTACGTTGCGCGCGATCGACTCCTCGCACTTTACCGGGAGTGCGCAGTGGTCGCGGTGCCGTCGCGCTACGAGGGCTTCGGCTACGCCGCCGCGCAGGCGCTCTGCGCCGGCACTCCCTGCATCGTATCCGATCGCAGCTCGCTTCCCGAGATCGTGTCGGGCGACGCGCCCGTCGCTCCAGCAGACGACGTCGAAGCGTGGGTCGCGGCGTTAGACGCGGCGCTGCGAGGCGACGATGCTGGGCGCGCACGCGACATCCGATCGCGCGCGATCGCGCGCTTCTCCTGGGATGCCAGCGCGGCGCGCATGGAAGCGCTGTACGCGCAAGCGCTGTTATGAAGCTCGGTTACGGCGAAGCGGCGAGCGCCCACTAACGGTGCAACTCTGGGCAGTCCAACGGCCCCGAGTAGATCGTCTCTCCGGCACCGTTTCGGCCGATGCGAACGTCCAAGTGTGAGCCGATCGGCGAACGGTAGCCTTCCGAGACGACGAAAGCGTCGCCGAGCGGACCGCGGACCCAAAACGTCAAGCGCTCGAGGTCCTCGCCGTTGGTTTTCGAGGTGCGTCCGCCGGTGAAGCCGTGCTGCTCGATCGGCGACCCGAGGAGCCTGATCGCCGCTGGACTGCGCTGGACCAGCGCCAATCCGCAGACATGGGCGTCGGTGCGGTCCATGAGCTTGAAGATCGTCAGCACGAGCGCGACGACGAAGCCGACGATCAGGATGGTGACGAGAGCAACGATCAGCACGACCGCGCCGATGCGCACTAGTAGATCGGTGAGCCGGGCGCGCCGGGCGCGACGCTGCCGTCGTCGGGCGCGAAAATCAACTTCAGGGGCAGGCTCGAGCCGGCCTCGGGCATCGTGACGATCGCGATGCGCACGAAGCCGTGGGCCGGCACGACGTATTGGCGCAGCTTGTAACGCGAGTACGGCGGAACCTGATGCGACTGCACGAGCACGCCGTCGATCAGGTACGTTCCGGTGGAGCGGCCGCCGCGGGGATTCTCGTAGATCGCCACCGACTGCGGCGTCGACAGCGGGTTCTCGATGTTTACCACAAACGATTGCAGCACGCCATAGTCGCCCGAGAGCGCCTGGCCCTGCATGTGGTTCGGCAACGGCAGCTGGCCGATCGGCAACTCGAGGTAGTCCTCGTCGACCCGCCACTGCGTCGCGAAGTGAAATTCCGCAATCGGATAGATGCCGCGGGCGTGGATGTGACCGTACTGGAGCAGCTCGGTACTTGCGATGACGTCGTTCGGGCCTCCGCTCGCGTCTTGCGCGAACAGCGTCAAGTGCACGTTGCCGCCCGAGAGGACGCGCAGCTGCAGCAGGTTGCAGACGATGCTCCCCGCGGGCAGATCCTGTGAGACGATGTTGATTGACGTGTTGGCGCCGATCGTCAGCAGGCGGCCTTGATTCTGCACGACGTTGACGAGAAAGCGTCGCGTCGCCTGGTGGCCAACGTCCATCTCGTTGGACGACGGGCCGCCGCGGCCGCTGATGAACTGCACGATCGAGGGCTCGCGCGAGAGGTTCTCAGCGCGCAGCACGATTCGGCGGTCGGGCTGCCCCCGTGGATTGTAATGAAAGTAGAGGAAGCGCGACGGCTGCTCGGATTGGAGGTCGGCGGTGAAGAGCATGCCGTTTTCCGTCAGCCGTTCCGGGTAGTCGCTGACCATGAGCGAGTTCGGCGAGATGCGCGGGACCGCGACGTTCTGCACGTCGACGTGCGTCGAGCCGTCGACCTCGATGTCGTTGTTGCCCTGGATTAGCACGGGAACGTCGAACGCGGCCACGTCGTCCTGCTCGAGATTTCCGCGGAACTGCACGTCATCCGAGGACACGATGACCTGTGCGTCGGGTCGGCGTTGAGCCGCATTGCGAACCGCCTGGGCCGCCTCCTCGCGGACGAACTGCGCGGAGGCCGGGTCGCCGGTCAGCTGCAGCGTGACGTGTGGCGCGATCGACCCGGCGTAGAATGCGACGCGCACCGGCACGTCGCTGCTGATGTTGCGCGCGTCGCTGACATGGACGAAGGTGACGCCGGGCGACTTGCCGACGATCACGATCCGCTGCGACGCCTGGTCCACCTCGACCGACGCGATCGACGGGTCGCGGACGAGCGCCGCGATCGGGCTGATCGCCGAGCCGACCGTTAGATTAACCGCGCTGCCGACCCCCACGGTCGCGCTCGCCGGCGCTATTGATAGCGGTGGCGGCGTGGCCGTCGGCGAGCCGGCCGGAGCCGGCGCTGAGACCGACGGCGCCGCCGTCGGGGCGGGGGACGGAGACGGTGAAGCGGAGGGGTCCGGTGAGGGGTTGGGAAGCGGAGCGGCGGCGAGCAAGCCCGCGCAGACCGCTATCGGCAGCGCGGCGCGAAAAGTCGCCGCGCTAGGCAATTTGCGCTTCGGCGTGGGTAACCGCCGAGGCCAACAGCGTCTTGTAGCCGGCGCTCGGGAAGAGCACCGTGACGAGGTCGCGTTCCGCGCGCTCGACGGTCCCCGTTCCGAACTTGGGATGCCACACGACGTCGGCGATCTTGAAGCCGCCCGTCGCGGCCTGCGCGCCGCGCCCGTCGCGGATCGCGCGCAGGCAGTTGTCGCACGCGCCGCAGTTGTGCTTGTCGAAGTCTTCCCCGAAATAGTTGAGGATGAAGCGGCGCCGGCACGAGGTCGACTCGGCGTACTGCAGCATCATCGCGAGCTTGCTTTGATCGTACGACTTCTTCGTCTCGTAGTTCGCGAGGTTGAGCATCAGGTCGCGGTGCTTGCGCACGGCCTCGGTCAGGCCGTAGGCCGATTTGCCGACGTGCTCGATGTAGCCCGACTTCTTGAGCAGCGCGAGGATGACTTTGAGCTTCGTGAGCGGCAGCTGCAGGATCTTGCGAAGATCCACCATCGAAACGCCGTTCGTTTGGTCCGCGAAGACCTCGATCGTGCCGAAGACCCGCTGCACCTCTTCGACGTCGGGATACTTGCCGGTCAAGAAGTAGTTCTGAACGCGAGTGTCGCTCATGCGGTAGATGAGGATGCAGCGCGACGGCAAACCGTCGCGGCCCGCGCGGCCGGCCTCCTGCGTGTAGGCCTCGAGCGATCCCGGCAGATCGTAATGCACGACGAAACGGATGTTCGGCTTGTCGATGCCGAGGCCGAAGGCGTTGGTCGCGACGACGGCACGGATCGCCTCGTCCATGAACAGGTTGTGGACCGAGGTTCGGTCTTCTTTATGCAGCTTCGAGTGGTAGACGGCGGCCGGAATGCCGAGCTCGTGCGTGAGATACTCCTGCACCTCGAGCGCGTTCTTGATCGTCGCCGTGTAGACGATTCCCGTGCCCTCGAGCGCGTCGTCGCCCTCAAAGAGTGACGTCAGGATCTTGAGCTTATCGGCCTCCTTGTCGGCCTTGCGGGCCTCGTAGATCAAATTCGGCCGGTCGAATCCGCGCACGATCGGCTTCACCTGCTCGATGCCGAGCTGATGCAAGATGTCTTCGCGGACGGACGGCGTCGCCGTCGCGGTGAGCGCGAGCACGGTCGGGTGGCTCAGCTTCGCGATGACGCCGCCGAGCGCGAGATAGGCCGGCCGGAAGTCGTGACCCCACTGGCTGATGCAGTGCGCTTCGTCGACGACGAAGAGCGGGACGCGGATGGATCGCAATAACTCGAGGAAGGTGTCGTCCTCGAGCTTCTCGGGCGTCGTGTACACGATGCGCAGCGTTCCGGAGCGGATGCGTTCGCGCGCGCGCGCCTCTTGATCCTCGGACAGCGTCGAGTTGAGCGCGACGACGTCGGTGATGCCGCGCTCGCGCAGCATGTCGAGCTGATCCTTCATCAGCGCGATCAGCGGGCTGACGACGACGGTCGTGCCTTCCAGTAGGAGAGCCGGAAGCTGGTAGGTGAGGCTCTTGCCCGCGCCTGTGGCGAGGATTGCGAGTGTATCCTGGCCCCGGAGGACGCGGGACATGACCTCCTCCTGGCCTGGATAGAATCCGGCAAAACCGAATTTTTCTCGAAGCGCTGCGAGCAGATCCGCGGGCACCATTTCTTATTCCGATCCCAAAATTAGCCAAGCACCGCTGCTTGGGAAGCAACTCTCATAACCGCTCTCCTGACCGGTTCGTTGCAAGCGTACCCTCCGGCAGGCGCCGCGAAACGGCCTGCTAAACTTCAGCGCCGTGTCCCTCTACCGAACCTGGCGACCCCGCACGTTTGCCGACCTCGTAGGCCAAGACGCGGTCGTTCGCACGCTTACGGCGGCGATCGAGCGCGGAAAGCTGGCCCACGCCTATCTCTTCTCGGGCCCGCGCGGCTCGGGGAAGACCTCGGCCGCCAAGATTCTCGCACGCTGCGTCAATTGCGTCAATGGCCCAACGGCTATACCCGATAATTCATGCGAGAATTGTCGCGCCATGCTGGCTGGGACGGCGCTGGACGTGCTGGAGATCGATGCCGCGAGCAATCGCGGGATAGACGAAATTCGGGCGCTGCGCGAGGCGGTGAAATTCGCACCGGCGACGATGCGCATGAAGGTCTACATCATCGACGAGGCCCACATGCTCACCAAGGAGGGCGCGAACGCCTTTCTCAAGACCCTGGAGGAGCCACCGCCCCACGCCCTGTTCATCTTGGCGACGACCGAGCCGGAGAAACTCCCGGTCACGATCCTGTCGCGCTGCCAGCGCTACCAGTTTCGTCGCATCGCGGTGCCCGTGATGATCGAAAAGCTGCGCGAGGTCGCGCGCGGCGAGAACATCGCGGTCGACGACGCGGCGCTCGCCGCGATCGCCTATCGGGCCGAGGGGGGCCTGCGCGACGCGCTGACGATGCTCGAGCAGCTGGCCGCGTTCTCGGGGGGCGCCACGGCCGGCATCGACAGCGTGGAGCTGGCATTTGGCTCGAGCGGACGCGAGTACGCGCAGAATCTCGTCGAGGCCGTCGTCGCGCGGGACGCGACGCGGGCGCTCGCGATCGTCGAGGCAGCCAGCGATGCGGGCGCCGACCTCGCGGTGCTGATCCGCTCGCTCATCACGGCGTTCCGCAACCTGCTCGTCGCGCGCATCGACCCCGGGCTGCTGGCGCGCGACCTCGCGGCCGAAGACGCGGAGCGCGCCGCCGTGCAGGCCGCGGCCATTTCGCAAGCGATGCTGGTCCGCGCGCTGCGCAGCTTCAGCGACGCGCTCGCGCTCGCGCGCAGCGGCGGCAACGCGCGGCTGGAGCTCGAAACGGCCCTGCTGCGTTTCATCTTCACGCCCGAGGACCCGACGCTGGATGCGCTGGCGACGCGCGTCGCCGCGCTCGAGGAGCGGCGCGCAACGGCGCCAAGTGCCCCGCCCGCGAGGCCTGCCCGCGCGGCGGCCCCCGCGTCAAAGCCCGCCAAGCGCAACGATCCGCCGGAGCTGTCGGTGCAGCGCATACGCGCTGCGTGGCAGAGCATCCGCGGCAAGGTCGAGGGCGAGCGGCAGTCGCTGCGCGCGCCGCTGTCGCGTGCGGCGATCGAGGGCATCGAGCATAACGCGCTGGTGCTCAAGCTTCCCGACGCGTGGAGCGCGGATGCGCTGCGCGATCACGCGAAAATCATCGAGGCGGCGATCGCCGACGTGCTCGGCGTGACGCTGCAGGTGCGGCTGCGGGTGGACGGCAACGCCGCTCGCGCCAAAGGATCGACGGCGGCGGACGAAGCCGACGCACTGTTTGACTACGCAAACGAAAGAATCCGATAGATGAATCAGGCGCACTTGATGGCCCAGGTCAAGAAGATGCAGGCCGAGATGACCAAGGCTCAGGAGGAGCTCGCGAACACGCTCGTGACCGGCAGCGCCGCGAACGGCGCGGTGACCGTCGAGGCGACGTGCGATCAGCGCGTGAAGCGCGTGCGCATCGGCAAAGAGGCCGTCGATCCCGAGGATCTGGAAACGCTGGAAGATCTCGTGACGGTCGCCGTCAACGATGCGCTGAGTAAGGCGAGTGACACCGCGCAGAAGCGCATGTCTTCCGTGACGGGCGGAATGCGCATCCCCGGGCTGATGTGACGACGGTCGCGGGCCCCGTCGCCAGGCTGATCAACGAGCTGAGCAAGTTGCCTACGATCGGCCCCAAGACGGCGGCGCGCTTGGTCTTTCATCTTCTGAACCGGCCGCGCAACGAGGCGCAGAGCCTCGCCGAGGCGATCCTGGCCGTCAAAGACGGCGTGCGCTTCTGCTCGATCTGCTACTCGCTCGCAGAGAGCGACCCGTGTGAGTTCTGCACGGACGATCGCCGCGACGCCACCACGATCTGCGTCGTTGCCGAAGCGAAAGACGTCTACGCAATCGAGCGTGCCGGCGCATTCAAGGGCCGCTATCACGTGCTGGGCGGACTGATCTCGCCGATGGACGGCATCGGTCCGGCGCAGCTGCATCTCAAAGAGCTGGTGGAACGCATCGGTCGCGAGGAACCGCGCGAAATCATCATCGCCACTAATCCCAACGCCGAAGGCGAGGCGACGGCGCTGTATCTCTCGCGTCTGTTGCAGCCGCTGGGAGTTGTAGTGACGCGGCTTGCGTACGGACTTCCGATTGGCGGCGACCTGGATTATGCCGACGAGATGACAATCGCAAAGGCCCTCGAAGGCCGCCGCTCAATCTAAAGAAAAAGGTACCGCATGGCGCTACCGTACGGCACTGCCGTTCGGTCTAATGCACCTTAACTAGCAAAGAATCCAAGCCGCTGGGCTAATCTCAACCCCTCACCGGGTGTGGGCCGAGGCGCCGTCTTCGCGGCGCCTCACTACTTCGTCGCCGACTCGCACCGAGCCGGGGCGCACGACGTCGCAATAGATCCCCATCCACGTGTCGCGCTGCTGCGCGAGGAAGCGGAGAATTTGCGGATCGCTCGCGGCCCCGCGCGGATGATACGTTATCGCGACGCAGCGCTCGATCGGGTAGCGCACGCGCAGCCGCACGCTTCCAACTTCGAGCTCGTCTCCCACCAGCGCCGACTCTTCCTCGTCGAACCCGACCGCCGCGCGGACGAAGAGGTTGGGACGAAAGCGCTCCCACTCCACGGCGTAGCCGACGTGCGCGCTCAACGAATCGAGCCACCGGTCGACGATCACCGATATCGGCGCGTCGTCGAAGAAATGTGTCCCGTTTTGGAACTCGACGTCGACGCCGCGAGCTGCGGCGGCGGCCCGCGCGGCCCCGGCGGTCGCGACGAGATGGAGCCGATCGTGCTCCTTGCCGCGATAGAGCTTCCCGACGCGTTGCGAGCCGGAGCGCACCAAGAGCGCTCCCGCGCGATCGCCGGGAATGCCCGACTCGCCGATCTCGACGTTTTCCAGCGTTTCGCCGGCCAGACTCTTGACGGGGTAGCGCCGCAGCGCATCGATGGTTCCGATCAGCATGGGTACGGCGCTGGTTTCTCGGGGGTGTCACAATCGCCTTGCCAGAAGCGCCGAGCGATGCAGGTTCGTCCGCTCGATCTCGGCGACATATTCGATCGTGCGATCAACCTGTACGCGCGACACTTTCGCGCGTTCGCCGGCATCGCTCTGGTCGCGATCGTGCCGCTGGCGCTCGTGCAGTACTTCGAGCTGCGGCTGGAGGGGCCACAGCTGGGTGCGCTGCTCGCGGTGTGGCAGCACCCCGAGCGCCTCGGAACGCAACGCCTCCCGGCGCTCTTCGATTCACCGTCGTCGATCGCGCTGACGGTCCTCTCGGTGGTGGCCGGATACGTGCTGACGACCTTTGCCGTCTGCGCGGTCGGCGTGGCGACGTCGGACGCATACCGCAAAGAACCCATTTCCGTTGGCGCGGCGTACCGGACGACGCTCGCGCGATGGCCGGCGATCCTGGGCATGCTCGGCATCGTCCTGGGAGTGCTCATCCTCTGCTACGTGGTGCTGGTCTTCATCGTGTCGATTCCACTGATCGTCGGCGTGATGTTTTCTTCCGCCCTCGCCTTGATCGCTCCGATCGTAACGCTGCTCGCTGTAGTCGCGATTTTCCTGACGCTTGCGCTGCTGCTCGTCTTGGGCGCGTTCGCGTTCTTCGGGATCGCCGTTGAGGGGCGAAGCGTGGCCGCCGCGATCGAGCTTGCCGTCTCGCGGATCTTCACGCGACCGCAGTTCCGTCGCGCGCTGCTGTGCGCGATCGCGGCCGGCGCCGTGATGACCGTTCCCGCGGGGTTGGTAGACACGGTGGCGTTCCTTGGTCTAGGGCGCTGGCCGGCGGCGTACGTCGGCCTCGACTCGATCGTCCGCTGCGCGATCCTGCCGTTCGCGGCGCTGATTCTGGCGGTGTATTACTTCGATGTGCGCGTGCGGCGCGAGGGCTTCGATCTCGAAGGTGGGATCTTTGGCAATGGCGTGGACGACGCCGGCTACGCGCCGACCGCCTATCTCTCCGGTCACGAGCGCGCGCTGATCAAGCGTTTCTTCGAGCGGCGCGACACGCTGACGCCGCAGCGCCGTGCGGCGATTGCGGCACAGCTCGCGAAGCCCGTGCGCGAGCGCGTGCCGGAGGAGCTCCGTGGCCTGGACGACGAATCGCTGCTCCAGCGGCTCTAGCTTACCAAGACTCACGTACGTTGCGGAGGTGGCTTGATGCACCCTTGGAAGCACATATATCTTAGACGCGTCCTCATTGGCGTAGCTGCGATCCTCTTGGGAATCTGGAGTACAGGGCGACTATGCTACGCGGATGACGCCGCAACGTTGGATTCATGGCAAAATGTCTTTCAAAATGTTTGGCAGTCAGACTCATGCGTTCAAGAGTTTCAATCTTGGAAGAGCTATTGGGGACGGGTGCAAGCCTTTTATTTTGGTAGCAAGGGATACGCCGGCTGGTTTGCCGACAGTCAAACGATACTGTCGCACGTTACTGATCCCTCGGCGCGTTCTACCGTTGCTAGCGACCTTACGTCGCTAGGTCAAAGAGTGGGCGGAGAATGGGCCAAGGAAGATGGTTGCCGCAAGATCCGAAGCGGCAGTTCGGGGCTTCAAAAAATACTTGAACCGGGATTGCCTGCACTCAGTGCTTGGACAAATCAACTAAAGGCCGCGGCAACGGCTGACTCTGGAAACGGTCAATCGGTTGAAGCTGCGATCAAATCGATTTCGCACCAGCTTGACGCGCTGGCTATTGCGGCCCCCTGAAGTCGACCTGGCCGAAGCTGGATGACGGGCGGCGTTCAGGCAAATCCAGTCAACAAGAAGCCGGTAGTGTTCAGTACGGGAACCGCTCGCTGTCGGCTCTCGTCGGCATGCTTCACTTACGCAGCCGCCCTATCAGCTCTCTCGTGAATCGCAGAGCGTCGTTCTTCGTGCGCTCGTAGAGCGCCGCGGCTTGGCCTTTGGTCATCGTGTGACCGTGCTCGTGGAGGAACGTCACGCCCTCACCGACTACGATCGTGCCGGCGTATGCGATTGCGCCCTTGATCGCGATGCCCGCGACCGGGACGAAGCCGACTAGCTCGCGCGCGATCATGCGCCAGCCGAAGCCGCCGCCGATCACCGGCAGCAGCTGCCACGTGCGCTGCACGTCGGGGTCGCGGCCGTAGACCGCCTCGATGTGCAGCATCAGCATCACCTGAATTCCCGTGATTGCCACCATGTCGCCGGCCGACGCGAACGCGCCGAGCACCAAGCCGATCACCGGAACGTGATCTACCACCGCGCTCGCGATCGCCACTTTCAGCGCGTTGTTCGCTGCGTCGCGGGTCAGCTTGGCCGCGACCGTGTCGCGCAGCATCGGAAGGTTCCGCCCCACTGCGATCTCGACCCCGCTCGCGCACTCCACCAGATGTGGGAAGAACCGTACCCGCAGGTCCTCGCGCGCGATCGCCGGCACCACGTACTCGCTCCACTCACCGCCCTTCGGAGGCGACGGCGGTCCCGACGAGGGCACATCCGGATCCACGGTGAGCGCGAGGATCGGAACGCGCAACACGCTCAGCGTGCGCAGGTCCGCGCCCGCCAAGTCGCCGCGCCTTCCTAGAAAGACGATCGCTCGCACCTCCTGCGGGTTCGTCACCAGCGGCGCCTCGGGATGGATCGTCTCGAGACACGCCGCTGCCGAGAGCGGGATCGTATCGTCGTCGTGCCCGCGCAGCAACAGCGCGCGCAGCTCTGACATCAGCGCCGGATCGCCGCACAGCAGAAACCGGAAGGGCTTGCGAACGTGCACGCCGATAGAGCGCAGGTCGATGCCCTTGCGAAGGATCGAAAACACCCTGCCGGCGTTGCCGGCTACCGCCATGACCGCACCTACAGCCCGAGCTTGTTGAGGTCGACCGCGAGCGTGCCGTCCGCCTTGCGCAGCTCTTTCACCGGATCATCGGTGTAGTCCAAATACACGAGCCCCATGAAGATTTCCAAGGGCCACGCGTGCATCTTGTGGTCGTTGGCCACGTCGATCACCGTCTTACCGTTATTGTTGGCCTGCGCGATCACGTCTTCGGGTGTGCTCTTGATGTCCGCCGCGATGATCGTCGCCGCGACCACGTCGCCCGGCGTCAGCCCGTCGCGCAGCATCGTCCGATAGCTGATGCCGTTGCTGCCGAAGCGCTGCTGCAACGCGTATTGCAGCGTCGAGTAGAGCTCCGGCGAGGTGCCGATGCCGAGGAGTGTGATGCGCGTCGAGAGCTGCCGCGAGCGCGCCAGATTGAAGAGCTGCGCGCCTTGCGACGCCTCGGTGGCGGCAGCGTTGAAATCATCGACCGACTTTTTCATCATCGGCAGCAGCGCGTCGTACTCGCTCAGGCTGATGTCACCGTTGAAGTTGAGCGACGCGTGGTCGAGCGCCTTGAGAAACTCGTCGAGGTCGCCCAGCGACTGATCGAGCGTCGTCATTGCGGCGCGGGCGGCGTCCACCGAGCGCAGCATATCAGCGTCGGCCAGCGACAGCTCGTTGATCATCTGCGGATACGTGGGCAGTATCGCGAGCGACTCCGTTGGAACGGGCTTCATCGCGAAAGGTGCGAGCATCTCCTCGTAGATGTCGGCGCTCTCCTTGAGCAGTCCGGCCTCCTTGTTCTTTTCGAGCGAGCCGACGCCGCCGATCGGGCTCGAGCTGCCGCCGGCGTCCTGCAGCGCGCTGTTAACCGAACGCGTCATCGAGTTGAGGTTCTTGACGATGGCTTCGACGCGCGAGCCGCGCTTGACGTTGATCCGGCTCAGATCCGGAACCTCGTATTGCAGCGTCTCGAGCCGGCCCTGCACCGACTTGAGCTGATCTTTTCCCTCGGTCTCGCGCGCCGCGATCTCGCCGGCAGCCTGCACGTGCGCCGCCTGCGCCGCCGCCACGGCGCTCTGCAGCTTCGGAAGGTTCGGCTTGTCGAGGGTCACGCGCTGCACTTCCATGTGGCGCAGCGCTGCGATGCGCGCGTTGGCCGTCGCCCGAGTCGCGGGGTTGCCGAGCTGCGCCGCCTCCGCCAGCGACTGCTCGCTCTTGTTCGGCAGGCCGAGCGCGAGCTCGGACTGACCGAGGTCGAGCAGGGCCTCGGAGCTCTGCGGATCGCGCTTGAGGATGTCGTCGAGACGCAGGCGGGCGAAGTCGTAGCGTGCGCGCTCCTCGTCGCTCGACGCCTGCACAAGCTCTTGGCTCGCCGTTACCGTCTGCGGATTCAGCTCGGGATAGCCCATCAGGTGCGCCACGCGGGCGCTTGGATCGGGATGATCCTCGAGATACTTGCTTACGGCGTCGTTGTGCTCGTCTTGCAACACGGCCAGATGCGCCATCATGGTGACCATGGACTCCGGATCGTAGCCGGCGCGCGACATCAGCTGCAGGCCGTACCGATCGGCCTGAATCTCGTCTTCGCGCGAGACCTTGGCCATCAGTCCCGCCTCGGCGAGGCCGCCGAACTCATAGATGATCGGCGAGAAGATCGAGGCGATGCCGAACAGGATGTTGAGGATCTCGGCCTTGGAGTAGGTCGTCAGCAGGTGGCGGCGCTCGATGTGGCCCGTCTCGTGGCCTATGACGCTCGCCAGCTCGTCGTCCGACTGAACGAAGTCGACAAGGCCCTCGTTGACGTACACGAAGCCGCCCATCGTCGCGAACGAGTTCACCTGCGTGTCCTTCAGGATCTTGATCGAGTAGGGAACGTCCTTGCGCGCGACCTGATTCCAAAGGTTGCCGGCGACGCCTTGCACGTACGCGTTGAGCAGCGGATCGGTCTCGACCACGCTGCTGGCGACGATTTGCTGGTCCTCGGACTGACCAAGGGCGATCTCCGACTGCGTCGACATAGCCAAAACGCGCGCCGGATTCATGGCGGTCAGCAGTGAGACGATGACGAGAAGCGGAATGATGCGACGGAGCATGCCTTTTAGTTCCTCTTAGCAAACGGACGACCCCGCTCGGAGTCTACGCCCGGTCACTGTGTATTATATGTGGAGAAGGCTTAAGAAGTTGCGAGTCCTCTGTGGATACCGAGGGGGATTAATCCAATTCTTCTCGCACAGCGCCGCGTGACGCTGTTGCGAGGAAGGCGGGACGGCCTTGAAGTTTCGCTATCAGAACGCGACTTCGAGGAGGCCTGTGACGAGCTGGAAGCTCGCCTCGCCGAGCAGCCCAGCTTCTACCGCGGCTCGTCCGCGGTCGTCAACTTCGGCGACGGCTGCCCCTCCGATGCACTCCTCGGCCGCCTGCGCGGCGTGCTGGAGGGGGCCGGGATCACCCTGCGCGCGCTCTCAGGGAACGCCGACGGCCTCGAGGGCCTCGCTCACGAGCGGGGGTTGGAGTACGAGGCGTCCATGGCGTCGCCGGCGCCTTCGGTAGAGCCGGCCGGCCTCTCGGAACGCCAGCTGCAGCTGTCCGATTCGGCGCGCTCGCTCGCGGCCGACTTCGCCGGCGCGCGCGGCGACATCGCGCGACGCCGCAGGCGCGGCGAAGCCAGCGTCCCGCGCCTGCGCAGCGAGTCGCGCGGCCAGCGGCCGCCCGCCCTGCACGTCGTGGAGGCCTCGCCGGGCACGCTCTATCACCCCGGGACGCTGCGCGGCGGCCAGGTGCTGCATCACACCGGAAACATCGTCGTCATCGGCGACGTGAACCCCGGCGCGGAGCTCGTCGCGACAGGCGACATCGTCGTCTTCGGACGCCTGCGCGGCATCGCGCACGCCGGCGCGGGCGGCGACGAGACGGCGCGCATCTACGCGCTCGATTTGTCGGCGACGCAGCTGCGGATTGCCACGTTCATCGCGGCAGAACAGGAGAACAAGCCGCGCCGCGCCGCGGAGCCCGAAGCGGCGCTCGCGCGCGACGGCGGCATCGTCGTTCTGCCGCTGGATCGCCTCGGCGAAGCCGGCAGCGCGGGAGCCGCGCCGGCATGACTGCGCGCAAGATCGTCCTCACCTCCGGCAAGGGCGGCGTCGGGAAGACGACGACGACCGCCAACCTCGGAGCCACGCTCGCCAAGCGCGGACATCGCGTCATCTTGATCGATGCGGACATCGGCCTGCGCAACCTCGACCTCGTGCTCGGATTGGAAAAACGCATCGTCTTCGACCTCGTCGAGGTCGCCGAGGGCCGCTGCCAGCTCCGTCAGGCGCTGATCAAGGACAAGCGCTTCGAATCGCTCGCGATCCTGCCGGCCGCGCAGACGCGCGAGAAAGACGCGATCACGCCGGAGCAGTTCTCGGCCATCGTTGAGCGCGCGGCGGAGCAGGCCGATTACGTGCTGATCGACTCGCCTGCCGGGATCGAGACCGGGTTTCGCAATGCCGTCGCAGGCGCAAGCGAAGCAATTGTCGTCACGACGCCGGAGGTCAGCTCGATTCGCGACGCCGACCGCGTCGTCGGCAAGATCGCCGCCGTCGGCAAGCCCATCCGGTTGATCGTCAACCGGTTGCGCCCGGACATGGTCCGCAGCGGCGACATGCTGTCGGTGGACGACGTGTGCGACGTGCTGTCGATCGAGCTGCTCGGCATCGTGCCCGACGACGAAGAGGTCATCGATACGACCAATCGGGGCGAACCGGTCGTGCTCAGCGACACGAACCGGCTGCGCACCATTTACGACAAGATCGCGAGGCGACTCGAGGGAGAGCTCGTACCCTTCACGAGCTTCGACGGTCAGAGTTTCATCGGGCGCATCCTGGACGCACTGAAAGCGGGGTAACACAGCGTGCATCAAGTCGAGTCGATTCAGTCCGCGCCGGAACCGAGCGCCGCGCCCGCCAAGCTGGGTCGCGCGATCGTGCTGACGTCGGGAAAGGGCGGCGTGGGCAAGACCACGACGACCGCCAACCTCGGCACCGCGCTCGCGCGCCGCGGATCGAGCGTCGTGCTCATCGACGCCGACGTGGGGCTGCGCAATCTCGACATCGTGCTCGGTCTCGAGAGCCGCGTCACGCACCATCTGCTCGACGTGCTCGAGGACCGCGTGACGCTGGACGACGCGCTGATCGGCGACAAGCACAGCGAGAACCTCTTCCTGCTGGCCGCGCCGCAGTCGCGCGAGAAAGACGACGTCGAGACGCCCAAGATGCAGGCGCTGGTCGCATCGTTGCGCGAGCGCTTCGACTACGTCTTAATTGACTGTCCCGCCGGCATCGAGCTCGGATTCAAGAACGCGGTCGCGGGCGCCGACGAGGCGATCGTCGTGTGCACGCCCGAGGTCTCGGCGGTGCGCGACGTCGATCGCGTCGTGGGACTGCTGGGAAACCGCTTCCGCCCGCAGCTCGTGATCAACCGTTTGCGCCCGCAGCTCGTGAAGAAAGGCAAGATGCTCTCGGTCGACGACGTCAATGCGATCCTGCGCCTGCCGTTGCTCGGCGTGATCGCGGATGAGCCCGAGATCATCGTCACGACCAACCGCGGCGAGCCCCTCGCGCTGCGCAAAGAAAACGCCACGGGAGCGGCCTATCACGCAATCGCGGCGCGGTTGGCGGGCGACGACGTTGCGCCGCCGATGCCGCCCGCCGCGAAACAGACGCTGCTCGAGCGGATCGGCTCACTCGTTGGAAGGAAGCGCTCATGATCGAGTTTCTCAAGCGGCTCTTCGGCCACCAAGGATCGAGCGCGACCGCGAAGGAGCGGCTGCGCCTCGTGCTGATGACCGATCACCTCGAGCTCGCGCCCGAGATGATCGAGACGATGAAGCGCGACTTGGTCGACGTGATCTCGCGTCACGTCGAGGTCGATCGCGAGCGCATCGAGGTGAACTTCGAACGCCAGGATCGCGCGCTGGCGCTGCTCGCCAACATTCCGATCCTCTCGGTCAATCGCCCCAACGGCAAGACCGAGTCCGCGCCGGCGCACAGGCCGCAGAAACCCGCGAAGGCCGCTGCGCGCAACGGCGAGACGCCGCCCTCGCGCAAGCGCCGCCGCCGCAAGAAGAGCCAGACTCAGGCGTCGACGGCTCCCGCCTAGTCGTCCTTCACCTTCGACAACCTCAGGATGACGTGGCTCAGGATGACATTAAGAGATGGCTGTTCTTGCATTAGGTAGCGACGCACGGCGTTACTTTCGCAACTTCAACTGGGCGCTCGCGGCGGGCGGCCTGCTGATCGCGCTCGTCGGGCTCGTATGCATCCGCTCGGCGGATCTGCACTCTCCCGGCAACGCGGGTGAGTTTTCGAAGCAGATCCTGTATCTGGGACTCGGCGTGGGGCTCATGATCGGCCTTTCGTTCGTCGACTACCGCACGTGGCAGCGCTGGGCGCCGGCACTTTACGCGATCAACCTTCTGTTGCTGCTCTTCATCCTGCGCGGCGGGCACTCGGCGATGGGAGCGCAGCGTTGGATCTCTCTGGGTCCGCTCGGGACGTTTCAGCCGTCCGAGCCGGCCAAGCTCGTCATCGCGATCGCGCTGGCAGCAGTGCTGTGCCGCGGTACGTACGAGAATCTGCAGGATCTGTGGAAGCCGCTGCTGGCCGTCGCTGTCCCCGCGCTCGTGATCCTCAAACAACCCGATCTGGGCACGTCGCTGGTATTGCTGGCGATCCTGACCGTGGAGCTCTTCTTCGCACTGCCCAAGCTCGGCGATTTCGGAATCTACGCGCTCGCCATGCTGGTCGTCGCGGCCGGTGCGATCGGCACCAATGCTGTGCTCAAGCCGTTCCAGCGCGCGCGGCTCTTCGTCTTTCTCAATCCGAAGGCCGATCCGCAGGGATCCGGTTACAACCTCGATCAGTCGAAGATCGCCGTCGGCAACGGCGAGTGGTTCGGTCGCGGGCTGTACCACGGCACGCAGACGCAGCTCAACTTCGTCCCCGAGCACTCGCGCGATTTTATCTTCACCGTGCTGGCGGAGGAATGGGGCTTCGCCGGGACCGCACTGCTGTTGGCTCTCTACGCCGCGGTGCTGTACGGCGGCATCCGCACGATGTTGGCCGCGCGCGATCGCTTCGGCTTCCTGCTGTCAGCCGGGCTGGTCGGCATGCTCTTCTTCCACGTGCTCATCAACGTCGGCATGACGATCGGCATCATGCCGATCACGGGAATCCCGCTGCCGTTCATGTCGTACGGCGGATCGGCGCTGCTGACCGACTTCGGGGCGATCGGCATCCTGCTCAACGTGTACTCGCAGCGCGATCGCCACGTGCTAGGGAACGCGTAGCGTCGCGACTATCCCTGCGCGGTCGTCGTACAGCCATTGCGCGGCGTATTCTGCCACGACGTCGCGATGGATCGGGACGTGGTAGAGCAGCGTCACGCGCTCGCCGCTGCGGCGCGAACCCGCGATGCGGTCGAGAACCACCCGCACGACCTCGTGGTCGAACGGATTGAACATAAAGACGACCAGGTCGCCCTTCGGGAAGCGGAAGCGCCGGGCGTCGCCGCGCCGAATCCGCACGTCGCGGCATCGCGGAGAAAGCCCGCGCGCGACCGCGAGGTTCTCACACGCAATCGCGTGCAGCGCCGGCCCCAGCTCGATCCCGATGACCTGCCTGAATGGATGCTCCGACGCGAGCAAAATCGCTCGCCCCATGCCGCAGCCCACGTCCACGAAGGCGGCGGCTCGCACGTGGGCCTCGGGGACCGCAGCGAGCAGCTGCTCGAACGCCTCGACCGGCACCGGCTCGTAGTGCGTCGCGTGCGCGTAGGCGTCGCCGGACGCCGGTTCGAGCTGGCCGAGCATCAGCAGCGCCTGGGTCGTGACGCCGTGGGCTCTGTCGAAGCTCCTTCCGGAGGAACGCCCCGTGCCGGCCACAGTGTGCTCTACGCAGCGCGCCGCAACCGGCCTGCCGCGGGCAGGGTCGCTACGTAGGGGACCGGAACAAGGTCACCAGGCATGCCGGCAGGCTCCGTCGCGGGGACGAAGGGCCGCGGGCAAAGCCTTTTTTGCAAAGATTTTTTAAAACGAGCCGGCCGGGGCGGCGCTTAGCCGCGAGAGGCGGGCTCGAAACTTGAGGACAATTTGGCGAGCGAGATACTCATCTCGAGCGACCCCTGGGAAAACCGGGTCGCGATACTCGAGGACGGCGACTTAGCCGAACTCTACATCGAGCGCGAAGAAAAAGTCATCGGCTCGATCTACAAAGGAAAAGTACAGAACGTGCTTCCGGGCATGGGGGCGGCGTTCGTCGACATCGGCCTCGGCCGCAACGCGTTTCTGTACGTCGACGACATCAATAAACAGCCGCTCAACATCGGCGACGTGGAAATTACGTCGGGCCACAGCGGCTTTACGATCAGCGAAAAGGTCAAGCGCGGCGATGACGTGCTAGTCCAGATCGTCAAGGAACCCCGCGGCCTGAAGGGGGCGCGGATCTCGACGAATATCTCGCTGCCCGGCCGCTACCTGATCCTGATGCCCACCGGCAAATATTCGGGCGTCTCGCGCAAGATCGATTCGGCGGACGAACGCAGTCGCCTCAAGGCGATCATGAAACGGATTCGTCCCGAGGGAATGGCGACGGTCGTCCGCACGGCCGCGGCCGGGGTGAGCGAGGCCGAGCTGATCGCCGATCTCGGGGTTTTGATTCGCATGTGGCACGGCATCCTCGAGATGTATAGGCGGGCGTCGTCGCCCTCGCTGCTGCACAAGGACATGAACCTCGTCTACAAGGCCGCACGCGACTTCATCACGGCCGACGTCGAGCGCGTGCTGATCGACGACGAGGAAGAGTACCGCAAGGTCCGCGACTTCCTGCAGCTCCTGGGCCCGCAATACATCAACCGGATCGAATACTATAACTCCGGGCGCTCGCTCTTCGACGACTACAAGATCGACGAAGAGCTGCAGAAGCTCATGAAGCCCAAGATCAACCTGCCGTCGGGCGCATCGATCGTCATCGAGTCGACTGAAGCGTTGACTGTCATCGACGTCAACTCCGGCAAGTTCACCGGAGGGCGCAACCTCGAGGACACGATTCTCAAGACGAACATCGAGGCTGCCGAGGAGATTGCGCGGCAAGTTCGCCTGCGCGACATCGGCGGCATCGTCGTCGTGGACTTCATCGACATGGCGTCGGACTCGTCCCGCAATAAGGTCGTCAAGACCATGGAGGACAGCCTCCGGCGAGATCGCACGCGCGCCACGATTCAGTCATTCTCCAACCTCGGGCTGCTGGAGTTCACGCGCAAGCGGATCGGCAAGGACCTCGGCGCTCAGCTGCGCGGCGCGTGCCCGACGTGCGCGGGCATGGGCAGCGTGATGTCGTCGCAGTCGGTAGCGATCGAGGCGTTTCGCCAGATTCGCAGCCAGGCGAGCAACGGCGCCGTGGGCGACGTGGTCGTCCACGTGGCGCCGACCGTCGCCGTGCAGATGGACTTTTGGTACGAAGAGGAGTGCGAGGAGCTCGCGCGCGCGATCGAGCGTCCGGTCCACGTGCGCGTCGATCCGATGATCCATCCGGAGAAGGCGCGGATCGAGCTCGTCGCCGGCTTCGATAAGCAGCGCGCGCACGCCGTTCGCGTCGGCGACGAGCACGACGTCGAGCTGCTGCCCGGCCGGCTCCCCAACGCGACGTCAGCGGCGGGCGTCGTCGAGGGCCACATTGTCGAGGTGGAAAACGCCGCCAACAACGCGGGCAACTTCGCGCGGATCCGCATCCTGGACGTCGACGACGAAAAAGACTACGTCCTGGCCGAGCTCGTTACGGCCGGCGCAAAGCCGCGCCGCCGCCGCGCAGCTCGCCGCGACAAGCCTAGCGCGGCGGAGCAGGCGCGTCAGCTGCGCGAGCTCGCCGAGGATGCGGCCCGACAGTCCGCGTCGCGGCCGCCCATCGGGATCTCCGCGATCACCGAAGAGGAAGAGGCGCAAGACAAGGCCATCCGCGCGGAGCGCAAGGGCGAGGCGCAGCCGGATGCGATCATCATCGCCGAGGGCGCTGTACAGCACGCGGCCGGAGAAGGCGAAGGCCGGCGCAAGCGTCGCCGGCGTCGCCGGCGCGGACGCGGCCGCGAGGGGGCCGAGGAGACGGTGTTCACTCCGCCGCCCGCGCCCGCACCCGAGGCCGTCGCCATCCCCGACGGCGGGGGCCAGCGCCGGCGGCGTCGCCGCCGCGGACGGCGCGGCCGAGGCGGCGCTCACGCGGCCGGCGGCGCGATGCCCGATCGGCAAATCTTCGAGGTCTCTTCCGACGGCGCGGCCCATCCGACCGGCGTGACCGCCCCTCCCGAGCCGTCGCGCGCGATTGCACGCGTCCCGGCAGCACCGCCCGCGGTCGAACCGCCGCCGCCGAGCCTCTCGGTGCCGGCCGAGGAGCCCAAACGCACAACGCCCGCGCGCCGGCGCAAGGCAGCGGCGCAGAGCGTCGCGGGCGAGCTGAAGGGGACGGCTAGCGCGCTCGCGCTGCCGGCCACCGACGCCAAGCCCAAGCCGAAGCGCACGAAGACGTCGACCGAATCCGCCAAGAAGACGACGCGCAAGAAGAAAACAGCCGCGTCGACCGGCAAGAAACGGATGGCCGAGCAATTACGATAGCACACCGTGTGTTTTTGCTGGCAGGTTTGCCGCTCGTCGCCGCGAGTTGCGGCGGCGCTACGAGCGTGGGAAGCGTCCCGACTACGGCGACGAGTCTGAACCGGGAGATTGGCTAAAGCGGGTTCCTAAACGCCGTTTTCTTGGTTGAAGTGGGCTAGCTTGTCGTCCAGGTATTGAATCGCGCGCGTTAGCTGTTCGTCGCGCGACGGCTGCCCGAACTGCGGGTGCTTGTTCTCGTTCACGGTGATGTCGGGCGTGATGCCGAGATGGTTGATGTCGCGGTTGCGCGGCGTGAGATACCGCGCCGTCGTCACCTTTATCGCGCTGCCGTCCGGCAGCGGATAGATCGTCTGCACGACGCCCTTGCCAAACGTCTTGGTGCCGACGATCACGCCGACGCTGCTGTCCTGGATCGCGCCCGAGGTGATCTCCGAGGCCGAGGCCGTGTAGCCGTTCACGAGCACGGCCAGCGGCAGCGGGCTGATCGCCGTGTTATCGGCGTCCAGCGTCGTGATGTTCGATGCGCGCGACTCGACCGAGACGATCGGTCCGCTCGGGATAAACTTGGAGCTCACCGCGACGGCCGCTTCCAGATAACCGCCGCCGTTGTCGCGCAGGTCGAGGATCAGCGCGCGGGCGCCTTCGGTCTGCAGGCGGTCGAGCGCCGTGGTCAGCTCGCTCCCCGTGTCCCGGCCGAATACCGTCAGCGCGATGTAGCCGATCTTGCCGGGCAAGAGCTTCTCGTAGACGCTGAGCTGATGAATCTTCGCCCGGGTGATCGTGATCGGCGCGGGCAGCGCCGAGCTGTCGCGCTGGATCGTCAGCGTGACCTTGGTCCCCTCCTTGCCGCGAAGCTTACCGCTCGCGGTCGCGATGGCCATGCCCTTGGTCGAAGCGCCGTCGATCGACATGATCAGGTCGTCCTGCTGCACGCCGGCCTTGTCGGCGGGGCCGTTGGGAATGACATTTTCAACCGCGATGTATTTCGTCTTGTCGTCGACTTGGATCACGATGCCGGTGCCGCCGAAGTCGCCGCCGTCGAGACCCTGATTGAGTCCGGCGAACTCCTTCGGCGTCATGAAAACCGTATAGCGGTCGTTGACGGAGCGCATCATGCCGTCGATGGCGACGTAGCTGAGCTCGTGGGCGCTGAATTTGCTCTTCGATTCGCCGGCTGCGGCTTCGATCTCGCGGTCGATCTCGCGCACGTTGCCCACCGGGCTCTCGCTGTCGTGCAAGACCGGGAGCACGACGTGCTTGACCCCGGCGGTGCGCATCGCCGCAAGCAGCGAGGCGTGCACCGAAGTGAGCACGACGTCCGGATCGACCTTCTTGTAGAAATTGTCCGTCAGGTACGTGTAGCTCGTGGAAACCTCACCCGCGTCGGTCGTCGAGAGGCGGACCACCGGAGCGGCGGATACGGTCGGTAGCGCGATGAGCGCGGCGGTCAGCCCGCCCGCCCACAGGGGCCAGAGAAAGCGTTTCATGATCTCCAAATCAACGTAACAGTTGGCGTAAACGTGCCTTGGCGGCAGCGAGTTGCTTGTCGGCCGGGGTGTCGATGATCGAAGGGTTGGGGTCCTGCGCAACGACCACGTCCGGCTCGATGCCGTGGTGCTGGATGTCGCGCCCGGACGGCGTAACGTAGCGGGCCGTGGTTATCTTGAGCGCCCCTTGGTCCGGCAGCGGGTAGATGCTCTGCACCACGCCCTTGCCGAAGGTGCGCGTCCCGATCAGCGTCGCCAGGTGGTAATCCTGCAGCGCGCCCGAGGTGATTTCCGACGCGCTGGCGGTGTACTTGTTCACCAGCACAACGAGCGGGCCCAGGCCGTCGATAGCGTCGCCGAGCGCGGTGTCGCTCGTGCGCTGTCCGTCACGGCGAATCGTCGAGACGATCGTTCCCTGCGGAATGAAGAGGCTCGAGATCTCGACGGCGGCGTCCAACAGCCCTCCGCCGTTATCGCGCAGATCGAGGATGTATGCCCGTGCGCCTGCGGCTTTCCCAGCCAGCAGCGTCTTACGCACCTCGTCGCCCGAGGTCGTGCCGAAGTCCGACAGCCGCACGTAGTCGATGTTACCCTCCATCTTCGCGCGGACGGTCGGGACGTGAATGATTTCGCGAACGATGACGTACGAGCGTTCTACCGATGGCTTGAAGTAGGCGTGCGCGCGCAGGCGAACCGTCGTACCGGACTCGCCGCGAATCATCGCCTCCACGCGGTCGATCGGCAGGCCGCGCACCGGCACTCCATCGACGCTGTCCACGACCTCGCCGGGCTTCATGCCGGAACGCGCCGCTGGCATCGCGTCGATCGGCTGCACGACGATGCGGCCGTCTCTGAGCTGATAGATATACACGCCGATCCCGCCGAAGTTGCCGCCCGAAAGCGACTCGTTCAGCCCGCGAATCTCGCGTGGCGAGAGATAGACGGTATACGGATCGTGCACCGAACTCATGATGCCGCGCAAGGCCGCGTCGGTGAGATCGTCGCGACCGTTTGGCCCGACGTCGGCGGCGTAGTGATCTTGCGCGTACGCCAGCACGTCGGCGGCGTGCTCGCCATCTTGACTCAGGACGCCGCTCGCGGCCGCAGTGGGCAGCACGGCGTTACCGATCTTCTTCGCGGAGAGAAAATGGCGCAGCGCGTCGACCTCGCCGGCGATCGGCGTGCCCGGCGGAATTGACTTGTAATACGAACTCTCCAACCTGCGCAGCGCGACGTCGGCCATGATCGCGTTCGGGGCGTCGCGCGAGGCGAAGAGATCCCGCAGGTCGCCTGTGGTCGCCACCTGGAGCACCGACTGGCCGGCCAGCATCCCCGTGCGATAGCCGATCAAGAGCGCGCCGCCCGCGGCGAGCGCGACGACGAGCAGGGCTGTCAAAAAGAGACGTATTGGAAGAGACATGTCCTCTAATCAGTACCCGTCCTTCGACTCGTCTAAGGACGAGCTCAGTTGCCGTTTTTCTAGTGTACTGGCTAAGTCTTAATGAAGACGGGGGGCCGGGTCAACAGGCTTGCCCGCAATTCTGATCTCAAAATGAAGGTGAGGGCCGGTGGATTGCCCGGTCGAGCCCACCGCCCCGATGGCCTGGCCGCGCTGGACGGCCTGCCCGGTCGAGACGTAGATGGCCGAGAGGTGGCCGTAGCCGGTCGAGTACCCGCCGCCGTGATCGATCAGGATGTAGTTGCCGTAGCCCCCGTACCACTGCGCCATGATGACGGTGCCGGAGGCGGCTGCGGTGACCGTCGTTCCGCTCGGCGCGGCGATATCGAGCCCCTGGTGGAACTCAGGCGCCCCTCCGAATGGGTTGGAGCGCCAGCCGAACGGCGAGGTGATCGTACCCGTGACCGGCCAAGAGAACGAACCGGCGGCCCCTTCGCTCTCGACGCCCGCGATGCCGGCCGCCTTGCGCTCCGCCTCCATCTCGCGCTCGCGCTCGAGAATCAGCCCCTCGAGCGAGGCTTCCTCGGCGGCCGACAGGTCTTCCATCTGCGCCACCTCGGACGCGACGCTGCGCCGCCGAATCGAGGCGAGCTGGGCCAAATTACCGCGTTCTTGCGCGAGCGAGTTGAGCTGGCTGCGCGCCTCTTCTTGCGCCTGCTCCTGCTGCTGCAGCTCGAGCCGCGTCCGTTCGAGGTCGGCCTCGATCGTCGCGACGCGCGCAGCAGCCGCCTTGCGCGCGCGCACGGCGCGCTGGTTGGCGGCGATCAGCAGGCGTAGATCCTCCCAACGCTCGACGAACTCACTGAACGAGCGCGAGGCGATCAACGCGTTGAGATAGCTCATGTCGCCGTACTCATACATGTCCACGAGACGGCGCTTGAGCATCGCATCGTGCAGCTGCAGCGATCGCTTCGCGGCGTTGAGCTGGAGCGTGTTCCAGTCGATCCGGCGTAGAGTCGAGTCCCGCTGCTCTTGGAGCGAACCGATCCGGCCGTTCACCTCGCCGATTGCCGCGTTCGTCTCGTTGAGCTGGCGCTGCAAGTCTTGATAGCGCATCGTCACGGTGTTGAGCTCGACGCGCTTGAGGTGGAGGCGCGCCTGAAGGTGCTGCGCCTTGACGCGCTCGGCCTGGATGCGCTGCTCGAGTCCGGGGCCGCGCGCCTGCGCGAACGACGGCACGAACGCGAAGACGGCGACGAGTGCGGCGAGCCGGCGCGGCATCAGGTACGCAAATGCCGCCCGACGGAGATCCAGGAGGCTACGATTCCGATTGCCGCGCCGACCAGAATCAGCTCGCCCGCGAGCACACGCGAGTCCATCGGAATCGGCCGAAGCTGCGCCCACGGAAGTGCCTCGAGCAGCCGTGGCCACAAGGTGGCGCGCGCGATTGCCAGCAGTCCGACGGCAAGCAGAGCCCCGGTGATGCCGTCGAGCAAGCCCTCGCAGATGAACGGCAGTCGGATGTACGTGTTGGTGGCGCCGACCAGCTGCATGATCCCGATCTCGCGCCGCCGCGCGAACACGGTCAGCCGGATCGTGTTGGCGATAATGATTCCGGCGACGACGAAGAAGACGGCGATCACCCCGATGCCCACGCGGCGCAGCACGGCGCCCAATTGCAGCAGGCGCTGGACGACCTTTTGACCGTACACGACGTTGTCGACGCCGCTGAGCCGCCGAACGCCGGCCGCGACCGCCGCCACGTCGTCGGGCACGCGCGTCTTGATGCGGAATTTATCGGGCAGCGGGTTCTCGGTGAGCAGACCGGTATCGATCGTGCCCTTCGTGCGCTCGCGCAACTCGGCTAGACCTTGGCGCTTCGGGACGAACTGCGCGGACGCCACGCGCCGGTCCGCCGCCAGATAATGCGCGATCGCCGCGACCTGCTTGGGCGTCGCGTCGGGACGCAAGTAGGCGGAGATCTCGATCTGATCGAGCAGCTGCGCTCCGGCGCCGGCGAGCGCGGCGCGAACGAACAGAAACATGCCGAGCAGGACGATCGTGATCGCGACCGTCCCGATCGCCGTCATCTGCATCCCGGTGTTGCGCGTGAAGTTGCGCAACACCTCACCCAGAAAGAACTTGACTTTCCCCGAGTCCAAGATAGTAGTAGCCTCGTTCTTCGTCAGTGGTGATCCGGCCATCGTCGAGCCGTACGACGCGGCGGCGCATCCGATCGACGACGGCCTGGTTGTGCGTCGCCACGACGACCGTCGTTCCCTTAAGATTGATGCGCTGCAGCAGCGCTGTGATCTCGCTCGTGTTCGTGGGATCCAAGTTTCCGGTGGGCTCGTCGCACAGCAGGATCTTGGGATTGTTGACGAGCGCCCGCGCGATGGCCGTGCGCTGCTGCTCGCCGCCGGAGAGCTCGCTCGGATACATTCGGCTCTTGTGCGAGAGGCCGACGAGATCCAGAACGCGCGGGACCTGGCGCATGACGTCGCGCGTGTGCGCTCCGGTGACTTGCATCGCGAACGCAACATTCTCCCACACGGTCTTGTCGGTGAGGAGCTTGAAGTCTTGGAACACCACTCCGAGGTGGCGGCGCAGCGCCGGCACCCGACTGCGGCGCAAGCGGTCGACGCGGATGCCGTCGACGGTGATTTGGCCGGTGGAGGCCTTCGCCTCGCGGTAGAGCAGCCGCAGGAGACTGGACTTACCGGTTCCGGAGTGGCCGACGAGGAAGACGAAGTCACCCTTGGCGATCTCGAGATTCACGTTGTCGAGGGCGCGAACGCCGTTGGGATAGATAAGCGAAACGCCGCGCAGGGAGATCATCGCTGGGAGAGGGGTTTTCTGAAAGCCCCGGGCTATACCTTCGGCATGGACTTCGATTTAACCGACGAGCAAAAGGCTATCCAAAGCCTGGCACGCGAGTTCGCTCGCGAAGAGGTAGCCCCGCGCGCCGAAGAGATGGACCGCGACGAGCGCTTTCCCTACGACCTCGTGGCGAAGATGGCGGAGCTCGGTTTCATGGGACTTCCGTTTCCCGAGGAATACGGCGGTTCCGGCGGCGACAATGTGAGCTACGCGCTCGCCGTGATGGAGATCGCGCGCGCCGACGCCTCGACCGCGATCACGATGGCCGCTCACGTATCGTTGGGCGCCACGCCGTTCTTTCTCTTCGGCACCGAGGAGCAGAAGCAGAAATATCTCGTGCCGCTGGCTCGCGGTGAGAAGCTGTGGGGCTTCGGCCTGACCGAGCCCAACGCGGGCAGCGACGCGGGGAACGTGCAGACAAAGGCGGAGCTGCGCGACGCCCGGTGGGTGATCAACGGGACGAAGGCCTTCATCACGAACTCGGGCACCGACATTAGCGGTGGCACCACGATCACGGCGGTGACCGGAAAACGCGCGGACGGATCGCGCGAAATCTCGAACCTAATCGTCCCGCAGGACACGCCGGGGTTCACGCGCAGCCGGAAGTATCGCAAGATGGGCTGGCGCGCCTCGGACACGCGCGAGCTGTCATTCGTCGATGCCGCCGTTCCGGAGGAAAATCTGCTTGGCCCGCGCGGCGAGGGGTACAAGCAGTTCCTCTCGATTCTCGACGGCGGGCGCATCTCGGTCGCCGCGCTGTCTATCGGCCTCGCCTTGGGCGCCTACGACCAGGCGCTGGCCTACGCGAAAGAGCGCCATGCGTTCGGTAAGCCGATTAGCAAGTTTCAGGCCATCTCGTTCAAGCTCGTCGACATGCTGACGCAGATCGAGCACGCCAAGCTGATGATGTTGCGCGCGGCGTGGGAGAAGGATCAGGGCCGGGATTACGTGCAGGCCGCGAGCTTCGCGAAGCTCTTCGCCGGCGAGCTGTCGCATCGCGTCGTCAACGAGGCGCTGCAGATTCACGGCGGCTACGGCTTCATGGACGAGTATCCGATCTCGCGCATGTACCGCGACCAGAAGATCAACGAGATCGGCGAGGGCACGAACGAGGTGCAGCGCCTCGTCCTGGCGCGCCTGATGGGGCTGTGAGACTCGTCCGGTGAGCGCCGAACAGCTCTTCGCCGGCGCGTCCGTCATCGTGTCCTTGCTGGCCATCGGACTTTCGGCGTTCCTGCTCACGCGACAGAACAAGCAGCTCGAGCACGAACGCAACGCGCTAGCGATCCTCGATGCGATCGGCCGGATCACCGATCCCGCGATCGTCAGCGCGTTCGCTCAGCTCGAGGGCATCGCGGAGCGCTTCCCCGACGACGAAAGCATTCGCCGGAACTTCGACGGCTCACCCGACGACCGCGCGCTCGTGCTGGTCGCGCAGTACGTCGAGACGGTCGCGTGCCTCGCGCGAAGGCGCGTCCTCGACGCATCGCTGCTGGTCGACGCCGTCGGGTTCATGTTGCGCAGCCGCTGGAACACGATCCGCCCGTTCGTCGAGCATCTGCGGCGCGTCCGCGGTAACGAGTATCTGTTCGAGAACTTCGAATGGCTCGTAATGTTCAGCACCTGGTGGAAGGATACGCCGCGTCCTCCCCACGATCCAAACTACGACCCCAAGCAGTTCGGCGACGTCGAATTCAAAGTCTAGCATTGTCACCCTGAGCCCTTCGACTCCACTTCGACAGGCTCAGCGTCGCTCAGGACAGGCTCCGTCGGGCGACAATGCGAAAACGAAAGGATGAATAAGATGACGATGCGTTTATTCATAGCGGCCGCGGCACTCGCGGTCGCCCTCACCGTGCCGGCCTGGGCCGCCCTACCGATCGGCGGCAAGGCGCCCGACTTCACGCTGCCTGCGACGATCGGCGGCAACACGTTTACGTTCAGCCTCGCCGACGCGCTGAAGAAGGGCCCGGTCGTGCTCTATTTCTATCCGGCGGCGTTTACCAAAGGCTGCACGATCGAGGCGCACGAATTCGCCGACGCGACCGACCAATATAAGGCGCTCGGCGCAACCGTCATCGGCGTCTCGCACGACGACGTGACGACGCTGCAGAAGTTCTCGACCAGCGAGTGCCGCAGCAAATTCGCAGTCGCGGCGGACACGAATCAAACCGTCATGAAAGCGTACGACGCGATTCTGCCGCAGCATCCGCAGTATGCGAATCGCACGTCGTATGTCATCGCGCCGGGCGGGACGATCGTCTATAGCTACACGAACCTCGATCCGTCGCTGCACGTGCAGAACACGCTAAACGCGCTCAAGACGTGGGAGGCGGATCACGCCTCGGGGGACACGCAGTGAGGCGTGCGGCGGCGCTTCTAATCCTGTGCTGCATCGGAGCAACGGCGAGTCCTAGCCCGTCGCCGAAGCCGACCCCGACTCCGAATCCCTACCGCCAGATCGAGTTCGCCTCGATGACGCTCGGCAGCAGGCCGTCCGGCGGCATCGACGTCAACCGCGGCTGGGCGGCGGTGAAGCGCGACGGCAAAGCCGCGGTAGTCTGCGTTTCGTTCAAGAACGTCGCCGCCGTGACGGCGACGCACGTGCTCTTCGAGTTCTCGCTCGCGAGCCGTGCCGGCGCGCAGCTCGGGAGGCTCGAGCTCGACCGGCGGGGCACGTTCTCTCCCGGCGCAGACATCGAGGGTTGGCACAGCCTTTCGGATTGGCAGGGCGGCATGGGACACCGCGGCTACAACGACAACTGCACGCTGTTCGAGCGCCGCGTCGCCGCGGCCCCACTGCTCTCAGCGCACTATGTCACGTATGAGGTCGTGCGCGTCGACTACGCCGACGGCACAACCTGGCCACGGTAGCTAAACCGCGTCGTCTTTTGCGAAGAGGCGTTGCGAGCGCGGGAGGCGTTTGGGGGTGCGCTCACCCGAATCGAGTGCCGTGACGTCGCGCGGGACCACGTCGATCGGCGGGATCTCGCTCATCTCGCTGCCGCCGAGCGAGGCTTCGTCCTTGAGCTTGCGCCCCTGCGGCAGGAGCTTGCTCTCGTATGACCCGACGACGCCGTTAAACGCGTTGACCGAGCGCTCGAGGTGCTTGCGCATCTCCAAGAGGTGGTCGGCGAATTTGCACGCGCGCTCGTAGAAGACGCGGCCGATGGCGGCGATGCGCTTCGCGTTCTCTTCCTGCCGCAGCGCCTGCCAGCCCATAGCGAAGCTGCGCAGCAGACTGATCAGCGTCAGCGGCCCGGTTACGAGGACGCCCTTGTCGAGCGCGTACTCGATCAGCGACGGATCCTCGTTGCAGGCCGAGCTCAAGAAGGCCTCGCCGGCAACGAACATCACGACGTAGTCCGCCGAGCCTTCGGCGGTCTGATACCGGCGCCGCGCGAGGGAATCCACGTGGTCGCGCACCGCGCGCGCGTGCCGCTTCACGAGCGCCCTGCGCGTCTCGTCGTCGGAGGCCTCGAACGCCGCCTGCATCGAGTCCGTGGGCGCCTTGGCATCGACGAATACGACGCGCTCCCCGGGCAGGTTGATCGTCATGTCGGGGCGCACGCGCGCCTCTTCCAGCGCGACGGTCTGCTGCTCCGCGAAGTCGCAGTACGGAAGCATTCCCGCCTTCTCAACGACGTTGCGAAGCTGCATCTCGCCCCACTTGCCGCGTGCCGCCGGATTGCGCAGCGCGGTCACGAGTGTCGACGTCTGCGTCGTCAGCTTGACGGTCGCGCTCTCGAGCTTGTCGGTGCGACCCAAGAGCTCGCCGAGGAGGCGATCGAACTCGCCGAGCTTCTGCGCGACCGGTGTCACGAGCTCGCCCACCCGTTCGCTCGCGCGCGTAGCCGTCGCCTCGCGGAGATCGTTCTTCGCGCGCTCGAGCAGCGACTCGATGGCTTTCTCAGACGCGCGTTCGGCGTGCTGCAGCGAAACGCGCAGCGCGGCATTCTCGCCGCGAACCGCCAGCCACGCGATCGCCGCGCCGATCGCGCCGCCGAGGAGAAAGATTGCGAGCGCTTCGACGACGATCATGTGTTCGCGAGATACCTCGTGAGAAACGCCGTCATGCGTTGCCAGGCGTCCTCGGCCGCGGACTTGACGTACGAGGCCCGATGGTCGTCGCAGAAGGCGTGTCCGGCTTCGTCGTAGATGCGCACGTCGTTGGGTACCCTCAGCGCCGCGGCGAATTTCCGCAGGTCGTCCGCCGGGATGCTCGTGTCGCGCCCGCCGTAGCTGCCGCACAGCGGCATTTGGATTGCAGCGGGATCGACGCCGTCGACGGCTCCGTAAAAGGGACACACCGCGGCAAAGCGATCGGCGTCGTCGATCGCGGCCAGGAGCGCGATGTGCCCGCCCATGCAGAATCCCACGATCGCGATCTTCGTTCCCGCAAACTTCTGCGCCAGCCAATCCGCGGCGGCGCGAATGTCGCCGTCGTATTGCGCACGATCCAGCCGCTTTGCGTACGGACGGAACACGCTCGAGTCCGTCGCTCCGTCGCCGCTCGGCGCGCCGAAGCGCGCGTAGAGATCGGGAGCGATCGCTGCGAATCCCGCCTTGGCCAGGCGTCCCACGACCTCTCGAATCGAGGTGTCGACGCCCCATATGTGCATGATCACGACCACTGACGGCGTACGGGGACCGGCATGAGCGGGCCACGCCGCGTAGGCGCGTACCTCGCCGTCGGGCCGCGACAGCTCGACCCATTGCGCGGAAACGGGGGCGTCGCTTTCCGCGAAAACCATCGTGGGCGCGCCCAAAGTCGCCGCGGCCGACATCCCGACGAAGAACCGGCGGTTCAACCTCTCGGAGGCCACCTGGGTCCGGTCGGTCGGCGCTATCACACTGCCAAGCTTTGACACGCGCGGTGCCGGTCCTAGCGCGCGAAAGGCACGACCGTAGACTAAGGCGTCGCCGTTTCCTCCGTCAAAAGCGCTGTCCACGTCGAGGCTAGATCAAGCCGATTCGTGCCTCTGGTGCCTCGCATGATGGCATCCACATAGTCACGAAACGCGCCGCTCATAAAATCACGATTGAACCGCCACGCAACACGGAACCCTGGATACGAGAAGAACTCTCGCAAAGCAGCAACGTCGGTGTCCCAGCTCGGCGAATCGAGCGTTCCTGCTCTGTGTTGCAAGAAGCTATCTTCGTAATTGTAAACGAGTGCCGAAAGCTGCCTCAAGAACGATTGAATTTGCGACGGCTCCATCGTAGTGTCGCCGCCAAATCCGCGAACCATGGCTTCGCTCAAAAACGGCTCCGTGCAACGCAGTATCGTTTCGGAAACGCGAGCGGTCCTACCCTGCTGCATCAACGAACGCTGATTTCTGTTTGTCTGCCGCATCTGCATCAGCAAGAATACGAGCGTGACGACGACGGCCACGCCACTTACAAAACTGCCGATAGCTGCCAAATCCGAAAGGGGCACGCCTTTCCTCCTCAATCGAAGCTCATGTTGGAAACGAGGGCCAGCCGTAGCCGTTGGGCCTTTCGAAACAAGGTCCCTATGGGGAACCACGAGCGTGGCGGCCTCGTAGGCTCAAACCCTTGTGAGCCTCGCATTTTCGGAAGCCCTCGCGCATTGTGCCGGAGGCTTCTCAGCGTGCGGGCTCTCCAGGAAATGCATCCCATCCCCGGGGATTTCGTTGTGTGGTCTGCGGTGCGCCCCTCAGGGGCCTGCAGCCAGCGCGGCGAAGAGCGAAAGTCGGCTCGCTCGTGAAATTCGGACTGCTCGATCCGGACGCGGTATACTGCCAGGCCGGAGCTCCTGCCGTGCGAGTTTGGCACGCGCTGCAGGAAGTGATCGCATACGATCGCGCGCGCGGCGGCCCCGGGGTCTGGGACGGATTCGAGATACTTGCTACCGGAACCGAGCGCTACTTCCGGCCGATGAATCCTAATTTTCCTGGAACCTACAACCCCGATCCAAGCGAAGTGTAATCGGGCGCTCCGACCAAAGCTCGCTCGCTCAAAAGGGTCTGGCTGCTTAGGAGGACGGAAGCTAAAGTGCGACAACGAGAGTTTAGCCGATGAATCGCAAGGGCTTCCTCGCGGCTTCGACCGTGATCGCGGCTTCGGGTGCAGCGCCGGCGCAGGGCGTTCCCGGCGGGGCCCACTTGGTCGAGCGCCGCGTGGATTTTGACACGGCGACGTTCGAGGCAGCGGTCGCACGGCCGGCGCAGATCCGGCAAATCTACGAGGCCGTCGCGTTTCGGCCGGCGGTGCTCAACAACGCCAAGAACTCTTTCAACGGCCTGCAGTTCGGCTTCGGCTATGGCCACGGCACAATCGCCATCGCGCTCGCGGCGCATGGTCCGTCGGCGGTCTACGGCTACACCGACGAGCTCTGGGCCAAGTATCGCCTGGGCGAATTTTTCAAGCTCACCGATACGACCGGTGCGCCGATCGTCTCGAATACGTTCCTGCGCAAGCGCGCGGCGGTCGACCCGGCAGCGGATCCCGACGATCACGCGGGCATGTATCAAGACCCGTCGATCGAAATGCTGCAGCATCGCGGTCTCGTCGTCTTGGTCTGTCACACGGCGGTCGAGGAACAGGCGCGCTCGCTCGTCAAGGGCGGCTTCGCGCCGGCGGGCGCGAGCGCGAGCGACGTGGCCGACGATCTCCTGACGCATCTGATCGCCGGCGCGGTCGTCGTTCCCTCGATGGTGGCGACGATCGCCGTGCTTCAGGCCAAGTATCACTACACCTACCTGTCCCCGGAGCTGTGATGCTATCGAGAGCAGCGCTTGCGAGCCTCGCGTTGACGCTAGCGTTCGCGGCATGTTCGTCGTCGAAATCCGGTCCCGCTCCATACGATCCGCGCGATGTGCCGCCCGGACCCGTCGGACGATCGATTTCGTACGGGTACTCGCTGATCACGGAGACGCACCGGCTGATGCGTGACTACGTGCGCGCGGATCTTACCTGCGCCGACTGCCACGTGGCGGCGGGCATGTTGCCGCGCGGCGGCAGTTTCGTCGGAACGTACGCGCGTTTTCCGCAGTGGAATCGGCGCGCGCATCGGGTGATCGCGCTGCAGGATCGGATCGCCGAGTGCTTCCTCTATAGCATGAACGGCAAGGCGCCCGCCTACAACAGCAAGGCGATGATCGCGATCGTCGCCTACATCGCCTGGCTCTCACGCGGCACGCCGATCGGGGCGAAAGAGACGGCGTCCGACTCGTATATCGTGCCGCTGCCCGGCGCCTCGCCCAGCGTCGTGCGCGGCAAGACGCTGTACGCGCAGCGCTGCGCGGCGTGCCATCAGGCCGACGGCGGCGGCGTCGGAAGCGTCTACCCGCCGCTCTGGGGCGCGCGCTCGTTTAACCAAGGGGCCGGCATGGCGCACATCAATCGCATGACCGGATTCGTGCGCTACAACATGCCGCAAAACGCGCCGGGCTCGCTCACGCTCGAACAGGCCTACGACGTCGCCGCGTTCGTGCTGAGCCATGCGCGCCCGCGCTTTCACGGCAACGCGCGCGTCACGACGCCCTCCCTCCCCGCAAAGTATTTTTAGGCGTAGGCCCTCGGCCCGCCAAAAGATAAGATGAAAGCTGCTTTGGATTCCACGATGGTTCGCGTGATGCTGCCCGAGATGGGGGAGTCGGTCACCCAAGGCTCGATCGTCGAGTGGCGCAGAAGAGTCGGCGAGTACGTCGCCGAGGGCGATCCGCTCGTCGAGGTGACGACCGACAAGGTCGACGTCGAGGTTCCGGCCACGGCATCGGGCCAGATCACGCAGATTCTCGCACGCGAAGGCGACACCGTCGCGGTCGGCACGGCGCTGGCCGAGATCGACACGTCCAAGACCGATGGCGCCGCGACGGCGCGCAAGCCCACCGGCAACGGCGCACCGGCGCCACCGCCGAAACGTGTGCCCGCACCCGAGCGGCCCGCGCGCGCCGATGCGATCGCCGACCAGCCCGCCCGGCGCATGGCGCGGCGCCTCGACGTCGATCTCTCCCGCGTGCACGGCTCCGGACCGGAGGGCCTGATCCTGCGCTCCGACGTGATCGCGCAGGCGGACGCCGCGCGGCGCCGTCCGGCATCGCTTCTTCCCGCGTCACCTGAGCCTCCGGCGGGCGCCAAGCTGACGCCGCTGCGCGGGCCCGCGGCGGCGTTGTCGGGCTACATGGAGCAGAGCCTGACTATTCCGACGGCGACGAGCTTCCGCAGCGTGCCCGTGGACGTGCTCGACGCGCGGCGCAAGGAGCTCAACGGAGCTGTAAAGGCCGCTGGGCGCGAGGAGCGGATTTCGTTCACCCACCTGATCGCGTATGCGCTCGTGCGCACGGCGCAGCAGATGCCGTTCATCACGTATTCGTTCCGGCGCGATGAAGCCGGGGCGCCCGTGCGCGTCGAGCCGGGCATCCATCTCGGTCTCGCGGTGGATACGGAACGCAAGGACGGAACGCGCACGCTCGTGGTGCCCGTGATTCGCAACGCGGACGCGCTGGATTTCGCCGCGTTCCGCGACAGGTACGAGGAGCTCGTCACTCGCGCGCGTGAGAACAAGCTCGTCGCGGACGATCTGCAAGGCGCTTCGTTTACGCTCACCAATCCGGGCGGCATCGGGACGATCGCGTCGGTGCCGCGCCTGATGACGGGGCAGGGCGCGATCATTGCTGCCGGCGCGATCGGTTATCCGCCGGGGTTCTCCAACGCCAATGAACAATCGCTGCGGCTGCTTGGCATTTCGCGCGTGATGCAGCTCACCAGCACGTATGACCACCGCGTCATTCAGGGCGCTCAGTCCGGCGAATATCTGCGGCGCGTCGAGGAGCTGCTGCAGGGCAAGGATGGATTCTACGAGGCGGTCTTCGCCTCGCTCGGATTGCAGGCCGCGGCCGTGCCGCAGGTCGCGCTCGCCGCGGTTGGTCCGGCGAAGGCGCCTCCGTCCGACGACATGCTCCGCGCGGTCGCGTCCGGCATGGCCATCGTCTCGGCGTATCGCCGGCACGGTCACCTTGCGGCCAACCTCGATCCGCTCGGGCGCGAACCGGTCGGCGACGCGTCGCTCGAACCGGCGACGTACGGCCTGACACCCGCGCTGCAGAGCGCCATACCCGCGAGCGTGCTGCACGTGAAAGTTCCGGGCAACACGCTGGCGGAGATTCTGCCGCGGCTGCGCGAGACGTACGCATCCACGATTTCGTATGAGATCGAGCACATCTCGAACGCGACGGAACGCGCGTGGCTGCGCGACTACATCGAGTCGGGGCGCAACAAGATCAAGCACGCTCCGCAGCGGCAGATCGAGTTTCTCTCGCGCCTCACGAAGGTCGAGGCGTTCGATCGCTACGTTCGCAAGACGTTCTTAGGACAGAAGACGTTCTCGGGCGAGGGACTCGACGTCATGGTGCCCATGCTCGAAGAGATGCTCGACATGCTCGCCGACGACGGCGTCGCCGACGCGGTGCTCGGCATGGCGCACCGCGGACGCCTGAACGTGATCGCGCACGTCGTGAACCTGCCCTACGAAGAGGTCATGACCGAGTTCGAGGCGGCGCAGTATCGCGGCAACTTGGGCGACGACGACGTAATGGGCGACGTCAAGTATCACCACGGCGCGACGGGCGACTTCACGACGTCGAAAGGGAAGACGATCCACGTAACGCTCGAGCATAACCCGAGCCATCTGGAGGCGGTCGATCCCGTCGTCGAGGGGGCCGTGCGCGCGCTGCAGACCAATCACGAGCACGGGGTTCCGACGCGCGACCACAACAACGCCGTTCCGATCCTGATTCACGGCGACGCGGCCTTCACCGGTCAGGGCATCGTCTCGGAAGTGCTGAATATGCAGTCGCTTCCCGGCTATGCGACGGGCGGCACCATCCACCTCATCGCGAACAACCAGATCGGGTTCACGACGGATCCGGCCGACGCCCGCTCAACGCGATACGCCTCGGACCTGGCGAAGGGTTTCGACGTCCCGATCGTCCACGTCAACGCCGACGACGTCGATGCGTGCATCGCCGCCGTGCATTTCGCCATCGATTACCGCCGCGCGTTCGGGAGCGACGTGTTGATCGACCTGATCGGCTATCGCCGATTCGGGCACAACGAGCAGGACGAGCCGGCGTACACGCAGCCCGAGATGGCCGAGCGCATCAAGAATCATCCGACGGTGCGCGAGCTGTTCGCGAACAAGCTCGCCAATCAAGGCCTCATCACCGCGGAGCAGGCGCGCGCGATGGCGGATGAGGCGACGGAGCGTCTGCAGGAGGCGCGCCGCGCAGTCAAAGGCGCGCTGGCCTCGCATATCACCGGCCGAAAGCTTGCCGGCAGCAACACGTTCGACGGCACTGTGCTTCCGCGCGTAGAGCGCGGGGAGCTGGTCGCGTGGAGCGAGGCTTTGGCCGCGGTGCCGCCCGGCTTCGAGCTCAATCGCAAGCTGCGCGGTCAGTTCGAGCGACGCAGCGCGACCATCGTGGATAAGGGAATCGTGGACTGGGGCACGGCGGAGTCGCTGGCGTTCGCGTCGCTGCTGACGAGCGGGACGCCGATCCGGCTCACCGGGCAGGACACGGAGCGCGGCACGTTCAGCCATCGCCATGCAGTCTTCCATGATCCGGTGTCGCATGCGATTTGGATTCCGCTGCAGCACGTCGCGGAGACACAGGAGTCGTTCGAGATCCGCAACAGCCCGCTCTCGGAGTACGCCTGCATGGGATTCGAGTACGGCTACTCGACCCAGGAGCCGAACGCACTCGTGCTCTGGGAGGCGCAGTACGGCGACTTCTTCAACGGCGCCGAGATCGTCGTCGATCAGTTCATCGCCGCCGGTCAGGCGAAGTGGGGGCAGACTTCACGCCTGACGCTGTTGCTGCCGCACGGCTACGAGGGCGGCGGTCCGGAACACTCGAGCGCGCGCCCGGAACGCTTTCTGCAGCTAGTTGCCGAAGGCAACCTGCGCGTCGCGTCGCCGTCGGTGGCGAGCAACTACTACCATCTGTTGCGCATGCAGGCGCGCTCGCCCCTCGCGGTGCCGCTCGTGGTCATGACGCCGAAATCGCTGCTGCGCTCCGAGAGCGCCGCGGGCACACTGGACGAGATGGCCGGCGGCAGCTTCGCCCCGATCATCGACGATCCGCGCTCGCTCGACCACGACGCGATCGAGCGCCTCATCCTGTGCAGCGGAAAGATTTATCACGACCTCGTCGCCCACGCCGCCTACGGCGCGCTGCGCAAGACCGCCATCGCGCGCATCGAGTTGCTCGCGCCGTTGCCGGTCTTTGATATCAATCGCGTAATCGGCAGCTATCCGAATCTGAAGAAGATCGTCTGGGTTCAGGAGGAGCCGAAAAACATGGGCGCTCGCGCGTTCGTTCGGCGCCGCCTCCTCGAAGGCAAGCGCGACGGGTTCGACATCGAGTACATCGGCCGCGGCTATCGCGCGAGCCCGAGCGAGGGTTACGCCGGCCAGCACGCCGTCGAGCAAGACCGCATCGTCACCACAGCGCTCTCCGAGTGATTCCCAAGACCGCCCGCCTCTACGCCGACAGCTGCACCGATTTCTAAGGTTCGTTCGGCGGCTCGAACATCTCAGTCAAGAGCTCATCGATGCTGTTTGCGTCCGTGAAGAGGCGCCGCGTGTGCGGTCCGATGAAGCCTTCCCGGACCATGTGATCGAAGAGCGACAGCAATGCGTCATAGTAGCCGCGATAGTTTAGCAATCCGATGGGTTTGTCGTGGATGCGCAGCTGGCGCCAGCTCAAGACCTCGCAGAATTCGTCCATCGTGCCGAAGCCGCCGGGCAGCGCGATGAACGCGTCGCTGGCGTCGTCCATGATCTCCTTGCGCTCGTGCATTGTCTTGACGACGTGCAGCTCGGTGAGGCCCGCGTGAGCGATCTCCGTGCGTGCCAGCGCCTGCGGGATGACGCCGATCACCTCGCCTCCACACGCCAACGCCGCGTCGGCCACGATCCCCATGAGGCCGATGCTGCCGCCGCCGTAGACGATGCCGTACCCGCCGGCGACGATCTTTTCGGTCGCTTCGCGCGCCATTTGCGCGTACGACTCGCCGTTGCCCGTGTGCGAGCCGCAAAAGACACAGATTCGCTTCATCGCCCTGCGCGGTTTCTAAAGGGCGCGCGCGGCGCCTGCCGATGAGGCTCTTTCGTTGGGCGGCGATCGAGTTCGTCGTGCTCGCCGTGCTCGCGGTCGTGCGGACGAGGCTTTGGACGTATGGGTCCGACACCGGAACGTTCGCGCAGATCGTCGCCGACGCGTTCGGCGGCATGCGCAACGGGGTCGAGGCGGGCTCGCACTTCCGTTACCATTGGTCGCCCACGCTCGCGCTATTATGGCCGCTTGTGGCGCTCGGACGCAGCGCGCTGCCGCTCCAGCTGCTCCAGGCCGCTGCAACGGCCGCCTGTGGCCCGATCGTGGCCGCCATCGCGCGGCCGTACGCAAGCCCCAGGCTCGCGAACGCACTCGGCTACGTGACGCTGCTCTATCCGCCGCTGCTCGCGCTTGGCTTCGACGAGTTCCACGAGCTCGGACTGTTCACGCCGCTGGTGCTCGCGATGTTCCTCGCCGCGGATCGCTCGCGCTGGCTCTGGTTCGTGATCTGCGCGGCGTTCGCGATCGGCCTGCGCGAAGACGCCGCGCTGACGCTGATCTTCTTCGGGTTGGCTTTGATCGGCGTCGCGCGATCGCGGCGCAGTCGCGCGCTGGCGTGGACAGGAGCGGGCCTCGCGCTCGCATCGGCGGCCGCGCTCGCCGGTTACTTCGGATTGATCGTTCCGCGCCTGGGCGGCTGGGTGCCAAGTCACTTTTATTCGTATCCGTTTGCCGACGGGCCGGTCGCCCTGCTGGTCGCGCCGCTGGCGCATCCGCTCGAGTTTGCGCGCGCCATCTTCACGTTCGGCCGCCTCACCTACGTCCTCGAGTCCCTCGTACCGCTCGCGTTTCTGCCGCTGCTCTCGCGCTGGGCGTTGTTGGCGCTGCCCGGCGCCACAATCGTTCTACTTGCGAACTCCGGCTACGTCTGGCGCATGGGCGATCACTACGCCGCGCTGTGGATTCCGTGGCTGCTCGTTGCGGCAGTGATGGGCGCCGTTGCGGTCGAGCGGCGCAGCGAGCGGCGAGCGCGTAATTGGACCATCGCGGCAGGCGTGTTGTGCGCGCTGTTCCTTATCGCGTTCGATCCGCTGCATCCGCTGCACTATCTGCATCCGTACTACCACGATCTCGCCGACGCGCGCCGTGCGATCGGCTGCGTGCCGAAGGACGCGAGCCTCGCGACCTACGACGAGTGGTTCTCAGCCGTCGCTGCGCAACGGCCGCGCGCAACGATCGATCGCACGTCGGGGATGCAGTACCTCGTTTATGCGGACGACTTTCCCGATACAGCCAATCAGCGGCGGCTGCGGCCGGCACTCGCGGCCGAGGTTGCGGCGGGGCGCTATCGCGTCGTCTGCCGGTACGGAAACGTCGCCGCCTACGAGGCCGTCGGACCGCCGTGATTCCCGGACCCAGCCGCTGGGCGACGATGCGCGGCCTCCTGCCGGTCCCGTTCGAGCGCTTCCCCGCGTTCTTGCGGGACGTCACGGCGCGCTACGGCAACGTCGTCGCTTTTGCGCTGCCGTGGCGGTCGTATCTCTTCGTCAACGAGCCGGCGCTCGTCAAGGAGATCCTCGTGACGCAGCAGCACGCGTTCTCGAAGTCGCTCGGGACGCGCGTGCTCCGGCTGCTCCTCGGTGAAGGGCTGCTGACCAGCGAGGACCCGCTCCACCGTCAGATGCGGCGCATCGTTCAGCCGGCCTTTCATCGCGAGCGCATCGCCGAGTACGAGCACGCGATGGAGCGCGACGCCAACGCGTTCGCCGAAGGCTTGAGCGACGGACAGACGCTCGACGCGCACGCCGCCATGACGGCTCTCACGCTGCGCATCGCCACCGAAACGCTCTTCGGCAGCGACGAGAGCGACGCGGCGCGCGTCGTCGGCGACGCGCTGCGCCTGATGATGGGCCAGTTTCCGTACATGCTCACGCCGATCGGCTCGCTGCGCTCGCGTTTGCCGTTTCCTAAGACACGCCAATTTTGGCGGGCGCGTGCGACGCTCGACGCGATCATGCTCGACCTCATCGCGCGGCGACGTCGCGACGGAAGCGCACGCACCGACGCGCTCTCACTCCTGCTCGCGGCGCGCGACGCCGAGAGCGGCTATCGTCCGTCGGACTCCCAACTCCGCGACGAGATCATGACGCTGTTCATTGCCGGTCACGAAACGACGGCCAACGCGCTCACGTGGGCGCTCGTTCTGCTGGCGCAGCATCCGGAGATCGACGAGCGGCTCGCCGCGGCGACACGCGACGGCGATCGCCACTACGTCGGGCGCACCGTCAAGGAGGTGCTGCGGCTCTATCCGCCGGCCTGGATCATCGGCCGCGAGACGTTGCGCGACGTCACGCTGCACGGCGGCGTCGCGATCCCGCAACGAACGACGGTCTTCTTGGCGCCGCTGATGCTGCACCGCCGGCGGGACCTCTTCCCCGATCCCGATCGCTTCGATCCGGATCGCTGGCACGGTCCCGAGCCGTCGCCGTTCGCGTATGTGCCGTTCGGCGGCGGCGCGCGCCGTTGCATCGGCGAGGAGTTCGCGCTCGCCGAGATCGCGACCGTGCTGAGGGCGCTCGTCGCGCGCTGGCGCTTTACGCTTGCGCCCGGCGCGACCGTCCGCACGGCGCCGCTCGTCACGCTGCGCCCGGCAGGCCCCGTAATAATGACGTCAAAACGCCGGACGTGCTAGTCGTCGCCGTCTCGTTCGCGCTCGAAACCGTTATCACGCACCACGTTCAGTCACTCGGATCCGCGAAGGCCATTGCATCGATCAACAGCTTCATCGAGCGCGGCTGGTATCGCGAAGGCAAACTCGAGATCGACACGTTCACCGCGCAAAAACGGCCGTTTTATCGCGTGATCGGAGATCCGCGCACGGACCCCCTCGGCGAAATTCACGAAGGGTACGACGGAGCCGCCTGGGAGTACTATCCGGACCCTGGGATCGTCGTGCGCACCGTCGGCGCCGCCGCCGACGCTACGCGACAAGCGGCCGCCTTCGACGACCCTCTGGTGGATAGTGCGCGCCGCGGCATTCGCCTGACGCTCGAGGCGCCCACGACGGTGTTGGGAACGCGAGAGTACACGATCCGAGCCGTGCTCGCGGACGGGTTCACCGAAGATATCTACGTTAATCCCAGCACATGGATGATCGACGCGGAGAAGCGCGTCGTGCCGATGCACGCGTTCGGCAAGCGTTACACGACGATCGACGTCTTATCGGACTATCGGCCGGAAGCAGGCGTTTACCGCGCGCACCTGTTTAAACAGATCGACGAAGACACCGAGAAGGTCCTCACCGAAAGTGCGGTGACGCGCGTCGAGATCAATCCCACGCTCCCATTGTCGATGTTTTCGCCGCCAGAGTGGAATCGGACGCCCCTGCAGCAGATGATCCAGCGCATCTACGACGAGAGGGATGAGCCGCGCTCGGTCATGGCGACTTATCGCGATTTTAGCCAACTCATCGACCTCCACTCGGCCGCCGTGGGCGACGCGGTCGACTTTGTCGGCTACCAGTGTCTGAAGATGGGGCACGCCGACAGCGCCGTGCTCTTGCTCCGACAAAACGTTGCGGATCATCCGAACTCGGCCGGGGCGCACTTCGGTCTCGGCCGAGCTTACGAGGCCATGGGCAATCACAATGACGCTAAGGCGCAATACCAGCGCGCCCTGGTCATCGACCCGAACTACAAGCAGGCTCGAGACGCGTTAGCGGCGCTGCACTAGCCGTTCATCAGGCCAGCACGAGCTGCTCGTCGCCGACACCCGCGCTGCGGACCGCGTCGAGGATCATATGCTCCTGGATCTCGCGCACGGCCCAGCGCGCCTGGGCCGCCGGCGAGAGCTGGTCCACGGGATCGAAATAGACGAACGCCTTGCCGGGCTTGACGCTGGGCGCGGCGTAGATCGCGATGCCGTTCTCGCGATCGTAGTACTCATAGGAGTGCACGTCGCGCTTGCCGCCGCCGCCGGGCGCGTCGCAGACGAACGTGGGCGTGTTGAAGCCGGCCGTGCTGCCGCGGACGAATTTCTCGGTGTCGACGGCGGTGGCGATCGTCGTACGCAGCTCCTCGACGCCCTTGACCATGTCGTGCATGTAGACGTAGTAAGGGTGCACGTTGACGTGGCCGAGGCGCTTGACTAGCAGCTGCATGCGCTCGCGCGTGTCGTTTACGCCGCGAATCAGTACCGATTGGTTGCGCGTGAAGATGCCGCGCTCGAACAATAGGCGCATCGCCTTCTGGGTAATCCACGTGATCTCTTCGGGCGCGTTGAAGTGCGTGTGGAGCACGACCTCCTTGCCGAGCGAGCGGCCGCGATCGACGATGGAGGTCAGCGCGTCGAGCCACTCCGTGTGCGTCATGAGCTTCATCGGCATGATCGCCGGGCCTTTGGTCGCGAAGCGCATCCGGCGCACGTGCGGGATGTCGAGCAGCGCGTTGCCGATCAGCTCGATGTTTTTGGGCGGCAGCTGATACACGTCGCCGCCGGAGATGACGATGTCTTCGAGCTCGGGGCGCTCCGCGATATACGCGAACGCGTCGTTCCACTGTTTGGGCGTCTTAGCCAGCGGTATCTTGTCGACGTACGTCGTGTCAGGGCCGATCGCGTAGCTGCGCGTGCAGAACCGGCAGTAGACTGGGCAGACGTTCAGCGGTAGAAAGAGCGCCTTGTCGACGTAACGGTGCACCAGCCCGGGCACCGGCGAGTCCTCCTGCTCGTGAAGCGAGTCGAGCGTCAACCGCGGATGATCCGGCAGCAGCGTCGAGGCGAGCGGGATGAACTGGCGCCGAATCGGGTCGTCGACCGGATCGTTCCAGTCGATCAACGCGATCGCATAGGGAGAGACGCGCACCGCCATCGGAGCGACCCGGAAGCCCGCCTCGGCGTCGCGATAGAACTCGGGCGAGCAGACCTCGCGAATAGTTTCGAGCAGCTCCTCCGCCGTCTTGACCGACTTCTTCTGCTGCCACAGATGGTCGAGGAACGTCGCCTCGTCGACGTCGGCGTACGCGGGAATGTGTCGCCAGAACTCTCCCTGCTTGAGGTTCTTATAATCGAATTGCTCCGACGGTACCGGCGGTTTGAGGTGGTGGATTTCGGTCTCGATCGTCATGACTTCATTCTCACTGGGAGGAGGAGTATTTTTCTTCGAAATAGGCGCGCAGCGCGGGATGATCGCGCAGCGTCCGCAGCGCCATGTCGGCATGGCCCTTGGTGTACCCGTTGCCGATGATCATGGTGACGTCGAGCGCGACGCCCTCGGCGCCGAGCGCTGCGGCTGTAAACGACGTCGACATCGAAAAGAAATAGACCGTGCCGCCGTCCTTGGCGCAGAGGATAGAGGCGAGCTCGGTGCCCGGGACGTTCACACAGTTGATGACGACGTCGGCGAGGTCGGGCGCGACGGCCTCGACTGCGGAGCTCGTCTCGAGCGCGCGGCGCGCATCGGTGACCACCAGCTCGTCGACCAGATCGGCGCTGCGCAGCAGCCCCGCCGAAGCGGTCGAACCGTCCGGCACGAGTCCGATCACGCGGCCGCGCTTGCCGACGCGTGCCTTGGCCTGCGCGCACGATAGGAGGCCGCTCTTGCCGTCGGCGCCGATGACGACGACGGTCTGACCGGGCTCGCAGAGACGCCGGACCTGCGCGGGCGCTCCCGCGACATCGAGCACGGCCAGCGCCACGCCTTCGTCGATGTCCTGCGGAAGCCGCGCCCACAGCCCGCTCTCGAACAGGATCGCCTTGCCGCGCACCCACACGCGGCCCGTGGCGACGTCCACCCGGTCTACGGATTCGAGGTGCAGCGGCGTGAGCGTCAGCGACACGAGCGACGCGATACGGTCGCCCGCCGCGACGTCCACTTTGTCGCGCAACGCGTCGCCGATCTCGAGCACGCGCCCCACAAACATCCCGCCGCTGCCCGTCACCGGATTGTGCTGCTTGCCGCGCTCGCCGACGATCTCCAGGATGCGCTCGCCGATCCGACGGGTATCGAAGCCGCAGGTCTCACAGAGCTGTCGGAAGGATGCCGAGTCGATGTTGAGCGCATCGACCTCGCACAACATCTCGTTTTCGGCCGCGACCGGCGTGTTGTCGATGCGCCACGCGTCTTGCGGCATGGCGCCGGCCGGCTCGAGCACCCGATGCGTTCCCAGGCGGTGGGGCTTGGCCGGCGCTTTCATTCCCAACGCACCGTCACGCCGCCGCGATCGAAGGGCACGCCCAGGACGATCGTCGTCCGCGTGCGCGCCATTCCCGGCGTCGCCTTCAGCCGCGCCAGCAAGTCGTCGAGGTGCTGCGTGGAGCGCGTCACGACCTTGCACAGAAACGACTCCTCGCCCGCGACCGAGTGCACCTCGGAGATCTCCGGCATCTCGCTCAAGCGCCGGGTGAAATCATCGTAGTCGCAGTCGGGCGACGTGTAGCAGCTGACGAACGCGATCAGGTGCAGCCCGAGCCGGTTGGCATCGAGCTGCGCACTGTAGGCGCGGATGTAGCCGCGCTGCTCGAGCCGCTTCACCCGGTCGTGCACCGCGGGCGCCTTGAGGCCGACCAGCTGTCCGAGCTCGGTAAAGGTAGAACGCGCGTTGCGTTGCAACGCGTCCAAGATTCGGAGATCGAGGTCGTCGAGCTCTTCGGTCAACATCGCCATATTCGACATGAGAGGAGGTTTACCGAATATTCTTCGGCCCGTCAACAATAGCACCCCGCATCCATTCGGGGCAAGTGCCCCGCTATGGGCCGCCGCCGTGCTGGCCTTCTTGAGCGTTCCGAGCGCGTGCGCGCGGTCGGGCGGGGACGACTCCGCAGTGCGCTTCGACCTGGCAGCCGATCCGCGCAACCTCAACCCGCTGTTCCTCAACCCCGACGCCGCTTCGGTCGAACAGCAGCTCGCCCGCTTGGCGTTCGAGCCGTTCGTGGACCTGGACGAACGCGGCCGTCCGCAGCCCGAGCTCGTGCAGGCAATCCCGACGCGCGCCAACGGCGGCCTCTCACCGGATGGGCGCACGATCCGATACCGGCTGCGCCGCGGCGTGACGTGGAGCGACGATCACCCGGTGACCGCGGCCGACGTGCTCTTCACGCTGCGCGCCATCCTGGATGCGCGTAATCCCGTGCGCTCGCGCCAGGGCTACGATCTCATCGATCGCGCGTCTGCGCCGGATGCGCACACCGTCGTCTTTCACCTCAAGCACCCGTGGGCGCCGGCCGTCATGACGTATTTCTCGTACGGGTTCTCGCCGCAGTTCGTGCTGCCCGAACACGTCTTGGCGGCGCAGGCGCCGCTGAGCCGCGCGGCCTTTAACGCGGCACCTACCGTCGGCGACGGACCGTACCGGTTCGTATCGTGGACGCGCGGCGAGGGGCTGCGTTACGCTGCCAACCCGCGGTATTGGCGCGGCGAGCCGGCGGTCGCGACGCTGACGATCCGAACGATCCCGGATCCGTCGACCAATCTGTTGCTGCTCCGCGCGGGCGACTTGGATTGGAATCTTCTCGCGCCGGCGCAGCTCGCCGTGGTGCGCGGCGATCCGCACATCGCGTTCGTCACGGTGCCGACCGCCGTGGTCGCGGGCCTCGCGTTTAACACGGCACACGTGCCGCTCGACGACGTCCGCGTGCGGCGCGCCATTGCAATGTCGATCGACCGCGACGCTATCTCGCACAAGATCACGCTCGGGATATATCCGGTAACGAACATGATCCAACCGCAATTTTCGTGGGCGTTCGATCCGTCGGTGCGCCAGCCGCAGTATGATCCGGCGGCCGCAGACCGCCTGCTCGACGCGGCGGGCTGGCGCCGCGGTCCGGACGGCGCTCGGCGGCGCGACGGCCAAGCGTTGCGCCTCGTCTACGTGCAGTTTCCGGAGACGGCAACCGGCGTTCGCGTCGCCGCCGCGGCGCAGGCCGATCTTCGGCAGCGCGGCATCGATGTCGTGATCAAGGCCGTCAGCAATGCGCAGCTGTTTCTGCCCAACACCGGCGTCCTCGCTCGCGGCACCTTCGATGTCGCGTACGTGCCTTGGACGATGGGGGCCGATCCCGACGACTCGTCCGTGCTCGAGTGCGGCGCGCCGTCCAACTACATGCGCTGGTGCGACCCCGCGGTGGAGCGGCTCGAACGCGCGGCGCTGAGCACCGTGGACGCCGGAGCGCGCAAGCGCCTCTACGCCCGGATTGGACGCATCGCGGCCCAACAGGTCCCGATTCTCTTTCTCTTCAACGCGGACTACGTCTACGCGTATCGAAAACGGTTGGTCGGCTTCGCTCCGAACGCTTTTCTGCCCACCTGGAACGCCTATCAGTGGAGCATACGTGAGGCTCGCTAAGTCATGATCGCTCAGGGCATTTCGTTCGTTCTCCAAAACAGCTTCGTCCCGATGTTCGCGATCGCCGTTGTGACGACGATCGTCACGCTGCGCAGCAGATTCAGTGCGGTCATAACTACGCGCCCGGCAACGCCGGCCTGACGTTGTGGTTCGGAGACATCTTCGTGCCGGGCGTCATCGTCGTGCTCGCGGCGCTCTGCCGCGGGGAACGCGCGTAAAGCCAGCGAACGCTCGTTCTAAGATGAGCGCTATCCCCGAGAGAGCGGCATCGTGATCGAGTTCTTCTTACGACGACCGCTCTTCGCCGGGGTGCTGAGCTTCGTTGTCCTGCTTGCCGGACTCATTACGATCCCGACGCTGCCGATCTCGCAATATCCGCAAATCTCGCCGCCGACGGTAACCGTCACGTCGCAGTACCCCGGCGCCACCGCTGAGATGGTGATGCGCTCGGTCACGACGCCGCTCGAGATCAACATCAACGGCGCCGACGGCCTGCAATATATGCAGTCGTATTCGAGCGCCAATGGAACCAGCCAGATCGTCTGCACGTTTGCGCTCGGCACCGATCCCACCACCGATCAGACCAACGTGCAGCACGGCGTCGACCTGACGTTGTCCCAGCTGCCCACGGCCGTGCAAAACCAGGGCGTCACCGTTCAGAAGAGCTCCGGCAACATCACGATCGCGGTGGCGATGCTCTCGACCAGCTCCGCCGTTTCTGATATCGCGGTGAGCAACTACGCCGACCTCAACGTCGTCGAGGAGCTCAAGCGCGTGCCGGGCGTTGGGCAGGTGGCCGTCCTCGGCGACCGCACCTACGGCATGCGCATCTGGGTCGAGCCGCATAAGCTCCAAGCCAACAACGTTTCGCTCGATACGCTGATCGGCGCGATTCGCCAGAACAACGCCGACGTCGCCCCCGGCGCGCTCGGGCAGCCGCCAACCACCGGCTCGCAACCGTTCCAGATCCCGATTCAAATCAACGGGCGCCTGCAGAGTGTGGACGAATTCAAGAAGATCGTCGTTGCGGCGCAGCCCAACGGCGGCTTCCTGCGAGTCGGTGACCTGGCCCAGGTACAGCTCGGCGCGCAGAACTACGTGACGTCAGCGCGCTACAACGGCCAAACGGCGGTCGTTCTCGCGATCCAGGGCCAGCCGACGGCCAATTCGTTGCAGATCTCGCAGAACGTACGCGCGACGATGGCGCGCATCGCGCAGCACATGCCGGCCGGCATTTCCTATACAATCGCCTTCGACACGTCCGACTTCGTGCGGGCCTCGATTAAAGAGGTCATCGTCACGCTGCTCATCGCGATCCTGCTGGTCGTGCTGGTCATCTTCATCTTCCTGCAGAGCTGGCACAGCACGCTCATCCCGTCCATCACGATCCCGGTGTCGCTGATCGGAACGTTCGCGGCGATGAAGCTGCTCGGGTTCTCGATCAACACGCTGACGCTCTTCGGTCTGACGCTCGCGACGGGCCTCGTGGTCGACGACGCCATCGTCGTGCTCGAGAACATCGTGCGCCACATCGTGGACGACAAGACCAACCCGTTCCAGGCCACGGCGCGCGCCATGCGCGAGATCGGCGGCGCCGTCGTCGCGACGTCCCTCGTGCTGATGTCGGTCTTCATTCCGGTCGCGTTCCTGCCCGGCACGACGGGGTTGCTGTTCCAGCAGTTCGCGCTGACGATGGCGGCCTCGATCGGCATCTCGCTCTTCACGGCGCTGACGCTGGCGCCGGTCCTGACCTACACGCTCGTACACGGCGCGGAACCGACGACCAATCGTTTCATGCTGTGGTTCAATTTGCGGCTGCACGCGCTGACGACATGGTATCAAGCCCTGGTGCCGCGGCTGATCCGGCGCCAGCGAATGATGATCGTCATCTTCGTCGGCGGCCTCCTTTTGCTCGGCGTGATGTTCAAGATCACTCCGCAGGGTTTCCTGCCCAACGAAGATCAGAGTCTGCTCTACGTCCTCGTCACGCTGCCGATCCAATCGTCTATGGACCAGACGACGGCGGCGGTCAAGAAGCTCGAAGGCATCATGCGCTCGATGCCGCAGGTCGAGGCGGTTACGTCGGGCATCGGATTCGGCTTCGCCAACAACGGAGCGAATCAGGCGACGATGTTCGTGCAGCTGAAGCCGCTCACGGAACGGCACGGCGTGCAGAGCGCAGCGCTCGCGCTGCAATACGATCTGTATCAGAAATTTTCAACCATACCCGGCGTCAAGGCGCTTCCGGCGAACCCGCCGGCGATCCCCGGCCTGGGCTCGACGGGCGGCTTCGCGATCGAGATCGAGGACATCAACAACCTCGGGCTGCCCACGCTCAACAAGGTCGGGAACACGGTGCTCGCTCAGGCGCAGGCCGATCCGAAGCTCTCGCAGGTCCGGATCCCCACGACCCTGGTCGGCACGTACCTCGTCACCAAGTTCAATCGCTCCAAGGCCCTCGCGTTTGGCGTTTCGCCGCAAGCGTTCTTCGATACCATTAACGCGACGACCGGATCGACGTTCGTTAACTTCTTCGACTACGGCACGCGTTCGTATCAGGTGATTGTCCAATCCACCGCCAAACAGCGCACCACCCCCGCCGATCTCTCGCGGATCTATGTCCAAAATGCTGCCGGGGCGATGATGCCGGCGAGCCAGTTCCTCGAGACGTCGACGGCGCAGAACAACGTTGCGATCATGCGCTTCAATGAGTACAACGCCTACGAGATCGACGGCAACCCGGGAACCAACGCGAGCTCGGGCGACGCCCTCAACGCGATCCAGCGCCTCGTCAGCAGGAACCTGCCGAAGGGCATGGGCTACGAGTGGACCGGCATCGCGCGCCAGCAGGTGCAGAGCGGCCCGCAGACGATCGCGGTTTTCGCCATGGGCCTGCTGTTCGTGTTCCTCGTGCTCGTGGCTCAATACGAAAGCGTATCCACGCCCTTCGTCATCATGCTGGCCGTGCCGCTCGCGCTGCTCGGCGCGATCGGCGCCATCTACATCCGGCGCATCGTCGAGATCATCATGATCGTCGTCCACTCGAAGCTGGCCGGCCATCTGGTGCCGATTCCGACGACGTCGTCGGACATCTACGCGCAGATCGGCTACGTGATGCTGATCGGGCTGGCCGCCAAGAACGCGATCCTGATCGTCGAGTTCGCCAATCAGCTGCGCGAGCAAGGAATGGAGGCCGTCGAGGCCGTCGCGCACGCCGCGGCGACGCGGCTGCGGCCCATCCTGATGACGTCGATCGCGTTCATCCTCGGCATCATTCCGCTCGCGTTCGCGCACGGCGACGGTGCGCAGTCGCGCATCTCGCTCGGCACCGCGGTGCTCGGCGGCATGGTCGTCTCGACCATCATGAACCTCGCGATCGTGCCGGTGCTGTACATCGTCGTGATCGAGATCACGGAACGCAGGCGGCGCAAGCGCGAACCGACCCTCCCGGAGGATCTGCCGCCTCCGCCGATGCCCAAACCTCCGCTCGCAGGCGGGCCCGCGGGAAGCCTGTCCTGAGCCCCTCGACTCCGCTCGGGTAAACTCTGCCAAAGGGCTACAAAGCTTTGACCGCCGCGGCGAGCGCGTCCACGGACGCCTTCGCGTCGCCGAAGAGCATCGAGGTGTTGGGCATCTCGTAGAGCGGGTTCTCGATGCCGGCGAAGCCGGAGCGCATCGAGCGCTTGAGGACGACCACATTAGCCGCCTTATCCACGTCGAGGATCGGCATTCCGTAGATCGGCGAGCTCGCGACGTTGCGCGCCGCGGGGTTCGTCACGTCGTTGGCCCCGATCACGAGCGCGACGTCGGCGGTCGGAAACTCCGGGTTCACGTCCTCCATGTCGAGCAGCTGGTTGTACGGAACGTTGGCCTCGGCCAGCAGCACGTTCATGTGCCCCGGCATACGCCCCGCCACGGGATGGATCGCGTAGAGCACCTTCACGCCGCGCTTTTCGAGCTGATCCGCGAGCGCCTTGACGCTGTGCTGTGCCTGCGCGACCGCCATGCCGTATCCCGGAACGAATATGACCTTGGACGCGTACGCGAGCATGACGGCGACGTCGTCGGCGCTCGTGCTGCGGATCTGCTGCGGTCCGCCGGACGCCGCGACCACGGTGCCGCCGGCGGCGCCGAACGCGCCGAAGAGCACGTTGGTCAGCGGCCGGTTCATCGCGCGGCTCATCGCGACGGTCAGGATCGTGCCGCTCGCGCCGACCAGCGCGCCGCAGATGATCAGCAGCGTCGAGTTGATCTCGAAGCCCGTGATCGCGACCGCGACGCCGGTGAATGAGTTGAGCAGCGAGATCACGACCGGCATGTCGGCGCCGCCGATCGGCAGCACGAAGAGCACGCCGAGCACGAGCGCGGCGCCGAGCAGAGCGACGAACCCCCACTCGGGTAACATTCCGAGCGTGGCAACGAACCACACGGCCAAGCCGAGGATCGTCAGCAAGACGACGGCGTTGACGACTTGCTGTCCCGGATAGGTGAGCGGACGTCCCGTCATGAGCTCCTGCAGCTTCAAGAACGCGATGATCGAGCCGGCGAAGCTGATGCAGCCGATGATTGCCGAGAGCACCAGCGAGACGGCGACGACGTCGTCGAGCGTGCTCGCCGGACGCGCGACGAAATACTGTACGGTCGAGATCAGCGCGGCCGCGCCGCCGCCCGCGCCGTTGTACAGCGCGACCATCTGCGGCATCGCCGTCATCTTCACTTTGATGGCGGCGTAGAGGCCGACCACGCCGCCGATCGCGATGCCCAGCGCGACCGCGGGCCAGCCGACGCCGCCGGTCCGCACGAGGATGCCGATCAGCGCGATCGCCATGCCGAGCATCGCGAGGCGGTTGCCGCGACGCGCGGTGGCCGGCGAGTTCAGCTCGTGCAGGCCGTAGATGAAGAGCGCGATGGCGACCAGGTCGGCCAGGTCGATCCCGACGCTCACTTGCCGTCTTCCCGGCGGCGGAACATCTGCAGCATCCGTTCGGTGACCGCGAAGCCGCCGAACACGTTGATCGCCCCGAGCGTGACCGCCGCGACCGCCAGCACCGTGAGTACCGGGCCGTGAGCGACGCCGTAGAGCTCCGCGGTGATGATGATAGCGCCGGCCAAGACGATGCCGTGGATCGCGTTGGTCGCCGACATCAGCGGCGTGTGCAGCGTCGTCGGCACCTTCGAGATCACCTCGAAGCCCACGAAGATCGCGAGCAGGAGGACGGTGAGCGGCGCGATGAGATGGGCGAGCTCGGTCATTTGGTCGCGCCTCCGATCGAGACGTTGCCGTCGCGCGCGATGACCGCGCCCTTGGCGACGTCGTCGTTCATGTCGACGTTCAGCACGCCGTCCGAGATCCACGGCGAGAGCAGTGCGTACACGTTGCGCGAGTACAGGCGGCTGGCGTCGGCCGGCATCGTGGCGGCCAGGTTCGTCGTGCCGATGATCGTCACGCCGTTACCCGACGTGACGATCTCGTCGGGCTTGGTGAGCGCGCAGTTTCCGCCGGCCTCGGCGGCGAGATCCACGATGACGCTGCCTGGCTTCATCGCGGCGACAGCCTGCTCCGTGATCAGCACCGGCGCCTTGCGTCCGGGCACGAGCGCCGTCGTGATCACGGCGTCGTTGGCACCGATCTGCTCGACCATCCACGCGCGCTGGCGCTCTTGCTGCTCGGGCGTCAGCTCCTTGGCGTACCCGCCGGCTCCCTCGGCGTCGGCGCCGAGATCGAACTCGAGAAAGGTCGCGCCGAGGGACTGAATCTGCTCTTTGACGGCGGCGCGCACGTCGTAGGCGCTGACCACGGCACCGAGCCGGCGCGCCGTGGCGATCGCCTGCAGCCCGGCGACGCCCGCGCCGAGCACGAGCACCTTCGCCGGCGGAACCGTTCCGGCGGCGGTCGTCAGCATCGGAAAGAATTTCGGCAGCGCGGCGGCGGCCAGCAGCACGGCCTTGTATCCCGCGATGTTGCTCTGCGACGACAGCGCATCCATCGACTGCGCGCGCGTGATGCGGGGAATCATCTCCATCGCAAGCGCGGTCAGCCGGCGCTCGGCCAGACTCCGGACATACTCCGGATCGCCCAGCGGATTGAAGAAGCCGACGACGACGCTCCCCGGGCGCAACGCGTTCAGCACGGCGTCCGCCGGACGACCGACCGTGACGAGCACGTCGGCGTCGCGTGCCAGCGACCCCGCGTCGTCGGCGAACGTCGCTCCGGCCGCCGCGTACAGGTCGTCGGGAAACGCCGCAGCGGCGCCCGCACCGCGCTGCACGCGGACGCTCGCGCCCGACTTAACGAATCGTGCGACCGTTTCAGGCACGAGCGCCACCCGGCGCTCCTTTAAGGCGCTCTCGCGCGGAACCGCGACGATCATAGGCCGTGCCTTACGATTCGCAAGCTGCGGCGCCCTTCGTGCGGTCGCTACTCGATGGCGACTGTGTTGGTCAGCCGGCCGATCTTCTTGATGTCGACCTCGAGCAGGTCGCCGTCGCGCAGAAACTCCGGCGGAGTGCGCGCGAAGCCGACGCCCTCCGGCGTTCCGGTGGCGATCACATCCCCGGGGAGCAGCGTCAAGCCTTGGGAAAGCTCCGCGATCAATCGCGCGACCGTGAAGATCATCTTCGACGTGTTGCTGTGCTGCTTACGCGTTCCGTTAAGGAAGAGGCTTAGCTCGAGCGACTGCGGATCGCCGATCTCCTCGGGCGTGACGATCCAGGGTCCAATCGGGCAGGTTTCGTCCAGGCTCTTTCCCTTGAACCACTGACCGTGCCGGCGCTGCAGGTCGCGCGCCGTCACGTCATTGAGCGCAGTGTATCCGAAGACGACGTGCAGCGCTTCATCTTCGGACACGTCCTTGCAGCGCGCGCCGATGACCACGGCGAGCTCCGCCTCAAAGTCGTATTCGCTCGACACGCGCGCCTCGAGATGGAGCGTGCCGTCCGGCGGCGCGACGGCGGTCGACGCCTTGGTGAAGAACGTGGGCGCCTCGGGAAGCCGCAGCTCCCGCCCGGCCGCGCGCGCACCTTCGCGGGCGTGCTCCATGTAATTGCGCCCGACGCAGAAGACGTTGCGTGACGGTCGGACCGGGACGTCGAGCACAGCGCCGGCCAGCGGAACGAGGTCGTCGGGCGTGTGCCATGCGATGCGTTCGTGCGGCGCGAGAGAGATGTATTCGCGCAGCGTATCCGTCCCGATCGTGCGGATCATCTCACCTTCCAGGACGCCCGGCCGCGCCGTCCCGTCCGCGGACCGGTACGTCAGGAATCTCAAGGGCCTAGGGTTTGTAAGGAGGAAGCGTCGCGGTCTTCGGGCTCGGCGATGCGTGCGCGCCGCGGATCTCGTTCAGCGAGGGCAGCTTCGAGTTCTGCTCTTGCGCCTTTTTCTGGGCCGCCTCGATCTCTTTTTCTTGTTCGAGCGCCTGTTTGTGGGCGAGGTTGATCATCACGCTGGCGGCGCCCGGCTGGTCTCCCCAGCTGCCGCCCGCGGAGATCAGCGCGACGTGACGCGAGACCATCTTCGTCTTGGGATCGTAGTCGTAGGTCACGCGGTAGAGCCCGACCTGCGCGGTTCCGTCCGGCCGGCGAATCCACATTTGCTCCGCGTTGCCGATCGTCTGCAGGTTGAACGATCGCACGTTGCTTTGCTTGGTCGATTTCACGCGCACGACCTGGCCCTTCTTGTTGACCTCGACCACGACTTCGGTGTGCAGCGGGATCGTGGGGAGTTGGATCGACGGGGCTTTCAGGGTATGAGGCGACGCGCTCGGCTTCGGGGTCGTCGCGGCGAGCGCGACCGAGCCGGTCGCCGCCAGGATCGCGGTGAGTGCGGTCGCGCTTACGAAACGCAACTTAATTGCGCGAGAGGACGGCAAACGGATGGCCGCAGGATCCACAGGCCACCACGACCTGCAGGTGCGCCTTCTCTCTCACCGCGCGCGCGTCGCTCGGGCCTTCCTCGAAGCCGCAGAAACGGCACCGCGTCGACGTAGGGCGCTCCTCGGCCGCGTGTTCGTCCACGGTACTGCGCTTTACGCGGGCCTCGCACGCGAACCTGCCGAAGCAGCGCGCGAGATGACTCGTCTCTTTGCGGTCGTTCTTGTGGCGGTCGCCGTCGGCATCGCCCCCGTTCGGGCCGAGCGCCCGATCGTCGACCTGCACCGCTTGGACGCGTACTTCGAACTCTTTGCCGCCGACTCGAGCGTGCCGTGGAAGCCGACTACGGTCCGCTTGGATACCTACTCGAGCGCGCCGGTCGCGTTTGCGGTCTACAGCGTCGATCCCGCCGACGTGCTTACGGCGGGATCGAATTGGCGTTCGCGCGCGATCTCCACCGCGGGCCGCCGTCCGTTGCTTTCCTTTAATTTCACGCCGCCCGGCGGCTATCAATTCGAGTCGAGCGAAGTGAGCATGTCGCTCGGACAACGTGAGGGGTTTTTCGTGATCGAGGCCCGCCGCGGCGACGTCGGGGAACAAGTATGGATCAACCGGTCGCGCGTCGGCATCGTGTCGAAGGAGACGCCGAGCGGGTTGCTCGTGTACGGCGCGGATCTCGGAACCGGTATGCCGCTCGCGCGCATGCGCGTGGAGTTCGTCGTGAACCGTTCGTTTGCTACGAGCGTGACCAATGCCGACGGCATCATCACGTGGAATCGCTGGCCGCGCCCGGTATTCGCCCTTGCGCAGTGGGGAAACAGCTACGCCTTCTTAAGCTTGTTGCCGCAAGCGCCGCTTCCCGAGACGATCGTGGCTGTTCGGACCGATTCGGCGGTGGTTCACGCCGGCGACGTCGTGCGCGTGGTCGGATTCGCGCGCACGCGTTCGCACGGCATCCTGAAGTCGAGCAGCGGGAGCGCGCTCGTCACGCTGCGCGACGGCGCCGCCACGATCGCGGAACAGCGGGTGCCGCTCGACGACGCCGGCGCCTTCACAACGTCGTTCGAGATCCCGCGACAAGCGCGGGCAGGCGACTATGCCGTCCTGGCGCAAGCCGAGCGCGGTGTCGGCGGCGCGACCGTGCACGTGGACGCCAACGCCGGGGGTCTGACGCTGCGCGCCGCCTCCGCGTGCGGCGCGAGCTGCGATCCGCGCCAAGACGTTCCGCTGCTCGTGCACGCCTCGAGCGGCAACGTGGAGGTGCACGTCACGGTCGTGCGGTCGCCGCACGTTTATCTCGGATACGCCGGTGAAGACGCGCCGTGGGCGACGACGCGTTGGCTCGACGAGGTCGTTCGCACCGATCCGAGCGGCAACGCGACGGTCGCGATCCCTGCGCCGAGCGACGAGCTCGGTTCGACCTACGGCGTGCACGTCGAGGCCGGCGGCGCCACGGCGGACACGCGCGTCGTCGTGCCGACCGCATCCGCCGCGATACGGCTGCATCTCGATCGCGCGGAGCAGGGTCTCGGAATGCCGGTGAGTTTCGACGTGTACGCGCATTCCTTGGAAGGCAGGCCGCTTGGCGGCGCCGACGTGACCGTCCGCATGGCGCACGGCGCCTCTGCGGCGCAGCAACAGCTTCAACTCGACGCCGGCGGCCACGCGCGCGGCAGCTTCAGCGCCCCCGACCTCGGAACGAACCTCATCCTCGCCTGGGTAGATCGCGGCGGGCGCGCGATCGATGCCGCGCAGGTACAGATCGATCCGCTAGCGCCGGCGGCGACGACCGATGGGACGAGCGGGAACGTGCGCGTCGCGCTCGATCGCCCAACCTATCGCGCCGGCGACGAGGTAACGGTGGACGCGTCCGCGCCGGGCGCGCAGGGCGACGCGCTGATCACGTTCGAGAGCGCGCTCGGCGTGCAGGCCCACGTGCTGCGGACGTCCGGCGGCCGCGCGATCGCGCATCTGCGCGCGACGGACGCGGCGGGCGAGCTGCGCATCGGCGCCGCATTCGTGCACGACGGCGCGATCGAGTGGAGCACTATCCCGCTCGCGCTCACCGCACCGGGCCGCCCGCAATCATCCCGCGTCTCCCTCGCGAACGGGGATTTCGCGCCGGGCCAAGCGATGAAGATCGCGCTGGACGGCGCCGCGACGCGCGGTACGGTCGTTGTCCGGATCAGCCGCGGCGCACCGTCCGGAAGCGCGGTATTTTCCTCGGCTCCGGTGCTGCTGGCGATCGGCGTAACCACGACGCAGGACAGCGCGCCCGAGTCGCTGACGTGGCACCCCTGGGTAAACTCGACAGGCGACCACGCGCAGATCCTGAGCTTCGTTCGGCGGACGCAGCCGCCGGCCGAGGCGTCGCTCGCGGAAGCGGATACGGAGGCCGTGGGCTGGAGCGTCGCACGCGGCGGTGCCGACGGAATAGGCGTCGCGCTGCCCTCAAGCAGCGGGCGGTACACGCTCTCGGTCCTGGACATCTGTGACGACGGCAGCGTGAGCGAGGCGTCGTCCACCGTCGTCGTGCGCTAATCTCGAGTCACCATGGCGTTGATGCTGCTCGACACCTACGGCCTGGTATACCGCGCGTTCTTCGCGTTGCCGCCGCTGAACACGAGCGCCGGCGTGCCGATCAGCGCGGTCTACGGCTTCACCATGATGCTCAACAAACTCATTTCGGACGAGAAGCCGACGCATATCCTCGCGGCGTTCGACAAGGGGATGCCCGCCGATCGCGTCGCGCTCTTCGCGGAATACAAGGCGCAGCGGCGGGTGATGCCCGACGAGTTGCGCGGCCAGTTCGCGCTAGTGCGCCGCGTGCTCGAAACGTTTCGGATTCCGGTCGTCGAGATCGAGGGACAGGAAGCCGACGACGTCATCGCCACGCTCGCGCGCCAGGCCGAGGAGGCCGGCGAGCAGACGCTGGTCGTCACGGGCGATCTCGACTTGTTGCAGATCGTCGACGAGCGCACGACCGTGTTGACGACGAGGCGCGGCATCACGGAGCTCGGGCGCTACGATCCGGCAGCAGTGCGCGAGCGCTTCGGGCTGGAGCCGGCGCAGCTGCCCGATTTTCGCGGCCTCAAGGGCGACCCGTCGGACAACCTTCCCGGCATACCCGGCGTCGGCGAGAAGACGGCGAGCCGGCTGCTACAGGCCGCGGGTTCGCTCGACGCGCTGGTCGCGGATCCGGGACTAGCGGGCAGTCCGAAACTCGAGAACCTTATCGAGCAATACGGTCAACAGGCCTGCCTGTGCCGCGCGGTCTCGACGGTGCGGCGCGACCTTCCGCTGCTCGTCGATTGGGAGAACAGCCGTTACGTTCCGCCGGGTGAGGGCGAGCTCTATCGTCTCTATAGCGAGCTCGAGTTCAAGACGCTGCTCGCGAAGCTGTCGCCTCCGCCGGATCTACCGTTGTTCGAGAGCGGTGTCCGCCTTGCGGGAAACTACCGGAGTTACGTCGCGTCGGTCGCTCCGCCGGAGTTCGCGCAACTCGCCGGCGAGCTGAAAGCGCTCGCGAGTTCGCAGCGGGTGGCGTTCGCCCTCCACGGCGAGGCGTTCGGCGTCAGCGGCAAGGCCGGCGAGGCCGTCAGCTTCGGTCGCAGCGCGCTCGCGCAAGCGCCGGTGCTCGCCGCGCTCGAGCGCGTATTCGAATCGAACGCGCGCGTTGGGGCGTACGACGCGAAGCGGCTGCTGCGCGCGCTGCGCGCGGCCGGCGTGGGGGCGGCGCGATTCGCGGACGACGCGATGATCGCTGCGCATCTTCTCGATCCCGCGCGCGGCTTCGCGCAGGTCGACGACGCCGCGAAGCGGTTCCTCGGCGTCGAACTCCCGGACGACGCCGCGGCTCACGCCGACGCCGCCTTTGCGCTGATCGAAAAAGGCCGTTCCGAGCTGGAGGCGCGCGACCAGCTGCGCCTGTACGAAGACGTCGAGGTGCCGCTGGCACCGGTGCTGGCGAAGATGGAATCCGCCGGCGTCACGATCGATGGCCGCGAGCTCGAGATCGTCGGCGCGGAGGTCGAGGCGGCCGCTGCGCGTTTGCAAAAACAAATTCACGATTTCGCGGGCGAAGAGTTCAACATCGGCTCGCCGCAGCAGCTCGGCAACGTACTCTTCGGGAAGCTGCAGATTCCCGGCGGAAAGAAGACGAAGACCGGATGGGCGACGGGCGTCGAGGTGCTGCAGGGCCTCGCGCGCGAGTACCCGATCTGCGCGCTCGTCCTGGAGTGGCGCGAAGTCACGAAGCTCAAGAACACGTACATCGATGTGATCCCGCGGCTCGTCGATGCGCGCGATCGGCGGCTGCGAACCGAGTTCAATCAGACCGCGACCGCGACCGGGCGGCTCTCGTCGACCAATCCCAACCTGCAGAACATCCCGGTTCGCGGAGAGCTCGGCCGCCGGATTCGCCGCGCGTTCGTCGCCCGCGACGGCGACTACGTGCTGCTCGCCGCCGACTACAGTCAGATCGAGCTCCGGCTAATGGCCGACCTCTCCGGCGACGCCGCGATGCGCGCAGCCTTCCGCGAGTCGGCGGACATTCACGATTACACGGCGCGCCAGATTTTCAACGTTCCCGCCGGTACCGTGGTCGACGGCAATCAGCGGCGGATGGCTAAGAGCGTCAACTTCGGCCTCTTCTACGGCATGTCGGACTTCGGTCTCGCGCAGCGCCTCGAGATAAGCCGCGCCGAGGCCAAGGAGATGACCGCGGCGTACTTCGCGCGCTTTCCCGAGGTGCGCGCGTACATCGAGAACACGATCGAAGAAGGCCGCCGCACGGGTTACGTATCGACCATTCTCGGCCGCCGCCGTTACATGCCGGGATTGATTTCCGGCAACTACATGTTGCGGGCCGCTGCGGAGCGCGAGGCGACCAATGCGCCGCTCCAAGGCAGCGCCGCCGACCTGATGAAGCTCGCGATGGTACGAATCGACCGGGCGCTGGAAGACGCCGGCCTCGACGCCGCGATGCTGTTGCAGATCCACGACGAGCTGATCTTCGAGGTGCGCAAACGCGATCTCAAACGTGTCTCGGCGCTCGTGCGGGAACACATGGAGAACGTCATCGCGTTGTCGGTGCCGCTCGAGGTCACCCTCAAGTCGGGGCGCAACTGGTACGACGTAGAGCCGATTGGCGAGGAGGCGTTCGAACGTGTATAGCCTTGCCTTTTGGCTGGCCGCGGCGCTTCCGGTGGTCGTCGTCCACGCGCCGCACGCGGACCTCACGCTCGAGGTCGCGCGCACCGAAGCCCAGCGCGAGTACGGCCTGATGAATCGCACGCAGCTCGCGCCGCATACCGGCATGCTCTTCGTGTTCGGCGGCGACGCGCCGGTCGCGTTTTGGATGAAGGACACGCTCGTTCCGCTCGACATGGCGTTCATCGCCGCCGATGGTACGGTTCGTAAAGTCTTTGCCGACGTCGCCGTCGTGGCGCGGTCTCTTCCCGACGCGGACATCCCGCGCGAAAGCGACGTCGCGAAATACGTCATCGAGCTGCCCGCTGGCGAGGCCGCCAGAGACGGGATCGCCGCGGGCGTGCGGCTCGACCTGCGTAGTGCCGGAGCTGCCGGAGGTTGAAACGATCGTCCGCGGCTTAGCCGGGACGATCGTAGGAAAGACCATCGAGCGCGCGGAGCTGCGCCTTGCGAAGATGGCGATCGCGCCGCCCGACATGCCGTTCGAGCGGGCCGTGGCCGGCGAGAGAATCGCGGGCATCCGCCGGCGCGGAAAGTATGCCGTCATCGAGCTGGGCTCGGGCCGTAGCCTGGTCACGAGCCTGCGCATGACCGGCCGGCTCGTAGTGGCGTCCGCCTCGCAGCCGGAATACCCGGGGACGCATCTGGTGCTGCACCTAAGCAGCGGCCGGCACTTGCGATTCTCGGACGTCCGCACGTTCGGGCGCATGCGCCTCGTCGCCCTGGGCGAAGCGTGGGACCGGGAGCTCGGCGTGGAGCCGCTCTCATCAGACTTTACAGAGCAGGCCTTTGCGGGTATGCTGGCGGGGCGGACGACGCCGATCAAAGTATTGCTCCTCGATCAGCGGCGCATCGCAGGCATCGGCAACATCTATGCATGCGAGGCGCTCTGGAAAGCCCGGGTACGTCCGAGCCGGCCCGCCCGGGCATTGACAAAACCGGCAACCCGCCGCTTACGTCACGCCATCGTCGAAGTTTTGCAGCGCGCCATCTCGATGCGCGGAACGAGCGTCGACGACTACGTGGACGCCGGCGGACTGCAGGGAAGTTTTCAGAACGACCTTTGCGTCTACGGCAGGCTCGGCCTGAAGTGCCGGCGCTGCGGTACCGCCAGGATCGTTCGAACGGTGCTGGCACAACGCGGAACCTGGTGGTGCCGGCGGTGCCAAAAATAACATAAAAAACTTACGAAAGTGGGAAACGCAACATCTCTACAACTGAAGTCGCTCCGATCAACTACGAAGAGGATCAACTAGCGCTCGAGCAGCGCCTCTATGAAGAATCGCTGCGGGTGCTCGACGAAGGCCAAGTACTCACGGGCACGATCGTTCAGAAGGACAAAGACGAAGTGCTCGTCGACGTCGGCGGGAAATCCGAAGGCGTCCTCCCCTTCCGCGAGCTCTCGCTCGCCGTCGATCCCAAACTACTTAGGGTCGGCGATACGCTCGAGGTCATGGTCCATCGCATCGACGAGATGGACGGCACGCTCTTCTTATCGGAGCGCCGCGCCCGCGCGCTCAAGACGTGGGAAAAGGTGATCGAAGCGCACGACCGCGACGAGGTCATCGAGGCGACGGTGACACAGGTCGTCAAGGGCGGCGTGCTCGTCGATCTCGGCATGCGCGGATTCGTCCCCGCGTCGCAGATCCGGCGGCAGCCCGTCGGAAACCTCGACGAGCTCGTTGGCCAGCATCTGCGTTTGAAGGTGATCGATCTCGATCACAAGCGCCATCGCGTCGTGTTGTCGCAGCGCCTCGTCCTCGAGGAAGAGCTCCAGGCCAAGAAGCAGGAGCTGCTCGATACGCTCGAGGTCGGTCAGATCCGCGAGGGCGTCGTCGTGCGACTCGCCGATTTCGGTGCGTTCGTCGACCTGGGCGGAATCGACGGCCTGATTCACAACAGCGAGCTGTCGTACGCGCGGATCAAGCACCCGTCGGAGGTCGTGAAGATCGGAGACGTCGTTCAGGTCGAGATCATGAAGTTCGATCCCGACGCCAAGAAGGTGAGTCTCTCGCTCAAACACGCGCTGCCGGATCCATGGGACCAATATGCGGACCGGCTGTACGAAACGAATAAGCTCACCGCGCAGATCGTCAAGGTGACGCCGAACTACCTGCTCGTTGAAGTGATTCCGGGAATCTTAGCAATGGTTCCCAAGGGCGAGTTCGACGTGTCCGCTACATTCGCGGCGGGGCAAGAGGTCGAAGTCACGTTGCTGACCATCAATCACGCCACGCGCCGCATCACGGCATCGATCCAGCACGTCGCCGACGTTCCGCCCGAGGAGATCGAGCTGTATGCGGTCGAGGAAGAGACCGAGGACGTCGCTTCCGCCCCCCACGCGAGTTCGGAGCCGCCGCCGGAAGGCTCCTAAGAACAGCGCCGTGCGCGTGGGTCTGACCGGCGGCATAGGGGCGGGGAAGAGTCAGATTGCGACGTTTTTCGGCGAGCTCGGCGCCTTCGTGGTCGACACCGACGCAATAGCGCGCGAGGTGGTCGCTCCTCACAGCGACGGATTGCTACAGATCGCGCGCGTCTGGCCGCAGGTCGTGCGCAACGGCGTACTCGATCGGGCGGCTCTGGCCGAGATCGTGTTCAATGATCCCGCGGCGCGCGAGCGCCTCAACGCGCTGCTTCATCCGCACATCCGGCGCCGCGCGATGGAGCACGAGGCCCGGGCCAAGCCCGGGCAGCTCATCGTCCACGTGGTGCCGCTGCTGTTCGAGACCGGGTACGACCGCCTCGTGGACAAGTCGGTGTTGGTCGTGGCTCCCGTCGAGCAGCGGATAGCGCGCGTCGTCGCGCGCGATCGCGTCGACGAGGCGCGAGTGCGTGCGCGGATCGCGACGCAAATCGCGCCGGAGGAGGCGCATCCTCGCGCAGACTTCGTCATCGAAAATGACGGCAACCTTGACCACCTGAGGGAGCGCACGCGCGAGGTCTTTGCCGCCCTGTCCTGAGGTCTTTGCGGCCCTATCTTAACGAAGTCTTCACTTGGAGCGGTGGAAAGCTGCCGCGCAAGGGGCCGCCGGGCGAAATTCTCAGGGAATCCTGAGTTTACCGAGCGCTTGTATGGGAATAGTACCTTATCCATACCGAAGAGAGGATCAGACATGGCACAAGAGTCAGGACAGGCCGGCGGCATGAGCGTTCGTGAAGCGGGCCGTCGCGGCGGCGAGCGCGTAAAGGCAAAGTACGGCTCGGAATTTTACGAAGAGATCGGCCGTAAGGGCGGCGAGGCTACGAAGAGCAAGTATGGCCCGTCGTTCTACGAGGTCATCGGACAGAAAGGCGGTCAGCGCCCGAAGCGTAAGGCTGCGGCGTCCTAGCCGAGGCGACACTAATGCAGACCGATGGCTGAGAAGCCTGAGCGCGCGCCCAAGCGCGAGATGTCCGTGCGGGAGGCCGGCAAAAAGGGTGGCGATACCGTTCGCGACCGTTACGGGTCGACGTTCTATGAGGACATTGGACGCAAGGGCGGAAAGGCGACGCGGGACCGTCACGGCGTCGAGTTCTACGAGTCCATCGGTCAAAAAGGCGGAAAAGTAGTCAAAGAAAAGTACGGTTCCGACTTCTACGAGGAGATCGGGCACAAAGGCGGTCAGAAGGTCAAGAAGCTGATCGCCGAGGCCAAGAAGAAACTGAGCAACGAGAACGGTTGACGCGCGTCAGTGCTGGATGTCCACGGCGCCGCTCAGCTTCCCGAGGTGGATGGTGTTGTCGTCGAAGTTGACGGTGATGCCATCGATCCTCATCGTCTGGTCTCCCGAGTGAACGTAACTCGGATGAGTCATGCGTAACAGTTTGGCATCGTTCGTCCAGGTGACGAGGTCCGTGTCGAACGCGCGTCGCTGCGGGTCGCCGATGCGTTCGATGTGGACCTTTCCCACCGCGGTGAAGTCAAGCGACTCGATGTTCAGCCGGATGTGGGCGGCGGAGATGCGCAGATACGGCTTTCCTTTACGGAAGACGATGCCGTTACGCACGCCGTCGACCGTGCCGCTCAGCCCGTCCGGCGAGAGATGTGCGCGGTCGTAGTCGAAGCTCCACGACTTCGTGCTGATGTGATTGTTCATCACGTGGCCGCCGCGCAGGTCGATCGGCGTCTGTCCGGGCGGAAGCGGCGGTGTGCCGCGGCCCGCCAGTGCGATCTCCACGACCACCCAAACGATGAACAGCGCGCCCGCCACGAAGGCGAGCCGCCGAATCAGTTTCTTTCTACCATTCATCGGCGCCCACATCCGATTCCGCCGCAGGCAGCGGCAATAAGTGCAGTAGCGGCAGCGCGTACAGCCCGACCAGCATCAAGGCGATGCTCGTCGGACCGATTCGCGAAAAGACCGTCGGAACGCGCGGGCCCACGCGCCCGCTAACGATCGTACGGCGCGCCAGCCCGGCGCGTTCCAGCCAGCTTCCGTCCGGCGCGATGATCCCGCTGACTCCCGTCGCGGCGGCCCGCACGACGTAGGCGCCGCTCTCGATGGCTCGCAGTTGCGCGATTTGCGCATGCATGTACGGCCCCGACGTCTGTCCGAACCACGCGTCGTCCGTGCTGATGACCAGCAGCTGCGCGCCCTTCCGCACTTGCGCGTAGGCGAGGTCGGCAAAGGCGGACTCCCAACAGATGAGCGGGCCGATCGGAAGAGCGGCGGTCGGATAGACTCCGTCGACGCGCCCCGGCGTGAGTCCGCCGTTGAGGTTGCCGATGTACGGCAGCCACGAGAGGAAGGCTCTTGCGGGGAACCATTCCGCGAACGGCACGAGCTGACGCTTCTGGTAGATCGAGTACGCGCCGTTCGGTGCGAAGATGTAGAGTGCGTTGTAAACGGCCGGTCCGGTGATGTAGAGGCCCCCCGCGACGATCGTCGCGCGCGTCCGTCGCGCGAGGTTCTCGAAGCGCGACAGCAACGTCGGATCGCCCTCGAGGTCCGTCGCGATCACGGTCTCCGGCCACACGACGAGCCGCGGGTGCTGCGCAGCCGCGACGTGCGTCATCGCGGAGTAGCGCCGCACGGCAAGCCGGAGAGAGCTCCACTTAAAAGACTGCGCGATGTTGCCTTGAATCGCAGCGACCGGAATCGTCGCGGGTGCGAGACTGCGCGCCGGCCAAGCCGCCCAGGCGGCGACGGTCGCGACGACCACCGCCGCGACGGCGATTCCGAACGGGCGCCACGCCTGCCGGCGCAACGCGTCGACCCCATACGCGCCGAGCACGCACAGCGCGAACGTGATGCCGTACGTGCCGGCGTACGCCGCGATGGCACGCAATGGCGAATCTGCCTGCGTGTAACCCAGCTGATCGAACGGTGCCGCGAGCGCGCCGATCGAGCGGAGCCATTCGCAGATCGTGAACGCGGCCGCCGCTCCCAACGGAGCGATCGCTCGATGCATGCGCCCGTACGCGAAGGCAGCCAACGCTCCGGCCAATGCGAAAAACGGCGCCTCGACCAGCGCGGGTCCGAACGCGAGAAACGGGCCGAATACGCCGATGTAATGGCCGACCGTATGCCCTACCCACGCGAAATCGAGTGCGAAGAAAATCAATCCTGAGAACCAACCGAGAAGCGCTGCGCGCTTCCAGGAAGCGCCTTGCCACAACCAGAAAAGTGCGCCAGTCCCAAACGGGACGAGCCATGCTGCGCCGAACTTCGGGAATGCCGCCGACAATGCCAGCGCTGCACAAGCGGCGATTCCCGCGTCCCGCATGGCGGTCGAGGAGAGCATGATTCGTAGATTGAATTTCGGTTTTATCGTCGTGTTTGTAACGGCGTTCATCGTTGCGGCGTGCGGTCGTCAGGTAACGCCGAACCCTCCGGGCCTCGGTCCGGGCGGCGCTCCTCCTGGTTTTCTGGCGATACACTTTGACGTATCGGCACCATTCAACTTCTCCAACTATCGGTACATGATCGTGTTCAACACGACCGGCAACGGCTTCACGCCTTCGACCGACACTCTCCAGACCAACTGGCGCGGGTACTCGTTCGCAGCGTTGGCGCTGGGCAACGGCGTCGCCTCGTCGGCCGAGGCCGTCCAATTCGTCCCTAACAGGAACCCGCACATACCGCCCAACTGGCTCACGCTAGGCACCACGCCGAACCAATTTGCGTACAACCTCAACAGCAACGGCACCGGCACCGAGTTCTCGATCCTCGCGCAGAAGGCGATCTTCAAGGGCATCGCCTCGCCCTCTCCGTCTCCCAGCGCCAGCCCATCGGAGAACTGGACCTTCAACGCCTTCACCACGCAGGCCGGAACCCAGGCGCAATGGTTCTTTAAGGACTCGATGGGGCCGGGTGGACCCGTCGATCCGCAGTTCGTCTCTCCGACGCTGGACATGCTGACGTGCTTCGACAACACATATTTCGCGATCTTCAACCAGGTGCAGGATCCGGCCTCACAGATCCTCAGCGTCGAAATATCGAACAATCCCGCTGCTAATCCGTGTTCGTCGTAGTCGATGCACGAAGCTCCGGTCGAGTGCAGCCACGACCTCTGTAACTGCAGCCTGACCGGGCCGGTCGCGGGCGAGATCTACTGCAGCAACTACTGCCGCCGCGCCATGGAGGAAGGCTTGGAATCCGAAACCTGCGCCTGCGGCCACCCCCAATGCGACGCTAGCTAGCCCGCCTCCGAGCTGCGATTGATCTTCGCGTCCGGACATGCCCGGTACGAAGACGCCCGTCGCTCGCCATCCGGGCTCGCTCCTACTGCTCCACTTTTTCGCAACACCAAAGGAATACGACATCGTGTCTTTTCCGAAAAAGCTGGAGCCTTCGCATCGGGCACGTCCGTGCCACTCGATCAATCGCGGTCCGGCCATGTTATTCAAAAATCGATCTGCAACTGCCCGATCGTCGTTGGTCGCGCGAGAGGCGGCCGACGCGCCGCCAACGACAGCTAGAAGTTGAAGGTCGTCGGCACCACTGGCTGTGGGGAGCCGATTTGGAAGACTGCGGTCTGCGTCGGGAACGCTAGCAGGTTGAGTCCGACGTTGATGGCTTGTTGCGATTCGTTGTAGAGCACCATCAGCTGATAGCAGTTGCCGATCGTGCGCGTGTAGTAGATGATCTTATCGGAGAAGAATTGGCCGAGCCCTAGCGACGGTCGCCAGTTGATGTTGGTGACGAATTGCAGGGATGCGTCGCGCCCGAACGGCGTCGAGAGCTGGAGGTTCGTCGTCTCGAAGCCCATTCCGGGGCCGGGGATGAACGAACCGCTGAGCAGCACGACGGAGCGCGGCGAGGGTTTGGCGGTGAGCTGATAGCTCAGTGGCTGCGCCATACCGTCGAAGTTGGTCGACCAGCCCAGCGAGAGCGCGTAGACGTCATCGTTGAAGATGCGGAGCATGTCTTGCGCGTTCTTCGTGTTCATGGTGGGCTGCTGGTCTAGGTATTGGAACGGGACGAGCGCGGGTCCGTTGTAGTTCGCCTCGTTATAGGTCAGGGTGTTGACCACGTGCGAGCTGATCGGCGTCGTCAGGCTGAGGTCTTGCGCGATCGCCGCCTTGAGGTCGCCGGTCCCGTACGCGTACTGGTCGACCGTTACCGTGCCCTCGAAGTCGCTCCCCAAGACCTTGGCCTGCACCGGCCCGGCGACCAGGTTGGCGTCGCCGCGCCAGGTCGCGAGGCTCTTGGGCTCGCCGGTACCCGAGGGCTCGCTATATTCGCCGACCGTGAGCTGCGCGGACAGCGGGATGACGAAGTGCTGGAAGAAGTCGCTGGGCCGAACTTGGAATTCGGGAATCTTGTTGATGCCCGCGGCCTGCTGCGAGTAGATCTTGTCGAACTCCATCTGATAGTCGGCGCCGGACGTCGTGTACTGCATCAGGTAGTCGAACTCGGACTGATTGTTGAACGAGGTGAATCCGCCGAAGCTCGCGTTGCTCTCGCTGATGTTGTACGTGGTGGTCTGGTTGAGGTTCTGGTTGAACTGGCGCGTGTCACTGACCGTAAAGCTGTTGCTGCTGGACTGCCCACCAACCGAGGAGTGGGCGAAGCTGTAGTTCTGCGACGACTGTGCGGACTGGTGGGCGATGGCTGCGCTGATGGACTCGTTGGGTGGGATGCTCACCTGCGGTCCATAGTTGGACTGATAGTTGACCTGAAAGTTGCCGCGCAGGTGCTGTGAGAAATTTTCCTGCTCTGCCACGGCCAGGTTCGTCTGCCGTCCACCCCCGGTTTGATTATTGATGGTGTAGATGTTGACGCTGACGCTGCGGCGGCCTCTCTTGCTCGAGTAAAAGCCGACGTATCCGAGGCCGAGTCCGAGCTTCGTGAAATAGTTGACGATGTAGTAGCCGTAGTAGTATTGGTCCTTGCCGAACGGGATCTGGATCTTGATCCAGGCGCCCTCGTACGAATCGTATCCGACCTCCGGGAACCAGTGGGCGTGAGCGCGTTGGTTCTCGACGGTGCGCAGCGGAATGATCAACAGCGGCAAATAGAAGATCGCCGCCAGGCCGAGCCAGAGCACCGCCTTATGGATCACGATCTTGTCACCCGGATCGACCTCCATGTCCTTTCCGGTGATGTGATAGCCGCCGCGCGGATTTTCGCACGTGGTAACGTACGGATTCAGTCCGTGCGCGGTACCGTCGGGATCGGTGTGCAAGTCGCTCGCTTGAAAGTGCACGAGGCCGCGCTGGACGCCCTCATCGCTGGCGCCCTTGCCGTTGGTCAGCTTCGCCGTCTGCGCGACGGTGTCGAAGACGATGATGTCGCCGGTGAGCACCGAGTTGTGCTCGTGGTTGATGAGGAAGGGATGGCCCGTGATCGTGATCGTCCGGTTCCCGTCGTAGTGGGCCTTGTCGCCGACGATCTCTTCGTCGGCGTAATAGACGTGAACGTTGCCGATGGCATCGCTCGGCTGCCCACGCTCGCGGTTGCCGCTCCACGTGTCCGAAATGACGGCGACGAAGCCGGGCGCGAGCGTCGGCACGCCGGTGGGCTCGGGGGTCGGCGCGGGTGTCGCTTGGCCGGCCGGCGGTATCGGCGGGGGCGTCTCGCCGCCGCGCACCAGGAAGATCGGCTCGGTGGATGCGGTGGGGCTGGGTGTGGCCGTCGGAATCGGCGGCGGCGTGACCGTGGGCGACTGTCCCGGACGCGGGCGCTGTGACGGGTTGAGCGTGTACGTGCCGTTGCCGACGCCGCCGGGAATATTGGGTACACCGGGCGTCTGGGGCGGCGCGGGGCTCGCGCTCGGCACGGGACTGCCTGGTGGCGTGGCCGTCGCCTGGGCTAGCGTCGCCTGGCCACCCGTCGACGAGTCTTGGGCGTAACGCTGCGCGCAGCTCTGCCCGTTGAGCAGCGAGAGCGCCAGCTGCTCCTGCCGGTCCTCGTCCGCCGCGGGCGCGCCGGCCGGCACGACCCAGACGAGAAACGCGGCCGCAGCGGTGAACGCGGCTATGCCGCGGTTGCGCGGCGGCGCGTCAGCGCTCTTCCAGCAGCAATAGAAGCGCACCGGCTGTCCCCGTGATGAGGTTTGGCAACCACGCAGCGAGATACGGATTGAGCGCTCCATTGCGGCCGAACGCTGCGGCCGCGGATACCATCAAGTAGTAGACGAAAAACGCGATGATCGAGAGCGCGATGCCGAGCGTCTTGCCGCGCTTTCCGAAGCGCAGGGCGAGCGGCAGCGCGACGACGATTCCTATGATGCACGAGAACGGCCACGCGAGCTTGTCCGCGAGATTGATCTCGAGGTTGCCCATCGCGGTGCCCCCGATGCCTTGAGCCTGCAGCGCGTTTACCTGCGCGCGCAACGACTTGCTGCTCATCGTCCAAGGATCATTGTTGACCTGGCTGACGAACTGCGAGGCCGTCTCGCCCAACGGCAGGCCGATGCTGACGTTGTTAACGCGCTGCTGGTTGGTCAGGAATCCATCGTTGTTGAAGCGGGTGTCGATGACGTCATGCAGCACGAGCGTGCTGCCCTGCACCGTTGCGGTCTTTGCCTGGAGCGTTTCGTTCCACATCCCGTATTTCGCCGGCTTGAAGATCTGGACGTCCATCATGGTCTTATTATCCGGGGCGACTTGCGTAACGTAGAACGTGTTGCCCGTATCGGGATCCTTGCGAAAGAATTGCGGCTCCACGGGCAACGCGTCGGTATGGTAGATGATCTGATAAAAAGTGCGGGTGGAGAGATCAACCGAACGCGGAGCGATGAATTCGTTGATGCCGTAGGATAGCGCGAACATCGCGAGGCCGAAGACGAACGGCGACAGCACGATCCGCATCACCGGGATGCCTGCGGTGCGCATCGCCGTCACCTCGTTGTCGCCCATTACGCGGCCGATCGCCAGCAGTGCGGCGAAGAGGCACGCGAACGGAAACGCCATCGGCGTCGCCTGCGGGATGCGAAAGACGACGAAGCGCAACACCAAAAAGAATGGCGCATGCTGGTTGATGATGTAATCGGCCGCGAGAAAGAAGATGTTGAGGGCCCAAAACAGCAAGAACGCGCCGAGCGCAAACATGAAGGGACCGAACATTTCCCGCAGCAGGTAGCCGTCGAGAATGGGTATCCGAATCGGCCACGCGTCGACGCGACGGAGCGGCTGTCGATGCGTCAGCGTTGCCATCGGTTAAATTCCTGAAGCCTGACTACGTCGTACGAACGGCGGAATGCGGGCCGCGCCAAGAACGGAGGCGGTTCCTAGTAGCTGCGGTACGCGTTGATCACGCGCACGACGTACGCGCGCGTCTCGGGATAGGGGGGCACGCCGTGATAGCGATCGACGGCCCCGGGGCCGGCATTGTAGGCGGCTACCGCGAGCGTGACGTTGTTGTGGTAATGATGAAGCAGCGTACGGAGATAGCCGGTGCCGCACTGCACGTTTTCGGTCGGGTCGAACGGATTCGCCATGCCGCAACCGGCCGACGTGCCGGGCATGAGCTGCATCAGCCCCTGCGCCCCTGCGACGCTGACCGCGGAGGGATTGCCCGCCGACTCGGCCATCAGAACGGCCCGTACCAGGCCGGCCGGGACGCCGTCGCTCAGCGCGGCGCCGTTGACAAGCGAGCTGATGCTGGCGGGGTCGAGCGAGTGGGAGGCGTACGGCAGGTAACCGCCGCCGGCGCACCCGTACAGCAGGCCGAGAAGTCCGCAAAGCCCGAGCAGTCGACTCATCGCACCTGCGCCTTTCTTCTCATCCGGTAAGCAGGCCTGGCAGGCAGGCCACCGTCGGACTCCGCAATTTTCCGATGGATTTCCGGCTGGGGCACCGCTAGAGTCATAGACATGCCAAAAAGGAATCTCAACGCCGACCTCATTCACGATGTCTGCCGGTACGTCGAGGATCATAGCGACGAAGCCTTGACGCTGGCTGAGCTTGCCTCGCTCGCCTCGATGAGCCGCTTTCATTTCGCCCGCACGTTCAAAGCCGTCGTGGGCGTAACGCCCAAGCAGTACCTCGCCACGGTTCGCCTGTGCAAGCTCAAGGACGGCCTGGGCAAGGCCCGATCCATCGACCGAGCCGCGCTCGACGCCGGATACGGCTCGACCAGCCGCATTTACGAACGCGCCGCCTCGAGTTTGGGCATGACCCCCGCGCAGTACCGCCGCGGCGGCGAAGGCGTCTCGATCTCGTACGCGTCGTTTCCGACGCCGATCGGAGTGATGATGATCGGTGCGACGGACCGCGGCATTTGCTTCGTGGGATTCGGCGATGCTGCGGAAGAATTGCTCGAACGCCTGCGAGCGGAGTATCGCAATGCGCACGTCGAGCCGATGCGCGAGCCATACCACGCCGACTTCGTCGCATGGGTGGACGCGATCTCGCGTCACCTGGCGGGAGAGATCCCGCGGCCGGAGCTCCCGCTCGACATCCACGCGACGGCCTTTCAAATGCGCGTGTGGAAGTATCTGCAGACGATCCCGTCAGGCGACGTCGCCTCGTACGGCGAAGTTGCGAGCGCGATCGGATCGCCCAACGGTGCGCGCGCCGTCGCGCGAGCGTGCGCGCAAAATCCGGCCGCGGTGCTCATTCCGTGCCATCGCGTGATACGCGGTTCAGGCGATCTCGGCGGCTATCGCTGGGGGATCGCTCGCAAGCGCGGACTGATCGACAAAGAGCGCGCGGCGAAGGCCGCCAACGCGTGACGGCCTACGATCTCGTCGTAATCGGAACGGGAAGCTCCGGCAATGCCGTTGCCACGGCTTGCGCGCGTGCCGGCAGGCACGTCGCGATCGTCGACGAGCTTCCCTACGGCGGCACGTGCGCGTTGCGGGGCTGCGATCCGAAGAAGGTGCTCGTCGGAGCCGCGGAGCTGATCGACTGGTGCGATCGCATGCGCGGGAGCGGTTTCTCCGGCGAGGCGCGGATCGAGTGGCCCGAGCTGATGCGCTTCAAGCGCACGTTCACCGACCCGGTTCCGCAGCAGCGGGAAGAAAGCTACGGCGCACTCGGAATCGCGAGGTATCACGGCCAGGCGCGCTTCGCCGATCCGGCGACGATAAGCGTTGCGGATCGACGGCTCGAGACGCGTCACGTCGTTCTGGCCGCCGGCGCGCGGCCGGCGAACCTCCAGATCGCGGGCGAAGAGCAGCTGATCAGCAGCACCGACTTCCTCGACTTGGAACGGCTGCCGCGGCGCGTCGCGTTCATCGGGGGCGGCTATATCGCGTTCGAGTTTGCGCATCTCGCGGCGCGCGCAGGCGCGGCGCCCGTCATCTTGCAGCGCGGCCCGCGCGTGCTGACCGGCTTCGACCCGGGCCTGGTCGATGCGCTCGTCGACGTCAGCCGGGCGGTCGGGATCGACGTGCGCGTCCAGTGCGACGTGCGCGCGGTCGAGAAGATCGCGGGCACCTTCCTGGTGAGCGGTAGCGCCGGCGGACAGGAGTTTTCCCTCGAGTGCGACCTGGTCGTTCACGCGGCGGGTCGCATCGCCGATCTCGACGACCTCGATCTTGCCGCCGGCAACGTCCAGCGAACCGCCAAGGGCGTCGCGGTCAACGAGTTTTTGCAGAGCCGCAGCAACGCCGCCGTCTATGCGGTCGGGGACTGCGCCGATGGGGGTGGCCTGCCGCTCACGCCGACCGCATCGGTGGAGGGCGAGGTCGCGGCGCGCAACCTCCTCGAGGGTAATCGTCACTCCGTCGATTTCGCGGGCCTCGTCAGCATCGTATACACGATTCCGCCGCTCGGCTCGACCGGCCTCACGCAGGCGGCGGCGCAGGAGCGCGGCCTGCGCTGCACAGTCCGCGCCGCCGACTCGACGCAGTGGTACTCGTCGCGACGGATACAGGCGCGGCGTTCGGCATTTCGCGTGATCGTCGAGGACTCGAGCGGATTGATCCTCGGCGCGCACGTTCTCGGTCCGCATGCCGAGGAGCTGCTCAACGTCTTCTCGCTCGCGATTCGCGCGCAGATTCCGGCAGCCGTGCTGGAAGGAGCGCTCTTCGGATATCCGACGGGGTCATCCGATATCGCGGACATGCTCCAAGGCTCGAAATAAAAAAGAGCCCTAAGCCGTCCGGTGCCGCTTCACTCCCCGAGCAGGACGGTGGTCGCCGGAACCTCGCGCCGTTGGAAGCGCGCTTTTCCGGGTATCGTGGTAACCCGCCGCTCGGAGGAGATGAGATCGTGAACCAAGGCCTCGTCCCCGTGGTACGCGAGACATTCGGAGAGTTTCAGCGCCACAAGGGCCAATGGCTCGCGGCGGCGATTGCGTACTTCACGATCTTTGCCGTCGCCCCGCTCGTCATTGTGATCGTGGAGATCGCGGGCCTCGTGTTAGGGCAGCATCAGGCGGTCCTCGACGAGATGTACGGTTACCTCGCCCGCACCGCCGGTCCGTCGGCAGCGCACGGAATCCAATCGATCGTTTCGGCAACGTTCGCGCAACGAAGGGCCGGCGTCATCGCGCAGATCGTCGGTTGGAGCGTGTTCGTCTTTGCCGCCGTCGGGTTGTTCACGTCGATTCAGGAGGCTCTGAACGCCGTGTGGGACGTAGCTCCGCAGAAACGCGGACTGTTGGAGACCGCCAGGGATCGGCTGCTCTCGTTCGGGATGGTCCTGTGCGCCGCGTTCGTATTGCTCGTCTCGCTGGGACTCAACGCGATCATGACTGCGGCCGGCGCGGCGCTGATCCACGTCGCGCCCGCCTTCCCGACGCTGCTCAACGTCGCCGACTTCGTGGTCTCGTTCGGCCTGATCACGGCCGTCTTCGCGCTGCTCTTCGAGTACCTGCCGGAGTGCCGGATCGCGTGGCGAGACGTGTGGCTCGGCGCGGCGACCTCTGCGCTGCTCTATGTCATCGGGCAGTTTCTGCTGGGCTGCTATCTCGGGCGGGCCGGCATCGCGTCGAGCTACGGCGCCTTCGGGGGCCTCATCATCTTTTTGCTGTGGACCTACTACTCAGCGCAAATTCTGTTATTTGGGGCGGAGTTCACCCAGGTGTACGCGCGGCGCTATGGCTCGCTGCACGACGGGCCAAGCGCCCCGACCTAGCCTCGGCCTCAAACCCGGACCCCTCGGCCACGCCAGGGACCAGCCCGAACCGGCCCTGTGAAATCTTGCCTTAGCCCTGCTCGGGGGCGTATAGTGGTGGGAAGTAGTGCTTAGTGGTGCCTTTCGGAGGGGTTTGTGCACGCGGAGCTCCCGCGTTTCGCGGGTTCGGAGCAACACGCTCTCGACCACAAGGGGCGTCTCATCGTACCGGCGCGCTTCCGCGACCGGCTCGGTCCCGCGTTTGTCCTAACCATCGCCCCTCCAGATCCATGCCTAGCGCTCTATCCGAGCGCCACGTGGGTCGAGGCCTGCGGCCGCCTGGAGTCGGTATCGCAGAAGGACGAAGCCTATCGGCGCTCTCTCCGCTACCTGTTCGCCCACACGGAAGAGGTCGCGTGCGATGCGCAAGGCCGCGTGGTCGTGCCGTCGCTGCTGCGCTCGTATGCGGGGATCGAACGCTACGTCGTCTCCGTAGGCCTGCTGACCCGCATCGAAATTTGGGCGAAGGAGCGCTACGCCTTCGAAACGCCGCCCGAAGGCGACGTTCCGCGCTTCATGGCAGAATTCGGACTCTAGGGCGTTAGCGATGTGGTGCCGATGTGATGCACGTCTCGGTGCTTGTGGGGCCGGCCCTGGAGTACTTGGCGATCCGGCCGGATGGGATCTACGTCGATGCGACCTTCGGGGCGGGCGGTCATTCCCGTGCGATATTGCAGCGGCTTCGGGGCGGAAATTTGATTGCTCTCGATGCCGATCCGAGTGCCGCTGCGCGAGCGGCGGAGATTTCCGACCCGCGCTTCACCTTCGTTCACGACAACTTTCGGAACCTCGACCGCGTGCTCGATGGAGCCGATATCGGTTCGATCGACGGGGTTCTCTTCGACTTGGGAGTTTCGTCGATGCAACTTGACGATCCGGAGCGCGGATTCTCGCTCGCGAAGTCCGTCCCGGTGGACATGCGCATGGATCCGGCCGTCGGACCGAGCGCATACGAGATTCTGGCGACCGCCAGCGAGGGCGAGCTCGCCGACATCTTTTTCGCGTACGGGGAAGAGCGTTCGGCGCGTCGCATCGCGCGAGCGATCGTGGCGCGCCGCGCGCTCGGGGAGCTGCCCAACACGGCCGCCGAATTCGCCGGCCTCGTGGCGGGCGTCGTGCGCCGGCCGGGCCGGCGCGAGCGCATCCATCCCGCCACGCGGGTCTTTCAGGCGCTGCGCATCGCGGCCAACGACGAGCTCGACGCTTTGCGCGACGGGTTGCGGAGTGCGATCGGCCGGCTGCGCCGCGCCGGACGCGTCGTCGCGATCAGCTTTCACTCGCTCGAGGACCGCATCGTCAAGCAAACGCTGCGTGACGACGCGCGGCTCGACGTGCTCACCAAGCGCCCGATCCTGCCCGCCGACGAAGAGCTCACGCAGAACCGTCGCGCCCGAAGCGCTAAGCTGCGCGCCGCGCAGCGGAAGGCCAGCTGAATGATCCAGCCGCAACGACACGATCGGTCGATACGCATCGGCAATCCTCGAGCGGTGCGCGCCGCGACGCAGCGGCGCAAGGCACGTAAGGCGCGCGCCCGTTACGTCGGCATCACGCGCACGCTCGCGGTGCTGACCGCGGTGATGATGCTGCTCATGAGCTACGTCGTGCTGACGTCGAGCCTGACCGGCCTGAGCTACGCGGTCGCCAAGGCCCAAGCCGGTCGCGAAGCGCTGCAAGAGGAGACGATGCGGCTCGACGACCGCATCGCGGCGCTGCGTTCCGACGACCGGCTCTCGCAGCTCGCGGCGCGCCTCGGGATGACGGAGCCGGCACACCTGGCGGTCGTTCGCATCGCGGTGCCGCGTGTCGCCCGCGCCAAGCCGTCCTTCCCGGTGCTGTCGTCGCTCGCCGGATTCTTCGCTCCGGCGGTGGCTCGCTAGCAGTAGCGGCGCCTTCAATGCATCAGCGGACCTTCGCGCGCGTCGCCCCGATGCGCGCGAGACTCTTCTTTTATGCGTGCATGATCGTGGCGCTCTTTCTCGCTTGGCGCCTGTGCGTCGTGCAGGGGCTCGACGGACCGCTCTACGCTAGGGAGGCGCTGGCGCAGCGGTCCGACACGGTCGAGGTCTTCGCGCGCCGTGGCAGCATCTTGGACCGCAACGGCAACGTCCTCGTGCGCTCCATGCCGTCCGAGAGTGTCTACGCCATCCCGAGGGAGATTCTCGATCCCGAGGCCAGCGCCGCAAAGCTGCGCACGATCTTTGGTAAACTCGATCCCAGCGTGACCGCGGCGTTGCACGATCGGCACCTTTGGTTCGTCTGGATCGCTCGCAAGGTATCCCACGAGGTCGCGCAGCGCGTTCGCGGTCTCGACATGCCGGGCATCGCGCTTAAGGAAGAAGACACCGGATCGCGGGTCGACACGAGCGGATCGCTCGCCTCGACCGTGCTCGGCTTCGTCGGCACCGACGAAAACGGGTTGGACGGGGTCGAGTATGCTTACGACGACGTACTGCGCGGCCGTTCGGGGCGCGTCACGCTGGAGGCCGACGAGTTCGGCCGTCCGATTCCGTTCGGGCGCGAGCGCGTAGTAACGCCCGCGCAGGCCGGCTCGACCGTGCAGCTAACACTCGATCCGTACCTCCAATTCGCCGCGGAACAGGCGCTTCGCAAACAGGTGCGCACCTTCCACGCGCTGGACGGCACCGCGATCGTCATGGATCCGTGGACGGGAGAGATCCTGGCCCTGGCCAATCTCCCGGACTTCGATCCGAACCGCTTCTGGAAATACGATGATGCGGCGCGGCGCGACCGCGCGGTGATGGACGCCTACGAACCGGGCTCGACGTACAAGCTCATCACCGCGGCGGCGGCGCTAGATTCGCACAAGGTCTCCTGGACCAGTCGCTTCCCCGCACGCGACAGGATCGAAGTGGGCGGGCGCACGATCCATAACGCGGAAGACGGGTTCATGGCCGGCACCGGCGGAAGCGAGACGCTGGAAGAGATCGTGGAGTACTCGCACAACGTCGGTGCGGCGGAAGTTGGTCTCTCGATCGGAGCGAAGACCTTTTATGCGATGGAACGCAAAGCCGGTTTCGGAGAGCCGAGCGGCGTCGGGCTGCCCGGCGAGAATCCCGGCATCGTTCCGCCTCCCTCCCAGTGGAGCGGGTCCTCGCTGGCAACGATGTCGTTCGGGCAGGGCGTCTCGGTCACGCCGCTGGCTATGGCCCGCTACTACAGCGCGGTCGCCAACGGTGGGATGCTCATGGAGCCGCACATCCTGCGCGCCGTCTACGATCAGGAAGGCAAGCTCGCGCGGCGCGTCGCGCCGCGGGCGGTGCGGCGCGTCTTCTCGCAGCACACGGCGCAGGAGTTGCGGACGATCATGCGGGCGGTGGTCTTGCATGGTACCGGCGACCCGACTGCACAGATTCCAGGATATGCGACCGCTGGCAAGACGGGAACGGCGGAGATGGTCGTGGACGGCGAGTACCGAGCGGGCTACTATGCCGCTTCGTTCATCGGCATGGTTCCCTACCCGCGAGCTCGGTACGTCATCTACGTGAAAGTGGAGCGCCCGATCGGCTCGTATTATGGGAGCGTCGTCGCGGCCCCGGCCTTCGCCGCCATCGCGCGTGCCGCGATGCTCCACGCGGGAGTCCTGCCGAGCGCAGACGTTGCGCGAAATGGCCGGTGAACGCACGGTCGCACTGGCGACGCTGCTCCAGCGCCTGCCGGACGCGCAGATAAGCGGCGCTCGCGAAATCGACGTGACCAGCATCGAGACCGCGTCGCAAGCGGTCCGTCCGGGTGCGCTGTTTGTGGCGCTGCGCGGAACGCAGACGGACGGCCATCACTACGTGCGCGAGGCGATCGCCGGCGGCGCGCGCGCGGTCGTCGTCGAGCAGCCACCCGAGGCGACTGGTTCCGGCGCGACCGTCGTCCGCGTCGCGGACACGCGCCGGGCGCTCTCGCCGTTGTCGGCGGCCTTCTTCGGCGATCCGTCGCTCGCGCTCGACGTCGTCGGCATCACGGGCACCAACGGCAAGACCACGACGTCGCGAATGATCGCCGCAATCCTCAACGAGGCCGGCATTTCGTGCGGCGTGATCGGCACGGTCGGCGCAGAATTTGGCGCGTGCACGTGGCGGCTCGCGAATACGACGCCGCTGCCGCCCGAGCTTCACTCGCTGCTCGCGCAGATGCGCGACGACGGCGCACGGGCCGTCGCGATGGAGGTGAGCTCGCACGCGCTCGCGCTGGACCGCGTGGACGACGTGCGCTTTCGCATCGCGGTGCTCACCAACGTGACTCGCGATCATTTGGACTTTCATCAGACACCGGAGGCGTACGCGGCCGCGAAGCGGCGCCTCTTTGACCTCGCGCCGATAAGCGTTCTCAACGCCGACGATCCGTTCGGCGCGAAGTGGGCGGCCGAGCTCGCGAGCCAGGGACGCGACGTCATCACGTACGGCTCGACGAGCATGGCGACGCTCGTGGCCGAAGAGATCGCCGTCGCGTCGGACGGGAGCCGCTTCACCGTCTGCGGCAGACGTTACGAGCTGCGTCTGCCGGGGAGGTTCAACATTTGGAACGCCCTGGCGGCGGTTGGCGCGGCGCGGCACCTCGGCGTCGACGACGCCGTCGCCGCGCGCGCTCTCGCGGCGCTCGAGCGCGTGGCCGGCCGCATGGAGCACCTGCGCGGTGACGGGATCGACGTCGTCGTCGATTACGCGCACACGCCCGACGCGCTCGCCCAGGCTCTGGAGTCGCTGCGCGAGACGGCGCGCGGCCGGCTCGCCGTCGTCTTCGGATGCGGCGGCGATCGCGACAAGGGCAAACGCTCCGAGATGGGGGCGGTCGCCGCGCGCATAGCCGATCGTCTGTACGTGACGAACGACAACCCGCGCAGCGAGGATCCCCACGCTATCGCCGGTGAGATCGTGGCCGGCATCGGCAGACGTGAGCACGTCGTGGAGCTCGATCGGCGGCGCGCGATCGAGCGCGCCATCGGCGAGGCGCGAGCCGGCGACATCGTCCTGATCGCCGGCAAGGGTCACGAGAGCTATCAAATCATCGGGGATCGCGTCCTGCCGTTCGACGACGCGGAGGCGGCGCGCGCGGCCCTCTCGATGCGGCGGGGGGTGCGATGAATATTCCGCTCGACGCGGCGCTGCGTGCCACCGGAGCGGCTCTGAGCGACAACGAGTCGGCGCCCACCGAGCTGCGCGTCAGCACCGACACGCGAACGCTCGAACCCGGCGACACGTTCGTGGCGCTGCGCGGGGAGCGTTACGATGGGCACGACTTCGCTCCTGACGCCATGCGGCGCGGCGCCGCGATGCTGGTACTCGAGCGGACGGTGCCGCAGGCGCTCGGAACGCCGGTGATGCTCGTTCACGACAGCCTGCGGGCGTACATGGCGCTGGCCGGCTGCGCCAGAGCGCTCTTCCGCGGACGCGTGGTCGCGATCACCGGCAGCACCGGCAAGACGACCACGAAGACGTTTCTCGCGCAGCTGCTCGCGGCGCGCTACGGAGACCGCGTGCTCGCGGCTCCGGGCAACGAGAACAATGAGGTCGGGGTCAGCAAGCTTCTGTTGCACGCGAGCAACGCGGAGCACGACGTGCTCGTGATCGAGATGGGCGCGCGCAAGTATGGCGACGTAGCCGCGCTCGTCGAGATCGCACGGCCCGACGTCGGCATCCTCGCGAACGTCGGCGAGGCACACTTGGAGATCATGGGGTCGCGCGAGCGGCTGGCCGAGACGAAGTGGGGCTTGTTCGGCGCCGGCGCACGCGCCGTCCTCAACGCCGACGACGCGGTCTCGCGCGCGCGTGCAGCGACGCTTCCCGGGGAGGCGCACTGGTTCGTCGCGGCGCGTGACGGCCGCTCTCTCAAGCGTTACGAGCAACTGCGCACCTTGACGGCCCTGATCGGAGATAGACGATTGCTGCTGCGCGCCGCGGGCCGCACGCACGCCGTGGGCGTCGACCTGCGTTTGGCCGGCGCGTACAATCGCGCCAACGCGGCCGCCGCGGTCGCCGGCGCTCTCGAATTGGGCATGCCGCTCGACGATCTGGCGCCGCGCCTTGCGGAGCTGCAACCGCCGGCCGGACGCTACGACAGCATACCGATCGGCGGCGGAATACGGTTGATCTACGACGCGTACAACGCCAATGCGAGCAGCATGATCGCGGCGTTGGACGCATTCGGCGCCGAGACGGCAACGCGCCGCATCGCCGTCCTCGCGTCGATGGCGGAGCTGGGCGATGAATCGCCCGTCCTGCACGAGCGAGTCGGCGCGTATGCCGCCGGAAGAGTCGACGTGCTCGTCGTGCAAGGCGAATTCGCGGCGGAGCTCGCGCGCGGCGCGGAGCGCGCGGGTCTCGGGGCCGCTCAGATCGTCCGGGTCGGCGCCAACGCGCAAGCCGCGCGATGGCTGCGCGAGCACGCGCGCCACGGCGACGTCGTGCTGCTCAAGGGCTCGCGCAAGTACAAGCTCGAGGAGATCGTCGAGGAGCTCCGAGTGTGAGCCTGGCCTTGCAGAGCCTCAAGGTCAGACGCGCCGAGGCGCCATCCGGTCTTGTCGCGATTCCCGTGCGCACGCCGCTGGTGCGCCTCGGCGACGATCTGATCGCGACGGTCGCCGTAGCCGTAAGCGGCATCGCTCGACCCGGTGACGTCGTCGCGATCTCCGAGAGCGCCGTTGCGATCGCGCAAGGTGAGTTCGTCGTCGCCGAGCGCGTTCGCCCGTCGCGGCTGGCGTACGCGCTCTCGCGGCGCGCCGGCGCACTCGCGACGATGAGCCAGCCGGAATCCGTGCAGTTGGTCATCGATCGCGTCGGCGTGTGGAAGGTGATCTACGCGACGCTTCTGCAGGTCATCGCGCGCGCATGCGGACGGCGCGGCGCGTTTTATGAGGTGCTGGGCGAAGCGGTGGCGGCATTCGACGGGTACACGGGCACGATGCCGCCGTACGAGCGCGCTATCGTGTTCTCTCCCAGCGATCCGCAGGGCACGGCGCGCGCGTTTCGCGAGCGAACGGGCATCGAGTGCGCCGTGGTCGACGCGAATGATCTCGGCAAGGCCAAGGTGCTCGGCGCGTCCGACGGTGTGCGCACGAGCGTCGTCGAGGCGGCGCTGCTGCACAACCCCCACGGCAACAGCGACGAACAGACGCCGGTCGTCGTGCTCAAGTGGCGCGGACAGGGACTCGACCCGCTGTGCAGCTAGGACTGGTGTTTTGGGCGCTGCTCGGGGTGGCGATCGCCGGGGCGGCCGGATTGGTGTTGCTCGTCGCGCTCGGGCGGCTGCGCGTGCTGCAGCACGCATACGAAGACGCGCCGCAGACGCATCGCGGCAAGACGGGTACGCCGACGATGGGCGGTCTGGTCTTCGTCGTGGCGCTCGCCGCCGCGTTCGCCGTCGCGCGCGGCGCGCTGCTCGGCGACCTCGTCGTCCTCGTCGTTCTCTGCGCGGCCATCGGGGCGGTCGACGACATCGTGAAGGTCCGCGGCGGGGTGAATCGCGGTCTGCCGGCGCGCACGAAGCTCCTGGCGACGGCACTGGCCGCGACCATCTTCCTGCGCGCCGTCGATGGGCAGCCGTCGTTGCCTTCAGACGTGCTCTTCCACGCCGGATCGTTTGCGATTGTGGCGCCGCACTGGCTCTGGTTCGTGCTCGGCGTACTCGCCGTGACCGGAACGGTTCACGCGGTCAACTTGACCGACGGCCTCGACGGTCTCGCGGCCGGAACGATGATCCCGCCGCTCGTGCTGTTCGCGCTCGTCGGCGCGGCGACGGGCGTCCCCGCGGCCGCCATCGCGGCGAGCACCGGCGCGGGAGCGTGCGCGGCCTTCCTCATCTTCAATCGGCATCCGGCGCGGCTCTTCATGGGAGACACCGGCTCGCTCGCGCTGGGCGCGCTGCTCTCGGGCGTCGCAATCCTGAGCGGCGAGATCTTGCTACTGCTCGTCGCCGGCGCGGTCTTCGTCGCCGAAGCGGTTTCGGTGATCCTTCAGGTGTCGTATTTCAAGGCTACTGGCGGCAAGCGCATCCTTCGCATGAGCCCACTGCACCATCACTTCGAGATGATCGGCTGGCCCGAAACGAAGGTGACGGCGCGTTTCTGGCTTGCGTCGCTGCTCTGTTCGCTGGTAGGATGGGCCATCGTGCGATGAAGGACGGGTTTCGGTTCGGCACGGACGAGACGATCCTCGTCATCGGGCTTGGGAAAAGCGGATTGGCGTGCATCGAGGTGCTGCGCGAGCTCGGCGTCACCGTTTTTGCTACTGACGAGAAGCCGCCCGAGCAACTCGCGGGCGCCGTAGCAGCCGCCGAATCGTTCGGCGCTCGCTTCATCGAGGCGCCCGACGTCGGCGGAATCGTCGACGGGCTGAACTGCGCGGTGCTTTCGCCCGGCGTTCCGCCGACATCACCGATCGCACGGCGCATGTACAACGCGAACGTGCCCGTGCTGGGCGAGATCGAACTCGCCTACCGACTGTGCGAGGCGCCGATCGTCGCCGTCACAGGAACGAAGGGCAAGTCGACGACGACTGCGCTGATCGGGCATCTGCTGCGGAGCAGCGGGCTGTCGGTTCGCGTCGGCGGCAATATCGGCAATCCGCTTATCAAGGAAGTGCGCGGGGCGGCCGTCGACTCGTGGGTCGTGGCCGAGGTTTCCTCGTTCCAACTCGAGACCATTCGTGCGTTCAAGCCTCGCGTCGCCGTGCTCCTCAACGTTTCGCCGGACCACCTCGACCGCTACCATTCGATGGAAGAGTACGCGGAAGCCAAATATCGGATCTGCGCCAATCAGTCGCTGACGGACTGGTTCGTCGGCAACCTCGACGACCCGATGGTCAGCGTGCTGCACTGGAGGCGCGGCGACACCCGCGTTCAGGCCAGGCAGCTCTGGTTCAGCCTGCGGGGGGGCGACGAGGCGACGATGTACCTGCGCGACGGGATGCTGACCTACGCGCCGGTCGCCGGCGATCCACGGCCCATCTCGATTATGCCGAGCGCCGAGATTCCGCTGGCGGGCGAGCACAACCGCGAAAACGCGATGGCGGCGTTGTTGGCCGCGCTCGCAATCGGTTGCCGCCCGGAGGCGTTGCACTCCGCAATAGCCACGTTCGCGCCGATGTCGCACCGCCTGGAAACCGTCGACGACGTCGACGGCGTCCGCTATGTGGACGATTCGAAGGCGACGAATCCGGCGGCGGTCGTGGCGGCGCTGCGCACCTACGACCGGCCGATCATCCTGATCGCCGGCGGACGCTCGAAGGGCAGCGACTTCGACGCGCTGGGAGCGGAGATTCGCGGCCGCGTCAAGACGCTGATCGTGATCGGCGAGTCAGCGGCATCGATTCGCGCGGCCGCGGATGGTGGCGTGCCGGTCGTCGAGGCCTTCTCCATGGAAGAGGCGGTGCAACACGCGCGCCGTCTGGCGCGCGACGGCGACGTCGTGCTGTTGTCGCCGGGATGCGCGTCGTTCGATATGTTCGTCTCGGCGGACGATCGCGGTGATCAATTCGCGGCCGCCGTCGCGGCGCTGCGGGAGCCGGCCGGTGCATAGCTCGGCAACACTGCAAACGCGCGACACGTCGAAGTCCCGACTGCCGTCGTACGCCGCCGCGCCGCTCGACACGGTGCTGTTCACGGCCGTCGCGGCGCTGGTCGGCATCGGTCTGGTCATGGTATTTTCCGCGTCGAGCGCGACTGCGTACGCCGAACACGGCGACATCGCGTATTACCTCAAGCGTCAACTCGTCTGGCTTGCCGTGGGCCTGGCCGGCGCGTACGCGCTCTACCGCATGGAGTACCAGCGCCTGAAAGCGCTCGCTCCATATCTTCTGCTCGCGGCTCTTATCGGGCTCGGGCTGGTCTTCGTACCCCACGTCGGGCTGGGCGTCAACGGCGGGCGCCGCTGGATCGGCGCGGCGGGCATTAGCGTGGAGCCATCGGAGTTCGCCAAGCTCGCGCTCGTGATCTATCTCTCCGCCGTCCTGTCCGCGCGCGGCGAACGCATCACGTCGCTGGCGCGCGGACTCGTGCCGCTGTGCGTTCCGGTGGCACTCATGGCCGTGCTCGTGCTCAAAGAGCCGGATATGGGAACCGCGAGCCTCCTGCTCTTCACGGCGTTCGCCTTGTTCTTCGCGGCCGGCGCGCGGGTCGTCCACCTCGCCGCGGTGACGCTCGCGACCGTACCCTTCGCGGCCCTCACCGTGCTGGCGAGTCCGTATCGGCGGGCGCGCATCTTCGCCTTCGTCGATCCCTGGAAAGACCCGTTGAACACGGGCTTTCACATCGTGCAGTCGCTGCTCGCGCTCGGAAGCGGCGGCCTCTTCGGCGTGGGCCTGGGCGCCTCGCGCGCGAAGTTCTTCTACCTGCCCGAGCAGTACACGGACTTCATCTTCTCGGTCCTCGGCGAAGAGCTCGGCCTGATCGGGACGCTGGCGGTCATCGCCCTCTTCATCACGCTGGCGTACCGCGCCATCCGGATCGCGCTGGCGGCGCCCGATCGTTTCGGGTTCTTCCTCGCCGTCGGTTGCGCGGCGACGATCACGATCCAGGCATTCGTGAACATCGGCGTTGTCTCGTCCTCGTGGCCCGTCACGGGCGTCCCGCTTCCGTTCATTTCGTTCGGAGGCAGCTCGCTCGTCGTCAACCTGCTCGCCGTCGCACTCATCGCCAACGTCGGACGCCATAGAAGAATCAGCGGGCGAGCGTGACCGTCGTCTTTGCGGGCGGCGGCACGGGGGGACACCTCTATCCCGCCATCGCGATTGCCGACGCGCTGCGTAAACGCTCCGCGGACGTGGCGTTCATCGGCTCCGCCGACCGTCTCGAAACGACGATCGTGCCGAATGCCGGCTATCGGCTCTACACGATCGCCGCGGATTCGCTGCCGCGCGGGCTTTCGCCGCGGATCCTTCGCGCGATCGCGGCCAACATACGAGGCACCCTGCAAAGCCTTGCGCTCCTGTGCGCCCAGCGTCCCGACTTGGTCGTCGCGACGGGCGGCTATGTCTGCTTCCCGGTCGCCCTCGCGGCGCGCATTGCGCGGCTCGTGCGCCTCTCTCGCGCGCCGATCGTCCTGCTCGAACCCAACGCGTCGCCGGGTTTGACGACCCGGCTGCTCACGCCGATCGTCGACGAGGTTTGGCGCAGCGTTCCGGTACGAGCCTCGCTGCTGCGCCTGCCGCCGCGCGAGGAGGCGGCGGCGCGGCTCGGGCTCGATGCCTCGCGAGAGACCCTCGTGGCGCTCGGCGGGAGCCAGGGCGCGCGCGCGATCAACGACGCGTTGCTGCGCATCGCGGGACAGGGCGGCATCCCGGACGGCTGGCAGCTGCTGCATCTCACCGGTGAGAGCGATTACGAGCGCGTGGCCGCGACATATCGCGCGCAGACGAACGCGCGCGTCGTCGTGCGCGACTATCTCGAAGATATGGCCGACGCGTACGCAATCGCCGATTTGCTGTTGACACGCGCCGGCGCCTCGACGCTGGGCGAGTTGAGCGCGGTCGGTAAACCCGCGATCGTGGTGCCGTATCCCTTCGCAGCGGAGGGCCACCAGGCGGCGAACGCGGCTCCGATCGAGGCTGCTGGCGCCATAGTCCTGCTCGCCGACCGGGACCTCGCCGACGGCCTTCCGGCGCTGCTCGCGGAGACGACGGAACCACGGCGCCTGGCGGCCCTGAGCGAAAACGCGCGGCGCATGCAGGGGAGCGATCCTCTCGTCGCGATTCTCGCCCGGATCGACAGCTTGGTACCTCGAAGGGGCGAGCGGTGACGGGCTTTCATCTCATCGGCGTCGGCGGGATCGGCATGAGCGCGATCGCGCGCATCCTGCTCGCCCGCGGCGAGACCGTCACCGGCTCGGATGTCGCCGTCACGCCGCTGATCGAGCAGCTGCGGCGCGAGGGCGTGCGCATCGTGATCGGCCACGACGCGCGGAACGTCGGGCGCGCTCACACCGTCGTCGTCAGCTCCGCGATCGATCGGCGCAACCCCGAGTATCTGACGGCGTCGCGGCGGGGGATTGCGCTTCTGCACCGTGGCGAGATGCTCGCGCGGTTGCTCCAGGGGCGGCGCGGCATCGCGATTTGCGGAACCCACGGCAAGACGACGACGACGGCGATGACCCACGCGGTCCTGCGGTCCGGCGGCATCGACGCCGGGCTTGTGCTCGGCGGCATCGACGGCACGCTCGACACGAATGCCTACGACGGCACTTCCGAGTGGTTCGTGACGGAGGCCGACGAGTCCGACGGGTCGTTCGCGCTGCTCGATCCCGCGATCGCGATCGTCACGAACATCGAGAACGACCACCTCAGCAGTGACGATGACCTTCCCGGGCTCGTGCGCGCGTTCGTCGAGTTCCTCGGCAAGCTGCCCGACGACGGCCTCGCGATCGTCGGCAGCGACAACCCGCTGGCCGGGTCGCTCACCTCGCACGATCTGCGCGCGAAGGTCGTCACCTACGGCCTCGCCTCGCAGTCCGTTCGCGCGGGCGCCGTCGCTTTCGAAAATTTCGGGTCGCGCTTCGACGCGTACGCCGGCGACGCGAGGCTGGGCAGCGTCGAGCTGCGCGTGCCGGGCGCGATGAACGTCCAGAACGCGCTCGCCGCCCTGGCGGTCGGCCACGCTCTGGGCGTGCCGTTCGCCGCCATCGCCAAGGCGTTGCAGGCGTTCCGCGCGGTGCGCCGGCGCTTCGAGGTCCTAGCGCGCAGCGAGCGGCTGACGCTGGTGGACGACTACGCGCATCATCCCACCGCGGTGCGCGCGACGATCGCGGCGGCGCGCCGCTACCATCCCGGTGAGCTCGTCGTCGCCTTCCAGCCGCACCGCTACACGCGCACGGCGTTTCTCGCGGACGAGTTCGCCGACGCGCTGAGCGGTGCGGACAAGATCTATCTCGTGCCGGTGTACGCCGCGTCGGAGCCCGCGATTCCGGGCGTGAGCGAACGCTCGATCGGAGAGGCGCTCGCGAGCGCGGGCGGTCGCGTGACCTACGTCGCGCGCGTCGAGGAGCTGGAAGACCGAATTCTCGAGGAGGCGCCGTCCGGCGCGATGGTGCTGATGCTCGGCGCCGGCAACATCACCGACGTGGCGGCCCGTTTGGCCGAACGCCTGCGCGCTCCGGCGCAGCGCGACGCCGCGGCGGCCAACGCATGAGCGTTACGACCGCGCGCGCGACGGCCACTCTGCTGCGCCCGGAGGATCGCGCGGCGCTACGCGCTATCTGCGGCGAGCACGTGCGGTTCGACGAGCCGCTGGCGCCATATACGTCGTGGAAAATCGGCGGCCCGGCGGATGCCTTCGTGACGGCGAGCGACGAGGCCGAACTCGCTCAGCTGCTGCGCTGTTGTCTACAGCGCCGCATGCCGTTTTGGGTTCTGGGCAACGGGAGCAACGTGCTCGTCGGCGACGGCGGCGTGCGCGGCATCGCGGTTCGACTGGCAGGCGAGTTCGCCGCTGTACACGTTCGCAGCGGCGAGAGCGAGGTCGTCGTCGAGGCCGGCGGGTCGGCCGACATGGCGCTCGTGACCGCCAGGGCGGCATCGGCAGGGGCGGCGGGAGTCGATTCGCTGGCCGGGATTCCGGGGACCGTCGGGGGATCGTTGCGGATGAATGCCGGCACCGACCGCGAGATCGGCGAGTTCATCCGGACCGTGTGGGTGCAGTCACCGAGCCGGGCCGAGCCGCACGAGGTCGACGTGCGTTACCTCTATCGGCGTTCCACCCTCGAGCGCGACGTGATCGTGTCGCGTGTGACCCTGGCGTTCGCTCGCCGCAGCGTTAGCGACGTGCGCGAGGAGATGCAGACGCGCCTGATCCGGAGAAAGCAAACGCAGCCGATCGCGTTGCCCAACGCGGGCTCCTGCTTTCGCAATCCCGAGGGCGACAAGGCCGCCCGGCTCGTCGAGTCGGTGGGCGCTAAGGGGTGGCGCGAGGGCGGCGCGGAAGTTTCTCCGTTGCACGCCAACTTCATCAACAACGTCGGAGGAGCAACGGCAAAAGACGTCGCCACGCTGCTCGCACGCGTCCGGCGCGCGGTGCGCGACCGGCACGGGGTCGAGCTGCAACTCGAAGTGCACCTAGTCGGGGTCTTCATTGATGCAACGTAACGTTTCGATCGCCGTCGTGATGGGCGGCGGCAGCGCCGAGCGCGAGATCTCGATCCGTTCGGGATCGGAGGTGCTGCGCGCGCTGCTTTCCCTCGGTTACAACGCTCGATCGCTGGATTACGACGAGCACTTTTTGGACGCATTACGCGAGCTCAAACCCGACGTCGCCTTTATCGCGCTGCACGGACCGGGAGGCGAGGATGGGCACGTTCAAGCGCTGCTCGAGTATCTCTCGATACCCTATACGGGCAGCGGATTGGAAGCGGCCGCGCTCTCTATGGACAAGCACCTCACCAAGAAGCTGTTGGCCGCGGAGGGCCTGCCGACGCCGGTCTGGGATCTCTACGACCTCACCGGTGGAACGCTGCCCCTGCTTCCCGGGTCGCTCGATTTGCCGCTCGTGATCAAGCCGCGCTTCGAGGGATCCTCCGCGGGCATCGCCATCGTGCACACGCACGAGGAGTGGACCAGCGCGATGCTCGAGGCGTCGAAATCCTACGCGCAAATCCTCGCCGAAGAGTACGTGCTGGGTCGCGAGTTCACGTGCGCGGTGCTCGGCGAGGAGGCGTTGCCGATCGTGGAAATCGTCGCCAACCGCGACGGCTTCTACAGCTATGAAGCGAAGTACGAACCCGGCGGAAGCACGCATATCGTGCCGGCGCAAATCGACGAGGGGCTCGCCGCGCGCCTTCAGATGCTCGGCCTGTCGGCACACCGGCTGCTGGGCTTGCGGGACTACTCGCGCAGCGACTTCATCGTCACGCGTGACAACCGTCCGTATCTCTTGGAAGTGAACTCGCTGCCGGGATTGACGCCGGTCAGCCTAGTACCGGACGCTTGCGCCGCCGTGGGGATTGGGTTCGAAGCGCTGATCGACCGTCTCGTCGGTTACGCGCTCGCGCGCGCGGAACTGCGCGACGCAGTGGCCTAAAACGTACCGAACGCTTCCGCGTCGTCCGCGGCAAGCAGATCCAGGCGCGACGCTTCGGGCGGCATCTTGGTCGCGATCGGATAGCGCCGTACGAACTCGGGGTCGCCGAGGCGCTCGCCGATCGTCAGGCGCTCGAACCCCTCGTTGATCTGCGGATAAACGTTCGGATCGCTATGCTCGCGGATCCACGCGGCGACTTCCGCGTCCGAACTCGCGCGCGCGATGACGTCGCGCAGGGCGGCCTCAGCGATGTCCAGCTTGAGGAGCAACCGCGAGCTAAACCCGGTAATTTGGTAGGCGCCGATGTTGCCGCCGGGCAGCGTCGCGCGAAGCTTATCGACGGTTCGCGCCAGCATCAAAACATCGAGCCCGGACAAAGGCTCGCGCGGGCTCCTCGGCGGCCGCCGGGTCAAGTCAAGCGCATCCATCCTTGCATCTTTTGCCACCCAATGCGAATGCCTGCGCGCCGCTGGGGTAAAAGTCGCAGGGACGGACGAGGATGGCGGCGCCGGAAGTCGGATGCTTCGGCGCCGTCGAATGAACCCGTCCTAGTACTTTGCCAAACTGATGGAGGAATTCGTTGCCTACCGTTGTCGATCGTGGTCTCGAAGGTGTCGTCGTCGGGTCCACCCAGCTCAGTAACGTCGAAGGGACGATCGGACGCCTAACCTATCGCGGTTACGACATTAACGATCTCGCGCCGAACGCGACGTTCGAGGAAGTCGTTCACCTCTTGCTCTACGGGCGTCTGCCCAATCGGCACGAGCTCGAGGCCGTAAGGCGCGAGCTCGGCGCGCGCCGCACGCTGCCGGAGCCGCTGGTCAACGCGATGCAGAGCGTGCCGAAGACGGCGTGGCCGATGGATGTGCTGCGCACCGTCGTCAGCGGCCTCGGATTGTTCTCGCCGGTCAACGCGGACGGCGAGCACTTGTCCGACGTGCACACGGCCATCGATCTCATCGCCAAGATGCCGACGATTGTCGCGGGTTGGGACCGGATTCGGCGTGACCTCGATCCGGTCGCGCCGCGGAGCGATCTATCGCAGGCCGGCAACTTCCTTTACATGCGGACCGGCAAGGTTCCGCACGCGATCGAAGAGGACGCGCTCGACACTTACTTGGTGCTGTTGGCGGACCACTCGTTCAACGCGTCCACGTTTGCGGCGCGGGTCGTCGCCTCGACGCGCGCCGACATCTACGCTTCGGTGACCGCGGCGCTCGCGACGCTCCAGGGCGACCTTCACGGAGGCGCTGCGAGCGCGGCCTACCGGACCGTCACCGAGGTCAAGACGCCGGAGAGCGCGGAGCGATACGTCCGCGAGATCCTCGATCGCGGACAGCGGATCATGGGGATGGGGCATCGCGAATACAAGGTCCGCGATCCGCGCGCGCGCCATCTCGAGACGATGGCGAAGGAGCTATCGCAACACGTCGGCGGCAGCGCGTGGTATGAGACCGCGCACGCGCTCGAAGAGGCGAGCCGCAAGGTGCTGCAAGAACGCAAGCCCGGCAATACCATCTATGCGAACGTCGACTTCTACACCGCTCCGGTCCTGGCCGACCTTGGGATTCCCGGAGACGAGTTCACCTGTCTCTTTGCGTGCGGGCGCATCGCCGGATGGACGGCGCACGTGCTCGAGCAGCTTGCCAACAATCGCCTGATTCGTCCGCAGGCAACCTACGACGGTCCCCCGGCGGGGCCGTACGTGCCGATCGACAAGCGCACCACGAACGGCGTGCGGACCTGAGGAAGCACTAGTGGGGGAACCTCTGAAGAAGTCCATGTACCGATCGTTTGACCGCAAAGCGGCCGGATGCTAGGAGAAGGCGAGGGAGCATACTGGAAGGGTCTGTGACCGAGTCTGCGACAACGCAGACGGCCGCTTTGCGATCAAACCCTTTGGGCAGCGGCAGTTTTGCCGCAGCTCTTTGTTGCGCCCTCGGTCACCCTTCGACTGCGCTCAGGGTAAACTCCGGGTTCAGCTATGCTTCCTCGGGCGCGCCTCGACCTTCGGCAAAACTGCTCGCTGCGATCGGTGCAGCGACTTCTTTAGAGGTTCCCTAATGCTCGTCGTGCCGGCGATCGACCTGCGGGCTGGGAAGTGCGTGCGCATGAAGCAGGGCGACCCGACGACGGAGATCGCGTACGACGACGATCCGGTCGAAATGGCGACGGAGTTCGTGAGCTCCGGCGCGCGGCGGCTGCACGTCATCGATCTCGACGGAGCCTTTGGCTCCGGCGAAAACCTCTCCGCGGTGCGGCGCATTTGCGAGGCCGTTGACGTTCCCGTGCAGACCGGCGGGGGTCTGCGCGCGGTCAAACACGCGGAGAACGCCTTCGAGGCGGGTGCCGCCGAGATCATCCTCGGGACGCTGTTGGTCGAGGACGAGCGGCTCGCCCGGCATATCATCAGCCGCTTTCCCGGCAAGGTGATCGCCGGCATCGACGTGCGCGGCAGCCAGGTCGCGACGCACGGCTGGCAGGAGCGCACGCCCGTCGACCGCGACGCGCTCGTCCGGCGCGTCGTACAGTGGGGCGTTTCGCGGATCATCTTCACGGAGATCCGCCGTGACGGCATGGGCGAAGGCTACGACATCGACGCGCTCAACGCGATCGCGAACGCCGCCGAGGTGAAGGTGACGGCCAGCGGCGGGGCGCGCAACATCGAAGACCTGAAGCTGCTGAAGCAATCCGTCCCGGTGACTGTGGACTCGTGCATCGTCGGAAGCGCTCTCTACAACGGCACGATCGACCTTCAAGAAGCGATCGCCGCCGTCGCCTAAATCGTTACTCGGCGTACTCGCGCGGCAAATCGGACGGCAGGCGCGTCACAATCTCATAGTTGATCGTATCCGCCCACGTCGCCCAATCGTCGGCCTCGACGGCGGCGTCGCCGTCGCGGCCAATCAGCGTGACGACGGACCCGACGCGCGCCTTGGGCGCGCGCGTTAGATCGATCTGCGTCATGTTCATCGCGACGCGCCCGACGATCGGGCAGAGCGCTCCGTCTACGGCGAATGCGCCGCGGTTGGAGAGCGCGCGCGGCACGCCGTCGGCGTAACCGGCCGGAACGACGCCGACGCGCATGTCGTGCGGCGCGTGAAAGCTGCCGCCGTAGCCGATCGAGGCGCCCGCCGGAACGGTGCGCACCACGACGACCTGGGAACGATACGCGAGCGCCGGTCGAAGGTCCGGCGCGGCGCCGCGCAGCGCCTCGCGCGTCTGCGGCGACGGCATCAATCCGTACAGCGCGATCCCGAAGCGCGCCATGTCGAGCCGCGTCTGCGGCCAGAGCATCGCGGCGGCCGACGCCGCGATGTGGCGCAGCGGACGCAGCGAGCGCTGCTCGAGCAGCGGCGCGACCGCGGAGAGCGCGTGCTCGAACGCGCCGAGTTGGTGCATCGTGTACGGAGAGTCGAGCTCTTCGGCCGACGCGAGATGCGAGAAGACCCCCGCGATCTCGAGCTCCGGCAGCCGCAGAAACTCCTCGACCGCGTCGACCAGTTCGTGCGGCTCGAAGCCAAGACGGTTGAGATCCGTGTTGATCTTCACGTGGATGGCGGCAGTGCGTTGGCGCGTGCGCGCCGCGGTGCACAGGCGCCGCGTAAACTCCTTCGTGCTCCAAACCGAGAGCTCGACGTTAGCGGCGAGCGCTTCCTCGGCTGCTTCGGGCGGCACCGGCCCCAACACGAGCACCGGCCCGGCGATTCCACCGCTGCGCAGCGCTAGCGCCTCCTCGAGGGTGTAGACGCACAGTCGCGCCGCGAAGGGCTCGACGGCGCGCGACGTCGCCAGGAGCCCGTGGCCGTAGGCGTTGCCCTTGACCACGAAGGCCGTCCGCCGCGCCCCCACCAGGTCGCGCAGCAGCCCGGCATTGTGGCGCAGCGCGCCCAGGGAGATCTCTAAACCGCCGATCACGCTGGCGGACTTCCGCCGGGCGCGGGGTTGCACTCCTCCTTAGAGTCTGCTAATATGGCACGGCTAGCGCTCTCGCGCCGAGAGTGCTAAACCCCTTGTCTCAATAGGAACCCATCAAGCTGTGGAGGTCTGGAAGTGAATCTGAAGCCACTGTTCGATAACGTCGTTGTCGAGCACGTAGAGCAGGACGACAAAACAGTCGGCGGCGTCTTTTTGCCGGATACCGCCAAGGAAAAGCCCCAAGAGGGCGTTATCCGCGCCGTCGGCGACGGGCGCGTGACCGACAAAGGCAACAAGGTCGAGATGCACGTCAAGGTCGGAGACCGCGTGCTCTATCGCAAGTACTCCGGTAGCGAAGTCAAGATCGACGGCACCGAGTACCTCATCATCCCCGAAAAAGACATTCTCGCCATCGTCACCAAAGTGCCGGCCGGCGTTTAAGGAGTTCAAAAGTTACCATGGCTGCAAAGCAACTCGTATTCGATGAAAGCGCGCGTCGCGCGCTCGAGCGCGGTGCGAACATCCTGGCCGACGCCGTAAAGGTGACGCTCGGTCCAAAGGGCCGCAACGTCGTGCTCGACAAGAAGTTCGGATCGCCGACGATCACCAACGACGGCGTGACCATTGCCAAGGAAATCGAGCTGCCCGACGTGTTCGAGAACATGGGGGCGCAGCTCGTCAAGGAAGTCGCTTCCAAGACCAACGACATCGCCGGCGACGGTACGACCACGGCGACGGTTCTCGCGCAGGCGATCATCCGCGAAGGCCTGCGCAACGTCACCGCGGGCAGCAACCCGCTGCTCATCAAGCACGGCATCGATAAGGCCGTGGAGATCACGGTCAAAGAGATGGAGTCGTTCAAGAAGGACGTCGACACCAAGGAGAAGATCGCCCAGGTCGCGTCGATTTCCGCCAACGACCCGGAGATCGGTCAGTATATCGCCGAGGCGATGGAGAAGGTCGGAAAGGACGGCGTGATCACGGTCGAGGAGTCCAAGACGCTCAAGACCGAGGTCGAGACCAAGGACGGCATGCAGTTCGACAAGGGCTACATCTCACCGTACATGGTCACCGATTCCGAGCGCATGGAATCCGTGCTCGACAATCCGTACATTCTCGTAACCGAGCGCAAGATCTCGGCGATTGCCGACATCCTGCCGCTGCTCGAGAAGGTCGTCCAGGTCCAGAAGCCGCTGCTTATCATCGCCGAAGACGTCGAGGGCGAGGCGCTCGCGACGCTGGTGGTCAATAAGCTGCGCGGGACGTTCACGTCGGTAGCCGTGAAGGCTCCGGGCTTCGGCGACCGCCGCAAAGAGATGCTCAAAGACATCGCCACCCTGACTGGAGCGACCGTGATCTCCGAAGAGCTCGGTTTGAAACTCGACAAGGTTACGCCGGATCAGCTCGGCCAGGCCAAGCGCGTGACGGTTACCAAGGAAGAGACGACGATCGTCGATGGGGCCGGCAAGCAGGATGCGATCAAAGGCCGCATCGAGATGATCAAAAAGCAAATCGAGGAGACCGATTCCGACTTCGACCGCGAGAAGCTGCAGGAGCGGCTCGCCAAACTGTCAGGCGGCGTTGCCGTCATCCAAGTCGGCGCGGCCACCGAGACGGAGCTCAAAGAGAAAAAGCACCGCATCGAAGATGCGCTGTCTGCGACGCGCGCAGCCGTTCAGGAAGGCATGATTCCGGGCGGTGGAGCCTCGCTGATCCACGCGATCAAGGCGATCGACAAGTACGAGCCTCCCAAGAGCAACGGTCATGCGCCGACGTGGGCCGACGAAAAGATCGGCATCAGCATCGTGCGTAAGGCGCTCGAGGAGCCGGCGCGGCAGATCGCCGATAATGCCGGATTCGAAGGCTCCGTGCAGGTCAATGCGGTTCGCTCGAAGAGCGCGCCGTTCGGGTTCGACGCGATGAGCGGTGAGGTCGTCGACATGTTCAAAGCGGGCATCGTCGAGCCTCTCAAAGTGACTCGCGCGGCGCTGCAGAATGCCGCGTCGATCGGCTCGATGATCCTCACGACCGAAACCCTAATCGCCGACAAGCCCGAGCCCAAGAAGGAGCCGGCGGGCATGCCCGGCGGCGGGGGCATGGGCGGCTACGACATGATGTAACTTACAACTTCCTCAGCGGCAAGCTCGCGAAGCGAGCGCAGTCCTGAGCGAGCGTAAGCGAGTCGAAGGGGCGCATCGCAAGATGCGCCCTTTCCTTTCGTGCCGTTGCGCGACGAGATGCTAGACTAGTCATATGGATGCGAGTTGGGTTGCTGCGATCGCGTCGGTTGCGTCGGCGCTCGTCGTGGGCGTCGCCGCCATTGCTGCCATCCTGCAGATTCGTCACATGAGCAACGCGAACGATATCGCGATCTACCTGCGGCTCGTCGAGCGCTTGGATTCGCCGAAATCCAGGGCCGCGTTTGCAGCTATCCTCCCTTTGGCCGAACGACTGAAAACGGACTCGGCGCTGCGTTCGCGATTAGAGAAGCCTGCGCCGGTACCGGAGTTCGACGAGATCGAGTCCCTCGTGCGCTTCCTCGACACCCTGACGATGCTGATACTCGCGGGGCGCGTGAGAGAAGAGCTGACGCTGGCCGAGTATGCGGACGACATTGTCCGCCTGTGGAACTGGCTTGCCGAGCCCATTGCGATTCGGCGCCGCGGCGCGGGCGACCGCTTAGGCGCGGCGTTCGAGCACCTGGCGATGCGTGCACAAGCCTATTTAGCGTCCGGCGAAAAGGACCATTTCTACGCTCGACTGTTACGCGATCCGCGCACGAGCGAGTAGCTTTATACGCCGGGCTCCGTCAGCGTGGTGGCCGTGTCCGTGGCGGCCGGCGTGACGATCGGCTTGTCGTAGATCGTTTCGCTCGGTTCGCGAACGTCGTCGAACGCGATGACCGCGTCGCGGACCACGCGGCGGTGCTCCAGGTAGAGCGTCGCGGACGCACTCTCGCGCGCGATGTACGGCGCGCCGTCGCGCACCGCAAAGTCGATCGTCCACGGCACGTCGACCAGCGGGCGGATGGTGAAGTTTCCGGACACGACGGCCTTGCGCGGCAGATAATCGTTCGCACCAACCCAGAGTTCGCGCAGCCGATTGTCTTTTGGCCGCCGCAGCGGCGTGAGCTTGAGATGATACGTCGGCACACCGTCGATCGCCGGCCTGTCGATCAGCGCGACCCGATAGTCAGGGCTCTGTGCCGAAACGATCGCGATCACCGGCAGCGGCGGCGGCACCGCGTCCGAGTCGGCCTTCGTCTGCGATTTGTAGCGCAGACCGAACGTATACGTCGGCTCCAGGAGCGGCACGCCGAGCAGGTCGCTCGCAGGCGCGGGGCGTCCCGCCGGAATTGTAGCGATGGCAGGCGCGAGCCTGCCGGTGGACAGCGAGATCTTAAACGAGAAGTCGAAGCCGTGCGGAACCGGTGCCGGCGCAGCGAGTTCCTCGTCGCTGATGGGGAAAACGCGGATAGCACTATAACCCGGATCGCAGCTCGCGCGATAGTGGTCGACGGCGACGCGCGCGCCGTCGAGTCCGCTGACGGCGATCGTGTAGTCGATACGCGCCGGATACGTCGCGCTCGTAACGGCCGAGCGGGTGCGCAGCCAAATAGTGTACGCGTCGGCTACGTCGAGCGCCGCAACGATCGGCATGTCAGCCCGCTGAGGTTCTCCAGAGCTTCGGGCAGAGGAGCGTATTCGTCGGCTCGCTCGCAAGGGAGTCCACCATATCTTGGGTCACGTCGAATCGGATGCTGCTCGGCCATCCGCCCCACGGCATCGGAAACGGTATGTTGATGCGAACGTAGTGGTATTGATGCGTGGGCGTGCGCAGGCGCAGCGCCAGCTGCTGCGAGCCGGGCGCGGCCGCCGGGTCCGAATACAGCCAGGTGTAATATCCGTCCTGATCGTTCTCCACGACGATCTGCGCCGGCAGGGTTGCTGGAACCGGTTTCTTGCACGCGGTTTGGCTCTTATCGAAGAGGACGAACGTCGGCTGGACGTAGAGAAACGACTGCGGTGCCTGTCCGGAGAGCAGCACCGGTTTGCCGGGCTCTGGCGCCGGAGCATCGCTGAGCCTCTCCGTGATGTTGCGATCGACTCCCGCGATGAAAAAGAGATAGTCCGTCGCGGAGCAGCGGTACTTGGGGGCGTCGAGCGCGATCCGATAGATGCCGAACGAGCTGTCGAACTCGACGACCGCCTTGTCATCGTCGCCGCGCTCGAAGCGGTAGACTCGATCCACCTCCGTCCGGCCGATCCGATCCGTCAGCCGAACCCGCAAGGCCACGGTCGCATTGGGTGACGCTCGAGCGATCGTGCCGCAAAAGCCGACCTGAAGGACGACGTGAGCGAGAGCCAGCATCGCGGCGTCGTTCTTGCGGCATCCTTCGCAGGCCTCCGGCCTGAAACGAATAATCCCATAGCATGCCCGCGCGCAACGTCAACGATTTCACCATCCGCGTGGCTACGGTCAACGGCTCGGGAAGCCAGTCCTCGAACCTCGTCCTGACCAACGCCATCGCGCGGCTCGGCATTCCCGTAGCTCCCAAGAACGTCTTCCCCTCGAACATCGAGGGCCTGCCCACTTGGTTCGACGTGCGCATCTCGGCGCTCGGTTACCAGTGCCGGGCGCGCGACTTCGACGTGCTCGTCGCTCTCAACGCGGCGACCTGGCAGCAAGACGTCGCCGGCGTCAAGTCGGGCGGCGCGGTGATTCACGAGGAGAGCTTTCCGTGCAAGGGCGACACGCTGCGCGAGGACCTCAGCTACTACGCCGTGCCGTTCACCGCGCTGGCCAAAGAGCACTTCGCCGATAAGGGCAACCTGCGCAAGTACTTGATGAACATGATCTACGTCGGCGCGGTCGCGCAGTTGCTCGAGGTTCCGGCATCTACGGTCGAGGAGAGCCTTCGCTTGCAGTTCCGCAGCAAGCCGTCGGCCGTGGAGCTCAACATGTCGGCGGTCAACCTCGGCTTCGAATACGCGAAGCAGCACTTCGAGAAGCACGATCCGTGGCGCCTGGTGCCGATGGACGGAAGGACCGCGGGCCTGCTGTTCATGGAGGGCAATCGTGCCGCGGCGCTCGGATGCATGATGGGCGGATGCACGGTCGCCGCCTGGTATCCGATCACGCCCTCGTCGTCGCTCTGCGAATACTTCATTCAATACTGCGACCGCTATCGCGTGGACTCAGTGAGCGGCGAGCATAACTTCGCGATCGTGCAAGCCGAAGACGAGCTGGCCGCCGCCGGGATCGTGTTCGGCGCGGGCTGGGCCGGCGCGCGCGCGATGACCTCGACCTCCGGGCCGGGCATCTCGCTGATGGCGGAGTACGCCGGTTTCGGGTATTTCGCGGAGGTGCCGGGCGTGATCTTCGACGTGCAGCGCGCCGGGCCGTCGACCGGCCTGCCGACCCGCACGATGCAGGGCGACGTGTCGTTTGCGTACACGCTCTCGCACGGCGATACGAAACACATCGTACTGCTTCCGGCGACGGTCACCGAGGCATACGAGTTCGCAATGGAGGCGTTTGATCTGGCCGAACGCTTTCAGACGCCGGTCTTTGTGCTGAGCGATCTGGATCTCGGCATGAACTCGTGGCTGACGCCGCCGTTGCGCTATCCGGAGAAGCCGTTCGACCGCGGCAAGGTGCTGGATGCCGACGACCTCGCGTCGATGAAGTCGTGGGGACGCTACCGCGACGTCGACAAGGACGGCATCGCGTACCGCACGCTGCCGGGGACGAAACATCCCGGCGCGGGCTTCTTCACCCGCGGCACCGGGCACGACGAGGAGGCGCGCTACTCCGAGATGCCCGAGGTCTGGCAGCGCAACCTCGATCGCCTCAGCCGCAAGCACGACACGGCGCGCCGGGCCGTGCCGGCGCCGGTCGTCGAGGAGAAAAAAGGTCGCAAGGTGGCGGTGCTGGCCTACGGGACGACGCACCACGCGGTTGTCGAGGCGCGCGACTTCCTGCTCGATGCCGGCGTCGAGCTGAACTACATGCGCGTGCGCGCGCTGCCGCTCTCGCCCGAGGTCGCGACGTTCGTGCAGCGTCACGATCGCGTCTACGTCGTCGAACAGAACCGCGACGGACAGCTGCACGGTATCTTGCGCACGGAACTTCCCACGCACTTGATCGGCCGCCTGGAATCGATTCGGCACTACAACGGCGTCCCGATCGACGCCCACGCAATTATCGATCCGCTGCTGGCGGAAGAGCGTGCGCCGGCGGTCGTAGCAGACTAAATTATGACAGTAAACTTAAACGTCGTCGGTCTCACGCGCGAGGTCTACAAAGGGCTTCCGACCACGCTGTGCGCGGGCTGCGGCCACAACTCGATCACGAACCATCTTATCAAAGCCCTATACGACTACGGGATCGAGCCGCACAAGCTCGCGAAGATGAGCGGCATCGGCTGCTCGTCCAAGACACCGGCCTATTTCGTGGAGCAGGCCCACGGGTTCAACGGCCTGCACGGACGCATGCCGTCGGCCGCGACCGGAGCCAAGCTCGCCAACCGCGAGCTGCTCGTGCTCGGCATCAGCGGCGACGGCGACACGGCCAGCATCGGACTCGGGCAGTACTGTCACATGATCCGACGCAATCTCGATTGCACGTACATCGTTGAGAACAACGGCTGCTACGGCCTGACGAAGGGACAGTTCTCGGCGACGGCCGACGTCGGCTCGACGCAGAAGGGCGGGAAGGCCAACGAATACGCGACGATCGACATCTGCGGCCTGGCCATCGAGCTCGGCGCTACCTTCGTCGCGCGGTCGTTCTCGGGTGACGGCAAGCAGCTCGTCCCGCTGCTGCAGGCGGCCTTCTCGCATCGCGGAACCGCGGTTCTCGACGTCATCAGCCCGTGCGTCACGTTCAACGACCACGAGGGCTCCACGAAGAGCTACGCCTACGTGAAGGATCACGACGTCGTGCTGCACACCGCCGACTACATCGCCGGCGGACGCGAGATCAACGTCGATTACGAGCCCGGCACCGTCCGCGACGTCGAGCTCGAAGATGGTTCGCACGTGCTGCTGCGCAAGCTCGACGTGGATTACGATCCGACGGACGGAATCACGGCGCTCAAGACGATTCACGAAACGCGCGACCGGGGCGAGTTCGTCACCGGTTTGTTGTACGTGGACACGAAGGAACGCGACCTGTGCGAGCGCGAGCATCTTGCCGGCAAGCCGCTCGCGCAGCTCGACGAGGACACGCTTCGGATCGATCGCGACGAGTGGGAGCGCATGATGGAGGCGGCGGCGGCGAAATGAAGCCGCGCGCAGCCGTGCTGCTCGTCGCGCTGATCGCCGCGCAGGCGCTTCCCGCCGCGGCCGTCGTGGTGCACGGGCGCGTATGGCAGGCGACCTACGTCGCGGCGTACCAGCCGACGTTCGGCCCCTCGCGCGTGCCGTATTCGGGCTCGCTGAAGCTCAAGTTCGACCACGGCATCATCAGCGGCACGTACACGTCGGAGTCGGTACGACCCGACCCGTTGTACGGGCGCATCGTCGCCGTCAGCGGCGGCGTGAGCGAGGGCCACGTGACGCTGAACCTGCAGGCGCCGGGCGGATTCACCGTGCGCGGTACGCTTTCGGGCGACGGCGAAATCTCGGGCACCGCAACGATCCGCGGATCGTTCTACAATTTCCTCGCCAAAGTCAAATCGTCGCCGTAGACCAGACAACTAAGGTATGGATCGCGTTCATCTTGCTGACTTCCGTTCGGCAAGCTGCATCGTCGCATCTCGGTAAAGCGTGACGGCGACGCAGTTGGACGAGCTCGTCGGTGCGTTGCGCGCAGCCTCGTCGGTGTTCGTGCTGACCGGCTCGGGCATTTCGGCCGAGAGCGGCTTGCCGACGTTTCGCGGTGTGGGCGGTCTCTGGCGCACCCACCGCGTCGAAGAGCTCGCATCGCCGGAAGGCTTCGCGCGCGATCCGCGGCTGGTGTGGACGTGGTATAACGAGCGCAAATCTGCGCACGGGCGCGCGAAGCCCAACGCCGGCCACGTCGCGCTAGCGCAGCTCGAATGCGTCGTCGCCGATTTCACGCTCGCGACGCAGAACGTGGATTCGCTGCACCTGCGGGCCGGATCGCGCAACGTGCTCGAGCTGCACGGAAACCTGCGCGAGGCGCGCTGCGCGCGCTGCGGCGCGCGTCGCCCGCTGCCCGACGAGGGTTTGCCGCTGACCGAGATCGAGCATGACTGCGGCGGGCTCTTGCGGCCCGATATCGTCTGGTTCGGCGAGCCGCTGCCGCAGGCCGCGTGGCGAGCGTCCGAGCAGGCGGCTGCGAATGCGGACGTCATCCTCGTCGTGGGGACCAGCGCGGTCGTCTATCCGGCCGCCGCGCTCGCGACACACTACAATAGGCAGGCTTTCGTAGCGGAGATCAATCCGGAGGCAACGGCGATCAGCGAGCGCGTCGACTGCGCGCTGCGCGGCACGGCGGCGGAGGTACTCCCGCAAATCCTGACCGAATTCATCCCTTAGCTTACGTGGTGACCTCGCGAGCTACCGCCCCTCGCCGAGCGAAGAACCAGTAGACCGGCAGACCCGAGATTAGGATCGCGAGCCCGATCGTCGTCTCGGGCGAGGTGATCATAACGTCGCCGACGACACCCCACGCAACGACAAGGAACATCAGGGTGGTTACGGGGTGGCCGGGCATTCGAATGATTGGTGCAGGAGCCGCGGGATCGCGAGCGTCGCGATTGCGAAAGACGATGAGCGCAATGGCCGCTAAGCCGAAGAAGATGTAGTCGATGCACGTCACGTAGTTCAATATCCGCTCGTACGGGAGGAACGAGATGATCAGCGCGATCAAGCCCTGGGCAACAATCGCTATCACCGGCGCGTGCGTTCGCCCGTTCACCCATGCGAGCTGCTTGAAGAACGTGCCGTCGGCGGCCATCTGAAAGTAGACGCGAGGTGACGTGAGAATTTGATTGCTCAAAAACCCTAGCGTCGACAACGCGATAACGCTCGCCATTATCCGCAGACCTATCGGGCCGAATGCGAGCCGCGCAATTTCGGAGGCCGGAGTGCTCGTGGCGGCGAGCGCATCGACCCCGAGCGTGCGCAGGCAGACCGCGTTGACGGCGAGGTACAGGACGATGACGACGGCGACGCCCGCAATCATGCCGCGCGGCAGCGTCACGTGCGGTTCCTTGAGCTCCGCCGTCATAAAACTCGACGTCTGCCAGCCGCTGTAGGCGAAAAGCACCGGAACGAGAGCGAGGCCGATGGCCGCAAATGCCCCACCGGCGAAGGTGCCGGATTGATTTGGAACGGGTGCAGCATGCGGCGCAACGAGGCCGACGACGACGAAACCCGCGATTGCCACGATCTTGACAATCATGAAGAGATTCTGCGTCGTCGCCCCGGTTCGCACTCCCAACGCGTTGATTGCCGTAAAGAACGCTATTGCGATCCCCGCCACGAGTCCGCTCGGAAGCTGCCATCCGGTGAGCGGAGCGAAGTACTTTGCGAACGTGACTGCCGCGGCCGCCGCGCCGCCACTCTGTGAGACGAGCAGCAGCGTCCATCCATACATGAAGGCCAGTGAGGGGTGAAAGGCGTCCTTCATGTAAGCGTAGACTCCGCCGTCGTGTGGTCGTCGGGCGGCAAGCTCGGCGAAGACGCCGGCGCCGAGCAGCACCACCAAACCGCCGAGCACCCAAACCAGCATCACGAGCAGCCCGCTATGCACGTGGCGCGCGACGACGGATGGGTTCATGAAGATGCCCGAGCCGATGATCCCGCCCATCACAATAAGCGCGGCGTCGCGGGCACCGAGGCGGCGCAGAAGTTTAGGCGAACCTTGCGGGTATGTTTGCACTAGCGACGTTCTTCCTCACGACTCTCGCTTCTACCGTGGCGCAAGCGCCGCCCCCGGCTCCTCCGGCCTCAGCGATCGCCGCCCAACCGCCGCTCGAGGACGGCGCGTGCCTCGACTCGGCGCGGGCCGTTCCACGGGTGCTCCAGCCGCCGGTCTCGCGCGCGATGCAGATCGTGCGCATCGACCAGGTCGTCTCGACGGCGACGATGATGCCCGGCGAGATCATCGGCTTCCTCTACACGACACAGAACGGCGCGACCTGGCTCGGCGAGCGCAGCACAGACTATATGTCGCCGGCCGACGCGACGGCGATCAACACGGTGCTCGCCGCCACACACGTCGCGACGAAGAACATCACCAGCTTTCCGCCGCAGAGCCGCTACGGGGTAGCGACGAAATACCCACAGTTTTTCGCGGTACGGATTCCGCCCGACGCGTTCGGTCCGCTGCGCATCACGCTGGCGCCCTGCATTATTTGGCCGCCCGGACGGGCGCTGCCCGATCCGAGCTTATGACCGCTCGGACCCTTTGCGGCGTAGCCTGTCCTGAGCGAGCGAAAGCGAGTCGAAGGGCATCCGAGCGCCGGGATAGCGGGTTGTAGGGCCGATGGATTTCGTCGTTCGCGCTCGCTTGGGGACGTTTGCCCCCAACGCCGACGTCTTCGTCGACGAAGATCAGCGCAGCGTCATCGTCGTGATCGAAGTCGCCGGTGCGGACGCCGAGACGCTGAGCGTCGCGTTCGACGAGCGGAGCCTCGTCATCACGGGGCGCCGCCTGCAGGCGGCGCACCGGCGGCGCGGGTCGTTCGTCCAAAAGGAGATCGCACGCGGCGATTTCGTCAAACGCATTCTATTGCCGGTCGCGATCGAATACGACCGTGTCGCGGCCAGCTACGAGGACGGCCTCCTGGTCGTCGTCGCACCGATCGCGGCAACGGCGTACATGCCGACCGCACGCACCGAGCTGCATCTCGTCGTCAAGAGGACCCATTCCTAATCGTATGGCCGAAACGCCCACGGCCGAAAAGCCGAACCAAAACGTCGTCCCCGCCAACCTGATCGGCATTCTGCCGCTGCAGGAGGCCGTGCTCTTCCCGCACACGGTCATTCCGCTCGCGGTCGTCAAGAAGCCCGGCATCGCGTTGGTCGAGGAGGCGCTGCGTGAGGGCAAGACGATCGGCCTGACGGTGCTGAAGGATCGCGAGATCGAAGACCCGGGGCCCGACGACGTACATCGCATCGGGACGATCGGCGTAATCCAGAAGATGCTCAAGGTTCCGGACGGCACGCTGCGCTGCATCGTCGCCGGCCAACAGGTCTTCAGGATCGATCAGTTCACGCAAGTCTCGCCCTACATGGTCGCGGCATACACCGAGCTTCCCGACACGACGGTCGAGAACGAAGAGCTCGTCGCGATGCAGCGCAACCTCGCCGGCCTCTTCCAGAAGCTGCTGTCGTATCTGCCGCAGGCGCCGCGCGAGATGGAGATGGAGGTCGCGAACATCACCGATCCGGTGGTGCTCACCTACTTCGTCGCATCGACGATGCGCCTCGACACCGCCGACCGTCAAGCACTGCTCGAAGAGCGCGACACCGCCAAGCGCATGCGCAAGCTCACGCTGCTGCTGACCAAGGAGCTCGAAGTCGTCGAGCTCGGTCACAAGATTCAGAGCGACATCCAGCGCGAGATGGAAAAGAACCAGCGCGAGTTCTACCTGCGCCAGCAGCTGCGCGCGATCCAGGAAGAGCTCGGCGAGGTCGATCCTCAGCAGGCCGAAACCAACGAGCTGCGCTCGAAGATCGACGCCGCGGCGATGCCGCCCGACGTCAAGAAGGCCGCCGATCGCGAGCTCGACCGGCTCTCGAAGGTGCCCCAGGCGAGTCCGGAATACAGCGTGATCCGAACGTATCTCGACTGGCTCGTGACGCTGCCGTGGAACGTCGAGACCGCCGACCACATCGACATCAAGGCCGCGCGCGCCACCCTCGACGAGGATCACTACGATCTCGACAAGATCAAGGACCGCATCATCGAGTATCTCGCGGTCGGGAAGCTCAAGAAGAAGCTCACCGGGCCGATCCTGTGCTTCGTCGGCCCGCCCGGCGTAGGCAAGACATCGTTGGGCCAGTCGATCGCTCGGGCGATGGGGCGCAAGTTCGTGCGCCTCTCGGTCGGCGGCGTTCACGACGAGGCCGAGATCCGCGGCCATCGCCGCACCTACATCGGCGCGATGCCCGGCACGATCGTGCGCGCGATCCGCGACGCGGGCACGCGAAATCCGGTGATGATGATCGACGAGATCGACAAGGTGGGCGCGGACTTTCGCGGTGACCCGCAGTCCGCGCTGCTCGAGGTGCTCGATCCGGAGCAAAACAACAACTTCCGCGACCACTATCTCGATCTGCCGTTCGATCTTTCGGCGGTGCTCTTTATTTGTACGGCCAACAACCTCGACACGATCTCGCCGCCGCTGCGCGACCGCATGGAGATCATCACGCTCTCGGGCTACACAGAGCTCGAGAAGCTCCAGATCGCCAGGCGTTATCTCGTGAAGAAACAGCGCCAGCACAACGGGCTGCGCGAGACACAGGCGCAGATCAGCGACGCCGCGATCCGAGCGATCATCAACGACTACACGCGCGAGGCCGGCGTGCGCAACCTCGAGCGCGAGATCGGCACGGTCTTCCGAAAGATCGCGCGCAAGATCGCCGAGAGCCCGCGCTACAAGGCGCGCGTGAAGCCGGAAAATCTCGCCGAGTACTTAGGCAAGCCGCGCTTCTTCAACGAGGTGCGCAAGCGCGTGGCCTCCGTGGGCGTGGCGACGGGCATGGTCTGGACGCCGGTCGGCGGCGACATCCTGTTCCTCGAGACGCAGGCGATGCCCGGGACCGGCAAGCTCGTTCTCACGGGCCAACTCGGCGACGTGATGAAGGAGAGCGCGCAGGCCGCCGTCTCGTTCCTGCGCTCGCGCTCGGGCGAGCTCGGGCTGCCCGAGGATTACTTCTCGAAGCATGACATTCACATCCACGTTCCCGCCGGCGCGACGCCGAAGGATGGCCCGTCGGCGGGCATCGCGCTCGCGACGTCGATTGCCTCGATGCTGACCGGCATCAAGGTCGATCCGACCCTCGCGATGACCGGCGAGATCACGCTTACCGGACAAGTGCTGCCGATCGGCGGGCTGAAAGAGAAAGTGCTCGGCGCCAAGCGCGCGGGGATCACGAAGATCCTCATTCCGCGCCGCAACGAGATGGATCTCGACGACATTCCGAAGGAAGTGCGCGACAGCATGACGTTCGTGCCGGTCGACGAGCTCTCCGAGGTCCTCTTCAACGCGCTGGGCAAGCGCCTTATCTCGCCCGTGCCGCTCGGCGCCGACGGAAAGACTAACAACGTCGTGCCACTGCGCGCCCGATCGGGGCAAGCCAAACGTCGCAACGGCGTCGTGAAGCGCGTCAGCGAGCGCAAGCGTCCGATCAAACGCTGATCGCCTGATTTAGCGTTCGAACAAACGAAGAGCGGCGGCGAGGTGCGCCCCGCGCGTGCGGCTAGTGGACGTCGATACCGGCGCCTTCGCGTACTTCGCCGATCACGGCGGCGAGGGCGCCGTGCGCGCATAAATCGCGCGATAACTGCTCGACGCGGTCGCGCGCCACGCTGATCAGCAATCCGCCCGAGGTTTGCGCGTCGGAGAGGCCAATGCGCAGCGGTTCCGGCACCGAGGGCGCGAAAGTGGTGAACGCGGCGTGCGTCTCCGAATTGTGACGCGTGCCGCCCGGCACCATTCCCGCCTCGATCAGATCGAGCACGGCCGGCATGAACGGCACGGACCTCGCGTTAACGACGAGCTGTACGTTTGATGCGCGTGCCACGTTGTCGGCATGGCCGAGTAGGCCGAAACCCGTGACGTCCGTCGCGGCATGCGCGTTCGCGCCCAGCATCGCCTCCGACGCGCGATCGTTGAGCGTCGTCATCCAGTTGACGGCTTCGCGTAGATCGGCGTCCGCGATCGCGCCGCGCTTGAGTGCCGTCGTCAGGATTCCCGTGCCGAGCGGCTTGGTCAACACGAGCGCGTCGCCGGGCAGCGCGCCGGCGTTGGTCACGATGCGCCGCGGATCGATCTCGCCGCTGACGGCCATGCCGTACTTCGGCTCCGCGTCCTTGATCGTGTGACCGCCAAGAATCGCGACGCCGGCGCTGCGTGCGACCGCGGCGCCGCCGTCGAGGATCCGCGCCAAGATCGCGAGGTCGAGATCTTCGGGAAACGCGACGATGTTGAGCGCGCATAAGGGTCGTCCGCCCATCGCGTAGACGTCCGAGAGTGCGTTGGTCGCCGCGATGCGGCCGAAATCGTACGGGTCGTCGACGATCGGCGTGAAGAAGTCGACCGTCTGCACGAGCGCCAGATCGTCGCGCACGAGATACACGCCCGCATCGTCGCCGCCGCCGTAACCGACCAACACGCGCTCGTTCGTCGCAGGCGACACGTGCTCCATCACGCGACGCAGCTCTGCCGCGCCGAGCTTCGCCGCGCAGCCGGCGCACGAGGAGAGCTCGGTAAGGCGGATGCTCGCGACGTCCATCGAAGCAGTATTCGATGCCGCGGCAACTGTTATTCCTTCCAGGCCCGGTCATGCTCGCTCAGCCGGTCGTCGAGGCCTTGGCCTGTCCGCTGATCGACCATCGCGGCCCCGAATTCGCGGCGATGCTCGGTCGCATCACGAGCGCCCTGCAGCCGATCTTTGGCACGCAAGGCACCGTCGTGCTCCTCGGCAGCTCGGGCACCGGCGCCCTCGAGACCGCCGTCGCTAACGTCTTTACCCCGGGCGACCGCGTGCTCTCATGCGCGGTCGGCGTCTTCGGCAAGCGCTTCGCGGCGATTGCGGAGCGCTATGGCTGCTCGGTCGAACCGCTCGAGACCGCGGTCGGCGCGGCACTCGATCCGCGCGCCCTCGAGGCGCGCCTTTCGGCCGACGCGAAGCGCGAGATCGCCGGCGTTTTGCTCACGCACAACGAAACGTCGACCGGCGTCACGAATGACATGGCCGCGCTCGCGCCGATCCTGCAGGCTCACGGTGCCTTAACGCTGGTCGATTCGATCAGCGGGCTCGGCGCGTCGGAGTTGCGCATGGACGAATGGGGCTACGACGTTGTCGTCGCCGCTTCGCAGAAGGCTTTTGCGGCGCCGCCGGGCGTCGCGATGCTGGCCGCCAGCGACCGCGCGTGGAAGCGCATGGCGCACGCAAAATCGCCGCGGTTCTACTTCGACTTGCGCCACGCGCGCGAGGCGGCGCAGCATGGTCAGATGCCGTGGACACCCCCGATATCGATCCTCTACGCGCTCGACGTCGCGCTCGAGCGCTATCACGCCGACGGGATGGAGGAGTCGTGGGCGCGCTTCGCTCGCCACGCCGCAGCCGTTCGTGCCGCGCTCGAGCGGCTCGGCTTCACGCTCGTTTCGGCGCCCGCCGCCCATTCGCCGACGGTCGTAGCGGCCTATCCGCCGGACGGCGTCGACGTTGCGGCGTTGCTGAAGCGGCTGCGTGAAAAACATCGCGTCGTCCTTTCCGGCGGCCAGGGCGAACTCGCCGGAAAGATCCTGCGCTTCGGGACGATGGGCGACGTTCGCGACGTGGACCTTCTCGGCGCGATCGGCGCGATCGAGCTCACGCTGCTGGATCTCGGCCACGACGTGACGCCCGGAGCCGCGACCGGCGCCGCAATCGAGGCACTCGCTGGGCGCGTTACAAGTGGTGTCGCCTAAAATACGGTTGCACGAACGGGCGCGCGAACCACGGAATCGTCGATAGGATAGCGTCGTCGAGGGGTGCATCGTATGTCACCAAGTACGGCGCGAGGCGCGAGTCGTGCAGTCCGGCGCGGATGTCGGGCGAGAGCGGAAAGAAGAGCGACACGTACAGCACGAGCCACAGCAATATCGCGCCCTTGGCGAACCCGATGAACGCTCCGCCGAGGGCGTTGCCGATGCCCAGCACCGGGAGCTTCGCGATGGCGCCGAGCAGCCGCGCCACGATCAGGAGAGCCACGTAGGTCAGGAGCCCGGTGCCGAACATGCCGATGACGTGCGCCGATCCGGGACCGAGCTTGGTCATCGCCTCGATCTCCGAATCCAGGAAACCGTTGTAGAACCACGGCGTCACCAGCGCCGCGGTTACCGCGACCGCGCCACCCAACTCGAAGACGAATCCGCGCGAGTATCCTTTGTAGGTTGCGATGCCGAGCACGATGACGATCACCGCGTCGGGCCAGGCGACGCCGGCGATCACGTTCGAATCGCCGCTCCCAACCGCTCGCCGAGTGCGGCGAGGACGGCGGCGATCGCCGCGTCGGCTTCCTCGTCGGTAATCGTCGCGTCGAAGCGTTGCAGGGTGACGCGCACGGCGAGGCTCTTGTGTCCCTCCGCGACCTGCGGCCCGCGGTACTCGTCGAACGCACGCACGCCGGTGCACAACGGGCCGGCAGCCGCGGCGACGGCTTGCTCGACCTCGCGCGCGCTCACGTCGTCGCGCACCACGAGCGCGACGTCGCGGTACGTCGAGGGGAAGCGGGACGGCACGCGATACCGCGGCACCGCGTACTCGGGCAGTGCGGTGACGTCGATGAGGCAGACGTACGCGTTGCCGGACACTCCGTACGCTCGGCTCAAGCGCGGGTTCACGCTCCCGAGCTCGCCGACGACGCGGCCCTCGATCGTCAACGCCGCGCGCTTGCCCGGATGGAGCTCCGCGCCGCCGCCGGGCGACGTCTCGACGGCTCTTCCCGTTATCTTTCGCAGCAGCGCCTCGCAGTCGCCGCGCAGGCGCAGGAACGCCTCGTCCCGCCAAGGCCGCGCGGAATCGGTGTTCGACGTAAAGCCGAACCCGAGCACGGTCCGTTCGGCCACGGCGTCGCCGTCCGCGCGAAAGACGTCACCGAGCTCGAAAATTCGAGCCGCTGCGATGCCGGCGAGGTATTCGAGCATTCCCGGAACCAGCGAGCCGCGCAAAAACCGCTGCTCTTCCGAGAGCGGGTTGCGAACCGCCACCGGAGCGTCGCCGTACGCGGAGCCGCGCAGCGAGTGCGTGACGATCTCGCGATAGCCGAGCGCCGCGAGTGCGTGCGCGAGGTGCCGCTCGCGAAAGAACGCCGCGCTGGAGATCGCGTGGGGCGGCACCGACGGCTCGACGGCCTCGATCCGGTCGTATCCCTCGATCCGCGCGGCCTCTTCGATCAGGTCGGGGGCGATCGTGAGGTCGCGGCGCCACGGCGGAGCCGTCACCGCGAGCGTGCTAGGTCCGGCCGGCTCCACGGCGCAACCGAGCGCCTCGAGATGGCGGGCTATGCGTTCGGGCGGGATCGTGAGCCCTAACAGCCGTTGCACGTCGCGTAGCGGCAGACGAATCGGCGCGGGCGTCACGATCTCGGCTCCAAACGCGTGCGGGGGATATGCGGTCGCCCCGAGCTCCGTCAAGAGCTGCGCGGCGCGCGCGGCGCCGAAGTCCGTCAACGCGGGCGCCAGCGACTTCTCGTGCCGCGTCGACGCCTCGGTGCGCAGGCCGAGCGCATTGCTCATTCGGCGGACCCGCGGGCCGCTGAAGTTGGCGGCTTCGACGACGATCGCACTCGTCGACGTCGTCACCTCGCTGGATGCGCTCCCCATGAGCCCCGCGAGGCCGAGCGGCGCGCTATCGTCGGCGATCACGAGTGACAACGGCGAGAGCGGACGCGTAACGCCGTCGAGCGTCACGATCTTCTCGCCGTCGCGCGCGCTGCGCACCGTGAGCGTGCCGTCCGCAATGCGCGCGGCATCGTAAAAGTGCAGCGGCTGTCCCGTCTCCAGCATCACGTAGTTCGACACGTCCACGATGTTGTTGATGGGACGCTGGCCGGCCAGGGCGAGCCGGATGCGCATCCACGCCGGCGCCGGCCCGACCTGCACGCGGTCGAAGCGCTGCGCCACGAACCGGTGGCAATCCGCGGACTGCAGCACGACTCGCGGCGTCTCGCCGGGCGGCTCGGGTGCGTCGTAAGACTCCCGCAGCGGCGGCAGCTGCAACGCAACGCCGTAGGAGGCCGCGAGCTCGCGCGCCAGCCCGGCGATCGATGTCGCATCGGGGCGGTTCGCCGTGATCTCGACGTCGAGCACGTCGCAGCGCAGTCCAAAGAGCTCGACGGCGTCCGCGCCGAGCGGAGTCCCTCGATCGAGCTGCAGGATCCCGTCCTCGAACCACTCCGCCGGCAGCGCCAACTCGTCGGCCGAGATCATCATGCCGTGCGAGACGACGCCGCGCATCGTGCGCCGCTCGATCCGCGACGCGGGAAGCTGCGCGCCGACGGTCGCCACGGCGATGAACTGGCCGGCCGCCACGTTCGTGGCCGCGGTCGCGATCGTCAGAGGTTCGGCCGCGCCGACGTCGACCCGCGCGACCCGCAGCCGGTCGGCGTTGGGATGCTTTTCGAGCTCCACGATGCGCCCGGTTACGACGCCGGTGATCGCGGGTCGCTTCTCGATGTCGGCGACCGGAAAGCCGAGCATGGCCAGTCGACCGGCGATCGCTTCGGTGTCGCCCGGGATTGCGGCGTACTCCCGCAGCCAGCTTATCGGTACACGCACGCGTTGTATCCGGTCAACTCAGCTGCGCGAGAAAATCGGGATCGCTGTTGATGAAGCGGCGGATGTCGTCGACCCCGTAGCGCGCCAGGCCGAGCCGCTCTACGCCGAAGCCGAAAGCCCAACCCGAATACACGTCGGGATCGTAACCGACCTCGCGCAGCACATTGGGGTGCACCATTCCGGCTCCGCCCAGCTCGATCCATCCCGAGCCGCCGCAGAGATTGCACCGGCCCCCCGCAGCGTCACCGTGGCACTTGGGGCAGGTCGTGTCGACTTCGGCGCTCGGCTCGGTGAACGGAAAGTACGACGGGCGAAAGCGAACGCGTTGCTCCGGACCGAACAACTCGCGGCACAATCCGGTCAGCATGCCTTTCAGGTGGCCGAAATGGATGTCGTCCGCGACGAGCAGCCCTTCGACCTGATGAAACTGAAAGAGATGCCGCGCGTCGACAGCGTCGCGGCGAAAGCACTTTCCGGGCGCCACGATCGCGATCGGGGGACGGTGTTGCTGCATCGTGCGAATCTGCATCGGCGACGTGTGCGGGCGCAGCAGCACGCTATCGGTCAGCCAAAACGAGTCGAAGCTCTCGCGCGCCGGATGCTCGCTGGGGATGTTCAGCGCGTCGAAGTTGTAGTAATCAGGCTCGGCCTCGGGGCCGACGACCACCGCGAAGCCGTGGCGCATGAAGTAGTCGCAGCTTTCTTCGATGATCCGGCGCACCGGATGAATCGATCCGATCTGTGGTGCGATTGCGGGGAAGGTTACGTCGATCGACGCGGCGAGCTCCGTGCCGACCGCGTTCGATTCCAGGGCAGTCTGTGCCGCCTGCAATCGTTCTTCCATCGCAGCGACGGCGTCATTGATCGCCTTCCCCGCCGCCGGTCGCTGCGCCGGCGGAAGCGTGCCGATCGTGCGGCGCACTTTGGTAACCTCGCCGTTTCTGCCGAGATAGGCGATGCGCACGTCTTCCAGCGCCTGCACGCCGGCGGCCCCATCCGCATCGGCGGCGAAGCGCTTTTCCAGATCAGCGAGTAGCTGCGTTAACTCGGTCATCGTCTCATAAGCAAAACGCCCGGTCGTTTCATTCTACCGGGCGCTTCCAAGTTCGGTTTTCGTAGCTTTGTGTGCGAACGTCCCCCAGTCTAGGTTGTCGCGGGCGCCGCGTTCAGCCTTCGGTAAGCCAGGTAGGCGTCGATCGAACCCGTTTGGGCGAAAAGCCTCCAGAAGAGATAGGACGTTGCCATAGCGTTTGCTGTCTCCTTCTGAGCCGTCGGCTCCGGGGCGGCCCTGTCGCGGAATGGGCTGAGTATACCATGCGACTTTTAGCACCGGTAGTCTTGACTTTTTGGCTCGGCACCACTCTCTTGACAAGGCCGAAAAGCGCTCCCTTGATCCGCAAAAGCGCGTCCCGCTTCGTACAGCGCGATGGATCCGGCGACCGCCGCGCTCAGGCTCTCGCCGCGTCCTTGCATCGGGATGGCGAGCACTTGCCCGCACAGCGGCGCCCAGCGCCCCAACCCATGGCGCTCGTTGCCCACGATGATCCCAAGCGGACGCTTGAGTTGCCTGGCCTCCAGGCAGGCGCCGTTCGCGGCGAGGCCGACCAGGCGCATGCCGGCCGCGGCGGCCGCCGCAGACACTTCGGGCGCATCCGCAATCGAGATGGCGAGACGGAAGACGGCGCCCATCGAGCCGCGCACGACCTTGGGGTGGTACGGATCCACGCCCAGGCGCCCGAAGGCCACGGCGCCACACCCGAAGGCATCGGCCGAGCGCAGCAGTGATCCCGCGTTGGCCGGATCGTTGACGTCGGCGAGCACCAAGAGCAGCGTCGCGCCGCGCGCAACCTCCGCGGCGGACTGGAGCCGCGTCGGCGCGACGGCCACCACGCCGCTCGGCGTTCGTACGTCCGAGATATGCGCGGCGCTGCGTTCGTCCATGATGAAGACGGCGACGCCCTGCGACTCCAGCTCGCGGATCCGCGGCGTCGCGTCGTACGCCGGCGCGGTGCAATAGATCTCGTCGATCGGGAAGCGGCTCGCGAGCGCCTCCTCCAAGAGCGTCACGCCCTCGAAGGCGAAACGGCCTTGGGCACGACGCCCCTTGGGCGATCGCAGCGCGCGCACGCCGGCGAGCCGATCGGCGTGAAGTCCGAGGCGTACCGCCACGTTAGCGGGCTCGCGTTCGTTTCGACGCCGCGGCGCGGGTGAAGATCATCACGAGGCCGGCGAAGATGGCGGCCAGCACGACGGCGATCCGGTCGTTGAAGTGATGCGGCACGAGCCAGCGCAACAGCGCGTAGGTCACGGCCGCGAAAACGACCAGGAAGAAGGCAAGCCAGCCGAATTCAGTAGCGATGGACGACTTCGCCATTGGCGGTCCTTACGAGGCCCTGTCCCGGCGTTCCGCCAAAAGCCTGCCGATGGAAGAAGTGCCTCGCGTCATCGGCTCCCGCCGCTGTTTCGAGGGCCGCGTTTTCGGCGTCCGGGTCGACGAGGTGAGGCTCGCCGACGGCAGCGAGCACCGTATCGATGTTGTGGAGCACGGCGCCTCGGTTGCCATCGTCGCGACGCCCGCGCCGGACACGATCGTTCTGGTGCGACAGTACCGGCACCCCGCCAACGCAGCGCTGTGGGAGATCCCCGCCGGAACATCCGAACCCAGCGAGAGCCCGCCCGACGGAGCCCGGCGCGAGCTGCGCGAGGAGACCGGCTACCTCGCCGGGCGCATGCGGCCGATTGGCTCGGTCTGGACGACCCCGGGCTTCTGCTCGGAGCTCATGCACTTCTTTCACGCCGATCAGCTCACCGCGGGCGCGCCGGCCACAGAGGAAGAAGAACGAATCGAGGTGCGCACGTGCACGCGCGAGGCGGCATGGCGCCTGGTCGCTGAAGGAACCGTCGACGCAAAAACCTTGCTGGCACTGTTTTGGCTGCAGGGCGGCGAAGATGAATTTGGAAGTCATTTTGGTCGATAGTTACTGTACGAGAGATTTCTGCATCGTCGCCGTTGCTACTGACGCGGCAGAACCGATCTTGGAGGTACGTGGTGGAAATACCGAGCGACATTGATGCCGTGCTGAAGCGATTGTTGGAGCACAACCGTATGAGCGTAGAGCCGTCGGTGTTGGCCCCCGAGGACGAGGCCTATCTGGGCTCGCTAATCGATGCGGTTCGCGGAGGCCGCCGAGCCGTCTTGATCGTGGAAGATGCCGATGAGCGTTTGCGCTACATGTTCAGCAACGCGACCCGCGCCGAGGCCGTGACGATGTTGGGCAAGGTCGTCGAGGCCACGGGACGCCGGCTAGCCGACGGAGAGGACTAGGCGGTCAAGCTCAGTCCGTCGATCTTGCCGTCGGCGGTTACCTCGAAGTCATAGTGAAACTGCGCATTGGAGTAGCGCACGAGAAACTCGTAGAGCGTGTCGCCGTTCGGCTCGACGGTGCTCGAGATCGGGACGATCGACACAACCGGCCCTAGCGCGGCGAAGTCTTCCCGCGCAATGAGATCGTCGCTCAGGTAGGCGCTGAAAGACGGTGTCAGCTCGGAGCGATCGAGATGACGGGTCGCAAGACGCTCGAGCCACTCTTTGGCTCGCGTCACGATGGCATTGTCCAGATTGGCCGTCGTCGGCGGAACCAAGAGATCCAAGATGCGGGCCCCCAGCTCTTCCGGGACCGTCACGGAGCGCCCGTGCAGCGAGTCCACGTTGGAGAGGACGATCACGCCGACTTGCTGCTCCGGCAACAGCGCGTTCATTGCGCGATAACCCGAGATCTCGCCGTTGGTCCAGACGAACTCCTTGCCGCCGCGCCGGTCGATGACCCATCCCATGCCATAGCGCGTCGGCCCGGCGCTCGTGATCGGGGTGAACATCGTTCGAACGGAGTCCACGCGCAGCAAGACAGGCATCTCGATGTCCCACTTGGCGAGATCGTAGATCGTCGAGACGATTCCTGAATCGCCGTCGAGCCACGCGGGGTCCCACGTCGCAGCGGTGACGAAGCCCCTCCCGTTTTTCGTGTAACCGGTGGCATGGATACCGATGCCGTTGTCGCCCGCGAGGAACGTGTGATTCATCACGAGCGGCAAGAAGATATGCTGCTCGAGGTAGTCGGAGAGCGGGACGCCGCTGACGCGCTGCACGATCAGGCCGGCGACGAGATAGTTGATCGGATTGTTCGCATAGATCGCGCCCGGAGGGGCGGGCGGTTTGATCCCATCGATCATCGCGAGTAGGTCGTTCAGTTTGATCGTGCGCGTCAGATCCGACGTGACATTCGGTATAGCCGTGTAGCTCGGGAGCCCGGAGGTCTGCGTGAGGAGCTGCGCGATCGTGACGTCGCTGCCTAGATGAAATTCCGGGACGTACTTGCTGACACGATCGTCGAGGCTTAGCTTGCCGTCCTGGGCAAGCAATAGGATCGCGGCGGCCGTGAACTCCATCGTGAGCCCGCCGGCGTAAAACTCCGTGTCGGGCATCATCGCGGCGTGCCGGCTGAGCGTCGCGAAGCCGAATCCGCGCGCATATACGAGCCGGCCGTCCTCTACGACGCCGATCGCGATGCCCGGCGTCCGCCCCGCGTGTATTTGGTCCTTCGCCATGCGGTCGATCTGCGCGGCGACCGAGGGCGTCAACGCGAGCCCGGACTCCGAGCGCGCCGGCAGCGTGAACAACCCGACGAATAGAGCCGTCGCAAAGACGGAGCCCCAACGTCTCATAACGCCACCATTATATACTACCGCGCGTCCGCCTGTCGCGGACGCGCGCGGCCCTACGGCGAGCGGGGCAGCTATTTTTGGGCGGCTTGCCGTGCCATGTTCAGGAGCATCCCGAATGCCTTTTCGTCCGAGATGGCCAGATCCGCGAGGGCCTTGCGGTTCAGGCTCACTCCGGACTTCTTCAGACCATGCATGAAGACCGAATAGGAGAGGCCTTCGCGGCGCACGGCGGCGTTGATGCGGCTGATCCACAGCGAGCGAAAGTCGCGCTTGCGGACGCGCCGGTCGCGGAACGAGTAGGCCAGCGACTTCAGCAACGCCTCGTTGGCGACGCGATAGTTGCGGCGGCGAGACGCGCGAAACCCCTTGACCAGCTTCATGACCTTGTGGCGGTGCTTGAGAGCGTTTACGCCGCGTTTGATGCGTGCCATGTCGAGCCTCCGTTAGACCAGGTATGGGATCGTCGGTGCGATGCGCTTCAGGTCGCCCTTCGCGACCGGCTGATCCTTGCGAAACTTGCGCTTGCGCTTGCGGGACTTCTTGCTGAGAATGTGGCCGCAGCCGTCGAACTGGTGACGGTGCGTCACCTTGCCGGTCGCGCTGACCTTCACGCGTTTCGCGGTCCCTCGGTGAGTACGAATCTTAGGCACTGGTTCGCTCCTTCGCTGGTGTCTCGTGCACGATCGGCTTGTGGTCCCGTTCGCGCGGTGTCGAAAACTTCGGCGGACCCGTCGGCGTCATGCGGGGCGCCATGATCATGAACATGTTTTTGCCTTCGAGCCGCGCCTCTCGCTCGACCGTCGCGAGCGGCGCCAGGTCCTCGGCCATGCGGTCGAGCAGTCGCCGTCCGAACGACGTGTACGTGATCTCGCGCCCGCGGAACATGATCGTCACCTTGATCTTGCTCCCGTCGAGCAGCAGCCGTTCGGCCATCCGTGCCTTGGTCTCGTAGTCATGCGTCTCGATCTTCGGCCGCAGCTTCACTTCCTTCAACTCGAAGTGCCGCTGTTTCTTGCGAGCGTCCTTGTCTTTCTTCGACTGCTCGTACTTGAGCCGTCCGTAGTCCGCGATCTTACATACGGGCGGTTGCGCATTCGGCGAGACTTCGATCAAGTCGAGCCCGGCGGTTCGCGCGCGCGCCAACGCATCTTCGGTCGGCAGTATCCCGAGTTGGTGTCCGTTTTCGTCGATCACCCGAACCGCACGAATGCGAATTTGATCGTTGACGCGCAGGGGTCTTGCTATGAGCTCATCTCCAAATAAAAAAGGCGCTGCCGGAGCGACCCCACCACGGAACCGGCCGAGAGTTCCTTAAGTGAAGACCGGATCGCCCGTGGGCATCCGGTGAGCGGAACGAGCCGCTGCTTCGGCTCGCCAACCATATCACGTGCGTCCGGGGGAATGTCAAGAGCGGGCGCCGACCTCCCCGACGGCGTCGGCGAAGCGTTCCAGGAAGTAGGCGATGGCCTCGTCGTCGATGACCAGCGGCGGGGCGACGCGCAGCACGTACTCGCGGCAGCCCTTGGCTGCGACGCCGCGCTCCAGCAAGGCCTCGGAGAGGAGTTTGGCCGGCACCGTCGTGGCGATGCCGACGAGCAGCCCGCGGCCGCGGATCTCCGTTATCAAGGGTGAAGAGACGGCGCGTAAGCCTTGCATCAGCCGCGCGCCGGCGTAGCGCGAGCGTGCGGGAAGATTTTCGGAGACGACCACGTCGAGCGCCGCTTGAGCGACAGCCGAAGCGAGCGGGTTGCCGCCAAACGTGCTGCCGTGACTGCCCGGCTCGAAGAGCCGCATGAGCTCGTCGTTCGCGAGGATCGCCGACACCGGGTAGAAGCCGCCTCCCAGCGCCTTGCCGACGACCAGCACGTCGGGCCGAACGGCGTCGTAATCGCACGCGAAGAGATCGCCAGTGCGCCCCAGCCCGGTCTGGATCTCGTCGGCGATGAATAAAACGTCGTGTTCGCGACAGAGCGCCCACGCGCGTTTGACGTAGCCCTCGGGCGGCACGTTCACGCCGCCCTCGCCCTGAATCGGCTCGATCAGTATCGCGCACGTGTTTGGGGTGATCGCTCGTTCGAGAGCGTCGGCATCTCCGAACGGCACCGGGACGAAACCGGGAACGAACGGGCCGAATCCCTCGCGGTACTCCGCCGTTGTGCTGGCGCTAATCGCCGCGATCGTGCGCCCGTGGAAGTTGTTGGAGAAGACGATGATCTCCGCGCGATCGGCCGGCACGCGCTTCGCGGCGTACGCCCAGCGCCGCGCTAGTTTGATCGCCGTCTCGACCGCCTCGACGCCGGTGTTCATCGGAAGCGCCTTGTCGTATCCGGTGAGGCGCGTCAGCATCTCGAGGAATCCCGGCATGCGATCGTTGCGCATGGCGCGCGACGTGAGCGTTACCTTCTGCGCCTGCTCGACGAGTGCGGCGTAGATCCGCGGATGGCAGTGTCCCTGGTTGAGAGCCGAATAGGCGCTCACGCAATCGAGATAGCGCCCGCCGTCAACGTCCCATAACCAAACGCCCTGCGCCCGCTCGACGACGAGATCGAGCGGAGCGTAGTTGTGAACCCCGTACCGCTCTTCTTCCGCGATCAGTTCGCGCGTACGCTCTGAAAGGAGATACACGCTGGTGCTGTTAAGGACTTTTCCTTGACTACCTGCTTTCCGCTACTCGACCGTTTGGTGGCGCGGGATTATCCCGCTCTCGCCCCCAACGGACGCACGATCGCTCACGTCCACGGCGCACGCACTCCCCGCGCCATCGTGCTGTTGCACGGGCTGAGTACGACGCCGGCGCAGTTCGAACGGGTGGCGCGCGATCTGTTCGAGCGGGGGCACAACGTGGTCGTGCCGCGTCTGCCCCATCATGGTCATGCGAATCCGCTTTCGACCGCGCTCGCGCGGCTGCGCGCCGAGGAGCTGTACGCGGCCGCGACGGAATACGTCGCGGTGGCCCAAGAGCTGGGCGAACGCGTCACGTTCGCGGGCTTTTCGCTCGGCGGATTGTTGACGGCCTGGGTCGGACAGCATTACGCGATCGACTGGTGCGTCCCGATCTCGCCCTTTCTCGGCGTAGCGCTGATTCCGAGCCGCTTCATGGGCGCGGTCGCCGAAGGGTTGCTGCGCCTTCCGAATCGCTTTCATTGGTGGAATCCGATCCTGCGCGAGCGCGGCCCCGCGAACGGCTATCCGCGCTACGCAACCCATGCGATCGGTCACATGCATCGCATCGCCCGCGCACTGTTCGAGGAGGCGCGCACGGTCGGGCCGCTGGCCGGGCATTTCACGATCGTCACCAACGCCGCCGAGATCGCCGTGAATAACTACGCGATCCGGCGCCTCTACAAGAGCTGGCGCCGTCAGCGTCCCGGCGCGGTCGAGCTCACGCGCATCACCGGCCTGCCGCTTTCGCACGACATCGTGTCGCCGCTGCGCCCGTGGCGTCTCGCCGACCGCGTTCATCCGCACCTGATCGACGCGATCGATCCGCAGCGCGAGTCCTTAGGGGCGAGGCCCCTAAATATAGCGCCGTAGCTTCGGCCAGTACGCCGTCAGCGGCGTCGTAATTCCCTCGCAGACCGAGATGGCGAAGCCGTTTTCGAACGGCCTTCCCCACGGATTACTGAAGCGCGCGGCGACGCGGCGATCGCGAAAGAGATGTTCGTCGCAGTCTCCGTTCACATCGATGACGACGTTACCGTCGAAGCCGCGTGTTCCCCAGAGCCAGTACTGGTTGTGACCCGAGAGTGCCGGGGGCAGTCCGTACTCCGGTCCGAAGAAATCGATGGCGGCGGCCTCGCCGTAGTTGCTGGCGAGAATCGCGGCTTGCGCGCGCTGTGCGGGCGGCAGCGAGCGATAGACGCGTGCGACGGTGGCCGCCAGCTGCGGCCAGCCGTGCATGTCGCCCCAGTCGGGCGGCAAGCTTCCGAGATCCGTTCGTTCGGCGCGCGCCAGGTTCACCTCGTGCGTGAACGCGCGTTGCGCGATGCCGTCGTAGGCGGCCATAGCGCGTTCCGGCAGAATCGGCATGAGCAGCGGAACGAGCGCGACCCCCGCGGTGAACGCATACACGGCGAGCAGCGTACGCCAAACGGCGGCGCGTTGCGTCCACGCCTCGATCGCCACGGCGCCGGCGGCGATGGGGATCGGATAGACGTCGCCGGCGTAGTAGTGCTTGCCGTGCAGAGCGATCATTTGCGCGATGACCAGGAGATAGGCAAAGCCCAGGAAGCGCGCATCCGGGCGGCGCAGCAGCGCGACGAGACCGACGATCCAGACCGGGGCGAGCAGCGGATGCGTGATCAATACCTGCGTCGCGACGTATTGCAGCGGCGTAAGCAGCTCGTCCTTATACTCGCCCGCATGCAGCAACAGCGCCCACATCGGGTAGCCGTGCGCGGCCTGCCAGGCGAAATTCGGCGCGGCGAGTGCGGCGGCGACGAGCATCCCGGCGAGGAACCACGGCGTGAAGAGCGCGCGCCGCTGCGGAACGAGCAGCAGCCCGACGACGATGCCCACGGCGAGAAATGCGATGCTGTACTTGCTCTCGAGGCCGATTCCGAGCACGAGGCCGACAGCCAGCCACCAGCGCGGGTCGGCGCCCTTGACGATGCGCAAGACGAGCAGCGCCGTCAGCGGCCACAGCAACAGGCCGACGGTATCCGTCGTGAGCTTCGTGCCGAAGTCCATCAGCACGGGGGTCAACGCCGCGATCAAAGCCGCGAAGAGTTCCGCAAACGCGCCGCCGCCCAGCTCGGCAACCAGCAGGCACGTCGTGTAGACCGACGCCGCCGCGAAGAGCGCGGGAATCGCGCGCAGTAGGAAGAGCGAGTGTCCGAAGAGCTGCGACCCCGCCGCCAGGAACGGCACGACCGGCGGCTGGTCGACGTATCCCCAGGCCGGATGGAAGCCGCAGATTATGAAGTAGAGCTCGTCGCGAAAGAAACCGTAGTGCGGGTTGCCGGCCAGGTGCACGATCAGCGTCGCGAGCGCCCCCGTCGGGGGGATGCTCGCGGTCATCCTGAGCGGAGTCGAAGGACTCGTGCGCATAGCCTAACTCATAGGACATTCGGCCGCCCCTGGCAATCCCAGCGGATCGTGTCACCCCGGTGCGAAGAACGGGGCACATGACCAAGCAATCGATGATGCGTTGCAGCTGGGCCCGGTCGGAGCCGATGATCGCATATCACGATCGCGAGTGGGGCGTGCCCGTGCACGACGACCGCTCGCTGTTCGAGCTGCTCTGCCTCGAGGGCGCGCAGGCGGGGCTGAGCTGGGAAACCGTGCTGCGCAAGCGCGATCGCTATCGCAGCCTCTTCAAGAACTTCGATCCCGCCGCCGTAGCGCGCATCACTCCGGCGCGCATCGAGAAGATCCTCGCGGACCCCGGCATCATTCGCAACCGCGCAAAGGTAGAATCGGTCGTCGCGAACGCGAAGGCGCTGCTAAAGGTACGGAATGAATTCGGCTCGTTCGACGCCTACATCTGGAGCTTCGTCGACGGTAAGCGCGCCGCGAAGCGGCGCGGCGCCGCGAACATCCCGTCGTCGACGCCGGAATCCGAGGCGATGAGCCGCGACCTGCGCGCACGCGGCTTCCGCTTCGTCGGCCCCACGATCTGCTACGCCTTTATGCAGGCCGTCGGGATGGTCAACGACCATCTCGCGAGCTGCTTTAAATCTCGCTCCTAACCTTATCTCTCTGCTGCCACTACGCCGAGCGGGGTGTCGAAGCTGCCCGTCAAGACCGCAATCGGTGAACCGCCGGCCGGGTACTTGAAAACCTCGCCGTCGTCGTTGCCCGCATCCCCGCAATAGACGAGCCCCTTGACGATCCAGCCCTGCGCGCAGTCGCTGGAACCCGTGAGCTTTACCGTGCCCTTCAACGTCGCCGTCGTTCCGCTGACCGTGTACCGATAGATCTTGTTCGCTATCTGATCGAGGACCGTGAGGTAGGTGCCGTCCCACATCACGGAGCCGGGGAACTGCACGGTGTTGCTCGTTTTGATGGTTACGAATTTAGTACCGCCCTTCGGGAGCTCGACGAGCGCGAAGCCCGAGCGGTTGCCGGTAAAGCCGTCGGCAAAGAGGTTGCCCTGGTTGTCGTAGCCGTCGAAGAACTCTTCGTCCAACGGCGTGGTGTAAACGGTAGGCGTGCCGCTCGCGTTCTTGAAGATGGCGACTTCGCCGCCATTATAGTTCCCGACGGCAAGGTCGCCGCTGGTATCCATGGCGCAGCTGGTTGGAAAAGAGAAGGCTACAGACAGCGTCTTGATCAGCGTGTTGGGGACTCGGTACTCGGAGATCTGGGCCTGTCCCGCGACGATCCAGAAGATCTTCTTTCCATAACCGTAGAGGACGTTCGTGCATCCTTGGCCACCGACGTTGTTGATCATGCCGACCTCCTGAACGCTCCTCGGATACCTGAAAATGCCGGCGTAGCTACCGTAGGTGTTGATGACGTACTCAAAGGTCCTCGGCTTCCTAAGCCGGTCAGGAACAATCGGCGCGTAACGGGGCAGCTGGCTCAGATTCGCGCGCCCTGCCGTTACCGGCGTTCCGTTCAATGAGAGCGTCCTTCCGGCGTATGCGACATTGAGCGCAGCGGTTGATGGCGCGACCGCCATGTTATCCGGAGCCTGTTGAAGGGCTCCGCCGCAGGCGGAGCATATCGCGAGGGCGACCAGGGCGCCGGCATATTTCACTAAACCGGTCATATTCACGATGTTAGTCCTTTCAACGGGAAGAAGCTCTTCTTGGTCCTCGAGTCGGGCGAAAGATGGACCGTCATAACCTCCGAGGAGGAAGACATTTTTCTGGGGTTCGAGATTCTTTTTGCGTAGTGTTCGCAGATGCCTGGGGGCTGGGAGTATGCCTGCTCACTCCCTCCTTAAAGGTGGACAGCCACCGCCCGCTCTGGCAGGCAACGAAAGAGGCACTTCGAACCACGCTTCGTTACCACTGCATAGGAGCGTTAGATGCCGGCTTTTAACCATCGCGTACTTTTGCTGACCGCGGGAGCGCTTTTTGCGGCTTCGGCGTGTCATGGAAACGCCACGATTCCAAGCGCGCCCTATACGTCGCAAGTCTCCGCGCCAAGCGCGAGCTCCATCGTTCCAAACGACACGACCTCGATTCTGAAAAAGCTTACGGAGGACGTGGAAATCGGCTCGACAGTCGATTCGAAAAATGGCGACATGGGCCCGCGCGCGATCTCGCTGGTCCGATCGACCTTCGGGCTCAAGAAAGGGCAGCTGCTCGTTTGCAACTTCGACGACGCCGCGGGCAAAGCTGGCAAAGGTAGCACGATCGAAGTACTTAATCCGCGCCAGCACTCCAAGCCCCGGTCCTTTACGCAGAGCACAAAGATAGAGGGCTGCGACGGCGATGCAGTCACTGCGACGAATTACGTCTACGCCGGGGGGCTGATCGGCGGTCGCGTTGTGAAGTTCGATCAAAGCGGCAAGTTCCAGAAGAGCTTCGGTTCTCCCATCGAGGCTCCGTTCGCCGATGCCGATGCATTCTGCGGTCTGCCTTACGCGCCTGAGGACATCTACGTTGCGGATTCCAAGACCGGCTCAGTCGTCAAGGTGGCGTTCCTCCCTGTTAGTCGCTCCGGCCACGCGAAAGTGACCCAAGTGATAACCGGTTTCGGGGTCAATAAGGGCTCCGGTTGGAGCGTCTTGGGCCCATCGGGAATCCAATACGACAGCCGAAGAACCGGCAGCCTTTGCAACGATACACTTTACATCGTCGATGGGCTCACTAACACGGTCGTGGCCGTTTCGACCGCCAGCAGCCTACTCGAGAAGGATGAGATCGTGGTGCAGCCCGGTGGTAAGAAATTCAAATGCACTCACCCAAAGGCCACGTGCGCGAGGCTCGTCTATAGCGGCCCCCCGCTCGATGCGCCCGTAGCGTCTGCTCTTCTGCCGAACGGAAATCTCATCGTCGCGAATACTAGGGGCGGAAACAGGCTCGTGGAGTTGACGCCGACCGGAAAGGTACTCGACACGAAACTCATCGACGCGAGCAAGAGTGCCGAGGTCTTCGGGCTCCTTGCGACCGGCACGAGCGACAGCGATACGGCGCTGTTCTATACCGATACCAAAACGAACACGCTGCATGAACTCAAACAATAGAAGATTACTTTGCTGCTGCCACCACGCCAAGCGGCGTGTCGAAATTACCCGTAAAGACAGCAATCGGTGAACCGCCGGCCGGATACTTAAAAACCTCGCCGTCGTCGTTGCCCGCATCTGCGCAATAGACGAGCCCCTTGACGATCCAGCTCTGCGCGCAGTCGGTGGCACCCTTGAGCGTTACCGTGCCCTTCAACGTCGCCTTCGAACCGCTGACCGTGTACCGATAGATGGCGTTTACCAGCTGATCGAGGACGGTAACGTACTTGCCGTCCCACTGCACGGAACCAGGGAAATGCACGGTGTTGCTCGTCGTGATCGTTTGAAACTGACTGCCGCCTTTCGGGAGCTCGGTGAGGGCGAACCTATCGAGCTTGTTAATGCCGTCGGCGAAGAGATTGCCCTGGTTGTCGTAGCCGTCGAAGAACTCTTGGATCAACGACGTCGTGTAAACGGTACCCGACCCGCTCGCGTTCTTGAAGATCACGACGTCGCCCGCGTCGCTGCTGCTCAAGATCCCGACGGCAAGGTCGCCGCTGGTATTCATGGCGCAGCTCGATGGCATACTACCGGTGGGCGCATCGAGTGTCTTGATCAGCTTCTCCGGGACTTGGAACTCCGAAATCTGGTCCCGGCCCGCGACGATCCAGAAAATATTCTTACCATAGCCGTAGAGGACGTTCGTACAACCTTGGCCGCCAACGTTATTGATCTTACCGATCTCCGCAACGCCCTTCGGATAGTCGAAAATGCCGGCGTAGCTGCCGTAATTGTTGATAACGTACTCAAAGGTCTTCGGCCGCCTATGCCGGTCAGGAAGAACGGTGGCGTAACGGGGCAGGGGGCTGAGATTCACGCGCGCCGCCGTTACCAGCCTTCCGTTCAGCGAGAGTGTTCTACCGACATACGTGGCATTGAGCGCGGCGCTTGACGGCCCGACCGCCATGTCACCCTGAGCGCCGCCGCACGCCGAGCATATCGCGAGGGCAACCAGGGCGCCGGCATATTTCACCAAACCGGTCGTATTCATTACATTACTCCTCTTTGAGTAGACACGATCGCTTTACTTCCTTGGGGGAGGCGGCTCCAACAGCGGGAGGGCGAATCAGATTCATCGGCTCGCGGTTCAGTGCCTTTTCCGCGCCGTAGCCAAGATAGGCGCTTCAGATATAGTTTTTGAGTTTTGGCCAGACCGCGGCCAGCGGCGTCCGAATCCCGGCGCACACCATGATCGGAATGTTCTGTTCGTACGAGATCACCCAGGGCGGGTCGGATCGCGCGGCAAGCCGCGCGGTGCGGAACAAGCCCGGAGCGCTGCCGCGGCCGCAGTCGCCATTGACGTCGATGACGACGTTGCCGCTGTAGCCGCGCGGTCCCCAGAGCCAGTAGTTGTTGTGTCCGGAAAGCGCCGGCGGTAAGCCGTACGGCTTGCCGAAGAAATCGATCGCGGCTGCCTCGCCGTAATTGTTCGCGACGATCGCGGCCTGGGCGCGTTGGTCGACCGGCAACGACTGGTAGATGCGCGCGACGGTCGCAGTGAGCTCGGGCCAGCCGTGCATGTCGGCCCAGTCCTCGGGCAGCGCCGACGTCCTGAAGCGCTCGGTCTGCATCGCCGACCGCTTCACGTGCAGCACGCCCCCGACGAACGCCGTGTAGCGCAGCATCGCCGGTTCCGAGAGCACGGGCAGGGAGAACGGCAGGAAGAAGAGGCCGGCCGCGACCGCCGCGACGGCGAGCGCGCCTTGCAGCCAGACGCGGCGACGCGTTCCCGCCTCGATGCCGACTCCGCCGGCCGCGATCAGCATCGGATACGCGTCGCCGGCGTAGTAGTGCTTGGCTCGGAACGCGATCATCAGGACCGTCACGACGACGTACGCGTATCCCAGAAACCGCGCCGTGCGATTGGACAACAGCCATACGAGGCCGACGATCCAGATCGGCGACAGAAACAGATTGGTCAGCAGCAGCTGCTGGAAGAGATACAGCTGCGGACTCGCGACGAGGTTCTTGCCGTTTTGTCCGTTGCGCAGCAGCTCCCACATCGGGAAGCCGTGCGCGGCCTGCCAGATAAAATTCGGCAGCGTGATCGCGACGGCCAGCACAACGCCCGCGGCGAACCAGCGCGACGAGAGCACCCGGCGCTGCGGAGTCAGCGCGAGTCCGGCGATCAGCGCGGCGGCGAAGAACGCGGCGCTGTATTTGCTCTCGAGGCTGACGCCGATCGCGGCGCCCGCGCCGAGCCACAGCCGGGGATCGCCACCCTTGACGATGCGCAAGACGTACAGCGCGGCGAGCGGCCAGAGCCACAGACCTACCATGTCCGGCCCGACCTTCATTCCGAAGCTCATCAGCACGTTGGCGAAGAGCGTCGCGAGCGCCGCCAGGATTTGTGCGAACGCGCCTCCGCCGAGCTCGATGACGAGCAGGCACGTTACGTAGACGCCCGCCGCGGCGAACACCGCCGGTACGGCGCGCAACAAAAAGAGCGAGTGTCCGAACAGCTGCGAGCCGGCCCCCAACAGCGGCACGACCGGCGGCTGATCGACGTATCCCCATGCCGGGTGAAAGCCGCAGATTATGAAATACAGCTCGTCGCGAAAGAAGCCGTAATGCGGGTTTCCCGCCAGGTGAACCGCCAGAGTGACGAGCGCCGCGGCGAGCGGGATGCGATCAGGTCGGATCAAACGCGCCCGTGAGGATCATGTTTTCGGAGATCGCTCGCGCGCGCCGGTAGCGAGCGCGCGCATCCGCGGGTGCGTCCGCGGGAAGCTCGGAAAGAATCCGGTCGAGTTCCTCGTCGAACATCGTCGCCAGCGACGCCGGCGTGTACTCGCCGGGATGGCGCAGGCGCTGTGCGATCATCAAGCGGTAGATCCGATCGGTCGCCAGATCTTCCATGTATCCGTCCAACAGGCTCGCGCCGCGGCCTTCGAGTACGCCGTTGCGATAGCGGATCACGGTGCGAACGGCCGCGCGGGTTCCCGCCAGGGTCGTCGTGCCGACTCCGGCGGGCGACGGCCGCAGGTCGGGATGCAGCGTATCGAGCACCGGGCGTTTGTCGAGCTGGTTGGGATAGGGAAACTGTGCCACGGCGATGGCGTTTTGATCCGGATGACCTGTCCACGCGCCGTCCATCAAACACGTCGCCTCGTTCTGCTTGTCTTTTTCCAGGACGGCCAGGGCGCGCGCGTTGAGGGCGAGATCCTCGCGGCTCGGATAGAGCGCGGTCATCCCGCCGATCGCAAGTGCTCCGTGCTTGTGCGTCAGCTCCGGCAACAGCGTGCGCACACGCTGAAAGAACGGGACGTCGATCGGGATCGTGTTGCGGTCGGGCAGCAGCCATCCGGAATCGCCGAGGTTGTAGTGAATCAGGCTCGCCATGTAGTCCCAGCGGCCCAGGTTGAGGCCCACGATGTACCCGCGCAGGTTGAACAGGAACTCCTCGATCTCGTATGCCATCGGATGCGATTCGACCAGCGCCATCGCCTTGATCGAGTCGCGCGGCCAGCCCTTCGCGGCGCTGAGCGCGTCGAAGAGGTCGCTCCACCACAGCGCTTCCTCGGCGGATTCCGACTTGGGGATGTAAATGCACAGGGCGTGGCGCAGCCGCTCGTAGTCGAGTCGAAAGACGATCAGCGCGAGATCGAAGAGCGATGCGCTGGTGAGCTCGTGCTCGAGAACTCCGCCCTGAGAGAGATGCAGTCCGCGCACGCGGTTCCACACGACCGTGTCGCTCGGCGCGATGCGGACGGTGCCGCCGCGCTTGGCGTCCTCATAGGTCAGCTCGCCGTAGAGAGCGGCGACGATGTTGCGATGGCCGAGCATCAGATGCTCCCACGTGTTGGCCATCGAGTCTTCGAGGTCGAGCATGACGCCCGGCGCGCCGGAGTTGAGCATCTTGACGCAGAGCTCCGCCTCGTCGGCCGGCCCCGTCATCTGATTGCGCTGGTCCACGCACCACGCCGGCAGGTCGACGGCCCACGCCGATTGCTGCGCGTCAGAGGGCCGCGGATATTCCGGCAGGGCGCCGGCGTACGAACGCTCGAGCCGCTCCCGGCGCCCGCGCACGAGCCGTTGCTGTTCGCGCGCGAAGCGCCGATGCAGCGGCCAGTAGAACTCGGCGAATCCCGGCGGCAGGTCGCGCCTGATCGCGAAACCCGCCGGAGCGACGTTCACGCGGGAAGAGGTTCCCTACGCGGACACGGCGGTGCTGTCGTCGTAAAACTGCTCGGCCTCCGTCGACCCACGCAGCGCCGTTGTGGAGGCTCGGCCCTCGCCGATGACGTTGGCTACCTCGTCGAAGTAGCCGGTCCCGACCTCGCGCTGATGCCGCGTCGCGCTGTAGCCATGCGGCTCGCTCGCGAACTCTTGCGCCTGAAACTCGGCGTAGGCGGTCATGCCGCGCGCTTTGAAGTCGCGCGCCAGCGTGAAAAAGGAATGGTTGAGGGCGTGGAAGCCCGCGAGCGTCACGAATTGGAACTTGTAACCGAGCTCGGCGAGGCCCGTCTGAAACGAAGCGATCGATTCCGCGTCGAGCTTCTTCTTCCAGTTGAACGAAGGCGAGCAGTTGTACGCCAAGAGCTTCCCGGGATAGCGCGATTGGATCGCGTCCGCGAAGCGCCGCGCCTCGTCGAGGTTCGGCTCCGCGGTCTCCATCCACAAGAGGTCGGCGTAGGGCGCATACGCGAGGCCGCGGGCGATGCACGTCTCGATGCCGCATTTGGTGACGAAGAAACCTTCGGGAGTGCGGTCGCCGGTGAGGAACTGCCGGTCGACCGGATCGACGTCGCTCGTCACGAGCTTCGCCGCGTTGGCGTCTGTGCGCGCGATGAGGATCGCCGGCACGTCGCACACATCCGCAGCTAAGCGCGCCGCGACGAGATGCCGCACTGCCTGCTGCGTCGGGATCAGCACCTTGCCTCCGAGATGGCCGCACTTCTTCTCCGAGCTCAGCTGATCTTCGAAGTGCACGCCGGCTGCGCCGGCGCGAATCATGGCCTTCATTAACTCGAAGACGTTGAGTGCGCCGCCGAAACCCGCCTCGGCGTCGGCGACGATCGGGAGGTACCAGTGCGCGCCGCCGCGCCCTTCGAGCGACTCGACCTGATCGAGCCGCGCGAGCGCGTTGTTCAGCCGTTCGACGAGTGCCGGCACGCTGTTGACGGGGTAGAGGCTCTGATCGGGATACATCTCGCCGGCGGCGTTGCCGTCGGCGGCGACCTGCCAGCCGCTGCAGTAGAGCGCCCGAAGACCCGCCCGCGCCGCCTGCACCGCCTGCCCTCCGGTGAGCGTCCCCAGTGCCGTGACCGGTTCGTCGGCCTGAAGCTCGCGCCACAGACGGGCGGCGCCCATCGCGGCCAGCGTATGCTCCGTTACGACGCTGCCCTGGAGCCGGAGGACGTCTTCGGGAGCGTAGCGCCGCGTGATGCCGTTCCAGCGGCGGTCGGTCTTCCAGCGTCGCCGCAACGCCGCGGCGCGTCCGTTCGCGTTCACCATTCCACTCCTCCTGATCCGGATTGGACCGCCCTGGATTGGCCGTTGGCTATTATTGGACCATGTTAAGCAGATTGTTGGACCGGTATACCCCATATTGCGGAAGTTGAATCGCGCTGTCAAGGCTGGACCTCGTACAGCTCGTGGTAGTCGTCGAGCTTCGCGAGGTCGCGCGTGCCCGGCAGCGCTTCGACGTCGCCCGGGTTGACGAGCACGAACACACGATGATCTTTCGCCCAGGGCCGGTAGCGTCGCGTGCGCAGCGTGTCGTCGGAGACGATGATGCGACCCGGCAGCGAGCGATCGGCGTACGCGCCGTATGCGAGCGACGTCGCGTCCAGCCAGCCGGTGACGATCGCGGCGCCCGGCGGAACGTACGGGCGCACGGCGTCGATGACCCAGCGTCCGCCTTCGCGCGGCGCGTGGTGAAAGAATGCGCGATGCCGGTCGAACGCCATCCCGGCGCCGATGAGAAGAAACACGGCGAGCGCGGCATGCCAGACCGCGTCGGGCGCGCGGCGCGGCGGCGCGAGCGCGCCGAGCAGCGGGACGGCGACCCACGATGCCAGCAGCCGATAGCGGCCGACGTCGCTCTCGTTGGGATAGACGACGGAGAAGATGAGCGCGGTCGTCGCTGCCATTGCCAGCACGAGCGTCGTTCGCCAATCCCTGCGCCACGCGAGGACGAAGCCGGCGAAGATCAGGATCGTCGCGATCCAGCCGAACTCCGTGCGCAGGCCGGTGACGAAGGTCCAAACGGCGTCCTTGAGATGCAGCGGGTTGAATGAAGCCAATAAATAGGAGGGCGTCTGCGTCTCGCTGCCGGTCAGCTCGACGGCGAGCCCGTGCGGCGTGCGCGGATCGTTGTAGTTCCAGAAGATTCCGCCGCCTGCGCCGGCGAGCGCCGCTGTGGGATCCAAGCCGTGGGCCACGACGTACGCCGAGCGCAGCGGCAGATAGGCGTAGAGCAGCAGCCCGGCGACGACCGCCGCGGCGGCGCCTGCGGCGAGGCGACGCGACGGCCGGCGTCGCGCGATCAGCGCTCCGACGACGAACGCCGGCAGAATCCACAGCGCGTTCGGATGCGCCGCCATGCCAAGGCCCGCGAGCGCGAACGCCGCGACGAACCAGCGATCCCGGCCGCCTGGCATCCAGCGCACAAAAGCATAGATCGCGAGCGCGGCGCACGCGACGGCGAGGTCCTGGGCCTCGGCACGCGATGCATGTGACCAGACGTTGCGAGTAAAGGCGAACCACAGCGTCGCCGCGAGCGCGACGAGCTCCCCCGCGCCGAACTGCAGCGCGACGCCGTACGCCGCGACGCAGGCCACCGCGATCGCGATGCCGCTCATCACGTTCATGCGCCACGCGATCGACCCGAACGCGAACGCGTGCGACCACACGTACCCGAGCAGCACGTAGAACGGAAATCCGGTGGGATGCGAGATTCCCAGGATGTACGGAACGCCTTGCAGCTCCGCCGTGTCCCAGGATGCCGGTTCGGGCGACGCGCTTGCGGCATAGACGATCGCCGGGATGACGAACGCCGCGGCGGCGAACGCCGCCCGCCTCATTAGAGAACCAGGCTTGGCAACGACAGCGACGGGCGAGTGGAGAGGTCCGGGCGCAGCTCCTCGTAGCCCTCGAGCGCGCGATCCATCAGCTGCAGCGCGACGTCGAGCTGCGGATCCTTACCGTCTCGATACTCGTGCGGCGCGATGTCGACCTCGTAGTCGGGCTCCGTTCCGTGATTCTCGACGCGCCACCCGACGTCCACGAACCAAAACGAGAACTCCGGCTGGGTGGTGAGCGTGCCGTCGACAAGATGATGGTACGGGTCGATGCCGATGACGCCGCCCCACGTGCGCTTGCCGACGAGTGGCCCGAGCTTGTACAGCTTGAAGCAGTGGCTGAAGATGTCGCCGTCGGAACCGGCAAATTGGTTGGTCAGCGCGACGATCGGGCCGCCCACGGACTCCGGCGGATATGGAATCGGTGAGCCGTAGCGCGGCGTGTCGTAACCCACGCGCTTGCGCGTGAGCTTTTGCAGCAACAGCGGCGACACGTGGCCTCCCCGATTGTAGCGGACGTCTACAATAAGTCCCTTGCGGTCGAACTCGCTCAGATAGCCGCGGTGGAACTCGGCGAATCCCCACGGCCCCATGTCGGGAATGTGCACGTAGCCGACGCGCTCGCCGGTGCGCTCGTGGACGATGCGGCGATTCGCCTCGACCCATGCGCGGTAGCGCAGCGCGGCCTCGCTTTCGAGCGCCTTGATCAAGACCGTGCGTTCCTCGTCCTTCTTGCCGCGCAGCGTCACCGAGATCTGGCGGCCCGCGGCGTTCACGAGAAGACGATCGGGCGTGGTTTCGAGCGATAGCCGCTTGCCGCCGATCGCGACGATGCAGTCGCCCTCGTGCACGTCAGCGCCCGGCTCCGCGAGCGGCGAATCGCCGTCGCGATTCCAGGAGTCGCCGCGGTAGATGCGGTCGATGCAATAGCCGCCGCGGGCTTCGTCCCAGCGCAGGTCGGCTCCGAGGAAACCGCGCTGATACTGGTGCGGCTCGCGATAGTCGCCGCCCCACTCGTATGCGTGGGACGTGCCGAGCTCGCCCTGCATCTCCCAGATGAGGTCCGAGAGCTCACCGCGCGTGCGCACGCGAGGCAGGATCGCGGCGTAGCGATCGAAGACGCGGTCCCAGTCGATGTCGCTCATGTCCTCGACCCAAAACTGCTCGGGCTGCAGGCGCCACGCCTCGCGATACATTTGGAACCACTCGTCGCGCGGCACGATCTCGACGCTGGCCCGGTCGAGCTCGAGCCAGCCGCTGCGGCGCCCCGGTTCCGCCGGCGGCTTCTGCTCCTCGCCCTCCTCGGGCAGCTCGCTCTGCGCGTCGATGGCGCGCAGGCGGTCGCGCGACCGGTAGATCAGCGTGCGGCCGTCGCGGCCGAGCTCGATCTCGTCGCACTCCGTCGCGATCGTCGCCAGGCGCTGCTGATCGATGTCGTACGCGAGCAGCGTACCGTGGCCGTCGGTGTCGAGCTCCTCGCGGCGCGCGGGCTTGATACCCTTGACCGGAAAGCGAGTGAAGAGCACGCGGTCGCGCGTGGCGACGATGTCGTGGTAGTCTCCCTCGTCGACGGGGAAGCCCAGAACGCGGCCCGTGATGCCGTCGAAGTCGATCTCGACGTCGACCGGCTTCTCCGGCTTTCCGTTCGAGCGGTCGCGCTCGCGTTCGCGCTCGCGCTCGTGATCGTGGTGAATCGGCTTGGGCTTTGGGACGAACGGCGACGGCACGTCGCTGCGCAGGGTAGCGACGAATGGGCGGCTGGCCTGCGGGAAGCTCAGGTCGAACTGCAGCGCGTCGTAGACCGGATTGAAGTCGCGCGTCGAAATGAAGTACAGATACTTCCCCGCGGGATCCCAGGCCGGCGACTGATCCGTTCGCAGCGGCGTCGTGACGTCGTGAATCTTGCCGGAGCGGACCTTGACGACGCGTATGATCGACGTCCCATGTGCCGGCCACCAAACGTAGGCGACGAAGCGTCCGTCCGAAGAGAACGCAAGATCCTCGATGCGGTGCGGCGGGCAGGTGTCGAGCACCCGAACCTTCCCGTCCTCGACGTCGAGCGCGCAGAGCTCGTGGCGGTGGTTTGCGAAGACGATCGTGTCGCCGGCCGGCGAGCAGACGAGGTCGGTGACGCGACCGATGTCGCCGCTAGTGATCAGGCGCGGCTCGCTCGGCGTGTCCGCGCCGCAGATCGCGATCTGCTCGTAACCGTTGACGTCGGTAACGAACACGAGGTGCTTTCCGTCGTGGAACCACTGTGTCAAACGCGCGCGGGAGCGTTCCGCCGTGCCGCGCCGGACGACCGCGCCTTCGAAGAGCGGCATCGTGAACTGCTGTCCGCGCGCGACGAACGCGAGTCGCGTGCCGTCCGGATGCGGAGCAAACGACTCGAGCGACTCTGAGGCGCTCTCGAACCGCCGGGCCGCCTGCGGCGCCGCGGAGTAGGTCGCGACCGCGATCCGGCGCGCGGTGTCGCTCGCGATGTCATACAGGCCGATCTCTGCGCCCGCGGAGTAGACGATGCGCTTACCGTCGGTCGAAGGAAATCGAACGTAGTATTCGCTCTCGTGCGTGTGGCGCCGGATGTCGCTTCCGTCGAGGCGGCACGAATAGAGGTTGCCGATGCCCTCGTGGTCGGCCAGGAAGAAGATGCGATCGCCGATCCACATCGGCCAGCAGGGGTTTCCGTCCGGCAACGGCAGCCGCGCGAACTCTGCGGTCCCAGCGGCGTCGATCCAAATCTCACCGGTGGTCCCGCCGCGATAGCGCTTCCAGCGCGCGGGATCGGTCGCGTTGCGCCCGATCGCAAGCCGCCCCGCGGGGCCGAACGACAGGGCGCGAGCGTGACCGAGGTTCAGCTCGCGCGGCGCGCCGCCGCCTCGGGAGATCGCGAACGGCCGCGTCTCCCCTTCGTACCACGAGGTCGGATTGGCGAGGAAGTAGATCTCGCTGCCGTCCTCACTCCAACCGTTCGGCCACGCCAGGGTCGCGCCGAGAAACGTGAGGCGGCGCGGCTCGCCGCCGCGTGCCGGCATCACGTAGAGCTCCGGGCTTCCCTCGTCCGTCGAGACGAACGCGATCGACTCGCCGTCGGGCGAGAGCCGCGGAAAGGAGCACGTCCCGAAACTCACCGTCAGCCGGACGCCGTCGCCGCCGGCCGCGGCAACGCTCCAGAGATCGTCCTCGCAGACGTAGACGATGCGGTCGCGCGCTATCGACGGATAGCGGTAGTAGCCCTGATCCATAGCCGGGGAAGCTTGGCGACCGGGGTGCGGCTCCCCTTATTTGTGCGGCATCTCGCCGCCGGTCACGTGCAAGAGGCGGCCGAGCGTCGCGTCAATCTCCGCCGCGTTCTCGACCTGCGTGAAGAGTGGTACCAGGCGCGGCGTGATGGAGCGGCGCTGAAACGGCATAATCGGGCCATTCCACGCAAACTCGGTGGCCGGCTCGCCCGCAAGGCTGCGGAAGAGGAGCTCGGCGCCGAGCGCGTTGGCCCAGCCGAACTCAGGGCGCGTGTAACGCCAATAGCCGTCGGGATAGAAGCTCTCGTGGATGAGGCCGCTCTCCCCGTCGGTTTCCGCGAGCGTCGTGATCGCCGTCGCGACCTCCAGCGACGACGTCGCGGTCAACGCGCGCCCGATGATTCCGAGGGGCCACACGTAGCCGTGGGGCGTGTGCGGGCTGCCGAGCCCCTGCGCGTAACGCCCCGAGAAAAAGAACGGGTCGTCCATGCTGAGCGTGAAGTCGCGCGTCGACAAATAGGTTGCGTCGAACGGCGAACACCAATCGATGTACGGCAGCGTCGTGAGGTTGGGGATGTTCGCGTCGTCCATCAGATTGTATTTTCCGTAGCCGTCCGTCTCGTACGCGTACATCCACGCGCGCCGTTTCGCGTCGTAAAAGCGTCCGTACAGCTGCACGCCGGCCTGCACGCGATCGCCCAACTCCTGGGCATCGCTCGCGAGCGAGCCGTCGCCGTAGCCGTCGTTTGCCAGCTGCGCGACGTCGCGCAGCGCGACCACGGCCATCGCGTTTTGCGGGACGTTGAACCTATACTGCACGGCATCGTCTGAGGGACGGAAGGCGCCCCAGATCATGTTAGTGTCCGGATTGTAATAGTCGTCGGTGTACGTGCGTAGGGGGTAGCGGTAGCGGTTGCAGCTCCAGTGATGCTCCTCGCACCCGTACGTCGTCACGATCGTCCGCAGCGCACGGTGCAGGTCCGGCGTGAACACGGTCCGATCTCTCGTCGCGCGCCAATACACCGATGCGAGAACGGCCGGCCATGCGAGCGAGTCGATCTCCCACTTGCGCTCCCAAACGTGGTAATCGGCGTCGAACGCGTTCGCGTACGGGTTCGTGAGGATGTTGCGAGCGTTGCGCTCGATCACGCCGGCGAAGCGCTCGCGCACGATCGGGTAGGCCGCTTGAAAGCGGATGTACGGGATCGTCTGCGCCGACGAGTCGCGTAGCCACATCACCGGAATGTCGCCGGTCTGCACGTACGTCGTTGCGTCGTCTTCGAGGAAGAAATCGTGGAACAGCGTGTGAAAGAGCTGCTCCGTCTCGATGTTGCGCACGCGTTTGCCCGTAAGCGGCACGACGAGCGTCTGGCTTGCGGCGGGCACCGGGAGGTCGAGCACGATCGACACGGCGATCGCGCAAATGACCGCGAGGCGTGCACCGAACGACCGCACTATGGGGATGTGCCCTTCGCTCTTGGAGAAGGTTCACCCTCATCGTGAGCCGCAACATACTTCCCTTGACACGTCAGCCAAACGACGACGAACTGCTGCGCGACTTCGAGGCGGGTAAGCCGCGCGCGCTCGCGCGCGCCATTTCGCGATCGGAGGCGGGGCGCGGCGGCGATCTCGTGCGCGCGCTGTACCCGAGGGCGGGCCGCGCGATGACGATTGGACTCACCGGACCGCCGGGCGTGGGTAAATCGACGCTCGCCTCCGGCCTCGTGCATAAGGCACGCGGCCTCCGTCGCAGCGTCGGCGTCGTGTCGGTCGATCCCAGCTCGCCGTTTTCGCACGGCGCGCTGCTCGGCGATCGAATCCGCCTGACCGAGCACTTCACCGACGAGTCCGTCTTCATTCGCTCGATGGCGAGCCGCGGACATCTCGGCGGCCTCGCGGGAGCGACGGCCGACGCAGTGCTCCTGATGGACGCATTCGGTTTCGACGTCGTGCTCATCGAGACGGTTGGAGTCGGGCAGAGCGAGGTCGCGATCGCGGAGCTGGCGCAGACGACGCTCGTCGCGCTTCAGCCAGGCAGCGGCGATTCGATTCAGGTGCTCAAGGCGGGCATCATGGAGATCGCGGACGTTTTCGTCGTCAACAAGGCGGATCACCCGATGGCGGATCTGTTGCGGCGCGAGATTCGTTCCATGATGGAGATGCAGCAGTGGCCCGGCTGGGTTCCGGAACTCGTGACGACGCAGGCGCTGTCGGGCGACGGCGTCGACGAGCTCTGGAGCGCCATCGAGCGGCACGTCGCCTATCTCAACGAAACCGGCGAGATCGAGCAGCGGCGGCGCGAAGCGTTTATCCATCAGGTGCGGCAGCTCGCGCTGGGACGGTTGGAGCGGCGTCTCGACCAGGCGCTGCGCGAAGACGCTCGCGACGATTTGGACCCGTACGAAGCCGCCGATCGCATTCTCTCATCCTTTTAGGGAGAAATCGCCGAGCGCGTCGAAAGGCTGGGGCCCTATGTCATTGGATAACCTCAAGATGACGATCGAGCCATCCGCCGAGCCCGCAGCGCAGGACGGCGCGGCATTCGACGAGCAGCGCCGCCGCTGGGAGCACGCGTCGGCGAAGGGCCGGCCGCGGCGAGGCCCGGGTTCCGGCGCCACCGATCGGACGATCTCGGACGTCCCCTTGAAGAAGCTCTACGAGCCGCGTGACGTCGCGGGTCTCGATCTGGCGCGCGATCTGGCGTGGCCCGGCGAATACCCCTACACGCGCGGCATCCATCCCAACGGTTATCGGGATCGGCTCTGGACGATGCGGCAGTTCGCGGGCTTCGGCACGGCCGCGCAGACCAACGAGCGCTATCACTTCCTGCTCGAACACGGTCAGCACGGACTCTCGGTGGCGTTCGACATGCCGACGCTGATGGGGTACGACTCCGACGCGGCGCAGTCGCGCGGCGAGGTGGGCAAGTGCGGCGTCGCGATCGACTCGCTCGCCGACATGGAGCTGCTCTTCGACGGGATCGACATGGGCGAGATCACGACGTCGATGACGATCAACGGGCCGGCGTGCATCGCGCTCGCGCAGTACGTCGCCGCGGCCGAGAAGAAGGGCATTCCGCGCGCGAAGCTCGGCGGCACGATCCAGGCCGACATCCTCAAGGAGTACATCGCGCAGAAGGAGTGGATCTTTCCGCCCCGGCCGCACATGCGGATCATCGTCGACATGATCGACTTCTGCACGCGCGAGATGCCGAAGTGGAACACGATATCGATCTCCGGCTATCATATTCGCGAGGCCGGGTCGACGGCGGCGCAGGAGTTGGCGTTCACGCTCGCCGACGGATTCGCGTACGTCGAGGCGTGCATGGCAGCCGGAATGGACGTCGATTCGTTCGCGCCCCGCCTCTCGTTCTTCTTCAACTCACACATCGACTTCTTCGAAGAGATCGCCAAGTTCCGCGCGGCGCGCAGGATCTACGCTCGATACATGCGCGACAAGTACGGCGCCCGCAATCCGCGTTCGTGGCAGCTCCGTTTTCACACGCAGACGGCGGGCTGTAGCGCAACGGCTCAGCAGCCGGAGAACAACATCGTCCGCGTGGCGTACGAGGCGATGGCCGCGGTTCTCGGGGGCACGCAATCGCTGCACACGAACTCGATGGATGAAGTCTTGGCGCTTCCGACCGAGAAGTCGGTCGAGATCGCGCTGCGCACGCAGCAGGTCTTGGCTTACGAGACCAACGTGACCAACGTGGTCGATCCCCTCGGCGGCTCGTTCTTCGTCGAGGCGCTCACCGACGAGTTGGAACGGCAGGCGGAATCGTACTTCGCTCAGATCGCCGAGTACGGCGGCGTGATCGACGCGATCGAGTCGGGCTTCTTCCAGCGCGAGATCGCGGAGGCGAGCTATCGCTATCAGCGCTCGGTCGAGACGAAAGACCGCGTGATCGTCGGCGTCAACGCCTTCGTCAAAGAGGATCAGCGGGAGGTCGAGCTCTTGACGATCACGGAGGAAACGGAGCGCGAGCAGGCCGGCGCCGTGCGCGAACTGCGCGAACGCCGCGACGCCGCGCTCGTGCCGATCGCGTTGGAGCGCCTGCAGGCGGCATGCGCGGATCCGAGTGACAACCTGATGCCGCATTTGATCGATTGCGTCAACGCCTACTGCACCGAGGGCGAGATCGTCGATGCGATGGCCCAGGTGTACGGGCGCTACACCGAGGCGGCGGTGCTCTGATGCCGCGCATCGCTTTTCGCCGGCGAACCAAGCTCGAGATCTATCGCGTGCGGCATACGCTCGCCGCGGTCAAACAGAAGCTCGAGGAGGCGCTGCGGCTGAGCCGGCATAAAGACGAAGAACAAGATGAACGATCGACCGCTTCGCGTCGTCATCGCTAAGGCCGGACTCGACGGACACGACCGCGGCGCCAAGGTCATCGCGAGGGCGCTGCGCGACGCGGGCATGGAGGTCGTGTACACGGGACTCTTTCAAACGCCGGAGCAGATCGTTCAGACGGCCATCCAGGAAGACGCCGACGGCATCGGACTCTCGATCCTGTCGGGCGCGCACATGACGCTCTTCCCACTCGTCGTCGAGCAGCTCCGCGCGCAGGACGCCGGCGACATCGTTTTTTTCGGGGGCGGCACGATCCCCCCCGAGGACGCGCAGCGCCTGCGCGAGCTCGGCGTGCGCGAGATATTCACGCCCGGCGCGCCGCTGCAGGACATCATCGATTTCGTCCGGCGCGAGTGCGGTAAGCGTAGAGCCCTCGTCGGCTAAGGCACTAGGAATTCTTACAGTGCCGCGGGTTCGAACGCGCGTCGCGCCGTCGCCGACGGGCGATCCTCACGTGGGGACGGCCTACGTCGCGCTCGTCAACTACTGCTTCGCGAAGAAGCACGGCGGCGAGTTCGTGCTGCGCATCGAGGATACCGATCAAGCCCGCAGCACGGCGGAGAGCGAGCGCACGATCCTGGACACGCTGCGCTGGTGCGGTCTCTCGTGGGACGAGGGGCCGGACGTCGGCGGTCCGCACGGGCCGTATCGTCAGAGCGAGCGTTCGGGAATCTACCGCGACTACGCCGCGAAGCTGCTCGCAGAAGGGCACGCGTTCAAGTGTTTCTGCACGCCCGAGCGCCTCGAGGAGATGCGCGTCGCGCAGCGGGCCGCCGGACAGCCGTCGCGGTACGACGGACTGTGCCTGACTTATTCGCCCGAGGAGATCGCGCGGCGCGAGGCGGCCGGCGAGCCCTACGTCGTGCGGCTGAGCGTCCCGGACGAAGGCGTGTGCGTCGTAGAAGACCTGCGCCGCGGTGCGATCGAGTTCGAGTATAAGAGCGTCGACATGCAGGTGCTCCTGAAGTCCGACGGACTGCCGACGTACCACCTGGCCAACGTCGTGGACGACCATCTCATGGAGATCACGCACGTCTTTCGCGGCGAAGAGTGGCTGTCGAGCGCACCCAAGCATCTGCTGCTCTACTCGTACTTCGGCTGGGAGCCGCCCAAGCTGATGCATCTGCCGCTGCTGCGCAATCCCGACAAGAGCAAGCTGAGCAAACGCAAGAACCCGACCGGCATCCTGTTTTTCCGCGCCATGGGTTATCTGCCCGAGGCCCTCGTCAATTTCTTGGCCCTCCTGGCGAATGCGGTCCGCGAGGCCGAAGACGAGCTGATGGACCTTCCGGCCATCGTGCGGCGCTTCGAGATCGAACACATCCCGACCGGCGGGCCGGTCTTCGATCTGGCGAAACTCGGTTGGCTCAACGGCCGCTATATCCGCGAACGCCTCGATCCGCAAACCTTCGTCCGCCGCATCGCGGACTGGGCGGTGTCGCCCGAGCGGCTGACCCGCCTCGCGCGGCTCGCCGCCCCGCGCATCGAGCGCTTCAGCGATCTGGGGCCGCTGCTCGCGTTTCTCTTTTCTGGGCGGCTGTCGCTGCGGGCGGAAGACCTGCGCGGCGCTAAGCTCGACGATCTCGAGATGCGGCGGGCGTTCACGCAGGCGCTCTCCGAGCTCGACGCGCTGCCCGTCTGGGACGCTTTCGGCATCGAGGCCGTCATCAAAAACGTCGCCGAGGCGCTCGGAAAGAAGACGCGCGACGTCGCGCGCCCGTTCTATGTCGCTATCACCGGCAGCCCGACGTCGATTCCGCTCTTCGACTCGATGGAACTGCTCGGGCGCGACCTCGTGCGCGAGCGACTGCGCGCCGCACTGCAGCTGCTGGGGGCTCCGGCATGATTCGCGCGATCGTCCTCGCCGCCGGCAAGGGGCGGCGCATGAAGAGCCGTCGCACGAAGGTGCTGCACGAAATTTGCGGGCGCCCGGTGCTCTGGTACGTGCTCGATGCGCTGCGCGCCGGCGGAATCGGCGAGATCGTCGTCGTCGTTAACGACGAGCTCGCGGCGCGGATCGACGAGTTCGGCGTCGCGAGCGTGCTCCAATCGGAGCGGCTCGGCACCGGTCATGCGGTGCGGGTCGCGCTCGAGCGGCTCGAAGCGCACGGCGGCGGCCGCATCGTCGTGGCGTGCGGCGACATGCCGCTTGTGCCGCCCGAGCTCTTCGCCGCGGTGGCCGGATCGCTGGACGGCAGCGCAACCATGGCTCTGGTCACCGCGAAGATGCCGCTGCCGTCAAACTTCGGCCGCGTCGTACGCCGCGCAAACGCGGTCGAGCGGATCGTCGAGGTGAGCGACGCGACGCCCGCGGAGCTCGCGATCGACGAGATGAACGCGGGGATCTACGCGTTCGGCGAAGACGAGCTGCGCGATGTCGTGACGCGGCTGACTTCGGACAACGCCCAAGGCGAGTACTATCTCACGGATGCGGTGGCGTCGTTTGTCGGCGCAGGCAAGCCGGTGCGCGCCGTGCCGGCGTGGGATTACCTCGACGTGCTCGGCATCAACGATCGCACGGAGCTGGCGCGAGCACGCAAGGAGATGAACGCGCGGCTCTGCGCGCGGCACATGCGTGACGGCGTCACGATCGTCGATCCGGACGCCACGTATTTGGAGCCGGAGCTCGAGATCGGCGCCGACTGCGTGATCTATCCGAACACGACGATCGCGCGGCTCTCCCGGGTGGGCCGCGACTGCGTGATCGGACCCAACAGCCGCCTCTCCAACGCGCGCCTCGGCGATGGCGTCACGGTGCTCGAGAGCGTCGTGACGGACGCCGCCATCGGCGACGGCGTCTCGATCGGGCCGTTTGCGCATCTCCGCGGCGAGGCACTGCTCGCCGACGGCGTGCACGTGGGCAACTTCGTCGAAATCAAGAAGTCGAGCCTGGCGAGCGGCGTGAAGGTCGGCCACCTCTCGTATCTTGGGGACGCGACGGTCGGCGAGGATACCAACATCGGCGCCGGGACGATCACGTGCAACTTCGACGGCGAGCAAAAGAACGAGACCGTCGTCGGACGCGACGCGTCGATTGGCTCGAACACGTCGCTCGTGGCGCCCGTGGAGGTGGGCGACGGCGCGCTGACCGGCGCCGGCTCCGTCGTGACCAAGGACGTTCCCGCCGGCGAGCGCGTCGCCGGAAATCCCGCCCGCCCGCTGCCGAAGAAGAATGGCTGATGCGCGTCGCATGCGGGCTTGCCGTAGCGGCGATTCTGGTGCTGTTGTGGCTCGGAGCCGCGGCCGCGGCCGATCGGCCGAACGGGCTCGACCTGCGCGTCGACGCGCTGACGCATACGCAGCTGATGACGCAGCCCGCGTGGGCGCTCGTGGATCCCGCCCGTCAGGCGGCCGCCGCCCGGCGCGTGCACTGGACGCTGCTCGGATGGGTGCTCACGTCGCTGTTCGAGGCGGCCGCGCTCTTCTACTTATGGAGCTCCGGTAAGGCGGCCGCGCTGCGCGACGCGCTGCGGCGCCGGATACGCTCGGAATGGGGCGTGCGATTTCTCTTCGGGGCCGCGCTCGCGCTCGTCGCACGCGTCGCCGCGCTCCTGCCGGCGTTCTATCTGTACCGAGTCGACCGGATCTTGCAGCTGACCACGGATCTCACGCGCGTATGGGCGCTCTTCTGGATCTATCACACGCTGCTCGGCATGGTCGTCGCCGGGCTCATCGCGGCCGTGGTTCTGTGGCTGGCCGAGCGCACGCATCAGTGGTACGCATACACGATCCTGGCCGTTCTCGCGGCGAGCGTGGGATGGTCGTATGCGAGCCCCTACATAGAATCGCCCCGCGCGCTCGTGCCTCTTAATGCCCCCGCCGATACGGCGCTGCGCGCAATGCTCGCAAAGGCGGGACTCGCGAGCGCTCCCGTGTTCGTCAGCGCCGACAATTTGGCGCTGGGCGAAGCCGCCGTGCTCGGCTCAGGCAGCTCGCGCCGCGTCGTCCTGAGCCCGGGGCTTGCGGCCGGCGCAACGGAGCCCGAGATCGCCTATCGGATCGCGTACGAGCTCGGCCGCGTCTCCGGCGGAGCGCCGCTCTCGATCGCGCTGATCGAGGGCGGCGTGATCATCCTCTTCGCGGCGATCGCGATCGTGATCGCCGATCGCGTGCGATTCCGGCGCGACGACGACCCGCTCTCGCGTCTCGCGATCGTCGGCGCGTTGTTCGCGTTGGTCTATCTCGCCGCAGTCCCCGTCCGCAACGCCGCGCTGCGCTCGTACGTCTTCGATGCGGACCGCTACGCCGTCGCCATGACGGGAGATCCAGCGGCGGCGGTGCGTTCACTCGTGCGCGCGAGCGATCAGCGCATGGAAGAGGTCTGCCACGAGACGACGGCGACGCTGTTTCTCTATACGACGCCGGGAGTCGGGGCGCGCGTGTCGGCGATCAATCGGGTTCCGGACGGCTGTAACCGTTGACGAAGCGCATCGCCGCCTCGTCGTCGCCCCGGATCCAGAGCTCGGCGCCGTCGGCGGCCGCCGCGACGATCTCAGGAATCGCGCGGCGCTCGGCCTCGCCGAAAGGCCCGAGCACGTGATCGATGCTGTCGAGCTCTGGCCGCCCGACGCCCACGCGGATGCGTGGAAAATCCTCGCCGATCGTCGCGATGACCGAGCGCAGGCCGTTGTGGCCCCCGTGGCCGCCGCTGCGCCGCATGCGCAGCTTTCCGAACGGAAGGTCCATGTCGTCGCTGACCACGAGCACCCCTTGCGGTCGCACCCGATACCAGGATGAGATCAGCCGAACCGGAGTTCCCGAGAGGTTCATAAACGTCGTGGGCTTGACGAAGACGATGCCGCGGCTCGAATCGAGCGCCTGCATCGCGGCGTCCTTGCGCTTCCACTTCGCGACGCCGTAGCGGCGCGCCACCTCGTCGACGACCATGAAGCCGACGTTGTGACGGGTTGCGGCGTACTCTGTTCCCGGATTGCCGAGACCGACGACGAGCCGTCGGTCCAGGCTATTCCGCCTCGGGCGGTGCCGGCTCGGCGCCGATGACCTCCGGCTCGGTGACCTCCTCGGCCGCGGCCGGAGCCGCCGCCGCCTCCGCCTCTTCGAGCTCGCGCGCGGTGCGCGACGGCTCAATAGAAACGACGATCGTCTCGGGCGGCGTGAGCAGCTTAAATCCGGACGGAAGCGGGATGTCGGCCGCGGTGAGGTGCTCGTGCACGCCGAGCTCCGTCACGTCGGCCTCGAGGTGCTCCGGAATGAGATTTGCGGGTCCCTCGACCTCGAGCTCGTGCACGACGACGTCCATGACGGCGCCGGAGTTCCGGACGCCGTCGGCGACGCCGACGGTAACGATCGGCAGACGCGTGTCGATTGTCTCGTCGGCCGACACGCGTTGGAGGTCGGCGTGAATGATGCGGCGCGAGACTGGATGCAGCTGGATCTGGCGTACGAGCGCAGTCTGGCGCTTGCGTCCTCCGTCGGTCAGCGTAATGATCGCGTTGCGCCCGCCGTGATGCAGCAGCTCTTCGAACGCGTGGGCGTCGACGGCGACGTGTTCCGGCACGTTGCCGTGGCCGTACACGACCGCCGGGATCTTACCCGTGGCGCGCAGCGCGTGCGCTCCGGTCGTGCCCAGCCGCTCGCGCGGCTGGATGGAAAGCTGGAGGTCCTTCTTGGGCATCGCGACCTTTCTTAAACGGCGGCGACCGCTTCCGGGGCCGCGCCGAGAACGCCGTTGGGGGCCTCGTCGCCGGCGAAGAGCTCGGAGACGGACCGGTTGGTGGTGATGCGGTTGATCGCGTCGGCGAACACTTGCGCGATCGACAGCTGTACGAATTTTGGATGCTCGGCCGCGTTTTCGAACGGGATCGTGTTGGTGAAGAGCACCGTCTCGATGTCGCTCTGTTCCAACACCTCGACCGCCTCGCCGGCGAAGATGCCGTGCGACGCCACGGTGAAGACCCGCGTCGCGCCGCGCGACTTAATCGCTCCCGCCGCCTTCGCCAACGTGCCGCCCGTCGAGATCATGTCGTCGACGATCACCGCGACCTTGCCCGCCACGTCACCGACGATGTCGGTGACCTCGGCGATGTCCGGCTCGGGGCGCCGCTTGAAGACGATCGCGAGCGAGCTGTTCAGGCGCTTCGCGAAGAGCTCGGCGCGGTGCACGCCGCCGGCGTCCGGCGAGACGACGACGATCTTGTCGTCGCAGAGGCCCTCCTTCTTGAGGTAGTTGCAGAGGACCGGCATCGCCATCAGGTTGTCGACCGGAATGTCGAAGAAGCCTTGAATCTGGGCGGCGTGTAAGTCCATCGTGACGATCCGCCGGGCGCCGGTGACCTTCAGCAGGTTGGCGATCACCTTGGCCGAGATCGGCTCGCGCCCTTTGGTCTTCTTGTCCTGCTTCGCGTAGCCGTAGTACGGAATCACCGCCGTGATGCGCGCGGCCGAGGCGCGGCGCAACGCGTCAATCATCAAAAGCAGCTCCATCACCGCGTCGTTGACGCCCTTTCCGTTGGGAGACTTGCAGATGGACTGCACGACGAACACTTCGGAGCCGCGGACGTTCTCGCCGATCTCGATCCGCGTCTCCTCGTTGCGGAACTCTGAGACCAGCGCTTTGCCGACGTGCAGGCGCAGGCGCTTCGCGATCTCCTCGGCGAGCTGCGGATTGGAGTTCCCACAAAACAGAAGCGGCGGCTGATTCACGGCTAAGGCTCGTTCGCTAACTGAATCGTTCGGCCCTCGGAGGCTGTTCTAAGGAAGGCAGTGGCTGCGGAATTTACCTTAGCTTCCCCCTTCGCGCTTGCCGGGGATCAACCCAAGGCGACGGAGGCGTTGGCCCACGGGGTCCTGCGCGGCGACCGCGCTCAAACGTTGCTCGGGGTCACCGGAAGCGGCAAGACCATGGCGATGGCGCGGACGATCGAGCTGGTCCGCAAGCCGACGCTCGTCCTTTGCCACAACAAGACGCTCGCCGCTCAACTGTGCGCCGAATTTCGCGAATTCTTCCCGAACGACGCCGTCGAATACTTCGTCTCGTACTTCGACTACTACCAGCCCGAGGCGTACGTGCCTTCGACCGACACCTACATCGAGAAGGACAGCTCGATTAACGACGAGATCGAGCGGCTCCGGCATTCGGCGACGCAGTCGCTGCTGACGCGGCGCGACACCTTGATCGTGGCCTCAGTCTCGTGCATCTTCGGCCTGGGCTCCCCCTCCGACTACATGGAGATGTCGGCGCGCGTGCGCGTCGGCGAGGAGATGGATCGCGACGCCTTTCTGCGCAAGCTCGTCGACATGCAGTACCGCCGCAACGACCTCAACCTCGTGCGCGGCACCTTCCGGGTGCGCGGCGACACGCTGGAGTTCGTCGGCGTCGACGAGGAGCTCGTGCACCGCATCGAGTTCTTCGGCGACGAGATCGAGGCGATCAACGTCGTCAACCTGCTGACCGGCGAGTACCTCGAGAGCAAGGACGAGCTGATGGTCTTCCCGGCCAAGCACTTCATCACCCCGGAGGAGAAGCTGCGCCGCGCGATCGTCTCGATCGAGGCCGAGCTCGAGGAGCGGCTCGCGTACTTTCGGAGCCACGGCAAGCTGCTGGAGGCACAGCGCCTCGAGATGCGCACGCGCTACGACCTCGACATGCTCCGCGAGGTCGGCTACTGCAACGGCATCGAGAACTACTCGCGCCACCTCACCGGCCGCGAGCCGGGTTCGACGCCGTGGTGCCTGATCGACTTCTTCCCCAAGGACTGGCTGCTCTTCGTCGATGAGTCGCACGTGACGCTGCCGCAGGTGCACGGCATGTACGCCGGCGACCGTTCGCGCAAGGAAATCCTGGTGGAGCACGGATTCCGCCTGCCCAGCGCGCTCGACAACCGACCTCTGAAGTACGAGGAGTTCGACGATCACATCAACCAGGTGATCTACGTGTCGGCGACGCCGCGCGCTTACGAGACCGGACGGAGCTCGCAGGTGGTCGAGATGATCATCCGGCCGACCGGGCTGGTCGATCCCGAGGTCGAGGTGCGGCCGACGCGCAACCAGATCGACGATCTGATGGAGGAGATCGCAGTTAGGGCCGAGCGCAAGGAGCGCGTGCTCGTGACGACGCTGACGAAGAAGATGGCCGAGGACCTGACGGACTATCTGTTGGAAAACGGATTTCGCGTACGCTACCTGCACAGCGAAGTGGACACGCTCGAGCGCGTGGCGATCCTGCGCGACCTGCGGGTCGGGGTCTTCGACGTGCTGGTCGGAATCAATCTGCTGCGCGAAGGGCTCGATCTGCCGGAGGTCTCGCTCGTGGGCATCCTCGACGCCGATAAAGAAAGCTACCTGCGCGATAATATCTCGCTCATTCAGACGATCGGGCGCGCCTCGCGCAACGTGGACGGCAAGGTGATCATGTACGCCGACGCCGTCACCGAATCGATGGCCCGCGCGATCGGCGAGACCCGCCGCCGGCGCGAGACGCAGCTCGCCTACAACCGCGAGCACGGCATCGAGCCGAAGTCGGTGCGCAAGCAGATCCACGACATCCTGAGCATGGTCGGTGCCACGGAGGAGAACACGGCGAAGCTGCGGCTCGACAAGCTGCCGCGCGACGCCGCCGTCAAGATGGCTCGCGACCTGGAGCGCAAGATGCGAGACGCGGCGGTGAACCTCGAGTTCGAGAAGGCCGCGGCGCTGCGCGACGAGCTGATCGAGCTGCGCAGGCAGATCGGCGGCAACGAGTCCATACTCTTCGGAGGCAAGGCGCCGAAGATCTTCGACAAGGCATTGGCCGAACTCGTCGGTGGGTAACGCGCTCGGCGGCCTCCTGACGCGCTCGATCCTGAGCGTTCCGCGAGCTCGTGGGCGAGCTGGCCATCGTCGCCGCCGTCGTGGCGATCTCCGTCGCGCTGCACGCGCTCTTGCAGCGCCGGCTGCGGAGCGATATGCTGCGCCGCCACAACGATGTCGCGGGCTTCTTGTTTTCGGCCGTCGGCGTGCTCTACGCCGTCGTGCTCGGCTTCGTCGTCGTCGTAGTGTGGCAGAAGTACGACGGATCCGTCTCCAACGTCGAGAACGAGGTCGACGCGACCGGCAACCTCTATCACGTCGTCGACGGCTTCCCGCCCGGGCCGCGGGCTCGGATCCGGGCCGGCCTGATGGACTACATCGGCATCGTCCTCAACACCGAGTGGCCGGCGATGGAGCGCGATCAGGAAGTGCCGCAACTCGGCGCGGTCCGGCTCGAGAGCGTCTCGTACGCTATCGACACCTTCTCGCCGGCGAACTTCCGACAGTTTGCGGCGCAGCAGGCAGCCGTCGCCGACGAACAGCGTCTGTTCGATGCCCGGCGCGCTCGCCTCATCGCGACGGTCCCCGCCGTTCCCGCCGTGCTCTGGTTCGCGCTCGTCGTCGGTGCGCTCGCGATGGTCGCCTTCTGCTACATCTTCGGCGTCGAGAACCGGCCCGCACAGCTCGTGATGACCGCCATCCTGGTCGGGCTGATCGGGATACTCTTCGTCGTCATCGAAGAGTTCTCGACGCCGTTCGCCGGTTCGGTCCGAATCTCGCCCGACGGATGGCTCTATCTGCAACAGCGCCTGCCGCACATCATGTAGCGCGGCATCGAAAGGGTTGACATGTTGATCGTCACGGTCGCCGCTTACTCCACACCGTCGCCCGCTCCGACCGCGAATACCGCGATGCTGTCCCGCGCCAAGTCCACGTTCGCGCAGCTGCAAGCGGGTAAGGTCGACCGTTCGCAGCTCACGCCGCAGATGAACGTCGCCAGCGATGCGCAGCTCAAGACAGTGCAGGCGTCGATCGCGCGCGGAGCCCCGGTATCGTTCGAGCAGCAGCAGTCGTTTTCGCAGGGTGGCAACACGTACGCCGTCTATCTCGTGACGTTCGCCGACGGATCGAAGGTCAATTTCGTGTTCGCCCTCGATTCACAAGGCAAGGTCGCCGGCATGCGCGTCACCGGCGCACCATAGCTTGCGCCGCATCGACCTCGTCCTCTTTGATTTGGACGACACGCTGCACGACGACACCTACGCGTATACCAGCGCCGCCGAGGAGGTCGCACGCGAGGTCGCGGCCGAGCACGGCATCGACGCGCTCGCGCTCAAGGCCGCTTACGTCGCCGAGTCCGAGGGCTTCTGGCATCGTCTCTCGCCGCTCGATCTGAAGGTGAAGCTCGCCGGGCTGCGCGCGAGCATGTGGCAGGCGGCGCTGGATAGCGTCGGCGCCGGCGGTGATCCAGAGCTCGCGCGCCGCAGCGCCGAGCGGTACAACGACTACCGCAGAAAGTACTTTGCGCTCTTTCCTGGCGCCATCGAGTTGCTGCGCGCGTTGCGAGAGCGCGGCGTCAAGCTCGGCATCGTCACGAACGGCCTCTCGGAGACGCATCGCGAAAAGATCGCGCTGTTGCAGATCAGCGAGTACTTCGACGCGATATTTCTCTCCGACGAGGTCGGCATGGTGAAGCCCGACCCGCTGTTGTTCGCGCACGCGTGCCGGACGCTGGGCGGAGCTCCTGCCCACGGCGCAATGGTCGGCGACCGCTACGACCGGGACATCCGAGGCGCGCTCGAGGCCGGCCTGTACACGATCTGGCTCAACGTGCGCGACGAGGAGCTGCCGCCCGGCGTGATGCCTCCCGATGCGACCTGCAGCTCGATTGCGGACGCCGGTCGCATACTTCTCGCTCCCGCCGGGGTTTCGTAACAGACGTGTCACTAGATTCTATCGTTATTAAGGGCGCGCGCGAGCACAATCTCAAAAACGTGGATCTCGTGCTCCCGCGCAACCGGCTGATCGTCGTCACCGGCCTGTCGGGCTCGGGGAAGTCGTCGCTGGCCTTCGATACGATCTACGCCGAGGGTCAGCGCCGCTACGTCGAGTCGCTCTCGTCGTACGCCCGGCAGTTTCTCGGGCAGATGGAGAAGCCCGACGTCGATTACATCGAGGGCCTCTCGCCGGCCATCTCGATCGATCAGAAGTCGACGTCGCGCAACCCCCGCTCCACCGTCGGCACGGTCACCGAAGTCTACGACTATCTTCGACTGCTCTTCGCGCGCATCGGCACGCCACATTGCTATCAGTGCGGGCGCGAGATCAGCTCGCAATCCTCGTCGCAGATCGTCGACTCGATCATGGAGCTGCCCGAGGGCACGCGGATCACGCTGCTGGCACCGCTCGTCCGCGGCCGCAAGGGCGAGTACGCGAAGCTCTTCGAGGAGATCGCCAAGGAGGGCTTCTCGCGCGTTCGTGTGGACGGCGAGGTCAAAGACCTCAGAGAAAAGATCTCGCTCGATAAGAAGCGCAAGCACACGATCGAGGTCATCGTCGACCGGCTGGTGATGAAGCCGGAGATCCGCAAGCGGCTGGCGGACTCGGTCGAGACGACGCTACGGCTCTCCACCGGCATCGTCACCGTGGCAACTGAGAATAAGGAGCTGACCTACAGCGAGGCGTTCGCGTGCGTGTACTGCGGGCTGTCGTTCGAGGAGCTCGCGCCGCGGCTCTTTTCCTTTAATTCGCCGTATGGCGCGTGCCCCGAGTGCAGCGGGCTGGGCGAGAAGATTGAGATCGATCCCTGGAAGGTGATTCCGGATCGCAGCAAGTCGATCTCCGAGGGCGCGATCGTGCCGTGGAGCCGTACGCTGGGCAGCGGCCGCTATCCCTCGATGAATCCGTACTACCTGCAGCAGTTGGAGCGCGTGCTGCGCCGCTATCGCGCCAAGATGACGACGCCCGTGGAGCAGTTCTCCGACGAGGTGCTCGACGTGATCCTGTACGGAACCGATCGCGAGCAGACGTTTGCGTATACGTCGCGCGGCGGGAAGACCTGGGAGTACCGGGCGTCGTTCGAGGGCGTGGTCAACAACCTGCAGCGCCGCTACGGCGAGACGTCCAGCGAGTACGTCAAAGAAGAGATCGAGAAGTTCATGTCCGCATCGACGTGTCCGGCGTGTCACGGGCGCCCGCCTCAAGCCCGAGGCGCTCGCGGTCACTGTTGGCGGGCGCAACGTCGACGAGCTGACGCGCATGTCGATCGAGCGGCTCGAGCTCTTCTTTCGCGAGCTGACGCTGACGCCGCGGCAAGATCAGATCGCGCACCAGATCGTCAAGGAGATCCGCGCGCGTCTAGGCTTCCTGACGAACGTTGGGCTGAATTACCTGACGCTGGCCAGATCCGCGACGACGCTGGCCGGCGGCGAGTCGCAGCGGATCCGGCTCGCGACGCAGATCGGCAGCGCACTGGTCGGCGTGCTGTACATCCTCGACGAGCCGTCGATCGGGCTGCACCAGCGCGACAACGATCGGCTGCTGGCGACGCTGAAGACGCTGCGCGATCTCGGCAACACGCTGATCGTCATCGAGCACGACGAGGACACGATGCGCACCGCCGACGTCGTGGTCGACATCGGCCCGGGGGCCGGAGCGGAAGGCGGCGAGATCCTGACCTCGGGGACGCTCGCGGACGTCATCGACAATCCGCAGTCGGAGACCGGCGCGTATCTGTCCGGGCGCAAGTTCATTCCGATTCCACGCCGCAGACGCGAGCCGCGCGGCTGGCTCGACGTCCAGAACGCGCGCGCGAACAACCTGCGCGGGATCGACGTGCGCTTCCCCGTCGGCGTCTTCGCGGCGGTCACCGGGGTGAGCGGGAGCGGAAAGTCGACGCTCGTGAACGAGGTTTTGGTGCGGGCGCTCAATCAACATCTGCACCGTCAGCCGCCGGGCGGCACGTACGGCACGGTCAAGGGCGCGGGTCAGCTCGACAAGCTCGTCGTGATCGACCAATCGCCGATCGGGCGGACGCCGCGCAGCAACCCGGCGACCTACACCGGCACGTTCGACCACATCCGCGAGCTGTTCTCGCTGGTTCCCGAGTCGCGGATGCGCGGCTACACGCCGGGTCGATTTTCGTTCAACGTCAAGGGCGGCAGATGCGAGGCCTGTCAGGGCGACGGGATCATCAAGATCGAGATGCACTTCCTGCCGGACGTCTACGTGCCGTGCGAGGTCTGCAAGGGCAAGCGCTACAACGCGCAGACCCTGGAGGTGAAGTACCGCGGCAAGACGATCTCCGATGTGCTCGAGATGCGCGTCGACGAGGCGAACGACTTCTTCGCCAACATTCCGCGCGTGCACAACAAGCTGCGCACGATCTGCGACGTCGGGCTCGGCTACATCAAGATGGGTCAGCCCGCGACCACGCTGTCCGGCGGCGAGGCCCAACGCGTCAAGCTCGCGACCGAGCTGTCGCGCCGCTCGACCGGGCGCACGTTCTACGTGCTGGATGAGCCGACGACCGGCCTGCACTTCGCCGACATCCACAAGCTGCTCGACGTACTGCAGCGGCTCGTGAGGCTGGGCAACACGGTGCTGGTGATCGAGCATAACCTCGACGTCATCAAGACGGCGGATTACCTGATCGATCTCGGCCCCGAAGGCGGCGACCGCGGCGGCACCGTGATCGCGACCGGAACGCCCGAGGAAGTCGCCGCGAACGAGGCCTCGTATACCGGCGCGTATCTCGTTCCGGTGCTGCGCGATCAGCGCGCGGTCGGGCATCACGTGCCCGACGACGCGGAGCTCGCGCGCCTGGAGCAAGAGAATCTCTTGGTACTTGAGCGACCTCGCCCGCAGCGGCCGGGTGGCAGTTGAGGCGTGAGCTCGGGGATCCGGCGCGCCGAGGCGCGCGCGCAGTCGCTGCGCGAGCAGATCGAAGAAGCCAACTATCGCTATTACGTGCTCGATCAGCCGGAAATCACCGACGCGGAGTTCGACGCGCTCTTGCGCGAGCTGGTCGAGCTGGAGACGCAGCACCCGGAGTTCCGGACATCCGATTCACCAACGCAGCGCGTCGGCGCGCCGGCCTCCGAGCGTTTCGCCGCGTACGAGCACGCGCGCCCGATGCTGAGCCTGGCGAACGCCACGACGTTCGAGGAGCTGAGCGCATTCGACGAGCGGGCGCGTAAGGTTGCGGGCGGGGCCGTCGGGTATGTCTGCGAACTGAAGATCGACGGGCTCGCGGTCGCGCTCGATTATCGCGATGGATCGCTGCTGCGTGGCGGAACGCGGGGTGACGGGCGCATCGGCGAAGACGTTACAATGAACTTGCGCACCGTCAAGACGATTCCGCTGCGCCTGCGCGAGGCGCAGCCCTCGTTCTTGGAGGCGCGCGGCGAGGTCTACTTGCGCAAGAGCGACTTCGAGCGGCTCAACCGCGCCCGCGAGCGCGAGGGGCTGCCGGTGTTCGCCAATCCGCGCAACGCCGCGTCCGGCGGCGTGCGGCAGCTGGATCCGGCCCTGACGGCCCAGCGGCGTCTCTCCTTTTTCGCCTATCAGCTCGCCGTGCCCGAAGCGACGACGCAATGGGAGGCGCTGCGCCGCCTGCAAGAGCTCGGCTTTCCGGTCAACCCGAACGTCCTGCACGCTGCGGGGCTGGACGAGGTGCTCGCCTACTGCACGCAATGGGAAAGGCGGCGCGACGAGCTCGACTACGAGATCGACGGCGTCGTGATCAAGGTGGACGATGCGGCGCTCGCCCAGCGGCTGGGAGTGGCATCGCGCGACCCGCGCTGGGCGGTCGCGTTCAAGTTCAAGCCGCGCGAGGCGCGCACGAAGCTCGTCGACATCGTCGTGAGCGTGGGTCGCACCGGCACGCTCAACCCCAACGCCGTACTCGAGCCTGTGCAGATCGGCGGCGTGACCGTCAAGAGCGCTACGCTGCACAACCGCGACTACATCGCGAACAACGACATCCGCATCGGCGACACCGTCTTGGTCACGCGCGCGGGCGACGTGATCCCGCGCGTGGTCGGCCCGATCGCGACCGAGCGCTCCGGAAGGGAGCGCCGCTTCAAGATGCCGCAACGCTGCCCGGTTTGCGGCTCCGACGTGGACCACCCGCCCGGCGAGGCGATGTCGCGCTGCACCAACGCCGCCTGCCCGGCGCAGGTCTACGAGCGAGTCCGGCATTTCGCGTCGCGCGGCGCGATGGACATCGAGGGGCTCGGCGACGTCATGGCGCAGCAGCTTACGGAGCGCGGCTTGGTGCGCGACATCTCGGACATCTATCACCTCGACGAGCGATCGCTCGCGGGCGTCCCGCGCACCGGCCGCAAGAGCATCGAGAGCCTGTTGCGCAACGTCGCCGCCTCTAAGCAGCGCGGCCTCGCGCGCCTGCTCTACGGCTTGGGGATTCGCTTCGTTGGCTCACAGACCGCACAGATTCTCGCCGGAGACTTCGGGACGATCGATGCGATCGCGGACGCAGACGGAGACGAATTGCAGCGCAGCGAGGGTATCGGTCCCGAGGTCGCGGGCAGCGTGGAGCTGTTCTTCAAGCAGCCCGCCAATCGCGCGATGATCGCGCGGCTGCAAGGATTAGGCGTGCAGACCAGCGCGCCGAAGCGCACCCGCGCCGCGAGCGGGCCTCTGGCTGGGAAGACCTTCGTGCTGACGGGAACGCTGCCGCAACTCAGCCGCGACGAGGCGACGGAGATGATCGTCGCCGCGGGCGGCAAAGTCACCGGCTCCGTCAGCAAGAAGACCGACTACGTCGTCACGGGCGACGATCCGGGGAGCAAGCTCGTCAAGGCCGAGACGCTCGGCATCGCGATTCTCGACGAAGCCGGCCTCCGCCGCCTGTTGAAGCGATGACCTCCGCGGTGCGCGTCGTGCCCGCCGACGTGCTGACGCCGATCGGTGCGTACCGGGCGCTCGCGCAGCCGCAGGCCTCGTGTCTGCTCGAGAGCGTGGAGAGCGGCGGCCGGATCTCGCGCTACTCCTTTATCGGCCTGGACTATCGCGCGGCGCAGGACTTCGAGTCGGCGCCCGACCTCTACGACCGCGTCCGCGCGTTCGTCGCCAAGCATCGCGCGGAGAGCGAGGGTACGAACCTCGGCGGCGCTCTGCTCGCGTTTGCCTACGACTCCGCGCGCTGCGACGCGCGCCTCGCGCGGCGCGAGCCGTCGCGCCCCGCGATGCCCGCGGCCTACGTCGCGATCCCCGCGACGTGGCTGATCTTCGACCACTTCACCGATCGCCTCACGCTGTGGTGCAGCGGCGACGACGCGCGCTCGTGCGAGCGCCGCATCGGCGGCTACGTCGAACGGCTGCTCGCCGCGAAGCCCGCGATGCCGGACTCGCTGCGCGCACGCGGTGCGATGAGCGCCTCGCTCGATCGTGACCGCTATCTGGCGCTCGTCGCGGAGGTCAAGCAGCACATTTTCGAGGGCGATGTGTATCAACTGCAGCTCGGCATTCGCTTCGGCGCCGAGCTCGAGGGCAGCGCCTTCGATCTCTATCGCGCGCTGCGCCGCGAGAATCCATCGCCCTACATGTTTTACGTCGACACGCCGTTCGGTCAGATGCTCGGGGCGTCGCCTGAGTTTCTCGTGCGACTCGAGGGGCGCAAGGCGAGGATCCGCCCGCTGGCGGGGACGCGCTGGCGCGGCAGGGACGACGACGAGGACGCGCGCCTCGCCGCGGAGCTGCTCGCCAACGAGAAGGAACGCGCCGAGCATGTGATGCTCGTCGATCTCGGGCGCAACGATCTCGGCTCCGTCTGCGAGTACGGCAGCGTGCAGGTCGACGAACTGCTGCAGATCGAGCGCTATAGCCACGTGATGCACATCGTCTCCAACGTCGTGGGGCGGCTGCGCGAGGATTGCGACGCGCTCGATCTCTTTCGGGCCGGATTCCCGGCGGGCACCGTCACCGGCACGCCGAAGGTCCGTGCGATGCAATTGATCGACGAGCTGGAGCCGGTGACGCGCGGCTTCTACGCGGGGAGCATCGGGCGCTGGTCCTTTGGCGGCGACTTCGACTCGTGCATCACGCTGCGCAGCGTACACGTGCAGGACGGCCGCGCATGGTGGCAGGCGTCCGCCGGCATCGTCGCCGATTCGGATCCGGTGGCGGAGTACCGCGAGGTCTTCGACAAGACGCGCATCGCGCGCGAGGTGCTGGGGATCGCGTGACCGCACCGACGCGCCGTGTGTTGTTCGTCGACAACTTCGACAGCTTCACCTACAACGTCGTGCATCTGCTCGCGGCGTGTGGCGCGGATCCGGACGTGATGCTGAACGACGATGCGCGCCTGCGCTCGGACGCGCTCGACCGCTACGACGCGCTCGTGGTCGGCCCGGGGCCGGGGCGGCCGGAACACGCGCCGCAGATGCTGTCCGTCGTGAGCGCCGCGATTGAACGTGGGGCGCCGGTGCTCGGCGTTTGTCTTGGCCTTCAGGCGATCGGGGAAGTGTTGGGAGGCGCCGTCGTTCACGCACCGCGCCTGATGCACGGCAAGACGTCGCGCATCGAGCACGACGGCACGGGCATCTTCGCCGGCGTGCCGTCGCCGCTGGTAGCGACGCGCTACCACTCGCTGTGCCTAGACGCCGCGTCGATCCCTAGCGAGCTGCGCGTCACCGCGCGCAGCGAGGACGGCGTCGTGCAGGGCGTCGCGCACCGGCAGCGTCCGGTATTCGGCGTGCAGTTCCATCCCGAATCGGTGCTGAGCGAACACGGCGCCACCCTCGTCAAGAATTTCCTCTCCTTGTAATGGGGGAATTCGCACCGCTGCTGCGCCGGGTCGTGGCACGCGAGGATCTCTCCGAAAGCGAGGCGGCGGCGTTCGTCGGCGAGATCATGGACGGCGGCTACACCCCGGTGCAGGCCGCGGCACTCCTGGCGGCACTCGCCTCCAAGGGGGAGACGCCGGCGGAGATCGCGGGCGCGGCGCGCGCGATGCACGAGCGCAGCCTGCACGTCGAGCACGGCCTGCCGATGGTCGTGGACGTCGTCGGCACCGGCGGCGATCACGCCAACACGATCAACATCTCGACGATGGCGGCGCTGGTCGTGGCCGCGTCGGGCACGCCGGTCGCGAAGCACGGGAACCGCGCGGCGTCGAGCGCGTGCGGAAGCGCGGATCTGCTCGAGGCGGCAGGATTCTCGATAGAGATCCCGCCCGAACGCGCCGCCGCGATGCTGCGTGAGTGCGGCTTCACGTTCATGTTCGCGCCGCACTACCATCCGGCGATGCGCAACGCCGCGCCGGTGCGGCGCGAGCTCGGGGTGCGCACGATCTTCAACCTGCTCGGCCCGCTGACGAATCCGGCGCGCGCGACCCATCAGGTCGTCGGCGTCGCGCACGAGTCGCTGGTCGCGAACATCGGGCGCGCACTGCGCGGGCTGGGCGTGCGGCGCGGAGCAGTCGTGCACGGGCGCAGCGGCGTCGACGAGGTGGTCGGCGATGCGCCCACGCTCGTGTATTCGTTCGACGAAGAGGGAGAGCGGCTGTGGGAGCTCGATCCGTCGGACTTCGGAGTCGCGGTGCCGCTGGTGACGCCGCTCGGCGGGTCTGTCGCGGCGTGCCGGGACGCGTTCGCGCAGATCCTCGGAGGCGCTCGCAGTTCCGCCTCGGACGTCGTGGCGCTCAACGCCGCGGTCGCCTTCCGCGTGATCGGCGCGCACGCGCAGCTGCGCGACGCGTTCGAGCACGCGCGCAGCATCCTGCACGCCGGCGAGGCGTGGCGCACGTTCGAGCGAGCGAGGGCGATGGCGCGTGGCTGACGTGTGGACGAAGCTGTGCGGCTGCACGGCATGGGCTGACGTCGCGGCGGCAATCGACGCCGGCGCCGACGCGTTCGGAATGATCTTCGCGGCGTCGCCGCGGCGCATCGAATGGGAGGTGGCCATCGAGATCGCAGGGCGCCTTCCGGCCGGAATCGCTCCGGTCGCGGTCTTCGTCGATCCGTCGCCGGACGAGGTCGAGACCGTGTGCGCGCTCTTCCCGCGAACGCTGCTGCAGTTCTCCGGCGACGAATCCCCGGCGTTCGTAGCGCGCTACGGCGATCGCGCGATCAAGGCGCTCCACGTCGACGCACCCTGGGACGAGATCGCGCGCCGCGCGGCGCGCTTTCCGGACGCGACGCTGCTGTTTGATTCGCGCCGCGACGGGCTGGCCGGCGGCACCGGGACGACGTTCGCGTGGGAGGGCGCCGCGCCGCTCGCCGCGCTGCGCCGCGTCGTCATCGCGGGTGGCCTCACCCCCGAGAACGTCGCCGCGTGTCTGGCGACCACGCACGCCCACGGCGTGGACGTGCGCAGCGGCGTCGAGACGGCTGGGCGCAAAGATCCGCAAAAGATGCGGGCCTTCGTGCGGGCGGCGCGGAGTTCGCGTTGAATCCGGACGCGCGCGGCTACTTCGGGAGGTTCGGCGGACGCTTCGTCCCCGAGGTGTTGATCGCGGCACTCGACGAGCTGGAGCGGGCAGCATCGGAGGCGTTCGCCGATCCGGCCTTCTGGAACGAGTACCACGCGGTGCTGCGCGACTTCGTCGGCCGGCCGTCGCCGATCTATCGGTGCGAGCGCTACGCTTGCGACATTTCGGCCGTGCCGCTCGTGATCAAGCGCGAAGATACCAATCACACCGGCGCGCACAAGATCAACAACACGGTCGGTCAGGCGCTGCTCGCGCGGCGCATGGGCAAGCGCCGGCTCCTTGCGGAAACCGGTGCGGGGCAGCACGGCGTGGCGACCGCGACCGTCGGCGCGAAGTTCGGCCTACCGGTCGACGTGTACATGGGCGTGCGCGACGTCGAGCGCCAGGCGCTCAACGTTCACGTGATGCGATTGCTCGGCGCGCAGGTGCACGCCGTCCACAGCGGGACGCAGACGCTCAAGGACGCAACCAACGAGGCGTTCCGCGTCTGGGCGGAGCGCGTCGACGATACGTTCTATGTGATCGGCAGCGTCGTCGGCGCGCATCCGTATCCGTATCTGGTGCGCGAGCTGCAGAAGGTCATCGGCATCGAGGCGCGCCACCAGGTGCTCGAGCGCTACGGACGCCTGCCGAGCGACGTGATCGCCTGCGTCGGCGGCGGCAGCAACGCGATCGGAATCTTCGCGGGTTTCATCGACGACCTCGACGTGAAGCTGTGGGGCGTCGAGGCCGCGGGCGAGGGCGTCGCGAGCGGCAAGACCGCCGCGTCGCTGAGCGCCGGCAGCGTCGGCGTGTTGCACGGCTCGCGTTCGTATCTGCTGCAGAGCGACGAGGGGCAGGTGCTTCCGACGCACTCGGTCGGCGCGGGCCTCGACTATCCGGGTGTCGGTCCGGAGCACGCGTTCCTGAAGGAGAGCGGGCGCGCGCGGTACGTCAGCGTCACGGACGCGCAGGCAGTCGACGCCTTCCATGAGTTCGCGCGCAGCGAGGGCATCGTTCCGGCCTTGGAGAGCGCTCACGCGCTCGCGTTCGCGAGCGTGCTCGCGGCCGAGCGCGGAGCGGGCGACTTGATTCTCGTCAATCTCAGCGGCCGCGGCGATAAAGACCTGGCGCGATGAGTGCGCGAGTGGTAGGCGCGTTTGAGCGAGCAAAGCGCCAACGGCGCGTAGCGTTCATTCCGTACCTCATGGCCGGTGATCCGGATCTCGCTACGACCGAGATTCTGCTCGACGCGCTCAGCTCGGCCGGCGCCGACATCATCGAGCTGGGCGTACCGTACAGCGATCCGCTCGCGGACGGACCCAGCATCGCCTCCGCCGGGGCGCGGGCGCTCGCCGGCGGAACGCGGCTCGCGGACGTGCTCGCGCTCGCATCCCGGTGTGCAGTGCGCTGCGCGCCGCTGCTGCTCTTCACGTATTTCAATCCCGTCGATCGCTTCGGGATCGCACGCTTTGCGCGCGAGGCCGCGGCGGCCGGCGCCGCGGGCGCGATCGTGCCGGACGTCGCGCTGGAGGAATCCGCGGAGCTTCGTGATGCGCTGCGCGCGCAGTCGCTCGCGATGCCGTTGCTGGTCGCGCCCTCGACGCCGCGCGAGCGTGCGGCGCGTATCGCGGCAGCGTCGAGCGGCTTCGTTTACGTCGTCTCGCGGCTCGGCGTGACCGGCGCATCCGCCGCGCCGAAGCTCGACGCGCTCAAGGTGCAGCTCGCGATGCTGCGCGAGTTGACGCGCGCGCCTCTCGCGGTCGGCTTTGGCCTGCACCGCGCCGCGGACGTGCGCGACGTCGCGCCCTTGGCCGACGGCGTGGTGGTGGGGAGCGCGCTCGTGGACGCGTACACGGGAACGCGCGGCGCGGAGGCTGCGCGGCGCGTCACGGAATTCGTTGCGCCGTTGATTGCGGCGGCGACGGCGTAGGGATCGCGTCGCCGAGCGCCGCGGCGACGTCGCGGGCGATCACGCCGACGCGCCGCTGCTGCGCCGCTCGGCGCCCCGCCAAGCCGTGCCAGTACGCCGCGGCACGGGCCGCGTCGACCGGCGCGAGCCCCTGCGCGAGCAGTGTCGCCACGATGCCCGTCAGCACGTCGCCGGTACCGGCCGTGGCGAGCGCGCTCGTTCCGGTCGGATTGATGTTAACGGTCACGCCGTCGTAGATCAGCGTGTCGGATCCCTTGAGCAGCGTCGTGACGCCGGTGCGGTCGACGAATTCGCGAATGCGCTCGATGCGCGTGCCCGGCAGGATCGTGCCGCGTCCGGAGAGGCGCGCGAACTCGCCGGTGTGCGGCGTGATCACGCTTTGTTTGCCGCGCAGCAGATCGAGACGCTTGCTGAGGTGAAAGAGGCCGCTCGCGTCGACGACGAGTGGCAGCCGGTTGGCCTCGATGAAGCGTGCGACGATCTCGCCGGTGCGATCGTCGAGACCTAAACCGGGACCGATCGCGACGGCGCCGTTGTGTTTCGAGATGTCGAGCAGCTCTTCGACGACCGCTTCGGGCGGTGCGTCCTCGGATAGCTCGACGACGACCTGCTCGACGAGATGTCCGCGCAGCACTGGCGCGACCGAGCGCGGCGTAGCGACGGTCACGTAGCCCGCGCCGGCGCGCGCCGCTCCCATCGCGCAGAGAACCGCCGCGCCGGGAAACTGCGCCGATCCCGCCACGATCAACGGCGCGCCGGCGGCGCGCTTGTCGGTATCGCTCGCGCGCTTTGGCAGGAGTTGGAGGAACGCGGCGTCGTCGAGCGCGGCGAACGTACGCGGCTGGGCCGCGAGCACGGAATCGTCGATGCCGATGCGCGCGCACCAAAGATCGCCGACGTACTCGCGCGCCGGTTCCAACAGCAGCCCGGGCTTGAGCGCGGCGAGCGTTACCGTTATGCTCGCGCGGACCGCATCCTCGCTGACGGCGCCCGTCAGCGCGTCGGTGCCGCTCGGGATGTCGATGGCGAGCACGGGCATGCCGCGCCCGTCGAGCGCGCGCGCCAAGGGACGATATGGCTCGGGCAACGGCAGGCGCGCGCCCGTCCCGAAGAGGCCGTCGACGCCGATCGCGCCGGCGAGTAGCTCCTCGGCCTCGGCCTGGCCGGCGGGCATTCCGCGCACGCGCACGCCGGCCTTTTTCGCGCGCAGCTCGGCCGCAGCGCGCGCCTTCGAGCGCGGCCCCGCCGGGTCCGCCACGACGGTGCAGTCGTTCTCGTAGGTGAGCTCGGCCAGCGCCGAAAAGGCGTCACCGCCGTTGTTGCCCGGACCCGCGAAGGCGACGATCTTCGCGCCCTTGCCGGTCATCGCGCGCAGACGCTCTGCGATGCGCAGGCCCGCGTTGTGCATGAGGGTCTCATCGCCCACCTGCGCCATGCCGATCGCATCCGCGGCGCGCATTTGCTCCGGCGTGAGGACGTAGATCACGATTCCAAGATGACCAGCGCGGCCGCGGTCGCCGACGTGTGCGTGATGCTGAGGTGAATCGTGCGCACCCTGCGCGCGGCCATCAAGCGCCCGGCGGCCTCGCGAAGCTCGATCGTCGGGCGGCCGCTACGCTCGTGCGCGACCCCGACCCAGCGCCACGGGATCGCGTGCCCGAACGCCTTGCGCGTGGCTTCTTTCGCCGCGAAGAATCCGGCGAGGCGCTCGTGCCAGTTGCGCTTGCGCATCGCGTAGCTCATCTCGTGCTCCGTGTACACCTTGCGAGCGAACCATGCGAGCTCATCCGCACCGAAGCGATAGCGCGCGACGTCCGCCATGTCGATGCCGACTCCGACGATCATTGCAAAACCATTCGACAGATTCTCCGTTGTCACCCTGAGACAGGCTCCATCGAATGCGCGGCGAATCACCGGTTACGGATGGACAAGATACGCATCGTCCCAATCAACTCCGTTGACGCTGCGTTCTTGGACCGCCTCGCTCCGTGTTTGGAGGAACGTTTTCTCGCCGGCGCGAGCGTGGAGCCGTCGCTGACCGTGCCGCGCAGCTCGCTGAATGCGACGCGCGGGCAGCTATTCGTCGCGACGCTCACGTCGAAGGTGCTGCGCGCCCATCCGGAGTCCGATGCGGTGCTGCTGGCGATCACCGAGTTCGATCTCTACAAGACGTCGCACAGGTTTGTATTCGGCGACGCCGACGAGGCGCAGAACGTCACCCTCGTCTCGATCAATCGGCTGCGCTCGGAGTTTTACGGCGAGCCGGGCGACGCGAACCTGCTCTTCCAGCGAACGCTCAAGGAGTGCATTCACGAGCTGGGTCACGCCTTCGGCCTCAAGCATTGCTACAACGCCCGCTGCGCGATGTATTATTCGAACTCGATATTCGAGACGGACAACAAGATCCCGCACTTCTGCGACATCTGCGACCGGCGCCTCAGCCGGGCGCGCAACGAGCGTTAGCCGGCCTAGCGCAGCACGCGGGCGTCCGCGAGCGAGACGACCTCCCGCGATCCGTCCTCGCGGCGGACGCGCAGGCCGCCGCCGTCCTCAAGCCCCTGAGCGATCGCGTCGAACGGCGGCTCCGTCGCGTCGGGGGCGATGCGATAGCGGCGCCCGGGCAGCTGCGCGGCCGCTTCCCACGCGGCGGCCACGCGCTGCGGCTCGCCGAGCTGCGGAAGCGCGCGCTCATAGTCGAGGAGGATGGCTCGCAGCAGGGCTCGGCGGTCGACCGGCGCGACGTCGTCGCAGAACGCCGGCGGCGGCGAGATGGCGCTCTCCGCATCGCGCCAGCGATGAACGTTGATCCCGACGCCGCACGCGACGCGCGCCGTCGCGCCCGTGACGCTCGATTGACACAGTACTCCCGCGATCTTGCGATCGCCGAGCAGAACGTCGTTGGGCCACTGCAAGATCGTCGCGACGCCGCACTCGCGCAGCGCGGCGCGTATGGACAGCGCCGCCCAAAACGGAACGATCCAGAGCCGCTCCGCGGCGATCGCCCGCGGCAGAATCGTGCTGAAGAGCAGAGCCGTGCCCGCTGCCGCCTGCCACGCGCGCCCCTTGCGGCCCGTGCCGCGGCTCTGATATTCCGCGACGATCGTAAGCCCCGCGCTGTCGGCGTTCGCAAGCAGCTGCGCGGCATCCGCGTTCGTGCTTTCGGTCTCTTCGACGTACTGAATCGACGCAAACGCCGTACCCGCCAGCGCTTCCTCGATGCCGATGTACGGCCCGGCGGCACCTGTCCTGAGCGGAGTCGAAGGACGGAGGGTAGCGGGGTGAAAGGGCGTATTGCGCGGGTCTATGGCCATCGAGCGTACCTTAATTGTTTGCAAGCCCGACGCGGTTTCCCGCGGACTCGTCGGCGAAATCACGGCGCGGATCGAGCGGCGCGGCTACGTGATCTCCGCGATGAAGCTGATGCAGCTGGACGGCGCCCGGGCGCGCGAACACTACGCGGAGCATCGCGGCAAGGCGTTCTTCGACGGGCTGGTCGAGTTCATCACGAGCGGCCCGCTCGTCGCGATGGCCGTCGAGGGAGTGGGCGCGATCGACGGGTGCCGCCAGCTGATCGGCGCGACGGATCCGCTCGCCGCCGCGCCCGGCTCCATTCGCGGCGATCTCGCGCAGACGATCGGGCGCAACCTCGTGCACGGGAGCGACGCCCCCGCGAGCGCAGAGCGCGAGCTGAAGCTGTTCTTCGAAGACAAGGACTTCGTCTCGCGCCGTCACGATCTCGAGCGCTGGATCAAGGAGTAGCGTGTCGCTCGAGTCGTTGCGCGGCGGCGGTAATCCGCTGATCGAGGGCGTCCATGCGCGCGAGGTGCTGGACTCGCGCGGGAACCCGACGATTGCCGTGACGGTGGCGACGAGCTTCGGCGCGGTGGAGGAGGCAATGGTCCCATCGGGCGCGTCCACGGGCGAGAACGAGGCACTCGAGCTGCGCGACGGCGACGACCGCCGCTACGACGGGAAGGGCGTGCTCAAGGCGGTACACGCGGTCAACGAGCTGCTCGGACCGGCGATCGAAGGCCTCGAAGCGACGGCGCAGCGCGAGATCGACGAGCGTCTGATCGAGCTCGACGGCACGCGAAACAAAACAAACCTCGGGGCCAACGCGATCCTGGGGGTCTCGCTCGCCGTCGCGCGCGCCGCCGCGACGAGCCTGTCGCTGCCGCTGTTTCGCTATCTCGGAGGACCCACGGCGGCGACGATGCCGGTTCCGATGATGAACGTGATCAACGGCGGCAAGCACGCCTCGGGAGCGCTGCAGTTTCAGGAATGCATGATCGTGCCCGTCGGCGCGCCGAGCGAGGCGGAAGCGGTGCGTTACGGCTCCGAGGCGTTTCACGCGCTGGGCCGACTCTTGCACGACCGCGGCCTACCGACGCAGGTCGGCGACGAGGGCGGCTACGCTCCGCCGTTGCAAACGCCGCACCAGGCGCTCGACCTGATCGTCGCGGCAATCGAGCTCGCCGGCTACCGGCCGGGGAGCGACGTCGCGATCGCGCTCGATCCCGCGTCGAGCGAGTTCTACCGCGACGGCAAGTATTATCCGCTGTCACCGGACCGCGCGGCGGGCGTCGACGAGATGATTGCGCTCTACGCGGAGCTGTGCGAGCGTTATCCGATCGTGTCGTTGGAAGACGGCCTGGCGGAGACCGATTGGAACGGCTGGCAGAAGCTCACCGCCGCGCTCGGAAAACGCTTACAGCTCGTCGGCGACGACCTCTTCGTCACGAACGTGAGCTTCCTCGAGCGCGGCATCGAACAGGACGTCGCGAACGCGATCTTGATCAAGCTGAACCAGATCGGAACGCTGACCGAGACGCTCGACTGCATCGCGATGGCGCAAAAGGCTGGCTACGGCACGGTGATCTCGCATCGCTCCGGCGAGACCGAGGACACGACGATCGCGGACCTGGCGGTCGCGACCGGCGCGGGCCAGATCAAGACCGGTTCGCTTTCGCGCAGCGACCGCACAGCGAAGTATAATCGGCTGACGGCGATCGAGGAGCAACTCGGGCAGGCCGCCCGCTACCCCGGCGCCAAGCCCTTCCACGCGCGGGGCCTGTAGCTCAGCGGTAGAGCGCCCGGCTCATAACTGGTTGCGCGTAGGTTCGAATCCTACCAGGCCCACCAGGGAATACGGTTTGACTCGGCACGACTCGGAACAAAACAGACCAGGCTTGGCAGCTCAAGGTCCGCTCACTTGCCGCGGTGTTTTCGCCGCGTCAACAATAGGGAAGGGCGCCGGCGCACAAGATTTCTTGCCGGGTATAAGGAAGGTTGTGATGCAGCTTTCGGGGACACCAGCATTCGTTTTCCTGGCAATTGTAAGTGCCACAATAGCAGCGTGCGGCGAGGGCGAGTCATTAGGCGGACGCACGGGCGGACTGATTCCGGCCGATACGCATGTCACGACGGGCACGCCGATTGCTCACGTGATCGTGCTGATTCAAGAGAATCGCAGTTTCGATAACCTTTTTGCGACCTTTCCGGGTGCCGACGGCGCAACGAGCGGACAGGCCGCGCCGATGCCTTCGCCGATCGCCAGCAAGTGCAGAGCGGAGCAGCAGCCCGTGATAACCCAGCCCACGACTGTTCCGTTGACGAAGGTCTCACTAGTCGGCCGCGGATTTCCGAGGAACTTCGGGCACGACAACGATCTGGATCACAACTATACTGGCTACGAAGTTGAACGCGACGGCGGAAAGATGGACGGTTTCGACTTGCTCCTCTTCGGCCCTCATGGTGAGGGGCCGAAGGCGGCCTGCACGTATTCGTACCAGTACGTTAATCCGCGCGGCATCAAGCCCTACTGGGACCTGGCGAAGCAATACGTACTTGCCGATCACATGTTCCAAACGCAAGCCAGCTCAAGTTTCGCCGCGCATCAGGATTTGATCGCCGGCGGAACGGTGGTCAACTATGAGCCTTCCCATTACGGCAACAACAGCATCATCGACAATCCATCCACTTTGGGGTGGGGCTGTGACGGAGCTCCGGGTACGGTGACCTCGCTGATTTCGACGACTCTCGAATTGTACCCCAACGCCGGGCCGAAACCGTGCTTTTCCTACGAGACGATGCGTGATCTGCTCGACGCGAAGCAGATCTCGTGGAAATACTACGCCGTCGCCTTCAAGGCAGGTGGCGCGGGCATTTGGAGCGCCTTCGACGCTATTGATGCCGTGCGGCATAGCCGCGAATGGCGCCAGAACGTCACGGACTCGCCAAACGACATCTTCCGCGACATCACTCGCGGCCGGTTGCCGGCGGTCGCCTGGATCACCCCCGACGCTGCAAACTCCGACCACCCCGAGGAGGTCATAAATGGCAAGCCGACCGACAACGGGCCCTCTTGGATTGCTTCGGTTGTCAACGCAGTCGGCGAAAGCAAGTACTGGGAATCGTCCGCGATCGTCATCCTCTGGGACGATTCGGGTGGATTTTACGATCATGAGCCGCCATGGCTCATCGACGACCAGGGCGGACTGGGCTTCCGCGTCCCCATGCTCATTGTCTCACCCTACGTTCAACCGCACGTTGAGAAGACCGACTACGAGGATGCCAGCATTCTGAACTTCATCGAGAACAACTGGAATCTCGGCTCGATGGGAACGATGGAAGAGCAGCGGGCGAAGAGCATAGGCACCGCGTTCAACTTCAGCCAAACGCCGCGGCCGTTCATAAAAATCCAGTCCGAGTATTCGCGCTCGTTCTTCCTCAATCAGAAACCGTCGGGTTTACCCGTCGACACGCAGTAGCGCTACTTGATGCCCCGAATGGCACCCCCACCAGGCCCAGGAATCGCGAGTTGGCTCGGACCGACTGGCCGCGGCTCGAAAATGCGGGCGGGAAGCGAAAAGGCACTCGAATGCGAGTTGCTGAATCTGATTCGTCCCTCGAGCTTTTGGAGCCGCCTGCCGCCTCAGGAAGCAAAGCAATCGCGTCTACGTAAAAGGGGAGTAACGTAACCTAATGCATACCACTGGCTTAGTGAAATTCGCGGGTGCTCTGGGTGCACTCGCCGTATGCTCCGCGTGCGGCGGCTCGGCGGTCGCGCCGTCGGGCACCGCGCTCAATGCCACATATGTCGGCAGGACGCTCTTATTGAACGGAAGGCCGGTAACGGCGGCGCGCGTGAATCTCAGCCAGCTGCCCCATTACGCGCCGATTGTTCCTGACCGGCATAGGAGGTTGAGGACCTTCGAGTACGTTATCAACAACTACGGCAGCTACGCCGGCATTTTCAACTATCCGAAGGGCGTTGCGGAGATCGGTAAGATCAATAACGTCGGCGGTCAAGGCTGTACGAACGTCCTCTACGGTTATGGAAAGAAGATCTTCTGGATCGTCGCGGGCCAGACCCAGATCTCCGAGTACCGAGTCCCCAACACGCTGATCAAGACGCTGTCCGTCGCCTATTCCTTTCCGTCCAGCTGCGCCATGAATACCAGCGGCGACCTTGCCGTCGGGATCTTGTATGCGTCGGGGGCGGGTGGCGGCGACGTCGTCATCTTCAAGAACGCAACCGGCACGCCCACCGTTTTCACCACGCCGTTGGACGAAGAGTTCTTCGACGGCTACGACAACCAGGGCAATCTCTTTGCCGACGGCTTTACGGGCAACCGCTCGGGCTTCGCGCTCGTCGAGCTCCCGAAGGGTGGCACTAAATTCGAAACGATCAAAACGAGCAACACCGTGTCGTTCCCTGGCTCCGTGCAGTGGGACGGCACGTACCTCACCGTCTTCGATCAGCTAGCGAACGCGACGTATCGGTACACGGTCAGCGGAACGAAGGCCACGTTGAAGGGCACGGTGACGCTCAAGGGTTCCAGCGACTGCGGGCAGACCTGGATCGTTGGGCGCCTCCTCTATTGCGGCGATGCCGGTAACGACGACGGCGAGGTTTTCAAGTATCCGGCCGGCGGTTCACCGATTGCTGTCTTTACAGGCAGCTTCGACACCCCGCTCGGCGTGGTGGCAGCGGCGAAATAATCTGCGTTTCTTGTCTACGTATACCGGTGCTCTAGCGGCAGTCGCCGCCGCGTCGGCGTGGCTAGCCGGCTGTGGCGGGCTGCCCGCACGCACGGTGACGTCGAGTACGGATCCCGCCGCGTCGTGGATGGCGAGCGACGCCGCTGCAGCGAAGAGCCTGCTGTACGTCTCCGACGCGGGCAAGTTCGACGTCGACGTGTACACGTTTCCCGATCTCAAGCCGGCGGGAAAGCTGACCGGTCTCGACGAGCCGCAGGGCGAGTGCAGCGATAAGAGCGGCAATGTTTGGATCACGAATACAGTGTCGCAACAGATCCTCGAGTTCGCGCACGGGGGAAAGCGGTCGATCCGTAAGCTGAAGGATCCCACCGGATATCCAGGTGGTTGCGCCGTAGATCCGAGCAGCGGCGACCTCGCCGTCAGCAATTTCTACAACAGCAGCGGGTCCGGCGAAGTCCTGATTTATCGCGGCGGCCGCGGAACGCCGACGCCCTACGTCAATCCTGCGGTGACCTATTACTACTTCGACGGGTACGACACCGCCGGCAACCTCTACGTGAGCGGCGCTACGGGAAGCGGCTCGTACGTCTTGTCGTTCCTACCGCGCGGGCGCCACGCGATGAAGTCGCTATTGGTGCGCGGCGGAACGATCCACTTTCCGGGAACGGTGCAATGGGTTGGTAGCGGCCTCGTACTCGGGGATCAGAAGTGCGACGGTAAGAAGGGCGCATGCTTTTACGCGGCTCTGCGAAGCGGGATAACTGTGAAAATCACACGTAAGACGGCGTTAACCGGATCCTGCGACGTCGCGCAGGGATGGATTCAAAGCGGACGGCTCGCGGCCGCCGACTACGACGACTGTGGCCGCGATCGCAGCGGCGTCTACGTCTGGAAGTATCCGGGTGGCGGCGCGGCGATCGGCCGCGTGACCGGACTCGTGCGCCCGATCGGCGCGACGATCAGCAACCGCTAAATGAACAATTCTTGAACATCGCTTTATCTGTGCTGAAATAGCGGTCTCGCTAACAGGCGGCGACGCCGTGTTCGAAATTCAGACGCCTAGGGAGTGAATCTAAAGATGGTGCCGCCGCTCGTGGCGCCTCCGAGAGCGGTCGTACCGTACAGCGTGCCGGCCAGAGATGACAGCTGCGCCCGCGGCTGAGCGCCATCGGGTTTGCCGGTGAAACTGTAGAGCACGCGCTCGTTTCCGGCCTTGCTTATCTGGAAGATCGTTCCCCTCGAGCGCGTTCCGCCGTCGCGCGTCGTGCCGTAGAGCGGACCGCTGACCATGACGAGTGGTGCGTCGGGATGCACGCCGTCGTCCGTGCTCGGCAAAAATACGTGCAATGTGCGTTCCATCTTGGATGAGGCGCGCAGCGAAAATACGGTGCCGCCGCCGAGGCCGCCGCTGGCCGTAGTTCCGTAGAGCACGCCAGAGACGGACGTAAGACCTGCCGCGGGATATGCGCCGTCGGCGTTGCGCGGTCCGTATGCGAAGCGGTACAGCACGGTCTCCCCGCTGCCGTCGAGTTTGAGATGAAACACGGTGCCGCAGCCGGTCGCACAGAACGGCGTCCGGCGGCCGCCGTATTGGGTAGTGCCGTACAGCTCGGTGCCGATCGCGATTAGCGTCCCCGCCGGCTGCGCCCCGTCCGCGCCGCCCTTGAACTCGTAGATCACCTTCTCGTTCGTCCCATCCGAGCTCAGACGAAAGACGGTGCCGCAGCCCATTGGACAAGGCGCCGATCGTCCGCCGTACATCGTCGTCCCGTAGAGGACACCGTTGATCGCGATTAAACCCGCGGCCGGCTGCGCTCCGTCGCTGTCGCCGCCGAAACTGTGCAGGACGCGCGTCTTGCCCTGCGCGCTGCTGGTAAACACGGTGCCGCACCCGTCCGAACACACACGCGCTGCGCCGCCGGCGCTCGTCGTTCCGTAGAACGCGTCGCCGACGACGAGCAGCTCTGCGAGCGGTATCGCTCCGTCGGCCGCGCCGCCCTTAAAGCGGTGCAGCACGATCTCGCTGCCGTCGCGCGAAACGCGGAAGAGCGTTCCGCATCCGACGGTGCACGCAGCGGTCGTCACGCCGCCGTATGCCGTCGTTCCATACAATGTTTCGCCCATCGCGACGAGGTTGGCCTGGGGCGTGCGGCCGTCATCGACCTTGCCGTTCTGACCGAACTCGTAGAGAAGCTTATAGCGGGAGGTGAGATCGCGCTCCGGGAGGACGCGGCTCGACGCGGCCAACGGCGTCGTCGTAACCGGCGCAGCCAGCGAGCACGCGGTCAACGCGATCGCGGTTACGGTGCCGGCGACGGCTTCGAGGGTGCGCCGCTTAGTCATCGTCGGGAATCACGTTCGAGAACGGCTGCCGCAAGAAGTACTCCGGCGGCAGGCGCGTCGGAATGCGCTTGAACCTGGTCGGCGACTTCGAGAAGTCGAAGCAATCCGAGAGGTCGTCGGAGCGCACGTCCGTCGCGTGCAGCGAACCCAGGCCGAAGGCCTCTTCCGTGAACTTGAGGATGCTGCCGAACTCATGCTGCCGGTGCGAGATGTAGCCGTTCTTCGCGTACGGCGAGATGACGATCAGCGGGACGCGCAAGCTCAGCTCGTAGGAGTTATAGAGATGCGGAGGCACGTGATCGAACCAGCCGCCCCAATCGTCCCACGTGACGAAGATGGCTGTGTCGTTCCAGTACCGGCTCCCGCCGATCGCGTTGACGACGTCGGCGACCCACGACGGCCCCGAGCCGTCCGTGACGCGCGCGTGATCGGAGGCGAACGCGGTGGGCGTCACCCACGCGACGTCGGCCAGGCGTCCGTTGGCGATGTCCGTGAGGACGCGCGATGGCGGCGTCACGACGTTGGTGGAGTAGCTCGGACTCTCCCGGATATGCAGAACGGCGTCCGGCCCATTCCAGATTCCGGGACCCGGTATCGCCTGATAGTAGCGCCAGGTCAGCGACTTGGCCTCGAGCAGCTGCATCAGCGAGATCCGGTCAAAGCACGGATAGATGTCTTGAACTTCGTTGCCGAGCGAATCGATGAGTGGGACAAGCGATCCTGGCGGGGAGTCGCAGCCGCCGGTTGCGCGGTTGCCTGGCGTCGACGGATTCTCCGAGGCCTTGAGCGAGTTGCGATTGGCGATCGATGAGGTCCCGCTCACGATGTATTGATGGGCGGGGAAGCTGGGGCCCTGATTGGTTTGGAACATGCGGTCGCCAAACGTATAGCGCTGGGCCATCGTAAGATAGGGTTGGATCTCGCTATGTGGCACGAAACCGTAGGAGCGAAGGTTTGCGGGGGGACATATCCCGACGCTTACGCACTCCGAGCCGACCCTGTCGAAGCCGTTCCAGTGGCCGTTGTTATCCTCGACCAAGAACGCAAAATGGTGATGGTCGAGGTCGTACGGGGCGGTGAGGCTGATCGGCCGAAGCGGGACGCGGTGGCCGCTCGAGTTGAAGCCGCTGCGCACCGTGTCGGCTCCCGGAAAGCCGTTGAACAGGTCGTCGACGGTGCGGTTTTCCTGATAGATAATGACGACGTGATGGATCTTCGGGAATTTCACCGCGGGCGGAACTTGGGCGACGCGGTTCGCCGCCTCGAGCCCCGGCGGCGGTCCCGCGGAGCAGCCCGCGAGGAAAGCCACGAGAAAGAAGGCCGCACAGCGAGACGTCATTAAAACCCTCCGCGACTACGTCCGACAAAGAGGTTCCCTATGATCATCGCGCCTCCCGTTACGACCGTGATCGCGCAGGCCACCGCGACCAGCGCCCCGACCGCCGACGCCGCCGTTACGACACGAGCGAAGGATTGGCTGCATCAGATCCAGACGGGCAAGGTCGACCGCACGCAGCTGACGGACAAGATGAACGCCGCGCTTACCGACGCGATGCTCGCCAACGTGTCGGCGCAGCTCGCGCCGCTCGGCGATCCGACGTCCTTCACCCTCAGTGCCAAAACCACCAAAGACGTCTACACCGTGTACCTGTTCAAGGTGCAGTGGCCGTCGGTTACGCTGTCGGAGACATTCGCGGTCGATCAAACCGGCAAGATCGCAGGCCTCTACATCGGCAAACAGTAAGCCCTTGACACCGAGCCTCCGGGCCGATAGGGTGTTGAAGCCCGCGGCGCCATCGTCTATCGGTTAGGACATCGCCCTTTCAAGGCGGAAAGACGGGTTCGATTCCCGTTGGCGCTAAGAACAAAATCGCATATCTCACGAGGGAATCCGGCGCTTTTACCGGTCTAGAGAAGCCGACTTGTCACGAATTTGTCACGTCGGCTTTTTGTTTTTGTCACGCGACTAATCGCGCGAACGCTGCGGCGGCCGCCGCGTCACGCTCCCGATAGACGGTCACGTAGCGATCGACGGTGACGCCGATGCAGCTATGACCGAGTCGTTGACTGACCACCTCGATCGGCACGCCGGCTTTTGCCAAGAGCGAGGCGTGGGTGTCTCGCAGGTCGTGTAACCGAATCCGCGCGACCTTTGCCCGCTCGACGAGCCGCTTGAATGCCGCCCCGAAGGCCTCGGGGGAAACCGGCATGCCGTTTGGCATCGCGAAGACCAGGTCGTCCCGGTGGTACCTTTCGCCCAGGCACACCTGCTCTGCCGCCTGCCTCGCTCTGTGCGAGCGCAGGACGGCAACGAGCTCCGCAGTGATCGTAACCGTGCGGACCTGTCCGTTCTTCGGGCGCTTGAACGCGAGCCCCGAGCGCGGCTGGGCGAGCGATTCACGGATCGTAACCGTGCCGCCGTCCAAGTCGAGATCGGGCCAGCGCGTAGCCAAGATTTCGCCGCGCCGGGCCCCGGTGTAGGCCGCAAAGACCAACGCCGGATAGAACCAGGGAAGCGACGAGACGGTGCCGCGCTTTTTTGCCAGGAAGGTGGGCGACTGCGCCGCTGCCAGCAGGTGGCGTAGCTCGTTCTCGTTGAGCACCGTGCTCTCGGGTTTGAAGGCCTTGGGAAGGTCCTCGGACGTAATCTTGCTGGCGACGTTGGTTTGGACGTAGTCAAGACTAACGGCCCAATTGAGCGTCGCCCGCAGCAGATCATGCACGTGCCGAATCGTCCGGCCGGAACGCCTCGTCTGCTTCTGCGCTTGCCACTTCTCGTAGGCTTCGATGAGATGCGCCTTGCGCAGTGCGGTCAAACGCATCTTTCCAAACGTCGGGCGAAGATAGGTGGCGATGATGCCCTGGTATCGATCGAGCGTCGTCGCTTCGAGGCGCTGTGCCTTGTGCGTCATGAACTTCTCGAAGAGGTCGGACATGGTCATGTCTGCGTCTGCGGTGTACTCGCCCCGCGCGACGCTTTCGATGCGTTTGGCAAGAAATGACTCCGCTTCGTGTTTGGTCACGCCGCGGAGGATCTCTCGCTTTTGCTGACGCGCCTTGCCGTTGCGCGGGGGCACGTCATAGACGATCATGTACTTTTTGACCCCAAGGTGTTTTGGTTTTGCCATGGATTCTTTCCGCGGTCCAGGCGAGAATATTATTCGACGTTTCCGCCGAGAAACTCTCGCAGGGCGGCCTTCGTGATGAGGATTTTCTGGCCCAAACGGACGCTCTTGAGCGCTTGGCGCTTGATCGCATCGTAGACCGCGTTGCGCCCAATCGGGAGGAACGCGATGACATCGTGTGGGGTTAGGATGTCCGGCAGGTCCGCAAAGCGTGCGCTCTGCGCGCCGGGCGGCATCGGCCTGATCGATTGTGTGGTCATGTCTGGTCACCCACCTTTTGGGTTGCTGCGGAGAACGGAACGGCTCGATGGTCGGGCCGAACGTTATCGGTCTATAGTCATGGAGTCGCGTGAGCGCTGTTCTTTGCGAATGCTGTACTCAACGTCTCGCCGAATCTCGTTTGGCAGAGCTCGATACTGCTGCTCGATCGCCGCAGCAAGGTCGTCGAGCCGTGCGGCGCCCATCGCAGCATCGCAATCGATGCGCGCGACGCCGGCACGCTCGAGGACATTCAGTCGCTGCTCGATTCTCGGTACCTCGTCCCGAGCGGCACGCGCGCTATTCATTTCCCGCTCCAGGCCCAGCGACGCGGTGACGTAGTGCCGGTAGGCGCGTTCGTGGCCGGCTAGCTGTTTTTCAAGCTGTGGCAGGTCACGCTGCTCGAACTCATGCGTTGCATCTGCCAGCGTCTTTTCGTAGCGGGAGCGCTGCTCGCCGTGCAATCGTTCTTCTTCCTTTGTCGCGGCGCGGCGCGTCAGCGGATTCCACGACCGCCTCTCCCTGGCGAGCTGCGCCAGCCGAACGCGCTCGGCGTCCGTGTAACGGGTAGCCTCCGCCGCGCGCTCGTGAATTCGCCGCCGCTCGGCAACCAGCGCTTCGTCGAGTGTGGGTGGAGGCGCGACATGCTCCAGGTGCCGGCGCTCGAGGCGAGCCCGCTGATAGCGCCCGTCTTCCTCCGCGCGTATGACGTTGAGGCGCAGACGTATCTCGGCCAGCGTCACCGGACGCAGCTCACGCTGTTGTGCGTGCGCGCTACGGTCGCGCGTCGGCGCAACGAGCGCATCGACGACCCGCTGCGCTCGGAGATCGCCGGCACGTGCCCGTTCGCTCACAAACGATCGATAAGCGAGCGGCTTCTCCTCGCGCGTTAGCCTCCGCTCTGACGCCAGCACGATCTTCGTCGCCTCCCAGCGCACCCGCGCGGCGTCATGCTCCCGCGCACGCCGGCGCCCGATGACGGTGTCGACCGACCAGTACGCGATCTGCCGGGCGATGACACCGCGCGTGCCCAGCCGCGCCACTGCGCGCAAGAGCAGGCGCGCTTCGCGGCGCCGCTGGGCATCGCGCTGCCGTTGCGTCCGCTCGCGCTCCCAAGCTCCATCTCGACGTGCGCCCATTGCCTGCGCACGTTCACTGAAGAAACGCTCGCGGCACGCTCGGTAGTCTGACCGCAACCGGGCATGGTCGGCGATGCGTTGGGCGTCGCGCAGCGCCCACCGTGGGTCGTTACGAGCTTCGCGTTCCGCGCGGTCGCTGACAGCGCTGCGGCTGCGCTTCGGTGGCTGCTCCGGCGTAAACGGGCATGGGCCGAAGCGCTGCTCCAGCGCTGCTTTCTTGCAGCGAGGATGGATCCGCGACGCGCGGCAGCCTGGCGCTTCGGGATCTCTGCCCGCTGAAAACGCGAGGCCCTGCACGCGCGCACCTCGCCGGATCAGCTTGATGACGATGCCATCGCGATCGAGACGCTGCGTCAGATCGCCCCACGTCTTCGCGCTATCCACGGCCGCCAGAATCGCTGGACGAACCGTATCGGCCCATGCCGCGGGGCGCGCAATGTCAGTGACAGGTTCGCGCGCGGGCGTGAACGGACCGAATCGCGACTCCATCGCCCGTAGCGCACAGCGTGGATCAATGCGTGACGCGGCGCACCCTGGCGCTCTGCGATCCAACGCTTCGGCGAATGCCAAGCCCTGCACGCGCTCGCCGCGGCGAACCAGCTTCACGACGACGCCGTGCGCACCCAGGCGCTGATGCAGGTCGTTCCAATCTTTGGCGCGGTCGACCGCATCCAGCACGTAGGGCCGTGCACTTTCCTGCCACGGCAACTCGCCGCGCTCGTGCAGCCGGCGATACGCGCCGTCGCTCAGCCGACGCTGCGGATCGGGCGGCGGCGCATAGAGATGCTCGACGCGCTGCACGATGTCGCGGTTGTGACGTCCGACCACGATCGTCCAGCCACGTTCGGCGGCGATCTCGGCACAGACCCGCTCGCGTTTGATCCGCTCGTGCCACAGGTCGTTCGCCTTGCCATCCTGTCCGATACGGTTGGCGATCACGTGGGCATGGAAGTCGTCGGTGTCCTTATGCGCGGCCAGAACGTACTGGCTCTTCTCCATACCGATTGCCTTGAGCAGTCGCTCCGCATCGCTCACTACCTGCTCGCGCGTCGGGCGTTCGTTCTTGGCATAGGCGATGATGAGATGATAGACGGGATCTTTGCAGCGCCTGGACAGCACCGCGACCGCCTCCATCTCGATCGCTGCCGTCTCCACCGACGTTACCCCGCGTAGATGCACCCACTCGGCTTTCTCCGGTGCGCTCGCGTAGCTAACGCCACCCTCGAACGAGTGACCGGCGCTCGCGACGGCGCGCTGGTGCGTGTGCTCGGTGATGTAGTCGACGCCGATCGCGAACGTGCGGGTACGGGCACGCGCCGGCACCGCCTTCGTAATCATGGCCTCACCTCCAGAAAAGAAAAAGTCCCGCGCGAACTGCTGACGCTGCGGGACTCATAGTTTCACCGGCATTATAATGCGGGCGAAAGTCTGCTACACTCTGTCACCAAAATTGTACCACAAATGCAAGCCTATCGCTAGCAATCGCAGTGCTTTTCCGAGACGACCTTGCGCTTCGAGCCCCCTACCGGCGCTGCACGAAGTCGAATCGATCGCATGATAGCAGCCGCGTCCAGGGCGAGCTGCGCTCGGCCTTACGGCACACCCTGGACCCAGCTGCTCCGACTACTTGCGACCGCGACTCCGTGCACCGCCTGCCCACTCTTGCCGAAGCACGCTCTGCGCGCGACGATGAAGATTCCGCTCCTCCGTCCCCGCCTACATCAAAATTCGACGCGCAACGTTAGCAGTTGCCCAAGAAAGCATGAAGCGCTCACGGGGGGTTCTTTTCCGTGCGAAGCAGTAATCGCGCGCAACACGATCCCAGCATCGAGGCTCGTCTGCCATCGCCCATTTTTCACGACGCAAGCCGGTGGTTGTACATACAACCAATCGGGAAAGTGGAACGCCCTTCGGCTGCCCTCAGCCCAAACGCCAGTTTTCCTATCGAGGCATCAACTCGCGTGGCGCCCAGGCGTTTTAACGTGATATGCCCCTGAAAATCTCGGGCATCGGGCGGCGATGCCTGGCCCGGAAGCGGCATGATCGACAGGTTCTCGGCAACCATCCATCCGAGCGGCTAGGCGACGGGTCTGGCATGGCGCGGGCGGCTTGTCGGTTTAGGCGCCAGCCTTGCTCACTGCAGCGCCGTCAGTACCACGAATGCCTTTTAAAATCTTTTTTGTAGCTTTGCCGCCGGCCGGATACTTGAAAAAGAGCACGTCGGAGTGGCACTTGGAGCCGGATACCTGGCATACGTTGGGCGCGATGAGTGTTTGACCATCCAGAAAGAAATCGGTGACGTCGTTTGCGCCACTGCCCATGTGCACGGTGCCGACCTTCGTGCCTTGGCTTCCGCTAACCGCGAACTCGTAAACATTGGGCGCGTTCTGATCTCCGACGGCAAGGTATTTCCCATCCCATTGAAGGCCGCCGGGCCAGCCGATGTATTGGTTTAGCATTATAGTCTTAAGCTTGCTGGAGCCGCTTGACAGCTCCGCAAAAACGACGTGGCCACTCCCAGGTGCGCTATTCCCTTGGATAAAAAGATTGCCCGCGTCGTCATAGGCGCAAAAGAAATACTCCTGAAACGCAGGATCCTTGTAGTACGTCGGTTTACCGCGAGCGCCTTTGAAAATCGCAAGGCTCGCGTGGGACCCGCCGGCTCCTAGCGTCGTCACAGCCAGGTTTCCGGTAGTAGGATCGACCGCGCAACCTTCCGGGTCTATTGGATCCACGAAGGTTTTTATGCGCTTGGTGCCGCCGTGCGCGTATTCGTAGACTCGTCCGGCTCCAACGTCCGTTATAAAGACGTCTCCCGCTTTGTCGACGCATTCTCCCGCGGCGATGAAGAAGCTCTTAAGCCTCCCTTCTAGTCTGCCCTGCGGGTACGAGTACACCGTTACGTCACAACAATTCGAGACGTAGAGGAGGTCCTGTGACGCGGCGTCAGGCGCCATCCACGATCGCTCTGAAAAAGAGCCACCAAGCGATTGGCGGGGGGCTGACGCAGCGCCCATAGGCTGAGCAGGCAGCGAGGGCGATACAGGCGCAGGGCTGCATCCGTTCAAGAGCGCCGCGAACGCGCAAACCTTTAAGCACGATTCGAAAGACGCCAGAGACCTCATCGCGACTCCTATCTGGCTGTAAAAAGCGCACCAGCATGATGATTTCATCTTCGGACGTCGACATCCTACCCAGCCTACTGGCACTCCTCTGAGAACGGGTCAGCAGAAATCTTTAAAAGAGATTTACCGTAACACCGTCGCCGTAAGGTCCCTCGGCGAATCGCTCAGTTCATTACCCTACGTCGAAGACCGACTGCGAACTTCACTCCCCCGTTTGTCGCGCTCGTCGCGAAAGGGGCGCCCAGGGGTCGCTACGTGATCCGTAAGTCGCTCATTAGATAAGCCATCCTTGCTTCTTAACATCAACATTCGATGAGTAGCACGAGCAACTACCGAGCATCGCCGATTTGACCTCAGGAGCCTTAAAGCTTCCCGCGGTATGATACGGGCTCCCCAAAAACATTCTCCAAGAGTTGGCGACGGGCTTCCACACACCGGCAAGCCACAGGCAGAGAGGAAGCCACAGGCACAATCCACATCGGAAGTCAGTTTTCATCATACCCAGGGATCGCACTGCTCGATGTATTCCGCGCTTGCGGCCATCTGATACGGATTTGATCGCATCGAGGTACGTCAACTTTCGAATGTCGGCGATCTTTCTTAGCCCCTGCATTCTTGGAATGCTTTAGGAGGGCACGCGGGCGCGCATAATCGCACGCGTGTTGACGTTGCGAGCGGAGATTGCCCGTCTTCACTCAGGCATCGACACGCTAAATCGCGCCTTACGAAAGAGAGGATCCCAAAATGACAATGTATCAGGGCGTTTTTAATGTAACCGAAGGGATAGCCGGATCGAACCAGGTCTACCCAGGCCAGTCACCGAGCACGAACACGTCCCATCTTCAAGCGCTCATCAACACGCTACTTGACTCGACTGGGCCGACGAAAGGCCAGGGCGGCACGCTTGAATTCCCTTCGGCCGGTGTATACCAGTTTTCAGGAAGCCCGATAGTGATCGGCATGGACCTTCACTCAAACCCGCAGCCATATTCGGTCATCTTCCAGGGCGACGGTCAGGGGTCGGAAGGAGCGCCGCTTCTGCAGAAAACCGATGGCGGTGACCTTTTCCAGATCAACAATAGTATCAGCGGCGACGATCACGTGGGAGGGATAACTTTCCGCGACCTGATGATTGGGTACGCCGCAATCGAAACCAGCGGTGCGGCCATCCACGTCGTGAACGGAGAGAGCGTTCGAGTCTTGAACTGCGTCTTCGTCGACTGCTTCCAAGCCGTCTATTTCGAAGAATCGGGTCACGGCAGCATGATCGACTGTACGGTGGTCTACCCTCCCATCGGTGGAACAGCAGTCGCCGGAACGGCCCTGACCCTCGGAAATCCTACGGGCGACAACGCCGCGATCGAGACCTATGTCGCGGGCTGTGTGTTCAACGGAAATAGTAGCCCCACCGGCAGTGTAGGCATACAGGTCAACAACGTGGAGCACGCCCGAATCACCAGCACTCGCGTTGAGGCTTTCAACCAAGGCATCGTGATTACACCCGGAGGAAACGTTCACAACGTAAGGAGTTTTCTTCAGAAACGTTAGCGTTTTCCCCGGCAGCAGCAGTACCTCGACGGGCCAGGCAGTACTCATCCAGCCGACGTCTGGTACCTGGGTGGCGCAGGTTACATTTGCTGAGTGCGAGCTCGACGCACCTGACGCGGGGACATCGTACCGAGGCGGCGGCGTCGTAATCGACCCGATCAACGGATCGGGTGGAGGCGGAATCATCGACCAGATCCGCTTCGTCGATTGTCACGTCTGCAGGTGGCCTGGCCCTGGTCTTTTGATCCTTGGAGGCAACAGTGCTACGGCGGCGGCAAGTAACATCGAAGTGGTGGGCGGGTACTATTCGGTTAATGGCGCCAACCCCGCTGCCGGACTCCCCTCAGCCGGCATCGCCATTGTTGGCGGCACGGCCGGCCCATCCGGGATCCGGATTATAGGGGCAGCGTGCAACAATTCGGTCTACGACGTTAAAACCGGTGGTGGGGCAGGCTTTCTCCCGACAGCCCAGGATTACGGAATCTCGATCGCCACTGCGCAACACGTCTTCGCACGAGCGTGCGACCTTCGAGGAAATGTCACGAACGCGCTGACCGTTAGCGGTACCATTACGGACCTGCAGGTCAGCGAATGCGCGGCTTACAACGACCAGGCGACTTCGCTGGCGACCTCGGCACCGTCTGGCACCTTTAACGGCGTTACATTCGGTTACTACGGCCCCGTGGCATTCTACGCGTCGGGAGGCACAGGCGTAATCGTATATATCGATGGCACTTCGACGGGGCTACCATCGGGTGGGTTCACGCTCGGCCCTGGAGAGACCGCCTCTTTTTTCCTCCTCGGTGGCGGACATCTACCCACGACGTTCTTTATGGTAGGCAAGTAGCGGACGAAATGACCGTCAGGCCGTGCTCAGGAGAACATCCTAGCACGGCCTGGCCGGCCTCTACGCGGTGACGCGCTCAGGCGCAAAGACGAGCGAGGTAAGACGTGACTTGCGTCATTGTGAGAACGCGAACGGGCTATCTAGCGTACATTGAGGAGCTGCCCGGTTGTGTGAGCACAGGCGCGGCTCTTGGAGAGACGGTGCGCCTCATACGCGCGGCGATAAGCGCGCATTTTGAACGTGATCCCGACGCTGTCCCCCTCTGATCTTTAAATCGCGAGGACCTTGGTGGTCGGTCGAGTCCACTATTCTAATCGGGGGGATTGTCCCGTTACAAAATACTGGGCGCCAGTAAACATCGGCGCTCGCTACGTGAGCAAATCGAATTTTGCTCATCGTTTGCTCACGGAATAAAGTTGGGATGGGTCCGCTAAGGCGCTGGAGCTCCGACTCCGCGCACCTCCCGGCACTTGGCAGCTCTTATCGAGATGAGCGGTGTGCATTTCAAGCCTCCGCATTCAACCGCTCCGCCGAGTCTACGCGTTAGTCCGACCGGCCACGCGAAGAGTTAGGTTGTCACAGATTTGTCACGGAGCGGCCGAATCGCCGCGGTATTGGTCGGAATCGGCTGGAACGGTGAAGCGCCGAAAGCCCGATAAGATAAGCGTTTTCGTCAATGCTCGGGATCGGCCGGGACCGCAGAGGAGGGGTTCGATTCCCGTTGGCGCTACCATGAAGCTTTATTTCACGGGTTTTTAGCGCAATTAGCGGTCTGTCATCTAACTGATTGAGCGAAATGTCACCCGCCGCCGGTCCCGCGTTATCGGCTAGCACGAATGCGTCGAACTGTAGCACATGCCGCTGGCCGTTCTGTAATGGACGCCAGCGGGTGAATCGAGATAAAACGTCGTTTGGATGTTCGTGAATTTCGGGCGATTGGCTCCCTCCGTCTCTCACGGACGCGGTAGTAACGACCTCGAGTTGACCCGATATCCGAATCGGTTCGGCACCGTAAGCGGTCTTCCAGATCGCGGTTGCGCGCGGCTTGCCCGGGGCCTGACCCGCGCAACCACCGGGTTGGTTCAGTTTCGGCCGATTGGGTGCCGACGCCAGTGCGACGAAATAGTTAGATAGGTTACATGGCAGATTGTAGCCGTCGCCGCTCGCCGAAAGCGTGGCGGTCAATCTGATGGGCGTGCCCTTTGGGTGCGCGCGAGTCGCATGCGGCGGTAGAAGCTCATCGAACCAAGTAAACGATTGCCCGCCAACCGCGTTGGCGGCAGCTATCCCGTTAGCCGTTGCCGTCGCCGCCAAGTTCGCCGAGGCCGAACCCAACGCGATTGCGCCGTTCCCGCTCGCTCTGGCGGACGCATCTGACATCCCAACATGTGCGAATGCATTCACCGAGATCGGAGGTACCGTAGCAGAAGGGCTGGTGATCGGAAAAGGAGAGCAACGGTATCCCATGTCACCGCCGCTGCAGAAGCCGGCGGCTTGTTTTTGGGAAGAGCGTCCCGCCGCCGCGTACGCCTCGGCACTCTCTTGATACTCGATTCCCCAGTGCGAGGGCTTTGCCGTAATGTCGGATCCTGGACGCGCGAGCCGTGAGGACGGCGATTGCCCGACCAGGTCCTGCGGTCCACCACAGTCTGCAAGCAATAGAGCCGACACGCAGAGGCTTAGCGCATAGCGGCTTCGATCTAAACTGTTCATGTGCTTTGCTCCTTTCGCAGATAAATCAACGGCTGGGATTTTCCGACGCCGCGGGCCTGCATTTGTAGCGCCCAAGCGCTAGTTTCGCAAACCACCTCGCTGATCGGTGGCCCCTCGTCGCTGTACGGCTGGCTCCGATCAATGCCGCATTAAAGCTCGGAGCGTTCTACGTCTGGCCGGCCATGATTGATTTACCGGCTTTGGTTTGATAGGCGTAGCCCTTAAGGGTCGCGTAGAGAAACGCGCCGTACGGCTGCGGGAGGCCACTGACGTTAATTGCCGCCCATCCGTAATGAATCTTGCCATCTATCCAGAAAGCCAACCCGAGATAGTCGTCGCTGGGGGGTGGCCAGTTTCCATCAGCTTGGTACTCTCTTAGACACTGACCCTGGACGTACTGCCATGTTAACGCACGGGATTCCATTACCCCCGAGCCAGTCGCAAAACTTTGACTTGGACCAATCGGCGAGCCGCTGATAAGTTTTGCAACAGCATAGGAACTGACTTCGAAGCCGTTGGAACCTTGGCTCGTCAACGAAAGTGTTCCAAAGTTGTCGGGACCGTGGCGGACGCCGCCGTAGCAGGCAGCCTTACGGGTCGTGTTGGATTCAGTGACGACGAAGTCAGTCGTCCCGTCGTTGTTTAGGTCGAGGTTGTAGTTGCGGTTCACAATCCGCACTTTAGCACGCGTGTAGACAATTCCGTCTGGCGAGACCCGATGGGCGCCATGGGCGACTGAAGCCACAACTGTAGATTGGAACTTCGCCGTGTCAAATGGAGCAGCGCGCTGCAGTGAACCTAATGGAATGGCTTGCGATCCGCCGCTGTTACAGGCGGTCAGTATGGCGACGGTCGCGCATACACTGAGTATGTCCGAGACTTGGGTTGAAATTTTCATGATGTCGTATCAATTCTTCCTCAACGCGACTGCTGCGCTGGAGCCCAAATCGGGGTGACGCAATACTGAAAGATGACGGGATTGCCGGGGCAGCCCCCTATCGTAAGTCCGGTCTTGATGACATGCTTGTCGGTTCCGTCGGCATTCATCACCCAAAGATCGAGATTGTTCGGATCTCCGAGATTGCTGGCGAAGGCGATCTTTTTCCCATCCGGAGAGTAAGCTGGATAGAGGTCTGCCGATCCCGCCTGCGAGTGGGTAAGCTGGGTCACCTTCTGGTCGTCGATGTTCATCACCCATATCGTCGGCGGTAGCTGACCGTCGGGGCAATGATCGTTTAACAGCACTCGCTTACCGTCGGCCGAGATCGAGTACGGGCAAAATGCCGGCGCTGCAGCCGTTAGCGGGCGTTTATCGCTGCCGTCGGCATTCATGATCCAGGTTTCGTCGACTCCTCCCTGGCTCGTGACATACATGATGCTTTGCCCATCCGGCATGTACTCACCCCAGAAGTGCTCGTAAAGATCGGACGTGACGACGGTCTGCCGTTCGGGCTGGTCGACGGGGGTCGTAACGAGATACGACTTGCGGCCGGTCGTCGCGGAAAAGGTTGAGTAAATCAATCGTTTACCGTCTGGCGACCAGTTTGGAGACCCCAATACTCCGTTGTGAACTATCCGTTTCAGACCGCCGCCACCGACGTTGATGGTATAGACGTCTAGTGGTCCGGAGTTGTTTGGGTAGTAATTGAAAACGATACGAGTTCCGTCCGGTGAAAGTTCCGGGAACCAAAGAGTAAAGCTCGTCGCCGGCAGGTGCGTGATTTGGTGGAGCGCCTTGCCGTCGGAATTGATACTATAGAGCTGCCAGCTTCCGTTGGGATTAGCCATAATGATGATTGGCCCGTTGGTCTTTTGACGCGCTCGCGGCGCGAACGCTGAATGTGGCTGGAACGGCGTTTGTACGCGCGCATCTGCGCCGTAGGGCGAAGTAGGCGGCAGTCCCGGCGATGAGGCTCTGCAGCTCGCAAGGATTGAGGATCCAAGCAATACCAGCGCCGTGCCGACGAACTTCATTACAGTCTCCTTCGAACGATCCATCGTATTCATGGACGATCTCCCAGGTCAGGTCCGCCGATATTAGGCTCCGTACCCCAGCGCGGAATTGCGCCTCCGCTTTTCAAGGGAACTACGCGGTTAGCGCCGCGAGCAAAACGTAGTCTCCCCGACGGCGGTGCGAGTTGAGGAATAGTTGTAAACCCGCGCGGCGTTACTTCTGTTGTCGCCCAGTTTGCGCCGCGGCGGCGCATGATGTAGAGTCCCCACTTTTTCAGCGGCCCATTCCAGCGGCTAAAAACAATGGCGGTGCCGTCCGGTGACCATGACGGAGTATAGTCGTGTGGTTGCACGTAGTAGCTGTCTTGTTCCGGAAAGTTGTTTCTGGTCAGGCGAGTAATACCGTCGCCCTCGAGATCAACCATCCAAAGCTCTTCGTTTTGCCCCCAAACAATAAAATGCTGATAGGTGTCGACGACGAGCCCGCGGCCATCGGGCGACCAGTCGGGAGCTCCCCCACCCAGCCACGCCGGCGTGACGAAGTGAAAGTTGGAGCCGTCGGCATTCATGACGGCCGTGCACCATATACGGCCGTCGCGGCCTGTCACGAAGGCAATTTGTTTCCCATCTGGCGAATATTCCGGCCAAACGTCGCCCCTCGACCCGAGGCTATAATGCGTGATCGCCGTGAGCCCGGTGCCGTCCACGTTCACGCGGTAAATGGCGTTGTTTCTGTTATAGCTAGAAGGCACGCGCGAGAAAACGACCATCTTCCCATTCGGCGAGAAACTGGGCTCGGTGTCAACGGAGCCTTGGTCGTTCAGCAGCCGGTGTGGTAAGTGCGTGCCATCGCTGTCCATGATCCAAAGTTGCCCGCCGCCGCAGTTTCCGGCTGCGAGCTCAACGAAGACGATTTTCCGGCCGTCTGGCGACCAGTTTTCATAGCCGACCACCGTCTTGAACTTAGGGCCGAAATGGGTGAGCCGCTTCACGTGTCTCCCGTCGGAGTTCATCGTATATAAGTCCCCTGTTAAGAGGGCGCCGCCGCCGCACGCTCCGCTGCCGTAAATAAAGGCGATGCGTCCGTTTTTTCCGGGAAACGCGGCGTTCGCCGGCGCCACGAGGGCAGCGGCCATGGTCACGATCGCGCAAAAGGTCAGGAATCTCCGAATTTTCATAGCGACGCTCCTCGCAGTGTGGCAAAAACATCTTCCTTTGGGCGAATTTACTTTGTTTGACCGGCTTTTATCGCCTTGCCGGCGATGGTTTGATAAGCATAACCCGTCAACGTTGTATACACGTCGTAGGAACTTCTGTTGCCGCCGGTCATTCCTACTTCAGCCCAGCCGTAGTACAGCTGTCCCTGAACCTGAAACTCCAAGCCGAGGTAGCGGGTGTTGCTCCCCCACCAGTATCCGTAGTCCCAGTTTTTTGGCGCGCCTTGACAATGGGTATGCCCGTCGTTCCAACTGACGTCGGCTAGCAGCGAGCTACCCGTAATGAAGCGAAATCTGGAATCGATCCGACGGCCTTTGCGCAATGCACCCGCCCACCCGAAATTCGCACCGCTTGCGGCGCGATTGCTGCTTTGGTTGGGGCTCAGGGAAAGCTTGACATGAAACCCGCACGGCTGGCCCGTCTGGGGGTCCCAGTATTTTCCCAGACTCTGGGTGAGCGTAAAGTCATTTGTCGCGTCGTTATTGAGGTCGAGTCCGAGGCTCCCATTGTCTTTGATGGTTTTATTGACGGGGGTGTAGACTATTGAATCGGCCCGAACCGAATTGAAAGCTCGTCGAGTAGTGATTTGCTGCGCGGGGACTGCGGGAGCAACTTGAGCTCCGCCACTGCCGCCACAGCCCGCGAGGATGGCAACGGCTGCGCAACCGCCTGATACGTAGCGGCCCAAATCCGAAATTCCCAACATGAACCCTCCTTCGCAGAACGCAGAGGCATCGGGCCTTCGCGCAATACAAGCGTAGTGCGGAGCTGCGACGGGCGTAACCGACAACCGGACAACTCACTCCGACAAGTGGCCGGTCACCGCCTCAGGAGGCGCCCGAAGGCGACGCGAAGATCACGGCCACCGTGGAACAGGAAGGGGGAGTATCCGACTCACGCGGCTTCGGAGCGCTGCTACGGCATTACCGACTGGCAGCGGGGCTCTCTCAAGATGCCCTCGCCGAGCGCGCCAGGATGAGCTCGGATGGAATCAGCGCACTTGAGCGCGGGCACCGCCGCACGCCGCAGCACGAGACGCTCGCGCTCTTGGCCGGCGCGCTGGCGCTCAACGACGAACAACGGCGCGCCTTCGAGGTAGCCGCCACGCGTTCAGGGCTCGGGCGCCGCGGCGTGGCCGCGGTCACCGTCGGTCCGTGGCCCGGAGCCGGCCCTTCGGTTCTGCCGCTTGCGCTGACGCGTTTCGTCGGCCGAGAGGTCGAACTCGACGAGCTTGCAGCGCTCGCGTGGCAGCATCGGCTGGTCACCGTGACGGGCCCCGGCGGCGTCGGCAAGACGCAGATGGCGCTTCGGGTCGTAACGACGCTTGGCGACGCGGCCGATCTTGCGATCTGCTTTGTCGGCCTCGCGCCGGTGGCGGATCCGTCGTCGGTCGTCACAACGATCGCCTCCGCGCTGGGTTTGCAAGAAGTGCCGAATCATCCGCTGCTCGAGACCTTGCTGACCTACCTCAAGAACAAGACGGTGCTGTTGATCGTCGACAACTGCGAGCACGTGATCGCCGAGGCCAGGACCGTTGTCGAAGCGCTGTTGCTCAACTGTCCGCACGTGCGCATCCTTGCAACCAGCCGCGAATCGCTGCGGGTCGCGGGGGAACGCGCCTACCGGTTACCATCGTTGAGCGCAAATGAAGCGGTGGAGCTCTTTGTCGATCGCGCTCGCGCGGTGGACCACCGCTTCAAGCTGACCGATAAAAGCGCGCCCATCGTTGCTGAGATCTGCCGACGCTTGGACGGCATTCCGCTGGCCGTTGAGCTGGCGGCGGCGCGAACGAACGTTTTGTCGGTGCGAGCGCTGGCGGAAGGGCTCAACGATCGCTTTGCGATGCTCACTGGTGACGGGCGCAACGCTGCACCTCGCCAGCATACCATGCGGGCAACGATCGATTGGAGTTACGAGTTGCTCCCCGCTCGGGAACAGCGGGTGTTGGAGCGCCTCTCGGTCTTTGCCGATGGCTGCACGCGCGCCGGCGCCACGGCCGTCTGCAAAGATGAGGTCATCTCGGAGGACGACATGCTCGACGTGCTCTCGTCGCTCGCCGATAAGTCGCTGGTGGTTGCCGATCGCGGCGAATCCCAGCCACGTTATCGGCTCTTGGAATCTTTTCGGGAGTATGCGCGCGAGAAGCTTGCGATGCGCGGCGAACTCGATGACGTCCTCCACCGTCACGCGTTCGTATTTCTTCACCTGGCGGAGCAGCTGCAGCGCGCGTTCGACTCGGGGCCGGACGAAGAATGGCGCACGCTGGTGCGCGCGGAGCTGAGTAACTGGCGGGCCGCGCTGCACTGGACTCTGATCGAGCATGGCGATGTGCTCTTGGGGCAACAGCTGGTCGGGCAGTTAAACGTTGCATGGAGAACCATCGCGCGGGTCGAGGGCCGCCGTTGGGTCGCTTTGGCGCTCGAACTCGTCGAGGACAGAACGCCGCGGGGTGTGCTGGCGAGCCTTGCGTACGCCGAAGCCCACGTCGCCGCCCTGCTTCGTGAGTATGAAAGGTCCCTCGCGAGCTGCGAAGATGCCATCACGCACTATCGCGCCGTCGGCGACTCGATCGGGGTCGCCCAAGCGCGAGATCTGGCGAGCGTTGCGCTGTACTTTCTTGGTCGCCTTGCCGAGTCTCGCGTGATCGTAGAAGAAGTCCTCGCCGTCTTCCAGAGGGCCGGGAGGCAAATATCGGCCGCTACCACGATGAGCTGGTTGGGATTAATCATTGCTCACGAAGGCAATGTTGCGCAGGCTCGAAGCTACTGCGTCGAGGCATTGCAAATCTTTGACTCGCTCGGTGCGAACTTCGAAGGCGCTAACGCGCGTAGCGATCTGGCGGCCGTCGAGTTTCGCGCGGGCAATACCGAGTTGGCACTTCGCTATGTGACGGATGCTCTCGCGCATCGCAGCGCTTTCGGTGATCTCTCAGCCACCTTGGAGATCCGTAGCGAAGTGACGAGATATCTCATCGCGTTGGCCCGCTACGACGAGGCCGAGGAGCATGCTCGCGAAATGCTTACTATTGCTCGTGAGCGTCATGAGGATGTGTTCACCGCCTTTGCCTTACAGTATCTGGCAGCGATTGCCGCGCTGCGGCCACGCGCCGTCGCGGAAGGTGGGGCTGAAATATGCTCGCGCGCCGCGCAGATGTTGGGCTTCGTCGACGCGCGCATCGCCGCGATGGGCTCGGCTCGCAAGCCCCTTGACCAGCCGGTTTACGACCGCGCCCTGAGCGCGTTGCGTGATGAGATTGGTAGCGAAACGGTAGCGAGGCTCATGGCCGAAGGCAGCGTCATGACGGAAGAACGGGCGGTCGAGGAGGCGCTGGCAACATAAGGCGCTCGCCGTGGATCCTGTGGCCTGGGGCGTTTTGCGCGGCTGTCACGCTTATTGCAACAGTTGGCTGCGCAAATCTCAACAGGCCGTCGAAAAATCGAGTTGTGAACGCTCTCACCATCGCGTTTCCTGAGCCGAGGTCATTGGATCCGCTGTACTTGGAAGGCATCTTTGCGTACGAGATCAGCGCGTTCGGGTTCTCGTATTTGACGAACTACGACGCAAATGGCGCGATCGTGCCGGACGTCGCGCGTGAGGTGCCGACGATCGCGAACGGCGGCATATCCGCTGATAGAGAACGCATAACCTATCGCTTGCGGCACGGCGTGCGTTGGCAAGACGGAGTGCCGCTGACATCGCGGGACGTCGTCTTCACCTATCGGGCCGTGATGAATCCTGGCAACGCCATTCCAAGCCGCTACGGCTTCGACAGAATATCGTCGGTGTCCGCGCGCGACCCCTACACCGTCGTCGTCAGAACCCGCGCGCCGTACTCGCCGATCGTTTCGGCATTTCTCGGCGGAGATAGTAACTACCCGATTTTGCCCGCGCACCTCCTCTCACGTTATGCAAGCCTCGATCGCGTCGCATACAACGGAGCACCAATCGGTTCCGGACCGTATCGATTCGGTCGTTGGGTGCGCGGCGATCGCGTAACGCTTTTCGCTAACCCGACCTACTTCGAAGGACGGCCTGCTATTGACCGAATCGATGTCCGCTTCGTGCCGGGTTCCTCGACGATCTTCAATGAACTCTTGACGGGTGAAATTGATGCCACGTTCCTTGCCGATCCCTCAAAAATAGCTACGTTGCGTCAAGTCCCGAATCATCGGGTCGTCGTCACGCCGATTAACGCTGGGTATTCACTGGATTTCAATCTCACCGATCCGGCGATCGGCGATATTAAAGTACGACGGGCGTTTGCGCTTGCGATCGATCGGTCCGCGGCCGTGCGGAAGGCGTTTCACGGCCTCTACGATGCCCGGACGGGAATGCGAGGCTTGTTCGGTTGGGCCTTCGACCCGCGCGCCGGAAACATCCCGTACGCGCCGGCGGCCGCTGCGGCCTTACTGGCGTCTGACGGTTGGATCGCCGGGGCGGACGGCATCCGTTCGAAGGCGGGACACCGGCTCGGCATTCGGCTTATCGACTACACCGGCAACCAAGGAGAAGACGTGCTGGCCACGATCATTGCAGCACAGGAGCGTGCCATTGGCATCGACGTGATTCGGCAGCGATATAGCCGGCAAACCTTTTTCTCGCTGACGGGACCTCTCTATTCGGAACGTTATCAAGTGGCGCTTTACTATTTTAAGTCGAATTGGGACCCCGACGTTTCCTGGGAGTTCGGCTGTAACCAGCGGCCACCCAATGGTTTCAACACGCCGTACTATTGCAATCGAGCCGTCGACCGTGCCCTCGCACATGCCGTAACCGTGTTCGACCGTGAGGCTCGTTTGCGCGATTATTCGTTCGTCCAGCGCCAAGTACTGAAAGATCTGCCGTATTACTTTTTGTGTCAGCTGAGCGAAATCGACATTATCCCGTTGCGACTGCGCGGATACGAGCGCCCTTTGCTCTCGCCATTCAATTCGGTAGCGCACTGGCGTTACGGCAACCATTGACTCGCTGCGCGCACTGCCCGGAGCGGGAGAGGCAGCGGCCGCTTCTCTAACGGCCGTCTAACGGATTCCGCAAAACTCACCGGGATTCGACGGAACTGGAGGGGACTCGAAAACGCGAAAACCCGTACAGAAAAGGACTCTCGGGTATTCGACGGGAGCGGCCGGGACCCCGATACACGGGTTCGATTCCCGTTGGCGCTACCACGCAAAACCTACGACGACGGCCTTATCTTCATTTGTGCGATTAGACGAAGACGAGGGGCGAGTATGGCCAGCCGCCTGCCGGTTGCGACGTTAGCGAATGCCGGCATGCCGCGAGCAAGTGGACTCCCGGCGGGACGCAGAAGGTGGCGTCATGGCCCAAGGTGACGGGCTCGTCATTCGACTGTTTGGCCACGCCGACATCAGTTGCGACGGCTCGCCCTTAAAGTTCGCAAAACGCTCGACGACACTCGCTATGTTAGCGCATCTTGTGCTGCAGCGTGGCCGAGCAATCTCGCGGGAGTCTCTGGCCTTTACGCTGTTTCCGGACGTCGACGAAGCTACTGCGCTGGCGGAGTTACGGCGCTATCTTTACCTCGCAAACAAAGCGCTTCCCCAGCGCCCCGGTAACCCGTGGCTTTTTATCGATGCAGAAACGGTATGCTGGAACGACAACGCCGACGTATTTATCGACACGGTCGCCTTCGAACGGCTCGCAGCAGATCCGGAGACGCAGGCCGAAGCCATCGACCTCTATAGAGGCGATCTGCTCGCGGATGTTTACGACGATTGGGTCGTGAGGGAACGCGAACGATTGCGCTCGCGGTATTTGGTAATTCTAAACGAATCGTTGGATCGCCACCGAGCAATGCGCGACTTCGGCTCGGCGATCGCCTTCGCGAGACGTCTGCTTGCTACGGATCCGTGGCGCGAAGACACGTTGCGCTCCCTTATGGCGATTCGATATGAGTCGGGCGACACGGCCGGCGCACTTGCCGAATTCGAAACCTTCGCAAAGCGGCTGCGCACCGAGCTGTCGATCGCGCCGATGGGGGAGACGGTCGCCGTTCGTGACGCAATTCTTCGAAACGAAGCGCTTGGTGGCACGCGGTCTCAGTCGGTTGAGACCGGGCAGCGCGTCGCGCGTTCCGCACCGATCCTGCCTTTTGTGGGACGAAAACTCGAGTTAGCGCGGCTGCATGCGACGTGGGCTCGAGCCGCTCGCGGCGCCGGCACCTTGGTTCTCCTTCACGGCGAAGCGGGTGTCGGGAAAACGCGGTTAACCGCGGAGCTGGCGCGTCTCGTACAATCCGAAGGGGGTCGCGCTTTCGTTGGAACCACCGGCTCCACGGAATCGGCGCCGTATCAAGCACTCGTTGAAGCGCTGCGTGCGGGTTTGCCGCTCCTGCTCGCGAAACCGCCGGCTTTCGCCCGGCGGGCGGTTCTCGCGCGTTTGATTCCCGAGCTCTTGGAGCCCGCCGAACGCGACGTCGCGTTGCCGGAACAATCGCCCGAACGTGAGACCGCGCGCGTATTCGACGCGCTGGCCTACGCGGTACGAAGTTTAGCGTATCCTCGCCCGTTACTCATCGTGCTCGAAGATCTTCAGTGGGCCGGTTCTGCCAGCATCGAAGCGCTGGGGGCGATCGTTCGAGAATCGGCCCGCGTACCGGTTTTGATCGTCGCAACGTGCCGCGACGAGGAAACTTCCCCAGGCCACCCGCTTCGCACCCTGGTTCGGTCGCTGAGCCTCTTCCAAAACGTCGAGGAGCAGATCCTCGAACCCCTCACCCTAAGCGATGTAGCCGAGCTCGTTACGCGCGTCGAGCGCCTAAGCGGCTCGAGCGACGAACTCGCCCGAACCCTCTTCGCGCACAGCGAAGGAAACGCGCTTTTCCTCAACGAGATCGTTCATAACTTAATCGACGATGGCGGCAGCCTGAGTGCGGCACCCGGCGCATCGATCCAAAGCATGCTCGACGCGCGAATCGACCGTCTCGATTCGCAGGCTCGAACAATCGCCGAAATTGCGGCAATCGCAGGTCCGGGATGTACCGTCGCGCTCGTTCGGGCGGTGTCGAATTTGCCTCCGGCGGCTGTAGCGATCGGCTTCAACGAATTGCTCGATCGCAGAATCTTACGCGAGGCGGGGTCGCGGTCGGGATACGACTACGTCTTTACTCATCATCTCATTTCTGCGGCGGTCTACGGCGGCGTTGAATCCGGTTTGCAGGTGCAGCGCCACTACCGGATAGCGCGGATTCTCGCACTGGAGTTTCCTTCGAATCCGAATGCGCCGGCTCGCGAAATAGCACGTCATTACGAAAGCGCGGGCGACGGCAAGAGCGCGAGCGCCTGGTACGTGACCGCGGCTCGGCAAGCGGCATCCGTTCATGCGTACGGCGACGCCATCGAGCTGGCGACGAACGCATTGATGAATCCGGCGAGCCTTGAAATAGAGCGGGCCGCGCTCGACGTGCGCGAGAGGGCGAGAGGCCGTCGCGGCGATCGTCACGGCCAGCGCAGCGATATCGACGAGCTGGAGCGACTGGCGAATGGCGACCCACGGTCGACGTTCGACGTGCTGGTCCGGCGGCTGCTCCTCGCCAGGAGCTTAGGCGAGAACGATGAGGAGGGTCGCCTCATCTCGGCTATGGAGTCGTCCGCGCCTGCGCTGGGAGACGACGCTCGAGCGCAAGCGTTGGTCCAGCGCGCAACCCACTTCGGCTTGCTCAGCCAGCAGTCCGATGGACTTCCACCCGCAAGCCAAGCTCTGGCCATCTACGAACGTCTCGGTGACGTTCGCGGCCAGCTCGAATGCCTCTATCTGATGGTTCAATACAGCGCGAACACGGGCGACGTCGACGCTTCCCGCCGTTATCTCGCGCTCATGAGCGACCGCGCGGGCAGCCTTTCCGATCAAGTCGTGGAAGCCAAAGCTCTTGACGTTGCCGCGACCGCGGCGCTCCTTCGGCAAGGATATCGAGAATGCTTTGAACTGACGACGCGCGCACTCGCGTTGCATCTGGCAACCAACGATCGCGAAGGTGAGGCGTCATCGCGCGGTCGCCTCGCGGTAACGGCTGCATGGCTTGCGGACTACCCCACGGCCCTTCGCGAGTTTGAACGCGCTTTGGAGACGTATGAGGCAATCGGCAACAAGCGCGGACTCGCCGTGACGCATTCGAACAGGACGCTGTTGCTGATGCGCCTGGGCCTGTTCGAGGATGCTCTTGCGTCGATCGAACGGTCGAACGACCTTTTCGAGATAGCGCACGAACGGCGCACGATCGTCGCCAATCAAGTCAATGCGAGTTTCGTCAAGCTCCAGTTGGGCGACCCGCGGAGCGCGAAGTCGCTAGCCGAGTCGGCGCTGGCGGCGGCCAGAGAGATCGCATTCCCTCTCTTCGAAGCCGCGGCGCTGGCAAACCTCGGCAATGCAGAGCGCGCGCTCGGTCATCCTACCCTCGCCATAGAATACATGGAAGCCGGCATAGCCGCTCGCCGTCCGATTCAAGAGTCGCGAGATTATGTCGACGATCTCGCCGATCTGACGCTTGCCTACGCCGAAGCCGGGCTCGGAGCCGCCGCACTTGTAAAGGCCAAGGAGTTGTGCGCAATAGGCGCGCGTTTCGACGGAGCGCTTTGGCCGCACTATATTTGGTGGGCAATTGGACGAGGGTTGGCCGCCGGCGGCGAGGCCGAGCAGGCCGGCAAGGCGGTGGCGCAGGCGCGCGAGGAGTTACAGCGATTCGCCCAGGGAATCGCCGACGAGCGGACGCGCGACGCCTTTTTGTCACTGCCCGTCAACGCGCGCATCGCAGGCCGGCCCTAGCACCTGCCGCACGGACCCGGTATGGGGTTCTGCTACGCTCTTCCGGTGAAAAGCGGGCGGAGCGAAATGGTGTTCGTGGTTCGCATGTGGCAACAAGGCATCGGCGAAAACGGCGAGAGCGAGTGGCGGGGCTCCATTCATCAGGTCGATTCCGGCCGAAGTTTCTACGTAACCGGTCCGCGCGAGGTCGCGGACTTGATCAGCGCGAGCCTCGCCGAAGAACCCGGGTCGCACGTTCGCCGCACGGCCCGCTGGTAGCGTGTATGCATGAACGGCACAATACGGAAAGCCTTGGTTGTTCTAGCAGCTTGCGCGGCTTACGCGATCCCCATCCGCACGAGTGCGGGGCCGCCGGCCGGCAGTACGTTCGGTTTGCCAGCCGTTGCCGCCAACGACAACACCCTGGCCGGAGGCAAGCTCGAGCGTGGAGTTTTACGGCTCTCGCTCGTCGCGCGCCGCGGCCTGTTCTATCCGGACGGCCCCGGCACGCTGGGGCTGCCGATCGAGGCGTTCGGCGAGGTAGGCAAGCCCCTGCAAATACCCGGTCCGTTCTTGCACGTTCCCGTCGGCACGCGCATCGACGCGACGATACGAAACGAGCTGGATCACGAACTGACAGTCCGCGGGCTGGGCCCCTTCGCCGAACGGCTAACGTCGTTCGTGCGAATACGAGCAAACGCGACTCGGCGCGTCTCTTTCGTGGTCGATCGGGCCGGCGCGTTCGGCTATTACGGTAGCGACAACGGCGAGCCGATCGGCGCGCGCATCTTTGGGGACGCCGAACTCTCGGGCGCGATCGTCGTAGAAACACCGGACGCGCCAAAGCTCGATCACGTCTTCGTACTCGGCCTCTACGCGCCGGTCAAGATGAAAGACGGCTCGCCGAACTTCATGTACTTCCTCGAAACGATCAACGGCCGTTCGTTCCCTGCGACGGAGCGTCTCACATACGAACGTGGGCACCACGTGCGCTGGGCCGTTTTCAACGCTTCGCCCATGAATCACCCCATGCACCTGCACGGCTTCTATTATCGCCTCGACCGCCCTGACTCGTACGATCAAGTGACGCATGCATTTTTCCCCGGCGAGGCCGAGGAGCTCTCTTGGACAGCCGACCGCGCGGGAAGCTGGATGTTCCACTGTCACATCGACGACCACATCACGCGTCACGCGCCGCTTCGCGACATGCTCGCCGGTAAAGCGGATCCAACTCTGACGATCGCAAAACGCTTTCATCTTGCGAACGAGCCGATGGGAGGGATGGTGATCGCCCTTCGCGTTCTTCCACGTCGCGGCGATCGCACGCTGGCAGAAGCGGGACCGCCGCGCCGCCTTGGCATCACGATCGAGGCCCACGACCAGCCGCACGAACCGTATTCCGACTTGCCGAAAGACACCATCCGCCTTACCGATGGATCGCAGACTATCGAGTCCCGCGGAAACCTCGGGCCGCCGATCGTTCTCACGCGCGGCCAGCCGGTTGCAATCACCGTGACGAATCGGACGCGCGAGCAAACGAGCGTGCACTGGCACGGCGTTGCCTTGGGCGATAGTTACTTCGACGGAGGTTCGGGCATGGGGATGCCGATGCCCGGCGAACGCATCTCGCCGCCGATCGTTCCTGGCGCAACGTTCGTCGCGCGCTTTACGCCCCCCGATGCCGGTACGTTTATGTATCACGCGCACATGGACGACGGCTGGCAGCTCGCCGAAGGTGCCGACGGTCCGCTGATCGTCATGCCGCCGGGCGAAACCTTCGACCCTACGACCGATCATCTGGTTATGATCTCTGAATCGTACGAGAAGGCCGGCGCACCGTTCGTTGCCATCGGAGGGTCCCTAACACCCGAACCGATTTCGATGACGGCGGGAGTTCCGCAACGTCTGCGGTTTGCGGAACTCTCGCTCAGCGGTGAAAATCTGGTCATCTCACTATTGGACGCCTCCCACGTTCTTCGATGGACGCCGATTGCCAAGGACGGTCGCGATCTGCCGATCCGTTTGCAGCGCGAAGCCGATGCGACCCAGGCGCTGACGATCGGAGAAACGCGCGACTTTCGCTTCACTCCCCAACATCCGGGCACGCTTACGCTCGGTGTGTACGATCTCGACAACAACGGAATGCTTGTTGGGACTCAGCGGATCGACGTGTCGGAACCCCGGGCGACAACGGCACGTTCGTGGTACGGCCGGCTACTATGATCGATGCATCTAAGCCCATTTTGGAGGTTCGCAATCATGAATACTCGGAGCTTTTTCCTCGGCGCGCTACTAAGCGCGACGTGGTCGCTGGGACCACTCGCTGGCTGCAGCAGCGGCACGTCGTCGCCGGCCGTCTTGCCGGGCGCGACTGGGAGCGCCGTTCGTTCCTTTACCGCACCTTCGAGCCACAAGAAATCGTGGATGAACCCGGCGGCAGTCTCGAAGAAACTGCTCTACGTTTCGGACACGGCCACGGGCGACGTTGAGGTGTACGCCTATCCCGAGATGACCCTTGCCGGCGTCTTGACCGGCTTTACCGCGCCGGTTGGAGAGTGCACGGACCGAGCCGGCAACATCTGGATTACCACGGAGGGAGGCTCCTCCGGTGACTCGGTCTACGAGTACGCGCACGGCGGCACGACTCCGGTTAATGTCCTGGTCCTGAGTCCCGTGATTCCGTTTAGCTGCGCCATCAGCCAAAAGACCGGTGATCTCGCCGTCAGTGACATTGGCGGGGAGGACATCGCGATCTTTCACAACGCCCAGGGGACTCCGACGATGTATTCCGATCCGAATCTTTTCAGCACGTATTTCCTGGGGTACGACCCGAGCGGCAACCTTTACGTCGACGGTACGAACGCCTACAATCAATTTCGCTACGCCGAATTGCCGGCGGGCAGCTCCACCTTCGTCGACATCACGCTCAACACAATACCCGCACAGCCTGGAAACGTGCAGTGGGATGGAAAGTATATCGCGATCGGCGATCAAGGATCGACCATCTATCAAACGCAGGGATCCACCGTCGTGAGTACTACGACCTTGTCTACGTCATGCTTACAGCAATTCTATATCATGCCGAGGAGGGGAAAAGTGGTCGCACCGGATCGATGCGACGTTGACGCCGACGTCTATCTCTATCCGTCGGGCGGAACGCCGATCAAGACGATCACCGGTGGGTTGCAGCAGCCGTTCGGCGCGGTCCTGAGTATATAGTGGACTGGTATCCTCTCCAAGTCGCGCGAGAGCTGCACACGGCCGGGGTCCACCGGCCGTCCAGCGCAAGGTTGGGTAACTGCACCAGAGAGTGCGAAGGTAAGGGTTCATCGGAGAGGAGATTGCTGATTTTAATGCAGCGGCCTGGCGCAAGGGACGATGACTTCTAAAATACCCACGCTTCTATGACCACAATGCAGTGGCAAGACTTGCTGATAAAACAACGAGGCCGCTGCGACGCCTGTGGGGCCAGGACAGACCTCACCGCTGATCACATTATTCCTCGCGTGCAAGGCGGAGGGCAGTGCAACTCTGCGAAAGGCAAGCGAAGCTGGGCCGAGTTCGTCGAACTGCGGCGTCGCAAAGGTCTGCCGGTTTATGCGCCTAGCCGAGGCCCTACGATGAGGCGGAGAACAGAGGGCTTGTTCCTCTAACGGCCGGCTAACGGATTCTGCAAAACTCGTCGGGATAACAAGAAAGGACTCTCGGGTATTCGACGGGAGCGGCCCGGACCCCGATACACGGGTTCGATTCCGGTTGGCGGCGCGGCCTGTTCCTGGCCGAGTGGGCCGACTGGCGGCGGCGGCTCGCGGGTTGCTCTTTCTAACCTTCACCATCCAGCATCAAAGTGCTGACGCCGCATTTCGACGCCGTGGGAGGAGCACCAAGTCGGCCGCTTCCTCGGCGTCATTGAGGAGCGTCTTGCGGGACGTGCCGATCTGTGCACGCATCGTCAGGCCGCGGGTAAGGTCGAGGACCTGACGCGCGCGCGCGGCTACTGGAAAGTCAGGGGGAACTTCTCCCGCGCTGATCCCATCGCGGAAACGGCGTTCTACCAACTCGGCGGCGGCATCTGCCGCCTTCTTCAGGAACCGCCGAACCTCAGCATCGTCCACCAGGGGCGCGACACACTGAAGAAGACATCCCGCGGCGGATCCTTTCTCGGTCGCAGTTTCTACGGCGTTCCTCAGAAAGGCGCCCAGCGAGTCGCGAAGTGTGCCCGGTGCGAGGAGTGCCTTGGCAGCCAGAGCGCCTTTCCTCTCTGCGTAGGCTTTGAGGACGCGCAAAAATATCGTGCGCTTGTCTCCGAAAATGGAATACAGGCTCGGGCGCCCCACGCCCATCCCGGCGACGAGATCGTCGATCGTTACGCCGTCGTAGCCCTTAGCCCAGAAGACCTGGGTCGCTTTGTCCAGCGCGACCTTCTCGTCGAAGCTGCGCGGGCGTCCCCGTGGCCGGGAAATATTTTTGAACACCTTAGTACGAAACCCCTTGCGTTTGACCGTTCGCCCCATTATAGTACCAAACAGTTGCAATATGCAAAGGCCACCTAGCCTCGCGGGTGACGCTCGGTTCGACCTAGCTCTTCAACGAGGGGAGGCCTTATGGAACATTCGATCGCTCTCGTCACCGGCACGACCTCCGGGCTCGGTTATGCGGCAGCCCGCTTGCTCGCCGCCCAGGGCTACCGCGAGGTCATCGTCACGGGGCGCAGCTTGGCCCGGATCAAGGAAACGGCCGCTCAGCTCGCGGTTGAGACGCATACGCAGGTCTTCACGCCGCTGCAGCTGGATCTGGATACCCCGTCCAGCGTTCAGTCCGCCATCGCGGAGCTGGTCAAGCGAGACCTCCCTATCGATTTCCTACTGCTCAACGCCGGAATGGTCGGTGGTAAAAAGCGCGTGCTCACGGCGGCGCGCATCGAGGCGTCTCAGGCCCCGCTGATCGGCCATCATCAACTGACTGTCGGGCTGCTGCGCGCCAATCTGCTCAGTCCCAACGCGCGGATTGTTATCGCAGGCGCGGAGCCTGCCCGAGGGGACGTCCCGATGTTCAGCTTTACCGACGTGGCGGGCCTTGCGAAGAAGCAATACCACGGCGACCGAAGCGCCGCGGTGGAAGCCCTGGTGCGCAACGGGCCGAACGTGAAATACGAGCCTAACCGGGCGTATGCCGACGCGAAGGTAATCGTTGCTTGGTGGGCCGCGGCGCTGGCCCGCCGGCTACCCGCCGGCATGGCCGTGTACGCCGTCTCGCCTGGCAGCGCGCCCGACACCAAGGCGGTGCGAAACCTTGGCCCGGTCATGAAGTCGCTGATGCCGCTGATAAAGCTCATCCCCGGCATGTCTCAGACGCCGGAGACCGCGGCTCGTCGCTACCTCCAGGCATCGGAGTTCGGCACTGACGCCTCGGGGCAATTCTTCGCCTCGGCGCCCAAGAAGCTCACCGGCCCAATTGAGGCGATGCGCCACCCACACTTGCACGATCGCGCTAACCAGGAAGCCGCGTGGCAGGCCATCGTCAAGGTCTCCGGCGTCGACTGGTCGGGCCCCGCATCCTTGACCGCGGTGTCCTGAAGGACCGACGGCGGCTACATGGTGGTGGGACCGGACTCAGCAGGCGTTGCGGAATTATGCGGTCGTCCACGTCTACAAGTGCCGCTTCTGTCACCGCTTCCACCTCGGCCGCCACGACCCGCGACACCGACCAAATTTGCCGTCATGATCGAACCCGAATTCGTTCGCAAACTCGTAGAAAAGCTCGCGAACCGGGTGGCCGATAGACTTGCGATCTTCGGGTGGGTGCGCGATCACGTCTACGACACCGTCATGAAAGCCGCCGAGGAGGTCTACGAGGAGGGAGCGCGTCGATAAAACGCTCCTTTGGCGGTCGCTCCGCCCTGCTTTCGCTTATCGCTTTGAACGCGATTGCTGCGAACCACCCGCGCCCAAGCGCGATCCGGATCGACCGTTCCTGATCATCCTCGCACTCTGCTCTACATCCACCGGCGCTACGGCATTTTGAAATAATTAGTTCTGAATTGCTTGACACCACGCCCTTCGTGCCCATTATTATACAAAACTGTTCAAAAATAGCGGCCTGAGGCCGCAAGGAGAATACGCATGGGTCAGTACGAAGCGAAGCGGGCCGTGATCATCGGCGGCACCAGCGGCATGGGGCTCTCTACAGCGAAAATGCTCCTCGATGGGGGCGCGCGCGTTCTGGTGACGGGCCGCTCGCAAGCCGGCCTGGATTCAGCGCAAAAAGAGCTCGGGAAGGACGCGGTCGTGGTCTCGAGCGACGCGCGTTCGTTGACGGACATCGACGCCCTCGCCTCCCGCGTGAAGGCAGAGTTCGACACGTTCGATCTGCTCTTCGCCAATGCCGGGTTCAGCATTCCAGCGCCTCTCGAGAGCGTGACCGAGGCCGTCTACGACGAGATGTTCAACCTGAACGCCAAGGGCCCGTTTTTCGCCGTCCAGAAGCTCGCGTCGCTGATCAATCGCGGAGGCGCTGTCGTCTTCACGACCTCGATCGCGAACGTCAAGGGAATGCCCGGCCAAGCCGCCTACGGAGCCGCCAAGGCTGCGCTGCGATCATTCGCTCGGGTGCTCGCCGCGGAGCTTCTTCCTCAGGAGATTCGCGTCAACGCGGTGACGCCGGGTCCTATCAACACGCCGATCCTCGACAAGGTGTTCCCCGATAAAGCCACGGCTGACCATATCAGGGAGCAAATGAGCGATATGGTTCCGATGAAACGCTGGGGGACGGCGGAGGAAATCGCTAAGGCTGTCCTCTTCCTCGCGTTCGACGCGACCTTCACAACCGGCGCCGAACTCCCTGTCGATGGGGGTTGGTCGCAACTCTGATGGCCATGCGCTGCCACGTACACACCTAGCTGCTGAAAAGCATGGCTGGTGATAGTTCGGCCCGGATCGGTTACTCTGGTCACGCCGGTTCACGGGTGCGGCGATCGGTATTTGTCTCTCGCACGGTGATTTTGCGCGATAGAGGGGCCGAACTATCACCAGCGCTTTTTGGAGTAT
>CAWHGU010000001.1:0-100836 GCA_963829005.1 Vulcanimicrobiota bacterium | reverse complement strand
GCAACGTGGGAGACGTCACGCAGGCGACGGTCCCGGTTTCGAAGGACGACTTCATATTGGGCGTGCGGAGCGTGGACGCTGACGGCCTACGGAGCCCCGCCGTCTATCCGGTAGCGGTGCGCGAGTAGCCCGTTTCGGCTATGATCGCGCGCGCGCGGGCCAAATCGCCTGCAGCAGAGCCTTGAATCGGGCGAGCCCTGCGATCGGCCGGAACCATGGGAGGCCGCGAAGCATCAAGAGCGCGGTCCCGCGCGTCTCGAACGCGCGCTCGAGGTGGTCCAACGCCTCCTCGAGCCGGCCCAGGCCCACCGCGACCGTCGCGAGATTGAATCCGACGACGAATTCCGTGCGGGACATCTCTTGCAGGGTCCGGTAGATCTCCTCGGCGCGCTCAGTGTCGCCGCATTCGGCGTAGGCGCGAGCCAGCAGGGGCAGGCGCAACGCGACGTCCTCGGCGCGGTCTTGCGGAGCAGGAGCAGGTCCGCGAGCGCCTCGGCCGGCTGACCGTTCAGGATGAAGGCCTGCGCCCGATGCCGCCGCGCGATCGAAAAATCGGGGCCGCTGTCGATGAAATTCGAAAGCGCACCGATCGCACGGCGATAGTCACCCGTGTGCAGGAAGACGCGAGCGACGAAGAGTTGCAGGACCGGAGACGACGGCTCGATGGCGAGCGCGCGCTGCATCTCGCGGATCGGCCGATCGACCGAACCCTTGCACATGTAGAACCACCCCGCTTCGATGAACACCGAGCTCGATCTCGGATTCAACCGAATCGCGGTCTCGATCTCGTGCTCGGCCTCGGCCCAATCCCAGTCGCAGAACAGCAAGATGTTGCCGAGCGTAGCGCGCGCCTCAGCAGAGGTCGGATCGATCTCGAGCGCTCGCACGATCGCGGCCTTCGCCTTGGGAAACGTGTACGACCCCGGAGCATACCAATATTCGGCCATCAGCGCGTGTGCGCGCGCCAGCCCGATGAGCGCCGGAACGTGTTCCGAATCGATGCGCAACACGGCGTCGAATTGCTCGGCCGCCGCGGCGATAGAACTCGCGGTGCGTTTCTCGAGGAGGTACGATCCGCGGCAATAGTGGTGCAGCGCTTCCGGCGAGCCGCCCAAGATGCTCTCGCCGGCGCGATCGCCCGAAATACTTCGGCGACGGGGACGGACGGCGCCACGACGCTGACGGGCGCGACGAACCGATAGCCCTTGCCACGCGCGGTGACGATGTAGGTACGGTCTCGGGCGCGTTCGTCCAGCAACTGACGCAGCATGTACATGTGCTGCGACAGGTTTCCGTCGCTGACCGCGGTATCGGGCCAGACGTTTTCGGCGATCGTCTCCTTGTCGATCACGTTGCCGTTAGCGTGTACCAGTAACATCAGCAACGCGGACAGCCGCTCCGACAGCGGAATCACCGCGGCGCCATGGCAGAGCACCCCGCGTGCCGGCTCGAAGCGAAACGAGCCGAAGGCGTAGATTGGTGCCGTCTTCGGTTGAGCTTCCGGCCGGCCGTCGATCATCTACTCTCAAATGCTCGGTGAGCTCCGATTGTGACCGGCGCCCGCACGCGGCGCGGTGAGATCGCGATCGTGCGCGGCGCGAAGGGGCACACCCGGAGCGCGACCGCCGCCAGCGCGTCGCAAACTCTTTGCAGCGACCTGCCACGAAACATCGCCGATTGCAGCGGTCGTCAGCGCCAACATCTCGGCGGCGTCGTCGACGCATCGCCCGAGATAATGTGACAACGCCGAGTCGTTCCGGCTAACCGCGGCGATCGCTCGCGATTAAGTCGGCCGCGCGCCGCTCGAAGTCGCGCGATCGAAGAGTGCCGCCACGAGCTCGCGCACGGTGGCGGCTTGCGGCGGCGCGTCGCCCAGCATCTGCGGCAGGATCAAACAGAGCCGCGAGTACAGTACGTCCTTCAGCGCGCATTCATGCGGCGCACGCCGTTCACGCGCAAGAACGCCCCCGCCAGCACGCAATCCTGCGTCGCCAGCAACCTTTCGATTGCAAGCGCGCGCCAATCCAACGACTCCTCGACACGCCACGCGCGCAGGCACACGCCGCGAGCGCGGCCGCCGACCGCGCCGCCAAGCCGAGAAAGCCGCGCCGTTGCGCGGGCGAGAGCGCGGAGGCCGAGTGCTCGGCACCGCTCCATCGGCCTGCGACCGCGTGCCGCGCCTCCTCGATCTCCGTCGCCGTGCTTCCCACGATTCCGGCGCGCATTCCACGCTGCGCGCGGAACGCTGCCATCGCGCCGACCGCATCAGTCTGAGCTGCGAGATCAGCGCGTCGCAACGAATTCGCTCGCGCCGTCGAGCGCGGGCAACGCCGCGCGGGCGCAGGCCTCGGCGGCTGGTCTCCGCCCAAGATCCCGAGCTTTGCCTGCAGCTAGAGCCTCTGCCGGGGGCGAGATCGTCGAGCCGCGCGCCGCTTCCTCCGCGCGGCCGAGGTGCGCGCTGGCCTCGGCATGCCATCGCGCGGCGAGTTCGCGCGCCTCGACCGCCGGCCGAACCGCTCAGGCTCGCGGAGATCGAACGCATCTCGCGCGTCGCGCCGGCGTCGCGGGCACGACAAATACTCGGCACGCTCCCGTTCGAAACGCCAGGCCCCTTCGGGGCGTGGGGCGCGCGAGCCGACGGCTGCGGGACGCGGCGGCGCGGAGTGGGCTCTGCGCCGTCCGGCCCGAGCATCTCCCGGGTGAATCGCGCGATCGTCCGAACCGCGCGCGACCTCCATCGCTGAAAATGGCGGCGCGAAATGCCGCTGCGCTGCGCGAGCTGTGCGTTGGTCGCCGCTTGCTCGAAGTCGGCCTCGAATATCGCGTCGCGCACGCGGCCGTGTGCCGATCGCCGCCGGCGAGCGCCATCCCGACGACGCGCCTCAAGGCCTCGACCGCATCGCACTTTCCGGTCGCTCGGCATACCGCACCCATGAGCGGCGCCGCCGCGAGTGCCCGAGGATTTCCCGCGCGCGCAGCAGCGTTGATACGTCGCGTTCCGTGCAGCTCTGCACGTCATGTTCGTAGCATAGCGGGACGCGCGCGCCGCGCTTCACGAATTCCCAATAGAAAACTTCGAAGCGCGGATCGACAGATTGAGATTCTTTGAACTTTTGAAGATCGTTGATGCGAAAGTCCCGTCCGATGCGCGCGCATCAAGAAGTTTCAAAAGGTCGGCATAACCGGGTTTCGCAAGCCAGCTTTACGCGCCGCATCCGGCGCGGAACTCGAAAGCTACACATAAGAGGACACAACCTAACATGAAACAGGAACGAACGCTTCGTTGTACGAGCGTCGCGGTTCTGCTTCTGGTCTTCTTCCTGTCCCAGGTAACATGGACACTGGCAGGAGTCACCGGAAACATTGCCGGCGCCGTACGCGACAGTTCGGGGGCGCCCATTGCCGGCGTAGAAGTGCAGGCAGTATCGCCCTCGATGACTCGCACCGTAACGACGGACGCGAGGGGACACTTTGTGATCCTTTCGCTTTCCCCCGACACCTATACCGTGAACCTGACGCGCTCCGGATATCAGAGCGTCGGGTTCTCCGGCGTTTCGGTGTTTGCCGACCAGACGCAAAACGTCGCGTACACGATGGTCAAGACACTGCGAGACCATCGCGCGCGTGACGTCAACGGCCGGAGCCTCGCTCGTGAAATCGGGCGTCGGCGGCGACCTGTACAGCGTCAACGCCGCACAAGCCTCGGCCGCGCAAGCGCTGGGCGGCGGCGGTAACCTCAACAACGCGTACTCGGCCATGGCCACCGTCCCCGGCGTACAAGTCTCGCATGGGCGGCATGGGCTGGGATTTCAACGCGGCGTACGTCCGCGGTCAGAACTCCTATTACACCGGCTATGAGTACGACGGTATTCCGGTCAACCGTTCCTTCGACAACTACAACTCGTCGACGGAGTCGAGCCTGGGTCTGCAAGAGCTGCAGGTCTACACCGGCGGCGGACCCGCGTCGGTGGCCACGGCCGGCACGGCCGGGTTCATCAACCAGGTCATCAAGACCGGTACGTTCCCGGGCTACGGCCAGGCCAACTTAGGCTTCGGAACGCCGACGTTCTACCACTCAGGCCCAGGTCGAGATCGGCGGATCGACGCCGGATCGGACCTTCAGCTACTACATCGGGCTCTCGGGCTACAACCAGGACTACCGTCTCCTCGATAACAGCAACGGCGCCGGCTACATGACGCCGGGCGGCCCGTTCTCCGGCCCCACGACCGGCAACTTGATCGGCTACGGTTTCGGCAGCAACCAGGTGCTGTTCGTCGCCCCGACGTGCATCATCGGCACGTGCCAAGGCGTCAAGCCGACCTGTCCGCTATTCTCGGCGGGAATCAGCAAGTTCAACTTCCCGACCCAGGGCTGCTGGCAGTACTACAGCGGCGTCGCGCCCAACCCGTCGATGATCTCGGATCGCGAGGACGTGATCAACCTGCACATGGGCATCCCCAAGCACAACGGCTTGCGTGACGACGTGCAGGTGTTATGGAGCGGTTCGGCCCTGGCCAACTACTTCTACGACAGCGCGAGCGACATCGGCCCCGGCAACAACCAGTTCATCTGGGCGGCGTTCAATACGATCCCGCACGCGCCGATCTGCGGTCCCGAGACGATCGCTCCGGGTCTGACGGTCAACGGCTGCAACTCACCGGGCGGTGCGGCCGGCAGATCGCCGCGACGCTGCATACGTCGCCGTTCTTCGGCGGTCCGTACCCGTGCGCTCCGCCGACGAACACGGTGGGCTGCGGCCCAACGTACGCGGCGTACGCAGATAACGTCTCGTACAACACGCCGTTCGGCGCGCCGATCGCGACGAGTATGACGAACGTCAAGGCGCCGGGGATCTACTTCGCGCCGGGCACGCCGGCGCACGCCTACCTCGGTCAGATTCCGCTGACCGACAACTCGGCCAACGTCAACCGCAACGACACCGGCATCGCGAAGGTGCAGTACACCTACGCGCTCAGCCAGTCGGCCTATCTGCGGCTGTACGGCTACTCGTTCTATTCCGACTGGCTGCAGACCAGCCCGCTCTCCGGCGGCACGGCGCTGCTCACGCCTTCGGGGCTCTCGGCGCGAGTACGACCTGATCACGCACACCTCGGGTGCGGCGCTGGACTTCCAGGACCAGATCAACGACCAGAACCTGCTCTCGCTCGACGGCAACTACACGACGGCGGGCGTGATCCGGTTCAACAACACGTCGGCTTACATCGGCTGCCGCGGCGGGTGCGTGGGCGGCTCGCCGATCGGCTACATGGCCCAGACCGGCAACGGCTTCACCTGCTACTCCCCCATGTCGACGACGGGCTCGCATGGACTCAAAGCCGGCCAAGTAGTGCCGTGCTTGAACAGCACGTACTACGACGTCGCCCAAGGGGCACCGGTCACTCCGACCTGGACGGCCAGCGCACAGAGCGGCCCGACGGCCTTCGCTCCGGCGGGAACGCCCGCGGCGCGGGCCGGCGCGACCTGGGACAGCCTCTGGTCCGGCAACGCTACGGGTGCGCTGAACACGGTGCGTCCGCGCTTTACCAACGCGGCGCTCCAAGACCAGTGGCGTCCCAGCGACAAGTTCCTGATCAACGCCTCGGTCCGGTACGACAACTTCACCTACGTCCTGCCGGACTCGGCCAACACTGCGAACATCTTCTACGCCAACCAGGTCGCCAACTACACCTGCGTGCTGGCCGCGACCAATCAGTTGATGACACAGCCGCTGGCGGCGGGGCAGCTTCCGCCGGCAAACGCGCAGTACGTCGTGGGCGACTGTAACAAGGCCGCCGTCGCGCTGTTCCCGACCGGACCGCACACCGGCTGGGTGCATCCCAACGGCACGGTGCAGGACGGCGTTGCGGCGCCCAACTTCACCTCCAGCTCGCCGGGTTCGTACGCGCTGAACTACTGGCAACCCCGCTTCTCGGCGACCTTCACGGCGTCGCCGGACACCGTGTTCCGCGCCTCGGCCGGCCGCTTCACGCAGCCGCCGATCTCGGCCTCGGTGCAATACCTCAGCTCGACCGGCGACAACCGTTCGCTGTGGAGCAACATGATCAACCTCGGGTTCTATTCGCCGTTCCACCCGCTTCCGGGCATCTCGTCGGCGCAGTACGACCTGTCGTGGGAGCAGCATCTGCACGGGACGGACATGAGCTTCAAGCTCACGCCGTACTACACGTGGGTCAACGGCTGGCAACAGCAGACGTTCATCGGCCCCGGCTTCGTGACGCAAGTGCCGGTGGGCGTGAACCGCGACTACGGCGTGGAGTTCCAGTTCAACAAGGGTGACTTCACCCGCAACGGGCTCTCGGGCCAGCTGGCGTTCAGCTACACCAACTCCAAGGTCCAGTTCACCAACTACGGTCTGAGCAACGGCGGCGTCGTGCCCAACACGATCACCGCGCTCAACCAGGTGATCACGGCCTACAACGCAGCTGACCAAGGCGGGCAGCGGCGGCAAGGCCTTCCCTTGTTACCAGGGGCTCAATGGCGTGCCGTGCTCCAAGCCCAACGGCTCCACAGCAAGACACGATCCTCAACCCCTACTACAACATGCCGTCGCAGGCGCTGCTGGATCCCAACGGCTGGTACAACCCGTACACGACGGCCATCGCGCCGAACGTGTCCGGCGCGCTGAACAGCTACATCTCGCCGTACGTGGCCTCGCTGCTGCTCAACTACCGCCACGACAAGCTGGCGATCACGCCCAGCTTCTCGTTCCAGACCGGCGGCTACTACGGCAACCCGCTGGACATCACCGGCGTCGACCCGCGTGCCTGCACGCTCAACTCGGCGGCCACGGGCATCACCAAGCTCTCGCCCAAGACCAATCCGTTGCAGTGCAACTACCTGACGACGGTGGCGGCGGGGCTGGGGCAGTTCGGCTACCTCTACATCCCCAACCCGCAGACCGGAACGTTTGCGTTCGACAACTATCAGAATCCCAGCGCGCTCGTGGGTAACCTCCAGTTGACCTACGACGTGAGCCCGCGGATCAAACTGACGGTGCTCGGCGCAAACCTCTTCCGCACGTGCTTCGGCGGCTCGTCGACCCCGTGGTCGTCCTACTATGCGCCGAGCCCCGTGGTATGCGGTTACACGCCGGCGGGCGGCCCGCTCAACAGCACGCTCTATCCGGCGAACTTCTACAACGGCACCGGCATCAATGACTTCAAGGCCAATGGTGCGCGGACGCCGTGGACGCAGAGCTACACGCCGAGCAACACCGCCAACGGCGCGATCGGTGGGGGGCCACCCCCGCTCAACGTCTACTTCAATGCGTCGGTGAAGATCTGAACATCTAAGGGTAGCTAGGCCCCGTGCGGCCTCGAGCGGGCGGTCTCCTAGGAGGCCGCCCGCTTGCGTCACCAACTCCCGCCGGAGTACGTTTATCCGGCATGACAGCTTGCCTGCGCGCCGCGTGCGCGTCGGCCGCACTCGTCGCCGCAATCGCGTTCTTGTGGAATCCAAGCCCAGCGCGCGGCGACGCGGCCGACCGAATGCAAGGCTTCGACGGCGGAGCGGGATGGATCAACGGCACGCCCGTTACGCCGGCGGATCTGCGCGGGAAGGTCGTCCTCGTCGACTTTTGGGAGTACACGTGCCTCAACTGCCTGCGAACGCTGCCGTACCTGCGCGAATGGTACCGCCGCTACCGCGACCGAGGCTTCGTCATCATCGGAGTGCACGCGCCCGAGTTCGACTTTTCCGCAAAGCGCTCGAACGTCGTGGCCGCGGCGAGGTGGCTTGACGTCACCTGGCCGGTCGTCCTCGACGATCGCTTCACGATCTGGAAGCGTTACGGCAACAGCGTGTGGCCGCATGAATATCTTTACGATCAAAACGGAAGGCTCGTCGAAAGCGTCCTCGGTGAAGGCGGCTATCCCCAGACGGAAGCAAGAATTCAGGCGCTGCTGCGCGCCGCGGACCCGCGCGTCGCGCTTCCCCCGGTGATGGCACTCCTGCCGCAAGACAGCTATGACAAGCCGGGCGCAGTCTGCTATCCGCACACCCCGGAGCTGCTGGTCGGACGCAACCCGATCGCAAACGCGCCGGCCTCGAGCAATTTCGCCGCGGACTCCGACTACGCCGACACGACTTCGAGTCCGCAGGACGGGGCGATCTACCTCCAGGGCTTTTGGCACCTGACGTCCGAGGCCGCCGTGTCGGGCGAAAGCAACGGCTACCTCGCGCTGCGCTATCACGCCATCCAGCTCGTCGTCGTCATGCGGCCGGAAGCCGGCGCAGCGGTCCGCCTCGACGTCGCGCAAGACGGCAAGCCCGTGGCGAAAGAGGACGCCGGTAAAGACCTGCGCTACGACGAGCGCGGCCGTTCGTATGTCACCGTGGACGCGTCGCGGGCCTACGATCTCGTCATGAACGCCCGGTTCGGAACTCACGAGCTCAAGCTGTCGCCGGCGGGCTCCGGTCTCGGCATCTACGACTTCGCCTTCGAGTCGTGCGAGGTGCCGCAGAAGTAATCGCGCATCGCGGCGAGCGTTTCGTCGACGTCCTGCGGCGCGTGCGCGGTCGAGACGAACATCACCTCGTTCTGTGAAGGCGGAAGCAGGACACCTCGCTCCAGCATTGCGCGATAGTAGGCGGCGTACGCGGGGTTGTCGGCGGCGCGCACGTCGTCAAAGTTTCGTCCAGCCGGACCGGCCCGAAACTTGAAGTCCACGACCGATTCCTGCTGCACGACCGCGTACTCAAGGCCGCATTCCGCGAACAGCGCACGCATGCCGCGCGCGAGCCGCTCGGCGACCATCCGCATCGCGGGATAATATTCCGGGTGCGCTTCGAGCAGGTCGAGGACGCGGTGCGCCATCGCGACGCAGAACGGATTGCCGCCGTGCGTGCCGCCCGTAAATGCCGCGCCGTTCGGCGCGAGCACCGCCAGCACGTCCTCGCGGCCGCCGAAGGCCGCGATCGGAACGCCGCCGCCCATGACCTTGCCGAGCGCCGTTAGGTCGGGCGTGACGCGCGCACGTCCCTGGGCGCCGCGCAACCCGAACCGCAGCCACGTTATCACCTCGTCGAAGATCAGAAGCGCGCCCCATTGCCGAGCGCGCTCGTGCAGGGCTTCGAGAAAGCCGGCATCGGGGGCGACGAAGCCCATGTTGCCGGCGATCGGTTCGACCACGATCGCCGCGAGGTCGTGGCGCCCTCCCGCCGTTACGTCGTCGACCGAAGCGAGGTCGTTATAGCGCGCCACCAGGACGTCGCAGCTAACGCCGTCCGGGATGCCGCTGCGCCCGTTTCGAGATCCGGCGGACGCCCCGGCATCGAGCAGCGCGAGGTCGAAGTGGCCGTGATAGCCGCCGCCAAACTTGAGGATCCGCGAACGCCCCGTGAACGCGCGCGCCACGCGCACGTTGCTCATCATCGCCTCGGTCCCCGTCGTGACGAAACGCAGCCGCTCCATCGAGGGGAGATGGCCGCGTATCCTCTCGGCGAGGCGAACCTCTTCCGAGTGAGTCGCTCCCCAGACGAAGCCGTCCTTTGCGAGCGCGTCCAAGCCCGCCACCAGCTCGGGATGCGTGTGCCCGAAGAGCAGCGGCCCGTAGGCCATGACGTAGTCGATGTAGCGCCGGCCCGCTTCGTCGAAGGCGTACGCGCCCCGCGCGGCGGATTGGAGAAACATCGGGCCGCCGACGCTCCATGCCGAGCGCACCGGCGAGTCGCAAGCGCCGGCGAGCACGGCGCGAGCGCGCTCGATCTGCATACCCTCGCGCGCTTTCGCAGTTCAACGGAGAAGCCATGCCCGACATGAACGGCCCGATTACGGCGCAGACGAAGATCGACGAGCTCGTCGCAAGCCTCCCCGTGGCCGCGGAGGTCATGCGCGCGTTTGGTCTGGGCTGCAGCGGATGCGGCGTGAGCAAGTACGAGACCGTTGAGCAGGGCGCCCGCGCGCACGGCTTGCGGATCGAACCCATCCTCGAGGCGCTCGAGCGCGGTCGCGCGACCGGCAGCGTGCCGCCCATCGCGGAGGCCGACCGGCAACCCCTGCGCCGCGCGCCGGGTTCGTTCGCGAAGCGCGCCGCCATCGCGCACACGATCCCGGTGATGTCGGGAAAGGGCGGTGTCGGCAAGTCGCTCGTCACCGCCTTGCTGGCCATCGGGCTGCGCCGCAAGCACTACCGCGTTGGCATATTGGATGCGGACATCACCGGACCGTCGATTCCGAAGCTGTTCGGCCTGCATGAACCGATGACGATCTCGGCCGACCCGGTCAAGACGACGCCGCAGGGGCAGCCGCAACCGCTGATCACGCCCGCCATTTCGCGCAGCGCGATCGAAATCGTCAGCGCGAACTTGCTCACGGACCGCGAAGATACCGCGATGATCTGGCGCGGACCGATCGTGGCGAGCGTCATCCGCCAGTTCTACGAGCAGGTGCTGTGGGACGATCTCGATTTCTTACTCGTCGACCTTCCGCCCGGAACCTCGGACGCGCCGCTCACCGTCCTGCAGTCGCTCTCGATCGACGGCGTCGTGCTCGTCACGATGCCGCAGGCGCTGGCAACGATGATCGTGCGCAAGGCGGCCAACCTCGTGCATCAGCTGAAAAAGCCGATCCTCGGCGTCGTCGAGAACATGTCGTACTTCGTCGCCCCCGACACCGGCGCGCGTTACGACATCTTCGGGCCCTCGTATGCGCGGCGCGTAGCGGAGCTCGCCGGCGCGCCGGTCCTGGCGCGGCTCCCGATCGATCCGACCAAGGCGCGGCTCGCCGACGAAGGACGCATCGAGGAGCTGGACGACCCCATCTGCGACGAGCTCGCCGGGCGGCTGCTCGACCAGATCGCGGCACATCCGAAGCCGAAGGAAACGATCTCGATCGTTTAAGGACGCGTGGCTTTAGGAAACAAGGCGGCATGGCCGGCAAATACTGGTCCCGCCTCGTCACTCAAACGAGCAATGCCCTCGATCTCGATTCCGGCGTCTTCGCGAAGGACGACCCGAGGGCCATTGCGCGCTCGCTAAAGCGATCCGCGGAGCGAAGCAAGCGAAAGAAGAGCTCATCGTATCGCTCCGCGATGTCGATGCTGACCTTCTACATCAATCGCGCCGGGAAGAATCTCCCCAAAAAGCGCCTGCGCGTTCTCGAACGAGCGAAGAAGGAGCTGCGCGCCGAATACGGCCGCGCATGAGCATCCGCAACCTCTTGCTGGGCCTCGGTGCGGGGCTGACCGCCGGCTACGCGCTCGCGCGCGCGATCGAGGCTGCCGCCGAGCTGCGCAGCCCGTCGCCGGCGCTGCCGAAGGACGCGCTCGCCTACGCGCGGGTGCGCCGGGCGCTCGAGCTGGCCGACACCGCGCGCAACATCGCCGGCACCCTGGCGTTCGCTTACGGGCCGCTGGCGCGCGCCGCCGACCGAGCCACCCGCTCCGCACCGGCTTGGCTGCGCCCGGCGGCATACGTCGCGCCGCTCTCACTCGCCGCGGCACTCGTCGATTTGCCGACGTCGTTCGTCCAGGAATACACTCTGGAGCGGCGCTTCGGTTTGAGCGAGCAGAGCCGCGCCGGGTGGCTCGCCGACTACATGAAGAGCGCGCTGGTGGGCAGCGCGCTGGTGAGCGTGGTCGCGTCACTCCTCGGCGTGGCGGTGCGGCATGCTCCGCGCAGGTGGCCCTGGATCGCGAGCGCCGGCGCGTTTCCGCTCTTCGTAATCGGCAACCTCATCGTGCCTATCTACATCATGCCGCTCTTCAACGTGTTCGAGCCGGTGGTCGGCTCGCTCGAGGAGCGCCTGCGCAGGCTAGCGACGCGCTTTGGCGTCGGCGACGCGGCGATTCTCCGGATGGATATGAGCCGCCAGACGCGCAAGGCAAACGCGTTCGTGACGGGAATCGGCCGTACGCATCGCATCGTCCTCGGAGACACGCTCATCGCGGCTTTCCCAGAGAACGAGACGGAGTTTGTGGTCGCACACGAGCTCGGGCACTACGTCAATCGCGACACGTGGCGGCTCATCGGCGTCGGACAGATTCTGGCGACGGCGCTCTTCTTAATCGCCGACGCTGCGACGTCGCGCGCCTCCCGCACCGAACTGCGCTACCGCCCGCTGCTCCTCGTGCGCCTCTATGCGACGATTCTCGTCGCATCGCAGGCCCTGCGCCCGCTGCTCTTCGCGTTCTCGCGCTCGCGTGAATGGGCCGCCGACCGCTTCGCGCTGGCCGCGACCAACGATCCGCAGACCGGCGCCTCGGCCTTCCGTCGCCTGCGCGAACAGAACCTCGCCGACGAAGATCCGCCCGGCTGGTACGAGCTCTTCTTCTCATCCCATCCGTCGCTTCGCGCGCGCATCGCGGCGCTGGAGAAGCCCTAGTCGCCTAGAGCAAAATTGACGACGGGCGCGTGCGAAGCCAGGCCGCGACGTCCGTCTTCGGCGTGACGTATGTCCCGGTCCGCAGCTCTTCGCGCAGCTCCCCGAACAGCCCGTAGCCCTCAGCGAACGCGTCGTGCTTGTGGATCGATTCCTCGTTGACTTGGCTCGCGAAAACGAACGTCTCGTCGCCCAGATCAGCGTACATGTCCAGGGCGCGTGCTAGGATGCCGCGCACGACGTCTTCGACGAACTTTGGATTGTGATGCGCCTTGTTGACGATGAAGAATTCGTCGGGCCGCTTCAAGAGGTCGTAGGTCTCGCTCGACATCGCGTTCTCGACGATCTCCACGAGGTCTTCGGCTCGGACTACGTCGGCATGCGGTTCCTCGGCGCCGAGCAGGATCGATCCGCGGCCGCGCTGGTTGTGCGTTGCGACCGGAAGCGCGTCGATCGCCCGATGCGCGTCCGCCTCGCTGAAGCCGACGTCCACGAGCTCGTGCAGCGAGTGTTCGCGCACCATCGCCTGCGCGCACGGGCACGCCGTCATGCCCTCGGCCTCGACGCCCACCACGCGCCGCGTACCCAGCCGGTCGGCGTGGGCGATGCCGACGAGCGTGTAGGTCTCCTCGCCGCGTTTGCCGCTGACCGGCGTCCAGCGTTCGAGGCCGAAGTCGGCGCGCAGCCGTACGTCGGCGCGTATCGCGCGCTGACTGTTGATGATCTCCCGCGCGATCGCCTCGGCGAGGCGCTCGATTCGCGCGGGCTTGGTGTCGCGCGCCAGCACTTCCAGGGTCGCCTCTTCGAGGATCTCCGCGAAGCGCGACATGTGGACGCCGGCCTTGTCGGGCGCGAGGTCGGCAACCATCGAGAGCTCGCCGTTGTAGACGCGCGCGTGACCGTCTACCTCGAGATGCAGGACGCGGCGCACGCCCGAAACGCCGGCGCGGTCGAGCGCGAGGCGGATCTCCGGCTCTTCGGATTGACGATCGGTGTCGAATCGCAGCCCGCGTTCACGGCGGCGCACGCCGCCGTCCGTCGGCGGCGCGATGATGTGCGGCGCGATCTCGGCCAGCGGCGCGACGTTGTAGGGGCGAGCATCGAGGTGCGGCTGTACGACGGCACCGTCGAAGATCAGCAGATCGACGTCGATAGGACGGGCCGCCAGTCTGCGCGTTCCACGAGCGCGGCCGACGGCCAGCTCGACCTCGCGCGAGAAGCGCTTGAACGCCTCCGCATCGAGCTCGGAGCGCAACGCGGCGGCGATGTTGAGATACGCCGGCCCCTCCGCTCCGTGCGCCGCGGCCGACTCGAAGAACGAGGACACGGCGACGATCTGCGCGCGCGCGCGCAGCCGCTGCAGCGCCGCCAGGATGTTCCCCTGGCGGTCTCCGAGATTCGATCCGATTCCGATGTAGAGCTCGTGCACGATGCCATCTTCGATGGGAATTCACGGTGATCCCAGCGTAAGTGTGCGGGGTGCAACGCGACGGCGTCTATCCCTACCTTCTGGACCCGAAATTGACAACGCAGGTGTGGGGCGGCGACGAGCTCGTGCGCATCTACGGAAAGCATGGCGATCCGAACGCTCGACTCGGAGAGTCGTGGGAGTGCTGGGACGCCGATTCCGTGACCAACGGCGCTCTCGCCGGCTCCACGGTCGCGGACCTGCGCGCCGAGCTCGGCGCCACGCTCCTCGGGGATCTCGATCCGAAGCAAATCTTCCCAGTGCTCACGAAGATCATCACCGCGCACGATTGGCTCTCGGTGCAGGTGCATCCCGACGACGCGTATGCGCGGCGGGTCGAGCACCAGCCCTTCGGCAAGACCGAATGCTGGTACGTTATGGACGCGCAGCCGGGCGCCGAGATCGTCTATGGCTGGACGCGCGATACGTCGCGCGCCGAATACGAACGCCGTGTCGCGGACGGCACGCTCGGGGAATTGCTGCGCAAGATCGGGGTGAAGACCGGCGACACCGTCTACATCCCGCATGGCGTCGTGCACGCGATCGGACCCGGCGTCACGGTCTTCGAGACGCAGCAGGCGTCCGACTTGACGTATCGCATGTTCGACTACAACCGTCTCGGCCTCGACGGTAAGCCGCGCGAGCTGAACGTGCACAAGGCTGCCGACGTATTGAACTACTGCGCCGAAGCGGGCGGGACGCTCCTGCAGATCCCGTACGAGTTCGAGGGACTCGAGCGCACGGCGCTGATCGCGGATGCCCACTTCGTCGTCGAGCGCATCCTCGCTCGTGCGGAGCCCACGACGATGGCGACGAACGGACGCCCCCTGATCCTGATGTCCCTCGAAGCACCGATGGAAGTGACGAGCAGCGGCGCCGTCGTAACGCTGGGCAGTTACCAGACCGTTTTGATCGCCGCCGGTTCGCAGTGGTGCACTGTTCGCGCCGGACGCGACGCCGCACCGTTCATGTTCGTGACGCCGCCGACGAACCGCGACCTGCTCGCCGCGCGGCTCATCGCCGCCGGCATACCCCAAGAGCAGATCGATCGCTTCATGGAGCAGTTCTGACGGCGCTTGTGCCCTGGGACGGCCCACTGGCACCGGGTCATACGCGCGATCCAAGCGGCAACCTGATTCTCGGAGATATCCCGGCGCAGCGCCTCGCAGAGCAATACGGAACGCCCCTGCTCGTCATCAACCTTCGCGTCGTCGACGCGGCGCTCGACGCGCTGGAGGCCTGCACGCGTCCCCTCGGCATCGGAATATCCTATGCGGCCAAGGCATTTGCGACGGTCGAGTTCGTGCGCTACCTGGCGCGGCGCGGCATCGGGCTCGACATCTGCTCGCTCGGCGAGCTCGTCACCGCGGAGCGCGCCGGCTTTCCGCCCGAGCGCGTGACGCTCCACGGCGCCGGTAAGGACGACGAGGAGCTGGTCGCCGTTTGCCGCGGCCGAGCCGGCTGCATCGCGGTGGACGGCGTCGAGGAGCTCGCTCGCCTCGCGCGCCTGTCGCGCGACGCCGGGCCGGTGGACGTCCTGCTGCGACTCAACGTCGGCATCGAGGCGCACACGCACGACTTCCTACGAACGGGTGGCGACGACACGAAGTTCGGGATTCACCAGCGCGACGAGGCGCTCGCCGCCGATCTGCTGCGCGCGTCCCCTCATCTGCGGTTCGGCGGGCTGCACGCGCACGTCGGATCGCAGATCTACGAGTCGTCACCGTACGTCGCGGCCGCGCACGAGCTCGTCTCCGGCGCGCGGCGCTTCGCCGGCGCCGGTCTAACGGCACGCCGCGTGGTCATCGGTGGCGGATTCGGCGTGCAGACGCGACCGTGCGAACAGGCCGAATCGCTCGACGTCGGCGCGACGCTGCGCGCGGCGACCGCACGCGTCACGGAGGACGCTCGCCGCTACGGCATCCCCGCGCCGCGCATCGAGATCGAACCTGGACGCGCCGTGATCGGGCCGGCCGGAACCACGCTGTATCGCGTGCTGGCCACCAAGCGTCAGACGCGGCGCACCTTCGTCGTGGTCGACGGAGGCGTTGCCGAAAATCCGCGCCCCGCCCTGTACGGCGCGCACCATCACGTGGTGCCGGCCGCCGCGCCGAGCGACGACGTGGCCGAGGTCACGCTGTGCGGCCGGTCCTGCGAGAATGACGAGCTCGGAATCGTAGCCCTTCCGCGCGGCCTGCGCGGCGGCGACCTCCTGGCGATGTGCACGACCGGTGCCTATACGTACAGCATGGCCGGGAACTACAACCGCTTCCCGCGCCCGGCCGTCGTGGCCGTCGCGGACGGCTCGGAGCGCCTGCTGGCGCGGCGCGAGAGCATCGACGACGTCCTGCGCAACGACGCTTAGCAAAACCGGCTGATGCATCCGTGGACCTTCGCCGCGCGTTGATACGGGCGTATGGACACGCAAACCGCAACCTTCGCGGCCGGCTGCTTTTGGGGGGTCGAAGCGGCGTTTCGCCAGGTCCCCGGTGTGCTCGACGCGGTCTCGGGCTATACGGGCGGCCACACCGAGGATCCGACCTACCGGCAGGTCTGCGGCCACACGACGGGCCACGCCGAGGCCGTCGAAGTCACCTTCGATCCGAAACGCGTCAGCTACGACGAGCTCCTGGATCGCTTTTGGCAGATTCACGACCCGACGCAGCTCAATCGCCAGGGCCCGGACGTGGGCGATCAGTATCGCTCGGCGATCTTCACGCACGGCGCCGAACAGGAGCGCGCGGCGCTCGCCTCGCGCGATCGCGAGCAGCACCGCTACGCCCGCCCGATCGTGACGCAGATCGTTCCGGCCCCGCGATTCTGGCCCGCCGAAGAGTACCACCAGCGTTACTTCGAAAAGAACGGCGGCGCGGCGTGTCACGTCATTCCGGGATACGCCCGATGAAGCGCGCTGAATTTGCCGCTGCCGCCGTGGCGCTCGTCGCCGGGTTCGGCTTCGCGCGGTCCGGACGAGCCTCCGAACAGGCCTACGCCGTCACGCATAGCGACGCCGAATGGCTCGCCATCTTGGGGCCCGAGCGCTTTGACATTCTGCGCCGCGGCGGAACCGAACCGGCCTTCTCGAGTCCCCTGATCGCCGAGAAACGCGCGGGAGTCTATCGCTGCGCCGGCTGCACGTTGACGCTGTTCACTTCCGCGACGAAGTACGACAGCGGCGACGGCTGGCCGTCGTTCTGGAGCGTGCTGCCGAACGCGACGCGCACCCAGAACGACTACGCGCTGATCGAGCCGCGCACGGAAGTGCACTGCCGGAGATGCGGAGGACACCTGGGCCACATCTTCGACGACGGGCCGCCGCCGACGCATCTGCGCTACTGCATCGACGGCCTCGCGCTGCGATTTGTCCCGAACAAGGCCGCAACGTAGCGTCGTCGATGCGGATCCTGATCACCAACGACGACGGCATCGACTCGCCCGGAATCCGCGCTCTGACGGACGCGCTCGGCAACGAGCACGCGACCGTCGTCGTCGCGCCGTCCGGCAACCGCAGCGGCGTGTCGCACGCGATCACGGCGGACGAGGCGATCACGCTCGAGCGCCGCGAGGATTGCGGCGTGCTCGCCTACTCCTGCTCCGGAACGCCCGCAGACTGCGTCTTCCTCGGATCGACCGAGCTCTGCCCGCGCCCGGACCTGGTCATCAGCGGCATCAATCACGGACCGAACCTGGCGGACGACGTGTACTATTCCGGAACCGTCGCGGGCGCCGTGGAAGCCTCGCTGCTGGGGATCCCGGCGCTGGCGGTCTCGCTGGCGTGCGATCACGCTGTGCCGCTCGGGCGGCGCTATTGGGAGAGCGCGGCGGAGATCGTGCGGCGCTGCATCGCGGCCGCATTCGACGGCCTGAGCGACACCACGCGCTACTGCAACCTGAACGTTCCCAACTTACCGCTGGAGCAGATCCGCGGCGTCGCGGTTACGCGTCTGGGCCGCAAGCGCATCTGCGGCCGGATGGTCGGCGAAGAAGGCGACGGCACCACGCGCTACTACCGCGCCTGGGAGTCGCCCTTCGAAACGGACCGCGAAACCATCGGCACCGACATCGGCGCCGTTCACGGCGGTTACGCCAGCCTCACCCCACTCTTGCTCGATCGGAGCGCCCCGGTGACGCCGTCGCTGGATTGGCTGCGCCTCGGGAGTCTTCGCCCGGTAAATTCGGCGATCGGCGCGAGGCGGCGCATCAGATTCTCGAACTGATCGCAATCGAGCGACTGCGCGCCGTCCGAGAGCGCGTTCGGCGGATCGGGATGCACCTCGATGAGCAGTCCGTGCGCTCCGGCCGCGAGGCTCGCGATCGCGATCGGCGGGACCAGCCGCGCGATCCCCACGGCATGCGACGGATCGACGATCACCGGAAGATGTGTCATCTCCTCCAGCAGAGGCACGACGGAAATGTCGAGCAGGTTACGCGTGGTGACGTCAAACGACCGCACGCCGCGCTCACACAGCACGACGTCCTCGTTGCCGCCGAGCAGCACGTATTCGGCGGCCAGCAGCCACTCCTGCACGGTCGCCGATAGACCGCGCTTCAACAGCACGGGCATGCGCGTCTGACCGACCTCGCGCAGCAGCGGGAAGTTCTGCATGTTGCGCGCGCCGATCTGCAGCATGTCCGCGTATCGCGCGACCCTCTCGACGTCACGCGGATCGAGCACCTCGGTCACGACGCCTAAACCAAACCGGTCGCCCGCGTAGCGCAGCATCTTGAGCGCCTCTTCGCCGAGGCCCTGGAACGAATACGGCGACGTGCGCGGCTTGTAGGCGCCGCCGCGCAGCACGTTCGCGCCGGAATGGGCGACACCGCGGGCCGTGTTCTCGAGCTGTTCGCGCGACTCGACGCCGCAGGGGCCGGCGCAAATCGCGATCTCGTCGCCGCCAAACGTCGCACCGCTGCGCAACCGCACGACCGTCCGTTCCGCCCGCGCGTCGCGCCGGACCAGGCGGTATGACTGCGGTACGTTCACCCCTCGCTCCACCTTCCTCGCTTCGACGCACCCTCGGCGCCTCATGCTCGTTCCTACTAAGCAGGCTACGGGCCTTGCGCTGCGTGAATCAGGGCGCTGTGGAGCACGTTGCGGTTACCGGAGTGGGAGTCGTATCGCCGATCGGCTGTACCGTCGAGTCGTTCTGGCGCAACTTGCTCGACGGGAAGCGCGCGATCGCTCCGATGGGCAACGGCGCGCCAGTTTCCGGCAACGCGCTGTGGGCGGCCGTGTCCGACGACTTCTTACAACGCACCGAGCTGCCGCCGGGGGCGCTGCGCAACACCGATCGTTTCACCCAGTACGCGATGGTGGCCACTGCGCAGGCGCTGCGCCACGCGAGCTACGATCCCCCCGCCGAGCGCACGGCCGTCATCATCGGCAACACGATGGGCGGCTTCCCGCTCGTCGCGGACGCGCAGACGCGCTTCGTCGAGGGCGGCGGCCGCGCCGTCACCCCAAAGCTCATGGCGCTCGTCATACCCAACATGGCGAGCGCGCTGATCGCGATGCACTGGAAGCTGCACGGCCCGCAGCTCGCAATCAGCACCGCGTGCGCGTCGTCGCTCGACGCAATCGGCCTGGCCTCCGGAATGATCGAGCGCGGAGAGATCGACGCCGCGATCGCCGGCGGCAGTGAGACGCTCTTGAGCCCGCTGGTATACGAGAGCCTCGTACGCGCCGGAGCGCTGTCTCGCAACGAGGACGTCGACCGCGCGTCGCGGCCATTCGACGTCGATCGCGACGGTTTTGTTATGGGCGACGGCGCCGCCGTGCTCGTCCTCGAGCGGGCGGAGCGGGCCGCAGCACGGGGCGCGGAAATTCTGGCCCGCATCGGCGGATACGGATCGGTCGCGGACGCCTATCACATCACGTCGCCGGATCCCTCGGCGAAGTATGAAGTGATCGCGATGCGCGACGCGCTCGACCGCGCCGGCGACGCGGCGCAGGCCTGTCACGTCGTGTACGCGCACGCGACGGGCACGATCGTCGGCGACGCCGCGGAATCGCGGGCCATCGACAGCGTGTATGCCGGCGACGGCGCCGTCGTCACGTCCATCAAGGGGCACGTGGGTCACAGCATGGCCAGCTCGGGCGCGATGTGCGTGATCGCGGGCATCGCCGGCATGCGCGATTCCCTGATACCCCCGACGATCGGAACGGAACGACTCGATCCTGCGACGCGCTTCGATCTCGTCAGGGTGCGTCCGCGCGTCCATTCGTATTCGGCATTTCAGGTCAACGCCTTCGGCTTCGGCGGACAGAACGCGTCGCTTGTCGTAACAAGGTAGGACGGCGATGAACCTTCTCGTCAAAGGAACGAGCGGACCGCTGACCGGCGAGGTCGAGGTTCCGAACTCGAAGTACCACGCGCACCGCGCGCTCATCCTTGCGTCGCTCGCTCAAGGAACGAGCAGAATTCGCGGCCTGTCCGACGCGCGTCACGTACAATACACGATGGACGTGCTGCGCGCGCTCGGCACGAAGATCGACGTGGACGGTCAAACGCTCGTGGTGACCGGCGGCCCCTACCACGTGAAGCGCAAGGTCGTCTCGGTCGGAAGCTCCGGTTCCACGCTCTACTTCATGATCGGTCTGGCGGCGCTCGCAGACGCGCCGATCACGCTGACCGCTCAGAAGTACTTCCGTCGGCGCCCGGTTGGACCGCTCCTCGATGCGCTCGCGCACATGGGCCTGCGCTTCGAATCGGCGCAGGGCTGTCCACCGATCGCGATCGAGCCGGGAAAGCCGCGCGGCGGGACGATCGTCATCCCCGGAACGCTCTCGCAGTGGATCTCCGGCCTGCTGCTGCTCGCGCCGTTCGCGCGGGAGCGAACGGTCATCGAGGTCGAGGGCGAGCCGAACGAGCGGCCGTATATCGCACTGACGGCGGAAATGATGCGCGAGTTCGACCTGCACGTGCGCATCGCGCCCGATTTCCGGCGCTTCGAGGTGGATCCGCAACAGACCGCGCGACCGGCCGCCGTCGAGCTCCCACCCGACATCGGTTCCGCGGCGTTCGGACTCGCCGTCACCGCCATTCATCCGTCCGACGTGCTGTTCCGTGGACTGCAGAAACTCCCCGGCGAACTGGCGGATCACCCGGAGGGCGCGTTTCTGGACATTGTGCGCGAGATGGGCCTGCCGATGGCGTACGACGCGCACGCGCACGCCGTGCGCGTCCGCCACGATGGCATCGAACTGCGGGGCCTGCGGGTCGACTGCCGCGACATCCCAGACATGCTCCCCATCCTCTCGGCGCTGGGCACGTTCGCACGCGGTGAGACCGTCCTGGAGAACATCGAGCACGTTCGCCTCAAGGAGTCGGATCGCGTCGCCGCGATGCTGCAGCTCAATCGCATGGGCGGCAGGCTCGAGCTCCATGCCGATCGTCTCGTCGTTCACGGCGTATCGCAGCTCTTCGGCGCGAAGCTCTCTTCCTTCAACGACCACCGGATCCTGATGTCGCTCGCCGTCGCCGCCTCGCGTGCCGAGGGACAGAGCACGCTGACCTACCCGAACGCGTACCGCATCTCGTATCCGCGCTTCCTGGAGGCGATGCGCAGCATCGGCGTCCCGATGTCGATTTCGGACGGACCGGCAAACACTCGCCGCGACAAGCCTAAGCCGCTTGCGCCGATGCTCAAGCCGGACCGAGCCGCCGCGTTCACGCTCCCGCAGCTGCTGATCCGGCACGCCGAAGTGTCGCCGATGGAGCTGGCCGTCGTCGAGGCGCGCGAGGGCAACGATGCGACGCTCGCGTGGCACGAGCTGCGCGATAGAGTCGACCGCACGGCGATGCTGCTGCTGCAGCTCGGGGTGCGTCCGGGCGAGACCGTCGCGTTCCAGCTGCCTAACTGCATCGAGTTCGTCGTCGTCGCGCTAGCGACGCTGCGAATCGGGGCGATCTGCTGTCCGCTGATGCCGATTTTTCGCGAGCGCGAGGTCGTCTTCTGCCTGCGGCGCTCGCGCGCGCGCGTCCTGTTCGTTCCGGACGAGGCGCGGGGCCGCCGGCACGCGGCCGAGATCGCCGCCATGCTCATCGAAGCGTCGGCCTTCAGGGGCAACCTGCCACTGCAGCTCGAGCACGTAATCGTGTCGACGAGCGGTCGCAGGCACCCGCTTCCGGCACCCGACAACGCCGACGGATCGGTGCACTGGCTGCGCTTTCAAGAGGCGGTGGCGAGCATCGAAATCGACGCCCAGCTGCTCGACGCGCGCGCCGCCGCACCGACGGCGCTCGCGCAACTGCTCTTCACGTCGGGAACCTCGGGCGAGCCCAAAGGCGTGCTGCATCGCAACGACGTTTTGATGCGCGCCGCCGCGATGGAGGTCGAACATCTTGGACTCTCGGGCGAGGATCGAGTCTTCGTTCCGTCGCCGCTCGCCCATCAGACCGGCTTCCTGTACGGAATGTGGCTCGCGATCGTGATGGGCGTGCCGCAGATCCTGCAGGCGGTTTGGGACGCGCCGCGCGCGCTCCGCGCGCTCAACGACTGGGACGGGACGTTCGTGCAGGCCGCAACGCCGTTCTTGGCCGACATGGTCAAGGCCGTCGAGGACGGCAATCGTCCGCCGGCGGCGCTGCGCATCTTCGTCGCGACGGGAGCGGCCGTGCCGCGCGGGCTCGCGGAACGCGCCACCCGCATCCTCGGTACCGCGGTCTGCGGCGCCTGGGGCACGACCGAGTCGTGTCTCGGCTCGCTCTCGGCGCCCGGCGACGAGGCCGCCAAGGTGTGGGGCACGGACGGCCGCGCGCTGCGCGGCATCGGCCTGCGCATCACCGACCCGCAGGGCCGTTCGCTTCCCGCCGGCGAGGAGGGCCACTTCGAGGTCCGCTCGCCTACGATGTTCGAGGGATATGCCGATCACGCCGACTGGACCGCGGCGGCCTTCACGAACGACGGGTGGTTCCGCACCGGCGACCTCGGCGTCATGGACGAGTCCGGATATATCCGCATCACGGGGCGCCTGCGCGACGTCATCAATCGCGGCGGCGAAAAGATTCCCGTCGCGGAGGTCGAGCAGCTGCTCGGCGATCACCCCGCGATCGACGACGTTGCCATCGTCGCGATGCCCGACGCGCGTCTCGGCGAGCGCGCCTGCGCGTTCGTCGTGCTTCGGCGCGGCGCGCGGCTCGACTTCGACCAGATGCAGCACTATCTCGACGCCTGCCAGGTCGCAAAACAGTACTGGCCCGAACGCCTCGAGATCGTGACCGACTTGCCGCGCACGCCGTCCGGCAAGGTGCAAAAGTACGTGCTGCGCGAGCGCGCCAAGAGTCTGCGGCCGGCTGTGCGAGTCACGGAGAAGATCTCTTGAAACAGCTCGAGCGCGCCGGCGTCTTCGACGAGGCCGCCTTCGCGCGGTTGAAGGAAGAGATCGCGGCTTACGTCGCGGGCCCGGCCGAGGCGTGGGCATCGCGCATCGAGTCCGAGAAGCGCGTGCCGCCCGAGCTCTGGGACGAGCTGCGTGCGCGCGGCTACCTGTCGCTCGCGGCGCCCGCGGCCTACGGCGGGCGCGAGATCCCGTTCGTACGCTATCTGGAGCTGATCGAGCTCTTCTCGATGTCACACGCATCGATCCGCATGATCGTCCACGTGGTCAACGGCACGTGGCGCGCCATGGATCGCTTCGCAACGCCGGAGCAGCGCCACAAGTTCATCGCGCCGTCGGTGCGCGGCGAGATCAAGATCGCCTTCACGCTGACCGAGCCGACCGCGGGGACGGGGGCCGATCTGCGGTGCAGCGTCGTGCGCGAGGGCGACACATACTACCTGAGCGGGGAGAAGCACCTGATCACGTTCGGGACCATCTGCGATTACTGGCTGCTCTTCGCGCGCGCGGCCGGAACGCGCGGAGCCGACGGAAGCGTCGCACTCCTCGTCGACCGGAGCGTGCCCGGCGCCACCGTAACCGCGATGGAGGAGTCGATGGGCGTTCGCGGCACCGATCACGCGCGGTTGACCTTCGACCGGGCGCCGGTTCCGGTGGCAAATCGGCTGGGCGCCGAGGGGGACGGATTGTCGGTCGCGCTCGGCGGATTCCTCACGCCGAGCCGCATCTCGGTGGCGATGAGCTGCGTCGGACTGGCGCGGCGCGCGCAGGAGCTGGCCATGGCCTACGCCGCCAAACGCGAGACGTTCGGCAAGAAGCTCGAACAACGCCAGGCGATCCGATTCATGCTGGCCGAGAACGCGACCGACATCGAGGCGGCGCGCCAACTCGTGCTGCACGCCGCGCGGCGGTGGGATGCCGGCGCCGCGGATGCCGTAATACTCTCGTCGATGTCGAAGCTGCAGGCCGTCGAAATGCTGACGCGCGTGACCGACAAGGCGCTCCAGATCCACGGCGGGATCGGCTTCTGGCAGCCGAACGCGATCGAGCGTGTCTACCGCGACGCCCGCGCGCAGCGGTTCGAAGAGGGGACGAACGAGATCCAGAAGACCGTCATCGCGCGCGAGCTCATCGACGGCGAAAGAAACGCGTGAAGCGTTTCGAAGGGAAGGTGTCGCTGATCACCGGCAGCTCGCGCGGGATCGGGCGAGCGCTGGCGCTTACGCTCGCGCGCGACGGCGCAGCGGTGGTCGTCAACTATCAGCGCAACGCCGAGATGGCGGCGCAGGCCGTGCGCGAGATCGAGGTGCTCGGCTCGCGCGCGATCGCCGTGCAGGCGAACATGGAGAACACCGGCGACATCGATCGCCTCTTCGAGCGCGTCGAGGCCGAGTTTGGCGGCCTCGATCACTTCGTGTCCAACGCCGCGGCGAGCTCGTTCAAGAAGATCGCCGACCTGAAGGCGCACAACCTCGACCGATCCTTCAACCTCAACGTTCGCGCCTTCGTCCTGGGCGCGCAGCGCGCCGTCACGCTAATGAAACGCGGCGGGCGCATCGCGGTGCTCTCGAGCTATGGAAGCGTACGTGCCTTCCCGACCTACGCGAACCTCGGCTCGAACAAGGCGGCAATCGAGGCGTGGGTGCGCTATATGGCCGTCGAGTTCGCGCCGCACGGTATCAATGTCAACGCCGTCAACGGCGGCCTGATCGGCACGGAGTCGAGCGCGTACTTCTATCAGAACGTTCCGGGCATGCCGCCGATGGACTCCGTTCTCTCCAAGATCCCGAAAGGGCGCATGGGAACCCCCCAAGAGGTCGCCGACACGATCGCGTTCCTGCTCGCGCCGGAGTCGGAGTACATCACCGGCCAGACGATCTGCGTGGACGGCGGATTGAGCGTGATCGCGCCGCCGTTCTACGCCGACACGTCTCCGCCGCTGTCACTCACGTAGGCGAGCGAATCATTCGTGCGCGCGCTGCGTCCCGGTACGATCGGCACGCTGACGCTGCGCAATCGCATCATCATGGGCTCGATGCACATGGGCATCGAGTCCGACGGACCCGCGCTCGCGGCATTTTACGCCGAACGGGCGCGCGGCGGCGCCGGGCTCATCGTCACCGGCGGATCCTCCGTGAGCCGCGTCGGCGCAGGCGGGCGCAACTACAGTTTCGTCAATGACCCGCAGAGCGAACCCGCCCTTCGCGCGGCGGCCGGCGCCGTGCACGAAGCCGGCGGGCGCATCGCCTTGCAGCTCTTTCACGCCGGGAGATACGCGTTTTTCGCCTCATTCGGACTTCAGCCCGTCGCGCCGTCTGCGGTCGCGTCGCGCTTCTCCCCGGACCCGCCGCACGCGCTGGACGAGGCGGAGATCCGCGCGACGATCGGCGACTTCGCCAGCGGCGCGCTCCGCGCGCGCGAGCTCGGATTCGACGCCGTCGAGGTCATGGCGTCGGAAGGCTACCTGCTGAACCAATTTCTCTCGCCGCTGACCAATCATCGGGATGATTTCTGGGGCGGGGACTTCGAACGGCGGATGAACCTTCCGCGCGCGGTGCTGCGCGAGATCCGAGCCGCCACCGGCCGCGACTTTCCGGTGATCTTCCGCATCTCCGGCGCCGACCTGATGCCGGATTCCACCACGCAGGACGAGACGCTGCGCTTCGCGACCGCGCTGGCATCCGACGGCGTCGACGCGCTCAACATCGGCATCGGCTGGCACGAGTCGGCGATACCGACCGTACAGCAGATCGTGCCGACCGGAGTATGGGTGCGGTTCGCCGCCGCCGTGAAGCGCACCGTGGGCGACGTGCCGGTGATCGCCAGCAATCGCATCAACAGCCTCGCCGCGGCGGAAGACGTGCTCGCCGCGGGCAGTGCCGACTTCGTCTCGATGGCGCGGCCGTTTCTGGCGGATGCCGCGATCGTCGCCAAGGCCGCGCAGCCGCAGCTCGTCGACACGTGCATCGCCTGCAATCAGGCATGCATCGATCGTTCTCTGCTCGACGAGCCCGTTTCGTGTATGGTCAACCCGCGCGCCGGGCGCGAGCGCGAGTTCCCCGAGATCCCGGTTCCCGCGGATCGAGCGCGCCGGTTCGCGGTGATCGGCGGCGGACCCGCCGGAATGGAGGCCGCGCGCGCTCTCGCGGCGCTCGGTCATCGCGTGTGGCTGTTCGAGGCCGATGGCGAGCTCGGCGGTCAGTTTCGCATGGCGCGGCGGATTCCCGGCAAGCGCGACTTCGGCGAAACGATCCGCTACTTCGCAAACGAGCTGCAGCGGTTGGGCGTCACCGTTCACATGAACCGGCGCGTCGCCGCCGCTACGGCGCTTCGCGGTTTCGACGCGGTCGTGCTCGCAACCGGAGTGGTGCCGCGGGCCGCGCGCCTCGCCGGCGGCGATCTGCCCAACGTGATCTCGTACGCCGATCTTCTTCTGCACGACCGTGACGCGGGCGAACGCGTGGCCATCGTCGGCGCGGGCGGCATCGGCGTCGACGTCGCGCACTATTTGAGCTTCGGCGAAGCGGACGTCGACGAAAGCACGCGCTTTCTCTACGAGCAGGGCCTCGCCGCACCGCCCGACGGTGCGCTCGTCATCACCGGTCGAAAGCGCGTCGCCATGATGCGCCGCGGCACGACGATCGGCGAGCGCATCGGCAAGACGACGCGCTGGGCCGTGCTGCGCGCGCTGCGCGCCGCGGGCGTCGAGACTCACACGGGCGTCAGCTACGAGGCCATCGTATCCGGCGGCGTCCGCATCCGCGACGCCGACGGCAACGCGCGCACCATCGCAGCGGATACCGTCGTCATCGCCGCGGGTCAAGAACGCAACGATGCGCTAGTGCGCGAAATTCAAGCGCTCGGCGTGCCCTACCGCGTCATCGGCGGCGCCAAGGACGCGGCCGAGCTCAACGCCGTACGCGCCTTCGACGAAGGGCTGCGCGCCGCGCACGAGCTCGGCCGCGCACGCGATTACGCGTAGCGCCTTCGATCGTCCCGCGCGTATCCGATGGCGGCGAGTGCGGCGAAGATCGCCGCATACGCGGCTAGGCCGACGAGGGGCGACACGACGTTGCCGCCACGGGGGACACTCCAGAGTAGGTCGGCAAACTCGCGCGTCGGTAGATACGGCGAGATCCGCGCGACGAAGGACGGCAAGTATTGCGGCGGGACCCAGAGGCCGCCGGCGTACGCAAGCAGCAGGTTGAGTGCGGTGGCGACCGGCACCGCAGCACGAGCCGAAACCCAGTAGCCGATCGTAATGCCGATCAGCACGAACGGAACGCCGCCGGCGATGCAAAAGAGCAGAACGCGTAACCACTGCGCGACGCTCAGATCGATCGGCGTGAGGATTCGCGCCGTGATCGCCACCACCGCGGCGGTCAACAGCCCGAAGACCATCGCCGTGACGATGCGCGCGGCGAAGCGTTCGGCCGCCGAGACGGGCAGCGTGCGCAGGTAACGCTCCCAAGGGCGGCCGCGCTCCTGCGCTATTCCGACGCCGAACTGATAGAGGGTGACTCCGACGACGGCAAACACGATGAAGCCCAGCACGAGCGGCGCCGCGTTCGCCGCGCTCGTCCGTGCGTATGGCAGATCGAACAGCACGAAGAACATCGCCGGGAAGACGACCGTCGGAGCGACGTACCCCGGCCAGCGGATGAGGTCGAGAAACTGCACCCTGATGTGCGCGCGCACGAGCGTCAGCGCGTTCACGATGAGCTTCCCGTGAGCGAAAGAAAGGCTTCCTCGAGCGACGGCCGGGAGATCTCGAGCCCCGAAAAGGGAACGCCCGAAGCGACGAGCTCCCGAACGTATTGATCGCTATCCTGCGCGGTTATGACGACGGGGCCATTCGCGCCGACGTACGTCAGGCGGCGCCCACCCATGCGCTCGCGCAGCGCATGCGGGCTTCCGTCGAAGAGCAGCTGCCCGCAATCGAGAACGAGGATCCGCGTCGCATGCGCCTCCGCCTCTTCGAGATAGTGCGTGGTGAAGAGTATCGACCGGCGGTCGCTGAGATGGCGCACGCCTTGCCACAAACGGCGGCGCGATTCGACGTCAACCCCGGTCGTCGGCTCGTCCAGCACGACGAGCTCGGGATTCCCGACGAAGGCAAGGGAGAGCGCGAGACGGCGCGATTCTCCTCCCGACAGCGTGCCTGCGGGCCGTTTGGCCATCTTGGCGAGGCCGAAGCGCTCGAGCGTCGCCGCGACGGACGCGGGACGCTCATAGTGCTCGGCGACGAAGCGGACGATTTCCTCGACGCGCAGCATGTCCAGAAATCCCGTTTCCTGCGGCGTCACGCCCAGCCGGCGGCGGACGGCGACGTCGCGCGGCGAGGATTCGAAGAGCCGTACGCTGCCGGCATCGGCCCTGCGCAAGCCGAGCGCGATCTCGAGAGCGGTCGTTTTGCCCGCGCCGTTGGGGCCGAGCACCGCGACGATCTCGTCCCTGTGCACGGCGAAAGATAGCGCACGCAACGCGCGGATCTCTCCGTACGATTTGGCGACGTTTTCGAAGGCTAGGACCGTTTCCACCGCCTACCGAGCTTCCTTCAGCAGTGTTTGAAGTTGCGTGACGTGGGCGGCGAACGCGCCGCGGCCCCGCTTAGTGAGGCGGTAGCGCGTGAGAGGACGACGGTTGACGAAACTCTTCTCCTCCTCGACGTAGCCCGCATCGACAAGCTTGCTCATATGCGCGCCGAGGTTGCCGTTGCTCACGTCGAGCGCGTGCGCCAACTCTGAGAAGGCGACCCAATCAAAGGCCAGCAGCTCCGCGATCACGCCGAGCCGCACCTTCGATAGCAGCAGTTCGTCCATGTCCTAAGGAGGCTTACTCGCGAGCCAACAGCTCGCTGACGCCGAATCCCGCATAGCCCGCGAGCATTCCGGCGGCGAGAACGTAACCCGCGATGCTGGGACCCACGAAGTTCGCCGCGATGAGCGAGACGACGACGAGTACGCCGGCGATTTGCGCCCGCCGGTTTCCATGCATCCCGATGTACAGCAGCACGATCGCCTCGGCTAGACTCCAGACCGCCGCCGACGCCACGCCCGAAAAGATCTTGTACGCCGCGACATTGCTCACCAACGCGAGTCCGAGCGTCAGCCAGAGCACGTTGAAGAACTCGCGCTGCACGAGCGAGCTGCGCGCGAGCGCGGCGCGGGTCGCGCGGCCGCGGTAGATCGAAAAGAGCGCGCAGAGCGCGAGCACGACGGGCACCAACCAGAGCGCCGCGTCCGGAACGAGGCCGTTGTTTACGAGCTGGAACAGGGCCGTGATGAAGGCCGAGCCGATCCCCCAGACGACGAAATATTCCCCGCCCGCGCAGAGCCGCTGCTGCGACTCGGCCAGAATTCGATCGATCATCTCGATGTGGTCGCGCGCCTCGGAAGCGTTCAGGGGGTCCACGTTCACACCCCCCTCGTCCAGACCGCGAGAGCGAGCCTTCCCAGACACGGCGCGCCGGACTCGCGTGCGGCTTCATAATCGCGGCGCAGAGTAATCTGTTTCATAGACTATTCTGTAATAGCAGATACGGGAGCCATCGTCAAGGGCATCCAGCCCCGACCGGGCGGCCGTTGACGCGAGGCGCCGGCCCCTGGTATCGTACCGAAGTCATGTACGCGATCATCGAATCCGGCGGCAAGCAGTATCGAGTCGCCGAGGGCGACGTCATCCGCTGCGATCTGATCGCGACCGAGGTCGGGGCCGAGGTCACGTTCGACCGCGTCGTCCTCGCGGGCAGCGAGGAAGCGGTCAAGGTGGGCAGCCCAATGCTCGACGGGGCAAGCGTCAGCGGCACGGTTCTGCGCCACGCCAAGGACAAGAAGATCTTGGTCTTCCGCTATAAGCCGAAGAAGCGGGTGCGCAAGCTCAACGGCCACCGGCAGCCCTACGCCGAAGTCAAGATCACCAAGATAACGCTTCCCTAAAGGACGAGCGCCCTGCTCGAGGTCATTTTCTACCGGGACGAGCGCGATCGTCTTGCCGGCATCTCCGCGCGCGGCCACGCCGATTTCGCGGAGTACGGGCAGGACATCGTCTGCGCTGCGGTTTCGGCGGTCCTGCAGGCGGCGCGGCTCGGCCTGCAAGAGCACGCCGGGGTCGAGCTCGAGGCTCGCCAGACGCCCGGCAGGCTGAGTCTGCGCTGGCCGCAGGAAGGGCGCGAGCTCGCGAGCCTGCGCGCCATCGTCGCGACCGCGGAGCTTGCGATCGCGGAGATCGCACGGCGCTTCCCCGAGCATGTAAGGCTGGGGCGCCGCCGCTCCGCGCGCGAAACGGGAGGCACGACCTCGGGACGGGTAACAAGATTGGCAGACCGAAGGAGGCGGCACGATGTCTGAAAGTTTTCGTACTACGCCACACGACCAGCCGTGGTCGACCCGACCGGGCAACGGCTATCCGAGCGGCTCCGGCGAGCAGCATTCCGGCGACGACACCACGGAGGCCGGCAAGATCGTGCTGGTCGGCGTGCTCGGCGGACTCCTCTCCGCCGCCGGCTACATCATCTATCGCCGCCTGCCCGACGAGCAAAAGCAACGGGTGCATGCCCAGGTGCGCCAAATCGTCCAGCAACGCATCACGGAGATCCGTCAAAACTTCAATATCTAAGCTGGTGTCTCGGGAGGATCCGGCGGCGGAGGCGCGGGCGGCGGCATCGACGGTTCGGGACCCTCGGCGGCGCGCTCCATCTCGGCGATGAAGGCGTGTGACGTGCTCTGAACCTCGCGCACGAAACGGCCCGCCTGGCGCATGACCTTGGGCAGCCGGTCGGGCCCGAAGAGCAGGAGCGCCAGCACGGAGACGACGAGGATGTCGGGCACCGAGAACATGGCAGCCTATCTTTCCGGGGGCATCGCCGGACTTCCGCCGCATTCCGCGGGAGGGCTTACCTCGGAACCCGTGCAAGCATCAGGACCCGCCGTGAAGATCATTTACACACGCGGCAACCGCACCGAAACGCTGGCCTCGCTGGCGACGCTGCGGAAGATCCTCAACCGGTTCGTTGCGCATCGCGTCTTCTACGAAGTGTCGAGTCGCAGCAAACGCGGGCACGAATTCTTTTCGGCGAAGAACGTCTTCGTCGTGGGACTGATCGAGGTGACCAACTTCGACCACCTCAAGATCCTCATCGTCGATGCGAACAGCCGGACGCACTCGGTCGAGATCATCAATCCGCAGACGATGCGGATCTACGACGAGCTCCCGGGTCGCGGCTTCGCGGTCTCCTTCATCAGCGGCGATCAGGCCGGCGTCGAAACGCGCTGTTACATCCGGGACGAGGGCGAGGACAGCGATAAGGTCCACGAACGGACCGCGCTGGAAAAGATCACGTTGCCACAGCTCTTCGAATACCTCGAGGAGATCACCACGGCCGAGCCCGCCTCCAAAAAGTCGAAGCACTCGCGCGCGAACGCTGCTCGAGCCGCTGGGCCTCGCGGAGCGCGCGAACTGACTCTGCGATGCGTCCCAATCGCTTGTACGCGACCCCCAGGTTGAGATGCGCGAGCGCGTACTCCCTGTCGCTGGAGATTGCGCGCTCGTACTGCGCGATTGCGCCCTGTGTGTCGCCGTCTTCGAGCAGCAAGTTTCCGAGGTTCGTTAGGGCCGGGGCGTAGCCGCTCACGGACTCGAGCGCGGCGGCAAAGTCGGCGCGAGCGAGCTCGCGCCGGTCTAGCCCGATGCGCGCAACGCCGCGTTTGTTCAGAAGAAAGGCGCGTTCGACGGGCGGATGCGGACGCTCGAGCAACTCGCCGAGCGCGGTTTCGGCGCCGGCAAACTCGCCGCGGCCGAGCGCCGCGAGCGCGCAAGCAATTGGGTCGTCCTTCCTGAACATTCTACGAACCTCTCTATGTTCACGATCGACGTCGTCACGCTTTTCCCGGAGCTCTTCGCGCCGTTCGTCGGCCTCTCGATAGTGGGGCGCGCGATCGAGCGCGGCCTGGTCGCGGTGCGCTATCATCATCTGCTCGACGAGCTGGGGGACGCCGAGCGCGCCGACGACGCCCCGTTCGGCGGCGGCGCCGGGATGGTGCTGCGCATCGAACCGATCGCGCGCGCCCTGGACCGGATCGCGGCCGAGGCGCCCGCCGGCGAGCGGCGCGTCGTGGTGGTGCCGAGTCCGAGCGGCCGCCCGTTCGCGCAGAGCGAGGCCGCGCGCTGGGCGGAGTCGGATCGGTTGGTTATCGTCTGCGGTCACTACGAGGGCATCGACGACCGCCTCGGCCGGCTCTATCCGGTGGAAGAATGGTCGCTTGGCGATTTCGTGCTGACCGGCGGGGAGATCCCGGCCCTCGTGTTCATGGATGCCACGGTGCGCCTAGTACCGGGTGTCGTGCGCGCGGAATCGCTCGAAAACGAGTCCTTCGGCGCCGGCTGGCTGGACTATCCGAGCTTTACGCGGCCCGCCAGCTTCCGGGGCGTGGAGGTGCCCGAGGTCCTCCTCTCCGGGAATCACGCGAAGATCGCGCAGTGGCGCCGCGAGCAATCGCGTCTGCGCACCGAGGCCCGCCGGCGGGATTTGCTCGACAAAACCTTGCACCCCTCGGAAGGCCCGTGATAGCATAGGGCGTTGTGCCGGGCTCCGCGCCCGGCTATTCTTTGCGCCGCTTTCGCATGGCAGGATTTGCATCATGAACGTCATCGATGTCCTCAACCGCGACCAAGTCAAGGACGGAATTCCGCAGTTCCGGGCCGGCGACACCGTCAAGGTCTATTCCAAGGTCACCGAGGGCGGCAAGGAACGGACGCAGATGTTCGAGGGTGTCGTCATCGTGCGCAAGGGCGGCGGCAGCGGGGAAGCGATCACCGTGCGCCGGATCGCGCACGGGGTCGGCGTCGAGAAGACGTTCCTCCTGCACAGTCCCCGCGTCGAGCGCATCGAGGTGGGCAAACGCGGCGTCGTCTCGCGCAGCCGCCTGTATTATTTGAGCGAAAAGGTCGGTAAGGCCGCTCGCATCAAGGAAAAGAAAGCCAAAGGAACCTGACACGCCGCCCTGACACCGCTCCAGCTCATCGCCTTCGTTTGCATCTTGGGTATCGCGCGAGTCGCAGTCTCCACGAAGCCGTTCGCGAGGGGTGCCGTGGGCGCCGCGGCGGCGACGGTGCGTGGATATCTCGACGCGCTGATCGCGGTCGGATTGGTCGCCCTGTTCCTGATCACGTTCGTCATCCGCACCTTCTACATCCCGTCGGTATCGATGATCCCAACGCTGCAGGTTCGCGACGTGGTGCTGGTGGACGAGATCGCATATCGCCTGCACGCGCCGGCGGACGGCGACGTCGCGGTGTTCACACCGCCGGTGGACTCGGGCGGGAGCGACTACGTCAAGCGCGTGATCGGCGTACCGGGAGATAGGATCGTGATCACGGACGGCATCGTGTACCGGAACGGGTCCCCCCTGCGGGAGCCCTACGAGAATCAACCTCCGCGTTACACGCTGGCGATTCGCGACTTCGGCATCTACGTGAACGGCCGCGCGCTCGACGTCCATCTGGCCAACATCCCGCCGCGCGCGATGTGGCAGGCGCCGGATCGAATTCCCAACGCCTCGTATTTCGTGCTCGGAGACAACCGCAATTACTCCGACGATTCGCATGTGTGGGGATTCGCGCGAGCCGGCGGCCTCGTCGGTCGGGCCTTCCTCATTCTCTGGCCGCTAGACCGCGTGCGCGCGCTAGAGAAGTGAGCAGAACATGACGCCGTACGAGCTGCTCGCGATCGTGGCGGTCATCGGCGCGGCCCGCGCGATTCTTTCGCTGCGTCCCGTCGTTGCGGGCTCCTCGGGCCGCAGCACAGCCATCGCGCGCGAGTTCCTCGACCCGTTCATCATCGCGGGGATCGCGGCGTGGGTCCTGATCACGTTCGTAGCCCGAACGTACTACATCCCGTCCGGCTCGATGCTCCCCACGCTGCAGATTCACGACGTCCTGCTCGTCGACAAGTTCGAGTACCGCTTTCATCCTCCCGGAGAGGGCAACATCGTGGTCTTCCCGCCGCCCGTTCCGACGCCCGACGATTTCATCAAGCGCGTGATCGGCCGCCCCGGCGACACGCTGCGCGTCGCAGGCGGGACCGTCTTTCTCAACGGCGCCGCCCTAAAAGAGCCTTATGTCGCGGAGAAACCGAGCTACAGCCTCGAGATCCGCGATTACGGCATCTACGTGAGCTACGGCGCCGGCTGGCAGCGGCTGGATCCCGGCGCCGCTAACGTTCCGCCCGCCGCGGTGTGGCGCGCTGCCAATCGCATCCCACCTCACTGCTACATCATGCTCGGCGACAACCGTAACGATTCGGAGGATTCGCACATCTGGGGATTCGCGCAAGACGCCGGACGGTTTGCGACCGGGCCGCGCAGCGACGCTCCGGCCGGCTTCACCGGACGCGCCTTCCTGATTTTCTGGCCCCCGACGCAAGCCAAGATTCTGTAGCGCGGTAAGCGAAGTCGCCCTTCGTGGTCCGCTTCTTGCGATGGCGATCGGTGGCGAACCTGGCCTTGCAGCTCGCGGTGCTCGCACTGCTGATCGCGGCCTTCTTCGTCCGCCTCCCGCAAGTCTCGGGCTTCTCGATGGAACCGCACATCCGCTCCGGCGAGTACGTCCTGATCAATACCTTCGCCTACCGGCTGGGGCAGCCTCGACGTGACGACATCGTCGCCTTCCGGCATGAAGGCGATGCTCGCGCGGTCTTCATCAAACGCGTCATCGGCCTCCCCGGCGACCGCGTTCGCATCGTTCGCGGTCAGGTCTACCTGAACGGCCGGACGCTCGACGAACCGTACGTGCAGCATGCGGACGATCGCAGCTTCGCGGAGACGACGGTGCCGGCGGCGAGCGTCTACGTACTCGGCGACAACCGCGCGCAGAGCGAAGACTCGCGCTTCTTCGGGGCGGTGAGCGACGATCGCCTGATCGGGCGCGCGATCGCAGGCATCTGGCCGCCGCGCATGCTGGGCGGGTTGTGACGCCGTGGCGGCCTCGTCTGGGAACTATCCTGGCCACATGGTGCAGACCACGCGCCGGATCCGGGAGTACCTGCAGGTCATCGACATCGTCGTCGAGGTCGTCGACGCGCGGATCCCCCGCACCGGCCGAGCGCCGCTGCTGGAACAGCTCGCGGGCAAACGCATGCGATTCGTGGCGTTGAACCGAGACGACCTGGCCGATCCGGCGACCACGCGCCTCTGGCTCGACGAGCTCGCGGCAGGTGGAGCGCACGCGCTCGCGATCGACGGGCGAAAGCGCGGCAGCGTGGCGCGTCTCGCCGCGGCGATCGAAGGTTTCTCGCGCCATGACGGTCGCGCCGCGAAGGTCGCCCGCGCGATGATCGTCGGGCTGCCGAACTGCGGGAAATCCACCATCGTCAACGCGCTCCTGCGCAGGGCAGCGGCGAAGGCCGAAGACCGCGTCGGCGTAACGCGGCAGATGCAGTGGTTTCGGCTCGCGCCGAACGTCGAGGTGATGGACACACCGGGCGTGCTACCGCCGAAAATTGCCGGCCAAGCGGCGCAGTGGAAGCTGGCGATCTGCGGCGCCTTGGCGCGCAATCGCTACGACCCCGCCGAGGTCGCCGGCGCATTCCACAGCTGGCTGCTGGCGCGCCGCCCGCGCACGAAGGTTCCCGACTTGCAGGCCTTCGCGGCCGAGCGAGGCTTCGTCCGGCGCGGCGGCTCCGTAGACTATCACAACGCGGCACAGTCCTACATCAGTGCGCTGGGCGACGGCGTCTTCGGGCGCATCTCGCTGGACTCTCCGGATGACGCCGAAGCAGCGTAAAGCGCGCAACGCCTACGAACGCGAGCGCCGCAGGCTGCATCGCCTGCACCGCTTCGAGTATGCGGCGCGCGAGCGCGGGTTCGTGCTGGTCGGAGGCGTCGATGAGGTCGGCCGCGGACCGCTGGCCGGGCCGGTCGTCGCCGCCTGCGTGGTCGCGGAACAGCCGCTCTTGATACGCGGGCTGAACGATTCCAAGCAAGTCCGCCCCGAAGTACGCACAGACATCGCCGAGATCATCAAGGTCCAAGCGACGGCGTGGGCGATCGGCAGCGCGTGCGTCGCCGAGATCGATCGGCTCAACATCTACTGGGCGAGCATACTCGCGATGGAGCGCGCCATCTCGGCGCTCAGTTATGCGCCGCAGTATCTGATCACCGATGCCGTGAGGATTCGCTCGTTTGCCGGGCCGCAGGAGCCGCTGATTCACGGCGACGCGCGCTGCGCCGTCGTCGCGGCGGCCTCGATCCTCGCGAAGGTCCACCGGGACGCGCTGATGGTCGCGCTCGACGCGGAAGACTCCCGCTACGGCTACGCGCTGCACAAGGGCTATTCGACGCCGCATCACATCGAGGCGCTGCGGGTGCACGGGCCGAGCGTCCATCATCGCGCCAACTGGGCCCGCGTTCGCGACGCGCAGCTGGCGCTCGGCCTCGAATCGGTCGAGGCGATGGAAGCGCTCGACGTTGGATAACGCCGAGAAGGGCCGCCGCGGAGAGGACCGCGCGAGCGGCTTCCTCGCCGAGCGCGGCTACCGCGTGTTGGCGCGCAACGTCCGGGTGCCCGGCGGAGAGATCGACGCCGTCTGCTTCGATGGTTCCACCCTCGTGATCGTCGAGGTGAAGCGGCGCGACACACGGGCCTACGGCTCCGCGTTGTGCGCCGTCGATGCGCGCAAGCGCGCGAGGCTGCGGCGTGCCGCGGCCGACTACGCGCAGATCGTCGCCCCGGCGGCGCAGATCCGGTTCGATGTCGTCACCCTGGACGGTCCGCGGCTAAGCCTGCACCGCAACGCGTTTTAGTGGCGAAAATTAAACCGGAGCTGCGCCGCAGCGTCACGCCGTGGGGCTCGTTTTCGTGGGGCTATTCCGACGTCGGCGCCGACATCTTCGTCGGGCTCGGGCTCGTGCTCGCGTGGGCCGCCGGCGCGTCCAACGTCGCGTTCCTCTTCGCCGGCATCGTCTACGTCTGCATCGGCCTCGCGTACACCGAGCTCGCCTCGACGTATCCGGTCGCCGGCGGCGGACAGTACTTCGTGATGCGCGGTCTCGGCGACATCTTCGGTTTCATCGCCGGATGGGCGGTGCTGTTGGACTTCACGATCGACGTGACGCTCTTCGCCTGGACCTCGGTCGATTATTCGAGCCAGCTGCTGCCCGTGTTGGTCAACTCGATCCATCCCTGGATCCACTTCACCGTGGTGCTCGCGCTGGTTCTCGGACTCTGCCTCCTCAACGTCGTGGGCGTGCGTGGGAGCACGGCGTTCAACGGCGTCGTGTCCGCCCTCGACGTGATCAGTGAGACGGCCATTCTATGCTTCGGCTTTCTCTTCGCGTTCCGGCCGCATCTCTTGATCCACACGATGCAGCTGGACTGGCCGTCGCCCTATCAGCTGATGCTCGGGACGTCGCTCGCGATCATCTCCTTCGTCGGACTCGAATCGATCTCGCAGGCTGCGCAGGAGACGCAGCGGCCTGCCTCGATCATCCCGCGCACGTCGGTGTCGCTGATCCTGACGATTCTGATCTTCGCGCTGGCCTATTCGAACCTCGCGCTTGGGCTGCAGCCCTGGCATCCCATCCTCGACGCGCACGGACACGCGCAGCAGTTCTGGCAAATCTTCCCCAACAACGCGGACAATCAAGGCAAAGCCGTCGCGCTGCTCTCTGCGCAGATACCGTATTACGGCGCGTTCGCCGCGCTGTACGTGCCGGTGCTGGGCGCGGTCCTGCTGCTGATCTCGTCGAACTCGGGTGTGTTCGGAAGCTCGCGCATCGCCTACGCGATGAGCACCAGCAACTTACTGCCCTCGATCTTCCAGCGCGTCCACAGCCGGTTCCGGACGCCCGCGATATCGATCGTCTTCTTCTCCACCGTGGCCGTGATCGAGCTGCTCTTCGCGGCGGGTCCGGCGCTCTATCCGCACGTCGCCGCGCTGTATGGCCGCTTCTTTCACGGCGAGAATGGATTGGAATTCCTGGCGGATCTGTACGCATTTGGCGCGGCAACCAGTTATTCGTTCGTGTTTCTCGGCCTGATCGGATTGCGCCTCACCGACCCGTTGAGCCCGCGCAAGTTCAAGATCCCGTTGAACGTGCCGTTCCGGTTCCGTGGAGAGCGTGTCGAGTTCCCCATCGTGGCCGTGATCGGCTTCGTCGGGATCGTGTCGATTCTGCTCTTTACGCTGCGGACGCACCCGCTCGGGCGGATCTTCGGACCCAGCTGGCTGGTGCTAGGCCTGATCCTGTACCTCGTCTACCGCAACCATCGCCGGCTTCCGTTGTTTCGCTCGCAGCGGCGGGATTGGCGCAACGCCCAGACCGAAATTCTGCGGCGGGCCGGCGAGCTCGAACTGATGGATGAGTACGTGACGAACCTCAAGGCCAGCGACGCGCGGCGCGCCGGGCGTCCGAGCTAGCATGCTGATCGTTCGCGGGATACTCTCGCTCGCGATCCTGTTCTGCGGGCTCGTCATTGTGGCGCGCATGCTGGCAGCGGCGCGCGAGGGCGGCTTCGCGATTCTGCCCGGCGTCGTTTTGGGTGGCGCGATGGTCGCGCTCGGAATGCACCGGCTGGCGCTGATGTGGCGCGCACGAGGCATGCCGTAATGCCGCCCGCCGAGCTTCACGTCACGGCGACCGGCGCACTCGTGGCGCTCTTCATCGCCGGCGCCGTGGGGTCCACGCTGTGGTGGATGCTGCATCCGCCGCCGTCGTACGTCCAGCGGATTGCGGCGAAGGCCGAACACGAGCTCGAGCGAATGGTCGGCAGCTTGATCGTCGTCTTTTCGCCGGAGATCGACTCGGCGCATATGATGGCGCTGGCGGTGAAGCTCGCTCGCGGCGAGCGTTCGGAGCTGCTCGCCCTCTACATCATCGAGGTTCCCTACACGCTGCCGCCGGACGCGGAGATGGCGTACGAAGAGCGCCAGGCGCTGGACGCCCTCGGCGCGGCCGAGACGATCGCCAACAAGAGCAACGTCACCCTTCGGACCGAGACGATCAAGACGCGTTCGACCAAACAGGCGGTCCTCGACGTCGCGAAGCGAGAGAAGGCACATCTCATCATCCTCGGCTCGTTCCGCGAGGGGAAGTATAGCGGCGCGCCGCTGGGCCGTTTGATCGAAGAGATCGCTGCCGACGCAAAATGCGATGTGCTCATCGGCGTTGAAGGAAAGCACGGTACGCTGCTCATCGATGAAAGCGTGCAGTCCAGCCCGCAAGCCGTCTGATTTTGAGAGGAGCTTTGTGAACGTTCGCCGCTCGTCGCTTTCCGGCGCCCTCGCCGCCGGCCTCGGCATCCTGCTCTCGTCCGGCGCGCTCGCCGCCAATACCGCCCCCGCGATCGCGGCGTTCGACCACGCGTTCGCGGCGACCAACGACTACACGTGCGTGCTGCACGTTCACGAGGCCAAGGGCACCGCGACGCAAGATCGCGTATATCAATATTCGTTCATGAAGCCGCACTACGCCAAGACGCTGATTCTCGACGGCGACGGCAAGGGCTCGGGCGGCGTCTGGGTCGGCACCGATCAGATCAGTGGCCACCAGGGCGGTTTTTTATCCGGCTTCCACCTGAAGGTCGACATTCACGATCACCGCGCGGTCTCGCTGCGCGGCGTCACGATTCCGGAGGGACTGCTTCAGCACATCGTCGAGACGTACGGTACGACGCCCGGCAAGCTCACGCAGACCGACGGCGGGAAGGTCGCCGGCGTCCTCACCGACCGGCTCGACCTCAAGGTCGCCGACCCGGCCTCGAACGCCGACGTGTCGGAACAAATTCTCTACCTCTCCAAGGACACGCACTGGCCGGTCCGCCAGATCATGTATTCGGGCTCGCAGATCGTGCTCGACGAATCGGTCACCGATCTCAAGACCAACACCGGCCTGACCCAATCCGACTTCCCGTTCTAAACTCCACCCCACGCGGAAGAAGCGCGTAGGCGCGCAGCGAGGCGTGCGACTTTTCCGCAAAAGACAGGATGTCGTATTCCTTTGGTGTTGCGGAAAAGCGCGCGAGCAGGAGCCCACACGGATGTGGGCGACGAGCGTCCGAGTCGCGGGCCTACGCGCTTCTTCGCGTTACTTAGCGAGGTAGCGTTTGCGGAGTTCGTCGAGCACGACGGCCAGCAGGATGACCGCGCCGAGCAGCACCTTTTGTAAGTAGGAATCCACGTTGAGCAGGTTCATCGCGTTGTAGAGCACGCCGATGAGCAGCGCGCCGAAGAACGTCCCGATCACGCTGCCGCGGCCGCCGGTTAGGCTGGTGCCGCCGACGACGACGGCGGCGATCGACTCGAGCAGCTCGTCGCCGGTTCCGGTCTGCGGCGAGCCCGACGAGAAGAGCGCCATGTACAGAAAGCCCACGATCGCCGCGCACGCGCCGCTGATCACGTAGACCGCCGTCTTGACGCGCGCGACGTTGATGCCGGCGAGCCGCGCCGCCTCTTCGTTGCCTCCGATCGCGAACACGTAGCGCCCGAAGCGCGTGCGCGTCAGCAGCACCGAGGCGACCACGATGACGACGACCATCCAAATCACCGGCACCGGAATGCTCGGCAGATGCAGCGCCGACGTGACGCCGCCGAGGAACGAGCCGATTCCCGTGTTCTGGAAGTCGCCGCTCTGCAGCGCGACGGGCCGGCCATGCGACAGGATGAATGACGCGCCGAGCGCCATCTCGAGCATCGCCAGCGTCGTGATGAAGGGCGGCAGGTTGAGCCGGACGACCGGCAGCGCGTTGATCCATCCCGCAATCGCGCCGACGCCGACGGCCACGATCAGCGTCGCGGCTATCAGCGGAAAGCCGCTGAGGTGCACCGCGTTGGCGAACAGCGCGGCGACGACGCCCGTCAGCGCGACCAGCGAGCCGACGGACAGGTCGATCCCGCCGGTGATGATCACGAACGTCTGTCCCACTCCCAGCACGCAGTTGTACGTGATCTGGCGCAGCACGCGGACGATGTTGCTGGGCTCGAGGAACGAGCCATGTGACGCGACGTCGACGATGGCGATCAACACGATGACGAAGGCGGCGGCCGCGGCGATGCGCAGCCAGTACCATGCGCGGCTCTGCCCGTTCACGCGGCCGCGCCCGTCGCCACCGCGATGACCTTGTCCGGCGTGACGTCGGCTCGCGAGAACTCGGCCGCGATGCGGCCGCCGCGAACGACCAGGATACGATGCGCCATCCCCAGCGCCTCCGGCAGGTCGCTCGATACCATCACGATGGCCGCACCCCGCGCCGCGAGATCGAGCATGATCCGGTAGATCTCGGCCTTGGCCCCAACGTCGATACCGCGCGTCGGCTCGTCGAAGAGGAAGACCCGCGCGTTGCCGAGCAGCCACTTCGCGAGCACGACCTTCTGCTGCGTGCCGCCCGAGAGGTTGCGCACGATCTGCTCGGTGCTGGGCGTCCGAATGTGCAGCTCGTCGATCATCGTCTTGGTCGCCGTTCGCTCGCGAGCGGCATCGATCAATAAATCGCGGTCGACGAACGACGCGAGGTGTGCGAGCGTGACGTTCTCGCGGACCGTCATGCCAAGGACGAGCCCCTGCGCCTTTCGGTCCTCCGTGATGAACGCGACGCCGGCCGCGATCGCGTCAGCGACATTCCCGGCGGCCAGCGCCGCGCCGTCGATCCGAACCTCGCCGGTGTCGCGCGCGTCGGCACCCGCGATGGCGCGCACGATCTCGGTTCGACCGGCGCCGATGAGCCCGGCCAGCGCGACGATCTCGCCCGCGCGCACCGAGAACGTCACGTCGTTGACGACGGGCGCGCGCGTCAGATCGCGCACGTCGAGCCGCATCGGGGCGTCGGGCGACGGCTTCGCCAGCTCCGGAAAGTGCGCGTCCAGCGTGCGCCCGACCATCGCGCGGATGATCTCCTCTTGCGGAAAATCGGCGGCGTTGCGCGTCTCCACGACCCGGCCGTCGCGCATGACGGAGACGCGGTCGGCGATGCGCGATAGCTCTTCCATGCGATGCGAGATGTAGATGATGCCGGCGCCACCCGCGCGCAGCCGGCGCACGATCTCGAAGAGACGCTCGATCTCGCGGTCCGAGAGCGCGGCCGTCGGTTCGTCCATCACGATGATCCGAGCGGACCGCGCGAGGACCTTCGCGATCTCGACCAGCTGCTGCTGTCCGACCGAGAAACGCGAGACCGGCACGTCGAGCGGGATCTCGAGCCCGAGCTCGCCGAGTGCGCGCTCGGCGCGCGCGCGCACCGCCCCGGTCTCGATGAGCCCGGCGCGCGTCGGTTCAGTGCCGAGCGCGATATTCGCAGGAGCGGTCAGCTGCGGGACGAGCGTAAACTCCTGATAGATCATCCCGATGCCGAGGTGCTGCGCCTCTTGCGGCGTAGCGATGCGCACCGGCCTGCCGTCGACGCGGATCTCGCCCTCGTCCGCCTGCAGCGCGCCGGCGAGGATCTTCATCAGCGTGGATTTGCCGGCGCCGTTTTCTCCGACGAGGACGAGGACTTCGCCGGAGGAGAGCGTCAGCGACACGTCGGAAAGCGCGCGCACGCCGGGAAAGCTCTTCCCAATCCCGCGCATCTCGAGAAGCGCCGCCACCCTTCGACTCCGCTCGCTGACGCTCGCTCCGCTCAGGATGACACTCGCATTAATCTACGGAGAACTCTGGCTCAAGGATGCTTTCGTGAAGGTTCCGACCCCGATCTTCACCATCGGCGGCGGCTTCTTACCGGCGAAGTAGTTTGCGATCACGTCGACCGTGGTCGAGCCGATCTTGATCGGGTACTGAATCGCGTCGCCGTACATCTCGCCCTTGCCGATGGCGTCGCGCGCCTCGGGCGTCGCGTCGTATCCGACGATCGCGATCTTTCCCGCCAATCCGGCGGCGCGCACCGCGGCGAGCGCGCCGAGCGCTGAGTCGTCGTTGATTCCGAAGATCCCCTTGAGGTCGCGATGCGCCTGGAGGATGTCGCCGGTGTCGCTGCTCGCCTTATCGCGCGTGCCGCCGGAATCGACGTCGGCGAGGATCGTAACGGACGGGCAACGCTGCGCGATCGCCTGTTTGAATCCCTTGACGCGATCCTGAACGCTCGTCACCTCGGGCTCGTCAATGATCGCGATGCTGCCCGTTTTGACGGCCTGGCAGATCAGCGTTCCCGCCTCAAACCCGCCCTGCACGTTGTCGCTCGCGATGTGCGCGACGATGTGGCCCTGCGAGCTCGTGCTCGCGATGTCGGCGGTGAACACCGGAATGCCCGCCGAATTCGCCTCGGCGATCGCGCTCCCGATCGCTTGCGAGTCGTACGGCGTGAGGACGATCGCGTCGACGCGTTTGGAGATGAAGTCCTCGACTTGGCTCTGCTGCTTGGCGTTGTCGCGGCTCGCGTCGACGACGATCAGCTCGTAACCGTACTTCGCCGCCTCAGAGCGCATGCCCGATTCCATGTCCTGGTAGAACTGCGCCTCGCGATTCTGAATCGATACGCCGATCGTCTTGCGCCCAGCCGACGCGCTCGCCGCGGGTGAAGCGCTCGACTGCGACGTCCCGTGCGAGCAGCTGGCCACACCCGCCGCCAGCAAGATCGATACAGCGATGCGAGCGAGCGCTCTTTCCAAGTCGGTCTCCTTCATCAAACCTTAAGTTTCCCCGCTGTCCACAATCTGTGACCTTAGTCCTGTGCAATCTGTGGAGAAGCCGCCGCCGCGCCGCTTGTGGCCCGCCCGTCCTCCTCGCGCCAGCGATCGGGTAGAGTGACTCGAACAAAGTCGCGCGGCGACATTCCGTCCGGGTTCCGTTCGAGCCAGGCCGCCGCGCGTTGGGCCAGATACTCGAAATCGTGGTACTGCGCCTGGCCACGGGTCCGTCGCATGATCGCCACCGCCGGGGCGATCTGCCTCCAGCAATGAGCGATCAAGCGCGCGAACAGGTCCATGAACGTGTCTTCGGACACCAGTCCTCGCTTGACCAGCGTCCCCATCTCGTTGAGCCAATTACACGCCACCATCTCCGGATGCATCGCCGGATCGATGAAGCCGATCGTTTCGAGCTCGCGGCGGTACGCCGGGTCCTCCAACTTCTTGGGCAGCTCCTCTTGAATGTAGCGCAGCGCGGCCTGCATCGGCGCCGCGCGAAAGTCGCGCTCGAGCGAGAGCAGCGCCTGCAGCTGATTCCCCGCGCGGATGTGCCGAAGCTGGATGAGCGCCGCGATCACGCTCGCGCAGATAACGACGAGCGTTCCGGACTCCGCCAGCGCGCTCACCATCTCGGGTGTCACGGCGGTCGTTGTTCTTGGCTTGCTTGCGCTACCCCTAGACATTCCAAAACCGTCGAGCAGAGGGGCCGGCAATGCTCTCCCTGTCCTTTTCGGCGGCGATGCTCGGCATCGAGGGCTACGTCGTGCGCGTCGAAGCGGATAGCGCGCCGGGGACGCCGGGCTTCCTGATCATCGGGCTTCCCGATCGTGCGCTCGGTGAAGCCCGCGAGCGCGTCCGCGCCGCGATTCTCAACTCGGGATTCGCCTATCCGGCGGGGCGGCTCTTGGTCAACTTATCGCCGGCAGACGTTCGCAAGGGCGGACCCGCATTCGATCTCGCCATCGCTCTCGCGCTGATGGGAATCGACGAACAGATCGAGCACGCCGCGCTGCGCGACTTCATCGCGTTGGGCGAGCTCGCATTGGACGGCAAGGTGCAACCGGTCAGCGGAATACTGCCGATGGTACTGGGCGCGCGCAGCGCCGGCTTCACCAAGCTGATCGTTCCCGCGGGCAACTCCGACGAGGCCGCCTTAGTCGCGGGCGTCGAGCTCTATGCCGTCGATTCGCTGCAATCGGCGGTCGCGGTTCTGTGCGGCCACGGTGCGAAGTGGCGCAAGCGCACGGCGGATCCCGTGCTGGAACCCGCCGACGAGATCGTGCACGGCGATCTGGCCGACGTGCGCGGCCAGCTTGCCGCCAAGCGCGCGCTCGAGATCGCGGCGGCGGGCGGCCACAACCTGCTGCTCGTCGGGCCGCCCGGTTGCGGGAAGACCATGCTCGCGCGCCGGTTGCCGTCGATCCTGCCCGCGATGTCGCTGCACGAGGCGCTCGAGGTGACGAAGATTTACAGCGTCGCGGGCCTGCTGCTCGGCCGCGCCGGCATCGTTCGCGCGCGACCGTTCCGCTTTCCGCATCACACGATCAGCCAAACCGCGCTCGTCGGCGGCGGGGCGCTCGTCAAGCCCGGCGAGATCTCGCTCGCGCATCACGGCGTGTTGTTCCTCGATGAGTTTCCCGAGTTCACGCGCAGCGCGATCGAGGTGATGCGCCAGCCGCTCGAGGAGGGCACCGTCACGATCGCGCGCGCCGCCGGCACGTTCACGTATCCCGCGCGCTTTCAGCTCGTGGCGTCAATGAATCCCTGCCCGTGCGGCTATCGCGGCACGCGCAGCGCCGAGTGCCGGTGCGACGATGCGATGGTGGCGAAGTATGTGAGCAAGCTGTCCGGACCGCTGCTCGATCGCATCGACTTGCAGATCGAGATCGCGCGCGTCCCGTTCGACGACATGGTGCGCTACGAATCCGCGGAGCGTTCGGCGGCGATCCGGCAGCGCGTCGTCGCGGCGCGCGACCGCCAGGGACGGCGCTTTGCCGGCGCGTCGCTGCTGTGTAACGCGGAGATTCCCGGCAACGCGATGCGCCGCTACTGCTCCCTCGACGACGCCGCGATGCGCCTGCTCGCGCACGCCAGCGCAAAGCGCCAGTTCTCGGCGCGCGCCCTGGATCGGATTGCACGCGTCGCGCGCACCATCGCCGACCTCGCCGGCGACGACGCGATCGGCTCGGCGCACGTCGCCGAGGCGATCCAGTACCGCAGTCTGGAGCGGTTGGGTGCCGCGGCCTAGACGGAAAGATTACGCCGGTTCGAACTGAGGAATTGCGTCGCCGTCGAGGAACACGCTGAGCTCCCCGGGCGAGAATTGCAGACCGGCCCAAAACGCGCCGAAGTCGCCGTAGCGCGCGCTCGCCTCGTCGAAGCGCATCTCGTAGACGAGCTTTTTGAACACCAGCGGATCGTCGGCATATAAGTCCACGCCCCACTCGAAGTCGTCGAAGCCGATCGATCCGGAGATCACCTGGGTCACGCGCCCGTGGTAGGAGCGGCCGACGACGCCGTGCTGGCTCATCATCTTGGCGCGGGCTTCGTAGCCCAGGATGTACCAGTTCTGCACCTCGCCGCGCCGCTTGCTCATCGGATAGAAGCACTGGTACCGGCGCGCCGGTATCTTCGCCCACAATCGTGGCGCGACGTACGGGCTCTCCGCCTGCTTGCGCATGAGCTCGTCGAATGCGGCGATCCACTCGGGCGATTGGGGCGGAAGCCCGCGCTGGTCGAGCTCGGCGTGAATCTTCGCCGTCGCGTCGTAGAGGCCGAGCTCGAGCACTGATACGTAGGATCCATGCGGCACGAGGAACTCACGCAGCTCGAGCTTGTCGACGAGCGTCTGCGCGTACGCTAGGCCGTCGAAGCTGCGTGCGTAGTGCGTCAGCATGAGGTCGGCCTTGTGGCCCACGACCTGCGTCAGGCCGACGTCGCCCTCGTCGTTGCTTTTCAGATGGTCGAGGAGATCCGATGCGTGACCGGCGTACTTGTTACGGCGTTTTTCGGGGAGCGCGTCCCATCGTCGCCGGTCGAAAGCGAACATGCGATGGAGAATCCACCATCCTTCCAGCGATTCGGGGACGTTAGGGTCGCGCATAGCGTTGGCTCGTGTTCGTTCTAGCCGCGGGCTAACACTTTTGTGCGTTTGACCTCGGCCTCGACCTCGGCCTCGAGCCGGTCCGGGCGCTCGCGATACTTCGCCCAGAGCGGCGGCGTGTGCGCGATATCGTTAAGGACGCGCGCGTAGACCGCGTTTACCGGCGTCGGAACATGACGCTCCAGTCCGGCGGCGGCGACGGCTCCGTTGAGCACGTCGACTTCGCTCTGAGGCCGGGCGTGGCGCAGGTCGAGCAGCAGCGAGGGGGGCTTCGTGCCGCGCGCCGATGCGATCGTGTGGGCCAGCAGGCCGCGCGAGACCGGGCTGGGCAGGCTCGCGACGCCGAACAGGGCCCGCACCGGATAGCGCGGCAGGTCGATGGCTTCGATCCCGAGCGCATGCATCACCGCGCGGACCTCGCGTATCATGCGGATCTCCAGGGTGAAGATGTTGTCGAAATGGACGAAGCGGTTCGGCAGGACGTTGAGTATCGCGCAGCTCGCGTTGGCCACGATGTTCAGCGCCAGTTTGCTCCACTTCAACGCGCGCCAGTCCTCGACGACCTTGACCGTGAGCCCCGTGCTCGCGAACGTCGCGGCGAGCCAGTTGTAGGCGTTCGATCCGATGGGCGCGAGCGCCAGGCCGCCGTCTCTTGCCGGCCGCGCGTTGCCGTCGCGGTCGCGATCGACCGGCGTGGTGAGGGCGGCGGCGACCACGTTGTCGGCGCCGAACGCCGCGGCCAGGCGCTCCTCGTTGCCGACGCCGTTCTGAGGCGAGATGAACACACACTTCTCGGGATAGGCGATCGCCTTGCGCAGCGTCTCGATCGCGCCGCCCGTGTCGTAGGACTTCGTCGCGACCAGCGCCACGTCGGCGTCGTACGGCGTTACGGCGTCGAGCGCGCGCGGCGCATATGCGACGTCGACGCCGACCCCCCGCAGCAGGTCGCCGAGGTACGTTCCCACGGCGCCCTTTCCGACGATGTAGACGTTCACGCCGAAACGCCCGTCGATCCGAATCCTCCATCGCCGCGCGCCGTCGGCGGCAGCTCATCCACGGCATCGAACCGCGCGCGCGAGACCGGCGCGACCACGATCTGCGCGATGCGGTCGCCGCGCCGAATCACGACCGGCTTAGTCCCGAAGTTTGCGAGCACGACGGCAAGCTCGCCGCGGTAATCCGCATCGATCGTTCCGGGCGAGTTCAGGCACGTAACGCCGCTGCGAATCGCAAGACCGCTGCGCGGGCGAATCTGTGCTTCGTAACCCGGCGGGAGCGCTATCGAGAAGCCGGTCGGGACGAGCGCGCGCGCTCCCGGCAGAAGCGTCAGCTGCTCGCCGACGGCGGCGCACAGATCGGCGCCCGCTGCGTGGTCGGTCATGTATTGCGGCAGCGGCAGTCCCTCTCCGTGCGGCAGGCGCTGCAACGCGACGCAGATCTCGGTCACGTTAGTGACTCACTAAAGCTGCGCCAGTTCTTCGCGGAAACTTTCGATGTCGCGGAACGACCGGTACACGCTGGCGAACCGAATATAGGCCACCGGATCAAGCTGACGCAAGGCTTCCATGAGCTTCTCCCCGACCAGGGCCGACGGCACCTCGCTCTCCCCGCGGGCGAAGAGCTCTCGCTCGAGGTCGGCGGCGACCGCTTCCATGCGGCTCTCGGAGATGGGGCGCTTCTCGCAGGCCTTACGCAGGCCGGCGAGGATCTTCTCACGGCTGTACTGCTCCCGCCGGCCGTCTTTCTTCACGACGAAGAGACGGGGCGCTTCCATTCGCTCGTACGTGGTAAAGCGGTGTTTGCAGCGCGGGTCCAGACACTCGCGCCGCCGGCGCACCACCGTTTCATCGTCACGCGAGTCGACGACGCGCGTCTCGCTCTTGCGACAAGTAGGGCAAGTCAGCGGTAAGTCTCTCCACCCACGGCATATGTTGTGGGTGCACGTATTATACGTTACTACGGGTAGGGAACGCAAAAAGGCGCCAACGCTCGTCGGCACGTCGGCGCCTCCGTAATTTGCGGCGCGGGGCGCTTTAGGCGGCGCCGATTTTGAACATCTTGGTACCACAGACCGGGCACTTGCCCTCCGTGGCCGGGCGCCCGTTCTTCATCGTGATCTGAACCGCGTCTTTGATCTCGCGCTTGGCTTTGCACTTGACGCAATACGCTTCTGCTGCCAACTCCGGTACCTCCGTTGCGGCCTGCCTATTCCTTCGGTCGTTCCCGATTCCCCCCGGTCTCGGCCGCCGCTAGCACTCCATCCGCGGGTGCGTGAATGGAAGCGCGATGCGGGACCCGGCCTACCTGCCCCGGGAGGCCATCGCGGCGGCGCGCGCCGGACGCGGCTTCGAGGCCGCCGCGTCCGGACTCTGGTGCTGCGGCGACTTGAGCGGTCTGGGGCGCACGTGCGTCGCAATCGTCGGCACCCGGGCCGCGACGCCGTACGGCCGGCGGCTCGCCCTGGCCATCGCCGCCGACCTGGGCCGCGCCGGTTGCTGCATCCTGTCCGGCCTGGCGCTGGGCATCGATGCAGCCGCCCACGAGGGAGCCTTGAGCGCCGGGGCGCCCACGATCGGAATCCTCGGCAGCGGTCACCGGCAGTTTTTCCCCCGCCGCAATCGATCGCTGGCCGAGAATATCCTGGCCGCCGGAGGCGCCGTGCTGTCGCCGTATCCGCCGGACCAGCCTGCCTTCCGCGGACAGTTCCTGGAACGCAACGGGGTGGTAGCCGCCCTCGCCGACGCCGTCCTCGTCGTTGAGGCGCCGGCCCGCAGCGGGGCGCTCAACACGGCCGGCTGGGCCGCCGGAAGGATCCCCGTGTTGGCCGTCCCGGGCGACGTCGACCGCACCCACGTCCAGGGCTGCCTCGCCTTGATTCGCGACGGCGCGACGCTGGCGCGCGATGCGGGCGACGTGTTGGAGGCGCTCGGGCATGCGCGTCCCGCCCCAACTGCCGGCACCCGACGCGCGCATGACGCGACGTCGAGCGCGCTGCTGCGCGCGATCGAAAGCGGCGCCGCCGAGTTCGACGAGATCGTCGTTCAGAGCGGCGTACCCGCTTCTGCCGCGCTCGCTGCGCTCGCGCTGCTCGAACTCGAGGGAGCGGTCCAGTCGCTCGGCGCGGCAAGCTATGCGCGGGTCGAAACTCTACCGGGCGGCGAACATCATAGGTAATGGACGTTGCTGGGGCGCTGCGCGCTTTCGCCGACGCCGTAAGCGGCGTCGCCACCGCGAACTATCCGGACGCGACGCCGGACGTTGCGTTCGAGGCGCCGCGGCGTCCCGAGTTCGGCGACTTCTCCACCAACGTCGCGCTCACGCTCGCAAAAGCGGCGCGGCGCGCGCCGCAGGAGCTCGCGACGGAGCTCGTCGCCGAGGCGAAGCGGCGCTCGCCCGAGCTCGAGCGGCTCTTCAGCCGCATCGAACCGGTCGCCGGATTCATCAACCTCCGTCTCGCACCGGCGATTTGGCAGGCCGCGATCGAGCGCATCCTCCGCGAGGGAGAGCGCTTCGGCGAAAAGCCGCCCAACGGGATGCGCATCTCGCTGGAGTTCGGCAGCGCGAATCCGACGGGACCGCTCGTCGTCGTACAGGGCCGGTCGATGTCGATCGGCGCGACGCTCGCAAACGCAATGCGCTTTTGCGGTTACGACGTATTCGTCGAATGGATCATCAACGACGCCGGGCGGCAGCTCGACGCGCTCGGACGCTCGGTCTACGCGCGCTATCGCCAGCTCTTTGACCCGTCGTATTCCTTCCCTGAGGAGGGCTATCCCGGCGAATACCTCCTGCCGATCGCGCGTCAAATTCGCGAGCGCGACGGCGAACGATGGACCGGCGCCGGCGAATCGGAGTGGCTGCCGTACTTCTCCAACTTCGCGCGAGACGAGATCGTAGCCGAACAGCAGCGTACCGCCCGCCGTTTCGGGGTGGAGTATGACCGCTGGCAGAGCGAACGAGAGCTGCACGAGGCGGGCAAGGTGCGCGAGGGCGTCGACCGGCTGCGCGAGCTGGGCCTCACCTACGACCAAGACGGCGCGCTCTTCTTTCGTGCCACGCGATTCGCCGACGACAAGGACCGTGTCTTACTGCGCCGTGACGGCCGTCCGACGTATTTTTGCATGGACGTGGCGTACCATTATGAGAAGCTGCGGAACAGCGATCGCGTCGTGGACATCCTCGGCCCCGACCACCACGGCTACATCGAGCGCCTCAAGGGGCTGTCGGACGCGCTCGGATTTCCCGGCCGGTTGGACGTCGCGATCGCGCAGCAGGTCACGCTGATGCGCGGCGGCGAGCAAGTCGGCATGAGCAAACGCGCCGGCGAGATCGTGACGCTCGACGAGATTATCGACGAAGTCGGCGTTGATGCGGCACATTTCTTCTTCATTCTGCCGGCCGTCGAGTCACCGCTACAGTTCGATTTAAAGCTCGCGGTCGAGAAAGAGAACGAGAACCCCGTATATTACGTGCAATACGGCCACGCGCGCATCGCGTCGGTGTTGCGCCGCGCGTTGCCGGACGACGTGCGGGCGGCCGAGACCGCCGCGCTCGCGCCCCTCGTCCACCCGACGGAGATCGCGCTGGCGCGCCGGCTGGCCGATTTTCCAAACGTCGTCGCCGGGGTCGTCGAGCACGTCGCGCCGCATCGCCTGGCGCGCTACGCGCGCGACGTCGCCGCGGACTTTCATCATTTCTACACCGAGTGCAAGATCTTGACGGAAGACGCTCCGACCCGGCTGGCACGACTGGCGCTGTGCCTCGCGTCCAAGACCGTTTTGGCTCGCGCGCTTTCACTCGCCGGCGTCAGCGCGCCGGATTCCATGTAAGCCTCGCATCATCGTGGCGGGAGTGCCGGCCGCGTTGTGGTTCCTCGGGCTCTTCGCGGCGGCCCCGGTGCTGCGCAACGACGAGCGCTACGGCTTTTCAGACCGGCTGCGCGACGCGCTGATCCTCGGCGTCGCCATCCCGTTCGCGCTCGGCTTCGCGCACCTGCTCTATCCAGCCGCGTGCTGGATCGCGCTCGCCGCGTGCCTGGCGGTCGCGTACTACCGCAACGCCGCGTGGCGGCCTGCGCATTCCGCGCCGGCGCCGCCGTATCTGCTGATCGGAGCGCTGGTCGCCGTGGCGTGGCCGCAGCTGATGCGACCACTGTTAGACGGCGATTCGCTCTCGTACCATCTTCCCAACGCCGCATCGTGGGCGCAGAATCACTCGCTCTGGGCTACCGCGACGCGGTATTGGTGGTATCCGCCCGCATCCGAGCTCTTCGCGAGCGCGCTCTACTCGGTCGGCGGCGCGTTCGCCCTGCCGTGGTGCGGCTTCGGCGCGCTGGCGTTGCTCGGTTTTCGCGTCGCGTCGTGGGCGCGCGAGGACGGCGCGCCGCCGCTGCTCGCGGACGCGCTCGCCGCGTGCGCGGTCACGGCATATCCGCTCGCGATCCAGGCGGGCACGCTACAGAACGACGTGTGGCTGGCGGCGTTCTGGCTAGAGACGCTTTGGCTGCTGCGCGCCGCGCGCCGGCCCGCGACGGCGATGCGGGCGGCCGCCGTCACGGCGCTGATCAAGCCGCAGGGCTGGTTCTTGACCGCACTCGCGTTGCTCGCGTCGCGCCCTCCGGCGCGCGTCTGGCTCGCGGCGGCCGCAGCGCTCGCCCTGTGGGCGATGCACGATGCCGTGTTGTGGAATCGCGCGCTCGTTACTCCCGCGACCGCCGTGACCGGCAGCGTCTTCGGCTCGACGATCCTAGCGCATGGCGCGCCCGCATTGGCGTTGCTCGATCGCGTCGCGCTGGCGGCATCGCCGTTCGCGGTGGTCGCGTTTTGCGCCGCGCTGCTCGGACCGGTAGTCGCCGAGGACCGCCGCTTTGGCTGGGCGGCGCTCGGCTCCGCGCTGCTCTTTTTGATACTGCCGTTCGGCTACAGCACGTGGGTCGCGCAGCTTGCCACCGGCGCGTCGCTGCGCTTCGCGGCGCCGGCGGTCGCGGCCGGCACCGTGATCCTGACGCGTCCGGCGCGCGGACTTCCCGGCATCGCGAGCGCGCTGCTGATCGCGTCGGCGCTCTATGGTGCGTGGATCATCTTCGCGATCTTCTGGAACGACGGGCTCACGCGCATCGCGCTGCCGGTCGCGCTGCTCGCGGTCGCGCTCGCAGCTGGGGCCGCTCGCCGGCGCATCGCGTGGCCGTGCGCGGCGGCGTTCGGGATCACCGTCGTCGCGACGACGTACCTTGCCGCACGCCATCCGCTCGACTATTATGCTGACGCGTTACGCGTCGGGACGACGTCGCCGGGCATCTATCGCTGGATCGAGAGGCACCGGCCGCCCGCGCTCGGCGGACTCGGGATGCGTCTGGGCGTCGTAAACGTCGTTTCGCCGGCGACGCGCACTCTCGACCTTTCCGACGCGGGCGCGTGCGCGCAAGCGCGCCGGGACAACGCGCTGCTGGCGGCCGTGGCTGAGAACGACCGGCCAGCGGAACTCAACGCGCAGCGGTTGCGCGCCGCGCGCGCCTGCGGCACCGTGCTGTACGATGACGGCATCGCAGTAGTCGCACAACCGCGGGCTAGAACGTGCTACTCCGAGTCGGGAGGTTCTCCCGAGGGCGGCTGCGACAGGAAGTAGGCCGGCGGATACGGCGCGGGAATCCGCTTGAACGCGCGAGGTTTCTGCTTGAAATCAAAGCTGTCCGTCAGGCTATGCGCTCGAGTATCCGTATACCCGCGCGCGACCGGCCCGAGGGCGGAAAGATGAAATGCTTCCTCGATGAACTTCAGGGTGCTGCCGAACTCGTATTGCGTGTGCGAAACGTATGCGGCTTTGGCGTACGGCGATATGATGATGCACGGCACCCGGATGCCGAGACCCACGAAATCGAGCTGGGGCGGCGCCAGATTATCGTACCAGCCACCCCAATCGTCCCATAGTACGACGATCGCCGTGGACTCCCAATACGGACTTTCACCAATGGCGTTGACGACGCCGGCGACCCAAGAGGGGCCCTTGTCGCTGTGCGAACCGGCGTGGTCGGAGTCCGCAGCATCCGGAATCACCCACGATACTTGGGCGAGACGTCCGTTTGCGGCGTCCGTGAGCACGGTCGTCTGCGGCGAGATGACGTTGCGCCTCCAGTCGCGCCCATACCGAACGTGCCGGATGGCCGCAAACGGCGACCATAGCCGGCCGCCGTTCTTGACGCTCGGCGCGTAATACTTCCACGTCACCCCGGCGGCGTCGAGCGTGTCCGCCATCGTGTTGTATTGAGTGAAGCATGGGAACGGCCCATACCCCCTCTCTATGCGCTGTGGATCGAGCAGGTACGTCGACGTCCCCTTCGGAGCGTCGCACCCCCACGGTTGTGCCGTCGGCCCGTCGACTTCGGCGGTATCGGCGTCCAGGTTCGTCGTGCTTGCGATCAGGTCGATGTGAGCCGTAAACGTGGGCCCGAACATCGTCGGAAACATATGATCGGCGAGGACGTATTCGCGCGCCATCGTCCAGTAGGGCGCGACCAGGTCGCGCCGGAGATGGGCGTAGGGGTACGTTCCCGAGGGGCGACCGTCGACGAAATGGTCCTTGTCGAATCCGTTCATTCGACCGCCATTCCAGTCGGTCATGGCGTCTTTCCAATCGTGATAGATGTCCGATCCGTTGAACGTGATCGCCCGCAAGGGCACCTTGACGCCGGTGTGCGTGTAGCCGTACGTCGCCGAGGCTGCGCCCTTGAAGCCGGCAAAGATGTTGTCGAAAGTACGATTTTCCTGAACGATGACGACGACGTGCTTGATGTACCTCCCCACGTCGCCGCCGGGGGGCGGAGACTGCGTAGGCGGCGGCATCAGCGGAATCGTCGACCCGCCCGGCCCGGAGCCGGAACCACACCCCGCTAAAGACGCGATGCACAGCACAGCGATCCCGAAAAGGCGCTTCTGCATACGTCCCTAGCTCCTCCCCAGCTTCGCCGTGATCCAGGGCGCGACGAAGTAGCGCCAGAGGATCTTGATCAACGCGGCGGCCGGGATCCCAAGGATCAATCCGGGGATGCCGAACAGCTCGCCGCCGGCGAAGACCGCGAACAACGCGCCGATCGGCGAGACGCCCACCGATTGGCCCATAATCTTCGGAACGAGCACGTAGTCGCTGATCCGCGCCATACCGAACATGATGACCTGCACCCAGACGATCATGGAAAGGCCCTGCGGCGCGGACATCGGAACGGCGACCAGCTCGGCGATCAGCATGCCGATGATCGGAATCGCGTACGCAATTGCAGAGATGATGCCAATGATCAGCGAGAACTTGAAGCCCAGGAGCGCCGTGGCGATCGCGATGACCACACCCGTGATCAAAGACACGATGACCTGTCCCGAGATGTAACGTCCGAAGACGTCGGTCACCTCGGCGGCGAGCTTGCGCGCCGTCGCGCGTTTCTGCTGCGGAAACAGCGCCGTGAAGCCCTCGGCGATCTGCGTGTCGTTCAGCAGGAAGAAGATCGAGAGCACGATCGCCGCGAATGCGATGAATACGCCGGTCGCCGTGTTGACCGCGATCGCTCCGAGCGACGCGAGCGCGCCGCTGAGGAAGCCCGACATCTGCGCGGCGCCGATCTTGCCGAAGTTCAGGCCATAGGCCGGCAGCCGCAGCGTCGGAAAGTGCCGCTCGAGCGAGCCCTCCGCCCCGATCAGCCAGCCCTGAGTCGCGGCCGCGTATGCGGGGATGTTGGAAACTAGGAGCTGCGTCTGGCTGACCGCCAACGGCACGACGATCACCAAGAACACCGTCACCAGCACGAGCAGCCCGAAGAATACGATCGCGACGGCGACCCACTTCGGCATCCGCCGCTCCAGGAGCGCCACGATCGGTTGAACGCCGAACGCGATGAATGCGGCGATCACGAAGACCGCGATCGTCCGCGGTATGTGCGCCGCGAACCACAGCGCGACCGCCACGAGCAGGATGCCGCCCGCGATCCAGGCGACGCGACGCCAGAGGTCGGTGCCTACAGCGGCTTGCACAGCAGACGGCGTTCCGTGCGATAGCCGCCCCGGTCGTACAGCCGGCGCGCGCCCGCGTTGTCCTCGGTGACCATGAGTGCCATATACGGTAAACCCCGCCGTCTCGCCTCATCCTCGGCCGCGGCAAGGAGCGCGGCGCCCACGCCGGACCGGCGGCACTCCGGTTCCACGGCCATGTACGCCACGAAGCCCTGCGACAGCGCCGTGACCTCGTCGGGGAGCTCGTCGAGCAGCAGCAGAAACCCGACGCGGCGCCCGGCGCGCTGCGCGATCAGCGCCACGTGCGATTGATCGTACACGACATCGCACAGCCGGTCGAACGCGGCGCGCACGGCGGCCTCGCTCGCCCGGCGCATCGACCCGACGCTGGAGATGGCGCAGCGCCGCCCGAGCTCCCTGACGAAGGCGCGATCGGCGGCACGCGTCTCCTCCGCGTCGCAAGAGACTCGCACCTGCAGCGTCACGCGCGGCGCGAGCCCAGATCGCTGATCGGCTCGCCCGCGCCGCAGAGCGGACACTCGTCCTGCGCGTACGACGTCAGCGGCAGATCGAGCAACGCCTGCGTCGGAACGCCGAAAGCTACAACTGAGCGCATCACCATCGCCCCGACGCCGATGACCTGCGCGCCATGTTGTTGCACGACGCCGACGACCTCGCCGACGGAGAGCCCCGTGGTGACGACGTCCTCGACGACAAGCGCGCGATCCGACGGCGACAGCGTGAAGCCGCGCCGCAGCACGGGTGCGCCGTCCTCTTTCTCCACGAAGATGGCTTTGACGCCCAAATGCCGCGCGACCTCGTAGCCGAGCAGGATTCCGCCGACGGCAGCGCTGACGACGACCGTCGGCCGCAACGAACGAAAGCGCTCGGCGATCGCGCGTCCGACCGGCTCGAGCATCGACGGATCCTCGAGGATCCGAAACTTCTGGACGAAGCGATCGCTGTGACGTCCGGAGCTCAAACGGAAGTGGCCTTCGAGCAGCGCCCCTCGGCGTTTCAGCGCCGAGTGCAGGTCGAGCTCGTCGCTCATGCCGTGACGGTCATTTCCTCGAGAATCGCCTTTACCGCGGCGACGGGATCCTCCGCGTCCACGACCGGCCGGCCGACGACGAGATAGTCCGAACCGGCGGCAACGGCCTGCGCCGGAGTCGTGACGCGCTTCTGATCGCCGTGCACGCTGCCGACCGGGCGAATTCCGGGCGTGAGCGCGAGGAAGTCGTCGCCGAAGAACCGCTTGAGATCGCGCACCTCGTGCGCGCTGCAGACGACGCCCGAGCAACCCGCGTCGCGCGCGAGTGCGGCCAACCGAATCGCGTTCTCGCCGGGGCCGCCCTGTAGCCCGAGCTCGTTCAGGTCTTCGGGTGCGATGCTGGTGAGCAGTGTCACCGCAATGACATGCGGCGGATTCACGCCGAGCTCGACCGCGCGTTCGCCGGCCGCGTCCACGGCCGCGCGCATCATCTCGAGCCCTCCCAGCGCGTGGACGTTGACGAGGCGGACGTTCGGACGCACGAGCTGCGCCATCGCGGCTGCGACAGTGCGTGGGATGTCATGCAGCTTCGCGTCGACGAAGACGCGCACGTCGCGTGCCTCGCAATACGACAGGATGCGCTCCGGATATCCCGAGAGCGCCTCCAGGCCGACCTTGACGATGACGTCGAGGTCGTAGAGGCGATCGACGAGCCGCTCGGCCTGCTCGGCGCTGGGCACGTCGAGAGCGACGATCAGCTGGGCCATGAGTGACCTGCAACGCCAGGATGTGTAGCGCCGTCACGGGCACCACGGGCATGATTGGCAAGGCGCGAGGAGGGAGCATAGTCGAGGTTATGTGACCGACGAGCAACACAGCCAGCATGCCCGTGCTGCCCGTGACCTAAAAGGCTGCCCGTTTTTGCGCGACCTGCGTCGTCGCTCTTCGCTCGCAAAGCGCGGCTTTTGTCGCTCATCGCTCCTTGCATTTCATCGCAAAAACGGGCAGCGGCACTGTACATCCTGGCGTTACAGGTCACTATTCATCCCTCGTCTCCTTCGTATTGCTCGGGCGTCGCGAACGTGACGTTGGCCTTTCCGACGATCGCGTCGAGCGAGGCGAGATTGCGCGCGGCGAGATACTCCTGCAGCTCGGCGGAGATCCGCTCCGGAATGCGTGGATCGGTGAAGTTCGCCGTACCGATCGAGACCGCGGCCGCTCCCGCGAGGAAGAACTCGAGCGCGTCGCTCAGGTTTTCGATGCCGCCCTGTCCGACGATCGGGATCTTCACCGCCTGCGCGACCTCGTAGACGGCGAGCACCGCGATCGGGCGGATCGCCGGCCCCGAGAGGCCGCCCGTGATGTTCCCCAATCGCGGGCGCCACGTCTCGACGTCGATCGCCATCCCGCGAACCGTGTTGATCACGGCCAGCGCATCGGCGCCGGCGGCCTCCGCCTCGCGCGCGACCGCCGCGATGTCCGTGACATTGGGCGAGAGCTTGACGATCAGCGTCTTGTCCGTCGTGGCGCGCGCGGCGCGTACGAGCTTCGACGTGAGGCCTGGGTCGCAGCCGAACGTCTCGCCCTCGCTCGCGACGTTGGGGCAGGACACGTTCAGCTCGATCGCCGCGATCTCGTCGCGCGCGGCGAGGCGCTCGCACAGATACGGGTAGTCGTCCACGGAGAAGCCGGCGACGCTGCCGACCAGCTTGCAGGGGCGACCCGCATACTTGTGGAGCTCGCGCGCGAGATACCAGTCGATGCCGGGGTTCTGCAGCCCGATGGCGTTGAGCATGCCCGCCGGCGTGTGAACGAGCCGCGGCGTCGCGTTGCCCAGGCGCGGCAGCCGCGTGACGCTCTTGAGGACGATCGCGCCGATCTTCGCCAGGTCTGTGAAGGGCGCGTACTCCTCGCCGCTCCCGTAGCAGCCGCTGCCCATCAGCGTCGGATAGTCGAGCTCGAGCCTACCGAGTTTGACCGCGACGCTCGGCAGAGTCACCATCGCAGTTCGTCCGCCCAGAAAACGGGGCCCTCCTTGCAGATGCGCGCGTACACGACGTCGCTGCCACCGAGATCGGCCGGCGGGAAGCTGGGCGCCTGAGCGCTGCGCGCGGCCAGCGGCACGACGCATCCCCAGCAGGCTCCGACGCCGCATCCAAACGTCTCTTCCAGCGCGAGCTGCGCGCGCACGCCGAATTGCTGCGCGACGCGCGCGACGCTGCGCAACATCGGTGAAGGACCGCACGCAAAGATCGCTTCGGGCTTGCGTGAGCTCGCCAGCGCGTCGGTTACGAAGCCGCGCCGGCCCAGCGTACCGTCGTCGGTAGTCAATATGAGCTCGCAGCCCGCATCCTCAAACCGTTGCGCGTCGACAAGCAACTCCCTGGTTCGTGCGCCGTAGAAGAGGCGGACGCGGGCTCCGTTGGCGATCAAAGCCTGCGCGCACAGCAGCACGGACGCGATGCCGACGCCGCCGGCCACGATTGCGACGTCGCGCGCGTCGCCGGAACAGTCGAAGCCGTTGCCAACCGGGCCGAGCGCGTCGAGACGGTCACCTTCGCGCAACTCGCTCAGCTCGCGCGTGCGCTTGCCTGTTACAAAGAAGAGAATGCTCGCGAGCTTGCCCTCCGCTTCGTAGATGGCAAGCGCGGTCGCGGCCGCTTGCGCCGCGGGCGGAATCGCCATGAGGTATTGACCGGGGCGGGTCGCGCTCGCAAGCCCCGGCGCCTCGAGCGTCAACGCGACGACGCCCGGTGCGAGAACGCGACGCCCGATCACGGTGGTCGCGTGCACGCGGGCATGGAGGTCAGCCGTCGCCATCTTCACAGCCTATTTTCTGCAAATTCTAGAAAAATCTCCGGAAACCGGTGCACGCCCTTGCTCCCTGAGCCGTTATACTGTATAGAGAGCGTAAATAATACGGGAAAGGAGGGTCCGCAGATGGCAGGTCTTATCGTCTTCAAATCGCTAGCCGACGCACTCAGAGCGGGCTATCAGGTTTACGATCGGACTGCTGACGGTTATCTGGTCAGGACTCGCACGGCCGCCGGCTGGGCGATGGCCTTGGTGTCCTGCAAGTAGCATCGTCTTTATTACAAGGTTAACGCCGCCGGTCAACGACCGGCGGCGTTAAATTTTGTCGGACCGTTTCTTTAAATCTTAGCGGTAGTCCGGCGGGGACGCCGGCTTCTCGATCTCCGGCGTGGATCCGGGGCGCCATCCGCCGTAGGTCGGTCCCGGCGGCATCCCGCTGCTCGACGGGCTTCCCTGCGCGGGCTCGCTCCCCGTGGCGCCGGCCGGACCGAAGCGCTGGCGAACCGTTTGCGGGCCAAACGTCGCTCCGCTCAACATGGCGCCGACGATCTGCGCGATTCCCACGAACATCGGAATCAACCCGCCCAGCAGCCACGGGCCGTAGACATACTGGCCGTCGCTGCGGTAGCCGATGAAGCCGAGACCAATGAGCAGCGCGAAGCCGATAAACGCGACCTGGATGCCTCGGCGCAGCTGCTGCTGCGCGTAAAAGTCCTGCTCGACGTAATGATTTGGCACCGCACCCGGCTGCGGCGCATTAGGGGTCCAGCCGTACTTCATCGCCTTGCGCATCTCGCGCGCGTTCGGCGGAGGGACGATGCCGTGGCGCAGCATCTCCATCCGCTCTTGGTGCGAGAGCACGCGGGATATGATCCACGCGGCTACCGGCGCCCCGAACATGAAGAAGATTGCGGCCAATGGGATGAGATCGCTATAGTCCATCACTGTAGGCTTGCTCCGTTGGTATAAATGTGAATCGATCCGTCGGACGTGCCGACCGTCATTTTTGCCGTCCCGGCGCCGAGACGGATGGTGCGCTGGGCGGAATCGCTGCCCGCTTGCGACACGCCGTCGACGACGATGCTCCCGTCGCCGGTCGCGGCATTGATGCTCACGTCGGCGCTCGGCGGGAGGTGGATCCTGATCGAGCCGTCGTCGGTATGCAGCGTCGCAGAGGGGCTCGCGCCCACCAAATTCAATCCGTCGGCCGTGATGCGGCCGTCGTGGGTCGTCGCGGCGAGCGTTCCGACCGCGACGTTCTGCAGCGAGAGATGCCCGTCCGCCGAGTCCAGCGCGAGGCGATCGCCGCGCACGTTCGTGGCCTGGAGGTAACCGTCGCCGCTGTGGGCGTCAACGCTACCTTGCAGATCGGCCAGCGTCACGTGGCCGTCCTGCGACTGCACGCTCACGCCGCCCGTGACGCCGCTGACGTCGGCGCCCGAGCAGCGCGCGATCTCGACGCGCGCACCCGAGGGCACCTCAACGGCGATACGTTCCTCGCTAAAGCCGAAGATGTCGACGGACAAGTGACCCGAGCCCGGACGCTCGATGCGCACGCCGTCGCTCGTACGCGTCACCCGAAGCTGAGGATACGAGCCGCTCGAAAAGATGGCTCCGCGCATCTCGGTGAGGTCACGCACATGGACGAGGCCATCGTTCGAAATCGTCACGCCGACTCGCGACTGCGCGTCGGCGATCACGACGTGAGGCGCGTCGCCGGCGGCGATCGGCGCCTGCGCTACCGGCTTGAAGTCCACGTGGTGCATGCCGGAGGCGAACGTCGTCCCGCCGCCGCCGACCGCGTACACGGCCATGCCGACGATCAGGACTTCGGCGGCGATCAGCATCGCCACGATCGAGGCGCGCGACACTTAGAGCCGCGGCCCCCAGCCGTCGAAGGTGGGGCGCAGGGACTGCGCGGAGTCCCACCTGTCGGTCGGTAAGGTCGGCGGAGCGCTCTCCGGCCGGGTGCCGCCGGGAAGGGTCTTCTTGGGAAGAATGGTTGTCATTGCTGGGTCGATCCTCCGTGGAATTTCCTGTCCTAGTTACGGCGCGGCGACCAGCATGTTTCGAGGCGCGGGGTCCGGGTGGGCGCGAAACAATCCGCCCGCGCCGCGCGTACGAAAGGCGTGTCGGCAGTCTTGGCCCTTCGACTCGCTCCGTTCGCGCAGCTCGCTCCGCTCGCTGAGGACAAGCTCCGTCGAGAGCCCCCCCGGGTGAACGCGCAGCCAGACGACGGCCACCTGGTCGCGATGACGCTTCGGGGCAACCCGGAGGCGTTCGCGACGCTCGTAGAGCGGTACGACCGCGCCGTCTACCACCTCGCCTACCGAACGCTGCACGACGTCGAGGAGGCACGCGATGCGACGCAAGAGGCGTTCTTCAAAGCTTTTCGTAGCCTGCGAACGTTCAAGCCCGGGTCGAAATTCTCGACCTGGATATTCGCGATCGCGTATCACGCCTGCTGCGACCGGCTCAATCGGCGCAAGCGCTATGCGAGCGAGGAGCTGCCCGAGCGTGCCGACCCGGCCCCGGGACCCGAGCAGCAGGCGATCGCCCTCGACCAAGCCGCTCGGCTGCGCGCCGCGATCGACGCGCTCCCCGAGAAGTACCGCACGGTCATCACCCTCTTCCATCTCCAGGGCAAACAGTACGACGAGATCGCGAGCGTCCTCGGCCTGCCGATGGGTACGGTAAAGACGCACTTGTTTCGCGCGAAGGAGCAGCTACGCAGGCTTCTGGGCGAAAGCGGAGGTAACGGAATCATGAACATGCGACGACGACGCCCTCGAACAGGCCCTCTTCGCGCTTCCGCTGGAGGAGCCGCCGGCCGGTTTGCGCGCCTCGATCTTGCTGGCGACGACCTACCGTCCCAGCCCGGCCTTCTCGGTCCTGGAGCTCGCCATTCTGGGCGCGCTCGGGGCGATCGGCATCTGGCTGGTCGTGCTGCTGGCCCTCGGCGGCGGTACGCTCTTCGTCCACACGCTTCCAAACGATCGGCGACTTTGCGACCCAGGCGCTCTCCAGCACGGCGACGCTGGCATGGCTCGCCGCCGGCGGAGCGACCGCGCTGTGGCTCTCACTTTTCACCGGATCCCAACCCCTCGTGACGGCACCGCACAGGTCCGAACGGAGGGCCAGCCGATAATCCCTTTGCATGGAGAAACGGCAAGCGCCGGAGCGGCGCCCATATAGGATCCTGGTCGTCGAGGACGACGCGGCGATCAGCCGCGTCCTGCAGCTCGAGCTCGAACACGAGCGGTACGAGGTCGACGTCGCGCGCGACGGCCTGTCCGGCCTCGAGAAGGCACTCAAAGAACCCGACCTCGTCATTCTGGACCTGATGCTGCCGCGCATGGACGGCATCGAAGTCTGCAAGCGCATTCGCGCCAAGAGCCGCGTGCCGATCATCATGCTCACCGCGAAAGACCGCGTGCCCGATCGCGTCGCCGGGCTCGACGTCGGCGCGGACGATTACATCACCAAGCCGTTCTCCACCGAAGAGTTGCTCGCGCGCATCCGCGCCCGCCTGCGCGAGCGCACGCCGCAGGGCAACGTGATCGAATATCGCGACGTCGTGATGGACCGCGACCGCCACGAGGTGCACCGCGGCGGAAAGCCCATCGCCCTGACCGCCAAAGAGTATGCGCTGCTCGAGTACCTGCTCTTGCACCGCAACAAGGTCCACACCCGCGACGAACTCTTCAACGGCGTCTGGGGCAGCGATTTTCTCGGCGACTCCAACCTCATCGACGTCTACATCCGCTACCTGCGCGGAAAGATCGACGACGGCTTCGACGACAAGCTCATCACGACCGTACGAGGCGTCGGCTACACGATAAAGGATTAGGGGCTCGTTTGTCCCTGAAGTGGAAGATCGCCCTCGGGTATTCCGCGCTGCTGATCGTCGCGATGACGGTGATGAGCGGCATCATCGTCTGGCGGTTCCAGCAGATCCTATACGATCAGGCGGCGACGAGCGTGAATGCGACGATGAAGGCGATCGTGCAGTTCGCCCAACAGTCCACGACGCCGTTTTCTCTCGAGGATTCGTCTGCCGGCACGCTGCAGTTTCTCTTTAACAGCAGCAATCTGACGACGTGGAACTCCGCCAACAGCTACGTGCAGGTGGACTCGAGCAACGGCTATCCGCTGGCGAAGACGGCGAATCTCGGATCGCTGACGATTCCGTCGAATCCAAAGCTCACTCCGTCGCACGACGTCGCGTTTCGGCAGGTCACGCTGGGCACGCGATCGTTCTTGGTCGAGGACCGGTACCTGCGGGCGGGAGCGAGCGCGGCGATCATCCACGTCGCCGAGCCGCTCGACACGCTGCAACGCACGTTCGCGCGAGCTCGCGAGGCGATCGCGATTGTGCTGGCGGCCACCGCCGCGGCGGTCATCGTGTTCTCGATCGTCTTCGCGTCGCAGGCGACGACGCCGATCAACGAGCTGTCGCGCGAGATGCGCGAGATCAGCTCCGACCGTCTCGGAATCGCCGCCGGAAAGGGCGCGCTCGACGACCGCACGCGCCGCCGGTTCGGCCGCGACGAGGTCGGCCGGCTGGCCCGCAGCTTCAGCGACTTGCTGGCGCGCTTGGGCGAGGCGTTCGCGCGCGAGCGGCAGTTCATCTCGGACGCGTCGCACGAGCTCAAGACCCCGCTGACGTCGATCAACGCCAACGCGCAAATGCTGCTGCGGTGGGGCGATCAGGACCAGGCGATCCGGCGCGAGAGCCTCGAGACGATCGTTCGCGAGAGCGGCGATCTGGCGGTGATGGTCAACGGCATGCTGACGCTCGCGAAGGCCGATCGTGGCGACGAGATTCCCAAGGAGCCCCTCTCGCTCGCCCAGATCGTGAGCGAGGTGGCGCAGAACGCCGCGCCGCGCGCCGCCGAGAAGGGGATCGCGCTGCGCTTCAGCCACGCCGGCACGCCCATCGTCTACGGGGACGCGAGCCTGCTGCGCCAGCTCGTCGGCAATCTGGTCGATAACGCGATCAAGTTCAGCGAGCGCGGCAGCGTCGGGGTCGCCGTCGGAGAGAACCGGGAGTCCGCCTGGGTCGACGTTACCGACACCGGCCCGGGGATCCCGGAATCGGAGCTCGTGAACATCTTCGAGCGATTCTATCGGGCGGACAAGGCACGCTCGCGCGACGTACCCGGCACGGGGCTCGGCTTAGCGATCGTACGCTCGATTGCTCAGGCACACGGAGGCGAGGCGACTGTCCGCAACGCGCCCGGCGGCGGAGCGCGTTTCCGCGTACTCTTACCGCGCATCCAGCCTCCGTTCACCTAGCTTTCATGTTGGGTACGCCGGACTCCCGATACAATCGTTTCGTGTTCGAAGTTCTCGGTCGAGGTGCCGCCGCGATGGCCCTCGCCGCACTGTCCTGGCTGGTTCTCGCGGCGCCCGCATGCGCCGACGAGCAGTACGACGTTGGCCCTTCCGCGGTACTCAACGTGCGCCTCAATCGCGGCAACCTGACGGTTCAGACCTGGGACCGCCCGCAGGTGCAAATTCAATCCGACCAGCCGCTGGCCGTGCAGCATCTCCCGCCGTCGCAGGTCCAGGAGCCGAAGCAAGTTCAGATCTCGTCCGAGCAGATCCAGACGGAGCACGGGCCCGTGACGCTGCCGGCCGAGACGTTCGTGCTCCCCGACATCCCCGGCACGCAGCACGACGCGATCGTCGCGCGCGGCGCGGGCAACGTGACCATCACGATCCCGCGCGACACGGGCATGGTGATCGCCCACGTCCGCGCCGGCCACCTGACGATGAGTGGTTATCACGGCATCTTCGTCGCGCACACCCGCGCGGCGGGCATCGACCTCAACAACGTGGGCGGCACCGCCTTCGTCGAGTCGCTGCGCGGCAAGGTCGTCGCTACCAACTCGTCGTTCGACCGGCTGCGCATGCGCACGGCGACCGGCAACATGTTCTTTACGGGATGCACGTCGCATCAGATTCAGGCTACCAGCACGTACGGTTCGATCGTCTACGATAACGGGCACTTTCAGCCGGGGCTCGCGCGCTTCGAGTCCGAGCACGGAAACGTCGCGCTCGGCGTCCGCGGCGGCGCGCAGATCGGCGCGCATAGCGGGGCCGGTCACGTCGTCTCGAGCTTCCACGCCGAGGCGCACGTGCAGGGCAACCCGACGACGAAACAGGCGACCGTCGAGGGCGGCGGACCCGTCGTCACCGCGACGTCGAAAAACGGCTCGGTCTACCTCTACAGCGGATCGATGAACGAGCACCCGCACGTGCGCGAACAGCTCAGCGGCAGCACGCGCCTGCCGACGACGCGCACGCCAAGCGCGGCGCCGCCTCCGCCGCACGAGCAGCCGTTCCAGCGCTTCAACCGGTTACGGCAGCCGCCGCGACCTCCGTTTCTAAGTCGACCGTAAGCCCGTCGTAGGCGGCGATCGCGCGCAGCCCGAGCTCGTCTTCGAGCCGTTGCGCGAGCTTCGGAGGGTCCGCCTCGAGCATCTTCGTTCCGAAGTGTTGAAAGATCGCGACCTTCGGACGCACGTCGGCCACGACTTGGCGCGCGTGCGGCCACGTGAGATGGTCGACGTTCATCTCGTCGCGGTAGCGTAGCACGTTGACGATCAGCACGTCCGGGCGCCGGCTCGCGTAGTCCGCGGCGAGACCGTCGAAATATCGCCCGCACGGCAGATACGAGACGCGTAGGCCGTCGTGAACGAAGTGCAGGCCGTGCGTCTGCACCGCGTGCGCGTGCCGCATCGACGTGTACAGCTCAACGCCGCCGATGCGATAGGGTCCGCTGCTCGGCTCGAGATACTCGATCCGCGCTACGAAACGCCGCGCGTAGGGCAGCACGACGGGCTCCTTCTCGAAGGCGTCGGCCGGTGCGAGGACGGCGCCACGCCGGCGGAACCCCCCGGACGTCATCGCCTCGATGAGCACGTTGACATCGCTCGAGTGATCGAGATGCTTGTGCGAGAGCACGATCGCCTCGAGCTCGCGGGGATTGCAGGGCGGCACGTGGCTGAGCGCCCGCACCAGCGCGCCGGGGCCGGGGTCGACGTGAATCTGCGTGTCGCCGAAGCGCAACCACATGCCCCCGGACGCGCGCAGCTGCCGCGCCACCACGAAACGGGCGCCCCCGCTCCCGAGAAATACTACCGTGCTAGGCAAGCACGGGCAGCTTTTGAAACGCGCCGCCGAGCACCGTCGTCGACGGACGTCCGAGCCAGCGCTCCAGCACCGTCGCGTATACGCTGCGGAAGTCGACCGTGTAGCGGAGGTTGCCCATGTTGGTGGAGCCGAGGTCGGGGAGCGCTCCGTACAGGCCGCCCTTGACGCCGCCGCCGATCAGGAACAGCGGCGATGCCTCGCCATGATCGGTGCCGCGGCTGCCGTTTTCCTCGATGCGCCGGCCGAACTCGCTGAACGTGAGCGTCAGCACGCGCCGGTCGTTGCCGTGCGCGGCGAGATCTTCGTAGAACGCTCCGACCGCGTCGGAAAACTGCGCCAATAGCCGGTTCTGCGTCGCGACCTGGTTGACGTGCGTGTCGAACGACCCGTGCTCGACGTATATGGCCTTCGTTCCGAGGTTGCTGCCGACGATCTGCGCCGCGAGCGCCAGGCTGCGACCCAGCGGGGTGGCCGGATACGAGGCCTTGGTCGTGTAGCCGGAGACGAGCCGCGGCAGCTCCTGCGAGCTGCGCTGCGCGTTCCCCTCGACCTCCATGACATGCGCCAGATACGGCGATTCGAAGGGCACCCGGCGGTCGCGCGCTTCGGCCGAGAATGCCCGGCTGGCGGCGGCGTTGCGATCGGCGACCAGCGCGTATTGGTCGAGCGCGGGTATCGCCGGAATGTCGGTGCGATCGGAGACGAGCACCTCCGGCAGCACCTTCGAGACGGCGACGCCCTTGAACAGATTGTCGCGCGAGAGCGAAGCCTCGTCGAAGTACCGGCCCAGCCAGCCCGTGTGCTCGTAGCGCTCGGGCGCGGCGGTCTGCCAGATCTCCGTGGAGCGGAAGTGCGAATGATCCGGATTAGGATAACCCACGCCCTGCACGATCGCGACCGCGCCTTTATCGTAGAGCGCCTTGAGCGAGCGCATCCCCGGATTCAGCCCGACGTTCGCATCGATCGCCAGCACATCGCCGCGCGCGATCGCCAGCGCGGGACGGATGCGGTAATACTGCGCGTCTCCATGCGGCACGACGCAGTTCAGCCCGTCGTTACCGCCCGCCAAGTTGACGATGACGAGACAGCGATCCTGACTCCCCGGCAGGCCCGGCAGCGGTGCCTGAGCGAGCGCCTTCGCGAAGACGTGCTCGGGGTTGGCGACGATCGCCAATCCCGAAGCGGTTGCGAGCAAAAAGTTGCGACGCTTCATTAGTTCAACTGATATGCCGGCGTGGCCATCGCGAGATACACCGCGCCGCTGACGCGTTGGCCGTAGTTCTCGGTGGAGAGCGACGGCAGCGCCGCGCTCCCGGCGCCGCCCAAGTAGCCCTGGAGCTCAAAGAGCGACGCCGGCGCGACGTCGCCTTGCAGGATCGTGTCCGCCAGCGCGCGCGAGGCGCCGGCCGACTGCAGCGGAAGGCCGTGCAGCCACGACGAGTCCGCCAGCGTCTGCGATCCGAGCAAACGGGTGAGGAAGTTCTGGCGCGCGATCATCGTGCCGCTGGTAAGCCAGTTCTGCCCACCCGGCCAGCCCGCCACGGTCGGAGGAAAGAAGAGCCGCTGGCCCATCTGCTGGAGCGCGGGCAGCGCGGCGGCGTCGACCTGCTTCAGGCCGAGCGCCTTATACGTGCCGACGACGAATTCGACCGGGCTCTTGACCAGCGCGCGGTAGGCGCGCGCGCTGTAGAACACGCTGCTGCTCAGGATCGCGCTCACGACGGGCGCGAGCTCGTAATCGTGCTTGCGGAGCATCGCCGCGACGGAGTCCACCAGTTGGGGCTCGGGATCGTTGTAGACGAACCAGTTGAGCAGGCCGGCGGCAAAGAAGCGCGCGCACTGCGGCTGGGCGAAGATGATGTCGACGATGTCGTCGCCGTCGAAGTTGCCGGTGCGTCCGAGGAAGGTCTTGGTTCCCGAGTCGTGCAGGCCGGCGTCGAAGCTGACGGTATCGGTTTTGTTGACGACGCGCCAGCCCGTCCAGGCGCGAGCCGACTCGCGGACGTCGTTCTCCGTGTAGTGATCGACGCCCAGCGTGAAAAGTTCCATTAGCTCGCGCGCGTAGTTCTCGTTCGGATGCGCCGCGACGTTCTGGTTGCCGTTGAGATAGATCAGCATCGCGGCGTCCTTGGACACCTCTTTGGTCAGGTCGCGAAGATTCCCGGCGGCATACTTCCGGAATAGCGCGTTCTGATTATATGTGATCCACGGAAAGCGCGGCGTTGCGCGCGACGTGAAGTGCCCGTGGAAATAGAGCGTCATCTTCTCTTGCAGCGGAGATGCCGAAAACATCCGGTTCAGCCACCACAGCTGCAGCGCGTCGATCGCCTCCTGGCCTGCACGGCGGCGCTCGCGGCGGATCATCGCGCGGTCCATCGACTCGCCCATCGCATACGGGCGCGAGACGTCGTCGAGCTCGGACGGCGGCGTGATGGAACCGGCGGCCGGCACGTCGACCAGCGCGGCCGCGGCGTCGGGCACGCGCATCGCCGCGAAGCGCGCGATCTCGTCGGGCGTGCCGCCGAAGCCGGCGCGCCGCAGCAAATGCGCGGCCGCGCGCGTGCCGAGCGTTCCGTGGTGCGGCTGCAACGCCGTGCTGAAATCGGGGCGACCCTGCGGGCGCAGGATGCCGCCGACGTCGATCTGAGTCTGGGCGGCCATTGCTACTGACTACGCGCCGGCCCCCGGACCGCCCTCGCGCTTTCGCGCGGGTCTAACCGGGCTCTAAGCGCGGGGCGCCGAATGGCCAGCGGCGATGGCCGTTTTGGAGTCGCGACTGGATCGAAATTCCGAGCAATTTCGAACCAACGCCCAGCGGATGGAGCGCCTCGTTGCCGAGCTGCGCGAACGGCTGCTCGGCGTGCGCGCCGGCGGCGGCCCGAAGGCGGTCGAGAAGCATCGCGCCCGCAACAAGCTCCCGGCACGCGAGCGCGTCGAGCGCTTGATCGATCCGGGCTCCGACTTCCTCGAGCTCTCGCCGCTAGCTGCGTTCGACATGTACCGCAACGACTCGCCGTCCGCCGGGATGGTCACCGGTATCGGCATCGTGGAGACCCAGCACTGCGCGATCGTTGCGAACGACGCGACGGTGAAGGGCGGCACATACTACCCGATGACGGTGAAGAAACACCTTCGCGCGCAGGAGATCGCCGAGCAGAATCACCTGCCGTGCATCTATCTCGTCGATTCCGGCGGCGCGTTCTTACCGCTGCAGGCCGACGTCTTTCCGGACCGCGACCACTTCGGGCGCATCTTTTACAATCAGGCGCGCATGTCGAGCAAGCGCATCGCGCAGATCGCCGCGGTGATGGGGTCGTGCACGGCAGGCGGCGCGTACGTCCCCGCGATGAGCGACGAGACGGTGATCGTGAAAGGCAGGGGCACGATCTTCCTCGGCGGTCCGCCGCTCGTCAAGGCGGCGACCGGCGAAGAGGTGACGGCCGAGGAGCTGGGGGGCGCCGACGTCCACACGCGGATATCGGGCGTCGCGGATCACTTCGCGAACGACGACGATCAGGCGCTCGCGATGATTCGCGAGGTCGTACGCAACCTTCACATCGAGCTGCCGCGCCAGTGGGATCGCATCGAGCCGCAGCCGCCCAAACATGATCCCCGCGACATCTACGGCATCATTCCAGCGGACAGCCGCACGGGATACGACGTGCGCGAGGTCGTCGCGCGCCTCGTCGATGCGTCGGAATTCCACGAGTTCAAGGCGCGCTACGGCACGACGCTGGTCTGCGGCTTTGCCCGGATCGAGGGGCATCCCATCGGCATCCTCGCCAACAACGGCATTCTCTTCAGCGAAAGCGCGCTCAAGGGCACGCACTTCATCGAGCTCTGCGCGCAGCGCGGCACGCCGCTGCTCTTCCTGCAGAACATCACCGGATTCATGGTCGGCAAGGAGTACGAAAACCGCGGCATCGCCAAGGACGGCGCGAAGCTCGTGATGGCGGTCGCGTGCGCCGAGGTGCCGAAGTTCACCGTCGTCATCGGCGGTAGCTTCGGCGCGGGCAACTACGGCATGTGCGGCCGCGCCTACGCGCCGCGTCAGCTTTGGATGTGGCCCAACGCGCGCATCAGCGTGATGGGCGGTCCGCAGGCGGCCAGCGTGCTATCGACCGTCCGGGGCGAGATGACGCCCGAGGAGAAGGCCGCCTTCGAGGCGCCGATTCTCGAGAAGTACGAGCACGAGGGCAGCCCGTACTACTCGACGGCGCGGCTGTGGGACGACGGCATCATCGATCCGCTCGACACGCGCCGCGTCATCGCCATCGGCCTGGACGCGGCCGCTCACGCGCCGCAGCCGCGCACGCAGTTCGGCGTCTTCCGCATGTAAGTGCCGCTATGCCGGCGGCAAGTGTCCGACGTAGAGCTTGTAGTAGCTCGGCGACTCGATCCAATGGCCGCCGCGATAGCGCAGCGTCGCGCTCGCGTTCGTTTTCGTCGGGCAGCACATAGGGGCGTTAGGCCCGTAGTACGGGCCTCGCAACAGAATAGCGTCCTTGCCGGGCACGATGGTCGCCGTCAGCTCGCACGGATTCGCGACGGAGACGGCGGGAGCGACGTTCGCCTCCGGACCTCCGGCGAATACCACGACGGTCGCCGAGCCGCAATCCGCCGCCATCTCGTGCGACTGCACGACGAACTGCTGCGCTCCGTCGCCCTTAAGGGAAGCGACTCCCACGATGTGCAGCTCTTGCACTGGAAACCACATGTCCGTCCCATTCCCCTTGACCACCCGCGCGACCGGTCCGCCGTTGGTCGGCGACTGATAGCGCAGCCGGTACGCATGCTGCCGCGAGCCGTAGAACGAAAGATACCACTGATAAAATCTCCGGCCATTCGACGTGCCCAGCGGCTGTCTACTCGTTACGGCGCGCCATTGCGCGTTGGGCGCGACACCGTTGAGGTAGGCAAAGCTGCTCTGCACGATCGATCCCGGAGGACTCGGCACCATCGGCCCCGTTGCGGAAGTTTGCGCGGAGGCCGGGACCACACAGAACGCGGCTACGATCGCCGCTAGGATTGCGCGACGTGGTTCGATCATGCGGCAGCTCGTTCGCGCTACGGCTTAAAATTGCTTGTCGGTATCATCGTCGGCAGCACCAGGTTGCCGAACTGAGGCGGCGGCGCACGCATGATTCCGTGCAGCATGTCGTCCCACGCCTGAGTGAGGATCGGCAGCAGCGTCACGAGCCGATGGATTCCGCCGGGCTGCGAGTAGAACGACACGTCCATCCCGGCCGATTGCAGAAACGCTGCGGTCGCGGTGGGATACTGCGTGGGGATGCTGTCGTCGGCGCTGCCGGTGAGCACGTAAAACGGCGTCCGCCGCATCAGTGTGACGATGCGCTGCGAACGGGATCCCAAGAGCGCGCCCGCGATGCACATGACCGCGGACCACGCTTGCGGACGAACCGGCGCAACCTCGAAGACCGAAAAGCCGCCCATCGAGTAGCCGGCGAGATACCGCTTACGCGGATCGGTCGCGAAGGCGCGCGTCGCGGCATCCAGCGCGTCGTAGACGTCGGCGGCGGATCCGTCAAAGTCGTAATAGCCCCGGCCCCACGGCGCGACGACGATCGCGCCGCTCCGCTCGGCGAGCTCCGCGACGTAGAGCGGCGCTAGCAGCTGTGTCTCCGACTGCGGGCGGCCGTGCAGCAACACGACGAGCGGGGCCGGGCGCTCCGGCGAGTACGTCGACGGAACGTACACCGCGACCGGCTGCATGGTTCCGTCTTGCGACGAGCGCACGAATGTCTCGCCGAGTCCCCGGATCGCGCTCATGGGCGCGTAGGTACCGTGCAGCAGCTGCGTGGCAAGGCTGAGATCGAGGCCGGCTAAGCGCGCCACCGTTTGCGACCACTGCGCGGCGGAATAGCCCTGCGGAACGCTGGGATCGTCGAGCAGGTCGGCGTCCTCGATGAGACGCTCGTAGTAGTCGTAGGTCGTGTCGCGGCCGGCGATCGGGCCAATCTTCACGATGTTCGCCCGATACGCGGCCGCCGTAGAAAGCAGGGAGACGCGCAGGTCGACCGCGGAACTCCCCCATAGGAGAGCTAGAGCAGCGGTGACCAGCGCGCCCCTGGTCATGACAGTAGCGTAACGCGCCAGCCCGCAGGCCCGTGACGGCCGCACGTCAGATCCCCGCGTACCACTCGTATCCTTGGTCTTCCCAGTAGCCGCCCTTTCCGCCGGCGATCCGCGCGAAACCGCCGACGACCTCGATGCGCGCGATCCACTTCGCGCTCTTATAGCCCAACTGAGTCGGGACGCGCAGCCGCACCGGGGCGCCGTGATCCGGATCGAGCAGCGCATCGTTGAGGCGCAAAGCGAGCAGCGCCTGCGGATGGCGTGCTTGGTGCATGTCGAGGCTTTCGTAGTACAGACTGCCGGCGCCGTCGTTGTCCATGCAGCGAAAGACGGCGTAGCGTGCGCCAGCAACCGGCCCGACGGCGTCGAGCAGATCGGCGAGGCGAACGCCGCTCCACTTCCCGATCACGCTCCAGCCCTCGACGCAATCGTGGCGCGTGATCTGCGTCTGCTGCGGCATGCGTTGGAGCTGCGCGAGCGTGAAGGCGCGTGGCCGAGCTACGGCGCCGTCGACGACGAGGCGATACGACGCGAACCCATCCGCCAGTAGACTCGCATAGTGTGCGTCGGCCGGCGTAGCGAATCCGTTCACGCGAAAGACGCGATCGACGTCGCGCTCCGAGTATTCGCGCGCAAGGCCGCGCGTCCCGATCAGGCGATGGTTGAGACCCTCGGCCGACGCGAGAGCCTGCATGAACGCGCCGTTTTGGCTGAGGCCGGAACTCAGCGGGCCGCATCCTGCGAGGGCCGAGACGCTCGATGCGATGAAGAGCCGCCGCTTCATTCGGGTTGATACCAGCCCGTGATCATCGACCGCATCTGGTTGACGACGCCCTGCGTGGCGACCTGGAACGTGTGGATCGCAAAGAAAGCCACCAGGACCAGCATGCCCGCGAAATGCCAGAGCCGCGCGAACTGCCGCCCCCCAAACACGACCGTCAGCGGATTCGCGATGGCGTCGATGCCGGGCGAAAGCGCGAGGCCGGTGACGACGACCAGCGGCGCGATGACGAACAGTACTGCCGTGTAAGACGCCTTCTGCAGCGGATTGTAAATGCCGTGCGGCGGCGGCGTCTTGCGCAGCTTCAGGTAGTACGCCTGCATCGGCCACAGCTTGGGCAGATCGCTGGGGCGCAAGATCATCTCGCGCAGGTTGCCCTTGATCGCAGCCGAGATCAGCCACGCCAGCCAACAGAGCGCCGCGACCCACGCGAAAAAGAGATGCCATCGGCGTCCGCCCGCAAGATCTTTATAGCCAGGAATCGTGATCGTCGCGGAAAACGCGTGCGCGCCGCGCGACCCCATCCCGTCGTTTGTCCAGCCGAGCCAGCCGGTCGTGACGAACGTGTGTCCGAAGATCGTCGTCGTGCCAACGCCGTCCGCCGGCGACCCGATGGCGAGCACGCGCCGCTGCGGGTCGCTCTTATCCGAGGCATCCAAATTCGGCGAGGCGTTGAAGATCTGCAATCCGCTTCCGACGAGTACGAAGAACGCGAGCAGCCACAGCCAGTGGCTCGCGCGCGTCAGGAACGCGTAGCGATAGATCGCGGGCCGTGCGGCGTCCTTCATCGTCACAGTATAACGCAGGCGAGGCCCGTTCGGATGAGGCCGCGAACCCTCCAGGCCGCATGGCTGAGATCAAGCTCGACGTCGCCGGCGGAATCGCCCGCGTTACCCTCGCCCGGCCCGAAGTGCGCAACGCCTTCAACGCCGAGCTCATCGAGCAGCTGTACGAGACCTTCGCGGAGATCACCGCGGCGGACGACATCCGAGCCGTCGTGCTCGCCGGCGAGGGGCCGGTCTTTTGCGGCGGGGCCGACATCAACTGGATGCGCGCCTCACTCGATCTGGAGTACGACGCGAACCTCGGCGACGCCGAGCGGATGAGCGACATGTTTCGCGCGATCGACAACTGCCCCAAGCCCGTCGTGGCCCGCATCCACGGCGCCGCGCTCGGCGGGGGCGCGGGTCTCGCGGCGGTCTGTGACATCGCCATCGCGGCCGAAGACGCGATCTTCGGATTCACCGAGGTGAAGTTAGGCATCATCCCCGCGGTGATCTCGCCGTTCGTGCTCCCCAAGATCGGCGCGTCCCACGCGCGCGCGCTCTTCCTCACGGGGGAGCGCTTCGACGCGCGCCGCGCGCAGTCGATCGCCCTCGTTCACGAGGTCGTGCCCGCCGATGCGCTGGACGAGTCCGTCGATCGGTGTCTCGCAGAGCTGCGGACCGCGGGACCGTCCGCCGTCGCCGCCGCCAAGCTCCTCGTGCACCGCGTGCTCGACAACGGCTACGACGAATCGCGAGCGATCACGACGCGCGCGATCGCGCAGCAGCGCGTCAGCCCCGAGGGGCAGGAAGGGCTGCGCGCCTTCCTCGAGCGGCGCCGCGCCTCGTTCGCCGATGATTGAGCGGCTCCTGATCGCCAATCGTGGCGAGATCGCCGTCCGCGTGGCGCGAGCGGCGCGCGAGATGGGCGTCGTTCCGCTCGGAATCTACTCGCAGGCCGACGCCGATGCTTTCCACCTTCAGTTTATGGACGACGCGCGGTGCGTGGGGCCGGCGACCGCCGCGGAGTCCTACCTCAACGCCGACGCGATCGTCGGCGCGGCGCGCTCGATGCAGGCCGACGCGCTGCATCCGGGATACGGATTTCTCTCCGAGCGCGCGGCCTTCGCGCGTGCGGTCCGCGACGCGGGCATCGTCTTCGTCGGCCCGACGCCCGAGGCTATGGCCGCGATGGGCAGCAAGATCGAGGCCAAACACCGCGTGCGCGAGTTCGGCGTGCCGACCGTTCCGGGGTACGACGGCGACGACCAGTCGGCTGCGGAGCTGCACGGGCATGCCGAGCGTATCGGCTTTCCGCTGCTGATCAAAGCCAGCGCCGGCGGCGGCGGCCGCGGAATGCGGATCGTCGAATCCGCCACGCGATTCGCAGAGGCGCTCGAAGCCGCGAAGCGCGAAGCGTTGGCGGCATTCGGCGACGACACGGTGCTGCTCGAGCGCTATCTGCGCAGCCCGCGGCACATCGAGTTCCAGATCCTCGCGGACGCGCACGGCACGACGATTCATCTCGGCGAGCGCGAGTGCTCGATTCAGCGGCGCCACCAGAAGGTCGTCGAGGAGGCTCCATCCGTCGCGCTGACCCCGGAACTGCGCACCGAGATGGGCACGGCGGCGGTTCGCGCCGCCGAGTCGGTCGGCTACGTGAATGCGGGCACGTGCGAATTCATGCTCGACAGCGACTGCGCGTATTACTTTCTCGAGATGAACGCGCGCCTGCAGGTGGAGCATCCGGTGACGGAGATCGTCTACGGAATCGACCTGGTGCACTGGCAGCTGCGCGTCGCGAGCGGGGAGCGGCTGACGCTCGCGCAGGCCGACGTACGCCCGCGCGGCTGGGCGATCGAGGCGCGCATCTACGCCGAGGATCCGGCGAACGACCTGCTGCCCTCCACCGGTACGATCGAGCACTGGTCGCCGCCCGAAGGTCCGGGCGTGCGCGTGGATGCGGGCGTCGCTGCCGGCAGCGAGGTGACGCACTACTACGATCCGATGCTCGCCAAGGTCATCGCGTTCGGCGACGACCGCGCCGCGGCGATCGCGCGATTGGAGCGCGCGCTCGAGGAGTGCTCCGTCGACGGCGTCGCGACGAATCTGCCGCTGCTGCTTTGGATCGCCCGTGACGCCGCGTTTCGCGCGGGCGAGACGACGACGCGCTTTCTCGACGAACGGCTGGACGAGTCGATCTTCTCGCAAGCCGCTCCGCCCGACGCGGCGCTGCTCCTGTGTGCCGGCGCGCTGCTGCTCGACGGCCGCGCACCGTGGCGCGTAGCGGAGGCCGGGATCCCGCTGCGCCTGCAGCACGCCGGCGGCGCGACCGAGCTGGCCGCGGACGCGACGGACCTTCCCGGCGTGTGGCGCATCTCGGGCGATCGCAGCGGCGAGTTGCAGGTGGCGCGCCACGGCTCCGTCGTTCAGGTGCACTTTAACGGCGACGCGATCGCGGGGGCCGTGACGTACGCCGGCGACCGCTTCACCGTACATCTCGGAGGGCGCGCGTGGCCGTTTACGTTTGCGCCCCCGCCGTCGTCCGACGGCGCCGGCGTCGGCCACGCCGCGGTCGCCGGCGCGCACGTCGCGGCGCCGATGCCGGGTAAGATCGTCAAGGTCGCCGTGGGCGAGGGCGACAGCGTCGACGAGCACGCGCTGCTCGTCGTGCTCGAGGCGATGAAGATGGAGCACCGCATCGAAGCGCCCGCCGCCGCGGTTGTGAAGTCCGTAATGGTGAAGGAAGGCCAAATCGTCGCCGCGGGCACCCCCATTGTCACCCTGAGCCCTTCGACGTCGCTCAGGACAGGCTCCGTCGAAGGGTCGTGACCCTGCCAAAAAGCGTCACGATCTTCGAGATGGGCGCGCGCGATGGACTGCAGAACGAGAACGCACGTATCTCGACCGACGACAAAGTGCGCTACATCGACCTGCTCTCGGAGAGCGGGCTGCGCTGGATCGAGGCCACGTCGTTCGTCAGCCCGAAGGCAATCCCGCAGCTGGCCGACGCGGCGGAAGTGTTCTCGCGAATTGTCAAGGCGCCAGGCGTGCGTTATCCGGTGCTCGTTCCGAACATCAAGGGCTACGAGCGCGCGCGCGCCGCGGGCGCCGATGCGATTGCGGTTTTCACGGCCGCCTCGGAGAACTTCACGAAGCGCAACATCAACATGACGATCGACGAGTCGCTAGGGGCGTTCCGCGAGGTGGTGCGTGCGGCGAAGAGCGACGGTGTCTGGGTGCGCGGCTACGTCTCGACGGCGTTCGGCTCGCCCTTCGGCGACGCGGTGACGCCGCAGATGGTGCTCGAAGTGAGCGTGAAGCTGATGGAGCTGGGTTGCGACGAGCTGTCCATCGGCGACACGATCGGCGTCGGCGTGCCGAGCCAGGTGGAGACGCTAATCCCGCTGCTGACGAGCCGCATCCCGCTCGATCGAATCGCACTGCACTTCCACGACACGCGCGGCACCGCGCTGGCCAACGTCTACGCCGGGCTGCAGCAAGGCGTCGTGAAGTTCGATTCCTCGTCAGGCGGCCTGGGCGGCTGCCCGTACGCCCCCGGCGCGACCGGCAACGTCGGCACCGAAGACGTGCTCTACCTCCTCCATCAGATGGGCATCGAAACCGGCGTGGACATCGATTCAGTGCGCGACGCCTCGCGCTTCATCGCCGGCGTCATCGACCACGCGCTGACAAGCAAAGCCTACCAAGCAATGGAAGCCGCTTCTACATTGTCATCCTGAGCGAAGGCGCGAAGCGCCGAAGTCGAAGGACCGCGAGCGCGGGTCACCTCTCTTTGTCATCCTGAGCCCTTCGACTCGCTACACTCGCTCAGGATAAACTCCGCGACGTTATGTTGTCATCCTGAGCGGAGCGAGCGCAGCGAGCGAAGTCGAAGGACGGAAGGGGGTATCTAGCGGAGGCACTGCGGCTAGGGAATTACCGACGTGAAGACTTACGTTGTCTACATGTTACGGTGCTCGGACGGTTCATTTTACGTCGGTATCACCAGCGACGGGAATCGCCGTGTCGCCGAACACAACCTCGGTACGGACCCTGAGAGCTACACGTTCACTCGGCGGCCGGTGATACTCGTCCATGCTTCGGAGTTTCGAGACGTCCACGAAGCGATTCGCTGGGAGAAACAGCTAAAGGGCTGGTCTCGCGCAAAGAAAGAAGCGCTGATCGGAAACGACTGGGCCGCGATTCACAAGCTTGCCCGCCGCCGCAGATAAATCCGCCCGTTGCCCCTTCGACTTCGCTCGCTACGCTCGCTCCGCTCAGGATGACAACAGAACGTCGCGGAGTTTATCCTGAGCGAGCGCAGCGAGTCGAAGGGCTCAGGATGACAAGATAACGGTTACCACTTAGTGACGAAGCGGGGGTCGATCGCGGATTTCACCGCGGTCGTGAACGTTGCGAACGGGCAATCGAGGCTCGGGCAGCCCGGCACGTAGACCGGCACGCGCACCGGATTCTGGCCTTCGCCGGCGCGCATGGCGTCGAGCGTCTGCGCAACGAAGTAGGTGCGGACGTACGCGGCGCCGTTGGACGGTCGGTGCAGCTCGAAGATCAGCGCGCTGCCCGGCGGCGTGTCGTCGAGCTGATCGCCCTCGATCAGCCACGAGAGCCGCAGCAGGGCAGAAAACTCGGCGAGCTGCGTGTCGTGCCCGGAGAAAAACACGAACCGCGCGCCGGGCGGCACGCGCGTGCCGGCCACGGCATGGCCCGTCGCTCCCTCTTCGAGCGTCTGCAGGATGTGCGCCAGGATGTTCGACGAGTGCGCGCGAGCGGCGTAGCGGTTGTGCTCGAGGCGTTTGCCCAGGATGTGCAGCTGGAGCAGCTCGACGAGCTTGGCATGATCGACACGTCCCCACCCGACGTCGGAATGGCCATCGGTGTATTCGAGCAGCAGGTTCTCGCCGACGTCGGCCGCCATGTCGAGCCCGCCCGAAAGCGTCGCGAGCCCGCCGTCGCCGTCGTTGGCGACGGTCGTCGGCACGTCGGAGATACGCTTGCACGTCGACGGCGCGGGGCAGCCCAGCACGTCTTCCATCGTCGCGAACGCGGATCCGTAGGCCGTGAGCAACCCGCCGAAGTTTCCACCAACCGATCCGAGGATCGAGTCCCTCGACTCCACCTTGTTGACGACGCCGACGCCGGGCAGCGGATCGAACAGCGGGTCGGGATCGCCGGGGGCGTGGCCGACCGTCATGGTGCAGTGTGGCGCGAGCCCCTGCACGATCGCCTCACCGGTCGCCTTGGTGCGCTGATCGACATCGGCCCAGACGAACACGGAGCCGCTTGGCGGGCAGCCGTTCGCAGCTCCGAGCATCCCGCCGTAGACGCGGCGATAGTACGCGCCGAACTGGCGCATCAACAGCGCACCGCGCTCGGTCAGGTCGCCGGGGTGACCGCTCCACGCGGGCCACGGCTGGCGCGAATACGGGTTGAGCTCGGCGGGATGGGTCGGCGAGCGTACGCCGTGGCGGCTGACGACGACGACCATCCGCAGGTCGGAGGCCGACGGCGCCGCCACGGAGCGAGCCGGTGCGAGACCGAAAATGGTCGTCGCTGCAATAAGAAAAGCGGTGAGACGCAAAACAGTCATGCCGCGATCATACTCGCTCCAAATGAAGCCAGCATTAAGCGCGGTGATCTCTTCTTAACGCAGAGCCAGCGGAATGACGAAGCGCGTCGCGGTATGCGAATCGCTATATGCGCTGATCTTATTGTCGACGAGGCCTGCGGCGATTCCGGTTGCGCGCACCTCGGCGTCGGTCGGAGATGCGCCGCGCCCCTTCGGATGAAAGACCCAGAGCGCGCCGTTGGCCTTGAGGTGGACGACGGCACGCGGGAATGCGCACGAGATCTCGCGGTGAGTCGATGCGCAGGAATATCAGGTCGTAGCGCGTGCGCAGCGACTGCGACGCGGCCTTGGCCAAGCGCGAATTCAGACCGCACGTGAACGCCGGCTCGTGGCGGCCGACGAGCGCGACGTGAGCCGCGGCGACGACGCCCAGCTTATCGAAGAGCAATCGCCCGGAGTAGTCGCGCTCCGCCCGAACGTTCATGGGAAGCCGAGGTTCTTGGGCTTGGGCGGAATCTCCGTGTACGCCATCGGCCGATCCCACCAGTCGTGCCGCCGCATCTCGAGCAGCGCTTCGCTGGGCGGAGGCGGCAGCTGCAGCTCGAGCGCCGTGGCGTAGACTTCGAGATACCGGTCGATCATCCGATCGAGACTGAACTCGCGCTCCACGTGCGCGCGGCAGGCGCGACGATCGAGCGACGCCAGGCGCGGAACCTTGTCCACCGCGTCGGCGACGCCGTCGCATAGGAATCCGGTGACGCCGTCCACGACGATCTCGAGCATCGATCCCATGCGCGCCGCGAGCACGGGCGTTCCGCACGCCATCGCCTCGATCGTCGTGAGCCCGAATCGCTCCGGGCGAGTGTTCATGTGAACGAGCGCGAGCGCGTTGCTCAGCAGCTCGTTGCGGCCCTCGCGCTCGACCGCGCCGAGGAATTGGACGCGATCGCCGTCGATGTGCGGCGCGACTTGCTCCCGAAAGTACGCCTCGTCGTGCGGGATGGCCGCCATCTTCAGCGGCACGCCGGCGCGCTTGGCGATCTCGATCGCGAGATGGGTGCCTTTTTCGGGATGGAAGCGCCCGAGGAACGCGAGATACTCGCCGGGCTTGTCGCTGAAGGTGAACTGCGCGGGATCGATGCCGTTGTAGGTCGTCGCCAGATACTCGAGCCCGGGGTCGCGGTCGGCATTCGAGATCGAGCAGTAGAAGCTCCGCTGCGCCCCCGCGTAGTACGCCGCCAGTATCTGCGGCGACGAGAAGCCGTGGATCGTCGTGACCAGCGGCGGAGCCTGCGAGCTCAGCGCGTAGGTCAGCGGTTTCCAGTCGAGGTGATTGTGAATGAGATCGAACTCGCGCGTACGCCGAAACAGCTCCGCGATGTGCAGCGCGGTGAACACGTCTTGGTTGAGCGCCGGATCCTCGTTGAGGCCGACGGGGACGACCGAGACGAGCCGGCCGTCGAAGCGCGAGTTCCCGGTCGCGAACAGAGTGACGTCGAGGCCGCGGTTGCGCATGCCGTCCGCGACGTTGAAGGCGACCTGCTCCCAGGGTCCGTAGCCGGGCGGCGGTGCGGGCCACGAAATCGCCGCCAGCACGGCGAGCCGCTTTCCCTGCAGCTCCACGGCTAGCGGTCGTCGTCGACCGGGTGATCGCTGCTCTCGGCTGCCGCGAGGTCGAAGCGCGTGCGGCGAATCATCCGCTGCATCGACAGCTCGGAAAAGGACGGCACCGGCGACGTGCGCGCGAAGTCGAACATGTCGTGCAGATCGTCGTCGGTACGTCGCGCTGCCCCATCGTCCCGAGGTTGAAGGTCGTCTCGATGAACTTCACGATCGAGGTCGACTCGCGGCGCGTATGCGAGACGTACGGCAGCGCTTGCGGCTTGTTCGGATCGTAGTTCGAGCGCGCCCAGGCCGAGATCGCGACGATCGGTATCCGAAAGCCCCAGCTCGTTCCGTCCGGGCCGGGCGGCGGCGAAACGTGATCGTACCACCCGCCCGAGTCATCCCAGGTCAGGATCAGCGCGCTGTCCTTGTAGTAGTTGCACGCGGTGTGCTGGCTCTGCACGATCGCAAGATAGATCGATCCGACCCAGCCCGGACCGCCCGCGCTCAGATTGCCCGCGTGATCGGAGTCGAGCCAGTTCGGCATCACGAACGACACCTGCGGCAGGCGGCAGTTCTGGATGTCGCTCAGGATCGTGCCCGACGGCGTGATCACGTTGCGCTCCCAATCCGGGCCGTAGCGGATCTTGCGAAAGGCGTCGTAGATGTTGACGGCGGGATCGGTCGCGTCATCGTACGCGCCGGTGTAGTACCTCCAGCTGACATTCGCGGCGTCCAGCAGATCGCCGATCGTGGGCTGATCGAAGCACGGAAACACGCCGGGCCGAATCATCGTCTCGCCCGGCCCGAAGAGCGGAACCGTCGTGCCCGGTCTTGCGTCGCAGCCCCAGATCGCGTCGTTGGGATTGCCCGCGATGCGCGGCTGCGCCGTCGCGAGCGCGTAGTGGCTCGGGAACGTCGGAATCAGACGCGTCGCGAAGTTCTCGTCCGCGAGCGCGTAGCGCGCCGCGAGCACGTGGTACAGCGTCGTCTCGGAATCCGGCAAGTACGCATACGGAAAGTCGGGTGGGGGCTTCGGAAATCCCGCCACCGTGGTGACGAAGTCGTTGGCAAATCCGTCCATCTTGCCGCGATCCCACTCGCCGAGCAGCGACACGTGATTGTGCCGCGGGTCGGCGGGATACTCGAAGGGCACCGGCTTCAGCCGGATGCGCTTTTCGTCGACGGTCGCCACCTGCGACGTGTTCGCGCCGGGGTACGGACCGCCGCTCGCGATGATCGACGAGGCGAAGAGGTTGTCGAACGTGCGATTCTCCTGGACCAGCACGATGACGTGCGCGATCGGCGTCGCGGGCAGCATCGCTACTGAATCAGGCCGGCTTTGAGGACGAGCTGGGGCTCGCGCAGCGCGCGCACGTCTTCGCCGACGTCGGCGCGCAGCAGCAGCGCGTCGGCCGGCTCGCCGATCGCAAGCAGCCCGTGGTGCAGTCCCACGAGCTCGGCCGCGACGTTGGTCGCCGCGTGCAGCGCCTGCTGCGGCGTCATCCCGAGCAGCGCCCACATCAGCTCGACCTCCTGCGCGTAATTCTCGTGGTAGTTGTAGGGCGTTCCGGCGTCGGAGCCGCCCGCGATGCGCACGCCGCTCTCGTACGCGAGCCGGATGTTTTTCAGCATCACCTCGTTCAGCCCGCGCGCCTTCTCGACGATGTAGCGTGGCTGATGCCCGTCCTCGAGGTGAGCCATGATGCACGTCGGCGCGCTCAGCGTGGGAACGAGATACACGCCGCGCTCCTTGAAGAGCGCGATGCACTCGTCGTCGAGCATCGTTCCGTGCTCGATCGAATCTATCCCGGCACGCAGCGCGTTCTTGATGCCCTGCGTGCCGATCGCGTGGGCTGCGACGCGCAGCCCGTGCCGATGCGCCTCGTCGATCGCCGCGGACAGCTCGTCGGGGGCGAGCTGCGCGTTGCCCGGCACGGCACCCTTCGTCAGCACGCCGCCGGTCGCGATCAGCTTGATGCAATCCGCGCCGGCCCACATCTGCTCGCGCACGGCCTTACGCGCCTCCCACGGCGAATCGACAGCGCGTCCGATCGGCCATCCGTGCCCGCCGGTCATGCACAGCACCGCGCCCGCCGTGCGCATGCGTGGCCCCGGAATGCGCCCCTCTTCGATCGCTTCGTGAACGTCGGGCGCGATGCGATTGGAGCTGCCGACGTCGCGTATCGTCGTGACGCCGGCCTTTATCGACTTGCATGCGTTCTCGACCGCGTGCAGCAGCCGCTGATTGGGCGTCGTCGTTTGGATCATGCTCATCATGTCCGGCTCGCCGCTGCCTTCCAGATGGGCGTGCGCGTTGACCAGACCCGGGGTGACGCACCCGGCCTCGAGCTCGCACGGACCCTGCGCCGCGCGAATTTCCGTGACGCGGCCGTCCTCGACGATCAGGTCGACGTTGCGCTTGGGTGGCTCCAGCGTGCCGTCATATAGGACACCGGCTCGGACGATCATCGGGGCGACTATTCGAACGCAGGCCAAGCGCTCCTAGGGGCGCATCCTAACGAATCTTCAGACCCGTGAGCCCCGCGACGCCGTTGACGATGAGCTGCACCGCGATCGCGGCGACGATGATCCCGAAAATTCTGCCGACGGCGTCCACGCCGGTCTTGCCGAACCACGCCGTGAGCTTCTGCGCTCCGCGCATGGACAGATACGTGATCCCTATGACGACGAGCGCGATGATCACGAAGACGCCGCTGTGGAGATTATGGCCCGGACCGGGCTTCACGAGCGCGACGGCGATGGTCATCGAGCCCGGCCCGACAATGATCGGAATCGCCAGCGGAAACACCGATGGATCGGAGACGGGCTTCGCGGAGTCCGCGGTTTGCGTGTCGGTCTTCTCGGCGTAGACCATGTCGAAGCCGACCTTGAGCAGCAGCAAGCCGCCGGCGATCTTGAAGGCGCCGATCTCGACGCCAACCGCGCCTAGCAGCGCCTCGCCCGCGAAGGCGAAGCCGATCAGTATAATCGCGGCGACGATCGAAGCGCGCCGCGCTATCTGCGCCTGCTCGCGCGGAGAGCGCCCCTCCGTGAGATTGGCGAACGCCGCAGCCGCCTCGATCGGATTGAGCATCGCGATCAGTGTAACGAAGGCGTAGAACGCCTCGCCCAGCTGCCCGGTCAGCATGACGTCCAGTACAGCTTGGCGTGGGCCGCCTTCGCACGCTCGATCGCGGCGTCGTCGACCGGCCCGTCGACCAGCATTGTGAAGTGGCCCATCTTGCGGCGCGCGACGGCATGCCGCTTGCCGTAGAGGTGCAGCACGACGGACGGGTCGCGCAGCAGCTCGGAGACGCCGGCGAGATGGTCGCCGTTGCCGTCGCCCAGCAGGTTCAGCATGACGGCGTTGGCGAGCAGGCGCGGCGGCGACGGCGGCAGGCCGCAGATCGCGCGCACGTGCTGTTCGTACTGCGAGCAGGGCGTGACGTCGATCGTGTAGTGGCCGCTGTTGTGAGGCCGCGGCGCGATCTCGTTGACGAGCAGCTCGCCGCTCGTCGACAGGAAGAACTCGACGCAGTACGTGCCGACGATACCGAGTCCGCGCCCGACGATCGCGGCCGCCTCTTCGGCGCGTTTGGCGATCTGTGCATCGACTCGAGCGGGAGCGACCGTCATCGTGAGGATGCCGCGATCGTGCGTGTTCTCCGCGACGGGGTAATTCACGATCTCGTCGTGAGCGTTACGCGTCGCAATGACGCTCAGCTCGCACTTAAGCGGCACAACGCGCTCGAAGATCAGCTCCGCTCCGCCCGCGGCCGCCAGCGCCGCCTCGGCCTCCTCCGGCGACGCCGCCGGCCACTGGCCCTTCCCGTCGTAACCGCCCTGCGCGGTCTTGAGGATCGCCGGAAATCCAACCTGCTCGGCAGCGGCGCGCAGGTCAGCGGCCGACCGGACGGGCGCAAACGGCGTCGTGTCAAGGCCGGCATCGCGAACGAACTGCTTCTCGCGCAGTCGATTCTGCGTGACGTGCAAGACGCCGCTACTCGGCGTGACGCGGTGCGATGACGCCTCGAGGTGACGCACGGAGGCGATGTCGATGTTCTCGAACTCATACGTGATCACGTCGCTGTGCCGGCCGAGCTCGTCGATCGCTTCGAGATCGCAGTAGTCAGCAACGATCTGTTCGTCCGCGACCTGTCCGCAGGGCGAGTGCTCCTGGGGATCGAGCGTGATCACATGATAGCCCATCCGCTTCGCGTCGAGCGTGAACATGCGTCCGAGCTGGCCGCCGCCGATCACGCCGATGGTCTCGATCGGCTTCAATCGAGCTTGCTGGAGGCCGCGGCGTCGTGCATCCGCGCGGCGTATGCCGCGAGGCGCTCCGCAACGCCCGCATCGCTCAGCGCGACGATGCGCGCGGCGAAGAGCGCCGCGTTGACCGCGCCGCCGATCGCCATCGCGGCGACGGGCACGCCGGGCGGCATCTGTACGATCGAGAGCAGCGAGTCGAGCCCGCCTAGTCGCGCCGATTGCACGGGGACGCCAATGACGGGGACGAGCGTCTTCGCGGCGGTCATGCCTGGAAGGTGCGCCGCGCCACCCGCACCGGCGATGATCGCGCGCAACCCGCGCCGCGCCGCCGACTCCGCGTACTCGAACATCTCGTTTGGCATCCGATGCGCGGACACCACGCGGACCTCGCACGGGATCTGCAGCTCGTCGAGCGTGTCGCGCGCGCTCGACATCGTCTCCCAATCCGAACGGCTGCCCATAATGATCCCGACGATCGGTGCTCTGCTCGCCTGCGCCATCGCAAACCGCTTCGCCATAGCCGGGTAAACTCCGTTGAAGGAAGAATGACGAGCGCATGTCGCGGTTTCTTCTCGGCATCAACTACTGGCCGCGCCGCAGTGCGATGTACATGTGGCAACGCTTCGACATCGACGAGATCGGCGAAGACATGACGCGCATCAAGGGGCTCGGCTTGGACGTGGTGCGCTTCTTCCTCATGTGGGAGGCGTTTGCGCCCGCACCCAACGCGGTCGACGCCGGCGCGCTGCAGCGCTTCGATGCCGTGATGGAGCGCATCGCCGGCGCCGGTCTGAAGGCGATGCCGACGCTGTTCTGCGGTCACATGAGCGGGGTCAACTGGCTGCCTGCGTGGACGCTCGAGCGCGAGGCGACGCACGGGCGATTCCGCACGATCTGCGAACGGTGCGGTCGTGGATCGGTCGATCGGCGATTTTTACGCCAATCCCGAGCTGCTTCGCGCACAGCTGCTGTTCGCGCGGCGTGTCGGGGAGCGCGTGCGCCAGCATCCGGCGCTGTTCGCGTGGGACCTCGGCAACGAGTTCTCCAACCTTCGGGTGCCGTCAACCGCGCAGGACGCGGCGCAGTGGAGCGAGCGTCTGAGCGACGCGCTGCTGGAGGCATCCGGCGCCGGCGCCACGGGCGGCATGCACGGTGAGGACCTGGAGCAAGACCGCATCCTGCGGCCGTCGAGCATCGCGGCGCCGTGGCCGTTCGCGACGATGCACGGCTATTCCGTGTACAGCAAGTTCGCACGGGATCGTCTCGACACCGACGTCGTTCCGTTCCTCTGCCGGCTGCAGCAGTCGTTCAGCGGCAAGAGCGTGCTGTTTAGCGAGTTCGGCAATCCGGAGTGCCCGCCGGGAAGCTCGCGCGTGAACGGTTTCGCGTGTCTGAACGAAGACGAAATGGCGCAGTACGCTAAGGCAGTGTTCCATCGCCTCCATGCGTCGGGCGCGCTCGGGGCTTTCTGGTGGTGCTGGGCCGACTACGATCCGGCGCTGGCCAAGTTCCCACCGTTCGACCAGGCGCCGCACGAGCTGCGCTTCGGCGTCGTACGCGCCGACGGCACGCCCAAGCCGGTCGCGGCGACTCTCGCGGGATTCGCCCGCGAGCGGCGCGACGTCGTCGAGCCGCCTCCTCCGGCGATTGCGGACGAGGGCGATCACTACGCCGGTCTGCCCAAGAGCATCGAGCGCGAGTACCAGAATTACTGCGAAGCGCATGGCTGAGGACGGCCGCACGCTGATCGTGACCGGCGCGAGCTCCGGCATCGGTCGCGCACTCGCCCTGCTGGCCGCTCAGGAGCGCTATCGCGTCGTCGCGGTCGCACGCCGCGCGGCTCGCCTCGACGAGCTCGCGCGCTCCGTCCGCGACCGCGGCGGCAGCTGCGTGACGTTGGCCGCTGACGTCACCGCGCGGGAGGTGCCGGCCCGCGTCGTCGACGCGGCGCTGCGCGCCTTCGGACGCATCGACGTCGTCGTGAACAACGCCGGCGGCGGCACGTACGGCGCGCTGATCCAGGAGAGCGACGCGCAGATCGACGCGCAGTTGCAACTGAATTTTGCGGCACCGCTGCGGCTCGCTCGCGCGGCGCTCGCATCGCTGGAGGTAACCCGTGGCCAGCTGGTGTTCGTCGGATCGGGAAGCGCGCGAATCCCCTTGCCCAACTACGGCGCGTATGCGCCGGCCAAGGCCGCGCTTCGCGCCGCCGCGATTCAGCTGCGGCGCGAGCTGCGCCCGCGTGGAATTGCCGTGACCTACGTCGATCCCGGCCTCGTCGCGACGGAGTTTCACTCGACGATCGGCATCGAGCGCGCGCAACAAGTCCCGCCCACGTCCCCGCAGCGCGTCGCGCGCGCGATCCTGCGCGGCATCGAACGCCGCTCGCCCGTCGTGCACGCCGTGCCGTGGCAGTCCGCCGGCACGGTGCTCGGCGAGTCGCTGGGCTCGCTCGCCGATCCGATCATCGTCGGCACCTTCACACCCAAGCGTGTTGCTGAACCCTATTGTCATCCTGAGCGGAGCCGCGAAGCGGCGGAGTCGAAGGACGAAAAGCCAGCGAAGCAGTCCACGTCATTTGAGGCAGCTCTCGAGCCGGTGGCGCGGCGAATGGAGCGCGTCAAACTGCCGCAGCGCTTCTTGCGCGAGGAGCTCGTGCCGGGAGCGCGGTTGGAGCTGAACGCGCTGGCGATGCGCTGGGCGGGAATGCCGAATAAGAACGAGCGGGCGGCACTGCGCGAGGCGCTCGAGGCGCTCGAAAAGGGCGGCTACCTACAACGACTGGAGGATGAGACGTGGACCGTCGTTCGCGCACCCGACTGATCGGCGCCCTCGCGGCAGCGATCGCGCTGGCAGGCGCCGCCGCCGGCGGTCAGGCCGTGATGAGCGTCGAGCAGCGCGGCATCTTCGCACTGCTCGGCGGCGCGCCCAAGATCGTATCGACGGCACGGTCGGAGGCGTTCAGCGATATTTCAGTGACCCTGGTGCTTCGGCAATTCCGAAGCGACGGCAAAACACCAATCGTGAACTACGACGTCGACATGCAGAAGCTGATCCATCTGATCGTCGTGCGCGACGATTTTCGGACGTTCATGCACCTGCATCCGGTGTTCGATCGCGGCGCCGGAACGTTTCGTCAGCCTTTTTCGAAGGACGCCGGTCATCGTTACTACGCCTACGCTGACACGACACCGCACGGAATCGGCCAGCAGGTCTTCCGCTTTACGATCGCGCCCAACGGTTCCACGGCGGCAACGCAACCCACGCCGCAACCGCTCTCCGCAACCCCGTCGCCGCCGAGCGTCTCCGCGGGCACGTACGGCGTCGCCCTCGCACGCACGACGCTGCACGCCAACGTACGGCAAAGCCTCGACGTCACGGTAGTGCAGGGCGGCCGCCCGGCGCGCGATCTTACAACCTACCTCGGCGCGGCAGCCCACGCCGTCTTCATCGACACCGCGACGCTGGAGTACGTCCACATCCACCCGACGCTGCGCGGCGCGCCCGCGACGGCGATGGGCGCCGGCATGAACATGAATGGGAGCGCACAGGCCGGCCCGCTCATGACGATGGCCATGCCGGCGCTGCCCGCCGGGACCTACAAACTGTGGATCCAGTTCGCCGCCACAAACGGCGCGGTTTATACGGCGCCCTTCACACTGCGCGTGCGGTAGCGCGCCGGAGATATTTCGCGGCGATCGCCGCGAAGAACAGCAGCGTCGCAAGCAGCACGATCGTGGCGCCGCTGGATGCGCGGACGTAGTACGAAAGATAGAGGCCTCCGACCGTGCTGACCGCGCCGAAGAGCGCCGCGAGCGCCATCATCGGCGCGAACCGCGACGTCAGCTGATACGCGGCCGCCGCCGGCGTGACCAGCAGCGCCGCGACGAGCACGATGCCGACGGCCTGCAGCGAGACGACGATCGTGAGCGCCAGCATCACGAGGAGCGCGTACTCGTACGCCGGCGCCGCGATGCCGCTGGCTTGCGCGACGACCGGATCGAACGTCGTGTAGAGCAGCCCGCGGAAGAGCACGACGACAGCCGCCGTCACGATCACGCTGAGCGCGAGGATCAGCCACAGGTCTTGCGGCTGCACGGCGAGGATGTCGCCGAACAGGAAGCTCTGCAGATCGATCGCGTAGCTGCGCTGCTGGCTCATCAGGTAGACGCCCAGCGCGAACATCCCGGTGAAGAGAACGCCGATCGTCGTGTCGAGCGAGATGCGGCCGCGGCGATGCACGAATCCGATGCCGACCGCCGTGAGCACGGCTACAATGCCGGCGCCGATATAGAAGTTCGCACCGCGTAGATACGCGATGACGATTCCGGCGAATGACGCGTGCGCGATTCCGTCGCCGATGAACGACAGCTTTCTTAAAATCACGTACGTCCCCATGGTCGAGCACAGCAGACCCACTGCGAGCGCGGCCACGAAGGCGCGCTCCATGAAGGCGTAGTGAAACGGCTCGGTGAGGATCGTCACGCCTTGATCTCCGGGTGAGCGGCGTGGGCGGCGTGCGGCTCGTGATCGTGACGCAGATGCCCGTGCGTGTGTGCGTGCTCGCGGATCGCGCTGTACGCGCCGGACGCCACCACCTCGCGTGGCGTGCCGAGCGCGAGCACGCGGCGATCCAGCACCAGCAGGCGATCGAACCACTCTTCGACGTTGTCGAGATCGTGCGTCGCCGTCAGGATCGTCAAGCCGTCGGCGACGAGCCGCCGAACGATCTCGCGGAGCGCTTCTTCCGTCGCCGCGTCGACGCCGGTCGTCGGCTCGTCGAGGAGCAACAGCCGCGGTTCTTGCGCGATCGCGCGCGCGACGAACGCGCGCTGCTGCTGGCCACCCGAGAGATGCGCGATAGGCCGCGTGGCCAACGGCGCCATGCCGACCAGGTCGATCGCGCGGTGCACGGCCTGCCGGTCGTGCGCGCCGAAGCGCTGCCAGAAGCGCAGCCGCGCGAAACGCCCCATCGCGACGACGTCCCAGACCGTGGCCGGGAAGGACCAATCCACCGCCTCGACTTGTGGAACGTACGCAATGGTACCCGGGGGTAGGCTCCGCGGCTGCATTCCGAGCACGCGCAGCTCGCCGCTCGCCGGCAGCAAGAGGCCCGCGATGGTCTTGAGCAGCGTCGACTTTCCGGAGCCGTTCGGCCCCACGATGCCGAGGGACTCGCCGTTATGCACGGTGAGGGTCGCGTCGAGCAGGGCCGTGAAGTCCTCGTACCGCACGGTCAAGCGTCGCGCTACAACAGCATCTCCCGTGTCATGCGTCACTTCAGCGTCTTCACGATCACGCCCGTGTCGTAGTTGAGCATCGCGATGTAGTTAGCGACGCGCGGATCCGTGCCGATAGAATCGTCATACAGGTCCTCGACGACACGGATTCCCGCGCCCTGCGCGATGGAATAGAGGATCTTCGGGCTGTACTCGGGCTCGCTGAAGACGCCGTGGACGTGATGCGCCTTGGCGAGGTCAATCAGCCGCGCGATTTGTTGCGGATTCGGCTCTTGACCGGGATTGCGCTCGACGAAACCCAGCGTCGTGATGCCGAACCGGTCGTTGTAGTACTGCCACGCGTTGTGGAATACGATCATGTAGCGATGCGACGGCGGAATCGTGTCGATCTGCCGCTGGATGCTTTTCGTGAGGTCGGCGAGGCGCCGGCTATAGTTATCGGCATTACGCCGGAACGCGTCGGCATGCGCGGGTTCGGCCGCGACCAGCGCGTCGCGAATCCTCAAAACGTAGCGCTGCGCCAGCACGGGATCCATCCAGAGGTGCGGGTTGAGGCTTTTGACCGGCAGGCCGTCGGCGCAGACAACGACGCGCAGATTCCGCGAGCCCGCGTCGCGCAACAGCCGGTCGAGCCAGGTTTCGAGTCCCGCGCCGTTCTCGACGAGCACCTGGGCGTCCGCAACCGCCGCGACGTCCTGCGGCGCGGGCTGGAACGTCTCCGGCGACGCGCCGACCGGAACGATGTTCCTGACGGTCACGTATTGGCCGCCGACGCCCTCCACCAGCGAATTGAGCGTCGAGATCGTCGTCACGATGGCGACCTTGCCGGAACTCCGTGTGTCACCCGGAGCTTGTCGAAGGGTGGCGTGCGAACACGCCGCTAAAGCGACAAGAAGCGCAAGGGCCGCACGCGTCATCGGCAGGAGCGGCACGTTCCGAAGAACTCCAGCGCGTGGCCGTCCAGCTCGAAGCCGTGCAGAGCGCGCAGCGATTTCGCGAACTGTTCCATCGCGGCGCAGTCGACGTCCTCGACGCGCCCGCACCGTCCGCAAATGGCGTGATGATGGTGACGCGCCGGCTCACAGAGCATGTAGGTTACCTCGCCCTCGGCGTCGGCGCGGGCCGTCACGTCGCCCTTGCCGCTCAGGCGGTCCAGCGTGCGATACACCGTCGACAGCGACACGCGCGCGCCGGCATGTTTGAGCGCGCGATGAATCTCCGCGGCCGACAAAAACCGCCGATCGCGCGATAGAATCGACGCGATCCATTCTCGGGGACGCGTCACGTAATTGGCCCGGACTCCCACGCCCGCCTATTTGCGAACTATTCGCAATTCTCCCCGTGTCACCCTGAGCGGAGTCGAAGGGGCCGCCGAAGGACTCGGCGTGGGGCAGGTGGTGATCGCGGTCTTGGCCTTGTCCCGAACCTGACTCGCCCAGTAGGCCGAGCTGTCTGCCCATGCAGGCAATGCGAGTCCGACCGCATCCGCTCGCGTTTTCACTCTTGAAATGACGTCGGTGAAGGAAGCCGGCACGGCTCCGCCGTTGGCGTTGACGACGTTCGCGAGCGCCAGCCAGGCGTCGGCCAGCATCATCGTAGGCAGCGCGGTCGCCGCGGCAGGGCAGGACGCGTTGAGCTGGGCCGCCACATCGGCCTCGAGCGCGAGCGCCCAGGCCGAGTACGCCGCAATTTGTGCGAACAGCGGCGCTCGCTGCGCGTCGCTCGCGCACATGCTGTCGAGGATGTCGCGCTCCTCGTTGAGCGTCGAGATCACCTCGACGAGTGCGCCATAGCGCTGCAGCAGCTTGGCGGATCCATTCCCCGGGCCGTGCCGATCGTAGTCGCGGACGCGCGACGACGCGTCGTCAATCGTCTGGCTGTTGCAGCGGTTCGACGCCACCAGGATCGGCGGAGCCGCATGCGCGGGCTCCGCGCCGCCGAGCAGCACGACGGCCGCCAACGCAAAGGCGACATAACAGGCGCCGTTCCTCATCCGCTTTGACAGGTGCCCAGGCCGGCACGTACAATCCTCCACGGTCGCCAAATCGGCACGCCGTGGGGATGTAGCTCAGCTGGTAGAGCACTTGCTTCGCATGTAAGGGGTCGGGGGTTCGAGTCCCCCCATCTCCACCATCGAAAACGCCTTACTCTGTAAAGAGTTTTGGCGTTTTTCTTTCCGTGGCAATGCGAAGCGATGGGCCGCATTTACGACAATCGTACGACAATCCGGTTCGAGCGCGGCGAAGATCCGGTCCGCAGTTTGGGCCACGCGCTTGGCCGTATGGTTGAACAGGTGGCCGTATCGCTCGAACATCATGCGGGTGTCCGAGTGCCCCAAACTGCCCGCGATCGCGAGTGGATCTTCTCCCGCCTCGATGAGCAGCGAGTTGGCGGTGTGGCGAAGGCTATGGAACGTGACGTCGGGCAATTCCGCCTGTTTGAGCAACGGCTTGAAAGTGCGCCTGAGGAAGTTACTCTTGCGAAGCGGCGTGCCGGCCGCCGATGTGAAGACGAAGCCGCTTGTCGAGTTGTTCTCTGCTTGAAGCGCGGTTAGCGCCGCGCGCGCGAGCTCGGGAAGATAAATCACGCGCCGGGACTTTGGCGTCTTCGGCTCCGAGCGTACGAGATGACCGCCACGATCTTCCGCCAGTGTGCTTTTGATGGCGATCGTCTTAGCGGCCAGGTCGATGTCATCCCACGTGAGAGCGAAGATCTCTCCTTGCCGCATGCCAGTTGTAACTGCTAGGCTCAGTAGTGCGCGGTCGCGAGCATTTTGAGATGTAGCAAGAAGCTTCATCACTTGCTTACCATCGAGAACCGGTATTCGGGTCGCGGTGGCTTCGGCCGTGGCGACGGTCTCACACGGATTCCGCGCGATCTTGCCTTCACGGAACGCGACATTGAGAGCGCACGAGAGCGTGACGAACGCGGTCCGCCGCGTCACCAGGCCGACCTGGTCATCTTTCCAGCGGCGCAATAGGAAGCGAACATCATCTGACGTGAGCTCGTTAAGCTTGCGCGCTCCGATGTGGGGCACGATATGCTTGCTAATCATGTGCTCGCGAAGCTTGAACGTACTCGGACGAATGCTCAGAGCGTTGAGCCAGTTGTTAGATAATTGCCAAGCGTCACTGCAGTCTGTGTGGCGACGGAAGTGCGGTGCTCCTCGCGGTACTCACGCATCTTCGTGGCGATCGCGCCGCGGGTCTTGCCGTAGAACGACTTGCGGACAATCGACCCATCCGTACCCTTGAGGCTCAACTTTCCCTCAATAGTGCCGTTCTTTCGCCGGGATATGGTGCCCTCGCCGTGAGCCCGCTTGGCCATTAGGAAGCACTCCCTTCAAGGCGGCGGGCGCCAGTCTTTTCACAAACTGCTGGACAGCTCGGTACTCGACCCTACGGTGCCCCGTCCTCCGGTCAAGCAGATATGGGAGCAGGCCGCGCTTCATCAAGCCGTAGACTTTCGTTTTGTGGTATCCAAGGAGCCCGCACACCTGTGGTACCGTCAGCAGAACGGCTTGGCCGCTCGGCGGACCGTTGGCGCCGGCTTGGATCGTTTCTGATAGTTTCTGCAAGTATTATGCACATCATCGAGGCTACTGGTTGCTGCATCAAGCGCCATTTTATCCGTCCAGAGAGATCCGCGGGCCGGCCCCGCTATTGGGCATGTTCGTCACGAATGACGTTGACGGCGCTTTGCTCTAAGGCTCGCGTTGGTTGCATTTGAGTGTTCCCGCGCACGACAAAAAAGAAAGGGCCCTCGGGAGCCCTTACGTACGCCTTTTGCCTGCATTATTATGCGGGGCGAAAGTCTGCTGTACTGTTACATGCCAATTATCCCGCGCGTCCTGGCGGACGTCAAGTGGCGGTCGTGGGATGGCGTGCAGTTCAGCGCGCGATTTCTACGAGGCCCTTTGCGCCAAGAGTGATGGTGCTACCATCGTCTAGCCACAAACGAACGGCTTCTTCTTCGATCGTACGCACGTCCACGACGACGTGAAAGCCGGCCAACCGGCGCACGAGCATGCCACGCTTGATCTCCCGGATGCAGGCAAGTGTGGTACCGTAAACTTCGATCACTTTTCTCTCCCGCGGCCCGACAATGGCGCCGCCGCACGGCGGCGTAACCGCGCGCGAAGGGACCCGCGCGCAAGGCCGGCGCGGAGCGGAGCCGCGTCAGCGGTCGCCTTGCGCGTGGGATGCGCCAGCGCGGTAGCCTTGCCGGGTGGCGGCGCCGGCATCGGGTCGCGGGTGCGGTGTATCCCTCTTTACTCCGTTCGTTAGATCGCTGTTAGACCGCGATAATACTGGCGATCAAAAACGTCGATAGAAACGAGAAGAATTTGCCTGCGTCAACGGAAATCGAACCCGTGATCGGGGTCCCGGCCGCTCCCGTCGAATACCCGAGAGTCCTTTCCTGTACGGGTTTTCGCGTTTTTGAGTCCCGGGTAATCCCTTCGAATCCCGACGAGTTTTGCGGAATCCGTTAGACGGCCGTTAGAGGAGCAGGCGCTCTCTACCGATGCGCAACGCACCGCTTTTTCTAGAGCGTTCACACAAAGTCGTGATTCTTCAGCGCAATGATGGGCCCGAAAGAATCGATGATTCGATGAGTTTCGAAAGCGCATTCTCGTTCCCATTGAAGACATCAAGATCGACAGCCTTATCCACGCCGGCGACATTCGCAGCTTGTTCATACTGCCAAAAAGCGTAAGCCGTCCACGGGTTAGGAACGTTCGGAACCGCGACCTTGTAATGCGCGATCCACAAGGGAAAACGACCGAACCGAGTAGGGCTGCCCAGATAAGCCCAAAATGACGGATTCGTATATATTATAGGCTGTCGGCCCAACTGTTGTTGAATCACTGTGACCCAGTCGTTCATTAACGCGATGTATTCGTTCGGTGTCGCCCTCTGCCCGTCGGGGTCGGCCTCAATGTCGAGCACTGGCGGAAGGTCGGTGCTGAGTAAATTGGCCTTCGAAAGTGCATCTATGAAGGTTCGAGCCTGATCCTCGCCGGAAAGCGCGCTAAATAACCGTTGGTAGGGCCCGCATATGATACTTGCAGGTCTAGCGTGCCAAAGATCGGAGAACTTAGCTCCGATCTCCATGCCTCTCGCGCACTCAAGGAATGCAAATCGGGCGCCAGTCGAGCCTATGGCCGTTGACCAGTCAACGCGGCTTACGAAGATTGAAATATCGAAACCACGTAGCAAGTTGCTTTCTCGGACCGGATTATCGGGCGTCTTCACTCTTTAAAAACAATCAAGCTGCAAATGGAGACCGAGACTTCTCAAGAGGACAAGACCCGCAACGTTACGTCGTGAACGTGGCTTGCCGCCTGTAACTCGGTTGTCAACGAATACTGGTTTCGCGCCTGGTCGGGCGCCATGCGGTTCGCCAGATTGACCAGGCTTCGCTGCAGATCGGTTGGTGGCCGAATAGCACTCATGCTACTTTGCACGGTGGCATGTAAGGCCGCTGCCAGCGACGGGGCGGCAGGCGAAATCCGCTCCACTGTATCTGTCCGCCATGCCGGCAGGGAACAAATGTCTTCGAATGTTTTCGCCATATCATCACGTCTTGTTAAGAACGATGACGTGCCGAAGATTGCCTTCAATGTAGCCGGAATGAAGAATGATCGTAAAGATTGTGGTCCACCGTATTCGCCGGGATCCAGGGCGAGATTAGAAGCGTTGGAACGCGCAGTCCCAGTAACTCGAAGTTGCAGTCAGGGGAAACTAATCCATCAGGATTGACGGTGCTGGGTGGCGCAACGTGATCATAAAAGCCACCGTGCTCATCCCATGTAACGATTAGCAGCGTTTGACTCCATATCTGCGAAGCTCGTAGCGCGTTATAGACGGTCGCAATGAGTTGCTCGCCCGGTAGTACCCCATGATCGGGATGTTCATCGTTTGCTGCCGCTCCTAGGACGCTGAAGTACCGCGGTTCAATAAAAGAATAGCGCGGTAAGGTGCGATTTTCGCAATCGCGAATGAAAGAATCGAACTGTTCGAAGAAGCGCAGATTCGTGCGTTTCGCAGGCGCGTAAGCATGAACGTTTGTGGCGTGTCATGGGAGTAGATCCGCCAAGAATCCAACTCTTGATCACTCAGACGCTCAAAGATCGACACCATATTGTACTCGCGCGCCGTGTTATCAGTAAACCCTCCCGAAGTCGCGCAGTGCACAAATAGCCGATTAGGCCACGTCGGTCCGGGCATCGAAGAATGCCAATGATCGCAAAGCGCGAATTCGCCCGCAAGAGTGGTAACAACCGGGAGCATCCTCGGAGAGAAGCATTTCATAACGCGGCCTGCCGTCGCCGGCGCCACCCCTTGCTCAACATAATCCTCGACAAAGCCGGCATTCGTAATACTTTTCCCATCGGCGCCGGCATAGAGCTGCGTTTGAACGTCGGTGACCTCGTGACCCGGACTGGGCGATAAATCAGGCACGTACGTCGCGTCATCCGATACAATAATCTTAGTCGAATCAGGCGAATCAGGGTCGAGATGATTATACTCTACACCCAGCAAGCCATCGATTCGGGGATCGAGCATCCGCAGATATCCGCAGACATGATCGAACGACCGGTTCTCTAGCATAAGAAGAACGACTCGATTTATCTTATCTCCGCCAGCCATGTAACCCCGCCTACAGTCCGCAGAAGGTAAGTCGTAAGCCCACAGCTCGGCGTGGGCGATTTTGAACGCTTCTAAACCATCAGAGCTTTGTCCCGCGGTTTTGCATGTCATCTTAAAATACGGCACGCAGCCTATGGCAGGGCGACGTCGGCGCGAGCGTCCGGACGATCGGCTCAGCGGCGATTAACCTATCGTGTGCATCATGCCGAGTCGAACGTGACTCTGCGGGAGCGTGTAGGAGGTTCTCCTAACGTCCCCGCCACTACCCTCTGAGCCCCGATTATCCTTGCTGGTACTGACAATTTTGCGCATAGGGCTACGAAGGCTAAAAGAAATCGCAGAACGCTTTTGGCCGATTCTGTGTAGTGAACGGTGTAGTGAGCCGCCTTCCCGTCAGAGGCAAATCGCTTCCACTAGCGCGGAGCTCGCGGGGCTTGCGCACCGCCACCTACTTTGGCCCAGGTTGGTTGTACCAAGCGTGATTGTCGGCCCGCGGATCATCTTCGACAAGTCGTTCATACAGTCGCTCAACGGCGCGTTGATCGACGAAATGACCTTGTACTTCACGCCAACGTGCCCGCCCACTCTCATTTGCGAAATAATCGCCGATCTAAAAGAAGCCTCCGACTAGTAAGGGCCGAATCGGCGAGGATCTCGTGCGCCAGCTTGCCACGAAGATGACCGGCGCGCACGGCGCCGAGCCGCCACCGCTTCGGTCACTCGTCGTAGGCAGTCTCCACGGCCAGGGGCCGCCGATGAACGGTCTGCAGCTCCCCGTCATGGTTGGTACACCAGGCGTTTCCTTTGACAGCGAGCACTTGGCGTTGACGGTATCGGAAATCCCACAGCAAGCGATGTGGGCTCGCTGGGCGGCGGGAGATCTCAGCACGGGCGACCGTGCAACGGCCGCGGCATGGCGTGCCGGCATCGAGGCGACGGACCTTGGTGTCGAACGCGAACGGTGGAGACCGCTAGCGCACCAGCTTGGCAATCCGACGACGATGAAGGACGTCGTCGATGGTATCGACCGAGTTATTAGCGATGGGAATCCGACGACCCAAAAAGACCTGATAGATATTGCGCTGAGGGTCGTTCGCGGAACCGATCTCGAGCGGACGAGCGCCATCGCTTATTTCTTCACACGACAGGTCGGTGCAACTATTGCCGAATACGCTCCATTTGCCGGACACGTCGCTCGCGTCTACATGTCCTTTGCTGTCGGTATGGCGTGCGACTTGTTTGGGACGCGCCCTTCGAACGCGATCGACTTGGAATACCTGCTCTATGCGCCTTTCTGTAGGGTGTTCGTTTCCAACGACAATCTCCACCGCAAGCTTTGGGAGGGCGGCGCGGTGACGTCGCATGGGTCGTTCGTTTGGGGTGAGCAGTTTCGCGCCGACCTCAAACGGCGCAATGAGAGACGCGTCGCGATGACACCCGACGAGTGGGCTGAACATCGGCGGATTCACGGTCAATGGCCCGAGCCTGTCGAAGGATCTCTTGTCTCCGCCCTTTGGGAGCGCCACTGCCCTAACTGGCCGCGTGGCGGCGACGTGAGCCCGCACATTGGTAAAACGATCGAAGAACTGGACGATCCGCGCCTGCGGGACACCCTGAAGCGGCTCATTTCTATGCGGCAAGATCGCTAAATCGCTCGCACGCCCGGCGCGCGAAACCTTGCAGCTTGCACGATCTCCGGGATATGCATGCTCCGCTGTTGGAGGCCAGCGCTTGACTGAACCGAAGCTTCTCTTCGAAAGTTCCTATTGCAGCAAATGCGCTATAGCTGTGTGGAACGCCGCAAGCCAGTCGTGACCGTGCGCCGCAATGTCGGTGCTGAGGTTCATCGATTCAATGGTGGTACGCAGGCCACCGAAGAGTTGACGGACGATCGCCCCACGAGGGGCCGGCTTAGCAACTTCTTCTTCGAGTGCGCGCAGTTGCGCAACCGCTGTCGAATCGGAGTCTATCGCAGCGCGCAAGTCGGGCGGGATCGACGGTATTTGCACAGTTACGGCCGCATCGCCAGCGCCAGTAATTGCGACAGGCGAATTGGTAAACGTTGAACCGGTGATTGTAGTGATCGCGCCAAACGAAGGCATGGGTCGGGCAGGCTGCGTTCCGTCCAGCAAACTACGTCCGGCGGGATTTAATCGGACACACCACCCAACGCTGCCGTCGAGCGGTTCGCTCTTGATGGTGTCGCTGCTGAGCAACCCTTCATGTTCAAGTTGTTCGAGAAGCAGCTGTACGGGCCAGAATCGAATTTGGGCCCTGGCAGTGTCCGGAGCAACCGTTCGAGATGGCGTGACCATTCCTCAGCCGTGAACATTCATCGGCACTATAGCACACGCGAGCGAGCGATTCTGAACTGGGGCGAGGCTGTGGGCCAGCGGAGCGCGCCGCACTGGAGCACGGCCGCGGCTCGCAGAGCGGAATCGAACCGGACGACAAGGAGGGGAAACGCGGTGGCTCGGACGGCGGTGGTGCGCCCCGGGCCCCAATATCGGGAGTCCCAGCTTCGATCGTTATCGGCGTAGAGCCAAAATTCGCCGCGCCTGAGCCGGAAGTGGCCCTGAGGCCACGGGGAAAGCCGGCGCCCGGCGGCGTCGTGCGAGAGCGCCCGGCTATGCGGCAAAAGGCATCCGTTGACAGCCACTCCGTTGGCCGAGACCGTAACCGAGTCGCCGGCGACGGCGGCGACGACCTTTAGGAGCGGCTCCGCTGCGGTCGGGCAACGTCCTGCTGCAAGGTATCCTCGGCGGCGACCGAGCTCGGCGGCAACGGGCGGTGCGCACACAGCGACGAACATGCCACGCTGAACTCCACTCTTCGATAGCGGAGTGAGGCGATAAATGCCGAGCGGCATGCTCGGCGTGAAATTGAAGTGGAGATCGATTGCGGCGATCGCGTATACAATGAGGACGATCACGCCGACGAATACGCATAACCGAAGAATGCGTAGCCTGCGCGTCTTCATCGAAATGCTGCGCGCGACTAGCGCGGTACC